>NZ_OZ480211.1:0-3512147 GCF_984668525.1 Burkholderia torrens
ATGAACGATTTCTGGCAACACTGTTCCGCACTGCTGGAGCGCGAGCTGACGCCCCAGCAGTACGTGACGTGGATCAAACCCTTGGCCCCGGTGGCCTTCGATGCGTCGGCGAACACGCTGTCCATCGCCGCGCCGAACCGTTTCAAGCTGGACTGGGTCAAGAGCCAGTTTTCGGGCCGGATCTCCGATCTGGCCCGTGATTTCTGGAACGCGCCGATCGAAGTCCAGTTCGTCCTCGATCCGAAGGCCGGCATGCGCAGCGCAGCGCCCGCGACCGGCGCCGCACCGGCTGCCCCGCGCGCGCCGCTGGCGCCGAGCGGCCCGGCCGCGACGGTCGCCGCGATCGCCGCCAACCTCGCCGCGAATGCCGCCGCCGCGCCCAGCGCGCCGGCCGACGTGCCGATGACGCCGTCGGCGGCCGCCGCGCACCACCTGAATGCCGACGACGCCGATATCGACCTGCCCAGCCTGCCCGCGCATGAAGCGGCGGCCGGCCGCCGCACGTGGCGTCCGGGCCCGGGCGCCGCGCCCACCAACGGCGGCGAAGCCGATTCGATGTACGAACGTTCGAAGCTGAACCCCGTGCTCACGTTCGACAACTTCGTGACCGGCAAGGCGAACCAGCTCGCGCGCGCCGCTGCGATCCAGGTCGCGGACAACCCCGGCATCTCGTACAACCCGCTGTTCCTGTACGGCGGCGTCGGCCTCGGCAAGACCCACCTGATCCACGCGATCGGCAACCAGCTGCTGCTCGACAAGGCCGGCGCGCGGATTCGCTACATCCACGCAGAGCAATACGTGTCGGACGTGGTGAAGGCGTACCAGCGCAAGGCGTTCGACGACTTCAAGCGCTACTACCATTCGCTCGACCTGCTGCTGATCGACGATATCCAGTTCTTCTCCGGCAAATCGCGCACGCAAGAGGAATTCTTCTACGCGTTCGAGGCGCTGGTCGCGAACAAGGCGCAGGTGATCATCACCAGCGACACGTATCCGAAGGAAATCTCGGGCATCGACGATCGCCTGATCTCGCGCTTCGACTCGGGCCTCACCGTCGCGATCGAGCCGCCCGAGCTCGAGATGCGCGTCGCGATCCTGATGCGCAAGGCGCAGTCGGAAGGCGTGAACCTGTCGGAAGATGTCGCGTTCTTCGTCGCGAAGCACCTGCGCTCCAACGTGCGCGAGCTCGAAGGCGCGCTGCGCAAGATCCTCGCGTATTCGAAGTTCCACGGCCGCGAGATCTCGATCGAACTGACCAAGGAAGCGCTGAAGGACCTGCTGACCGTGCAGAACCGGCAGATTTCGGTCGAGAACATCCAGAAGACCGTCGCCGACTTCTACAACATCAAGGTCGCGGACATGTATTCGAAGAAGCGCCCCGCGAACATCGCGCGGCCGCGGCAGATTGCGATGTACCTGGCGAAGGAACTCACGCAGAAGAGCCTGCCGGAGATCGGCGAGCTGTTCGGCGGGCGCGATCACACCACCGTGCTGCACGCGGTGCGCAAGATCGCCGACGAGCGCAGCAAGGACGCGCAGCTCAACCACGAGCTGCACGTGCTGGAACAGACGCTGAAGGGTTGAGCGCGCGCACCGCGCTTGATAATTCGGCCTCCGCCCCAATTTAAGGGGGGCGGTTCGGTTTTGAGGCACAATACTGGTTTGACCGCCCCGGTGGTGGCGGGCCAAGAGCCCGGCTGGCGGGGCGCTGCGAGGCTGCTGCGCTGCAGGCCGTTACTCAACGAAGGAACTCTATGCAACTGGTCAAGACCGAACGAGACACCCTCCTCAGGCCGCTGCAAACGGTCAGCGGCATCGTCGAACGCCGCCATACGTTGCCGATCCTCGCCAACCTGCTGATCACCAAGAACGGCCCGGACGTTTCGTTCCTGTCGACCGACCTGGAGCTGCAGATCACCACGCGCGCCGATTTCGGCGTCGGCGGCGACCAGGTCGCGACCACCGTCGCGGCCCGCAAGCTGCTCGACATCCTGCGCGCGATGCCTGACGGCCAGGTCACGCTGTCGCTCGCCGACAAGCGCCTCACCGTTCAATCGGGCAAGAGCCGCTTCGCGCTGCAGACGCTCGCGGCCGACGAGTTCCCGACCGTCGCGCAGGCGAAGGATTTCGGCGCCACGCTCACCGTCCCGCAGAAGTCGTTCCGCCAGTTGCTCGGCATGGTGCACTTCGCGATGGCGCAGCAGGACATCCGCTACTACCTGAACGGCATGCTGCTCGTCGTCGACGGCGACCAGCTGATGGCCGTGGCCACCGACGGCCACCGCCTCGCGTTCTCGTCGATGAAGCTCGAAGGCGGCACGTTCGGCCGCCAGGAAGTCATCGTGCCGCGCAAGACGATTCTTGAGCTGCAGCGCCTGCTCGAAGACATCGACGACACCGTCACCATCGACATCGCGCAAACCCAGGCCAAGTTCACGTTCGGCCAGGTCGAGCTCGTGTCGAAACTCGTCGAGGGCAAGTTCCCCGACTTCCAGCGCGTGATCCCGAAGGCGCACAAGAACACGTTCGAGATCGGCCGTGAAGAACTGCAGCGTTCGCTGCAGCGCGCGGCGATCCTGACTTCGGACAAGTTCAAGGGCGTGCGCTGCATCATCGCGCCGGGCCAGCTGAAGATCATGTCGACCAACGCCGATCAGGAAGAGGCGCAGGAAGAACTCGAAATCGCCTACCAGGGCGATACCGTCGACATCGGCTTCAACGTCACGTATCTGCTCGACGTGCTCGCGAACCTGAAGGTCGACACCGTGCAGGTGAGCCTCGGCGACGCCAGCTCGAGCGCGCTGATCACCGTGCCCGAGAACGACGAGTTCAAGTATGTCGTGATGCCGATGCGCATCTGACGCGCACGACATCAAGACACACACCAGGGGGCGGCAAGCCCCTTTGGCGTTTTTATGGCGAACCGACAACCCGCCCCTTTGGTGCCCTGACGGCGCCTAGGACGGGCCAGGAAAACTGGAGCGGCCCGGCGTTTTCGCAAGAAAACGCACCGCGCCGCCGCTTGAGTGGCCTCGCAGAACCGGAAGATATCCATGAGTGAACAGCACAATTCGCAACCCGATAACAGCAGCTACGGCGCCTCGTCGATCCAGATCCTCGAAGGTCTGGAAGCGGTGCGCAAGCGCCCCGGGATGTACATCGGCGACACGTCGGACGGCACCGGTCTGCACCACCTCGTGTTCGAGGTGCTCGACAACTCGATCGACGAAGCGTTGGCCGGGTACTGCAACGACATCCACGTGACGATTCACGCCGACAACTCGATTTCCGTGACCGACAACGGCCGCGGGATTCCGACCGACGTGAAGATGAACGACAAGCACGAGCCGAAGCGCAGCGCCGCCGAGATCGTGATGACCGAGCTGCACGCCGGCGGCAAGTTCGACCAGAACAGCTACAAGGTGTCGGGCGGCCTGCACGGCGTGGGCGTGTCGTGCGTGAACGCGCTGTCGAGCTGGCTGCGCCTCACCGTGCGCCGCGACGGCAAGAAGCGGTTCATGGAGTTCCACCGCGGCGTCGCGCAGGATCGCGTGCTCGAGGTGGTGGACGGCGTGGAAGTGTCGCCGATGCCCGTGACCGGCGACACCGAGAACCGCGGCACCGAAGTGCACTTCATGGCCGATCCGACCATTTTCGGCACGGTCGAGTATCACTACGACATCCTCGCGAAGCGGATGCGTGAACTCTCGTTCCTGAACAACGGCGTGCGGATTCGTCTCACGGACCTGCGCTCGGGCAAGGAAGACGATTTCGCGTTCGCCGGCGGTGTGAAGGGCTTCGTCGAGTACATCAACAAGACGAAGACCAACCTGCACCCGACGGTGTTCTTCGCCAACGGCGAGAAGGACGGCGTGGGCGTCGAAGTCGCGATGCAGTGGAACGACAGCTACAACGAAAACGTGCTGTGCTTCACGAACAACATTCCGCAGCGCGACGGCGGCACACACCTGACCGGCCTGCGGGCCGCGATGACGCGCGTCATCAACAAGTACATCACCGACAACGAAATCGCGAAGAAGGCGAAGGTCGAGACGACCGGCGACGACATGCGCGAAGGGCTGTCGTGCGTGCTCTCCGTGAAGGTGCCGGAGCCGAAGTTCAGCTCGCAGACGAAGGACAAGCTGGTTTCGTCCGAGGTTCGTGCGCCGGTTGAGGAAGTTGTCGCGAAGGCGCTCGAAGAGTTCCTGCTTGAGACGCCGATCGACGCGAAGATCATCTGCGGGAAGATCGTCGAAGCTGCTCGGGCGCGTGATGCTGCGCGGAAGGCGCGTGAGATGACGCGTCGGAAGGGCGTGCTCGACGGCGTCGGCCTGCCGGGCAAGCTCGCGGACTGCCAGGAGAAAGACCCGGCGAAGTGCGAAATCTACATCGTCGAGGGTGACTCGGCTGGTGGGTCGGCGAAGCAAGGGCGTGACCGGAAGTTCCAGGCGATCCTGCCGCTGCGCGGCAAGGTGCTGAACGTCGAGAAGGCGCGCTACGACAAGCTGCTGTCGTCGGAACAGATCGTCACGCTCGTGACCGCGCTTGGGTGCGGCATCGGCAAGGAAGACTACAACCTCGACAAGCTGCGCTATCACCGCATCATCATCATGACCGACGCGGACGTCGACGGTGCGCACATCCGGACGCTGCTGCTCACGTTCCTGTATCGCCAGATGCCGGACATGATCGAGCGCGGGTACGTGTATATCGCGCAGCCGCCGCTTTACAAGATCAAGGCGGGCAAGGACGAGCGGTATCTGAAGGATGACGTGGAGCTCAACGCGCATATGCTGCGCTTGGCGCTGCAAGGGTCGGAGCTGGTGCCGGGTGAGAATGCGGCCGCGATTTCTGGGGATGCGCTTGGGGAGCTGGCAAGGTCGTATCTGCTGTCGCAGAGCGTGATCGATCGGTTGAGCCGGTTGTATGACCCGGCTGCGCTGGAAGCCGTCATGGATGGCGTGGTGATCGATCTCTCCAGCGAGGAGTCGACCGAGGCTTCGGCGAAGGCGCTGCACGCTGCGTTGCATGATGAAGCGCTGAAGAACGAAGTGCGCGTGGTGCCTTCGTATGACGCGGTTCGCGAACAGCGGGCGCTGCATGTCGAGCGGACGCATCACGGCAACGTGCGGGTTTCGGTCATCGACCAGGAATTCCAGCACACGGCGGATTATCAGCAGCTCGTGACGACGGCGAATACGTTCAAGGGGCTTATTGGGGAAGGTGCGGTCATCAAGCGCGGTGAGCGCAGCATGGCCGTGGCGGACTTCAAGAGCGCGATGAAGTGGCTGCTCGCGGATGCTGAGCGGAACGTCTCCAAGCAACGCTATAAGGGCCTCGGCGAGATGAACCCCGAGCAGCTGTGGGAAACGACGATGGATCCGGCAGTGCGGCGTCTGCTGCGTGTGCAGATCGAAGACGCGATTGCTGCGGATGGGATCTTTACTACCCTCATGGGGGATGATGTCGAGCCGCGGCGGGCGTTTATCGAGTCGAATGCGTTGCGGGCGGGGAATATTGACGTGTAACTCACGCCTGTAGGTAGATGCATAATCTGAGAAAAACAGACCCACAAGTTGAGAAATTTGTGGGTCTTTTTTATAGCTCGTGTGCTGCCACTGCGACGCATTCCGGGAGTTCCATCCCTGAAGGGGGGAGACTGCGCTCCCCTGACATTGGCCACGCATGCACCGGTGTCATCTAGTGGCGACATTGCATGCACCAGATATTTCTGGTATCAATGACCCAGTTTGCTTGTGCCTCGTGCTGAGTGGTCCGGCCACCGGAACCGCAAATTCGCACGGTGCGCCCGGCGTGCAGCAATGTATCGCCGGACGGGTCAGCCATAGCATCGGCGCGCCCGCAGGAAACAGCCCGAGCCCTGTAGTCCGCCTTAGCACCGTAGCTTCAGCCGTTTTGAGGTCGCATTGGACGGTCGGTAGACTTTATTTTCAGGCTTGGGCGGGCCTGACGCTTCGCAGCGCTTGCCAGCCTGGGCAAAAAGCCCAGAATGGGAGGCAAAAGTGGCGTTTCAGGTCGAAAGCAAAAACGTGCCAGCGGCGAGCGCTTCGGCGGCTGCCTCTCGGCTTGCGCTTTGTTCTTGTGCCTCGTGCTGAGTGGTCCGGCCACCGGAACCGCAAATTCGCACGGTGCGCCCGGCGTGCAGCAATGTATCGCCGGACGGGTCAGCCATAGCATCGGCGCGCCCGCAGGAAACTGACCTCCCTGGGCTTGGGGCAAGCGAACCAATGCGGCCCCGTACCCAACAAGAAGCAGAAGCATGGGCCCTCTCTATAAGAAGGTTTGCCGCACACCCAATCTCCGCAAAGCGGCGCGCGCCGTTCTCACGAACGCCCTGAATTCAACGTCCGAAAGCACCCGCGACGAAGCGAAGAATTTCCAACTCGCACTCGACAAACATCTGGGGGCGCTCCGCAAAGAATTGGTTGCAGGTACCTTCAAATTCCCACCAGCTCGCGGCGTCGCGGCCAAAAAGCCAAACAAGACGACCCGTCGACCTATCGTCATCGCCCCCATCAAATCGCGTGTCGTTCAGCGGGCGATTCTCGACGTGCTGAGCGGCATGAAGTTCGTGAAGGATGTCCAGAAGAAGTGGCTGAACTTCGGCGGTGTAGAGGATGGAGGCGTAGCGAAGGCCATCGAGCGCACGTACCGAGGCGCGGTCCATTACCCGTTCTACATTCGCACTGACATCAAGGACTTCTTCACGCAGGTCCCGAAAGACGCGCTGCTCGCACTCGTAACGAAGCATACCGAGGACCCCGAGTTCGATGCATTGCTAAAGAATGCTATCCAAGTCGAGCTTGAGAACATCGCGGAATTGAGGGAACACAAGGAGCTTTTCCCGCTGTCGTCACGCGGTGTGGCACAGGGCTCTTGCCTGTCGCCTTTGCTATGCAATCTGCTTCTGCACGACATCGATGTGCACCTCAACAGCAGCGACTGCATGTCAGTACGCTACATCGACGATCTCATCATCTTTGCGCCCAATCGAAGCCAAGCGTTCAAGAGGTTGAAGGAGCTTAAGCACTCGCTCTACCAGTTCAAGCTCGATGCTTACGACCCTCCGACGCGAGGTAAAGATTCCGACTCGTCGAAGGCTGCGGCGGGCGAGACGAGGAAGGGATTCTCATTCCTCGGATGTGATGTCTCACCAGAGGCCATCTCGCCAGGGAAGCCTGCTCGAACTTCATTACTCGAAAAGGTGGATGCACTCTGCAAAATTGCTTTGATGAGTGAAAGACATCTCAATATCCGCACGAAGATGCAACTGCAGTTTGTGAACGACCCGACGCTGTTGGGTACTTACTGGCGTATCTCGAATACCGTTCGAGCCTGGGGCGCAGCCTTCTCATTCTGTACAGATCAGCGCATCTTCAGGCAGCTTGACACTGAAATCGAGCGAAGATTGACGGATTTTCGTCGACAGTGGGCCATCAAAGTGAAGTCATTGGCTCCCTCGGACCGGCAGCGTCTCCTTGGCATGAACCTGCTCGACGATACAGCTTTCAAGTCGGAGTATGCAGACTTGGTTTCATCACGAGCTGAAACAAAAGCCGTGAAGAGCACAGCGAATTGACGGAATGGCGAGGCCCTCGATTAACGCGAATATTGCAATCAACACTCTTATTCTCACTGAGACTCGATTTTATTCAAGTCAAATCAGACGCCTCCATTTTCACATCCCCGGTCAAATTCTTTGCTAGGTCCCGCAGTATATCGAATACGCCCTGAAACCCGACTAATGAAGGCGAATCGAACGGCTTGATACCTTGATCTACCGCATCGGCGAATTGCTTTTTGCTCATGACCACGGGTTTGCTACGCAAGCTACCGTAGCCGACAACGTCCGCATCAACGATGAGAGTCGTCGCCTTCGGATGACGGTAGATGACTTCTTCATTTCCAACGTGATTGCCATCTTGCTCGAACTCTTCTCGTGCAAACAGACGCCTACCTTGAGCATCCTTTTGCCAGAGAAATTCATTGAAATATAAGTGTTCGATGCAAATCTGTTGGCACCCCAATCTGTGCTCGGGGATTGGCAAGACAAGGGAGTACACATTGTTCCCATGATGTTTCAATTTCCCATATTTATCCTCGGCTTTTTTTGCAAATTCACTATCACGATCAAAAACATAAACTTGCGTTTGATGTCGAAATTCATCACGCTTCGCGTCACTCAGGCAATTTTGCCACAGCTTACCCTCTCCCCGTGGGCGGTCCGAATGGTCAGCCCAGTCGACGTTCAAGTCGGTGTACTGCCCATCCGCCTTGAATCGCCGAAACGCATGTCGCAGGTGGATAGTGTCCGTCACACCCTCGGTATAAAGCATTAGACGAGGCGAACTCATTTGAATTTTCTCCTCCACACCCAACGAGAAACCATCGTCCAACTTCACCAATTTCTTTGCTAATGCGAGGTAGGTTGTGTCCTCTGCCCCCTTGATGAAACGTACAAATTCCAGCCTGCCTCGAATTACTTCACGAAAATCTGGCGGCGTACTTTTCCAACCAGGTCGATTGCGCTTGTAGTGATTAGAGAAGAACCACGAAGTAGCAGACTCTTCGCCAAATTTCGACCAGACGTGCAGGACAGTTCTGAGCCCACGAATATATTCTCGGCTGACATTGACTTTTTCGTTGACCGTAATTCCGGTTACCTGCTGGCGACCACTTCTATCGAATATTCTAGTCTTTGCATCATTGACCTTGAACCCCTGCCGCTCAATTAATCCTCGCAGGCTGTCTCCGACGTTAGCTTGGATTGAAACGCCATCGGGCGATGCCGGAGAGCATATTTGAGGACTCAAACGCTTCAGATTTGTCGAGAAAATCAAGTCGTCCGCATAACGCGTATAGAGGCAACGATGCTCCTTTGCCATGCGTTTCAATTCAAAATCAAGTGACCTACATATGAAATTCGAGATAATTGGCGAAGTTGGAGCTCCTTGGGGCAATTCATTGCCGTCCATCACTATTTGCGCCAGCACTGTCGCGAGTTCGTCACTAAAATTAAATGGGTGCCCCTTGAAAACACCGAACACTCGACCGAAATTAACTGACGGGAAGAAATCCTTCAAATCGACTCGAGCAACCCATTTTTGCGCAACATGAATACGAGCCTTTTGGGCAATATTCTTGCCCTTTACGTATCCATACACATGCTGCCGCGGGCGATACTCTTTCGCCAACTCGGACGCTATAATTTTCTGAATCTTTTTGAGAAGCGGCACTGGGACCCGAAGCTTTCGGTCGTCACCGCTTCGCTTCCTTATTATTTCAGTCTTGTAGCGATACTCTGGATTGAGTTTGTACAGGAGGAAATTTAGTTTCCCTGCAGAGATACCAAGAAACTGGCAAAGCTCCGCCTTTGATGTCAAGTGGGCAAAGCCGCTGAAGAGGGTGCCTTGATTATTGATGCCCATCCGGTTCAACCTATCGTTTGGTGCCGACATCCTCGTTGGCGATACCTCCTGGTCGATCTCCCGGCTCTCTCGGCGTCGACCATGGCAGTCTTGGGATAAAGTTCAAGAACCGTGACGAATACATCACAGAAAAACAACCGGATGGGCACGGCAATTATACGTCGAATTTTGTCTGATGGAGTGAGTTGCAAATCGCAGCGTGCGCAATACGCGTGAGTATTGTTCACGATGCTTGAGACTCAATGGAGAATTTCGGATGCCTCCCCGCACCGCGGGGGAGTATCAAAAACTTATGTGCCAAGCGCACACACTTCTTTGGTCGGTCCCGTTGACCCTGATAATTCGCCAATAGCTTGTTAAGCTAGGCTCGCGGTGCACTCGATTGCACAAAATAGTCGTCACCCAGTCACCAGGCGCAGCGCTAGGATGAATAGCTGTGCGTCCAGTACCCGGGTGAGCACTAATGAATACGCCAGCCCTCGCCGGCATAGTGGCGCGTCACAAAATCCCACACTTCGTTGACCTTCGCGTTCCACAGGGCATCTGGATAGGGTTCCTGCGGCAATTCGTTCAGTCGATGCCGGATTTCGGACCACACAGCGCCGCGCGTTTCCTGGCCGCGCAACCAGTCCACACCGTCTACTAGCTCGTGGAGCTTAGCTAGCAGCGCCCTCGCAACGCGTTTTACCTCCACCTCCTCGGCCCCGGTTAGCTTCGGCTCCGGGGTGGTAAGCAAGTCGAAGATAGCCAGCTCCTCCTCTGTCAGCCCTTCGCGGGCGGCACGCTGTTCCTCCTCGGAGAGGCCGGCGACGAATTCTTTCAGCGCCTCGAAGAACTTTTCCGCGTCAATGGAGCCCGCGTTGTATTCGGCCACCAGCTTTTCCAGCTTCTCGACCAGATCGACGCGGGTCGGGTTGGCCTCGGCCATCTTCTTGACCTTGTCCTCGGCCTTCTCCCGCGCGCGTTCGGCAGCGACCTTGGGGCTCTTCTCGAACAACTTAACCAGCTTGCCGAAATCGATGCCGGAGAGATCGACGCGCCCATCGGCGCCTGCACCTTCAACGATAGGCGTCAGGATGGCGACGCCTTCCAGTTTCTCGTCCAGCAATTCGGCGATCTTCGCCTGAATGGCGGAAATATCCGTCGGGCCGAGCTTAGCCTTCACAGCGTCCGCCAGCATGTGGAACACCGCAACCGGCTTGAGATAGGGCGCGGCCCGCTCATCGGGCAGCAACGCCTTATAGGCCTTGGTCACCGCGCCGGCGAGGCGGCCAAACTCCCTCCGCCTCTCATCAGGCGCGATCAGCACCTCCACAGCCTTGGCGATCAGGCCGAGACGGGAAAGGGTATCTGCCGCCATGATCGCATCGGTATCGACAGCCAGCGGCTGCGTGAAGCTCCGTGCCTGTTCCAGCGCCACTTCCAACGCCTTGACCAAGGCGTCCTTATCCTTGATCGGCGTTTCGTCCTTGTCGGCGCCGCCCGCGCTGCCGGCGTAGATCGCCAGTGCCTTCTGCAGATTGTTGAACACGCCCACGTAATCGACGATCACGCCGCTGGTCTTGCTCGGCGCGTTGCGGTTGGCGCGCGCAATGGTCTGCACCAGAGTGTGGTTTTTCATCGGCTTGTCGAGATAGACAGTGCCGATGCTGGGTACGTCAAAGCCAGTGATCCACATAGCGCAGACGAAGACGAGCCGCAGCGGGTCGTTTTTGTCCTTGAACTTCTCCTCCAGGTCTTCTTTCTGCATCCGCTCCCGGTGGGGGAGGATATCGAGGTCCTTTTTCTTGAGGTCGCCGATCTCGTTCTGGCTCTGGCTGACAACCACGGCCATATCGAGCTCACGCAACCACAACAGTCGCTCGGCAATAGCCGCGCCTTCCGCTTCATGCGCAGTCTTGAGCGCCTTCTCATCCGCCGCGATCAGCCGAGCGACCGCCGCCGTAACGCGATCATGCATAGAAACCGCGGTTGCCTTGTCGATGGCAACGAACATCGCCTTGCCGCGATATCCGCGCATGGCGAAGTGGAGCGCTACATCATCGGCCACCTTGTCGAGCCGGTCGGGGTTTGTAATGAGCGTGTATTGTCGGCCGAATTCGCGTTGGAGCTTCTTCTCCTGCTCCTCGCTCAAGTCCACCTCATCGAGCAGCTCGTCCAGTTCCTCCTTCAGCTCGTCAGCGTTGAGCTGAAGCTCGGGTTTGCGCGATTCATAGTAGAGTGGCACCGTCGCACCATCGCGGACGGATTGCGCGAAGTCGTAGACCGAGACGTAATCGCCGAACACCTCACGAGTGCGGCTTTCCTCGCCCTGGATCAGCGGCGTGCCGGTGAAGCCGATGAAGGCGGCGTTGGGCAGCGCCGCGCGCATATTCGCGGCGAGCTGGTCATACTGGCTGCGGTGCGCCTCGTCGGTAATCACGATGATGTCGGAACGCTCGGAGAGCACTGGCATTGGCTCCCGATCAGCGGTCGAGAATTTCTGGATCAGAGTGAAGACGTAACGCTCGTTTCCTGCCAGCAATTCCCGCAGATGCGCCCGGCTATCTGCTTGCACCTGTTGCGTATCCTTGGTGAGCGCGCCAACGCTGGCGAATTGCCCCGCAATCTGGTCGTCCAGCTCTGTGCGGTCGGTCACGATCACAAAGGTGAAATTCCCGCCCAGGCGCCGCAGCACCTTTTCCGCAAACATCACCATGGAAAGGGACTTGCCCGATCCCTGCGTGTGCCAGAACACCCCGAGGCGGCCCTTGTTCTGGCCGACATGCGCCACCGCAGCCATCGCGCGGTTCACGCCCAGCACCTGATGGTATTTGCCTACCACCTTGCGCAGACCGCCCTTGGCTTCATCAAACAGTAGGAAATTTTCGATCAGGTCGAGGAATCGCGCTGGCTCGCAAGTGGCTCGCAGCATCGTCTCAAGACTCGGGTCTTCCGGGCCATCCTCATCAAGACGTTTCCACGGCGCGAAGAAATCGAAATCGGTATGCGAGCCGCCCATCAGCGATTCATGGCCGTTGGAAAGGATCACAAAGCAGTTGAACGGGAACAACTGCGGGATGGTGTCGCGATAATCGCGCAGGTTTTCGTCGTAGGCGTTGAAGATCGGCTTGGAAAGCGCCTTCCACTCCGCATGAAGCAGCGGCAGGCCATTGACGAAGCCGACGGTGTCCGGACGACGCTTATGCAGCAGGCCCTCGATCCAGACCTGGCTGGCGACGAGAAAATCATTGGCCGCCACATCGCGCCAGTCGATCACGCGAACGGTTACGGTTTCGGTTTTGCCGTCATCCGGGCGCTTCACCTCCACACGGACGCCGTCGCGCAGCAGGTAGTAAAACTCGCGATTGGCAGCGATGGGGGAAAGCGCAGAGCGATCCTGCACCAGCGCCTCCTCGGCCAGTTTCAGTGCTTCCGCCGACAGTCCGGGGTTGAGTTTGGTGAGCGCCGCGCGCAATCGCGACGGGAGCCAAGCCTGACGAAAGTTGGTGCGGCCGGTGGGATTATCCGACCCCAGCTTTTCCTCGATCAGGTTGACGTGTTGCCAGCCAAGCTGCTGCAACAACGCCAGCGCCGGCTGCTCAACGGCGGCGTCTTCGGAAAACTCGCTGGAGAGTGAGGGCGGCATCATCTCAGGCGGCCTCCTGTTCCCGCTCGGCCTGGGTGACAGAAAGCTGGCCAGAGATTAGGCGAGGGAGAAGCAGGTCGCGTGCTGCGGCAAGATTGCGATTGGATTGCTCAATATCCCAAAGCAATGCGTAGAGTGGGCTGAGTTGCTTTTCGACCTGGTCGCGGATCGCCAATGGTGGCAATGCAATTCCAACTCGCTCGATATCCTCACGGCCGACTGCTTTATATATAGCCCCATTACCGATCAGGTCTGTCGCGTGAAAAGTTGCGCGTAGATGCGCCAATAGAAAGAACGGGGTCCCGATCTTGCTGCGGATCGAGCAAACACCTCGCCCGATGACCACGTCCTCAGTCGCCAAGTTAATCCGTCCAACGGGTGCCCTAACACTAAAAAGAATGTCGCCTGGGATAGCCACTTTCTTCCTGTTTTGCGCAGTGCAAAACACGCGCTTATCTGGGAAAAGGGCTCCGAAATCCGTTACTCCTTGATGAAACGGCAATCCAATTCCGTCCTTGTTCAGCAGTTCTGATGGTGGGGATTGGCCCATAATTAGATCGGCCAAATCTCCTAAGGACACGATTTGCCACCCGGCAGGCACGACGATACTATCGTTATCGCCGGCCGCTTGCGGCAGAGTACCTAGCGGTATGGTAACAAGGCCATGAAAGAGCCCCCGAGCCATCTCCTCCAGCACAGCGATCCGCCGACGGTTGACCTCGATCAGATCGTCATAGGCCCCCAAAATCTCCGCTATTCGGCGTTGAGTTCTGAGGGGGGGGATGTTGATCGGCATTAGTTTAAGTAGACCAATCGCCATTCGAACCTGATTGGCGGCACCTCGTGCGCAGCCGATAATGTAGTCGCGAAAAGGCTGATCTCTCCCCAGCCACCCGAGCCATTTCTGATCCACATCGTCACACGTAGATCGCACGATTACGGCATTCTGATTCAGTAAAGCATTGACGGCATTTGAGCGTGCAATCGCAGGTCGCCCGACGACAGAGTTGGGCTGACTTGGATGAGAACCTACTGTTGCAATGATTAAGTCGTTCTGTCGAATTAGATGTCTTTCATACTTTTCGAGAGAGGACTTTGGCAGATATTTGCAACCGGATAGATCTATTTGATTTCCACGGATGTTGGAAACTTGCACAACGGGAATTCCATGGTCGGTGTATTCGCTCTGACTCCAAGCTCCGCCGTTGATGAATTGAACAACCTCGCCAAGCTGGCGAACTTGCGAGCCCATTTCACTCATATCTCAAGTACCTCGGCCACATTCCGCGCGATCACAAACTGAAGCTGTGTGGCCTCGACGTTTAGCCCCTCCAACTCTTCCTGCAAAGCTTCCAGCCGCTCGCGGAAATTCTCGTCGTCGGGCTGTTCGCCCGGCGCGACGCCCACATAGCGCCCGGGAGTCAGGCTCCAGTCCTGCGCGGCGATCTCGGCGCGGGTGGCGACTTTGCACAGGCCGAGGATGTCCTTGTAGCCTTCGTCCTCGAAATGCGTGGTCATCTGCGCGCCGCTGCCCGCTGCCAGTTCCGCGTCCTCGCCACGCCACAGGCGCACGATATTGCCCAAGAATTCGATCTGGTCAGGCGTAAGGTCGCGATGGGCACGCGTCACCAGGCGGAAGATATGGCGCGCGTCGATAAACAGCACCTGATCCTCGCGAGGGGTGCCCTTCTTCCCCTTGTCGAGGAACCACAGCGTCACTGGCAGAGTAACTGTGAAAAACATATTGGGCGAGGTGGACACGATTACATCGACCGCACCGCTCTCAATCAGCTTGCGCCGCATCTCCCGCTCGGAACCGCCCGCGTCCGAAGCGGAGTTGGCCATCACGAAGCCGGCGCGGCCGTGATCGTTGAGAGCGGAATTGAACAGACCGATCCACAGGTAGTTGGCGTTATTGACGCTGGGTACGCCCAGCGAAAAGCGCGCGTCCACACGCCCTGCCTCGTTCACCAGGCGGGCGGTATCGACCTCTTTCTGGTTGAAGGGCGGATTGGCCATCACGAAATCGAACTTGCCCACCATCTGGTGCGGGTCTTCGTAATAGCTACTGGCAACGCGGATATCGCCAGAAAGACCGTGGACCGCGAGATTGAGCCGACACAGCTTCTGCGTGTCGGCCATCTTCTCCACGCCATAGACGCTGATGGCCCGCGCGGGGTTTTCGTTATGCCGCTTCACGAATTCGGCAGAATGGACGAACATGCCGCCGGAGCCGCAGGCGGGATCGAGGATGCGGCCATGAAAAGGTTCGATCACCTCGACGATCAGCTTCACGATGCTGGACGGCGTGAAATACTCGCCACCCTTCTGCATGAAGGCGGAGGCGAACTCGCCCATGAAGTATTCGAAGATCAGGCCGTAGGCGTCGCCTGCAATCGCGAGCGGTTGCAGCAGCCGCAACAGCTCACGCAGCACAGAATTGGGCAGAGAGCCGTAGCCCTGCGGCAGCACGCCGGAGAGATCGGGATTGTGCTCGGCGATGGCCTTCATCGCCTCGTTCAGCGCCTCGGCCAGATTCTCCGTCTCCGGCAGGCCAAGCAGATAGGAGAAGCGTGCATGCGGCGGCAGGAAAATCGCGCCCTTTGCGTGATAATCCGGGGGAGTCGGATTGCCGAGTCGACCGCCGCGCGGAAGCTCTGCATCGACGACATCGAACCGCGCCTCCATCTGCCGTAGAGCAATCAGTGCCAACACAGGCTGCGCATATTGGTCCGGCCTCAGCTCGGTATTCGTCCAGAGCTGGTTCGCCGTGGCGAACAGGCGCCGAGAAAGGTCTTGAAGATCTACTGCCATTGTTTCCCCTGGATGGTCATACGCCACCTGATAAGCCGATGCCGGCGAGCGCGCTCAGGATTGTATCAATGCTACGCATGATCCTGGGTCGCTCCATTGCATCGCGCGGAGGACCCGGCCCTTCTGATTGATCGCCCCTGCATCCGCGCGGGACTTGTAGCAAGGCTTCACGGCTTGAGCCAACTAATGACCGCTCTCAGAAGGTCCGACAACCGCCTGGGACGACTTCGGACCTTCGACGAAGGCAGCAGCAGGTTCACCCACTGACTATGAACTTTCTGGCGCACGGTCACCCGTCAAAACGCAGTGACATCCCAAGTTCTTGTTCACGAAATCAACACGTTGCCGGTGACCGCCTACGTCAGAAATGGAGTGTCGCGCTTCATAGTGAAAGGGCGGCGTTGATGGCCTTGCTAGGATCAACTCAATGCTCCCTGTGCTGTCGCTGCAGCCGCTCCGTGGACAGCGGAGCACGCGAAACCTAGACTGATCGCCAGTAGTTGCCGAATCCAAAAAATTTCCGCGCTTCACACCCTTAGCCATTCACGACCTACCATCCTCGAGCTACTATCTCAAAATAATTTTCACCAACTCGGGATCAAAACAATGCGAAACGCCCAGTTGTCACCGGCCGACTGCGCTATCGAATACGTACGCTCAACGGTTCTATCTCCCGCCCTAAATAGCGCCCTTCCATTAGAAATAAAAAACAAAGTGAAGCACGTTAATCGATGGCTACCGAATTTCAAGCGTGTCGGAGATTTGTCGATCTATTTATCCCGATTCGACGGCGACCGATCCTCCGCGGTCTATTCAGCAATGAAAGCTCAAGGGTTAACAACATTCGAGGATATATCGAGTGAATTTAACCGACGATTTTCCAGATGGATAACAGATGCAACAAGGCCGAGCGATTTCGTAGTCGGAGAAAATTACAGCCCTTACGATATATTGATTTTCGTCCAGAACTACGACTTGCGATCGGGTGGAATGTTTGTACTGGACAGCGATGGCAAGCCAAATTTTGTCGTCATCAAAGCCACGTTCAACGGTGGTCGCTATGCAAACAAATGGCTCGTGCGTGACAAAAAATTAAAATATTTTCTCAAGAGCAAAGGGAACGTCTTTGGTGAACACTATAAACCAAATGCAGCAATACTTGGCATTGTAGACATACCCATTCTTACGTTCGTTCGTGACAACGACGAACTTCCGTTCACATATGCAGGAGTCTTTAAATACAATAAAATTCATCGCGAAAGTGATGGAAGCAAATGGTTTGAGTTGGATCGCGACAAACTTGACAGTTTCGGAGAAGCCATTAACGCCAGGCTCATACAGGACGATCTGACTACAAGAATTGAGAAATCCTTCGCACTTCCAGACAATGAGCTGGAACGTCTTGCGAGAGAGGCGCCCAAGAAGCCTGCACGCTTTTTAGTTCACACTACGGCTTTCGATCGCGACCCTAACATCATTGCACTCGTTCTACGTCGCGCCCAAGGTTTTTGCCAGGAGTGCGGTAGTCCATCACCGTTCTCGCGCAAGAAGGATGGAACACCATATCTTGAAGTACATCACCGCGTTCCGCTAGCGCAGGGTGGCGACGATTCGCTTGAGAATGCCATAGCGTTGTGCCCGAACTGCCATCGCCGCATGCATTTTGGATAATTTTCTTTTGTTTAATTTCTCAAACACAGAAAAGTATAAATATTCGTCAAAATAAAGACAATCCCATCCAAACAACAGATAGACAAAATTTTTGAAAAAGCCACCACTGATAAACGACCAGCAAGACCACTTACAAAATATGAAGAGCAAATAGAAAAATTTACGAAATTTCTCGTCTCTCATCAACTAACGGGATTTATAGCATCCTTACTGCTCGCAGCCATCGCGTTTTTTTCCGACGATGTCACCGTTGCCCATACCGCATTCGCAACACTCACTCTTGTGGAGCTTTTCGCACTTCCACTAGGCATCGCTGTCATACTCATTTCCGCGCTATTCATATATCGAATGTTCAAAGAACCGTTCCATCAATTTTTTTATATAGCGATAACATCAGCAGAATTTGATACAAAATATATTGATGCTCTTTCACAATGCGATCCCACGGCACTTCGCTACGTTCTGACGTATTACGAAGGAGAAAGAATCTCATTGGAAAAGCGTTCAAGTTTACTGTGTGGGTCGGTAGAACGAATCGGAATCTTTCCGGCGCTCGCTGGCCTTGGAGCGCTATCCCTTAGCCTATCGAAGCTCTCCATTCTTCAAGGATGGGCAAGTTCATTAATTTTTTAATTTTTGCATTTTACATACTCAACACAATATTCGCCATGACCCAGCGGCAAGATCGTGTTATCAGCCTTCTTAAGTTCTGCATTGATATATCAAAGTAGCAAGTCCCGTCTGTTTGACTTCAGGGTGCGGCGCACCCCATCCACAACTATGCCGTTTGGCCACTCCTTGAATTTTCCGTATTTCGAGATGCCCAGTTAGGTAGACTCAAATGGCGTCACCGCAAAAAGCGCGGGCCGCATGGGCTGCCACCCATACGACCCGCTGACCACAACCAACTCACCGAGGAGTCGGAAATGGCTAACGCCAATCATAAGTCACGTGCCCCCGTAACGGAACGCTTCGTCACTGTTCAAGAGTCAGAGCGCCATCATTCCTTGACTAGGGTCCTCCGTGCCATCAGAGCACACCGGAAACTGAACACGACGTATTACCCGTGGATCAAATTGGCGGGAGTATGGCTTGAGGACGCGGGATTCGAGGCGGGAGAACGCGTCCGGATTACTGTCGAGGACAAGCGACTCATCATCACGCCGATGTGATCGGCGCATTGTCGATGATGAGCGTCGCAAGTCACTATCCGTCTGGAAGCTCGGTACCCGATGCCCCATACCGTTAGTAACTGTGACTAGCGACGATTGTTCTGAAACTGCAGCGGGCCGGTCACTCAGGCCCGCTGCCGCAAGCCTTTCGGCACGAGCTGCAACCCATACCAGACGCGCCATACATTTCCACCGCCCAAATGCAAAAACCCCCGCCTTGTCGGGCGGGGGTTTCTGGCTTAGGGAGCCTGACGATTACCTACTTTCACACGGGAATCCGCACTATCATCGGCGTAGAGTCGTTTCACGGTCCTGTTCGGGATGGGAAGGGGTGGGACCGACTCGCTATGGTCATCAGGCAAAGAGGGTTGTTCTGCTGGCGTGGCCAACAGAACCAATCTTGGAAGAAGCAGTAATTTTGAGTTGTGTGTATCACACACGAGAATCCAACATGTCGCTTTGGATCGCGGCCAGTGCTTTCACACGGCGCCGATCTACAAGGCAGACTTGTTATAGGATCAAGCCTTACGGGCAATTAGTATCAGTTAGCTGAACGCATTACTGCGCTTACACACCTGACCTATCAACGTCCTGGTCTCGAACGACCCTTCAAGGGGATCTAGTCCCCAGGGATATCTCATCTTAAGGCGAGTTTCCCGCTTAGATGCTTTCAGCGGTTATCTCTTCCGAACATAGCTACCCGGCGATGCCACTGGCGTGACAACCGGTACACCAGAGGTTCGTCCACTCCGGTCCTCTCGTACTAGGAGCAGCCCCCTTCAAATATCCAACGCCCACGGCAGATAGGGACCAAACTGTCTCACGACGTTTTAAACCCAGCTCACGTACCTCTTTAAATGGCGAACAGCCATACCCTTGGGACCGGCTACAGCCCCAGGATGAGATGAGCCGACATCGAGGTGCCAAACACCGCCGTCGATATGAACTCTTGGGCGGTATCAGCCTGTTATCCCCAGAGTACCTTTTATCCGTTGAGCGATGGCCCTTCCATACAGAACCACCGGATCACTATGACCTGCTTTCGCACCTGCTCGACTTGTCGGTCTCGCAGTTAAGCACGCTTATGCCATTGCACTATCAGCACGATTTCCGACCGTACCTAGCGTACCTTCGTACTCCTCCGTTACGCTTTGGGAGGAGACCGCCCCAGTCAAACTGCCTACCATGCACTGTCCCCGACCCGGATCACGGGCCAAGGTTAGAACCTCAAACAAACCAGGGTGGTATTTCAAGGACGGCTCCACCGAAACTAGCGTTCCGGTTTCATAGCCTCCCACCTATCCTACACAGATCGGTTCAAAGTCCAATGCAAAGCTACAGTAAAGGTTCATGGGGTCTTTCCGTCTAGCCGCGGGTAGATTGCATCATCACAAACACTTCAACTTCGCTGAGTCTCGGGAGGAGACAGTGTGGCCATCGTTACGCCATTCGTGCAGGTCGGAACTTACCCGACAAGGAATTTCGCTACCTTAGGACCGTTATAGTTACGGCCGCCGTTTACCGGGACTTCAATCAAGAGCTTGCACCCCATCATTTAATCTTCCGGCACCGGGCAGGCGTCACACCCTATACGTCCACTTTCGTGTTTGCAGAGTGCTGTGTTTTTATTAAACAGTCGCAGCCACCAGTTTATTGCAACCCCTTCACCCTTTGCCCGCAGGGGCATCAAGCTACAAGGGCGTACCTTATCCCGAAGTTACGGTACCAATTTGCCGAGTTCCTTCTCCCGAGTTCTCTCAAGCGCCTTAGAATACTCATCTCGCCCACCTGTGTCGGTTTGCGGTACGGTCATCGTTAGACTGAAGCTTAGAGGCTTTTCTTGGAACCACTTCCAATTGCTTCGCTCCCTAGGGAGCTCGCGCCACACCCTTGAATTCCGCGCCCGGATTTGCCTAAGCGCCTTCTCCAATGCAGCGACCGGGACTTCCAACACCCGGACAACCTTCCGCGATCCGTCCCCCCATCGCATCTAACAATGGTGCAGGAATATTGACCTGCTTCCCATCAGCTACGCATTTCTGCCTCGCCTTAGGGGCCGACTCACCCTACGCCGATGAACGTTGCGTAGGAAACCTTGGGCTTACGGCGAGGGGGCCTTTCACCCCCTTTATCGCTACTCATGTCAGCATTCGCACTTCCGATACCTCCAGCACGCTTTTCAACGCACCTTCGCAGGCTTACGGAACGCTCTCCTACCATGCGTGCAAAGCACGCATCCGCAGCTTCGGTATATAGCTTAGCCCCGTTACATCTTCCGCGCAGGACGACTCGATCAGTGAGCTATTACGCTTTCTTTAAAGGGTGGCTGCTTCTAAGCCAACCTCCTGACTGTTTTAGCCTTCCCACTTCGTTTCCCACTTAGCTATATTTGGGGACCTTAGCTGGCGGTCTGGGTTGTTTCCCTCTTGACACCGGACGTTAGCACCCGATGTCTGTCTCCCGTGATTGCACTCTTCGGTATTCGGAGTTTGCTATGGCGGGGTAATCTGCAATAGACCCCCCAACCATGACAGTGCTCTACCCCCGAAGGTGAGACACGAGGCACTACCTAAATAGTTTTCGGAGAGAACCAGCTATTTCCAAGTTTGTTTAGCCTTTCACCCCTATCCACAGCTCATCCCCTAACTTTTCAACGTTAGTGGGTTCGGACCTCCAGTACGTGTTACCGCACCTTCATCCTGGCCATGGATAGATCACTTGGTTTCGGGTCTACGCCCAGCAACTGAACGCCCTATTCGGACTCGCTTTCGCTACGCCTGCCCTATACGGTTAAGCTTGCTACTGAACGTAAGTCGCTGACCCATTATACAAAAGGTACGCCGTCACCCCTTACGAGGCTCCGACTGTTTGTATGCATGCGGTTTCAGGATCTATTTCACTCCCCTCCCGGGGTTCTTTTCGCCTTTCCCTCACGGTACTGGTTCACTATCGGTCGATCACGAGTATTTAGCCTTGGAGGATGGTCCCCCCATCTTCAGACAGGATTTCACGTGTCCCGCCCTACTTGTCGCACACCTAGTTCTTTCATACTGTTTTCGCCTACAGGGCTATCACCTGCTATGGCCGCACTTTCCAGAGCGTTCGGCTAACAATACAAATAAAGAGTGCAAGGCTCATCCCATTTCGCTCGCCACTACTTTGGGAATCTCGGTTGATTTCTTTTCCTGCGGTTACTTAGATGTTTCAGTTCACCGCGTTCGCTTCACATGGCCTATGTATTCAGCCATGGATACTCCAAAAGGAGTGGGTTTCCCCATTCGGACATCTACGGATCAAAGCTTGTTTGCCAGCTCCCCGTAGCTTTTCGCAGGCTACCGCGTCCTTCATCGCCTGTGATCGCCAAGGCATCCACCACATGCACTTGTTCGCTTGACCCTATAACGAGTCTGTCTCATCGACAGTCGCTACAGGTTGAGTTCTCGCGTTGTGCCGTATTCCAATTTAAGTCGAACATAGAGTTCGAATCATCTTGAGATACATCGATACAATCACAACCCGGATAGTTTTCACGTCCATCTCAAGACGCTTCCGCTATCCAAATTACTTGCTTCTTCCAGATTGTTAAAGAACGACAGCCGATATCTGTTGATATCCTCTGACTGGCTCAATCGCCAATGAGAAAAACTCGAACCAAACTTCATTCGAATGTTTGTCATTGATGATTATCGAAAGCGGCCGGCATTATAACCGTTTAAACCGCTAACAGACAGTCTTTCTGTCTTTATCAACAGCCGATAAGCGTGAGCGCTCAACTTGGCGAGAAGCTCTGGAAAGGAGGTGATCCAGCCGCACCTTCCGATACGGCTACCTTGTTACGACTTCACCCCAGTCATGAATCCTACCGTGGTGACCGTCCTCCTTGCGGTTAGACTAGCCACTTCTGGTAAAACCCACTCCCATGGTGTGACGGGCGGTGTGTACAAGACCCGGGAACGTATTCACCGCGGCATGCTGATCCGCGATTACTAGCGATTCCAGCTTCATGCACTCGAGTTGCAGAGTGCAATCCGGACTACGATCGGTTTTCTGGGATTAGCTCCCCCTCGCGGGTTGGCAACCCTCTGTTCCGACCATTGTATGACGTGTGAAGCCCTACCCATAAGGGCCATGAGGACTTGACGTCATCCCCACCTTCCTCCGGTTTGTCACCGGCAGTCTCCTTAGAGTGCTCTTGCGTAGCAACTAAGGACAAGGGTTGCGCTCGTTGCGGGACTTAACCCAACATCTCACGACACGAGCTGACGACAGCCATGCAGCACCTGTGCGCCGGTTCTCTTTCGAGCACTCCCACCTCTCAGCGGGATTCCGACCATGTCAAGGGTAGGTAAGGTTTTTCGCGTTGCATCGAATTAATCCACATCATCCACCGCTTGTGCGGGTCCCCGTCAATTCCTTTGAGTTTTAATCTTGCGACCGTACTCCCCAGGCGGTCAACTTCACGCGTTAGCTACGTTACTAAGGAAATGAATCCCCAACAACTAGTTGACATCGTTTAGGGCGTGGACTACCAGGGTATCTAATCCTGTTTGCTCCCCACGCTTTCGTGCATGAGCGTCAGTATTGGCCCAGGGGGCTGCCTTCGCCATCGGTATTCCTCCACATCTCTACGCATTTCACTGCTACACGTGGAATTCTACCCCCCTCTGCCATACTCTAGCCTGCCAGTCACCAATGCAGTTCCCAGGTTGAGCCCGGGGATTTCACATCGGTCTTAGCAAACCGCCTGCGCACGCTTTACGCCCAGTAATTCCGATTAACGCTCGCACCCTACGTATTACCGCGGCTGCTGGCACGTAGTTAGCCGGTGCTTATTCTTCCGGTACCGTCATCCCCCGACCGTATTAGGGCCAAGGATTTCTTTCCGGACAAAAGTGCTTTACAACCCGAAGGCCTTCTTCACACACGCGGCATTGCTGGATCAGGCTTTCGCCCATTGTCCAAAATTCCCCACTGCTGCCTCCCGTAGGAGTCTGGGCCGTGTCTCAGTCCCAGTGTGGCTGGTCGTCCTCTCAGACCAGCTACTGATCGTCGCCTTGGTAGGCCTTTACCCCACCAACTAGCTAATCAGCCATCGGCCAACCCTATAGCGCGAGGCCCGAAGGTCCCCCGCTTTCATCCGTAGATCGTATGCGGTATTAATCCGGCTTTCGCCGGGCTATCCCCCACTACAGGACATGTTCCGATGTATTACTCACCCGTTCGCCACTCGCCACCAGGTGCAAGCACCCGTGCTGCCGTTCGACTTGCATGTGTAAGGCATGCCGCCAGCGTTCAATCTGAGCCAGGATCAAACTCTTCAGTTCAAACCTGTTACTGTTTTCGGTTCAGTCAAGAACCGGTCGCTCACTCAAAGCTGACAGGAATATGAATCACTTCATAAACCTGACTTACTTTAGTGTGAGACTCTTGATACTTTCGCTATCTGATCCGAGGATCAGCTCGCTTCCATCAAGCGCCCACACTTATCGGCTGTTAATTTTTAAAGAGCATTCTGCGAAGAACCTGAAGTTTCTCAGCAGCGCTGCGTTTTCAGCAGCAGAGAAGCGAGATTATCAACCGTTTTTTGAAACTCGTCAACAACTTTTTTAACTACTTCGTTGCGACGACTGCGGTTTAATTTCGCGAGCACTGGAATCGATAAAACCGACTTCAACAGCACCGCTTCCCTCTTCTTCCCCCGCGCCGCGTTTCCGTTAGCGCGAAAGAGGCGTGATTCTATGCATCTGCCCCGATCTCCGCAACCCTTTTTGTGAAATATTTTTGACATGGTATAGCGGGGACCGCTGAGCCTTCCATTGCTCATATATAAGCGACACGACAGGAACAGCCCCGGTCGCCCGTGAACCGCCCCGCCGTATCGCACGCAACCTTCCGTCGATTACCGCCCCACCATCGCCCTCACCACGCCGTCCCGCCGAATCAGCCCGTGATACAGCGCCGCGGCAAAGTGCGCGAGGAACGTCAGGAAGAACAGATAGGCCAGCACGCGATGCGCAACCCTGAGCCAGGCGAACGTCACCGGATCAGCCGAAACGATCGCCGGCAGCTGCACGCCACCGCCCAGCGTCACCGGATACCCGCCGGCCGACAGCATCGCCCACCCGATCAGCGGCATCGCAACCATCAGCGCGTACAGCACCAGATGCGATCCATGCGCGGCCACCCGCTGCCACCATGGCAGATCCTCCGGCAACGCCGGCGGCTTCGACAGCACCCGCACCACGATCCGCACGCACACCAGCACCAGCACAGCCACGCCCAGCGGCTTGTGAATCGCCACCAGGATCTCGTGCCGCCCGGAAACGGACGCCACCATCCCCACCCCGATGAACAGCATCGCGAGGATCATCGCAGCCATCACCCAGTGCAGCACCCGCGCCGGCAAGCTAAACGTCGTCGAAGCCTTCATCATCGTCCCTCCCCACTCACTCGCGCCACGCCGGCCACCCCGGCCTCTTCACTCGTGCGCCGCAGATACGAATCCGCATACGCGGCCGACCGCGCCGCCAGCAACGGATCGCCCGACACCTGAATCCCCTGCGGCAGCACCGTCGGGTCGTAATTCACGTCGCGGCACGGCCCGCTGTCCTGCGCCTCCACGCGGTCGAGCACGAGCGTGCCCGCGTCGATCGTCGTGCGCTGCGCGGGCCAGACCTTCGTCGCGTCGTCCACCGGATCGCCAGGCTCCGCCAGCGTGACCAGCAGCTTCCACTTCTGCGCCCCGGCCGCGATGCGCTGCGTCACGTCCCGCTGCAGCACGTTCGGATCTCCGGCCGTCGCGACGTCGCCGGCGCCGGCCGCCTGCTCCGGCACGACGCGCCACCGCACGGCCTGGCGCTTGCCGGCCGCGTCGACGAAGTAGAACGCGTTCAACCCGTAATAGCTTTCGGTGACGTAGCTCGCGCTCGGCTTCGCACCCTTCACCCATTGCAGGAACGCGCCCGCCTCCGGATGCGCGCCGAAAAACGCCTTCACCTTCGCCGGATCGGGCTTGCCCGTCTTCGGATCGGGCCGCGTCGCGAGCGTCTGCTGGTAGAACGCCTGCGGCGTCGCCACCGGAAACACCGGCATCGCGTTCATCCCGGTCCGCCATTGCTCGCCGTCCGGTGCGGTGAGCTTCAGCGCGAGGCTGCGAATCGGCACGCTGCTGTCGGGCGCGTACGGATTCCCGCCCGGCAACGCGAAGCGCCCGACCACCGGCGTGCGTACCGCCTTGAAGAACGGCGCGACCGAATACGCGCTCGCGGCGCCGTTGCCTTCGAAGTAACCGGTCACGCACACGCCCTTCGCGTGATTGCGCCGGAAACCGGGATGGACGCCGCTGTTGGTCTGCAGCGCGTCGACGAGCCGGTGCGGGGTCAGACGCGCCGGCGCCAGCCAGCCGCCCGCATAACCGAACGCGACGGCCACGCCGGCCACCGCGCCGCCGATCACGGCCCAGCGCCACCACCCGCGCCCGGGCTCGCGCTGCGGCGAAGAAGAAGAAGGTTGCTTCATGAATGCGCTCCCGATCATCAGATCATTGTCGAACGCGCGTAGGACGCCGCCCGCGCCGCTTTATTCCACAGAAAATTTTTTCGTATGCTGGAGGGAATAATCTATGTCGCCCGGCGTCCTACGCGGCATCTACGACCCTTTCGGCAACCGGCCCGGCCATGCCCTCCACCGCCCTCGACGACGATGCATTGCGCGAACTCATCCCCAGGCTGCGACGCTTCGCGCTCTGGCTGGCGCGCGACGTCCACGCGGCCGACGATCTCGTCCAGTCGACGCTCGAGCGCGCACTGTCGCGCTGGACGAGCCGTCGCGACGACGCGTCGCTGCGCAGCTGGCTCTTCACGATCCTGTACCGGCAGTTTCTCGACGGGAAACGCAGCGCGAAGCGCTACAGCTGGCTGCTCGGCCGCATTCGTGACGACGACGAAGCGCACTGGCCGTCCGCCGAACGCGAATTCACGGCGCGCGCGACGCTCGAAGCGTTCGGCCGGCTCTCGGACGAACAGCGCAGCCTGCTGCTGCTCGTCGCGGTCGAGGGCTTCACCTATCAGGAAGTCGCCGACCTGCTCGAGGTGCCGATCGGCACCGTGATGTCGCGGCTCTCCCGCGCGCGCCAGGCGTTGCGCCAGCTCAGCGACGGCGAACTTCCTGCTCCTTCCTTGCGGTTGATGAAAAAATGAACACGCTTCCGAACGAACATGACCTTCAGGCTTACGTCGACGGCCAGCTCGACGACGATGCGCGCGCCGCGGTCGAGCGCTATCTCGCGCTGCATCCGGAGCGCGCGGAACAGGTGAAGCAATGGCAGCAGGACGCGCAGCGGTTGCGGGCCGCGCTGGAGAGCGTGCGGATGCCGGCCGATAACCCCGCGCTGGATCCGGCGGCGATTCGCGGCCGACGGGCCGAGCGCTCGCGGATGCGGTTCGCGATGGCGGCTTCGTTCGTGTTCTGCGTCGGGCTCGGGACGTTCGGCGGATGGCAGGCGCGCGGGTGGAACGCGGCGCCGCCGATCGCGCCGATGAGCGATGCGGTCAAGGCTTACCAGATGATGGTGGTCGATCGGACGGCCAAGGTCGATTACCGGCCGACCGGTGCGAGCGATTTGCAGGGATGGCTCACCAAAGGCGTGGGCGCATCGGCGCGGCTGCCGGATCTGAGCGCGGCGGGGTTCAGGCCGGTCGGTGGGCGGTTGTTCACGACGGACAGCGGGGCGACTGCTGCGATGGTGCTCTATGAGGATGATGCGGGACGGACGCTGAGCTTCTATCTCCGGCCGGCGGAATCGAAACATCGGCTGCTGCCGAACGGGCAACGTGTGGATGGTGCGCTGCTCGCGCGGTATGGGTCGGTGAACGGGCTCAATTATGCGGTGGTCGGGCCGGCGGGGAGTCTTGGGGAAAAGGCGGTCGTGCAGGCGCTCGATCAGCAGACTTGAGTGGTACGATGCGCGCCCGGCTGGAGGTCGGTGGTAGCCGGCAGGGCCTTATGCGGTGTGGCTCGGCGAACTTGAGTACGCTTGCGCTCATCGGTTGATTGCACAGCGTTCCGATTGGCCTTGCCGGCTGGTTTTCCACATCGGTGGAGCGTGTTCGGTACCCTCGCCTTTAGAATCACAGGGTTTCGAGTCGCTGCGGAGCAGGATGTCCACATCCATCATGGTTATGCTCCATGCGGACATTGATCGGCTCACTCACCTTGGGTCGGCACAGCGTTTCGGGTTGTTTGGGTGCGCGATATCCACAACCCGTAAGATAACGCGAACATCCGCACCGAATTCGCTTACCCTCACCCGTTGACTGCACAGGATTTCGAGTGTCTTGGCTTCTCGATATCCACAAGGCATTCAATCACGGCGGATCGCGCGAGCACTCTCCATATCACCCGCTCTATTTCGGCAAAGCCTTGTCAGACAAGGCGTTCTGGCAGATTCGCGTAGCCGAATGCAAAGTGCTCACCTGTTCGATGCACAGCGATTCGACTGGTCGGGTGTGGGGGTTATCCACATACGGGCCGCCGACAAGTGCACGAGACACGTCGCATATTCCGCATGCGTCCACGTCGTCGAGTCAGCCGTCTCCATCCAGTTGTGCGCTCGCGCATTCGGTTCGGCTCTTCACGGTCAGAATTCACCGAAATCCACGCCTGGCCGGCGATCCGGCTGCGCGCTCACCCTCTGCTTTCACAGCGTTTCGCATCGTTTTGTGCCTTGGTTATCCACATGCGAAGGCCGATCATCTCCACCGTCTCCGAAGTCACTTGGTCAAATAAGTCCCTAGAATCTCGCCCGTCTCCGGCCAAACTACGTAATGGATCGACTTCCCGAGCCGGTTTGCGTTGCCGAGCCCCCGCATGCCGGGAATCAGTTTCGCCATGAACGTAATCCCGATGACGTGATCCTCCGGCTTGGGATCGACCCTCGCTGCACCTTCGTCCTCGATGTAGATCTCGAAGTTGCGCAGGTCCTGCCCGGTCTTCGCAAAGTCTTCATAGGCGGCCTTCAGGCCGAGCAGCGTCGCGGTGTTGAGCGTGACCGAACACCGATCGGCCGTGCCGAAATTCAGCTTGCTCATGGTGTTCTCCGAATATCACCGGTCCAAGTTTGTCAGCGACGCCTGCAGCGGCTCGAGGAAATACTGCGATTCATCGGGAACGACGCCGTCCGTGTAACGCCGGTCTTCCCACAGCAATCGCCAGCACGTCGGGATGAACACTCCCGGGAAATCGTCCGTGATGTCCGGCGCACGCGTGCCCCGAATGAAATAATTGAAGCAACCACCATTACGCAAACCGGGCATGACGATCGGCACGATGCCCGGGCGCCTCGACCACTTGACGACGACAGGCTCCCAGATGCCGTCGCAAGGTACTTTCCGGCCGGTCCAGATGACCGGGCCCACCGCTTGCGGAACCACGGGCAGCGCGTCCGGAAACACCGGGTACGAAAGCCTGTAGAAGTTGCGCGCATAGGCATCCGGGGACAACAGCCATCTTGCCGAGCGCAGTTTTGCGAGGTCTCCGAAATAACCCTCCAGACCGAACGGCGCATACTCCATCTGGTATTCCGATGCGTGCAACAGTTGGGCCAGCGCGTCGATCTTCGGCGAGTACGGGGCAACCTGTCGACCGCGATCCCAGTAATTGGGATTCGGATAGAAGTAGGCCTCCAAAAGGTCATACTGCCTGGACGCGTGCTGCAGCAGCCCACCGCGCTGCCAGACGTGCCGGTTCCCTCGGGCCAGCTCGGGCAGCCCTCGATCGTAAGCAGCGAGAATCTCGGCGATGATCGGAAAGTGGGTGTCCTGGATGGGCTCCGGATCATCCGCGGGCCACGTGTTCACTGCATGCTCGTACGCGTTCGCAAATCGCGCAAACGCATCGCGCTTGCGCGTCCAGAGCGACAGGCTCGTCAGGCGTTGAAGCAGCCAGAAGATCTTGCGCCGGGTGGAATCGTCCGTCATGTCGTACTGCTCGACCGTGTCCGTCATCGCTGACCTTCGCCATTCGCCGCCGATCACTTCGATGCGGTCATCTTGGTTTCACTGAGCAGTCCTGCTCGGCAATCTTCTTGGTCCACGCAGCGCGGCACCGGCTTCGACGCGCAGCGTATTGCCGGTCATCCATCTCCCGCGATGCGCTTGCCACTCCTACCCTGCATCCTGCACGGCAATCAATTCCCTCAGGCATTCAACACACGTTGCCGTCAACAATCCGATCGCTGTTTCCATCGACTCGTCGTCGTCGAACCGATAGACGCCTCCTCCTTCATGCGTCCCACCCAATTCAAGCAGTTTCGTCTCTTCGGATTCGAGCATGTAGCCCGGAAACTCGATCTCATCGCGCACCAGCGTTAGCGGCACGACCCTGCGGCCGCCCTTCCAGTTGCCACGATCGTTGACGAGGTCGGACACGGCACGAGTCACGAGCTCGCCTCCGACATGTCCGTGATATGAACAATTCACCAGCGGCATCATTTCACCTTTGATTTCCAATCCGGTCGCCCGGATATCTCATTCCTTCTTTACCTTTGCCTTGAAACCCAGCTTTCCGAGATATCTCATCTGACCCAACGGCCCCTTCGGAACATCCGCTCCTCCAGCACGAAGCACATTCGCGACATGGTCGACACAACTGTTCGTACGCTCGTCATAGGCACCAAACGTCTTTCCAATCTGAGCCTGCTGATAGGCCAAGGCTGCCTTTGCGTCAGGCAACGGAACCTCGGCGGTATGCAGAATCGGGTCACCCGTCATATAACGTTCGCGCCTCTCGTTCACGATCTTGGTGGTTCCGGCCGCCTTGTCCGTCACCTGATGCGTGTGAACCGACATATAGCCGCTCTCCACCTCTACGGTGTAATGCCCGGTCGCCGAATCGGTGTCGTAGTGCCGGATAATCGCCTTGCCGCCGCACCCGCAACAAGGATCTTCGCTCAGCCCCAGCGGATCGACCCACGCGGTCGGCGCCAACACATAGCGATATTGATTGACGCCCCCCAACAAGCCAATGGGATCGGCACTCACATAGCGTGCTGTCGCGGCGTCGTAGTAACGGTGACGGTTATAGGCGAGCCCGGTCTCGTCATCCAGTTGCTGCCCCTGAAAACGAATCGCGTTCCGCACCGCGTGCCCGGATGCGCGCGAGACGCGTGAAACAATTTCCTTCGCTTCACCCCACGCCTTGTAAGTCGCTTCCCACACAACCTCACCGAGTTCGTCGGTCAGCATCAATGGCGTGCCGACTTGATCGCAGTGGTAGTAATACAGGTGAGCGTCCGCCTCTGAGACCGGAATCCGCTGCAATGGATCGTCTTCGGACGCATAACGTGCCGAACCATCACGCGTCGGAGTCGGGATCCCGCCGACAGGTACGCTGACGTATTGTGCAAGCGGCACAAAGGAATTCGCTTCGTACACGTAGTGCGTACTGCGCTCGCGATCGCTCTCATAAGCGAGCCGGTTGCCGTCCCAGCCGAATATCGTCGCGATCCCGTCGACCTCCTTCGCGATTCGTCTCCCCGCGGCATCGTAGAAATACCGCGCATCGGTCTGGCGCGCCGGCGATTCGATTCGTGCACGAACCAATCGATTGAACGCATCCCACTCAAAGCGTTGCACGCTTTCCGGTGTACGTTTCTCGGTGACGTTCCCTTGCGGGTCGTAACTGAAGCGCGAACCGGCATATTCGCTAAGCAGGTTGCCGAGCACTTTCGGCACCCCAGGAGGCAGCGTGCTGACCGATCGAACCGGGCTCGGCGCCGCTGACGTGCGCGCATGTTCCGGGCTACCGGCATCGACAAGGTTGCCGGCAGGGTCGAAGGCAAAACGCTCGGCACTGCCGTGCCCGGTCGCTTCGATCAACCGCCCGACCGGATCGTAACGATAGTCGAACAACCCTCGCCGGCTGTCCTCGATATGGGTGATCTGGCTCGCGGCGTCGTAGCGGTAATGCCGGGCCATCAACGGCGCGGGGGCCTTCTCGCGGTGGAGCGTCCAGTTCAGCAAGCGGCCGGCCGGGTCATATTCGGTCCGCTGTTCGAGCTTGCTCGCGTAGGTTCGTTGAACTTCGCGATACAAATCATCGCGTTCAAAATTCACGCGCGCTTCGTTGTCGAGCAACATCCCGTGGACGTGCCCTGATCCATACGTGAGCCAGTCGATCCTGTGTCCATCCGGCCGCACCGTACCGATACGCGTGCCCAGTTCGTCGTACGTGTGATGCCAGACGTAACTGCGCTGTTCGCCGAAAAGATCATATGCGTGATGCTCCCGCACCAGGTTTCCCGCGGGATCGAAGAAATGCTGGATGCGACTGCAGGCGTTTTGCGCGTCGACGAGTCGACCGAGTGCATCGTAGGCGAACCGCTCTTCGTTACCATCGCACGTCCGTCGTACCAGCCGGCCTCCGCGATCGAATTCGACGTGGGTAATCTTCCCGGCTACATCGATGGCGGATACATAGCCGGTGTCGTCACTGTAGGCATAGCGCGTTTCCGTACCGTCGAAGCCGACCGTCTCGAGCAGCCGGCCAACGGGATCGTACTTGCACTGATAGGTCGCATGATTCGAGTCGGTCAACCTCACCAGGCGCCCGAGCCTGTCGTAGCCGTAACTCAGCGTGTTCCCCAGCGCATCGGTGCGCACCGCGACGCGCCCCGCAACGTCATAGCTGTAGCGCGATGTACGCTCCATCGGGTCCGTGATCGCAAGCAGGCGTCCTTCGGCGTCGTATTGAACACGTCGAGTACCGGCTGCCGTGCGAATTGCTTCGAGCCGCCCGTTGCTGCCATATCGATACGCGGTTACCCTGCCTGACGCATCCGTCTCTTCGGTCAACCGACCCTGCACGTCATAGGCCCAGGTCGTCGTCTTGCCCGAGCAGTCCGTATGCGAGATCAACCGGCCCGCGTCGTCATACGACATGACCTTGACGCCACCCTTGGCATCGGTCACCTCTACCGGCAAGCCTTGTGCGTTGTAGCTGTATGTCGTCTTGTGTCCGAGCGGATCGGTTTCGACGGTGACGCGCCCCGCGTCGTCATATTCACGCAACCACACGGCACCCTGGGGATCGACGATTCGAACCATATGGTCCTTGTCGTCGTAGTCCATCTCGGTCACGCTTCCGTCGACACGAACATGCCGGACAAGGTTGTCGTGTTCGTTATAGGACATGCGTTCAACACCACCGTCCGGATAGGTATGCTGTACGAGATTGTGATAAGCATCCCGATACATCCATTCCTCTCGACCATCCGGATGGACGATGCGGAACGTGTAGCCATGCAGATCGTAATAATGCTTCGTTACGTTGCCGAGCGCGTCCGTCACACTGACCATGCGGAAGTCCGGATGCCATGCAAGTCGCGTGTCAAAGCTGCCGTCATCCGCATACTCGCGGACGCATTTCGATTTCGGCCCCGTACCGTCCCACTCAAGGTTCATCGCACGGTCGGTTCGATCCGTATAGCGTGTAATGAGGTGGTGACGGTACTCGTATTCGCGACGACCTCCATTCCGGTCGATCGCCACGAGGAGATCGCCGTCCGTGCCGTACGTATAGCGTGCAAGCGTATCGATACGCTTGCCATCGGCACCATGATGCGTCGCCTCGACGATCCGCCATTTTTCGTCGTAATGGAAGGCAACGATCGCGGTCGGCGCGATCAACCGCGTCAGCCGATGACGATCGTCGTAGTCGAGCGTGACCTGGTTGCCCGACTGATCCTTGACGAAGGCAAGACGAAATGCGTCGCCGCGCAATTCATAGGCCTCAAGCAGTTCATGTCCCCGCGTCAACGTGATCCACGTGTCGTCGAGTCGCAACAACGTCACGCCCTCGCTCCGGTCGACATGGGCGTCGCCAGGCATAAGCCGTGGATAGTCGATGCTGCGGCCTGTCGCGTCGTGGTACGTCAATCGATCCCGATGCGCATCGATACGCGTGGTGTATGCCGTAATCCAGCGTGCACCAAGCTCTCCGCCCGAATCATTCGCGTCGAAAAACGATCGATAAGTCCGTGTCCATGTAATGGGAAGAACACCGGGCAACGTGAAATCGTGGTGCTCGAGTCGCTCGTCGCCCAGCGCAAATCCCACCGAACGCTTCGTCGCAACCGGCGGCGAAGGTCGCGGACAGATCAGCTTGCTGTCGTTCGGCCCCGGATGTTGGGCCGGTTCCGTATGCCTGACCGTTTCCTTCTGTCCCTCACCTTCATGACGATGAACTTTCGTCGTTCCCTGTTCCTTGATGCCAGTCGAATGCACTTTCTGCTTGCGCAACGCATCGCGCTTCTTGTCGATGGCAGTCTGGATAAGGTTGATCAACCAGCCGATCTTGCCGGCATCGATGCCGCCCAGCGCGAGGATTTTCTCCTTGACCACCGGGATCATCGTGCGCAACGTCTTCGCCATGTTCAGCAGCGGCTCGCGATACTTGAGATCGAGCACTTTCGCTGCCTGCGTCCCCGTGTTGATGAGCTCTTTCGCCTCGATCTTCACGAAGTCGACGAGCAGATGACCGAGCCCGGCAAATGTCTTGCGAGCATCGTGCGCTGCGAAGCCCGACGTAACCTGGCCCGCATGTTGTCCCACCGCCCGCACATTGTGCGCGATGCTCAACGGCTTCTCGCCCGCCACCTCCTCGAACAGGCGCACGAAGCCGTCCATGAATTTCTCGATGTAATCGGCACAGGTCTTGAGCAGGTTGTTCAGCTCTTTCTTCACGCCGTCGACGAAACTCTGGATGCGGCCGGCGAACTGCTCGCTCAGACTGTCGATGAGTGCCTGCAGCAGCGCTGTCTGCATCACCTGCAACGTCGCTTCGCCCAGCGCCTTGCCGCTCTCGGCGACCTTCTGCCGAACGAGCTTCATCACCGGACGCATACCCATCCGGAATTCGCCCGTACCGGGTGGAATCGGGATGATGCCGATCAGGTCCAGACCGAGGTTCAGATAATCGAACACATCGGGATGCTTGCCGCTCTGCCCATGCTCAATCATGTCCTTGATATCGAGCACGAGATCGACGGCTGCCATGATGTTCGCCACCACCGGCAGCGCGTTGGCAACCATCTCGAGCCGTTCGATGGTGATGAAGTCGTGGCTGATGGCACGCAACCATCGGTCACACACCTTGACGCCCGCCTTGACGTCGACGGTTTCGATTTGCAGCAGCGGCGCAACGTAGACTTCCGTCGGCTTCGGGAGAATGACATTCGAAGAAGCGGTCATGACTGTTCTTTTTTCGAAAATGTGAGGACGCGTATCGCGCGAATGGATCGTCAGAGCATGCTCAGCGCGGGCACGGCGCTGCGCGCCGCTTGAGCAAGCGCGCCGACCTGTTTTGCCGCGGCGCCAAGCTGGGCCGCCTGCGACAGCGCCGTGCCGGCGCCCGATGGCAGCGCGCCGGTGAGCGCGCCCCTGGCAAGATTCATCGCCTGACCGCCCAATGCCTGAGCGATGCCGCTCTGGCCAACCTGCCCCGCCATGCCGGCCAGTTGAGTCGCCCCCGACACTGCCTGCATCGCGCCCGACGGCAACACGTTCGCGAGTGCCCCCTGCGCGAGCCCCATCGCCTGTCCGCTCAACGCCTTCCCGATACCGCCTTGCGCGGCCTGCCCCGCGATAGCCGCCAACTTCGTCGCAGCCGGTAGTGCCCCGGGCGGCAGCAGACCGCCGAGTTGAGACATCGCCGTCGCGGTCGGATCCGCTCCCTGCATTGGTTTCGCGGGCCATTGCGCCGTCTTGAATACGCTCGACGGATCGTACTGATTGCGCGGATCCTCGCCGAACTGGACCTGCACGGCGCCGGCCGGCAAGCCGCTCACGATCGTATGTCCCTTCGCATCAAGCGAGCCTTCCCGCAACACGCCGCCGCTGGCGTCCAGCACCGTGAACTTACCGCCCTTGAAACCCTCGCCGTTCGCGTACTGATGCAGCAACTCCAGTTGACCCGGCTGATCCGGCCTTGGACTCGGCAACGGATACCCCATGCTCGCCGGACCCGCGAACGTATGAGACGCCCCCTTCACGTCGATCTTTCCGGGCGCATGGACCTCGACATTGCCGTCCTTGATCCGGATGTATGCCCCGCCGCTCGTCAGCAGGATTTCCTGATCGGCCGCGATCTCGATGCGATCCGTCGCCGACACGACCTTCACCGCCTTCTGCGCGGTCACCTCGATGTTGTCCGACTGCGCCTGGATCTCCACCTTGCCCTTGCCCGCGAACAGCTTCATCCCCGCGTTCTGCACGAACAGGCTCAGCTTCTGCCCGATGCTCCCGATCAGCGACTTGCCCGCGGCCACATGCACGCTCTGCCCGCTCGCCACGTTCACGTGATCGTTCGCGACCACGTGCACCGACTGCTGCGTCGACATCCCGATCCCCGACGGGCTGCCGAACAGCATCACCGGTTCCTTGAACGCGTTCGCGTTACCCGTGCCGCCGCCTGCCGTGCGCCCGCCCGACGCGCTGCCCGACTTGCTGTCCTGCGTCGCGTCGGTGAACGAGCGCATCGTGTCCTGCGCGTCCTTCAGGCTTTCCGCCTGATGCTGCTCGCTCACGCCCGACATCGCCTCGATCAGGCTCTCGCCCGTCACGAGCTGCTGTTGCGCTTCCTTCACGTCGAGCGGCTGGCTGTTCGCCGCCTTCGGGTGCGTCGTCACGTACAGGCCCTGGCTCGCGCGCACCGCGCCGTACGCATCCGATCGCAGGTCGAACCCGCTGCCGAGATACGACCCGCGCGAATTGCCGTTCTGGTCGATGATGTAGCCGAGGTGCAGCAGGCTGTTCGCACTGCTGCTCATCAGCTGCACGCGGTTCTGCCCGGTCGCGTCGTCCATCACGAGCTGGTTGTAGCCGCCGCCCGAATATTCCTTCGACCGGTAGCCGGACAGGATCCCGTCGCTATGCCATTGCGGCTGGTTCGCGCCGTTGTACACGCGCCCGACCGCCAGCGGCCGATCGCAGTCGCCGCCCACATAATCGATCAGCACTTCCTCGCCGATACGCGGCACGTGCACGCCGCCGTAGCCGACGCCGGTATCGGACTGCACCACGCGCACCCAGCACGATGCATTCTCGTTACCCGGGTTCAGGCGGTCCCACACGAACTGCACGCGGATCCGGTTCAACTCGTCCGTATAGACTTCCTCGCCCTGCGGCCCGACGACGATCGCCGTCTCGAGATGCATCTCCGGCTTCTTATGCTCGAACGGGCTGCGATACGGCACGCTTACACGCTGCGCCTCGACTTCGACGAGATAGAAGCCGACCGAACCGTCGTCATGTGATACCTGAAGCCCAGGCGTGTTTTCGTAACGTGCTCGCGTCCGGTCGAGCGAGCGTTTCAAGCTATGCGGGAAATCCGAATCGCTACCGGCTACGGGAAGGTTGTTCTCGATCCACCACGCGACCTCGATCGCCGCAAACTCGCGCTGATCGGCGGAATCGCGATCATGCTCGGGATGGTCTGCCAGCGTGAAGCGTCGGCCGGCATCGATCGCGCGCACGCCGCCCGCGGCATGGAAGCGCTTTGCCTGCGACTCCCATCCCTCCATCTTTACCTTCGCCAGGTGATCACCACGGGCCTGATCCAGATACGTATAAGCGCCGGTGTACTCGTAGACTTCGAGTTGATCCGGCAACTCGCCCTGGCCGACCATCGTCGGCAACGACGTGCCCTTCGGGTTCGACGGCTGTGCAGGATTCTTGTAGTCGAATGTGCGCGTCGTGAGCGTCACACTCTGCAGCGTGCGCGTGCCTGACCATTGCGTGAACGCGTCCGCTTCGCCCGCCGTCCCGCCGCGGTAGAAGCGCAGGATTTCCGGCGACAGCGGCGCGAACGTCTGCAGGTTGTCGGTGATCACGAGCGTATGCGACTTGCCGTCGTCGGCCTGCTGCCATGCGCAGTAAAGCCCCTCGTCTTCCATCAACCGATGTACGAGGTTCCAGTCCGTCTCGCTCTGTCGCGTGTACGAACGGTTCGCCAAAGGCTGTGACAAGGCAAAGCGGAACCGCCCGCGCGCTTCCGGATGCATGCCAAGTACGTCGGAAATGATTTCCTCGACGTTCTTGTCGATCCAGATCTTCTCGTCTCGGCGAAACCGGAGCACGTGCATCCAGGCGCGCAACTCGAACTGATAGGTCGTCAACCCACCGTTCGCGCCAAGCCGGCGCGCTGTGTAGATGTAGCCGCTGACCGGCCGATATGCATTGTTCCCGAGCTGAATCCAAAGCGTCGCAGGCTGAGCGATCAGCTTCTTGAGCTCAAGACTGTCATTGCTCGATACGACGTCGAGCGTAAACGAATAGTCCCTGCCGATCTGCGATCGGCCGACCACGCGCTGTACGGCAAGTGTGTTGGCCCCCAGCGGGGTGTCCAACTTGAGCAAACGATCCTGCTGAAGCAAGCCGCCGCGAAGCGCGGCGCCGATGTCCGGCATGTTCATGATGCAGCCCTTTTTTTATTTCAGCACCCTCGGATGGTGTCTGTGACTCTGTCGGGCGGGATTTTACCGTTTAATCAGGACGTTATGGTTAATCGTCGGACCAAGAAAAGAAACATGACCAGAACACGCGCCACACGATCCATGATGCGGATCGCACCTGCCGTTGTCGCATCGTTCAGCGTCTTCCGCTGTAATCACCCCGCCTCCTTCGTGAGTGATCTAACGATTTCCGCGATGTCTTCGTCGGAGACCTTCCCGACACGATCGACAAACACCCCATAGTCGAGATCGAACTTCACATTGAATCGCTCGCCTTTGTAGCGGCAACACAGGACCTCGGCTTCCGGTATCGACACGCGTTGCTCGAACACGATGTCGCCCGGATGTTGCTGCATCCGATGTACGACTGTGTCGATATCGAGCGCGTCGAGCCGGGTCAACGAAGAATCGGTCATGGGCGGTGAGCTTATCCGCAGGGCCTTTGCATCCTGGATGCCCGCGATTCTACAGACATGACGGCTCACGTATCCCCCAGGCGCTTCACAGCTTCCCGATTCGTTCCTCTGTTCGCCGCACGCAGTGCATATCCTGAGCGGATCACAGTCGACGGACTGTGCTTATCCAAAGGTGTTAACAGGGTTCGTATATATACGTAGTGATAGTTAACAAGCGCTGTGCCCCACAGTGGATAACCTCTGTAACGCACTGAATTTTCAGCGCGAAGCGGGATGCATAACCATGGGTGTGGCACGTGAACAGCGCCGCGCAGCACAGAACAACTTTTCGTCGATTCACAGCGTCGCCGACATATCCTCAATCGTTCCACTGTGAATCCAGAGGCTTGCCGGATGGTTATCCAGAGGGGAATGTGGATAACACCACAGCGCATCGACACGTTTTGCTGTGATGCGAACAGGTGAAGCCAACGCTCCCGGCATCGCCACGCACCATCGATCGTCAGCGTCCACACACGACGATTCAAAAAATTTTCACGAAGGGGCTTGTGCTCCTCCAAAACCCTCTCTATAATTCGCGGCTTCTTAGGCTCGTAGCTCAGTTGGTTAGAGCACCACCTTGACATGGTGGGGGTCGTTGGTTCGAATCCAATCGAGCCTACCAACGAACAAAATGAAGGGGTCTGGCAGCACAACTTGCCTACAGGCAATGCGGCTCGCCAACATACAAACGCCACGCGGCAACATCGCGTGGCGTTTTTCTTTTCCGGTCCGAAACAACGCGTGAAGCCCCGATGCGTTGTGCGATATACGGCCCGGTATCGCATCGTCTCCGACAATCCGCTCCATCACACAACTGCCGCTGCACGGCGCGTAGAATCGTGTGCGCATCGACGCGGCTGCTCCGACCGTCGCTCGATCTTCACCGCATCAAAACAACAACGCTGAGAGCATACGATCATGTCCGAGGTCACGACCGCCGCACCGTCCGCAAGCAACGATGAAATCGCCGCTTACGTCGGCAAGAAAGCCGCCTGGTTCGAGCACAAATGGGCGATCGCCGAATCGCGCAAGAACCGGCTGTCGTGGAATTGGGCCGCGTGCTTCCTCGGCCCGGTCTGGATGGCGTACCGATGCATGTACTGGCAGGCGGCCGCCGTGCTGGGTGCCACGCTCGGCATCACGCTGGTCGAATTGCTGTTTTTCCCCACATACTTCGAATCGAGCACGGTCGACCCGGTCACCATCGGGATCGCGGTCTCGCTCGGCTGGTGCGGGAACAGCCTCTACAAGCGGCACGTCGAACGCAGGATCGAAAAACTGCGCCCGAGCGCGACGTCTCGCGAATCGCTTCTCGCGTTGCTCGAGGCGCAAGGCGGCACGAACTGGCTGGCGGCGGCCGGCTTCGCCGTCGCGACGCCGCTGCTCGGCGTACTGCTGTACATGATCGGCAACGCCGGAGGCGCGATGTACTGATCGCGGTAGACGGCAGTCGGCAAAGCAGAAAGAAGAGGGCGGACGGCGCCGTCGCCATGCATCCGCATGGCATGCAGTGCAGGCTCGCGCCACCTTCAATGCAGATGCTTCAACTTGTCAGGATTCCGCACGACATAGATCGCGACGATCTTCCCGTCGTCGATCTCGAGCGCGGTGGTCTGCAGCTCGCCATCGGCTTCCAGCGTGACGAACCCCGGCAGCCCGTTGATGAACCCGGCCCGCACGAGTTTCGACGCATGCGTCGCGAACAGCCCGGCCAGGTACTCGTGCACCTTCATCACCGGCTCGAAGCCGAACACCGGCTTGCCTGCGGCCGTGCGCTTGCCGCCGCCATCTGAATGCAGGCTCACATCCTCGGCAAGCATCGCGCCGAGCGTGCGCATGTCGCCGCTGCGCGATGCCGCGAAAAACGCCTCGGCCAATTCGATCCCGCGCTGCTTCTCGACATGAAACCGCGGCCGCGCCTCGCGCACGTGCGTACGTGCCCGCGCGGCGAGCTGCCGGCACGCGGCCGCATCGCGCTGGATCGTCGTGGCCACTTCGTCGAACTCGAGGCCGAACACGTCGTGCAGCAGGAACGCCGCACGTTCGAGCGGCGAGAGCCGTTCGAGCGCGAGCAGCAGCGGCAGCGTGACGTCCTCTTGCTCATCTTCCTCGACGACCGGCTCGGGCAGCCACGGGCCGATATAGGTCTCCCGCTGGTGCCGTGCAGACTTCAGCTGGTCGAGGCACATGCGCATCACCATGCGGCGCAGGAACGCCTCGGGCACGCGCACCTCGGTGCGATCGACATCCATCCAGCGGATGAACGCGTCCTGCACCATGTCCTCGGCATCCGCGACGGAACCGAGCATCCGGTACGCGACGCGGATCAGCATGCGACGCAGCGGGTCGAAGCTCGCCGCCGCATCGGCCCGTGCTTCGGGGCTGCCCTTGGCCGGGTCGAGGTTCGTCATCAGGCCACCATCTTCGCGGCGGCGGCTTTCGCGTCGGCCGGCTCGATCCACAGGCCGAAGCCGACGGCGAGCCGGTTCCAGCCGTTGATCACGTTGATCATCAGCGTGAGTTTCACCTGTTCCTCCTGGCTGAAGTGGTCGTTCAGCGCCGCGTAGGCCGCTTCGTGCGCCGCGTGGCCCTCCGACAGCCGTGTGAGCGCTTCGGTCCAGCCGAGCGCCGCGCGTTCGCGGTCGGTGTAGCAGGGCGCCTCGCGCCACGCGGACAGCAGGTAGATGCGCCGCTCGGTCTCGCCTTGCTCGCGCGCCTCGGCGGTGTGCATGTTAATGCAGTTCGCGCACGCGTTGATCTGCGATGCGCGGATCTTGACCAGCTCGATCAGCGTCGGCTCGAGACTGCCGGCAACGGCGACCGATACGGCCATCCAGTTCTTCATCAGCGCGGGGGCGGCGGCAAACGGATTGAGTTTCGCAGTCATGGTTCCTTCTCCTTTCGTGTGGGTTCCGGTGATATGACGAGCGAGCCCCCCGCGCGTGTGACATCGACGCAAAAAATTTTTGCGGCTGGAGAAGCAAGCAAAGAGCAGGGCGCCGAAGGTCGCGACGCCCGCATGCGGATAGCAGGCGAATCGGCTGCACGACGCCGTTCCTCCGACGAAACCGTGCACGCCCGCTACCTTTCATGCGCGCCGCGCGGCTGTCACCGGACGTCAGTAGCGCGCAGGAGCGGGCATGCGTATTGTTCTCTTCGCAGAGCCCCCGCCATGGCGGGCACGGGCCGGACGTCACGCCGGGGGCAGGCATGCTGGAAATTCTTTCATTTTTCTTTCGCGTTCGTTTCACCGGAAATCCGATTCGCGACGTTCACATTTCTGGCCCATACTGTTCTGCACGGGCAGATGAAGTGACGCCGCACCTGCGGCCCGGCGCGCGCGCCGGCTGCCCGACGACGCAGCAGCAGGTCGCACGTCAGCCGCGCGCATCCGAGCGCAAGGCTTTCCCTTTTCCGGCAACGCAACGCAGCGAATCGCGACGTGGACGGTAAACCGATGAGCCTTCTTGCATCACAGCTTCAGCGCCGTTACCAGGACGTGCGCACCCATAGCGTCGCACTGACCGCGACGCTGTCCGCCGAAGACCAGGCCGTGCAGTCGATGCCCGACGCGAGTCCGACGAAATGGCACCTCGCGCATACGACCTGGTTCTTCGAAACCGTCGTGCTGATGCGCCGCGTGCCCGGCTACGCGCCGTTCGACGACGCCTTCCAGTTCCTCTTCAATTCCTATTACGAAGCGCTCGGCCCGCGCCATCCGCGGCCGCAGCGCGGGCTGCTCACGCGTCCGTCGCTCGACGAGGTGCACGCGTACCGGCAATACGTCGACGACGCGATGCTGCGCGCGCTGGCCGGCGCCGATGCGGCGCTGCTCGACGCGATCGCGCCCGAGCTCGTGCTCGGCCTGCATCACGAGCAGCAGCACCAGGAGCTGATCGTCACCGACATGCTGCACGCGTTCTCGTGCAACCCGCTGAAGCCGGCGTTCCGGCCGCGCAACGGCGCCGACGCGGAACGCGCGCTCGCCGCGGGTGACGCCGGGCCATTGCGCTGGCTGCATCAGCCGGGCGGGCTCGTCGAGATCGGCCACGATGGCGAAGCGTTCTCGTTCGACAACGAACGGCCGCGCCACACGGCGCTCGTGCGGCCGTACGAGATCGCGAGCCGCCTCGTGACGAACGCGGAATTCGCGGCGTTCGTCGCCGATGGCGGCTATGTGCGGCCCGAGTTCTGGCTGTCGGACGGCTGGGCGACGGTGCAGCGGGAAGGGTGGCAAGGGCCCGCGTACTGGATGCCCGACGACGACGACGCGGCCGGCACGCGTGTGCGGCGCACGTTCGGCCTGCACGGCGTCGAGCCGCTCGCGCCCGATGCGCCGGTGTGCCACGTGAGCTTCTACGAAGCGGCCGCGTATGCGGAATGGGCCGGCGCGCGGCTGCCGACCGAATTCGAATGGGAGACCGCGTTCCCTGCTGAAGGCATCCGGCAGATGCTCGGGCACGTCTGGCAGTGGACGCGTTCGTCCTACGAGCCGTATCCGGGCTTTCGGCCGCTCGCCGGGGTGGCCGCCGAATACAACGGCAAGTTCATGGTCGGCCAGCAGGTCCTGCGCGGCAGCAGCATCGCGACGCCGCCCGGGCACGAACGGCCGACGTACCGCAATTTCTTTCCGCCGGCGGCACGCTGGCAATTCACGGGAGTGCGACTTGCGCGAGACGTCTGAGCAGACGGCCACGAGCGGTGGCCAGCAACCCGCCCGCGATTCGCGGCCGAGCGCGTTCGCGCGCGACCTGATCGACGGACTGTCGCGCATGCCGCGCAGCATTCCGCCGAAATACTTCTACGATGCGGCCGGCTCCGAGCTGTTCGACCGCATCTGCGAACTGTCCGAGTACTACCCGACACGCACCGAGCTCGGCATCCTGCGCGATCGCGCGGCCGAGATCGTGCAGCGCGTCGGCCCGCATGCGGAACTCGTCGAATTCGGCGCCGGCTCGCTCGAGAAGATCCGCGTGCTGCTCGACGCGTTCGCGGGCAACTATGCGAACGCGCCGGCGCGCTACGTGCCGGTCGACATCTCGGCCGACTACCTGCAAGTTGCTGCCGCGCGGCTGCGGTCGGCTTATCCGTGGCTCGACGTCGCGCCGCTCGCGGCCGACTACACGAAGGCCGAGCAGATGGCCGTGCTGACCGAGACGCCGCGGCGGCGCATCGGCTTCTTTCCCGGCTCGACGATCGGCAATTTCTCGCCGGAAGAAGCCGACACGTTCCTGCACGACGCCGCACGGCTGCTGCGCGGCGGCGGCCTGCTTGTCGGCGCCGATCTCGTGAAGGACGAGCGCACGTTGCATCACGCGTACAACGATGCGCAGGGCGTGACCGCGCAGTTCAACCTGAACCTGCTGGTGCGCGCGAACGCGGAGCTCGGGGCGGATTTCGACGTCGACGCGTTCTCGCATTGCGCGTTCTACAACCGCGAGCGGCAGCGCATCGAGATGCACCTGGTCAGCGACGTCGCGCAGACGGTGCACGTGCGCGGCCACGCATTCCGCTTCGAAGCCGGCGAGCACATCCACACGGAGAACTCGCACAAGTTCACGATCGACGGCTTCCATGCGATCGCGCGCCGCGCAGGTTTCGAGCCCGATACCGTGTGGACCGACGCGGACAACCTGTTCAGCGTGCACTGGCTGCGCAGCGTCGACGATATCCGCGCGTAACGACCGCTGTTGCGAACCGTTCGCACCGCACGGTGCGGGCGGTTCACCTCCCGCGCACGCCGGCGATTGCGATCGAATCGCCCGGTTTCGCGCCGAAACGCCCGTTTTACCGGCCCGATGCACCGCTGCAACGGTGTTTCGAGTACGGTCTCTCCCTTGTCCGGCAAGGCTTTGCGAGCATCCGTAAACGTCCGTTACCTGTCTCGCATACCCGTTTCACCTGTGTCTGTGTCCGATGCCTAGACTTCGAACCGTATTCACATGAAGCACGACACGTGCAGGGAGTCGCGAGATGAGCAAGAAACTTATTCTCGGTGCAGTTCTCGGTGTAGCGGCGCTGGCAGCCTCGGGCGTCGCGTCGGCCCACGTCGACCTGTCGGTCGGCATCGGCGTGCCGGGCGTCTACGCGGCGCCCGCACCGGTCTACGTCGCGCCGCCGCCGCCCGTCATGTACGCGCCGGTCGGCTATCGCGATGACGGCTGGCGTGACGATGGCTGGCGTCGGCGCGAATGGCGCGAACACGAGTGGCGCCGCCGTGAATGGCGCGAGCACGAGTGGCGCGACCGCGGCGGCTGGCGCGGCGGACGCTGGGATTGAGCGGCCCGACTGATCACCACGAGAGGAGAGTGACAACATGATGCCCACTCGGCACATCAGGCTGTGCGCTGCCGCCACTGTCGTTGCGCTCGCAACGATCGGCAGCGCGCACGCGGCGGGCTGCATGAAGGGTGCGGTGGTCGGTGGGGTCGCCGGCCACTATGCGGGGCACCACGCGGTCGTCGGTGCGGTCGGCGGCTGTATCGTCGGCCGTCACATGGCGAAGAAGCAGGCGCAGGAGCAGGCCGCGCAGCACAAGGCCGCCGCGCAGGGCATGCAGCCGGCGCAGTAAGCACTTCATCACCGTGGCGGCGCCGAAGCGCCGCCACCGCCTGCTTCGTTCCCCGTTCATGCAGATCCGGATTGATCCGACGAATGCGCGCTGCGCGCATCGTTACGATCATTTACAACGTCGTGTGGCGCGAATTTCGCGCGTTCATAGAATGTAGTCACACGAACGCGCTCCAGGGAGCACAAGATGAAACAGCAACGATACCTGTCCGTATTGACGGCCGCGCTTCTCGCGCTCGGCTCGGTGTCCGCCTACGCGGCGGCCGGCGGCAATGGCGGTGGCAACGGCGGCGGTCATGGCGCAGGCGGCTCGGGCGGCAACGCGGGCGGCATGTCCGGCGGCCACATGAGCGGCCAGGCGCTGAGCAACTCGAACGGCATGCACGCGGGCGACCGCGACAAGGGCCTGTCGCGCGCGGCTGACCGCTCCGATACGATCGCCGATCGCGCCGGCGTGCAGCCGGGTCACGGCCACACGCAAGGGCATGCGCATGGCCACACCGCGCATGCGTCGACGTCCACGCATCGTTCGCATCACAACGCATTCGGCCGCACGCTGTAAGCACGGCGCACGCATGCGATGAAAGGGCGCTTCGGCGCCCTTTTTTCATGGCGGAAACGCAACGCCGCCGGCGCGCGGAAACGTCGTGCCGACCCGATTTGCAACCAGCCGTAACCGCGCCGCGGAGAGCCCCGGCACGATCGATCGACGCAGAAAAAAGGGCGGCTCGTCGCCGCCCTTCGTATCACCGCCCGGTGCCTGCCAGCGGCACCGCCGGCTCGAACAACGCATCGGCCTGCCTGACGCGCACGAAGCGCGCGGCGCCGTCGCCGTCCACCAGCGCACGGAAATGCGCTTCGCCGCATGCGAGCTTCGCACGCTCGTGCTCGCTCGGCACGTGGCCGTCCGCATTCGGCGTATCGACGACGAAGTACAGGCGTTCGCCGCCGTCCTGTTCCGCGAGCACGGCCCAGTCCGGGTGATAGCTGCCGAGCGGCGTCTGCACGCGGAACCACGCAGGCAGCTTCGCGTACAGCTTCACGCCGTCGTGCGCTTCGAGCGCATCGGCGAACGCGCGCTCCGCGTCCGTCTCGCACACGACCGCTTCGTGGATCGACTTCTGCGCATCGGGCCGCAGGTTGCGCAGGTAACCGGTCAGCGCTTCGCTCTCGAACGATTCGAGCGCATGCACGTGGCGCTCGCCGAGCTTGCGGTACGCGATGCCCGCGACCAGCGCGTGGCGCTTGCAGCGGTTGATCGCATCGGCCGCGACCGCGATGAACTGCTGCGGATTCACGCGGAAGTCGTCGAGCCGGCCGCTGTCGGCCAGGATCGTCGCGAGCGAGCGGCGCGTGAGTTGCGTGCGGTCCTGCAGCTCGGTGAGCAGGTCGGGCAGCGGCAGCTCACCTTCGTCGAGCAGCACCGTGCCGGCGCCGGCCACTTCGATCGCCTCGATGCCGGCCTTGCCGATGTCGATCTCGGCCTTGCGCCACTGCAGCCGCGCACGCGCGATGTCCGGTGCGTCGTGCAGCGCGGCTGTGCAGTCGCGCACGAGCTTCGCGTTGTCGAACTCGACGCTGTACACGGTGCGATGACGGATGCGATCCCACAACGCGCGGAAATCGTCGCCGAACACGACGGCCTTGCCCGACGCATCGCGCCGCAACGCGATCGCGCGGCGCTCGTCGGCGTTGCGCACCGCGAAGCGGCCCGACAGCTTGCGCAGCGTCGCGACGATCGGCGCACGCAGCATCTCGAACGCGTCAGGCAGCACCAGCGCGCTCTGGCGCAGCGCATCCTTCAGCCGGTCGAGCACCTTGCCCTGCGCGTCGACGTAGCCCTGCTCGTGCAGGTGATTCCACAGCACGCGCGACAGCTCGATGCCGAGCGCGTGCGCGGGGCCGTCGTCTTCCTGCACGGGCAGCGCCGCGAACTGGTGTTCCTCGACGATCCCGAAACGGATGCCCGTATCGGCCTCGATTTCCTTCTGCAGGTTCTCCGCGAACGACTCGTAGCGTTCGGTCGCGATCACGGTGAGCGTGTTCACGCCCGCGTCGCGCACGCGTTCGCCGTCCTGGTCGACGGCGAGACGCAGCCCGCGGCCGAGCGTCTGGCGGCGCTCGCGCTCGGTCTGGATGTCGCGCAGCGTGCAGATCTGGAATACGTTCGGGTTGTCCCAGCCTTCCTTCAGCGCCGAGTGCGAGAAGATGAACTTCAGCGGCGTGTCGAACGACAGCAGCGCTTCCTTCTCGCGCATGATCAGGCCGTACGCGCGCTCGGCGTTCTCGCGGGCCGCCGCGCTGCTTTCGCTCGTGTCGGTCCAGCCGCCCTTGCGGTCGATCGAGAAGTAGCCGTTGTGCGCTCGCCCGACTTCGAGCGCGACGTCGACGCCGTCGAACAGCGCACGGTACGCCGGCACGCGCGCCGCCCGCGCATATTCCTCTTCGAAGATCAGCGCGTAGTCGCCCTTCACGGGCATCCCGTTCTCGTCGTAGCGGCGATAGCGTTCGACCGAATCGACGAAGAACAGCGACAGCACCTTCACGCCGCGCTCGGCGAGGCGCAGTTCCTTGTCGAGATGCTCGCGGATCGTGCGGCGGATCATCTCGCGCTGCACGGCGAGCGTGTCGATGTCGCCGAACGCCTCGCCGAGCGACAGGAATGCCTCGCCTTCCGGGTGGCGCAGCTCGACGTATTCGGCGCCCTTGACCGCATGCACTTCGCCGATCCGCAGCCCCGCGTACAGCGCGCGCTTGGTCAGGCGCTCGAGATCGTCGCCGTCGGTGGCCGTCACGATCTGGCGCTTCACGCCGGCCGCCGTCGCGACGTCGAGCTCGACGCGCGCGCTGATCGCGCCGCGCCGGTTCGACACGCCGACGAGCCGCACGTACGGCTTGTTGTGCGCATCCTCGACGATCGCCGACGCGATCTCGATCTGCTTGACGAGCTTGCGCTCGTACGCGTCGACCGCGTCGAGCCGGTACACCATGTGGTGACGGTCGACGTGCGTGGCCGAATAGCGCAGCGTGCAGAGCGGCGCCATCGCGGCGAGCGCTTCGCGCCCGCGGCCCTCGAGGCCGCCGTCGACGCTCTGCGGCTCGTCGACGATCACGATCGGCCGCGTCGCGCGGATCAGGTCGATCGGCTTCTCGCCGCCGGTCTTCTCGCTGTCCTTGTAGAGGTTGTTGATTTCCTTCTTGTTGATCGCGGCAACCGTCATCACCATGATCTGGATCGCCGCGCTCGCCGCGAAGTGGCGCACCTGGCCGAGCTTCGCGGAGTCGTACAGGAAGTAGTCGTACGGCACGCCCGCGTACAGCGCGCGGAAGTGATCCTCGGTGATCGCGAGCGTCTTGTGCACGCCTTCCTTGATCGCGATCGACGGCACGACGATCACGAACTTCGTGAAGCCGTAGCGGCGGTTCAGCTCGAAGATCGTGCGCAGGTACACATAGGTCTTGCCGGTGCCGGTTTCCATCTCGACGGTGAAGTCGCGCGAGCCGGGCAGGCCGGACGGCGGCAGCCCGCCGCGCAGCTGCACGTCGGCGAGATTGCGCGCGAGCGCGTCGTCGGTCAGCGACAGCCGGTTGCCGACGCCTTGCTCCGACACCGCGAAGCCGAGCGAGCCTTGCGCGGCGGCCGTCGTGCCGGGCGCGGCGTTCGCGAGCACGCTGAAGTCGCCGCGATACGATTCCTGCCCGCGAAACAGGTCGCAGACGGCGTCGATCGCCTCGCGCTGGTAGTCGAGATCCGCTTCGAAATGCAGCCGCATCACAGGCTCCGCACGCGCTTCACGCCGTGCTGCTCGAGCAGCGCGGCGAGATTGAGCTTCGCGACGTCGTCGACGAAGCCGCTGTCGCGGAACAGGCAGGTGACGTCGCGCGACGCGCCGGTCGCGTCGAGCAGGTCGACGATGCCGTCGGCGAGCGGGCCCGCGTCGTCGCGCGAAATGCGCGCATCGAAGCACGCGACGATCGAGCGGCCGATCAGGTGCACGGTCTTGCCGGCCACCTGGTGATGCTCGACCGGCGTGCACAGGTCGAGGCCGAGCTTCAGCGTCAACTCGGCGAGCAGGTCGTCCTCGGTGCGGCCGGTCTTCACGTGCTCGACGGACGCGAACAGCGCGTGGTCGAAGTCGTCGCGGCGCGGGTCCCACTCGATCACGTTGGTCGTGTCGAGCCGGTACACGCGGAAACCGAGGTCGCCATAGCTTTCCGGATAGTCGCGTGCGACCTGCTGCGCGGCGCGGCGCAGGCGTTCCTTGGTCACTTCGGCGAGCGTCAGCGGCTTTTTCAGCTTCGCGCAGAAATCGGCGGCCGCCAGTTGCGTCTTGTCGCGGCGGTCGAGCGCCTCGGGCAGCTGCACGAGGATGTAGCGGCGCGCGCCGCCGTCGGTCGCGTTCACCTGCATCACCGCGTGGCCGGTCGAGCCGGAGCCCGCGAAGCAGTCGAGCACGATGTCGTCGCCGCGCGTGCACCAGCCGATCACGGCCGCCGCGAAGTCGACCGGCTTCGGCAGGTCGAACGGGATGCCGAGCGTCTTCAGCAGCGCGTCGTCGGAGCCGGCGAACGGCAGCACCGACGGCACGTTCTCGTACATGTTCTCGTCGAGGTAGTAGATCCGCTGCGGCTGCGTGGTTTCATCCGCGCCGAATTCGATCTGGCCGCGCTCGATCAGCGCCTGCATCGTCGCGGGCGGGTTGCGCCAGCCGCGCGCCGGCATCGCGCACGGCTTGCCGGTGACGGGGTGGATCAGCGGCGTGAAATACTCTTCCGGCGCCTTCTTCTTGTTCGGCCAGGCCATCGACACGAGGCGGTACACGCGGCCGTCTTCCGACAGCCGGTCGTACATCACCTCGCCGCCGGACAGGTTGGTCTGCGCCTTCATCCATGCGCGGTATGCCTTCTGCGCGTCCTTCGCGTTGCCGCTGCGGTACACGGCGTCGTGTGCGGCGTCGAGCATGCGCTGTGCATTACGCTTCGGGCGCTTGAGCGGCGCCTGTTCGAGCAGCGTCTCGGCGTTGCGCGCGAACATCACGAGCGATTCGTGCTGGTACGCGACGCCGCGCGCGTCGCCCTTCGGGTTGCGCTTGTCCCACACGGCCACGCCGAGCTCGTTCTCCTCGCCGAAGATCTCGCGCAGCATCAGCACGAGCGCATGCACTTCGTGCTCGTCGATGTGCACGGCGATCAGCCCTTCGTCGGACAGCAGCGCGTGAGCGAGCTTCAGGCGCGGATACATCATGTTCAGCCAGTCGGTGTGGAACCGGCCGTTCGCCTCGGTATTGGTGCTGCGCTTCACGCCACCCTGGGTCTGCCCGGTCATCGCCAGGTAGTGGCGGATGCTGTCGCTGAAGTCGTCCGGATAGACGAAATCGCTGCCGGTGTTGTACGGCGGGTCGATGTAGACGAGCTTCACCTTGCCGGCGTAACTCTTGTGCAGCAGCTTCATCACGTCGAGGTTGTCGCCCTCGATCACGAGATGGCGCGTGTCGTCCCACGCGACGCTGTCGTCGGGGCAGGGTCGCAGCGTGCCCGTCGACGGCGTGAGCGCGGCCTGGCGCGCGCTGCGCTTGCCGTGCCAGTGGAAGCCGTAGCGCTCGTCGGCGTCGCCGACCGTGCGGTCGCCGATCAGCGCCTTCAGCACGTCGACGTCGACCGACGCGCCGTTCGGGCCTTCGGTCACGAGTTCGGGGAACAGCGCCTTCAGGCGCGCGACGTTGTCGGCGGTGAAATCCGTCGACATCGCCTGCGGGCTGGCCGCATCGAGTTTCTGCATCGTCTTTTCCATCGGAGCCCGGCCGCGCGCGCCAGGACGTCGGGCGCGCTCACGGCACCGGCGGCAATGGCCGCCCGGGCAAACCCGAAACGCTAGCGAGTCGGTCGGCGCAGGTCAAGCGCCGATGTGGGCCGCGCATCCGCGTATCGGCCGCGATCGCCCGCCGGACGGGCCGCAAGCGGTTTCGGGCCGGTTGTCGCACGGGCCGGCCGGCGGCACCGGGAGCAGGAGGAAAAAGGACGAAAAAAAGGGCACGGTCGGCGCCAAAGCGCCGGCGTGCCCGCATGGAGAATCCCGGATTGACCGCCCGAGGTCAGAAGCGCGTACGGATGCCCGACGTCAGTTCGAGCTGGTTCTTCGCGCCGAACGTCGACGACACCGTGTAGCCGCCGTGCAGCTTCATGTAGTCGCCGGCGAGGTACACCTCGGTGCGCTTGCTCAAGTGATAGAACACCGACCCGTAGATCGTCTCCTTGAAGCCGTTGGCGACGCCGTTGGTCAGGCTGAACGCGCCGAGGTTGGCGTTCGGCGTGAAGCCGTCCGCGTTGTTCGCGGCGTTCTTGATGCGCATCTGCTGGTAGCCGAGCTCGTAGTCGAGCGCGCCCTTCGGCGCGATCTTCATCGACACCGTCCACGAATCGTCGTGACGCTGGCCGAGCGCGCCCTGGTCACCGTTGTAGCGGAAGTAGCCGGCGTTCAGGCGCACGATGTCGAACGTGTAGTTGCCGCCGACCGAGAACGTCTGGTTACGGTAGCCGTTGTGGTTCACGTGGTTGTAGAAGCCCGACACGTTGAACGGGCCGCCGTTGTAGCCGAGCGCGGCCTGATACGCGGAGCCGGTCGCGAACGAGGTCGAGTTGCTGAACTGGTAGCCGGCGCTTGCGAAGATGCCGTTGCTGAACAGCTTCTTCCACGCGATGCCGTTGTTGTAGCGCGTGCCGGTCGGGCCGGCCGCGTAGAAGATCATCTGCTTGAAGTTGTTCGAGTTGGTCCAGCCGCCTTCCTCGGTCGACAGCCTCGCGGAGCCGTACGCATCGCCGTAGATCGTGGCCGCATCGCGGGCAATCGTGTTCTGGAAGCCGGCCGTCAGCTTGCCGAAGCGCTCGTCCTCGACGCCCACCCACGCGTCGCGGTCGAAGATCTGGCCTTCATCTTCCATCTGGCCGTTCGCGACCACGAATTCGCTTTCGAGGCGGAAGATGATCTTCGTGCCGCCGCCGATGTCTTCGGCGCCTTTCAGGCCCCAGCGGCTGCCGCTGAACCACGGTTCGCCTTCGTTGCCCATCCCGATCACGTGTTTGCCGTTCGCGTCGGCGTGGGTCCGGTAGGTCGGAAAGCTCAGGTCCATCAGGCCGTAGAGCTGCACGCTCGACTGCGCATGCGCCTGGGTGCCGGCACACAGGCCAGCCGCCGCGATGGAAAGGGCAAGGGTTTTTCGTTTCAAGATCGTCTCCTCCGAGCTGCCGCATTGAAATCTTGTCGTTTGCAGTACGTAATGTATGCCGACTCTTGCCGGCCACAGCGAGAGGGCCGACGCATAGCATCGTAGAGCGTGCAATCCTTCACGACGCTTTCCCGGACGCAAGAATCGGATCGGTGAAAACACCGAACGCGCAACAATCGCGGATCGGGCAGGCGTGCGCAAGCGGGCCTGCCGGGCATCCGGCTGACCTGAAAGACCTTTCGTGCTACGAATCGATGTTCCCGGCGTCGGGGGCGTACCCGTCAGTCCTGCGTGCTCTTCATGCGCAGGATGTAACCGAGCCCGCGCAGCGTGATGATTTCGGCCGTGCTGCCCGCGAGATGCTTGCGCAGCCGGTGGATGTAGATGTCGATCGCGTCGGCGCTCGGCTCGTCGTCGAGCGCGAACACGCTGTCCATCAGCCGCGCCTTCGATACCGTCTTGTTCTGCTGCAGCATCAGCGTTTCGAGGATCGCATGCTCGCGGCGCCGCAGCGCGAGCACCGTTTCGCCGCAGCGGAATTCGCGCGTGCCGAATGCATAGACGAGATCGCCGCACACGAGCTGCGTCGTGCCGACGCCGGCCTGCCGGCGAATCAGCGCGCGGATTCGCGCGACCAGTTCGCGCGATTCGAACGGCTTCACGACGTAGTCGTCGGCGCCCGCGCCGAAGCAGTCGACCTTGTCGTCGACCGAACCGTGCGCGGTCAGCATCAGCACCGGCACGTTGTCGTTGCGCCGCCGCAAACGGGCGAGCACCTCCTTGCCGCTGATGCCGGGCAGGCGCATGTCGAGCAGCACGGCGTCGTAGCGTTCGGTCTTCAGCACGGTGTCCGCGCGTTCGCCGTCGCCGACGCAGTCGACCGCGAAATCCTCGCCGCGCAGGAGGTTCACGATCCAGTGCGCGAGTTCGGCGTTGTCTTCGACCAGCAGGAGTTTCATGACGGCCTTCTCTTCATTCGTAGGCGGGCAGCCGTACGGTCACGACGATACCGCGATTGCCGGCTCCCGGCGCGAGCGACACGCTGCCGCCATGTGCCTGCGCGATCTCGCGGACGATCGCCAGTCCGAGCCCCGAGCCTTCGGTGTCGGCCGACACGCGGTAGAACCGCTTGAACACGTGCGGACGCGCTTCGGCCGGGATGCCGGGGCCGTCGTCGACCACGTCGAGCACGACCGCGTCGTCGTCGCGCCGCGCGCAGACGGTCACGCAGCCGCCCGGCTGTGTATAGCGCACCGCGTTGTCGACGAGGTTCATCACCAGCGCGGTCAGCAGGCTGTCGCTGCCCGCGACGTCGAGCCGCTCGCCGAGATCGGCGCCGAGGTCGATTTCGCGCCGCTGCGCGAGCACGATCGTCTCCTCCAGCACGCTCGACACCACGGCGGCGAGATCGACGCGATGGATCAGGAGCGTCGACGGCGTCGCTTCCGCATGCGCGAGCAGCAGCAGCTTGTCGGTCACGTCGGCCATCTTGCGGCTGCTGCGCTGCATGCTGTCGAGCACCGTCGCGAGTTCCGGATCGTCCTGCCCGCGCCGCTGCGCATACTGGATCTGCGTGTCGAGCACCGCGATCGGCGTGCGCAGCTGGTGCGCGGCATCCGCGATGAAGCGGCGCTGCGTGGCCGTGTGCGTGTTGAGCCGCGCGATGCACTGGTTGATCGCGTCGACGATCGGCCGCAGTTCGTGCTGCAGCCGCTCGGGGCGGATCGGCTCGAGTTCCATCGGCCCGCGGTCGGCGACATCGTCCTTCAGCTTCATCAGCGGGCGCAACTCGAAGGTGAGCCCGAGGTAGACGAGGACCACCGCGAGCACCAGCATCAGCGACAGGCGCACGAGCTGCGGCCGCCAGATCGTCGCGACCATCGCGCCGTGCGAGCGCGTCGTCTTCGCGACGACCACCGTGACGGTTTCGACCTGTCCTTCGTCGTACAGCTGGCGGTCGTAGGCCACCGCGCGCAGCGGCACGTTGTCGAGCGACGTGTCGTACAGCGTCGGCTCGACGCCGTGCCGTGCGGGCAGGTCGAGCGCCGGATTGCCGGCGAGCAGGCGGGCGTGGCCGTCGATCACCTTGTAGAACACCGAATCGCCCGACGGCGACTCGAAGATCTCCAGCGCGGCCGGCGGCACGTCGGCGACCGGCAGGCCGTTGCGCCATTCGACGTCCTCGCCGATCGTGCGTGCGGACGCGACGAGCGCGCTGTCCTGTACGAGCGCGGCCGTGGTCCGCGCGGTGTCGTACGACATCGCGCCCGCGATCAGCACGAACACCGCGAGCGGCAGCAGCAGCCACCACAGCAGCCGTCCGCGCAGGCTGTGCGCCATCCCGTTGCGCTCCTTCTCCGAAATGCCGAACCGCGCCGGGGTCGCCGGCGCGGTCGGGTGTGTCATGTCAGGCGTGCGCCGGCGGCGTTCAGAACGCCGCGGGCCGCCACTTCAACAGCCGTTTCTCGAGCCAGGTCAGCAGGTAGTCGGCGGCCAGCGCGACCACGGCCAGCACGATCATCGCCGCGAACACGCCGCTCGCGTTGAACGCGCCCTGGGCGGTGGAGATTAGCAGCCCGATGCCCTGTTTGGAACCCAGGAATTCGCCGACGACCGCACCGACCAGCGCGAAGCCGAAGCTCACGTGCAGGCTGGCGAGAATCCAGCTCAGCGCGGACGGGATCACGACGGACGTGGTGATCTGCCGGCGCGACGCGCCGAGGATCTGCGCGTTCGCGATCAGGTAGCGGTCGGCTTCGCGCACGCCCTGGAACGCGTTGCCGAACACGACGAAGAACACCATCACGACGGCCAGCGCGATCTTCGACGCCATCCCGAGGCCGAGCGCGATCACGAAGATCGAGCCGAGCACGACGCGCGGGATCGAGTTCGCGATCTGGATGTACAGGCCGAACACGTCGGCCATCAGCTTGTTGCGGCCGAGCACGATCCCGCAGATCACGCCGGCGACCGAGCCGATCACGAAACCGATCCCGGTTTCCTCGAGCGTGACCCAGACCTGCGTGAGCAGCGGCCCTTGCGACGTGCCGTTGACGAACCAGTCCTGGAGCTGCGCGAAGATCAGCGTCGGCTGCGAGAAGAAGAACGGATCGATCCACTTGAGCCGCGCGGCGAGTTCCCAGCCGCCGAGCGCGACGACGAGCACGGCAATCCGCAGGCCGATGATCAGTTGCCGGCGGCGGCGCAGCCGGGTTTGAGCGGCGCGCGACTCGTCTTCGAGCGTCGTCGCCGGAATGGCGGTGGGGGGAAGCGTCATGTCGGTCATGCTCCTGTCCTTGCTGTCCTTGCCGTGCGGTGTATGCGTCAGCCGATCTGCACTTCTTCGCGCAGGTCGTGCCAGATGTCCTTGGAAATTTCGATGAAGCGCGTGTCGTAGCGGATCTCCGACGTGACGCGCGGGCGCGGCAGGTCGATCTCGTACACGCGCTTGAGCGTCGCGGGGCGCGCGGTCAGCACGAACACGCGGTCGGCGAGCGCGATCGCCTCTTCGAGATCGTGCGTGACGAACACGACCGAGCCCTTGTTGGCGGACCAGAGCTGCAGCAGCTCGTCCTGCATCAGCGTGCGCGTCTGCATGTCGAGCGCGGAGAACGGCTCGTCCATCAGCAGGATTTCGGGCTGGTTGATGAAGGTCTGCGCGAGCGCGACGCGCTTGCGCATCCCGCCGGACAGCTGGTGCGGGTAGTGCTTCGTGAACTTGTCGAGGCCGACCTTGCGGATCCATTCCTCGGCCTGCGTGTACGCGACGTCCTTCGAGCGGCCGCGAAACAGCGGGCCGGCCGCGACGTTGTCGATCACGTTGCGCCACGGGAATACGGCGTCGGCCTGGAACACGAAGCCGATGCGCGGGTCGATCCCGTCGACCGGGCGGCCCATCACGCGGACTTCGCCCGACGCGGGCTTGAGCAGCCCGGTGATCAGGTTCAGCGTCGTCGACTTGCCGCAGCCGGTCGGCCCGACGATCGCGATGAACTCGCCGCGCGCGACGCTCATGCTGAAGTCGCGCAACGCGACGGTGGCCTTGCCTTCCGGCGAAATGAAGCGGCACGACACGTTGCGAAACTCGATCGCCGGTGTGCTCTGGGAGACTGCCTGGTTCATCGCATTCGTCCTGCGGGTGAAGAGGGCGTCGCATCGTGGCGGCGCCGGGCCGGCCAGCCGGACCGGAACGGGGGAGCGCACGGCGGCGGGATCTCCGCCGCCGGCGCCGCTGCTTACTTCGCGTTCACGAAATCGTTCGTGTAGGTGCGGGCCAGGTCGATATGCTTGCCCTTCACCGACGGGTTGAACGCCGACAGCACCTTCAGCACGGTCGCCGGGCCGTCGGCCGGCATCTTCGCGTCGGCCGTGTACATCGGCAGCGACGCCTTCAGCGCGGACACGTACAGCGCCTTGTCCTTCTGGTAATCGGCCGGCATCTTCGCGGCGATCTCGTCGGCGCTGTGCGTGTGGATGAACTGCATCGTCTTCGCGAACGCATGCGCGAGCTTGGTCGCTTCCGCCTTGTGCGAATCGGCCCAGGCCGACTGCACGTACAGGCTCGCGGCCGGGTAGGTGCCGCCGAGCGCGGCGCGCGTGCCTTCCAGCGTGCGCAGGTCGACCAGCACCTTCGCGTCGCCCATCTTCTCGAGCGCGGACACCGTCGGCTCGGTCGTCATCCCGGCGTCGATCCGGCCCTGCTTGATCGCGGCGATGAAGCTCGCGTCGGCGCCGACCGGCAGCATCGTGTACTGCGTCGACTGCACGCCATGCTGCAGCGCGAGGTATTGCGTGAGGAAGCTCGTCGACGAGCCGAGGCCCGTCACGCCGAGCGTCTTGCCTTTCGCGTCGGCCATCGACTTGAACGTCGGCGCGGCCTTGGTCGACACCATCTCGACTTCGCCCGGCACCTGGCAGAGCACGGCGATCGCCTTTACGTCCTTGCCCTTGCTCTGCAGATCGACCGTGTGGTCGTAGAAGCCGACGACGCCCTGCACGGCGCCTGCGAGCAACTCGTTCTCGGCGTCGACACCGGCCGGCTGCGACAGCAGCTCGACATCGAGCCCTTCGGCCTTGAAGTAGCCGAGTTCCTGCGTGAGCCGCGCGGGCAGGTAGATCAGCTTCGCGATCCCGCCGACCATGATCGTGATCTTGCCGCCGTCGTCGGCAAAGGCGGGGTGAGCGGCAAGCGCGCAGCTCAGGCTGGCTGCCACGGCGAGGGTGCGCAGGATGGGTCGCATCGGGTCGTCTCCGTTCGTTGTATTCGTCTGGCGCGATGCTTGTTGCATCGTCACGACGAGTATAGGGACGCGAAACCTTCTGCAACCTTTCGCGGGTTGGCGGTTCGTTTAGGGGTTTTCCAGCAACGGGGGGCTGGAACGGGCGCGACACGCGCCGAAGCGCGGCGAAAGCGGCCTGCCGGGCGTCACCGCCAGCCGATCAGCACCCGCCCCATCGCATCGAGTCCCATGTCGAACAGGTGCGACACGAACGGCACGAGGTTCGGGATCATCAGTTGCACGAGCAGCAGCCCGACGATCAGCGTGACGGGAAAGCCGATCTGGTACATGCCGATCTGCGGCGCCGCGCGGTTCAGGATGCCGAGCGCGAGGTTCGCGATCAGCAGCGCCACGACCACCGGCAGCGACAGCAGCAGCCCCATCTCGAACACGGTTACACCGAACGCGGCAAGCGTGCGCCAGCCCGGCGCGTGCAGCAGGTCGGCCGACACCGGCAGCGACTGGAACGACGCGGCGAGCGCGGCGAATACCTGCAGGTGGCCGTCCACGGCCAGGAACGCGAGCATCGCGACCGCGTTCAGGAACCGGCCCATCGCGGGCGTCGCGCCATTTGAATGCGGATCGAAGAAGGTCGCGAAGCCGAGCCCCATCGACAGCCCGATGAAGTCGCCGGCCGCTTCGACGGCCGCGAACACGAGCTGCATCGTGAAGCCCATCGCGACGCCGATCAGGAACTGCGTGACGACGATCCAGATGCCCTGCGCGGAGAACACGGTGACGTCCGGCATCGCGCCGAGCGTCGGCGCCACGACGAGCGCCATGAACGCGGCGGCACCGATCTTCACGCGCACCGGCACGGCCGCGTGGCCGACCATGGGCGCCGTCGCGACGAGCGCGAGCATTCGCACGAACGGCCACAGGAAGGCCGTCAGCCAGCCGTTGAGCTGCGCGTAGGTGACCGAGAACATGGCGGGAAAGGGGCGCCGGACGCGCGGCTCAGCCGACGCCGAGCGTCGCGACGTGCAGCAGCGTCTGCCGCAGGTAGTCGAGCATCGTCGTCAGCATCCACGGGCCGGCGATCACGAGCGTCGCGGCGACCGCGAGCAGCTTCGGGATGAACGACAGCGTCGGTTCGTTGATCTGCGTCGCGGCCTGGAACAGGCTCACGACGAGGCCGACCGCGAGCGCGACCAGCAGCAGCGGGGCCGCGAGCAGCAGGCCGATCATCATCGCCTGGTGCGCCAGCGTCATCACTTGTTCGGGCGTCATCGCGCGAATCCTCCGCCGCTTAGGTGAAGCTCTGCGCGAGCGAGCCGATCAGCAGCTGCCAGCCGTCGACCAGCACGAACAGCATCAGCTTGAACGGCAGCGACACGGTGGACGGCGACACCATCATCATCCCCATCGACATCAGCACGCTCGCGACGACCATGTCGATGATCAGGAACGGGATGAATACCGTGAAGCCGATCTGGAAGCCGGTCTTCAGTTCGCTCGTGACGAACGCGGGCACCAGCAGCGACAGCGGCACGTCCTCGGGGCCCTGCATCGGCGCGGCCTTCGAGATCTTCGCGAACAGCGCGAGATCGGTCTCGCGGGTCTGCTTCAGCATGAAGGTCTTGAACGGCGCGATGCCGCGCTGCACGGCCTGCTCCATCGGCAGCGAGCCGTCGGAGAACGGCTTGTAGCCGTCGTTGTACGCACGGTCGAGCACCGGCGACATCACGAAGAAGGTGAGGAACATCGCGAGGCCGACGAGCACCTGGTTCGGCGGCGTCGTCGCGGTGCCGAGCGCCTGGCGCAGCAGCGACAGCACGATGATGATGCGCGTGAAGCTCGTCATCATCAGCAGCATCGCCGGCAGGAACGACAGCATCGTGAGCAGCAGCATCGTCTGCACGCTCAGCGAATAGGTGGTGCCGCCGTGCGGGCCCGGGCTCGTGTTGAACGCGGGCAGGCCGTTCGCCTGCGCGTACGCGAACGCGGGGACGAGGCAGAGGATCAGCACGGGCGCGACGCGCGCCGCGCGATGCAGGAATGCGTGTTTCATCGGAATGCGGGGACGGAAAGAGGGCACAGCGCCATGTCAGCGGTCCTTGCCGCGACCGAGGCGCTTCGCGGCTTCGCCCGCGAGCGCGTCGCGAAACCGCGAACCGAACGTGCCGGGCAGAGCGCCGTCGGACGGGTTGCCGCCGGCGGGTGCGCCGGCCGACGTGGAAGCCGTTGTCGCCGCCGGGCCGGCCGGCAGCGTATGCAGCAGGCGCACGTTGCCCGGCGCGACGCCGAGCACGAGCCAGGTGTCGCCGATCTCGACGATCGTCGCGCTTTCCTTCGCACCGACCGCGACGCTCGACACGACCTTCAACGGGCCGCCGCGCCGCGCGGGCTGGAACCCGAAGCGCCGCGCGAGCCACGCGCATGCGAACACGAGGCCGATCACGACCGCGAGCCCGACGAGCGTCTGCAGTACCGCGCCGATGCCGAGCGACGGCGCGGCCGAGCCGACCATCACGCTCGACGCGATCGAACCGGGGTGGTTCACCGCGTTCATGTCGGCGGCGCCGGCCGGCGCGTACGCGAGCGATGCGGCAGCGGCAAGCGCCGCCGCTGCGATCGTGCGGCGCACGCGGTGGCCAGGCTTCACGACATTCACCGGTTCAGCTTCCGGATGCGTTCGGCCGGCGTGATGATGTCGGTCAGGCGGATGCCGAACTTGTCGTTGACGACCACGACCTCGCCCTGCGCGATCAGGCAGCCGTTCACGAGCACGTCCATCGGCTCGCCGGCGAGGCCGTCGAGCTCGACGACCGACCCCTGCGCGAGCTGCAGCAGGTTGCGGATCGCGATCTTCGTGCGGCCGAGCTCCACGGTCATCTTGACCGGGATATCGAGGATCATCTCGATGTCGTTGTGCGTCGAGCTCGGCGCGGCCTTCGACAGCGGCTGGAACACGCCGGCGCCCGTCGCGCCCGCCTGCACCGGCTGCTCGTTCTGTTCGGCGAGCGCGGCCGCCCAGTCGTCCATGCCAGGATCTTCCTCGGCCGCGGCCGGGGCAGCGTGCGTGTCGGCGGCCGAAGCCGCGAGGGCCGCGTCGGCCATCGCCTGGATGTCGTCGTCGGGCGTCTGGTTCAGCTCACTCATATCCACCTTCCTTCATCGTATCGCCCGCGCTGATCATCTTCTGCACGCGCAACGCATATTGACCATTGAAAATTCCGTAGCCGCATTCCATCACCGGCACGCCGTCGACCTTCGCGGTGATCGTGTCCTCGATCTCCAGCGGCAGCACGTCGCCCGCGCGCAGGTTCAGGATCTTCTCGAAGGTCGACGAGATCTCGGCGAGATTCGCGCTCAGCTCGACCTCGGCGGCCTGCACCTGCTGCGACAGCACGCGCACCCAGCGGCGGTCGACTTCGAGCGCCTCGCCCTGGATCGGCGACGCGAGCACGTCGCGGATCGGCTCGACCATCGAGTACGGCATGCAGATGTGCAGCGTGCCGCCCGTCGGCCCGAACTCGATCGAGAACTGCGTGACGATCACGATCTCGTTCGGCGTCGCGACGTTCGCGAACTGCGTGTGCATCTCCGAGCGCACGAATTCGAACTGCAGCGGCCGCACGCTCTTCCACGCGGTCGTGTAGTGCTCGAACACGAGGTTCAGCAGCTTGCCGATGATCCGCTGCTCGGTGGCCGTGAAGTCGCGGCCTTCGACGCGCGTGTGAAAGCGCCCGTCGCCGCCGAACAGGTTGTCGACGACGAAGAACACGAGGTTCGGATCGAACACGAACAGCGACGTGCCGCGCAGTGGCTTCACGTGCACCAGGTTCAGGTTCGTCGGGATCGGCAGGTTGCGGGTGAACTCGCTGTACTTCTGCACCTTCACCTGGCTGACGGAGATTTCCGCCGTGCGCCGCATGAAGTTGAAGATGCCGATCCGCAAGAGGCGCGCGAAACGGTCGTTGATGATCTCGAGGCCGGGCATCCGGCCGCGGACGATCCGCTCCTGCGTCGCGATGTTGTAGGGGCGGACGCCCGAATTGTCGCGCTGCTCGTCGACAGAATCGGTTTCGCCCGTGACGCCCTTGAGGAGGGCATCGACCTCCTCCTGGGACATGAACTCCTGGTGACCCATACGCGCTCCTTTCTCGGCCGCGTTACTGGACGACGAACTCGGTGAACAGCACGTCGTCGACCTTCGCGCGCTGGTTGCCCGGCTGCGTCGGCTGCTCGATCAGGGCCCGCAGTTCCTTCGCGAGCGAATGTTTGCCGTCCGGCGTCGCGAGTTCCTCGGGATGCTTGTTCGACAGCGCGAGCAGGATCCGGCTGCGGATCTCCGGCATCCGCGCGGTCAGTTGCTCCTGTGCCTTCGGGTCGGTGAGCTTCAGCGACAGGCCGACGCGCAGGTAGTGCTGCGCGCCGTCGTCCGACTGCAGGTTCACGGTCAGCGGGTCGAGCGGGAAGAACACCGGCGCGGCCAGCGGCGGCGGTTCTGCGGGCGCGCTCGCATGGCCGACGCCTGCCTTGCTCAGGAACACGTACATGCCGCCGGCGGCGGCAGCGGCCGCGCCCAGCGCGACGATGGCGATGAGTGCGATGCGCTTGAACTTGCCGGACGAAGCCGGCTTGTCGGCGGTCGGGTTTGCGGTCGTGGAGGCCATGTGAATGCGTGCGTGATGTCTCGTAGCATGCATTGTTCGGCATCCGGGCCGAGCCCGATGGGCGGAACAGAGGGGGGATTTGCGGCTATCTCAGCCGATTGTCGGCCGGATGCAGGGTAGCGGGGCCGGCGGAACGCGGCGGGACGGTACGCCGGGCGGGCGTCGGCCGCCCGGCGCGCGGGTGTCAGATCGGCAGCAGCGTCAACAGCGGTGCGATCAGCACCATCGCGACGCCCGCGATCATCATCGTGAGGCTCGACACGACGCCTTCCTCGCTGCCGATCTCGCGCGCCTTCGCGGTACCCACGCCGTGGGCGGCCGCGCCGAACAGCGCGCCGCGCGCGAGCCGCGTGCGCATCGGCACGAGTGCGAGCACGAGTTCGCCGAGCAGCATCCCGCAGATGCCGGTCGCGATCACGAACAGCGCCGTGAGGTCTTTCGGCGCGTGGATCTTGTCCGACACGGCGAGCGCGAACGGCGTCGACACCGAGCGCGTCATCAGCGAGCGCTGCAGTTCCGGCGACAGGTGCAGCAGCTTCGCGAGCAGCAGCGACCCGCACACGCCCGCGCCGATTCCGACCGCGACGCCGACCGACAGCGACAGCCAGTGGCGGCGGATCAGGTCGCGATACTCGTAGATCGGCACCGCGAACGCGATCGTCGCCGGGCCGAGCAGCCACATCAGCCAGCGCGTGTCGCGGAAGTAGACCGAATACGGGATGCCGGTCACCAGCACGAGCAACACCAGCACGCCAGGCACGAACACGAGCGGCGAGAACAGCAGCGTCTTCTTGTACGCGTAGAGCCGCTTCGACAGGAAATACAGCACGACCGTCAGCACGAAGCAGCCGACGGAGATCGCGGTGTTCACGCGGTCGGCGGACAGGTTCGATAGCGCGGCAAGCATGGGCGGCTCCGGCTCAGTGCGCGGACACGGCGCTCAGGCGCGTGCGGCGGCGTTCGGCGAACATGCGCTGCGCGGCGAGCCGGCGTTCGAGCTTCGCGGCGAGATCGACCGCGACGGCCACCGCGACCATCACGAACGCGGTGCCGGCGAGCATCACCAGCGCGATGCGCCAGCCGTCCTCGCGGAACAGCCCGCCGTACTGCACGGCCGCGACGGCGGCCGGCACGAAGAACAACAGCATGTCGGACAGCAGCCAGTTCGCGCCGTCCTTCACCCACGCGGGCGCGACGCGGCCCGAGAACAGCAGCGCGAGGAGCACCGCGAGGCCGATCACGCCGGAAGGAATCGGCAGCCCGACCTTGCGCACGGCCCAGTCGACGGCCATCCACAGCACGCCGAGCGCGGCGGCCTGCAGCGCGATCCGGCCCGTATGCGCGAGGCTGCCCGAAGCGGCAGGGCGGGCGGCGGTGGTCGGCTTGGTCATGGCGGGCTCCATACAGATCGTGCGTTGATGGTGTGAGTATAGGGTTTCCCCTAACCATAAATAAAATGACTTGTCTCTATCCTTGTCATTCCAATTCGGAATTCAGCTTGGGATTGCCGCACCAATTTGGGGAGATGTCGATGGAATTGCGCGCACTGCGGTACTTCGTCGAGGTGGTCCGCCAGCAGAGCTTCACGGCGGCCGCCGACAAGCTGTTCGTGACGCAGCCGACCATCAGCAAGATGGTGAAGGCGCTCGAGGACGAGATCGGTTCGCCGCTGCTGCTGCGCGACGGCCGGCAGATGGTGCTGACCGATGCGGGGCGGATCGTGTTCCAGCGCGGCCAGGACGTGCTCGCCGCGCAGGCGCAGCTGCAGTCGGAGCTGAAGGATCTCGGTACGCTCGGCCGCGGCGAGCTGACGATCGGCATCCCGCCGCTCGGCGGTTCGCTGTTCACGCCGATCATCGCCGCGTACAAGCAGCGCTACCCGAACATCGAGCTGAAGCTGTTCGAGCAGGGCGCGCGGATGATCGAGGCCGCGCTGACGTCGGGCGAGCTGGAGCTCGGCGGGCTGCTGGAGCCGGTCGATCCCGGCACCTTCGAGCGGCTGCCGATGGTGCGCGCGCCGCTGTGGCTCGTCGCGCCGCGCGAGTCGCGCTGGGAGGATCACGCGGCCGTGCCGCTCGCCGATCTCGCGCGCGAATCGTTCGTGTTCTATGCGGAAAGCCTCGCGCTGCACGACGCGGTGCTCGATGCGTGCCGGCAGGTCGGCTTCACGCCGTCGATCGTGAGCCGCAGCGGCCACTGGGATTTCATGGCCGCGCTCGTGCATGCGGGCGTCGGCATCGCGCTGCTGCCCGAGCCGTATTGCCGGCGGCTCGACGCCGGCCAGTTCACGTGCCGGCCGATCGTCGAGCCGGAAATCACGTGGGCGATCGCGCTCGGCTGGCTGAAGAAGGGTTACCTGTCGCACGCGGCGCGCGCGTGGCTCGACGTCGCGCGGGCGACGCTGCCGCTCGCGCCGGCAGACGATCTGGCGTTCGGAGGGTTGCGGGCGAGGGAGTGAGGGCCGGGCCGCCGGGCGATGAAGCGAACGGTGAAACAAAAAGGGCGGCCATGATGGCCGCCCGTCGGGTCCTCAGTGCCCCATCGCGGGCCCCGCCCCCTTCTTCGGCTTCGTGATCCACACGAGCGCCGCGAGCGCGATGAACATCACCGCCGACAGGTGGAAGAAGTCGTTCGTCGCCATCATGAAGCCCTGCTGGGTGACGAGCTGGTTGAGCTGCGCATTGGCCGTCTGCCCGACGATGCCGAGCTGCGCGAGCGCGCCCTGGTAGTCGGTCGTGTTCTGCGCGTAGATGCTCACCGATTCCGACAGCCGCGCATGGTGGTAGATCGCGTCGTTCTCCCAGAACGTCGAGCTGGCCGCGGTGCCGATCGCGCCGGACAGCGTGCGCAGGAAGTTCGACAGCCCCGACGCGCTCGCGAGCCGCTCGTCGGAGATGCTCGACAGCGTGATCGTCGTCATCGGCACGAAGAAGCACGCGACGCCGATCCCCTGCACGAGCCGCGGCAGGATCACGTGGTTGAACGGCACGTCGAGCGTGAACGTCGCGTTCCACAGCGACACGCCCGCGAACACGATGAACGCGAAGCTCGCGACCATCCGCAGGTCGAGCCGGTGCATGTTGCGGCCGATCAGCGGCGACAGCACGAGCGCGAGCAGCCCGACCGGCGCGGTCGCGAGGCCGGCCTTGCCGGCCGTGTAGCCCATCACCGTCTGCAGCCACAGCGGGAAGATCACGACCGAGCCGAAGAACGCCATGAAGCCGAACGAGATGATCAGCGCGCCGAGCGCGAAGTTGCGGTCCTTGAACAGCGACAGGTCGACCACCGGCTCCTTCTCAGTCGCCTCCCACACGAGCATGAACGCGATCGACACGACCGCGATCAGCGCCAGCGCGACGATGAACGACGAGTTGAACCAGTCGCGGTCCTTGCCGAGGTCGAGCATCATCTGCAGGCACGACACGCCGATCACGAGCAGCGCGAGGCCGATCGCGTCGATCCGCTGCTTCGATGTCTTCGTCTCGCGGCCGCGCAGCAGGAAATACGCGCAGGCCGCGGAGAAGATGCCGATCGGCAGGTTGATGTAGAAGATCCACGGCCATGTGTAGTTGTCGCTGATCCAGCCGCCCAGCAACGGGCCGAAGATCGGCGCGACGATCACCGTCATCGCCCATAGCCCGAGCGCGAGCCCGCGCTTCGCGGGCGGATAGCTGCGCATCAGGATCGTCTGCGACAGCGGCACCATCGGCCCCGACACGAGGCCCTGCAGCAGCCGGAACGCGATCAGCGTCTCGAAATTGGTCGCGAAGCCGCACAGGGCGGACGCGATCGTGAACGCGAGCACCGACAGCGTGAACAGCCGCACCTCGCCGACCCGCCGCGCGAGCCAGCCGGTGAGCGGCACCGCGATCGCGGACGCGACCGAATACGACGAGATCACCCAGGTGCCTTCGCTGGTCGCGACGCCGAGGCTGCCCGAGATGGTCGGCACCGCGACGTTCGCGATCGACGTGTCGAGCACTTCCATGAAGGTGCCGAGCGCGAGCCCGACGGTGAGCAGCGCGAGCGTCCCGCCGGACAGCGGCGCGGGTTCGGCGGCGGGGGAGGCGGCGGATGCCGTGGTGGCGGACATCGGAATCTCCTAGACGCGGCGCGCACGAGGCGCCGGCACAACGCACGGGCGCGCGACGCAGCGCGGCCCGGCCGGGTGGAACGAAAAAGGGAAAAAGCGGAGCGCGTGTCCTGTCATCTTCTGCCCAGACAGAGAAATAAGCGAATGCTTAACCTAGACATGGGGGCCTCCGCGCGCATCAGGCGTCTTCGTCGGGCTTCGGACAACCGGACGTGCCGAGCCCGTTGGCGATGAAGCGCTGCAGCAGGCCGGTGAGCGTCGCGAGTTCGTCGGCCGAGAAGCCTTCGAGCTGCGCGTTGAGCACGGTCGCGACCAGCGACGGCAGCGCGCGGGCGGCTTCGATGCCGCGCTCGGTCAGCGTCAGCTCGATCATCCGGCGGTCCTGCTCGCTGCGCGAGCGCGCGATCAACCCCTTGCGTTCGAGCCGGTCGAGCATCCGCGTCATCGAACCGCTGTCGTACGACATCTTGCGCGACAGCTCGAACGGCGTGCGCGCATAACCGCGCGACAACAGCAGGATCACGCCGATCTGCTGCGCGGTGAGATCGAGCGGCTCGAGCGCGCGATCCATCCGCTCGACGAGCGCCTGCTTCGCCTTCGACAGGTAATAGCCGAGGCTCGTTTCAAGCGCGATGTTCTCGGGATCGTAGAGGCCGCCGGTCATACGATTGCGCGCGCAGCAATAGTGCGTTTCAGGTTAAAACGCGCCCAGTATCTTGAAAAATGATTGCTTAGTCAATATTATTTGAGTCAACCAGTTACGACGTGCATGTTGCACTGCCGGAGACTATGTTCTGACCGATGCGCCCGCGCTGCGGGCACCCCGAGGATGTTCGCGATGCTGTTCCTGAAAAATGCCGCCGGCGCGCTGCGCCGCAACCTGACCGATACCGCTCATCATGTGTTTTCCGGGCCGCACCGCGGCTGGAAGATCGCGCTGTACGTGACGATGCTGGTCGTGCCGGGCGGCTCGCTCGCGGCGCTCGGATTCGCGTGGTTCGATCATCGCCGGCAGCGCAACGCGAAGGACGGCGCCCGCCGCACGAGCCAGCCGGCCGCCACGGAGCCGTCGACATGGCGGCCCGCCGCCGAGCCCGTCGCGGTGCCGGTGCGCTGCCACTGACACGCCACCCGCTGTCCCGCCTGATTTGGCCGGGCGCCTGCTGCGCTCCGCGCGGCAGGCGTCGCGCGCCCGTTTTCCCGCAAGCGATCCGTAATGGCCGGTAAACCGGCCAGCCGCGCCGGTAACACAATCAGGCCTTCGCGCACCGTACCCTTAGGGCTGCGCAGCTTCTCCGCCGTCAGTTACCATTTGTCCGCCAGCGGCATGACGACCGCATCGCGCGACGCCGCTCGCCGGCCGTCACGCCCAGACAGGAAAACCACCATGCCGTACGCCTCCCTCCCGCGCGCCCTTCGCCCGCTGAGCGCCGCCGTCGTCGTTGCGACGGCCGTGCTGCTCGCCGGCTGCGCCGTCGGGCCCGACTATCACCGGCCCGACACGTCGATTCCCGCCGCCTTCAAGGAAGCGCCGGCCGGCTGGAAGGTCGCGCAACCGGCCGACCGCGGCGATCGCGGCCCGTGGTGGACGGTCTACAACGATCCGCAGCTCGATACGCTGATCGGCAAGCTCAACGCGTCGAACCAGACCATCGCGCAATCGGCGGCCGCCTATCGGCAGGCACGCGCGCTCGTCACCGAAGCGCGCGCCGCGTATTTCCCGACCGTCGGGCTGACCGCATCGGGCTCGCGTGCCCGCACGCCGCGCACGTCGGTGTCGTCGGGCTCGTCGTCGAGTTTCGGCAGCGGATCGACCGGGTCGATCAACAACAGCTACAGCGTCGGCCTCGACGCCAGCTGGGAACCCGACCTGTGGGGCAAGGTGAGCCGCACCGTCAGCGCGCAGCGCGCCGGCGAAGCGGCGGCCGCGGCCGATCTCGCGAACGCACGACTGTCGCAGCAGGCGCTGCTCGCGCAGACCTATTTCCAGCTGCGCACGTCCGATGCGCTGCAAAAGCTGCTCGACGACACCGTGAAGTCGTACGAGCAGTCGCTGAAGCTCACGCAGAACCAGTACGCGCAGGGCGTCGCCGCACGCGCCGACGTGATCCAGGCGCAGACGCAGCTGCAGAGCGCGCAGGCCGCGCAGATCGACAACGGCGTCGCGCGTGCGCAGTACGAGCACGCGATTGCGACGCTGATCGGCGAACCGGCGTCGACCTTCTCGCTGTCGCCGAACCCGCTCGCGGCCGAGCCGCCGATCACGCCGGTCGACGTGCCGTCCGCGATCCTCGAACGCCGGCCCGACATCGCGGCGGCCGAGCGCCGCGCGGCGGCCGCGAACGAGCAGATCGGCGTCGCGATCGCCGCGTTCTTCCCCACCCTGACGCTGTCGGCCACCGGCGGCTTCCAGAGCTCGGTGTGGTCGCAGCTGTTCACGCTGCCGGCCCGTTTCTGGACGGTCGGCCCGCAGCTCGCGGCCACGCTGTTCGACGCCGGGCTGCGCGCCGCGCAGACCGACGCCGCGCGCGCGACCTACGACCAGGACGTCGCCGCGTATCGCCTCGCGGTGCTCACCGCATTCCAGGACGTCGAGGACAACCTCGCATCGCAGCGCATCCTCGCGCAGGAAATCGACGTGCAGCGGCAGGCCGTCGACAGCGCCGAGCACTCGCTCGCGATCGTCACGAACCAGTACAAGGCCGGCACGGTCGCGTACCTGAACGTGCTGACCGCGCAAACCACCGCATTCACCGCGCAGCAGAAGCTCGCGACGATCGCCGGCCAGCGGATGGTGTCGTCGGTCGGGCTCGTGAAGGCGCTCGGCGGCGGCTGGGACGTGGCGGACATGACGCGCGAGAACGGCGGCATGGCGGCACCGGCACCCGTGCCGGCGTCCGGTACGGCCGCACCTGCGGCCACCGCACCGTCGGCCGCTACGCCGCTCGCGCAGAAGTAGGAAGAGGAGCGGGCGACGCGCGCGTCAGCGCTGCGCGTCGCCGAAGATCAGCGATACCTCGTTGTTCCCGATCGGATGGCCGAGCAGGTTCAGCAGCCCGGCGAGGTTCGCCTGCTGTTCGGGCGCCGCATGCGCGGTGCCGCGGAACGATCCCTGGCCGGGACCGAAGTTGCCGTGCCCGTCGAGGAACAGCGGGCCCTGCGTCGTCGACAGGTCGAGATCGGCGCCTACACCCTTCGCCTGCAGCACCGCGCGGTACGAACCGAGCGGCTTCACGCGCGACACGCGCGAACTCATCGAGTCGATCGTCACCGTCAGCTGGCCGAACGCGTTGTTGCCGAACAGGCGCCAGTCGCTCCAGCCGACCCGCACGTCGCCCTGCAGGTCGAGCGTGTTGAACGGCGTGCCGAGCCCCGCGAGCAGCGACGCGGGCACGGCCATCGTGCCCGCCGACAGCACCGCGCCGCGCCACGTCGCATCGAGCGTGACCGCATCGGGCATCGCCTCGGTCTGCCGCATGCGCATCTGCACGCGCCCGGTCAGCAGCGGCCAGAAGCGCGTGGTCCATTCGACCCGGCCCGGCAGCAGCGTCGCCGCGCTCTGGTCGGCGCCCGGCGCGAGCATCAGCGTGCCCGAACCGTGCCACAGCGACCCGTCCGGGTCGACGAGATTCACGTGCCCGCCGGTCGCGCGTGCGAACTGCGGCGCGATCCACGCGGCCGGCGCGAGCGCGACGAGCGTCACCGCCGTCGCCAACCCGCCCGCCAGCACCCACAGCAATACGGCGGCGAGCCGTTTCATTCCCGGCCTCATCGGCCGACCGTCGCTTGCGTCGTCCACTGCGTCATCTATTTCTGTACGGAAGGTTGCATCACGGCCGTCAGGTCGACCTGGCCGTCGTCCTTCAGCGCGGTCGCGTGCGCCTCGCCGACCTGCACCTTGAATTGCCGGCGCGCATCGTCGAGCCACTGCGTCCACGCGGGGAACGACACGTTCTTCATCTGGATCTGCACGCCGTTGCCGACGATCTGCACCTGCGCGCCCTGCAGCCCGTGATCGGACAGCGACGCGGTCAACGCGTCCTTCAGCGCGAGGCCGGTCGGCGCGACGCCCTGCGCGGCGGCCGTCAACGACTTCGCCTCGTTCGCCTGCGCGGTCATCTGCGCGAGTTCCTGGCGCATCGTCGGCAGCTCGCGCTGGATCCGGGCGCGGCCTTCCTGCGCGGGCGACCACAGCACCGAATACGCGATCGCGACGGCCAGCACGGCGCCGCCCCAGCCGAGCAGCGTCTTCTCGCGCGGCGAGCGCTCACCCCAGAACTGGGCCAGCGTCTGGTTCAGTTGTTCGGTTTTCATGAGCGGCTCCGGATCGTCCATTTGCCCGTGTTGCTGTCGACTTCGCCGGACAGTCCGTTACGTGCGAGGCGCTGCGTGAAATCGGGATCGACCTTGACCTCCGGCTTGAAGCCCACGTCGAGCCGCCGGTCGTGATAGTCGAGCGACGCGATGCCGTTCAGCGGCAGCGCGCCCATCGAGCGCGACAGCCCGCTCGACAGCGCGAGGAAATCGTTCGGCGACAGCTCGCCGGCCGCGAGGCGCAGCTGGTCGAGCTGGCGCTGCATCTGCGCGGGCGGATCGAGCACCGTCGTCGTCTTCGGGAACGCGGACAGCAGCGTCTCGGTGATCTGCGCGGACAGCGCATCGCGCTCGCGCGACAGCTTCCACCAGTGCAGGTTCATCCCGATCACCGCGACGCCGAGCGTCGCCGCGGCAAGCGCGAGCGGCACGCGCAGGCGCTTCAGCGTCGCGCGGTCGAAGCGCCACGGCTGCGACTCGAATTCGAACTGGCACAGATCGAACTTCTCGGTGAGCGCGCGGCGCGCGAACGTGTCGAACGGCAGCGGGGCGGCGCCCGGCAACAGCGCCGCGTCAGGTCGGCCGACCGATGCGAGCCGCGGCTCCGCGCCCGGTTCGCCGAGTTCGTACAGTTCGACGTCGCCGCCGCGTGCGAGCGCGGTCAGCGTGCCGGCCGCGCGCGCCGCAGGCGCCGCGAAGCCTTCGCCGAGCGCGCCGCGCGCCACGGCGAGTTCGAGGCGCGGCGCACCGGCTGCGGCCGGCTGCGCGCCGGCCTCGACGAGCACCGGTTCGACCGACGTCGCGAGCCCGAGCACCGCGGCGACCGTCGCCGGACGGACGGCCGGCTCGACGACATCCGTGGCGAGCGCGGCGACGGTGCTCTCGCCGTCGGCTGGCGCGATCGATGCCGGTTCGGCCGACGCGCGCGGCGCCGGCAGGCAGCGGGTGGCGGGCACCGCGCTCAGGTGCCGGTGGCCGGCGGCCGTGAACGCGTCGCAGATCGTGCGGAACCACGCGCGATCGACGACGGCCAGCACGCGGCGCCCGTCGGGCAGCGCGGTGGGATCGAGCGCGATGTGGCAGCCGAGCGGATCCTGGATCAGCTGATCCTCGACGATGTTGGGCAGCGCCTGGCGCAGCTTCGGCCCCTTCAGCGGCGGCACGGTCGCGGCCAGCAGCAGCACGTCGCGCGCGGCGACGATCAGCACCGTCGCGTTCGCGCGCGGCAGCAGCGCGAGCGCGGCGCGCCCCGCACGCTGCACCTGGCCGGCCTTGTCGACGAGCGTGAACGGCAGCTCGGGCCACTGCCATTCCTGCAACGGCACGGCAGGCTCGCGCGGCGGCAAAGAAACAATCAACGTGCTCACAAGAGCTCCTCTCCCGATTGGCGTCGTTATAGCTGGTCGCGGATACGCACGACCCGCGTCGAGTGCGTGGTCGGATCACGATACACGAGCGAGGTGCGGTCGACCTCCGCGCGATCGTGCTGGATCCGGCCGTGCACGATGAAATAACTCGAATTGACGTCGACGAGGCTCGAGTCGACCGTCACGTTCGGCGGCGCGCCGGCGCCGCGCAGCGCGAGCTGCACGTCGCCGACGTTCCGGAAAAACACGGTCTCGCGGCGCGACACGAGCGCCTGCGCGGACGACACGCTCATCCCCGGTATCAGCGCGGCGATCACTTCGGCCGGCGCGGTATTCATGTTCACGGGCGTCGTGGTCGGCAGCACGGTAACGAACGGGCGCAGCCGCGCGACCATCTCGGGCGTCACGCCGTCGACGTCGAGCAGGCTGTCGACGCTCGTCATCATCAGCGGCGCGGGCCCGCGATCGCCGCCGGAAAGCCCGGGATCGTCGGTGAAGCCGCTGCCTTGCTGGTCGCCGCTCGTCACCGGCGCAGTCGCGGCGTTCGCCGCGGTACCGCCGCCGCCGGGCAGGTTCGGCATCTGGAAGCGCGTCGCCGAATGCAGCAGGCCCGCGCGCACCTGCAGCGCGATGCGCTTCGCGAACGCGCCGTCGTAGCCGAGCGTCGTCAGCAGGCGCTGGAATGCCTGGAGCTGCGTGACGTTCAGCTGCAGCACGCCGGGCGCCGGCGACGACACGAGGTTGCGCAGGTTGAACTTCGCCTGCGCGTCCTCGATCGAGCCGGAGATATAGGTGTCTTCGCCGCCGCTGTCGTTGGGGGCGCCGATCCGGCCGAGGAAATCCGACAGCTTCGTCTTCGCGATCGGCACGCCCCAGATCCCGCCGAGATAGGTGATGCCGGGCGCTGTATCGCCTTCGGAGCGCAGGATCATCCGCGTCCAGTCGAGCGCGCCGCGCGCGACCCACTGCGCCTGCGCGATCACGCGCTGGTTCTCGATGCGGCGGATCTGCACCTGCTGGCGCCACAGCATCCCCGAGACGAGAATCGCGGACAGCGCGACGACGAGCAGCGCGGTGATGATCGCGGCGCCGCGCTGGCGGCCGCGTGCCTGCATGCGCGCGGCAGCGCGGTTGAAGGAGGAGCGACGGGACGGGCGCGCGCGCATCGTCATTCCCCGACGAGGAAGATGCGCGTGACCGGCACGCGCAGCGACGTCGCGCCTATGCTGACCTGCAGCCCGGTCACCGCGCGCGCCGGCGGCGCGTTGCCGATCTGCGGCACCTTGAGCGCATCGTTGTTCTGCGCGAGCGCGTCGTCGGCCGTCTGCAGGTTGGTGGTCCAGCCCACGCGCGGCACGTACAGCTTCGCGTCGATCGCGCCGACGCCTCCCATCAGCGCGACCCAGCTCCAGCCTTCGACGCTGCTGTCCTTCAGCACGGCGCGCAGCCGGTTCGCGTCGTCGATCGGCGGCGATGCATAGCGCACGACGCGCCCGCCGGCGATCCGGTAGCGGACCACTTGCAGCCGCGGCGCGGCGCCCGGCACCTCGAGTTCGCGCACGATCTGCAGCGTATTGCCGGCGACGCCGATCGCCGGCTGGCCGGCCTCGTCGTCGGTCGCGGCGAGCCGCGCGTCGATGCGCATCTGGTCGAACATCTGCGCGAACACGCGTTCGTCTTCCATCGCGGCTGCCACCTTGTCGCGGCCGCGCATGATCTGGTCGAGCCCGCGCCACGCGAGGATCGCGACCACCGCGAGGATCGCGATCGCGATCATCAGCTCGATCAGCGTGAAGCCGCGGGCGCGGCGGCCGGACGGGCGGCGCATCGGCGCGTCAGAGCGGACGGCTGGTTTCATTCGCGACCACCGTCACCATCTGCGCGAGCACGCCGGACTGGCCGGGCATGCTCACCGAAATCCGCACGCGCCGGAACACCGGGTTCGGCGTCGTGCTCACACGCTGCGTGCAGACGAGCTGCACGTTGCCTTGCGAGCAGTCGAAGCTCTGCTCGCCGACCTCCGGCCACGCATGCGTGAGCCGCAACTGCGCGAGCGCGTTGTCGGCGCTCCAGCCGGCCAGCAGCCGGCGATGCAGGTCGGACGCGTTGTTCGCCATCGTGCCGACCGCACGGATCGACGCGGCGAGCGCGACCGCGATGATCGCGAGTGCGACGAGCACCTCGATCATCGTGAAACCGCGCGATGAAGAAAGGGAGGAGGGCAGGCGACGACGCATCGTCATTGCACCTCGTAGCGGCCGTTGCCGGTGCCGACGATCGTCGCGCTGCCGGCGGCCGAATGCAGCGTCACGCGCACCGGCGTGTCGATGCTTTCGGTACCGAACACCACGCGATTCGCATGCGTGTCGGAACCCGGATAGTCGATGTCGGCGCCCGTGACGCCGCCGTCCCAGTCGCGCGGGCGCAGCAGGTCGTCGCGCAGCGTGCGCCAGCCGTCGGGCGAGCTCACGTCGAACCGGAAACCGTGCTCGGTCGGCTGCCATGCGATCGGCCGCGCGCGCACCTGCGCTTCGTCGCCGGCCGTCTCGAACAGCAGCGCGACGCGCTGCGCCTCTTCACGCAGGTCGGTGCGCGGATTGCGCGTCAGCGACAGCGACGCGAGCGACACGAGCAGCCCCGCGATCACCAGCACGACCAGCATTTCGAGCAGCGTGAAGCCACGCGCGCGACGACGCGGCGCGCCATGCTTCATCGGGCCGCCGTCGGCGCGTGCCGGTACGAACGACACCGCGCCGCGACGCGCACGGCGATCGCGACCGCAGCGGGAGGCCGTGCGAATGGCGGGCATGAAGAACGGAAATGAAACGTCGGGCCGATTGCCGGCTTATTGCCACGAACCGATGTCGGTATCGTTGCCTTCGCCGCCTTCCTTGCCGTCGGCGCCGTAGCTGAACACGTCGATCTCGCCGTGCACGCCCGGGTTCAGGTACTTGTATCCGTTACCCCACGGGTCGTTCGGCAGGCGTTCGAGATAGCCGCCGTCCTTCCAGTTGTTCGGGATCGGATCGGTGGTCGGCTTCTGGATCAGCGAATTCAGGCCCTGCTCCTGGGTCGGATAGCGACCGTTGTCGAGACGGTACAGCTTGAGCGCCTGCATGATCGTGCCGATGTCCTGCTTCGCGGCGATGCGGCGCGCCTCGTCCGGGCGGCTCATGATCTTCGGCACGATCAGCGCCGCCAGGATCCCGAGGATCGCGACCACCACCATGATCTCGATCAGCGTGAAACCGCGCTGGCGACGCACGGCCGCGTTGCGGCGAGTGATCCACGTTTGCATGACTGACTACCTCTTCCAAAAAATGTCGTCGATTGAGTGACGCACCCCGCGCACCGGGCGATTGCCTGACGGCAAGCTTCCGGTCCCGCGGGCGCGGAGCACGCATTGTAAGGCGCGCATCGTCGAGGGCTTTCACCCAACGCAAATTTCATATACATCCGTACAATAGCGCGCATGAACGCGCTCTCGATCCGGATCCTTTCCCTAGCCCTCTTCGCGGGTTTGTGCGCGACGGCCACCTACTGGGTCGTCACGCTGTCGGCCCGCGAAGCGCCGCTGCCCGCCGCCGCCGCGCGGCTGCCGATCCGCACCGAGGACGCCGCTGCGCTCTTCGGCGGCCAGCTCGACAAGAATCCCGTCCAGGACATCCACCTGTTCGGCATTCTCGCGCTCGACCATGGCGGTGCCGCGATCGTCGGCGTCGGCGGCGAACCGCCGCGCGCCGTGTCGCTCGGCGCGGACGTCACGCCCGGCGCGAAGCTTGCCGAAGTCCGCCCGCGCTCGATCATCGTCGACCGCAACGGCGCCCGCGCCGAAATCCAGCTCCCGGCGAACACGCCGTCCCCCGCGATCTACATGCGCTGATGCGCTGAACGGCGACGGCCTGACAGTCAGGCCGTCACGTCACTGCACCATGTTGTTCAGCTCGATGATCGGCAGCATCACCGCCAGCACGATCACGAGCACGATGCCGCCCATCGCCAGGATCAGCAGCGGCTCCAGCAGGCTCGTCAGGAACATGGTGCGACGTTCGAGCTCGCGCGCTTCACCTTCGGCCGCGCGATCCAGCATCGTCGTCACGTCGCCCGTCGCCTCACCCGAACGGATCAGGTGCACGAGCACCGGCGGAAACGTCTTCACGTTGTTCAGCGCGCGCGACAGCGCGGAGCCTTCGCGCACGCGCACGATCGCATCGTCGATGTTCGCGCGCATCGCGCGGTTCGACAGCGTCTCGCCGGCCGCCTGCAACGCGCGCAGGATCGGCACGCCGGCCGCGGTCAGGATGCCGAGCGTGCTCGCGAAGCGCACCGTGTTGTAGCCGCGCACGAGCTTGCCCGCGAGCGGCGCGGTCAGCACCCAGCGGTCGAACGCGAGCCGCGGCCCGTCGCGCGACAGCGTCGCCTTCACGAACCACACGACCAGCACGAATGCGATCAGGATCGCCCACCACCAGTGCCGCACGAAATCCGACAGCGCCATCATCACGACCGTGAGGATCGGCAACTGCTGTTTCGTACTCGCGAACACGTTGACGACCTGCGGCACGACGTAGCTCAAAAGGAACGTGACGATGCCGAACGCGATCAGCGTGACGATCCCCGGATAGGTGAACGCCAGCAGGATCTTCTGCTTCAGCGCGTTGCTCTGCTCGATGTAGTCGGCGAGACGCGACAGCACGATGCCGAGCTTGCCGGTGTGTTCGCCCGCCGCGACGAGCGCGCGGTAGATTTCCGGAAAGTCGCGCGGATGCTGGCCCAGCGCATTCGCGAGCGAATGGCCGCCGAGCACCTCGGCGCGGATCGCGGCCATCAGTTCGCGGATGTAGTCGCGCTCGGCCTGCTCGGTGAGCACGCCCAACGCCTCGTCGAGCGGCAGCCCCGCGATCAGCAGGCTCGCGAGCTGGCGCGTGAGGATCGCCTGTTCGCGCTGCGACAGCTTGCGGCCGAACGCGAGCCGCTGCGAACGCGCGCCGCGCGTCGCGCTGGCGGCCGGCTCGACGACGAGCGGCGTGAGCCCCTGCGTGCGCAGCTGGCCACGCGCGGCGCGCGCGCTGTCGGCGTCGATGACGCCCTTCTGCGCGCGTCCCGCCGAATCGATTGCTTCGAAACGGAATGCCGGCATCGCGCTATGCGCCTCCCGTCACGCGCAGCACTTCCTCGAGCGACGTCGCGCCGGACGCGAGCCAGCGCTCGGCATCGTCGCGCAGCGTGCGCATCCCTTCCGCACGGCCGGCGGCGAGAATCTCGGCATCGGCCGCGTTGCGGTGGATCAGCGTGCGGATCGATTCGTCGACCAGCAGCAATTCGTACACGCCGCGCCGGCCCGCATAACCCGAATGTCCGCACTTGTCGCAGCCGACCGGATGCCACACGGTGCGGCCGTCCTCGTGCCGCTCTTCCTTGCAGACGGGGCAGAGCTGGCGCACGAGGCGCTGCGCGAGCACGCCGAGCAGCGACGACGCGAGCAGGTACGGCTCGACACCCATGTCGGTCAGGCGCGTGACGGCGGACGCCGCATCGTTCGTGTGCAGCGTCGCGAGCACCAGGTGGCCCGTCAGCGACGCCTGCACCGCGATCTGCGCGGTTTCGAGGTCGCGGATTTCACCGATCATGATCACGTCCGGATCCTGGCGCAGGATCGAGCGCAGCGCACGGGCAAAGGTCATCCCGATCCGCTCGTTCACCTGCGTCTGGCCGATCCCGCCGAGGTCGTATTCGATCGGATCCTCGACGGTCATGATGTTGGTCGTCGCGGTCTCGAGCCGCGACATCGACGCGTACAGCGTAGTCGTCTTGCCCGAACCGGTCGGGCCCGTGACGAGCACGATGCCGTGCGGGCGCGCGATCAGCTTGTCGAACTGGACGAGCGTGTCGCGGCCCATCCCGAGCGCCTCGAGGTTCAGGCGCTGCGCGTCTTTTTCCAGCAGACGCAGCACCGCGCGCTCGCCGTGCCCGGTCGGCAGCGTCGACACGCGCACGTCGACCGGCCGGCCGCCGACGCGCAGCGTGATGCGGCCGTCCTGCGGCAGGCGTTTCTCCGCGATGTCGAGCTGCGCCATGATCTTGATCCGCGAGATCAGCGCGCCGTGCAGCGCCTTCTTCGGGCGCACGACGTCGCGCAGCGTGCCGTCGACGCGAAAACGCACGACCGACGCATTCTCGAACGGCTCGATGTGGATGTCCGATGCCTGCTCGCGCGCGGCTTGCGTGAGCAGCGCGTTGATCATCCGGATGATCGGCGCGTCGTCTTCCGACTCGAGCAGATCCTCGACTTCGGGGATGTCCTGCATCAGCCGCGACAGGTCGACTTCGCCTTCGACCTCGCCGACCACCTGCGCGGCGCTGCCGTCCTGGCGCGCGTACGCCTGGTTGATCGCCTGCGCGAGCTCGTCGGCCGGCACGTGGTGCACGGCGATCGAGCCGAAATTGCGCGCGATTTCCGCGAGCGCGGCATCGCTCGTGCGTTCGCTGATCCACACCTCGAGCGTGTCGTCGAGCTGGTGCGCGATCAGCACCTGGCCGCTCTTCGCGAAGCCGTACGGCAGCATCCGCGCGGCGAGCGGCGACGGCGGCTGGCGTTCGCCCGGCGCGCCGTCGTGGGTGGAAGACGCGTGCACGTCGCTCACTGCGACGCTCCCGGCGTGGCCGTCAGCGGCTGTTGCGGCACGGCCTGCTGCGGCACGCTCTGCGGCTGCGCGGGCGTCGCTTCCGGCAACGGCTGGGCCGGCACCGGCACGACCTGGCGCTGCAGTTGCTGGCGACGCATCTTGTCGAGATCGAACAGGTTGCCGGCCGGCGTGCCGCCCTGGCTCGGGCCGATCGGCATCGGCGGGACGACCGGATCGTCCTTGTCGCGGATCACGTTGTTGTCCGACTTGTACGCACCCGTCACGCCCTGGATGTAGTCGTAGCGGTTGGACGTGACTGCCTGCGCGGTACTGCGATCGGAGATGATCACCGGGCGCAGGAACACCATCAGGTTGGTTTTCGCGCGCACCTTCGATTCGGAACGGAACAGCTGGCCGATCCACGGGATGTCGCCGAGCAGCGGCACCTTGCTGTTCGATACCTGGTAGTTGTCCTGCATCAGGCCGCCAAGCACGATGATCTCGCCGTTGTCGGCCAGGATCGTCGACTGGATCGAGCGCTTCGTGAAGGTCGGGCCGGTCTGCGCGTTCGTGGTACCGCTGACGACCGCCGAATCCTCGGTATAGAGCTGCAGCTTCAGGATCCCGCCGTCGGTGATCTGCGGCTTCACGTGCAGCGTCAGGCCGACGTCGCGGCGGTCGTAGGTATTGAATGCGTTGCTCGTCGTGCCGCTCGTCAGGTTCGAATACGAGCCGGTCGCGATCGGCACGTTCTGGCCGACGACGATCTTCGCTTCCTCGTTATCGAGCGTGATCAGGTTCGGCGTCGACAGCACGTTCGCGTCGCTCACGCCCGCGAAGTATTGCAGCAGCGCGCCGAGCCCCTGCACGCCGAACATGTTGTGCAGCCAGCCGATATTGAGCCCCTGGGACAACTGCCCGAGATTGGAGGCCAGCCCGCCGCCGGTGACCCCGCCGGCTGCGTTGGTCAAGCCGCCCGCCGTCAGGTTGATGATGCTGTTGCCGAGGCCCAGCCCGGGGTTCAGGTTCGTGCCGCCGAGAAACTGGCCGCTCGCCACCTGCCACTGGATGCCGAGGTTGCCCTGCGACGTCGAATTCAGCTCGACGATCAGCGCTTCGATATAGACCTGCGCGCGCCGTGCGTCGAGCTGGTCGATCACCGAGCGCAGGTTCCGGTACACCGGATCGGACGCGGTGATGATCAGCGAGTTGGTGGCCGAGTCGGCCTGGATCATCCCGCCCGGCTGGTTGTCGTCGCCGCTCTTGTCCTTGTCGCCGCCGAGCAGGCCGCCGGTACCAAGGCCACCGCCGGACGTGCCGCTGCCATACCCGGACGAGGACGACGAGCCGCCCAGGCCGCCCGACGGCAGCGGCGGCGTGCCGGACGTGCCGGTCGAGAAGTTGCCGCTCGACGACGAGCCGCCATTCTGGTTGAAGCTGTTCGCATCGTTGGACGATGCCGACGAACCGCTGTCGTTGCCGCCGCCCTTGCCGAGCATCCCGCGCAGCGTTTTCGCGAGCTTCACCGCATCGGCGTTGCGCAGCGGCACGACGTGCATGTTGCCGGGCACCGCGCTCGGCGCGTCGAGCTGCTGCACGAGGCGCTTCGCGGCCGCGAGGCGCGACGCGCTCGACGCGCGCAGCATCAGCGAGTTGGTCCGCGGGTCGGCCGTGACCGACACCTTCAGCGTCGCGTCGCTGTTGCCGATCGCGCCCGGGTCGAGCATTTTCTGCAGCTGCGCGGCGAGGTCGATCGCGTTTGCGTTACGCAGCGGCACGACCTGCACCTGCGCGCCCGCGGCGCTGTCGACGCCCGAGATGATCTGCGCGATGCGGCGCACGTTGTCCGCATAGTCGGTCACGACGATCGTGTTGTTCGCCGGGTAGGCCGTCACCGTGTTGTTCGGCGAGATCAGCGGCCGCAGCACGGGCAGCAGGTTGTTCGCCGATTCGTTGTGCAGCTCGAACACCTGCGTGATCACCTGGTCGCCGCGGGCCTGCGGTGCATTGCCGACATAGGTCGGCACGCCCTGGAGCTTCGCATCGGCTTCCGGCACGACCTTCAGCACGCCGTGATCCTGCACGAGTGCGAAGCCCTGCATGCGCAGCGCCGACTGCAGCGTCTTCAGCGCCTGGTCTTCCGGCACCGGACGTTCGGCCACGAGGTTGAGCTGCCCCTTCACGCGGGGGTCGACGATGATGGTCTTGCCGGTTGCGGCGCCGATCGCTTTCGCGACCTGGTCGATGTCCGCATTCACGAAATTGAGCGTGACCTGAGCGTAGGCGGCCTGCGAGGCGATGATGCCGGCGACGAGGAGGGTCGTGGCAACGCGCCGCATAACGAAGCGATTTCTTGTCATGGATGAATGGGTCGATGCCGGCTCAGGCCACTTCCGGCGGTAGTGCTGGGATCCAAGTCCGAAAGAGGCGACATTAGCAGTTTTTCATGTCCGAAATATCACATTGATCCGAGGACTGTCTCACATACGACATGTATCCGGCGAATCGTATGCAATATGTAAGAATAGGCGCGGCTCTCCGCATGCCGGCCATCGCCTCCCGATTCGCGATGAACCGACATGGAAATGCGGTATAACCGGGCTGCCGTATTCCTGCCTGTCGCAATCTGGCGGTCTGCCGGTATGATACGGGCGGCGCGTTTCTCGTCGCACGAATAACAGGCACGGGTTTTCCCGACCTTCGCGCAATTCCTTTTCGTTTCCGCACGATGAACAGACGACGGTTCGCTTCGATCGCGTTGATCGCCACTGGCGCGTGGTTCGCCAGCGCAAACGCTCGTGCGGATTGTTTCGACGAAGCCGCTAAATATCAGCAGGTCAATCCGCTGATCCTGCGCGCGATCGCGTGGCAGGAATCGCGCAACCGGCCCGGCGCGCTGAACAAGAATACGAACGGCTCGGTCGACTACGGCCTGATGCAGATTAATTCGATTCACCTGCCCGCGCTGTCGCGCTACGGCATCGGCCGCGATACGCTGATGGAACCGTGCAAGAACGTCTACATCGCCGCGTGGCACCTGAAGCAGAAGATGAACCGCTACGGCAACACGTGGCAGGCCGTCGGCGCCTATCATTCCGAAACGCCGTCGCTGCGCGACAAGTATGCGCGGCAGATCGCCGGCATCCTGTCGCAGTGGAAGCTGCTGCCGCCCGTGCAGTGACGTTGCGCCGCATCGCGGCCCGACGCGGTGCCGGCCGGCCGGCGCGCGTTTGATGCACAATGCGGATCTCACGCCGCAACTTCGCCCGTCCGCGGGCCGATCGCGCCCCGGAAGGGCGCCGCGGCCGCTTTTTCATCTTCTCCGTTGGTGCATATCATCATGAATCCGGCAATGACCCAGCCGTTGCCCGTCACCGTGCTGTCCGGCTTCCTCGGTGCCGGCAAGACCACGCTGCTCAACCACGTCCTCGCGAACCGCGCGGGCCTGAAAGTCGCCGTGATCGTCAACGATCTCGCGGCGGTCAACATCGACGCGTCGCTCGTGCGCGACGCGCAGGCGCTGTCGCATGTCGAGGAACGCCTCGTCGAGATGTCGAACGGCTGCATCTGTTGCACGCTGCGCGACGACTTGCTCGTCGAGATCCGCAACCTCGCATCCGAAGGCCGTTTCGACGCGATCATGATCGAATCGACCGGTATCGCGGAGCCGATGCCGATCGCCGAAACGTTCACGTTCGTCGACGACGACGGCACGTCGCTGTCGACCGTCGCGCGGCTCGATACGCTCGTTACCGTGGTCGACGCGTACAACTTCCTGCGCGACTACGGCTCCGACGATGCGCTCGCGACGCGCGGCATCGCCGCGTCGGAAGAAGACGACCGCACGCTCGTCGAGCTGCTGATCGAGCAGATCGAATTCTGCGACGTGCTGGTGATCAACAAGGCCGACCTCGTCAGCGCCGACGATCTCGCGCGCCTGCAGCACATCCTCGCGCGGCTCAACCCACGTGCGCATCAGGTCGTGTCGACGTTCGGCAACGTGCCGCTCGACGAAGTGCTGAACACCGGCCGCTTCGATTTCGACGAAGCCGCGAACGCACCGGGCTGGCTCGCCTCGCTCGATCACGATCACACGCATTGCGACGATCCCGACTGCCATGACGAACATCATGCGCACGTGCATGGCGAAGCCGACGAATTCGGCATCGGCAATTTTGTTTACCGCGCGCGCCGGCCGTTTCACCCGGCACGGCTCTGGGCGCTGCTGCATCAGGAGTGGCCGGGCGTGCTGCGCAGCAAGGGCTTCTTCTGGCTCGCGACGCGCAACGACATCGCGGGTTCGCTGTCGCAGGCGGGCGGCGTGTGCCGGCACGGTCCGGCCGGGCTCTGGTGGGCCGCGCAGGACCGCACGGAATGGCCGGACGACGACGAGCTGCTCGGTGAAATCCGCGCCGAATGGCTCGGCGATCTCGACGATCGCACGGTCGGCGACCGCCGTCAGGAACTCGTGCTGATCGGTATCGCACTCGACGCCGATGCGTGGCGCGCGAAGCTCGACGGGTGCCTGCTGACCGATGCGGAATTCGCACTCGGCGCGGCGCAGTGGACGGCGTTCGACGATCCGTTCCCGGCATGGGACGTCGATTCGCACGACGACGACGATCACGGCGACACGCAGATCGTGCACCCTTGAGCGCGTCGTAACGGTTTGTAAAAGTAACCGTTAACTTTTGCAAGAGCGGCGCGGACTGTGGCAAAAATGCCGCGCGCGCCCAACAAAAAACCCGCCGAAAGGCGGGTTTTTCTTGGAACAGGCGCTGGTTTAACGCTTGTTGACGGCGTCCTTGAACGCCTTGCCAGCCGTGAACTTGACCGTCTTGGCTGCCGGGATCTTGATGGTTTCGCCCGTCTTCGGGTTGCGGCCCGTACGTGCTGCGCGCTTGCCCGAACCGAAGCTGCCGAAGCCGATCAGCTGAACCGCATCACCCTTCGACACGGCCTTCTTGATGACTTCGAGCAGCGTGTCCAGCGTTTCGCCGGTTTGAGCCTTGCTGGCGCCCGTTTGGGCGGCGACGGCGTCGATCAGTTCCTGTTTGTTCATTAAGGTTCCTTTATCAGGTTAGGTTGACACGAACAGCGCGAACGCGCCGATTATACGTGCGCGAACCGTGCCGTCGAGAGTCAGACTCCGACGGCACAGCGCCGAATCCTGGCCCGCGCGACGCGCCCTCCGGCTTGCCGGCGGCCACCCCGCGGTACGGCGTTGCTATGATAGCGCAGCGCAAACCCAATAACGACAAGGGTTTCAAAGATTTTCATCGGTATTTCGCCGAATGAATCGTCGATTGCCCGTTTTTTGACCTGCGCCAACCGGACAGGATACGCAGCGCGGTCCGACCGTGCGCCGCCCCGTTGCCCTTTTCCAACGGCCGGTCGGACGGCTCCGCGCAATCCCTTGCCAGGCTTGGCTGCCACGTTTTTTGTTTCGCATGCCCGACCGACTTGTACCCGCCACGCTCGCGCTTCGCGACGACGGCACGCTCGTCTCGCCCGAGTTCGGCGAGCTCCATCGCAGTGCATCAGGCACGCTTGCGCATCATGCGTTCGTCGCGGCAAACGGGCTGCCGGCACGCTGGCGGCAGCGTCGCACGTTCACGATCGTCGCGACGGAATTCGGCGCGGGCGCCGCCTTCCTCGCGACCTGGGCCGCATGGCGCGACGATCCCGCGCGCTGCGACCGACTCCATTTCGTCGCGGTCGAACCGCATCCTTTCTCGCGCGACGACCTGCGTCGCGCGGTTTCCCATCTGGTTGCGGATACAACTATCTCGGCAAAAGCGGATGCCGATGCATTGATCGACGTATGGCCGATGCTCGTGCCGGGCCTGCACCGGCTTGAATTCGACGAAGGGCGCGTGGTGCTCACGCTCGCGTTCGGCGCTGCGATCGACATGTTGAAGAAGCTCGTCGTGCGCGCCGATGCGTTCTATCTCGACGGCGCTGCATCGTCGGCCGATGTGATCCGCGCACTCGCGAAAATGGCCGGCGACGATGCAACGTTTGCAACGCGTGCACGTTCCGACGAGATGCAGCACGCGCTCGGCGAAACGGGTTTCACGTGTCGCGAAGTCGACGATCGGCTCGTCGGCGAATATGCGCCGCGCTGGCGCTCGCGCCGGCACGAGCCGCCGCGCGCACTGCCTGTCGCGACGCGTCGAGCGATCGTGATCGGCGCGGGCCTTGCCGGTTGCGCGGTCGTCGAACGCCTGGCCGCACGCGGCTGGGACGTCACGTTGATCGAGCGGCACGAACGGATCGCAAGCGAAGCGTCGGGCAATCCGGCCGGCGTGTTTCATCCGCTGATGACACGCGACGACAACGTCGCGAGCCGGCTCACGCGCAGCGGCTTCCTGCACGCGATCGCACGCTGGCGCGCGCTCGAACGCGCGGGGCATGCGTTCGCGCGCAGCACGCACGGCATGATTCATCTCGCCGAATCGGCCGACGACTTCGCACGGATGCGCGATGCATTCGATGCGTTCGGCGCGCCGTCCGACTATGTGACGCTGCTCGATACCGGCGCCGCACGTGCGCACCTGAACCTGCCGGTCGCGCATGGCGGCCTGCTGTTTCCGCACGGGGGCGCCGTCTGGCCGGCCGCGCTGTGCGCCGCGCAATACGCGGCAGCCGGCGAGCGCGTGCGCCTGCTTGCATCTACCGGCGTCGCGCGGCTCGAGCGGCGCGGCAATGCATGGCATGCGCTCGACGATACGGGCGCGACGCTCGCCGAAGCGCCCGTCGTCGTGCTCGCGAACGCGGGCGACGCCGCGCGTCTCGCCGGGTTGCGGCATGTCGCGCTGCAACCGGTACGCGGGCAACTGACGCTGCTGCCGCCGGGCACCACGGCGCCGCTGCCGTGCCCGACGATCGGCGACGGTTACGCGGTGCCGCTCGACGACGGCACGCTGCTGATCGGCGCCACGTTCGAACCCGACGACGTCGATCCCGCGATGCGCACGGCCGGCCATGTCGAGAACCTCGATCGCGTACGACACCTGCTGCCGGGCCTGATCGGCGACCTGCCGGATCCCGCTACGCTGCGTGGCCGCGTCGCGTTTCGCTGGGTCGTCGGCGACCGCCTGCCGCTGTTCGGTCCGCTCGCCGACGAAGCGCAGGCCCTCGCGAATGCGCGCGCGCTGGGTGGCGCGCAGGCGCGCGATCTGCCGCGCACGCCCGGCCTCTACGGCGCATTCGGCTTCGGCTCGCGCGGCCTCGTATGGGCGGCGCTTGGCGCCGAACTGATCGCATCGCAACTCGAAGGCGAGCCGTGGCCGCTCGAGCGCGAACTCGCCGACGCCGTCGACCCCGCACGCTTCCTGATCCGCGCCCTGCGCGCGCGCCGCGCCGGTTCCACTGGCTGACCGGCACGCTAATCGCTCACAGTTTCCCGATTTTCCCGTGCAAGGTTATCCACTCGACACTGTGGATAACCGCGCGGAATCCGCGCGCACTTCGTGTGCAATCACAGTGGACGTAAACTGGGCAACTCGGCACAGCTGTGCAACGGCCCGAAAGTTGCTCAACTCAAATGTCTGTGCACGAACAGCCTGTGCAACCGGTTATGGTTTCGCCAAGGCATTGATCCGTCAGCGTAAACCGAAGTTATCCACAGAACTGTGCGTCCTTTGTTAACTTCTACTACGTATATATACAAGTAAACCTTTGAAACCAAAGACCTGCAGTGCCGCACAGCGCCGCGAGTCGATTCAATCGGTTCCGGAGCGAAAAAGCTGTGGCACAATCGGTTTCCTTCGCGTTCGTTCGGCCAGGCGCCGGACATGCTTCAATGGAACGGTCGGCACGATTTCGAATCTGAATCATCGAGATCTGCGCAGTCCGTTCACACACCAGGCCGACAATCCAGATCGGCAACCTGAACGACGTTCCGCCCTGTGGCGGAACAGGCGGATCCCATGTACCGCCGTCGTCGAGCACAACAATCACATTCGGGGCGATTCCCAGCCGGCGCGCATCCATTTCTGACGCTTGAACCCGTGTCGCTGGCGGTTGCTTCCAAAGGAGAAGTCACCACGATGAAGTCGGCGTTCTCATTCCTGCCCAACTGGCCGCTTGCGCCGGATGCCGTGTTCTGGGCCGGGCTCGCGCTGTTTGCGGCCGGCCTGTGCGGCGAGCTTTGCTATCGCGCATGGCGCCTGCCGCGCATCACCGGTTATGCGGTGATCGGTCTCATCGCCGGGTCGTTCGGATTCGGCGTGATCGATGCCAGCACCGACGAAACGTCGCGGCTGCTGATGAATGTCGCGCTGGGCCTGTTGCTGTTCGAACTCGGCAGCCGTCTCGACCTGAAATGGATTCGCCGCAATCCATGGTTGATCGCATCGAGCCTCGCGGAGGCGACGCTGACGTTCGTGCTCGTGCTGTTCGTGATGCTCGCGCTCGGCGTGTCGGGCATGGTCGCGCTCGTGCTGTCGGCCATCGCGATCGCGACGTCGCCGTCGATGGTGATCCAGCTCAAGACCGAACTGCGCGCGGAAGGGCAGGTGTCGCAACGCCTCATCACGCTGACCGCGCTCAACAGCGTGTACGCGATCGTGCTGACCAAGCTCGTGACGAGCTGGCTTCACCAGGAAGCGTACGGCAACGTTTTCGCGACGATCCTGCAGCCGCTCTACCTGATCGTCGGTTCGTTCATCGTCGCGTACCTCGTCGCGCGTTCGTGCAACTACCTGTTCCGCCACATGACCTCGACGATGCGCGACGAGCATTCGTTCGTCGCGCTGTTCGGGCTCGTGATGCTCGCGATCGCGGTCGCACAGGCGTTGAAGCTGTCGACGCTGCTCACGCTGCTGCTCGCCGGCATCATCGTGAAGAACCTCGAAGCGCGGCCGCAGCTGTGGCCCGAGCATTTCGGCACGGCCGGCTGGCTGCTGACGGTGGTCCTGTTCGTGCTGACGCTCACGTCGTTCACGTGGGGCGACATCGCGCTCGGCGGGCTGCTCGCGATCGTGCTGATCGTCACGCGGCTCGTCGCGAAGCTGGGCGGCGTCGCCGCGTTCGCGAAGCCGAGCGGCCTCGGGATGAAGCAGGGCATCGCGCTCGGCATCGCGCTCACGCCGATGTCCGCGCTGTCGTACCTGCTCGTCGACGATACGTACCAGCTCTACCCGAATTTCGACCCGCACCTGCGCGCGATCGTGATGTGTTCGATCGTGATCCTGCAGCTCGTCAGCCCGTTCGTCGTCTACCGCTGCCTGTCGGCGGTCGGTGAACGCAGCGACAGCAACTGATTCCGGAACCTGCCATGGCACTCGAAACCTTCGTCAATTCCGAACCGTTCACGTTCGGCGTCGAACTGGAGATCCAGGTCGTCAACACGCACAACTACGACCTGACCAAGGCTGCATCCGACCTGATGCGCCTGATCCAGGGCGAGACCTTTCCCGGCAACATCACGCCGGAAATCACCGAGAGCATGATCGAGCTGTCGACCGGCATCTGCCATTCGCACGAGCAGGCCGTCAGCGAGCTGCACGCGATCCGCGACGTGCTCGTGAAGGCGGCCGACCAGCTGAACGTCGGGCTGGCCGGCGGCGGCACGCATGCGTTCCAGCAATGGAGCGACCGGCAGATCTACGATGCGCCGCGCTTCCAGTACATCTCGGAGCTGTACGGCTATCTCGCGAAACAGTTCACGGTGTTCGGCCAGCACGTGCACATCGGCTGCCCCCATCCCGACAGTGCGCTGTTCCTGCTGCATTCGATGTCGCGCTTCATTCCGCACTTCATCGCGCTGTCCGCGTCGTCGCCGTTCGTGCAGAACGTCGACACGGGCTTCCATTCGGCACGCCTGAATTCGGTGTTCGCGTTCCCGCTGTCGGGCCGCGCGCCGTTCGTGCTGACCTGGGACAGCTTCGAGGAGTACTTCACGAAGATGGTGAACACGGGCGTCGTCAATTCGATGAAGGACTTCTACTGGGACATCCGCCCGAAGCCCGGCTACGGCACGATCGAGGTGCGCGTGATGGACACGCCGCTGTCGGTCGACCGCGCGGCGGCGATCGCCTGCTACATCCAGACGCTCGCGCGCTACCTGCTGACCGACCGGCCGCTGAAGCTGTCGGAGGACGACTACCTCGTCTACACGTTCAACCGTTTCGAAGCGTGCCGTTTCGGGCTCGAGGGCACCTGCGTGAATCCTCAGACGGGTGAGCGCCGCACGATCGCGGAAGACATCCTCGATACGCTCGACCGGATCGCGCCGCATGCGGCCGCGCTGGGTTCGCGCGCGGCGCTCGACGAGATCGGCGCGCTCGCGAAAGCACGCGTGAACGACGCATCGTGGTTGAGAACCGTTTTCAAACAGGAAAAATCGCTGAACGAGACGGTCCGGCAGCAGTGCTTACGTTGGCGTGAATGAAAAAATGTTTTGCAGATTGCAGGCTCGACCGCGTCGCGATTCGCTGAATGACGATCGGAACCATTTCGGGCCGAAATCGTTGCCAGCCGTCCTGAAAATCTGTGGATAACTCAATATTCCGCTGCAAAGTCAACGATCTGTGCGCGGGATAACCCGGTGGATCGATGCCATTCGACCGATGGCCGATCCGAACAGGAAAATGCTGGCGCGCCCCCTTCAGCGGGCGCGCGGCATTGCAGGCACAACGAAAAATTTCAGTTATCCAGCGATTTTCCACAGAATGCAGGGGATAACTTAGCTGTGCGATTTTCCGCTCTCGCTTAGAATGTCGGCTTTGCGGACACCGGAACGACGCGTGTCTCTCCGGTCGCCGCGAACGCGACCGCCGCGTGTGCCTCGCGACGGCCGTGCTGACGCACTCGAGAGAGAGCGTCTGTTTTGAGATAGACATTCGATCTCCACACTACGGCCGCTCGGCAACCCGGGCGGCGGCAAAGCGAAAAGACTATGAGCGAAGGCGTTTACGGGAACCAGGCTGCGGGACGTGTGACCCACAGCCTGCTGCGGTTGAGCACGGCCATGCGGAGCGAGGCATGGGATTGGGCGGAAGGCGCTGGCCTCACGCCGACACAGGGCGAGATTCTCGTGCTGCTGCTGCAGCGCAAGGGCCCGATGCGGCTCGGCGAGATCGCGCGCGAGACGCAGCTCACCGCGGCCACCACGAGCGATGCGGTCAGCACGCTCGAGACGAAGGGGCTCGTCGAGAAGCGCCGTGCGCTGGACGACGGCCGGGCACTGGCCGTGCGCCTGTCGGCGCGTGGCCGCACCGCCGCGAAGAAGGCGCTGCAATGGCCTGAATTCCTGACGAAGGCGGTCGGCAAGCTCGGCGCGGACGAGCAGGGCACGCTGTATCGCGCGCTGCTGAAGACGCTGCGCGAGCTGCAGGTGGCCGGTGCGACGCCGCCGCAGCGCATGTGCTTGACGTGCGCCCACTTCCAGCCGGGCAAGCTGTCGAAGAAGACCGTGCATCACTGCGCGGCGCTCGACATCTCGATGTCGGACAGCGATCTGCGTCTCGACTGCTCGGTGCAGGAAGAAGCCGACGCGGCGACGCAGAAAAAGACCTGGAAGATTTTCGCAGGCTGACGTCCGTCGATCGACCGGGAGGCCGATGATGAACGCTGAAGTCGTGGCGATCCGCCATGTGCATTTCGAGGATCTCGGAAGCTTCGAGCAGGTGCTCGGCGAACGGGGGAGGCGGGTGCGCTATGTCGACGTCGGATCGTCGCGGGTCGAGGTGCTCGACGTGCTTGAGCCGTCGCTGCTCGTCGTGCTCGGCGGGCCGATCAGCGTGTACGACGATGCGCAGTATCCGACGATTGCGCCGCTCCTGGCGCTCGTCCGGCAGCGCATCGACGCAGGGTTGCCGATCCTCGGCATCTGCCTCGGTGCGCAGTTCGTCGCGCGGGCACTCGGTGCGCGCGTCTATCCGGCCGCGCAGCATGAACTCGGCTGGGCGCCGCTGGCGCTCACCGATGCCGGCCGCGCGTCGCCGCTGCGTCATCTCGATGGCGCGGTAACGTCGATGCTCCACTGGCACGGCGATACGTTCGACCTGCCGGGCGGGGCGATCCATCTCGCGTCGACACCGGCGTGCCGCCACCAGGCGTTCGCGTGGGGGCAGCACGTGCTGGCGCTGCAATGCCATCCGGAAATCCGCACCGACCGCTTCGAACCCTGGCTGATCGCGAACGCCGGCGAAATCGCGGCGATGCCCGGCATCGACGCACGCCAGTTGCGTGCCGATACCGCGCAGCACGGCCCCGTGCTCGAAACGGCCGCGCGGCGCATGTTCTCGGATTGGCTGGACGGCGTCGGGGTGTAGCGCTGCGGGCGGCCCCGCCCGCCTCGAAGGTTGGGTCCGGCCTGCATCCGTTGCAGGCCGGCGCATTGCTGTACGCCACGCTTTTTCCGCATCGCCGGCACGTTGCCGCCGGCCCTGCCTGACCATCCGCTTACGGCCGGTTGCGCCGCCTGCACGCTTCAAGCCTGCGTGCTACGCTCGTCCGCTCTTTCCCTTCCCAGGCGAGCGGCTTCCATGACTGCGCTGTTTTCCCCGTTCACGCTGCGCGGCGTGACCCTTCCGAACCGGATCGTGATTTCCCCGATGTGCCAGTACTCGGCCGAACGCGGTGAAGCGACCGACTGGCACATGATTCACCTCGGCCATCTCGCGCTGTCGGGTGCGGGGCTGCTCTGCATCGAGGCGACCGCGGTGGAACCCGACGGGCGCATCACGCACGGCGACCTCGGCCTCTGGGACGACGTGACCGAAGAAGCGCTGAAGCCCGTGCTGGCCGCGATCCGCAAGCATTCGCCGGTCCGCATCGCGATGCAGCTGTCGCATGCGGGGCGCAAGGCGTCGAGCGCCGTGCCGTGGGAGGGCGGCCAACTGGTATCGGTGGCCGACGGCGGCTGGCTGCCGCACGGGCCGTCGGCCGTGCCGCACAAGGACGGCGAGACGCCGCCGCTCGCGCTCGATGCCGCGGGCTTGAATCGGATCCGCGAAGCGTTCGCGGCCTCGGCGAAGCGTGCCGCGCGGCTCGGCATCGACGCAATCGAAGTGCATGCGGCGCACGGCTACCTGCTGCACCAGTTCCTGTCGCCGCTCGCGAACCAGCGCACCGACGAATACGGCGGCTCGCTCGAAAACCGGATGCGCTTTCCGCTCGAGATTTTCGAGATCGTGCGCGCGGCGTTTCCGGAGGACCGGCCGGTCGGCGTGCGCGTGTCCGCGACCGACTGGGTCGAAGGCGGCTGGGAGCTCGACGATACGATCGCGTTCGCGCACGAGCTGAAGCGGCGCGGTTGCGACTGGATCGACGTGTCGTCCGGCGGCGTGTCGCCGCTGCAGAAGATTCCGTTGTCGCCTGGCTACCAGGTGCCGTTCGCGCAGGCCGTGAAGCGTGCGGTCGGCATGCCGACGATCGCGGTCGGCCTGATCAACGAGCCCGAGCATGCGAACCGGCTGATCGAAGCAGGCGATGCCGACTTCGTCGCGATGGCGCGCGCGATGCTGTACGACCCGCGCTGGCCGTGGCATGCGGCGGCCGAGCTCGGCGCGCAGGTGACGGCGCCGCCGCAATACTGGCGTTCGCAGCCGCGCGAGTACAAGGCGTTGTTTGGCGACATCGCGTTCGGCCAGCGTTGAGCGTCCGGCGCGCAATATTGAGCGCGATGTTGAACGAAGCAATCGTGAACGTGTAGGATGCGGGTGATTCGCCGCATGCCCCGACGCGGCACCGACCGGTGCCGCGTTTTCGTTTGGCGCGACGCCGGGCCGGGATCGCGGCCGCTTCCATTCAAGTCGTCTTCACAAGGATTCGTTCGATGAGTTCACGCAGGATCGCGGTGCGCCGCTCGGGAGTACACGGCAAGGGCGTGTTCGCCGTGGCGCCGATCAAGGCCGGCGAGCGCGTAGTGGAATACAAGGGCGAGCGAATCTCGTGGAAGGAAGCGCTGCGCCGCCATCCGCACGACCCGAGCGAGCCGAACCATACGTTCTACTTCGCACTGGACGAAGGCGGCGTGATCGACGGCAAGATCGACGGCAACAGCGCGCGCTGGATCAACCACTCGTGCGCACCGAACTGCGAAGCCGAGGAAGTCAAAGGCCGCGTGTTCATCCATGCACTGCGCGACATCGGGCCGGAAGAGGAGCTGTTCTACGACTACGGCCTCGTGATCGACGCGAAGCTGACGAAGACGCTCAAGCGCGAATACGCGTGCCATTGCGGCGCGCCGTCGTGCCGCGGCACGCTGCTCGCGACGTCGGACGAAGGCGGGAAGAAGAAAAAGAAGAAGGACAAGAGGGACGGCAAGTCCGAGTCCAAGTCGAAGGACAAGAAGAGCAAGAAGTAAGACAGGCGGCGGCGCACCATGCGCCGCCGCTGTCGTTTGGGGCGGACGGTTGCCGCGTCGCCACCGCCCTTGCTGTTTCCCTTACTTGGCGGGCGGCCCGGCGGTTGTCCGCCGTGAACCATTCAGTTCGAGCTCAGTGCGTCGACGCCGCAGCCGGCGTTTCGCTGGCCGGCTTTTCCGTAGGCGCGGCGAGCGGCACCCTCACCACGAAGCGCGAACCACCCTCCGACGCATCCTCGTACGACACGGTGCCGCCGTGCATCGCGATGATGTCGTGCACGATCGCCAGGCCCAGCCCGGCACCCGTCTCGACGCCGTTGCCGCTTTGCGCGTCGCCGCGGAAGAAGCGCTTGAACAGGTCGGCCTGCTGGTTCGCGGGCACGCCGGGGCCGTTGTCTTCCACGACGATCTCGGCGGCCGGCTGGCCGTCCTCGAGCGCGCCGCGCGCGACGTTCACCGTGATCCGCGCACCGTCCGGCCGCGCGAGCGGCACGTATTTCAGCGCATTGTCGAGCAGGTTCGCGATCACCTCGCGCAGCAGCACGGGGTTGCCGCGCACGGTCAGCTTTTCGTCGTCGTCCGCGCCGTCGGTGCGCTGGAAGCCGAGGTCGACATGCGACGCAAGCGCGCGCGGCACCCATTCGGCACCGGTCTCGAACGCCATCGCCGCGAGGTCGACGTCGACGAAGCGTGCGGCCTGCTCGCCCGGTTCCGCCCGGGCAAGCGACAGCAACTGGTTGGACAGCCGCACCGCGCGGTCGGCCGCCGCGCGCAGTTCGCGCACCGCGGCGAAGGTCTGGTGCGGATCGCGCGCGACGGCAGCCTGCTCCGCGTGCAGCTTCACCGCGGTGAGCGGCGTGCGCAGCTGGTGCGCGGCATCGGCGATGAACTTGCGCTGCGCGTCGAGTGCGGTCTTCAGGCGGCCGAGCAGCGCGTTCATCGCGCTCGTCAGCGGCCGGATCTCCAGCGGCACCTCGGTTTCGTCGACCGGTTCCAGCGACGTGTGGGTCTGCCGGTTCAGCGAATCGGCGAGATGCGTGAGCGGGCCGAGCTGCTGGTTCACGACGCGCCACACGATGCCCCAGCCCGCGAGCAGCAGCAGCAGCAGCGGCATCATGATCGCGACGAGGAATTCGGCCGCGATCCGGTAGCGGTGCCGCACCGGCTGCGCGACCTCGACGACCATCGGCTTGCCGCCCTCGACGTTGTCGACGCGCACCTGCGCGACGCGCACCGCGCGGTTGTCGTATTCGGCCTCGAACACGTACGCGTGATGCATGCGGCGCACGTTGATGCCCTGCAGCGGCAGCTTCGGATCGCCGGCGAGTTCCTCCTCGCCGTCGCTGATCCGGTAGATCAGCGCTTCGGCCGGATCGGAGAACATCGCCTGCGCGAGCGGCGGCACGGTGAACTGCGCGTCGGGGCCGGCGATCTGGATCTGTTTGGAGATGGCGGTGGCGAGATCGGCGAGCGAGCGGTCTATCACGTGCTGCGTGTATTGCCACGCGAGCCAGTAGGCGATCAGGCCGCTCATCAGCGCGAGCATCGACAGCGGGGCGGCGAGGCGCCGGAGCAGCGAACGGCGCAGGCTGGTGGTCACAGCCGGATCAGGAGACATTTCGACGGGCAAATGGATAAGCGCCGCTCACGGGGAGCGGCGCGGTCGTACGCCGGGCGGCGAAACGGAGCGGGGCGCACACGCGCCGGCGGCACGCGGCCGGCCGGCGCGCGGCGCCGCTCAGACGCTCGCCGTCTGGCGGATTTCCTGCAGCAGGTAGCCGAAGCCGCGCACCGTGACGATTTCGACCCGGCACTGCTCGAGTTTCTTGCGCACCCGGTGCACGTAGACTTCGATCGCGGTGTCGCCGAGATCGCCGCCGAAGTGCGTGAGGTGATCCTGCAGCTGGGCCTTGCTGACCACGCGGCCGTGACGCAGCAGCAGCATTTCGAGCACCGCGAATTCGCGCGGCGACAGTTCGAGCGGCTTGTCGTCGTTGAAGATGCGGCGGTCGACGCCCGACAGGCGGACGCCGCCGAGCGACACTTCCGGACGCGGCATGTCGCTGTGCGGGCCGCTGCGGCGCATCACCGCGCGGATGCGTGCTTCGAGCTCGGCCGGCTCGAACGGCTTGAGCATGTAGTCGTCGGCGCCCGAGTTCAGGCCCTGGATCCGGTCGTTCAGCTCGTCGCGTGCGGTCAGCACGATCACGGGCGTATGGCGGTTGGTCTGGCGGAAACGCGTGAGCAGCGTCATCCCGTCGATGCCCGGCAGGCCGAGGTCGAGGATCACGAGTTCGTGGCGGTTCTGTGCCAGCGCCTGTTCGGCAAAAATGCCGTCATGCACCATGTCGACGGTGAAGCCAGCCTGCTCGAGGCTGCTCTGGATACCGCGTGCGATGGGGCGGTCGTCTTCGATCAGAAGGAGTCGCATGAAGTTCGCTCAAGTACAATGGGTTGGCGGTTCAGGCACGCGGACAGCACGACGCCGTTTCCACAGGGGCGCCGCATCGCCTGACATCAAGCATGGCGGCCAGCGAACGATTAAATCCAATCATGTCCGATATTTCGATCCACGACCTAGAAGCCGCGATCAATTTCTGGCGCGCCCGCTCGCCGTCGAGCGGCGACGAACTCAAACTCTGCGAAGAGGCCAGCGCGCTCTCCAAGCCGTATGCGCTGCTGATTGTACAGCGCGAAAGCGCGCTGCAACTGGAAGGTTTGGACCCCAAGGCGCGGAAAGCGTACGAGACTTACGTGCGCCTTAAGGATGGCTTGGAAAGCTGAAGGCTTTCGCTGACTACATCCTAGAAAACGTTCATCGAAATGAAAAGTTGACGCGCCGCGCATCGAAAGACGCGCGGCGGTAGGGGAATGCGTCAGGCGGCCGGTTGCGCGTGCACGCCGGCACGGTCGATGAACAGCGCGAGTTCGATGTCGCGTTCGGTCAGGCCGTCGGCGTCGTGGGTCGACAGCGTGACGTCGACACGGTTGTACACGTTGAACCATTCCGGATGGTGGTTCATTTCCTGCGCCTTGATCGCGACGCGCGTCATGAAGCCGAAGGCTTCGTTGAAATCGGCGAAGCGCAGGCTGCGCTGGATCGCGTCGCGGCCCGGCACGGCCGTCCAGAGCGGCAGGCCCTCGAGTTTCGTCTTGCGTTCTTCTGATGTGAGCTTGTGGATCATCTTGCACCTCTCGTTCGATAGCGGCACCCGCGCACGGCTGCGCCGCGCGGCGAAGGCACCGTTCATTGTTTCATAGTTGCGCAAAGGGCGACGGGCGACGGGCAGCCGGCGGCCGGCCGCGGCGCACCGGCGTATCACGCGTCGGCGTCGTCCGGCCAGCCTTCGCCCGTGCCGCGGTGCAGCACGCGATCGGTATCGAGCACCGCGCCGGCCGCGAATTCGGGCAGCGCCGCGAGCCGGTCGGCCAGCGCACGGCCGTCGACGTCGGCGAGCGCGAACAGCTGCGCGAAATCGTCGATCACGAAGTAGGTCTTCTGGAACGTGTCGATCCGGTACTGCGTGCGCATCACGCGCTCGAGGTCGAAACCGAGCCGGTTCGGCGCCGCGCTTTCGAGGCTGTACAGGCTTTCGCCCTTGCTCGACACGATTCCGGCGCCGTAGATCGACAGCCCGTTCGTGCCGCGCGGATCGCGGATCAGCCCGAATTCCACCGTATACCAGTAGAGCCGTGCGAGCCGCGCCAGCGCCGCTGCGTCGTCGGCGACCGCGAGCGCGGTGCGGCCGTACGCCTGCATGTAGTCGGCGAACACGGGCTCGATCAGCAGCGGCACGTGGCCGAACAGGTCGTGGAAGCAGTCGGGTTCCTGCAGGTAGTCGAGCTGGTCGGGGCGGCGCATCCACCAGGTGACCGGGAAACGCCGGTTCGCGAGATGCTCGAAGAACACGCGATCGGGCACGAGGCCCGGCACCGCGACGATCTCCCAGCCGGTCGCGGGCTTCAACTGGCGGTTCACGTCGGCGAACGACGGCACGCGGTCTGCCGGCAGCTCGATCTTGCCGAGCCCCGCGACGAATGCGTCGCAGGCACGCCCGCGCAGCAGCGCCGACTGGCGCGCGTAGAGCTGCTTCCACACCGCGTGATCGACCTGGCCGTAGCGCTGCAGCGGCTGGTCGATGGTGAAATCTGCGCGGGTTTCGAGGCCCGCGTCGAACTGCTCCTGCAGTTTCGCGGTGACGACGGTGGACATGATCAGGCTCTGCACGCTGTGGTGGGTAAGCATGCAAGTGTAGAGCGGGTAGCGCGCGGAATGGGCGCATAGTTGGCGCCAATTTGTTGATTGATGCGATAATCGCGCATCAAATCACGAATCAATGCGGAGAATGCTCATGCTGGAACTCGATCACTTCGATCTCGCGCTGCTGGACGTGCTGCAGCGCTTCGGTCGCGCGACGCATCAGCAGCTCGGCGAGGAGGTGCCGCTGTCGCCGTCGCAGATCGGCCGGCGGCTGCAGCGGCTCGAGGCGGCCGGTGTGATCGAAGGCTACCGCGTGATGCTGCGCCCGGAGAAGCTGGGGCTCGGCGTCACCGCGTTCACGAGCCTGAAGCTCAAGCACCACGGCGATTCGATCATCGAGCAGTTCCAGCAGCAGATCGACGTGCTGCCCGAAGTGCTCGAATGTCATGCGGTGGTGGGCGATGCCGACTACCTGCTGCGGATCGTCGCGCCGGACCTGAACGCGCTGTCGCAGTTCGTGATGAAGAAGCTGATGCGCGTGCCGGGCGTCGACAGCGTGCGCTCGAACATCGTGCTGACGACCTTCAAGCGCAACGGCGCGCTGCCGCTCGCGCACCTGGCGCCGGGCGCCGCGTGACGCCGCGGCGGGGCTGAAGGCGGTGCGTGCTGCACCGCCCGTCGTGGGGCCGGATCAGGCAGCTTCGTGCTGCGCGCCGGCATTCAGCAGGTCGACGTAGGCGACCGCGACGAGATCGTCCTGCGCCACGCCGAGCTTCGCGAACACGTCGTGCGCTTCGGCTTCGCCGCCGGCCTCGTCGTCGTCCGGGCCGAGCACGACTTCCAGCTCGATGAAATCGCCGAGGCCGTCGACACGGTCGAGGTGGATGCGCGTGCGGCCCGCGAGATACACGTGCCGTTCCTTCGTCACGATCCCGCGCGTGGTCAGCGCGGTGGCCAGCAGCGAGTGCATCGCGTCGGGGTTCGTCACCGGGCTGCGCGTGTAGTACGACGCCTTCGGGCCGTCGCGGTCGTCGCGCTGATAGAAGATCAGTTCGGCCGGCGTGCCGTCCTCGAAGCGGCGCAGCTTCAGCCGGCCGCGCGGCACGTCGTAGAAGAAATCCTGCTGGCGGTAGAACAGCGGCGCTTCGGTCGCGAGCTTGGCCGCCTGTTCGCGCAGCCGGTCGAATTCGCGGGCGCGGGCTTTGATCTCGATGTTGCGGGCCATGCGGGTCTCCTTCAATCGGGGTCTCGCGGTGTGCGAACGCACAATCTAGCAAAAAGCCTGCGATGGTGGCGTGACGGGCGGACGGAATGCGGCGACACGACGCGCGGTAGTCATTCGGCCCGCGACGGCGATCCGCGGCATGCGCCAGGCACCGAAACCCGATGCACGGCCGGCTGCGTCGACATCAGCAACACTCATATCGCCCACTGCGCGTCGATCAGCCGCAGCGCGGCCGCGATCGCCGGTTCGTCGCGCCGCTCGGCGAGCGTCACGAACGTCAGTTCGGTCGGCACCGTCACGCGCTCGACGATCGTCAGCGCATGCGCGTGCGCTTCGGCCAGCGCGGTAGAGTCGCGCGCGAGCGTCAACCCGATCCCCGATTTGACGAGGTCGAGCATCGACTGCTCCTGGTCGACCTCGGCGACCTTCACGGGCTGGGCGCCGGCGTCGGCAAAGCGGCGCGACAGCAGCCGGTGGTGCGCGGACGCCGGCGGCGTCCAGATCCACGGCAGCGCGGCGAGCGCGCGCCAGTCGTGCGCGCGCTGCACGCGCTCCTTCCAGCCGGCCGGCGCGAGTACGCGGTACTGGAAATGCGTGAGCGTGACGGTGTGGAACAGTGCGCCGTCGAGCGGATCGTCCTCGCCCGGCCGGCCGATGTAGTAGCCGACGTCGAGCGCGCGTGCGCGCACCTGTTCGATCACCCAGCCCGACATCCCGTGCCGCAGCGCCGTCTCGATCTGCGGATGGGTTTCGACCAGCGCGCGCAGGAAGCCGCCGAGCCGCAGGAAGCCCGGATCGAGGATCGTGCCGATCCGCAGCCGGCCGCGCACCTCGTGCCGCAGCGCAGCAGCGGCGCGCTGCACGTCGGCGGCCGCGGCAAGCGCGCGTTCCGCGTGCGGCAGCAGCGTCTGGCCGTCGCGCGTGAGCGCGAGCCCGCGCGACGTGCGCGTGAACAGCGTGACGCCGAGCGTTTCCTGCAGATGCTTGATCTGCAGGCTGACGGCCGGCTGCGTCAGGTGCAGCTGCACGGCGGCGCGCGTCAGGTTGCCTTCGCGCGCGACCGTAGCGAAGGCGCGGAGCAGGGTGAGATCCATCGTCGTGATATGAGCGCGGCTTATAACGCAGTTCAGCATAACTCATTGGATCGGCGGCCGGCGGCGGGAGTACGCTTCCTCGGGTCGTGGCGCGCGCGGCCGCCAGCGCGGCCCACGACGCACTATGCTGAAAATGCGCGCGGCATCGCGCCGCGCGGCGCACAACAAGGAAGAAGGGGACACGCCGTGAGTACTCCACGTACGCTCGAAGGCGAATTCGATTACGTGATCGTCGGCGCGGGCACCGCGGGCTGCGTGCTCGCGAACCGCCTGACCGAGGATCCCGACATCCACGTCCTGCTGCTCGAGGCAGGCGGCAAGGACGACTATCACTGGATCCATATTCCGGTCGGCTATCTGTATTGCATCGGCAACCCGCGCACCGACTGGCTGTACAAGACGCAACCCGAAGCGGCGCTCAACGGGCGCGCGCTGTCGTATCCGCGCGGCCGCGTGCTCGGCGGCTGCTCGTCGATCAACGGGATGATCTACATGCGCGGCCAGCGCGAGGACTACGACAGCTGGGCGGAAGCCACCGGCGACGCCGGCTGGTCGTGGGACAGCGTGCTGCCGATCTTCAAGCGCAGCGAGGATCACCATGCGGGCGCGAGCGACGCGCATGGCGCGGGCGGCTACTGGCGCGTCGAGAAGCAGCGGCTGCGCTGGGAGATCCTCGAATCGTTCGCGCAGGCCGCGCAGCAGACGGGCATCCCCGCCACCGACGATTTCAACCGCGGCGACAATACCGGGGTCGGCTATTTCGAGGTGAACCAGAAGCGCGGCGTGCGCTGGAATACGTCGAAGGCATTCCTACGCCCCGCGATGGCGCGGCCGAACCTGACCGTGATCACTGGCGCGCAGGCGCAGCGCGTGATCTTCGACGGGCGGCGCGCGGTCGGCGTCGAGTATCACGGCGGCGGCACCGATTACGTCGCGCGGGCGCGCTCGGAAGTGCTGCTGACCTCCGGCGCGGTGAATTCGCCACAGCTGCTCGAACTGTCGGGAATCGGCGACGGCCGGCGGCTGCAGGCGCTCGGTATCGACGTCGTGCAGGATCTGCCGGGCGTCGGCGAAAACCTGCAGGATCACCTGCAGTTGCGGATGGCGTTTCGCGTCGAAGGCGTGCGCACGCTCAACACGCTGTCCGCGCACTGGTGGGGCAAGCTGATGATCGGCGCGGAATATGCGTTGCTGCAGCGCGGGCCGATGTCGATGGCGCCGTCGCAGCTCGGCGCATTCGCGAAATCGGATCCGGACGATCCCGCGCTCACGCGCCCCGACCTCGAATACCACGTTCAACCGCTGTCGCTCGAGCGCTTCGGCGAGCCGCTGCACAGTTTCAACGCGTTCACGGCGTCGGTCTGCCATCTGCGGCCGACTTCGCGCGGCAGCGTGCACGTCACGAGCGCCGATCCTGGCGTCGCGCCGGCGATCGCACCGAACTATCTGTCGACCGACCACGATCGACAGGTCGCCGCGAACGCGCTGCGCCTGACGCGCCGGATCGCGTCCGCGCCGGCGCTCGCGCGCTATCGTCCCGCGGAAATCCTGCCGGGCACGCAATATCGAAGCGAAGCCGAGCTGATCGAGGCGGCCGGCGCCGTCGGCACGACGATCTTCCACCCGGTCGGCACGTGCCGGATGGGGCGGCCCGACGATGCGCGCGCGGTGGTCGACAGCCGGCTGCGCGTGCGCGGTATCGCCGGGCTGCGGATCGTCGATGCGTCGGTGATGCCGTTCATCACGTCGGGCAACACCAATTCGCCGACGCTGATGATTGCCGAGCGTGCGAGCGACATGATCCGCGCCGATCGCCGCGCGGCGCGTGAAGTGACGCCGGTGCTAACCGAGCCCGCGGTGACGGCCGCGTGACGGCACGCTGACACGCGCGACAGCGGGCCGTCATGAACGCGCCCGCTGATTCGCTATGCGAAACAAGCTGCCGTTGCGGTGGCTCGAACGGCACGATTCATGCGAGCCGCGCAGTCGCGCGGCTTTTTTTTTCATTGCGTGCGTGCCGGGCATGGCGGCAGGTCAACGCGCGATGATGCACGTGTCAAAAAAGCATGGCGAAAAATCGCGCACAGCCGCGCGCGACAGGCCGCCAGCCCTCTAAGTGCAAATCCCGATGATTGCACTGCACCAACGGCGCGACAATGTTGCGCAATGTGCATACGCGTCGGCGCGGGAGACCAACCCTCGAGGCGTACCACGGCGCCCGGGGGCAGCCCGCTGATCCGCTGACCTGTTCGCGGCCGCTTGCGCCAGGCATCCCGGTGCTTCGCCTGACTTCGTACGGAAGGGAACATGATTCTCGGCGACACGATTCTGGAAACACGCGGACTGACAAAAGAATTCAGGGGCTTCACCGCCGTGAACGGCGTGAACCTGCGTGTGCGGCGCGGCGCGATCCACGCATTGATCGGGCCGAACGGCGCGGGCAAGACCACCTGCTTCAACCTCCTCACCAAGTTCCTGACGCCGACAGCCGGCCAGATCGTCTTCAACGGCATCGACATCACCGACGAGCGCCCCGCGCAGGTCGCGCGGCGCGGCATCATCCGCTCGTTCCAGATCTCGGCCGTGTTCCCGCACCTGACCGCGCTGCAGAACGTGCGCATCGGCCTGCAGCGCGCGCTCGGCACCGAATTCCACTTCTGGCGCAGCGAACGCACGCTGAAACGGCTCGACGATCGCGCGATGGATCTGCTCACGCAGGTCGGCCTCACCGATTTCGCGCACGTGCCGACCGTCGAGCTCGCGTATGGCCGCAAGCGCGCACTCGAGATCGCGACGACGCTCGCGATGGAGCCCGAACTGATGCTGCTCGACGAGCCCACGCAGGGGATGGGCCACGAGGACGTCGACCGCGTGACCGCGCTGATCAAGAAGGTCGCGAGCGGCCGCACGATCCTGATGGTGGAGCACAACATGAACGTGATCGCGGGCATCTCCGACACGATCACCGTCCTGCAACGCGGCGAGGTGCTGGCCGAAGGCTCGTATGCGGAAGTGTCGAAGAATCCGCTCGTCATCGAGGCCTACATGGGCAGTGCCGACGCGGCGCTCGCGGGGGCGCACGCATGAAGCACAGCGAACGGGAGGAACGCGAATTGAGCGGCGTCGAGAGCGGTACGCCCGCGCTGGAGATTTCGGGCCTGGAGGCCTGGTACGGGGAATCCCACATATTGCACGGTGTCGACCTGACGGTGCATCGCGGCGAGGTCGTCACGCTGCTCGGCCGCAACGGCGCGGGCCGCACGACGACGCTGCGCGCGATCATGGGCCTCACGGGCCGCCGCAGCGGGTCGATCAAGGTCGCGGGCAACGAGACGATCGGCCTCGCGACGCACCGCATCGCGCATTTCGGCATCGGTTACTGCCCGGAGGAGCGCGGGATCTTCTCGAGCCTGTCGTGCGAGGAGAACCTGATGCTGCCGCCGCTGATCGGACCGCGCGAGCACGCGATGTCGCTCGACGAGATCTACGCGATGTTCCCGAACCTCGCGTCGCGCCGGCAGAGCCAGGGCACGCGGCTGTCCGGCGGCGAGCAGCAGATGCTCGCGGTCGCGCGGATCCTGCGCACCGGCGCGAACCTGCTGCTGCTCGACGAGATTTCCGAAGGCCTCGCACCGGTGATCGTGCAAGCGCTTGCGCGGATGATCGTCGCGCTGAAGGCGCGCGGCTACACGATCGTGATGGTCGAACAGAATTTCCGCTTCGCCGCGCCGCTCGCCGACCGCTTCTACGTGATGGAGCACGGCAGCATCGTCGAGCATTTCCAGGCGGCCGAACTGGAAAGCAAGATGCCGACCCTGCACGACCTGCTCGGGGTGTGACGCCGCCCCGTTTGCCTGGCCGCTAGCCGTGGCGGCCCTCGAACAACCACAACGCATCAGAACAACAGGAGACGTCAATGAAAATGAAGACCCTCGCACAGGCCTGTCTCGCGCTCGCGACTGCCGCGCTCACCGCCGGCGCCGCACACGCGGCGGATACCGTGAAGATCGGCTTCATCACCGACATGTCGGGGCTTTACGCGGATATCGACGGGCAGGGCGGCCTCGAGGCGATCCGCATGGCGGTCGCCGACTTCGGCGGCAAGGTGCTCGGCAAGCCGATCGAAGTCGTCTACGCCGATCACCAGAACAAGGCCGACATCGCCGCGTCGAAGGCGCGCGAATGGATGGACCGCGGCGGGCTCGACCTGCTGGTCGGCGGCACGAACTCGGCCACCGCGCTGTCGATGAACCAGGTCGCGGCCGAGAAGAAGAAGGTCTACATCAACATCGGCGCGGGCGCCGACACGCTGACCAACGAGCAGTGCACGCCGTACACGGTCCACTACGCATACGACACGATGGCGCTCGCGAAGGGCACCGGTTCGGCGGTGGTTAAGCAGGGCGGCAAGTCGTGGTTCTTCCTGACGGCCGACTACGCGTTCGGCAAGGCGCTCGAGAAGAACACGTCGGACGTCGTGAAGGCGAACGGCGGCCAGGTGCTCGGCGCGGTGCGCCACCCGCTGTCGGCGTCGGATTTCTCGTCGTTCCTGCTGCAGGCGCAGGCGTCGAAGGCGCAGATCCTCGGCCTCGCGAACGCGGGCGGCGACACGATCAACTCGATCAAGGCCGCGAAGGAGTTCGGCATCACGAAGACGATGAAGCTCGCCGCGCTGCTGATGTTCATCGACGACGTGCACAGCCTCGGCCTCGAGACGACGCAGGGCCTCGTGCTGACCGACAGCTGGTACTGGAACCGCGACGCGGCGTCGCGCCAGTGGGCGCAGCGCTACTTCGGCAAGATGAAGAAGATGCCGTCGAGCCTGCAGGCGGCCGACTACTCGTCGGTGTCGACCTACCTGAAGGCCGTGCAGGCCGCCGGCACGACCGACTCCGACAAGGTGATGGCCGAGCTGAAGAAGATCAAGATCAACGACTTCTACGCGAAGGGCTACATCCGCCAGGACGGCAGCATGATCCACGACATGTACCTGATGGAAGTGAAGAAGCCGTCCGAATCGAAGGAGCCGTGGGACTACTACAAGGTGCTCGCGACGATTCCGGGCGAGCAGGCGTTCGGGACCAAGCAGGAAACGCGCTGCGCGGCGTGGAAGTAAGCAGGACGTAGCGGCGCGCGCGGGCGCGCCGCTCGGTGGCGGCCGCGGCGATGTGCCCGCTGCGCCGCCCGCGCGTGCGACGCATGAAGGTTGCGCACGCAACGAAACTCATTCTGACGGCTAAGTCGATGGAAATCTTTGGCATTCCGTTGCCGGCGATGCTGAGCCAGTTGCTGCTCGGGCTCGTCAACGGCTCGTTCTACGCGATCCTGAGCCTCGGGCTCGCGGTGATCTTCGGGCTGCTCAACGTGATCAACTTCGCGCACGGCGCGCTGTTCATGCTGGGCGCGATGCTCGCGTGGATGGGCCTGTCGTACTTCGGGCTGCCGTACTGGGCGATGCTCGTGCTCGCGCCCGTGCTCGTCGGCGCGTTCGGGATCGCGATCGAGCGCTCGATGCTGCGCTGGCTGTACAAGCTCGATCACCTGTACGGGCTGCTGCTCACGTTCGGCCTCACGCTGGTCGTCGAAGGCGTGTTCCGGTCGATCTACGGATCGTCCGGCCAGCCGTACGACGTGCCGTCGCAGCTGTCCGGCGCGACCAACCTCGGCTTCATGTTCCTGCCGAACTATCGCGCGTGGGTCGTCGTCGCGTCGCTCGCGGTGTGCCTCGCGACATGGTTCGTGATCGAGAAGACGCGCCTCGGCGCGTACCTGCGTGCGGGCACCGAGAACCCGAAGCTCGTCGAGGCGTTCGGCGTGAACGTGCCGATGATGATCACGCTCACCTACGGCTTCGGCGTCGCGCTCGCCGCGTTCGCGGGCGTGCTGGCCGCGCCGGTGATCCAGGTGTCGCCGCTGATGGGCCAGCCGATGATCATCACCGTGTTCGCGGTGGTCGTGATCGGCGGGATGGGCTCGATCCTCGGCTCGATCGTCACGGGCCTGCTGCTCGGCGTGATCGAGGGCTTCACGCGCGTGTTCTATCCCGAAGCGTCGGCCACCGTCGTGTTCGTGATCATGGCGATCGTGCTGCTGTTTCGCCCGGCGGGCCTCTTCGGCAAGGAAAAATGATGCAGAGAAAAGTGCTCTACGGCGTGCTGCTCGCCGCACTGCTCGCCGCGCCGTTCATCGGCGCGTATCCGGTGTTCGTGATGAAGGTGCTCACGTTCGCCCTGTTCGCGGCCGCGTTCAACCTGCTGATCGGCTATACGGGGCTGCTGTCGTTCGGCCATGCGATGTTCCTCGCGACGGCCGGTTACGCGACCGGCTATTCGATGCAGACGCTCGGTTTCACGCCGGAACTCGGCGTGCTGGGCGGCACCGTCGCCGCGACGCTGCTCGGGCTCGTCGTCGGGCTGTTCGCGATCCGCCGGCAGGGCATCTATTTCGCGATGATCACGCTCGCGTTCGCGCAGATGGTCTACTTCATCTACCTGCAGGCACCGTTCACGCACGGCGAGGACGGCCTGCAGGGCGTGCCGCGCGGCCGCCTGTTCGGGCTGCTCGACCTGTCGAACGACGTCGCGCTGTACTACGTCGTCGTGGCGGTGGTCGTCGCCGCGTGCGCGTTCATCGTGCGGGTCGTCCATTCGCCGTTCGGCCAGGTGCTCGTCGCGATCAAGGAGAACGAGGCGCGTGCCATTTCGCTCGGCTACGACACCGACCGCTTCAAGCTGCTCGCATTCATCCTGTCGGCCGGGCTGGCCGGGCTGGCCGGCTCGCTGAAGGTGCTGGTGCTCGGCTTCGAGACGCTGTCGGACGCGTACTGGACGATGTCGGGCCTCGTCGTGCTGATGACGCTGGTCGGCGGGATGGGCACGCTGTTCGGGCCGCTCCTGGGCGCCGCGCTGATCGTTGCGCTGGAAGACCGGCTCGGCGACATCGGCGAATGGCTCGCGTCGACGACGGGCGTCGCGTGGTTCCACTCGCTCGGCGAATCGGCGACGATCGTCACCGGCCTGATCTTCATCGCCTGCGTGCTGGCGTTCCGGCGCGGCATCGTCGGCGAGATGGTCGCGCGGATCAAGCCGCTCAGGGCGTCGTCGTGAGCATGCCGTGCGCGTCGCCGCGCGTTGATGCGAAGCACCATCCGGCGCGCCCCGGGAGGGCGACACGGCGGGCCCGGGCCTGCACCGCGCGGCCGGCTGGCGCCCCATTTTCGTGCGGCGATGCACCATAGGGGTAAATGCTAAGTTGTCGTGGTGCTTAAGCCTCTTTAAGATTCACCCTAGTTCTGATGCACCGCGAAACGAATTTGCAGGTGGAGAACGAGGAGACAATCGAGGCACAAAGTGCCCGGACCCCAAAGCGCTGTTGGACGGAATCCAACAGCGCTTTTTCATTTGCGTGCACGGATTTCCCTCGATGGTGCACCGGCCTGCGCGATCATCCTGCTGCACGCCTGCATTCGCACCGCCTCTCTTCCGCGCTTCGCGCCGTCCCTCCGTTTTTTCCTGTTCCCGTCGTTCGTTCGCAGACCGCGCGCCATTGCGCACATGCTGTCCGGGCTTACCCGGTTGGCGTGCGCGAAACGCGTCCGTTACACTCAGTTTTCGCCGACCGCACGGTCGGGAAAACGGTCGGCAGTTCTCCTACAAGCAGAATGCAGAAGAGGGAGTACGGTTGGATGAGCAGCGCAGGACGATGGTTCGGGGCAGGAGAGGCGGCTGGCGCCGCTCGTTCGTCGCGGGGAAGGGGGCAAGTCATCGCGGCTTTCCCGAGCCGTTCCGCGGCCTGTATGCCCGTTCCGGTGCCATCGCAGGTCGTTGCGTTCGCATCCGTATCCGCTGCCTCATGAGCCGCCCGCTTTCCGACGTTTCACCGCTTGTCCATCCGGTCGTATCAGGCCGGATCGGCGTGCGTTCCCGCTATCGTTGCGCTCGCATCGATCTCCCGCACGATCCTGCATTTCTTCGCCTTCTTCATCGCGACGACATTGCTGTTGCGCATCGTGACGGTCGAACGACCGTTCCGGCCGGCATGCGGCGCATGGGTGAGACGTTTCACGGGAAAACGAGCATGGGCGCGGCTGGGCGAGATAATTAAGATATTAACTTGTTTGGGGACCGGGAGCCGCCGAGCGACCCGAGGCTTTTTCGAGCAGCGTTTGGAGACAACGTAGATGAAGATGAATCGATGGATGGAGGCCGTGCTTGCCGCGGGCCTCGTGTGCGCGGCGGCCACGGCGTCGGCGCAGGTGAAGATCGGCGTGACGCTGTCGGCCACCGGGCCGGCCGCGTCGCTCGGGATTCCGGAAAAGAACACGATCGCGCTGCTGCCGAAGGAAATCGCGGGCAAGAGCGTGCAGTACATCGTGCTGGATGACGCGTCCGACACGAGCCGCGCGGTGCAGAACGTGCGCAAGCTGATCGACGAGGACCACGTCGACGCGATCATCGGCTCGTCCGTCACGCCGAACTCGCTCGCGATGCTCGACCCCGTGTCGCAGGGCAAGACGCCGACGATCTCGCTCGCGGCGAGCGCGCAGATCATCGCGCCGATGGACGCGAAGCGCGCGTGGATGTTCAAGGTGCCGCAGAACGACCAGCTGATGGCCGACGCGATCGCCGGCTACATGGCGAAGCACGGCGTGAAGACGGTCGGCTTCATCGGCTTCGCCGATGCGTACGGCGACAGCTGGTACAAGACGTTCGATGCGGCGGCCGCGAAGAACGGGCTGAAGCTCGTGTCGAACGAGCGCTTCAACCGGACCGACGCGTCGGTGATGGGGCAGGTGCTGAAGCTGCTGGGCTCGAACCCGGATGCGGTGTTGATCGCAGGCTCCGGCACGCCGGCGGCGCTGCCGGCCAAGACGCTGAAGGAGCGCGGCTACAAGGGCAAGGTGTACCAGACGCACGGCGTCGCGAACAACGACTTCCTGCGCGTGTGCGGCAAGGATTGCGAAGGCGAGATCCTGCCGGCCGGCCCGGTGCTCGTGACCGACCAGCTGCCCGATTCGAACCCGGTGAAGAAGCCGGCGCTCGGCTACAAGGCCGCGTACGAGAAGGCCTACGGCGCGGGTTCGCTGGCAACCTTCGGCGGCCATGCGTGGGATGCGGGCCTGCTGCTGCAGCGGGCGATCCCGGAAGCGCTGAAGAAGGGCCAGCCGGGCACCGAGGCGTTCCGCGAAGCGCTGCGCGCATCGATCGAAAGCGTGAAGGACCTGCCCGTGTCGCATGGCGTGATCAACATGACGGCGACCGATCACAACGGCTTCGACACGCGTGCGCGCGTGATGGTGCAGATCGTCGACGGCAAGTGGAAGCTGCAGGCCGAATAAGCATCACGTGAAACCGGCGTGCGCGACGCGAACGGCGCCGCGCACGCCGTCGGCAGGGCGCCGGCCTGACGGGCCGCGCCCGTGCCGCCCGGAACGTCCGGGGCCCGACACATGGCGCATGATGCGTCTGTCGTGTCGTCCGCGGCTCGGCCGTTTCCGTCTTTCGTTTCCCCGCAGCATTCTCGATACACGAAACGTATGGATCTCTCGATTGCGGCGATCCTCGCGCAAGACGGCATCACGACCGGCGCCATTTATGCATTGCTGTCCCTGGCGCTCGTGCTGGTGTTTTCCGTCACGCGGGTGATCTTCATTCCCCAGGGCGAATTCGTCGCCTACGGTGCGCTGACGCTTGCCGCGTTGCAGGCGCAGAAATTTCCCGCCACCTGCTGGCTGCTGTTCGTGATGGGCATCGCGTGCTTCCTGCTCGACGTCGGCGGCCTGATCCGGCATCGCGAACGCCGCCATCAGCTCGGCCGCACGCTCGCGACACTCGGTAGCCGCTACATCCTGCTGCCGCTCGCGGTGTTCGCGATCACGCGCAGCTTTGCCGCGCAGCCGATGCCGATGCTCGCGCAGATTGCGCTGACGCTCGCGATCGTCGTGCCGATGGGGCCGTTCGTCTACCGGCTCGTGTACCAGCCGATCGCCGAAGGCACGACGCTGCTGCTGCTGATCGTGTCGGTTGCCGTCCACTTCGCGATGGTCGGCCTCGGGCTCGTGATGTTCGGCGCGGAAGGCTCGCGCACCAACGGATTCTCCGATGCGTCGCTCGCGATCGGCAGCATGACGGTGTCGGTGCAGAGCATCCTGGTCGTCGTCACGGCGCTCGTGCTGATCGGTGCGCTCTACGTGTATTTCGGCCGCACGATCGCCGGCAAGGCGCTGCGCGCGACGTCGGTGAACCGGCTCGGCGCACGGCTCGTCGGCATCGGCACGACGGAAGCGGGGCGGCTCGCGTTCACGTTCGCGGCGGGGCTCGGCGTGCTGTCCGGGATCCTCGTCGGCCCGCTGACGACGATCTATTACGACTCGGGCTTCCTGATCGGCCTGAAGGGCTTCGTCGGCGCGATCATCGGCGGGCTCGTCAGCTATCCGCTCGCGGCGGCAGGCTCGCTGCTCGTCGGCGTGCTCGAATCGTATTCGTCGTTCTGGGCGAGTGCCTACAAGGAAGTGATCGTGTTCACGCTGATCATTCCGGTGCTGCTGTGGCGGAGCTTCGTGACGCCGCACGCGGAAGAGGAAGAGGAGTGACGCGATGAAGACGATGGTACGCAACAAGACCTTCTGGGTGTTTCTCGTGGTGCTGTTCACGCTGCCGGTGCTGCCAGGCACGCTGCAGGTGCCCGAGTACTGGATCACGCTGCTGAACTACATCGGCCTCTATGCGATCGTCGCGATCGGGCTCGTGCTGCTGACGGGCGTCGGCGGGATGACGAGCTTCGGGCAGGCGGCGTTCGTCGGCATCGGCGCATATGCGACCGCGTTCCTGACGACGCGCTACGGCGTGTCGCCGTGGCTCGCGCTGATCGTCGGCGTCGTGCTGACGGCGCTCGTCGCGCTCGTGCTGGGCGCGGTCACGATGCGGCTGTCCGGGCACTTCCTGCCGCTCGGCACGATCGCGTGGGGCCTTGCGCTGTTCTACCTGTTCGGCAACCTCGAACTGCTCGGCAAGTACGACGGGATCAACGGGATTCCGGCGCTGAACCTGTTCGGCATCACGCTTGAAAGCGGCCGCAGCCTGTACTTCCTGATCTGGGCGGTCGTCCTGGCCGCGATCGTGTCGGTGCAGAACCTGCTGAACAGCCGGCCGGGACGCGCGATCCGCGCGCTGCGCGGCGGCGGCGTGATGGCCGAGGCGATGGGCGTGAACACGGCGTGGATGCGCGTGGTGATCTTCGTCTATGCGGCGGTGCTGGCAGCCGTGTCGGGCTTCCTGTACGCGCACTTGCAGCGTGCGGTGAACCCGACTCCGTTCGGCCTGAACCACGGGATCGAATTCCTGTTCATGGCCGTGGTCGGCGGCGTATCGCACGTGTGGGGCGCGGTGCTCGGCGCGGCGATCCTCACCGTGCTGCAGGACTATCTGCAGACGCTGCTGCCGAAGCTGCTCGGCTCGGAAGGCAACTTCGAGATCATCGTGTTCGGCGTGCTGATGGTGCTGCTGCTGCAGTACGCGCGCCAGGGCGTGTGGCCGTTCGTCGCTAGGCTGTTCCCGCGCGGGCCGCGTGCGCATGTGCCGGAGCAGGCCGATCCGTTGCCGCAGCGCGCGAAGCCAACGGCCGGCGAGCCGCTGCTCGTCGTAGACAACGCACGCAAGCAGTTCGGTGGCCTTGTGGCCGTCAACGACGTCAGCTTCGACGTGAAAGCGGGGCAGATCATCGGGCTGATCGGCCCGAACGGCGCCGGCAAGTCGACTACGTTCAACCTCGTGACGGGCGTGCTGAAGCCGACGGGCGGCACGATCACGTTCCGTGGCGAGCGCATCGACGGGCTCACGTCGCGCCAGATCGTCCGCCGCGGCATCGGCCGCACGTTCCAGCACGTGAAGCTGCTGCCGGCGATGACGGTGCTCGAGAACGTCGCGATCGGCGCGCATCTGCGCGGCCATACGGGCGTGTGGCGCAGCATCGCGCGGCTCAATGCGCACGAGGAAGCGCAACTGCTGGCTGAAGCCGCACGCCAGATCCGGCGCGTGGGGCTCGAGAAGCACATGTACGACGAAGCGGGCAGCCTCGCGCTCGGCCAGCAGCGGATTCTCGAAATCGCACGCGCGCTGTGCTGCGATCCGACGCTGCTGCTGCTCGACGAGCCGGCTGCCGGGCTGCGTTACCAGGAGAAGCAGCAGCTCGCCGACCTGTTGCGGCGGCTGAAGGCTGAAGGCATGAGCGTGTTGCTCGTGGAACATGACATGGATTTCGTGATGAATCTAACCGACCGGCTGGTGGTGATGGAGTTCGGCACGCGGATCGCGGAAGGGCTGCCGCAGGATGTGCAGCAGGACCCGGCCGTGCTCGAAGCGTATCTGGGCGGGGTGGAGTGATGACGGACACGACGATGCCGATTCTCGAAGTGCGCGGGCTGGCGGTACGGTACGGGAAGGTGGAAGCGCTGCATGGCGCGGCGATCAAGGTCGGCGCCGGGCAGATCGTCAGCGTGATCGGCCCGAACGGCGCCGGCAAGTCGACGCTGCTGAACGCGATCATGGGTGCGTTGCCGGTAACGGGGCATGCGTCGGGCGCGGTCGTATATCGCGGCAAGGACGTCGGCGCATTGCCGGTCGAGCAGCGTGTCGCGCGCGGAATGTGCCTCGTACCGGAAAAGCGCGAGCTGTTCAGCACGATGACGGTCGAGGACAACCTCGTGCTGGGCGCGTATCGCCGCAAGCAGGCGGGGGAATCGAACTTCCTCGACCAGCTTGATCACGTATTCGCGCTGTTTCCGAGGCTGAAGGAGCGCCGCAAGCAGGCGGCCGGCACGCTGTCCGGCGGCGAGCGGCAGATGCTCGCGGTCGGCCGCGCGCTGATGGGCAAGCCCGACCTGCTGATGCTCGACGAGCCGAGCCTCGGGCTCGCGCCGCTGATCGTGAAGGAGATCTTTCATATCATCAGCGCGTTGCGCGGTACGGGCGTGGCGACGCTGCTGATCGAACAGAACGCGCGGGCTGCGTTGCAGATCTCGGACTACGGCTACGTGCTGGAAACCGGTGAGTTTGCGCTGGAGGGGCCGGCTGCCGAGCTCGCGCAGAATCCGCGCGTGATCGAAACGTACCTTGGGCTGGCGAAGAAAACGGCTTGATGGTTGGGGCGGTTGGCGGGAAACGGGCGGCGTGTTTCACGTGAAACACGCCGTCTTTGTTTTTGGGTGAGTGAGGATAAGTGGCAAGGGAACAGTCGGAAGATCTGTGCTGAGGCAGCTTGTTCCACCGGCCGATGATGTATCGAACCCCCAGTGGACAAGTATCGGGGCAACCGGCAGAAATGCTGTGAGGAGGAGGGCGGGCACAGCGTGCCGCGTTCGTTTTGCCGCGCAGGCCACAGACATCGAGCGCGTTGCGAGTTCCTCATGACCAAGTTTTTGCACAGACCCAACGATGTGTGGCGGACCGCTCACAGCCATTGCTGGCGCGGCTCCGACAACCCGAATTCACCCGTCCACAGTCGAAAAAACGACGAAATGCACAGACCCTACCATTCGGACGGCATTCGGGCGAAAAGCGAACCCGCTATAATTCGGCCCATACATTTCTCTGATAGGTTCGTGCGCAGCTCTGCGTGCGGAATCCACCATGCTTTTTCCCACAGAATTTGACGTCATCGTCGTCGGTGGCGGTCATGCCGGCACGGAAGCCGCGCTGGCGTCCGCCCGTATGGGCGCAAAGACGCTGCTGCTGACTCACAACATCGAAACGCTCGGGCAGATGAGCTGCAATCCGTCGATCGGCGGCATTGGCAAGGGCCATCTGGTCAAGGAAGTCGACGCGCTGGGCGGCGCAATGGCCGCGGCCACGGACGAGAGCGGTATTCAGTTCCGGATCCTCAATTCGTCGAAGGGCCCGGCCGTGCGGGCGACGCGTGCACAGGCCGACCGTATCCTGTACAAGGCTGCGATCCGCCATCGGCTCGAGAATCAGCCGAACCTCTGGCTGTTCCAGCAGGCCGTCGACGACCTGATGGTCGAAGGCGACCGCGTGGTGGGCGCCGTCACGCAGATCGGCATCCGCTTCCGCTCCCGCGCGGTCGTGCTGACCGCCGGCACGTTCCTCGACGGCAAGATCCACGTCGGCCTGAACAACTATACGGGTGGCCGTGCGGGCGATCCGGCGGCCGTGTCGCTGTCGTCGCGCCTGAAGGAGCTGAAGCTGCCGCAGGGCCGCCTGAAGACCGGTACGCCGCCGCGTATCGACGGCCGGACGATCGACTTCTCGCAGCTCGACGAGCAGCCGGGCGACCTCGATCCGATCCCCGTGTTCTCGTTCCTGGGCCGCGCGGAACAGCATCCGCAGCAGCTGCCGTGCTGGGTCACGCACACGAACGAGCGCACCCACGACATCATTCGCGGCGGCCTCGACCGTTCGCCTATGTATACAGGCGTGATCGAAGGCGTCGGGCCGCGCTATTGCCCGTCGATCGAGGACAAGATCCACCGGTTCGCATCGAAGGAATCGCACCAGATATTCCTCGAGCCGGAAGGGCTGACGACTAACGAGTTCTACCCGAACGGAATCTCGACGAGCCTGCCGTTCGACGTCCAGCTCGAGCTCGTGCACTCGATGCGTGGTCTCGAGAACGCACACATCCTGCGCCCCGGCTACGCGATCGAGTACGACTACTTCGACCCGCGCGCGCTGAAGGCGTCGCTCGAAACGAAGGCGATCAACGGGCTGTTCTTTGCGGGCCAGATCAACGGCACGACCGGCTACGAAGAAGCGGCAGCGCAGGGCCTGCTGGCCGGCCTCAATGCGGGCCGCTACGTGCAGGAGAAGGACGCATGGTGCCCGCGCCGCGACCAGGCCTACCTGGGCGTGCTGGTCGACGATCTCGTGACGCGTGGTGTAGCCGAGCCGTACCGGATGTTCACGAGCCGCGCCGAGTATCGCCTGAGCCTGCGTGAAGACAATGCCGACATGCGCCTGACCGAGATCGGTCGTGAGCTGGGGCTCGTCGACGACGTGCGCTGGGACGCATTCAGCCGGAAGCGCGACGCTGTTTCACGTGAAACCGAACGCCTGAAGTCGACGTGGGTCACGCCGAAGACGCTGCCGCCGGAAGAGGCGACTGCGCTGCTGGGCAAGGCGATCGATCACGAATACAGCCTCGCCGATCTGCTGCGCCGCCCGGGTATCAGCTACGACGGCGTGTGCGGCCTGAAGGGCGGCGAATGCGGCCCTGCGGAACCGCTGGCCGATGATCCGGTGCTGCTCGAGCAGATCAAGGAGCAGGTCGAGATCGGTATCAAGTATCAGGGCTATATCGAGCGTCAGGCATCCGAGATCGAGCGCAACGATGCGAACGAGAACACGCGTTTGCCGGACGGGATCGATTACCGTGAAGTGCGTGGGCTGTCGTTCGAAGTGAGTCAGAAGCTCAACGAGTTCCGACCGGAAACGATCGGGCAGGCGTCGCGTATTTCGGGCGTCACGCCGGCGGCGATCTCGCTGTTGATGGTGCACCTGAAGCGCCGCGGCCTGGGCCGACGGAATGGTACTGCCGCCGAGGCAACGGAGCAGGGGGACGGTGCCGTCCCGACGCAACAATGACGGCGCGTCGCGCGCCGGCGGTTAATCGGGACGTACTGGAACAGATGCTCGTCGAAGGCACGACGGCGCTCGACCTCACGTTGACGGATACACAACGCAACCAGCTGCTCGACTACGTCGCGCTGCTCGGCAAGTGGAACGCGGTCTACAACCTGACCGCGATTCGCGACCCGAAGCAGATGCTGATCCAGCACATCCTCGATTCGCTCTCGATCGTCCCGCATCTGCGCGGCCGCGCATCGGCGCGTGTGCTCGACGTCGGCTCGGGCGGCGGGCTGCCCGGTATCGTGCTGGCGATCGTCGAGCCGGGCTGGCTGGTCACGCTGAACGATATCGTGCAGAAGAAGTCTGCATTCCAGACGCAGATGCGCGCGGAGCTGAAGCTGGCGAACCTGTCGGTGGTCACCGGGCGGGTCGAATCGCTGCAGCCGGGTATCGAAGTGCCGGAAAAATTCGACATGATCGTATCCCGCGCTTTCGCGGATCTGTCCGACTTCGTTAAACTTGCTCGACATCTGGTCGCGCCGGGCGGATCGATCTGGGCAATGAAAGGCGTCCACCCGGATGATGAAATTGCGCGCTTGCCGGAAGGCAGCCGCGTGAAGCAGACGATACGGCTGGCGGTGCCGATGCTCGATGCCGAGCGGCATCTGTTCGAAGTGGCCGTCGACGACGCGAATTGAAGGCACGCGGTAGCGTGCCGTTTGTTTGAAGGTAAAGGGAACACACCAACGATGGCAAAGATCTTCTGCGTTGCGAACCAGAAGGGGGGCGTCGGCAAGACGACGACATCGGTCAATCTCGCCGCAAGCCTTGCAGCGCAGGAGCAACGAGTCCTGCTGATCGATCTCGACCCGCAGGGCAACGCGACGATGGGCAGCGGGATCGACAAGGCCGCCTGCGAAGCGACCGTGTACGAGGTACTGGTCGACGGCGTGTCGGTGACCGACGCGCGCATTCGCCCGGACGGCGTCACCTACGACGTGCTGCCCGCGAACCGCGAGTTGTCCGGTGCCGAGATCGAACTGATCAGCATCGACAACCGCGAGCGCCGTCTGAAGGCCGCGCTCGAGCGCGTGGCCGACGACTACGATTTCGTGCTGATCGATTGCCCGCCGACGCTGTCGTTGCTGACGCTGAACGGGCTATGCGCGGCACATGGCGTCGTGATCCCGATGCAATGCGAGTACTTCGCGCTGGAGGGGTTGTCGGACCTCGTCAACACGATCAAGCAGGTTCACGCGAACATGAACCGCGACCTGAAGATCATCGGCTTGCTGCGCGTGATGTTCGACCCGCGCATCACGCTGCAGCAACAAGTCTCCGATCAACTGAAAGCGCACTTCGGCGACAAGGTGTTCGACGCGGTGATTCCGCGCAATGTGCGTCTGGCGGAAGCGCCGAGCTACGGGTTGCCGGGCGTCGTGTTCGACCGCAGCTCGCGCGGTGCGCAAGCGTATCTCCAGTTCGGTGCCGAGATGATTGAACGCGTGCGCGCGTTCGAGGTGTCGTGATCCGGACATGAGCGAAGCGAGGAAGAAAGACATGAACGCGGTACCAAAGAAGAAGGGCTTGGGACGTGGCCTCGAAGCGCTGCTCGGCGGCAGTGCCGATATCACCGAAGCGGTGAAGATCGAAGGGGCACCGAACACGCTCGCGCTCGGCAAGCTGCAGGCCGGCAAGTACCAGCCGCGGACGCGGATGGACGAGGGCAGCCTGCAGGAGCTCGCGGCGAGCATTCGCGCGCAGGGCGTGATGCAGCCGATCCTGGTACGGCCCATTTCGTCAGACAAATACGAGATCATCGCGGGCGAGCGGCGTTTCCGCGCAGCGCGCCTGGCCGGCCTCGATGAAGTGCCGGTACTCGTGAAGGACGTATCCGATCAGGCCGCCGCCGCGATGGCGCTGATCGAGAACATCCAGCGCGAGGACCTGAACCCGCTTGAAGAGGCGCACGGCATCCAGCGCCTGCTCGACGAATTCGGTTTCACGCATGAGCAGGCAGCGGAATCGGTCGGCCGTTCGCGCAGCGCGGTGTCGAACCTGCTGCGCCTGCTGAACCTCGCGTCGCCGGTGCAGACGATGCTGCTGGCCGGCGATCTCGACATGGGCCACGCGCGTGCGCTGCTCGCCGTCGATGCGGCGACGCAGATCACGCTCGCGCATCAGGTCGTCAACAAGCGCATGTCGGTGCGCGAGACCGAGAAGCTGGTGTCGCACACGACGAAGGAAGCGCCGGCCGTGAAGGCGCGTGCGAAAGACGATGGCGGCCGCGATACGCGCCGTCTCGAGGAGGAGTTGTCTGACCTGCTCGCGTCGACCGTGAAGATCAAGCTCGGCCGCCGCGGGCGCGGTCAGGTGTTGATCGACTTCGGCAACCTCGACGCGCTCGAGGGCATTCTCGCGCGGCTGCGCGGCAACGTCGCAACTGAAGAGTAACGGGCCGCCGATGCAGGAGAAGGGCGCATCGGCGCCGCGCCGGTGGCTCGGCTGGCTTGCGCAGGAACCGGTTCTGTCGGTGCTTGCACTCGGCCTGATCGTGCTGCAATGGGTGCGTCCGCAACCATTTGGGGTGCTTGCCGGTCGCGTCGACTGGCAGACTGTCGCGACGCTCGCGGGCCTGCTGATGCTGACCAAGGCGCTCGAGCTGTCCGGTTGCCTGATGTGGCTCGCGCACCGCATCGTTCATCACGTGCATTCCGAGCGCGGCCTCGCGATGCTGCTCGTCGGGTTCGCCGCGGTGCTGTCGATGTGGCTCACCAACGACGTCGCGCTGTTCGTCGTCGTGCCGTTGATGGTGTCGCTGCGTGCGCTGACGCCGCTGCCGTTCCGCCGCCTCGTGATCGTCGTCGCACTGGCCGTCAACGCGGGGTCCGTCGCGACACCGCTCGGCAATCCCCAGAATCTTTTCCTGTGGCAATTGAGCGGCGTGTCGTTCGGGCGTTTCGTGGTCACGCTCGGGCCGCTCGCACTCGCGCTGATGGCGCTGCTGCTCGTGCTCACCGCATGCGTGTTTCGCGCGAAGCCGCTCGACCTGTCGGGCGACGCCGACGCATTCCCCGTACAACGCATGCACGCGCTGATCGCGGCGGTGCTGTTCGCCGCGTTCGTGTTGCTCGCCGATGCGCACCATCCGCTGCCCGGCCTGGTCGGTGTCGCCATCGTGCTGCTCGCCGTCAAACGTGACGCAGTCCTGAAGATCGACTGGCTGCTGCTGCTGATCTTCGTCCTGATGTTCGTCGTGCTGCGCACTGCGGCTGCGCTGCCCGTCGTGCACGACATGATTGCGCATGCGCAACTCGATTCGCCGCTGCGCGTCTATGCCGCCGGCGCGCTGCTGTCACAGGTCATCAGCAATGTGCCGGCCGCGATCCTGCTGTCGGAATTCACGCACGACTGGCGCGCGCTCGCATTCGGCGTATCGGTCGGCGGGTTCGGTTTCGCGATCGGCTCGCTCGCGAACCTGATCGCGGTGCGTCTCGCGAAGGAGCCGCGCATGTGGCTGCCGTTTCACCTGGTGTCGATTCCGTTCGCGCTCGTGAGCGCGGTACTCGGCGCGTGGCTGCTCGTTCACGGTTGAGCAAGGCGGGGGTGCGCGGCACAGGTGCGCGATTCCCGCGGCGGAGAGGGTGCACAGCGTTCGCAGTGGCTACGGGCTGTTGATAAGTGCCGCAACCCACAGTCGAACATCTGTGGTGGCGCGACAACTGATTGGACGTATCGATGCGTGAGCGTCCGGTCGAGATTCGCACGTTGCGCACGGTCGATCGGCCGCGGCGTTTCGCGTGTTCCGGTCCGTCGCGCCGAGTCATTCCGCGCAACTGCTTTACCTCACATTCCCCGCGGTGATCGCGCCGCTCCCTCCGGGCCCGTATCGGGCGTCGTTTCCCCGTCATTTCCTCCGTCGCCGGCATTTTCCGCGCAAGAAATACCGGTGCAAAAAAGCGACCTTACAACTGTCATCGTACGTCGTCGAATCGCCCGTTTTTTCACATGATGAGGCGTCGTTTTACGCAGGTTTTTGTCGCGTCTAAAGCCTTGAATCACTTGCAACTATCGCTTACAATCGCCCGGATTTGTTAGCTAGGCACCCCTGAAAGCTTTCAGAAAGCTTGGGGTCGGGTTCAAGGACTTTGCGGAAGATTGCGATGGCGGGTCAGGCGCCGGACGACAGGCACGATGATCAGCGCACGCAACGCCCCGCTTCGGCGGCCGGCGAGTGGCGCGAATCCGATGACTGGGATGTCGAGCAGCAAGATAACAACATCGTTCCGCTTACACGGACAGAGGCCGAGAGGCTGTTCGGTCCGGACGTGAGCAAGCCCTCGCGCGTGACCCCCTACAAGGTGGTGTTCGCGCAAGTGGTCCTGTCCCTGGTTGCAACGCTGGCGTGGTGGCTGTTTTCGAAGTCGCCGGGCGCCGCTGCGCAATCCGCGTTTCTGGGCGGAGCGATCGGCTGGGTGCCCAGTGCGGTTTTCGTGGCACGACTGAAGGCAGGTGGCTCGGCCACCGTGATGAGCTGGGTGATGGGCGAAGCCCTGAAGCTCGCTCTGACGATCGGGATGTTCACTGCAGTGGCGTTCGGCTGGGCCGGCGTGCACTGGGTGCCGTTCCTCGTCACGTACCTCGTCGTGCTGAAGACGTACTGGATCGCGCTGGCCTGGCGGTAAGGAACAAGCAGCGTGCGGTTTCGACAACGAACCGCACCGGCCCGTTCCCGCAATAGCGTGTTGCGGAACAGGCAAAACGATTTTCGACAATTTGGGTGGCATTAACGATATGGCAGCTAGCGAAGGCACGCGCGGTCCGGATCCGTCCGAGTACATTGCGCACCACTTGCAGAATTTCTCCACCTCGCATCAGACGTCGATTTTCGACATCCACGTCTGGAATCTCGACACGCTGTTCTGGTCGATCGTGTGCGGCATCGTGACGATCCTCCTGCTGCGTCTGGCCGCCCGCAAGGCGACGTCGGGCGTGCCGGGCCGTTTCCAGTGCGCAATCGAGATGCTCGTCGAAATGGTCGAAGACCAGTCGAAGGCCATCGTCCACGGCAATCGTACCTTCATCGCGCCGCTCGCCCTCACGGTGTTCGTGTGGGTCGCGCTGATGAACTCCCTCGACTTCCTCCCGGTCGACCTGCCGGGCCGCGTGATCGGCCTGCTCGGTCTGTCGGACGTGATTTCCCACCATCGCATCGTCCCGACGGCCGACCTGAACGGCACGCTCGGCATCGCGCTCGGCGTGTTCGTCCTGATGATCTACTACAGCATCAAGATCAAGGGCGCGGGCGGCTTCGTGCACGAGCTGCTGTCGGCACCGTTCGGCGCACACCCGCTGCTGTGGATCCCGAACCTCGCGCTCAACATTGTCGAATATCTCGCAAAGACCGTCTCTCTCGGTATGCGGCTGTTCGGCAACATGTACGCGGGTGAGCTGTTGTTCCTGTTGATCGCCCTGCTCGGCAGCATGTGGAGCTTCGGTGGCGACGCAACGTTCCTCGGCTTCGTTGGCCATGTGATCGCGGGTAGCGTCTGGGCAATCTTCCACATCCTGATTGTTCTGTTGCAGGCATTCATTTTCATGATGCTGACGCTGGTGTATCTCGGCCAGGCGCACGACAAGCACTAAGCGCGGCGTGCAAGAAAGAGTTTCCGTTTTAGTTTTTTAAATCTCAGTTCCAAGTCTTTTCACAAAGGAGTGATCATGCAAGCTTACATCGCCAACATCCAGGGTCTGACCGCCATCGGTATCGGCATCATCATCGGCCTGGGTGCAATCGGCGCCTGTATCGGTATCGCGCTGATGGGTGGCAAGTACATCGAAGCCTGCGCACGTCAGCCGGAACTCATCAACCCGCTGCAAACGAAGATGTTCCTGCTGGCTGGTCTGATCGACGCTGCATTCCTGATCGGCGTTGGTGTCGCAATGCTGTTCGCGTTCGCGAACCCGCTCCTGTCGAAGCTCGTCGCAGGCTAAGGTTCCTCGGAAATATGCGTCCGGCGTGAGCCGGCGCAGGGCGGAACGGAGACTTGGGGCGCTGATCGAATGCAACTCGATGAGCGCCTTACCGTTTCATTTTTCCGGAATAGCAGATAAGGAAACACCGTGAATCTCAACGCAACTCTGTTTGCGCAAATGGTCGTGTTCCTGGTCCTCGCGTGGTTCACGATGAAATTCGTGTGGCCGCCGTTGATCAACGCCCTCGACGAACGTTCGAAGAAGATCGCCGACGGCCTCGCCGCCGCGGAGAAGGGCAAGGCGGAACTCGACGCAGCGCACAAGCGCGTGGACCAGGAACTCGCGCAGGCCCGCAATGACGGCCAGCAGCGCATCGCCGACGCTGAAAAGCGTGCCCAGGCGGTCGCCGAGGAAATCAAGGCCAACGCCCAGGCTGAAGCCGCCCGCATCGTCGCTCAGGCGAAGGCGGAAGCAGAACAGCAAATCGTGAAGGCGCGCGAAGCGCTGCGTGGCGAAGTCGCCGCGCTGGCCGTGAAGGGCGCCGAGCAGATCCTGAAGCGCGAAGTCGATCAAACGGCCCACGCCCAACTGCTGAATCAACTGAAAGCCGAGCTCTGATCATGGCCGAACTTGCAACCATCGCCCGCCCTTACGCAGAAGCGCTGTTCCGCGTGGCCGAGGGCGGTGACATCGCCGCCTGGTCCACGCTCGTGCAAGAGCTGGCCCAGGTTGCGCGTCTGCCGGAAGTACTGTCGGTCGCGTCGAGCCCGAAGGTGACGCGCACGCAAGTAGCCGAGTTGCTGCTTGCTGCGGTGAAGTCGCCGCTCGCGGCCGGCGCCGAAGCGAAGAACTTCGTGCAGATGCTGGTCGACAATCATCGCATCGCGCTGCTGCCGGAAATTGCCGAGCAGTTCGAGGCGCTCAAGAACGAACGTGAAGGCGCAGCCGACGCCGAGATCGTGAGCGCGTTCCCGCTGAACGGCTCGGATCTCGAAAGCCTCGTCTCGGGCCTCGAACGCAAGTTCAAGCGCAAGCTGAAACCGACGGTCGAAGTCGATTCGTCGCTGATCGGCGGCGTGCGCGTGACGGTCGGCGACGAAGTGCTCGACACCTCGGTTCGCGCGCGCCTCGCATCGATGCAGGCTGCCTTGACCGCCTGAGCGCCACGCCGGCACGCAACAGAATTGACTATCAGGAGCGAATAATGCAACTCAATCCCTCTGAGATCAGCGAGCTGATCAAGAGCCGGATCCAGGGCCTTGAAGCGAGCGCAGACGTTCGCAACCAGGGCACCGTGATCTCCGTGACCGACGGTATCGTGCGTATCCACGGCCTGTCGGACGTGATGCAGGGCGAAATGCTCGAGTTTCCGGGCAACACGTTCGGTCTCGCGCTGAACCTCGAGCGCGACTCGGTCGGCGCGGTGATTCTCGGCGAATACGAACACATCTCGGAAGGCGACATCGTCAAGACGACGGGCCGCATTCTCGAAGTCCCGGTTGGCCCGGAACTCGTCGGCCGCGTGGTCGATGCGCTCGGCAACCCGATCGACGGCAAGGGCCCGGTCAACGCGAAGCTGACCGACGCGATCGAAAAGATCGCCCCGGGCGTGATCTGGCGTAAGTCGGTGTCGCAGCCGGTGCAGACGGGCATCAAGTCGATCGACGCGATGGTGCCGATCGGCCGTGGCCAGCGTGAGCTGATCATCGGCGACCGTCAGTGCGGCAAGACCGCGGTGGCGCTCGACGCGATCATCAACCAGAAGGGCAAGGACCTGATCTGTATCTACGTCGCGATCGGCCAGAAGGCTTCGTCGATCATGAACGTGGTTCGCAAGCTCGAAGAAACGGGCGCGATGGAATACACGATCGTCGTCGCCGCTTCGGCATCGGATTCGGCTGCGATGCAGTACCTCGCACCGTACGCCGGCTGCACGATGGGCGAATACTTCCGCGACCGTGGCCAAGACGCGCTGATCATCTATGACGACTTGACCAAGCAAGCCTGGGCATACCGTCAGATCTCGCTGCTGCTGCGCCGCCCGCCGGGCCGTGAAGCGTACCCGGGCGACGTGTTCTATCTGCACTCGCGTCTGCTGGAGCGTGCGGCTCGCGTGTCGGAAGAGTACGTCGAGAAGTTCACGAATGGTGAAGTGAAGGGCAAGAGCGGTTCGCTGACGGCACTGCCGGTCATCGAAACGCAGGCTGGCGACGTGACCGCGTTCGTTCCGACGAACGTGATCTCGATTACCGACGGCCAGATCTTCCTGGAAACCGACCTGTTCAACGCAGGCATCCGCCCGGCAATCAACGCCGGCGTGTCGGTGTCGCGCGTCGGTGGCGCCGCTCAGACGAAGGTCGTGAAGAAGCTGTCGGGCGGTATCCGTACCGACCTCGCGCAGTACCGTGAACTGGCTGCATTCGCGCAGTTCGCATCGGACCTCGACGAAGCGACCCGCAAGCAGCTCGAGCGCGGCCGCCGCGTGACGGAACTGCTGAAGCAGCCGCAGTACCAGCCGCTGCAGGTCTGGGAACTGGCCGTGTCGCTGTACGCCGCGAACAACGGCTACCTCGACGACCTCGACGTCAAGCAAGTGCTGTCGTTCGAGAAGGGCCTGCGCGAAAACCTGAAGACCAGCCACGCTGACCTCATCAAGCGCATCGAAGACACCAAGGATCTCTCGAAGGACGACGAAGGCGCACTGCGCTCGGCGATCGAATCCTTCAAGAAGTCCGGTGCCTATTGATCCGCGAGTGACACACTGAGGCCGCGCGGGTGCCGAGCACCCGCGCCGCTTCGGTCAAGGAGCAAGCTATGGCTGGAATGAAGGAAATTCGCGGCAAGATCAAGAGCGTGCAGAACACGCGCAAGATCACGAAGGCGATGGAGATGGTGGCTGCATCGAAGATGCGTCGCGCGCAGGAACGCATGCGCGCCGCTCGTCCGTATGCAGACAAGGTCCGTGCCATCGCCGCGCACATGAGCCGTGCGAACCCGGAGTACCGCCACCCGTTCATGGTGGCGAACGACGGCGCGCAGACGGCCGGCATCATCCTCGTCACGACGGACAAGGGTCTGTGCGGTGGTCTGAACACCAACGTGCTGCGTGCGACGGTGCAGAAGTTCAAGGAGCTGGAAGAGAAGGGCCAGAAGGTCGAAGCCACCGCGATCGGTAGCAAGGGCCTCGGGTTCCTGAACCGCTTCGGCGCGAAGGTGATGTCGCAGGTCGTGCACCTCGGCGATACCCCGCACCTGGACAAGCTGATCGGCGCCGTGAAGACGCAGCTCGATCTGTACTCGGAAGGCAAGCTGTCGGCGGTTTATATCGCTTACACGCGCTTCGTCAACACGATGAAGCAGGAAGCCGTGATCGAGCAGCTGCTGCCGCTGTCGTCGGAACACTTCGAAGCCGATGACGGTACGCCGGCGACGTCGTGGGACTACATCTACGAGCCGGACGCGCAGGCAGTCGTCGACGAACTGCTCGTGCGTTACGTCGAGGCGCTGGTGTACCAGGCCGTCGCGGAAAACATGGCGTCCGAGCAATCGGCGCGCATGGTCGCGATGAAGGCCGCGTCCGACAACGCGAAGACGGTGATCAGCGAACTGCAGCTCGTATACAACAAGAGCCGTCAGGCCGCGATCACGAAAGAACTGTCGGAGATCGTCGGCGGCGCAGCCGCTGTTTAAGCGCGCGCCCGGGACGACAACTGCGCCTTTGCGCGAGTAAAGAATCAGGTATTTAAAGGAAAAGCGATGAGTACTGCTGCTTTGGTAGAAGGCAAGATCGTACAGTGCATCGGCGCCGTTATCGACGTGGAATTCCCGCGCGACAGCATGCCGAAGATCTACGACGCGCTCATTCTCGATGGCTCGGAACTGACGCTCGAAGTCCAGCAGCAGCTGGGTGACGGCGTGGTCCGTACCATTTGTCTGGGTGCATCCGACGGCCTGCGCCGCGGCCTGACCGTGAAGAACACGGCAAAGCCGATCTCGGTGCCGGTCGGCAAGCCGACCCTCGGCCGGATCATGGACGTCCTCGGCCGTCCGATCGATGAAGCTGGCCCGATCGAAAGCGACGTGACGCGTTCGATCCACCAGAAGGCTCCGGCGTTCGACGAACTGTCGCCGTCGACCGAACTGCTCGAAACGGGTATCAAGGTCATCGACCTGATCTGCCCGTTCGCAAAGGGCGGCAAGGTCGGCCTGTTCGGCGGTGCCGGCGTGGGCAAGACCGTCAACATGATGGAGCTCATCAACAACATCGCGAAGGAACACGGCGGTTACTCCGTGTTCGCGGGCGTGGGCGAGCGTACCCGTGAAGGGAACGACTTCTACCACGAAATGAAGGACTCGAACGTTCTCGACAAGGTCGCGCTGGTGTACGGCCAGATGAACGAGCCGCCGGGCAACCGTCTGCGCGTCGCGCTGACCGGTCTGACGATGGCCGAGCACTTCCGTGACGAAGGCCTCGACGTGCTGTTCTTCGTCGACAACATCTACCGTTTCACGCTGGCCGGTACCGAAGTGTCGGCACTGCTCGGCCGTATGCCGTCGGCAGTGGGCTATCAGCCGACGCTGGCTGAAGAAATGGGCAAGCTGCAAGAGCGCATCACGTCGACCAAGAAGGGCTCGATTACGTCGGTCCAGGCCGTGTACGTCCCTGCGGATGACTTGACCGACCCGTCGCCGGCTACGACCTTCGGCCACCTGGACGCAACCGTCGTTCTGTCGCGTGACATCGCTTCGCTGGGTATCTACCCGGCGGTCGACCCGCTCGACTCGACGTCGCGCCAGATCGACCCGAACGTGATCGGTGAAGAGCACTACTCGATCACCCGTCGCGTTCAGCAGACGCTGCAGCGCTACAAGGAACTGCGAGACATCATCGCGATTCTGGGCATGGACGAACTGTCGCCGGAAGACAAGCTGTCGGTCGCACGTGCACGTAAGATCCAGCGTTTCCTGTCGCAGCCGTTCCACGTTGCTGAAGTGTTCACGGGCTCGCCGGGCAAGTACGTGCCGCTGAAGGAAACGATCCGCGGCTTCAAGATGATCGTCGACGGCGAGTGCGACCACCTGCCGGAACAGGCGTTCTACATGGTCGGCACGATCGACGAAGCCTTCGAGAAGGCCAAGAAGATCCAGTAAAGGCTTGAGTGAGTCGCAAGCCGGCGTGTGCCGGCCGGAGCAATGAGTCAGCGATGACTTATCCGGCCGCCCGCGTCGGCCGCAATACGCTCAACCTGTGGATGAGATCGGAGTCGATATGGCAACCATCAAAGTAGACGTCGTCAGCGCGGAAGAGCAGATCTTCTCGGGCGAGGCGAAATTCGTCGCGCTGCCGGGCGAAACGGGTGAGCTGGGTATTCTGCCGGGCCACACGCCGCTGATCACGCGGATTCGTCCGGGTGCGGTGCGCATCGAAGTCGAGGGCGGCAACGACGAATTCGTGTTCGTCGCGGGCGGCATTCTCGAAGTGCAGCCGGGCGCCGTGACGGTGCTCGCCGATACCGCGATCCGCGGCAAGGACCTCGACGCGGCGAAAGCCGAGGAAGCACGCAAGCGTGCCGAGGAAACGCTGCAGAACGCGAAGTCGGATCTCGACCTCGCGAAGGCGCAATCCGAGCTCGCGACCGCGATGGCGCAGCTCGAAGCGATCCAGCGTCTGGCGAAGATCCGCAGCCGGCACTAAGCCGCGCCGCGTATCCCGCGAAAGAAAGCAGCCTTCGGGCTGCTTTTTTTTCGTCTGCCGTTTTTGTCTGTTTTTTTGCGGGTCGGATCATTTCGTCCGGTCGTGCTATTTCACCCGTCCGCCGCGATTCGATGTCAGAGTGTCGTCAGCGGAGCGCGGCATCATTCGCGGTGAGGCTGCCCGTCGCGATCGTTGCGGCGGAGGCGCGCGCAGCAGGCGCGCGCGGGCCGATCAGACAAAAACGGACGGAGACATCGATGGCAGCAGACCTTGGCAAGGAGGCGCTGATCGCGCCCGAGAACGGCTTGTCGTACGTGCGCGGCGCGACCGACGTGCCGCTATCCGACGCGACGATCGGCCGGTTCCTGCTCGACACGGCGGGCCGCTTTCCCGACCGTCCGGCCGTCGTCTTCCGCGAGCAGCAGGTTCGCTGGACCTGGCGCGAGTTCGCGAACGAGGTCGACGTGCTCGCGGCTGGCCTGGCCGCGCTCGGCATCGTGAAGGGCGACCGCGTCGGCATCTGGTCGCCGAACCGCAGCGAATGGCTGCTCACGCAGTTCGCGACCGCGCGGATCGGCGCGGTGCTCGTCAACCTGAATCCGGCCTACCGGCTCGCCGAGCTCGAATACGCGCTGAACAAGGTCGGCTGCAAGGCCGTGATCTCGGCCGAGCGCTTCAAGTCGTCGGCCTATGTCGAGATGCTGCAGACCATCGCGCCGGAGCTCGCGACCGCGACGCCGGGCGACCTGCATGCGGCACGCGTGCCGAGCCTGCGCACGGTCGTGTCGATGGGCGACGTCGCGCCGGCCGGCATGTTCCGCTTCGCGGACGTGATGACGCGCGGCCGCCAGGCGGTCGATCCCGCGTTGCTCGATGCGATCGGCGCGTCGCTCACGGCCAACGACCCGATCAATATCCAGTTCACGAGCGGTACGACGGGCAGCCCGAAGGGCGCGACGCTCACGCATCGCAACGTCGTCAACAACGGGCGCTCGATCGCGACCGCGATGCGCTTCACCGAGCAGGACACGCTGTGCATCCCCGTGCCGCTGTACCACTGCTTCGGGATGGTGCTGGCCGTGCTCGCCTGCGTGTCGAAGGGCGCGGCGATGGTGTTCCCGGGCGAGGCGTTCGACCCGGTCGCGACGCTCGCGGCCGTGGCCGGCGAGCGCTGCACCGCGCTGCACGGCGTGCCGACGATGTTCATCGCGGAGCTCGATCATCCGGCGTTCCCGACGTTTGACCTGTCGACGCTGCGCACCGGGATCATGGCCGGCTCGCCGTGCCCGATCGAGACGATGAAGCGCGTCGTGTCGCAGATGCACCTGTCGGAGATCACGATCGCATACGGGATGACGGAGACGAGCCCCGTGTCGTTCCAGAGTTCGACCGACGATCCGCTCGAGAAGCGCACGACGACGGTCGGCCGCATCCAGCCGCACCTGGAAGTGAAGATCGTCGATGCGAGCGGCGACATCGTGCCGGTCGGCGCAACGGGCGAGCTGTGCACGAAGGGCTATTCGGTGATGCTCGGCTACTGGGCCGACGACGCGAAGACGCGCGAGGTGCTGGTCGACGGCTGGATGCACACGGGCGACCTCGCGACGCTCGACGCGGACGGCTACTGCAACATCGTCGGCCGCCTGAAGGACATGGTGATCCGCGGCGGCGAGAACGTCTATCCGCGCGAGATCGAGGAGTTTCTGTTTCGGCATCCGAAGATCCAGAACGCGCAGGTCTTCGGCGTGCCCGATGCGAAATACGGCGAGGAGCTGTGTGCGTGGATCGTGCTGCGCGCGGACGAGCAGATGACCGAGGACGACGTGCGTGCGTTCTGCAGCGGGCAGATCGCGCATTACAAGATTCCGCGCTACATCCGCTTCGTCGACGAGCTGCCGATGACGGTGACGGGCAAGGTGCAGAAGTTCGTGATGCGCGACCGGATGATCGAGGAACTGAAACTCGACGTGCAGAAGACCGCTTGACGCGGCGCGGCGGCGGGAAAAAACGTGGCGGCCTGCGGGCCGCCCTATGCAGGTCGCTACGCTTTCGATGGACGAAAAAAAGCGGGCTTATTAGCCCGCTAAAAACCACACGCTACGGGGTTAGCGCGAGGAGACCAAAGATGAAACCGAATCCGGCGGGGGCCGGAAACGACTCCAACAGGGATGCCCCTCGGAAGGGCTTCGGTACGTGACCGACTGGCTCGCAGCGCTTCGCGTCCGCTCACACTTGGCACACGAGACCGCATCCGTGTTGAAACCGTTGAGGCCATTGTGGGCGAATTAATGACCCGTCGCGGTAACAAAGTGTTTCAGGTTGTAACGCCCGCCAGATAAGGCTTGGCGGGATTTTTTGCTGTTTTCGGGGTCCTGAAAAAGGTCATTTTTACCCATATTTTCCGCAGCGTTTTCAGCGCATGCGCGCGATGCGTTTTTCATGCGTATCGGGCGCGATGAATTGCCGATTTTCACGCGAGAAAGTGCGCGGCATGACCGATACCGCGTATGACGATTCATTCGTCAGAAAGATTTTGAAACGTGATTGGAATGCGCGGAAGTCGGCCGAACGGCCGATTCAAATGGTTTTGCCGTGATCGCCGGGCGCGGCGGCACGACGGCGATGTGTAACGGCGGCAGGTTTGCCGCCGCCATGCCGCGCATTCGGGAGGCAGCGGCCGCGGGGTCGAGGCCCGTTATCGGCCGCCGCGCGCAGGCGCGCTCACTTCAGCCATTTGTCCGAAATCGCCTGGTATTCGCCGGTCGACAGCGCGAGATGCAGCCACTGGTCAACGTACTGCTGGAACACGACATCGCCGCGCGGCACCATGTACGCCTTCTCGCCGAACTGGAACGGCTTGTCCGGATGCACCGAGCACAGCCCCGGATTCAGCTTTTGCTGCAGCTGCGTCTCGGACGCGTCCGTCACCATCACGTCGGCCTTGCCCGCGAGGATTTGCTTGAAGATCGTCACGTTGTCCGGATAGACGGTCAGGTTCGCATGCGTGAAGAACTGCTTCGCGAAACGCTCGTTGGTGCCGCCCGGGTTCACGATCACGCGCGTCTCGGGCCGGTCGATCTGCGCGACGGTCTGGTACTTGTCGGCGTCCGCGCAGCGCACGATCGGCGTCTTGCCGTCGACGACGTACGGCTGCGTGAAGAACACGCGCTTCTGGCGCTCGAGCGTCGTCGACACGCCGCCCACCGCGATGTCGCATTTCGCGACGAAATCGGCGGTCAGGTTCGGCCAGCTCGTCTTCACGAAGTCGGTTTTCACGCCGAGCGATTTCGCGAGCGATTCGGCCATGTCGATGTCGATGCCCTCGAAACGGCCGTCCGCGCGGTAGTACGAATACGGCTTGTAGTCGCCCGTCGTGCACACGCGCAGCGTGCCGCGTGCGAGCACGTCGTCGAGCCGCGAACCGGCGCCCGGCGCGGCGGCGGCGGTGCCCGTGGCGGTCTGCGCGTGCGCGGCGGCGCAGCAGAGCAGCGCGGCCGCGGCGAGCGTGGCGAATGTCTTCATCGGTCTCCCTCCTTCGTTTCGTTCGATATAAGCGTCCGATCATAACGGAGCCATCGCGCGCGTCATATGGCCGCCATCGTGTCGGCATGCGCAGCCGGAGGGCGGCTGTCCGGTAAAATGCCGCTTTGCCTTCGCTCGTCGCTCCTACCGTGGCCCATAACCTGCTCAACGACACCTTCCTGCGTGCGCTTCTGCGCGAGCCGACCGACTACACGCCGATCTGGCTGATGCGCCAGGCCGGCCGCTACCTGCCCGAATACAACGCGACGCGTGCGCGCGCCGGCAGCTTCCTCGGTCTCGCGAAGAATCCCGACTACGCGACCGAGGTCACGCTGCAGCCGCTCGAGCGCTTCCCGCTCGACGCCGCGATCCTGTTCTCGGACATCCTGACGATTCCGGACGCGATGGGGCTCGGCCTCGACTTCCAGGTCGGCGAAGGGCCGAAGTTCGCGCATCCGGTGCGCACCGAGGCCGACGTCGCGAAGCTCGCGGTGCCGGACATCGAGGAGACGCTCGGCTACGTGACGGGCGCCGTGCGCGAGATCCGCCGTGCGCTCACCGACGGCCAGGGCCGCCAGCGCGTGCCGCTGATCGGCTTCTCGGGCAGCCCGTGGACGCTCGCGTGCTACATGGTCGAAGGCGGCGGGTCGGACGATTTCCGTACGGTGAAGTCGATGGCGTATTCGCGCCCCGACCTGATGCACCGGATCCTCGACGTGAACGCGCAGGCGGTGGCCGCGTACCTGAACGCGCAGATCGAAGCGGGCGCACAGGCCGTGATGATCTTCGATACGTGGGGCGGCGCGCTGGCCGACGGCGCATACCAGCGTTTCTCGCTCGACTACATCCGCCGCGTGGTGTCGCAGCTCAAGCGCGAGCACGACGGCGAGCGCGTGCCGGTGATCACGTTCACGAAGGGCGGCGGGCTGTGGCTCGAAGAGATCGCGGCGACCGGCGTCGACGCGGTCGGGCTCGACTGGACGGTCAACCTCGGCGCCGCGCGCGAGCGCGTCGGCGGGCGGGTCGCGCTGCAGGGCAACCTCGATCCGACGATCCTGTTTGCGCCGCCGGCCGCGGTGCGCGAACAGGCGCGTGCGGTGCTCGACAGCTACGGCAACCATCCCGGCCACGTATTCAACCTCGGCCACGGTATCTCGCAATTCACGTCGCCCGATCACGTCGCCGAACTCGTCGACGAAGTGCACAGCCACAGCCGCGCGATCCGTAGCGGAGCGGCGCGCTGAACGCAAGTGCCGTCATGCTGCGCTGCGGCATGACGATGTTTCGTTTTTGAAACTAAACAGGGCGCAACCCCGCACCCGTTGCCGATTCGGTGCTTGTCAAGACTTGACTTATACACATTTTCCACGTTGCAGCGCGGTAGAGCCCTGTATCGGTCAATTTGTCTCGCTATGGTTCGGTAATTTGAATAGCAGCCTTATGGAATAAGGCTTCGCGGGGCGGCGCAATGCGCGGCGAAAAACAGCGGAAAGCACGGCCCCGCGCGCGTTACGGCCATTGAGCGGCGAGTTCTCAACAAAGTTATCCACAGGCTGGCCAGGGTATACGGCGATTCCTAATGCGAATCCAAAACTTAGCGCCGAATCTGAAGTTTTACTTTAAGTCCGCTGCCGCGATGCGGGCGCGGATGCAAGCCGCCTGCACTTCGCGTATCGCTGCCGCCGGAGCGTTGCAATGAGCGGCACCTACCTGCGCGTCGCGCTCGACCACCCGCTCGCGACCCTGTTCGACTACCGCTGCGACGCGCAGCCGGCACCCGTGCCCGGCACGCTCGTGCAGGTGCCGTTCGGCAAGCGGCAGGCGGTCGGGCTCGTCTGCGAAGTGACGACTCACACCGATGTGCCGCCGTCGCGGCTGCGCGCGGTCGACGCAATCTGCACCGATCTCCCGCCGCTGTCTCCCGACTGGCTCGCGCTCGTGTCGTTCGCCGCCGATTACTATCAGCGCGGGCGCGGCGAGGTCGCGTTGCCGGCGCTGCCGCAGGCGCTGCGCGACGCCGGGCGCTGGGGGCGGTTGCTCGCGCCCGAAGTGCGCTACCAGCCGACGGACGCCGGCCGCGCGGCGCTGCCCGATGCGCTGCCCGCGCGCGGCGCGGCGCTGCGGCGGCTTGCGCAGGCGCTCGTCGACACCGGCTCGCTGACGCTGCCCGATGCGCGCGCGCTGCATCCGAAGGCGGCCGCGACGCTCGACGACTGGGCCGCACGCGGCTGGGTCGACGTCGAGGAGATCGGCTGGGCCGACGCCCCTGTGCCCAAAGCTGTGGATAACCTGTCGACAACCGGTGGACGAACTGTGCCGCCGGCGTTGACCGACCAGCAGGCCGAGGCACTCGACGCGATCCGCGCGGGCGAGGGCTTCGCACCGTTCCTGCTGCACGGCGTGACGGGCAGCGGCAAGACCGAGGTCTACCTGCATGCGCTCGCGTCGCTGCTCGACGCGCGGCCGGATGCGCAGGCGCTCGTGCTCGTTCCCGAAATCAACCTGACGCCGCAGTTCGAGGCCGCATTTCGCGCGCGCTTCGCGGGCGCGCTCGCCGACGATGCGATCGTCACGCTGCACAGCGGGCTCGCCGAGGGCGAGCGGGCGCGGAACTGGCTGGCCGCGCACACGGGGCGCGCGCGGATCGTGCTCGGCACGCGCCTGGCGGTGCTCGCGTCGATGCCGACGCTCGCGTTGATCGTCGTCGACGAGGAGCACGAGCCCGCATACAAGCAGCAGGAAGGGCTGCGCTATTCGGCGCGCGATCTCGCCGTGTGGCGCGCGAAGCAGCTCGGCATCACGGTGGTGCTCGGCTCGGCCACGCCGTCGCTGGAAAGCTGGTGGCAGGCCGAGCAAGGACGCTACACGCGGCTCACGCTGTCGCGTCGCGCGGTGGCCGACGCGACGCTGCCGACCGTGCGGCTGATCGATCTCGAAGAGGAGCGGCGGCGCGGCCGTGCGTCGATGGGCGGGCTGTCGGGGCCGCTCGTCGCGGCGCTGAAGGCGCGGCTGGAGCGCGGCGAGCAGAGCCTCGTATTCCTGAACCGGCGCGGCTACGCGCCGCAACTCGCGTGCGACGCATGCGGCTGGGTCGCCGGCTGCCCGCGCTGCAGTGCGTACGTCGTGCTGCACAAGCCCGAACATGCGCTGCGCTGCCATCACTGCGGCTGGGAAGCGCGCATTCCGCGGTCGTGCCCCGAGTGCGGGAACGTCGACATCGCGCCGCTCGGGCGCGGCACGCAGCGCATCGAGGAGGCGCTGGCCGAGGCCGTGCCGGGCGCGCGCATCTTGCGGATCGACGCGGACAGCACGCGCCGCAAGGGCAGCGCGCAGGCGCTGTTCTCCGACGTGCACGCGGGCGAGGTCGACATCCTGGTCGGCACGCAGATGATCGCGAAGGGGCATGACTTCCAGCGCGTGTCGCTCGTCGGCGTGCTCAATGCCGACACCGCGCTGTTCTCGCACGACTTTCGCGCGAGCGAACGGCTGTTCGCGCAGCTGATGCAGGTGAGCGGCCGTGCAGGCCGCGCCGGGTTGCCGGGCGAGGTGATGGTGCAGACGCGCTACCCGCGCCACGCGCTGTACCACGCGCTCGGGCGGCAGGATTACGTCGGCTTCGCGAATTCGACGCTCGGCGAGCGCCGCGACGCGCACCTGCCGCCGTTCGTCTACCAGGCGCTGCTGCGCGCCGAGGGGCGCACGCTCGACGCGGCGCTCGCGTTCCTGCTGCAGGCCGCGGCCGCGTTGCCCGGCCTGCCGGGTGCCGATCGCGTGACCGTCTACGACGCGGTGCCGATGACGATCGTCAAGGTCGCGAACGTCCATCGCGCGCAGTTGCTGCTCGAAAGCGCGTCGCGGGCGGCGCTGCAGCACGCGCTGCGCGCATGGCAGCCGGAGTTGCGCGCGCTGAAGGGCGTGCTGCGGTGGAGCGTCGAGGTCGATCCGCTGGATATCTGAACGGCGTGCTGCCGTAGCCAGTCAGCCTGCAAGCAGTCCGGCCCGTCGGGCGCCGCTCGGCTGTCTCTTGTCTCGCCCCCGGCCGGGCGCCGCATCCCGTTATCCCACCCAGTGCAACCCGTTTTCGGCCGCTTCCGCGCGCGCCGAAGGTTGCACGCGCGTGTCGAATCGCCCCGATCAGGGAAAACACCGATCCTCCGACCACGGGCAACCCCTAGGTTGCAACCACATAAGTGACTGATTATATTGACTAACTTATGGGTGCAACCTGTCTCGCAATTTGGTTGCACCTTTTTATTGCGTGCCGTAGGATTTCGCGCATCCTCTCACACCACATTGCCGGGCTCGCACCGGCGCACGAACCCACCATGGCAAGCACGACTCTCGGCGTCAAAGTCGACGACCTTCTCCGCTCGCGCCTCAAGGACGCCGCCGCGCGTCTCGAGCGCACTCCCCACTGGCTGATCAAGCAGGCGATCTTCGCGTATCTCGAGCGGATCGAGCACGGCCAGTTGCCGCCCGAACTGTCGGGCCACAGCGGCGTGACGGAGCTCGCCGACGGTCAGGCGGCGGACGGCGACGACGACAACTCGCCGCATCCGTTCCTCGAGTTCGCGCAGAACGTGCAGCCGCAATCGGTGCTGCGCGCGGCGATCACGGCCGCGTACCGCCGCCCCGAGCCGGAATGCGTGCCGTTCCTGCTCGGCCAGGCGCGCCTGCCGGCGAACCTGCAGGCGGACGTGCAGGCGCTCGCGACGAAGCTCGTCGAGGCGCTGCGCGAGAAGAGTTCGGGCGGCGGCGTCGAAGGGCTGATCCACGAGTTCTCGCTGTCGAGCCAGGAAGGCGTCGCGCTGATGTGCCTCGCCGAAGCGCTGCTGCGCATTCCCGACCGCGCGACGCGCGATGCGCTGATCCGCGACAAGATCAGCAAGGGCGACTGGCGCTCGCACGTCGGCCACGCGCCGTCGCTGTTCGTGAACGCGGCGACCTGGGGGCTGATGATCACCGGCAAGCTCGTGACGACCAACAGCGAAGCGGGCCTGTCGTCGGCGCTCACGCGCCTGATCGGCCGCGGCGGCGAGCCGCTGATCCGCAAGGGCGTCGACATGGCGATGCGCCTGATGGGCGAGCAGTTCGTCACCGGCGAAACGATTTCCGAAGCGCTCGCGAACAGCCGCAAGTACGAAGCGCGCGGCTTCCGCTACTCGTACGACATGCTCGGCGAAGCGGCGACGACCGAAGAGGACGCGCAACGCTATTACGCGTCGTACGAACAGGCGATCCACGCGATCGGCAAGGCGGCCGGCGGCCGCGGCATCTACGAAGGCCCGGGCATCTCGATCAAGCTGTCGGCGCTGCATGCGCGCTACTCGCGCTCGCAGCAGGACCGCACGATGAGCGAGCTGCTGCCGCGCGTGCGCGCCCTCGCGCTGCTGGCGCGCCGCTACGACATCGGCCTGAACATCGACGCGGAAGAAGCCGACCGTCTCGAACTGTCGCTCGACCTGCTCGAGGCGCTGTGCTTCGACCCGGAGCTCGCCGGCTGGAACGGCATCGGCTTCGTCGTGCAGGGCTACCAGAAGCGCTGCCCGTTCGTGATCGACTACCTGATCGATCTCGCGCGCCGCAGCCGCCACCGCCTGATGATCCGCCTCGTGAAGGGCGCGTACTGGGATTCCGAGATCAAGCGTGCGCAGGTCGACGGCCTCGAAGGCTATCCGGTCTACACGCGCAAGATCTACACCGACGTGTCGTACCTCGCGTGCGCGAAGAAGCTGCTCGCGGCACCGGACGCCGTCTACCCGCAGTTCGCGACGCACAACGCGCACACGCTGGCCGCGATCTATCACCTGGCCGGCCAGAACTACTACCCCGGGCAGTACGAATTCCAGTGCCTGCACGGGATGGGCGAGCCGCTGTACGAGGAAGTCACCGGCCGCGACAAGCTGAACCGCCCGTGCCGCGTGTACGCGCCGGTCGGCACGCACGAGACGCTGCTCGCGTACCTCGTGCGCCGTCTGCTGGAAAACGGCGCGAACACGTCGTTCGTGAACCGCATCGCGGACAAGACCGTGCCGGTGAAGGAACTGGTCGCCGATCCGGTCGACGAGGCGTCGAAGGTCGTGCCGCTCGGCGCGCCGCACGCGAAGATCCCGCTGCCGCGCAACCTGTACGGCGATGAGCGTCCCAACTCGATGGGCCTCGACCTGTCGAACGAACACCGTCTCGCGTCGCTGTCGTCCGCGCTGCTCGCGAGCGCGCACTTCCCGTGGCGCGCGGCGCCGATGCTCGACGACGATACGCTCGCCGACGCACCGGCACGCGACGTGCGCAACCCGGCCGACCAGCGCGACCTGGTCGGCACGGTCAGCGAAGCGACGGCCGAACACGTGAGCGCGGCGCTCGCGCATGCGGTGGCCGCCGCGCCGATCTGGCAGGCGACGCCGGTCGATGCACGCGCCGACTGCCTCGTGCGCGCGGCCGACCTGCTCGAAGCGCAGATGCACACGCTGATGGGCCTGATCGTGCGCGAAGCCGGCAAGTCGCTGCCGAACGCGATCGCCGAGATCCGCGAAGCGGTCGACTTCCTGCGCTACTACGCGGCGCAGATCCGCGACGAATTCTCGAACGACACGCACCGTCCGCTCGGCCCCGTGGTCTGTATCAGCCCGTGGAACTTCCCGCTCGCGATCTTCATGGGCCAGGTGGCCGCGGCGCTTGCCGCCGGCAACACGGTGCTCGCGAAGCCGGCCGAACAGACGCCGCTGATCGCCGCGCAGGCCGTGCGCCTGCTGCGCGAGGCCGGCGTGCCGGCCGGCGCGGTGCAGCTGCTGCCGGGCACGGGCGAGACCGTCGGCGCGGCGCTGGTCGCCGATCCGCGCACGCGTGCGGTGATGTTCACCGGTTCGACCGAAGTCGCGCGCCTGATCAACAAGACGCTCGCTGCGCGCCTCGACCCGGACGGCAAGCCGATTCCGCTGATCGCCGAAACGGGCGGCCAGAACGCGATGATTGTCGACTCGTCGGCGCTCGCGGAGCAGGTCGTCGCGGACGTGATGCAGTCGTCGTTCGACTCGGCCGGTCAACGGTGTTCGGCGCTGCGCGTTCTGTGTCTGCAGGACGATGTCGCGGACCGCACGCTGACGATGCTGAAGGGCGCGATGCACGAGCTGGCGCTCGGCAACCCCGACCGGCTGTCGACGGACGTCGGCCCGGTGATCGACGGCGAAGCGAAGCAGACGATCGACGCGCACGTCGCGACGATGAAGGAGAAAGGCCATGCGGTCACGCAGCTGCCGGCGCCGGACGCCTGCGCGCACGGCATGTTCGTGCCGCCGACGCTGATCGAGATCGGCAGCATCGACGAACTGAAGCGCGAAGTGTTCGGCCCCGTGCTGCACGTGGTGCGCTACCGCCGCAGCCAGCTCGACAAGCTGCTCGAACAGATCCGCGCGACCGGTTACGGGCTGACGCTCGGTATCCACACGCGGATCGACGAGACGATCGCGCACGTGATTTCGAACGCGCACGTCGGCAACATCTACGTGAACCGCAACGTGATCGGCGCGGTGGTCGGCGTGCAGCCGTTCGGCGGCGAAGGGCTGTCGGGCACGGGCCCGAAGGCCGGCGGCGCGCTGTACCTGCAGCGCCTGCTCGCGACGCGTCCGTCGGGCCTGCCGCGTTCGCTCGCGCAGGCGCTGATCGCGGACGGCGCGGCCGACGGCGATGCGCGCGGCAACCCGGCCGCGGCGCTCACGACGTTGCGCGACTGGCTGATCGAGCAGCGCGAGCCGGTACTGGCCGCACGTTGCGACGGCTATCTGGCACAGGTGCCGGCCGGCGCGACCGCCGTGCTGACCGGGCCGACGGGCGAGCGAAACACGTATACACTCGGCCCGCGCGGCACGGTGCTGTGTGTCGCGGCCACACCGGGCGGTGCGCGTGCGCAGTTCGCGGCGGTGCTGGCGACCGGCAACCGTGCGCTGTTCGCGGGCGCTGCCGGCGAGGCGCTGGTCGCCGCACTGCCGGCGTCGCTGAAGGCGCATGCGAGCGTGCGCAAGCAGGCCGACGCGCCGTTCGACGCGGTGCTGTTCGAAGGCGACAGCGACGAACTGCAGACGCTCGTGAAGGACGTCGCGCAGCGGCCGGGCCCGATCGTGTCGGTGCAGGGCGTGTCGGTGGGCGCGTTCGAGAACGGCGATGCGGAAGATTACGCGCTGGAGCGGTTGCTGACGGAGCGCTCGGTGAGCGTGAATACGGCAGCGGCCGGCGGCAATGCGAATTTGATGACGATCGGCTGACCATCCTTGCCGTTCGGATCAAACAAAGGAAGCGGCAAGGCGATCCCGAAGCCGCTCCATTTACCCTGGTACCAAGGAGATGCTATGCAACACACGATGAAAAAGCTGGCAGGCGCGACGTTCGTCGCGGTCATGTCGCTGGCGGGGACGGCCCATGCGGATGACGTGAAGATCGGTTACGCAGGGCCGATGACGGGCGCGCAGGCGCACTACGGCAAGGATATGCAGAACGGGATCGTGCTCGCGCTGGAGGACTTCAACGCGACGAACCCGAAGATCGGCGGCAAGCCGGTGAAGTTCGTGCTGAGCACGCAGGACGACCAGGCTGACCCGCGCACGGGCACGACGGTCGCGCAGAAGCTCGTCGACGACGGCATCAAGGGCATGCTCGGTCACTTCAACTCGGGCACGACGATCCCGGCTTCGCGCATCTACGCGAATGCGGGCATTCCGGAAATCGCGATGGCGACCGCACCGGAATACACGCAGCAGGGTTACAAGACGACCTTCCGCATGATGACGTCCGACACGCAGCAGGGCTCGGTGGCCGGTACGTTCGCATCGAAGGATCTCGGCATGAAGAAGATCGCGATCGTCGACGACCGCACGGCCTACGGCCAGGGTCTTGCCGACCAGTTCGAGAAGGCCGCGAAGGCGGGCGGTGCGACGATCGTCGACCGTGAATTCACGAACGACAAGGCTGTCGACTTCAAGGCCATTCTGACCAAGCTGAAGGCTGCGAAGCCGGACATGGTCTACTACGGCGGCGCGGATTCGCAGGCAGCGCCGATGGTCAAGCAGATGAAGGCGCTGGGCTTCACCGCACCGCTGATGAGCGGCGAAATGGTGAAGACGCCGACGTTCCTGAAGATCGCGGGCAACGCGGCCGACGGCACGATCGCTTCGCTGGCCGGCCTCCCGCTGGAAGAAATGCCGGGCGGCAAGACCTACGCCGACAAGTACAAGAAGCGCTTCGGCGAAGACGTGCAGACGTACTCGCCGTACGCGTACGACGGTGCGATGGCGCTGCTGAACGCGATGAAGAAGGCCGATTCGACCGATCCGGCGAAGTACCTGCCGGTGCTCGCGAAGACCGACATGGCGGGCGTGACGTCGACGCACGTCGCGTATGACGCGAAGGGCGACCTGAAGAACGGCGGCATCACGATGTACAAGGTCGAGAAGGGCGAGTGGAAGCCGCTGAAGAGCATCGGCGGGAAGTAAGCCGCCAGTCACGATGTTCTGACGGGCGGGCGGCGGCGAAGGTCGCTGCCCGCCGTTCATAAAAAACCACCGGGCCGTCGAGACCAGGTGGTTTTTTTATTGGCGTGTGCCGGCGCTAATCCCTGCGCACCCGCAGCAAGAACTTCTGCAGCTTGCCGGTCGGCGTGCGCGGCAGCGCCTGTGCGAACGTGAACTCGCGCGGGACCTTGTACGCAGCGAGCCGCTCGCCGCAGAACGCGCGCAGCGCATCCGCGTCGGGTGCCGCGTTCGCGCGCAGCACGACGTGCGCGACGACCGTCTCGCCCCAGTCGGGATGCGGAACGCCGACGACGGCCGCCTCCGCGATGTCCGGGTGCGCGCCGAGCACGTCCTCCACTTCCTTCGAATAGACGTTCTCGCCGCCCGAGACGATCATGTCCTTCAGCCGGTCGACGATGAACAGGTAGCCATCCTCATCGATTCGCGCGATGTCGCCGGTGCGATACCAGCCGTCCGGTGTGAACGCCGCGCGCGTCGCCGCCGCGTCGTCGAGATAGCCGAGCATCATGCAGTCGGCCTTCAGCCAGATTTCGCCGGTTTCCCCCGGCTGCGCGTCGATGCCGTCCAGCCGCACGACACGGAGGTCGACGCCCGGGCCGCCCTGGCGGCCGATCGAACCAGCCTTCGCGATCTGCTCGTCCGGATACAGCGTCGTGCCGGCCGGTCCCGTCTCGGTCATGCCGTACACCTGGAAGAACGCGTCGCTGCGATACGCGCGGGCGAGCCGTTCGGCCTGCGCGGCGCCGATCGGGCCGCCGCCGTACAGCCACGCGCGCACGCTCGACAGGTCGAACGCGCCGAAGCCGTCGATCGTGTCGAGCGGCAGCGTGTACGACACGGGTGCGCCGAAATACATCGTCACGCGTTCGCGCTCGATGGTCTGCAGGAAACGCAGCGGATGGTATTCGCGCAGCAGCACGACGGTGCCGCCCGCGAACAGCGTGCCGCCGAACCAGTTGTTCAGCGGCGACGAATGCCAGATCGGCATCGCCATCAGCGTGCGTTCGTTGCGGTCGATGCCGGTCGCGAGCGCCGCCTGCATCGCCGCGAGCGTCACGGCGCGATGGCTGTGCATGCAGCCCTTCGGGCGGCCCGTCGTGCCGGACGTATAGAGGATCTGCGCGATGTCGCCGTCGGCCGGCTCGATGCCCGCGAGGCCGTCGCGCGTCGCGCACATCGTGTCGAAGTTCGGCACGCCGTCGAGCTCGCCCTCGGTCACGAGCCGCCGCGCCGGATGCACGAGGCGCTCGACCACCGGCGCGAGCGCCACGTCGAACAGCAGCGCCTTGCTGCGGCTGTGTTCGAGCACGTAGTCGACTTCCGGTGCCTGCAGCTTGTGGTTGATCGGCACGAACGCCGCGCCGAGCCGCCACGCGCCGAACATCAGGTCGACGAAGGCCGGCGTGTTGAAGCACATCGCGGCGACGCGGTCGCCGGCCGCGACGCCGAGCGCGCTCAGCACGGCCGCCGCGCGGTGCGAGCGCTCGCGCGCGGCGGCATACGTGATCGTCGCGGATTCGCTGACGAGGAACGGCTTGTCGGGCGTCGCACGGGCGGCGCGGTCGAGGGCGGCGACGAGATTCATCGGGGCTCCGGGCGAGGCGAGAGGCGGTGCAGGTCAGGCCGGGTACGCGCGCTGCAGCAGCGCGGCGACGTCGATCGCGTGCGGATCGAAGCCGCCCGCGATGCGGCCCCAGTCGGGCGCGGCGAGCCGGGTCGCGACGAATGCATCGGCGACGGCGGCCGGCGCGTCGCGGCGCAGCAGGCACGCCTGCGCGACGAGCGCGAGCCGCTGCGCGAACACGCGGCCCGACGCTTCGAGCTTGTCGGCCGGCGCGGCGAGCATCGCGCGCAATCCGTCGAGCGCCGCGCGGATGCGCGGCTCGCCGGCGCCGAGGTCGGCGAGTTCGTCGAACAGCGCGGCGGCCGCGTCGGGCTCGCGCGATACGGCACGCAGCACGTCGAGGCACATCACGTTGCCCGAGCCTTCCCAGATCGAGTTGACGGGCGCCTCGCGGAACAGCCGCGCGATCGGGCCGTCGTCGACGTAGCCGTTGCCGCCGAACACTTCCATCGCTTCGCCGGTCAGCTCGACCGCGCGCTTGCAGACCCAGAATTTCGCGGCGGGCGTGACGATCCGCTTCCACGCGCGTTCGCGCGGCGAGTCGTCGCGTTCGAACGCATCGGCGAGGCGCATCGCGAGCGACAGCGCGGCTTCGCTTTCGAGCGCGAGATCGGCGAGCACGGTGCGCATCAGCGGCTGCTCGGCGAGCGCGCGGCCGAACGCGTGGCGCTGGCGCGTGTACGCGATCGCCTGCACGACGCCCTGGCGCAGCATCGCCGCGCTGCCGAGCACGCAGTTCAGCCGCGTGTGGGTGGCCATCTCGATGATGGTCGGAATGCCGCGGCCTTCGTCGCCGAGCATGATGCCCCACGCGTCGTTCAGCTCGATTTCGCTGCTGGCGTTGCTGCGGTTGCCGACCTTGTTCTTCAGCCGCTGGATCTCGACCGCGTTCTTCGTGCCGTCCGGGCGCCAGCGCGGCACGTAGAAGCACGACGGGCTGCCGGCTTCGGTGCGCGCGACGACGAGATGCGCGTCGCACATCGGCGCGGAGAAGAACCACTTGTGGCCGCGCAGCCGGTATTCGCCGCCGCGCCCGCCCGCGCCGACCGGCGTGGCGAGCGTCGTGTTCGCGCGCACGTCGGAGCCGCCCTGTTTCTCGGTCATGCCCATGCCGAACCAGATCGAGCGCTTGTCGGCGACCGGTACGTCGCGCGGATCGTAGTCGTCGCTGTAGAGCTTGTCGCGCAGCAGGTCCCACAGCGCGGGCTCCTTCTGCAGCACGGGGATCGCGGCCTGCGTCATCGTGGCCGGGCACAGCGTGCCGGCCTCGATCTGGCCGTGCAGGTAGAAGCCGGCGGCGGTCGCGGCCCAGCGGCCGCGGCGCGTGTCCCGGAACGCGAGCGACACGAAGCCTTCGCGACGGTACTGGCCGAGCAGCGCGTGCCAGGCCGGATGGAAGTCGACGCGGTCGGTGCGCCGGCCGCGCCGGTCGAACGCGTGCAGCTCCGGCGTGTGCTGGTTCGCTTCGTCGGCGAGTTGCGCGGTGTCGGCGCTGCCGAGCCGCGCGCCGTACGCATCGAGCTGCGGCACGGCCCAGTCGGCGCCTGCCCGGGCGAGCGCGTCGCGCAGCGCGAGATCCGTCGCGAAGAGGTTATAGTCGACGAGTTCGTCGAACTGGTTCGTGACGGCGTGAGTTGCTTCGGTCATCGGGGTGTCTCCGGTCTCATGCTTCGCGGGCCGCCGGCGTCACGCCGCACGGAAGGCGCTTCGGCGCGGGTTCCGGCGCCCGGAAAAACGTGTTCCCTGCTGATTTCAGAGTAGCAAATATGCCGCCGCGACATGTTCAGGTTCCGGCGCCGCCCGGCCAGCCGGCGGCGCAACCCGCGCCCGCGTTGCGCCGCCGGCCGCGCCAGTCGCGCGCGCAGGCGAGTTCCGATGCGCTGCAGCAGGCGTTCGTTCAGCTTTTGCTCGAACGCGGCTACGCGAAGGCGACGATCCGCGAGATCGCGGCCGTCGCGGGCGTCAGCATCGGCACCTTCTACGAGTATTTCGGCGACAAGCAGAGCCTTGCGGCGCTCTGCATCCACCGCCGCGTGCTGGCGCTGGCCGACCGGCTACGAGATGCGGTCGAGCGTTTGCGTGGCGTGCCGCGGGCCGAACTCGCCGCCGCGCTCGTCGACCTGCAGGTCGACGCGATCGCCGCCGATGCGGCGCTGTGGGGCGCGCTGTTCGTGCTGGAGCGGCAGGTGTCGCCGCTTGCCGCGTACCGCCGGCATTACGACGCGTATGTCGCGCTGTGGCGCGACGCGCTGGCCCATGCGGCCGATCCGCCGCCGGCCGGGCGGCTCGACGGGCTCGCGCGCATGGCCCACGCGATCTGCTACGGCGGCCTGTCGCAGGCGTTGCTGACGCTCGGGCCCGCACTCGATTTCGCCGTGCAACGCCGCGAACTGCGGGCCGTGCTGCTTGCGTACCTGGCGGCAGCGGATGCGTAGCGCCCATAGGGCGTGAACACACCCTAAGGGAAATGCCTGATTCGCATGTCGGGCCCGGCGGCCAGCCGTTCCGTTCCGCGCTTCTCCCCATGAGCCATGAGAAAAATGCATGGGCTCCATGACGAACTTTCGATTGTCCGCCGATATTGGCTCGGGCTAAATCATGCGGCAGATGCAGGGCTGCGCACGCCGCGCGGGCCTGCCGGAAGGACATCAGAAGGAGGAGTCATGCGAAGCGCCACCGCGCCCCGTTCCAAACTGCCCGACGTCGGAACGACGATCTTCACGGTGATCGGCCAGCTGGCTGCCCAGCACGATGCGTTGAACCTGTCGCAGGGCGCGCCGAATTTCGCGCCCGATCCGGCGCTCGTCGAAGGCGTCGCGCGTGCGATGCGCGACGGCCACAACCAGTACGCGCCGATGGCCGGCGTGATGGCGCTGCGCGAGCGGCTCGCCGAGAAGACGGAAGCGCTGTACGGCGCGCGCTACGACCCGGAAACCGAGATCACGGTGATCGCGAGCGCGAGCGAAGGGCTCTATGCGGCGATCAGCGCGCTCGTGCATCCGGGCGACGAAGTGATCTATTTCGAGCCGTCGTTCGACAGCTATGCGCCGATCGTGCGGCTGCAGGGCGCGACGCCGGTCGCAATCAAGCTGTCGCCCGAGCACTTTCGCGTGAACTGGGATGAAGTGGCGGCCGCGATCACGCCGCGCACGCGGATGATCATCGTCAACACGCCGCACAACCCGACCGCGACCGTGTTCTCGGCCGACGATCTCGAGCGGCTCGCGCAGCTCACGCGCGACACGGGCATCGTCGTGCTGTCCGACGAAGTCTACGAGCACGTCGTGTTCGACGGCGCGCAGCACCAGAGCGTCGCGCGCCATCGCGAGCTGGCCGAGCGCAGCGTGATCGTGTCGTCGTTCGGCAAGTCGTTTCACGTGACCGGCTGGCGGGTCGGTCATTGCCTCGCGCCGGCCGAACTGATGGACGAGATCCGCAAGGTGCACCAGTTCATGGTGTTCTCGGCCGATACGCCGATGCAGTTTGCGTTCGCGGAGATCCTCGCGCGGCCGGACAGCTATCTCGGCCTGTCGGCGTTCTACCAGGCCAAGCGCGACCTGCTCGCGCGCGAGCTGGCCGATTCGCGTTTCGAGCTGCTGCCGAGCGAAGGCTCGTTCTTCATGCTCGCGCGCTTCCGGCACTTCTCGGACGAAAGCGACAGCGACTTCGTGCTGCGCGTGATCCGCGATGCGCGTGTCGCGACGATTCCGCTGTCGGCGTTCTATACCGACGGTACCGATGCCGGCGTGATCCGGCTCAGTTTTTCGAAGGACGACGCGACGCTGGTCGAAGGCGCGCGGCGGCTGCGTTCGCTTTAAGAAACCAGCGACGGGCACGTCGCATCGACCAGTCACAGGAGATCACGATGAAGCACACGGCCACCCTAAAACTCGCGTTTGCGCTCGCATGCGCAATCGGCTCCGGCGCGGCGCTCGCCGACGCGCAGACGCTGCGTTTCGGCCTCGAAGCGCAATACCCGCCGTTCGAATCGAAAGCGCCGAACGGCGACCTGCAGGGCTTCGACATCGACGTCGGCAATGCTGTCTGCCAGACGGCGAAGCTGTCGTGCAAATGGGTCGAGACGTCGTTCGACGGGCTGATTCCGGCGCTGAAGGGCCGCAAGTTCGACGCGATCAATTCGGCGATGAACGCGACCGAGCAGCGCCGCCAGGCGATCGACTTCACGACGATCATCTACCGCGTGCCGACCCAGCTGATCGCGCGCACCGGCAGCGGGCTGCTGCCGACGCCCGAATCGCTGAAGGGCAAGCGCGTCGGCGTGCTGCAGGCGTCGATCCAGGAGACCTTCGCGAAGGCACACTGGGAACCGGCCGGCGTCGCGGTCGTCGCGTACCAGGACCAGAACCAGGCGTATGCGGACCTCGTCGCGGGCCGCCTCGACGCGACGCTCGTGCTCGCGCCGTCCGGCCAGCGCGGCTTCCTGTCGCGCCCGGACGGCAAGGGCTTCTCGTTCGTCGGCCAGCCCGTGCACGACGACAAGATCCTCGGCAGCGGCATCGCATTCGGCCTGCGCAAGGGCGACGACGCGCTGAAGGCGAAGCTCGACGCGGCGATCGACAAGCTGAAGGCGGACGGCACGGTGAAGACGCTCGGTCTGAAGTATTTCGGCGATATCGACATCTCGACCAAGTAAGCGGAACCGCGCGATGCAGAACCGGGATACGGGTGCCGCGGGCGGAGAACCGCGCGACGTGCCGCTGGCGGGCGAGGCGCTCGAGGCCGTGCTCGTCGCCGAACTGGGCGACGTGCTCGTCACGCGTTCCGCCGACATCGATCCGCGCTACTTCACCGCGTACAACGAGCCGCCCGGCGTGCGGCCGCGTGCGCTGGTGCGCCCGCGCAGCGTCGACGACGTGTCGCGTACGCTCGCGCTGTGCGCGCGGCTCGGGCTGCCGGTCGTGCCGCAGGGCGGGCTGACCGGGCTCGCGCGCGGCGCGGTCGCGCTCGGCGGCGAGGTCGTGCTGTCGATGGAGCGCTTTGCGGGTATCGACGCGATCGATGCGGCGGCCGGCACGATGACCGTGCGGGCGGGGACGCCGCTGCAGACGGTGCAGGAAGCCGCGGAAGCGGCGGGCTTCACGTTCGGTGTCGACCTCGGCGCGCGCGGCTCGTGCCAGATCGGCGGCATGCTAGCGACCAATGCGGGCGGCACGCGCGCGATCCGCTACGGCATGATGCGCGAGCAGGTGCTCGGGCTCGAAGCGGTGCTCGCGGACGGCACGGTCGTATCGTCGATGAACCGGATGCTGAAGAACAACGCGGGCTACGACCTGAAGCAGCTGTTCATCGGTAGCGAGGGGACGCTCGGCGTCGTCACGCGTGCGGTGTTGCGGCTGCATCCGCTGCTCGCCGCGCCGGCCACGGCGCTTTGCCGCGTGCGCGATTACGACGCGGTGGCCGCGCTGTGGAACCGCGTGCGCACGTTGCCGGAAGTCGTCAGCTTCGAAGCGATGTGGCCGGCGTTCTACGACTACGTCGCGCGTCATACGCCGGGCGTCACGGCACCGTTCGTCGGCGACGACGGCTTCGCGGTGCTGATCGAATGCGCGACGAGCGCGCCGGGCGGCGATGCGCGCCAGGCGCTGGAAACGGGCCTCGCGGCGGGGTTCGACGCAGGGCTGCTGGACGACGCGGTGCTCGCGACGTCGGAGCGGCAGGCGCGCGATCTGTGGACGCTGCGCGAAGGCCTCGCGATCGATGCATTGCCGCAGCTCGTCAACTTCGACGTGAGTTTGCCGACGGGTGAACTCGGCGCGTTCGCCGAACGTTGCGAAGCGGCGCTGCGGGCGCGCTGGCCGGACGTCACGTGCCTGTTCTTCGGCCACGTGGGGGACGGCAACGTGCATATCGGCGTATCGCTGGCCGGGATGGCCGATGCGGACCTCGATACGCTCGATCACTGCGTGTACGCGGTGGTGCGCGACATGGGCGGCTCGGTGTCGGCCGAGCACGGAATCGGCGCGCTCAAGCGTCCTTATCTCGCGCATACGCGCAGCGACGCGGAAATCGGGCTGATGCGGCGCCTGAAGGCCGCACTGGACCCGCACGGCATCCTCAATCCCGGCAAGGTGCTTTGACGGCAGCGACTCCCGTCCCGGACGGGAATCGGCCTTCGTGACACGTCAGCCGTCCACCCAGCGCAGCGCGCCGATCTTCAGGTGTTCGACGACGCTGCGTGCCCAATCGAGCTCCGCATTGAGCAGCACCAGCGCATGTTCGTTCTGCAGCAGGAACAGGCGCGGCACCTGGTCGGCCTGCGCGGTGGCGCGCAGCGCTTCCAGCCGTTCGCGTTCGGCATCGAGCCGCGCGATTCGCAGTTCGAGCTGGCGGCGCGCATCTTCGGCGTCGAGCAGCGGCAGGAAGGCGAGGCCGGCGCCGAACACCGGGAATTCACGCGCGGGCTCGGCGAGCAGCGCATGCAGCCACGCCTGCCCCGCCGTGTGCCCAGCTTCGGTCAGCGCATACAGCGTGCGTTCCGGAAACGCGCCGTCGCGCTCGGTGTCGTGCACGGCGATCAGCCCGTCGCGCAGCAGCCGGTCGATCGTCTGGTAGAGGCTCGTGCGCTGCCGCACGTTGACGACTTCATCGTATCCGCGGGCCTTCAGTTGCTGCAGCATCCCGTACGGATGCATCGGCGTTTCGGTGAGCGTCGCGAGGACGGCCAGCGCAAGCGGGGACGGGCGACTCGTTGACATGAATAGTTATTGAATATCTAGTAAGAATATAACTATTCTCAATCAGACTATCTTATTCCGCAAGGGTTTCAGCCGAGGTGCGAGCGCTTTGCGGCCGGCGCGACGGTCTCCATCGTCGCGAGCCCGTGCACGATGCCGCAATCCTCGACCGAATGCTCGCCGACGCACTGGCGGCGCAATTCGGTGAGCTGGTCGCGCAAATGCGTGAGTTCCGCGAGGCGCGCATCGACGTGCCCGATGTGATCGTCGAGCAGTGAATTGATCGAATCGCAGCGGTCGGCCGGCGTGTCGGTGAGCCGCAGCAGCGCACGGATTTCGTCGTGCGCCATGTCGAGCGCGCGGCAGTTGCGGATGAAGCGCAGCCGCTCGACGTGCACGTCGGTGTAGTTGCGGTAGTTCGAGTCGGTGCGCTCCGCATCCGGCATCAGGCCCTCTTTCTCGTAGAAACGGATCGTCTCGGGCGTGCAGCGGGCCGCTTTGGCCAGTTCGCCGATCTTCATGCCTTTCTCCCGTGTAAGGGTTGACCTTGTAGTGGCTTCAGGGTGTTAACTCTACACCGTCAAGCCACAAAGGAGGTTGCCATGACCGACGCCAAGCGTACCCACGACCCACGACACCGTCATGCCGGCGGCGCCGATACGTGCTGCGCCGACCCGCGCGACACGCAGATGGCGACCGTTGCCGACGCGGTGCCGGCGGCCGGTGAGCGCGCGCACGGCGAGGCTGCGTCGCGCAGCCACGATCATTCGCACGGCGACGCGCATAGGCGTGGTGCTGCAGGCTCGCACGATCATGCCGCGCACGACGAAGCCGGTCATGGCCACGACCACGATCATTCACGCGGCGACGCGCATGTGCACGGCGCCGCATGCTCGCACGGCCACGCGGCGCATGACCATGCCGGTCACGACCACGACCACGACCACGACCACGACCACGACCACGACCACGCGGCCGGCGACTGCTGCGCGCCTGCGGCGCTGACGCTCGCGCCGCTGCCGGCCGCGCAGGCGACCGCGTCGGGTCACGTGCGCTCGGCGTTCCGGATCATGCAGATGGACTGCCCGACCGAGGAAACGCTGATCCGCAAGAAGCTCGGCGGGATGACCGAAGTGTCGGCATTCGAATTCAACCTGATGCAGCGGATGCTGACCGTCGACCACGTGCCCGGCGCGCAGCCGGCGATCGAAAGCGCGATCCGCACGCTCGGGATGACGCCCGAAGCCGCGGCGGCCGGCGCGCCGGCGGCGCGCGCAGCCGACGCGCCCGCGAAGCCGTGGTGGCCGCTGGCGCTGGCCGGCGTCGCCGCGATCGCGTCCGAAGGCGCGACGTGGGCCGGGCTGCCGGTGTGGCTGTCGGCGGCGCTCGCGCTCGCCGCGGTGCTCGCATGCGGGCTCACCACGTACAAGAAGGGCTGGATCGCGATCCGCAACGGCAACCTGAACATCAACGCGCTGATGAGCATCGCGGTGACGGGCGCGATGGCGATCGGCCAGTGGCCGGAAGCCGCAATGGTGATGGTGCTGTTCACGATCGCCGAGCTGATCGAGGCGAAGTCGCTCGACCGCGCGCGCAATGCGATCCAGGGCCTGATGCGGCTCGCGCCCGACACCGCGACCGTGCAGCAGGCCGACGGCTCGTGGCGCACGATCGAGGCCGCGCAGGTTGTGCTCGGCGCGGTCGTCCGCGTGAAGCCGGGTGAGCGGATCGGGCTCGATGGCGACGTCGTCGCGGGCCGCTCGACGGTCAACCAGGCGCCGATCACCGGCGAGAGCCTGCCCGTCGAAAAGACGACCGGCGACGCCGTGTACGCGGGCACGATCAACGAATCTGGCTCGTTCGAATATCGCGTGACGGCCGTCGCGGCCAACTCGACGCTCGCACGGATCATCCACGCGGTCGAGGAGGCACAGGGCGCGAAGGCGCCGACGCAACGCTTCGTCGACCAGTTCGCGCGCGTCTACACGCCGATCGTGTTCGCGGTCGCATTGCTGGTCGCGGTGGTGCCGCCGATCGCGATGGGCGGCGCGTGGCACGACTGGATCTACCGCGCGCTCGTGCTGCTCGTGATCGCGTGCCCGTGCGCGCTGGTGATCTCGACGCCGGTGACGATCGTGTCGGGTCTCGCGGCTGCCGCGCGGCGCGGGATTCTCGTGAAGGGCGGCGTCTACCTGGAAGAAGGGCGCAAGCTCGCGTGGCTCGCGCTCGACAAGACCGGCACGATCACGCACGGCAAGCCGGTGCAGACCGATTTCGACGTGCATGCGGACGACGCCGATGCGGCGCGCGTGCGGCATCTCGGCGCGAGCCTCGCGGCGCGCTCCGATCACCCGGTGTCGCAGGCGATCGCTGCCGCGGCACGCGACGCCGGCACGACGGCATTCTCCGATGTACAGGACTTCGAAGCGATCGTCGGGCGCGGCGTGCGCGGCACGATCGACGGCATGCGCTACTGGCTCGGCAACCACCGGCTCGTCGAGGAGCTCGAGCGCTGCTCGACGGCGCTCGAAGCGAAGCTCGACGCGCTGGAGCGGCAGGGCAAGAGCGTCGTGGTGCTGGTCGACGAAGCGCGCGTGCTCGGCATCTTCGCGGTGGCCGACACGATCAAGGACACGAGCCGTGCGGCGATCGCCGATCTGCACGCGCTCGGCATCCGCACCGCGATGCTGACGGGCGACAACCCGCATACCGCGCAGGCGATCGCGCGGCAGGCCGGCATCGACGACGCACGCGGCAACCAGTTGCCGGAAGACAAGCTCGCGGCGGTCGAGGAGCTGTCGGCCGGCGGCGCGGGCGCGGTCGGGATGGTCGGCGACGGGATCAACGATGCACCGGCGCTGGCCCGTGCCGACATCGGTTTCGCGATGGGCGCGATGGGCACCGACACGGCGATCGAGACGGCCGACGTCGCGCTGATGGACGACGACCTGCGCAAGATCCCCGCGTTCGTGCGGCTGTCGCGCGCGACGCACCGCGTGCTGGTGCAGAACATCGGCTTCGCGCTCGGCGTGAAGGTCGTGTTCCTCGGCCTCACGGTCGTGGGGCTCGGCACGATGTGGATGGCGGTCTTCGCCGACGCGGGCGCGAGCCTGATCGTCGTGGCCAACGGCTTGCGGCTGCTGTCGTCGTCCGGGGCGTTCGGTGGCACGCAGGCCACGCGTTGAGGAGCGGGCGATGAGCTTTCTGAAACGGATCCTGGGCGGCCACGGCGGTGGCCATGGCAACGGGCATGGCAGCAGCGGGAACGGCGGCCACGGCGGCGGAGGCGGGCATCACGGCGGACAGCGCGGAGACGGGCATGGCGGTCACGATGCGCGCGGCCGCGATCGCCACGGCTGGGGCTGGCAGGCGCCGGCCGATGCGGCAAACGGCGGGCAGGGCGGCAACGTGCCGCTGAGCCAGCTTGCGTGTGCGGGCTGCGGCGCGCTCAATGCGGCGGACGCGCGGTTCTGCGCGCAGTGCGGCGCGGCGCAACGCAGCCGCGCCTGCAGCCGCTGCCACACGGCGCTGGCGGCCGACGCCCGCTTCTGTCCCGGGTGCGGGACGCAGGCGACGTAACAGGTATGCCGCTCATTCGCGCCGGCCGGGCATGAGCATCGGCCGGCGCGTTTCGTTTCATGGCCGCCGCAGCGGCCGTTCACTCAGCGCAACGGCAGGTGAATTTCGGTGAGCAGGTCCGCCGGTGCCGTGTCCATCGGCGTATTGAGGTACAGCTCGAACGGCGGCGCGTCGGCGGCCTCGCGGCCCGAGTGACGCAGCCAGTCGCCGTAGAGCCACTGGTAGGCCGTCTTCAGGTCCGCATACGGCCCCGTATGCAGCAGCACCGCATATTCGCCGCCTGCCACCGTCGCGCGTTCCACCGGCGGCACGGGCTCGACGTCCGGCGCGCCGTCGGCCGGCATGAAGCAGGCCTTCGCGCGCAACTGCGCTTCGGGCGTCGTGTCCGGATCGTCGTAGAAAATGCCGATCATCTTCGCGCCCGGCCCGATCAGCCCGTGCTGCGCGACCCACGCGCCGATCCGCCCGAACGCATCGCCCACCTTCATGTACGCGCCGGTGTGCGCCACCGCGTAGCCGTGCAGTTCCGGCAGGCGCCGGATCTCGACCTCGTGCTTGAACATGTCTTCCTCTCCTCGCTGTAGCGGATAAATCGGCCGGTGGGTGCCCGTGCGCCGGTGCTGCGCGGGCAGCACGCCGTACGCGTCGCGAAACGCCCGCGCGAACGCGTGCGTCGAACCGTAGCCCGCGCGCCGCGCGATCTCGTCGAGCGGCCGTGCGGTGCAGACGAGATCCTCGGACGCCCGCACGATCCGCATCCGCCGCACCGTCAGCACGATCGACTCGCCGTACAGCGCGCGGTAGACGCGCTGCCAGTGATACGGCGACAGGCATGCGATTTCGGCGAGCCGGTTCAGGTCGAGCGGGCCGTCGAGATGCGCGCTGATGTACGCGTGGACGCGCGCCACGCTGGCCGCGTAGCGGACCCACGCGGGCGGGTCGGTTTTCGTTTCGGCTGGGGTCATCGACGTGTCCGGGCTGGAACCGACGTCACGGTAGCACGGGCCGAATGGACAAATCTTGCGGAAATGCCGCGCCGCGGATGAATCCGCCCCTTTTAAATTTCCACGAAATGGGGTCTTGCCCCTCCGCGATCAACGACTAAAGTTAAAGACGGTGAAATCGGGTGATCGCGTCATTTTTCTCGGGTAAGTTGCTCGAACCGGTCACCCAAGCCGGGCAGCACGCTTTTCGAAGTACGCAGGTAGTTCGTCGATGTCCAATCGCAACACCACGTTTTTCGGGAGAAGAAGAAATGGATGCTTCCAGCTTCATCACGTCGCTGCAGACCACGCTAGGCGGATACCTGCCCAAGATCGCCGGCGCGATCGGCATCCTGGTGATCGGCTGGCTGATCGCCGTGGTGGTGCGGGCCGGCGCGCTGCGCCTGCTCAACGCGCTGAAGGTCGACAAGCGGATCACCGACAGCACCGGCCAGGGCGCGTGCGTCGAGCGCATCATCGCCGGCGGGCTGTTCTGGCTCGTGCTGCTCGTCACCGCGGTGGGCATCTTCAACGTGCTCAACCTGTACGCGGTGTCCAATCCGTTCTCGCTGCTCGTCACGCACATCGTCAACTACCTGCCGAACCTGATCGGCGGCGCGGCGCTGACGCTGATCGCATGGCTGATCGCGTCGCTGCTGCGCAGCCTCGCGAACCGCGCGCTGAAGGCCAGCAAGATCGACGACAAGCTGTCCGAAGGTGCCGGCATGCAGCCGATGAGCGGCTATCTCGGCGACGTGCTGTTCTGGCTCGTGATCCTGATGTTCCTGCCGGCGATCCTCGCGTCGTTCGCGCTGTCGGGCCTGCTGTCGCCGGTGCAGGGGATGGTCGACAAGCTGCTCGCGATCGTGCCGAACCTGTTCGCGGCCGCGGTGATCGGCTTCGTCGGCTGGATCGTCGCGCGGGTGCTGCGCGGCCTCGTGACGAACCTGCTCGTCGCCGCCGGCGCCGACCGCCTCACGCAGCGTCTCGACAGCCCGACGCCCGTGCGCGTGTCGAGCCTGATCGGCACGATCGTCTACGTGTTCGTGTTCGTGCCGACGCTGATCTCCGCGCTCGACGCGCTGAAGATCGAGGCGATCTCGATTCCCGCGACCAACATGCTGAACCAGTTCCTCGGCGCGGTGCCGGACATCGTCGCGGCGATCGTGATCGTGCTCGTCACGTTCTACTTCGCGCGCTTCGTCGCATCGCTCGCGCAGAAGCTGCTCGAAGCGGCCGGTGTCGACGGGCTGCCGGCCGTGCTCGGCGTCGAGCGCGTGTTCTCGGGGATCCTGCAGCCGTCGGTGCTGGTCGCACGGCTGATCGTGTTCTTCGCGATGCTGTTCGCGTCGGTCGAAGCCGCGAACCGGCTCGGCTTCTCGCAGGTGCGCGACGTCGTCACGCTGTTCATCGAATTCGGCGGCCACGTGCTGATGGGCGGCGTGATCCTCGTGATCGGCGTGTGGCTCGCGGGCCTCGCGCGCCGCGTGATCGAGCAGGCCGACCGCGAGCACAGCGTGCTGTTCGCGCGCATCGCGCAATTCGCGATCCTCGGCCTCGTGTTCGCGATGGGGCTGCGGGCGATGGGGATTGCCAACGAAATCGTCCAGCTCGCGTTCGGCCTGGTGCTCGGCGCGATCGCGGTGGCGGTGGCGCTGTCGTTCGGCCTCGGCGGCCGCGAGGCGGCCGGCAAGCTGCTCGACCGCTGGTTCAACCAGCGCGGCGGCGGCCAGTGAGCACGGGCGATCCGGCCTGCGCCGCGCGGCCGGATCGACGTCGCAACGAACGCGGCGGGCGTTTCTGCAAGCGAAACGTCAGCCGCGATCTTTGCCGAATTTCGATAACACGTCGTTTAATGACTCTCTAGCATCGATTCTCAGTTGCGCTGGCCGGCAGGCCCGGCGCCTTTGAGGAGAGAGTCCGATGAAAGCAGAGTCGAATGGCCGGCCCGCCGCCGGCGCAAAGTCCGGCCAGCCCGCGCTGCAGCAGACGCTCGGGACCTGGCAACTGTGGGGCATCGCGGTCGGCCTCGTGATTTCCGGCGAATACTTCGGCTGGAGTTACGGCTGGGCGAGCGCAGGCACGCTGGGTTTCGTCATCACCGCGCTGTTCGTCGCGGCGATGTATACGACCTTCATCTTCAGTTTCACCGAGCTGACGACGTCGATCCCGCACGCGGGCGGCCCGTTTGCGTATGCGCGCCGCGCGTTCGGCCCGACCGGCGGCTATCTCGCCGGCGCCGCGACGCTCGTCGAGTTCGTGTTCGCGCCGCCCGCGATCGCGCTCGCGATCGGCGCCTACCTGCACGTGCAGTTCCCGGGGCTCGAACCGAAACACGCGGCGATGGGCGCGTATCTCGTGTTCATGGCGCTGAACATCGTCGGCGTGCAGATCGCGGCGACCTTCGAGCTCGTCGTCACGCTGTTCGCGATCTTCGAGCTGCTGGTGTTCATGGGCGTCGTGTCGCCGGGCTTCGCGTGGAGCAACTTCATGAAGGGCGGCTGGTCGGGCGCCGATCATTTCAGCATGGGCGCGTTCCACGGGATGTTCGCGGCGATCCCGTTCGCGATCTGGTTCTTCCTCGCGATCGAAGGCGTCGCGATGGCCGCCGAGGAAGCGAAGAACCCGAAGCGCTCGATTCCGATCGCCTACGTGGCCGGGATCCTGACCCTCGTCGCGCTCGCGATCGGCGTGATGGTGTTCGCCGGCGGCGCGGGCGACTGGACCAAGCTCGCGAACATCAACGATCCGCTGCCGCAGGCGATGAAGTACATCGTCGGCGCGAACAGCGGCTGGATGCACATGCTCGTGTGGCTCGGGCTGTTCGGGCTCGTCGCGTCGTTCCACGGGATCATCCTCGGTTATTCGCGCCAGATCTTCGCGCTGGCCCGCGAGGGCTACCTGCCCGAATGGCTCGGCAAGGTGCATCCCCGCTTCAAGACGCCGCATCGCGCGATCCTCGCGGGCGGCGTGGTCGGCATCGCGGCGATCTACAGCGACGAGCTGATCCAGTTCGGCGGCCAGACGCTCACCGCGAATATCGTGACGATGTCGGTGTTCGGCGCGATCGTGATGTATATCGTGAGCATGGCGGCGCTGTTCAAGCTGCGCCGCTCGCAGCCGAACCTGGAGCGGCCGTTCCGCGCGCCGCTGTACCCGATCTTCCCGGCATTCGCGATCCTGGCGGCACTCGTCTGTCTCGCGACCATGGTGTACTTCAACGGGCTGGTCGCGCTGGTGTTCGTCGGCTTCCTCGCGGTCGGCTACGCATACTTCCTCGCGACGCGTTCGCAGCGGGCGAGTGCGCCGGGCGACGCGCTGCTGGAGGAGTGAGCAGGTGAAGGCGAAAGTGGCAGGCCGTTTCTGACGGTATCCGGCGCGCCCTGTCGAACGGGCGCGCCGTCGGCTTTTGGCAAGGAGATTCGAACGATGTCCTACACGGAGACGATCGGTCCGCGCACGTACCGCTTCGCGGACCTGAAGACGCTGCTCGCGAAGGCGAGCCCGCTGCGTTCCGGCGACCAGCTCGCCGGTGTCGCGGCGGCGAGCGAGGAGGAGCGCGTGGCCGCGAAGATCGCGCTCGCGGGCGTGCCGCTGAAGGCGTTCCTGAACGAAGCGGTGATTCCGTACGAACACGACGAGGTCACGCGCCTGATCATCGACGATCACGACGCGCACGCGTTCGCGGAAATCTCGCACCTCACCGTCGGCGATTTCCGCAACTGGCTGCTGTCGCCCGCCGCCGACGGCGCGGCGCTCGAACGGATCGCGCCGGGCCTCACGCCCGAGATGGTCGCGGCCGTGTCGAAGCTGATGCGCAACCAGGACCTGATCGCGGCCGCACGCAAGCGCCGCGTCGTCACGCGCTTTCGCAACACGGTCGGGCTCGCCGGCCGGATGTCGGTCCGGCTGCAGCCGAACCACCCCACCGACGACGTGAAAGGCATCGCCGCATCGATGCTCGACGGCCTGATGTACGGCTGCGGCGACGCGATGATCGGCATCAACCCGGCGACCGACAGCCTCGCGGCGATCATGAAGCTGCTCGCGATGATCGACGGGTTCCGCGAACGCTACGGCGTGCCGACGCAGTCGTGCGTGCTCACGCACGTGACCAACACGATCGCCGCGATCGAGAAGGGCGCGCCGGTCGACCTCGTGTTCCAGTCGATCGCGGGCACCGAGAAGGCGAACGCGAGCTTCGGCATCTCGCTCGCGCTGCTCGGCGAAGCGCACGAGGCCGCGTTGTCGCTGCGCCGCGGCACCGTCGGCAACAACCTGATGTACTTCGAGACGGGCCAGGGCAGCGCGCTGTCGGCAAACGCGCATTTCGGCGTCGACCAGCAGACCTGCGAAGTGCGCGCGTATGCGGTCGCGCGCAAGTTCGAGCCGTTCCTCGTGAATACGGTGGTCGGCTTCATCGGCCCCGAGTACCTGTACGACGGCAAGCAGATCATCCGCGCGGGGCTCGAGGATCACTTCTGCGGGAAGCTGCTCGGCGTGCCGATGGGCTGCGACATCTGCTACACGAACCATGCGGAAGCCGACCAGGACGACATGGATACGCTGCTGACGCTGCTCGGTGCGGCCGGCATCAACTTCATCATGGGGATTCCGGGTGCGGACGACGTGATGCTGAACTACCAGAGCACGTCGTTCCACGATCAGCTCTATGTGCGCGAGGTGCTCGGGCTGCGCCGTGCACCGGAATTCGAGGAGTGGCTGGAGACGATGGAGATCGCCGACGCGCACGGCGCGCTGCGCGCCGCGTCGGCCCGCGTGCCGCTTCTGGCCGGCGCGAACGACTGGATGGGGTTGTCAGCATGAGCGATGCCGTCGAAAAGAATCCGTGGGGCCAGTTGAAGTCGTTCACGAACGCGCGGATCGCGCTCGGCCGCGCGGGCAACAGCCTGCCGACCGCGCCGCTGCTGGCCTTCAACCTGTCGCACGCGCAGGCGCGCGACGCCGTGCACCAGCCGCTCGACGCGGACGCGCTGCGGCGCGAGATCGAGGCGGCCGGCCTGCTGCCGACGCTGCGCGTGCAGAGCGCCGCGCCCGACCGCGACCACTACCTGCGCCGGCCCGATCTCGGCCGCAAGCTGTCGGACGACAGCTGCGGGCTGCTCGCCGGTTACGGCGCGGCGCTCGACGAAGCGCCCGACGTCGTGTTCGTGGTCGGCGACGGGCTGTCGGCATTCGCGGCCGCGAAGCAGGCGCTGCCGCTGCTGCAGGCCGTGCGGCCGCGGCTCGAGGCGGACGGCTGGCGGATCGGCCCGGTGGTGGTCGCGACGCAGGCGCGCGTCGCGCTCGGCGACGAGATCGGCGAGCTGCTGCGCGCGAAGGTCGTCGCGATGCTGATCGGCGAACGGCCGGGGCTCAGCTCGCCGGACAGCCTCGGCGTGTACCTGACGTGGGCGCCGAAAGTCGGCTGTCACGATGCGCTGCGCAACTGCATCTCGAACGTGCGGCCCGAAGGGCTGCCGCACGCGGCCGCCGCGCACAAGCTGCATTACCTGATGACGCATGCGCGCAGGCTCCAGCTGACGGGCGTCGGGCTGAAGGACGACAGCGACGCGCTGCTGCCGCCGTTGGAGGCGGAGCGGATCGGGGCGGCGTGACTACCTGAACAGCCGCTCGCACAGGAAATCGACGAACACGCGCAGCTTCGGCGACAACTGCCGGCTCGACGGCCACACGATCGAGAACTGGCCCGGCGCGATCCGGTAGTCGTCGAGCACGGTGACGAGCGCACCCTGTTCGAGCGCGTCGCGCGCGAGGAAGTCGGGCATGTAGCCGATGCCGAGCCCCGCGAGCACGGTGCCGCGCAGCGCCTCCATGTTGTTGCAGGTCATCGCGGTGCGCAGCTTCAGCGGCGTGCCGTCGTCGGCGGCGAGCGCCCAGTCCTGCAGCTTGCCGGTGGTGGGGAAGCAGTAGCGCACGCAGTCGTGCGCTTCGAGGTCGCGCGGCGTGCGCGGCGTGCCGGCCTGCGCGAGATACGCGGGCGTCGCACACAGCACGAACGCGAACGGGCCGAGCCGCCGCGACATCAGGCTCGAATCCGACAGCGGCCCGCTGCGGATCACCGCGTCGAACCCGCCTTCGACGACGTCGACCATCCGGTCGTTGAAATCGAGATCGAGCTCGACGTCCGGATAGCGCTGCCGGAATTCGGGCAGCACGGGCAGCAGGAAGCGGTAGCCGATCACCGGCAGGCTCACGCGCAGCTTGCCGCGCGGGCGCTGCGCCGACGCCGTCACGGTCGCCTCCGCGTCGCGGAAATCCTCGAGGATCCGCTGGCAGCGTTCGTAGAAGTGCCGCCCCTCCTCGGTCAGCGTGACGCGGCGTGTCGTGCGGTTGAACAGGCGCACGCCGAGCGACTGTTCGAGTTTCGCGATCGTCTTGCCGACCGCCGATGCCGAGATGCCGAGCGTGCGGCCGGCCGCGACGAAGCTCAGCGCTTCGGCCGTGCGGACGAACGCGACGATGCCGGTGAGGTTTTCCATCTTTCCATCGAATCGAAGGGCGTACGACGACGCACGCGGCCAGGGCAATTACGGAATTTTAGTCCGTTATATATGGAACTTCGCGTGGTTTTTCGCAGATTGAATCGGATTTATCTTCTGTCTCTCTGACGGCGCATCCGCGCCGGCTTTTCGAGGAGCGATGATGGATCACCCTGTTTCAGCCGTTTCGGCCCAGTCGGCGCGCCGGCGCGCATGGGTGCTGGCCGCCGTCTGCATGGCCGCCGTCGCGCTGCCGCTGTCGTTTTCGGGCGGCGCGGTCGCGACGCCGGCGATCGGCCGCGACCTGCACGGCAGCCCGGTCGCGATGAACTGGATCACCAACGCGTTCATGCTCGCGTTCGGCAGCTTCCTGATGGCATCGGGCGCGCTCGCCGATCAGTTCGGCCGCAAGCGCCTGTTCGCGATCGGCGTCGGCGGCTTCACGCTGATGTCGATCGCGCTCGCGTTCGCGCCGTCGATGCTCGCGGTCGACCTGCTGCGCGCCGCGCAAGGGCTCGCGGCGGCCGCGGCGCTCGCCGGCGGCACGGCCGCGCTCGCGCAGGAGTTCGACGGCGCGGCGCGCACGCGCGCGTTCAGCCTGCTCGGCACGACCTTCGGCATCGGGCTCGCGTTCGGGCCCGTGCTGGCCGGCGGCCTGATCGGGCATTACGGCTGGCGCGCGATCTTCGTGACGAGCGCGGTGGCCGGCGTGCTGTCGCTGGTGTTCGGGCTGCCGCGCATGCACGAGTCACGCGACCCGCATGCAACGGGGCTCGACTGGCCCGGCACGGCGGCGTTCACTGCCGCGTTGACGCTGTTTACGTTCGGCGTGATCGAGGCGCCCGCGCGCGGCTGGTCGAGTGCGCTCGTGATCGCGCTGCTGGCCGGCGCGGCGCTCGGCGCGGGCGCGTTCGCGGTAATCGAGACGCGCGTCGCGCGGCCGATGCTCGACCTGTCGCTGTTTCGCATCGCGCGCTTCGTCGGCGTGCAGGTGCTGCCGGTGTCGACGTGCTGCTGCTACATCGTGCTGCTCGTCGTGCTGCCGCTGCGCTTCATCGGCATCGACGGCTTCAGCGAAATCGACGCCGGCTGGCTGATGCTCGCGATCTCAGCGCCGATGCTCGTCGTGCCGTTCGTCGCGGCGACACTCACGCGCTGGTTGTCGGCCGGCGTGATCTCGGGGCTGGGGCTCCTCGTCGCGGCGGCAGGGCTCGTGTGGCTCGGCAGCGCGCTGCGCGGCGGCGCGGGGGCCGCGGCGATCGCGCCGATGCTCGCGATCGGCGTCGGCGCCGGCATGCCCTGGGGGCTGATGGACGGGCTGTCGGTGAGCGTCGTGCCGAAGGAGCGGGCCGGGATGGCGACGGGAATTTTCAGCACGACGCGCGTGGCCGGCGAGGGGATCGCGCTGGCGATCGTCGGCGCGGTGCTCGCCGGGCTGGCGCGAACGGGACTGACGCAGGCGGCAGGTGCCGCCGGCACGCCGGACGCGACGCTGCGGGCCGCCGCGCGGCTCGCGACCGGCGATCTCGCGGGCGCGGCGGCCGCGTTGCCGGGTGTCGGGCACGCGGCGTTGATCGCGAGCTACACGCATGCGTTCGACCGGCTGCTGACCGGGCTGGCCGTCGTCACCGTGCTGTGTGCCGGCGTGGTGTTCGTGTTTCTCGGCGGCCGTCCGGCTCACGACGAAACGGGCGACGATGCGGGTGGCCGTGCGCACGCCGATGCGTCGGCGCGCAGCCGGGCAGAACCGGCCTGTGCGGAGACGCACGGGCGTTGAGCGTTGCGTCTCGGCACATCGGCAAATCTGCGCTTCCGCACATCGGTCAATGCCGCCGCCGTGCCCGCATGGTCCGCCGATCCGCGCGGCACTCGCCGTGGCCGTGCATCACGCCAGCACGAGCGACGGCAGCGCCGCATCTGTCCGCGCCTGTGCCCGTTCCACGTCGATCACCACATGGCGCAGCGCATCGGGCCACAGGTGCGCGCGGCTTCCCGCCTCCTCGTCGAGCGTCGCGCGGCCCTGCACGAGCCAGGTCGTCTGGCGCACGAAATCGACGAACAGCAGCGCGATCGCCGGATTCACGAGCAGGTTGCCGATCGTGTTGAACAGGTTGTTGCCCGCGAAGTCGGGCAGCACCAGCGTGCGGCGGTCCGGGATATCGACGAGCGGCTCGAACGAGCCGTCGCCGCGCGGCTGGCGGCCGCGGTACGAGCAGTCGCCGTTGCCGGCCGCGTCGGCAGTCGCGACGATCAGGAAGGCCTGCTCGCGGATGAACGCGATGGCGTCGTCGGTCAGGGGGCCGCGATCGTTCATGGTGTCGGTCGGCAGGTGCGCCGTGGCGTGTGAATCCCTGATCCGCACGCAAGCGACATGCCACGCGCCAAGGCGCGCGTCCGCGGGCAGCGCACCGCCGCTCACTGTGGAAATTCCGAACACCGGCCGCATCGCTGCGCAACCGCGGTGTTCAGAATCGGTACACCGGCCATGCCGCGCACGTGAACACTGCACGGTGCGCACGCGGGCCGGCCGTGATCGACGTGCTCCCATCCTGTTTGGCACGCATGTTGCGTAAACGAGTGCAGCGCATTCCAACCGGCGCTGTACTCACACAAGCACGATGAACAGGAGACATGTATGAACCCGTTTGACCTGAAGCAACTGGGCCTCGACGTCGAATATCCGTACCGTCAGCAGTACGACAACTTTATCGGCGGCAAGTGGGTGGCGCCGGTGAAGGGCGAGTATTTCGAGAACGTGTCGCCGATCAACGGCCAGCCGTTCTGCCGCATCCCGCGCTCGGGCGCCGACGACATCGAGCTGGCGCTCGACGCCGCGCATGCCGCGCGCCGCAAGTGGGGCAAGACGTCCGTGGCCGAGCGTGCGAACCTGCTGCTCGCCGCCGCCGAGCGGATGGAGAAGAACCTGAAGCTGCTGGCCGTGGCCGAGACGATCGACAACGGCAAGCCGCTGCGCGAGACGATGGCAGCCGACCTGCCGCTCGCGATCGACCACTTCCGCTACTTCGCGGGCTGCATCCGCGCGCAAGAGGGCGGCATCTCCGAAATCGACGACAACACCGTCGCGTACCACTTTCACGAGCCGCTCGGCGTCGTCGGCCAGATCATCCCGTGGAACTTCCCGCTGCTGATGGCCGCGTGGAAGCTCGCACCGGCGCTCGCGGCCGGATGCTGCGTCGTGATGAAGCCGGCCGAGCAGACGCCCGCGTCGGTGCTGGTGCTGATGGAGCTGATCGGCGACCTGTTCCCGGCCGGCACGATCAACATCGTGAACGGCTTCGGCAAGGAAGCGGGCGAAGCGCTCGCGACCAGCAAGCGGATCGCGAAGATCGCGTTCACGGGCTCGACGCCGGTCGGCAAGCACATCCTGCGTGCGGCGGCCGACAGCCTGATCCCGTCGACGGTCGAACTGGGCGGCAAGAGCCCGAACATCTTCTTCGCCGACGTGCTCGACCAGGACGACGCGTTCCTCGACAAGGCGCTCGAAGGGCTCGCGATGTTCGCGCTGAACCAGGGCGAAGTGTGCACGTGCCCGTCGCGGATCCTGATCCAGGAATCGATCTACGAACGCTTCATCGAGAAGGCCGTCGCGCGCGTCGAGCGCATCAAGTCCGGCCACCCGCTCGACCTGCAGACGATGATCGGCGCGCAGGCGTCGCAGCAGCAGCTCGACAAGATCCTGTCGTACATCGACATCGGCCGCGGCGAAGGCGCGCAATGCCTGACGGGCGGCGAGCGCACGGCACCGGCCGCCGAACTCGGCACGGGCTACTACGTGAAGCCGACGATGCTGCTCGGCAACAACAAGATGCGCGTGTTCCAGGAAGAGATCTTCGGGCCGGTCGCGTCGGTGATGACGTTCAAGGACGAGCAGGAAGCGATCGAACTCGCGAACGACACGTTCTACGGGCTCGGCGCGGGCGTGTGGACGCGCAACGGCACGCGTGCGTACCGCATGGGCCGCGAGGTCGAGGCCGGCCGCGTGTGGACCAACTGCTACCACCTGTACCCCGCGCACGCGGCGTTCGGCGGCTACAAGCAGTCGGGGATCGGCCGCGAGACGCACAAGATGGCGCTGTCGAACTATCAGCAGACGAAATGCCTGCTGGTCAGCTACCAGGCCGAGGCGCTCGGGTTCTTCTGATCGCCGAAGCGGTGGCGGAGCGCCGGGGCCGGTCGGTCCCGGCGCTCCGCTCCGTTCGATTCCAGGATTCGACGCCCGGCGCGGGCCGCGTTGTCTTGCTGCCCGCGCCGGAAACCATGCCGGCAGCCGCGGGCGCGCGGCGGCACGGCGCGTCGATGCGCGCGACGACGACAACCAGCATGGCAGAGCCGCCCCGATCCTTTCCCCGTCACCCGGTATTCCATGCGGGTGAGCTCGATGCGCAGCACCGCTTCGGCGTCGCCGACGAAGCCGAGCGGATGAGCGACGTCGTGACCACGCGCCTGAGCCTCGGCGTGCGGCAGTTCGTCGAGTCGCAGCCGTTCATGTTCGTCGGCACCGCAAGCGGCACGCCCGCCGTCGTGACCTGCGACATCGTGCAGAGCCTGCACGACGCGAACGGCGATCTGCTGCCCGTCGCGCGCGTGATCGACACGAAGACGCTGCGGTTCGCGTTGCCCGCACCGGAAGGCGGCGGCCGGATCGATGCGGCTGCCTGCGACGGCAGCGGGGTCGGATTGCTGTTCGTCGATTTCGTGCGCGGGATCCGCTACCGAATCAACGGTCGTGCGACGTTGCGGGCCGATCTGCCGGAAGCGGATGCGGCGCCGTGGGCGGCCGGCAGCGCGATCGTCGAGCTGGCGGTCGCGCAGGCGTACGGCAACTGCGGCACGCGGGTCGTGCGGCTGAAGCCGGCCGGGTAACCGGTAGCCGGGAGACGGTCACGGCGCGGATGCGCAGTCGTCGCGCGTGCCGCACCGGCGGCGTGCGCGGTACGCCGTCTTCGGGTGCGCCCGCATGGCGCGCGCCGGCCGGACTGTGTGGAATGGCGGGTCGTGCGCCGGACCGGGCGGTTCGGCACGGGACTTGCGTGATACGCGCAGTTCCGGGCAGGAGAGGGAGGACACGATGGATCAACACGTGGCGTGTAGCGAAGAACCGACCGCCGAAGACACGCGGCGCAACGCGCAGGGCGACGACGCGCTGGCCGGGCAGGCCGTCGTCAGCGTCGCGCACGATGCGGACGAGCAGGCGCGCAACCTGATCGGCTGGCGGCAGACCTACGACCAGCTCGCGGCGGGCCGCTTCGTCGGCACGCTGACCGAGCTGCCGCTCGACACGATGAAGCTGTTTCGCGAATCGACGAGCCACCTGCTGCGCCAGGCCTGCGAAGTGCGCGGCGACGCGTACTGGTTCGGCATCCCGCTCGTGTGCGACGGCACCGCGCGCGTCGATGCGTGCCGGATCGGGCCCGGCGCGCTGGCGTTCCGGCCCGGTAACGTCGAATTCGAACTGGTGACGCCCGCGCAGTTCTCGATCTACGGCGTCGTCGTGCGCGGCGACGTGCTGCGCCGTTATGCGGAGGAAGTCGAGCGTCGCGCGCTCGACGAGCGGCTGTTCACGCAGCGCGTGATGCAGGTCGGCGATGCGCGGCTCGCGCGCCTGTGCGCGCTGCTCGGCAGCCGTCTCGATGGCGCGGTGGCGATGGACGGCCCGCTGCCCGATGCGCAGCGCGACGACCTGCAGGCCGACGTGCTGGCCGCGCTGTTCGATGTGTGCGCGCAACCGGCCGACGACGGCAGCGGCGCCGCGCCGTCGACGCGGCGCTGGATCGTCGAACAGGCGCGCGACTACGTGCTCGCCCATCGCACGCGCCCTGTCGGCGTGCCGGAATTGTGCGAGCAACTGCACGTGAGCCGGCGCACGCTGCAGTACTGTTTCCAGGACGTGCTCGGGATGGCGCCCGCGACCTATCTGCGCACGCTGCGGCTGAACGGCGCGCGGCGCGACCTGTGCGGCCGCGCGGCCGGCTCGGTGCAGGATGTCGCGGAGGCGTGGGGTTTCTGGCACCTGAGCCAGTTCGCGACCGATTACCGGCGGCTGTTCGGCAAGCGGCCGTCGGAGACGCTGCGCGATCGCGCGGTGACGGTCGCGGCGGGGTGAAACGGGTAGCCGGGGCGGTGCCGCGTCAGCACGGGGCGCGTGCGTGTACGGCTACTTGTTCGTTTGTCCTGCCGAAGGCCGCGTCGGGTTTGCTCAATTGACCGTCGTTGCCGCTTCGCGCGGGGCGGGCCACGCCAGCGCATCCCAGTCGATGGCGCGGTAAGCCGCTTCGACTGCGGCCAGATCGTCCGGCTGCTCGCTGCGATGCAACCCGTGCAATTCGACGGGCAGCTCGAGCGCGACCGGCACGCAATGCGGATAGTCGCGCACGCGCAGCGCCGGCCCGATCGTCGTGAAGCACGCGAGCGTCGGCACGTCGAACCCGTCGGCGAGATGCAGCGCGGCCGTGTCGGGCGTGAACAGCATGCTGGCGCCCTTGACCCAGGCGATGAAGCGCGCGGTGTCGGTGGCGTCGCTGCTCACGTCGACGTAAGCGGGATGCGCGACCGCGCCGAAGCCGGCCACCGGCAGCCCGTAGCGCTGCACGAGCCGATCCACGAACGCCGCGCGCAGCGCCGGCGGCACGCTGCGCACGGCCGTGCTCGCATTCGGGCAGAACAGCACGTACGGCCGCTGCCAGGCGGCCGGCAGCGCAGGCAGCGGCAACCGTGCGAGCCAGCGGTTGCGCTTCGCGGCGGCCGGCACGGCGGCCGGGTCGGCGCCGAGCGCATCCAGGAAGAAATCGATCATCGGTAGCCGCGCGAACGCGGGCCAGTACAGGTGATTGCCGACGTCGATGCACGGTGCATCGGCGGGCAGTGCTTCGACCGGGTACGGCAGCGTGCATGATGGCGCGACGACGTCGGCCGCGAGCGCATATAGCGCTTCGACGTAGCGCGGCGCGCGGGCCGGCCGGTACAGCGTGAAACGCAGGCCCGGGTGGGCCGCACGCAGCGCGGCGACGGCCGTCAGCCCGATCACCGAATCGCCGAGCGTGACGCCCATGCCGTTGATCACGTGCACGTGCCGCGTGCCGTCATGGTCGAGCCGGAACGGCCGGTGCGCGGCGTGCAGCAGGCCGAGCGCGGGCGCGGCCGCCACGTGACCGTCGGCACGCCCGCCGCCGTGCTCGACGTCGTACGGCGCGACGAGCGTGCCGTCGGGGGCGAGCAGCGTGCCGGGGCAGGCCAGCGCATCCTCGTGCGACAGCGCGACGCCGGGCGGCGCGATGTGCGTCTCCACCGTCATCCGCCGCGCGCGCGGCGGCCTTGCTCGCGGATCTGTTCGAGCGTCGCGGCCGGCGTGCTGGCGTCCTGCGGAATGCGGATCTCGATCACCGCAGGCAGCCCGCAGGTCAGCGCGCGTTCGAGCGCGGGCGCGAAATCGGCGGTGCGCTCGACCGTCTCGCCATGCGCGCCGAACGCCCGCGCATAGGCGGCGAAATCGGGGTTCGTGAGCCCCGTGCCGTGCACACGGCCCGGGTAGTTGCGCTCCTGATGCATGCGGATCGTGCCGAAATGCCCGTTGTTGACGACGATCGCGACGATGTTCAGCCCGTATTGCATCGCGGTCGCGAGCTCGTTGCCGGCCATCATGAAGCAGCCGTCGCCCGCGAGCGCGACGACCGCGCGCTGCGGATACAGCGATTTCGCGGCGAGCGCGGCCGGCAGCCCGTAGCCCATCGCGCCGCTGGTCGGCGCGAGCTGCGAACGGAAATGCCGGTATGCAAAGTGGCGATGCAGCCAGATTGCATAGTTGCCGGCGCCGTTGGTGAGGATCGCGTCGTGCGGCAGGCGCTCGCGCAACTGCACCATCACGTCGCCGAGCTGCACGTCGCCGGGCATCGGCAGCGGCGCATGCCATTCGCGATACGCGCGATGCGCGTCGGCGGCCGTGCCGGCCCACGCGGGGCGTTCGGGCGCCTCGAGCGCGGCGAGCGGCGCGGCGATCTCGGGCATCCCCGACACGATCGGCAGGTCGGCCGCATAGACGCGGCCGAGCTCGTCCGCGCCCTGGTGCACATGGATCAGCGTCTGGCGCGTCTTCGGGATGTCGAGCAGCGTGTAGCCGCCGGTCGTCGCTTCGCCGAGGCGTGGCCCGATGACGAGCAGCAGGTCGGCGTCGCGGATGCGTTTCGCGAGCGCGGGATTGATCCCGAGCCCGACGTCGCCCGCGTAGTTCGGGTGCGCGTTGTCGATCGTGTCCTGGAAGCGGAACGCGCAGGCGACCGGCAACTGCCAGCGTTCGACGAAGGTGCGCAGGTTCGCGCAGGCGTCGGGCGTCCAGCCGCTGCCGCCGACGATCGCGACCGGCCGTTCCGCGCGCGCGAGCCGCTCGCGCAATTCGTCGACCTGCGCGGCCGACGGTGCGGCCGCGATGCGTTTCGCGGCCGGCACGACGGGCTGCGACGCGCACGCTTCGGACAGCACGTCCTCGGGCAGCGCAAGCACGACCGGGCCGGGGCGGCCCGACGTCGCGACGTGGAACGCATGGCTCAGGTATTCGGGGATGCGGCGCGGGTCGTCGATCTGCGCGACCCATTTCGCCATCTGGCCGAACATCCGGCGGTAGTCGATTTCCTGGAAGGCTTCGCGGTCGAGGTGCTCGCGTGCGCACTGGCCGACGAACAGGATCATCGGCGTCGAATCCTGGAACGCGGTGTGCACGCCGATCGACGCATGGGTTGCGCCGGGCCCGCGCGTGACGAAGGCGATGCCGGGGCGGCCGGTCAGCTTGCCGACCGCTTCGGCCATGTTCGCGGCGGCCGCCTCGTGGCGGCAGACGACCGTCTGGATGCGCGCGGTGTCGTCCGCGAGCGCATCGAGTACGGCGAGGAAACTCTCGCCCGGCACGCAGAACACGCGTTCGACGTGATTGGCGAGCAACGCATCGACGAGCAGTCGCGCACCGGTGGTGGCGCGCGGCTCGAGATCCTTGGAATGCGACATAGGCTGCCGTCTCCCTGGGTAGCGGGACGTACAGCTTACGCCGGTACGCCGGCTGCTGAAAAGTGCCGGAACGCTGGGTGGTGCGGCGGGTGCGTCAGGACTTCGGTGGCCGAATGGCCAGCTTGTGCCCGCTGGCGCGATGGTGAAAAGTGAGCGCTACGGATGTTGAGCCGGACGCTGAATCGGCATGTCGGCGTTCAGGGAGGGGTTGATGTTGACGCGTCGAGCAGACCGCCATTGGGAGATTTATGTACACACATGGATTTACATTTCGACCCGCATCGGATAATGTACATACAATGTACATCCGACCGGAGATCGACATGCATACCACGAGGGTATTCAGGAACGGCAACTCGCAGGCCGTGCGAATTCCTGCAGACCTTGCTTATGATCGCAGCGACATCGAACTGGAAATCGAGCGCGTCGGTGACGAAATCCGCATTCGGCCGATGCGGCGGCCTTTGACCCACGTACTTGAGAAATTCGCGAAATTCGGGCCGGATTTCATGGCCGAAGGGCGGGGCGAGCAGGAACAGGCCGAACGCGAGGGTTTGTGATGCCGCGCTTCATGCTCGACACCAACATGTGCATCTATCTGATGAAAAATCAGCCGGAGCAGGTCGCGAGACGGTTTGCGCAGTGCTACACGGGCGACGTCGTCATGTCGGCGATCACCTATGCGGAGCTCGAGTACGGCGTGACCGCATGCACGAGCCCCGCGCGAGAGCGCCGCAATCTCGCCGCATTGATCGAGGATATTCCCGTCGCGCCTTTCGACGCCGCGGCAGCGCGAGCGTATGGTCCGGTCCGCGACGCGACCCGTGAGCGAAAGAAGGATCACCTCGACAAATTGATCGCCGCTCATGCGGTGTCGCTCGATGTCGTCCTCGTTACCAACAACGAGCGCGATTTCGTCAGCTATCCGGGGTTGCGACTGGAGAACTGGCTGAACGACTAGCGTCGGGCGCCATGCCCGGCGGCAACGCAGGGTGTCGATCCACCCCGCGCCATCGCCGGGTCCGGCATCAGCACTCGACGATATTCACCGCCAGCCCGCCGCGCGACGTTTCCTTGTACTTCGTCTTCATGTCGGCGCCCGTCTCGCGCATCGTCTTGATCACGGAGTCGAGCGACACGTAGTGCGAGCCGTCGCCGCGCAGCGCCATGCGCGCCGCGTTGACGGCCTTCACAGATGCCATCGCGTTGCGCTCGATGCACGGAATCTGCACCATCCCGCCCACCGGGTCGCAGGTGAGGCCGAGGTTGTGTTCCATCCCGATTTCGGCCGCGTTCTCGACCTGCTGCGGCGTGCCGCCGAGCACGGCCGCGAGCGCGCCGGCCGCCATCGAGCACGCAACCCCCACTTCACCCTGGCAACCGACTTCCGCGCCCGAAATCGACGCGTTGAGCTTGTAAAGAATGCCGATTGCGGCGGCCGTCAGCAGGAAGTCGATCACGCCTTGCTCGTTCGCGCCGGGCGTGAAGCGCGTGTAGTAGTGCAGCACGGCCGGGATGATGCCGGCGGCGCCGTTGGTCGGCGCGGTGACGACACGGCCGCCGGCCGCGTTTTCCTCGTTGACCGCGATCGCGTACAGGTTGATCCAGTCGATCATCGACAGCGGATCCTGCAGCGCGCGCTCCGGGCTGCCCGTCAGCGTGCGGTACAGCTGCGGCGCGCGGCGCTTGACCTGGAACGGGCCGGGCAGGTTGCCGTCGGCATCGGGGTTGCCGATGCCGCAGCCGCGCGACACGCACGACTGCATCACCGACCAGATTTTCAGCAGCCCGTCGCGCGTTTCTTCCTCGGTGTGCCACGCGCGCTCGTTGTCCCACATCAGCTGCGCGATCGACTTGCCGGTCGACTCGGTCAGCGCGAGCAGCTCGGCGCCGGTGCGGAACGGGTGCGTCATCTGCTCGGCCGCGCTCAGCACCTTCGTGTTCGGCGCGCCGGCCGTCACGACGAAGCCGCCGCCGACCGACAGGTAGGTGCGCTCGACCAGCACCGCGCCGTTCGCGTCGGATGCGCGCAGCTTCATCCCGTTCGGATGCTCGGGCAGCGCCTGGCGGTAGAACGCGATGTTCTCCTTCAGCACGAACGGCACCGGATGCTTGCCGAGCAGCGCGAGCTGCTTCGACTTGCGCACGTCTTCCAGCCGCGCGTCGATCGTGTCGGGATCGACGGTGTCGGGCGCGTCGCCGAGCAGGCCGAGCATCACGCCGCGGTCGGTGCCGTGGCCCTTGCCGGTGGCGCCGAGCGAGCCGTACAGCTCGACCTTCACGTGGGCCGTCGCGTCGAGCTGCCCGTCGCGCTCGAGGCCCTGGACGAACATCAGCGCCGCGCGCATCGGTCCGACCGTGTGCGAACTGGACGGACCGATGCCGATCTTGAAGAGGTCAAACACGCTGACTGCCATTTCGATACCTGCCTTGCTATAAGAATAATTGCTAGCGCGCCTGCAATGGCAGGCACGCGGCGAGCCATGCGGGCGGCGTTGGGGAAAGCTGCTGCGCGACGCGGGCATAGCGCCCGTCGAGCCGCGCGGCCAGATGAAAGAGTTCGGTGGCGTTTTTCGGGTCCCACTGCCCCGTGTAACCCGGCAGGCCGGCCTCGCGGCGCTTCGCGTCGAACGGCACCGGCGAATTCACGAATTCCTCGTGGGTTTTCTCGCCGAGCGCATACGGCACGAGCCAGTCGAGCGCCGCCGCGAGCGTCGCGCCGTTCGCGCCGCGTTCGCGCAGCCAGTTGCGGTTGAAGCGGCGCGCGGCGAGCGCGGCCGTCACCAGCGGCTGCAGATCGTAGACCGCGTAATGCAGCGCATCGCGTTCCTCGAAGTCCCAGGTCTTGCCGTCCGGGCCGATGTTGTCGGCGAGATGCTCGACGAACAGCCGCTGCGCGGCGTTCATCATCTTGCGGTCGCCGAGCGTGAACGCGGACAGCGCGACCAGCTTGATCCGGTGGCTCTGCCAGTTGTTGCGCCAGGTGCCGGTGAGCGGGCGCTTCTGCGCGTCGATCTGCGCGACATAGCCGGCGCCGAGCTTCGCGATGAACGCGGCCGTCGCGTTGCGGGTTTTTACCGGCAGCGCGCTCGCGGTCATGTCGTACGCGACGATCAGGCTCTCGAAGCGCGTTTCGTCGATCGGATTGAAGCTCGGCTGGTAGGTCGAGACCCACGCGGACAGGAAGCGGTCGACGAGCTGCAGGTAGCGCGGCGCGTTCGTCACGCGCCACGCGAGCGCCGCGTCGCGCATCAGGTCCATGTCCTTCAGCGCGGCCGCACTCTGGTCGTAGATGCCTTCGTGCGGCAGCGTGCCTTCGGTGTGCACGCGCGCCATCGCCTTCGGCTGCTCGCCGATGCGCGCGTCGACGCTGCGGATCAGCGCCTGCACGCCCGGTTCGGCCTGCGTCGTCTCGCTCGCCTGCAGCGCAGGCGCCGCGCAGAAATTCATCGCCGCGCGCGCGCTGCCGGACGCGCCGAGGCCGGCAGCGGCCAGCGACAGCGAGGCGACGAGCATCGGCACGAACCGGCCTGCGCGCGTGCACGGCCGCTTCTTGGTTGCACCATGGCCCGGAAACATCGGACGCACCATGCGGAACTCCTTCATTGGCTGGATCGCGTGTGATGTTAGCCGGATTGGCGGAGGAACGTGAACCGGTTCGCCCGGCGAACGCAAAAACCGCACGCAACCCCGGGTTGCGTGCGGTGCGGTCACCATCGGGCGGTTCCGGGCCTGGCGTGCGTTATGCGTATTCCGACATCGGCACGCACGAGCAGAACAGGTTGCGGTCGCCGTACGCGTTGTCCGCGCGGCCGACCGGCGGCCAGTACTTGTTCGTGCCGAGCGATGCGACCGGGTACGCAGCCTGCTCGCGCGAGTACGCGTGCGGCCATTCGTTCGCGGTGACGACGGCTGCCGTGTGCGGTGCGTGACGCAGCGGGTTGTCCTCGCGATCGGCGCGGCCTTCCTCGACCGCGCGGATTTCCTCGCGGATCGCGATCATCGCGGCGATGAAGCGGTCGAGTTCTTCCTGCGATTCGGATTCGGTCGGCTCGACCATCAGCGTGCCCGGCACCGGGAAGCTCATCGTCGGCGCGTGGAAGCCGTAGTCCATCAGGCGCTTCGCGACGTCGTCGACGCTGATGCCGCTCGATTCCTTGATCGGACGCAGGTCGAGAATGCACTCGTGCGCGACCAGCCCGCCCGGGCCCGAATACAGCACCGGGTAGTGCGGCGCGAGGCGCTTCGCGATGTAGTTCGCGTTGAGGATCGCGGTTTCCGTCGCGGCGGTCAGGTTCTTCGCGCCCATCATCGCGATGTACATCCACGAGATCGGCAGGATCGACGCCGAGCCGTACGGTGCTGCCGATACCGCGCCGATGCCGTCTTCCGCGCGTGCGTAGCCGGTCGAACGCTGGTTCGGCAGGAACTTCGCGAGGTGCGCGCCGACCGCGACCGGGCCGACGCCCGGGCCGCCGCCGCCGTGCGGGATGCAGAACGTCTTGTGCAGGTTCAGGTGCGACACGTCGCCGCCGAACTGGCCCGGCGCGGTCAGGCCGACCATCGCGTTCATGTTCGCGCCGTCGACGTACACCTGGCCGCCGTGCGTGTGGACGATCTCGCAAATCTCGCGGACGTTCTGCTCGAACACGCCGTGCGTCGACGGATACGTGATCATGATCGCCGCGAGGTCCTTCGAATGTTCTTCGGCCTTCGCCTTCAGGTCGGCGATATCGACGTTGCCCTGTGCGTCGCAGGCCACGACCACGACCTTCATGCCGGCCATGTGCGCCGACGCCGGGTTCGTGCCGTGCGCGGATGCGGGGATCAGGCACACGTCGCGATGCGCTTCGCCGCGCGATGCGTGGTACGCGTGGATGATCAGGAGGCCCGCGTACTCGCCCTGCGAGCCGGCGTTCGGCTGCAGCGACACGGCTGCGTAGCCGGTGGCCGCGACGAGCATCTGCTCGAGCTGATCGATCATCTCGCGGTAGCCGACGGTCTGCTCGGCCGGGGCGAACGGGTGGATGCCGCCGAATTCGGGCCACGTGACCGGCAGCATTTCCGAGGTCGCGTTCAGCTTCATCGTGCACGAGCCGAGCGGGATCATCGAGCGGTCGAGCGCGAGATCCTTGTCCGACAGGCTGCGCAGGTAACGCAGCATTTCGGTTTCGGAATGGTGGCGGTTGAACACGTGGTGCGTCAGGTATGCGCTCGTGCGCTCGAGGCCGGCCGGCAGCGCGGCGACGCCGGCGAGGCCCGCGTCCAGCGCGTCGACGGCCGGTGCGGTGCCGCCCGCGGCCTGCGCGAACACGTCGAGAAGATCGGCGAGGTCGTCGCGCGTCGTCGTTTCGTCGACCGACACGCCGACTTGCGTGTCGCTCACGCGGCGCAGGTTGATGCGCCGGGCCTTCGCGAACTCATGGACCTGCGCGGTGCGCGCGCCGGTGTCGATCGTCAGCGTGTCGAAGAACGTGTCGTTGACGGTCGCGAAGCCGAGCTGCTTCACGCCGGCGGCGAGCAGCGCCGCGATGCGGTTTACGCGCAGCGCGATCGTCTTCAGGCCGTGAGGGCCGTGGTAGACCGCGTACATGCTGGCCATGATCGCGAGCAGCGCCTGCGCGGTACACACGTTCGACGTCGCCTTCTCGCGGCGGATGTGCTGTTCGCGCGTCTGCAGCGCGAGGCGCAGCGCGGGCTTGCCCTGCGCGTCGACCGTCACGCCGACGAGGCGGCCCGGCATCTGGCGCTTGAATTCGTCACGCACCGCGAGGTACGCGGCGTGCGGGCCGCCGAAGCCCATCGGCACGCCGAAGCGCTGCGTGTTGCCGATCGCGACGTCCGCGCCCCATTCGCCGGGCGGCGTCAGTACGGTGAGCGCGAGCAGGTCGGCCGCGACGACCACGTGGCCGCCGGCCGCGTGGATCGCTTCGGTGAGCGCGCGGTAGTCGCGCACGTCGCCGTTCACGCCCGGGTATTGCAGCAGCACGCCGAACGCGTTTGCCTGCGCGGCGTCGGCGGCCGGGCCCGTCTTGACCTCGATGCCGACCGGCAGCGCGCGCGTGCGGATCACTTCCAGCGTTTGCGGCAGCACGTCGTCGGCGACGTAGAACACGTTCGACGCCGGCTTGCCGGTGCGCTGCAGCAACGTCATCGCTTCGGCCGCGGCAGTGGCTTCGTCGAGCAGCGATGCGTTCGAGATCGCGAGGCCCGTCAGGTCGGCGATCATCTGCTGGAAGTTCAGGAGCGCCTCGAGGCGACCCTGGGAAATTTCGGGCTGGTACGGCGTGTAGGCCGTGTACCACGCCGGGTTTTCGAGCACGTTGCGCAGGATCACGGCCGGCGTGTGCGTGTCGTTGTAACCCTGACCGATATACGAGCGGAACACCTGGTTCTTGTCCGCGAGAACCCGCAGCGCGGCGAGCGCTTCGGCCTCGCTCTTCGGCTGCGCGAACGGGCCGAGCGGCAGCGTTTCGGCGCGGCGAATCGAGGCCGGGATCACGGCGTCGATCAGGGCGGCGCGCGACGCAAAGCCGAGCGTGTCGAGCATGGCCTGCTGGCTGGCGGCATCGGGGCCGATGTGGCGTTCGGCGAACGCGTCGTGCGTTTCGAGCGCGGCGAGCGAGAGGGGCGTGCGGTTCATCAGGCGGTCCGGGTGTTCGAGCTTCATGGCGTGACTCTGGTCCCGCGCGCGCCGAGGCCGGCGCCGCGCGGTTCGGGTAGGGGAATTAGTCGATCAGCTTGCTGTAGGCGGCAGCGTCGATCAGCTTGTCGGTCGATGCGCCGGCCGCGAGCTTGATCTTGAAGAGCCACGTGTCGTACGGCTCGGCGTTGACGTCTTCCGGCGTGTCGGTTGCGTCCGTGTTGATGGCGATGATCTCGCCCGACACCGGCGAGTAGATGTCGGATGCCGCCTTCACCGATTCGACGACGCCGACCGCGTCGCCTTCCTTCACTTGCTTGCCGACTGCCGGCAGCTCGAGGAACACGATGTCGCCAAGCGTGTTCTGCGCGTGATCGGTGATGCCGACCGTCAGCGTGCCGTCTGCCTCGGCACGGATCCACTCGTGTTCGTCGGTGTATTTCAGCTCGACCGGGACGTTGCTCATCGGATGCTCCTGGATAAAAGGGTTTGTTCGTTGTTGCGGGCGCGCCGCCATGGCACGCCGGATGCGGTTGCGCCGGGTGCCATCTCCCGGCTTACCGGGAGGCGGCCCCCCGGCCGTTACGCAGCGAGGACCTTGCCGTTGCGCACGAACGGCAGTTTTACCACGCGCGCGGGAAGATTCTTGTCTCGAATTTGCACCTGGACCAGGTCGCCGATCTGGACGGCGGCCGGCACGCGGGCGAACGCGATCGATTCCTGCATCGACGGCGAGAACGTGCCGCTCGTGATCTCGCCTTCGCCGTGCGGCGTGACGACCTTCTGGTGCGCGCGCAGCACGCCGCCTGCCTTGCCGTTTTCCTTCTGCAGGATCAGGCCGACGAACGCGGCGCGCGTGCCGTTGGCTTCCAGTGCGGCGCGGCCGACGAAGTCGCGCGGTGCGGTGAGGTCGACCGTCCACGCGAGGCCCGCGTCGAGCGGGGAGACGGTGTCGTCCATGTCCTGGCCGTACAGGTTCATGCCGGCCTCGAGGCGCAGCGTGTCGCGCGCACCGAGCCCGCACGGGCGTACGCCGTTTTGCTGCAGTGCGGCCCACAGCGCTTCGACGTGCACGGCCGGGACGATCACTTCGAAACCGTCTTCACCGGTATAGCCGGTGCGGGCGATGGTGAGATCGCCGAACGGCGTGGCGGCGACCTGCGCGGCGTTGAACGGCTTCAGCTCGCTGGTCGCGGCACGGGCGGAAGGCACCGTGGTCCAGACCTTTTCGCGGGCGTTCGGGCCCTGTACGGCGACGATCGCGAAATCGCGGCGCGGTGCGATCGTGAGACCGTAGCCGCCTTGCTCGTTCAGCTGGTTGAACCACGCGATGTCTTTCTCGGCCGTGCCGGCGTTGACGACCACGCGGAAGAATTCTTCGGTGAAGTAATAGACGATCAGGTCGTCGATGACGCCGCCCTGCGGATTGAGCAGGCACGAGTAGAGGGCCTTGCCGGGCGTCTTGAGCTTGCCGACGTTGTTCGCGATCGCGTGCTCGAAGAACGCGCGCACGCGGCTGCCGGTGAAGTCGACCACGCACATGTGCGACACGTCGAACATGCCGGCGTCGGTGCGCACGGCTTCGTGTTCTTCGATCTGCGAGCCGTAGTTGACGGGCATGTTCCAGCCGCCGAAGTCGACCATGCGGGCATTGAGCGCGCGGTGCGCGGCGTTGAGCGGGGTGTGATTCAGTGCAGTCATCGAGGCCTCAGGCAAGGCGCTTGCGCGCGGATCAGAACGGCCATGTGCCGACCGCCGCGGCCGATGGCCTCAAGCGATCCGGTACATGCCCCTCTGTCCTCGATACCTGAGAGATTGCGCGGCGGGCAAAGCCCGGCCGGCGCGCGCCCCTTCGGTGGGCAGCCTGCCCGCGCAACCAGTGCGCTGCGGGCTACTGCCGCTCTCCAGAGTGCGGGGAGAGTGTGGCCCGCGCAGTGCGCGGACGCGATTCCCCGACGCGGTCGGTCCTTTTGCCTGAGAGTTTGCGGGTGTGCCCCTTCGGCGGCGCAACCGGTGTCGAAACGACCCGGTTACACGCTCTCCCGACGCGTGCGGGCGACTGTACGCGAGCGGGTGGGCATTGTCAATTTGGGCAAAAGAATGTCGCTTCGCGACAAGCGGCGGCGTGGGGTGCCGCCGCTTTTGCCGGCACCGGCAGGTGTCGGCCTGGCCGGGATTACTCGCCGATCGCGCGCGCGGCCGTGTCGAGTTCCTGGTTCAGCACGCGCTGCTCGTCGCCGGACAGGCCGCCGCTGTGCTGGGCCGCCATGTCGTTCGATTCCTGGCGGATCACGTCGAGGCGGTGGTGCAGCTGCGCGCCGTACGGCGGCGGGTAGTAGCCGCCGTTCACGCGCGCGTCGATGCGACGGTGCAGGTTGTCGATCCGGCCCTGGACCTCCTGCATGCGGTCGTTCGCGACGACCTGCGGATTCGGACGCGGCGGGGGCGGAGGCGCCTGCCGGACCGGCCGCTGCGGCTGCACGATACACGCAGCGAGCGAGGAAACCAGGACGCAGTATGCCGCTGCGCGAATCAACCGTTGCATCACATTCTCCTGACGGATTGGTGTCGGATCGACTTTTTGAGAAACGCGTCAGACCGGACGACCGCTGACTTTCGTTCCCGCACCATTTGTAACGGAATGTTCGGGACGGGGCCGTTGCGGCGGCTGACGCAGGGCCGCTGCCCGCGCGCGGTGCGGGAGGGCGGCAGCGGCCGGGTCGGCACTGACCCGGCCGGCGGCCATCATACGATGCGTCGCACGAACGGTACCCGGCGGCCGTCGTGCTCGCTCTGCGCGGCGAGCTCGATGATGGTCATCACGTCGACGGCGTCCTGCGCGGTGACGGGGAACGGTGCGCCGTCGCGGATCGACGCGGCGAGCGCACGGTAGAACTCCGCGTACTGGCCGTCGAGCGTCGGAACCGGGCGCTCGACCTCGACGTCGCCGTCGAGCACGCGCAGCAGGCCGGGCGGGTTGCCGCCGCCGAATTCGACGTCATCCGCGGTGAGGCCGGCCTTGAGCTGGTCTTCCTGCGTGTCGAGCCCGAATTTCTCGTAGCTGCCGCGCGTGCCGTGCAGCGTGAAGCGCGCGGGTTCGATCGCTGACAGCGCGCTCGCATGCAGCGCGACGTCCTTGTCCGGATAGCCGAGCAGCAGATGGACGAAATCGGGCGCCGTGCCGTTGTCGCGACGTGTCTTGACGGTCGCGCTCACCGTTTCCGGCGTGCCGAACAGCGCGAGCGCCTGGTCGATCAGGTGCGGGCCGAGATCGAGCAGCAGGCCGCCGCCGCGGGCCGGCTCTTCGCGCCAGCGCGTGCGCGGCGTCGGCCGGAAGCGGTCGAAATGCGACGCGAAATAGGTGAGGCGGCCGAGCTCGCCCGACTTGACGATGTCGCGCACGGTGAGGAAATCGCCGTCCCAGCGGCGGTTGTGGAACGGCGCGAACAGCCGGCTGCGCGCGTTCGCGAGCCGTGCGAGCGCAAGCGCCTCGTCGGCGGTGAGCGTGACGGGCTTGTCGACGACCACATGGCGGCCGGCTTCGAGCACCTGGCGCGCGAGCGTGAAGTGCGTGTCGTTCGGCGTGGCGATCACCACGCACTCGATGTCGTCGAGGCCGAGCAGCGTATCGAGGTCGGGGACGACGCGCGCGCCCGGATACGCGGCCTGCGCGCGATCGGGCTGCCCCGTCGCGATCGCGGCGACTTCAGTGCGGCCGCTCGTGGCGATCACCGGCGCGTGGAATGTCGCGCCGGCGAAACCGAAACCCATCAAACCAATCCTGAGCAATGACGACATGGCAATCCCTGGCTGCGAAGGAAACTAAAGGATGGCGCGCCGAAATGGCGCGAAGACGACCGGCTATTTTGGCATGGCGCCGCCGCTTGCACAGTGGCGTCGGGCGAAACGCGCGACGTGACGCGACGCTTGCGCAAGGAAACGCGGCATTTTGCGCGGGGCCGCGCACCGCGCGCGGCATGGCCGGCTGCCAGGCTGCATGGTGAATGACCGGCGGACGTTGCCGGCCACGCCGTCGAGCGGGCCGGCCGCCTCGGGCAACCGCGGCGTGACGCGGCGCACGTAGCGGCCCTGCGCGAACAGCAGCGGGCCGAGGGCGGCGGTGGCGAACGGGTATCCCACGAGGTCGATCCGGTAGGGGTTCAGGAAAATGAAATCGGGCCGGAGCGGGCGGCGCCGGGGGAGACATATTGTGGCCGAGCGGTGCGCGAACGGGGCCGGATTGGCCGGACGGACAGGGCGCGCCCGGCCGGTCGGCCTGCGCGGCCCCGTCCGGCGGCGCTCCCGAAATGCACGCCGCCGACGTGTTAACATGCGCGTCCTGCCCGCGTGTCCGCCTGCTTCGCCAGCCCGCCGCGCACGGCATCCTCCCGGCGTTCCGCCGTCAACCGCAACACCATCCGCCATCATGTCAGCAGGCCTCAATCCCGCTCAGAACGAAGCGGTGCGCTACCTCGACGGTCCCTGTCTCGTGCTCGCCGGCGCGGGCAGCGGCAAGACCCGCGTGATCACGCAGAAGATCGCGCACCTGATCGAAGCGAAAGGCTTCGAGCCGCGCCATATCGCCGCCGTCACGTTCACGAACAAGGCGGCCGCCGAAATGCGCGAGCGCGTGTCGAAGCTGCTCGAGGGCAAGACGCTCACCACGCCCGGCAAGGAAGGCCGCAAGGTGCCCGTCAACCAGCTCACCGTCTGCACGTTCCATTCGCTCGGCGTGCAGATCCTGCGGCAGGAGGCCGAGCATGTCGGCCTGAAGCCGCAGTTCTCGATCATGGATTCGGACGACTGCTTCGGGATGATCCAGGAACAGCTCGGCACGACCGACAAGGGGCTGATCCGCAAGATCCAGAGCATCATCTCGCTGTGGAAGAACGGCCTGATCATGCCCGACGAGGCGATGGCGATCGCGTCGAACGAGGACGAGCACCAGGCCGCGCTCGTCTACCGCAACTACGTCGCGACGCTGCATGCGTACCAGGCGGTCGATTTCGACGACCTGATCCGCCTGCCGGCCGAGCTGTTCGCGAAGAACGAGCAGGTGCGCGACCGCTGGCAGAACAAGCTGCGCTACCTGCTGATCGACGAGTACCAGGACACCAACGCGTGCCAGTACGAGCTGGTGAAGCTGCTCGCGGGCCCGCGTGCCGCGTTCACGGCGGTCGGCGACGACGACCAGGCGATCTACGGCTGGCGTGGCGCGACGCTCGAGAACCTCGCGCAGCTCGGGAAGGATTTCCCGAAGCTGCACCTGATCAAGCTCGAGCAGAACTACCGGTCGACGGTGCGGATCCTGACCGCCGCGAACAACGTGATCGCGAACAACCCGAAGCTGTTCGAGAAGAAGCTGTGGTCCGAGCACGGGATGGGCGATTCGATCACCGTCACGGCGTGCAACGACGAGGAGCACGAGGCCGAATCGGTCGTGTTCCGGCTGTCCGCGCACAAGTTCGAGCGGCGCGCGCAGTTCCGCGACTACGCGATCCTGTACCGCGGCAACTTCCAGGCGCGCATCTTCGAACAGGTGCTGCGGCGCGAGCGGATCCCGTACGTGCTGTCCGGCGGCCAGTCGTTCTTCGACAAGGCCGAGATCAAGGATTTGTGCGCGTACCTGCGGCTGATCGCGAACGCCGACGACGATCCCGCGTTCATCCGCGCGATCACGACGCCGCGCCGCGGCATCGGCAACACGACGCTCGAGGCGCTCGGCTCGTTTGCGGGGCAGGCGAAGGTGTCGCTGTTCGAAGCCGTGTACATGGGCGGGATCGAGGCGCGGCTGTCGGCGCGCCAGGTCGAGCCGCTGCGGATGTTCTGCGACTTCATCCAGCGCCTGACCGAGCGCGCGGACAAGGAGCCCGCGACCGTCGTGCTCGACGACATGATGGAAGCGATCCACTACGAGGCGTACCTGTACGACGCATTCGACGAGCGGCAGGCGCAGTCGAAGTGGCAGAACGTGCTCGAATTCCTCGAATGGCTGAAGCGCAAGGGCACCAAGCCCGAGACGGAGGCCGTCGACGGCGAGGCCGAAGGCTTCCACAACGCGGACGGGCTTGCCGATACGGGCAAGAACCTGCTCGGCCTGATCCAGACCGTCGCGCTGATGTCGATGCTCGAGGGCAAGGAAGATGATCCGGACGCCGTGCGGCTGTCGACCGTCCACGCGTCGAAGGGGCTCGAGTATCCGCACGTGTTCCTGGTCGGCGTCGAGGAGGGCATCATGCCGCACCGCGGCGGCAGCGAGGACGACGGCCCGATCGACAGCGAGCGGATCGAGGAAGAGCGCCGGCTGATGTACGTCGCGATCACGCGCGCGCAGCGCAGCCTGCATCTGAACTGGTGCAAGAAGCGCAAGCGGGCGCGTGAGACGGTCGTGTGCGAGCCATCGCGTTTCATTCCGGAGATGGGGCTCGACGAAGCGCCGCCGCCGACGCCGGAAGAAGCGCCGATGTCGCCGAAGGACCGGCTCGCGAGTTTGAAGGCTTTGCTGCAGAAGTGACGCGGCGAGCCGGCGGACCGCCGCACCGGAAAGAGAAAACCCCCGCGATGCGCATGCGTCGCGGGGGTTTTTTACGGATGGCCCGGCGTGGTTACTTCGACGCGTTGACCATGTAGTCGACGGCCGCCTTCACGTCGGCGTCCGACGCGTTCGACCCGCCCTTCGGCGGCATCGCGCCCTTGCCGTGCAGCGCGTAGTTGTAGACCGTATCCATCGACTCCTTCAGGCGCGGCGCCCAGTCGTCCTTGTTGCCGAACTTCGGTGCGCCGAGTACGCCGGCCCCGTGGCAGGCCACGCAGGTCGACGAGTACAGCGCCTTGCCGGCGTCGGCACTGGCCGGGGCGGCCGCTGCTGCAGGCGCTTCACCGGCCTTCGGGATCGCGGCGATCGCAGCCTGTGCCGCGGCGACTTGCGCGCTCGCGGCGTCGGCTGTGCCCGATGCGGCTGCGGCGCCGCTGGCGGCCGGTGCCGCATTGGCTGCCGGCGCTGCCGGTTCGGGGAAGTTCGCGCCGTCGTTGTTCGCCATGTAGACGATCGCGCGGGCGATTTCATAGTCGCTGACGTCGTCGGGGCTCGTGCCGCCGCGCGGCGGCATCGCGCCCTTGCCGGCGAGGGCCGTCTTCAGCAGCGTGTCGAAGCCTTGCGAGATGCGCGGCGCCCAGTCGTCCTTGTTGCCGAACTTCGGTGCGCCGGCCGCGCCCGTGCCGTGACAGGTCACGCAGACGGCCTTGTAGACTTCCTCGCCGGTCTTGTACGTGCGGGGCGCGTTGGCGTCCTTCACGTCGACCTTCGCGAGCGGCGCGATACGCGCGGCGACCTGTTCGTCGGATAGCGCATCGGTGCCGGCGCCGGAACGGAACGCATGGTTCGCATAGTTGGCGAACAGGACGATCAGGATGATCGGAATCGCGAACGACGCGATGATGACGGCAATCAGCTGCCCGGGTGTCTTGACGGGAGATTCGTGGGGTGCTTCGCTCATGCTTGCCTCGTCTCCATGAATAGGAATTGTGAGCGCGGTGCAACGGCAAAATGGCAGTCCAATGAAGCACGGACGATTATAGACGGAACGTTTACATCACGGCGAGCGGTGCGGTGGCGCGTGTTTACCCGCACGCAGCCCGGCCCGGCGGCCATTCGGCGGGCAAGGTGGACGCGTCATGGGAAACCGGGTATCCTTGCCGTCTTGCCAAACGTGGGCGGCCTGTATATTGGGGTCGCTTCACTGTCTCACGCGCCCGTAGCTCAATGGATAGAGTACTGCCCTCCGAAGGCAGGGGTTGCTGGTTCGATCCCAGCCGGGCGCGCCAAGCCTAGTAAGGCTCTCAGCGGTTTTCTCCCTTCGTCGTACTGTCTCGTTGCAGCTGAAATGCAGCTGGCACCGGCATGGGCTCGGCCGTCAGCGGCGTGACCCACTGCGCGAGGTGGTCGGCCGACAGGTGTGCGTACCGCTGCACCATCTCCATCGTCTCCCATCCGCCCAGCTCCTTGAGTACCTGCAGCGGCGTGCCGCGCTGCACGTGCCAACTCGCCCAGGTGTGGCGTAGGTCGTGCCAGCGGAAATCGCGGATACGGACACGCTTCAACGCTTTGCGCCAGACTGGCCAAGACTGCCGCAGCGCGGCGGTGGATTAACCTGCGAGCGTTGAACGAAGCTCGATCGGTGCCGGCGTGATTTGATGCATGTCGAAGATCACCACTTCGTTGTACCCGGTTCGCAGCCACGGGGCGGGGCAGAACAGTCGATATTGAGGGCCGACGTTCCAGTAGCGGCCGAGGTTGCGCCCATTGACCCAAACGATGCCTTTGATCCAGTCGCGCATGTCCAGGAACGTATCGCCCACCTGATCGAGCACCAGTGCCGCCTTGAAGAACAAACCCGGTCGTGTCGGATTCGTGCAGCGTTGCTGCAGTGTCGTGATGTACTCGGCGTCCATCGGGAGCGCATAAGTTGTCCATCCACGTAACGGCTTCGCACCGACCGCCACATCCCCGTCAATACCCTTTCGATCAATCAGGTCGTCACCGTAGTTGACGCGGCCCATGCCTTCGACGAGCACATCGAGCACCTTGCCACCGGTCGGTAGGGTGACGTGCTCGCTGTTTGGTACGACGCGCAGCCCTTCCGCGAGATAGCGCGGCATTTTCGCTCGCGTGATGCCGCCAGCATATTCGGCGTCGACGAACACGGTCGCATAGTCATGAACGTCCCCCGTCGATAGCGGGCCGCCGGCTCCGCCGATGTCCGCGTGGCGGTAAAGAACGAAGCCGGCCTGTTGGCCGTGCATTTCCATCGGCCGCGGCGCGTCGCTTGTGGCGATCGGCGCCGGCAGGTTGTCCCAGAGCGATGCGAAAAGAAACGGCCGCAGAGAGTGATCGCCCGCGAGCTCGATCGTGGGCGGTGCAGCCGGTACGGGTGGAAGCGGTTCGGACAGGTGCGCCTGGATCAGGTCGCGGTAGCGCATGAAGCTTGCGGCCGCACGTCCCTGCTCGTCGATTGGCGCGAAGTAGTCGTAGCTCGTGATGTCAGGTTGATAGTCACCCGTCTTGTGATCGCGGTTCGCGCCGGCCGTAAAGCCGAAGCTCGTGCCGCCGTGGATCACGTAAATGCTGAACGACAGGCCGTAGCGCATGAAATCCGCTAGCTCGCGCGAGATATCGGAGTCATCCCCCTGGAATTTCCGGTCGCCCCAATGGGTGAAGAAGCCCGGATAGACTTCGCCGCCCATTACGGTAGAGCCGGGGAACTCTTCGCGTATCCGATCGATGTCGTGTGCTTTCGGTCCACTGAGACCGATCGCGCAGCCGTCAAGGGCAGTGCGGTTTTCCCGCAATTGCTTGACACCGTCGTCGGTAAAGAACGGCCCGGCGATTCCGCCGTCCACCCATGCCCGTCGTATTTCTTCCAGATAGGCGATGTCGTCGCCATAGGTCGCGTACTCGTTTTCGATCTGGATCAGTAAGATCGGTCCGCCGTTCGTCGACATCAACGGGCGTACGCGCGGCACAAGCTCGGCAATGTACTGGCGCGCCGCATCCATGAAGCGCGGATCACGGTGCGAGCCCACACGCAATTGAATGTCATCGTGTGCGAGCAGGCGCGAAGGGATGCCACCCAGATCCCACTCGCCGCAGATATACGGGCCGGGCCGTAGCAGCACCCACATGCCTTCGTCCTGGCAGAGCCGCATGAATGTCTCGACGTCGCGCTCGTCTGACTCGAAATCGAATTTACCCGCGGCTGTCTCGTGGAAATTCCACATGACGTAGACGGCGATGGTGTTCATCCCCATCGCCTTTGCCATCTGGATTCGCTGGCGCCAGTACTCGCGCGGGATGCGCGCCGGATGCATTTCGCCGCTACGAATCTGGAATGGCGCACCGTCGAGCAGGAAAGTGATGCCGTCGTCGCCGAACGTCAGAGTGTGACTGCCCCCGCTTTTCGGCGTAGGGCCGGAGAGGATTTGCCGTGGTTCGAACGTCACGGACGTTTTGTTGCGACCGCATGCCCCGAGAAGCGGCACCAACGCTGCCGCCATCAAAAAGTTTCGCCTGTTCAAACTTGTGTTCCGGTTCTTTTTTGGGATTCGCCGAGCCTGGCCCTGGCTCGCCTTTCAGTAGCACAACATTATCTTACGAATCCCATCTTCGGGTCAGATCGCAATCCGCCGCAGGCTGCACCTGACGGCCTGACGCGCAGCGCGGCGAACCCCGAGGGCCGCCCACGCATCTGTGCCGTGCCGCCTCGCCGTTGTGCGAGAATCGCCGGCAACGACAACTCAAGCGTCGATCGCGGCGGCCGTCCGCGCATCGCGCCGACTCCCGATGACTGCCATCCCGTCTTCCTTGACCGCAGTCGATGCCCGCGCGCTGACCGATGCGGAGCAAGCGCTGCTCGCGCGTCTGAACGCCTATTCCCCCGACGATCCCGACGCGCCGCTGCCATACAGCCGCCGTCTCGCCGAAGCCGAAGGCTGGTCGCATGCCCATGCGCTGGCCGTGATCGACGAGTACAAGCGCTTCGCGTTTCTCGCGCAGGCGGCCGGGCATCCGGTCACGCCGTCGGTCGCGGTCGATGCCGCGTGGCATTTCCACCTGCAGTACACGCTCGAATACTGGGACGTCTTCTGTGCCGGCGTGCTGCGTGCGCGACTGCATCACATGCCCGGCATGGGCGCGCCGGACGAGGGCGCGGTGTACGCGCAGCGCTATCGCGACACGCTCGACAGCTACCGCCGGCTGTTCGGCTATGAGCCGCCGGAATCGATCTGGCCGCGCCCCGTCGACCGGCCGGCCGAAGCGCCGCCGCCGCAGGCAGACGAGCCGGCCCTCACGCCGACGCGCCGAACCTGGCGCAACCGGCTGCCGAAACTCGCGTGGCCGGCGGCTGCCGCGAGCGTCGCCGCGACCTGCGCATCGGCGCAGGACTTCAACGTGCTGGACTACACGGGGCCGCAGTTTCTCGCGTTCTACATCCCGGCCTGCGTGGCCGCGCTGTTGTTGATCGGGCTTGCGCAACAGATCGAATACCGGTGCCGGCGCAGGCGCGCATTCTCGTCGGACCTGACGGTCGAGCAGGCCGCGTACCTCGCCGGCGACGAGTCGCGGGTCGTGCAGGTCGCGACGCTGTCGCTCGTTCACACAGGCGCGATCGAGCTGGCGATGGCCGGGCGGCTGGGTGGGCGCGTGCGGCTCGTCGATGCGACACGGGCCGGCGAATACGGGGACGAATGCGAATGGCTGGCCGGGCAGCCCGACGGGGAGGCCAGCTTCGGCGCGTTCCGTCAGCTGCTGGCGCGTCGCGCGGCCGAGCAGGCGAAATCGTTGCGCGCGCGTGGCTGTTTCTGGGGGCCGGGCGACATGCGGACGGCACGCATGGCCGCTCGTTCGATCGCGCTGCTGGTGCTCGGCACGGGCGCGGCGAAACTGGCGGTCGGGCTGAGTCGCGGCCGGCCGGTCCTGTTGCTCGTGATCTGCATGGCGGCGTTCGCGATTGCATACGGCATCGTCGTGGGGCGGCTGACCGGGTTCGGGCGGCCCGGCCTGACGGTGGGCGGGCAGGCGTCGCTCGCGGCCCGGCGGACCGTGCGCAGCGACGAACACGACCGGCCGGACGCGTTGCTATGGACCGCCGCGCTGTTCGGCGCGGGCGCGCTGGCCGGCACCGCATGGGCCGCGCATTCGATGGTGCTGATGGAGCCTCCGCCGTTGACGCCGACCGCCGCGCGGGCGGCCGGATCGACCGGTTCGTCCTGCAGTTCGAGCGACTCATCGTCGAGCTGCAGTTCGTCGAGCTCATGCAGCTCGAGCAGTTGCGGCGGCTGTTCGAGCAGCTGAGCGAGCAACTGAGCACAGGGCGCGCTGCCGGGATAGCGCGCCGGGCCGCCAGCGTCAGGCAAGCGGCACGGCGCGCGCCGAACTACGCGATCGCGGCATCGGCGGGCGTTCGTGCCTGCGCAGCACGCCCGTCGCCCGCCTCGACGATCAGCGTCCAGTCGAACGCCGGCAGTGCGCAGAGCTGCTCGACGGTGGCCGTGTACTCGTGCGCGGGCGCGTGCAGGTAGCGCACCTTGTCGGTCCATTCGGGCAGCGGCGCCTGCGACGTGGTCACCACGACCGCCAGCAGATCCTGTTCCGGCCGCCTTGCGATTTCCTGCAGGCTCAGCCGGACCTTGTCGAGGTCGCCCTCGGCGTCCAGGATCAGCGCGCCGGGGATCGGCGCATCCGGCTGGCCGGGCGGGTTGCCGACAGCGCCTTTGTCGATGCACTGCTGATACACATGGCGATAGCGCGGCAGCGCCTGGTGTAGCGCGTGATGCTTGCGGACCTTCGCCTGCGCCGTGCGCGCGAGCCCGCGGCGCAGCGCCGGATTCGCGACCAGCCGGTCGAGCGCGTCGACCCAGGCCTGCGGCGCATCCGGGACCAGCAAGCCGTCGCAGCCGTCGTGCAGCGCGAGGCGATAGGCTGGCCGGTCGCTGACGATCGAGGGGATGCCGGCCGCCGCGTATTCCTGCCACTGGATCGTGCTCGTGCCGGCGTTGTAGTCGTGGTCGGCGAGCGGAAGCAGCGCGATGTCCCAGCGCCGTTCCGGCAGGCGCTGTGCGTGCGCGTCGTAGTCGTGAAGCTCGGGCTCGCACCCGGCGGCCGGGTGGCCGGCCCAGCCTGGCGGGACGTCCGCGCCGACGAAACTCACCTTGACCTTGCCGGGATGGCGCGCGCAGATCGCCTGCAGCGCCGCGTCGACGAGCGCGAAGTTGTCGGCGCGCAGCGACGCGCCGGCGATGCCGATCGTCACGCAGTCGTCGCCGCGCGCCGTCACGGGGCGGTAGAACCGGTCGAAGTCCACGCTGCCGGGCAGCACGTGAACGCGCGGGTGCGACAGCCGGTAGCGGCTGGCGATGAACGGCGTGGATACGATCACGGCGTCCGCGTTGCGCAGCACGAGCTCGATCCCCGCGCGGGCCATTCCGCCTTGCGCGGCGAGCGGGTGCGCGGCCGGCAGGTCGGTCAGCAGGTCGTCGGTCTCGTAGATCACCGGCTTTTCATGCTTGAAGATCGTGTACAAGTCGTTGCCCGTCAGGATGCCGGGCGTCAGCCGGTGCAGCAGGATGGCGTCGGCCGTGGCCAGCACGCTGCTGTCGACCTGGCCGTCCCGGATGCCCGGGACGAGTTCCCATTCGTCGTTCAGCAGACCAAACGGAAGCGTGAGGCGAATGCGCGACGACGCGCAGGCGTCCGGATCGATCGAATACACGATCAGGCGCTTGCGGCGCGGTGCGGCGTCCGCAGTCGCGGCGACGGGCGCCAGCGTCCGGTTCTCCGCCAGCAGCCGCGCGTACAGCGCACCGTGGCGCGCGGCGTTGCGGCCGATGTCGTGCTGCGCACGGATCGCATCCTGCGCGGCCGCGGCGAGTTGCGCGCGGGTTTGCGGATGCTCGATCAGGTGCGCGATCGCGTCGACCCACGCGTCGGCAGTGTCGGCGGCGAGCCAGCCCGTGCGGCCGTGAACAACCGGGCAGCCTTCCGCCGGCGTGGCGACGAGCACCGTGGCCGCGCCGGCCGCCGAGCATTCGAGCCATGCGCGCGGCGGCGCATCGTCGCGCAACGTGACCGGCGCCGCGACCAGCGCGATGTCGAGGTCCGCGCGCTTCAGCGCGTCGGCGTAGCTGTCGTAAGGGGCAGGCTCCGCGATCAGCGTGACGTCCGGTTCGCGGTCCCAGCCGGCCGGCAGCGCCGCGCCGATGAACGACACCCGGAGCTTCCCCGGAAACCGGCGGCGGAGCTCGGCCAGTGCCTGGCGAACCTGCTCGAGACGCACGCCATCGAGACCGGCGCCGGAAACCGCGAGGTTCACGTGGTCGCGCACGCCGGGCACCGCGCGGTGCAGACGCTCGAGATCGACGCCGGTCGGCAGCACGTGGACCGATGCGTTGACATGACGGTACTGCCGCACCAGCGCTTCCGACGGCACGACGAGCGCATGCGCGCGCTGCACGGCGCTGCGGATACCCGCCTTGCGGCGCGCGTTGTCGGTCGCGCCGGGGATGCCGGCGAGCAGCGTGTCGAGCGGTGCGTCGATCTCGAGGACGACCGGCTTGCCGAGCGAGAACAGGTGTTCCAGCGTGGCGGGGGACAGCAGGCCCGGCGTGTCGCCCTGCAGCACGATCAGGTCAGCGCGCTGCAGCGCGTCGGGATCGATGCCGGCTTGCGTGACAGGGAAAGTCAGTGCCCATTCGCGGTCCAGCCGCGCGAACGGCTGCGTGAAGCGCAGGCTGGTGCGCGCGTGGTCGGCCGGTTCGGCGGTGACGACCGCGATGCACGAGCGCGGCGCGGACGCGGGCTGCCCCTGGGCGGCGGCGCCCGTCGCGACGGCCTGCGCATCCAGCTTGTCCGCGTGTGCCTGGGTCCGCTCGACGAAGTTCTGCAACTGCTGCCAGAACGCCTCCTCTTCCTTCAGGTAGACGCTGCGCGCTTCGTGAACGGTGGCCTTCGCGTGGGCGATCTCGTGTTCGTCGAGCCCCCACGCGATGCCCTTGCCGTCCATCACCCACCGGGTCGGCTCCGACAGCGACGCGTCATTCATGATGCACACGACCGGGCAGCCGCACAGCAGCGCTTCGAACACGGCGGTGGACCATTCGTACATGTACACGCACTCGACCTGTCGGAACAGCGCCGCGAGTTCGTGCGCCGAACGTTCCGGCACACGGGTCGAGATTTCGATCGACTCGGCGGTGACCGGATGCAGCGTGCCGCCACGCCGCAGGTGGCGATTGATGAAGACGGCCGTGCCGTTACGGCGGGCGTCGTCGACACCGTCGCTGTTGAAGATGCGCGTGTCGACCAGCGGTATGCGCAGCAGGTCCGCCTTCCATTCTTCGGGCACCAGCGACGGCCCGAACGTGAAGATGAGGTCGTTCGGCTGCAGCGTGATCGGTTCGCCGTTGATGCGACCGGGCTCGGCCAGCAGGTAGCGCACGACGCAGCGCGCGTTGAACGGATTGCCGGTGACGACATCCGGGTAGACGACGATCGGGCTGCGATTCGCGCGGGCGTGCGCCTGCACGATGTCGTTGGTCAGCGGCGGCGTGCGCAGGTCAGGATGCACGACCGGCGTGCAGACGTACGCTTCGTGGCCGAGCAGGTTCAGCACGTGGCACAGGTAGTGCATCGCGCGGATCCCGCCGGAGGTTTGCCGGAAATTCGGCGCGTGTATGTAGTACGGGTGGCCGAGTCGCGTAAAGATGCGCGAACCGCCGTGCGCCAAGCCAGGTAGGGAAGTCGTCATCGTTATCGGGTGCGGTAGAAATCGAAGACCACGTCGAGGATGCGATCCTGTTCGGCTTCGGTCATGTCGTGGTACAGCGGCAGCCGGACGAGCCGGTCGGCGACGAGGTCCGTCACCGCCATGCCGGACCCGCAGCGCCCGTAGCGCTGCCCGGCCGGCGAACTGTGCAGCGGCACGTAGTGGAACACCGCGTTCACGCCCACCGCGCGGATCTGCTGCAGCAGATCGGTGCGTTCGGCGAGGTCGCGTGCGAGGAAATAGAACATGTGGCCGTTGCCGCGCTCGGCGAGCGAAATCGCGGGTAGCTCGATCAGCCCGTCCGCGTGCAGCGGCTGCAGTGCGTCCTGGTAGCGCTGCACGGTCGCGCGCCGCTGCGCGGTGATCACGTCCGCGTGCTCGAACTGCGCGTACAGGAACGCCGCGATCAGCTCGCCCGGCAGGAACGACGAGCCGACGTCGACCCAGGTGTACTTGTCCACCTGCCCGCGGAAGAACTGACTGCGGTTGGTGCCCTTCTCGCGGATGATCTCCGCGCGCTCGACGAGGCGCGGGTCGTTGACCAGCAGCGCCCCGCCTTCGCCCGAGATCACGTTCTTGGTCTCGTGGAAGCTGAGGCACGCGAGGTGGCCGAGGCTGCCGAGCGGCTTGCCGTTCCACGTCGACTGCAGTGCCTGAGCGGCGTCCTCGATCACCCACAGGTCGTGGTCCGCCGCGAGCTGCCCGATCACGTCCATGTCGCATGCGACGCCCGCGTAGTGCACCGGCACGATCGCGCGCGTGCGCCGGGTGATCGCGGCGGCGATCTGCGTCTCGTCGAGGTTCAGCGTGTCGCGGCGGATGTCGACGAACACCGGCGTCGCGCCGCGCAGCACGAACGCGTTGGCGGTCGACACGAACGTGTAGGACGGCATGATCACTTCGTCGCCGGGCTGCACGTCGGCGAGGATCGCGGCCATCTCGAGCGCGGCCGTGCACGAGTGCGTGAGCAGCGCGCGCTGGCAGCCGATGCGCGCTTCCAGCCAGCGGTGGCAGAGCTTCGTGAACGCCTGGTCGCCGGCGAGGCCGCCCTGCTCGACCGCTTTCGCGATGTAGTAGAGCTCCTTGCCGACCACGAACGGGCGGCCGAACGGAATGCAGTCGAGGTTGGGTGGGCCGAACATGGTCAGGCTCCGCGGTGAGGGTGGGACGTTCGGCCGCGCGGCTTGCGCGCGGCACCGCTCAGATGTCCTTGCGGACGAGAATCGTGAATTCGTACAGGCCGTAGTCGTGCAGCAGCGCGACGTGGCGCGAATAGCGGCGCTTGCAGCGATCGAACAGCGCGCACGGGTCCGCGTAGTACAGGAGGTCCGGGCGCATGAACGGCGGATCGGAATACGACGTCAGGCAGTTGAACGCGAAGCCGAGTCGGCTCGTCGCGTGCAGCGTGTCGAGCGTCGCGTGGATGTAGTCGAGCCACGCGTCGTCGCCGTGACCGCGCCTGACGTTGAAGATGCCGGATGCGATCCCGTAGTCCGACGCGGTATGTGGCACCGCGCCGACATGAAACGCGACGTTCGCGTCTTCGCGATAGCGCTGCCGCGCGGCGTCGACCATATCGGACGAGATGTCGTAGCCCGCATACGCGAAGCCGTCCGGCAGCGCACGCGCCGTCAGGAAATCGACCAGCGCGCCGTAGCCGCAGCCGATGTCGTTCACCGAGTGGCCGCCGGACGCGGGCAGAATCTTCGTCAGTTGTTCGAAGCGCAGGAACTGGCTGGTTTCGCCGTTCCAGTCGACGCCGCGCGCGGTCGCGCCGTGCTCCGCCAGCCGCGCGCTGTAGTACGCGGCCACTTCTTCCAGCAGGCTCGCGTGCCGGGATTCGTTCATGGACATCGCCTCAGTCTTTCGAGGTCAGCGCGTACCGGCGCGCTTCGGGACCGCAGTTGAACAGCACATCGAGCACCGTCACGCCGTGGACGAAGTCGCCCCACTGCTGCGGATACTCGGGATAGGTCGGATAGTCGAACCAGCGCACCGCGATGCCGGCATCGGCGAACAGGTTCTCGTCGAGGTAGCTACGCGCGGCCGGGCCGGACAGGTACTCGGTCGCGCCCGCCTGCACGCACAGGTTCAGCAGCTTCTCGGTGCGGTCGCCGTGCAGCGCATAGTCCGACGTCGACGACACGCGCGTGCCGATCTCCAGTTGCCGGAGGACCCACGTCAGCATCGCGAAATTCAGCTCGCTCAGCATCCCGTAGGGGCGACCGGTGTAGAGCGCTTCGAGCTCGTCCGCATAGCGCGCGAAGTGCGGCGCGCGCGCGTAGTTCTGCTGCAGGGCCTTCCAGTGCAGCGCCGCCCAGTCGGCGCCGTCGATCTCGGTTTCGCGGATCGACTGGTGATACTTGCCCTTCACCTTCACCGGCACGCTCAGCCATTGCACGCCCTGCGGCGTCTTGATCTGGTTGCGGTTGCGCCAGTCGCGGCGCGTGTACTGCGCGTCGTCGTAGAGGATGAACTCGTCGCTGGCGGCGATCAGGTCGAAGTAGCCCTTCCACGGAATGTAGTTGGACTGGACGATCGCCACCCGCTTCGCGTCGCGGTTCATGGTCGCACCGCTCATGCCGGAATGTGGCCGTACCGGTACATGTCGACGAGCTCGGGCGGAATGCCCCAGTCCGTCGCGCCCAGCTTGTCGTGCAGCGCCTCCAGGTCCGCGCGGATCGCGTTCTGGAGCTGTTCGACCATGCGGTTGCGCGCCGGCACGAAGTCGTGCTGGTACGCGGCATTGATCTGATGGCGTACCGTCTTCGCGATCGCGGCCGCGCGCGTCATGTTGCGGATCAGCGGGCGTTCGGGCGCGAGTTCCGCGTAGCGTGGATCGATCGGCTCGCCGCGCATCGCCGCGACGAGATCGCGGCACAGCACCGGCGACAGGTGGAAGCCGTCGCGCTTGGTGCCGCCGAGAATCCACAGGTCGCGCACGCTGGTCTCGCCGAACAGCGGATACAGGTCGGACGTCGTCGGCCGCCAGCCGACGTTGACGTTGACCAGGTTCGCGCGCGAGAAGCGGGTGTTGATCTGGTCCATCGCGGACTTGAGCAGCGTGTACGCGCTGCCGGCGTGGCCGTGCTCGTGCGGCACCGGGCTGATGTAGTTGCTGGCGCCGACGAGGGTCCGGTCAGGCCCGTACGGCGCCGAATACACACCGCACGCGAGGCCGCGGTTGGTCGTGCGCACGCAGTGCGTGTGCACGTTCTCCGCGCTCTGCAGTTCGATCGACATGCCGATGCCGTAGAACATCCGCTGCACCGGCAGCTCGGGCAGGCTCGCCTGGAGCACGCGCGTCACGTTGGCGCCGTTGCAGAGGATGAAGCGGTCCGCGGCGAGCACGCTGCCATCGGACAGGCGCGCACCGGTGACGCGTCCGGCCGCGGTGTCGAGCCGCTCGACCTCGGCGTCGATGAAGCGCACGTTGCCGGCTTGCGCGACCGACTCGGTCAGCGCGTCGAGAAACTGTTTCGGATTGGCCCAGCCTTCGCGCTTCAGGAAGACCGCCTTCAGCGCGCGATAGCGCGGATCCGGATGATAGTTCGGGATGCCTGACGGATCGACCGCCTCGCAGGGTTCCTCGAATTCGTGGCAGAACCGCTGCATGGCCGCGAAGTTCTCGTCGTCGAGCGCGTCGGTCGCCGCGTTGTTCAGCACGAAGGTGCCGAAGCCGTGAGCGACCGCGCGCTCCGGCGTGCAGATTTCAGCGAATACGGCGGGCCAGGCCGCCGTCGCGCCGCGGCTCAGCTCGAACTTGAAGCGGTCGATCGGCGTGCCGAGCGAATCGCCTTCCAGTTCGGTGAACGAATTGAGCATCGCCGCCGCAGCGCGCGTGGCCGAGCCGGGCCGATGCGCGTGGCCGACGATCACGAGCTCGACGCCCGGCTCGGCCTGCTGCCATGCGCGGGCCGTCATCAGGCCGAGAATGCCGTTGCCGAGGATGGCGATCTTCATTTGCGGGTGCCCCCACCTTCGGGGAACGACAGGTAGCAGAGCGACGGATATGCCGCCGCCTTGTGGATCTGGTGCGGACGGTTGCCGAGCAGGTCGCGCAGGTAATGGATGCCTTCCGCGGGCAGCTGGCCGCCGCGGGTGAGCTGCCAGAACGCGACGACGCCGCCGGGCACCAGCCGCTCCATCACCGCATCGAACGCGTGCCGGGTCGGCTCGATCACGTTCAGGTCGAACCACGCGAGCGCGACCATCTCGCCGGGATGCGCTTCGTCGAACGCCGCCAGCGTATCGCGGCAGTCGCCTTCCCACACGTGGTGCTTGTCATGCACGTGTCCCATCGCGTTGCTGCGCTCGTGCAGGTTCAGCAGCTTGCGCAGCAGGTCGGCGTACTCGCCGGACAGCGAGTACGTGCCGTCGGAGAACAGCTTGCGGTCGCGCGTGTCGTGCTCGGCGAAGCCCGTGTAACCCGTGAACGTATCGAATGCGTGGATGCGGCGCTGGAAGTTCAGCGGCTCGAGAATCGCGCGGAAGTTCTCGCACAGCACGGCGGTCTGCCCGCGCCACGTGCCGAGATCGAGGATCGCGCCCGGCAGCGGCACGATTTTTTGATAGATCTCGAAGGTCGCGAGAATGCGTGCGAGGAGCGAGCCGCGCACGAACAGGCCGAGCGACCGTTCCAGTTCCTCGCGCGTCGCGGGGTAGGTCTGCATCAGGTCGAACAGTTCGCGGCGCGCCGCGAGCTGATCGCCATCTGCGTTGGTGATGATCGCTGATTCGTGCATACACAGGGCTCCAGGCGCAAAGGGTGTGGCCGGACGAGCGCGTGTCGGCGCGGTGGCATCGGAATGCGCAACCGTCCGAGCGTCGCAGGTCGGACATCTTTCTACGATCAAGTCTAGCGAGCGCCGCCCGGATCGAATGTCGGATTAGCGGGTGGTTTCACCCCGCATTTCGATGGATGCGCGGGTGTCCGGCGCGAATTCGGGGCGCCCGCGGGTGCGGCTTGCAGTCGCGCGAATAGCGACCAATTCCAGCACCTGCTCGCCAAATTGGAACGCGGCGTGCGCGAGGAGAATTCGGACACGTCGGAGACCGTCGGTGCGTGCGTCCGCGGGCGAAGGCGTGTGCCGACGCAGCGACGCCGGCCGCGATTCGAATCCCGTATTGGCTACCAGGACGACCTAGCTCATGATGCCCACCTCCCCCGCCGCCGCCACGATCGAACAAGCGCTGGCGCACCATCAGGCCGACCGGCTGGAAGAGGCCGAGACGCTGTACCGGCAGATCCTCGACACCGATCCCCGGCACGCGGACGCGCTTCACCTCCTCGGCCTGATCGGCCATCAGTACGGGCGCTATCAGCAGGCATCCGACCTGATCATGGCGGCGATCGAGATCCGGCCGGACGCGATGTACTACTACAACCTCGGCAACGTGATGCAGGCGGACAACCGTCACGCCGCCGCCGCCGAGTGCTTCCGTCTCGCAATCGAGCTGCGACCCGACTACGTCGATGCGTACAACAACCTCGGCAACGCGCTGCGGCTCGCCGGCGACGCCCGCGCGGCCGTCGATGCGTTCTGCCAGGCCATCGCGCTGAAGCCGGACAACGGCCAGGCCTACAACAACCTTGCGAATGCGCTGTTCGATCTGAACGAGATTCCGGCCGCGCTCGAGGCTTACCGGCACGCGGTTGCGCTGCGCCCCGAACTGCCGGAGCCGCGCAGCAACCTGCTGTTCGCGAGCCACTGCAGCGAGGCGTTCGACCACGACGCCTATCTCGCCGAGGCCGCGCGCTACGACGAAGTCGTCACGCGGTGCGCGACGCCGTGGACGGACTGGCTCGTCGACCTGACCGCCCGCGCCGGGCGGCCGCTCAAGGTCGGCATCGTGTCGGGCGACCTGAAGGCGCATCCGGTCGGCTATTTCATCGAGAGCATGCTGAAGCATCTCGACGCGAATCGGATCGAGATGCATGCGTACCCGACGCGCGACGTCGAGGACGACGTGACCGCCCGCCTCAAGCCGGCCTTCGCGACGTGGACCTGCATTGCCGGCCTGAGCGACGAAGCGGCGGCTGCGCGTGTCCGCGCGGACCGCATCGATGTGCTGCTCGACGCGGCGGGCCACACGGTCTACAACCGCCTGCCGCTGTTCGCGTGGAAGCCGGCGCCGCTGCAGGCGAGCTGGCCCGGTTATTTCGCGAGCACCGGCGTGCGCGCGATCGACTACGTGATCGGCGACCGTCACGTGCTGCCGCCCGCCGAGGCCGCGCATTTCACCGAGCGGCCGTGGCATCTGCCGGACAGCTATCTGTGCTTCACGCCGCCGGTCGAGCCTGTCGACGTCGGCGCGCTGCCGATGCTCGCGAACGGCCATCCGACCTTCGGCTATTTCGGCAAGCTCGCGAAGATCACCGATCACGTCGTCGCGGTCTGGTCGCGCGTGCTGCAATCGGTCGCGGGCGCGAAGCTGTTCGTGAAGGCGGAGCATCTCGACGATCCGCGCGAGCAGCAGGCGCTTGCCGCGCGCTTCGCGGCGCACGGCATCGACGCGCAGCGCTTGATCCTCGAAGGCCGCTCGCCGCGCGCCGAATACCTGGCCGCGTACCGGCGCGTCGACCTGATGCTGAGCCCGTTCCCGTATCCGGGCGGCACGACGACCGCCGAAGCGCTGTGGATGGGCGTGCCCGTTCTGTGCCGGCGCGGCGAGCGCTTCCTGTCGCACATCGCCGAGAGCCTGCTGCATTCGGCGCGGCTGCCCGAGTGGATCGCGGACGACGACGACGCGTATGTCGCGAAGGCCGTCGCGCAGGTCGGCCAGCCCGCCGAGCTGGCGGCGCTGCGCACGACGCTGCGCGCGCAGGTGCTCGCGTCGCCGCTGTGCGACGCGCCCCGCTTCGCGCGCCACTTCGAGGACGCACTGCACGGCATGTGGGCGCAGCACGTCGAAGCCGCGCCGGTCGCATCCGTGTGAGGCCGCTCACGACTTGTTGATGTGCGTGGGCATTTCCACGTAGGCGGCAAGCGGAACATGGCGCCCCTCGCGCTGAACACCGCGCCGGCCGACGTGATCGTCATTCCGGCCGGTGGCGCGTGCGCGATACCGTCGTCGGCCGTGACGATCGGGCACGGCGGCAGGCTGATCGACTTCGGACGCGAACCGCATCCCTATTGAGCAGAGCAGACGAGATGGACGGAACAGGACAGGCATTGCAGGCGGCGCTGGCGCATCATCAGGCGGGGCGTCTCGCGGAAGCGAAGACGCTGTACGACGCGATCCTCACCGCGCAGCCGGGCCAGCCGGATGCGCTGCATTTCCTCGGGCTGCTGGCGTGCCAGCTGAAGCAGTACGACGCGGGCATCGCGCTGATGGAGCATTCGCTCGTCGAGCGGCCGGACGCGTCGTACTTCAATAACCTGGGCAACATGCTGCGCGAAAGCGGCCGGCTCGACGACGCGATCGCGCACTATCGGCGCGCGGTGGCGCTGCGGCCGGACTATCCGGAGGCGCACAACAACCTCGGCAATGCGTTGCGCGACGCGCGCGAGCCGACGGCTGCCATGGAGAGCTGCGCGCGCGCGATCGAGCTGCGCCCCGGTTACGCGGAGGCGTACAACAATCTCGGCAACGCGCTGCAGGATCTGGGCGACCTTGATCGCGCCGCGTCGCACTACGGCCGCGCGATCGAGCTGAACCCGTCGATGGCGATGGCCCACGCGAACCTGAGCGCCGTGCGTCACAAGCAACTGCGCTGCGCGGAAGCGCTCACGCATGCGCAGGACGCGATCCGGCTCGCGCCGAACCTCGGCGACGCACATAACCACGCGGGCAACGCGTATCACGGACTGAACCGGCTCGAGGATGCGCATGCGAGCCATCGCACGGCCGTCACGCTCAATCCGGCGGACGCTGGCGCGTGCCACAACCTGTCCGTCGTGCTGCTGAAGCTGCAGCGGCTCGACGAGGCGCTCGTGTATTGCCGGCAGGCGTTGCAGGCCGGCCCGCCGGCCGTATTGATGCACGTCAATCTCGGCGACATCCTGCGCGCGCAGGGCAACGTCGATGCCGCGGTCCACGCGTATCGCGATGCGCTTGCGCTGGTGCGCGACGACGCAGACGACGTCGCGGCGACCGTGCTGAACCGGCTGCTGTTCAGCGCGGCGGCGTCCGCTTGCGTGAACCCCGCCGACTACCTGGCCGACGCGCGGCGCTACGGCCGGCACCTGGCCGCGCGTTCGACGCGCCATGCGCACGATCCGCGCGAGCGGGCCGCGCGCGCGCAAGGGCGGCCGCTGCGCGTCGGCTTCGTGTCCGGCGACCTGCGCCTGCATCCGGTCGGCATCTTCCTGGAAAGCGTGCTCGCGCACCTCGAGCGCACGCGCATCGACCTGCGCGTGTACGTGACCACGGACGAGGAGGACGCGATCACCGCGAAACTGAAGCCGCACGCGAACGGCTGGCGCTCGATCGCCGCACTGGGTCCGGAGGCGGCCGCGCGGATGATTCACGACGACGAAATCGACGTCCTCGTCGACCTCGCGGGCCATACGCAGTCGAGCGGGCTCCCCGTGTTCGGCTGGAAACCCGCGCCGGTGCAGGCGAGCTGGCTCGGCTTCTTCGCGTCGACCGGCTGCGACGCGATCGACTACTTCATCGGCGATCGCTACACGCTGCCGGACGCCGAAGCGCATCACTTCGTCGAGAAGCCGTGGCGGCTGCCCGACAGCTTCCTGTGCTTCACGCCGCCGGCCTGCGACGTCGAGGTCGGCCCGCTGCCGATGGCGGCGAGCGGCCATCCGACGTTCGGTTGCTTCGGCCAGCTCGTGAAGATCGGCGACGACGTCGTGCGCGCGTGGTCGCGCATCCTGCACGCGCTGCCGAACGCGCGGCTGCTGCTCAAGGCGCACGAGCTCGGTCGCGAGGGCGTGCGCGACGCGACCGCCGCGCGCTTCGCGCGGCATGACGTCGGCGCGGACCGGCTGATCCTCGAGGGCGGTTCGCCACGCACGGAATACTTCGCCGCGTACCACCGCATCGACGTCGCGTTGAGCCCGTTCCCGTACCCGGGCGGCACGACCACGGCCGAAGCGCTGTGGATGGGTGTGCCGGTGCTCGGGATGAAGGGCAGCAGGTTCGTCACGCACATCTGCGAAAGCGTGCTGCACGCGGCGGGCATGGGCGAATGGGTCGCCGACGGCGAGGACACCTATGTCGCGAAGGCGATCGCGGCGGTGCGCGATCGCGAGCGGCTCGCGGCGCTGCGCGCCAGCCTGCGCGCGCAGCTGCTCGCGTCGCCGCTGTGCGACGCGCGCCGGTTCGCGGCGCATCTCGAAGCGGCTTTCCTCGCCATGTGGCAACGCTATACGAACTCGGAACACGAAGCATGAACGATATCCACGACACGCTGCAGTCCGCGCTGGCGCATCATCAGGCGGGGCGTCTCGCGGAAGCGAAGACGCTGTACGACGCGATCCTCACCGCGCAGCCGGGCCAGCCGGATGCACTGCATTTCCTCGGGCTGCTGGCATGCCAGCTGAAGCAGTACGACGCCGGGCTCGCACTGATGGAGCGTTCGCTCGTCGAGCGGCCGGACGCGTCGTACTTCAACAACCTGGGCAACATGCTGCGCGAAAGCGGCCGGCTCGACGACGCGATCGCGCACTACCGGCGCGCAGTGGGGCTGCGACCGGACTACCCGGAGGCGCACAACAACCTCGGCAACGCGTTGCGCGACGCACGCGAGCCGGCCGCCGCGATGCAGAGCTGCGCGCGCGCGATCGAGCTGCGCCCCGGTTACGCGGAGGCGTACAACAATCTCGGCAACGCGCTGCAGGACCTGGGCGAGCACGAAGCGGCGGCCGCGAGCTACGCCAAGGCCGTCGCGCACCAGCCGCAGTACGCGGATGCGTACTGCAATCTCGGCAACGCGCTGCATGCGCAGGAGAAATTCGACGATGCCGCGGATGCCTATCGTCGCGCCATCGCGCTGCAACCGGGCTTCCGTGTCGCGCACCGGGGGCTGAGCGCGACGCTGCGCGCGGCCGGCGATCTGCACGGCGCGATCGACCATGCGAGCGAGGGGCTCGATCCGGGCGACGCAGACGCGCACTGCGTGCTGGCAAGGTTGCTGCAGCGCATCGGCGATTTCGACAAGGCGCTCGAACTGCTCGAGCAGGCGGTCGCGATCGCCCCCGCGCATGCACAGGCATGGGCGTGGCTCGGCGATTTGCGCAACCAGCAGGGCGAATACGGGCAGGCGGTGCAGGTGTGCCGGCGTGCGATCGAGCTTGATCCCGAACTGGCCGACGCATACAACTTCCTCGGCTTCGCGTATCACAACCTCAACTTGCTGGCCGCCGCGGAGTTGAGCCACCGGCATGCGATCGACCTGAACCCGGACGATGCCGACGCGCATCACAACCTCGCCGCCGCGCTGTTTCGGCTCGAGAAGCTCGACGAGGCGATGAAGCACACCGAGATCGCGCGGGAGCTCGGCATCGATCCGCTGAAGGTCCAGATGACGCTCGGCGACATCCTGTGGGCGAAAGGGGATCTCGCCGGCGCGCTGGATGCGTTCCGCTCGGCGATCCGGCACGACCTTCATCGCGCGTACTCGCGGATGCTGTTCAACATGTCGAGCTCGCCCGCGTTCGAGCCGCAGGAGTGGGTCGCGGAAGCGCGCCGCTACGGCGAGCATCTCGAGCGCGACGCGCATCCGTTCGAGCACGACCGCGCGCAGCGCGTCGCGCAGGCGCAGGGGCGGCCGCTGCGCGTCGGCTTCGTGTCGGGCGACCTGCGCCAGCACCCGGTCGGCATCTTCCTGGAAAGCGTGCTCGCGCGGATCGACCGGTCGCGCATCGAGCCGCATGCCTATGTGACGTTCGTCGGCGAGGACGACGTGACCGCGCGGCTCAGGCCGAACTTCGCGAGCTGGAAGAAGGTGGTCAGCCTGGGCCGCGAGGAGGCCGCGCAACTGATTCGCGACGACGGCATCGACATCCTGATCGATATGGCGGGCCATACCAACTGGAGCGGCCTGCCGATCTTCGGGCACAAGCCCGCGCCGGTGCAGGCGAGCTGGCTCGGTTTCTTCGCGACGACCGGTTGCCGCGCGATCGACTATTTCATCGGCGATGCGTATACGCTACCGGCCGACGAGGCGCATCACTTCACCGAACGGCCGTGGCGACTGCCGGACAGCTACCTGTGCTTCACGCCGCCGCCGTACGATGTCGCGGTCGGCCCGCTGCCGATGGTGGCTCATGGCGGCGTCACGTTCGGCTGCTTCGGCAAGCTGATCAAGATCAGCGACGAGGTCGTCGCGCTGTGGTCACGCATCCTGCACGCACTGCCGGACGCACGCCTGCTGCTGAAGGCCCATGAGCTCGGCGCCGGCGACGTGAACCAGGCGACGCTCGACCGCTTTGCGCGGCATGGCATCGGAGCGGACCGGCTGATCCTCGAGGGCGGCTCGCCGCGTGCGGAATACTTCGCCGCATACAACCGCATCGACATCGCGCTGAGCCCGTTCCCGTACCCGGGCGGCACGACCACCGCCGAAGCGCTGTGGATGGGCGTGCCGGTGCTCGGGATGAAGGGCGGCCGGTTCGTCACGCACATTTGCGAAAGCCTGCTGCACGCGGCGGGCATGGGCGACTGGATCGCGGAAGACGAGGATGCGTACCTCGCGAAGGCCGTCGCGTTCGCGCGCGACCGCGACGGGCTGGCGACGCTGCGTGCAACACTGCGCGAGCGCGCGCTGGCGTCGCCGCTGTGCGATGCGTCGCGCTTCGCACGCAACCTCGAGGACGCGCTGCACGGCATGTGGGCCAGCTACGCGGCCGGTGAGACGGCGCCCCGGGACGCGTGACGAGCGGGATCGCGCCACGGCTGGAAGCCGCGCTCGCGCATCGTCGGGCCGGCCGCCCGAGATGATCGACGCGGCCGTCGAGCGGGCGACGCGGGCGTAGCCGGCGCGATCCGGCTCGCGCGCCTGCCTGCAGGCGAAAAAAAAAGCCGCATTGAAGCGGCTCGACGGTACGGCGACAACGGACCGCTCGACTGGCGGCGTCTTTTAATTCGAAATGCGCGGCGGGCGAGACGCCCGGCCGGTCACAGCATGCCGGCCTTCTGGTACTGGCTCGCGGCCTTGATCCGCTCCTGGGACTGCGCAAATTCCGCAGCGAGGCGGTCACGGTCCGTCTGCGCATGCTCCGTGATCGACGCGTCGATCGCCATGATCTGCCGCACCTGGTCCAGCACGTCCGGGGTCTGCTCGCCGGACAGGTTCATCAGCAGCGGCGAGCGTTCGTCGACGAGGGCCGCGACGCGCACCCAGTCGCGCGCATCGGCCGCCGACTGCATGGCACGGGTCAGGTCGAAGGCGCGGGACAGGGTGTCGTTCGTCATGGTTCTGCTCCGAAGGGGGGCGGCCGAGGCTTACTTGTTGCTGGCCATCGCGCCGGCGCTGTTCTGGCCGCCGAACAGCTGGGTCAGGTAGCGGGTGTTGTTCGCCATCGTCGCCATCAGCGTGTTCAGCGCGGTGAACTGCGCATTGTATTGCTTGGTCAACTGGTCCGAGTAGCTCTGCAGCTGCGTCGCCTGACTCTGCACGCTCTTCAGATCGGCGTTGATCGCGTTGGTGCGCTGGTCGATCAGGCCGGACGCCTGCGTGTACGAGTTGATGTTCGCATTGAGCGCCTGGGCGATGCCGTTCGTCTGGTTGAAGATCGCCGACACCGCGGAACTGTTCGACTTGAGCGCGGTGGTCAGCGCGGCGGTGTCGACCGACATCGCGCCGGTCGAGTCCACGTTGATGCCGATGCTGCCGAGCGCATAGGTCGTGCCGCCCGTCGTGACGCCGCTGCTGAGCGTCGTCGCGAGCGTGTTCCTGATCGTGTTCAGCATCGCGTCGCCGAGCATCGGGCCGGCGGTGTTCGCCGTCGAGTCGTAGCTCGACAGCGATTTCGCGGTATTCACGAAGTTGGTATAAGCGGTCGCGAAATTGTTGATCGCGGTCGTCGCCGCGGCCGTGTCCTGCGACAGCGTGACGGTTTGCGTCGTGCCGACAGCGGCCTGCGACAGCGCCAGCGTGACGCCCGTCAGCGCGCCCGACACGTTGTTCGACGCGCTCGACACCGGCGTGCCGTCGATCGTCAGCTTCGCGTCGGCGGCCGGCGTGACCGTCGTGTACCCCGACGTCAGTTTCGAATTGACGCCCGTACCCGAGATCGAGATCGTGTTGGCCGCGCCGGTGGCGTTCGACTGCATCACGAGATGCTGGCCGTCCGAACCGGTGATGACCGACGCGGTGACGCCGGCATTGCCGGATGCGGAGTTGATCGACGACGCGATGTCGGACAGCGATGCGCCGGCCGCCACGTTGACGTTGAACGCGGGGTTGCTGCCGAACGTGATGCTCAGCGAGCCGGCCGATATCGTGTCCGCCGACGTCACGCCGGCCGACGACAGCTTGTTGGCGGTCGCGAGCTGCGTGACATTGACCGAATACGAACCGGCCACCGCGCCGCTGCCGCTCTTGATCGTCGTCGCGATGCCCGTGCCGCTCGCCGTCGCGGCCAGGCTGCCGAGCGCGGTGCCGTCCGAGAGGCCGGTGAGCGCGGTCTGCAGCGCGGACAGCGCACCCTTCAGCTGGCCGATCGCGGACAGTTGCGTATTGTCGTTCGTCTGGCGGGTCTGCAGGGTCTGCAATTGCCCGGCCGTCTTCGCGTTCACCAGCGTCGTGACGAGCGTATTGACGTCGAGCGACGAATTGGTCGCGCCGCTGATGATCGATTGACCTGCATTCGCCAGGATGCTGCTGATGTCCGTGCTGCTGACGGGGGTCGTGGTGGCCATGCCGTTGCTCCGGTCGTCCGCGCAATCAACGTGCGCGATGCGGCGGGGCGCCGCGGTTCAATGCAAAGAGGGAGGCGTGCCTCCCTGGAGAATTCTGATCCGTGCGGTTTCGGCGGCGTCGCGATGCGTCGCATGGCGACGCCGCCGTGCCCGGAGGCGGGCGGGCGCGTGGCCCGCCGCGGGTGCTGCTCGATTAGCCGAGGAGCTTCAGGACTTGCTGCGGCAGCGAGTTCGCTTGCGCCAGAACCGAGATACCAGCTTGTTGCAGCACTTGCGCCTTGCTCAGGTTCGCCGTTTCCGTCGCGAAGTCCGCGTCGGTGATCTGCGAGCGAGCGGCGGTCATGTTGGTTGCCTGGGTTTGCGTCGTCGAGATCGCAGCCTGGAACGTGTTCTGTGCTGCGCCCAGCGTTGCCTGGAACGTGTTGACTTGCTTCAGTGCCGCGTCGATCGCCGTGATCGCCGATTGCGCGCCCGACTGGGTGGCGACGCTCAGGGTGTTCACGCTCATGCCCGTGCTGTTCCAGTTCGCCGTGCCGAAGTCGACGGTAACGACCTGGTTCGCTGCTGCGCCGATCTGGAACGTGACGCTGCCGGTGCCGCCCAGGATGGTCTGGCTGTTGAACGTCGTTTGCGATGCGACACGGTCGATTTCGCCGAGACGCGTCGACACTTCAGCTTGCAGGTTTGCGCGAGCGCTCGAATCCAGCGAGCCGTCGCCCGCTTGTTGCGCCAGCGTACGGATACGCTGCAGGTTGTCGACCGTCGATTGCAGCGCGCCGTTGGCGGTCTGGATCATCGAGATGCCGTTGTTCGCGTTTGCAACACCTTGCGTCAGCGCATTGATTGCCGCCGTTTGCGACGTCGAGATCGCCAGGCCTGCTGCATCGTCAGCAGCGGTGTTGATGCGCTTGCCCGACGACAGGCGGTTGATCGCTTGCGACAGTGCGCTTTGCGAGCCCGACAGATTCGTCTGCGTCGTCAGCGAAAGGATGTTGGTGTTGATGTTCAGCATTTGCTTCCTCGTTTTGGAAAATGCCTGAGATACAGACAGGTTCTGGTATCGGCGTTGCGCTTTTTCGCGTCTGGCGCTGCCCGCCTTTCCTGGTTGACGGCGGCACCCGGCGAAAACTTTAGAGGGATGTTTGAGGAAATTCGGGACGGAAGGACCGGTTTCGCCGGGAAGCCACGCCGGACATGGTGGGCGGCACGATGGCCGTGGCGCGGGAATCGCGCGTTTGGGTGGAATGTTGGGTGGAACGTTCGCCCGCGATCCACAAAAGGATGGTTTTGTCTGTGATTCCCTGCTATGATGGCGGGCTGAATTGAGATTTCTGTCACGCCTCTGCCGTTTTCGGCATGTCTGCTGGCAGTCAAACGCGGCGCTGCACGCGGCTGTGAAGCGTACTCGCGGTGCTTTCCGCCTCTCTTTTCCGGCCTCCGAGGCCGTATTTCCGCTCGTTTCGCCTGTTTGTGGGGACGCTCGGATGGCCGGTGCGTGGCGCTTGGCCGCTACGTTTTTGACCGTTTAAGCAATTTAGGAACGACATGACGACGATTCTTCTGAAAGAAAACGAGCCGTTCGAAGTGGCGATTCGCCGCTTTCGCCGTGCTATCGAAAAAAATGGCCTGATCGCTGAACTGCGCGAACGCCAGTCCTACGAAAAGCCGACCGCAGTCCGCAAGCGCAAGAAGGCAGCAGCCGTCAAGCGCCTGCACAAGCGCCTGCGTAGCCAGATGCTGCCGAAGAAGCTCCACTAAGAGCGTCTTACGGTTCGCCGCGAAACGGCGGAGCGTGCCTCGAAAGAGGCCGCTCCGCCGTTTTGCTTTTGTGGGCCGGAAAAATTGCGGGTCGTGGCGGAAAAGTGGCAGATCGGCCGGTAGGCGGCGGCACGGCCAGGCGGCGACACGACCAGACGACGGCACGGCGGCACGGCCACGCGGCCGTACCGTCGGCGGCCAACGGGTAAGGGCGCCGCCGTATTCACGTGGAAATCGGTGCCGCGTTCGGGTTCACCTGCGCGGATCGCTTGGCGGCGCGTGCCGACGTGCCGGTGCGGCAGGCCGACCCGCGTACGGGTTTCGTCGCCGTCAGCCCGCCTTGCGCTTTCGTGCCGGCTGTTTGCCGCCGAGCGCCGCGCACTGCGCGTGGCACGGGCAGCCGGCCTCGTGATCGTTGACCATGCCGGTTGCCTGCATCAGCGCATAGCAGATCGTCGAACCGACGAATTTGCAGCCGTATGCCTTCAGCGCCTTGCTGAGCGCGTCGGACTGTTCGGTCGACGCGGGCGCGTCGCGATACGACTGCCATGCGTTCTGGATCGGCGTATTGCCGACGAATGACCACAGGAACGCGGCGAGCGACCCGTGTTCCTCGCGGATGCGCTGAACGGCGCGCGCGTTGGTGACCGCCGATTCGACCTTCGCGCGGTTGCGCACGATGCCGGGATTCTCCAGCAGCTTCTCGATGCGCTTCGGCGTGAAACGCGCGACGGCATCGACGTCGAACTCCGCGAACGCTTCGCGGTAGCCCGCGCGCTTGTTCAGGATCGTCGACCACGACAGCCCGGCCTGTGCGCCTTCCAGGATCAGCATTTCGAACAGGTGGCGATCGTCGTGCGACGGCACGCCCCACTCGGTATCGTGATAGTGAGCATCCGCTTCCGTCCTTACCCAGTTGCACCGCTGCGACATCGTTTCCCTCGTTTTCGGTATCGATTCGATCGTGCCAGCATAGCGGAAGCCCCTTGTGCGGAATAGCCGGCCGAACGGCAGATGGGCGCGCGGCGCCGATCCGGTTAAGCTTGGCGCCTGTTCGAATCAGCGGGATGAAGGCATGGCGGCATTACTTTTTGCGATCGGCATCGACGGCGGCGGCACGGGCACGCGCGCGGTGCTGGCCGACCGGCACGGGCGCGAGCTCGCACAGGGGCGCGGCGGCCCGTCGGGGCTCGGGCTCGGTATCGAGCGCGCGTGGGCGTCGATCGGCGCGGCATGCGCCGATGCGTTCACGCAGGCCGGCTTCGCGTTCGACTGGTCGCAGTGCGCGCTCGGCTGCGGGCTCGCGGGTGTGAACAACGCGGCGTGGCTCGCGGCGTTTCGCGCGCAGGCGCCGCTCGGCGCGCTTGCGATCGAGAGCGATGCCTATACGACGGTCGTCGGCGCGCACGGCGGCGCGCCGGGGCTCATCGTCGCGCTCGGCACCGGCAGTATCGCGGCGGCGCTCGATGCGGCCGGTGCGTGCCGGATCGCCGGCGGGTTCGGTTTTCCGTCCGGCGACGAGGCGAGCGGTGCGTGGCTCGGCGTGCGCGCGCTCGCGTACGCGCAACAGGCGCTCGACGGCCGCGTGCCGCGCGATGCGTTTGCCGCTGCGCTGCTCGCGGAAACGGGCGCGCAGGATCGCGACGCGCTCGTCCAGTGGTCGTGCGATGCGAACCAGACGATCTACGCGCGTCTCGCGCCGGTCGTGTTCGCGCACCGCACGCACCCGGTCGCGGGCGCGCTGATCGCGCAGGCCGGCGACGAGATCGGCAAGATGATCGACGCGCTCGATCCGCAGCAGGCGCTGCCAGTCGCGCTGTGCGGCGGGCTGGCGGACGCGCTCGCACCGGCCGTGCCGGCGCGCCATGCCGCGCGGTTGCGCGCACCGCTCGACGATTCCGCACACGGCGCGTTGCGGCTGGCACTGCAGGCGCTGCGGGCGGCGGAAGGCGGTTGAGGCGGGATAACGTGCGGCGGCAGGCGCGGGGGAAGGTGCAGTGGAGGCTGCGTCGACGCAGCACCGAAGGCGGCGCTCGACCGGGAACCGTTCGGCGCGCCGCCGGGCGCGACGTTAAAATGGCGATTCCGCAGAGCCCTGAGCGCCATTCTCCCGTCCCATGTACAAAGTCATCGCCACCGATCTCGACGGCACCCTGCTGAACAGCGACCACCAGCTCGACCCGTACACGATCGACACCGTCCGGCGGCTCGACCGCGACGGCCTGCAGTTCGTGATCGCGACGGGGCGCCACTATGCGGACGTCGCCGGCATTCGCGACGTGCTCGGCATCCGGCCGTACCTGATCACGTCGAACGGCGCGCGCGTGCATGCGCCGGACGACACGACGATCCACGCGCAGGACATCGCTCCCGCGATGGTCCGCGGCCTCGTGCAGCCTGACGTCACCGGCGCGCATGGCCGCGTGATCGTCAACCTGTTCACCAACGACGGCTGGCTGATCGACCGCGACGCACCGCACCTGCTCGACTTCCACCAGGATTCGGGCTTCCGGTACGACGTGATCGACATGGCCGCGCACGACGGCGCCGGTATCGCGAAGGTGCTGTACATCGGCGAGCCGGCCGATCTGGCGATGGTCGCCGAGCAGATGCGCGTGCGCTTCGGCGATGCGCTGTACGTCACGTACTCGCTGCCCGACTGCCTCGAAGTGATGACCGCGAACGTGTCGAAGGGCCGCGCGCTGCGCTCGGTGCTCGCGCGGCTCGGCGTCGATTCCGGCCACTGCATCGCGTTCGGCGACAACATGAACGACATCGATCTGCTCGAAACCGCCGGTCATGCGTTCATGATGAACAACGCGAATCCCGACCTGGTCGCACGGCTTCCGCACATCCCGCGGATCGGCAACAACTTCGATGCGGGTGTCGCACGCCATCTGCGCACGCTGTTCTCGCTCGAGGACAACGTCGCCGCTTCCTGAGCGCCCGGCTCCGGGCGCGTTTCCCGGGCGGGCATGAAAAACGGGCGCCAATGGCGCCCGTCGAAACCACTTGCCTCGATGTTCTTGGACAGCGTGAGGCTCGCTGCTCTGCTCGCTTGACCCCGTAGTGTTTTATTCGCTTGTGCGAGCTGATGCCGGCAGCAGGTCGACGGCGTCGTCACGTCCGGCGACCAGCGGGTAAATGATCCCTGCGAGTACCGCGCCGATCAGCGGCGCCACCCAGAACAGCCAGAGCTGGCCGATCGCGTCGCCGCCGACGAACAGCGCCGGGCCGGTCGAGCGCGCCGGGTTCACCGACGTGTTGGTGACCGGGATCGAGATCAGATGAATCAGCGTCAGGCACAGGCCGATCGCGATCGGTGCAAAGCCGGCCGGCACACCGCGCTTGTCGGTCGCGCCGAGGATCACGAACAGGAAGAAACCCGTCATCACGACTTCGCAGATGAACGATGCGGTCAGCGAGTAGTGGCCGGGCGAGCGATCGCCGAAGCCGTTCGTCGCGAAACCGCTGCCGACGACGTCGAAGCCCGGCTTGCCGGTTGCGATCAGGTACAGCACGAACGCACCGAGCGTGGCGCCGACGACCTGCGCGACGATATACGGCGCGAGATCGCGCGCCGGGAAGCGGCCGGCGACCGTCAGGCCGACGCTCACCGCCGGATTCAGGTGGCAACCCGAAATGTGGCCGATTGCGAATGCCATCGTCAGCACGGTCAGGCCGAAGGCGAGTGCGACGCCGGCAAAGCCGATGCCGAGGCCCGGAAAGGCGGCGGCCAGCACGGCGCTTCCGCACCCGCCGAGCACCAGCCAGAACGTGCCGAATACCTCTGCAGCGAGACGCTGAGATAGATTCATGTAAGGACCTCGTTCAAGTGGGTTGAAGACCGCCGGACGACACCGCGGATTTAATCCTTCGCCCGGAATTGGTCTGGATTATAGGAAATGAATCGCGTCCGGGAGGGTCAACGATTGTTAAATTTGAATGGCTGACGAATGCCTTTTATTAGAATAAGCCCGCATTCTCGATATAGCCGAATTGGTTAAAGATGACAGTATTTATTTCCAAGAGCAGGGCGGCAGTACAGATGACGTAACGAGTGTTGGTGTCCCGGCCGGATTCGCCGGGGCCGCATCATCGAAAAGGGGAGTCGAAAAATGTCTCAATACGCGAAACTCAAGGCGCAGATCGCTGATCTGCAGGCCCAGGCGGACGACGTGCGCCGCCAGGAAGTGGCGGCGGTCATTGCCGACGTCCAGCGAATGATTGCGGAATACGGCCTGACGGCCCAGGACCTGGGCTTCGCGGAACGGGCACGGCGCGGGCGCCCGCCGAAGAAGGCGCCGCTGCCGCCGAAATACCGCGACCCGAAGTCGGGTGCAACCTGGAGCGGGCGCGGCAAGCCGCCGAATTGGATCGTCGGGAAAAACCGCGATCGTTTCCTGATCGAATGACCGGAAGCCAAAAAGAAAGAGCCGCATCGGCGATGCGGCTCTTTTGTATTACGCACCGATTTCGGCGCGGATTTTACCGAATATTTCGGCGTGGATTTCCGTGTCAGGCACCCGCGACCCGGCGCAATACCGGTTGCTTGGTCGCCGCGCAAAGCGATTCGTAAGTTTCGACATAACGCTGCGCCATTGCCTTCGAGCTGAAACGCGTGTCGAAACGCTGGCGGATCGCGGTTCGCGACAGCGTGTCGATCCGGTGCAGCGCGCCGACCGCGCCCTGCACGTCCTCGACGATGAAGCCGGTCACGCCGTCCTCGATCACTTCCGGCACCGAACCGCGGTTGAACGCGACGACCGGCGTGCCGCAGGCCATCGCCTCGATCATCACGAGGCCGAACGGCTCCGGCCAGTCGATCGGGAACAGCAGCGCCTTCGCGCCGGACAGGAACGCGGGCTTCTGCGCCTCGTTGATCTCGCCGATGAACTCGACGTGCGCCTCGCCGAGCAGCGGCTCGATCACTTCCTTGAAATAGTCGGCGTCGGCCTTGTCGACCTTCGCGGCGATCTTCAGCGGCAGCCCGCTTTGCGCGGCGATCCGGATCGCGGTGTCGACGCGCTTTTCGGGACAGATCCGGCCGAGGAACGCGAGATATTCGGGCTTCACGCCCGGCTGCGGCGTGAGCAGCGAGTCGGGCAGCCCGTGATACACGGTGCCGGCCCACGCGGCCTGCGGCAGCGGCTTGCGCTGGTTGTTCGAGATCGACACGACCGGCGCGTCCGGGAACGCGTCGAACACCGGCTGCAGCTCCGGCAGGTCGAGGCGGCCGTGCAGCGTCGTCACGTACGGCGTGTCGAGACGCGACATCAGCGGGAACGGCAGGTAGTCGAGGTGGAAGTGCAGCACGTCGAATTCGTGCGCGACCCGGGCGACCTGCTCGAGGAGCCGCATGTGGGGCGCCATCGAATCGCGGATCGACGGGTCGAGCCGCAGTGCGCGCGGCCATGCCGCCTCGAGACGGGCCGACGTGACGGAGTCGCCGCTGGCGAACAGCGTCACGTCGTGGCCGAGTTCGACGAGCGCCTCGGTGAGGTAGGACACGACACGCTCGGTGCCGCCGTAGAGTTTCGGCGGAACGGCTTCGTAAAGCGGCGCGATCTGGGCAATTCGCATGGGTGTTCTCCGGTTTTGATCCGAGGGCGCCATGGCGCCGATATGGATCCCATACAACGTTGCGGAACTCGCCGACGTACGCGTTCGGCGGTACGTGGCCGGGCCCTGGACGGGGTGCGCGGGGCGCCGGACGGCAAGCTGGGGGCGGGCCGGCACGGCTCGCGCCGCCGCCCATTGGAGTCCATTATCGATATCGGCCTGCGGGGTTCGAGTGTTTTTTCAAACACTTAAGGCTTGTTACACGATGAAATACGCGAAAACCCCGATAAAAAGGGCACGGATTCGAGAAGCGAGATGGCCGCAACTATTGTTGCGCTATCGTGAAAAAGCACTATAATTTTTACCGATCCGATTGTCGGCAGCCCTGCCGGCAAGCCTTCCGCCACCAGGCGGCGGCGATCGGCACCCTCACAGCCGAATTTGCGCTGTCACCCGTTTTCCCGATTACGCCTTTCAATTCGCTTTGTCGGAAAAATTCCTACACGGTTTACAGACAAATCCTGCATGGCATACGCCACTTCGCTGATACCGACATAAATCCCGTTTGGCCAAAATTCGCCCTGTAAGACTATAAACGAGCCGACCGAGCGCCAAGAGCGCTCCGAGCGAGCAAACGTTTTCATAACACGAATGGCCAAAGCAAAGCTCTTTAACGGGGGAATCATGAGCGCTACCAGCGAAATGCTCAGTGAGATCAAAGAGGTCAACCTGTCCTACCTCCTCCTCGCGCAACGCCTGCTGCGGGAAGATAAAGCGATGGGCATGTTCCGCATGGGAATTTCCCAGGAACTCGCCGACGTGCTCGCCAACCTCACGCTCGCACAGACCGTGAAGCTGGCCGCGTCGAACCAGATGCTGTGCCGCTTCCGCTTCGACGATCATGCGCTGCTGTCGTCGCTCGCCGACAAGGGCCGTAGCGACGTCGTCGCGCACGCCCACTCGGCCATCCTGATGGCCGGGCAGCAGGTCGAAAGCGTCCGCTGATCCATCCCGCCTTGCGTTGTGTCCCGGCGTACCGCGCCGGAGGGCAGCGTATTGGCCATCCATCCGAACAACGTCAAGCGGACGGTTATCACCATGGCAAGCAAAAGCGTCGTGATCGAGGTGAAGGAAATCACCCTCGCCATCGAACTGATCGAACTGGGCGCCCGGCTGCAGCTGCTGGAGGCGGAGACGAGCCTGTCGCGGGACCGTCTGATCAAGCTGTACAAGGAACTGAAGGGCGTGTCGCCGCCGAAGGGGATGCTGCCGTTCTCGACCGACTGGTTCATGACGTGGCAGCCGAACATCCACTCGTCGCTGTTCTACAACATCTACCGGTTCATGCAGGACCACGGCCGCTGCGAGCCGATCCAGTCGATCGTGAAGGCGTACCGGCTCTATCAGGAGCACGTGAACCTGTCCGGCGACGAGGCCGCGCTGAGCCTCACGCGGGCGTGGACGCTCGTGCGCTTCTTCGATTCGGGGATGCTGCAGATGACCCCGTGCACGCGCTGCGGCGGCCATTTCGTCGCGCATGCGCATGATCCACATCAAGGTTTCGTGTGCGGCCTGTGCCAGCCGCCGTCGCGCGCGGGCAAGACCCGCAAGGCCGCCGCGGCGCGCGCCGAACTGGCTGCCGCCGCCGCCTGACGCCGGGCCGGGCGGGGTGCAGGCCCGTTGCCGCCGGCCGTGCGAATCGTCCATGCATTGCTGGTAAACACCGTCGGGCCGCCGCCGGGCGGCCGCGAAAGTTTTCCTGCCGACTGCCGTAAACCTGTTTAACGGCGGTCTTCCCGCCGGTCTTTCGTGAGGGACAGGCAGTGCTGATTATCGTGGGAACACTCGTGACGCTGTTGTCCGTCTTCGGCGGTTATGCGCTGGCAGGCGGGCATCTGGGCGCATTGATCCAGCCCGTCGAGATCCTGATGATCGTGGGCGCGGGCGTGGGCGCGTTCATCCTCGGCAACGGCGGCAAGACCATCAAGGCCACGCTGCGCGTGCTGCCGACGCTCTTCAAGGGTTCGAAGTACACGAAGGACGTCTATATGGAGCTGATGGCGCTGCTTTACGTGCTGCTCGCCAAGGCTCGCAAGGAAGGCACGCTCACGCTCGAGGCCGACATCGACGATCCGGAAAAGAGCCCGATCTTCACGCAATACCCGAAGATCCTCGCCGATCACCACATCGTCGAATTCCTGACCGACTACCTGCGCCTGATGGTGGGCGGCAACATGAACGCGTTCGAGATCGAGAGCCTGATGGACGAGGAGATCGAGACGCACCACGCGGAAGGCGAAGGCCCCGCGCACGCCCTGATGCGCGTCGGCGACGCGATGCCGGCGTTCGGTATCGTCGCGGCCGTGATGGGCGTGGTGCACACGATGGCGTCGGCCGACAAGCCGCCCGCGGTGCTCGGCGCGATGATCGCGCAGGCGCTGGTCGGCACGTTCCTCGGGATTCTGCTGTCGTACGGGCTGATCGGGCCGCTCGCGAGCCTCGCGGAGCAGCGCGTCGCCGAGTCGACCAAGATGTTCCAGTGCATCAAGGTGACGATCCTCGCGACGCTGAACGGCTATGCGCCGGCGATTGCGGTCGAGTTCGGCCGCAAGGTGCTGTTCTCGACCGAGCGCCCGTCGTTCTCGGAGCTCGAAGAGCACGTGCGCCGCGTGAAGGCGAAGTGACGCGAAGGAGCGCACGATGAGCAAGAGCAAGGATCGCGCGATCGTCGTCAAGCGGGTGGCCCCGGCGAAGAAGGGCCACCACGGCGGCGCATGGAAGCTCGCGTACGCGGACTTCATGACCGCGATGATGGCGTTCTTCCTGCTGATGTGGCTGCTGAGCTCGGTCACGCCGGTGCAGCTGAAGGGGATCGCCGAATACTTCAACACGCCGCTGAAGGCCGCGCTGTTCGGCAGCGGCGACCGCAGTTCGCAGGATTCCAGCATCATCAACGCCGGCGGCCGCGACCTGTCGAGCGTCGACGCGGGCACGCTGCGCCGCACCGACGGCACGACGCAACTCGCCGAACGCCTCTCGAAGATGGGCGACGAGCATTCCCGGTCGCAGGCGCAGGGCGCGCAGGACCGGCTCGAGCAGGCGCGCCTGCACGACCTGCAGATCAAGCTGATGGCCGCGATCGAGGCCAACCCGACGCTGCGCCAGTTCAAGCAGCAGATCCGCATCGACTCGACGCTGATGGGGCTGCGCATCGAGATCGTCGATTCGCAGAAGCGGCCGATGTTCGCGATGTCGAGCGACCGCGTCGAACCGTACATGCGCGACATCCTGCGCGAGATCGGCAAGACGCTGAACGACGTGCCGAACCGGATCATCGTCCAGGGCCACACCGACGCCGTGCCGTACGCGGGCGGCGAGGGCGGCTACAGCAACTGGGAGCTGTCGGCCGACCGCGCGAACGCATCGCGCCGCGAGCTGGTCTCCGGCGGCATGGACGAGGCGAAGGTGCTGCGCGTGCTCGGCCTCGCGTCGACGCAGAACCTGAACAAGGCCGACCCGCTCGATCCGGAAAACCGCCGGATCAGCGTGATCGTGCTGAACCGCAAATCCGAAGAGGCGCTGATGCGCGACGACGCGACGACCACGACGCTGTCGGCCGACGCGGCCGGCTCGAAGCAGCTCGCGCAGCAGCTCGGCGGCGCGGCGCCGGCCGTGCGCCCGGCGCTCGCGGCGTCCGCCGTCGCCGTGCCGAAACCCTGATATCGACAAGACCTGCTTCCGAGACAGACATGATCCGAACCATTCTCGCCATCGACGACTCCGCGACCATGCGCGCCCTGCTGCAGGCGACGCTTGCACAGGCCGGCTATGACGTGACGGTGGCGCCGGACGGCGAAGCCGGCTTCGACATGGCCGCGACCACGCCGTACGACCTGGTGCTGACCGACCAGAACATGCCGCGCAAGAGCGGGCTCGAGGTGATCGCCGCGCTGCGCAAGCTGACCGCGTATGCGGACACGCCGATCCTCGTGCTGACGACCGAGGGCAGCGATGCCTTCAAGGACGCCGCACGCGACGCGGGCGCGACCGGCTGGATCGAGAAACCGATCGACCCGGCCGTGCTGATCGACCTGGTCGCGACGCTGTCCGAGCCGGCTGCCTCCTGACATGAACGCGACGAATTCAACCGGTGACCGGGCATGACTCTCGACATCACTCAGTTCTACCAGACCTTTTTCGACGAAGCGGACGAGCTGCTCGCGCAGATGGAGCAGCTGCTGCTGAACCTCGACGTCGACTCGCCCGACCCCGAAGACCTGGCCGCGATCTTCCGCGCCGCGCATTCGATCAAGGGCGGTGCGGCGACGTTCGGCTTTTCCGCGCTGACCGATACGACGCACATCCTCGAATCGCTGCTCGACCGCGCGCGCAACCATGAGCTGACGCTGACCAAGGACATGGTCGACGCGTTCCTCGAGACCAAGGACGTGCTGTCCGACCAGCTCGTGGACTACCGCGCGAGCGCCGAACCCGACGCGGCGGCTGCCGCGACGATCTGCGCGAAGCTCGAACGGCTGAAGGCCGAGAGCGGTGCGGATGCGCCGGCTGCTGCCGCCGCGCCGGCGCCTGCGCCTGCCGCGCCGGTTGCCGCTGCCGTTGCTCCGGCCGCCGAGCCCGCTACCGGCGGCGACCGCGCGCCCGATCACGTGGTCGAGCAGGCCGTCGCGGCCGCGCATCCGGCGGGCGACGCCGACGCCGGCGGCCCGCACCTGAAGATCACGCTGGTCGCCGTCGACGCGAAGGACCAGGCGCTGCTCACCGAAGAACTCGGCAACCTCGGCCGGATCGTCGGCCGCGAGGAAGCGGGCGCCGACCTGTCGCTGTGGCTCGAATCCGACGTGCCGTCCGACGACATCGTCGCCGTGTGCTGCTTCGTGATCGACGAAAGCCAGATCCGCGTCGCGCACGGTACGGCGCCGGCCGCACCGGCCGCGCCGGCTGCCGCGCAGGACATCGCGGCACCGGCTGCCGAACCGGCCGCCGCCGCGCAACCCGCGCGCGTCGAGGTGTTCGCGCCGCAGGCTGCCGCACCGCAGGCCGCACCGGCACCGGCGCCTGCCGAACCGGCCGCCGCCGCGGCCCCGGCTCCGGCTCCGGCCCAGCCGCCGCAACCCGCGCAGCAACCGCAAGCCGAACCGGCGGCGGCGCCGGCCGCCGCACACCACGACGACAAGCGTGCGCGTCCGGCCGCCGCCGCCGCGTCGGGCGCCGAAGGCAGCTCGATCCGCGTCGGCGTCGAGAAGGTCGACCAGCTGATCAACCTCGTCGGCGAACTCGTGATCACGCAGGCGATGCTCGCGGAGACCGCGAGCGCGTTCGATCCGGCGCTGCACGATCGCCTGTTCAACGGGATGGCGCAGCTTGAGCGCAACGCGCGCGACCTGCAGGAAGCGGTGATGTCGATCCGCATGATGCCGATGGACTACGTGTTCAGCCGCTTCCCGCGCCTCGTGCGCGACCTCGCCGGCAAGCTCGGCAAGCAGGTCGAGCTCGTCACGTTCGGTCAGGCGACCGAGCTCGACAAGAGCCTGATCGAACGGATCATCGATCCGCTCACGCACCTCGTGCGCAACAGCCTCGACCACGGCATCGAAACCGTCGACAAGCGCGTCGCCGCCGGCAAGGATGCGGTCGGCCAGCTCGTGCTGTCGGCCGCGCATCACGGCGGCAACATCGTGATCGAGGTGAGCGACGACGGCGCGGGCCTGAACCGCGAGCGGATCCTCGCGAAGGCCGCGAAGCAGGGCATGCAGGTGTCCGACAACATCAGCGACGACGAAGTCTGGCAGTTGATTTTCGCGCCGGGCTTCTCGACCGCCGAGACGGTGACCGACGTGTCGGGCCGCGGCGTCGGGATGGACGTCGTGAAGCGCAACATCCAGTCGATGGGCGGCCACGTCGAGATCACGTCGCTGGCCGGCCGCGGCACGACCACGCGGATCGTGCTGCCGCTCACGCTGGCGATCCTCGACGGGATGTCGGTGAAGGTCGGCAACGAGATCTTCATCCTGCCGCTGAACTTCGTGATGGAGTCGCTGCAGCCGTCGACCGACGACATCTACACGGTCGGCAACGGTGAGCGCGTGGTGCGCGTGCGCGGCGAATACCTGCCGCTGGTCGCGCTGCACGAGGTGTTCTCGGTGGACGACGCGCGCACCGATCCGACGCAGGGGATCGTCACGATCATGGAAACCGAGGGACGCCGCTTCGCGATGCTGATCGACGAGCTGGTCGGCCAGCAGCAGGTGGTCGTGAAGAACCTCGAAACCAACTACCGCAAGGTGCACGGCATCTCGGCGGCGACCATCCTCGGCGACGGCAGCGTCGCGCTGATCGTCGACGTCGCGGCACTGAACCGCGAAACCCGTGCGATGCACGGCGCCCGAGCCGGCGCCGAGCTCGCCGTCTTCTGACTCTCGCCATTCAACCGATTGGGGGCAAACGTGTCTGCTGAAGTCCAAATGATCAATACGGCCGCGGCGAACGCGGCAACCAGCCGCCGCGACGCGGCGCACGGCGACGCGACGGGCCAGGAATTCCTCGTGTTCACGCTCGGCGACGAGGAATACGGGATCGACATCCTGAAGGTGCAGGAAATTCGCGGCTACGACAGCGTCACGCGCATCGCGAACGCGCCGGAGTTCATCAAGGGCGTGATCAACCTGCGCGGGATCATCGTGCCGATCGTCGACATGCGGATCAAGTTCCATCTCGGCCGCGTCGAGTACGACCACCAGACCGTCGTGATCATCCTGAACGTCGCGCATCGCGTGGTCGGGATGGTGGTCGACGGCGTGTCGGACGTGCTGACGCTGCAGACCGACCAGATCATGCCGGCGCCGGAATTCGGCGCGACGCTGACGACCGAGTACCTGACGGGCCTCGGCACGGTCGACGGCCGGATGCTGATCCTGATGGACATCGAGAAGCTGATGTCGAGCCGTGAAATGGCGCTGATCGAGACGCTCGGCGGGTAAGCGCGCCACGCGCGCAGCAATTTCGGGAGAATCTGCAATGTTGCATAACTGGTCGATCCGCACGACGCTCACGGCGGTCGGACTCATCCTCGTGTGCCTGGCCGCCGCGGTCGGCGGGCTCGGCCTCTACGCGCTGAATCAAGCGAGCCGCTCGCTCGACGAGATCGCGCACGTCGACCTGCCGGCGATCCACGCGCTCGACGACACGGCCGCGCAGCTGCTGCGCTCGCGCGTGGCGCTCGATCGCTTCCGTACGCTGACCGAAGGCGGCAATGCGGCCGACGCGGCGAAGGTGCTCGACCGCGCGCAGGAACTGTTCACGAAGTCGAACCAGAACTGGCAGGCGTTCCAGTCGACGCCGAAGCTCGGTGTCGAGCAGGCGCTCGTCGACGAGCTCACCGCCCGCTACACGACGATCGTGAAGGAAGGCGTCGAGCCCGAATTCGCGGCGGCGCGCGCGGGCGACATGGCCGCGTACCACGCGATTGCGGACACGAAGATCAGCCCGATGTTCATCGCGTTCGACCAGTCGGCGGCGGCCGTGGTCGCTGCGCTGCAGAAGCGCGCGGAAGAACGCCAGGCCGAGACGCAGTCGCAGATCTCGCTGATGGTCGCGCTGATCGCGGCCGGCATCGCGATCGCGTTCGTCGTCGTGATCGCGATCCGCTTCGTGCTGCGCGGACTGATCGTGCAGCCGATCGAGGACGCGATCGCGCACTTCGAGCGTATCGCCGGCGGCGACCTCACGCAGCCGGTGAACGTGTTCAGCACGAACGAGATCGGCCGCCTGTTCGGCGGCATCAAGCGGATGCAGGACGCTGTCACGACGATGGTGCAGGCCGTGCATCGCGGCACCGAGTCGATCGACGTCGGCGCACGCGAGATCGCGACCGGCAACATCGACCTGTCGCAGCGTACCGAGCAGCAGGCCGCGTCGCTGCAGGAAACCGCGTCGAGCATGGAGCAGCTGACGGGCACCGTGCGGCAGAACGCGGAGAACGCGCGGCAGGCGAGCCAGCTCGCGGTGAACGCGTCGGACATCGCGACGCAGGGCGGCGAGGTGGTCGGCCAGGTCGTGTCGACGATGCAGGACATCGCGGCGAGCTCGGGCAAGGTCGTCGACATCATCGGCACGATCGAGGGCATCGCGTTCCAGACCAACATCCTCGCGCTGAACGCGGCGGTCGAAGCCGCGCGTGCCGGCGAACAGGGCCGCGGCTTCGCGGTCGTCGCGGGCGAGGTGCGCTCGCTCGCGCAGCGCAGCGCGAGCGCCGCGAAGGAAATCAAGCAGCTGATCGGCGATTCGGCGGACAAGGTCGAAAGCGGGTCGGCGCTCGTGTCGCGCGCGGGCTCGACGATGGACGAGATCGTGCAGGCCGTGCGCCGCGTGACCGACATCATGGGCGAGATCAGTGCCGCGTCCGACGAGCAGTCGACCGGCATCGAGCAGGTCAACCGCGCGGTCGGCCAGATGGATTCGGTCACGCAGCAGAACGCGGCGCTCGTCGAGCAGGCGGCGGCCGCGGCGGCGTCGCTCGAAGAGCAGACGCGCCAGATGAAGGCGATCGTGTCGGGCTGGCGTGTCGCGGGCGGGATCGTGCTCGCGCCGTCGCGCGGTGTCGCGCGGCCGGTCGCGCATGAACCGGCGGCCGTGCCGGCACTGCCGTCGGAGCCGCGTCACGACGCGGCGCCGGTCGCCGCGCTGCCGGCCCCGCACGCAGCGGCACAGCCGGCACGCCGCGCCGCGCCGGCATCGCGTGCGGCGGCGTCGGGCGCCAGCCACGAACCGAAGCATGCGGCCGATACCGCCGCACGCCCGCAGAAGGAAGCACCGGCGTCCCGCGGCACTGCCGCGGGCGGCTATGGCCCGCGCCTCGCGAAGTCGGCCGCACCGGCGGACAAGCCGGCCGCGAAGCCCGCGCTCGTGCGCCCGGCGCTGAACGGCGAGAAGCCGGCGCTGGCGGCAGCCGGCACGTCCGACGACGACTGGGAGACCTTCTAAACCATGCCGCATGCGCGCGCGCCGTTTCGACCCGATGCACCGGATGCGTCGCCCCGCGCGGGCGAGCCGGGGCGCGACTTCGCGTTCACGGGCGCGGATTTCGCACGCATCCGCGCGCTGATCCATCAACGCGCGGGAATCTCGCTGTCCGAGCACAAGCGCGACATGGCGTACAGCCGTCTTGCACGGCGGTTGCGTGCGCGCGGCCTCGACACGTTCCGCGACTACCTCGACCTGCTCGAGCAGGAAGACGATCCGCTCGAGTGGGAAGCGTTCACCAACGCGCTGACGACCAACCTGACCGCGTTCTTCCGCGAGTCGCACCATTTCCCGATCCTGTCGGATTTCGTGAAAGGGCGGCCGGCGCCGGTGTCGGTCTGGTGTTCGGCGGCGTCGACCGGCGAGGAGCCGTATTCGATCGCGATCACGCTGATCGAGGCGCTCGGCGACTCGGCCGCGCGCGGCGCGTCGATCCTCGCGACCGATCTCGACACGCAGGTGCTCGCGAAGGCGGAATCCGGCATCTATACGTACGACCAGGTCAAGCACCTGTCGCCGGAGCGCCTGAAGCGCTTCTTCCTGAAGGGCACGGGCCCGCAGGCCGGCCGCGTGAAGGTGCGCCCCGAGCTGCGCGCGATGATCCGCTTCGAGCAGCTGAACCTGACCGATGCGGACTACGGGATCGCGAAGCCGTTCGACGCGATCTTCTGCCGCAACGTGATGATCTATTTCGACAAGCCGACGCAGGGGCAGGTGCTGTCGCGCTTCGAGCCGCTCGTGAAGCCGGGCGGGCTGCTGTTCGCCGGCCATTCGGAAAACTTCACGTACGTGACGCAGGCGTTCCGGCTGCGCGGGCAGACGGTGTACGAACTGACCCGCGACGCCGCGCAGGGTGCGCGGCCGCGCGGCGCGCAGGCGAGCGCGGCGGCCCCGATGCCGTCGCCCGTGCGTGCGCGGGCCGCCGGCGCCGCCGCGCCCGCCTATGGAGATCGCGGATGAGCGCACTGCCGATCGCGACCAATCGCTACTTCGACAGCCACTTCGCCCTTCCCGGCGTGAAGCTGCTGCCGAACGAGTTCTACACGACGGGCGAGGACATGGTGCTGATGACCGTGCTCGGCTCGTGCGTCGCCGCGTGCCTGCACGACCCGTACGCGCGGATCGGCGGGATGAACCACTTCATGCTGCCCGACGACGGCGCCGATCCGGGCGCGGCCGCGTCGGAATCGATGCGCTACGGCGCGTATGCGATGGAAGTGCTGATCAACGAGCTGATCAAGGCCGGCGGGCGCCGCGAGCGGATCGAGGCGAAGGTGTTCGGCGGCGCGGCCGTGCTGGCCGGGATGACGACGATCAACATCGGCGATCGCAACGCGGATTTCGTGCGCCGCTACCTCGCGCTCGAACGCATCCGCATCACCGCGGAAGACCTGCAGGGCGTCCACCCGCGCAAGGTCGCGTTCATGCCGAACAGCGGGCGCGCGATGGTGAAGAAGCTGCGGCTGCAGGTGCCGGGCGTCACCGAGCGCGAAGCGGCGCTCGCGCGCGAGGCCGATCGCGCCCGCGCCGCACGGCCGCGTCCGCAGGTCGAGCTGTTCGCGGCCAAGCGGCCGGCGCCGCCGCAGCCGGCGCGCCCGCGCATCGAGCTGTTCGGCGCGCGTGGCACGGCGCCGGCCGGCGCCGGCAGCGTGCGGGCGGCGAACCAATCCAGAAAGCAGGAGGCATGACCGCAGTGCAGAAGATCAAAGTATTGTGCGTCGACGATTCGGCGCTGATCCGCAGCCTGATGACCGAGATCATCAACAGCCAGCCCGACATGACGGTGGTCGCGACCGCGCCCGATCCGCTCGTCGCGCGCGAGCTCATCAAGCAGCACAACCCCGACGTGCTCACGCTCGACGTCGAAATGCCGCGCATGGACGGGCTCGACTTCCTCGAGAAGCTGATGCGCCTGCGGCCGATGCCGGTCGTGATGGTGTCGTCGCTGACCGAGCGCGGCTCGGAAATCACGCTGCGCGCGCTCGAACTCGGCGCGGTGGATTTCGTCACGAAGCCGCGCGTCGGGATTCGCGACGGGATGCTCGACTACGCGGAAAAGCTCGCCGACAAGATCCGCGCGGCATCGCGCGCGCGCGTGCGCCAGGCGCCGCAGCCGCAGGCCGTCGCGCGTACGGCGGACGGCCCCGCGGCCGCGCCGATGATCAACAACCCGCTCGTCAGTACCGAGAAGCTGATCATCATCGGCGCGTCGACGGGCGGCACCGAGGCGATCCGCGAAGTGCTGACGCCGCTGCCGCCGGATGCGCCGGCCGTGCTGATCGCGCAGCACATGCCGCCGGGCTTCACGAAGTCGTTCGCGCAGCGGCTGAACGGCCTGTGCCGGATCGCGGTGAAGGAAGCCGAGCACGGCGAGCGCGTGCTGCCGGGCCATGCGTATATCGCGCCGGGCCACGCGCACCTGTTGCTTGCGAGAAGCGGGGCGAACTATATTGCGCAACTGTCGGACGAGCCGCCGGTGAACCGGCACCGCCCGTCGGTCGACGTGCTGTTCCGCTCGGCGGCGACGCACGCGGGCAAGAACGCGATCGGCGTGATCCTGACCGGGATGGGCCGCGACGGCGCGGCCGGCCTGCTGGAAATGAAGCGCGCGGGTGCTCACACGTTCGCGCAGGACGAAGCGAGCTGCATCGTGTTCGGGATGCCGCGCGAGGCGATCGCGCTCGGCGGCGCGGACGAGATCGCGCCGCTCGCCGACATGAGCCGCCGCGTGATGGCGCGCCTGGCGACGATGGGCGACCGCGTGCAGCGCGTTTGAATGGAATGTCACGGGGCGCGTGCCACGATACGCGCCTCGACGGAAACGAATCTGGAAAGGAACGACGATGGACAAGAGCATGAAAATCCTGGTGGTGGACGATTTCCCGACGATGCGCCGGATCGTCCGCAACCTGCTCAAGGAACTGGGCTATACGAACGTCGACGAGGCCGAGGACGGCGCGGCCGGCCTCGCGCGGCTGCGCGGCGGCGGCTTCGACTTCGTGATCTCGGACTGGAACATGCCGAACCTCGACGGCCTCGCGATGCTGAAGGAAATCCGCGCGGACGCGACGCTCACGCACCTGCCGGTGCTGATGGTCACGGCCGAGTCGAAGAAGGAGAACATCATCGCGGCCGCGCAGGCCGGCGCGAGCGGCTACGTCGTGAAGCCGTTCACGGCCGCGACGCTCGACGAGAAGCTGAACAAGATCATCGACAAGATGGCGAAGACCGGGAGCTGACGTGAACGAGCCGATCCATGCGGCGCTCGCCGGCGCGGGGTTCAGCGCCGACAGCCACCCAGAAGGCGCCGATTTCGCGAGCGACCGCATCCTCGCGCGCATCGGCCAGGTCACGCGCGCGCTGCGCGATTCGATGCGCGAGCTCGGGCTCGACAAGCATGTCGAGCGCGCGGCGGAAGCCGTGCCCGATGCGCGCGACCGGCTGCGCTACGTCGCGACGATGACCGAGCAGGCTGCCGTGCGCGTGCTGAATGCGATCGAGGTCGCGAAGCCGATGCAGGAGCGCATCCAGAACGAGGCCGAGGCGCTCGACGCGCGCTGGGCGCAGTGGTATGCGGCGCCGATCGAGCACGCGGAAGTGCGCGCGCTGATGGACGATACGCGCACATTCCTGCGCACGCTGCCCGAATCGACGTCGGCGACCAGCGCGCAGCTGCTCGAGATCATGCTCGCGCAGGATTTCCAGGATCTCACCGGGCAGGTGATCAAGAAGATCATGGACATGGTCTACCTGATCGAGCAGCAGCTCCTCACCGTGCTCGTCGAGAACATCGCGCCCGAGCGGCGCGAACAGTTCGCGGCCACCGCGGCCGCGCTCGCGGCCGAGCAGATCAGCGCGACCGGCAGCCCCGAGTCGCTACTGAACGGCCCGCAGATCGCGCCGGAAGGCAAATCCGACGTGGTTCAGGACCAGGGGCAGGTCGACGACCTGCTCGCGAGCCTGGGCTTCTGACGCTGCCGCCACGTATCGGCGCGCCTCGTCCCGCGAGGCCGCCCGATACGCACATTGCCCGTTCCCCCTCGTTTCCCCTGACGCGCCGCACTCTTGCGGCGCGGCGTGATCCTGCGTCAAATTGACACTTCGCCACACTCAGCAGGCATACTACGCGTCAGCAGCAATGTAGCGTCATTCGTACGATTCAAAGGTTGGCAGGCGGCGCGGGCCCGACGGCGGCGCCGCCGGCAACGAAGCCAGTCCCTGGGGGGGAACGTGAAGCTGAAACGCTTGGGCTGGACCGTCGCGCATGCGACGGCTGCAATGGGTGTGCTGTGGGCCGTCCACGCACACGCCGAACTGGGCGGCGCACCGATGTCGCCGCCCGCGGACGACCAGGCCGCGACCGTGCGCGCGCTGCAGCGCGCCATGCGTTCGGCGGACGGCGTGCAGACGAGCACGGCCGGCTATACCGTCCGCGAGATCACGCTCGGATCGGGCACCGTCATCCACGAATACACGTCGGCCGCCGGCAGCGTGTTCGGCCTCGCGTGGAGCGGGCCGACGATGCCGGATCTCGCGTCGCTGCTCGGCAGCTATTTCCCGCAGTACACCGCAGGCGTCCAGGCGGCCCACAAGGCGCGCGGCTGGCGCGCGCCCGTGGCCGTCGACACGAGCGGCCTCGTGATCCGGACGGGCGGCCACATGGGCGCGTTCTCGGGTCAGGCGTGGCTGCCGGCGGCACTGCCCGCCGGCCTGGCCGGCACCGACATCCAGTGACAGCGGGAGAGCGATCTTGAGAATTCCTCGTACATTCAAGCGCTGGCTCGGCGTGCTGGGCCTCGCGGCCGCGACGGCCGTGCTCGTGACCGCCTGCGGCGGCGGCGACGGCGGCGGCAGCAGCAACGGCAACAACTCGGGCAACAACGGCAACAGCGGGTCGGACGGCAACAGCGGCAACACGGCCGTCATCACGGTCGGCACCGGCGTCGCGAACGTGATCAACATCCCGACCGTCAACGTGAAGGTCTGCGTGCCGGGCACGTCGAACTGCCAGATCGTCAGCAACGTGCTGGTCGATACCGCGTCCTACGGGCTGCGGCTCGTCGGCAGCGCCGTGTCGGGCGTGCTGGGCAACCTGCCGCAGGTGACGAGCGGCGGCGCGCCGGTCGCCGAGTGCGGCAAGTTCGTGTCGAGCTATACGTGGGGGTCGGTGCGGACGGTCGACCTGTCGATCGGCACCGAGCAGGCGACCTCGCTGCCCGTGCAGATCATCGGCGACCTCGGCACGACGAACGTGCCGAGTTCGTGCACGAACGGCGGCGCGTCGGCCAACTCGGCGAGCGCGCTCGGCGCGAACGGGATCCTCGGCATCGGGCCGGCACCGTACGACTGCGGCACCACGTGCGCGACCTCGACGTCGACGAACAACAACTACTACGCGTGCCCGAACGGCGACAACGCGAGCTGCACGGTGGCGCTCGTGCCGCTGGCGCAGCAGGTGGCCAACCCGGTTCATCGTTTCGCGAACAACGACGGCGTGAGCGTGCAGATGCCGGCCATCTCGAGCAACGGGCAGTCGAGCGCGACCGGGACGCTGACGTTCGGCCTGCCGAGCATGAGCGGGAAGACGGTGCTGACGTCGACCACGACGGGCGACGTCAGCGCGACGTTCCTCGGGCGCAACGTGACCGCGTTCTTCGATACGGGCTCGAACGCGTACTTCTTCAACGATTCGGCGCAGACGGTCTGTTCGCGGAACACGGAGTTCTACTGCCCGGCGTCCGCGACCAGCTATTCGGCGACGCTGAGCGGCCAGAACGGCGCGTCGGGCGTCGTGACGATGCCGGTCTCGAACGCCGATTCGCTGTTCTCGAACTCGTCGACGTTCGCGTTCAACGACATCGCGGGCCCGTTCGGCTCGTCCAACTGGCTCGACATCGGCATGCCGCACTTCTACGGCAAGACGATCTACTTCGGGATGGACAAGACCGCGAGCGGCGGCGCGCAGCCGTTCGTCGCGTTCTGACGACGCGGCGCGGCCGCCGGCACGAACAAAGGGGGCGAGCGATCGCCCCCTTTTTTTTGCCGCCGTGCACGTGCTACGAACCGGATTTCCGCCACATGCGGGCGCAGCGCCTACGATGTAAGACCGGCACCGGTGCCGGCACGACATCGAGGAGACAACGCCATGAGCCCGCGAATCCAGCGCATCACGCCGTTCCTGTGGTTCGACCGCGACGCCGAGGCGGCGGCCGGCTTCTACGTGTCGGTATTCGACAACGCGCGCATCGTGCACGTCGCCCGCTACGGCAAGGCCGGCGCGCACGCGTCGGGCAGCGCGGAGGGCGCGGTGATGACCGTCGCGTTCGAGCTCGACGGGCAGGCGTTCGTCGCGCTGAACGGCGGCCCCGTGTTCCAGATCACGCCGGCCGTGTCGTTCGTCGTCAACTGCCGCGACCAGGACGAGATCGATCGTTACTGGGCGCGCCTCTCCGAAGGCGGCGACGAGCGCGCGCAGCAGTGCGGCTGGTTGCGCGACCGCTTCGGCGTGTCGTGGCAGGTCGTGCCGGTGCAACTGACCGAACTGATGACCGGTGATGCGGCGCGCGCCGAACGCGTGATGGCGCAGGTGATGACGATGAAGAAGCTCGATCTCGCCGCGCTGCAAAGGGCGGCGGCCGGTTAGGCCGGTTGGACCGCTCAATCGAATGCCGCATGCGCGCACCGATTATCGATCATGCCGGATTTCATTCGGTTGTAATCAAGGGGTGGATTATCGCGGGCTGTAGTTTCTGTCAGGTCTTCAAGATTATTAAAATGACGCGACACGCAAACCCGCAACGCCGCATTATGCTGCTGCGGCCGTTCCTGCGCTGTATCGGCGGGCCGCGAGAACGGGCGAATGCGCCGGCCGGCAAGCGAAAAGAGATGGAATCCGGCGAAATTAAAACATATAATGCCGGCGTTGTTTCCGGGGTGCCAATATAAAACAGGAGGGTAATAAAATGGGTTTTTCCGAAGCCGTTCGTACCGCACTTAATAAATACGCGACATTCGAAGGCCGTGCGCGTCGTGCGGAATACTGGTATTTCACGCTGCTGAGCGTCATTCTCTCGATCGCGGCCCAGGTCATCGGCGCGGGCGGCCGCGACGGCGGCCTGGTCACGCTGCTGCTGCTCGGCATCATCTGCCTGGCTTCGCTGGCGCTGCTCATTCCGGGCATCGCGGTCAGCGTGCGCCGGCTGCACGATACGGGCCGCTCGGGCTGGTTCCTGCTGATCGCGCTGATTCCGGTCGTCGGCGGCATCCTGCTGCTCGTGTGGATGTGCTCGCGCGGCACCGACGGCCCGAACCGCTTCGGCGCCGATCCGATCCCCGCGATCTGACCGACGCCTGCCCCGGCGCGCGACCGTCGCGCCGGGGCCTGAATGCCCCGCCTTTCCCTTCCGTCGTTCCTCCGTCTTCCGCGCTTCCCCCGCTTCCCGCTGCCGGCATCCTGCCCGCGGCCGACCCCTCGCCGTCGCGTCGACCGGTACGTTTTTCCGCGTTGCCGCACCGCGCTCCGCCCCCGCGCCAGCCGCGTTCGCAACGGTTCGCCCGATTCTCCGAAATACCCCCCTTTCCCGGCTTTGCTCGACCGATCGGCGTTTGACGCCTGCATGAATAATCGGTGTCACTGGAAAGCGGCATTCCGCCGTACCCGACTGGAGGCCCCGTGGCAGACGAGAGCGATCTCGACAAGACCGAAGCCGCCACTCCCAGGCGCCGCGAGAAGGCGCGCGAGGAGGGGCAGGTCGCGCGTTCGCGCGAGCTGGCTTCGTTCGCGCTGCTCGCGGCCGGGTTCTACGGTGCATGGCTGCTCGCGGGCCCGTCGGGCGCGCATCTGCAGACGATGCTGCGCGGTGCGTTCACGTTCGATCGCGCGATCGCATTCGACACCAACCGGATGCTGTCGGCGGCCGGCAGCGCGAGCCTCGAGGGCCTTACCGCGCTGCTGCCGATCCTCGCGCTCACCGGCGTTGCCGCGCTGCTCGCACCGATGGCGCTGGGCGGCTGGCTGATCTCGCAAAAGACCTTCGAGCTGAAGTTCGACCGCCTGAACCCGATCTCGGGCCTCGGCCGCATCTTCTCGATCCAGGGGCCGATCCAGCTCGGGATGTCGATCGCGAAGACGATCGTCGTCGGCGGGATCGGCGGCGTCGCGATCTGGCGCAGCAAGGACGAACTGCTCGGCCTCGCGACGCAGCCGCTCGGCGCCGCGCTCCCCGACGCGCTGCACCTGGTCGCCGTGTGCTGCGGCACGACGGTCGCCGGGATGCTGGTGGTCGCCGCGCTCGACGTGCCTTACCAAATCTGGCAGTACAACAAGAAGTTGCGCATGACGAAGGAAGAAGTGAAGCGCGAGCATCGCGAGAACGAAGGCGATCCGCACGTGAAGGGGCGGATCCGCCAGCAGCAGCGCGCGATCGCGCGCCGCCGGATGATGGCGGCCGTGCCGAAGGCCGACGTGGTCGTCACGAACCCGACGCACTTCGCCGTCGCGCTGCAATACACGGACGGCGAGATGCGCGCGCCGAAGGTCGTCGCGAAGGGCGTGAACCTCGTCGCCGCGCGCATCCGCGAACTCGCGGCCGAACACAACGTGCCGCTGCTCGAAGCGCCGCCGCTCGCGCGTGCGCTGTATCACAACGTCGAACTCGAGCGCGAGATCCCCGGCTCGCTGTACTCGGCCGTCGCCGAAGTGCTCGCGTGGGTCTACCAGCTCAAGCGCTTCCGCTCGGAAGGCGGCGCGTTCCCGGCGGTGCCGGTCGATCTCGACGTGCCGGCCGAACTCGACAAGGGCACGTCGGTGGCCGCCGACGACGAGCGCGAAGAAGCCGAGGACACGCTCGGCAAGCAAGGGAACGCAGCATGAGCACTCCGACCACCGGCCTGTTCGCGAAGCGCCCGAACCTGCTGGCAGGCACGAACCTGCGCGGGCTCGCGGGCCCGATCCTCATCTGCATGATCCTGGGGATGATGATCCTGCCGCTGCCGCCGCTGCTGCTGGATCTGCTGTTCACGTTCAACATCGCGCTGTCGGTGATGGTGCTGCTCGTCAGCATGTACACGATGAAGCCGCTCGACTTCGCGGCGTTCCCGAGCGTGCTGCTGTTCTCGACGCTCTTGCGCCTGTCGCTGAACGTCGCGTCGACACGCGTCGTGCTGCTCGAAGGCCACACCGGTCCGGATGCTGCCGGCCAGGTGATCGAGGCGTTCGGCCACTTCCTCGTCGGCGGCAACTTCGCGGTCGGCATCGTCGTGTTCGTGATCCTGATGATCATCAACTTCATGGTGATCACGAAGGGCGCGGGGCGGATCGCCGAAGTGTCCGCGCGCTTCACGCTCGATGCGATGCCCGGCAAGCAGATGGCGATCGACGCCGACCTGAACGCCGGCCTCATCAACGAGGAGCAGGCCCGCAAGCGGCGCCTCGCCGTGTCGCAGGAAGCCGAGTTCTACGGGTCGATGGACGGCGCGTCGAAGTTCGTGCGCGGCGACGCGATCGCCGGCCTGATCATCATGGCGATCAACGTGATCGGCGGGCTGATCGTCGGGATGGTCCAGCACGACATGAGCTTCGCGGCGGCCGGCACCAACTACACGCTGCTGACGATCGGCGACGGCCTCGTCGCGCAGATCCCGTCGCTCGTGATCTCGACCGCGGCCGGCGTGATCGTGTCGCGCGTCGCGACCGACGAGGACATCGGCACGCAGATCACCGGCCAGCTGTTCACGAACCCGCGGGTGCTGACGATCACCGGCGTGATCATCGTGATCATGGGGCTGATCCCCGGCATGCCGCACTTCGCGTTCCTCGGGCTCGGCGGCGGCGCGATCTGGCTGGCCCGCACGCAGACCCGGCGCGCGGCGGCCCGCAAGGCGGCCGGCGACCTGACCGACATCGCGCCGCCCGCGGTGCTGCCGTCCGACAGCCACGAGGCGACCTGGGACGACGTGCAGCTGATCGACCCGCTCGGCCTCGAGGTCGGCTACCGGCTGATCCCGCTCGTCGACAAGGGCAGCGACGGCGAGCTGCTCAAGCGCATCAAGAGCATCCGCAAGAAATTCGCGCAGGAAATCGGCTTCCTGCCGCCGGTGATCCATATCCGCGACAACCTCGAACTGCGGCCGAACGCGTACCGGATCGCGCTGAAGGGCGTCGAGATCGGCGTCGGCGAAGTGTTCCCGGGCCAGTGGCTCGCGATCAACCCGGGCCAGGTGACGGCCGCGCTGCCGGGCGCCGTCACGCAGGATCCCGCGTTCGGCCTGCCGGCCGTGTGGATCGACGTCGCGATGCGCGAGCAGGCGCAGGTGTACGGCTACACGGTGGTCGATGCGAGCACGGTCGTCGCGACGCACCTGAACCATCTCGTCGTCCAGCACGCGGCCGAGCTGCTCGGCCGCCAGGAAGTGCAGGCGCTCATCGAGCGCACCGGCAAGGACGCGCCGTCGCTCGTCGAGGACCTCGTGCCGAAGACGATCTCGCTGACGACGCTGCAGAAAGTGCTGCAGAACCTGCTCGAGGAAGGCGTGCCGATCCGCGACATGCGCACGATCCTCGAGGCCGTGTCCGAACACGCGGGCCGCGGCGACGCGTACGAGATCACCGCCGCGGTGCGGCTCTCGCTCGGCCGCGCGATCACGCAGCAGTGGTATCCGGGCGCCGGCGAGATGCAGGTGATGGGCCTCGACGCGAATCTGGAGCGCGTGCTGTCGCAGGCGCTCGCCACCGGCGCGAACCCGGGCCTCGAACCCGGCCTCGCGCACAACCTTCTGACCGGCACGCAGCAAGCGATGCTGCGTCAACAGAATCTCGGGCTGCCGCCCGTGCTGCTCGTGCAGCACGCGCTGCGCGCGATGCTCGCGCGTTTCCTGCGCCGCAGCCTGCCGCAATTGAAAGTGCTGTCGTATGCCGAAGTGCCGGACACACGCACGATCAAAGTCGTTAACGTCATCGGGGGTTCCGCTTGAACATTCGCAAATTCACCGGCGCAACGAGCCGCGACGCACTTCGTCTCGTGCGCGAGGCGCTCGGCGCCGACGCGGTCGTGCTGTCGAACCGCACGCTCGATGACGGCAGCGTCGAAATCGTTGCACTCGCCGATTCGGACCTGGCCGCGGTGACGCCGCCCGCCGCCCGCCCGCGTCTCGCCACGCCGCGCATGCCGGAATCCGTGCCGGCCGCCGCCGTGCCCGGCATCGTGTCGCGCCCCGGCGCCGCATCGGTGCGGCCGTCCGTCAATCCTTACGCCGCCGGCGAAGGCGGGCTGCCGGACGTGTTCTCGTCCGTGTTCGGCGCGAGTGCCGATGCGGACGACGCGCACGCGTACGCGCCGGCGATCGACGCGGATGCGCCGGTTGCGGACTCGCCGTCGATCACCGCACCCGCTGCCGGTATGCCCACCGCCGGTATGCCCGCCGCCGATACGCCGGCCGCCGGCGCATCGGAACCCGCACCGTGGCTGGTCGAGCACGCGAAGCGCCTGACGCAGCAGCGCGACGCGCTGATCGCACGCGCGCAGGCGCCGGCCGTGCCGCCCGCAAGCGCGCCCACGCCGCAGGCCGCCGCGCGCGCGACGCCGCCCGACTGGGCGCGCGACATCGTGCGCGACGCCGAACGCCGGATGCCGGCCGCCGCGACCCGCGCGCCCGACACGAGCGCCGCGTACGCGGCGAAGACGGCCGAGCGCACGCGCCTGTCCGCCGACGCGGCCGCTGCGGTGGCCGATGCGGTGAAGTCGCGCATCGAGCGGATCGTCAACGACACGGTGATGCAGGAACTCGGCGAACTGCGCGGCATGATGGAAGAGCAGTTCGACAGTCTGAAGTGGCATGACCGCCAGCGTCGCAGCGCCGTGCACGGCGCGCTGACGAAGCACCTGTTCGCGGCCGGCTTCTCCGCGCAGCTCGTGCGGATGCTGGTCGACAACCTGCCGTCCGGCGACGGCGCGCAGACCATCGAACAGGCTGCCGAATGGGCGCAGTCGGTGCTCGCGTCGAACCTGCCGGTGCTCGACAGCGAGGATGCGCTGATGGAGCGCGGCGGCGTGTTCGCGCTGATGGGGCCGACGGGCGTCGGCAAGACGACGACCACCGCGAAGCTGGCCGCGCGCTGCGTGATGCGCTTCGGCGCGAGCAAGGTCGCGCTGCTGACCACCGACAGCTACCGGATCGGCGGCCACGAGCAGCTGCGCATCTTCGGCAAGATCCTCGGCGTGCCGGTGCACGCGGTGAAGGATGCGGGCGATCTCGCGCTCGCGCTGTCCGAGCTGCGCAACAAGCACATCGTGCTGATCGACACGATCGGCATGAGCCAGCGCGACCGCGCGGTGTCCGACCAGATCGCGATGCTGCACGGCGCGAACGCGCCGGTGCAGCGCCTGCTGCTGCTCAACGCGACGAGCCACGGCGACACGCTCAACGAAGTCGTGCAGGCATACCGCAGCGCGGGCGAGCACCCTGACCTGGCCGGCTGCATCCTCACGAAGCTCGACGAGGCGACCCACCTCGGCGGCGTGCTCGACACGGTGATCCGCTACAAGCTGCCGGTCCACTACGTGTCGACCGGCCAGAAGGTGCCGGAGAACCTGTACGTCGCCTCGACCAAATTCCTGCTGAAGAGCGCGTTCTGTGTGCCGCGCGACGGTTCCCCCTTCGTGCCGCAAGACGAGGACATGCCGACGCTGCTTTCCGCACTGACCGCACGTTCCACCGCCGAGCTGCACGAGGTGCGATTTGGATAAACGGATCATCGACCAGGCCGAAGGGCTGCGGCGCCTGCTGGCCGGACGCGCGTCGCGCATCGTCGCGGTGACGGGCGGGCCGGCGGGTGTCGGCTGCACGTCCACCGTCGTGAACCTGGCCACGGCGCTTGCGTCGCTCGGCAAGGACGTGCTCGTCGTCGACGAACGCGCCGACGTGCATTCGGCCAGCGCGACGCTGGCGGGCGCGTGGCTGCGCGACGGCGAACGCACGCGGGTGGCCGCCGGCTTCGGCCTGTGCGCGGCCGCGCGGCTCGCGCGCGCCGGCTACGGCGACGCGCAGCTGAGCGATTTCATCGACGGCCCGGCCGACATCGTGCTGGTCGACACGCAGCTCGGCGCCGACGGCGCGTTCTCGGCGCTCGCACGCGAGGCGCACGACGTGCTGGTCGTCACGCGCGTCGCCGCGCAGGCGATCACCGAGGCGTACGCGTGCATGAAGCGGCTGCATTTCGCGCACGCGTTCGCGCAGTTCCGCGTGCTGACCAATCACGTCGGCAGCCACGCGGACGCGAAGACGGCGTTCGACAACCTCGCGGGCGTCGCGAGCCGCTACCTGACCGTGTCGATCGCCGACGCGGGCTGCGTGAGCGCCGATCCGCTCGTCGAGCATGCGCGCGAACTGACGCATGCGGTGGTCGACGCGTTCCCGTCGTCGCCGGCCGCGCGCGATTACCGGCAGATTGCCGCCGACCTGCTGTACTGGCCGATGCGCCCGCGTTCGGGCGCGGGGCGCGCGGTCCACGCGGGCGGCAAGCCGTCGTACGAGGCGGGCGCGGCACACGCCGCGTGAGCGCCACCGCAAGGAGAGAGCCATGATGTACAACGCTCAAGGAAAGATGTCCCAGGCCGACGTGCTCGCGCAATATGCGCCGCTGGTGCGCCGCCTCGGGCTGCAGCTCGTCGCGAAGATGCCGGCGAGCGTCGACCTCGACGACCTGATCCAGGCCGGCATGATCGGCCTGATGGACGCGGCCGGCCGCTACAAGGAAGACCAGGGCGCGCAGTTCGAGACCTACGCGACGCAGCGCATCCGCGGCGCGATGCTCGACGAGCTGCGCAGCAACGACTGGCTGCCGCGCAGCATGCGCAAGACGTCGCGCGAGGTCGAGCACGCGGTGCACCAGGTCGAGCAGCATCTCGGCCGCTCGGCGAGCGAGACCGAGATCGCCGAGCACCTGAAGATGCCGCTCGACGAATACCAGGGGATGCTGCAGGACCTGCACGGCAGCCAGCTCATCTACTACGAGGATTTCGACCGCGCGGCCGACGACGAGCCGTTTCTCGACCGCTATCGCGTCGATCACGCCGATCCGCTGTCCGCGCTGCTCGACGAGCACCTGCGCGAGGCGCTCGTCGAGGCGATCGAGCGGCTGCCGGAGCGCGAGAAGCTGCTGATGTCGCTTTACTACGAACGGGGTCTGAATCTGCGCGAGATCGGTGCGGTGCTCGAGGTGAGCGAGTCGCGCGTGTGCCAGCTGCACAGCCAGGCCGTCGCGCGCCTGCGCGCGCGGCTGCGCGAACAGGCCTGGGTCGGCGCGGAGTCCTGACCCTTTCAGGGCGGCCACGCGCGCCGACGCCGCGCGCGGGTATCGTGCTCGCGCATTCTGCGCGCCGATTTGCTACAATCCCCTCCGTTTTCCGAGGAGCGTTGCGACGGACATCCTTGTCCGCCAGGCTCGGAAGGCTTCACCAAGCAGCCGTGCGGCACGCATTTCGCGACCGTCGCGCCGGCCCCGCTTCCTGAACGGCGCTCACGTCACCAATCTAGAAACTTTTTAGAAAGGAGGGCGTGATGAACGCCATTATCGATTCCAAGGCTTCCCACGATTACGTCGTCGCCGACATGGCGCTGGCCGGCTGGGGCCGCAAGGAACTCAACATCGCCGAGACCGAAATGCCGGGCCTCGTGCAGATCCGCGACGAATACAAGGCACAGCAGCCGCTGAAGGGCGCGCGCATTGCCGGTTCGCTGCACATGACGATCCAGACGGGCGTGCTGATCGAGACGCTGAAGGCGCTCGGCGCGGACGTCCGCTGGGCGTCGTGCAACATCTTCTCGACGCAGGACCACGCGGCGGCCGCGATCGTCGAAGCCGGTACGCCGGTGTTCGCGTTCAAGGGCGAGTCGCTCGACGAGTACTGGGAATTCTCGCACCGCATCTTCGAATGGCCGAACGGCGAATTCGCGAACATGATCCTGGACGACGGCGGCGATGCGACGCTGCTGCTGATCCTCGGCGCGAAGGCCGAGAAGGACCGTTCGGTGATCGCGAAGCCGACCAACGAGGAAGAAGTCGCGCTGTACAAGTCGATCGCTGCGCACCTCGACATCGACGCGACCTGGTACTCGAAGCGCCTCGCGCACATCAAGGGCGTGACCGAAGAAACCACGACCGGCGTGCACCGCCTGTACCAGATGGAAAAGGACGGCCGCCTGCCGTTCCCGGCGTTCAACGTGAACGATTCGGTCACGAAGTCGAAGTTCGACAACCTGTACGGCTGCCGTGAATCGCTGGTCGACGGCATCAAGCGCGCGACCGACGTGATGATTGCGGGCAAGGTCGCGGTCGTCGCGGGCTACGGCGACGTGGGCAAGGGCTGCGCGCAGTCGCTGCGCGGCCTTGGCGCGACCGTGTGGGTCACCGAAATCGATCCGATCTGCGCACTGCAGGCGGCGATGGAAGGCTACCGCGTCGTGACGATGGAATACGCGGCCGACAAGGCCGACATCTTCGTGACGGCCACCGGCAACTACCACGTGATCAACCACGATCACATGAAGGCGATGCGCCACAACGCGATCGTCTGCAACATCGGCCACTTCGATTCGGAAATCGACGTTGCGTCGACGCGCCAGTACCAGTGGGAAAACATCAAGCCGCAGGTCGACCACATCATCTTCCCGGACGGCAAGCGCGTGATCCTGCTGGCGGAAGGCCGCCTCGTGAACCTCGGCTGCGCGACCGGCCACCCGTCGTTCGTGATGTCGAACTCGTTCGCGAACCAGACGCTCGCGCAGATCGAGCTGTTCGTGCGCGGCAACGAGTACGAGAACAAGGTGTACGTGCTGCCGAAGCATCTCGATGAAAAGGTCGCGCGCCTGCACCTCGCGCGCATCGGCGCGAACCTGTCCGTGCTGTCGGACGAGCAGGCTTCGTACATCGGCGTGCAGAAGGACGGCCCGTTCAAGCCGAACCACTACCGCTATTGATGCGCGGCCGCCGCCGCACCGTGCGCGCTCGTTGCGGGCGCACGGCGCGGCGGCGCTCATCGATCGTACCGATCGACCACCGAACCGGAGCACTCCATGAGCGTCATCCTCACCTGGGTCATCAACGCGCTCGCGCTGCTGATCATCACGTATCTCGTGCCGTCGATCCACATCAAGAGCTTCGGCACCGCGCTGATCATCGCGGTCGTGCTGGGCCTGATCAACACGGTGATCCGTCCGGTGCTGATCCTGCTGACGCTGCCCGTGACGATCGTCACGCTCGGGGTGTTCATCCTCGTCGTGAACGCGCTGTGCTTCTGGTTCGCATCGTCGCTGCTGAAGGGCTTCGAGGTGTCGGGATTCTGGTCCGCGTTCTTCGGTTCGATCCTGTACAGCATCGTGTCGTGGCTGCTGTCCGCCCTGATCTTCGGCCAGCGCGACATCGGCTGAGGGCTGGCGGGCGCAGGCCCAACCCCATCGAATCATGAAACCGATCGAACTCTCGTTTGAATTCTTCCCGCCGAAGACGGCGGACGGCGTCGAGAAGCTGCGCGCGACGCGTGCGCAGCTGCTGCCGCTGAAGCCGAAATTCGTCTCCGTGACGTTCGGCGCCGGCGGCTCGACGCAGCAAGGCACGCTCGATACCGTGCTCGACATGCAGAAGGACGGCCTCGAGGCCGCGCCGCACCTGTCGTGCATCGGCTCGTCGCGCGACAGCCTGCGCGCGATCCTCGACCAGTACCGCTCGCACGGCATCCGGCACATCGTCGCGCTGCGCGGCGACCTGCCGTCGGGGATGGGCGAGGTCGGCGAGCTGCGCTATGCGTCCGAGCTCGTCAGCTTCATCCGCGCCGAGCATGGCGACTGGTTCCACATCGAGGTCGCCGGCTATCCGGAGTACCACCCGCAGTCGCGCTCGCCGAAGGCCGATCTCGAGAATTTCGCGCGCAAGGTGAAAGCCGGCGCGAATTCCGCGATCACGCAGTACTTCTTCAACGCGGACGCGTATTTCCGCTTCGTCGACGATGCGCGCAAGCTCGGTGTGGACGTGCCGATCGTGCCGGGCATCATGCCGATCACGAACTTCTCGCAGCTGATGCGCTTCTCCGAGATGTGCGGCGCCGAAGTGCCGCGCTGGGTCGCGCGCCGGCTCGAGAGCTTCGGCGACGATCGCGAGTCGATCCGCGCGTTCGGCGCGGACGTCGTCACGAGCCTGTGCCAGCGCCTGATCGATGCGGGCGTGCCGGGCCTGCACTTCTACACGCTGAACGCGGCAACCGCCACGCGGACGATCTGCGAACGGCTCGCCGTGTAAGCGCGGTCAAGGCGCGGTCACGCGGTTGCATGCGCACAAGCCCCGCCGGGTTCGCCGGCGGGGCTTTTTTCGTCGTGACGGTTGATGCGTGACGTGCGGCGGAGGCGCTTGCCCGCGTCAGCGCTGCGCCTGCATCAGCGGCGGGCGGCGGTCGAACCACGGCCGCGCCTGTTCGAGCTGCCGCGCGAGCTTCAGCAACAACGCTTCGTCGGCGTGGCGCGCGGCGAACTGCACGCCGATCGGCAGCCCGCGCGCATTCCAGTAGAGCGGCACCGACATCGCCGGCTGGCCGGTCAGGTTGAACAGCTCGGTGCAGCCGGCCCACGCGAACGCCTTCTCCGACGACTTCGCGAGCATTTCCTTCAGCAGCGGTTTCACCGGCAGCGCGGCAAGCAGCTTCATCTGCGCGGATTCGAACGGCGTCGGCTGCAGCTCGCCGATCTTCACCGGCGGCGCGGCGAGCGACGCGCACAGGATCGCGTCGTAGCGCGACACGAGGCCGGACACCTGCACGGTCAGTTGGCGCTGCCATTCGAGCACGTCCGGCAGGCGCGTGCGCGCGAGGCGCCGGCCGACCACGGCCATCGCCCACGTCGCGGCCTCGAATTCGCCGCGTCGCGGCGTGCGGCCCGTCAGCTCGCGCGCGCCGAGCACCATTTCCTCGGCGATCGTCGCCCACAGCGTGAGGAAGGTCTCGGCCGCTCGCGCGTAGTCGACGTTCAACGTCGCCGGTTCGACATGGTGGCCGAGCGATTCGAGCAGCGCGGCCGCATCGTCGAGTGCCGCGCGCGTGTCGTCGGCGAGCGCCGGTGCGAGCATCGGATCGACGACGAAACCGATCCGCAGCGGGCCGGGCGGCGTGTCGAGCGCGCCGAGGAAGGTGCCGGGCGCGCCGGCCGGCAGCGTCTGGCCGGTCGTCACGTCGAGCAGCAGTGCGCTGTCGCGCACGCTGCGCGATATCGCATGCTGGACGACGAGCTCGCCGTTCGACGGCAGGTCGACGAGTGCCGGGTTGCGGCTCGGCTTCAGGCCAAACAGCCCGCAACATGATGCGGGGATGCGGATCGAGCCGCCGCCGTCGGACGCATGCGCGAGCGGCACGATGCCGGCCGCGACGGCCGCCGCGGCGCCGCCGCTTGAGCCGCCGGGCGTGTGGTCGAGATTCCACGGGTTGCGGCACGCGCCGAACAACTCGGGTTCGGTGTACGGCATCTGGCCGATTTCCGACGTATTGGTCTTGCCGAACACGTTCAGGCCCGCTGCGCGGCTGCGTGCAATCACCGGCGAATCGTCGGCCGGCACGAAATACCGGTAATGCCGGCTGCCCATCGACAGCGGCAGCCCGGCGACGGCCGCACCGAGATCCTTGACGAGATAAGGCACGCCCGTGAACGGCGCGTCGGCGCCGGGTTCGGGCGCGGCGGTCGCGCGCTGGCGCGCGGCTTCGTAATCCTGCAGCACGATCGCGTTGATCGCGCCGTTGACCGCTTCGGCCTGGCCGATCGCGGCGTCGAGCAGTTCGCGCGGGCTGGCCTTGCGGTCGCGCACGAGCGCCGCGAGGCCGGTTGCGTCATGCGCGAGATAGTCCGAGTGCATCGCAGTCACCCCCGTCGTGACACGTGGCGATGATGGGAGCATAACGCGGGCCCGGCGCGCCGGGTCCGCGGCCGGGCGTTATTTACAGGTGCTCGGCGAGGAACGTCAGCGTGCGGCCGTGCGCGAGCGCCGCTGCGCGCTGGTTGTACGACGCGCGGTCCGTACAGTTGAAGCCGTGCTCGGCGCCCGGGTACACGTGAAACGACGCGTGGCCGTGGCCGGCGAACGCGGCCTTCACCTGGTCGACGGCCGTGAGCGGGATGCCGTGGTCGTTTTCGGCGTAGTGGAACAGGATCGGCTGCGTGACCTTGCCGGCGAGGTCGAGTGCGTTCTGGATGCCGCCGCCGTAATAGGACACCGCCGCGTCGAGCTTGCCGGTCGCGGCCGCGCGGTACGCGAGCTGGCCGCCGAAGCAGTAGCCGATCGCGGCGACCTTGCCGGCCACTTCGGGGCGCGCGCGCAACGCGTCGGCCGCCGCGCCGATGTCGGCCACCGCGAGACCGACGTCGGTCTTCTTCATCAGCTCGATGCCCTTGTCGCGATCCGCGCCGTCGTAGGTCAGCTCGACGCGCGGCTGCGTGCGCCAGAACACGTCCGGCGCGAGCGCGACGAAGCCGTCGGACGCGTATTGCTCGGCGACCGCGCGGATGTGCGAGTTCACGCCGAAGATCTCCTGGATGATGATGACGGCAGGGCCCTTGCCGCGCTTGGGCAGCGCGAGATAGCCGCCGAAGCTGTCGTTACCGGTCGGGATGTCGATCCATTGGGCAGTCACGTTCTGAACTCCTGGCGAACGGGATGCGCGATGCGCACCCCGGGGTGAAAGAGGGCGGCCTAGTGTGCCACCAATCGTCGGGTGCTGCAGTGCACACACCCGCTTCTCGCGCAGCGATCGTTTCGATCTCGATTATTCATTTTTCGGCGCTGCGCCGCTTCGATAGAGTCGAAGTGCCGGCCTTTACAAAGCGCTTTCGCGCATCGTCATCGAAGGATTCGCCATGTCTGCCCGTCTGTTTTCCACCGCCTTTTCCGAACGCTTCGGCCTGCGCCTGCCGCTCGTGCAGGCGCCGATGGTCGGCGCGACCACGACCGCGATGGTCGCCGCCGCATCGAACGCCGGCGCGCTCGGCAGCCTCGGCGCCGGCGCGCTCGCGCCCGAGCGTATCGAGGCCGAAGTCGCGGCGATCCGCGCGGCAACCGATCGCCCGTTCGCGATCAACCTGTTCGTGTTGCCCGATGACGCCGCGCCCGATGCGGCGACCGTCGCGCGCGCACTGGCCGCGATCGACCCGCTGAACGCGACGCTCGGCCTGCCGCCGGGCACGGCGCCGGCCCGCTACGCGCCCGACTTCCGCGCGCAGCTCGATGCACTCGTCGCGCTGCGCGTGCCGGTCGCGAGCTTCACGTTCGGCGTGCTCGACGCGGCCGACGTCGCGCGCCTGAAGGCGGCCGGCACCTATGTGATCGGCACCGCGACGCACGTGGCCGAAGGGCTCGCGTGGCAGGCGGCCGGCGCCGATGCGCTGTCCGCGCAGGGTGCCGAGGCGGGCGGCCATCGCGGCACGTTCATCGGTTCCGCCGACGATGCGCTGATCGGCACGCTCGCGCTCGTGCCGCAGCTCGTCGACGCGACCGGCCTGCCCGTGCTCGCCGCGGGCGGCATCATGGACGGCCGCGGGATCGCGGCCGCGCTCGCGCTCGGCGCGCAGGGCGCCCAGCTCGGCACCGCGTTCCTCACCTGTGCGGAAAGCGCGATCGCGGCGGACTGGAAGGCGCGCCTGCTCGCGAGCACCGATACGTCGACGCAGGTCACACGCGCGATCACCGGCCGCCACGCGCGCGGGTTGCGCAACACGCTGATGGCGCGGCTCGGCGAACACGTGGCCGACGTCGCGCCGTACCCGGTGCAGAACGCGCTGACGCAGCCGCTGCGCCAGGCGGCCGCGCGCGCGAACGACGGCGACTACCTGTCGCTGTGGGCCGGGCAGGGCGCGCCGCTCGCGCGGCGGCGCGGCGATGCGCTGACGACGTCGCAGCTCGTCGCGGCGCTCGACGCGGAATGGCGTGCGTCGTTCGCCTGAATCGTTCATATCGGACGATGAAACGCGCGCGTTGTCACGCGCGTTTCATTCAATGATCCCGCGCACAAAATACCGAATCGAAATGCCCCGGGAATCGATTGAATCGACCTTTCGGCAAGCTGCCGAAAACTAGCGGAAACCCTTATCCGGCGGGGCTTGCGACGATATTCGAGTCTTCATTCCAAAGCGTGCATATCAGTAGTGTTACCACTACCCCAAAAAAGTCCCACAAATTAATTTGATCACCTACACTTGCGCGCAAGTACGGACGGGCGGCTGCTAAAAGCGGCTGTTTTTCACGTGCTTGAGGCCAAGTGCATGAAGGATGCAACCGGCGAATCGTCCAGTGATTGCAAACACAGGGATGGCAGCGGGGCACCGGGCGATGGCGTTTATTGGGACCGAACTGGAGACTTACATGAATATCAAGATGCAAAAGCTGTTGCCGATCACCGCAGCGGCGATGCTGTGTGCTGCAGCTGCAAGCAACGCGTCCGCCGATCAAGTCGTCAAGATCGGCCACGTCGCGCCGTTGACGGGCGGCATTGCACACCTGGGCAAGGACAACGAAAACGGCGCACGTCTCGCAGTCGAAGAGATCAACGCGAAGGGTCTCACGGTCGGCGGCCAGAAAATTACGCTGCAACTGGACCCGCAGGATGACGCGGCCGACCCGCGCCAGGCCACGCAGGTTGCGCAGAAGCTCGTCGACGACAAGGTCGTCGCCGTGGTCGGCCACCTGAACTCGGGTACGTCGATCCCGGCCTCGAAGATCTACAGCGATGCGGGCATCGTGCAGATCTCGCCGTCGGCGACCAACCCGGCCTACACGCAGCAAGGCTTCAAGACCACGTATCGCGTGGTCGCGACCGATGCGCAGCAGGGCCCGGCACTGGCGAACTACGCGCACTCGAAGGGTGTCAAGAGCGTGGCGGTGGTCGACGATTCGACCGCATACGGCCAGGGTCTCGCGAACGAGTTCGAGAAGAAGGCGAAGGCGCTCGGCCTGAAGGTGCTGTCGCACGACGCGACGAACGACAAGGCAGTCGACTTCCGCGCGATTCTGACCAAGATCAAGGGCGAGAATCCTGATGCGATCATGTACGGCGGCATGGATGCCACCGGCGGCCCGTTCGCGAAGCAGGCGAAGCAGCTCGGCCTGCGCGCGAAGATCTTCGCGGGCGACGGCGTGTGCACGGAAAAGCTGGCCGACCTGGCCGGCGACGCGACCGACAACATCGTGTGCTCGGAAGCCGGTGCTTCGCTCGAGAAGATGCCGGGCGGCGGCGCGTTCAAGGCGAAGTACGAGAAGCGCTTCGGCCAGCCGATCCAGATCTACGCACCGTTCACGTATGACGCCGTGTACATCATCGCCGACGCGATGAAGCGCGCGGACTCGACGGATCCGGCGAAGATCCTCGCGGCGATGCCGGCGACGAAGTACACGGGCGTGATCGGCACGACGACCTTCGACTCGAAGGGCGACCTGCAGCACGGCGTGATCTCGCTGTACAACTACAAGAGCGGCAAGAAGTCGCTGCTCGACGAAGTGAAGATGTAACGCGACGAGCGGTCAACAGAAGGGGTGAAAGCGCGCATGCGGCAACGCATGCGCGCTTTCTTTTTGGCCGTTCGGCCCGGCCGGCGCCGTGCGGTCAGATCTTCAGGTGCGCGAGCACCTTCGGCGCGATGATCGCGACGAGCGCCGCGCACAGCGCGACGACCGACAGGCCGATCGTCAGGTTCGCGGCCTGCGCGACCGCACCGATCATGACCGGACCGAACAGCAGTCCGAAATACGCGAGCCCGGCCACGTGCGCGAGCCCTTCGGCCGCATGGATGCCCTTCACGCGCGCGGCGGCGGCGAACAGCACGGGCATCATGTTCGCGAGGCCGAGGCCCATCAGCGTGAATCCGGTCAGCACCACGACCGGATTCGGCAGCAGCAGCGCGCCGATCATCCCCGCGCACGCGAGCGACGCGCTCGCGAACACGAGCTGCGGCGCGCCGAAGCGCGCACGCACGGCGTCGCCCGCGAAGCGTGCGATGGCCATCCCGCCCGAGAACGCCGCATACGCAGCACTCGCGAGCGCGGGGCTCGCCGCGACCACGTCACGCATGTAGACCGTCGCCCAGTCGTACATTGCGCCTTCGGCGATCAGTGCAATCAGCGCGATGCCGCCGAGCATCCACAACGCGGCCGAGCGCCAGCGATTGCCGCCGCCGTGCGCGTGTTCGTGGTGCGGCACCTGCGGCAGCACGGCCGGGCTGGCGGCCACGAGCACCGCGGCGCTCACGGCCGCCGCGAGCGCGAGATGCACGGCCGGCGCCATGCCGGCAGACAGCAGCGCGCCGCCGGCGGCCGCGCCCGACATCCCGCCGATGCTGAACATCCCGTGCAGCGACGACATGATCGGCTTGCCGAGCGCGATCTCGACCGCGCTGGCCTCGGCGTTCATCGCGACGTCGAGCGTGGCCATCGAGAAGCCGAACAGCGCGAGCACCGCGAGCAGCATCCCGTAGTCGGGCACGACGAGGATCAGCGCCGCGCACGCGGCCATCACGAGCCCGCCGGCGAGGCACGCGGTGCGCGAGCCGACGCGGGTGATCCAGCGCGCGACGGTCAGCATCGCGGCGATCGAGCCGCCGGCGACCGCGAACAGCGCGATCGACAGCAGGCCGGGGCTCAGCGCGAACTTGTCGCGCACGGTCGGCACGTGCACGCCCCACGACGCGTACATCATGCCGGCGACGAAGAACAGCGCCATCGACGCCGTGCGCGCGCGCTGGCGGGCCGGCAGCGGCAGCGCGCGATGCGCGGCGGGCGGCGCGGCGAACGGGGACGACGACTGCGGAGAAGAGGATTCGGACACGGGAAGGCTCGTCAGAAAATGCACGGACGCACGCGGCGTCCGTCGGAATTGTCCGATTCTATCGAACCGCTTACGATCCTGCCGGGCGCTGCCCATTCGGCGACGATCGGCCGACCGGACCGCATCGGCCGTCTGGCCGACGCGCGGCGCGCCGCATCGGCGGGTAACATCGAAGTGCATGCGGCATGAACGACGCGCCGCCCTTCGACCGCAGGAGTCCTCTTGAACATCGATCCCGCCCTCGCGCTGCATCTGCTGCACCGTTGCGCGCTCGGCACGCTCGCCACCCATACGCGCGAACCGCAGGGTTTCCCGTATCCGACGGTCGTCCCGTTTGCGCCCGATGCAAGCCATCGGCCCGTGATCCTCGTCAGCGGCCTGGCCGAGCACACGCGCAATCTCGCCGCCGATCCGCGGTCGGGCTTCCTGGTCGTCGACGCGCCGGACGGCGACGTGCTGAATGCCGAGCGCGCGACGCTGCTCGGCCGGTTCGTGCCGCTCGGCGACGATCCGCATGCCGCTGCGCGCTACCTGCGCTACGAGCCGGACGCCGCGCGCTATCTCGCACTCGGCGATTTCTCGTTCTGGGCGCTCGATATCGAGCGGCTCCGCTATATCGGCGGGTTCGGGCGGATGGGCTGGGTCGAAGGCACGCATCTCGGCGCATGGCCGCCGCTCGCGTTCGACGACGAGCAGGCGCTGTGGAATGCCTACGACGCCGGCGACGCACGGCGCGACGGGCTCGACTTGCTCGGCGTCGATCGTCACGGCGCCGACTGGCGATACGACGGCCGCCGCGTGCGCACGCCATTCGATGCGCTGTCGGCCGATATCGGCGCGCTGCGCGACCGGCTGCTTGCATGCGCACGCGCTGTGACGTGACGTCGCGGGTCAGTGACTTGTCCGTTTAGCAAACCACGTCATGTGATTTTTAGCAAAACTGTCGTCCGATGAAAGCTTCTATTTTCCCGAATACAGGGTAATTGCGTATGTTGATAGACCTAATAGACAATCGCTAATGTCCTAATCTCTGTACGAGGACGTAAAAATTTGAGAAAAGGCCGCGGCCGGTCAAATTGACATGTGCGAATTACAATTGGTCTCGGGATTTTCGTGAATCTCGCTTCTATCAAATCTTTTTTGTGCTAATCTCTGCCTTCGAAAATCCGAGGCACATATATTTCATGAATGGTGAGCTGGCTGCAGACCGGCGCCATTAGTCAGATAGAAAGGGAAACTATGTCTTCTTACAAGGACCTGCTGGCCCAGCGGGAGAAGCTGGAGAAGCAAATCGAAGAAGCGAAGTCGCGTGAATACGCTGAAGTGCTGAATGACGTGAAGCAGAAAATTGCCGACTACGGCTTTTCGCTCGCCGAACTCGGTCTCAGCCGCGCGAAGGCAGGCAAGGTTGGCCGTCCGCGCGCCGGCGTGGCCGCGAAGTACCGCGATCCGGAAACGGGCGCGACGTGGTCGGGCCGTGGCAAGCCGCCGCGCTGGATTGCCGGCAAGAACCGCGAGCAGTTTGCGATTTAAGCGTTTGTTTAAGTCGCCTGCGCTTCAAAAGAGCCGCGTATCCGTTCAGGAGCGCGGCTTTTTTGTTTCCGGGCACCGCCGGTGTGCACGCATTGTCATGAAAATGTAATGATTCAATGTGAATGAAAATGCGACACGTTCGCATAAGCGATTGATTTAAATAAGAAATTTGTGGGTATTGGGCGGGTTCGCGAGGCGCGTTTGATAGAATTGCGTATCGCTCACCGATATCTCATATTTCATGTCCACGTTTTCCGGCGACGCGCAGAGCGCAGATAAGCACGCCGTTGCGCGCAAGAGCACGCTCGTCAGTATTGTGCTGAATGTCGTGCTTGCGACATTTCAGATCGTCGTCGGTACGATTGCGCATTCGCAGGCATTGATTGCCGACGGCGTGCATTCGATATCCGATTTGATCTCGGATTTTGTCGTGCTGGTTGCGAATCGCCACAGCGGTGCATCGCCGGATGCCGACCACAATTACGGCCATAGCCGCTACGAGACGGTCGCGTCGTTGTTTCTCGGCGCGATCCTGATTGCGGTCGGGATCGGCATGCTCTGGCGTGCCGGCGATCGCCTCGTTAATCTCGAAAACATTCCGGCCGTCCATTTCTCCGCGCTGATCGTCGCGCTGACGGTGCTCGTGTCGAAAGAGGCGCTGTTTCGCTACATGCTGCGCGAGGCGCGGCGCGTGCGTTCGGCGATGCTCGTCGCGAACGCGTGGCATGCACGTTCGGATGCCGCGTCGTCGCTGGTCGTCGCCATCGGCATCGTCGGCAGCCTGGCCGGCGTGAAACTGCTTGATCCGATCGCGGCCGCGATCGTCGGCTTCATGGTCGCGCGGATGGGCTGGACGTTCGGCTATGACGCGCTGCAGGACCTGTCCGACCGCGCGCTCGACACGGCCGACACGGCCGAGATCCGCGCGCTGCTCGCGGCGACGCCGGGCGTGCGCGACGTGCACGACCTGCGTACGCGCAAGATGGGCGATGCCGCGCTCGTCGACGCGCACATCCTCGTCGATCCGAAGATCTCTGTCTCCGAAGGGCACTACATTGCCGAGACCGCGCGTGCGCGCGTGCTGGCCGACCCGCGCGTGCTCGATGCGCTGATCCACGTCGACCCGGAGAACGACGCGGCGCGGCGCCCGGCGCTCGCGCTGCCGCCGCGCGGCGAGATCGCGGCACGGCTCGAGGCCGCGCTCGCGCAGCGCGGCCTGCAGGCGACGGCGATCAACCTGCATTACCTGAGTACGGGGCTCGAGATCGACGTGACGCTCGCCAGCGATCCGCACGAACCCGATGCGGCGCTCGCCGGCCGGATCGACGTCGGCGCACTGGAGCGCGAGTTCGGCGCGCGCCGGATCGGCTTCACGCGTGCGATGCCCGCGCAGGCGTGACCGGCGGCCGGCAATTGCGCTCGCCGAGCGCCAGCCGGGCCGGCCCGCGTGTTACAGCGGCAGTTGCGTGTCGAACTTGATTTCGCGCAGCACGACGCTCGTGCGCACCTGCGACACGGCCGGGATCTTGAAGATGCGTTCGTGCAGGAACACGTCGTAGGCCTTGATGTCCGGCGCGACGATCTTGAGGATGTAATCGGCTTCGCCCGTCGTGCTGTAGCACTCGGTGACTTCCGGGCAGGTCGCGATCTCGCGCTCGAACTGCTCGACGCCGCCTTCGTTGTGGCGCGTGAGATGCACGTGCGCGAGCGCGCAGACGTGCAGGCCGAGCTTCTCGCGATCGAGCAGCGCCGTGTAGCGCTGGATCACGCCTGACTGTTCCATGTCCTTGATGCGGCGCCAGCACGGCGTGCTCGACAGGCCGACCTGGTCGGAAATTTCCTGTACGGAACGGCGCGCGTCGAGCTGCAACAGGCGAAGGATTTTTTGCGAAAAGGAATCGAGCGTCACCTGCGCCTCCATGCGGCAGCAACAACATGCTGAATGTTAGAGGGCCGGAAAAGGAAAGGCAATCTGGCGTGGCGCTGGTGAGCGAGATTCGCTAATTTGCTCGCGGATCCGTGGGGTTTTGTCCCGCCCCCGCATTGTCCGACCGATCGGTGTCCGACACGGCGAGGCCTGCGAGCGCGGCCTGCTGCCGGCGCAGGTCGGCGAGCATGTTGCAGAACAGCGCGCCTTGCTCGATCGCGTCGTCGAGCGCGACGTGCGTATGCGGATGGTCGTCGAACCAGTGCTTCGGAAAGCGCGGCTTGATCGCCTTGCGGTACGGCAGGCCCGTCATCGCGAACGCGAGCGTCTTGATGTCGAGCGCGGACCACGAGAACGGGCAGCGTCCCGCGAAGCGCATCATGTACCAGAACATGAACGTGAAATCGAAGCCGGCCGGCATCGCGACGAACACGGGCTTGCCGGGCAGCGCCTCGACCCAGTCGACGTACGCGATCAGCGCCGCCTCGGGCGCCTGCAGGTCACGCCGGCACGCGGCCCACGCGTCGGGCTCGGTCTTCCACCACGCTTCCTGCACCGGGTGCGCCTGCGCGCCGGGCAGCGTCTCGAGGTTGGCCGAGAATGTCGCGATCAGCTGCTTGTCCTCGGTATAGGCGGCCGACGCGAAGCTGAGCATCGAGTGCGGGCCGGGAATCGGGCCGTCGGCCTCGACGTCGGTGCTGACGTAGATTTCCGGGATGGCGGTCTGGTTCATCCGAATACCTTGTCGGACACGAACGGGTTCGTGCGGCGCTCGTCGCCGAACGTCGACACGGGGCCGTGGCCCGGCACGAACGTGACGTCGTCGCCGAGCGGCCACAGCTTTTCCTTGATCGAACGGACGAGATCCTCGTGGTTGCCGCGCGGAAAATCGGTCCGGCCGATCGAGCCGGCGAACAGCACGTCGCCGACGATCGCGACGCGATGCGCGCGGCTGAAGAACACGACATGGCCGGGCGTGTGGCCCGGGCAGTGATAGACCTCGAGCGTCTCGTCGCCGAACTGCACGGTGTCGCCGTCGTTCAGCCAGTGGTCGGGCTCGAAGGTGTCGGCGGCCGGGAAGCCGAAGCGCTCGCTCTGCATCGGCAGCTTCTCGATCCAGAAGCGTTCTTCTTCCTGCGGCCCTTCGATCGGTACGCCGTAGTGCGTCGCGAGCGTCTTCGCGCCCGCGCAGTGATCGATGTGCCCGTGCGTGAGCAGCACTTTCTCGACCTGCACGTTCTGCCGCGCGACTTCCTGCTGGATCCGGTCGAGATCGCCGCCCGGATCGACGACGGCGGCACGGCCCGTTTTCTCGCAGACGAGCAGCGAGCAGTTCTGCTGGAACGGCGTGACCGGAATGAGCGTGACTTTCATGGAGGCACCGGCGGCTAAAAGGAGCGATTGTACCGGTCGCGCGCGCCGCCTGCCGTTCGTGCGGCGCGTGCCGCGACGCGCGGATGCGGGCATTCCCCGAGCATGTCGATTGTTACAGCCATAGTGAGAATCAATGGTCCGCCGGGGGTCCTTTTCGAGACAAGGTTTTGATTTATGTATAATGCGCTCCATTGCGCGTGAATTTCATGCCATTCGCTGGTGTTTCGGCCCCGTTAAAAGAGGCGTCCGATTCACCGTCAAGCATCAGCCGCCGGGGAGTCCGGCGGTGTATCCAGCACCGATATTCGGTGCTCACGTCTTGTCCGGCCGGGTGCTGCGCGCCCGCCTTGCGGCCCAGCTGCCGCGCCGCCGGATGAGGCCTGTGCCGCCGTTCCCGTGCGTTGGTCGTATCGACGCGCGCGAACGTGAAACCATGTTCGATGGCGGCATGCGGGGTCTGGTCAGGCTGTTGGGGACAGGTTGCGCCAGACGTGAAAACTAATCAGGACGGTTGCGGCATAGACGAAAGCCGCGCCCATGCTAGCCGCCTGCTCGCATCCGAGCGGGGCGTGCACGCATTTGCCGTCCGGGCCGCGTGCCTGCGTAGTGACGCAGCGTCGTGAAGGAGCGGCCCGAACCAGAAGGCGACACGTCGATGAATTTACGTTTTCCGAGTCGATTCGGGACCATTGCATTATTTTTTGCGCTGACGGGCTGTGCGGTGCCACCCAGCCAGACCACCAGCAGCGCGAACCAGAAGAACGCAGTCGACAAGACGGCCGCTGCCGCGAAGGCGGACGCCGACAAGCAACTCAATTTCGATTCCGCGCTGGCATCGATGCCGGCTACAGACAGCAAGGACGCGAAGAAGTCGTCGCTGGCCGACGCCGAGCCGATCGACGGCAAGGATGTGTCCGACTTCCGCCAAATGGGCCGCGCGTCGTGGTACGGGCGGGATTTCCACGGCCGCCGCACCGCGAACGGCGAGCGCTTCAACATGAACGCGTTCACCGCCGCGCACCGCACGCTGCCGCTGTCGTCGTACATCAAGGTGACGAACTCGTCGACCGGCAAGTGGGTCGTCGTGAAGGTCAACGATCGCGGGCCGTACAAGCGCGGCCGTGTGCTCGACCTGTCGTATGCCGCTGCCAAGGTGATCGGCCTCGTGCACGCCGGCACGGGCCGCGTGAAGATCGAAGGGCTGTCGCCGCAGGAAGCGCGCGAGGCACGCGACGAAATGTTCGCCTCGATCTCGGCGAAGTAACGCGGCGGATCGTCCGCTCACGCATTCAGGGATCACGCATCAAGTACAAAGGGCTGCCTTCCGGCAGCCCTTTATCGTTTCGGCGCGGCAATGTCGCGCGTCAGCCTTCCTTCCCTTCCTTCAGCGCGAGCGCACGCGCATACAGCGTGTTGCGCGAGGCGCCCGTCAGCGCGGCCGCGAGCTTGGCCGCGCTCTTCACCGGCACTTCTTCCAGCAGCAGTTTGAGCAGCGCGTCGTGCGCGGTGTCGTCGGCTTCGCCGCTCGCCGCCGGCGCGCCTTCGACGACCAGCACGAACTCGCCGCGCTGCCGGTTCGCATCGCCGGCCAGCCAGGTCTGTCCTTCGGCCAGGGTGCCCTGGAACAGCTGCTCGTGTAGCTTGGTGAGTTCGCGCGCAATCAGCAGCCGGCGCGCGGGGCCGAACGCATCGGCGAGCGCGGCGACGGTTTCGGCGATCCGATGCGGCGCTTCGTAGAACACCAGCGCATACGGATGCGACACCAGCGCCTGCAGTGCGGTTGCGCGCTGCTTGGCCTTCGGCGGCAGGAAGCCCGCGAACGTGAACGCGCCGGCCCAGTCGCCGGCCACGCTCAGCGCGGTCACGGCCGCGCTCGCGCCCGGCAGCGGGATCACCGCGAAGCCGGCCGCGCGCACCGCGTCGACGAGCCGTGCGCCGGGGTCCGAGATGCCGGGCGTGCCGGCGTCCGATACGTAGGCCACGCGTTCGCCGCCGCGCAGCAGTTCGATCACGCGCTGCGCGGCTTCGCGTTCGTTGTGCTCGTGCACGGCCAGGAGCGGCTTCGAGATCCCGTAGCGGGCGAGCAGCTGGCCCGTGTTGCGGGTGTCTTCGGCCGCGATGCGGTCGGCGAGGCCGAGCACGTGCAGCGCGCGCAGCGTGATGTCGGCCGTATTGCCGATCGGCGTGGCGACCACGTAAAGCGCGGCGTCCGGGTAGTGCTGCGTATGCGCGAGTTCGAGGAGGGCAGTCATGGCAGGCAATGCACGCAATCGCGGCGCAAGCGGAACAAGGTCGGCATTGTGCCACGCGGCGCCGGCCGGCCCGGGCGACGGGCGCGGTTTGGCGCGCGCGGGCGACAACTTTTCCGGCGCGGCGCGATCCAAACCGGTCGGCGCCGCGTTCGAGCAGCGCGCGCGGCAGTTTCTCGAGCGGCGCGGCCTCGGGTTCGTCGCGGCGAACGTGACGATGCGCGGCGGCGAGCTCGATCTCGTGATGCGCGAGCCCGACGGCATGCTGGTGTTCGTCGAGGTGCGCGCACGGCGCAGTGTCCGGCACGGCGGTGCGGCCGCGAGCGTCGGCTGGCGCAAGCGGCGGCGTCTCGTCGCGGCGGCGCTGCAGTTCTGGGCGCGGCATGGTGCCGGTGCCGCGTGCCGGTTCGACGTCGTCGCGTTCGAGGCCGGCCGGCTCGCGTGGCTGCGCGACGCATTTCGTACCGACGATGCGTAGCCGCGACGTGTGACGAGATGTAAAGAGTTCTTGCCGGACCCCCGGAGAGCGTGCCGGAGTACGGTAAACTCGCCGCACCCATGATGTCGCGCGATATGTGCCACGCGCCCAGTTCACCAGGAATCGATGTCAGTCGAACGTATTCAGCAACAATTCCACGACAGCGCCGCGCTTCACGCCGAAGCGGCCGACGCACTGTCGTTGCCGATCGCAGCCGCGGTCGATGCGATGTTCGCCGCGCTGGCGAACGGCAACAAGATCGTTGCGTGCGGTGAGGGCCCGTCGGCCGCCGCCGCGCAGTATCTCGCCGCGTCGCTCGTCGGCGGCTTCGAGCGCGAGCGTCCGGGCCTGCCCGCGATCGCGCTGGCCACCGATGCGTCGCAGGCCGGCCTCATGGGTGCGGTGGCCGCCGAGCAGCTGTTCGCGCAGCAGGTGCGCGTGCTCGGCCAGACCGGCGACATCCTGCTGGTGCTCGATTCGGGCGGCGCGTCGCCGCGCGTGCTGGCGGCGATCGACGAGGCGCACGAGCGCGAGATGACCGTCGTCGCGCTGACGGGCGGCAACGGCCACGCAGTCGCGGCCGCGCTGTCCGATACCGATATTCCGATCAGCGTGCACGCCGTTCGCGCGGCACGCATTCAAGAAGTCCATCTGCTGACCATCCACTGCCTGTGCGACGGCATCGACGCGATGCTGCTGGGTGAGGATTGAACGAAGGAGAGCCGTCGATGAATCAAAGCCGCGTCAAACAGACGCTCGTCAGAACCACGCTGCTCGCCGCACTGACCGCGGGCCTTGCCGTGTCGCTGCAGGGTTGTGTGCTCGGAGTCGTGGGCGCAGCGGCCGGCGGCGGCGCGCTGATCGCGACCGATCGCCGGACGCTCGGCGCGCAGACGGAAGACCGCGAGATCCAGGTCAAGTCGCTCTCGCAGATCAACAACGGGCTGCCGGACCAGTCGCACGTGAACGTGACGGTGTTCAACCGCCGCGTGCTGCTGACGGGTGAAGTGCCGAACGATGCGTCGAAGCAGCGTGCCGAGGAAATCGTGCGCGGCATCAACAACGTGAACGGCATCATCAACGAGCTGTCGGTCGAGCCGGCGTCGTCGCTGTCGTCGCGCGCGAACGACTCGTATCTCGAAGGGCGCGTGAAGTCCGAGCTGATCGCGACGAAGGGCATCTCGGCGAACTACTACAAGGTCGTCAGCGAACGCGGCAACCTTTACCTGATGGGCCTCGTGACGGTGGACGAAGGCAATCGCGGCGCGGAAGCCGCGAGCCAGGTGCCGGGTGTCGAGAAAGTCGTGAAGGTGTTCCAGTACGTGAAGCCGCAGGACGCGCAGGCGCTGCAGGATGCGTCGCCCGCGAGCGGCGCGTCCGGCGTGCCGGCTGCCGCCGCGCCGACCGACAGCGCGACGGTCGGCGCCGTGCCCGACGCGTCGGTGCAGTCCGCGCCGCTGCAGTCGCCGGCCCCGATCTCGAATTCGTCGAACGTGCACCCGGGCAACCCGAAGGCGCCGAAGCAATGACGAGCGTGCAGATGAATCAGATGAAGCGCTGGATGGCGCAGGGTGCCGCGGCCGCGGCGCTCGTGGCCGGTACGCTGGGCGCCGCGCACGCGGACGTCGGCGACGGCCTGAAAGTGGCGCGCAGCAACGCCTGCATGGGCTGTCACGCGGTCGACCGCAAGCTCGTCGGTCCGTCGTTCAAGGATATCGCCGCGCGCTACAAGTCCGATCCGCAGGCCGTCGCGAAGCTGTCGAAGAAGGTGAAGGAGGGTGGTTCGGGCGTCTGGGGCGCGATTCCGATGCCTGCGCATCCGCGCATGAGCGACGCCGACGTCCGTTCGGTAGTCGAATGGGTGCTGGCCGGCGCGCCGTCAAAGTGACGTTTCAGGGGCGACCTAACCCCTATTGCCAAGCGCAGAAATGCGTGTGTATGATGATTGACTGTTGGGGCGGTAGCTCAGCTGGGAGAGCGTCGCGTTCGCAATGCGAAGGTCGGGAGTTCGATCCTCCTCCGCTCCACCAACGGAATTTGAAAGGCCTGATCGTCTTGGGACAGGAAACGTAATGCGGCATCGGGTGCCGAGTTATGTTTCTGCTCCGGCATAGCGCCTTATGCTTCGCAAACAAAAAGCCGGCCTTGTGCCGGCTTTTTGCATTTCTGTGACCCGTCCTGAAATAGGTTGACACTTTTTCGCCGAAGCGAAGAGGTGCCAAGTGGAGCAAGGGATCAAGCGAACGCAGCGAGACTACAGCCTGGCTTTTAAATTGTCGGTGGTAGCGCAGGTTGAAAAAGGCGAACTGACGTACAGAGAGGCGCAGCAGCGCTACGGTATCCAGGGACGCTCGACCGTGCTGGTATGGTTACGTAAGCACGGCTTGCAGGATTGGGCCGATCCATCCGGCCGTGCGCGATCGGGTTCCACCATGCCAAAGCCAGACTCAAAGCCACTCACACCGGAGCAGCGCATCAAGGAGTTGGAGGTGCAGTTGCGCGAGGCGCAGGAGAAAGCGGCGCTGTTCGAAGCCGTACTCGACGTGATGCGCAAGGACTACGGGATCACCGTAAAAAAGCCTTCGGGCAGGTCGTCGCGCAAAGGCGGATCGAAAAGCTGAGCGTCGAGCGAGCCTGCCGCTACATGGGCATCAGCCGCCAAGCGTATTACAAGCGATGTCGCAGCGAGAAACGCCGCTGTTCGCAAGCCGAGACTGTGACGGCACTGGTACGCGACGTCCGTTTGCGCCAGCCCAGGCTTGGGACGCGCAAACTGCATCATCTGCTTGGGCCGGCGTTGGTCGAGCGCGGCATTAAGCTGGGGCGAGATGGGCTGTTCGAGATGCTGCGCGCGGCGCGGCTGCTGGTCGTGCCGCACCGGGCGTATCACAAGACGACGCAAAGCCACCATCACTTCCGGCGTCATCCAAATCTGCTGAAACGCGGGCCTGAGCAAATCGTACCCACCGGTCCCGAACAAGTGTGGGTAGCCGACATCACATACCTGCCGACGGCGGGCCGGTTTGTGTATTTGAGCCTCGTCACGGATGCGTTCTCGCGCAAGATCGTCCGGCATCACGTCCACGACAGCCTGCAGACCGAGCAGGTCAGTCAGGCGCTGAAGAAGGCGTTGCGCAAGCGCCAGACCTGTCAGCCACTGATCCATCACTCCGATCGTGGGATCCAGTACTGCTCGACCTACTATCAGGACATCCACCGGCGTCACGGCCTGCGCTGTTCAATGACGGACGGCTACGACTGCTATCAGAACGCGCTGGCCGAACGGGTCAACGGCATCCTCAAGGGGGAGTTCCTGCTGCAGCGTCCCGCGGACCTTGAGCAGGCTGCCAAGATGGTTGAACAGTCGGTACGCATCTACAACCATGAGCGACCACATACCGCCCTGAAATACAAAACGCCCGATGCGGTGCATCGGGCGTTCTAGCGTCTGGATACTGTCAACCTATTCCAGGACTTGACACTGTTCGATATCGGCGTGCGTGCACGTTGCTCTGTCGACTTCTTCCTCGGCCGCGTGTTGTTCCGCTCGAATCCCCGGGCCGCGCCTCTCCCGCGTGATACGGCGCTCTGTCAATCTTAGTCAGATTGTGTCGGCAACCGGCATGGATACACACCGGATGCCGAAATATTTTCGTGAATTTGATATGCTCGCTGTCACAAATCGGTAGTGTGACCGTGACATGACGCGGGGTGCCAAGCCGAAGCCAATAGGTCGACAACAATACTGAGAGAACGGCTGTGTCGATAAATGAAACAATAAGCAGCTTTGCATCGGGGATGGTCGACTGGAATCGTCGGCCGGTTGCCTTGAATTTCGGCAAGGCGCAAGACGCACTGGGGCACTTGCTTGCGCTGCAGCACGCGCACGTGCACGAAGGGCTGATGACCGGCATTCGCGGGCATCTGACCTGCGTGTCGGCCCGTCATAACCTGCCGCCGCGGCTGTTCCTCGGCGTCCCGGTCTCGATCCGGCTCGTCACCGACCGGGGGCAACTGCACTTCGTCAACGCGATCGTCCAGGACGTGCAGATCGGCCAGAGCGACGGCGAGCTGTGCGTGTACCAACTGACAGTGTGCGATGCCCTGTCGTTGATGGACAAGCGCACGAATTCCCGCATATTCCGCCAAAGCAGCGTCGTCGACATACTTTCGACGCTGTTCACCGAATGGCGTCAGCGCAGCCCGGCGCTGGCGGCCGCGTTCGATTTCGACTTGTCCGGCCTGAGTCGTGACCGATATCCGGCGCGCGAGTTGACTCGCCAGGTCAACGAGTCGGATGCGAAGTTCGTGCGCCGCCTGTTGCGGCGCGAAGGTATCACGGTCTTCGCCAAGGCCGGTCCGGGCAAGGGCGACGGCAGCAGCCACGACGACACGCCCGCGCATACGCTAGTGTGCTGCGACGATCCGATGTCGCTGCCTCAGGCGCCGGCCGGTACGGTACGGCTGCATCCACGCGACGCTGCCACGGAAGAGCGCGACACCGTCACGTTGTTCGCACTGCATCAACGCCTGGCGCCTGGCCAGGTCGGCCGCCCGTCGTGGGATTACAAGAAAGCGCGTATCGACGAGTCGATGGTCGCGACGAGCCTCAATCAGGGCGACGCCGGCAACGACCTCGCACAATTGCTGACCGATGTCGCGATCGACATCCCGCATGCGGGCGACTCGTGGAACGATCACGAGCGCCTGACGCGCGCCCGGGTGCTCGCGCATCAGTTCGAGGCCGAGCGCTACGACGGCGTGAGCAGCGTGCGCGACCTGGCCGTCGGCGCATGGATCACGCTGACCGGCGATCCCGAGCGGGACATGCAGCCCTCCGACCAGCGGCAGTTCGTGATCACGTCGATCGACCACGACGTCTGGAACAATTTGCCGAAGGGGCTGACCGACCGTGTGCAGGCGCTGTTCGCCGCGAGCAGGCACTTGGCCTATCCGTCGCCATTGCAGCAGCCTGCCGAAGCGACCGAACCCGACACGCGCTACGAGAATCATTTCACCTGCGTGCGGCGTGGCGTGCCGCTCACGCCCGCTTACGATCCGAAGATCGACCTGCCGCCCGTGCACCTGCTGACCGGCACGATCGTCGGTCAGCGGGGCGAGGAAGTGTTCTGCGATGCCGACGGCCGCGTACGCGTGCGGATTCACGGTCTCGATCCGGCCGATCATGCGCACGCGCAGGGTGCGGGCACGAACGACAACGCCGGCGACAGCGCGCCGATCCGTGTCGGGGCGAGTCTCGCCGGCGGAAGTTTCGGCGCGCTCTTTCTGCCGCGCGTCGGCATGGAAGTCCTGATCGGCAGCCTCGGTGGCGATCCGGACCGGCTGGTCATCATCAACGTGCTGAGCAACGGGGTGAATCCGCCGGCGGCCTTCACCCACATCGGCAACCTGCCCGGCAACCGCTACGTTTCAGGGATCAAGACCAAGGAAATCAAGGGGAACCGGTATAACCAGCTGCGTCTCGACGATACGCCGGGTCAGATTTCCAGTCAGCTGGCGAGCGAACACGCGCATTCTCAATTGAACCTGGGGTATTTGACGCAACCGCGGCGGGACGGCCAGGGCCAGGACCGTGGAGAGGGCGCGGAATTGCGTACCGACGCGGCCGCCGCACTGCGGGCCGCGCAGGGGATTCTGCTGACGACCTACGCGCGCTCGCAGGCAAGTGGCGGTCAGCTCGATCGCGACGAGTTGCTGCGGCTGCTCGGCGAGTGCACCGAGTTGTTCAAGTCGCTGGGCGACTACGCCGGTCAGCATGGCGGCCAGGCGAGCGACACGGCAGGCCAGCAGGCGGTCGCCGCGGCGTTCAAGAGCTGGACGCCCGGCAGCGGTAGCGGCACGTCGGGCGCCGGCGCTGGCGCTGGCGATGCGGCCGGATCCCAGGCGCTGATGGCGTTCGGCGCGCAAGCCGGCTCGGTTGCGATCACACCGAAGACCCACGTGACGTACGCCGGCGAGAACATCGACCAGGTCGCGCAGCAACATGTCCAGTTGACCAGCGGCCAGCACATCACGCTGCACGGCGGCCGCGGCGTCGCGATGTTTGCGCACAGCGACGGCGTGTCGGCGATCGCGAATCAGGGCAAGGTGACGCTGCAGAGTCAGAACGACGACACGCAGATCGATTCCGCGAAGAACATTCAGTTCACGGCGGCCGGCGGCAAGCTCGCGGGCATGGCGAGCGATGAGGTGGTCTTCACGACGTCCGGCGGTGCCTACCTGAAACTGCACGGCAGCGATATCGAGCTGGGGTGCCCGGGCACGTTTACGGTGAAGTCCGCAGGGCATTCGTGGCAGGGGCCGGCGAGCATGAGCACGGACATGCCGAAGTTCGATCATGCGCCGCTTGGGCGCGTGCCGAAGCTGATTCGACCGACGGATGGAAATCCGGTCGAAGGCTACGACGCGCAATTGACGAGGTCATCGGGGACGGTGACGAATCTGACCAGTGATGCAAACGGTGAGTTGCCGGCGGTTCACAGCGACCAGTTCGAAAAACTGGCGGTGAAGTTCATCAAGAAAAATATTTGAGAGATTTGCGGGAGCCCGGATGTCTGATTCTCAAACAAACAACACGCAGTCGACGACTGCCGAACCGCCGTCCGTCGTAGTCGCGCAAGGCCAGGGGCCGGCTATTTTCGATTGGCAGAGCAAGCTGCTCTGCATCAAGCAGATGCCGTTGCCGGGTGTGGTCATCTTCGTACACGGCGTCAATTCCGAAGGCGAATGGTTCGAGCCGGCGGAAGATGGGCTTTGCAAGGGGCTGAATCGACGCTTGGGCCGCCTTTCCGATCAGATGTCTCATCCCGGCATCGAAGCGGGTCAATTGACGCCGGCACAGTACACCGAAAGTCTGACGCCAGATGGATTCCTGAATCCCCAACTGCTCCCGGACAACTACGTTAAACCCACCCCATCGTTTTCGAATGTGATCCCATTTCGCTGGGGCTATCGTGCAACGCTTGACGAGCTGAAAGACTATGGTGACAAGATTTTCCTGAACGAGCAGGACTATTGGGGGGGCGGCCCATTCGCCAACGGTTGTTCGAGCCTGCCGGATCTTTGGCATGCGGGCGTCGACGATCGAATTTTCGGGTGGATCACGATTCAAGGCATGAATCCGACCAATCGCCCTCTCTACCGTACGCCGCCGCGCGCGTATGGCGTATTGGCCGCGCTACGGTTAGCGAAGCTGATCGAGTCGATCCGAAAGATGCAGGCCAACGTGCCGATTACCGTGGTGTGCCACAGCCAGGGCAACATCGTGGGCTTGACGGCCGCGTTCTTCGGCGATGCGTTGCCGGAAGTCGAAGACCAATGGGGCAACAAAGGGCGCTGCGTGGCGGATGCGTATGTGCTTGCGAACCCTCCCTATAGTTTCGCCAACGCCAAAGGCAAGGGTGTAGACGAGGCAAGTACGTTCATGGATACGTGGTCCCAGCGCGAGGTGAAAGACCCGAAGGGAAATCGTGGCCGCGAGACATATGCGGCCAGGACTGGGACGTTCGGCAGATTTCTGGACATTATTCGCGCGCGCCCAGCCTTCGAGCTTCCGGCAGACAAGGTCGATCAAGACATGGCCAACACGCGCGAATCGCCGACGAGCCGGAAGTCCTATACGGCCCAAGCAGATCGCGAACGCCACGGACTGAATGGCTCGACATACGGTCGTGTCACGTTGTACTGCTGCCCGCATGATCAGGTTATTTCGGCCGTGACCGTTCAGGGGATCGGCTGGCGAGGGATCGGCAAGACCGAGCTGGAGGCGATTGGTGCGGCCGGTGTGCTCACGCAGCGTGTCTTTGCGTCGGGGTTCGACGTCGGCAGACAAGGGCCGTACGACTATTGGAAAAACGATTGGCGACATACGAAGAACAAAAAGCACGGATTTTGGTATCCGCCATCGCCGCCGGCAAAGTACACCATCGTTGGTGCACTCAAGGGTAACGAGACGATCCCGGGAGCGGTCGGCACCATTTTGACTGCAGGACTGGCATCTTTCGTGACGTTTTTTACCTCAAAAGGAAATGTCATGCGCGTGAATGCCGATCCGGCCGAAGGTTGGACCGTGACAGCAGATGCGCCAGCACTCGACGAACCGTTCTCGCCGCAGGCATTGAAGTTCAAACAGCCGATCGAGACTCGTGATGGTGATTTGATCAGCCATTTCAACGAAGGCAACGATTCGCCCGCCGCGTGGCGAAACGCAGGTAAGAAGGACGAGGATAAGCGGGCCGACGATCCGTACGACCAGTACGAACCGAAGAGTAAAGACGGGCGGGCGCAAGGCAACGCCGATAGTGAGGCATCGCAGCGCTACGAAGATCGTGCCATTGCCCGTATGGATGCACGCCGCACCAAGAACGCAGCATGGGTTGACGACGCGGGGCACGTAGCGGGTGAGGATGGAAAGAGCGATTTGCCCGAGGGCTACAAGGATTGGCACAACGCGGAGATCAAGGACATTCTCGATCGTGGAACGATAAACAATCCGACCAATCACTCGGTGACGATGACCAACCCGATGCATGCGGAGAAGGCACTCGCGTACGATGTGGCGATTGGGCCGTGCTATCTGACGCCCACGCAGATGACGGCGTTGCGTATCGAGGCAGATTGGCGGATGGGGGAAGGTATTTCGGATGGCAATCCAAATAAGGATTACGCTAAGTATTTCTCTGATGGTGTTTTGAATAATTTGCCAATGCACCTTTGGGTGAATGCAAAAAATAGTGAAGGTAATATTCCATCGAAGATCGTAGATGAAAGAGAGGGGCAGTTCTTCCTGGCCGTGGGAGGCGCGGTATGAGGGCGTTGATTGCGACCGGGTCGCGACGTATCGTAGTTGCCGCCATGGCATGGATGGTGGCTGCAGTGTTGATGGGAGGGCTGACGGTTTACCTCGGGCAGGTGCGGCCGGCTCCACTGGACTTGGGAGATTGGATGAAACGACTTGTACTTGTGCCGGGCCTGCTGGCGTTTATGGTGTTCCTCTTGACGACGGTTGCGATGCGGCCTGCTCAGGCGGCGCCAGTCACCACGGCGAACACTGCTGCGAGTGTGGATGCTGCGGTAGCTCCGTTCGTAGCCCAGGTTGTTGGTCTGATCTGGTTGAACCCGTTACAGCGCAAGGATTACCCCACGGAATGGCAGACTCTGTGGGCGCAAGGGCTCGCTAAGCCGAACAAGAATGACGACATGGTGCGCACCGACCCGAAGTCGTTTAGTACGGTGAAGTCTATCGGGGCGCTGGTTTATGGAAATGAAGGAACCGAAACGTTCAAAGGGTTTTACCACAAATATGCATTCAAGTTTCCCCGCTTGCTGAGAACGCCTTACGCAACGAATGCCAAGTATTTTTATACGGTGAAGCCCGAGGACACCAAGGCATGGCGCGAGCTGGCCGGAATCCATGTCGAACTGGCGATTCCTTCGCGCCTCGACGCGGTCGATGCAAGAGACTACCTGGCAAACTCGATCCGGGAGACATTTTTGATCGGCAATCCGAATTTCAAAACTGTCTGGAGCCGCGACACGCCGCCCGACGTGCACACCACGCAGGGAGGCGCAAATGCGGGCTTCACTTCACTGAACGAAGGTCTGGCTTATCTCGAAGCCAATCCCGACAAGAGCGTTTGGGTGATGAACTGGGATGCGCCGAGCTTCCCTCCGAAAGACGGTCAGATCAACGAGAATCTCGTGGTGCTGTTTCTCGCTGGCCCGAACTTCAACACCGAGCGTGAACCGCTCGCATGGATCGGGAAAGCGGCGACCGGCAACACCCAAGACTTCACGCCGAAGGTCGGTGCGTCACGAACCGTGCAAGCATGGAAAGCCACGATCGAGCACGCTGCCAAAAATGCGGGCATCAGCGCTGCCGACCTCCAGTACGTCGTTCACGATGCCGGGCATGGCGGCGACGCAGCGTCGGCACGGTTGGCCGCGCTTTCGCAGTCATTGACGGAGACGTTGCCCGAATACGACTACATGAAACAGACGTTCAATACCGCGGCGTTGCTCGGCGATATGGGAACGGGCAGTGCGCTGACCGATGTTGTGCTGGCGATCGGCCGCATCAATCACTTCGGCGGCAATGCACTCGTGGCCGGTACAACGGATGCGCAGCATCCGGTCGCCGTTGTCGTGCGACCGCCGTCGAAACTTACCGCGATTGATCCGGACAAGGACTGGTTCCGAGCACGTGGCGAGAACAACGCCTATCTGCCGTGGTGGGGGCGTCGTCACGACACGAACTACGGTGCCCAGGGTTACTCGTACTGAGGAGCATCCATGCGCGGCATCATTCGGGTAGGCGACGTGCACAGCCATGGCGGCCGTGTGGAAACCGGTGCGGCGAACAGCGAAGTCATGGGGCGCGCGGTCGCCCGTCAGGGCGATCGCTGCACGTGCCCGCTGCATGGCGAGGTCGTGATCATCGACGGCGAGGCCGGATTCGATGTGGAGGGGGCACCCGCATCGTTCGACGGTCACAAGACGTCTTGCGGCGCGGTACTCATCTCGTCGGTACCTACCTCGGGGCTTTCCTGAGCTGGCCCCGTGAGGAAATGCCCGCTTTCTCCGCAGAGGAGCGCGAGCGAGGCAAGTGTGCCGGTCTACTCAGCTCTCGTGGTTGCAGGCCTTTCGCGCGCAACGAGACATGATCACGAATGGGGGGCGCGCCAGTCGAGGCGCACGGTTGGCTGTGTACTCGTCGCGCTCCTCCGCTCGTTGCCGAGCAGACCAGTGTTCCGCGTAAGGGAATATTCAGTGTAAATCGACTGCCTGCTGCAAGGCAGACACTTGTTCAGATATATGACACGGTGGACAGGATTGCCCGCTTTGGCGGGGATCGCAGCATTCACCTTTGCCTCCGCATGCTCAGCGATGAGCGCTGAGGCAGAGCAGCCCATTTCAGCGCCGGCACCTTCGACGCCAGTCCAGGAGAAGCCGTTTCTTGCTCAAATCGTGGGGCTGGAATGGCTCAATCCCCTGCAGCGCCGTGACTATCCGACGGAATGGCAATTGTTGTGGACGATGGGGCTCGTCAAGCCAAACAAGAATGACGATATGGTTAGGGTAGATCCAAAGAGTTTTTCGTCGGTTAAGCCTGTTGCGATTGTCGCGGATGGCAACAACGGAAGGGAAAGTTTTGACGGATTCTATGAGAAATACATTGATACGTTTATTGGGCTGCTTCACGATAGATATGCGATGAATGGGCATTATTTTTATACGGTCCAACCATCTGATAAGCAGCACTGGCGAGAGTTGGCGGGAGTCAGGATTGAGTTCGCGATCCCCATGCGGCTTTCTCCGAAAGAAGCTCGCGCGCACCTTAGCGATGAAATGATCACGGCCTTTTCAATTGGGAGCAAATCTTTCCCCGATCTGTGGAGTAAAGATACGCCGCCGGATATTCAGACCCACGTCGGCGGTGCGAATGCGGGTTTCACCTCGCTGAACGCCGCGCTCGACTATCTGCAGGCACACCCGCAGGAAAGCGTGTGGGTGATGAACTGGGACGCGCCGAGCTTTCCGCCCAAAGACGAGCAGATGAACGAGAACCTCACGGTGCTGTTTCTGGCGGGCCCGGATCTGAAGACCGAGCGCGAGCCGCTCGCCTGGATCGGTAAGGCGGCAACGGGCAAGGTGAGCGACTACGAGGCGAAGGCGGGCACGACGCGTGTGGTCCAGGCATGGAAGGCGACGATCGCTCAGGCTGCTCACAATGCAAACGTCGACCCGTCGAGTATCCAGTTCGTCGCGCACGACGCCGGCAAGGGCAGCGATGCGGCATCGGCGCGTCTGGCCTCGCTGTCGCAGACGCTCACGGAAACGCTGCCGGAATTCGACTATACGAAGCAGGTCTTCAACACGCCGGCGCTGCTCGGCGACATGGGTGCGGGCACGGCGCTGACGAACGTCGCACTCGCGATCGGCCGGATCAACCATTTCGGCGGCAATGCGTTGGTTGCCGGTACGACGGACGCTGGCCACCCGACTGCCGTAGTCGTGCTGCCGCCGTCGAAGCTCACGCCGATCAACCCGGACGGCGACTGGTTCCGCGCACGCGGCGAGAACAACGCCTATCTGCCGTGGTGGGGACGTCGTCACGACACGAACTACGGTATCCAGGGTTACTCGTACTGAACTGAGCCAGCCGCGCTATTCCGGCTTCTTGAGTGACGCGACCAGCGTAACGCGACGACAGACAGCGATCAGGTCGCCAACTCGTAGATCAGTCTGACCGTCGGCACCGACAACACGGCGAACGCCACGGTGATGGCCGCGAGAATCACGATCCTCTTCCGCAGCAGCGCGAGGAGGGCGATCGACAGCCCGTAGAACACGCAGGTCAGAATGACGATCCACCACAGCGCCGCGTAGCCTGCACCGCCTTCGAAATTCGATACGTTCTGCGTGATTCGGGTCGCGGCATAACCGGCGACGGTCATGCTCGCGGGCAGACACAGCACCGAATACAGGACGAAGACGATGATCTGTCGCGGTGTCGGATCGGGAGACGTCATGACGAGCGCTTTTCCTTCGGGTGGACGGAGCCGCCGAGCCGCCCGCCACGCGGGCCGGTCTAGGCAGCCGGCAGGATGCGGCCGTTTCCCGCGTTTGGCAACCATCGCCAGCCGCTCCCTCACCCCCGCCCGAAACTCGGCCGCTTCGGATCGTACGTCCACCCCGGCACCAGATAGCGCATCGCGACCGCATCGTCGCGCGCAGTACCGCCCACCGCGTTGTACAGCGCATGCGCGGCCTCGACCTGCGCCATGTCGATCTCGATCCCGAGCCCCGGCCGCTCCGGCACGGCCACCTTGCCGCCGACGATCGCGAGCGGTTCTCGCGTGAGCCGCGCGTCGCCTTCCTGCCAGATCCAGTGCGTGTCGATCGCGGTGATCGTGCCGGGCGCGGCGGCCGCCGCATGCGTGAACATCGCGAGCGACACGTCGAAGTGGTTGTTCGAGTGCGAGCCCCACGTGAGCCCCCAGTCGCGGCACAGCTGCGCGAGCCGCACCGAGCCCTGCATCGTCCAGAAATGCGGGTCGGCGAGCGGGATGTCGACCGCCTGCAGCCGCACCGCGTGATCCATCTGCCGCCAGTCGGTCGCGATCATGTTGGTCGCGGTCGGGATCCCCGTCGCGCGGCGGAATTCGGCCATCACCTCACGGCCCGAATAGCCGCCTTCCGGCCCGCACGGATCTTCCGCATACGCGAGCAGGTGGCCTTGCCCGCGGCACAGCGCGACGGCTTCGTCGAGCGACCACGCGCCGTTCGGGTCGAGCGTCGTGCGCGAATCGGGGAAGCGTGCCTTGATCGCCGCGATCGCTTCCATCTCGTCGGCGCCGGCCATCACGCCGCCCTTCAGCTTGAAATCGGTGAAGCCGTAGCGCTCGACCGCGGCTTCGGCCTGTCGCGCGATCTCGGCCGGCGCGAGCGCCGCTTCGTTGCGCAACCGGAACCAGGCGTCCGAAGCGTGTGTCTCGTCGCGATACGGCAGATCGGTGCGGCGCCGGTCGCCGATGTAGAACAGGTACGCGAGCATCGGCACCGCGTCGCGCTTCTGGCCTTCACCGAGCAGCGCCGCGACCGGCACGTCGAGATGCTGGCCGAGCAGGTCGAGCAGCGCGGCCTCGATCGCGGTGATCACGTTGTCGAGCCGCAGGTTGATCTCGTGCGGCTGGCGCAGCACCGCTGCCTCGCCGTCCGACGTCACCTCGTGCCGGATCGTGCGGCCCGCACCGGCACGCGCACCGGACAGCGCCGCGCGCACCGCGTTGAGCGTCGCCTGGTAACGACCGATCGGCTGGCCGACCACGAGATCGGTCATGCGCTCGAGCGCGTGGCGGATGCCTTCGCCGCCCGGCACTTCGCCGACACCCGTATGCCCGCTGCTGTCGTCGAGGATCACGAGGTTGCGCGTGAAGTACGGCGCATGCGCGCCGCACAGGTTGAGCAGCATGCTGTCGCGGCCGGCGACGGGGATCACCTGCATGCGCGTGACGCGCGGCGTGCCGGCACGGCTGGGTTCGGACATCGGTTCGCTCCTGGTTCCGGTGGCATGCGGGCCGCCGGACGGGCCGGCGCGGCCCGCGCCGTTCATTGAAGCTCGACGCGGCGGATCTCGCCGACGACGAACAGGTAGCAGATCACGGCGACGAGCGCGTGCGCGACGACATAGACGAGCGCGCCGTTGAACGAGCCGCTGCGGTCGACGATATAGCCGATCGCGATCGGCGTCGTGATGCTGGAAAGGTTGCCGCACGTGTTGAGCAGCGCGCCGCTCAGCCCCGCGATCTGGCGCGGCGCGGTGTCGGCGTTGACGGCCCAGCCGAGCGCGCCGAGCCCCTTGCCGAAGAACGACAGCGCCATGAACAGCACGACGAGCACATGCGAATCGGTGTAGTTGCAGACGATCATCGACATCGACAGCAGCATGCCGAACACGATCGGCACCTTGCGCGCGACCGACAGCGACCGGCCCTGCTTGAGCAGCGCGTCGGACACGACGCCGCCGAGGATCCCGCCGAGGAACCCGCATACGGCCGGGATCGACGCGACGAGCCCCGCGTTGAGGATCGACATCCCGCGTGCCTGCACGAGATAGACGGGAAACCACGTGATGAAGAAATAGGTGAGAGCGTTGATGCAGTACTGCGCGACGTACACGCCGATCAGCATCCGGCTCTTCAGCAGCGCTTTCACGTGACGCATCGACGGGCCGCCGTCGCGTCCGCCCGTTGCCTGGTCGATGTTGACGAGCGCGCCGCCTTCGGCGAGGTAGTCGAGTTCCGCGCGGTTGATGTTCGGGTGGTCCTTCGGGTCGTACATCGTGCGGTTCCACACGAGGACGAACGCGAAGCCGAGCACGCCCATCACCGCGAACACCGACTGCCAGCCGAACGCGTGCACGAGCCAGCCCATCAGCGGTGCGAACACGACGGTCGCCGCGTATTGCGCGGCGTTGAAGATCGCCGATGCGGTGCCGCGCTCGGCGGCCGGGAACCACGCGGACACGATCCGGCTGTTGGCCGGGAACGACGGCGCCTCGGCCGCACCGACCAGGAAGCGCAGCCCGAACAGCAGCGCGAACGCGGCCGCGCCGCCGAAGAAGCCGATCGAGCCCTGCAGCAGCGTGAACAGCGACCAGAGAAAGATGCTGAACGCGTAGACGATGCGCGACCCGTAGCGGTCGAGCAGCCAGCCGCCGGGCAGTTGCGCGGCCACGTAAGACCAGCCGAACGCGGAGAAGATGAAGCCGATCTGCACGTGGCTCAGGTGCAGCGCGCGGGCGAGGCTCGGGCCCGCGATCGCGATCGCCGCGCGATCCGCGTAGTTGATCGTCGTGACCGCGAACAGGACGGTCAGCACGAGCCAGCGCACGCGCGTGCGCCGGGCCGTTGCCGACGCGGACGCCGGCAGCGCGTGAAGCGGATTCATGACTTGTCTCCTCCGAAGGGCGGAAGGTGCCGTCGTGCGGCGGCGCGTCGATGCGCGCGTGATATGTGCGGATGCCGCCGGTTCGAGGGCGGGCACCGGACGCCGAAGCAGGCAAGGGCGTCCGGGCCATTCTGTCATGTCGCAATTTGCGCTTTCATGCCAATTGCTGACTTGATCGATTCAGCATTTGAATCGATCGGTTCCGCTCGCTCAGGGGCGCGCGTCGTCCGCGCCGGTACCGTGATGGCGCGCCACATGCTGCGCGAGAAACTCGACGGCGGCGCGCACGCCGGGCAACTGGCCGCGGCGGTGCGGCATCAGCAGCGTCGTCGTGACGGTGCCGGCGCGCCAGCCCGGCAGCACGCGCACGAGTGCGCCGGACGCGAGCGCGGTGCCCGCGATCCAGTCGGGCAGGCACGCGATGCCGAGGCCGGCCGTCGCCGCGTGTAGCAGCAGCGTCGATTCGTCGGCCTGCAGGCGGATGCGCGGCGCCACGTCGACGGTGTCGCTGCCACGCTGCAGCCGCCAAGGCTGCTGGCCGGGGTGGAGACCGTCGTGCCGCGCGAGGTCGGCGGGCTCGTCCGGGGTCCCGGCACGCGCGAGATAGGCCGGCGATGCCACGGCGATGATCGGCGAGGCCGCGAGCGGACGCTGCACGAGCGCGGAATCGGGCAGCGGCGCGAAATGGCTGCGCACCGCGATGTCGAAGCCTTCCTGCGCGATGTCGACGAGGCGGTCGCTCGCATGAACCTGCAACAGCAGCTTCGGGTGCGCGATCGCCAGCGCCGGCAGGCAGGGCGCGAGGATGTGCTGCGCGACCGGCACCGAGCTCGTGAGCCGCACGATGCCGGCCGGCTCGGCGGCCTGCCGCAGCACCGCGTCGCGCGCGCTGTCGGCCTCGATCACGGCCGCGCGTGCATGCTCGAAGAATTCGGTGCCGACCGGCGTCAGCCGGAAGCTGCGCGACGTGCGGTGCACGAGCCGCGCGCCGAGCGTGCGCTCGAGCTCGGCCACGCGCTTGCTGACGGTCGATTTCGGCAGGTCGAGCCGGCGCGCCGCCGCCGACATGCTACCCGCATCGACCGCCTGCACGAACAGGTAGAGATCGTTCAGATTCACTTTCAGCGTCCACATGAAGAAACGACGAGTTTCAATTTTAGCGGCTACTGCGTCATCGTTCGCCGTGGGAGCATGATCACTCGTTCAACTTCTGCGGAATCCTCCGATGTCTCCCATCCTTCTCTACGGCATTCCCGCCGGCTGTTCGTTCGGCTCGATCGTCGCGCTCGAATGGATCGGCCGCCCGTACCGGCTGTCGCGCATCACGATGCCCGGCGCCGTGACGAGCGACGCGTATCTCGCGCTGAACCCCGTCGCCGAGACGCCGGCGTTCGTCACCGCGAACGGCGACGTGCTGACCGAAAGCCTCGCGATCCTCGGCCACGTCGGCGCGCAGGCGCTCGACAGCGGCCTCGCGTTTCGCCAGGGCAGCGCGGATTTCGACCGGCTGAACCGGATGCTCGCATGGCTGAACACGACGTTCTTCAACGCGTTCGGCGCGCTCTGGTACGTGTATGAACACGACACCGAGGGCGCGGAGAAAGCGGCGCTGCAGGCATACGGCCGCGGCAAGGTTCTGAAGGCGCACCGGCAGCTCGAGGCGCTGCTCGAACACGGCGAGGGCCCGTGGCTGCTGGGCGCGCGGCGTACGCTGGCCGACGCTTACTTCGCCGGGATCGCGCGCTGGGCCGACTATCACGCGGTGTTCGAGCGCGATGCGTTCCCGCGTGTCGCCGCACTGCGCGCACGGCTCGCCGACGATGCAGGCGTGCAGTTCGCGCACGCAATCGAGGAAGACCTGCCGCTGCCGGCATCGCTGGCGTTCGAAGGGCATGTGTCGGTCGACGACGCGCTGGCAAGCGCACGCGGTATCACGGCTCCGGCTCGCGCGACCTGACCCGTGGTCGCCCGAATGAATCGAACGCGCGGCTGCCGTATTTTTACCCGGATGATATTGACATCCAATTAATACCCGGATAAAAATAGCGTCATTCTGATTCCTGCCCGCGGGCGACCACGATGACCACCTCCACGCTCCTTCCTTCGTACACGGCCTTCGACGGCCACCGGCGGCTCGCGTCGGGCCCGCTCGAGACCGTCGCGCTCGCGGTCCGGCAGGCTGCCGGCGCGGCGACGCCGGGCACGATCCTGATCTTCGACGACGCGACGGGCCGCTCGATCGACCTCGACTTGCGCGGCACGGACGACGACATCCGCGCGCGGTATGCGCCGCCGTCAGGCAACACGTCCGGCACCGGCGAACCGCGCGGCCGCGGCCGGCCGAAGCTCGGCGTCGTGTCGCGCGAGGTCACGCTGCTGCCGCGTCACTGGGAATGGCTCGGCGCGCAGCCGGGCGGCGCGTCGGTTGCGCTGCGCAAGCTCGTCGAGGACGCGCGGCGCACGCATGCGGCGGCCGACCGGCATCGCGATGCGCAGGCACGCGCCTACCACTTCATGTCGGCGATGGCGGGCGATCTGCCCGGTTTCGAGGAGGCCGCGCGGGCGCTGTATGCGAACGATCCGGCGCGGCTGGCGGAATTGGTTGCCGGCTGGCCGGACGACGTGCGCGACCATGCGCTCGCCTTGGCGCGCGGCGACCTGCCGCCGTCCGCCGAAGACTGTTGACGGAGCACCGATGCAATGACCGTATTCGACCTGAACCGCGGCGCGATCGCGCCGGTCGCCGATGAAGCCGATATCGTCGACCTGCGCGTGACGGGCGCCATTCCGCGCGAACTCGGCGGCACGTTGCTGCGCAACGGCCCGAATCCGCCGGGCGGCCGCTTCGAAGGCAACGACATGCTGTCGTGGTGGCCGGAAGCCGCGATGCTGCACGCGATCGCGTTCGACGACGGCCGCGCGACCGGCTACCGGAACCGCTGGGCGCGCACGCAGCGCTGGGCCGCCGTGCATGCGCCCGCGCAGGCGCCGCATCTGCCCGACACCAATCCGAACGTGAACGTGCTGCAGCATGCGGGCGAGCTGCTCGCGCTGGCCGAGGGCGGCGCGCCGCTCGCGATCACGGCCGCGCTCGATTCGCTCGGCGTGCCGGCGCGGCATGCGGTCTTCGGCGGCGGGATGACCGCGCATCCGAAGGTCGACCCGGTGACCGGCGAGCTGATGACGTTCCGCGCGGACTGGCGCGCGCCGTGGCTGCGTTACGGCGTGATCGATGCGCACGGCGTGCAGCGTGTCGACGTCGAGATCGACCTGGGTGCGCCATCGATGATGCACGACCTCGCGATCACCGAGACCCGCAGCCTGCTGCTCGACCTGAACGTCGGCTATGACTTCTCGCTGCTGAAACAGGGCCACCGGATGCCGCTGCGCTGGCACGACGACCGGCCCGCGCGCATCGGCGTGATGCCGCGCCACGGCGGCGCGGTGCGCTGGTTCGAGGTCGAGCCGTGCTTCATCCAGCACGTCGTGAACGCGTACGACTGCGACGCGTCGTGCATCGTGCTCGACGCGGTGCGCTATCCGTCGTTCCTGCGGCTCGACCCGCGCACGGGCCGCTTCGCCGACAACCCGGTCGGCGAGCTGTGGCGCTACGTGATCGATACGGCGAACGGGCTGGTAGACGAAGGGCCGCTCGCCGACGGCGGCATCGAGTTGCCGCGCATCAACGAAAGCCTGACGGGGCGCCGCTACCGCTACTTGTATGCGGTCGAGCAGCCGAACAACGCGGAAATGCGCGGCGTGATGCGCTTCGATCACCTGCGCGGCACGACGACGCACTACGCGGTGCCGGCCGGCGACCAGAACGGCGAGCCGGTGTTCGTGCCGCGCGCGGGCGGCACCGGCGAGGACGACGGCTGGCTGCTGGTGATGGTCTACCGCGCGGTGACCGATACGAGCGACGTCGTGATCCTCGATGCATGCGCGATCGACGCGGGGCCGGTCGCGACCGTGCATCTGCCGCGCCGCGTGCCGGCCGGGTTCCACGGCGCGTGGGTGCCGCGCTCAAGCTGATGAACGGCTGCGCGCGTCATTGCGTCACTGCGCGCGCAGCGCGTCGACGATCTTCAGCCGCGCGGCGCGCATCGCCGGCAGGAACCCGCCGACGAGCCCCATCACGAGCGAGAACAGCAGCGTCTTCACGACGATCGCGGGCGTCAGCACGAAGCGGAACGACAGGTCCGAGAAGGTCTGGAAGTTGGTGGTCGAGAACGACGCGAACTGCATCAGCGACGCGCACGCGAGCCCCGCGACGCCGCCGACGAAGCCGAGCAGCAGCGCTTCCAGCAGGAACGCGGCGAGCACGTTCCTGCGCTTGAAGCCGAGCGCGCGCAGCGTGCCGATCTCGGCCACGCGGTTCGCGACCGACGCGTACATCGTGATCATCGCGCCGATCATCGCGGCAATCGAGAAGATCGTCGACAGCGTGATGCCGAGGATGTTGATGAACGTCGACAGCGATTTCGACTGGTCGCCGTAGAACGTCTGCTCGCGCTTCGCCTCGTCGGTCAGCCGCGGGTCGACGTCGATGTCGGCCTTGAAGCGCGCGAAGCCGTCGGCGCTCGGGATGCGCAGCACCATCGACGAATAGCTGGTGCGCCGGAACGACTGCATCAACTGGTCGACGTCGCCCCAGATCTCCGAATCGAAGCCGCTGCCGCCCGCGTCGAAGAGGCCGACGATGGTCCAGTCGCGCTGCGCGAAATGCAGGCTGTTGCCGAGCTGCGTGCCGCTGAAGCCTTTCGCGATCGCGCTGCCGACGATGATCTCCGACGAGCCGGGCGCGAACATCCGGCCGGCCACGAGCGTCACGTGCGGGCGCAGCGCGAGCCCGGCCGGCGACACGCCGCGGATCACGACGTTCGACGGCTTGCCGCTCGACGTCTTCACGAGCGAGATCAGCACGACGGCCTCCTTCGACACGAGCGGCCGGCCGTCGGGGCCGAGCGCGACGGCCGGATGCATCTCGAGCGCGTTGGCCTGCTGGTGGTCGATCGAACTCTGGATCTCGGTCTCGGCGCCCTTGCGGATCACCACCGCGTTGTCGGGTTCGCCGGTCGACACGAGCGTCTGCGTGAGCCCGGCGTCGAGCATCTGCACGGTCGCGAACACGAAGATCACGAGCGCCATCCCGCCCGCCGTGAGCGCGGTGGTGAGGCGCCGGGTCCACAGGTTGCGCGCGATGTAGGTGAGCGGGATCGCCATGCGCGTCGTTACCCGATCGCCCGCAGGCCTTCGACGACGCGCACGCGTGCGGCCTGCCACGCCGGCACGATCGCGGCCGCGAAGCCGACCGCGACCGAGCATGCGGCCTGCAGCGCGACCGTCTCGGCCGACACCTTGAACACCGGGAAGATGCCGCCGGCCGCCTGCTTGAACAGGCTCGCGGCGGGCGGTGTCGCGAGGATCCCGAGCGCGCCGCCGGCCACGGCGATCACGACCGATTCGCCGAACACGATCAGCGCGAGAAAGCCGGGGCCGAAGCCGAGCGCCTTCAGCGTCGCGTACTCGGCCGTGCGTTCGCGCGCGCTCATCGCCATCGCGTTCGCCATCACGGCCATGATGATCAGTATCACCACATACGACACCAGGCGGATCGCCGCGATGATCTGGTTCGACATCGCGACGAAGCCGAGCTGGAACGCCTGCTCGGTCTCGGTCAGCGTCTCGGCGAGCGAGTTCTTGAACACGGTGTCGACGTTGCGCGCGATCGATGCGCCGTCGTCGGGGTTCGCGACGCCGAGCACGAACACGCCGACCTGGTCGGCCTGCTTCGGCGTGCGCTTGCGCACCGTCTCGTTCAGGTAGTCCCAGTGGAACACCAGCTGGCGCGTGATCGTCGAGTCGTCGCGGCCGTCGAGGATCCCGCGCACGACGAAATCCCACGTGCCCGGATAGATCGTGCCCTTCAACGGAATCACGTCGCCGACCTTGAAGCCGAACTGCGTCGCGAGCTGGCGGCCGACGAGGCAGCCGCGGCGGTCGCGGTCGTAGTCGGCGCGCTGCTGCGCCGGGATGATGAATTCCGGATACAGGTCGAGATAGTTCTCCGACACCGCGAAGCTCGCGAAGAAGTTCTTCGGGTCGCGGTAGATGCCGCCGAACCAGTTCGAGCGGACCACGGCCGTCACGCCGTCGACGCCGCGGATCCGGTTCTCGTAGCTGACGGGCAGCGGAAACACGAGCGAGATCGCGTTGCGCGTGACGAGCCGTCCGCTGGACGCGGCGGCCGCACCCGCGTACCACGCGTCGACCACGGTATGCAGCAGCCCGAACGCCAGCACCGCGATGGTCAGCCCGAGCACGGTCAGCAGCGTGCGCAGGCGGTGGCGCAGCGCGTTGCGCGCGATCAGCTTCAGCACATGCATCGCGCGCGCTCCCGCCGCCGCTCAGCCGGCGTGCCCATCGATCAGCTCCCCTTTTTCCAGATGCACGAGCGAGCGCGCGGCGCCGGCCGCGTGCGCGTCGTGCGTCACCATGATGATCGTCTTGCCGAGCTCGGCGTTCATCCGTTGCAGCATTGCGAGCACGTCGGTGGCCGACGCGCGGTCGAGGTCGCCGGTCGGCTCGTCGGCGACGATCAGCACGGGGTCGGTGATCAGCGCGCGTGCGATCGCGACGCGCTGCTGCTGGCCGCCCGACAGCTCGGACGGATAGTGGCTGGTACGGTCGCCGAGGTTCACCATGTCGAGCACGAGCTCGACGCGCTCGCGCCGCTCGCGGCGCGACAGGTGCGTGAGCATCAGCGGCAGCTCGACGTTCTCGAACGCGGTGAGCACGGGCATCAGGTTGTAGAACTGGAAGATGAAGCCGACGTTCGCCGCGCGCCATTCGGCCAGCTGCGCCTCCGCGAGCTGCGAGATATCGAGGCCGCCCACGCGCAGCTCGCCGCTGTCGGGCCGGTCGATGCCGGCCACCAGGTTCAGCAGCGTGCTCTTGCCGGAGCCCGACGGCCCCATCAGCGCGACGAAGTCGCCTTCGCCGATGTCGAGCGTGATGTCGGTCAGCACGGGCACGATCTGGTTGCCGCGCCGGTACGACTTCGCGACGTGGCTGATCTCGACGAGGGGCGGCGATGCGTCGTTCACGCGCGCGCTACTTCTTCGCGACGGTCACTTTCGCGCCGTCCTTCAGCTTCACGCCCGGCGCGAGCACGACCGTGTCGCCGGGTTTCACGCCGCGGATCGCCACCAGTTCGCCGATCCGCATGCCGCGCGTCACGGGCGCCGCGTGCACGGTGTCGTCCTTCACGACGAACACGACCGGCCGGCCGTCGCGCTCGACCACCGCGCTCGCCTGCACGGCCGTCACGGGCTGCCGGTCCTGCGCCGACACGGGTTTCGACAGGAACGCGATCTTCGCGCTCATGTCCGGCAGCACGCGCTCGTCGCGGTCGACGAAGCGCACCTTCACGAGCACGGTGGCCTTCGAGCGGTCGACGGTCGGCACGATGCGCGACACGCGGCCCGCGAAGCGCATGTCCGGCAGCGCGTCGAGCTGGATCTCGCACGGCTGCTCGGCGCGGATCTTCGCGATGTTCGATTCGGCGACGTCGGCCTCGACTTCGAGCGTGTCCATGTCGGCGATCGTCACGACGGCGCCCTTGCTGTCCGACGCGGACGAGAACGGTGTGATGTTGTCGCCGACGTTCGCATGCTTCGCGAGCACGATGCCGTCGAACGGCGCGCGGATCACCGTCTGGTCGACCGCGACCTGGGCGGCTTGCGCGTTCGCTTCGGCCGACGCGATCGCGGCCTGGTCGCTGCCGACCGACGCGCGCGCCTTGTTCACGCGGGCCGTGTCGATGTCGAGCTGCGCGGCCGGCACGGCGCCCTTCGGCGCGAGCGCGGCGGTGCGGCGCAGCGCGATTTCGGCGTCCTTCTGCTCGGCCAGCGCCACGCCGAGGTTGGCGCGCGAGACCTGCACCTGCGCGCGCGCCTGCGCGAGCGACGCTTCCACGTCGCGGCTTTCGAGGCGCGCGATGATGTCGTCCTTCTTCACGCGCGTGCCTTCGAGCACGCCGAGCCATTCGACGCGCCCCTGGCCCTTCGACGCGACCGCGGCCTTGCGCTGCGGCACGACGTAGCCGGTCGCATTGAGCTGCGTGTCGTTCTGGTACGGGTAGGCGGACGTGACGGCCGTGGTTTCGACGGTCGGCCGGCCGGTGAGCGCGATGCCGGCGACGATCGCGATCACGATGATCGTGGCGGCGGCCGCATAGCGGACCCACCGGCGCCGGCGGGGCGGCGGCGCGATCGGACGCCGGTCGATTTTCAGTTTGTCCAGATTGTGATCGGGCAATTTGAGCGCCTCGAGACGGCGGCGGTCTGGCGACCGGCCGCGATCCGGTTTCCCGGGAAGGGACGGATGGACGCCAGTATAAGCGTCGCCCCGATGGCGCGCGAGCGGGTTTGCCGTGCCGCCGGCGCGGCCGCCGGACGGGGCACCGGGACTGGAACACACGCCCGTCTCCGGGGAAACCCGAGGGACGCAAGCAACGTGTCAACTTGCCGCGAACACGAGGCGTTATGGAACCAGTGCGTCAGGTTTTGTCGCGACGGAACGGCGAAAGCCGGCCGCGCCGCCTGGGGCTCCGATGCGAATGCCTCGCATCTTTACTTACCGGTACGTTTGATTTTTTCTCCGCTAAAGGAAGAACAATGAAGAAGACGCTCGCTTCGATCATCGCCGCAGCATTCGCACTCGCATCGGTTTCGGCATTCGCACAGGCGTCCGCGCCGGCAGCCGACACGTCGGCAGCTGCCCCGGCACCGGCCAAGAAGGATCACAGCAAGCCGAAGCACCAGCTGAAGCACCACGGTTCGAAGAAGGGCCAGGCGAAGGCTGCTGCCGCATCGGCCGCCGGCACGAACGACGCAGGCGCGCAAAACTAAGCGGCTCGCTGCCACGGCTGGCGTTGCCGGTCATCGGCCGGCCAACCCCGCATGCTCCGGCATGCGGGGTTTTGTTTTTTCAGGCGCCGAGTTCGTCCGGTTCGCCCGGCTCGTCGAGCCGGACGGGTTGCGGCGTGCGCATCGCGTCGACCACCGCGCGCATGCGCCGCCAGTGCGAGCCCTCCCAGAACACGCGCCGGCACACGTCGCACGCGGCGAAGCGCCGGTGCCGCTGCCGGACGCCGTCCGGCACACGCGGTGCGGCGGCAGCCGCCTCGAGCGGGTGTAGCGGCGCATTGCAGCGCAGGCACAGCCGGAACGGCCGCATGTGCGGCGCGAGGTCGAGCCGCTCGAACAGTTCGCGCAACTGGTCGGCCGGCTGCACCGCGTGCAGGTAGCAGCCGCGCACGACCGCGCGCCGCTTGAGCAGTTCGCGGTCGCGGGTCAGCACGATCCGGCCCTCCCGCTCGGCCAGCGCCGCGAGTTCATCGTCGCGGTAGTGGTTGTCGTAACAGGTGTCGAAGCCCGCGAGGCGCAGCAGTTGCGCGAGGCCGCCGAGATGCGCGTCGGCGACGAAGCGCCACGGCGCCGGTTGCGGCGCGCTGGCACCGTTCGCCGCCGGCCGCGCGCGCTCCGGAAAGGCTTCGACGCGGTCGCCGTCACCGAGCGGCCGGTCGAGCGCGGCCGGTACGCCGTTCACGCAAAGCCGACCGATTTCGGTATGCGGGACGCCCAGCGCCTCGATCGCATGCTTCACGGTTGCGTCGCGCGCACACGCGTGCCCGAACGCGCGCTCGCGCTGCGCGCGCGGCAGAAAGGCGTTCAGTTCGCCGTGGAAGCGGAAGGTCGCGGTCGCCATCCGTCCAGTATCGCACCGCGCCCGGCCGGCGGCAGGCGCTGCAGGCCGCCGCCATCTGTGATTAACTCGCGGCTTCACGGAGCGAAGGAGAGGGCGATGGATCTCGGGTTTATCGGGCTGGGCGAAATGGGGCAGGCGATCGCGACGAACCTGCTGAAGGCGGGCCATACGGTGCGGGTCTGGAACCGCTCGCGCGAGCGTGCCGAGCCGCTCGCGGCGTTCGGCGCGCAGATCGTCGACACGCCGGCCGACGCGTTTCGCGGCGACGCGGTGTTCTCGATGCTCGGCGACGATGCCGCCGCACGCGCCGTGTTCGACGAGGCACTGCTCGCGCAGGCGCCGCGCGGGCTGATTCACGTGAACATGGCGACGGTATCGGTCGCGCTCGCCGAATCGCTCGCGCACGCGCATGCGTCGCGCGGCATCCACTATGTCGCCGCACCGGTGATGGGGCGGCCCGACGTGGCGGCCGCCGCGCGCCTGACGATCATGGCGGGCGGCCCGGCCGAGGCGATCGACCGCGTGCAGCCGCTGTTCGACGCGATCGGCCAGAAGACCTGGCGGTTCGGTTCGCTGCCGCAGCATGCGAACGTCGCGAAGATCGCCGCGAACTTCACGCTCGCATCGGCGATCGAGACGCTCGGCGAGGCGTCGGCGCTGCTGGGCGCGCACGGCGTCGCGATGCGCGACTTCCTCGACGTGATCACCGGCAGCGTGTTTCCGGGGCCCGTCTACGAAGGCTACGGCTCGATGATCGCCGAGCGGCGTTACGAGCCCGCGCGCTTCAAGGCGCGGCTCGGGCTGAAGGATGTGCGCCTCGCGCTGGAAGCCGGCGACGCGACGTCGGTGCCGTTGCCGGTGGCGAGCGTCGTGCGCGACAGCCTGCTCGATGTGCTCGCGCACGGCGGCGGCGACCAGGATTTCGCGGTGCTCGGCGAGGTCGCGCTGCGCCGCGCCGGCCGCTGACGCGCGACAGGCGCGCGGCGCTCACGGCATAATCGATGTTTCATTTCCCCGACATTCAGGCAGAGGCAGTCATGAACTTGCATACGTGGTGGCTTTTCGTGGCGACGGTGTTCGTCGTGTCGGCGATTCCGGGTCCGAACATGCTGCTCGTGATGACGCACGGTGCGCGGCACGGGCTGCGCCGCTCGGCCGCGACGATGGCCGGCTGCCTGAGCGCGCTGGTGTTGATGCTCGCGGTATCCGCGGCGGGGCTCGGCGCGGTGCTTGAAGCATGGCCGGCGACGTTCAATGCGTTGCGCTTCGCGGGCGCGGCCTACCTGATCTATCTCGGCGTGAAGGCGTGGCGCGCACGCGTGGACGACACGCCGGCGGCCGACGTCGATGCCGTGTCGCAAGGGGCGTCGGCATCGCGCATGGTGCTGTTCCGCAATGGCTTCCTGGTCGCGGGCAGCAATCCGAAGGCGATCCTGTTCGCGGCCGCGCTGCTGCCGCAGTTCATCAACGCGGCCGAGCCGACGCTGCCGCAGTTCGGCATCCTCGTCGTCACGTTCGCGCTGATCGAGGTGAGCTGGTATCTCGTCTACGCGTCGTTCGGCACGCGCATCGGCGCGACGCTGAAGAGCCAGAGCGTCGCGAAGGTGTTCAACCGGCTGACGGGCGGGCTGTTCGTCGGCTTCGGCGCGATGATGGCGCTGGTCCGTCACTGATTTCGACTAGACCGGATTCCGGCGTACCGAACGCCCCGTCCCTCGCGAGAGGGCGGGGCGTTCGGTTTTTCGGCGCCGCGTCGTCGCTGTCCGCTTATGCGCGCGGGCGAGTCAACGCCGCCGTGCCGGCCCCGCGTCCGGCCGTGAGCCCGAACAGGGCGGCTGCGCCCGCGAACGCGAAGCCGACGCCGCACACCGCGCTCCATCCGCCCCATGCCCACGCGCTGCCCGCGAGCGCCGCGCCGAGCGCGCCGCCGACGAAGAACAGACCGACGAACAGCCCGTTCAGGCGGCCGCGCGCGGCCGGATTCAGCAGGTTGATCGCGCGGCGGCCGATCGTCTGGTCGACGATGACGCCCGCGTCCAGCAGCGCCGCGCCGCCGGCCAGCAGCGCGAGTGCGACGCCGCGATGCGCAGGCGCATCGAAGCCGAACCAGCCGGCCCCGGCGATGCCGAGCACGACGAGCGCCGCGAGCATCGTGCCGTGCGCGATCCGTTGCGCGGCCGGGCCGTGGCCACGGTCGCCGGCGCGGCCGGCGAGCGGCGTGACGATCGCGCCGCTGGCGCCGGCGAACGCGAACAGCGCGATCCCGTGCAGGTCGAGCGCGAACGGCGGCTGTGCGAGCCGCAGCCCGACGGCCGTCCAGAACGCGCTGAACGCGGCCATCGCGAGCGCGGCCGACAGCGCATGGCGGCGCAGCACGCGTTCGTCGGCAAGCAGGCGCCCCAGCGACGCGAGCAGCGCGCGGTAGCCGGCCGTGGCCGTCGGCGTGCGCGACGGCAGGCGCAGCGCGAGCACGATGGCGATCGCCGCGTTCGCGAGCGCGGCCAGCAAGTAGAACGCTCGCCAGCCGGCCGAGCCCGCGATCAGGCTCGCGAGCGGCCGCGACAGCAGGATGCCGAGCATCAGCCCGCTCATCACGTTGCCGACCGCGCGGCCACGCTGCGCTTCAGGCGCCATCGATGCGGCCATCGGCACCAGCATCTGGATCACGCTCGACGCGGCGCCCGCCGCCAGCGTCGCCAGCAGGAAGACGGTGCCGGACCGCGTGAACGCGGGCAGCGCGAGCGCGGCCGCACACGCGGAGAGCGTCGCGACGATCAGGCGGCGGTTTTCGAGCAGGTCGACCAGCGGCACGAGCAGCACGAGTCCGGCCGCGTAGCCGAGTTGCGGCAGCATCGCGACGAGGCCGGCGAGGCCGGGCGGCAGGTGCAGGTCGGCGCTGATCGGGCCCGTCAGCGGTTGCGCGGCGAACAGGTCCATCACGATCACGCCGACCGTCGCGGCGAAGAACAGCGTCATCCCGGCGCTCAGCGCGGGCGGCGCGGCGACGGACGGTGGAACGGAGGCGGGGCAACGGTTGGCAGGACAGTTCATCGGAAGCCTAGAGCAAGGGGCGAAGGAATCCCCATCGTAGGTGCCCGACGTTTATGCGACAATTGAAATATCTCTAACATGATTATGCGAGTTTGTTTTGAATACGCGTGATCTCCAGGCATTCGTCGCGGTGGTCGACAGCGGGTCGATGGTCGCCGCGGCCGCGAAGCTCCACCTGACGCAGCCGGGCCTGACGCGGCGCGTGCAGAACCTCGAAACGCTGCTCGGCATGCCGCTGCTCGAACGGCAAAGCAAGCCGCTGAAGCCGACCGCCGCCGGGCGCGACGTCTACGCGCTCGCGCGCAACGTGCTGGGTGCGGTCGACGAGCTGATGGCGGCCGGTGCGCCGGACAGCGAACCGTCGGGCGAATTGCGCATCGGCGTGCCGCCGTTCCTGTCCGAACTCGCGCTGGAGCGGCCGATCGACCGGCTGCGCGACGCGTTTCCGCGCCTCACGCTGCGTGTGACGGCCGGCTGGTCGCCGGCGCTGTTGCAGGGCATCGAGCGCGGCACGCTCGACGTGGCGGCCGTGATGGTGCCCGCCAGTGCGGCGCTGCCCGACACGCTCACCGCGACGCTGCTCGGCACGCAGCCGACGGTGCTCGTCGCCGCGCGCGACTACCCGTTGCCGGACGGTCCGCTGTCGATCGACACGCTGTCGGGTTTCCCGTGGGTGCTGAGCCAGGACGGCTGCGGGATGCGTTCGGCGCTGAGCCGCTCGCTCGGCGCGGCCGGGCTGCCGTTCGACGTGGCGGTCGAGGCATTCGGCTCGGAGCTGCAGCTGTCGCTCGTCGCGCGCGGTGCCGGTATCGGCATTGCCGCACCGAATGCGCTGGCGCGCAGTGCGCATCGCGATGCGCTGAGGGTGGTGGAAACGACGGGGCTGGAGACGCGGATCAACGTGTGGATCGTGCACGGCACGCTGCCGGGCCGGCTGGCGCGGCCTGTCGCGCTGCTGCGCGACGCGCTGGGCGAGGTGCTCGATCGGGAGAACGGGAAGGGGTCGGATACGGCAATGGCGAACTAGAGGCAGCGTTCGAGGGAAAATCCTTATTTTCTCTACGGAAATGTTGCAATGCGGAAACTGATTCGATATAGTGGCACCTGTCTCCTCCATGTCTCCTCTGATATGGATTCAGCCCGCCTCTTAGGCGGGCTTTTTTTTGCCTGCGATTTTGCCGCGGCAATCCATTCGTCGGCGCTCGCCGGCGTCAGAACTTGTACGTCATCCCGACGTAGCTGATGATCGGGTCGGCCTTCAGGTCCGATTTCGACTCGGCGAGCACCGAACCGTCGGCCGCCTTGATCGTCACCGTGGATGTCGTCTTCAGCGGGATGTACGTCACCGACGCGATCAGCCCGAAATGCTCCGTCATGTTGTACTGCAGGCCCGCGTTGAACACCGGCTGCCATGACGACGACGCCTTCGCTTCCACCGATGTCGTACCCGGCTTGCCCGCACCCGCCGCGAGGATCGCGCCGAGGTTGTCCTGCGTCTGCTTGATGAAGTTCGTGTTGAGCTGCAGGTCGCTGAACCAGTTGTACGACACGCCGAGGCCGAGGAACGGCCGGAACTTCGCGGTCGCCTGCCCGAAGTAGTACTGCAGGATCACCGCCGGGCTCCACTGCCGCACGCTCTTCACGATCGGGTTGACCGACCCGAGCCCGATGTTCTGCGTGCCGAGCGCGCCGGCCGGTCCGGGCGGCTTGATCGTGCCCTGGCCCGACACCTTGAACACCGGCGGCACGCCGGCCACCGACGTGACCGCGATGTGGTCGGTCAGGAAGTGGCTGACCGTCAGACCGACGGTGTCGGCGCCGCTCGTGTGCAGCCCGGTGCCCGGCGACGTGAACGACGGCGGCAGCCGCAGCGGCGTGTTGATCGGCGTCGGCGCGACGTTGGTCGTCATCGGCGTGCTGCTCTGCTGCGGCATGATGTGGAACCAGCCGAGCGTGACGACGTTGCTGCCGGCGCTCTGTGCGTGCGCCGCGAGCGGCGCCAGCACGGCGGCGCCGGCAGCCGCGCGGAGAAGGGTTTTCTTCATCACGGCTTCCGCCTCCGCTTACTGGACGAACGCGCCGATCGTGAAATACGGCGTCGATCCCGCGTTATCGAGGAAACCGAACACGCCACCCGTGAAGATGAACTTGCCGGTCGGCGACGTGCTGCCCGAACCCGTGTGAATCGTCGTGACGGTACCCGGCACCTTCTGCGTGTAGTCGAGGTCGAGCGCGGTCGCGAGCGATGCCTGCGACGGCTGGAACGGATCGAGCAGCGTGGCCTGCTTGTCGATCAGCGCGGTGGTCCGGTAATCGAACTGGCTGTCGACGCCGATGTATTCGCCGTTCTGCGAGCCGGCCGCGACGGCCGTCTGCGGCGAGAGGATCGAGATGCTCGATTCGTCGTCGGCGGTGAGGCCCGGCACGCCGTTGCTGTCGGGCGTCGGGTTCGGGTTCGCGACACCCGTGCGCACGAGGATCGGCACGAGCTGGTTGCGCAGCTTGCCGACGATCATGAAACCCTTGCCCTGCGGCGTGGCCGACAGCGTCGGCTTCAGCTGGCTCGTGTAGTTGTTCGACTGGAACGCGCCGCTGCCGTCGGCCGACTGCACGAAGTTCGTGCCCTGCTGCGCGCATGCGCCGCCGGCGAACTGGCCGGTCGTGTCGCACTTGGTCCACGAGCCGTCCGCGTTGATCGTCACCTTCGCGTCGATCGACGCCGGCGCGAATTTCTGCGACGGCACTTCGCCGAAGCCGACGTGGCTGTACGTGCCCGCGACCTTCGTGATGTCGGTTTCGATCGACGAGAAGCCGATGAACGGGTAGTACGGGAATTTCGTGTCGGGCACCGCGGCCTGGCCGAGCACGCCGTCGAACTGGATCTCCTTGCCCGGAATCGTGCCGCCCGCGACGCCGAAGCCGACGAAGATGCGCGCCGGACGCGATGCATCGAGGCTCGCGCCGTTCAGGCGGAACGCGCACTGGTTCAGCTTGTTGGTCGGCAGCATCGTTTCCTGCGTGAGCGTGCCGCTGTCGACGGTGCCCGCGCGGGTCGGCGTGACGGTGCCGGTCTTTTGCGGCACGGCCGATTCCACGTACGTCACCTGCCAGGTCATCTTGGTCGTGTCGAGCTGGACCTTCGCGAGTTCGCCGCTGCCCGCGCCGCCCGTGAACACGGTGTTGTAGTCGAGCGTGGCGGGGCAGAGCCGGTCTTCGACGAGCGGGGGCGGGTTGTCGCCGCCGCTGCCGCTGCCGCCGCAGGCGGAAAGAAGGGGGGCGGCAAGGGCCGCCGCCAGAATGAGGTTGCGCTTCATGTTGCTCCTCCAGATTTGTCTTGTGCGGCGGCCAGCTCCCTGTCGGCCGCTTCTGTTGGGGGTACTCGTGCTGCCCGCGCCGTGCCGCGCGCGTTGTGCGTAACGCGGCGGCGGGCCAGCCGCCGCCGCGTCCTCGTCCGCTACTTGCTGATCTGCGCGCCCACGCCGAAGTACGGTGTCGACGACGTCGTCGCGTTCGCCGACGTCGACGTGACGCCGCCGTTCACCGTGCCCTGGACCAGTGCCGCGTACAGCCCGCCCGTCGCGATCACCACGCCCGATGCGGACGGGTAGCTCGCACCGCTCGGCGGCGTCGTCTTCGCGTTCAGCAGGCCCGGCGTCGCCTGGCCGTAGTCGAGCGTGAAGCCGTCTTCCTCGGCCTGCGTGGACGGGTTGATGAACGACGCGTTGCTGCCGCGGATCAGCGCAGCCGTGTACTTGAAGTTCGAGTCCGCGCCCGCGTAGCCGCCGTCGATCGCGCCCGACGTGATCGCCGTTGCCGCGCCGAGCACCGCGATGCCCGATTCGTCGTCGACCTGCGCGTCGAGGTGCAGCGGCGGCGTGCCGAGGTTCACGTTGCCCGTGCGGACGATCACCGGCACCGTCGCACCGTTGAGCTGGCCGATCACCATGTGGGCGGTCGCCGACTTGCCGGTCGCGCCGACGATCGGCAGTTGCGTCTGCGGCAGCGTCTGCGGCGCCTTCGTGCTGTCGAAGTAGCCGCCGTTCGCGGTGTTCGCGGTCCACGGGTTGCCGGTCGTCTGGCAGCCGCCCGTGCTCGTCGACGTACACGCGCCGTTCGCATCGAACGTCTCGCTCGAGTTCGTGCCTTTCGTCGCGTAGTTGCCCGACGGCACGAGGTGGTAGATCAGCGCGTTGTACGTGCCCGGCAGCTTCGACAGGTCGGTCGTCGTATTCGCGAAGCCGAGGAACGGGTAGAAATCGAAGTGGCGGTTCGGCACCTGGCCGACGTTCTGCACGACGCCCGGAATGATCGTCAGCCCGTCGTACTGGATCGTTGCACCGGGGATGCCGCCGCCTGCGACCCCCATGCCGACCAGCAGCATCGGCGGGTTCGCCTGGTTGAAGTCGGCGGCCGTCGAATAGGTCGAGCCGTCCGCCGCGGGGCCCGTGCCCGGCGTGAGGACGAACGCGCAACGCGTCTGCTCGGCGGTCGGCAGCGTGCCGGTCGGCGGATGGATGACCTTGCCGGTGATCGTCGTGCCGACACGGCTCGGCGTGACGGTGCCCGTCTTCAACGGAATCGGCGATTCGAGCCACTTGAGCGTGTACGTCATCGCGACCGCGTCGATGTTGACGCTGACGATCTCGCCGCTACCTGCGCCGCCGAGATACGTGCTCTTCACGATGTCGGCGTTGGCCGGACACAGTGCGCCGTTGATGGGCTGCGACGGCGGCTGTCCTTGCGTGCCGCAGCTCGCTCCGGAACATTGGGGCGCGTTGATCGGCGCAGGTGCGCCGCCGTCCCCCCCACCACAAGCAACCAGGAAAGGGGCAATGGCAAAGGCCGTTGCCACCCCCTTCGATAAGGTGTGCGACATGCCGCTGTCTCCAATCGTTTAATTGTGCGAGCTAATGTCGCTGCCTTGATTTTTGCTGTCAATTGATGAACCCGTCTAAAAAAGGCGATTGAAACGGGTATCGGGTATTGAATCCTTTCCCGATGCGGCATTCGGTAAGAATTTAAACGCGCAAGGGGCTGCCGAAAGCTGCCGGAGTGGGGGATGTGCCACGCTTGGCAGGCTGTCGGAGGGCCATCCTGCGTATAACGGCAGCGTTTAAAGCGGCGATATCCGGTTTATCCCTATTCGGGATTGACTGGAGAAGGAAGGGGGAAGTTAATTCGCTGGTAATCGCGCAATGGAAAGCTTGTAAATATTTGTAAATGCGCGATCGGGGATTTTTTATTTATTGCCTGATACGGGTAAATAAAAAGCCGGCCAGTGGCCGGCTTTGCATGGCGTGCGATGCTGAATCAGCGTTTGAGACCGGTATCCTCGGCCGCGCCGATGCTCAGGTTCATGCACTGGATCGCGGCGCCCGATGCGCCCTTGCCGAGGTTGTCGAGGCGCGCGACCGTGACGAAGCGCTCGGCGTTGCCGAACACGAACAGGTCGACACGGTTCGTATCGTTATTTGCCTGCACGTCGAAGAAGCCGCCGTCGAGATTCGCGTCCGCGTCGAACGGTGCGACGCGCACGAACGCTTCGTCCGCGTAGTACTCGGCGAACACGCGCTGCACGTCCTGCGGCGTCGCGCGCTTCGCGAGCTGCTCGGGCGTGAAGTAGGTCGTCACCGCGAGACCTTTCAGGAACGGGCCGACGATCGGCGTGAAGATCGGTGCGTTCGCGAGGCCCGTGTGTGCTGCCATTTCCGGCAGGTGCTTGTGCGTGAGGCCGAGCGCATACGGGCGCGGGCTCGCGAGCTTGCCGCCCGGCGCCGCATTCTCGTAGTCGGCGATCATCGACTTGCCGCCGCCGCTGTAGCCGGTGATCGAGTAGCTGTGCGCGGCGAACGTCGGTGCGACGATGCCGGCCTCGACGAGCGGACGCATCGCGAGCACGAATGCCGATGCGTGGCAGCCGGGCACCGCGATGCGCTTCGACGTGCGAATCTTCTCGCGCTGGGCGCGGGTCAGTTCCGGCAGGCCGTAGGCCCAGTCGGCGCTGGTGCGGAACGCGGTGCTCGCGTCGATCAGGATCGTGTTCGGGTTCTCGACGAGCGAGGCCGATTCGCGCGACGCGACGTCCGGCAGGCACAGGAACGTGACGTCCGACGCGTTGATCAGGCGGCGGCGCTCGTCGACGTCCTTGCGCTTCGCTTCATCGATACGCAGGATCTCGATGTCGCTGCGTGCCGACAGGTATTCGAAGATCTTGAGGCCGGTCGTGCCTTCCTGGCCGTCGACAAAAACTTTGGTGCTCATCTCGCTCTCACTGAATGAAACGCGGGCCCGCGCCCGGAAACCGCCATTTTAAGACCTCAACCGGCGGGGCTGCGCCGCGCGGGGCGAAAAAAGACGGCCGGCGGGCCGTCTTGTGTCCCTTTGGCGCCCGCCGGTGCGGGCGCGCGGGCGTCTGGGCGGGCTCAGCGGGCGCCGGCGTCCCAGCGCGCGGTCGCTTCGGCCACGCGCCGGCCGAAGGCCTTGCCGGTCTCGAGGTCGCCGGGCAGCGGGCCCTCGTCGGGCGTCGCATCGGCCGGCGATTGCGCGAGCAGGCCCGTCGAGCCGCCGAGGTAGTTGATGTCGTTGCGCGTGGCCGCCTTCGAATTGGCCGGCATCAGGCTCGTGCCGACCCATACCATCCCATGCTGCATCGCCAGCGTGACGAAATACTGAATCGTCGAGAACTTGTCGCCGTTCATCGTCGCGGAGTTCGTGAAGCCCGCGGCGATCTTGTCCTTCCACTTCTGCGTGAACCACGCTTTCGACGTGGCATCGGCGAATTGCTTGAACTGCGCCGACGGGCCGCCCATGTAGGTCGGCGCGCCGAAGACGATCGCGTCGGCCGCGTCGAGGGCGGCCCAGCCCGCGTCGTCGAGGTCGCCGACGGCGATCAGGCGCACGTTCGCGCCGGCGTCCTGCGCGCCGGCATGCACGGCCTCGGCCAGTTTCTGCGTGTGACCGTAGCCGCTGTGATAGACGATGGCGATGTTCGACATGAAGCGTTCTCCGGAAAGGGACGGGAACGGCGGACCGCAGGTTCGCCGCGTCACGCGTCGCCGGCGGGCGGCGCGACGGATGCGCGGCGTGGCGCCGCGACCGGTGACAACGAGTCTAGCAAGCCGAAATGACGGGAAAACGCGCGCGGGCGGCGCACTGAAATTCCCGGCGGCCGGCAATCGCGGCGCACGTTACTGCCCGTAGTTGACCGTCAGTTGCGCGGTGCCGATCGTCAGCGTGCCGATCTCGTGCTCGAACATCGGCGCGGGACGGCCCTGCGACACACGCAGGTCGGTGCCTTTCAGCGCATAGACGGTGATCACGTAGCGGTGCGGCTTGCCGGGCGGCGGGCACGGGCCGCCGTAGCCGTCGATGCCGAAGTCGTTGCGCGCTTCGCTCGCGCCGATGCGCCGCAGGAAGCCGGACGCGCTCGCGTCGGCGGGCAGGCTCGTGACGGTGGCCGGGATGCCCGCGACGGCCCAGTGCCACCAGCCGTGCCCGGGCGCGTCGGGATCGAAGATCGTGACCGCGTAGCCGCGCGTGCCGGGCGGCGGGTTGTGCCAGGTGAGCTGCGGCGAGCGGTTCGCGCCCTTGCAGTCGCCGCGGTCGAACACGTTCGCGGCGCGAACGCGCCCACCGGGCGTCAGGTCGTCGCTCGTCACGGTGAACGGGCTTTCCGCGTGCGCGGGCAGCGCCGCGAACACGGCGGCGCAGATGAAGACGAAGAGGATGGACGGAGACGGGCGGCCCGATGGCACAGGCGGAGTGATCCGGCGATCCACACGCATAGGGCGCTTCTCCGTCACGTGGGCCGGGCCGATGCTCCCGGCGTTGTTGGCATTGTGCGTTGCCCGCGCTGCTGATGGCGGCGATGGTTCCAGTCTAGCATTAGGGTTCGATGAGCGACGCACACCGCGACCCGCGATTGCGACCGGTCATCGTGCGGATCGACGGACGAAAAAAAACCGCCCGCGATCGAGCGGGCGGTTTTTTCGGCCGGGACGCCGGCATGCATGCCGGCGCGGCGTCATTCCTTCGGGGCCGTCGCGCCGCCGTGCGCAGCCGACCACTCGGCCGGCGCGTGCAGGAATTTCTCGACTTCGTCGAGCGTCTTCGTCTCGAAGTAGCCCGATGCCTTCGCGACGCGCAGCACGTCCCACCACGTCGCCAGCGCGTGCAGGTCGACGTCGATGTCCTTCAGGACCGACACGCTTTCCTTGAAGATGTTGTAGTGGAACAGCACGAAGCAGTGGTTCACCGTCGCGCCGGCGGTGCGCAGCGCGTTGACGAAGTTGATCTTGCTGCGGCTGTCGGTCGTCAGGTCTTCCACCAGCAGCACGCGCGAGCCTTCTTCAAGATGGCCTTCGATCTGCGCATTGCGGCCGAAACCCTTCGGCTTTTTGCGCACGTACTGCATCGGCACCATCATCCGGTCCGCGATCCAGGCCGCGAACGGGATGCCGGCCGTCTCGCCGCCGGCCACCGCGTCGATCTGCTCGAAGCCGATGTCACGCGTGATCGTCGTTTCCGCCATTTCCATCAGCGCCCGGCGCACGCGCGGGTACGAGATCAGCTTGCGGCAGTCGATATAGACGGGGCTTGCCCAGCCGGACGTGAAGATGAACGGTTTTTCGGCGTTGAAGTGCACCGCCTGCACTTCGAGCAGGATTTTGGCGGTCGTATCCGAGATCGACTGACGATCGTAGCCTGTCATGGGCATTCCTTGGGTGTTGAGCGAGGAGCGGGCGCGGGCCCGGTGGCGCAGCAAGGGGAACCTGCCCAGAGGGCCGGGGCGCGATCGGTGGGCCAATCGCATCGCTGCGCGCGTAGCCCGCTATTTTACCCGATTCAGGCCGGTTTTCGGCGGAATTCGCGCGGGTTCGCCGTGCCGCTCACCACCGGCGAAACAAACGGGGCCTGACCACCTCGGCGCTGATGCCATGGATGCGGCGCTGCACCAACGTAGGTCATTTAGGGGGTGTACACTAGGCGACCCTTAGAAATCGTTCAGTACTTTGTACTTTCCTCTTGCCACCCGCCAAGGTTCGATGGCGTGCCGACCCGGCGCGTCGCGTGCCGTCTCGCAGTCGACCATCCCCTCGATTCAAGCAGACGCGGCCGAAGGTGCTGTGTACTGAGCCGTCAATATTTCGCATGTCTCTCGCAGGTCAATCATGGACGAACAACTGAAGCAGGCCGCACTCGCCTATCACCAGAACCCGAAACCCGGCAAGATTTCGGTCACCCCGACCAAGCCGCTGTCGAACCAGCTCGATCTGTCGCTCGCGTATTCGCCCGGCGTCGCCGCGGCGTGCATGGCGATCTTCGACGAGCCGCTCGATGCGCAGAAGTACACGTCGCGCGGCAACCTCGTCGGCGTCGTGACGAACGGCACGGCAGTGCTCGGCCTCGGCAACATCGGCCCGCTCGCGTCGAAGCCGGTGATGGAAGGCAAGGGCTGCCTGTTCAAGAAATTCGCGGGCATCGACGTGTTCGACATCGAACTGTCGGAAACCGACCCGGACAAGCTCGTCGAGGCGATCGCGATGCTCGAGCCGACGCTCGGCGGCATCAACCTCGAGGACATCAAGGCGCCGGAGTGCTTCTACATCGAGCAGAAGCTGCGCGAGCGCATGAAGATCCCCGTCTTCCACGACGACCAGCACGGCACCGCGATCATCGCGTCGGCCGCGATCCTGAACGGCCTGAAGGTCGTCGGCAAGCAGCTGTCCGAAGTGAAGCTCGTGTGCTCGGGCGCCGGCGCCGCGGCCATCGCGTGCCTGGACCTGCTGGTGAACCTCGGCCTGACGAAGTCGAACGTCCTCGTCACCGATTCGAAGGGCGTGATCTACGAAGGGCGCGGCAACCTCGATCCGTCGAAGCAGCGCTATGCGGCGACCACCGACGCGCGCACGCTCGCCGACGCGATCGTCGGCGCGGACGTGTTCCTCGGCTGCTCGAGCGCGGGCGTGCTGAAGCAGGACATGGTCAAGACGATGGGCGACAAGCCGCTGATCCTGGCGCTCGCGAACCCGGAACCGGAAATCCGCCCGGAAGACGCGAAGGCCGTGCGCCCGGACGCGATCGTCGCGACCGGCCGCTCGGACTACCCGAACCAGGTCAACAACGTGCTGTGCTTCCCGTTCATCTTCCGCGGCGCGCTCGACGTCGGCGCGACGACGATCACGGAAGAAATGAAGCTCGCGTGCGTGCGCGCGATCGCCGAACTGGCCCAGGAAACCGACCAGAGCGAGGAAGTCGCGAAGGCGTATGAAGGCCACTCGCTCGAATTCGGGCCGGAGTACCTGATTCCGAAGCCGTTCGACCCGCGCCTGATCATCAAGATCGCGCCGGCCGTCGCGCAAGCCGCGATGGATTCGGGCGTCGCCACGCGTCCGATCCAGGACATGGACGCGTACCGCGAGCAGCTCGGCGCGACCGTCTACCGCACCGGCATGGTGATGCGCCCGGTGTTCGCGACCGCGAAGCAGAAGGAGGCCCGCATCGTGTTCGCCGAGGGCGAGGACGAGCGCGTGCTGCGCGCCGCGCAGTTCGTGCTGCAGGAAAAGATCGCGAAGCCGATCATCATCGGCCGTCCGTCGGTCGTCGACATGCGCCTCGCGAAGATCGGCTCGAAGCTGAAGGCCGGCGTCGATTTCGAGATCGTCGATCCGGAAGACGATGCGCGCTACCACCGCTACTGGCAGGCGTATCAGGAGATTGGCGCGCGTGACGGCGTGACGCCGGAAGTCGCGAAGGCCGCGATGCGCAAGTTCAACACGCTGATCGGCGCGATGCTCGTGCACCTGGGCGACGCGGACGGGATGATCTGCGGGATGATCGACACGTTCCACAGCCACCTGAAGTTCATCGAGCAGGTGCTGGGCCGTGCGAAGGGCGCCGAGCATTTCGCCGCGATGAACCTGCTGATGCTGCCGGGCCGCAACCTGTTCGTGTGCGACACGTACGTGAACGAACTGCCGAGCGCCGAACAGCTCGCCGACATGACGATCCAGGCCGCGGCCGAGATCGAGCGCTTCGGCATCGCGCCGAAGGCCGCGCTGCTGTCGAACTCGAACTTCGGCAGCGCGCCGTCGGCGTCGTCGCGCCGGATGGCCGAGGCCCGCAAGCTGATCGTCGAGCGTGCGCCGAACCTGGAAGTCGACGGTGAAATGCACGGCGACGCGGCGCTGTCGGAAGTGATCCGCAAGCAGGCGTTCCCCGGCACGACGCTGTCGGGCGAAGCGAACCTGCTGATCATGCCGAACGTCGAGGCGGCGAACATCGCATACAACCTGCTGAAGATGGTCGGCGGCGAAGGCGTGACGGTCGGCCCGTTCCTGCTCGGCGCAGCGAAGCCGGTCCACATCCTGACGCCGGCCGCGACCGTGCGCCGGATCATCAACATGACGGCCGTTGCCGCCGCGAACGTGAACACGAAGTAAGTCCACACCCGCGTGTGCCGCGCGTCACGCGCGGCGCAATGAAAAACGCCACGGAACCTGCGTTCCGTGGCGTTTTTTTTTGCGTGAACCGCAACCGGCGGCGGCGCGGGCGGGCGTTCCGGCTTCGAACGCCGCGCCGCGTGCCGCGCGTTACGCGACCTGCTGGTGCGACTGGCCGCCAGCCGGCGAACGCCACTTCGCGAGCAGCGCGTCCCACTTCACGCGCACCGCGCGCAGGTTGTTCTCCTTCACGTGGCCGTAGCCGCGAATGCCGTCCGGCAGTGCCGCGAGCTCGAGCGCGAGCGGGCGGTTGGTCGCGTTCAGCTTGGCCGTCACCTCGCTGATCAGCGCTTCGTACTCGCCGATCAGCGCGCGCTCGGTGCGACGCTCCTCGGTACGGCCGAACGGGTCGAGCGCCGTGCCGCGCAGGAACTTCGCCTTCGCGAGCAGCCGGAACGCCGACATCATCCACGGGCCGTACGCCTTCTTCACGAGATGGCCATGGGCGTCCGTCTTCGCGAACAGCGGCGGCGCGAGGTGGAATTTCAGCTTCCAGTCGCCTTCGAACTGCGCGGTCAGGCGGGCCAGGAACGCGGGGTCGGACTGCAGCCGCGCGACCTCGTATTCGTCCTTGTACGCCATCAGCTTGAACAGGTTGCGCGCGACCGCTTCGGTCAGTTGCTCCTGCACCGTGTCGCCGTCCGCCAGCGCGCGCTCGGCGGCGCGCACCTTGTCGACGAAGGCCGCATAGCGCGATGCATAGGCGGCGTCCTGGTATGCGGTGAGGAATTCCACGCGCTTCGCGATCAATGCGTCGACCGCCTTCTTCGTATGCAGCGCGATCACCGTGGCGCCTTGCGCGGGGCGTGCGTCGCCGGCCGCGGCCTGCTTCACGCTGGCCAGGTCGTACGCGGCGCGGCGACCCCAGTCGAACGCCGCGCGGTTCTTCTCGACCGACACCGCATTCAGCTCGATCGCGCGTTCGAGCGACGCGAGCGTGAGCGGCAGCCAGCCTTTCTGCCATGCGTAGCCGAGCACGAACGGGTTCGTGTAGATCGCGTCGCCGAGCAGCGCGACCGCGAAGCGGTTCGCGTCGATGAAGTCGACCGACTCACCGGCCGCCGCGCGGATGTCGTTCTCGGCAGACACGCCGGGGAACGCCCAGTTCGGGTTCTTGATGAACTCGGCGGTCGGCGTCTGCGCGCTGTTGACCACCACGCGCGTCGCGTCGTGCCGCATCCGCGACGTGCACTCGTCGCCGGCCGTGACGATCGCATCGCAGCCGATCACGAGATCGGCTTCGCCCATCGCGATTCGCGTGGCGTGAATGTCGGTCGGCGCGTGCGAGATCTGCACGTGGCTCATCACGGCGCCGCCTTTCTGCGCGAGGCCCGTGACGTCGAGCACGGTCACGCCCTTGTTTTCCAGGTGCGCGGCCATCCCGAGCAGCGCGCCGATCGTGACGACGCCCGTGCCGCCGACGCCGGTGACGAGCACGCCGTACGCGCGGTCGATGTCCGGCAAGGTCGGTTCGGGAATCGGCGGCAGCGCGCTGCCGTCGACCGACACGGCCTTCGGCTTCTTCAGCTGGCCGCCCTCGACCGTGACGAAGCTCGGGCAGAAGCCCTTCACGCAGGAGAAGTCCTTGTTGCAGCTCGACTGGTTGATCTGGCGCTTCGTGCCGAATTCGGTTTCCAGCGGCTCGACCGACAGGCAGTTCGATTGCACCGAGCAGTCGCCGCAGCCTTCGCACACCGCTTCGTTGATCACGACGCGTTTCGCCGGATCCGGATACGTGCCGCGCTTGCGGCGACGGCGCTTCTCGGTCGCGCAGGTCTGGTCGTAGATCAGGATCGTCGTGCCCTCGATCTCGCGCAGCTCGCGCTGCACGTCGTCGAGCTGGTCGCGGTGATGAATCGTCACGCCCGGCGCGAGCAGCGCCTTCTGGCTGTCGTACTTCTCCGGCTCGTCGGTGACGATCACGATCTTCTTCGCGCCTTCGGACGCGAGCTGGTGCGTGATCTGCGGCACCGTCAGCACGCCGTCGACCGGCTGGCCGCCCGTCATCGCGACCGCGTCGTTGTAGAGGATCTTGTAGGTGATGTTCGCCTTCGACGAAATCGCCGCGCGCACGGCCAGCAGGCCCGAGTGGAAGTAGGTGCCGTCGCCGAGGTTCGCGAACACGTGCTTCTCGTCCGTGAACGGCGCCTGGCCGATCCACGGCACGCCTTCGCCGCCCATCTGGCTGAAGGTGCTCGTGCTGCGGTCCATCCAGACGGTCATGTAGTGGCAGCCGATGCCGGCGATCGCGCGCGAGCCTTCCGGCACGTTGGTCGACGTGTTGTGCGGGCAGCCCGAGCAGAACCACGGCTTGCGCTCGGTCTGCACGTGCGGCTTCGCGAGGGCCATTTCCTTCGCGTTGATCACCGCGAGCCGCGCGGCGATGCGCGCGCGCACGTCGGACGGCAGCTCGAACTTCTCGAGACGCGTTGCGATCGCCTTCGCGATGATCGCGGGCGACAGCTCATAGTGCGCGGGCAGCAGCCAGTTGCCCATCGGCACCGACCATTCGCCGCCGGCGCCGTCCTTCTCGTCGAACTTGCCGAACACGCGCGGCCGCTGGCCGTCCGGCCAGTTGTACAGCTCTTCCTTGATCGCGTATTCGAGGATCTGGCGCTTTTCCTCGACGACCAGGATTTCGTCGAGGCCGCGCGCGAACGCCTGCGCGCCTTGCGCTTCGAGCGGCCACACGCAGCCGACCTTGTAGAGCCGGATGCCGATCCGCGCGCAGGTTTCGTCGTCGAGGCCGAGGTCGGTCAGCGCCTGGCGCACGTCGAGATACGCCTTGCCGCCCGTCATGATCCCGAAGCGCGCGCTCGGCGAATCGATCTCGATTCGGTCGAGCTTGTTCGCGCGCACGTAGGCGAGCGCCGCGTACCACTTGTAGTCGAGCAGCCGCGCTTCCTGCACGAGCGGCGGATCGGGCCAGCGGATGTTCAGCCCGCCTTCCGGCACGATGAAGTCGGTCGGCAGTACGATCTCGGTGCGATGCGGGTCGATGTCGACCGACGCCGACGATTCGACGACGTCCGTCACGCACTTGAGCGCGACCCACAGGCCCGAATAACGGCTCATCGCCCAGCCGTGCAGGCCGAAGTCGAGATATTCCTGCACGTTGGACGGGAACAGCACGGGCAGCCCGCAGGCCTTGAAGATGTGCTCGGACTGGTGCGCGAGCGTCGACGATTTCGCCGCGTGGTCGTCGCCGGCGAGTACCAGCACGCCGCCGTGCCGCGACGAGCCGGCCGAGTTCGCGTGCTTGAAGACGTCGCCGGTGCGGTCGACGCCCGGACCCTTGCCGTACCACATGCCGAACACGCCGTCGTGCTTCGCGCCGGGGTACAGGTTCACCTGCTGCGAGCCCCACACGGCGGTGGCGGCGAGATCTTCGTTGAGGCCGGGCTGGAACACGATCTGGTGGGCCGCCAGGTGCTGCTTGGCTTTCCAGAGCGACAGATCGAGGCCGCCGAGCGGCGAGCCGCGGTAGCCGGAGATGAAGCCGGCCGTGTTGAGACCGGCGGCGCGGTCGCGTTCCTGCTGGAGCATCGGCAGGCGCACGAGGGCCTGGATGCCGCTCATGTACGCGCGGCCGCGTTCCAGTGTGTATTTGTCATCTAGCGTGACGGACTTCAGCGCGGCTTCTAGCGACGCGCGTTGGTCTGCGTCTAGCGGGGCATTCATTAACTGTCTCCTCCACCCAGTTTGGGATCACCAAAACTCGACCGCTTCAGGCATCTTGTGGATGCATCGGCGTGGCCGGCATGTTCGCCGGTTTTAAGCGATGGTAGCACTGGGGCAAACCCGCCGCCCATCGGTTGGAATCCGGGTGAAATGGCGGCGGCGCACCAGAAAAAAGGGCGTGATGATGCGTTACATCATGTAAAGGCATGTAAAGCCGCGTTCATCAGCGGGCAAATGCCGTTAATCTTGTCGGCCTGCCGGAGGTGCCCGGTCGCGCTGGTTCGTTTCGACGCAATCGGGGAGGCGCCGGCAGTTTTACAGGAGGTGCAATGAACACACGTCATATCCAGAGTTTCCTGATCGTGTCCACCGCGTTTTTCGCGATGACCGGCCCGGTGCACGCGCGAGGCGCGAGCGCACTGGCGGCAGCCGGCGCGCAGATGCGTCAGATCGTGCCGGCCCAGGACGCCGCTGCACGGCCGTCGGCCGAGCGCGCCGTCGCGTCGAAGGCGAACGCGCGTTGATCCGGTCGCGTGGCCGGTAGGCCGCGCCGGAATGAAAAAAGGGCGGGAATCCGAGGATTCCCGCCCTTTTTCTTTGTGACGCCGGATCGTGCGGCCGGCCCGGTTGCCCGCGACGGCCGCCTGCCGAGTGCGTCAGGCCTTGTCCTGCACGACGCCGCGGCGGATCTGGTCGAGTTCGATCGATTCGAACAGCGCCTTGAAGTTGCCTTCGCCGAAGCCCTGGTTGCCCTTGCGCTGGATGATCTCGAAGAAGATCGGCCCGATCTGGTTCTCGGTGAAGATCTGCAGCAGCAGGTCGTCTTGCGCGCCGTCGATCAGGATCTTGCGCTTGCGCAGCTCGTCCAGCGATTCGCCGTGGTTCGGCACGCGGCGGTCGACCAGCTCGTAATACGTGTCGATCGTGTCGAGCAGCTTCACTTCCTTGCTGCGCAGGCCGTCGACCGCCTGGTAGATGTCGCTCGCGCCGAGCGCGATGTGCTGGATCCCTTCGCCGTGGTACGCGTCGAGGTATTCCTGGATCTGGCCGGCCGTTTCCGAGCCTTCCTCGTTGATCGGAATGCGAATCTTGCCGCACGGTGACGTCATCGCCTTCGACTTCACGCCCGTCACCTTGCCTTCGATGTCGAAGTAGCGCACTTCGCGGAAGTTGAACAGGCGCTCGTAGAATTCGGCCCATTCCTGCATGCGGCCCCGGTGCACGTTGTGCGTCAGGTGGTCGATGTACGTGAGGCCGTGGCCGACCGGGTTCGGGTTCGCGCCGGGAATCGGCTCGAAGTCGACGTCATAGATGCTGATGTCGCCGATCGCGCCCGGCTGCGCGCCGTTCTTGCCGCGCCAGCGGTCGACGAAATAGATCAGCGAATCGCCGATGCCCTTGATTGCCGGGATGTTCAGTTCCATCGGGCCCGTCTTGTTGTCGAAGCCCCAGGCGCCGAGGTCGAGCGCGTGCCGGTATGCCTTCGCGGCGTCCTGCACGCGGAACGCGATCGCGCAGATCGACGGGCCGTGCAGGCGCGCGAAGCGTTGCGCGAACGAATCGGGTTCGGCGTTGATGATGAAGTTGATGTCGCCCTGGCGGTAGACCGTCACGTCCTTGTGGCGGTGGCGCGCGATCGCGGTGAAACCCATCCGCTCGAACAGTTGTCCGAGCGCTTTCGGGTCCGGTGCCGTGTATTCGATGAATTCGAAGCCGTCGGTGCCGACGGGGTTGTCCCAGTTGGGGATCTGCATGTCGTGTCTCCTGTGCGGGGCGATCGGCCGGGTGACGTGCGCCTGCCTGGCCGGGTTCGATGTCGACGGCTGCGCGTGCGATGAGCATGCGCAGCGAGTCGAACCATGCGACAGAGTGTAGCGGGCGGCCGCGAGCGGAAACTTGCGAACTTAATCGCAGGCCCCTACGATGGCGCAATTTCCAGTCTCGAAATAATCATTGGAGGGCAGAAGATGGCGCAAGCCGAATTGGATGCCATCGACCGGCGGATTCTCGCGATTCTTCAGGAGAACGGGCGCCTGTCGAACCAGGAGATCGCCGAGCGCGTGAACCTGTCGCCGAGCCCGTGCCTGCGGCGGATCCGGCGGCTCGAGGAGATCGGCGTGATCACCGGCTATGTCGCGCTGCTGAATCCGCAGAAACTCGGGCTCGACCTGCTCGCATACGTGAGCGTGCGGCTCGAGAAGCGCGGCGGCCTTGCGCCGGTGCGGGTCGACGAGACGTCGGCGCGCGCGGGCGCGACCCATGCGGAGCTGTTCCGCGCGGCCGTGCAGACCTGGCCGGAAGTGGTCGCGTGCCACGCGATGACGGGGGACATGGATTACCTGCTGCGCGTGCAGGTCGAGGACATGGCGCATTTCTCCCGCTTCGTGCAGGAGCACTTGCTGCATCACCCGTCGGTGATCGACGTGAAGACGAGCTTCTCGCTCGAATGTTTCAAGGAGACGACGGCGTTGCCGATCCGTTCGGTGCGCTAGTGCGCAGGGGAAGGTGGGGGCCGGGCGCGCGTCAGGCGCGGCCCGGCTGGCTGAGGTTACGCCGTCAGTGCGGCGGGCATCAGCGATTCGATGAACTTCGTCGTGCGGTGCGCCTGGCGCTTCATCGCGTAGTCGAACACCGCGGCCTGTTCCTGCAGCATCTCGGCGATGATCGTCGAGTGGTCGGCCGGCGGCAGCGACAGGTACGCATCGGCTTCGCCGTACGCGTACTCGATCCGCATGCCGGACTTCTTCGCGATGTGCATCATCGTCGCGTTACGCGACAGGCAATGCATGTACAGCATCGTCACGCGCGTGTTGCGGCTGCGGATCGCCGCGCGCTCGAACAGCTTCGAGCCGACGCCGCGGCCGCGTGCGCTTTCGAGCACCGACACGCCGAATTCGGCCGTGCGCTTGTCGCCCTCGGCCGGCAGATAGGCCAGGTGGCCGACGCCGATCAGTTCGAGGTCGTGGTCGAACACGCCGAACACGGTGTCGCGACCGAAGTCGATCGTGCGGACGTAGTTCTCGATCACGTGGTCGGGCACCATCTGGCCGAAGCGCAGCAGGCGGTCCTCTTCGTCGAGCGAGAGAAAGTGGGTGAGCATCTGCTCACGGTCTTTGGAAGCCAGTTCCCTGACGAGAACCGGCGCACTGCCGACCGTGCCGACGACTTCGGCAGGGCCGTTGAATTGCGTGTTCATCGTGGGTTCCTCAGTGTGTGGCTGCACAAGCGGGTTGTGCAATGCAACAGCATTTTACCCGACGAGGGTTGGGGAAAACCCGTATTTGACGTTGTTTGTGCCGAGGAGAAATTCTAAAACCGCTTAGTTAATTTTATATCTATTTGATTTTAAACGGATTTTAAATTCATCATATGAAATGCGCGGCGGGCCGTCGCAGTGTACCCATCGCGCAACGCATGCTGCTGCGCGGCAATCAGGCTGCCGTCGACAGCCCGCGTTCGATCAGGTCGATCACCTGCTCGGCGAAGTCGCGGTAGCCGAGGCGGCCGCCCGGCTTCAACCACGTGAACGTCCAGTTGATCATCCCGAACACCATCATCGTCACCGATGTCTGGTTTTCCTTCGAGATGCGGTCCGGGTACGCGCGCGCAAGCTGGCGCGTGAACGCGGCGACGATGTCGCGCTGGCGGTCGAGCACGATTTCGCGCTGAGCATCTTCCAGATACTTCACGTCGTTGAGCAGCGCGACGTGGCGGCTGTGCGACGTCTCGTATTCGGCGAGGAACGCGCGCACGAGCTCGGCGAACGCGTCGCGCTCGCTGAGGCCGCGCCGCTGGCTCGCGCCTTCGACCTCGGCGATGATCAGCATCAGCCGTTTGGTGTAGCGGTCGAGCAGGTCGAACAGGATCGCTTCCTTGCTCTCGTAATAATGATAGAGGCGTGCCTTCGACGTGCCGCTCGCGGTCGCGAGATCGGACATCGACGTGCTCGGGTAGCTCGTCTGCGCGAATTTCTCGGCGGCCAGATCGAGGATCTGCTCGCGCTGGGATTCGTGGTCGGGCGCTCGGGTACGGGCCATGGTCGAATGCGAAAGATTAGCGGTGCGCGAGCGCCGTGCGGGCCGCGCGCACCTGCGTGGAAGAGAGGGCGTCGGGCGCGTCGTCCTGCAGCTCGAGCCGGCCGGCTGCCGCGAGCTCGCGGCAGCGCCACCAGGCGATCGAATCGCTGACGAACAGCCCGCCGCGGTCGGCGGCGGCCATGATGCTGCCGACGAGGCGTCGCGCGGGCAGCCAGTCGGCTTCCGCGCGCGAGACGATCAGCGCGTCGAGATCGGCATAGTAGCCGCTCTTGATCGTATTGCTGACCCAGTAGCGCAGTTCGGCGTTCAGGTGTTTCGCCTCCTGCCATTCGAGTGCGAGGCGGCCGATCCGCAGCACCGAGATTGGCGCGGCCACCGGGCGTTTGCGTGCCAGTTCCGCGGGCGAGAACATCCCGGTCGAGCAGGCCTGGTCGGCGCGCGACAGCGCCGTGCGCTGCGCCGAGTCGAAATCGGCGGCCGACAGCCGCACCTCGTTCAGGCGCTGCGGCACGTTGCGCAGGTGGTAGGCGACGCGGCGCAGCAACAGCTTGTCGCCGACGCTCGGCGCGTGCCACACGACCACCTGGCCCGTATCCATCGCGAGCTGGTCGAGACGCGCGAATTCGCCCTCGATTTCCGCGTTCCAGTCGGGGATCTGGTCGCCGAGCACGTGGTGCCAGAAGGCGGCGCGCGTGTCGGGCGTCTCGTCGGCGCCCTTGAGCGGTCCGACGCCGAGATCGTCGAGCAATCCGACGACGCGCTCGTCGCGCCCGGCTTGCGCGAGTGCCTCGCGCAACGACGCGGCGGCGGTGCCGCCCTGAATCACATGAATGGTACTCATCGGCCTGTCGTCAACAAAAGAAAACCGCCGGCCGGGCGGACGTTGCGATGTCCAGCCGGCCGGCGGCCCCTAGTGTAAGCGAGATGTGTGACGGCGAGAAACCGTCCGGCGCCGCGACGCAACGCCGCTCAGCGCTCGTCGTAGCTCACGACGACCTTGTCGCTGATCGGGTGGCACTGGCACGTGAGCACGAATCCGTCCTTCACTTCGTGTTCCTCGAGCGTGTAGTTCTTTTCCATCCGCACCTCTCCCTCGATCACCTTCGCGCGGCACGTGCAGCACACGCCGCCCTTGCACGCATACGGCAGCGCGAGGCCCGCGCGCAGGCCGACGTCGAGCAGGCTCACGCCCTGGTACGGCAGGCGCAGCTTGCGCTTCTTGCCGTCGAGCACGATTTCGAGGTCGGCGGCCGGCGTCTGGTCGGTAATGTCGACGACCGGCGTGCCGGCTTGCGGCAGCGGCGTGCCGAAGCGCTCGACATGCACCTTCGCCGGAGGCACGCCGGCCGCCTTCAGCGCGGCTTCGGCCGCGTCCATCATCGGCGCCGGGCCGCAGATGAACGCTTCGTCGATCGCGTCGGCCGGCGTCAGCGTGTCGAGGAATTCCGCGCATTTCGCCTGGTCGAGCACGCCGTTGAACAGCTCGACGTCCTGGATGTCGTCCGACAGCACGTGATACAGGACAAAGCGGTTCATGTAGCGGTTCTTCAGGTCCTCGAGCTCCTCGGCGAACATGATCGCGTCGACGCTGCGGTTCCCGTAGATCAGCGTGAACGTGCTGCGCGGCTCGAGTTCGAGCGTCGTCTTCACGATCGCGAGCACCGGCGTGATCCCAGAGCCGCCGGAAAACGCGACGTACTGCTTGCCGTGGTCGGCGTTCAGGTGCGTGAAGAAGCGGCCGTCCGGCGTCATTACGTCGATCGTGTGGCCGGGCTTCAGCGTGTCGAACGCGAAGTTCGAGAAGCGGCCGCCGCGCACGCGCTTGATGCCGATGCGCAGTTCGCCGTCACGGTCGTAGTCCGTCGTGCCGACGCAGATCGAATACGAGCGGCGCGTTTCCTCGCCGTCGATGTGGGTCTTCAGCGTGACGAACTGGCCCTGCGTGAAGCGGTACGCGTCGCGCAGCTCGGGCGGCACGTCGAAGGAGACCGTTACGGCGTCGGCGGTCTCGGGCCGCACGTCGCGGATACGCAGCGGATGAAATTGCGGGGTCGCCATATTCAGTAGGGTTTGAAGTAGTCGAAGGGTTCGCGGCAGTCGACGCAGCGATACAGCGCCTTGCAGGCCGTGGATGCGAATTGCGCGAGACGCTCGGTGCGGGCGGAGCCGCAGCGCGGGCAGGTGGGCGCCGCGACCGGCCGCGGCACGAAGCGCACGACGTTTTCCCGCGGTGCGCTGCTGCCGCACTGGCCGACCGGCGGCGCGATGCCGTACGCCCGCAGCTTGTCGCGCGCTTCCTGCGTGATCCAGTCGGTCGTCCAGGCGGGCGCGAGCACCGTCTCGATCCGGTGCGGCGGCAGGTCGGCGGCCTGCAGCGCGGCGGCGATGTCCTCGGCGATCTGCGACATGGCCGGGCAGCCCGAGTAGGTCGGCGTGATGACGACTTCGAGCTGGCCGTCGTCCGCGCGGCGGACGTCGCGCAGGATGCCGAGCTCGCGGATCGACACGACCGGGATCTCCGGATCGGGCACGGCTTCCAGCACGTCCCACGCGCGGGCGAGCAGCGGATCGTCGTGGTGCGCGGCGGGTGTGGCGTGTGCGGCGTGGGCAGGGGCAGCGGTCTGGACGGACATCGTCGGGCTCCGTGGCGTGGGCCGGTTACCAGGTCGCGCCGGGGTGCTGGCGCGCGAGGCTCTGCATTTCGGCAAGCAGGTAGCCCATGTGCTCCGAGTGCTCGCCCTGCTTGCCGGTCGTCACGTGCTTCACGGGCGCCGGCAGCGTGAGCGTCGCCTCGGCGAGCGCATCGTCCACGTCCGCGCGCCATGCGGCTTCGAGCGCGGCCGGCGCCGGGCCGATGCCCGGGGCGGCGATTGCGTCGTCGATCGCATCGGCGGCGAAGAATTCACGCGTGTACGGCATCAGGTAGTCGAGCGCATCCTGCGCGCGGCGGTGCGACGCGTCGGTGCCGTCGCCGAGGCGCACGAGCCATTCGCGTGCGTGCTGCACGTGATAGCGGGTTTCCTTCACCGATTTCGCGGCGATCGCGGCGAGCTGCGTGTCGGCCGACGTTTCCAGCGCGCTCCAGACGTGCAGCATCAGCGTCGCGTACAGGAAGTTGCGCACGATCGTCACCGCATAGTCCTTGTCGGCGTGCGCGGTGCCGGAGACCGGGCCGTAGTGCGGCAGCTCGGCGAGCGTGAAGTTCGCGAATTCGCGCTCGGTACGGAAGTACGCGTAGTCGTCCTCGGTTTTCGTCGCGCCGTTGAGCTGGCGCTCGAGCTCGGCCGCGTGCGTATACAGCATGCGTGCCTGGCCGATGAGGTCGAGGCTCATGTTGGTGAGCGCGATGTCTTCCTCGAGGATCGGGCCGTGGCCGCACCATTCGGCGTTGCGCTGACCGAGGATCAGCGCGTTGTCGGCGAGGCGCAGCACGTAGGAGAGGTGTTCGGGCGTGATCGTCATGGCGCGGGCGTTACATGTGGTTGACTTCGTCGGGCAGCGTGTAGAACGTCGGGTGACGGTAGATCTTGTCGCCCGCCGGTTCGAACAGCTCGGCCTTCTCGCTCGGGTCCGACGCGGTGATCGCCGACGACGGCACCACCCAGATGCTCACGCCTTCCTGGCGGCGCGTGTAGACGTCGCGCGCCATGCGCAGCGCCATCGTCGCGTCGGCGGCGTGCAGGCTGCCGCAATGCTTGTGGTCGAGGCCCTGCTTGCTGCGCACGAACACTTCCCAGATCGGCCATTCCTTGTTCATCGCTTTCTCCTGATTCCTGAATTCGAGTGTTGCCGCTCAGGCGGCGTGCTGTTCGGCGCGGGCGCGGGCGCGGCGCTTCGCTTCGTGCGCGAGCGCGGCTTCGCGCACCCAGGCGCCGTCGTCGTGCGCTTTCACGCGGGTCGCGAGGCGTTCCTTGTTGCACGGGCCGTCGCCGTTGACCACGCGCCAGAATTCGTCCCAGTCGATCGTGCCGTAGTCGTGATGGCCGCGCGCCTCGTTCCATTTCAGGTCGGGGTCGGGCAGCGTCACGCCGAGCACCTTCGCCTGGTCGACTGTCGCGTCGACGAATTTCTGGCGCAGGTCGTCGTTCGAGATCCGCTTGATGCCCCATTTCGCGGACTGGCTGCTGTGGACCGAATCGGCGTCGCTCGGGCCGAACATCATCAGCACCGGCCACCACCAGCGGTCGACGGCCTGCTGGACCATCGCGCGCTGCGCGTCGGTGCCCTTCATCATCGACAGCAGCGCATCGAAACCCTGCCGCTGGTGGAACGACTCTTCCTTGCACACGCGGATCATCGCGCGTGCATACGGGCCGTACGTGCAGCGGCACAGCGGGATCTGGTTCATGATCGCGGCGCCGTCGACGAGCCAGCCGATCACGCCGACGTCGGCCCAGGTCGGCGTCGGATAGTTGAAGATGCTCGAATATTTCGCCTTGCCGGCGTGCAGTGCGTCGATCAGCGAATCGCGCGACACGCCGAGCGTTTCGGCCGCGCTGTACAGATAGAGGCCGTGGCCGGCTTCGTCCTGGACCTTCGCGAGCAGGATCGCCTTGCGCTTCAGGCTCGGCGCGCGCGAGATCCAGTTGCCTTCCGGCAGCATGCCGACGACTTCCGAGTGCGCGTGCTGCGAGATCTGGCGCACCAGCGTCTTGCGATAGGCGTCGGGCATCCAGTCCTGCGGTTCGATCTTGCCGTCGGCCGCCATCACCGCATCGAACCGCGCCTGCTCGGGCGACTCGGCTGCGGCGTCGAGCGGCGCGACGTTGCCGGGGATGTCGAGGGATTGCGTGTACATGGCGAGGCTCTCGTCCGGTTGAATGTGTGCGAAGTATAAACCAACCGACCGGTCGGTTAATAAATTTCTTGCGCATTTGCGGCGAGACTCGGGTAAACGAGGGACGTCGGGGCGTGATCCGATGGTGCGAGCGCGGTCCTGCACGTGAGTTTCGCGCCTTCTGCGGCACAATGCCCGCTTTCCGATGAGGATTTTGCCGATGTCATTCCGAAGCAGTTTCGCCGCGGCCATGCTGGGTGCGGCCGTTTTCGTGTCGCCGCTCGCGGCGTCGGCCGCGCCGGCCGGATGGGTTGCCGCGTGGGCAACGGCGCTGCAGCCGATTCCCGACCTTGTCGCGCCGCCGCCGCTTTACCGCGCGCCCGACGTGGCCGGGCGGACCGTGCGCCAGATCGTGTATCCGACGGTGTCGGGGCGTGCCGCAAGGATTCGCGTGAGCAATGCCTACGGCAGCGCGCCGCTGGTCGTCGAGGCCGCGAGCCTCGCGCGCGCCGGTGAGGGCGCGGCGCTCGCCGGCGGCGCGGCCGTGCCGGTCCGGTTCGGCGGCAAGCCGTCGGTGACGCTCGCGCCGGGCCAGGAACTGGAAAGCGATCCGGTGGCCATCGACGTGATGTCCGCGCAGCCTTATGCGATCAGCCTCCAGATGGGGGCGAACCAGCGAATGACTGTCTGGCACCGCGTATCGAACCAGTTCAACTATGTGTCGGCGCCGGGCGATCACGTGAATGATCCGGGCGCTGCCGCGTTCCGCACCCGTTTTACCCAATATGCATGGGTGACCGAGCTGGCTGTCGAGGCCGGCACGGCGCGCGCCAGCGTCGCGGCGATCGGCGATTCGATCACCGACGGGCTGCGCTCCAGCGTGAACCGGAACCGCCGCTGGCCCGATGCGCTCGCGCGCCGGCTGACGGCATCGGGCGCCGATTCGGTGGGCGTCGTGAATCTGGGTATCAGCGGGAACCGGCTGCTCAGCGATTCCGCGTGCTACGGCACGTCGCTGGCTTCGAGGTTCGAGCGCGATGCGCTGTCGCGTGCGGGCGTGAAGGCGGTGGTCGTGCTGATCGGGATCAACGACATCAACTTCGCGGCGATGCCGCCGCGTGCGGGGCTCGATTGCGACCACCCGCACACGCAGGTCACGGCTGCGTCGCTGATCGACGGCTATCGCCGGCTGATCGAGGCTGCACACCGCCGCGGCGTGAAGGTATACGGCGCGACGCTCACGCCGGCCGCGTTGCCGGCCGGGCGCGAGGCGATCCGGCTCGAAGTGAACCGGTGGATCCGGAGCGGCGGCGGGTTCGACGGAGTGGTCGACTTCGACGCGGTGCTGCGCGATCCGGCGCGCCCGAGCGTGCTGCAGCGCCGATACGATAGCGGCGACGGTATCCACCCGAGCGACGCGGGCTATACGGCAATGGCCGACGCGGTGCCGGTCGAGCAACTGCAGGCTGTCGTGGGCGGCAAGTGATGCGCTTCTATATATAGAGGGCGGCGTTGCCGGCGGCGTGGAAGTCGGCGGCGTCACGTGGCCCGTCGAGCCCCGAGCCCCCGTGCGCGTCAGCGCACGGGGGCTTTTTCAAATTTCTTCACAAAAGGGCTTGCGGGAACGACGTGAGGTGCATAGAATCACGCCTCTTTCGCGCTAACGGAAACGCGGCGCGGGAGGAAGGGAAGCAGTACTGGTGAGGCTCGGTGGTAGCGGCCTCGGCGGTACGGAAGTTGAACCCCGCAGTCGCAACGATGTGATGTAAAAAGTTGTTGACGAGCTGCGAAACACGGTTCATAATCTCGCTTCTCTGCTGCTGAAAACGCAGCGCTGCTGGGAAACACGAAGTTTCTCGCAGAATGCTCTTTAAAAATTAACAGCCGATAAGTGTGGGCGCTTGATGAAAGCGAGCTGATCCTCGGATCAGATAGCAAAAGTATCAAGAGTCTCACACTAAAGTAAGTCAGGTTTATGAAGTGATTCATATTCCTGTCAGCTTTGAGTGAGCGACCGGTTCTTAACTGAACCGAAAACAGTAACAGGTTTGAACTGAAGAGTTTGATCCTGGCTCAGATTGAACGCTGGCGGCATGCCTTACACATGCAAGTCGAACGGCAGCACGGGTGCTTGCACCTGGTGGCGAGTGGCGAACGGGTGAGTAATACATCGGAACATGTCCTGTAGTGGGGGATAGCCCGGCGAAAGCCGGATTAATACCGCATACGATCTACGGATGAAAGCGGGGGACCTTCGGGCCTCGCGCTATAGGGTTGGCCGATGGCTGATTAGCTAGTTGGTGGGGTAAAGGCCTACCAAGGCGACGATCAGTAGCTGGTCTGAGAGGACGACCAGCCACACTGGGACTGAGACACGGCCCAGACTCCTACGGGAGGCAGCAGTGGGGAATTTTGGACAATGGGCGAAAGCCTGATCCAGCAATGCCGCGTGTGTGAAGAAGGCCTTCGGGTTGTAAAGCACTTTTGTCCGGAAAGAAATCCTTGGCCCTAATACGGTCGGGGGATGACGGTACCGGAAGAATAAGCACCGGCTAACTACGTGCCAGCAGCCGCGGTAATACGTAGGGTGCGAGCGTTAATCGGAATTACTGGGCGTAAAGCGTGCGCAGGCGGTTTGCTAAGACCGATGTGAAATCCCCGGGCTCAACCTGGGAACTGCATTGGTGACTGGCAGGCTAGAGTATGGCAGAGGGGGGTAGAATTCCACGTGTAGCAGTGAAATGCGTAGAGATGTGGAGGAATACCGATGGCGAAGGCAGCCCCCTGGGCCAATACTGACGCTCATGCACGAAAGCGTGGGGAGCAAACAGGATTAGATACCCTGGTAGTCCACGCCCTAAACGATGTCAACTAGTTGTTGGGGATTCATTTCCTTAGTAACGTAGCTAACGCGTGAAGTTGACCGCCTGGGGAGTACGGTCGCAAGATTAAAACTCAAAGGAATTGACGGGGACCCGCACAAGCGGTGGATGATGTGGATTAATTCGATGCAACGCGAAAAACCTTACCTACCCTTGACATGGTCGGAATCCCGCTGAGAGGTGGGAGTGCTCGAAAGAGAACCGGCGCACAGGTGCTGCATGGCTGTCGTCAGCTCGTGTCGTGAGATGTTGGGTTAAGTCCCGCAACGAGCGCAACCCTTGTCCTTAGTTGCTACGCAAGAGCACTCTAAGGAGACTGCCGGTGACAAACCGGAGGAAGGTGGGGATGACGTCAAGTCCTCATGGCCCTTATGGGTAGGGCTTCACACGTCATACAATGGTCGGAACAGAGGGTTGCCAACCCGCGAGGGGGAGCTAATCCCAGAAAACCGATCGTAGTCCGGATTGCACTCTGCAACTCGAGTGCATGAAGCTGGAATCGCTAGTAATCGCGGATCAGCATGCCGCGGTGAATACGTTCCCGGGTCTTGTACACACCGCCCGTCACACCATGGGAGTGGGTTTTACCAGAAGTGGCTAGTCTAACCGCAAGGAGGACGGTCACCACGGTAGGATTCATGACTGGGGTGAAGTCGTAACAAGGTAGCCGTATCGGAAGGTGCGGCTGGATCACCTCCTTTCCAGAGCTTCTCGCATAAGTTGAGCGCTCACGCTTATCGGCTGTAAATTTAAAGACAGACTCAGGGGTCTGTAGCTCAGTCGGTTAGAGCACCGTCTTGATAAGGCGGGGGTCGTTGGTTCGAATCCAACCAGACCCACCAATGTCTTGTCTAGCGATAGGTACCTGAGGTCATCTGTACATGGGGGCATAGCTCAGCTGGGAGAGCACCTGCTTTGCAAGCAGGGGGTCGTCGGTTCGATCCCGTCTGCCTCCACCAATCCTCAATGACAAGTGTTCGACTTCGTCGAACCTTTGTCATTGGCGATTGAGCCAGTCAGAGGATATCAACAGATATCGGCTGTCGTTCTTTAACAATCTGGAAGAAGCAAGTAATTTGGATAGCGGAAGCGTCTTGAGATGGACGTGGAAACTATCCGGGTTGTGATTGTATCGATGTATCTCAAGATGATTCGAACTCTAAGTTTGACTCAATTGGAATACGGCACAACGCGAGAACTCAACCTGTAGCGACTGTCGATGAGACAGACTCGTTATAGGGTCAAGCGAACAAGTGCATGTGGTGGATGCCTTGGCGATCACAGGCGATGAAGGACGCGGTAGCCTGCGAAAAGCTACGGGGAGCTGGCAAACAAGCTTTGATCCGTAGATGTCCGAATGGGGAAACCCACTCCTTTTGGAGTATCCATGGCTGAATACATAGGCCATGTGAAGCGAACGCGGTGAACTGAAACATCTAAGTAACCGCAGGAAAAGAAATCAACCGAGATTCCCAAAGTAGTGGCGAGCGAAATGGGATGAGCCTTGCACTCTTTATTTGTATTGTTAGCCGAACGCTCTGGAAAGTGCGGCCATAGCAGGTGATAGCCCTGTAGGCGAAAACAGTATGAAAGAACTAGGTGTGCGACAAGTAGGGCGGGACACGTGAAATCCTGTCTGAAGATGGGGGGACCATCCTCCAAGGCTAAATACTCGTGATCGACCGATAGTGAACCAGTACCGTGAGGGAAAGGCGAAAAGAACCCCGGGAGGGGAGTGAAATAGATCCTGAAACCGCATGCATACAAACAGTCGGAGCCTCGTAAGGGGTGACGGCGTACCTTTTGTATAATGGGTCAGCGACTTACGTTCAGTAGCAAGCTTAACCGTATAGGGCAGGCGTAGCGAAAGCGAGTCCGAATAGGGCGTTCAGTTGCTGGGCGTAGACCCGAAACCAAGTGATCTATCCATGGCCAGGATGAAGGTGCGGTAACACGTACTGGAGGTCCGAACCCACTAACGTTGAAAAGTTAGGGGATGAGCTGTGGATAGGGGTGAAAGGCTAAACAAACTTGGAAATAGCTGGTTCTCTCCGAAAACTATTTAGGTAGTGCCTCGTGTCTCACCTTCGGGGGTAGAGCACTGTCATGGTTGGGGGGTCTATTGCAGATTACCCCGCCATAGCAAACTCCGAATACCGAAGAGTGCAATCACGGGAGACAGACATCGGGTGCTAACGTCCGGTGTCAAGAGGGAAACAACCCAGACCGCCAGCTAAGGTCCCCAAATATAGCTAAGTGGGAAACGAAGTGGGAAGGCTAAAACAGTCAGGAGGTTGGCTTAGAAGCAGCCACCCTTTAAAGAAAGCGTAATAGCTCACTGATCGAGTCGTCCTGCGCGGAAGATGTAACGGGGCTAAGCTATATACCGAAGCTGCGGATGCGTGCTTTGCACGCATGGTAGGAGAGCGTTCCGTAAGCCTGCGAAGGTGCGTTGAAAAGCGTGCTGGAGGTATCGGAAGTGCGAATGCTGACATGAGTAGCGATAAAGGGGGTGAAAGGCCCCCTCGCCGTAAGCCCAAGGTTTCCTACGCAACGTTCATCGGCGTAGGGTGAGTCGGCCCCTAAGGCGAGGCAGAAATGCGTAGCTGATGGGAAGCAGGTCAATATTCCTGCACCATTGTTAGATGCGATGGGGGGACGGATCGCGGAAGGTTGTCCGGGTGTTGGAAGTCCCGGTCGCTGCATTGGAGAAGGCGCTTAGGCAAATCCGGGCGCGGAATTCAAGGGTGTGGCGCGAGCTCCCTAGGGAGCGAAGCAATTGGAAGTGGTTCCAAGAAAAGCCTCTAAGCTTCAGTCTAACGATGACCGTACCGCAAACCGACACAGGTGGGCGAGATGAGTATTCTAAGGCGCTTGAGAGAACTCGGGAGAAGGAACTCGGCAAATTGGTACCGTAACTTCGGGATAAGGTACGCCCTTGTAGCTTGATGCCCCTGCGGGCAAAGGGTGAAGGGGTTGCAATAAACTGGTGGCTGCGACTGTTTAATAAAAACACAGCACTCTGCAAACACGAAAGTGGACGTATAGGGTGTGACGCCTGCCCGGTGCCGGAAGATTAAATGATGGGGTGCAAGCTCTTGATTGAAGTCCCGGTAAACGGCGGCCGTAACTATAACGGTCCTAAGGTAGCGAAATTCCTTGTCGGGTAAGTTCCGACCTGCACGAATGGCGTAACGATGGCCACACTGTCTCCTCCCGAGACTCAGCGAAGTTGAAGTGTTTGTGATGATGCAATCTACCCGCGGCTAGACGGAAAGACCCCATGAACCTTTACTGTAGCTTTGCATTGGACTTTGAACCGATCTGTGTAGGATAGGTGGGAGGCTATGAAACCGGAACGCTAGTTTCGGTGGAGCCGTCCTTGAAATACCACCCTGGTTTGTTTGAGGTTCTAACCTTGGCCCGTGATCCGGGTCGGGGACAGTGCATGGTAGGCAGTTTGACTGGGGCGGTCTCCTCCCAAAGCGTAACGGAGGAGTACGAAGGTACGCTAGGTACGGTCGGAAATCGTGCTGATAGTGCAATGGCATAAGCGTGCTTAACTGCGAGACCGACAAGTCGAGCAGGTGCGAAAGCAGGTCATAGTGATCCGGTGGTTCTGTATGGAAGGGCCATCGCTCAACGGATAAAAGGTACTCTGGGGATAACAGGCTGATACCGCCCAAGAGTTCATATCGACGGCGGTGTTTGGCACCTCGATGTCGGCTCATCTCATCCTGGGGCTGTAGCCGGTCCCAAGGGTATGGCTGTTCGCCATTTAAAGAGGTACGTGAGCTGGGTTTAAAACGTCGTGAGACAGTTTGGTCCCTATCTGCCGTGGGCGTTGGATATTTGAAGGGGGCTGCTCCTAGTACGAGAGGACCGGAGTGGACGAACCTCTGGTGTACCGGTTGTCACGCCAGTGGCATCGCCGGGTAGCTATGTTCGGAAGAGATAACCGCTGAAAGCATCTAAGCGGGAAACTCGCCTTAAGATGAGATATCCCTGGGGACTAGATCCCCTTGAAGGGTCGTTCGAGACCAGGACGTTGATAGGTCAGGTGTGTAAGCGCAGTAATGCGTTCAGCTAACTGATACTAATTGCCCGTAAGGCTTGATCCTATAACAAGTCTGTTTCGCGCTACAGAGCGCGTCGGACGGTTGAATTCTCGTGTGTGATACACACAACCTAATTACTGCTTCTTCCAAGATTGGTTGTGCTGCAAAGCCAGCACAACAACCCTCTTTGCCTGATGACCATAGCGAGTCGGTCCCACCCCTTCCCATCCCGAACAGGACCGTGAAACGACTCTACGCCGATGATAGTGCGGATTCCCGTGTGAAAGTAGGTAATCGTCAGGCTCCCTAAGCCAAGAACCCCCGCCCGAAAGGCGGGGGTTTTTGCATTGGTGCGGCAGAAATGTGCGCAGGCCGTCGGCCAGGCGCAATGCGGCCGGAGCTGAAGCGTTGATGACGTCGAATAGAGCCGAGATCACATTCACGCAATCGGCGCAAATTCACTCCGACTACTTGGGGTGGCTGAGCACCGGCAACGGATGTTGCCGAGGTCGGCATCCTCCCGTCGGCTGTTCGAAGAGTGGTGCAGCTCTCGGTCGGCAGCCGTTCTGATCGAGTGCTCGACCGCCAATTTGCTGCAATTTCCTGCCAGAGATTTGCGCGACACCGCGCGCGGCCAGACGTAATGCGTCTTGCTGTTCGGCAATTAACCATTTCTTCCCATCAGCGCGCGTACTGAGCGCATCTCCTGCGAAAGTTGCGGCACTCGTTCCGCGACTACGATGCGCGTTTTGCGTTTCTCGCGACCAGATGCGCCGTCCGCGAGAGTGGCATGCCGGGTTCCGCTTGCCTGAACCAGACGTTTCTTGTCGAAGGCGCTGAACGATCGAGGCGCAAAGAAGTTCCGTGCCGGAATTGCATCGAGTAACACGAAGTGGCGCTATCAAGCGCCGTTCTTCGCCCATCCACCAGATATCGCCCGCAACAGGCTCATCCGAGATATTGGGTGCCCGGCTCGCTGGAAGGCAGGGGATCCGGTGGCAGTGCCAGTCGCAACGTGTGTGCGTGGTCGGGCGGAAGCCGTCAGAAATTGGCGCGGCACTCCAGGACGTTTGCCGAGGTCGCGGCTCGGAGCTTGTCAGGCCCACCTGGGTGTGAGCGCATATTGTCGGCGAGCTGGGGCTGCAATGTGTCCAGGCGCGCCGCATTGTCAGATTCGGCTGGCGGGGCGCTGTCGCCGGCAGCGATGAGGTGGGCGGACGCCCCGTTGAGCAGCCATGCATAGGCGCTCGAATCCTGATTTATCGGCTGCGCGACCGGCGAGCCGATATGGGCCGAGCTCAGGCTGCCGGCATCGAGCGCCGACTTCAACTGGTCATGTGCAACAGAGCGCTGCAGTCGTTCTGGTGAGTCCTGTGGTGTGGCTGTCTTCCCGAGCCTGCTGACGGATTTTGGCAATGATGCGCGAGCGACGCTACGCGCCTGCGAGATCGGCCGCATGTGCGGTCGGTATGGTCACGGCGGTGAAGGCAATCGTGAGAGCGAGCGGGCGCCTGAGAATTCGCGTGGAAGATGATGGAAGCCGGGTATCCTGCCGGCGACCGGCGACCGGCGACCGGCGACCGGCGACCGGCGACCGGCGACCGGCGACCGGCGACCGGCGACCGGCGACCGGCGACCGGCGACCGGCGACCGGCGACCGGCGACCGGCGACCGGCGTCGACAGGGGCGGGGCTAACGGAGCTCGGCCCACATCTCGCGTGGACGCAATGGTGCCATTACAGGGCCGGAGCGCCGGAAAGTGCGGATAACCCCGCGCACGGTACAGCCGCGAGCTCGAGTCAGGCAGCCGCGCGCCGGGACGAGCGAAATCCGGATTTCCCGCCAACGGCGGGCCCCGAAGCCGCCGAAAAATGCCGCGGGTGGGGGCGGCGAAGTCGTCCGGCACGAAATTTGCGGAAATTTTCGTCTACCCGCTTGGCATTGTGCGAAAGAGGTCGTATCATGGCGGTCTTTCGTTTTTAGCGCAGATGCAGATCGGCGCTAAGGGCGGAGTCTGACGAAGATGTGGCGCCGGTCGGCAGCATCTCGTGCTTGCCTTAGCCGGGCGGGCGCGGGGATCGGTCGTAAAGCAGGAGTCAGGAAGAGAGTGAAAATAATCTTCCGGATGTGCTTGACACGAGTGCGATGCACCCCCATAATCGTCAGTTCTCTACGGAGGGGTGCCCGAGTGGCTAAAGGGGGCAGACTGTAAATCTGTTGGCTTACGCCTACGTTGGTTCGAATCCAACCTCCTCCACCAAGATATCAGCGCAGTGAGCGGTAGGGAATCGTTAGTGGCCCGTGCGGGTGTAGCTCAATGGTAGAGCAGAAGCCTTCCAAGCTTACGACGAGGGTTCGATTCCCTTCACCCGCTCCAGACCGCTAAGTTGAAGCGTAAAGCGCCCATGTGGCTCAGTGGTAGAGCACTCCCTTGGTAAGGGAGAGGTCGGCAGTTCGATCCTGCCCATGGGCACCAGCAGTAAAAAGTCAGTGTCTTGTTTGCGCGCGGCGCAACCTGTGAAATTCCTTTTGGGAGTCGAAAATGGCCAAGGGTAAATTCGAGCGGACCAAGCCGCACGTGAACGTTGGTACGATTGGTCACGTTGACCACGGCAAGACGACGCTGACGGCAGCGATCACGACGGTTCTGACGAAGAAGTTCGGCGGCGAAGCGAAGGCATACGACCAGATCGACGCGGCACCGGAAGAAAAGGCGCGCGGCATCACGATCAACACGGCACACGTCGAGTACGAAACGGCCAACCGCCACTACGCACACGTCGACTGCCCGGGCCACGCTGACTATGTGAAGAACATGATCACGGGCGCAGCGCAGATGGACGGCGCGATCCTGGTTTGCTCGGCAGCTGACGGCCCGATGCCGCAGACGCGTGAGCACATCCTGCTGGCACGCCAGGTTGGCGTTCCGTACATCATCGTGTTCCTGAACAAGTGCGACATGGTGGACGACGCAGAACTGCTCGAGCTGGTCGAGATGGAAGTTCGCGAACTCCTGTCGAAGTACGACTTCCCGGGCGACGACACGCCGATCGTGAAGGGTTCGGCCAAGCTGGCGCTGGAAGGCGACACGGGCGAGCTGGGCGAAGTGGCGATCATGAGCCTGGCCGACGCGCTGGACACGTACATCCCGACGCCGGAGCGTGCAGTTGACGGCGCGTTCCTGATGCCGGTGGAAGACGTGTTCTCGATCTCGGGCCGTGGTACGGTGGTGACGGGTCGCGTTGAGCGCGGCATCGTGAAGGTCGGCGAAGAAATCGAAATCGTCGGTATCAAGCCGACGGTGAAGACGACCTGCACGGGCGTTGAAATGTTCCGCAAGCTGCTGGACCAGGGTCAGGCAGGCGACAACGTTGGTATCCTGCTGCGCGGCACGAAGCGTGAAGACGTGGAGCGTGGCCAGGTTCTGGCGAAGCCGGGTTCGATCACGCCGCACACGCACTTCACGGCTGAAGTGTACGTGCTGAGCAAGGACGAAGGCGGCCGTCACACGCCGTTCTTCAACAACTACCGTCCGCAGTTCTACTTCCGTACGACGGACGTGACGGGCTCGATCGAGCTGCCGAAGGACAAGGAAATGGTGATGCCGGGCGACAACGTGTCGATCACGGTGAAGCTGATCGCTCCGATCGCGATGGAAGAAGGTCTGCGCTTCGCAATCCGCGAAGGCGGCCGTACCGTCGGCGCCGGCGTCGTCGCCAAGATCATCGAGTAAGCCAGTTATTCGTTGATCGACAGTTTTGGGGCTGGCAACAGCCGGCCCCAACATGGTTTAGGGGTATAGCTCAACTGGCAGAGCGTCGGTCTCCAAAACCGAAGGTTGGGGGTTCGATTCCCTCTGCCCCTGCCAAAAAATAGCCACGTGTCCTACGTGGCATTTGTTTTAAGGTGTTATGGCGAATCCATCCGTCGAAACTGTAAATACCTCCGGCGATAAGCTGATGCTGGCCCTGGGCGTATTGCTGGTCTTGGCCGGATTCGTGGGCTTCTTCTGGCTGGCCAATCAGCAGTGGTATGTCCGCGGTGCCGCGTTGGCGGTGGGTATCATCGCCGGCGTGGCCGTCGGACTGATGTCCGCTCCTGGCAAGAGTCTCATCGCCTTTGCCAAGGATTCGTACAAGGAAGTCCGGAAGGTCGTTTGGCCCACCCGCAAGGAAGCAACGCAAACTACACTCGTCGTGTTCGGTTTCGTGCTCGTGATGGCGATTTTCCTCTGGTTGAGTGACAAATCGATCGAATGGGTGATTTTCTCGGCGATTCTGGGTTGGAAATGATATGAGCGATACTCCGGCATCCCCGAGCGGAAAACGTTGGTACGTCGTGCACGCCTACTCCGGTATGGAGAAGAGCGTGCAACGTGCGCTTCAGGAGCGCATCGAACGTGCTGGCATGCAGGACAAATTCGGTCAGATCCTGGTTCCGACCGAAGAAGTGGTCGAAGTCAAGGGCGGCCACAAGGCTGTGACCGAGCGTCGTTTCTTCCCCGGCTACGTGCTGGTGGAAATGGAAATGACGGACGAAACGTGGCACCTCGTGAAGAACACCGCGAAGGTCACCGGTTTCGTCGGCGGTGCGCGTAACCGCCCGACCCCGATTTCCCCGAAGGAAGTCGAGAAGATCATGTCGCAGATGCAGGAAGGCGTCGAAAAGCCGCGCCCGAAGACCCTGTTCGAAGTTGGCGAGATGGTGCGTGTCAAGGAAGGCCCGTTCACGGACTTCAACGGCACCGTCGAAGAAGTCAACTACGAGAAATCGCGCGTGCGTGTGTCGGTCACCATTTTTGGCCGATCCACCCCGGTCGAACTCGAGTTCGGCCAGGTCGAAAAAGTTTGATCCCGATTCGGTGGGCAGCCTCGGCTGCCCACCTTCGCGCTTACGGCCCGCGTCATGGCCGTTGAGGAGCGTCAGTAGCCAGCGGCGAACGCGCGTTATTACTCACCGAACGCCTTTCCGGCGTTCCAATGAGGTTCACAAATGGCAAAGAAGATTATCGGCTTTATCAAGCTGCAGATCCCTGCAGGTAAAGCCAACCCGTCGCCGCCGGTCGGTCCGGCACTGGGCCAGCGCGGCCTGAACATCATGGAGTTCTGCAAGGCGTTCAACGCGCAGACTCAAGGCATGGAGCCGGGTCTGCCGGTGCCGGTGGTCATCACGGCATTCGCTGACAAGAGCTTCACGTTCGTGATGAAGACGCCGCCGGCAACCGTCCTGATCAAGAAGGCGGCGAAGGTGGACAAGGGCTCGAGCAAGCCGCACACCGACAAGGTCGGTTCGATCACGCGCGCTCAAGCTGAAGAAATCGCAAAGACCAAGATGCCGGACCTTACGGCAGCTGATCTGGACGCAGCCGTTCGCACCATCGCTGGTAGCGCACGCTCGATGGGCATCACTGTGGAGGGCGTGTAAATGGCTAAGATCTCCAAGCGCCGTCAGGCATTTGCCGCCAAGGTTGATCGTCAGAAGCTGTACGCGATCGAAGACGCACTGAGCCTCGTGAAGGAATGCGCGAGCGCGAAGTTCGACGAGTCGATCGACGTCGCAGTCCAGCTCGGCATCGATGCAAAGAAGTCGGACCAGGTCGTTCGTGGTTCGGTCGTTCTGCCGGCCGGTACGGGCAAGTCGGTGCGCGTTGCCGTGTTCGCGCAAGGCGAAAAGGCCGAGCAGGCTCGTGCAGCAGGCGCGGAAATCGTCGGTATGGAAGACCTGGCTGAGCAGATCAAGGCTGGCCAGATGGACTTTGACATCGTGATCGCTTCGCCGGACACGATGCGTATCGTCGGTACGCTCGGCCAGATCCTCGGCCCGCGCGGCCTGATGCCGAACCCGAAGGTCGGTACGGTCACGCCGGACGTCGCAACCGCCGTCAAGAACGCGAAGGCTGGTCAGGTGCAATTCCGTGTCGACAAGGCCGGTATCATCCACGCGACCATCGGCCGTGCATCGTTCGAACCGACCGCACTGCGTTCGAACCTGTCGGCGCTGATCGAAGCGCTGCAGAAGGCCAAGCCGGCAACGAGCAAGGGCGTGTACCTGCGCAAGATCGCACTGTCGAGCACGATGGGCGTCGGCGTGCGTGTCGACCAGGCTACGCTGGCAGCGTAAGAAAGTATTCGGGCCGCTTCGTTCGCGAAGCGGCCTACATGGGCTTTGGGCGGTTGTTCGTGCAGCATGGCGGGCAACCGGTTATCAAAGACCGTTGGTGGGACGCAGCAGGCAGGTGATCCCTTAATTCAAGCCAACGCAGATGGCGAACCCGAAAAAGTTTTGCAGTGGTGAAGCCGCAGGCCGCGAAGCGATTCGCGGCGTGAGGTGGAAATACTCCTAACGAGGTCGGACGCCGTTGTTGAACGAGGTACGTGAGGTTTCGGCCATGCCGGCCACGCCGAACGTATCGTTTCTGGAGGCTAACCGTGCCGCTTAATAGAGAAGACAAGCAAGCCGTCGTCGCTGAGGTTTCCGCGCAAGTCGCGAAGGCCCAGACCGTTGTGCTGGCTGAGTATCGTGGAATTGCGGTTGGCGATCTGACCAAGCTGCGCGCGCAAGCGCGTGAGCAAAAGGTTTACCTGCGCGTGTTGAAGAACACGCTGGCGCGTCGCGCCGTTGAAGGTACGCCGTTTGCTCCGCTGGCAGAGCAGATGACTGGTCCGTTGATCTACGGCATCTCGGAAGATGCAATTGCTGCTGCTAAGGTCGTCAACGACTTCGGCAAGAGCAACGACAAGTTGATCATCAAGGCTGGTTCGTTCGATGGCAAGGTGATGGACAAGGCTGGCGTGCAAGCGCTGGCAAGCATCCCGAGCCGCGAAGAACTGCTCTCGAAGCTGCTGTTCGTTATGCAATCGCCTGTTTCGGGCTTCGCGCGTGCTCTGGCAGCGCTGGCCGAGAAGAAGCAAGCGGAAGCTGCGTAAGCGAACGTGCATCAGCGTCATTGATCGCTGGCTGTATCCGAATTCAATTTAGGAGTATTTCAAATGGCAATCGCAAAAGAAGACATCCTGGCAGCAGTCGAAGGGATGACCGTTCTGGAACTGAACGAACTGGTCAAGGCGTTCGAAGAGAAGTTTGGCGTGTCGGCAGCTGCAGTGGCAGTCGCTGGCCCGGCAGGCGGCGGCGCTGCTGCTGCTGCAGAAGAAAAGACCGAATTCACGGTCGTCCTGGCTGAAGCCGGCGCGAACAAGGTTTCGGTCATCAAGGCCGTTCGTGAACTGACGGGCCTGGGCCTGAAGGAAGCGAAGGACCTGGTTGACGGTGCACCGAAGCCCGTCAAGGAAGGCGTCGACAAGGCTGCTGCTGAAGAAGCCAAGAAGAAGCTGGAAGAAGCAGGCGCGAAGGTCGAAGTCAAGTAAGTTTCGACGCGCTGTGCGAAGGCTGGCGGTATTTTCACCGCCGGCCTTTTTGTGCTTTGTGGGAACGTTATTCTGGCACTCATTCGGGAGCCCGAATAATCGGTCCCAGAAGCCAAAGAAAACCGCCTCATCGTTGTGAAAGGTCACGCGCGATTGGCGGTTCTCTTTGTCTTCTGAAGCGACTGCAGAAGGCAAGTTTGGTCGGGTAGCGGGCAACACAGGCATCCGCTGCCGTCAGCCAGCGGTTGGTAGCGGCCAACCACCAAGCTTCTCGGCTCGTTCAAGCCGTCAACGGCCATCGGGTCTCAGTCGGTGAACACTCGGGTTTGAAACGTCCAGGTATTCCGCCTCGATAGCACCCGCCGTGATTCGGAGATCGTATGCAATATTCCTTCACCGAGAAGAAGCGCATTCGCAAGAGTTTCGCGAAGCGCCCCATCGTTCACCAAGTTCCGTTCTTGCTGGCTACCCAGCTTGAATCATTCAGCACGTTTCTGCAAGCCGATGTGCCGGCTACGCAACGCAAGCCTGAAGGTTTGCAGGCCGCGTTCACATCGGTATTTCCCATTGTTTCGCACAACGGTTTCGCGCGCCTCGAGTTCGTGAGCTATGCGCTGTCCTCGCCGGCATTCAACATCAAGGAATGCCAGCAGCGGGGCCTGACGTACTGTTCCGCGCTGCGCGCGAAGGTCCGCCTTGTCATCCTCGACAAGGAATCGCCGAACAAGCCGGTCGTCAAGGAAGTGAAGGAGCAGGAAGTGTACATGGGCGAAATTCCGCTCATGACGCCGACGGGCTCGTTCGTCATCAACGGCACCGAGCGTGTCATCGTCTCGCAGCTGCACCGTTCGCCGGGCGTGTTCTTCGAACACGACAAGGGCAAGACGCACAGCTCGGGCAAGCTGTTGTTCTCGGCACGGATCATTCCGTACCGCGGCTCGTGGCTCGACTTCGAATTCGATCCGAAGGACATCCTGTACTTCCGCGTCGACCGTCGCCGCAAGATGCCGGTCACGATCCTGCTGAAGGCCATCGGCCTGACGCCGGAACAGATCCTCGCGAACTTCTTCGTGTTCGACAACTTCACGCTGATGGACGAAGGCGCGCAACTCGAGTTCGTGCCCGAGCGCCTGCGTGGTGAAGTCGCGCGTTTCGACATCACGGATCGTGATGGCAAGGTCATTGTCCAGAAGGACAAGCGGATCAACGCGAAGCACATTCGCGACCTCGAAGCCGCGAAGACCAAGTTCATCTCGGTGCCGGAAGACTATCTGCTCGGCCGCGTGCTGGCGAAGAACGTCGTCGACGGCGATACTGGCGAAGTGATCGCGAGCGCGAACGACGAAGTCACGGAAAGCGTGCTCGAGAAGCTGCGCGAAGCGGGCATCAAGGACATCCAGACGCTCTACACGAACGACCTGGACCAGGGCCCGTACATCTCGTCGACGCTGCGTGTCGACGAAACGACCGACCGCACTGCCGCGCGCATCGCGATCTACCGCATGATGCGTCCGGGCGAGCCGCCGACCGAAGAAGCGGTCGAGGCACTGTTCAACCGTCTGTTCTACAGCGAAGAAGCGTACGACCTGTCGAAGGTCGGCCGCATGAAGTTCAACCGCCGCGTCGGCCGTGACGAGATCGTCGGCCCGATGACGCTGCAGGACGACGACATCCTCGCGACGATCAAGATCCTCGTCGAGCTGCGCAACGGCAAGGGCGAAGTGGACGACATCGACCACCTCGGCAACCGTCGTGTGCGTTGCGTCGGCGAACTGGCGGAGAACCAGTTCCGCGCCGGTCTCGTGCGTGTCGAACGTGCAGTCAAGGAACGCCTCGGCCAGGCCGAAAGCGAAAACCTGATGCCGCACGACCTGATCAACTCGAAGCCGATTTCGTCGGCGATTCGCGAGTTCTTCGGTTCGTCGCAGCTGTCGCAGTTCATGGACCAGACCAACCCGCTGTCGGAAATCACGCACAAGCGCCGTGTTTCCGCACTGGGCCCGGGCGGTCTGACGCGTGAACGCGCAGGCTTCGAAGTCCGCGACGTGCACCCGACCCACTATGGCCGCGTGTGCCCGATCGAAACGCCGGAAGGTCCGAACATCGGCCTGATCAACTCGCTCGCACTGTACGCGCACCTGAACGAATACGGCTTCCTCGAGACGCCGTACCGCAAGGTCGTGGACAGCAAGGTGACCGACCAGATCGACTACCTGTCGGCGATCGAAGAAGGCCGCTACATGATCGCGCAGGCAAACGCCGCGATCGACGAGAACGGCCAGCTGATCGACGAACTCGTGTCGTCGCGTGAAGCCGGCGAAACGATGATGGTCACGCCGGACCGTATCCAGTACATGGACGTCGCGCCGTCGCAGATCGTGTCGGTTGCAGCTTCGCTGATTCCGTTCCTCGAGCACGATGACGCGAACCGTGCACTGATGGGTTCGAACATGCAGCGTCAGGCCGTGCCGTGTCTGCGTCCGGAAAAGCCGGTCGTCGGTACGGGTATCGAGCGCACCTGTGCGGTCGACTCGGGTACGACGGTTCAGGCGTTCCGTGGCGGCGTCGTCGACTATGTCGACGCAGGCCGTATCGTGATTCGCGTGAACGACGAAGAAGCGGTCGCAGGTGAAGTCGGTGTCGACATCTACAACCTGATCAAGTACACGCGTTCGAACCAGAACACGAACATCAACCAGCGTCCGATCGTGAAGATGGGCGACAAGGTCTCGCGCGGCGACGTGCTGGCCGACGGCGCCTCGACGGACCTGGGCGAGCTCGCGCTCGGCCAGAACATGCTGATCGCGTTCATGCCGTGGAACGGCTACAACTTCGAGGATTCGATCCTGATCTCGGAGAAGGTCGTGGCCGACGATCGCTACACGTCGATCCACATCGAAGAGCTGAACGTCGTTGCACGCGACACGAAGCTCGGGCCGGAAGAAATCACGCGCGACATCTCGAACCTGGCGGAAGTCCAGCTCGGCCGTCTCGACGAATCGGGCATCGTGTATATCGGTGCGGAAGTCGAAGCGGGCGACGTGCTGGTCGGCAAGGTCACGCCGAAGGGCGAGACCCAGCTGACGCCGGAAGAGAAGCTGCTGCGCGCGATCTTCGGCGAGAAGGCTTCGGACGTGAAGGACACGTCGCTGCGCGTGCCGTCGGGCATGAGCGGCACCGTGATCGACGTCCAGGTGTTCACGCGTGAAGGTATCCAGCGCGACAAGCGTGCGCAACAGATCATCGACGACGAACTGAAGCGCTATCGTCTCGACCTGAACGACCAGCTGCGCATCGTGGAAGGCGACGCGTTCCAGCGTCTCGCGCGCATGCTCGTGGGCAAGGTCGCGAACGGCGGTCCGAAGAAGCTCGCGAAGGGCACGAAGATCGACCAGGCTTACCTGGAAGACCTCGACCACTACCACTGGTTCGACATCCGCCTCGCGGACGACGAAGCAGCGGCGCAGCTCGAAGCGATCAAGAACTCGATCGAAGAGAAGCGTCACCAGTTCGACCTCGCGTTCGAAGAGAAGCGCAAGAAGCTCACGCAAGGCGACGAACTGCCGCCGGGCGTGCTGAAGATGGTCAAGGTGTACCTCGCGGTGAAGCGCCGCCTGCAGCCTGGCGACAAGATGGCAGGCCGTCACGGTAACAAGGGTGTCGTGTCGAAGATCGTCCCGATCGAAGACATGCCGTACATGGCCGACGGCCGTCCGGCAGACGTCGTGCTGAACCCGCTCGGCGTGCCGTCGCGGATGAACGTGGGTCAGGTTCTGGAAGTGCACCTCGGCTGGGCCGCGAAGGGTCTCGGCTGGCGTATCGGCGAAATGCTGCAGCGTCAGGCGAAGATCGAGGAACTGCGCGTGTTCCTGACGAAGATCTACAACGAGTCGGGCCGCCAGGAAGATCTGGAAAGCTTCACCGACGACGAGATCCTCGAACTCGCGAAGAACCTGCGTGAAGGCGTGCCGTTCGCGACGCCGGTGTTCGACGGTGCGACCGAGGAAGAAATGGGCAAGATGCTCGACCTCGCGTTCCCGGACGACATCGCTGAACAGCTCGGCATGAACCCGTCGAAGAACCAGGTTCGTCTGTACGACGGCCGCACGGGTGAAATGTTCGAACGTCGCGTGACGCTCGGCTACATGCACTACCTGAAGCTGCACCACTTGGTCGACGACAAGATGCACGCGCGTTCGACCGGTCCGTACTCGCTCGTCACGCAGCAGCCGCTGGGTGGTAAGGCGCAGTTCGGTGGCCAGCGTTTCGGTGAAATGGAAGTGTGGGCACTCGAAGCGTACGGCGCGTCCTACGTGCTGCAGGAAATGCTGACGGTGAAGTCGGACGACGTGAACGGCCGGACCAAGGTCTATGAGAACCTGGTCAAGGGCGATCACGTGATCGATGCAGGCATGCCGGAATCCTTCAACGTGCTCGTGAAGGAAATCCGCTCGCTCGGTATCGATATCGATCTCGACCGCAATTAATCGGACTACGGAGAGAAAGCAATGAAAGCTCTGCTCGATCTATTCAAGCAAGTCCAACAGGAAGAAGTTTTCGACGCGATCAAGATCGGTCTGGCCTCGCCCGACAAGATCCGTTCGTGGTCGTTCGGCGAAGTGAAGAAGCCGGAGACCATCAACTACCGTACGTTCAAGCCGGAACGCGATGGTCTCTTCTGCGCGAAGATCTTCGGGCCGATCAAGGACTACGAGTGCCTGTGCGGCAAGTACAAGCGTCTGAAGCACCGCGGCGTGATCTGCGAGAAGTGCGGCGTCGAAGTGACGCTGGCGAAGGTGCGTCGCGAACGGATGGGCCACATCGAGCTGGCCTCGCCGGTCGCGCACATCTGGTTCCTGAAGTCGCTGCCGTCGCGTCTGGGCATGGTGCTCGACATGACGCTGCGCGACATCGAACGCGTGCTGTACTTCGAAGCCTACGTGGTGATCGAACCGGGCATGACGCCGCTGAAGGCGCGGCAGATCATGACCGAAGAGGATTACTACAACAAGGTCGAGGAATACGGCGACGAATTCCGTGCCGAGATGGGCGCGGAAGGCGTGCGTGAACTGCTGCGCGCGATCAACATCGACGAGCAGGTCGAGACGCTGCGCACCGAGCTGAAGAACACCGGCTCGGAAGCGAAGATCAAGAAGTACGCGAAGCGCCTGAAGGTTCTCGAGGCATTCCAGCGTTCGGGCATCAAGCCCGAGTGGATGATTCTCGAAGTGCTGCCGGTGCTGCCGCCGGAACTGCGTCCGCTCGTGCCGCTGGATGGCGGCCGTTTCGCGACGTCGGACCTGAACGACCTGTATCGCCGCGTGATCAACCGTAACAACCGGTTGAAGCGCCTGCTCGAGCTGAAGGCACCTGAAATCATCGTCCGCAACGAAAAGCGGATGCTGCAGGAAGCCGTCGACTCGCTGCTCGACAACGGTCGTCGCGGCAAGGCGATGACGGGCGCGAACAAGCGTCCGCTGAAGTCGCTCGCCGACATGATCAAGGGCAAGGGCGGTCGTTTCCGTCAGAACCTGCTGGGCAAGCGCGTCGACTACTCGGGCCGTTCGGTCATCGTGGTCGGCCCGACGCTGAAGCTGCACCAGTGCGGCCTGCCGAAGCTGATGGCGCTCGAGCTGTTCAAGCCGTTCATCTTCAACAAGCTGGAAGTGATGGGGGTAGCTACGACCATCAAGGCTGCGAAGAAGGAAGTCGAGAACCAGACGCCGGTGGTGTGGGACATCCTCGAAGAGGTGATCCGCGAGCACCCGGTGATGCTGAACCGTGCGCCGACGCTGCACCGTCTCGGTATCCAGGCGTTCGAGCCGGTGCTGATCGAAGGCAAGGCGATTCAGCTGCACCCGCTCGTCTGCGCGGCGTTCAACGCCGACTTCGACGGTGACCAGATGGCCGTTCACGTGCCGCTGTCGCTCGAAGCGCAGATGGAAGCGCGTACGCTGATGCTGGCGTCGAACAACGTGCTGTTCCCGGCCAACGGCGATCCGTCGATCGTGCCGTCGCAGGATATCGTGCTGGGTCTGTACTACGCGACCCGCGAAGCCGTCAACGCGAAGGGCGAAGGCCTGTCGTTCACGGGCGTGTCGGAAGTGATCCGCGCGTACGAGAACAAGGAAGTCGAGCTGGCCTCGCGCGTCAACGTGCGGATCACCGAAATGGTTCGCAACGAGGACACGTCGGAAGGCGCGCCGGAATTCGTGCCGAAGATCTCGCTGTACGCGACGACCGTCGGCCGCGCGATCCTGTCGGAGATCCTGCCGCACGGCCTGCCGTTCTCGGTGCTGAACAAGCCGCTGAAGAAGAAGGAAATCTCGCGCCTGATCAACACGGCGTTCCGCAAGTGCGGTCTGCGCGCGACGGTGGTGTTCGCCGACCAGCTGATGCAGTCGGGTTTCCGTCTCGCGACGCGTGCCGGCATTTCGATCTGCGTGGACGACATGCTCGTGCCGCCGCAGAAGGAAACGATCGTCGGCGACGCCGCGAAGAAGGTGAAGGAGTACGACCGCCAGTACATGTCGGGTCTCGTCACCGCGCAGGAACGCTACAACAACGTGGTCGACATCTGGTCGGCAACGTCGGAAGCGGTCGGCAAGGCGATGATGGAGCAGCTGTCGACGGAGCCGGTGACGGACCGCGACGGCAAGGAAACGCGCCAGGAATCGTTCAACTCGATCTACATGATGGCCGACTCGGGCGCCCGGGGTTCGGCGGTTCAGATTCGTCAGCTGGCCGGTATGCGAGGCCTGATGGCGAAGCCGGACGGCTCGATTATCGAGACGCCGATTACCGCGAACTTCCGCGAAGGTCTGAACGTGTTGCAGTACTTCATCTCGACCCACGGTGCACGTAAGGGTCTGGCTGATACGGCACTGAAGACCGCGAACTCGGGTTACCTGACGCGTCGTCTCGTCGACGTCACGCAGGATCTGGTCGTGGTGGAAGACGATTGCGGCACGTCGAACGGCGTCGCGATGAAGGCGCTGGTCGAAGGCGGTGAAGTCGTCGAAGCGCTGCGCGACCGTATCCTCGGCCGCGTCGCGGTCGCGGACGTCGTGAACCCGGAAACGCAGGAAACGGTGTACGAATCGGGCATGCTGCTCGACGAAACGGCGGTCGAGGAAATCGAACGCCTCGGCATCGACGAAGTGCGCGTGCGCACGCCGCTGACCTGCGAAACGCGTTACGGCCTGTGCGCGGCCTGCTACGGCCGTGACCTCGGCCGCGGCTCGCTCGTGAACGTCGGCGAAGCAGTCGGCGTGATCGCGGCACAGTCGATCGGTGAACCGGGCACGCAGCTGACGATGCGTACGTTCCACATCGGTGGTGCGGCATCGCGTGCGGCAGTGGCTTCGTCGGTCGAAGCGAAGAGCAACGGTATCGTGCGCTTCACGGCGACGATGCGCTACGTCACGAACGCGAAGGGCGAGCAGATCGTCATTTCCCGTTCGGGCGAAGCGATGATCACCGACGACTTCGGTCGCGAGCGCGAGCGTCACAAAGTGCCGTACGGCGCCACGCTGCTGCAGCTCGACGGTGCGACGATCAAGGCAGGCACGCAGCTCGCCACGTGGGATCCGCTGACGCGTCCGATCATCACCGAGTACGGTGGTACGGTGAAGTTCGAGAACGTCGAGGAAGGCGTGACCGTCGCGAAGCAGATCGACGACGTGACCGGCCTGTCGACGCTGGTCGTGATCGACGTGAAGCGTCGCGGTTCGCAGGCGTCGAAGAGCGTGCGTCCGCAGGTGAAGCTGCTCGACGCGAACGGCGAAGAAGTGAAGATTCCGGGCACCGAGCACGCAGTGCAGATCGGCTTCCAGGTTGGCGCACTGATCACCGTGAAGGATGGCCAGCAGGTGCAGGTCGGTGAAGTGCTCGCACGTATCCCGACCGAAGCGCAGAAGACGCGTGACATTACCGGCGGTCTGCCGCGGGTGGCGGAACTGTTCGAAGCGCGTTCGCCGAAGGATGCCGGCATTCTCGCGGAAGTCACCGGTACGACGTCGTTCGGTAAGGACACGAAGGGCAAGCAGCGTCTCGTCATCACGGATCTCGAGGGCAACCAGCACGAGTTCCTGATCGCGAAGGAAAAGCAGGTTCTGGTTCACGATGCACAGGTCGTCAACAAGGGCGAAATGATCGTGGACGGTCCGGCCGATCCGCACGACATCCTGCGTCTGCAGGGTATCGAGGCGCTGTCGCGCTACATCGTCGACGAAGTGCAGGACGTGTATCGTCTGCAGGGCGTGAAGATCAACGACAAGCACATCGAGGTGATCGTTCGCCAGATGCTGCGTCGTGTGCAGATCACCGACAACGGTGATACGCGCTTCATCCCGGGCGAACAGGTCGAGCGTTCCGACATGCTGGACGAGAACGATCGCATGATCGCCGAGGACAAGCGTCCGGCTTCGTACGACAACGTGCTGCTCGGTATCACGAAGGCGTCGCTGTCGACCGACTCGTTCATCTCCGCGGCATCGTTCCAGGAAACGACCCGCGTGCTGACCGAAGCGGCGATCATGGGCAAGCGCGACGATCTGCGTGGCCTGAAGGAAAACGTGATCGTCGGCCGTCTGATTCCGGCCGGTACGGGTCTCGCGTTCCACAAGGCACGCAAGGCGAAGGAATCGTCGGATCGCGAGCGTTTCGACCAGATCGCAGCGGAAGAGGCATTCGACTTCGGCACGCCGAGCGCGCCGGCAGAAGAGCCGCAACACCCGGCAGCCGAGTAAGTGCGGGCGGCGCGAGCCGCCTCACCTCGCTGTCACCGAAACCGCCCGGTTCCGCCGGGCGGTTTTTTTTCATCCGTCGTTCACGTGCATGACGGGCCTGTGCAGTGCACGCGCGTGCCCCGCCATCATTGGCCGCGCAGCCAGGGCAGGCCCGTCATGCACGCGAACGAACCCTGACCGAATGGCCAACGTCGCACGATTCGCCACGCGCTGAGCGAGCGGGTTGTTAAAATCGCGGTCATCGTTTAGCCGTCCTTGTTCTCATTCATGTCCCGCGCCCTCGAAATTCTCGACGAAGTATTTGGTTATTCCGCCTTTCGCGGCCAGCAGGGCGAGATCGTCGAGCACGTCGCCGGCGGCGGCGATTGTCTCGTGCTGATGCCGACGGGCGGCGGCAAGTCGCTGTGCTACCAGATCCCGGCGCTGCTGCGCCGCGAGACCGGGCAGGGCGCCGGCATCGTCGTGTCGCCGCTGATCGCGCTGATGCAGGACCAGGTCGCCGCGCTGCGCGAAGTCGGCGTACGCGCGGCCTACCTGAATTCGACGCTGTCGGGCGCCGAGGCCGCGGCCACCGAGCGCGCGCTGCGCGAGGGCGAAATCGACCTGCTGTACGTCGCGCCCGAGCGGTTGATGACGGGGCGCTTCCTCGACCTGCTCGAGCGCGCGAAGATCGGCCTGTTCGCGATCGACGAAGCGCACTGCGTGTCGCAGTGGGGGCACGATTTCCGCCCGGAATACATCCAGCTGTCGGTGCTGCACGAGCGGTTCCCGTCGGTGCCGCGCATCGCGCTGACGGCCACGGCCGACGCGATCACGCGCGACGAGATCATCCATCGTCTCGCGCTCGACGATGCACGCGTGTTCGTGTCGAGTTTCGATCGCCCGAACATCCGCTACCGGATCGTCGAGAAGGACAACGCGCGCTCACAGCTGCTCGATTTCATCCGCGCCGAACACACGAATGCAGACGGCACGACGGACGCCGGCGTCGTCTATTGCCTGTCGCGCCGCAAGGTCGAGGAAACGGCCGAGTGGCTGAAGGCGCAGGGCGTGCGCGCGCTGCCGTATCACGCGGGAATGGAGTTCGAGGTGCGGCAGAAGCACCAGGAAATGTTCCAGCGCGAAGAGGGCATCGTGATGTGCGCGACGATCGCGTTCGGCATGGGCATCGACAAACCCGACGTGCGCTTCGTCGCGCACCTGGACCTGCCGAAGAGCGTCGAAGGGTACTACCAGGAAACCGGCCGCGCGGGCCGCGACGGGATGCCCGCGAATGCGTGGATGGCGTACGGCCTCGGGGACGTCGTCCAGCAGCGCAAGATGATCGACGAGTCCGACGCGGACGACGCGCACAAGCGCGTGCAGACGTCGAAGCTCGATGCGCTGCTCGGGCTGTGCGAGACGATCTCGTGCCGCCGCGTGCGGCTGCTGAACTATTTCGGCGAAGAGAGCCGGCCGTGCGGCAACTGCGACACATGCCTCGAGCCGCCCGCATCGTGGGATGCCACGCGCGAGGCGCAGATGGCGCTGTCGTGCGTGTTCCGCGCGCAGCGCGCGAGCGGCTTCAATTTCGGCTCGAGCCACCTGATCGAGATCCTGCGCGGCGGGCGCACCGAGAAAGTGTTGCAGCGCGGCCACGACCAGCTCACGACGTTCGGGATCGGCGCATCGCTGTCCGAGCCCGAATGGCGCGCGATTTTCCGGCAGCTCGTCGCGTACGGCTACCTGGCCGTCGATCATGGCGGCTTCGGCGCGCTCGTGCTGACCGAGGCGGCGAAGCCCGTCCTGAAGAACGAGGAGAAGGTCACGCTGCGCCGCTATGTGAAGCCGCAGCGCACGCGGCAGTCGTCGGGCCGCAGCGGCACGCGCGTCGACCCGACGGCCGGCATGGATGCGCGCGAGCGCGCGCGGTGGGATGCGCTGCGTGCGTGGCGCGCGGAAACCGCCAAGACGGACGGCGTGCCGGCCTACGTGATCTTCCACGACGCGACGCTCGCGGAAATCGCGCGCAACGCGCCGGAGTCGATCGACGACCTGCGCCACATTCCCGGCATGGGCGTACGCAAGCTCGAGCGCTTCGGCGACGAGATCATCGACGTCGTCGAATCGGCCTGACACAGGTGTTCCGACCCTTCCGGCAAACCACGCGGTCGACGGGCGAATCACGCAAGCCGTTGACTTAGTTGGTATTTCCGGAATATCATGCTGGGTTCCGGTATTCGGTGGGCCGCGTCGCGTTCGAAAGCTCGCGCCCGATTCGCCGGTTCGGAAGTCAACTGTGCGCCGATTCTCGCTTTGCCCGAAATCGGTGTGCAGATTTTGTTCAATTTCAGGAATAAACAATGCCAACCATCAACCAACTGGTTCGCAAAGGCCGTCAGTCGGAAACGACGAAGAGCAAGAGCCCGGCCCTGCAGGACTGCCCCCAGCGTCGCGGCGTGTGCACCCGTGTGTACACGACGACGCCGAAGAAGCCGAACTCGGCACTCCGTAAGGTCGCCAAGGTTCGTCTGACGAACGGCTTCGAAGTGATTTCGTACATCGGCGGTGAAGGCCACAACCTGCAGGAACACTCGGTTGTGCTGATCCGCGGCGGCCGTGTGAAGGACTTGCCGGGTGTGCGTTACCACATGGTTCGCGGCTCGCTGGATACCCAGGGCGTCAAGGACCGTAAGCAAGCGCGCTCGAAGTACGGCGCGAAGCGTGCAAAGGCTGCCAAGTAAGCAGTTTTTGATCAGGGATCGCCGCAGGGCGGTCAAGGCGGGAGTGCCGGATTGCCGGTGCTGTCGAGTAAGTGGTCACCCGGCCAAGCTGGTTAGTCGTGAAGATGTGATCGGGTTTGTTGGTGGCCGCGGAGCTGGAACCAGCTCCAACTGAACAAGTAAAGGAAGAATCATGCCGCGTCGTCGCGAAGTCCCCAAGCGGGAAGTGTTGCCGGATCCGAAGTTCGGTAACGTTGATGTTGCCAAGTTCATGAACATGCTGATGCTGTCCGGCAAGAAGTCGGTCGCAGAGCGCATCGTTTATGGCGCATTCGAACAGATCCAGACCAAGGGTGGCAAGGACCCGCTGGAAGTGTTCACGGTTGCGCTCAACAACGTGAAGCCGGTGGTCGAAGTGAAGAGCCGTCGCGTTGGTGGTGCCAACTATCAAGTTCCGGTCGAAGTGCGCCCGTCGCGTCGTATGGCATTGGCGATGCGCTGGCTGCGTGAGGCTGCGAAGAAGCGTAGCGAGAAGTCGATGGCCCTGCGCCTGGCAGGTGAACTCTCCGAAGCGGCCGAAGGCCGTGGCGGCGCGATGAAGAAGCGCGACGAAGTTCACCGCATGGCAGAAGCCAACCGCGCGTTCTCGCATTTCCGTTTCTAAGCGCCTGGCTGGGCTGTTAGCGGAAATAAATTCCGGGCGGGTGCGCTTTTCAGGCGCCTCGCCCGTTTGTGTTGAAGCATGATGCAGCTGGGCTGCATCGTGTCATCCCAGTAGAGGATCAAAGTGGCTCGCAAGACTCCTATCGAGCGCTACCGCAATATCGGTATTAGCGCTCACATCGACGCCGGCAAAACGACGACGACCGAGCGCATTCTGTTTTACACCGGTGTGAACCACAAGATCGGTGAAGTTCACGACGGCGCAGCCACGATGGACTGGATGGAGCAGGAACAGGAGCGTGGCATCACGATCACGTCCGCTGCTACCACGGCCTTCTGGAAGGGCATGGGCGGCAACTATCCGGAACACCGCATCAACATCATCGACACCCCGGGCCACGTCGACTTCACGATTGAAGTCGAGCGCTCGATGCGCGTGCTCGACGGCGCGTGCATGGTGTACTGCGCAGTGGGCGGCGTGCAGCCGCAGTCGGAAACGGTGTGGCGCCAGGCGAACAAGTACAAGGTGCCGCGTCTCGCGTTCGTCAACAAGATGGACCGTACCGGCGCGAACTTCTTCAAGGTCTACGACCAGCTCCGTCTGCGCCTGAAGGCGAACCCGGTTCCGGTCGTGGTGCCGATCGGCGCGGAAGAAAACTTCAAGGGCGTCGTCGACCTGATCAAGATGAAGGCGATCGTGTGGGACGAAGCGTCGCAAGGCACGAAGTTCGACTACGTCGACATCCCGGCCGAGCTCGCGGAAACCTGCAAGGAATGGCGCGAAAAGATGGTCGAGGCGGCTGCTGAAGCCAACGAAGACCTGATGAACAAGTACCTGGAAGAAGGCGATCTGCCGGAAGCCGACATCGTCAAGGCGCTGCGTGATCGTACGATCGCGTGCGAAATCCAGCCGATGCTGTGCGGTACCGCGTTCAAGAACAAGGGCGTGCAGCGTATGCTCGACGCCGTGATCGACTTCCTGCCGTCGCCGGTCGACATCCCGCCGGTCAAGGGCGAACTCGAAAACGGCGAGTCGGCAGAACGCCGCGCGGCGGACGACGAGAAGTTCTCGGCACTCGCGTTCAAGATCATGACCGACCCGTTCGTCGGCCAGCTGATCTTCTTCCGCGTGTACTCGGGCGTCGTGAATTCGGGCGACACGCTGCTGAACTCGACGAAGGACAAGAAGGAACGTCTGGGTCGTATTCTGCAGATGCACGCGAACCAGCGCGAAGAAATCAAGGAAGTTCGCGCAGGCGACATCGCTGCTGCGGTCGGCCTGAAGGAAGCGACCACGGGCGACACGCTGTGCGATCCGGCGAACCCGATCATCCTCGAGCGCATGGTGTTCCCGGAGCCGGTGATTTCGCAGGCAGTCGAGCCGAAGACCAAGGCTGACCAGGAAAAGATGGGCCTCGCACTGAACCGTCTGGCTCAGGAAGATCCGTCGTTCCGCGTGCAGACCGACGAAGAGTCGGGCCAGACCATCATTTCGGGCATGGGCGAGCTCCACCTCGAAATTCTGGTCGACCGGATGAAGCGTGAATTCGGCGTGGAAGCAACCGTCGGCAAGCCGCAGGTTGCGTACCGCGAAACGATCCGTTCGACGGCGAAGGACGTCGACGGCAAGTTCGTCAAGCAGTCGGGCGGTCGCGGCCAGTACGGTCACGCGGTCATCACGCTCGAGCCGAACGAACAAGGCAAGGGCTACGAGTTCTTCGACGAGATCAAGGGTGGTGTGATTCCGCGTGAATACATCCCGGCGGTCGACAAGGGTATCCAGGACACGCTGAAGTCGGGCGTGCTGGCTGGCTTCCCGGTCGTCGACGTGAAGGTTCACCTGACGTTCGGTTCGTACCACGACGTTGACTCGAACGAAAACGCGTTCCGCATGGCCGGTTCGATGGCGTTCAAGGAAGCGATGCGCAAGGCGAACCCGGTCGTCCTCGAGCCGATGATGGCTGTCGAAGTCGAGACGCCGGAAGACTACATGGGCAACGTGATGGGCGACCTGTCGGGCCGTCGCGGTATCGTCCAGGGCATGGAAGACATGGTCGGCGGCGGCAAGATCGTTCGCGCCGAAGTGCCGCTGTCGGAAATGTTCGGTTACTCGACGTCGCTGCGTTCGCTGACGCAAGGTCGTGCAACGTACACGATGGAGTTCAAGCACTACGCTGAAGCTCCGCGCAACGTTGCTGACGCGATCATCAGCGCGAAGTCGAAGTAATTCGTTATCTCAATCGATAATTTTTGAAAGAAGAGAATCATGGCAAAAGGTAAATTCGAGCGGACCAAGCCGCACGTGAACGTTGGTACGATTGGTCACGTTGACCACGGCAAGACGACGCTGACGGCAGCGATCACGACGGTTCTGACGAAGAAGTTCGGCGGCGAAGCGAAGGCATACGACCAGATCGACGCGGCACCGGAAGAAAAGGCGCGCGGCATCACGATCAACACGGCACACGTCGAGTACGAAACGGCCAACCGCCACTACGCACACGTCGACTGCCCGGGCCACGCTGACTATGTGAAGAACATGATCACGGGCGCAGCGCAGATGGACGGCGCGATCCTGGTTTGCTCGGCAGCTGACGGCCCGATGCCGCAGACGCGTGAGCACATCCTGCTGGCACGCCAGGTTGGCGTTCCGTACATCATCGTGTTCCTGAACAAGTGCGACATGGTGGACGACGCAGAACTGCTCGAGCTGGTCGAGATGGAAGTTCGCGAACTCCTGTCGAAGTACGACTTCCCGGGCGACGACACGCCGATCGTGAAGGGTTCGGCAAAGCTGGCGCTGGAAGGCGACACGGGCGAGCTGGGCGAAGTGGCGATCATGAGCCTGGCCGACGCGCTGGACACGTACATCCCGACGCCGGAGCGTGCAGTTGACGGCGCGTTCCTGATGCCGGTGGAAGACGTGTTCTCGATCTCGGGCCGTGGTACGGTGGTGACGGGTCGTGTCGAGCGCGGCATCGTGAAGGTCGGCGAGGAAATCGAAATCGTCGGTATCAAGCCGACGGTGAAGACGACCTGCACGGGCGTTGAAATGTTCCGCAAGCTGCTGGACCAAGGTCAGGCAGGCGACAACGTTGGTATCCTGCTGCGCGGCACGAAGCGTGAAGACGTGGAGCGTGGCCAGGTTCTGGCGAAGCCGGGTTCGATCACGCCGCACACGCACTTCACGGCTGAAGTGTACGTGCTGAGCAAGGACGAAGGCGGCCGTCACACGCCGTTCTTCAACAACTACCGTCCGCAGTTCTACTTCCGTACGACGGACGTGACGGGCTCGATCGAGCTGCCGAAGGACAAGGAAATGGTGATGCCGGGCGACAACGTGTCGATCACGGTGAAGCTGATCGCTCCGATCGCGATGGAAGAAGGTCTGCGCTTCGCAATCCGCGAAGGCGGCCGTACCGTCGGCGCCGGCGTCGTCGCCAAGATCATCGAGTAACATCGACGATCCGCGGATCCCGACGGGGTCCGCGATTCCCGCGGTATGCAGTTGTACCGTCGAAACCGGGTGTCCAGCTTGCGCTGGCACCCGGTTTTGCTTTTCCGGCGGCGCGTTGCGCGGGCCGAGAAATGCATGCCACGGTTTCGAAATTTCGTGTAGAATCGCGGGCTTAGCAGTGGAAGTACCGTCAGGAACGTGATGTCTCGCTCCCCGCAGGCGTCATGTTTCACGTTCTTTTAGTGTCCGGCGATGCAACATCGCCTCGCTCTTTTCAAGGAATCGTCATGCAGCAACAGAAAATCCGCATTCGCCTGAAGGCATTCGACTATCGTCTGATCGATCAATCGGCTGCCGAGATCGTCGATACCGCGAAGCGGACTGGCGCAATCGTCCGTGGCCCGGTGCCGCTGCCGACGCGCATTCAGCGTTTTGACATCCTGCGTTCGCCGCACGTCAACAAGACGTCGCGCGATCAGCTCGAAATCCGCACCCACCAGCGCCTGATGGACATCGTCGACCCGACGGACAAGACCGTTGACGCGCTGATGAAGCTCGACCTGCCGGCTGGCGTCGACGTGGAAATCAAGCTGCAGTAAGGCTTCCAGCGCCGGTCGGCTCGCCGGGCGGTGCTAAGTCTTTGTATTGCTTGCGGAAATCGGGAAGTCGGGCTATACTGCTTGGCTTTTCGCGTATTCGCGTAAAAAAGTTGGGCCTTGCGTGCCCGGCATTTTGTAAATCAGCCCCGACCAATCGCAGTCGGGAATGGAGAAAATGATGAGCCTTGGACTCGTAGGTCGCAAGGTTGGCATGACCCGTATCTTCACGGCTGAAGGGGATTCGATTCCCGTCACCGTGCTGGACGTGTCGGACAACCGCGTGACGCAGATCAAGACTGTTGAAACCGACGGCTACACGGCCGTGCAGGTTGCATTCGGCTCCCGTCGTGCATCGCGCGTGACGAAGCCGCTGGCAGGTCATCTCGCCAAAGCCGGTGTCGAAGCCGGTGAAATCCTCAAGGAATTCCGCATTGACGCGGCCAAGGCAGCTGAGCTGTCGAATGGCGCCGTGGTCGGTGCAGATCTTTTCGAAGTGGGCCAGAAGGTCGACGTGCAAGGCGTGTCGATCGGTAAGGGCTACGCCGGTACGATCAAGCGTTACAACTTCTCCTCCGGCCGTGCCACGCACGGTAACTCGCGCTCGCACAACGTGCCGGGCTCGATCGGTATGGCGCAGGATCCGGGTCGTGTTTTCCCGGGTAAACGCATGACGGGTCACATGGGTGACGTGACGGTGACGGTGCAGAACCTCGAAATCGCTCGTATCGACGCAGAGCGCAAGCTGCTGCTCGTGAAGGGTGCGATTCCGGGCGCGAAGGGCGGCAAGGTCTTCGTGACGCCGGCCGTCAAGACCAAGGGGGCGAAATAATGGAACTCAAGCTCCTGAACGAAAATGGTCAGGAAGGTGCAGTGGTCAACGCATCGGACGTCGTGTTCGGTCGTGACTACAACGAAGCGCTGATCCACCAGGTCGTCGTCGCTTACCAGGCGAATGCTCGCCAGGGTAACCGCGCACAGAAGGACCGTGAGCAAGTCAAGCACACGACCAAGAAGCCGTGGCGCCAGAAGGGTACGGGCCGCGCTCGTGCCGGTATGTCGTCGAGCCCGTTGTGGCGTGGCGGTGGTCGTATTTTCCCGAATTCGCCGGAAGAAAACTTCTCGCACAAGGTCAACAAGAAGATGCATCGCGCAGGTCTCTGCTCGATCTTCTCGCAGCTGGCCCGTGAAGGCCGTCTGTCGGTCGTCGAGGACATCATCCTCGAAGCGCCGAAGACCAAGCTGCTGGCCGACAAATTCAAGACCATGGGTCTCGACTCCGTGCTGATCATTACGGATACGGTCGACGAGAACCTGTACCTGGCATCGCGCAACCTGCCGCACGTGGCAATTGTCGAGCCGCGCTACGCTGACCCGCTGTCGCTGATCTACTTCAAGAAAGTGCTGGTCACGAAGGCTGCGGTCGCCCAGATCGAGGAGTTGCTGTCATGAGCGAGATTCGCAAGAACGATCATCGTTTGATGCAGGTCCTGCTCGCACCGGTGATCTCGGAAAAGGCGACGCTGGTTGCCGACAAGAACGAGCAAGTCGTGTTCGAAGTCGCACCGGATGCCACGAAGCAGGAAGTGAAGGCGGCTGTCGAGCTGCTGTTCAAGGTTGAAGTTGATTCCGTCAACGTGCTGGTTCAGAAGGGCAAGCAAAAGCGCTTTGGCCGTTCGATGGGCCGCCGCAAGGACGTGAAGAAGGCGTACGTTTGCCTGAAGCCCGGCCAGGAAATCAACTTTGAAGCGGAGGCCAAGTAATCATGGCAATCGTTAAAGTTAAGCCGACATCGCCGGGTCGCCGCGCGATGGTCAAGGTGGTCAACAAGAACCTGCACCAGGGCAAGCCGTTCGCGGCACTGCTCGACACGCAGAGCTCGACCGCCGGCCGTAACAACAACGGTCGTATCACCACGCGTCACAAGGGTGGTGGTCACAAGCAGCACTACCGTATCGTCGATTTCCGTCGCACGAAGGATGGCATCCCGGCAAAGGTCGAGCGTCTCGAGTACGACCCGAACCGTAGCGCGAACATCGCGCTGGTGCTCTACGCAGACGGCGAGCGTCGCTACATCATCGCCCCGAAGGGCCTGACGGTCGGCCAACAGCTGATGTCGGGTTCGGAAGCGCCGATCCGTGCAGGCAACACGCTGCCGATCCGCAACATTCCGGTCGGTACGACGATCCACTGCATCGAGATGCTGCCGGGCAAGGGCGCGCAAATGGCGCGTTCGGCTGGCACGTCGGCCATGCTGCTGGCACGTGAAGGCGTCTACGCGCAGGTTCGTCTGCGTTCGGGCGAAATCCGCCGCGTGCACATCGAGTGCCGTGCAACGATCGGTGAAGTCGGTAACGAAGAGCATAGCCTGCGCCAGATCGGCAAGGCTGGCGCGAACCGCTGGCGCGGTATCCGCCCGACGGTGCGTGGCGTTGCGATGAACCCGGTTGATCACCCGCACGGTGGTGGTGAGGGCAAGACGGCTGCAGGTCGCGATCCGGTGAGCCCGTGGGGTACGCCGGCTAAGGGTTACCGCACCCGCAGCAACAAGCGCACGACGACGATGATCGTCCAGCGCCGTCACAAGCGTTAAGGAGTAGGCAATGGCACGTTCTGTTAAAAAAGGTCCGTTCTGCGACGCCCATTTGCTGAAGAAAGTTGAGGCGGCTGCAGCTTCGCGCGACAAAAAGCCGATCAAGACCTGGTCGCGTCGCTCGACGATTCTGCCGGATTTCATCGGCCTGACGATCGCTGTTCACAACGGCCGTCAACACGTTCCGGTGTACATCTCGGAAAACATGGTCGGCCACAAGCTTGGCGAGTTCGCACTGACCCGTACGTTCAAGGGTCACGCAGCCGACAAGAAGGCCAAGAAATAAGGGGCAATCAAGATGGAAGTGAAAGCAATTCATCGCGGTGCCCGCATCTCGGCGCAGAAAACGCGCCTTGTGGCTGACCAGATCCGCGGTTTGCCGGTCGACAAGGCGCTGAACGTTCTGACGTTCTCGCCGAAGAAGGCGGCTGGCATCGTGAAGAAGGTTGTGCTGTCGGCAATCGCGAATGCGGAGCACAACGAAGGCGCTGATATCGACGAGCTCAAGATCAAGAGCATCTACGTCGACAAGGCTGCATCGCTCAAGCGTTTCACCGCGCGCGCCAAGGGCCGCGGTAACCGCATCGAGAAGCAATCCTGTCACATCACTGTGACGGTCGGGAATTAAGGAGCCATACGATGGGACAGAAAATTCATCCGACTGGCTTCCGCCTGGCTGTCAGCCGCAATTGGGCTTCGCGTTGGTACGCGAACAACAACAATTTCGCGGCGATGCTGCAGGAAGACATCGGTGTTCGTGAATACCTGAAGAAGAAGCTGAAGAACGCTTCGGTCGGTCGGGTCGTCATCGAGCGTCCGGCGAAGAACGCGCGCATCACGATTTACAGCTCGCGTCCGGGTGTGGTCATCGGCAAGAAGGGCGAGGATATCGAGCAGCTGAAGACGGAACTGCAACGCCGCATGGGCGTTCCGGTTCACGTCAACATCGAAGAAATCCGCAAGCCGGAAACCGATGCTCAGCTGATCGCTGATTCGATCACGCAACAGCTCGAGCGCCGGATCATGTTCCGTCGCGCGATGAAGCGTGCGATGCAGAACGCGATGCGTCTGGGTGCTCAAGGCATCAAGATCATGAGCGCGGGCCGTCTGAACGGTATCGAAATCGCTCGTACGGAGTGGTATCGCGAAGGTCGCGTGCCGCTTCACACGCTGCGTGCTGATATCGACTACGCGACTTCGGAAGCGAAGACGACTTACGGGATCATCGGCGTCAAGGTGTGGGTCTACAAGGGCGATACGCTCGGCCGCAACGACGCACCGGTGGTGGAAGAAGTAGCCGAAGACAAGCGTCCGCGTCGCAATGCGCGTCCGGGCGACCGTCGTCCGCGCCGTGATGGCGAAGGCGGCGCTCCGGGTGCTCGCCGTGGCGCACCGCGCCGTGGCGCCGGCAAGCCCGAAGACGGCAAGACTGGAGAATAACGATGCTGCAACCGAAACGCAGAAAGTATCGTAAAGAGCAGAAGGGTCGTAACACCGGCAAGGCGACGCGCGGCAACGCAGTGTCGTTCGGTGACTTCGGCCTGAAGGCTATCGGTCGCGGTCGTCTGACCGCCCGCCAGATTGAAGCGGCACGTCGTGCAATGACGCGTCACATCAAGCGTGGCGGCCGCATCTGGATCCGGATCTTCCCGGACAAGCCGATTTCGCAGAAGCCGGCCGAAGTGCGTATGGGTAACGGTAAGGGTAACCCGGAGTACTACGTCGCCGAGATTCAGCCGGGCAAGATGCTCTATGAAATGGACGGCGTAACCGAAGAACTGGCACGCGAAGCGTTCCGTCTGGCTGCAGCCAAGCTGCCGCTGAAGACGGCATTCATCGTGCGCCAGCTCGGCGCCTAAGGAGAAAACATGAAGGCTTCCGAACTTCTCCAGAAAGACCAGGCCGCGCTCAACAAGGAGCTGGCGGACCTGCTGAAGGCGCAATTCGGCCTGCGCATGCAACTCGCGACCCAGCAGCTCACGAACACGAGCCAGCTGAAGAAGGTTCGTCGCGACATCGCACGTGTGCGGACCGTCATGACTCAGAAGGCGAACCAGAAATGAACGATAGCGTGAAAACCTCGCTGAAGCGGACGCTGGTCGGTCGGGTCGTCAGCAACAAGATGGACAAGACCGTCACCGTGCTGATCGAGCACCGCGTCAAGCACCCGATCTACGGCAAGTATGTCGTGCGCTCGAAGAAGTACCACGCGCATGATGAAGCGAACACCTGCAACGAAGGCGATCTCGTCGAAATCCAGGAAACTCGTCCTGTTTCGAAGACGAAGGCCTGGACGGTGTCGCGCCTCGTCGAAGCAGCTCGCGTCATCTAAGCGGGCAGCGCAGTAGGCAGTAACAGGCACTTCTCCTCGAAGTGCTTGAAATCGCAAAGTTTTTGCTTGCGTGACCAGGATTATTTGTTATAATCCTGGTCTTCCCTCTTTATGGGAGCCCCGTCGCGGGCGAAGTTGGTGGGGGAAGCGGACTGGCGCCTGCCTGTCCGAAAGATTCACCGAATTGCGATGGCGGGTTTCGTTTGCCGTCGCTGCTGTTCCAACCCAAGCAGCCGATTGGCTGACGGGACCAAGACTGACCGAATGCATCATGGTGGTGCATCCGGATTAAGTTGGGAAAGACAAACCATGATCCAGACCGAATCTCGGCTCGAAGTAGCCGACAACACGGGTGCACGTGAAGTCATGTGCATCAAGGTGCTCGGCGGCTCGAAGCGTCGTTATGCCGGCATTGGCGACATCATCAAGGTGACCGTCAAAGAGGCAACGCCGCGCGGGCGCGTGAAGAAAGGCGAAATTTACAACGCCGTGGTGGTCCGCACCGCCAAGGGCGTGCGCCGTCAAGACGGCTCGCTGATCAAGTTCGACGGCAACGCCGCTGTGCTTTTGAATAACAAGCTCGAGCCGATCGGCACCCGTATCTTCGGGCCGGTGACGCGTGAGCTGCGTAGCGAACGATTCATGAAGATCGTTTCGCTGGCGCCGGAAGTGCTGTAAGGAGTCGCGATGAACAAGATTCGCAAAGGTGACGAAGTTATCGTCGTTACTGGCAAGGACAAGGGCAAGCGCGGCGTCGTGCTGGCTGTCGGTGCTGAACATGTGACGGTTGAAGGTATCAACCTCGTCAAGAAGCATGTGAAGCCGAACCCGATGAAGGGTACGACGGGCGGCGTGGAAGCGAAGACGATGCCCCTGCATATTTCGAACGTCGCACTGGTCGACGCGAATGGCAAGGCGTCGCGTGTTGGCATCAAGGTCGAGGAAGGCAAGAAGGTTCGCTTCCTGAAGACGACCGGTGCCGTACTGAGCGCCTGACGCAGCGGAGTAAAAAATGGCTCGTTTTCAAGAGTTTTACAAAGAAAAGGTTGTGCCCGGCCTGATCGAGAAGTTCGGTTACAAGTCGGTCATGGAAGTGCCGCGCATCACCAAGATCACGCTGAACATGGGTCTTGGCGAAGCGATCGCTGACAAGAAGATCATCGAGAACGCCGTTGGCGACCTCACGAAGATCGCCGGCCAGAAGCCGGTCGTCACGAAGGCTCGCAAGGCAATCGCAGGCTTCAAGATCCGCCAGGGTTACCCGATCGGCGCGATGGTGACGCTGCGTGGCCAGGCGATGTACGAATTCCTCGACCGTTTCGTGACGGTTGCCCTGCCCCGCGTGCGAGATTTCCGCGGTGTGTCGGGTCGTGCTTTCGATGGCCGTGGCAACTACAACATCGGTGTGAAAGAGCAGATCATTTTCCCCGAAATCGACTACGACAAGATCGACGCACTGCGTGGGCTGAACATCAGCATCACGACGACTGCGAAGACCGACGACGAAGCAAAGGCTCTGCTCGCCAGCTTCAAGTTCCCGTTCAGAAACTGAGGTTACCGTGGCTAAACTGGCACTGATCGAACGTGAAAAGAAGCGCGCCCGCCTGGTCGCGAAGTTCGCAGCAAAGCGCGAAGCGCTGAAGGCGATCGTCGAAGACCAAAGCAAGTCGGAAGAAGAGCGCTACGAAGCACGCCTTGAGCTGCAGCAACTGCCCCGCAACGCAAACCCGACCCGCCAGCGTAACCGCTGCGCGATCACGGGCCGTCCGCGTGGCACGTTCCGTAAATTCGGCCTCGCGCGTAACAAGATTCGTGAAATCGCATTCCGTGGCGAGATTCCTGGCCTGACCAAGGCGAGCTGGTAATAGGAGAAACGTAAATGAGCATGAGTGATCCTATCGCCGATATGCTGACTCGCATCCGCAACGCGCAGATGGTCGAGAAGGTATCGGTTGCGATGCCCTCGTCGAAGGTCAAGGTTGCAATCGCGCAAGTCCTCAAGGACGAAGGTTATATCGACGATTTCGCCGTGAAGGCGGAAGGTGCGAAGTCCGAACTGAATATCGCGCTGAAGTACTACGCAGGTCGCCCGGTCATCGAACGCCTCGAGCGCGTGTCGAAGCCTGGTCTGCGCGTGTACCGCGGCCGTAACGACATTCCGCAGGTCATGAACGGCCTCGGCGTGGCTATCGTGTCGACGCCGAAGGGCGTGATGACCGACCGCAAGGCGCGCGCTACCGGCGTCGGCGGCGAAGTCATCTGCTACGTCGCTTAAAGCCGAGGAGAGAGAAACATGTCTCGAGTAGGTAAGAGCCCGATCGCGCTGCAAGGCGCGGAAGTCAAGCTGGCCGACGGTGCTATCACCGTCAAGGGCCCGCTGGGCACCATCACGCAAGCGATCAATCCGCTCGTGAACGTGGCGAACAACGACGGCACGCTGAATCTGTCGCCGGTCGACGAAAGCCGCGAAGCAAATGCACTGTCGGGCACGATGCGCGCGATCATCGCGAATGCCGTGCACGGCGTGACCAAGGGTTTCGAGCGCAAGCTGACGCTGGTTGGCGTCGGTTACCGTGCGCAAGCGCAAGGCGACAAGCTGAATCTGTCGCTGGGTTTCTCGCACCCGGTGGTGCACCAGATGCCGGAAGGCGTCAAGGCTGAAACCCCGACGCAAACCGAAATCGTGATCAAGGGGATCAACAAGCAACAAGTCGGTCAAGTGGCTGCGGAAGTCCGCGGTTACCGTCCGCCGGAGCCCTACAAGGGCAAGGGCGTGCGCTATGCCGACGAGGTTGTGATCCTCAAAGAAACGAAGAAGAAGTAAGGGTGCGCAATCATGGATAAGACTCAATCTCGCCTGCGCCGCGCTCGCCAGACGCGTATCAAGATCGCTGAGCTGCAGGTCGCGCGTCTCGCCGTGCATCGCACGAACACGCACATCTACGCTCAAGTGTTCTCGCCGTGCGGCACCAAGGTGCTCGCCAGCGCGTCGACGCTCGAGGCAGAAGTGCGCGCAGAACTGGCCGACAAGTCGGGCAAGGGCGGCAACGTCAATGCCGCGACGCTGATCGGCAAGCGTATTGCCGAAAAGGCAAAGGCTGCCGGCATCGAATCCGTCGCCTTCGACCGCTCGGGCTTCCGCTACCACGGCCGCGTCAAGGCGCTGGCTGAGGCAGCTCGCGAAGCTGGGCTCAAGTTCTAAGGAAGGAATTCGTCATGGCAAAGATGCAAGCGAAAGTTCAGGCTGACGAGCGCGACGACGGCCTTCGTGAAAAGATGATTTCGGTCAATCGCGTGACCAAGGTCGTGAAGGGTGGCCGTATTCTCGGCTTCGCCGCACTGACCGTGGTTGGCGACGGTGATGGCCGCATCGGTATGGGCAAGGGCAAGGCGAAGGAAGTGCCGGTCGCTGTCCAGAAGGCAATGGAACAAGCTCGCCGCAACATGTTCAAGGTGCCGCTCAAGAACGGCACGCTGCAACACGAAGTGCACGGCAAGCACGGCGCATCCGCTGTCCTCCTCGCTCCGGCGAAGGCAGGTACGGGCGTGATCGCCGGCGGCCCGATGCGCGCAGTGTTCGACGTGATGGGCGTTCAGAACGTCGTGGCGAAGAGCCACGGTTCGACGAACCCGTACAACCTCGTTCGCGCCACGCTGGACGGCCTGCGCAAGCAGTCCACCCCGGCAGACATCGCGGCGAAGCGCGGCAAGTCCGTCGAAGATATTTTGGGCTAAGCCCGGGTGGTCACCATGTCTGAAAAAACTGTCAAGGTTCAGCTCGTTAAGAGCCTGATCGGGACCCGCGAATCGCACCGCGCGACCGTGCGTGGCCTGGGCCTGCGCCGACTCAACTCGGTCAGCGAGCTCCAGGACACGCCGGCGGTCCGCGGCATGATCAACAAGGTCTCGTACCTCGTTAAGGTCATCGCGTAAGCGGCCCTACGGATCAAGGAGTTGATATGGAATTGAATAACCTGAAGCCGGCCGCTGGCGCCAAGCACGCCAAGCGTCGCGTCGGTCGTGGCATCGGTTCGGGCCTCGGCAAGACGGCTGGCCGTGGTCACAAAGGTCAGAAATCGCGTTCGGGCGGCTTCCACAAAGTCGGTTTCGAAGGCGGTCAGATGCCGCTGCAACGTCGTCTGCCGAAGCGCGGCTTCACGTCGCTGACGAAGGAATTCGTCGGTGAAGTGCGCCTGGGCGACCTCGAGAAGCTGCCGGTCGACGAGATCGATCTGCTCGCACTGAAGCAAGCCGGCCTGGTCGGCGAGCTGACGAAGAGCGCAAAGATCATCGCGACGGGCGAACTGAAGCGCAAGATCGTCGTGAAGGGTCTCGGTGCCACCAAGGGTGCGCGCGCTGCGATCGAAGCGGCTGGCGGTTCGTTCGCCGAGTGACACGCGTAGCGCGTCGTCACTTGCATTCATCGGAGAAGGTACTTGGCTAACAGCCCGAGTCTTGCAAAACCCGGTCGAAGCACGGCGAAATTCGGCGATCTGCGTCGGCGAGCGATGTTCCTGCTCCTGGCGCTGATCGTCTATCGCATCGGCGCGCACATTCCCGTGCCGGGCATCGATCCGGATCAACTGGCTAAGCTGTTCCAGAGCCAGGCGGGCGGCATCCTGGGCATGTTCAACATGTTCTCGGGTGGCGCGCTTTCCCGCTTCACGATCTTTGCGCTGGGGATCATGCCGTACATCTCGGCGTCGATCATCATGCAGTTGCTGGCGATCGTATCGCCGCAACTCGAGGCGCTGAAGAAGGAAGGGCAGGCAGGGCAACGGAAGATCACGCAGTACACGCGGTATTTCACCGTGGTGCTCGCGACCTTCCAGGCGTTCGGTATCGCGGCTGCGCTGGAAAACCAGCCGGGCCTCGTCACCGATCCCGGCATGCTGTTCCGTCTGACGACGGTCGTGACGCTGGTTACCGGTACGATGTTCCTGATGTGGCTCGGCGAGCAGATTACCGAGCGTGGTCTGGGCAACGGTATCTCGATCATCATCTTCGGCGGGATCGCAGCAGGGTTCCCGAATGCCGTGGGTGGGTTGTTCGAGCTGGTGCGTACGGGTTCGATGAGCATCATTTCGGCGATCATCATCGTCGTCCTGATTGCCGCGGTGACTTACCTGGTCGTGTTCATCGAACGCGGCCAGCGCAAGATCCTCGTGAACTACGCGAAGCGCCAGGTCGGCAACAAGATCTACGGTGGGCAGTCGTCGCATCTGCCGCTGAAGTTGAACATGTCGGGCGTGATTCCGCCGATCTTTGCATCGTCGATCATTCTGTTCCCGGCAACGATTCTCGGCTGGTTCAGTACCGGTCAGCCGACGGGAAGCTGGATTTCCAATACGTTGCATAACGTAGCGGAAGCGCTGAAGCCGGGCCAGCCGGTCTATGTGCTGCTGTACACGCTGGCGATCGTGTTTTTCTGCTTCTTCTACACCGCACTGGTGTTCAACAGCAGGGAAACCGCGGACAACCTGAAGAAGAGCGGCGCGTTTGTTCCGGGCATCCGTCCGGGCGATCAGACCGCACGATATATCGACCGCATCCTCACGCGTCTGACGCTGGCCGGTGCGATCTACATCGTCTTCGTGTGTCTGCTGCCGGAATTTCTGGTGCTGCGCTGGAACGTGCCGTTTTATTTTGGTGGAACGTCGCTGCTGATCATTGTCGTCGTCACGATGGACTTTATGGCGCAGGTGCAGTCGTACGTTATGTCGCAACAGTATGAGTCTCTGCTCAAGAAGGCGAACTTCAAGGGCGGCAACATCCCGATGCGTTAAGGACTATGGCCAAAGACGATGTAATCCAGATGCAGGGAGAGGTGATTGAAAACCTCCCGAATGCGACCTTCCGTGTGAAGCTGGAAAACGGCCATGTCGTGTTGGGGCATATTTCCGGAAAGATGCGGATGCACTACATCCGCATCCTGCCGGGCGACAAGGTGACGGTTGAGTTGACGCCTTACGATCTGTCTCGTGCGCGGATCGTGTTCCGGGCGAAGTGATTTGAAAAAAGGGTATTATCATGAAAGTGATGGCATCGGTTAAGCGCATTTGCCGCAATTGCAAGATCATCAAGCGCAAAGGCGTCGTTCGCGTGATCTGCAGCTCGGATCCGCGCCACAAGCAGCGCCAAGGCTGACCGCGCGTTTGTTTGCGCTTTTTGTTTGAGGAAAAACAATGGCTCGTATCGCAGGGGTTAACATCCCGAATCACCAGCACACCGAGATTGGCCTGACGGCTATCTTTGGTGTCGGCCGCACCCGTTCGCGCAGCATCTGCGTGGCAGCTGGCGTCGATTTTTCGAAGAAGGTCAAGGATCTGACCGACGCAGACCTGGAAAAGCTGCGTGAAGAAGTGGGCAAGTTTGTCGTCGAAGGCGATCTGCGCCGTGAAGTGACGATGAACATCAAGCGCCTGATGGACCTCGGTTGCTACCGTGGCGTCCGTCATCGCAAGGGCCTGCCGATGCGCGGTCAGCGTACGCGTACGAACGCACGTACCCGTAAGGGTCCGCGTCGTGCAGCGCAAGCGCTGAAGAAGTAAGCGGAACTGACAGTTACAGGAAAACGTAATGGCTAAGGCTTCGAATACCGCGGCGCAACGCGTTCGCAAAAAGGTTAAGAAGAACGTCGCTGAAGGCGTGGTTCACGTTCACGCGTCGTTCAACAACACGATCATCACGATCACCGATCGCCAAGGCAACGCGCTGGCATGGGCGACGTCGGGCGGTCAGGGCTTCAAGGGCTCGCGCAAATCGACGCCGTTCGCTGCTCAGGTCGCAGCCGAGTCGGCTGGCCGCGTCGCGATGGAATACGGTGTGAAGAATCTGGAAGTGCGGATCAAGGGCCCGGGCCCGGGTCGTGAGTCGGCAGTGCGCGCACTGCACGGCCTCGGCATCAAGATCACCGCGATTTCGGACGTCACCCCGATTCCGCACAACGGCTGCCGCCCGCCGAAGCGTCGTCGTATCTAAGGATGTGCTGGCACGTTCGTGCTAGCGCATTGCCTGTCGCCGCTCAGCGTCGACGGGCGTTGCTTTTTTGATTGACTAAGCCCACCGTTCGCCCCAAAGGGAGCGGACTAGCGCGGATTTCGATCCGCGTGACTGATTGATAAAGGAATGCAAAGTGGCACGTTATATCGGCCCCAAAGCCAAGCTGTCCCGCCGTGAAGGCACCGACCTGTTCCTGAAGAGCGCACGCCGCTCGCTCGCCGACAAGTGCAAGCTCGACAGCAAGCCGGGTCAGCACGGCCGTACCTCGGGCGCACGTACGTCCGACTACGGTACGCAGCTGCGTGAAAAGCAGAAGGTCAAGCGCATCTACGGCGTGCTGGAGCGTCAGTTCCGCCGCTACTTCGCCGAAGCCGATCGCCGCAAGGGCAACACGGGTGAAAACCTGCTGCAACTGCTCGAGTCGCGCCTCGACAACGTCGTGTATCGCATGGGCTTCGGCTCGACCCGCGCTGAAGCGCGTCAGCTGGTGAGCCACAAGTCGATCACCGTGAACGGCGTCGTCGCAAACGTCCCGTCGCAGCAAGTGAAGGCAGGTGACGTCGTCGCGATCCGCGAAAAGGCGAAGAAGCAAGCGCGTATCGTCGAAGCGCTGTCGCTGGCCGAGCAAGGCGGCATGCCGAGCTGGGTTGCAGTCGATGCGAAGAAGTTCGAAGGCACGTTCAAGCAAATGCCGGAACGCGTCGAGATCGCAGGCGACATCAACGAAAGCCTGATCGTCGAATTGTATTCGCGTTAATCCGATTGACGGCCGAGGTACCCCGATTGCGTTGCGCAAGGAGGGGCCTCGGCTGTTTATTTTCTGGTTGTTACCGGTCAGCCTTATCGGTGTAACGAGCCGAGGGTATTGAAAAGGAAAGCCCATGCAAACCAGTTTGCTGAAACCCAAGATCATCGCCGTGGAATCGCTGGGCGAGAACCACGCGAGGGTGGTCATGGAACCGTTCGAACGCGGTTACGGCCATACCTTGGGCAATGCGCTTCGCCGCGTGCTGCTGTCGTCGATGGTTGGCTACGCGCCGACCGAAGTCACGATCGCAGGCGTGGTGCACGAGTACTCGACGCTGGATGGCGTGCAGGAAGACGTCGTCAACCTGCTGCTGAACCTGAAGGGCGTGGTGTTCAAGCTGCATAACCGTGACGAAGTGACAGTTACGCTGCGCAAGGAAGGTGAAGGCGTTGTCACGGCCGGCGATATCGAGCTGGCCCACGATTGCGAAGTCATCAACCCGAATCACGTGATTGCGCACCTGTCGAAGGGCGGCAAGCTCGACGTTCAGATCAAGATCGAAAAGGGTCGCGGCTATGTGCCCGGCAACGTCCGTCGCTACGGCGAAGACACGGCCAAGATCATCGGCCGCATCGTCCTCGACGCATCGTTCTCGCCGGTTCGCCGCGTGAGCTACGCTGTCGAAAGCGCACGTGTCGAGCAGCGTACCGACCTCGACAAGCTCGTGATGAACATCGAGACGAGCGGTGTGATCACGCCGGAAGAAGCGATCCGTCAATCGGCCCGCATCCTGGTCGACCAGCTGTCCGTGTTCGCGGCGCTGGAAGGCACGGAAACGGCAGCCGAAGCGCCGTCGCGTGCTCCGCAGATCGACCCGATCCTGCTGCGTCCGGTGGACGATCTCGAACTGACGGTTCGCTCGGCGAACTGCCTGAAGGCCGAGAACATCTACTACATCGGCGACCTGATCCAGCGCACGGAAAACGAGCTGCTGAAGACGCCGAACCTCGGTCGCAAGTCGCTCAACGAGATCAAGGAAGTGCTCGCTTCGCGCGGTCTCACGCTGGGCATGAAGCTCGAGAACTGGCCGCCGGCTGGTCTCGACAAGTAAGCCTGGTTGTTGCTGTAGTTGGCAAAGATGCGGATTTTCCTTTAAAATCCGCATCTTGCTTTTTTCGCTACCGGCCCGTGCACCCTCGAGGTGCGATAGAAGAGCTGGATCAAAACTTTGAATCAAGGAAACTGAAATGCGCCATCGTCATGGTCTGCGGAAACTGAACCGCACGAGCAGCCACCGTCTGGCTATGCTCCGTAACATGTCCAACTCGCTGATCGAGCACGAAGTCATCAAGACGACGCTGCCGAAGGCGAAGGAACTCCGTAAAGTCGTCGAGCCGCTGATCACGCTCGGCAAGAAGCCGTCGCTGGCAAACCGTCGCCTGGCATTCAACCGCCTGCGCGATCGTGACTCGGTCGCGAAGCTGTTCGACGTCCTCGGTCCGCGTTTCGCGAACCGTCCGGGCGGCTACCTGCGCGTGCTGAAGTTCGGCTTCCGCGTGGGCGACAACGCACCGATGGCACTGGTCGAACTGCTCGACCGTCCGGAAGTCGACGAAACGGAAAACGTGCAAGAAGCCGAGTAAGCTTCCGGTACGCTGCAGTATCTGAAAAGGGCCGAGCGATTGCTTGGCCCTTTTTGTTTTTGAGATGCCGGCTGCGATCGATTGTCGCAGGACGGCGCCGGCAGCATTGCGCGGGCTGCGCTACGATACGGGCAGCCGGTGTGATCCGAGGATAGGCAATCCGCGCCGGCAGGAGCCGCCAGACCAGCCAGGAGGGCGCGGATGATAGTGGTGCTGATGCTGACGACGGTGCCCGATGCGGCGACGGCCGCGGCGCTGTCCGACGGCGCGCTCGACGCGCGGCTGGCCGCGTGTGTGTCCGAGCTTGGTGCGATCAAGTCGCGTTATCACTGGCAGGGCAAGGTCGAAACGGCCGACGAGATCCAGTTGTTGTTCAAGACGAGCCCCGTGCGGGCGCTCGAACTGGAGCGATTTATTCTCGCGCATCATCCGTACGAGACGCCCGAAATCGTCTCGTGGCAAACGACGGCATCGGCCGCGTACGGCCAGTGGGTGACCAGCGAAACTCAACGTCTATTTCATGTTTAACGGTATGGCGCTTTCCGTGCGCGTGCGCGCGCTGCGGTTCCTTGCAGTCCTGGTGTCGTTCGCGGTCATGCTGCTGGGCGGCCTGTCGGCCGCGCGCGCGGCCGACGATTTCCTCGATCCGTCGGTCGCGTTCAAGTTCAGCGCGAGCGAATCGCCGGGACAGGTGGACGTCCGCTTCAAGGTCGCCAACGGCTACTACATGTACCGCGAGCGGTTCGCGTTCGCGGTGAAGAGCGGGCAGGCGACGCTCGGCGAGCCGCAATTCCCGGCCGGCCACGTCAAGTTCGACCAGACGTTCCAGAAGAACGTCGAGACCTATCGCGACGAAGTCGTCATCCACGTGCCGGTGAAGCAGGCGGCCGGGCCGTTCGAGCTCGCGGTGACATCGCAGGGGTGCGCGGACGAAGGGATCTGCTATCCGCCGGCCGAGCACGTCGTGAAGGTCGACGGCGCCGCGCTCGGCACCGCCGCGTCGCCGCCCGGCGGCGACACGGCAGCCGCAGGCAGCTGGTTCGACAAGGTCACGAGCGCCGATTTCGCGCAGTCGCTGCTCGAAGGGCACGGCTTCTTCACGATCGTCGCACTGTATTTCGTCGCGGGCGTCGTGCTGAGCCTCCTGCCCTGTTCGTACCCGATGATTCCGATCGTGTCCGCGATCATCATCGGCCAGGGCACGCGCGCGACGCATGCACGCGGCTTCGCGCTGTCGCTGACCTATGTAGTCGGCATGGCGCTCGTCTATACGGTGCTCGGCATCGCCGCGGCGCTGGTCGGCCAGAGCCTCGGCGCGTGGCTGCAGAACCCGTGGGTGCTCGGCGCGTTCGGCGTGCTGCTGACCGCGTTCGCGGTGTCGCTGATTTCGGGCAAGGACCTCGCGTTGCCTGCACGCTGGCAAAACGGCGCGGCCGAGGCATCGAGCACGCGCCAGGGCGGCCACTTCGTCGCGGTCGCGGCGATGGGCGCGTTGTCGGCGCTCGTCGTCGGCGCATGCATGACGGCGCCGCTGTTCGCGGTACTCGCCTTCATCGCGCATACCGGCAATGCACTGCTCGGCGGTGCGGCGCTGTTCGCGATGGGGCTGGGGCTCGGCGTGCCGCTGCTGGTCGTCGGCGTCGGTGCCGGGACGGTCCTGCCGCGCGCAGGCGCCTGGATGGACGGCGTGAAGGTGTTCTTCGGCATCGTGCTGCTCGCGGCCGCGCTGTGGATCGTGTGGCCGGTGCTGGCGGGCGGCCTGAAGATGGTGCTCGCCGCACTGTGGCTGCTGATCGCGGCCGCGGCGCTCGGCCTGTTCACGCCGAATGCCGGTGCCGCGTCGATCTGGCGCCGCCTGGGCCGCGGCGTGGGCGCCGCGCTCGCGATCTGGGCCGCGACGCTGCTCGTCGGCCTGGCTGCCGGCTCGACGGATCCCGTGAAGCCGCTGGCCGTGCTGGCCGCGCGCACGGTGGCCGCCGGCGGGGCTGCGACGGCCGGCGCAGCCGGCGCGCAGGACGGCCCTGCGTTTGCAGCGGTGCGCTCCAGCGGTGAGCTCGACACGCTGCTGAAGACGTCGGGCCAGCCCGTGATGCTCGACTTCTACGCCGACTGGTGCGTGAGCTGCAAGGAGATGGAGCATCTGACGTTCACCGATGCCCGTGTGCAGGCGCGCCTCGCGAAGCTTCACCTCGTGCGCGCGGACGTCACCGCGAACAATCCGGACGACCAGGCGCTGCTCAAGCGCTTCAACCTGTTCGGGCCGCCGGGCATCATCTTCTTCGATCGCAGCGGCAACGAGATCGGGCGCGTGGTCGGCTACCAGGCGGCCGAGACGTTCCTGCGCAGCCTCGATCGCGCTGCCGTCCCGACGGTATGAGCTGACGAAGGCCGGGGGCCGGCAGACGACCTCGATCGGCGGTAAACGAAAAACGGCGGAACACCGAGGTGTCCCGCCGTTTTTCGTTCGAGCCTGCCGGCGCGCGATCAGCGCTGCGCTTTCAGCAGGCGCGCGGCGTCGAGCGCGAAGTACGTGAGCACGCCGTCGGCGCCCGCCCGCTTGAACGCGAGCAGCGATTCGAGCACGACCTTGTCGTGGTCGAGCCAGCCGTTCATCGCGGCGGCCTTCAGCATCGCGTATTCGCCGCTGACCTGGTACACGTAGGTCGGGAAGCGGAATTCGTCCTTCACGCGGCGCACGATGTCGAGATACGGCATGCCGGGCTTGACCATCACCATGTCGGCGCCTTCGTCGATGTCGAGGCGCACTTCGCGCAGCGCTTCGTCGCTGTTCGCCGGATCCATCTGGTAGGTCATCTTGTTGCCCTTGCCCAGGTTGGATGCCGAGCCGACCGCGTCACGGAACGGACCGTAGAACGCCGACGCGAACTTCGCCGAGTAGGCCATGATCCGCGTGTGGATGTGGCCGTCGCTTTCCAGCATTTCGCGGATCGCGCCGATGCGGCCGTCCATCATGTCCGACGGCGCGACGATGTCGACGCCGGCTTCTGCCTGTGCGCGCGCCTGATCGATCAGGATCTCGATCGTGTCGTCGTTGATCACGTAGCCGTTCTCGTCGAGCACGCCGTCCTGGCCGTGGCTCGTGTACGGATCGAGTGCGACGTCGGTCAGCACGCCGAGCTCGGGAAAGCGCTTCTTCAGCTCGCGCACCGCGCGCGGAATCAGGCCTTCCGGATTGGCTGCCTCGCGGCCGTCGGGCGTCTTCACCGACGGGTCGATGGCCGGGAACAGCGACAGCACGGGCACGCCGAGCTCGACGCATTGTTCGGCGACGTGCATCAGCAGGTCGACCGATACGCGCTCGACGCCGGGCATCGACGGTACCGGCTGCCGCTGGTTGGTGCCTTCGACGACGAACACCGGATAGATCAGGTCGTCGGTGGTCAGGCGGTTTTCGCGCATCAGGCGGCGGGAGAAGTCGTCGCGGCGCATCCGGCGCGGACGATGAAGCGGATGGAAGCTCATGGCGATTTGGCAGAAATCAGGGCGGTAAGACCTTACGGAACCCTTAGGTGATTTTTGGGAGCGTTGGTATATGATAGCGATCGAGCGGCACGCCTCGCGTGCAACTCCCCGCTTCTCCTCCCTGAGCGGGTGCCTGTCGTTTTTCGATTAGGCTGTTTGACCCGCCGTTCAACGGCGGGTTTTTTTATGAGCCGGCCGAATTCGCAGGCGCCGTCAGGTGCGCGCCGCCGATCCCGGCCGCGCGTTGCCCGATCATTGTGCTACAGGCTCGCCATTTTCGTCGGCGACCGACGGCCGCAGCCAGCTCTCGATCAGCTCGTGCGCTTCATCCAGCCCCGTGCGCTTCAGCGCGGAGAACAGCTGGACCGTCAGCTTGCCCTGGACGCCCTGGTCGCGATACGCATCGAGCCCCTTTTGCGTGGTCCGCAGCGCATTGATGCTTTCCTGGCGCGTCAATTTGTCGCACTTGGTCAGCAGCGTGTGGATCGGCTTGCCGGTCGGCGCAAACCACTCGATCATGCGGCGATCGAGGTCGGTCAACGGACGGCGCGAATCCATCATCAGGATCAGGCCGCAGAGCTGCGAACGCGTCGCAAGGTAGGACGACAGCAGCATCTCCCAGTGCGCCTTGGCGGCGCCGGGCACTTCCGCGTAGCCGTAGCCGGGCAGGTCGACGAGGTTCGCGACAGGCTCGGCGGCCGGGCCGACGGAGAAGTAGTTGATGTGCTGCGTGCGGCCGGGCGTTTTCGACGCAAAGGCCAGCCGCTTCTGGTTGCACAGCACGTTGATCGCCGTCGACTTGCCGGCATTCGAGCGGCCCGCGAACGCGATTTCCGGCTGGACCGTCGGCGGCAGGTCGCGCAGATGGTTGACGGTCGTGTAGAAGCGGGCTTGATGGAGCAGAAAGGCCATGGGAACCGGAAGGACGGGCGGCGCGAGCCGCTTGGTGGAGGCGGGGTAGCCCCGATAGGCGCCGGAGCTTTCAACACGATATTGTACAATACGGCGGTTTTACCGAAGGCCACCCGGCGCCTGCCTCGCGCTTTTATGTGGCTTCTGCGGTAGACTGGTCGCCGTCGTTTTTTGCAGAACCTCAAATTCCCACAAGACGAAACAGGGTGTGCGAATGAATCGACTGTGCAAGTCTCTGATGGTGCTTCAGGTTGCAGCAGGGTTCGTAGGTTTCGTAGCGGAGGCAAACGCGGCGGATGCGGCAAAGCCGGATCTCGATCGCGGCAAGGCGATTGCCGGGCAGGTCTGCGCGTCGTGTCACGGCACCGACGGCAATAGCGCGTCGGGCAGTTTCCCGAAGCTGGCCGGCCAGCATCCCGAATATCTGGTCAAGCAGTTGAACGACTTCAAGGCGCAGCCGGGCGCGAAGGGGCCGGTGCGCAACAACGCGGTGATGGTCGGATTCGCGAGCGCGCTGAGCGCGGACGACATGCGCAACGTCGCCGCGTACTACGGGTCGCAGACGACGAAGCTCGGTACCGCACGCGATGCGGCGACCGTGCCGGTCGGCCAGAAGATCTATCGCGGCGGCATCGCGGAGAAGGGCGTCCCTGCCTGCGCGAGCTGCCACGGGCCGACGGGCCAGGGGATGCCGGTCCAGTATCCGCGTCTGTCGGGGCAGTGGGCCGATTACACGGTCGCGCAGTTGACCGCGTTCCAGCAGGGTGCCGGCGCGCGCAACAACAACGAGGCGATGCATCAGATCGCCACGCGCCTGTCGGACAACGAGATCAAGGCCGTCGCGGATTACATCGCGGGCCTGCGTTGACCGGCCCGTCGCGAATGGCATGACCGGTCGCCCAAAGGGCGGCCGGAGTCAGAACAAGAAAAGGGTGGGGCGCCGCACCGTTGCGGCCGCCTTGCCCTTTTTTGTTGGCACTCGCCGGGGCGAGCCGGGATGGAGAGGCTTGCAGGCGATGGGGGGGCTGCGCCCCCCGAACGAATATAGTGAGTGCGGGGGCTGTTTCCCCTTAGTCGGAGTTTGAATGAGCGTTACCACGTCGGGGTTGCAGTCGAAGTCGGGTCAGGGTGCGTCGAAGCGCGCGGTCGAGCTGCTGAGCTCGATGCGCTTCGCCATTGCGCTGCTGGTGGTGCTGTCGATCGCGAGCATCATTGGCACGGTCCTGACCCAGGACGATCCGTATCCGAACTACGTGAACCAGTTCGGGCCGTTCTGGGCGGACATCTTCCGCTCGCTCAGCCTGTACACCGTGTACAGCGCGTGGTGGTTCATGCTGATCCTGATCTTCCTCGTCGTGTCGATCTCGCTGTGCGTGATCCGCAACGCGCCGAAGATGCTCGCCGATGCGAAGAGCTGGAAGGACAAAGTCCGCGAAGGCAGCCTGCGCGCGTTCCATCACAAGGCCGAGTACGCGGCTTCCGGCACGCGTGCGACCGTCGCGGCGACGCTCGCCACGTTCGTCACCAAGGCCGGCTACAAGCACGTCGTGCGTGAAACCGACGGCGCGACGCTGATCTCCGCGAAGCGCGGCGCGATGACCAAGTGGGGCTACATCTCCGCCCACCTCGCGATCGTCGTGATCTGTATCGGCGGCCTGCTCGACAGCAACCTGCCGATCAAATTCCAGATGTGGATGTTCGGCAAGAGCCCGGTCAACACGAGCGCGACGATCAGCGAGATCTCGCCCGACCATCGCCTGTCCGCGTCGAACCCGACGTTCCGCGGCTACGCGTGGGTGCCCGAGGGCCAGTTCGTGTCGACCGCGATCCTGAACCAGCCGAGCGGCTCGCTGATCCAGGACCTGCCGTTCTCGATCCAGCTCGACAAGTTCATCGTCGACTACTACACGACGGGCATGCCGAAGCTGTTCGCGAGCGACATCGTCGTGATCGATCGCGAGACCGGCCGGAAGATCCCGGCGCGCGTCGAGGTCAACAAGCCATTCACGTACAAGGGCGTGTCGATCTACCAGTCGAGCTTCCAGGACGGCGGCTCGCAGATGCAGATGACGGCTTACCCGATGACGGGCGGCAATGCGACGACCGTCCCCGTGAAGGGCACGATCGGCAGTTCGGCGCCGCTGCAGGTGCCGGGCGCCGACGGCGACACGATCGAGTTCTCCGATTTCCGCGCGATCAACGTCGAGAACATGGCCGATGCGAACGGCAAGCCGGACGTGCGCGGCGTCGCGACGACGAGCTCGCTGAAGGAAGCGTTCGACGAGCGGCTCGGCTCGGGCGCGAAGACGTCGAAGCCGACGCAGCTCCACAACATCGGCCCGTCGGTGCAGTACAAGATCCGCGGCAAGGACGGCCAGGCGCGCGAATTCAACAACTACATGCTGCCCGTCGACATGAACGGCGAGCGCGTGTTCCTCGCCGGCGTGCGCGCGAGTCCGAACGATCCGTTCCGCTACATGCGGATCCCGGCCGACAGCCAGGATTCGATCGGCGAATGGATGCGCCTGCGCGCCGCGCTGCAGGATCCGGCCGTACGCGTCGAGGCCGCCGCGCGCTTCGCGCAGCGTTCGCTGCCGGGCACCGACGCGTCGCTGCGCCCCCGCCTGCAGGACAGTGCATCCAAAGTGCTGACCCTTTTTGCCGCGAGCGACGACAGCGTCGGCCGCGGCGCCGACGGCCAGCCGGTCGGCGGCTTCCAGGCGGTGGCGACGTTCATCGACCGCTCGGTGCCGAAGGCCGAGCAGGAGAAGGCGGCGAGCCTGCTGCTGCGCATGCTCGAAGGCTCGATGTGGGAGGTCTGGCAGATCGCGCGCGAGCGTGCCGGCGAGCCGGCCGCCCAGCAGGGCACCGAGACGATCCGCTTCGTGCAGAACGCGATCAATGCGCTATCCGACAGCTTTTTGTATGGATCGCCGGTCTATTTGCAGCTTGACTCATTCAAGCAGGTGCAAGCTTCGGTATTTCAGTTGACGCGCGCGCCCGGCAAGAATCTGGTGTATCTTGGCAGCCTGCTGCTGGTCGCCGGCATCTTCTCGATGTTCTACGTGCGCGAGCGGCGCCTCTGGTTCTGGCTGAAGGACGCCGGTTCGGGCGTCGATGTGGTGATGGCAATGTCCACGGCCCGCAAGACCTTCGATTTCGAGAAAGAATTCGTGCAGACGCGCGACGCGGCCGGCGTCGCCTTGCGCGCCGCACCTCGCGACGCCGCACCCGCGGGTGCGGCTTCGACGGCCCGCCCGCCTGCCGGCAGCGGTTCCGATTCCGAGAATTCCACCCGGTAACATCATGGATCTCACGCAAGTTTCCTCTTCCCGTGCGGCGTCGGCCCAGGCGCCGGTTTCGTCGCCGTTGTTCGACGAGCGTCCGTTCCTCGCGCGCCTGTCGCTGTTCGACTGGCTGTTCGCACTGGCGCTCGTGGCGGGCGCGGGCTATGCGCTCGTGCACTACCACGCGCACATGGATTACTACGACAAGGCGGTGATGATCGGCACCGTGCCGGCGCTCGTCGCGCTCGGCTGGCGCTGGAAGCCCGCGCGGCTGATGATGGCATCGATCGCCGTGCTGTCGCTGCTGTCGATCCAGATCTACCAGGGCGATCTCGCCCGCGCCGATTCGGCGTTCTTCCTCAAGTACTTCCTGTCGAGCCAGTCGGCGATCCTGTGGATGAGCGCGCTGTTCGTGCTCGCGACGATCTTCTACTGGATCGGCCTGCTCGCCCGCTCGGAAACGGGCGCCGCGATCGGCCAGAAGCTCACGTGGGTCGCCGTGCTGATGGGCTTCACGGGGCTGATGGTGCGCTGGTACGAGTCCTACCTGATCGGTGCGGACGTCGGTCACATCCCCGTGTCGAACCTCTATGAAGTGTTCGTCCTGTTCAGCCTGATCACCGCGCTGCTGTATCTGTATTACGAAGGCCACTACGGCACGCGTTCGCTCGGCGCGTTCGTGCTGCTGGTCATCAGCGCGGCTGTCGGCTTCCTGATGTGGTACTCGGTCGCACGCGACGCGCAGCAGATCCAGCCGCTCGTGCCGGCGCTGCAGAGCTGGTGGATGAAGATCCACGTGCCGGCGAACTTCATCGGCTACGGCAGCTTCGCGCTGTCGGCGATGGTGTCGGTCGCGTACCTGATGAAGGAGCGCGGCGTGCTCGCCGATCGCCTGCCGACGCTCGAAGTGCTCGACGACGTGATGTACAAGTCGATCGCGGTCGGTTTCGCGTTCTTCACGATCGCGACGATCCTCGGCGCGCTGTGGGCCGCCGAGGCATGGGGCGGCTACTGGAGCTGGGACCCGAAGGAAACCTGGGCGCTGATCGTGTGGCTGAACTACGCGGCGTGGCTGCACATGCGGTTGATGAAGGGCCTGCGCGGCGCGGTCGCCGCGTGGTGGGCGCTCACGGGCCTGCTGGTCACGACGTTCGCGTTCCTCGGCGTCAACATGTTCCTGTCCGGGCTGCACAGCTACGGCAAGCTGTAAGATTTCCGCCGCTCGTCCGACTATCGAACCGCCGGTGCACTGCGTGCCCGGCGGTTTTGTTTTGTAACGGGCGGGCGAACCGGGCGTCGAACGGCGCATGACGGGCCGGGTCGAACGCTCATGAAACATGCGCGCCGCGCATGCAGGAGGAGCAGCACGATGTGGATCAAACGCCCTTTGCGGAACGTACTGACCGGCGGTGATATTTCGCCCAGCGAGATCACGCCGCGCACGATATTCGAGAACCGGCGGCGCGTGTTGCAGGCGGCCGGCCTCGCGGCGGCGGGCGGCTTGCTCGGCGGCAGCGGCGCGGCGTTCGCCGCGTATGCGTCGCCCGACGCGCGTGCGGCGAAGCTCGCGGCCAAAACGAACCCGACGTTCGTCGCCGCCGACAAGGTGACGCCGTTCAAGGACATCACGTCCTACAACAACTTCTACGAATTCGGCACCGACAAGAGCGACCCGGCGCAGAACGCCGGCACGCTGCGGCCGCGTCCGTGGCGGGTGAGCGTCGAGGGCGAGGTGCAGCACCCGAAGGTGTTCGATCTCGACGAACTGCTGAAGCTCGCGCCGCTCGAGGAGCGCGTGTACCGGCTGCGCTGCGTCGAGGGATGGTCGATGGTGATCCCGTGGATCGGCGTGCCGCTGTCCGAGCTGATCAAGCGCGTGCAGCCGACCGGCAACGCGAAATACGTGCAGTTCATCACGCTCGCCGACCCATCGCAGATGCCGGGCCTGTCGACGCCGGTGCTCGACTGGCCGTATTCGGAAGGGCTGCGGATGGACGAGGCGATGAATCCGCTGACGCTGCTGACGATGGGGGTCTACGGGCAGGTGCTGCCGAACCAGAACGGCGCGCCGGTGCGGATCATCGTGCCGTGGAAGTACGGCTTCAAGAGCGCGAAGTCGCTCGTGAAGATCCGCTTCGTCGACAAGCAGCCGAAGACGAGCTGGAACACCTATGCATCGAACGAGTACGGCTTCTATTCGAACGTGAATCCGAACGTCGATCATCCGCGCTGGAGCCAGGCGACCGAGCGGCGCATCGGCGAGGACGGCTTCTTCACGCCGAAGCGCAAGACGCTGATGTTCAACGGCTACGGCGACCTCGTCGCGTCGATGTATCAGGGCATGGACCTGAAGAAGAACTTCTGAGCGCGACGGTGAGAAACGACATGCCTCCTTCGACGCTCACGCCCGCTCGCGCGGCGGGTACCGGGCCGGCCGCACGCACGGCGCGGGCCGGTGCGATCCGTCCGGCCGCGCCGCGCTGGCTCGCGCCGGCCAAGGTGCTGGTGTTCGCGGCCGGCCTCTATCCGCTCGCGCGTCTCGTGCTGTTCGGGCTGACCGACCGGCTCGGCGCGAATCCGATCGAATTCATCACGCGCTCGACGGGCCTCTGGACGCTCGTCATGTTGTGCATCACGCTCGCCGTCACGCCGCTGCGGCGCATGACGGGGTTCGCGGCGCTGCTGCGTTTTCGCCGGATGATCGGGCTGTTCGCGTTCTTTTACGCGACGCTGCACTTCACGACCTACCTGTGGTTCGACAAGTGGTTCGACGTCGTCGCGATCCTGAAGGACGTCGGCAAGCGTCCGTTCATCACGGTCGGCTTCGCCGCGTTCGTGCTGCTGATCCCGCTCGCCGCGACGTCGACGCGCGCGATGGTGCGCCGGCTCGGCCGCCACTGGGCGACGCTGCATCGTGCGATCTATGCGGTCGCACTGTTCGGCGTGCTGCACTTCTGGTGGATGCGCGCCGGCAAGCACAATCTCGCGCAGCCGAAGCTCTACGCGGCGATCGTCGCGGCGCTGCTCGGCTGGCGGCTGCTTGCGTGGGGATGGCGGCGCGTGCGTGCGTGACGGCGCAGCCCGAAAAAACAAAAGGCGATGATCGTGAAATCATCGCCTTGTTTCGCCAGCCGCGCGAGCCGCGTTGTGTCGTTACTTCGCGGCGGCCGGACCCGATGCCGGTGCGGGCATGGTCGATGCGCCGCTCGACAGCTCGGGCGACAGCGTGAGCGGCGAACCCGACGTATCGGGTGTATCGTCGGACGACGCGTTTTCATCGGTCGGCTTCACGTCCGACGGCGGCGTGTTCTGCTGCTGGAGCGGCTTGGGCATCGGGGGTACGGTGGGCAGATAAAGCGCGCCGCTTTGACCGCAGCCGGCAAGAATCGCCAAAGCCGCTACAATCGCGCTCATCCGGAAAACGACTCGCATGATCGTCCCTGAACAATTGAACCGATAGAGTTTAGCATGTCCGATACCGAATACCTGACCCGTGCCGAGGCCGTGCTGATGGCCGTCGAGCGTACCGTCGACGCCGCGAACGACGGCGACCACGACATCGATCTGGAGCGCAACGGCAGCGTCCTGACGCTGACGTTCGAGAACGGCTCGAAGATCATCGTCAACCTGCAGCCGCCGATGAAGGAAGTGTGGATCGCCGCGAAGGCGGGCGGATTCCACTACCGTTTCATCGACGGCGAGTGGCGCGATACGCGCACGGGCACCGAGTTCTTCTCGGCGCTCACCGAATACGCGACTCAGCAGGCCGGCCTGCCGATCACGTTCAGCCTGTGAGCCTGTGACGCGCCCGGGGCGCCGGACCCCGAGCGTCGCAGCCAAAGAAAAAGCGCCCCGCGGGGCGCTTTTTCATGTCCGGGCCGTGCGTCAGTGGCCGCGGAACAGGTTCATGATGTCCTGCTTTTCCTGCTCGTCGACGTGCGGTACGGCTTCGTCGACGTTCTGCGCGGCCGGCGCCTGCGGCACGCCGACCGTCGACACGAAGCCGTGACCCGGCGTGAATTCGGTGAAGTACAGCTCGCTGCCGAGCGACTCGACACCTTCGGGCATCGTCGGCTTGAACTCGGGCACGCCCTTCAGCGCCGCGCCCATGTACTCGATCCAGACCGGCAGCGACAGGCCGCCGCCCGTTTCGCGATCGCCGAGGCTGCGCGGGTTGTCGTAGCCGATCCACGCGATCGCGGCGAGCGTGTGCTGGTAGCCGGCGAACCACGCGTCGTGCGAATCGTTCGTCGTGCCGGTCTTGCCCGCGAGGTCGGTGCGCTTCAGGATGTTGGTCCGTGCGCCCGTGCCGCGCTGCGCGACGCTCTGCAGCAGGCTGTTCATCACGTATGCGTTGCGCGCGTCGATCGCGCGCGGCGCGTTCTGCTCGGCGACGAGCGGCTGCGCACGCGCGACGATCGCGCCGTTCGGATCGGTGACTTCGGCGATCAGGTACGGATTGACGCGGTAGCCGCCGTTCGCGAACACCGAGTACGCGCCGGCCATCTGCAGCGGCGTGACCTGGCCCGCGCCGAGCGCCATCGGCAGGTAGGCCGGATGACGGTCGGCGTCGAAGCCGAAGCGCGTGATGTACTGCTGCGCGTACTTCGTGCCGATGTGGTTCAGGATCCGGATCGACACGAGGTTGCGCGAGCGCTGCAGCGCGGTGCGCATCGACATCGGGCCTTCGAAGCCGCCGCCGTAGTTCTTCGGCTCCCACGGCTGGCCGCCCGTTTCGGCAGCGCTGAAGTACAGCGGGCCGTCGTTGATCACGGTTGCCGGCCCGAGGCCCTTGTCGAGCGACGCCGAGTAGATGAACGGTTTGAACGACGAACCCGGCTGCCGCCATGCCTGCGTGACGTGATTGAACTTGTTCTTGTTGTAGTCGAAGCCGCCGACGAGCGAGCGGATCGCGCCGTCCTGCGGGACGATCGACAGGAACGCGCCTTCGACCTGCGGCAATTGCGTGATCGACCATTTGCCGGTGTCGTTCTTCACGACGCGGACGATCGCACCGGGGCGGATGCGGCGGTTCGGCTGCGCGCTGGCCGACAGCGCACCCGACGCGAAGCGCAGGTTGTCGCCCTCGACCGTCGCCGTGCTGCCGTCGATGAAGGCCACCGTGATCTGGCGCGGGCTCGCGGCCGTGACGACCGCGGCAATCAGTTCGCCGTTGTCGGGGTGTTCGAGCAGCGCGTCGTCGATCGCCTGTTCGCGGTCGTCGGCACCGGCGGGCAGTTCGATGAAGCCTTCCGGCCCGCGATAGCCGTGGCGACGCTCGTAATCCATGATGCCCTTGCGCAGCGCGGTGTACGCGACCTGCTGGTCCGCGGAATCGATCGTCGTGACGACGTTGAAGCCGCGCGTGTAGGTTTCCTCGCGGTACTGCGCGTACATCATCTGTCTGACCATTTCCGCGACGTACTCGGCGTGCACGCTGAAATCGCGGCCCGGGCCCTTGACGACGAGCGGCTGCGCGGAGGCTTCGTCGTACTGCTCGCGCGTGATGAAGTTCAGCTCGAGCATCCGCTGCAGGATGTATTCCTGGCGGACCTTCGCGCGTTTCGGATTGACGACCGGGTTGTACGCGGACGGCGCCTTCGGCAGCCCCGCGAGCATCGCGGCTTCCGCGAGCGAGATGTCCTTCAGGTCCTTGCCGAAATAGACCCGCGCGGCGCTCGCGAAGCCGTACGCGCGCTGGCCGAGATAGATCTGATTCATGTAGACCTCGAGAATCTGATCCTTCGTCAGCGCGCGCTCGATCCGGTACGCGAGCAGCATCTCGTAGATCTTGCGCGTGTAGGTCTTCTCGCTCGACAGGAAGAAGTTGCGCGCGACCTGCATCGTGATCGTGCTCGCGCCCTGCGACGCATGGCCGTTCGTCAGCGCGACGAAGCCGGCGCGGATGATGCCGGTGAGGTCGACGCCGCCGTGATCGTAGAACCGCGCGTCCTCGATCGCGAGGATCGCCTTCTTCAACGAGTCGGGCACGTCCTTGAAATGGACGACGTCGCGGCGCTCCTCGCCGAATTCGCCGATCAGCACGTGATCGGACGTGTAGATGCGCAGCGGCACCTTCGGGCGATAGTCGGTCAGCGCGTCGAGCGACGGCATGTTCGGCCAGGCGACGACGAGCGCGTAGCCGAGCACGAGGCCGCCGGCCACGACGAGGGCCACGCACATCGCGGCGAAGCCGAGCAGGACTTTTTGCCACCAGGGCCGTTTCTTCGGCTCCGGGGCAGGAGGCGGGGACGTAGGAGTCGTGGATTGCATAGGCATACCGGAAAACAGTCCCGCGATTATAGCTGCCCGGTAAGACCGGTCCTGACGCGGGGGGCGGCCGCCGGAAAGCCGCCGGTCGGCATGCCGTCAGTATGACCCGCGCACGGCCGCCGCCGGCCGCTGCTGGCCGTTTGGCCGACTGTCGGCGGCGCGCGCCGCTTTGCAGAATCAGGTCTCGGAAACGCGGCGTGGGCCGCGACGATTTCGGGAGGCTGGGATGGCGGGACGATGGGTAGCACGGTTTGCGCAGGGCAGGCACCGGTCGACGGGAATCGACGTCGGCGCCGGCGAGGTGAGGGTGGTCGTGCTGAGCCGGCGCGGCCGGGGTGCGGATGTGCGGGTCGAGGGGCTCGAGCGGGAGCCGGTCGGGCTGGCGGGCGGCCCGGAAGACGCTCGCTGGGCCGCGGTCGCCCGTGCGCTGGCGGCAGCCGTCGCGCGGCTGTCGGCGGCCGACGTGCGGTGCGATGCACGCGGCGTGATGGCGCTGCATGATGACGAAATACGTACCGCGACGCTCGACCTGGCCGGCCGTCACGACATCCCGGACGCCGCGCGGCAGGCGGCCGAGCGCATCTCGGGGCTGGCGCCGGACAGTTTCGCGTTCGACTGGCGGCAGCACGGCGGCGCGCGCTCCGGCGAGATCGCGGTGACCGTGGCCCCGCTCGCGCTGCTCGAACGGCGGATCGACGTGGCCGCCCAGGCCGGTATCGACCTGACGGCGGTCGACGGCGAGTCGGCCGCCATGCTGCGCGCGCTGCGCTATGCCGCGCAATTCGAACTCGATGCTCAGGGTTCCTACGCCGCGCTCTGGTTCCGCGATTCGGGGGTGCGCGGCTGGCGCATCGACGGGCCGTTGGCGGTGCCGGTGCTCACGCTGTCCGGCACGCTGCCGGAGGCGCTCCCCGATGCACTGCGCCGGCGCGCGCTCGGCGCCGTGCGCTGCGTATTCGTCGCCGGGGACGAGCGAAGCATCGCGCGCTTCGAAACCTCCGTCGCCGAGATTGGTGACGTGCTCGGCTCGGCGGTGGTGCCGTTCGACTGCACGAGCTGGGACGGGCAGCCGTGCGCGCCCGCCGGCATGCCGGGCGGCCCGGCATTCGCCGTTGCGTTCGGGCTGGCGCTGCGCGGAGTGTGGGAATGACGGCCGATCAGGCGGCACTCGGCGGCTTCAACCTGCTGCCGTACCGCGAACGGCTGGCGCACGCGTTGCGGCGTCGCCGGGCCGGGCAGTGCGCGACGGCGATCCTGCTCGGCGTGCTCGGCACCTTGCTGTGGACGGGCGCGGCCACCTGGATGCGGTGGCGCACGGATGCCGCGCGCGCGGGTGTGGAAACGCGGCAGCGACAGTTGCAGCCGCAGGTGAGTGCAGCGACGCGCGCCGCCGATGCGGCGGCTGTCATCGCGCGGCGCGACGCGCAGGCCGCCGCGCTTGCCGCACCGCACGGGCGCGTCGCGGGGCTGCTGGCGACACTGGTGCAGGTGCGCGACGACGGCGTCCGGCTCGACGCGCTGCGCACGACACCGGCAGGGGCCGTGCTCGATGTGCGGGCCACGAGCTACCGGGCGGCCGCGCGATGGCTCGCCGCGATGGCACGCGAGCAGCGTGACTGGAGGATCGACGTGGATGCGTTGACGCCTGCGTCGAGTGCGCGGGCGCTGCTGGCCGGGATGCCGTTCCGGTTCTCGGTTCAATTGCGCTGGCACGATGCGATGCCGTCGCGGACGGCGTCGGGAGGTGGCGCATGACGGCGATCACGCACTGGCCAGTGCCACGTGGCGTTGCGTGGCCGCGCGGCATGCCGCGGGTCTCGCCGGCGGCCATGCAGGCCGCCGGCTGCGTGCTGGCGTTCGTGGCCGTGCTGGCAGGCGGCATTCATCTGGCGAATGCGGCCGACTGGAGCGGGCTCGCGCATAGTCGCGCGTTGCTGGTGGCCGCGCAGGGGCGCGCGGCCGACGCGCAGCGCATGCTCGAATCCGCGGAGCGACGGCGCAGCGCCCATCCGGCGCCGGCGCATGACGATCGCGCGTCGCGTGCGCCGGAATGGGCCGCGCTGATGCTGGAGCTGGCCGATCTCGCTGCGTCGAGCGGGCTGCACGGCGTATCGATCGAGCCGCAGCGCACCGATGGCGCGGCGCCGGCTGGCCGGCGCACCGTCCGCATCGTCGCGGATGGCGGCTTTCGCGCGTTGTCGAGGATGGTCGGCGGGCTGGTGCGCTTTCCGGTGCTGGCGGTGCCGTCGGCGCTGCGTGTCGAGCGCGGCATGCAGTCCACGCGGGTGGACATGTCTGTCGACGTGTTTCCGGCGCTGCCGGCCGCATCGCCCGCAGGCGGCACGGTGCCGCTTCAGGCTGATGCGCTCGACGCCGATCCGTTCGGCGGTGAAGCCGATGGCGTGGCGGCCCGGCTCGCCGGCACGATTCGCGACGCGCGTGCCGGTCTCGCCTTGTTCGACGACGGCGACGGCGCGTTCACGGCCGTGATGCCCGGCGAAGCAATCGGGGCGGCGCGCGTGGTGCGCGTCGAGTCCGCGGCGGTGATGCTCGCGACGGCGGACGGCGCGCACCGGGTCGCGTTCGACGATGGAGGGCGGCCATGACGAAGTACGGCCATTGGGCGCTCGCCGTCTGGGCCGGATCGACGGCGGCCTGCGCAGGCGCGTCGTTGCCGCCGCTGCCGGCAGTCTGGCCTGCCGCGTCGATGGAGGCACCGGTGCCGGGTCTGCCGCTGCCGCACGGGAGGGTAGACGGTGCGGACAACGCGGTTGCGGAGGAAGCCGGCCCGCCTCCGATCGACCAGGCCGCTCGTGCGGCGCTTCGGACGGAGCCAGCCGCACCGGCACCGCAGCTGGAGGGGCCGCCGATTCCGTTGGCGCCGCCGGCCCGGATGAGCGACGCCGCGGCACGGCAACCCGGCGATGCGGACGACGCGCGGCGGATCTCGCTGAATCTGCAGGGCGCCGGGCTCGCGGCCGCGTTCGACGCGTTCGCGAGGTTCACGGGGCTCAATATCGTCGTCGGCGAGCAGGTGCGCGGCACGGTCACGTTACGTCTGAACAATGTCCGCTGGCGCGAGGCCTTCGACACGCTGCTCGACACGCACGGGCTCGCGATGTCCCGGCGCGGCAACGTGATCTGGGTCACGCCGGCGGCCGACCTGGCCGCCCGCGAGCGCGAGCGCTTCGAAATGCATGCGCGGGCCGCCGATCTGGAGCCGCTGGCGAGCCGCACTTTCGCGCTGCACTACCCGCGCGCGCAGGACGTGCAGCGGCTGCTGGCCGGCGCGACCGGTCAGCGCCTGCTGTCGAAGCGCGGCGCCGCGGCGGCCGATCCGCGCACGAACCTGCTGTTCGTCACCGATCTCGCGCCGCGCATCGCGCAGATCGCGGGCCTGATCGACGCGATCGACCGGCCGTCGCGGCAGGTCCGGATCGAGGCGCGCATCGTCGAAGGCGAACAGGGTTTCTCGCGCAACCTCGGCGTGCGCGTCGCGCTGCGGGCGCAGGGGCGGCCGTCGGCGGGCGAGAGCGCCACGTTTACGGCCGATGCGCGCAACGCGCTCGACCTGGCCGCGCGGCCGCTCGGCGGCTTCGACGCAGCGACTGCCGGCTTCACGCTGTTCGCCGCGCCGCTCAGCCGCGTACTCGACGTCGAACTGAGCGCGCTCGAGGCGCAAGGGCGGGGCCAGATCGTTTCGCGGCCGCGCGTGGTGACGGCCGACCGCGTCAAGGCCATCGTCGAGCAGGGTTCGGAGCTGCCGTACCAGGCGAAGGTGGGCAACGGCATGAGCGGCGTGCAGTTCCGCCGCGCGACGCTCAAGCTCGAGGTCGAGCCGCAGATCACGCCGGACGGGCGCGTGGTGCTCGACCTGGACGTGACGAAGGACAGCGTCGGCGAGCCGACGGCGGCCGGCCCCGCCATCCATACGAAGCATGTACAGACACGTGTCGAGGTCGAGAATGGCGGGACGGTCGCAATCGGTGGTATCTATGAACAACTGAACCGGAACGATGTGACGCGCGTGCCGCTCTTGGGCAAAATACCGTTTCTGGGCGCACTTTTCCGGCACCGCGCGCAGCGCGACCAGCGCAACGAACTGGTCGTGTTCATCACGCCGACCGTCGTCGATGCGCGCTGCGATGCGCACGGCCCGGGCGGCGCGGATGCCGATAAAACGGGGCCGGAAGCCGCCGGCGCAGGCTCGACAAGGCAGCCGCTTTGCCAGTAAGCTGCGCCACACACCAGCAAGATTGAAGCAGAGGAAGCCGTTGCAAGCGCGGGACCCACATGCAAACGTATTTTTCGTCGGCCTTATGGGAGCGGGTAAGACCACCGTGGGCCGTGCGGTCGCGCGTCGTCTCGACAGGACGTTCTTCGACTCCGACCACGAAATCGAGGCCCGCACGGGCGCGCGCATTCCGGTGATCTTCGAGCTGGAAGGCGAGGCCGGGTTTCGCGATCGCGAAACGCAGGTGATCACCGATCTCACGCAGCGCGAGAACATCGTGCTCGCGACGGGCGGCGGCGCGGTGCTGCGCCCGGAAAATCGCGACTGCCTGAAAAGCAACGGCATCGTCGTCTATCTGCGCGCCAATCCGCACGATCTGTGGCTGCGCACGCGCAAGGACAAGAACCGCCCGCTGCTGCAGACCGAAGATCCGAAGGGGCGTCTCGAAGCGCTGTACGAAGTGCGCGATCCGCTGTACCGCGAATGCGCGGATTTCGTCATCGAGACCGGCCGTCCGTCGGTCAACGGTCTCGTCAACATGGTGCTGATGCAACTCGAACTGGCGGGCGTCATCGCCAAGCCGCTACAAGCATGATTACTGTCAACGTCGATCTGGGCGACCGCGCCTATCCGATTCACATTGGTGCCGGCCTGATCGGCCGCACCGAGCTGTTCGCGCCTCACATCAAGGGTTCGTCCGTCACGATCGTCACCAACACGACGGTCGATCCGCTCTACGGCGACGCGCTGCGCGCGGCGCTCGCGCCGCTCGGCAAGCGCGTGTCGACAGTCGTGCTGCCGGACGGCGAGGCGTACAAGAACTGGGAAACGCTGAACCTGATCTTCGACGGCCTGCTGACCGAACGCGCGGATCGCAAGACGACGCTCGTCGCGCTCGGCGGCGGCGTGATCGGCGACATGACGGGCTTTGCCGCTGCGTGCTACATGCGCGGCGTGCCGTTCATCCAGGTGCCGACGACGCTGTTGTCGCAAGTCGATTCGTCGGTCGGCGGCAAGACGGGCATCAACCACCCGCTCGGCAAGAACATGATCGGCGCGTTCTACCAGCCGCAGGCCGTGATCGCGGACATCGGCGCGCTGTCGACGCTGCCCGATCGCGAACTGGCGGCCGGCGTCGCCGAAGTCATCAAGACCGGCGCGATCGCCGATGCCGAGTTCTTCGACTGGATCGAGGCGAACGTCGACGCGCTGAACCGTCGCGAGCCGGCGGCGCTCGCGCACGCCGTGAAGCGTTCGTGCGAGATCAAGGCGAGCGTCGTCGCGGCCGACGAGCGTGAAGGCGGCCTGCGCGCAATCCTGAATTTCGGCCACACGTTCGGCCACGCGATCGAGGCCGGGCTCGGCTACGGCGAGTGGCTGCACGGCGAGGCGGTCGGCTGCGGGATGGTGATGGCGGGCGACCTGTCGGCGCGGCTCGGCCTGCTCGACGAAGCGTCGCGGCGGCGCCTCGACGCGGTGATCGCGGCCGCGCGTCTTCCGACCCGCGGGCCTGCGCTCGGCGACGCACGCTACATGGACCTGATGCGTGTCGACAAGAAGGCCGAGGCCGGCGCGATCAAGTTCATCCTGCTGAAGCGATTCGGCGATACGCTGATCACCGAGGCGCCGGACGAAGCCGTGTTCGCTACACTGGCGCAGACGACGCGCTAACGACGGCCCGGATGCCCCGGCGCCCCTGACATGGAGGAGACGTGAGCGAGACATCCAGCAGCACACTGCCCGAAGCCAGCCGCGCATCCGCTGCGCCGGTGGCCGAGCCGCCGACGCTGGCGGCGCTGGAAGCCCATCTCGCTCCGTATGCCGCCCACGCGTCGCAGTCGCGTGGGCGCCGCCATCCGGAAACCCCACCGGCGGCGCGCACCGAATTCCAGCGCGATCGCGATCGCATCGTCCATTCGACCGCGTTCCGCCGGCTCGAATACAAGACGCAGGTCTTCGTCAATCACGAAGGCGACCTGTTCCGCACCCGCCTCACGCACAGCCTCGAAGTCGCGCAGATCGCGCGCTCGGTCGCGCGCAACCTGCGGCTGAACGAGGATCTCGTCGAAGCGATCTCGCTCGCGCACGATCTCGGCCATACGCCGTTCGGCCATGCCGGGCAGGACGCGCTGAATGCGTGCATGCGCGACCACGGCGGCTTCGAGCACAACCTGCAGAGCCTCGCGGTCGTCGACGAGCTCGAGGAGCACTACGGCGCATTCAACGGGCTGAACCTGTGCTTCGAGACGCGCGAAGGCATCCTGAAGCATTGCTCGCGCGAGAACGCGCGCAAGCTCGGCGCGCTCGGCGAGCGCTTCCTGCACGGACGCCAGCCGTCGCTCGAAGCTCAGCTCGCGAACATCGCCGATGAAATCGCCTACAACAACCACGACGTCGACGACGGCCTGCGTTCCGGCCTGATCACGATCGAGCAGCTCGCGGAAGTCGAGCTGTGGCAGCGCCACTACGAAGAAGCGCTCGCCGAATTCCCGCACCTCGAAGGCCGCCGGCTCGTGCACGAGACGGTGCGCCGCATCATCAACACGCTGATCGTCGACCTGATCGACGAAACCACGCGCAACCTCGTGCGCGTGGCGCCTGCGTCGCTCGACGACGTGCGCGCCGCACCGCCGCTCGTGTCGCACAGCGCGACGGTCGCCGCGCAGGCGGCCGCGCTCAAGCGTTTCCTCTTCAAGAACCTGTATCGCCACTACAAGGTGATGCGCATGGCGAGCAAGGCGCAACGCGTCGTCACGGGGCTGTTCGACGCGTTCATCGACGATCCGCGCCTGCTGCCGCCGCCGTACCAGTCCGACGACGCGGCGCAGCAGCCGCGTCTCGTCGCGCACTATATCGCCGGCATGACCGACCGCTTCGCGCTGAAGGAATATCAGCGCCTGTTCGTCATCAGCGACAACTGACTGTCACAAACGATCACTAGACTTCGCCGGTTCAATGGCGACGGGAATGTTGCACACGCTGTTGGTAACGTTTTCATAGGAGAGGTCGATGAAGAAGAAGCCTGCGGGGACACTGGTTCGTTCGATCGCGCTCGGCGGCGCGCTGATGTTCGGGGTGCAGCACGTGGCGCTCGCCGCGACGGAAATTCAGTTCTGGCATGCGATGGAGGCCGCGCTCGGCGAACGGGTCAATGCGATCGCCGACCAGTTCAACGCGTCGCAAAGCGACTACAAGATCGTGCCGGTCTTCAAGGGCACCTACGACCAGGCGCTCGCGGCCGGCATCGCCGCGTATCGCAGCGGCAACGCACCGGCGATCCTCCAGGTCTACGAAGTCGGCACGGCCACGATGATGCAGGCGAAGAAGGCCGTCGTGCCGGTCTACGACGTGTTCAAGCAGGCCGGCGTGCCGCTCGACGAAAAGGCGTTCGTGCCGACCATCGCGAGCTACTACAGCGACGCGAAGACGGGCCATCTCGTGTCGATGCCGTTCAACAGCTCGACGCCGGTGCTGTACTACAACAAGGACGCGTTCAAGAAGGCCGGCCTCGACCCGAACCAGCCGCCGAAGACGTGGGCCGACGTGAAGGCCGATGCCGAGAAGCTGCGCAAGTCGGGGATGGCGTGCGGCTTCACGACCGGCTGGCAGGGCTGGATCCAGCTCGAGAACTACAGCGCGTGGCACGGGCTGCCGTTCGCGACCCGCAACAACGGCTTCGACGGCACCGACGCCGTCCTCGAATTCAACAAGCCGCAACAGATCGAGCACGTGTCGTTCCTGCAGCAGATGGCGAAGGACGGCACGTTCACGTACGCGGGCCGCAAGGATGAAGCGTCGGCGAAGTTCTACAGCGGCGACTGCGGGATCCTGACGACGTCGTCGGGCGCGCTCGCGAACGTGCAGAAGTTCGCGAAGTTCAGCTACGGCACCGGCATGCTGCCGTACGACGCGAACGTGAAGGGCGCACCGCAGAACGCGATCATCGGCGGCGCGAGCCTGTGGGTGCTGGCCGGCAAGGATCCGGCGACCTACAAGGGTGTCGCGAAATTCCTCGCGTACCTCGCAACGCCCGCCGTTGCCGCGAAGTGGCACCAGGACACGGGCTACCTGCCGGTCACGACCGCCGCTTACGACCTCACGCGCCAGCAGGGCTTCTACGCGAAGAATCCGAGCGCCGAAACCGCGATCAAGCAGATGCTGAACAAGCCGCCGCTGCCGTACACGAAGGGGCTGCGCCTGGGCAACATGCCGCAGATCCGCACGATCGTCGACGAGGAGTTCGAACAGGTCTGGGCGCAGAAGAAGTCGCCGAAGGATGCGCTCGATTCGGCCGCGTCGCGTGGCGACGAGTTGCTGCGCCGCTTCGAGAAGTCGGGCGGCTGAGCACGCATCGCTTCGTGCCGCCGGCGGCATCGCGCGCGAGCGCATGCCGGCCGGCGGCGCGGTTTCCTTTCCGCTTCGCCTGACCGGATATCCGCGATGCAATCCCGTTCCCGTTTCGGTACGAGCCTGGTGCCGTACCTGCTGATCGCGCCGCAGCTCGCGATCACGGCCGTGTTCTTCCTGTGGCCGGCCGGCGTCGCGCTGTGGCAGTCGACGCAGATGCAGGACGCGTTCGGCACATCGAGCGAATTCGTCGGCTTCGCGAACTTCACGCACCTGTTCGCCGATCCGCTGTATCTCGATTCATTTCGCACGACGCTCGTGTTCAGCGGGCTCGTCACGGTGAGCGGGCTCGTCGTGTCGCTGCTGCTCGCCGCGTGCGCCGATCGCGTGATTCGCGGCGCACGCGTGTACCGCACGCTGCTGATCTGGCCGTACGCGGTCGCGCCGACGATCGCGGCCGTGCTGTGGGCGTTCCTGTTCAACCCGAGCATCGGCCTGATCACCTATGCGCTCGCGAAGGGCGGCATCGTGTGGAACCATGCGCTGAACGGCGAACAGGCGATGTTCCTCGTCGTGCTGGCGTCGGTGTGGAAGCAGGTGAGCTACAACTTCCTGTTCTTCTACGCGGGCCTGCAGGCGATTCCGCGCTCGCTGATCGAGGCGGCGGCGATCGACGGCGCCGGGCCGGTGCGGCGCTTCTTCAACATCGTGCTGCCGCTGCTGTCGCCGACGAGTTTCTTCCTGCTGGTCGTGAACCTCGTCTACGCGTTCTTCGACACCTTCCCGGTGATCGATGCGGCGACCGGCGGCGGCCCGGCGCAAAGCACGAAGACGCTGATCTACAAGATCTTCGCGGAAGGCTTCCAGGGGCTCGACATCGGCAGCTCGGGCGCGCAGTCGGTCGTGCTGATGATCATCGTCGTCGGGCTCACGGTGATCCAGTTCCGCTTCGTCGAACGCAGGGTGCAATACGCATGATCGAAAATCGCAAGGGCTTCGACCTGTTCTGCCATGCGGTGCTGATCGCGGGCGTCGTGCTGATCGTGTTCCCCGTCTACGTCGCGTTCTGCGCGGCGACGATGAACGCGCAGGAAGTGTTCACGGTGCCGCTGTCGCTCGTGCCGAGCTCGCACCTGTTCGAGAACGTCGCGCATATCTGGTCGCACGGCAGCGGCGGCACGACGGCGCCGTTCGGCCGCCTGCTCGTGAACAGCTTCGCGATGGCGCTCGGCATCGCGGTCGGCAAGATCGCGGTGTCGATCCTGTCCGCGTACGCGATCGTCTATTTCCGCTTTCCGTTTCGCAACACGGCGTTCTGGCTGATCTTCGTCACGCTGATGCTGCCGGTGGAAGTGCGGATCTTTCCGACCGTGCAGGTGGTGTCGACGCTGCACCTGACGAACACGTACGGCGGGCTCACGATGCCGCTGATCGCGTCGGCGACCGCGACGTTCCTGTTCCGCCAGTTCTTCATGACGCTGCCCGACGAGCTGATGGACGCCGCGCGCATCGACGGCGCGGGGCCGCTGCGCTTCTTCTGGGACGTCGTGCTGCCGCTGTCGAAGACGAGCATCGCGGCGCTGTTCGTGATCACGTTCATCTACGGCTGGAACCAGTATCTGTGGCCGATCCTGATCACGACGGAGGCTTCGCTGTCGACGGCGGTGGTGGGTATCAAGACGATGATCGCGAGCGGCGACGCCGCGACCGAATGGCAATACGTGATGGCGGCGACGCTGCTGGCGATGATTCCGCCGCTCGTCGTCGTGCTGGCGATGCAGCGCTGGTTCGTGCGCGGCCTCGTCGATTCCGAGAAATGAACCACGGACGTAACCGGGAGAAGGACCAGGTATGGCTGCGCTGAGCTTGAAGGGCGTCAGGAAATCCTACGACGGCAAGCAGCACGTGCTGCACGGCATCGACGTGGAGATCGCGGACGGCGAATTCATCGTGCTGGTCGGCCCGTCGGGCTGCGGCAAATCGACGTTGCTGCGGATGATCGCGGGGCTCGAGTCCGTGACGGACGGCGAGATCGCGATCGGCGAACGCGTCGTCAACACGCTGGAGCCGAAGGATCGCGACATCGCGATGGTGTTCCAGAACTATGCGCTGTACCCGCACATGACGGTCGCGCAGAACATGGGCTACGGGCTGAAGATCCGAGGAATCGAGCGCGCGACGATCGATTCGAGGGTGGCCGCGGCCGCGAAGATCCTCGAACTGGAGCCGCTGCTCGCGCGGCGGCCGCGCGAGCTGTCGGGCGGCCAGCGGCAGCGCGTCGCAATGGGCCGCGCGATCGTGCGCGAGCCGTCGGTGTTCCTGTTCGACGAGCCGTTGTCGAACCTCGACGCGAAGCTGCGCGTGCAGATGCGGCTCGAGATCCAGCGGCTGCATGCGCGGCTCGCGACGACGAGCGTCTACGTGACGCACGACCAGATCGAGGCGATGACGCTCGCGCAGCGCGTGATCGTGATGAACCGCGGCTACGCGGAGCAGATCGGCGCGCCGGTCGACGTGTACGAGAAGCCGGCGACGGTGTTCGTCGCGGGCTTCATCGGCTCGCCGGCGATGAACCTGATGCACGGCCGGCTGTCGGAAGACGGTGCGACCTTCACGGTCGCGGGCGGCGGCCCTGCGCTGCCGGTCGCCGGCGCACCCGGCATCGGCGCGGCGATCGCCCCCGGGCGCGACTGGGTGCTCGGCGTGCGTCCCGAACACATGACGCCGCAGCCGGGCGTCGCGCAGGCGACGCTGCCGGTCGACTCGTGCGAGCTGCTCGGCGCGGACAACCTCGCGCACGGCCGCTGGGGCAATCACGACGTCGCGGTGCGCCTGCCGCACGCGGACCGTCCTGCGCGCGGCACGGCGCTGGCGGCCGCGCTGCCCGCGCACCGGCTGCATTTCTTCGATCCCGAAACCGGCAAGCGTGCCGGCTGACCCCGTTGCACTTGCCGAGAGACCGACGATGACCTTCCGCACCGACTGGCCCTATCCGCGCGTCGTCGCCCATCGCGGCGGCGGCACGCTCGCGCCGGAGAACACGCTTGCCGCGCTCGACGAGGGCGCGCGGCGCGGGCACCGGATGGTCGAGTTCGACGCGAAGCTGTCGGCCGACGACGTGACGTTCCTGCTGCACGACGACACGGTCGACCGGACCTCGAACGGCACGGGTGCGGCGGCGGGCATGCGTTATGCGGCGCTGGCGGCGCTCGATGCGGGCGCGTGGCGCGACGCGCGTTTCGCGGGCGAGCGGATGCCGACGCTCGAGGCCGCGGCGGCGCGCTGCATCGCGCACGGGCTGGCCGCGAACGTCGAGATCAAGCCGTGCCCGGGGCGCGAGCGCGAGACCGGGCAGCGCGTCGCGGCCGACGCGGCCGCGTACTGGCGCGATGCCGCGGTGCCTCCGCTGCTGTCGTCGTTCTCGTTCGATGCACTGCAGCAGGCGCGCGCGACCGTGCCGGCGCTGCCGCGCGGGATGCTCTACGAAGCCGTGCCGGACGACTGGCATGCCCAGGTCGTCGATGCGCTCGACTGCGTATCGTTGCATGCAGACCACAAAAAGCTCGACGAACCGCTCGTGCGCGCGATCAAGGCGGCCGGTCTGCGCATCCTGGTTTACACGGTGAACGACCTCGAACGGGCGCGCGAACTCGCGCGCTGGGGCGTCGATTCGGTCTGCACGGACCGCATCGACCTGATCGCGCCCGATGCGCTGGACGACATCGCCATCGTCTGACGGCAGCGGTCGCTGCGGGGTCCGGTGAAACTTTTGCCCGGAACGTGCCTGACGCGAAAAAACGACGCCCCGACGGGATTCCCGCCGGGGCGTTTTGCATCGTGGAGACGTTACGCCAGGAAAAATCCGCTACAAATTGCAGCAGGATTAACCATTCCCCAAATATTCGACTACGCTTAGAAGCGGTAGCCGACGTTCAGGTACGTGACGATCGGGTTCAGCGAGATGTGGGCCTTCGACGTTTCCGTCAGCGTGCCGACCGGCGTCCGGCGGGCCGTCGTGAAGGTCGCCGTCACGCTGACCGGGATGTACGAGAGCGACAGGCCTGCGAACCAGTGTTTCGTGAAGTTGTACGTGAAGCCGGCGTTGAAGACAGGCGCCCACTGGTTGCTGGTCGTGGCGCTGGTCGGGCCGCCGAGCACGCCGTTCTCGAAGCTGCCGTTCGTGATCTTTGCGCCGGTGAACCAGACGTACGTCGCGCCGATGCCGACATACGGACGGAACTTCGCGTTGGCGTCGTTGAAGTGGTAGCGCAGCAACACGGCGGGGCTCCACTGGTACGCACGGCCGAGTACGCCGAATCTTTCGAACTGACCCTTGCCGGTAATGTCGAACTTCGGCGGTATCCCCATAACGAGCTCGGTGGAGATATGGTCGGTGATGAAGTAGCCCGTTGCGAGCCCAAGCGTATCGGCGTCGCTGATGCCGGCGCCGGTATTGGGAATCGACTGGTTGATGGGCGTGCCGCCCACGCCGTAGACGAACAGCGGGTCGCTGCTGTCCTGCGGCGCGAGGTGGAACCAGCCGGTGCTGACGTAGAAATCACCTGCGGATTGTGCTTGTGCCGTACCGCCCGCAAACGTGAATGCGAGCGCTGCAGCCCCCGTAATGGCCAGTTTTCGTTTCATTGTGTCTCCTCCGATCTAAAGGCGTGCTCATTATGACGACTGCGTTTAAAACCAAACAAGCTCGTAAGTTAGAGTTTTCTCCCTAGGATTCGCACGACCGTACGCATACGCGCGCCGCGGGGACAGGCATTCTACGCAGGTGCGCATTTTCGGACCTCCGGGTATTTCCTAACGCGTTCAAACGGACATTCAGCATGGCACGGTTAGCACGACTCTACGTTCCCGACCAGCCGCAGCACGTGATACTGCGCGGCCTGGATCAGCAACCCGCGTTCGTCGACGACCAGGACTACGAACTCTTCATCGATTGCCTGAAGGCCGCCGCACGCGATCATCACCTGTCGGTGCATGCCTACGTGCTGCTGCCGCGCCAGGTGCAACTCCTCGTGACACCGAGCGACGAGGCGAGCTTGCCGAAAGCGATGCAGGCCGTCGGCCGCCGCTACGTCGCGCATTTCAACCGGCGCTACTCGCGGCGCGGCACGCTGTGGGAAGGCCGCTACCGCGCGACGGTGATCGAAGGCGAGCGCTATTTCCTGCTCGCGAGCCGCGTGGTCGAGATGAGCCCCGTGCGTTCGCAGCTCGTCGCGACGCCCGAGGCCTATCGCTGGTCGAGCTACCGGCATCACGTCGGGCTCACCGTCGACAGCCTGATCACCGACCATCCGCTCTACTGGGCGCTCGGCAATACGCCGTTCGACCGCCAGCGCGCGTACAAGGAGCTGTGCGAGCAGCCGCTCGACGAGCGGCAGGCCGATCAGCTGCAGCAGGCGACGCTGAAGGGCTGGGTGCTCGGCGGCGAGCATTACCGCGAGTGGGCGGCGCGTACCGCGAACCGGCGGGTCTCGCCGTTGCCGCGCGGACGCCCCAGAAAGGTGCGTGAAAACACGCCGCCGATCCAGCAGTAATGCCGGAAAGGCGGGTCAGGAGCGGCGCTGCGGGCGCCGCTTCTTTTTGCACCAAAATGATACGTCCCCAATAAAACAGCACCAGATGAATGCATTCGTTTAATTGGGGTTCGATCAAACGGTTTTTGTTGCTATTCCCTTGATTCGTCGCGTATATTCCGAATTCCGGTGGCCCGGGCGAAGCATGCCCAACCACTGTCGGCCGTGCCGTCTCCCGTCGGGAGCGGGATCGACGGCAACAAGAAAACGGTTCAACGGCCTCCAGGCCCCCTTTACGACGGTGTCCCCATGAACGACCATCAGCAGCCGCTCGCCGCGGTGCCCGCCGCACAAGGTCTGTACGACCCGCAAAACGAACACGACGCCTGTGGCGTCGGCTTCGTCGCTCACATCAAGGGCAAGAAGAGCCACGAGATCATTCAGCAAGGTCTGAAGATCCTCGAGAACCTCGATCACCGCGGCGCGGTCGGTGCCGACCCGCTGATGGGCGACGGCGCGGGCATCCTGATCCAGATTCCGGACGCGTTCTATCGCGAGGAAATGGCGAAGCAGGGCGTGGACCTGCCGCCGGCCGGTGAATATGGGGTGGGGATGATCTTCCTGCCGAAGGAGAACGCGTCGCGTCTCGCGTGCGAGCAGGAGCTCGAGCGTACGGTGAAGGCCGAAGGCCAGGTCGTGCTCGGCTGGCGCGACGTGCCGGTCGACCACGCGATGCCGATTTCGCCGACCGTGAAGGCGAGCGAGCCGCTGATCCGCCAGATCTTCATCGGCCGCGGCAAGGACATCATGGTGACGGACGCGCTCGAGCGGAAGCTGTACGTGATCCGCAAGACGGCGAGCCACCGCATCCAGGCGCTGAAGCTCAAGCACGGCAAGGAATACTTCGTGCCGTCGATGTCGGCGCGCACGATCGTCTACAAGGGGCTGCTGCTGGCCGGCCAGGTCGGCGTGTACTACCGCGACCTGCAGGACCCGCGCGTCGTGTCGGCGCTCGCGCTCGTGCACCAGCGCTTCTCGACCAACACGTTCCCGGCGTGGGAGCTGGCTCACCCGTACCGGATGATCGCGCACAACGGCGAGATCAACACCGTGAAGGGCAACGTGAACTGGCTGAACGCGCGTACCGGCGCGATCGCGTCGCACGTGCTCGCCGACGATCTGCCGAAGCTGTGGCCGCTGATCTACCCGGGCCAGTCCGACACCGCATCGTTCGACAACTGTCTCGAGCTGCTGGTGATGGCCGGCTACCCGCTCGTGCACGCGGTGATGATGATGATCCCGGAGGCGTGGGAACAGCACACGCTGATGGACGAGAACCGCCGCGCGTTCTACGAATACCACGCCGCGATGATGGAGCCGTGGGACGGCCCGGCCGCGATCGCGTTCACCGACGGCCGCCAGATCGGCGCGACGCTCGACCGTAACGGCCTGCGCCCGGCGCGCTACATCGTGACCGACGACGACCTCGTCATCATGGCGTCGGAAGCCGGCACGCTGCCGATCCCCGAATCGAAGATCGTCAAGAAGTGGCGCCTGCAGCCGGGCAAGATGTTCCTGATCGACATGGAACACGGCCGCATCATCGACGACAAGGAACTGAAGGACAACCTCGCGAACGCGAAGCCGTACAAGAGCTGGATCGACGCCGTGCGCATCAAGCTCGACGAAATCGAGCCGAAGGCCGAGGAAGTCGCGGCCGGCCGTACGCAGGGCGCCGCGCTGCTCGACCGCCAGCAGGCGTTCGGCTATACGCAGGAAGACCTGAAGTTCCTGATGGCGCCGATGGCGCAGCAGGGTGAGGAAGCCGTCGGTTCGATGGGCAACGATTCGCCGCTCGCGGTGATGTCGAACAAGAACAAGACGCTCTATCACTACTTCAAGCAGTTGTTCGCGCAAGTCACGAACCCGCCGATCGACCCGATCCGTGAAAACATGGTCATGTCGCTCGTGTCGTTCATCGGCCCGAAGCCGAACCTGCTCGACACGAACAACATCAACCCGCCGATGCGTCTCGAAGTGTCGCAGCCGGTGCTCGACTTCAAGGACATCGCGAAGATCCGCGCGATCGACCAGTACACCGGCGGCAAGTTCAGCGCGTACGAACTGAACATCTGCTATCCCGTAGCCTGGGGCAAGGAAGGTATCGAGGCGCGTCTCGCGTCGCTGTGCGCGGAAGCCGTCGACGCGGTGAAGTCGGGCTACAACATGCTGATCGTGTCGGACCGCAAGACGGACGCCGAGCACGTCGCGATTCCCGCGCTGCTCGCCACGTCGGCGATCCACACGCACCTCGTCCAGCAAGGGCTGCGTACGAGCACGGGCCTCGTCGTCGAGACGGGCTCCGCGCGTGAAACGCATCACTTCGCGCTGCTCGCGGGCTACGGCGCGGAAGCCGTGCACCCGTACCTCGCGATGGAAACGCTCGCGAAGATGGCCGAGGGCCTGCCGGGCGACCTGTCGCCGGAGAAGGCCGTCTACAACTTCACGAAGGCGGTCGGCAAGGGCCTGCAGAAGGTGATGTCGAAGATGGGCATCTCGACGTACATGTCGTACACGGGCGCGCAGATCTTCGAAGCGCTCGGCCTGTCGAGCGACCTGGTCGAGAAGTACTTCAAGGGCACGGCGTCGAAGGTCGGCGGCATCGGCCTGTTCGAGGTCGCGGAAGAGGCGATCCGCCTGCACCGCGACGCGTTCGGCGACAGCCCGGTCCTGCGCGACATGCTCGACGCGGGCGGCGAGTACGCGTACCGCGTGCGCGGCGAAGACCACATGTGGACGCCGGATTCGATCGCGAAGCTGCAGCACGCGACGCGCAGCAACTCGTACCAGACGTACAAGGAATACGCGCACCTGATCAACGACCAGACCAAGCGTCACATGACGTTCCGCGGCCTGTTCGAGTTCAAGGTCGAGCCGACCCGGGCGATCCCGATCGAAAACGTCGAATCGGCGAAGGAGATCGTCAAGCGCTTCGCGACGGGCGCGATGTCGCTCGGTTCGATCAGCACCGAAGCGCACGCGACGCTCGCGGTCGCGATGAACCGGATCGGCGGCAAGTCGAACACCGGCGAAGGCGGCGAGGACGAGAAGCGCTACCGCAACGAACTGCGCGGCATTCCGATCAAGGCGGGCGAGACGATGAAGTCGGTGATCGGCGACGAGATCGTCAGCGACATTCCGCTGAAGGACGGCGATTCGCTGCGCTCGAAGATCAAGCAGGTCGCGTCGGGCCGCTTCGGCGTCACTGCCGAGTACCTCGCGTCGGCCGACCAGATCCAGATCAAGATGGCGCAGGGCGCGAAGCCGGGCGAAGGCGGCCAGCTGCCGGGCCACAAGGTGTCGGAATACATCGGCAAGCTGCGTTACTCGGTGCCGGGCGTCGGCCTGATCTCGCCGCCGCCGCACCACGACATCTACTCGATCGAGGATCTGGCGCAGCTGATCCACGACCTGAAGAACGTGAACCCGAGCGCGAGCATCTCCGTGAAGCTCGTGTCGGAAGTGGGCGTCGGCACGGTCGCGGCCGGTGTCGCGAAGGCGAAGGCCGACCACGTCGTGATCGCCGGCCATGACGGCGGCACGGGCGCGTCGCCGCTGTCGTCGGTCAAGCACGCCGGCACGCCGTGGGAGCTCGGCCTCGCCGAAACGCAGCAGACGCTGGTGCTGAACCGCCTGCGCGGCCGGATCCGCGTGCAGGCCGACGGCCAGATGAAGACCGGCCGCGACGTCGTGATCGGCGCGCTGCTCGGCGCGGACGAATTCGGCTTCGCGACGGCGCCGCTCGTCGTCGAAGGCTGCATCATGATGCGCAAGTGCCACCTGAACACGTGCCCGGTCGGCGTCGCGACGCAGGATCCGGTGCTGCGTGCGAAGTTCAAGGGCCAGCCCGAGCACGTCGTGAACTACTTCTTCTTCGTCGCCGAGGAAGTGCGCGAGATCATGGCGCAGCTCGGCATCGCGAAGTTCGACGACCTGATCGGCCGCGCCGATCTGCTCGATACGCGCAAGGGCATCGAGCACTGGAAGGCGAAGGGCCTCGACTTCTCGCGCGTGTTCTACCAGCCGGAAGAATGCGAAGACGTCGCGCCGCGTCACGTCGACGTGCAGGATCACGGCCTCGAGCGCGCGCTCGACCACGTGCTGATCGAGAAGGCGAAGGCCGCGATCGAGAACGGCGAGCATGTGTCGTTCATCCAGCCGGTGCGCAACGTGAACCGTACGGTCGGCGCGATGCTGTCGGGCGTGATCGCGAAGAAGCACGGCCATGACGGCCTCGCCGACGACGCGGTGCACATCCAGCTGAAGGGCACGGCGGGCCAGAGCTTCGGCGCGTTCCTCGCGAAGGGCGTGACGCTCGACCTCGTCGGCGACGGCAACGACTACGTCGGCAAGGGCCTGTCGGGCGGCCGGATCATCATCCGCCCGACCAACGACTTCCGCGGCAAGTCCGAGGAAAACATCATCTGCGGCAACACGGTGATGTACGGCGCGATCGAAGGTGAGTCGTTCTTCCGCGGCGTCGCGGGCGAGCGCTTCTGCGTGCGCAACTCGGGCGCGACGGCGGTCGTCGAGGGCACGGGCGACCACGGTTGCGAATACATGACGGGCGGTACGGTCGTCGTGCTCGGCGAGACGGGGCGCAACTTCGCGGCCGGCATGTCGGGCGGCCTCGCGTACATCTACGATCCGGAAGGCACGTTCGCGGCGAAGTGCAACAAGTCGATGGTCGCGCTCGAGCCGGTGCTGCAGCAGGCCGAGCAGGAGCGCACGGTCGACCGCGCACTCTGGCACGCAGGCACGACGGACGAAGCGCTGCTCAAGGGGCTCGTCGAGCGTCATTTCCAGTTCACGGGTTCGCCGCGCGCGAAGTCGCTGCTGGAAAACTGGGACGCGGCGCGCCGCCAGTTCGTGAAGGTGTTCCCGCACGAATACAAGCGCGCGCTGGGCGAGATCGGTGCGAAGAAGGCGGCGAAGGAAGTGCTGGCCGCCTGAGCGACGAACGACATAGCGAATGCCGCACGCGCATGAAGCTGCGCGCGGCTCCCCCACCCGATACACCGAACAGAAGAGCACCTTATGGGCAAGGCAACCGGTTTTCTGGAGTTCGAACGCCGCCACGAGGCGTACGAAGCACCGCTCACGCGCGTGAAGCACTACAAGGAATTCGTCGCGGCACTGACCGACGCGGACGCGAAGATCCAGGGCGCGCGCTGCATGGATTGCGGCATCCCGTTCTGCAACAACGGCTGCCCGGTCAACAACATCATTCCGGACTTCAACGATCTCGTTTATCGCCAGGACTGGCAGCAGGCGATCGAAGTCCTGCACTCGACCAACAACTTCCCGGAATTCACGGGCCGCATCTGCCCGGCGCCGTGCGAGGCGGCGTGCACGCTCGGGATCAACAACGACCCGGTCGGCATCAAGTCGATCGAGCACGCGATCATCGACAAGGCTTGGGGCGAAGGCTGGGTGAAGCCGCTGCCGGCCGAGCACAAGACGGGCAAGAAAGTCGCGGTCGTCGGTTCGGGCCCCGCGGGCCTCGCCGCCGCGCAGCAGCTCGCGCGCGCGGGCCACGACGTGACGGTGTTCGAGAAGAACGACCGCATCGGCGGCCTGCTGCGTTACGGGATCCCCGACTTCAAGCTCGAGAAGTGGCTGATCGATCGCCGCATGCGCCAGATGGAAGCGGAAGGCGTGACGTTCCGTACCAGCGTGTTCATCGGCAAGGATCCGCTGCCGGAGTCGATCGGCAGCCTCGCGAAGGAAACCATCTCGCCGGACACGCTGAAGGAAGAATTCGACGCGGTCGTGATCGCGGGCGGTTCGGAAACGCCGCGCGACCTGCCGGTGCCGGGCCGCGAGCTCGCGGGCGTCCATTTCGCGATGGACTTCCTGCCGCAGCAGAACCGCGTGAACGCGGGCGACAAGCTCGTCGACCAGCTGCTCGCGAAGGGCAAGCACGTGATCGTGATCGGCGGCGGCGATACGGGTTCGGACTGCGTCGGCACGTCGAACCGTCACGGCGCGAAGCAGGTCACGCAGTTCGAACTGCTGCCGCAGCCGCCGGAAGAGGAAAACAAGCCGCTCGTGTGGCCGTACTGGCCGATCAAGATGCGCACGTCGTCGTCGCACGACGAAGGTTGCGAACGCGACTGGGCGGTCGCGACGAAGCGCCTCGAAGGCAAGAACGGCAAGGTCGAGAAGCTGATCGCGGTGCGCGTCGAGTGGAAGGACGGCAAGATGCAGGAAGTGCCGGGTTCCGAGTTCGAGATGAAGGCCGATCTCGTGCTGCTCGCGATGGGCTTCACGCAGCCGGCGGCGCCGGTGCTCGACGCGTTCGGCGTCGCGAAGGATGCGCGCGGCAACGCACGTGCGGCGACCGAAGGCGATCGTTCGTACTACACGTCGGTCGACAAGGTGTTCGCGGCAGGCGACATGCGTCGCGGCCAGTCGCTCGTGGTGTGGGCGATCCGCGAAGGCCGCCAGTGCGCGCGCTCGGTCGATGCGTACCTGATGGGCCATACGGAACTGCCGCGCTGAGCTGAATCGCGCGAGCGGGTTTCGACGAAAGCCGGGCGTCCGAGAGGGCGTCCGGTTTTTTTTACGTGCACAGCCGCAAGGCGGCCGGCGCCGAGTTCGCCCGGACTGCCGCGCCGGCCTCCCGCATTTTCGCGAAGCGTCGTCTAACCTGATGACATCCGGCCGCGATTTCTCGCCATCCCGTTTTCTTTCATTTTGTAATAATCCTTGAAAACTGTCATATCATGTCGCCCCTCGGGCCGCGTTCGCGGTCGCCGTACATGACTGACGCTATTTACAAGGACTCTGGATGGAAGCATTCGTGCAAGGGCTGATCGAAGCCGTCAACGGCGTGCTGTGGAACTACGTGCTGATCGCGCTGCTGCTCGGCGCGGGGGCGTGGTTCACGTTGCGGTTCCGCATGATCCAGTTGAAGGCGCTGTTCCTCAGCATGAAGCTGGTCGGCAGCAAGGGCGAACCGGGCAGCATTTCATCGTTCCAGGCATTCGCGACCGGGCTCGCGAGCCGCGTCGGCACCGGCAACATCGCCGGCGTCGCGGTCGCGCTGACGGTTGGCGGGCCGGGCGCGATCTTCTGGATGTGGATGACCGCGCTCGTCGGGATGTCGTCCGCGTTCGTCGAGGCGACGCTCGCGCAGATCTTCAAGGTGTCGCACCCGGACGGCAGCTATCGCGGCGGCCCTGCGTACTACATCCAGACGGGTCTGCGCTCGCGCGGCTTCGGCGTGCTGTTCTCGCTGTCGCTGATCCTCGCGTTCGGCTTCGTGTTCAACGCGGTGCAGGCCAACGCGATCGCCGACGCGTTCCATACGTCGTTCGGCTGGCGCCGCGAGACGGTCGGCCTCGGCCTCGTGCTGCTGTCCGCCCCGATCATCTTCGGCGGCATCCGCCGCATCGCGGCGGTCGCGCAGGTGATCGTGCCGCTGATGGCGATCGGCTACCTCGCGCTCGCGGTCTACGCGGTCGCGACGCACATCGCGCTGGTGCCGGGCGTGATCGCGCTGATCGTGAAGAGCGCGTTCGGCGTCGAGCAGGCGGCCGGCGGCCTGACCGGCTATGCGGTCAGCCAGGCGATCGCGATCGGCGTGAAGCGCGGGCTGTTCTCGAACGAAGCAGGGATGGGCAGCGCACCGAACGCGGCCGCGACCGCGAGTACGCGGCATCCGGTCACGCAAGGGCTGATCCAGATGCTCGGCGTGTTCGTCGACACGATCGTGATCTGCAGCGCGACCGCGTTCGTGATCCTGCTGTCGGGCCAGTACGAACTCGGCACCGGGATGGAAGGCGCGGCGCTCACGCAGCGCGCGATCTCGAGCCACGTCGGCGACTGGGGCGGCATCTACATGGCCGTCGCGATCTTCTTCCTCGCGTTCTCGTCGGTGATCGGCAACTACGCGTATGCGGAAGGCAACGTCGAATTCATCACGAAGCGGCGCGGCGTGCTGCCGCTGTTCCGCATCGCGGTGCTCGCGATGGTGATGTTCGGCAGCGTCGGGCAATTGCCGCTCGTGTGGGCGATGGCCGATACGAGCATGGGGCTGATGGCGATCATCAACCTGATCGCGATCCTCGCGCTCGGCAAGCATGCGCATGCCGCATGGGCCGACTATCGCCGCCAGCGCGCGGCTGGCGTCGCCGATCCGGTGTTCACGCGCAACACGATCCCCGCACTCGCGCGCGTGCTGCCGGCCGACGTGTGGGGCGAACACGGGCCGCTGCCGCGGCGTCCGGCTATGGCTACGGCTTCTGCCGACGCCGCCGGCGCGCCGCGCGGCGCGGTGCGCGAGTCATGAACGGCGACCGGCTCCGTGCGTTCGTCGCGCTGATGCCCGATGCGGCGTCGCGCGACGCGCTGCACGCGTTGCCGGTCACCCGTGGCGCGCGGCGCACGCTGCCCGCGCAACTGCACATGACGCTCGCGTTCATCGGGGCGATCGAACGCGAGCGGTGCGACGCGCTGGCCGCGCACCTGCCCGCGCTCGCGGCCGCGCATGCGCTGCCGTTGCTGCCGGTCGAGCGGATCGCGTGGTGGCCGAGCCTGCCGCGTGCGAGGCTGATCGTCGCGGAACTGGCGGCCGACCCCGCGTGCGTCGCGCTGAATGCCGGGTTGTCGGCGCTGCTGCGCGAACTGGGTGTGCCGGCCGACCGGCGGCCGTTCCGGCCGCACGTGACGCTCGCGCGGCTGCCGCACGACGCGGTCGGCCAGCCCGCGCACGGCGGCGCGCCGGGGCGGCAGGTCATGCTGCGCATCGAAGTGCTGACGCTGTTCGAAAGCCGGCTGTCGCAGGAGGGCGTGTCGCATCAGCCGATCGTGTCGGCGCCGATCGCACACGCGGACGGCAGCGCCGGCGCCTACCGGCCGTAACGCGCGAGCGTCAGGCCCGACAGGTCGATTTCCGGTTCGTGCCCCGTGACGAGATCCGCGACCACCTTTCCCGAACCCATCGACATCGCCCAGCCCGTCGAGCCGTGGCCGACGTTGAGCCAGAGCCCGTCGATCCCGCTCGCGCCGAGCAAAGGCGGCCCGTCGGGCGTCATCGGCCGTCGGCCGACCCAGAAGCGCGCCGATGTGCGATCGGCCGCGTGCGGGAACCAGTCGTCGAGCACCTTCATCAGCGTATCGAGCGCCTGCCGACGCAGCGCCGCGTGCCGGTTGCCGAGCTCCGCGGTACCCGCGACGCGCAGCGTCGGGCCGAAGCGCGTGATCGCCGTCTTCAGCGATTCGTCCATCAGCGCGGCGCGCGGCGCTTTTTCGTCGTCGACGACCGCGAGCGTCGCCGAGTAGCCCTTCACCGGATACAGCGGCACGTCGATCCCGTACGGCCGCAGCAGGCCGGCGCTGTCGACGCCGAGCGCGACGACGATCGCATCGGCGGCGAGCAGCACATCGCGTTGCGTGGCATCGCCGGCTTCGCGCGAATCGACCCGCACGCCGCGCACCTTGCCGCCCGCGACATCGAGCGTGCGGATTTCGGTGCGAAAGCGGAACGTCACGCCGTGCGCTTCGCATAGCGCCCGCAGCTCGCGCGTGAAGCGGGCGCAGTCGCCGGCTTCGTCGTCGGGCAGGTAGATGCCGCCGACCGGCGCCTGCCGCGCCCAGCGCAGGCCCGGTTCGATCGCCGTGCAGCCGGCCGCGTCGAGTTCACGAAACGCGATGCCGGCGTCGCGCAGCACCTTCAGCGCGGGCTGCACCATCTCGACGTCGAATGCGCCGCGCAGCAGCTGCAGGTAGCCGCGGCTCGCGCCATAGTCGAACGGATGACGCTCGCGAAACGCATGCAGGCACGCGCGGCTGTAATACGCGATGCGCTGCATCCGCTGCTTGTTCACGCGGAACCGCTCGAATTCGCATTCGCGCAGCCAGCGCGCGATCCAGCGCCACTGCGCGGGATCGGGCGTTGGCCGGAAGATCAGCGGCGACGCGGGCTTGAACAGGTACTTGAGGATCTTGCCGGGCATGCCGGGCGCGGCCCACGGCGTCACGTAGCCGGGCGCGATCACGCCCGCGTTGCCGAGGCTCGTCGCCTGCGCGACATCGGCCTCGCGTTCGATCACGGTGACGTCGCAGCCTGCTTCGCGCAGGTGCCAGGCGGTGGTGACGCCGATCACGCCGGCGCCGAGGACGATCACGTGCATGCGATTTCCGGAGTGAAGCGGCCGCTCACGATGCGACGGCCGGATCGTCGACGAGCGACTTGCCGCGCGTTTCGGGCAGCACGAGCGCGGCGACGATCACGAGCAGGTAGCCGCCGCCCGCGACGAGGCCGATCGCTTTCACGAGCGACATCGTCTGCGACAGCGAGCCGACGAGGATCGGGAAGAACGAGCCGAGCCCGCGGCCGAGGTTGTAGCAGAAGCCCTGGCCCGAGCCGCGGATCGCGCCCGGGTACAGCTCCGACAGGTATGCGCCGACGCCGGCGAAGATCCCCTGCACGACGATGCCGAGCGGGAAGCCGAGCAGCAGCATCGCGGTATCGGTGATCGGCAGCATCGTGTATGCCATGCCGAGCGAGAACGAGCCGATCGCGAACAGGATGAACGACGCGCGGCGGCCGAGCCGGTCGGACAGGATCGCGCCGACCACGTAGCCGACGAACGAGCCGACGATCAGCACGACCAGATAGCCGCTCGTGTTGAATACCGACAGGTGGCGGACGGTTTTCAGGTAGGTGGGCAGCCACGTCGTGATCGCGTAGTAGCCGCCGAGCATGCCGGTGCACAGCGCGCTGCCGAACAGCGTCGCGCGCAGGTGCGGCGGCGAGAAGATCTCGAGGAAGTGGCCCGACACGCGGCCTTCGTTGCGGGCGCGGCGCGTGGCCGTGTAGATGTCGGGATCGCTGACGTTGCGGCGGATGTACAGGATCCACAGCGCGGGCACGATGCCGATCCAGAAGCACGCGCGCCACGCGACCTGCTCGGGCAGCAGCGCGAAGAACGCCCAGTAGAGGATCGCGGCCGCGCCCCAGCCGAACGACCAGCTGCTCTGCACGGTGCCGACGGCCTTCGCGCGATGCTCGGGCGAGCGGATCGTCTCGGCCATCATGATCGTCACGACCGACCATTCGCCGCCGAAGCCGAAACCCTGCAGCGTGCGCGTGGCGAGCAACTGCCAGAACGAATGCGTGAAACCGGACAGGCACGTGAACAGCGCGAACGTCGCGATCGTCCACTGCAATACGCGCACGCGGCCGTAGCGGTCGGCGAGGATGCCGGCGACCCAGCCGCCGATCGCCGACGAGATCAGCGAACTCGTCGCGATCATCCCGGCCTCGCTCTTCGACATGCCCCACGAGGCGATCAGCGTCGGAATCAGGAACGAATAGATCATGAAGTCGAACGCATCGACCGCGTAGCCGCCGAAGCCGGCGTACAGCGTCCGGCGCTCGCGCGTCGACAATTCGTTGAACCACTGGAATGCCTGCATGCTTGCCGCCCCCTCTCGTCTTGTCTCGTCTCGCGCTGCCGCGTGGCGATTATTTTACGGGCGCGATCCCGCGCGCCAAAAAGGCGGATGCAGGTTCGCGCGGGCAGGCAGGAAGAGGGAAAGACGCGTCAGAGCGTCAGGCCGCCGTCGACGTGGACGACCTGGCCGGTGATCTGCCGCGCCGCATCGGACAGCAGGAACGCGATCAGCGCGGCGACGTCGTCGGGTTCGGCGATCCGGCCGAGCGGCGTCGCCTGTTCGGCCTGCGCCCACGCGGCGGCGTTGCCGACGCTCGGTCCATGGTCCTTGCGCGTGAAGCCCGGCGCGACCGCGTTCACGGTGATGCGGTGCGCGGCGAATTCGGCGGCCGCGGTGCGCACGAGCGATTCGAGCGCGGCCTTCGCGGCGGCGGTCGCCGCGAATGGCGCAGCGGCGCGATAGCGGTGCGCGACGAACGAACTGACCGCGACGATGCGCGGGGCGGCCGACGCTTCGAGCAGCGGCCGCGCGCGGCCCGCGAGCGCGGAGAACGCGCCGGGCATCGCCGCGAAGGCGGACGCGAGTGCGTCGGCGGAAAGATCGGAAAAGGATTGCCGCGCGGCGAAGCCGGCGTTCGCGACGAGCTGGTCGAGCCCGCCGAAGCGGGTCGCGGTGCTATCGACCAGCGCGGCGGCGACACCCGGTTCGCCGAGATCGCCGGTCAGCGTGATGCACTCGGCGCTTGCCGCCGTGCACGCACGGGCGACTTCGGCGAGCCGGGCCCGCGCCGAATCGTCCGCGCCGCGCGCATGCAGCGCCAGCGCGATACCGGGCGCCGCGAGCCGACGGGCGAGCGCCGCGCCGATCCCCGAGCCTGCGCCGGTGATCAGCGCGATGCGTTCGAGGTGCGCGGCGCGTGCGCTCACGCGGCGACCTTGTCGCCGGCGTTCACGCGTTCGACGTTGATCGTGCCGACGTGGAACGCGGCCAGCGACTCGCGGTGCGCGATGCTGACGATCGCGGCCTTCGGCAGCCGTTCGGCGAACAGGTGATAGAGGCGTGCCTCGTTGTCGGCGTCGAGCGCGCTGGTGGCTTCGTCGAGGAACAGGAAGTCGGGCTTGTGCAGCAGCACGCGGGCGCCGGCAAGGCGCTGCTGCTCGCCCGGCGACAGCACGCGCGTCCAGTGCGCGGTCTCGTCGAGGCGCTCGACGTAATCCTCGAGGCGGCACGCGCGCAGCGCGTCGCGGCAGGCTTCGTCGCTGAACGTGTCGGGCGTCGCCGGATAGGTGAGCGCGGCCTTCAGCGTGCCGATCGGCAAATAGCTCGTCTGCGGCACGAACATCATCCGCGCGCCGACCGGCGCGTCGATCGCGCCGTCGCCGAACGGCCACAGGCCCGCGAGCGCGCGCATGAACGTGCTCTTGCCGGAGCCCGACTTGCCGATCACGAGCCAGCGCGAACCAGGCTCGATCGTGAGGTTGCCGATGTTCGCGAGCACGTTGCCGTTCGGCAGCGCGAGTTTGAGCGACGACGTCGACAGCTTCGCGCCGTCGATGTAGTGCAGGTTGATGCCGCCGTGCTCGGTCGCGGGCGACAGGCTTTCCTTCAGGTGCGACGTGCCCATCACGCGCTTGAATTCGCGCAGACGGTTGACGGTGGCGCGCCATTCGACGAGGGTCGAGTAGCTGTTGATGAACCACGAGAACGAATCGCTGACGGTGCCGAACGCGGACGAGATCTGCATCAGCACGCCGAACGAGAACGCACCCGCGAAATAGCGCGGCGCGGCGACCACGAGCGGGAAGATGATCGCGATCTGCCCGTAGAAGCTCAGCACGAACGTGAGCCGCTTCGTGTACTTCATCACGCGCCACCAGTTGTCGCGGATGCGCATGAAGAGGGTCTGCGCGTTGCCGGTCTCGGTCTTCTCGCCGTCGTAGAACGCGATCTGCTCGGCGTTCTCGCGCACGCGGATCAGCCCGAAGCGGAAATCGGCCTCGACGCGCTGCTGCTGGTAGTTGATCGACACGAGCGGATGGCCGACCTTCTGGATGATCAGCGAGCCGATCACCGCATACAGCGCGGCCGCCCACACCATGTAGCCGGGAATCGCGATTGGCGTCGCGCCGAGCGTGAACGTCAGCGCGCCGGCGAGCGACCACAGGATCGTGATGAACGACACGAGCGTGACGACCGTCGACAGCAGGTCGAGCGACAGCGCGAGCGTCGTGGTCGCGAACGACTGGAGGTCGTCGGTGATCCGCTGGTCAGGGTTGTCCGCGAGGCGGTCACGCTCGATCCGGTAGAACGCGCGATCGCCGAGCCACTGGCCGAGGAAGCGGTCGGTGAGCCACTGGCGCCAGCGGAAGCCGAGCATCTGCCGCAGGTAGCGGCCGTACACGGCGAGGATGATGAAGCCGAACGCGAGCGCGGAGAACTGCATCAGCAGGTTCGGGAAGTCGTGGACGTCCTTCGACTGCAGCGCGTTGTAGAACTCCGCGTTCCACTTGTTCAGCCGGACGTTGATCCAGACCACGCAGAGGTTGATCGCGATGATCGTGACCAGCAGGCCCCACGCGATTTTCCATTCGGACGATACCCAGTAGGGCTTGATGAGGCTCCATGCGGATACCGGGCGCTCGTCCTGCGGCGCGTCGGAGGCGGAGCGGACGGGATCGATCGATTGGGTCATGTGCTTCCTGATGAGTAGCCGGCGCGCGGGCCGGGCGAAGCCGGGCGCGCGCCGCGATACGGCATGCCGGGACGCGGCGCCGACTGACGGCGGGCGCAGCGATGGTCGCCCGCGCGTCTTAAACGGCGCTTAAGGGCCGGCGGTGACGCGGCAACCGGCCGCTCGCGCGGCCGGCCTGCGGGCATTGTGCCAGAGCGGCGCGGGCCGACGGCGAATTTGCCCCACGGGGGACAGTTTGCGGCACTTTCCGCTTTTATGGTCTAATGGCCGACGACGAAACAGGGGTGCTTCGTGGCGCGGCCGGCAGATGTTCCGGGCGGCGCGGCGAGGCTGAGAAAAACCCTTTGCACCCGATCCGGGTAATACCGGCGAGGGAAGTTTCTGATCCCGCCGGGCCGCGCTGGCCGCCATCCCACATGGTCAGCGCCCGAGTCCCGCCCGGCCGGCCTTTGCTGCCGGTTTCGTCCTTTTGGGTACGCGCATTGCGCGTTACGGAAGGAATGATGACCGCACAATCTTCAGTCTTTTGCTTGATTCCCGGCCCGATGTCGCGTGCATTCGCACGTGCCGGTGCGCGTGCGTCGCCGTTCGTCGTGCGCGTTCGCACGGAGGGCGCGCGATGAACGTCCAGGATGCACGGCCCGATTTCGCGGTGCTCGGCGGCGGGCTCGTCGGCCGCCTGATCGCGTGGCGGCTTGCGGGCGACGGGCATCGCGTCGCGCTGTACGAGCGCGGCGGCCCGGACGGCGAGCAGTCGGCCGCGTGGATCGCGGCCGCGATGCTCGCGCCGCTCGCGGAAGCGGCGAGCGCCGAGCGGCTGATCACCGAGCTCGGCGCCGCGTCGCTCGAACGCTGGCCGCAATGGCTCGCGGAACTGCCCGAACCCGTCTTCTTCCAGCATCGCGGCACACTCGTCGTCTGGCACCACGCGGATCGCGCGGAGGCGCCGCTGTTCGAGCGGCGCGTGCGTGCGAACGCGCCAGCCGACCTGCTCGACGGCGGCTTCGTGACGCTCGCCGGCGCGCAGGTCGATGCGGCCGAGCCGACGCTCGCGGGCCGTTTCGCCCGCGGCCTGCTGCTGCCGCGCGAAGGCCAGCTCGACAATCGCCAGGCGCTGCGCGCGCTGGCGGCGGGCCTGGCCGAACGCGGCGTCGACCTGCACTGGCACGTCGCGATCGACGACGCGAACCTGCCCGCCGCGCATTTCACGATCGATTGCCGCGGGCTCGGCGCGAAATCCGCGCTGCCCGCCCTGCGCGGCATCCGCGGCGAAGTCGCGCGCGTGCACGCGCCCGGCATCGGGCTGACGCGGCCCGTGCGGCTGCTGCATCCGCGGTACCCGCTGTACATCGCGCCGAAGCAGGGCGATCTCTATGTGATCGGCGCGACCGAGGTGGAGGGCGAGGACATGTCGCCCGTCAGCGTGCGCTCCGCGCTCGAACTGCTGAGCGCGGCGTTCTCCGTGCACCCGGCGTTCGGCGAGGCGCGCATCCTCGAACTCAATGCGCAGTGCCGGCCGACGCTGCCCGATCACCGCCCGGCGGTGATCTGGGACGGCGCATCGACGCTCGCCGTCAACGGCCTGTACCGGCACGGCTTCATGATCGCGCCGGAAGTCGCGCACGCGGCCGTCGCGTGCGCGCAAGCCGTGCTCGGCGGCGCGTTCGGCGATGCCGACGCGTTTGCCGCATGGCGCGACGCCGCGCGCTGGCCGGCGCTCCTTCATCACCGCAGCGACGCGCGCCAGCCGGCGTGACGCGTGCCGCCGACCGAATCCGACCGAGCCTCATGGATATCCAGATCAACCAACAGACCCTGACGCTGCCCGACGGCGCGACGGTGGCCGACGCGCTCGCCGCGTACGGCGCGCGTCCGCCGTACGCGGTCGCGCTGAACGGCAATTTCGTCGCGCGCACGCAGCATGCGGCGCGCGCGCTCGCGACGGGCGACAAGCTCGACGTCGTGCACCCCGTCGCGGGCGGCTGAGCGCCGCCGGTTCGCCCCCGCTCTTCCAGGAAAACGACATGACGTCCCACACCTCCGCCGACGCGCTGACGCTGTACGGCGAAACTTTCGCAAGCCGCGTGCTGCTCGGCACGTCGCGCTATCCGTCGCTGCAGTCGCTGTCCGATTCGATCGCCGCGTCGCGTCCCGGGATGGTGACGGTCGCGCTGCGCCGCCAGATGACGGGCGGCACGGCCGAAGCCGGCTTCTTCGATCTGCTCAAGCGCCACGCGGTGCCGCTGCTGCCGAACACGGCCGGCTGCCAGACCGTCGCCGAGGCCGTGACGACCGCGCACATGGCGCGCGAGGTATTCGATACCGACTGGATCAAGCTCGAGCTGATCGGTGACGACTACACGCTGCAGCCGGATCCGGTCGGGCTGATCGAGGCCGCCGCGCAACTGGTCAAGGACGGCTTCAAGGTGCTGCCTTACTGCACCGAGGATCTCGTGATCGGCCGGCGCCTGCTCGACGTCGGCTGCGAGGCGCTGATGCCGTGGGGCGCGCCGATCGGCACGGGCAAGGGTGTCGTGAACCCGTACGGCCTGCGCGTGCTGCGCGAGCGGTTGCCCGACGTGCCGCTGATCGTCGACGCAGGGCTCGGCGTGCCGTCGCACGCGTGCCAGGTGATGGAGTGGGGCTTCGACGGCGTGCTGCTGAACACGGCCGTGTCGCAGGCCACGCACCCGGAAATCATGGCGCGCGCGTTCGCACAGGGCGTCGAAGCCGGCCGTGCCGCGTATCTGGCCGGGCCGATGGACGCGCGCGAAACTGCGCATGCGAGCACGCCGGTGGTCGGGATGCCGTTCTGGCACCAGGACGGGGGCGGCGCATGAGCGCGCGCTTCGCCGATGCATTCTGGCCGCCGGCCGACGAGCTGGCCGAAGCGGCCGAACGGATCCGCGCCCGCCTTGGCGACTGGCCGGACGGCGCGGCGCCGTGGCGGCTCTGCGTGGCGGCACCCGAGGTGCCGTCGGACGGCGACGTCTTGATCGTGTCGGCCGGCGACCGCACCGTGCGGGCGCGCGCGTCGGCCGCGTCGCGGCCGGCCTCGCCGGACGCGGTTGCGATCGAATTCGACGAGCAGGGTGCGGTGCTGCATGCGGCAGGCGCGCGCTACGCGCTCGAAGCCGCGCATCCGCTCGCGGACGACTGGATCGCGGCCCTCGCCGCATTCCTCGATTGCGGCTTCGCGCCGGTCGACGCGCTGGTGCTCGCGCTGGCGTGGCGCGACGGCGACGAGACGCGCGCCGCCGATGCGTGGCCGGTCGATGCCGCGCGGTTCCCGCGGGTCGCCGGGCTGCCGCCTGCGCCGGAGCCGGCATTCGCGCCGTGCCCCGCGCAGCTCGGCCTTTATCCGGTCGTGCCTAGCGCCGAATGGGTCGAGCGCGTGCTCGACGGCGGCGCGCGGACCGTGCAGCTGCGCGTGAAAGGCGCGACGCCTGACACGCTGCGGCGCGAAATCGCGCGCGCGGTCGCGGCGGGGCGCCGCTATCCCGATGCGCGTGTGTTCATCAACGATCACTGGCAGATCGCTGCAGAAGAGGGCGCGTACGGCGTTCATCTGGGGCAGGAAGACCTCGAAACGGCCGATCTGGCCGCGATCGCGCGCGCGGGCCTGCGGCTCGGACTTTCGAGCCATGGTTATTACGAGATGTTGCGGGCGCTGCACGAGCGTCCGAGCTACCTCGCGCTCGGTCCCGTCTACGCGACCGCCACCAAGGCCGTCGCCGCGCCGCCGCAGGGCCTCGCGCGGATCGCCCGCTACGCGCGCTTCGCCAGCGCGCGGGCGCCGCTCGTCGCGATCGGCGGAGTGGGGCTCGACACGCTGCCGGCCGTGCTGGCGACGGGCGTCGGCAGCGTCGCGGTGGTCAGCGCGGTGACGGGCGCAGCCGATTATCGGACGGCGCTTATTGCGCTGCAGCAGTGCTTTCCCGGACAATTTGACAATCATTGACCGCAGGGCCCGGAACGGCGTCACGACATCATTCCAATGCAGGCCCTATAATTCGGCGTTCTGCGTAAAAGGACTGTCAGCTCCGTGAGCCCCACTCCTACCGAGACCCTGCTGGAACTTCGCGACGTCGACTTCGGCTACGGCGACCGCCTCGTCCTGTCCAACCTGAACCTGCGCTTCGGGCGCGGGCAGGTCGTCGCGGTCATGGGCGGCTCGGGTTGCGGCAAGACCACCGTGCTGCGCCTGGTCGGCGGCCTCGTGCGTGCGCGCCGCGGCCAGGTGCTGTTCGACGGCGCCGACGTCGGCGCGCAAACGCGCGACGGCCTGTACGCGCTGCGCCGCAAGATGGGCATGCTGTTCCAGTTCGGCGCGTTGTTTACCGACATGTCGGTGTTCGAGAACGTCGCGTTCGCGCTGCGCGAGCATACCGACCTGCCCGAAGACCTGATCCGCGACCTCGTGCTGATGAAGCTCAACGCGGTCGGCCTGCGCGGCGCGCGCGACCTGATGCCGTCCGAGGTGTCGGGCGGGATGGCGCGCCGCATCGCGCTGGCGCGCGCGATCGCGCTCGATCCGCAGCTCATCATGTACGACGAGCCGTTCGCGGGCCTCGACCCGATCTCGCTCGGCATCACCGCGAACCTGATCCGCACGCTGAACCAGGCGCTCGGCGCGACGTCGATCCTCGTCACGCACGACGTGCCGGAATCGTTCGCGATCGCCGACTACGTGTATTTCCTGGCCAACGGCGGCGTGCTTGCCCAGGGCACGCCCGACGAGCTGCGCGCGTCGACTGATCCGAGCGTGCGGCAGTTCATCGACGGTGCGCCGGACGGCCCGTTCAAATTTCATTACACGAGCCCGCCGCTCGCAGCGGATTTCGGGCTCGGTGGAGGGCGCGCATGATCAGCGCGATCGGACGTTACGTCATCGGCGGCCTCGAGCGCGCGGGCTACGGCACGCGGCTGTTCGTGCGCCTCGTGCTGGAATTCTTCCCGTTGCTGCGCCGGCCGCGGCTGGTCACGAAGCAGATCCACTTCCTCGGCAACTATTCGTTCGTGATCATTGCCGTGTCGGGGCTGTTCGTCGGCTTCGTGCTCGGCCTGCAGGGGTATTACACGCTGAACCGCTACGGTTCCGAGCAGGCGCTCGGCCTGCTGGTCGCGCTGTCGCTTGTGCGCGAGCTCGGGCCGGTCGTCACCGCGCTGCTGTTCGCGGGGCGCGCGGGCACGTCGCTCACGGCCGAGATCGGCCTGATGAAAGCCGGCGAACAGCTCACCGCGCTCGAAATGATGGCGGTCGACCCGATCAAGACGGTGATCGCGCCGCGCCTTTGGGCCGGCATCATCGCGATGCCGCTGCTCGCCGCGATCTTCAACGCGGTCGGCGTGCTCGGCGGCTACTTCGTCGGCGTCGTGCTGATCGGTGTCGATCCGGGCGCGTTCTGGTCGCAGATGCAGGGCGGGGTCCAGGTCTGGGCCGACGTCGGCAACGGCGTGATCAAGAGCATTGTGTTCGGGTTCGCCGTGACTTTCATTGCACTGTTTCAAGGGTATGAAGCGAAGCCCACGCCCGAAGGCGTGTCGCGCGCGACCACCAAGACGGTCGTGTTCGCGTCGCTCGCCGTACTCGGCCTCGATTTCCTGCTGACCGCGCTGATGTTCAGCTAAGCCTCAGCCAAGCCAAATTTTGGGATGACGATGAAAAAGACTGCTCTCGACTTCTGGGTCGGCCTGTTCGTGGTGGTGGGCTTCCTTGCGGTGCTGTTCCTGGCGCTCAAGGTCGGTAACATGAGCTCGCTGTCGTTTCAGCCGACCTACGCAGTGAGGATGAAATTCGACAATATCGGCGGGTTGAAGCCGCGCGCGGCCGTGAAGAGCGCGGGCGTCGTGGTCGGCCGCGTGAAGTCGATCGGGTTCGACACGAACACGTACCAGGCGCTGGTCACGATCGACGTCGACGGCCAGTACCCGTTCCCGAAGGATTCGTCGGCGAAGATCCTGACGTCGGGCCTGCTCGGCGAGCAATATATCGGCCTCGAGCCGGGCGGCGATACCGAAATGCTGAAGGCCGGCGATACGATCACGATGACGCAGTCGGCGATCGTGCTCGAGAACCTGATCGGCCAGTTCCTGTACAGCAAGGCCGCCGATGCGGGCGGTGCGAAGCCGGCATCCGGCGCATCGGCCGCTGCGCCGGCCGCGCCTGCACCGGTGGCGGTGCCGGCGTCGGCGGTGTCCGGCTCGGCAGCCCAATAACCACACGAGAGAAAACAAGAGGGTAATGACCATGCACACGATCCGCATCAGGCACGCCGCGCTGGCGCTGGCGGCAGTCGCCGCGTTGAGCGGCTGCGCGACCGTGCAGACGCCGACCAAGGGCGATCCGCTCGAAGGCTTCAACCGGACGATGTACAAGTTCAACGACACGGTCGACACGTACGCGCTGAAGCCGGTCGCGAAGGGCTACCAGTACGTGGTGCCGCAGCCGGTGCGCGACAGCGTGACGAACTTCTTCTCGAACATCGGCGACGTCTACATCGCGGCGAACAACATCGTGCAGCTGCGGATCGCGGACGGTGTCGGCGACATCATGCGTGTCGTGATCAACACGGTGTTCGGCGTCGGCGGCCTGTTCGACGTCGCGACGATCGCGAAGCTGCCGAAGCACACGGCCGACTTCGGGATCACGATGGGCCGCTACGGCATGCCGTCGGGCCCGTATCTCGTGCTGCCGCTGCTCGGCCCGAGCACGCTGCGCGACACGGCCGGCCTCGGCGTCGACTACGTCGGCAACCCGCTGACCTACGTGAAGCCGGATGGCCTGAGCTGGGGCCTGTTCGGCGTCAACCTCGTCAACACGCGTTCGAACCTGCTCGGCGCCGGCGACGTGCTCGATGCCGCGGCGCTCGACAAATATTCGTTCGTGCGCAACGCGTACCTGCAGCGCCGCCAGATGCTGATCAGCAACGCGCGCGGCGAAGCGGCCGCGACGTCGAGCAACGACGCGCTGCCGAAGTACGACCTGCCGGAAGACGGCGCGGCACCGGCGGCAGCCGGCGCGGCCGGTGCGGCGGGTGCCGCAGCGGTGGGCGGGGCCACGGCGCCCGCGCCGGCGCCGGCAGGCGCATCGGGCGCGGCGGTTGCGGCACCGGCCTCGGGCACGGTCGAATCGCCGAATCCGGCCAGCGAAACGAACGTGCCGGCCATGCAGGTGGCGCCGCCGTCGCCGGGCGGGTTCCGCTTCCCGAGCATCCGGCTGCACTGACGGATTTACATTCGTTACAGCCGGAAACGATTCAGTCGGTAGCGTATGCGAACTTGCGCGTAAGCTACCTGCTCCAACCTTTGCATCGACTCATTCATGCAGGTCACTATGATGAAAAAACTGTTCCTGATCCCTGTTTTCGCGGCGCTGTTCTCGTTCGGCAGCGCAGCTCACGCGCAAGTCGACCAGTCGAACCCGCAGGCGCTGATCAAGACTGCAACGCAGCAGGTGCTCGACGAAGTCAAGCAGCAGACGATCAAGCAAGGTGATACCAACCGCATCATCACGATCGTCAACAAGGACATCCTGCCGTACACCGATTTCCGCCGCACCACGCAGCTCGCGATGGGCCGCAACTGGCGCACGGCGACGGCCGAGCAGCAGCAGCAGGTTCAGGAGCAGTTCAAGCTGCTGCTGATCCGCACGTACTCGGGCGCGCTGGCGCAGCTGAAGCCGGACCAGCAGATCCAGTACCCGCCGTTCCGCGCCGATCCGGCCGATACCGATGTCGTGGTCAAGACGGTCGCGATGAACAACGGCCAGCCGGTCCAGATCGATTACCGCCTGTACAAGACGGCGAACGGCTGGAAGGTGTATGACCTGAACGTGCTCGGCGCGTGGCTGATCCAGACGTACCAGCAGCAGTTCAACGAGAAGATCCAGCAAAGCGGCGTCGACGGCCTGATCCAGTTCCTGACGCAGCGCAACCAGCAGCTTGCCGCCGGCAAGCAAGCGTCGTGAGCGGCTTCGAAGCCGGTTCCTCGCTGACCGTCGCGAGCGCGAAGTCCGCGCTCGCGGACGGTCTTGCGCGCATCGGCGCCGGCGCCACCGCCGTCGATTGCGCGGCGCTGACGCAGTTCGACTCGTCCGCGCTCGCCGTGCTGCTCGCATGGCAACGTGCCGCCAAGTCGCGCGGCGCGACCCTCGACATCCTCAATCTCCCTCCGAAGCTCGCCAGCCTCGCGCGCGCCTACGGCGTCGACGCGCTCATCGACGGCACCGGGCGACATTGACGCTCTCCGACCGGAGCCTGCCGCGCCAGCCGGCGCGCGCAAGCTTCAGGCCGCGCGCCTCCGGCGCCGGCTCCACCTGCCGGTTTGCCCTATAATCAAGCGTTTTGCGGGGCAGCCAATCGGCGTCCGGCCCCCATTTTCATTCGCAGCAAGCACAGAATAGGCGTCGCGGCCCTGGCGTCGCGCACAGTCATGTCAGCCATAGAAATCCGTCACGTCAAGAAGCGCTACAAGTCGCTTCAGGCGCTCAAGGGCGTCAGCCTGTCGGTCGAGGAAGGCGAGTTTTTTGGTCTGCTCGGCCCCAACGGCGCAGGCAAGACCACGCTCATCAGTATCCTCGCCGGGCTCGCCCGGGCCGACGAAGGCAGTATCTCGGTGCGCGGCCACGACGTCGTCAAGGACTTCCGTGGTGCGCGCCGTGCGCTCGGCGTCGTGCCGCAGGAACTCGTCTTTGACCCGTTCTTCACCGTGCGCGAGACGCTGCGGATCCAGTCCGGCTATTTCGGGCTGCGCCGCAACGACGACTGGATCGACGAAGTGATGGCCAATCTCGATCTCACCGAGAAGGCCGACGCGAACATGCGCGCGCTGTCGGGCGGGATGAAGCGCCGCGTGCTCGTCGCGCAGGCGCTCGTGCACCGGCCGCCCGTGATCGTGCTCGACGAGCCGACCGCCGGCGTCGACGTCGAATTGCGCCAGACGCTGTGGAAATTCATCTCGCGCCTGAACCGCGAAGGCCACACGATCGTGCTGACCACCCATTACCTCGAGGAAGCCGAGTCGCTGTGCGACCGCATTGCGATGCTGCGCCGCGGCGAAGTGGTCGCGCTCGAGCGCACCGACGCCCTGCTGCGCCGCTTCGCGGGGCTGCAGCTGTACCTGCGCTTCGCGACGGGCGCGCTGCCGGCCGAGCTGCGCGGGCTGGAGTCCGACCCGGCCGCGCGTGCGCCGGGCGAGCACCTGCTGCGCCTCGCGAGCTACGACGATGTCGAACGCATCCTCGCGCAATGCCGTGCGGCGGGCTGCACGTTCGACGAGATCGAGGTCCGCAAGGCCGACCTCGAGGATGTGTTCGTCCAGGTGATGAACGGAGCCGAGGTGATCGAGGGACTGGCATGAGCGGTTTTCAAACACTGTTCTACAAGGAACTGCTGCGTTTCTGGAAGGTGTCGTTCCAGACGGTGCTCGCACCGATCGTCACGGCGCTGCTTTACCTGACGATCTTCGGCCACGCGCTGTCGGGCCGCGTCGAGGTGTATCCGGGCGTCGAGTACGTGAGCTTTCTCGTGCCGGGCCTCGTGATGATGAGCGTGCTGCAGAACGCGTTCGCGAACAGCTCGTCGTCGCTGATCCAGTCGAAGATCACCGGCAACCTCGTGTTCATGCTGCTGCCGCCGCTGTCGTACCGCGACATCTTCGGCGCGTACGTATTCGCATCGGTCGTGCGCGGGCTCGCGGTCGGCACCGGCGTGTTCGTCGTGACGATCTGGTTTATCCCGATGCATTTCGCGGCGCCGCTGTTCATCATTGCGTTCGCGCTGCTCGGCTCGGCGATCCTCGGTACGCTCGGCCTGATCGCCGGGATCTGGGCCGAGAAGTTCGACCAGCTCGCCGCGTTCCAGAACTTCCTGATCATGCCGCTGACGTTCCTGTCCGGCGTGTTCTATTCGACGCACTCGCTGCCGCCCGTGTGGCGCGAGATCTCGCGTCTCAATCCGTTTTTCTACATGATCGACGGCTTCCGTTTCGGGTTCTTCGGCGCGTCCGACATCAACCCGCTCGCGAGCCTCGCGATCGTCACCGGTTTCTTCGTGCTGCTCGCGCTGATCGCGATGCGGCTGCTCGCGACCGGCTACAAACTGCGTCATTGATATCGACAGGCTGCGGCCGCCCCAGGGGCGGTGCGCGCCGACAGGAGCCTTACACCATGTTGCCGACTCCCGAACAGGTCAAGCAATACATCGCCGGCGGTCTCGCCTGCACGCATCTGGAAGTCGAAGGCGACGGCCAGCATTTCTTCGCGACGATCGTGTCGGCGGCCTTCGAAGGCAAGCGGCCGATCCAGCGGCACCAGCTCGTCTATGCGGCGCTCGGCGATCGCATGAAGCAGGAAATTCACGCGCTCAGCATGAAGACGCTGACGCCCGCCGAATGGCAGAACGCATAACCGGAAATCACTGAGTGCAAGTCACCGTCAACGAGCGCGACGCCGTCAAGAGCGTCGCCACGGCACACCCGGCCGCCAACGGGGAATCGCAGGGACAGGGGATGGACAAGCTCGTGATCGAAGGCGGCAAGCGCCTGTCCGGCGAGATCGTCGTGTCGGGCGCGAAGAACGCCGCACTGCCGATCCTGTGCGCGGGGCTGCTCACCGCCGACCCGGTCGACCTCGACAACGTGCCGAACCTGAAGGACGTGCGCACCACGCTGAAGGTGCTGAACCAGATGGGCGTGAAGAGCGAGACCGACGGCTGCCGCGTGCAGCTCGACGCGTCGCGCGTCGACAACCTCGTCGCGCCGTACGAGCTCGTGAAGACGATGCGTGCGTCGATCCTCGTGCTCGGGCCGCTGCTCGCGCGCTTCGGCGAGGCGAAGGTGTCGCTGCCGGGCGGCTGCGCGATCGGCGCGCGTCCGGTCGACCAGCACATCAAGGGCCTGCAGGCGATGGGCGCCGAGATCAGCATCGAGCACGGCTTCATCGAAGCGCGCGCGAAGCGCCTGAAGGGCGCGCGCATCGTGACCGACATGATTACGGTGACGGGCACGGAAAACCTGCTGATGGCCGCGACGCTGGCGGACGGCGAGACGGTGATCGAAAACGCCGCGCGTGAACCGGAAGTGAGCGATCTCGCGCACCTGCTGGTCGCGATGGGCGCGAAAATCGACGGTATCGGCACCGATCGCCTCGTGATCCAGGGCGTCGAGCGGCTGCACGGCGCGCGCCATTCGGTGATCCCCGACCGCATCGAGGCCGGCACGTTCCTGTGCGCGGTCGCGGCAGCCGGCGGCGACGTGATGCTGACGGGCGTGCGCCCGCACATCCTCGACGCGGTGATCGACAAGCTGCGCGAAGCCGGCGTGTCGATCGAGGAAGGCGACAGCTGGCTGCGCGTGAAGATGGACCGCCGGCCGTCCGCGGTGACGATCCGCACGTCGGAATACCCGGCGTTCCCGACCGACATGCAGGCGCAGTTCATGGCCCTCAATACGGTCGCGACGGGCACCGCGCAGGTCGTCGAAACCATTTTCGAGAACCGCTTCATGCACGTGCAGGAGCTGAACCGGCTCGGCGCGAACATCACGATCGACGGCAATACCGCGCTCGTGACGGGCGTCGAGAAGCTGTCGGGCGCGAACGTGATGGCGACCGACCTGCGTGCGTCCGCGAGCCTCGTGATCGCCGGGCTGCGCGCCGACGGCGAAACGCTCGTCGACCGCATCTATCACCTGGACCGCGGCTACGACCGCATGGAAGCCAAACTGACCGCCGTCGGCGCGAACGTGCGCCGCCTTTCCGGGAGCCAAGCATGACCGCGCCGCTGACCCTCGCCCTGTCGAAGGGCCGGATTTTCGAGGAAACCCTGCCGTTGCTGGCCGCGGCCGGTGTGCAGGTCACCGAGGATCCGGAAACATCGCGCAAGCTGATCCTGCCGACGACGAATCCCGACCTGCGCGTGATCATCGTGCGCGCGAGCGACGTGCCGACCTACGTCGAATACGGCGCGGCCGATTTCGGCGTGGCCGGCAAGGACGTGCTGGTCGAGCACGGCGGCTCGGGCCTGTACCAGCCGATCGATCTGAACATTGCGCGCTGCCGGATGTCGGTGGCCGTATCGGCCGGTTTCGACTATGCGAGCGCCGTGCGCCAGGGCGCGCGGCTGCGCGTCGCGACGAAGTACGTCGAAACGGCACGCGAACACTTTGCCGCGAAGGGCGTGCACGTCGATCTGATCAAGCTGTACGGTTCGATGGAGCTCGCGCCGCTGGTCGGGCTGGCCGACGCGATCGTCGACCTCGTCAGCTCGGGCGGCACGCTGAAGGCGAACAATCTGGTCGAGGTCGAGGAGATCATGGCGATCTCGTCGCGCCTCGTCGTGAACCAGGCCGCGCTGAAGTTGAAGCGCGCGGCGCTCAAGCCGATCCTCGACGCGTTCGAACGCGCGTCGCAGAATGGCGGTTGAGCGCATCACCGTAACGGAACTCCCATGTCCATCACCATCCGCAAGCTCGATTCGACGAACGAAGGCTTCGGCGCCGCGCTGCGCGCGCTGCTCGCGTTCGAGGCGAGCGAAGACGCAGCGATCGAGCAATCGGTCGCGCAGATCCTCGCCGACGTGAAGTCGCGCGGCGACGCCGCGGTGCTCGAGTACACCAACCGCTTCGACCGGCTGAGCGCGGACAGCGTCGCCGCGCTCGAACTGCCGCAGGACGCGCTGCAGACGGCGCTCGACGGTCTCGCGCCGAAGGCGCGCGCGGCGCTGGAAGCGGCCGCGGCGCGGGTCCGCGCGTACCACGAGAAGCAGAAGATCGAGTGCGGCACGCATAGCTGGCAGTACACGGAGGCGGACGGCACGGTGCTCGGCCAGAAGATCACGCCGCTCGACCGCGTCGGCCTGTACGTGCCGGGCGGCAAGGCCGCGTATCCGTCGTCGGTGCTGATGAACGCGATTCCCGCGCGGGTCGCGGGGGTCGGCGAGATCGTGATGGTCGTGCCGACGCCGGACGGCGTGAAGAACGACCTCGTGCTGGCTGCGGCCCTGCTCGGCGGCGTCGATCGCGTGTTCACGATCGGCGGCGCGCAGGCGGTCGGCGCGCTCGCGTACGGCACCGCGACGGTGCCGGCCGTCGACAAGATCTGCGGCCCGGGCAATGCGTACGTCGCATCGGCGAAACGCCGCGTGTTCGGCACGGTCGGCATCGACATGATCGCGGGCCCGTCGGAAATCCTCGTACTGTGCGACGGCACGACCGATCCGAACTGGGTCGCGATGGACCTGTTCTCGCAGGCCGAGCACGACGAGCTCGCGCAGTCGATCCTGCTGTGCCCGGACGGCGCGTTCCTCGACCGCGTCGAGAAGGCAATCGCCGAGCTGCTGCCGTCGATGCCGCGCCAGGATGTGATCCGCGCATCGCTCGAAGGGCGTGGCGCGCTGATCAAGGTGCGCGACATGGCCGAAGCGTGCCGGATCGCGAACGACATCGCGCCCGAGCACCTCGAAATCTCGGCGCTGGAACCCCAGCAATGGGGCCAGCAGATCCGCCACGCAGGCGCGATCTTCCTCGGTCGCTACACGAGCGAAAGCCTCGGCGACTACTGCGCGGGCCCGAACCACGTGCTGCCGACGTCGCGCACCGCGCGCTTCTCGTCGCCGCTCGGCGTGTACGACTTCATCAAGCGTTCGAGCCTGATCGAAGTCAGCGCGGAAGGTGCACAGACGCTCGGCGAGATCGCGTCCGAGCTCGCATACGGCGAAGGGCTGCAGGCGCATGCGAAGAGCGCCGAGTTCCGGATGAAGGGCTGACCATGCACTGCGCGGGGCCGGGCGGGCGCGGATGCGCCGCGCCGTCCAATACCGCGAACCGGGGCTGGAGACGAGTGCAGGGCGGCAGCCGCCGCCTTGCCGACCTATTTTGATGCCGGCGCGACGCACGCCGGCTTGAGACCATGACGACGCCACAAGACATCATCCGCCGCGACGTGCTCGCGATGACGAGCTATCCGGTGCCCGACGCGAGCGGGTTCGTGAAGCTCGACGCGATGGAGAATCCGTACCCGCTGCCCGAACCGCTCGCCGCGGCGCTGGGCGAGCGTCTCGCGCAGGTCGCGCTGAACCGCTATCCGGCGCCGCGCCCGGCCACGCTGCTCGACAAGCTGCGCCACGCGATGGGCGTGCCGGCCGGTTGCGACGTGCTGCTCGGCAACGGCTCCGACGAAATCATCAGCATGATCTCGGTCGCGTGCGCGCAGCCGGGCGCGAAGGTGCTCGCGCCGGTGCCGGGCTTCGTGATGTACGAGCTGTCGGCGAAGCTCGCGCAGCTCGAATTCGTCGGCGTGCCGCTGCGGGCCGACCTGACGCTCGACGTCGACGCGATGCTCGCGGCGATCGCCGAGCACCGGCCCGCGATCGTCTATCTCGCGTACCCGAACAACCCGACCGGCACGCTGTACGACGATGCCGACGTCGAACGGATCATTGCCGCCGCGCGGCACAGCCTGATCGTGATCGACGAGGCGTACCAGCCGTTCGCCGAGCGTTCGTGGCTGCCGCGCGCCGCCGAGTTCGACAACGTCGTCGTGATGCGTACGGTGTCGAAGCTCGGCCTTGCCGGCATCCGCCTCGGCTATCTCGTCGGACGGCACGCGTGGCTGACCGAATTCGACAAGGTGCGCCCGCCGTACAACATCAACGTGCTGACCCAGGCGACCGCCGATTTCCTGCTCGACCACCTCGACGTGCTCGATGGGCAGGCGGCCGAACTGCGCGCGGAACGCGCGCGCCTCGCGCAGGCCGTGGCCGCGCTGCCGGGCGCGACGGTGTTCCCGAGCGCCGGCAATTTCCTGCTGGTGCGCGTGCCGGACGCGGCTGCCGTGTTCGATGCGCTGCTCACCGAGCGGGTGCTGGTCAAAAACGTGAGTAAAATGCATCCATTACTGGCCGAATGCGTGCGGCTGACCGTCGGTTCTCCCGACGAAAACGCCCGCCTGCTGGCCGCCTTGAAACTCGCGCTGCCCGGTTGAGCCCAGGGCGCGGCGGCGCGCGACGATCAATCCCCATTTACTACAGACTCAATCAAGGAATTGCCATGCGTGTGGCGGAAGTCGTTCGCAATACCAGCGAAACGCAGATCCGTGTGAAGCTCGATCTCGACGGCACCGGCCAGCAGAAGCTGGCCACCGGCGTGCCGTTTCTCGACCATATGCTCGACCAGATCGCGCGGCACGGTCTGTTCGATCTCGAGGTCGAAGCGCACGGCGACACGCATATCGACGACCACCACACGGTCGAGGATGTCGGCATCACGCTCGGTCAAGCCGTCGCGAAGGCGATCGGCGACCGCAAGGGCATCCGCCGCTACGGCCATTCGTACGTGCCGCTCGACGAGGCGCTGTCGCGCGTCGTGATCGATTTCTCGGGCCGGCCGGGCCTCGAATTCCACGTGCCGTTCACGCGTGCGCGGATCGGCACGTTCGACGTCGACCTGTCGATCGAGTTCTTCCGCGGTTTCGTGAACCACGCGGGCGTCACGCTGCACATCGACAACCTGCGCGGGATCAACGCGCACCATCAGCTCGAAACCGTGTTCAAGGCCTTCGGCCGTGCGCTGCGCGCGGCCGTGGAGCTCGACGAGCGGGCGGCGGGGCAGATTCCGTCGACGAAAGGCAGCCTCTGATCGTCCGGATGGACGGACGCCAAGGACAAACCTCACGGCTTCGGCGCGCGGCGCCGGCTTGCGATGGATCTGCTCAAATCGTTCATTTCGCTGCTGGCGCTGATCAATCCGGTCGGCGCGGTGCCGTTCTTCCTGAGCCTGACGGCGCAGCAGACGGACGACGAGCGGCGTCGCACGATCCGGATCGCATCGGTGTCGGTGTTCTGCGTGATGACGGTGACCGCGCTGCTCGGGCAGCAGATCATCAACTTCTTCGGCATTTCGGTTGGGTCGCTCGAAGTGGGCGGCGGGATCATCATGCTGCTGATGGCGATCAACATGCTGAACGCGCAGATCGGCAACACGCGATCGACGCCGGAGGAGCGCCACGAGGCCGAGCTGAAGGACAACATCGCGGTCGTGCCGCTGGCGATTCCGCTGCTCACGGGCCCCGGCTCGATCAGCACGGTGATCATCTACGCGGCGAACGCGCATCACTGGTATGAACGGGTCGGGCTGGTCGCGATCGGCGCGGCCCTGGCTTTTCTGTGTTTCGTCGCGATGCGGCTCGCCGAGCCGATCGCGAACTGGATCGGCCGCACGGGCATCAACATCGCCACGCGGCTGATGGGTCTGATGCTGTCGGCGCTGGCGGTGGAATTCATCGTCAATGGACTGAGGGCGCTACTGCCTGCACTGAGATGAAAACTTCGATTGCGATTGTGGATTATGGGATGGGCAACCTGCGCTCGGTCGCGCAGGCGCTCAAGAAGGCCGAACCGGCCGCCGACGTGGCGATCGTCGACACGCCGGCCGCGATTCGCGCGGCCGACCGCGTCGTGCTGCCCGGCCAGGGCGCGATGCCCGACTGCATGCGCTGCCTCGGCGAATCGGGCCTGCAGGAGGCCGTGATCGAGGCGTCGCGCACGAAGCCGCTGCTCGGCGTATGCGTCGGCGAGCAGATGCTGTTCGACTGGAGCGCGGAAGGCGACACGAAGGGCCTCGGCCTGTTGCCGGGCAAGGTCGTGCGTTTCGAGCTCGGCGGCCGCGTGCAGGACGACGGCTCGCGCTTCAAGGTGCCGCAGATGGGCTGGAACCGCGTGCGCCAGTCGCAGCCGCACCCGCTGTGGGACGGCGTGCCCGACGACGCGTATTTCTACTTCGTGCACAGCTATTACGTGACGCCGGACAACCCGGCGCATACGGTTGGCGAAACGGCATACGGCGCGCCGTTTACGTCCGCGGTCGCGCGGGATAATCTCTTCGCGACCCAATTCCACCCCGAGAAAAGCGCGGAAGTCGGGTTGCGTCTGTATCGCAACTTCGTACACTGGAAACCGTGAACGTCGCGTGCGAGCCACAGTCGGTGGGCCGGAGAGGCCCGTCTTACGGGGCTTGCAAGCGAAAGCGCCGAAAGAGTTGTACTAAACTAGCGAGACGGCGCGGTACCGGATTGGCCGGTACGCGCCGGATTCTTTTCTTTTTCCACGACGACACCCGATTGCTATGTTGCTGATTCCGGCCATCGACCTCAAAGACGGTCAGTGTGTGCGCCTCAAACAGGGCGATATGGACCAGGCCACGATTTTTTCCGAGGACCCGGCGGCGATGGCCCGCAAGTGGGTCGATCTCGGCGCCCGGCGGCTCCATCTCGTCGACCTGAACGGCGCATTCGCCGGCAAGCCGAAGAATCTCGAGGCGATCGAAGCGATCCTCGACGAAGTCGGCGATGAAATCCCTGTCCAGCTCGGCGGCGGCATCCGCAGCCTCGAGACGATCGAGAAGTATCTCGACGCCGGCCTGTCCTACGTGATCATCGGCACCGCCGCCGTGAAGAACCCGGGCTTCCTGCAGGACGCGTGCACCGCGTTCGCCGGCAGCATCATCGTCGGCCTCGACGCGAAGGACGGCAAGGTCGCGACCGACGGCTGGAGCAAGCTGACCGGCCACGAAGTGATCGATCTCGCGAAGAAGTTCGAGGACTACGGCGTCGAATCGATCGTCTACACCGATATCGGCCGCGACGGGATGCTGCAGGGCATCAACATCGAGGCGACCGTGAAGCTCGCGCAGGCGGTCGGCATCCCGGTGATCGCCAGCGGCGGCCTGTCGAACCTCACGGACATCGAGAACCTGTGCGAAGCGGAAGAGCACGGCGTCGAAGGCGTGATCTGCGGCCGTGCGATCTACTCCGGCGATCTCGATTTCGCGGCCGCGCAAAAGCGCGCGGACGAACTGAACGGCGAACTCGACAACGCGTAACGCGCCTGTCCCGTTCGCCGGGGCTGCCCGCAGGCGGCCCCGACCGGAAGCCTCGCGCGAGGCTTCCGCAACCGGCCGTCCCAGCGCGGCATTTGGCGCAACATCATGGCTCTAGCTAAACGCATCATCCCCTGCCTGGACGTAACTGCCGGGCGTGTCGTCAAGGGCGTCAACTTCGTCGAGCTGCGCGACGCCGGCGATCCCGTCGAAATCGCCCGCCGCTACGACGACCAGGGCGCCGACGAACTGACGTTCCTCGACATCACCGCGACGTCCGACCAGCGCGACCTGATCCTGCCGATCATCGAAGCCGTCGCGTCGCAGGTGTTCATTCCGCTGACCGTCGGCGGCGGCGTGCGTGCCGTCGAGGACGTGCGGCGCCTGCTGAACGCGGGCGCGGACAAGGTCAGCATGAATTCGTCGGCGGTCGCGAACCCGCAGCTCGTGCGCGACGCGGCCGACAAGTACGGCTCGCAATGCATCGTGGTCGCGATCGACGCGAAGCGCGTGTCGGCCGACGGCGAGACGCCGCGCTGGGAAGTCTTCACGCACGGCGGCCGCAAGAACACGGGCCTCGATGCGATCGAATGGGCGCGCAAGATGGCCGAGTTCGGCGCGGGCGAGATCCTGCTCACGAGCATGGACCGCGACGGCACGAAGTCGGGCTTTGACCTCGCGCTCACGCGCGGCGTGTCGGACGCGGTGCCGGTGCCGGTGATCGCATCGGGCGGCGTCGGTTCGCTGCAGCATCTGGCGGACGGCATCAAGGACGGCCGCGCCGACGCGGTGCTGGCCGCGAGCATCTTCCACTACGGCGAGCATACGGTCGGCGAGGCGAAGCGCTTCATGGCCGACCAGGGCATCCCGGTGAGGCTGTGATGAATACGGAAACGAAATCCCTGCCCGCGTGGCTCGACAAGGTCCGCTGGGACGACAACGGCCTCGTGCCGGTGATCGCGCAGGAAGCGTCGACGAACGACGTGCTGATGTTCGCGTGGATGAACCGCGAGGCGCTGGCGAAGACGATCGAGACGCAGCGCGCGGTCTACTATTCGCGCTCGCGCAAGCGCCTGTGGTTCAAGGGCGAGGAGTCGGGCCACGTGCAGCACGTGCACGAGGTGCGGCTCGACTGCGACGAGGACGTCGTGCTGCTGAAGGTCGAGCAGGTGTCGGGCATCGCGTGCCACACCGGCCGGCATTCGTGCTTCTTCCAGAAATTCGAAGGTACGGTGGACAGCGGCGACTGGGTCGCCGTCGAACCGGTGCTGAAAGATCCCGAACACATCTACAAATGACGCAATCGACCGAAGACACGCTGCTGCGCCTCGCGGCCGTGATCGATAGCCGCAAGGGCGGCGATCCCGATCAATCGTACGTATCGCGCCTGTTCCACAAGGGCGACGACGCGGTGCTGAAGAAGATCGGCGAAGAGGCGACGGAAGTCGTGCTGGCCGCGAAGGACGTGCGCCAGGGCGGCGCGCCGACCGCACTCGTCGGCGAAGTGGCCGACCTGTGGTTCCACTGCCTCGTGATGCTGTCGCATTTCGACCTGAGCCCGGCCGACGTGATCGCCGAACTCGAGCGCCGCGAAGGACTGTCGGGCATCGAGGAAAAGGCGCTGCGCAAGCGTCGCGAGCGCGACGAAAACGGCGGCTGACGCGCATCGTCCCGCCGCGGTGGCAGCAGTGCGGTAAGCTGTAAGAATTGTCATCTGACGGGGGTAGCATCATGAACGATACGCCGAACCAGTTTCCGACGCCTGCAGTGCCGGGGGCAGCGGATGCTGAACGCCTGAACGGGTTGCGCACGCTGACTCACGTGCTCTACGGCCTTTATGCATTTCACTGGCTGACGGGCGGCGTCACGGGCATCATCGCGATCATCATCAACTACGTGAAGCGCGGCGACGTGGCCGGCACGCCGTACGCCGATCACTTCGAGTGGCAGATCCGCACGTTCTGGCGCGCGCTGATCGCGTACGTGATCGGGTTCGCGCTGGCATTCGTCGTGATCGGATTCGCAGTGATGTTTGTCACATGGATCTGGACGCTGTACCGTATCATCAAGGGCTGGCTGTACCTGAACGACAACAAGACGCTCGATCCGCAGGCGTGGTTCTGACCGGCCGCGCGCGGGCGTTTGCAGGAGCAACATGAGTCACGATCCGAATTGCCTGTTCTGCAAGATCGCGGCAGGCGAGATCCCGAGCACGAAGGTGCACGAGGACGATGAATTCGTCGCGTTCCGCGACATCCGCCCGGCGGCCGAGACGCACGTGCTCGTGATTCCGCGTCAGCACCTGCCGACGCTGTCGGCGGCGAGTGCGGCCGATGCGCCGATGCTCGGCCGGCTGATGCTGCTTGTCGCGCGCCTTGCCGACCAGCTCGGCGTCGCGTACTCGGGCGGCGAAACCGGTTTCCGCACGGTGATCAATACGGGCCCGGGCGGCGGGCAGGAGGTCTACCACCTGCACGCGCATATCCTGGCCGGTCCGCGCCCCTGGCAGCGGATGGGTTGACGGCGCGGGGCGTTTCCCCGCATCGATAGTCGAAGCCGGCGCGTCGCCGGCGATTTGCGCCGCACGGCGGCGTGGTTGAGGAGAGGTTTCATCATGGGTGGATTGAGCATTTGGCACTGGCTGATCGTGCTGCTGATCGTCGCGCTGGTTTTCGGTACGAAGAAACTGCGCAACATCGGTAACGATCTCGGCAGCGCCGTGAAGGGTTTCAAGGACGGCATGAAGGAAGGCGAAACGCCGGCCGACGCGCAGCAACTGCCGCGCACGGGCTCGGTCGACGTCAACGCGAAGGAAACGACGCGTTCCGATTCGAACAAGGCGTAACGCCGGCACGCTGACAGGCATTCGCGATGCTGGATCTCGGTCTTTCCAAGATGGCGCTGATCGGCGTCGTCGCGCTCGTGGTGCTCGGCCCCGAGCGCCTGCCGCGCGTTGCGCGTACGGCAGGCGCGCTGTTCGGCCGTGCGCAGCGGTACATCAACGACGTGAAGGCCGAGGTCTCGCGCGAAATCGAACTCGACGCGTTGCGGACGATGAAAACCGATTTCGAATCGGCCGCACGCAACGTCGAGACGACAATTCACGACAACCTGCGCGAGCACGAGAAGGACCTGAACGACACGTGGCATTCCGCGGTCGTCGGTCTTGACGGCGCTTCCGGTGATGCCGGTTCGTACGGTTCCGATGCGCCCGCGGCGCCGTCGTGGCACGGCAGTTCGGCCGCGCTTGCGCCGAAGCGCCGCAACTGGCGCGTGAAGCAGGCGGCGACGCCTGTCTGGTACAAGCGCGCGACCACCCGTCGCACGCACGTGCAGTCGGGCGCCGCGCGTGTCGCGCGCCACCAGCCGGCCAGCCTGCGCCGGCCGACGCGCTTCTTCTGAGCCGAGCGCATGCTCGCTCGTCAATCCTACCGAGGGCCGGTGTGAGCGACCCCCAGCAGAACCCGGGCGACGCCCCGGAAGAAACCTTCATTTCCCATCTCGTCGAGCTTCGCGATCGCATCATTCGCGCGGGCCTGGCCGTGATCGTCGTGTTCCTCGGGCTCGTCTACTGGGCGCCCGACATTTTCCGGCTGCTCGCGCGGCCGCTGATGGAGAACCTGCCGAAGGACGGCAAGATGATCGTCACCGACGTCACCGGCTCGTTCTTCGTGCCGATGAAGGTCACGATGCTCGTCGCGCTCGTGATCGCGCTGCCGATCGTGCTGTACCAGATCTGGGCGTTCGTCGCGCCGGGGCTGTACCAGCACGAGAAGAAGCTCGTCACGCCGCTCGTCGGCAGCAGCTACGTGCTGTTCCTGTGCGGGATGGCATTCGCATACTTCCTCGTGTTCCCGACGATCTTCCGCGTGATGGCGCACTACAACGCGCCGCTCGGGGCCGAGATGACGACCGACATCGACAACTACCTGAGCTTCGTGCTCGGGATGTTCATCGCATTCGGGGTGACGTTCGAGGTGCCGATCGTCGTTGTGCTGCTCGTGCGGATGGGCGTGCTGTCCCTGAAGAAGCTGAAGGAGATGCGGCCCTACGTGATCGTCGGCGCATTCGTGGTCGCGGCGGTCGTCACGCCGCCGGACGTGTTCTCGCAACTGATGCTCGCGCTGCCGCTGATCGTGCTGTTCGAGATCGGGCTGCTGGCCGCGCGATTCTTCGTGCCGAAGAAGCCGGCCGAAGAGAACGAAGCGGGGAACGGCGAAGCCGCGAGCTGACGGCGGCGCGCCGGGTGACGGGCCGACCTTCCGGCCAGGCCTTGGGCAGCCCGGTGGCGCAGCTGTCCGGCACGCGTGCGGTGAGGCCACCATCCCGGCAAGACGGATCGATCGAAGCAAAGCAAAAGGGCAGCCGACCGGCTGCCCTTTATCGTTTCCGCCGGCGGCGCAGCGCGTGGTGTCGCGCCGCCGGCCCGCCGAACCTCATTCGGTATCGCCGTCCTGCTCGTCGAGCGCCTGCTTCGGCGGCGGCGGGCGCTTGCCGATCACGACGTTCAAGTCGAACTCCTTGCCCTTGCGCACGACGTGCACCTTGGTCGACGTGCCCGGCTTGATCTGCGCGACGACGTTCAGCAGCTTCGTCGTGTCGGTGATGTCCTCGCCGTTGACCGTGACCAGGATATCGCCCGGCTTGATGCCGGCCTTGTCGGCCGGGCCGCCCTGCAGCACGCCCGCGACGATCGCGCCCGATTTCTGCTGGAGCCCGAACGATTCGGCGATCTCCGGCGTGACGTCCTGCGGCTCGACGCCGATCCAGCCGCGCGTGACCGAGCCCGTCGTGATGATGCTTTCGAGCACCGTGCGCGCGGTCGACACGGGAATCGCGAAGCCGATGCCGAGCGAGCCGCCCGAGCGCGAGTAGATCGCCGTGTTGATGCCGAGCAGGTTGCCGTTCACGTCGACCAGTGCGCCGCCCGAGTTGCCGGGGTTGATCGGTGCGTCGGTCTGGATGAAGTTCTCGAACGTGTTGATGCCGAGGTGATTGCGGCCGAGCGCGCTGATGATCCCCATCGTGACCGTCTGGCCGACGCCGAACGGGTTGCCGATCGCGAGCACGACGTCGCCGACCCGCGACTGGTCGGAGCGGCCGAGCGTGATCGTCGGCAAGTTCGTCATGTTGATCTTCAGCACGGCCAGGTCGGTCTCGGGATCGCTGCCGATCACCTTTGCGGTGGCCGTGCGGCCGTCGGCGAGCGCGACTTCGATCTGGTCGGCGCCGTCCACGACGTGCTGGTTCGTTAGAATGTAACCTTCAGGGCTCACGATAACGCCCGAGCCAAGGTTGGCTGCCGGTTCGTCCTGCTGCTTGCGGGCGTTGCGGTCGCCGAAGAAGTAGCGGAACAGCGGATCTTTCGCGCGCGGGTCGGGCGGCAGCGAGCCGTCCTTGCTGGAGAACACGTTGACGACGGCCGGCATCGCCTTCTGCGCGGCTTCGGCGTACGACGTGGTCGCCGGTGCGCCGCCGATGCCGGGCGCGACTTCCCGCAGCGCAACGATCGGCGTGGCGAGCTGCTTGCCGAGCTGTCCTTGCCGTTGCAGCCATTGCGGCTTGAGCGTCACGACGATGAACATCAGCGCGAGCAGCACGGTAACCGCCTGCGCGAAGAACAGCCAGAAGCGTCTAAGCATCTGAATGGATTAGAGGTTTATATGGATCGGATCGAACTTGAATTGTACTTGAACAATACCCTTGAAACCGCGCGCTTCAAGGACTATTGCCCGAACGGCCTCCAGGTCGAGGGGCGCCGCAAGATCGAGAAGATCGCCACCGGTGTGACGGCGTCGGTCGCGTTCCTCGAAGCCGCGCTCGAATGGGGGGCAGATGCCGTGCTCGTTCATCACGGCTATTTCTGGCGCAACGAGGCGCCGCAGATCACGGGCCGCAAGTACCAGCGCCTGAAGCTGCTGCTCGCGAACGACCTGAACCTGTTCGCGTTCCACCTGCCGCTCGACGCGCATCCCGAATTCGGCAACAACGCGCAGCTCGGTGAGAAGCTCGGGCTCATCGGCGAACAGCGCTTCGGCGAAGGCGACCTCGGCTGGATGGCGACGCTGCCGATGCCCGTCACGCTCGAACACTTCGTCGCGAAGGTCGAGCGCACGCTCGGCCGTACGCCGCTCGTACTCGGTGAGCCGGAGATGCAGCTGCGCCGCATCGCGTGGTGCACGGGCGCCGCGCAGAGCTATTTCGACGCGGCGATCGATGCCGGCGCGGACGTGTTCCTCACCGGCGAGGTGTCCGAGTCGACCACGCACACGGCGGCCGAGAGCGGCGTCGCGTTCGTTGCGGCGGGGCACCATGCGACCGAGCGCTACGGAATCCAGGCACTTGGACGCCACTTGTCCGAAGAATTCGATATCGAACACCTTTTTATCGATATTCATAATCCGGTCTGACGCGCGGATTTGCGGCGGCGCATCGAAATTTCGCAATGTAGCGAACGCTTAAAAGAGGAATGATTTAATCGCTCCGATAGTGGGGGATAACCCTTAACTATCAATCACTTCGAAGGGATTTTCATCTCCGGGCCTTGTAAATGGCGACTCCATTCGAGCAAACTAGCGGCGGAATGGAAAGTCGTGACGGAAAATCCAACTCAGAAGTGGGGCGTGTGATGCGAGACAAGGAAGAGAAACGCGTCGACAGCGGCCGCCGTACCTGGCTGATTGCGACATCCGTAGCAGGTGGCGTGGGAGGCGTAGCCACCGTCATACCTTTCGCGGCGTCGCTGGCGCCGTCCGCGAAAGCGAAAGCGGCCGGTGCACCGGTCGAGGTCGATATCAGCAGCCTGAAGCCTGGCGAAATGGTCACCGTGCCGTGGCGCGGCAAGCCTGTCTGGATCCTGAATCGCACCGATTCGATGCTGGCCGACGTGGTCAAGGCCGACAAGGAAGTGGCCGATCCGACCTCGAAATCGCCGTATTCGATGCCGTTGCCCGCGTATTGCGCCAACGAATATCGCTCGCGGGCCGACCGCAAGAACATTCTCGTCGTGATGGCCGTATGTACGCACCTCGGCTGCACGCCAAGCCAACGCTTCACGCCGGGTCCGCAGCCGAACCTGCCGGATGACTGGCCGGGTGGTTTCCTGTGCCCGTGTCACGGTTCGACCTACGACCTCGCCGGCCGCGTGTTCAAGAACAAGCCGGCGCCTCAGAATCTCGACATCCCGCCCTACATGTTCACGTCGGCGACGACCCTCGTGATCGGCAAGGACGAGAAAGGAGAAGCGTGATGGCCGCCGACAACAAAGAAGTCTCCACGACAGGTCTCACCGGCTGGATCGACCAGCGCTTCCCGCTCACGTCCACCTGGAAGAAACACGTATCCGAGTACTACGCGCCGAAGAACTTCAACTTCTGGTACTTCTTCGGCTCCCTCGCGCTGCTGGTGCTGGTCAACCAGATCGTCACGGGCATCTTCCTGACGATGAACTACAAGCCCGACTCGATGCTTGCGTTCGCGTCGGTCGAGTACATCATGCGCGAGGTGCCATGGGGCTGGCTGATCCGTTACATGCACTCGACCGGTGCATCAATGTTCTTCGTGGTCGTGTATCTCCACATGTTCCGCGGGCTGCTGTACGGGTCGTACCGCAAGCCGCGCGAGCTCGTGTGGATCTTCGGCTGCGCGATCTTCCTGTGCCTGATGGCCGAGGCGTTCTTCGGCTACCTGCTGCCGTGGGGCCAGATGTCGTTCTGGGGCGCGCAGGTGATCGTGAACCTGTTCTCGGCGATTCCGTTCGTCGGCCCGGACCTGTCGCTGTGGATTCGCGGCGACTACGTCGTGTCCGACGTCACGCTGAACCGTTTCTTCGCGTTCCACGTGATCGCGATTCCGCTCGTGCTGGTCGGCCTCGTCGTCGCGCACCTCGTCGCGCTGCACGAAGTGGGGTCAAATAACCCGGACGGTATCGAGATCAAGGCGAAGAAGGACGAGAACGGCATCCCGCTCGACGGCATCCCGTTCCACCCGTACTACTCGGTGCACGATTTCCTCGGCGTGTGCGTGTTCCTGATGGTGTTCGCGCTGATCGTGTTCTTCTCGCCGGAGATGGGCGGCTACTTCCTCGAGGCGAACAACTTCGTCCCGGCGAACCCGCTGCAGACGCCGCCCGAGATCGCGCCGGTCTGGTACTTCACCGCGTTCTACGCGATGCTGCGCGCGACCACCGACCCGTTCAAGATCGTGCTGATGATCGTGATCGCGCTGCTCGGCGTGCTCGCGCTGATCCGTGCGCGCGGCAAGTGGAAGGCCGGGCTGCCGGTGCTGGCCGCGGCGATCGTCGTGTTCATGTACCTGACGGAGTCGAAGTTCTGGGGTGTCGTCGTGATGGGTTCGGCGGTGATCACGCTGTTCTTCCTGCCGTGGCTCGACCGCAGCCCGGTGAAGTCGATCCGCTATCGGCCGCTGTTCCACAAGGTGTTTCTCGGGATATTCGTCGCGGCGTTCCTGACCCTCGCGTTCCTCGGCACGCGGCCGCCATCGCCGGCGGCGACGCTGATCGCGCAGGCCTGCGCGCTGATCTACTTCGCGTTCTTCCTCGGCATGCCCGTCTGGACGCCGCTTGGCACGTTCAAGCAGCCGCCGGAGCGGGTGCGCTTCAAGCCCCATTAATGTGAGCGAGGAGAGAACGACATGAAGAAACTGCTTTCGACACTCGCGCTGATCGGGGCGACCGCCTGTGCGCTGCTGGCGGCGCCGGCCGTGCGGGCGGAAGGTAATTTTCCGCTCGACCGGGCGCCCGATAACACGGAAAATCTCGTTTCGCTTCAGCACGGCGCGCAATTGTTTGTAAACTATTGCCTGAACTGCCACAGCGCGAACCTGATGCGCTACAACCGTCTGACGGATCTGGGCATATCCCAGAAGGAGATCGAAACGAATCTCCTGTTCACGACCGACAAGGTCGGGAACACGATGTCCGTCGCGATGCGGCCCGAAGACGCGAAGAACTGGCTCGGCACCACGCCGCCCGACCTGTCGGTGGAAGAGCGCGCGCGCGGCCGCGACTGGCTGTATACGTACCTGCGGAGTTTCTACCGCGACGATACGCGGCCGACCGGCTGGAACAACGCGGTGTTCGAGAACGTCGGCATGCCCCATGTGTTGTGGCAGCTGCAGGGGCAGCGCATTGCCAAATTCGAAGACAAGACGGACGAGGAGACGGGCGAGAAGGTCCACACGCTCGTCGGCTTCCAGCAGGTCACGCCGGGCACGTTGTCGTCGCCCGACTATGATGCTGCGGTTGCCGACCTGGTGGCCTATATGACATGGATGTCCGAGCCGGCCCAGCAGACCCGCAAACGCCTCGGCGTGTGGGTGCTGATCTTTCTCGGTGTCCTGACTTTCCTGGCCTGGCGGCTCAATGCCGCGTACTGGAAAGATATCAAGTAAACACGCCTGACCGGCGTGGGGCCGGCGCAAGGAGGAACCCGTGAAAGGGGTTCCGCCGCGTGCCGGCCCTCGGCTTTTTTGAGGAAACGCAAATATGATGGTTCTGTATTCCGGCACAACTTGCCCGTTCTCCCAGCGTTGCCGGCTGGTGCTGTTCGAGAAGGGCATGGACTTCGAAATCCGCGACGTCGACCTGTTCAACAAGCCGGAAGACATTTCGGTGATGAACCCGTACGGTCAGGTGCCGATCCTGGTCGAGCGCGATCTGATCCTGTACGAATCGAACATCATCAACGAGTACATCGACGAGCGCTTCCCGCATCCGCAGCTGATGCCGGCCGACCCGGTGCAACGCGCACGTGCGCGCCTGTTCCTGCTCAACTTCGAGAAGGAGCTGTTCGTCCACGTCAGCACGCTCGAGAACGAGAAGGGCAAGGCAGCGGAAAAGAATCACGAGAAGGCACGCCTCGCGATCCGCGATCGCCTGACGCAGCTCGCGCCGATCTTCGTGAAGAACAAGTACATGCTCGGCGAAGAGTTCTCGATGCTCGACGTCGCGATCGCTCCGCTGCTGTGGCGCCTGGATCACTACGGCATCGAGCTGTCGAAGAACGCCGCGCCGCTGATGAAGTACGCCGAACGGATCTTCAGCCGCCCGGCCTACATCGAAGCACTGACGCCGTCCGAAAAGGTCATGCGTCGTTAATGTCGCAATGAAGGCATGACGGAGCGGGTGGTGCGGCGTGCCGCACGCCTGCTCCGGGTTCGAGGATTGTGATGCAAGAGATTTCAACGAAGCCTTATCTGCTGCGCGCGTTGTACGAGTGGTGCACCGATAACGGTTACACGCCGCATATCGCGGTGAGGGTCGACAACTCGACGCGTGTGCCGCGTCAGTTCGTGCGTGACGGCGAGATCGTGCTCAACATCAGCTTCGAGGCGACGAGCCAGTTGCAGATGGGCAACGAGTGGATCGAGTTCACGGCCCGGTTCTCCGGGAAGGCGCACAAGATCGAGATTCCGGTGGCCAACGTGCTCGCGATCTACGCGCGCGAGAACGGGCAGGGCATGGCGTTCCAGGTCGATGCGGTCGCAGGCGAAGGCACGGATTCGGGTGCGTTCGACGATGACGCTGCGCAAGCGGAAGACGTGCAGCGCGACGAGCCTTCGACGACGTTGACGCCGGTCGCCGACAGCGGCGCGAACGAGGAACCGTCCGAAGGTGCCGACGAACCGCCGAAAACCGACGGCGATGGCACGAAAGGCGGCAGCAGACCTCGCCTCAAGATCGTGAAATGAGGTAGAATCTCGCGCTTACGCCGGCTTAGCTCATCTGGTAGAGCAGTTGATTTGTAATCATCAGGTGGCGGGTTCGAGTCCTGCAGCCGGCACCATATTGAATGAAGGGCCGGGAGATTCTGTCTCCCGGCCCTTTGTTTTTTCTGCGTCGAGTTACCGTTCGAGTGAACTGCCGTTTGGCCCGGTCGTTACGTACGGTCCTTGTTTCGATGGCGGCCAAAACACGGCCGGCAAATTTCCATAGCGGCAACGCGCAGGCGCTGACCGTCTGCGATTTCCCTTCAGGTGCGACCGTCGCTCATCGTCGCTACCTGACATACTTGCGTCCCACGCTGAGCCGCGTCACGTGCTTAGCACGCAAGCACCTCGCTCGACATCTCCCCATTGTCGCACCGCATTTCTTCGCGAGACTGGTGAGGTCGACGCTCATACTGCCGCAAGCGTGACAGGCTGGTTTTCGGACGACTTACAGAATCGGTGGCAAAGCGCTTGGCGCCACGTAAGAGTGTCTGTCAGATGGTTGTGAGCGCATCGGTTTATCCAACAAATCAGCAGTCTGGAGCACGGCGAGTTGGTAAAAGCTGCGCAAAATATTTCTATATGCCTTCGTATTTCTTTCGTTTCAGGTGCGAATTGTAAGCTTGTGGGGGCAGCTATTTAAATTGCCATTTTTGACACAAATCGGTGGACGAAAACCGGTAGAATCGCCGGCGATTCGAGAGCGGGGTTAACTCCATGAGAGAGGAGAGCGGCCCACATAACAAGAGCGACACGGATAAATCATGACTATGACCGAACTGGTCCAGGCCATTCGCGGTGGCCTGATTCAGCAGGATCGCCTGCTCAAGACGGAGATTCCGTCGCTGCCGCCGAATGCAATCGTGCCGCGTCGCGCAGTGACCTGTTCCGAGCTGGGGCGCGACTTTAGCGTGACGCTCGACATGGTTTCGGCGTCCGGCAATATCGAACTCAAGACACTGATTGCACAGCCGATGACGCTGTGGGTCCAGCAGGCGGATAAATCTTATCTGCCCGTCAACGGCTACATTCATACCGCGAGACGTCTTGGTGCAGATGGAGGCCTTACGACCTATCAACTGACGTACGGGTCGTGGATGCATTTCCTCAAATTCCGCAGCGATATGCGGTATTGGCAGGACCAGCCGGCGGATCAGATCATTACCGATGTGTTCAACCAGCATCCGCAGGCGCAAGGTCATTTCCAGTTTGCGTTGTCGCGACCGCTCCGGTCGCGGTCGTACTGTCGCCAAAGCGAAACCGACTGGAATTTCGTCCACCGACTGATGGAGGACGAGGGCCTGTTTGGCTTCTGGCAGCATGGCAAGGACGGCAAGTCCCATACGCTCGTCATCACGGATGATGTGCATTCGCTCGATGAAGCATCGTCGCGCCACGCGAAGTTCTATCGCTCCGGAGCGCGCAGCGAAACCGATGCATTGACGCAGTGGTCCGGTTCGCGAACGCTTCAAAGCGCGATGCACACGACGCGTACGTTCGACTACAAGTCGCCGTCGACGCCCTTCAACCCCAACGGGACGGCGTTGCCTACGCGTAGCGATCAGGGGAGCCTTCCGGAGCAGATGGAAGTCTACGAATATACGGGTGCCTACACCTATCAGGACCAGAATCACGGCGAGCAACTGTCGAAAGTTCGTCTCGAGGAATGGGAGTCGCGCGCAAAACGTTTCTTCGGTGTCGGCGGGCGGCGCGGTGTCGACGCGGGCCAGCGTTTCGTACTGGACAATCATCCCGAGCACGATCGCGACCCGGAAGGCGAGCGCGAATTCGCGGCGATCAAGGTCTGGCGATACATCGAAAACAATCTTCCGGTGTCGGCCCACGAAGCCGGATTTCCGCACGGATTGCGCAACCGACTGGCACAGGTGAAAGCTGCGTACGCCGACACCGGTGCATTCGCGGTGTCGCACGCCGACGGCTCGGCGGGGTTCCATCTCGTCGAGATCGAGGCGCAGCGGACCACCGTGCCGTACCGTAGCCCGCTCGAGCACAAGAAGCCGCAGATGGAGCTTGAGACGGCGATCGTCGTCGGTCCGAAGGGCGAAGAGGTGCATACGGACGAACTGAACCGGGTCAAGGTCAGGTTCGTCTGGGATCGGCAGAATCAGGGCGACGAGCGCGCCTCTTGCTGGGTTCGCGTCGCGCAGTCGGACACGGGGAGCGGCTACGGAAGCGTGCATGTTCCGCGTGTCGGCGAAGAAGTGCTAGTCGGCTATGTCGGCGGCGATTGCGACCGACCGATGATTCTTCACCGCGTCTATAACGGCGCCGTCAGGCCGCAATGGCACAGCAACGGCATCATGTCCGGCTACCGGTCGAAAGAGTATGCGGGCGCCGGCTACAACGAGATGGTTCTCGACGATGCAACCGGGCAGAACCGCATGCGCCTCTACAGCAGCAGTGCCAATTCGCTGCTGCATCTCGGATACCTGATCGATCACACCGGCAACGCGCGCGGGTCATACCTCGGTACCGGCTTTGACCTGAAGACCGATTCGCACGGCGCTGTGCGCGCGTCGCAGGGGCTTTACGTCACGACGCACCCGAAACAGGCGAACAGCCAACCGCTCGATGTCCGTGAAACGCAACAGCAGCTCGTCAATGCGGAAAGCGTCGTCGAAGCGCTATCGGACGTCAGCGAGCAGCATCGGGCCGAGACGCTCAAGTCAGGCTACGACGCACTGAAGAAATTCGTCGATGCGACGCAGGAAAACACCGCCGGCGTCACGGCCGGCGGACGGACCGCGGGAGGCGGGACCGGTAACGCCAATGCGTTCAACGAATCGGTCATGCTGTTCGGCAGCCCGGCAGGCATCGCCCTGTCCACGCAGCAGAACACGCATCTGTCGGCCGACCAGCACGTCAATCTGGTCAGTGGCCAGAATACGCACATCGCGGCCGGCAAATCGCTGATTGCGAGCGTGGCCGACAAGCTGAGCCTGTTTGTGCAGAACGCGGGAATGAAGCTGTTCTCGGGCAAGGGCAAGGTGGAAATCCAGGCGCATTCCGACAACATCGAGCTGACGGCGCAGCGCGACGTCAAGGTGCTTTCGTCGACGGCGACGGTCGAGGTTGCCGCGGACAAGGGGCTGGTGCTGACGTCGGGCGGCGCGTATATCCGCATCCAGGGCGGCAACATCGAGATTCACGCACCGGGAAAGGTCGACGTGAAGGGGGCTCAGCACCTGTTCAGCGGGCCGGCCAGCATGTCGTATCCGCTGCCGCCGTTGCCGACTGGCGAATTGATCGCCAAGCACAGTCTGCGCTTTGCCGCGTTTGGTGCAGACCAGCTGGCGGACAATTTCGGCTGGATCGGCAAGCCGTTCCAGATCGTCGATAGCGCCGGCAAGGTGCTTCACGCTGGGCAAGTTGCCGAAGACGGCAGGCTACCGCGTGCGATTCTCGACCAGCCCGACATGCTGACGCTGAGGATAGGTTCGGACACGTGGCAGCCGCATCCGGTAACGATCGAACCGCGGTCGCACGACGAACACGATGAATCGGAATCCGAACCGATGTCCCCAGACGACGATCCATTCCATCTCGGCATTGCGGATCGTGCCGGGCAGTTTGTCGATATCGACCATATCGCGACAGTGATTCCGTCGACCGTCATGACCCGCATTTTCGAAGGTGAAGAGTAATCCATGAAATCACTCAGTTTCCTGCGCTGCGTGACGCTGGCTGCTGCCACGTTTGTTGTCGCAGCGCTGCCGCTCCGCAGTGCGCATGCCGAACAGTACGAGAGCGGCGCCGTTCGCTGGAACGTGAAGGACGGCGTGCTGATGCTGACGGCCGGCGTGTTGTCCGACAATGCTCGGCTGCGCTACCTGAATTACACGTTCTACATGGAGGCCGACGATCACACGCTGTATCAGATCCCGATCGTCAATGACAAGAAGAAGCTCAACGACTACCAGCTGTCGTTCAGCACATTCAATGGCGGTGACGACATCATCACTGACGCGATGGTGTCGGTGAAAGGCGGGAACGTCTACTTGGTTACAGCGCACAAGGATGTTACACACGGTTATAACCGGCCCGGTGCCGTGAAGACCAGAACCTACCGACTGTTTGCCGGCGGCGAAGTTGAGTGGGCTTATTATTTTGCTCCGGTTTCGGAGGGGCAGTATTCCGAGAAGCAGAACTATACGGTCGAGCGAGCGCTGTCGGAGACAGCGAAGGCGTTGCATTGACTTCGGTTTCCTGAGCATTCCGACATGACGAAATTCATTTCCGCGACACACGACAAGGCGACGCTGACCGTCCAGTACGTTGCCGACAACGGGGATATCTTGCTGCGCAGCGGCGGGGCGATCGCATGGCGATTCAACAACCCTGGCAACATCCGCCCGCCGCGCGATTACAAGAAGCACCCGAACGACGGGATCATCAAGACGCACATCGGTGTCGGTAACTCAAAGAGCGGCGAGTTCCTGATCTTTCCCGATTACGAGACCGGCCTGAAGGAAAAGAGGGCGATGCTGCGCCGGAAATACAATCTGATGTCGATCTCCGGTGCGATGTATGTCTATGCGCCGCCGCTAGAGAACAATACGGAAAAGTACATCGCGTTCATTTGCGATAAAACCGGATTCGATCGCACGCGCAGGATCGATTCGATGAGCGATGCCGAGCTCGATTCGATGATGAAGGCGATGGAGAAGTACGAAGGGTTCTATGCGTTTATGAAGTCGCGGCACGAGCAGTGGATCCGCACGGCAACGGTGACGCTCTCGGATGGCACGAAGCCGATTCCCGACCAGAAAGTCGTCGTGCAGAGCAAAGGCAAGAACCTGGTGACGAAGACGGACCGGACGGGGCAGCTTCCGCTCTTGCCGTTCGAAGCGGCGGGTGAGCAGTTCAAGCTGTTCATCGAGCGATCCGAAGGGCTGAAGGAAATCGGCACGATCGTAACGCAGGCGAAATCGTCGGCCTATGTATTCTTCCACGATCTGCTTGAGGTTTCGGCCCCGACCGGCGCGCACTTTGCGAAAGATCCCGTCCGTCGCGACAAGCCGACGGGGTTCCGTTACAAGATCGTGTCCCACGACACCCTTGGCAAGATTGCCGCGAAATTCAAGGTGAGCGTCGAGCAACTGCAAAAGGAAAATCACCTGCATTCGACACGAATCTTCGCCGGTGATTATCTGTATATCAACATGACGAAGCCGGTTGACGAGCACGCACCGCGTTCGCCCGGCCATTCGAAGCCGGACGCCGCGCCGGCGCACGTTGAGGGTCGCCAACGCGGCTCGGGCGAACCGGCCGGCGACGAAGGCGGTCAGAAGGTCGATCTGAGCCAAATCGCGAAACCTGCTCCGGGGACGGCGGCACCGGCTGGCGCGACGCATCATCCGGAGGCGAGCGCGCCCGCTGCAGCGAGTACCGGAGCTGGTGCTGCGCACGCGGAGCCGGCCGGTGCTGCGGCACCCGTTACGGGTTCGGATGCGGATGCCGCGGCGTCCGCGCCAGCGACTGCAAACAAGCCGAGCAAGCCCGACGCCACGCTCGATCGCAGCAAGCAGGGGCAGGGGCATCCGATTGCGACAATGAACACGGATTCAGGCGAAGCGCCGTGGATGACGTATGCAATCGCACAGGCCAAGTTGTGGCACGGGCAGAAAGAGGACGTGATTACGCAGACGATCAACTATCATGAGGAAGTCGGCGTCAATCTCAAGACGCTGGTCGGCAACAGCAATCCATGGTGTGCATCATTTGTAAACTGGTGCCTGCATCAGGCCGGGTATGCGATGACGTCCGCACCGGCAGATTCGCAATCGTTCCGACACAGCAAGAATTTCGTGAAGATCGACAAACCCGTGTTTGGCGCAGTTGCCATATACAAGCATCCGAAGGGCGGGCACGCGGCTTTCGTTTATGCGCAGACGAGCGCGGGAGCTCCGATTCTGCTTGGCGGAAACCAGAGTGACGCGATCAACTTCGGTATGCAGAAGGCCTCAGAACTGAAGGGTTTCTTCGTGCCGGCCAGTTATCTGAAGTTTGCCCAGGATCGCCTGGCCAAGGGCATCGAGCTCGAAAAGAGCACGCCGAAAGACCTCAACAATGAGTTTCACATTACCTTTGCTCAGAAAAAGAAAAATGCAGATCGTTAAGACGTGGTGTGTCGCCGTCCTGGTTTCGATGCTGGCCGGCGGCAGTACCGCCGCATTTTCCCGGCCGCTCGCACAAGACTGCCTGACGCCAACCGAGGTCAAGCAGATGGACCGCGACTTCTGGGCGACATTTCCGTCGCCGGACGGTTTCGCCGCCTATGCCTCGCCGAAGTTCTCGCTGGGTACCAACATCACCGAGCTGTCGCAGTCGCTTGCAACGACAGCGGGCGGTCCAGCGCGGGCGCGTGCCGTTGCCGCGTTCCTCGCCCAGCATCCGGACGTATTCGGGTCGTTCAAGGCCGCGCATGACTCGGCATACCTGTACTATCCCGGGCATGACCACAGTCCGGATGCGGTGCGTACGTCGTCGACGTTTCCGGTCGGGCAGTGTGTTTCCGAGTTCAATTATTCGATCGACCTGAGCCGTGCCCAGTGCGTCTCCGGGCAGCGAATCCGCGCATACAGTCTGTCGTTCATCAAGGACAAGGGACGTGTAATGTTGCGAACGGGCGTGCTCGGACTCGACTCCTGCAATTGAGCTACACGCAGCCGCACGGAATCGCGCCATGTCGCATCTGTCGGGTCAGCGGCATGGCAGCAGATAGCATCACATCTGCCTGAACAACCCCGCATACGCACGACTGACGGGCAGCATCTCCCGCTGCCCGTGCACGCGAATCCGCAACCTGCCCAGCAAGTCACGCTCGATCCGCTCGATCGCTGCGTACGCAACGATCACGCCGCGGTGCACCTGCGCGAACCGCTCCGGATCGAGCTGCTGCATCAACTCCTTCAACGGTGTGCGAATCACGAGCCGTTCGCCGGCCGTGACGATTTCCGTGTACTTCTCCGACGCCTGGAAATACAGCACGTCGTCGACCGACACGAGCCGCGTCGCATCCTTCACGCCGACGGTCAACCAGCGGATCGGCGTGGCATCTCGCGAAGGCGCCGCCTGCGCGAGCGCATCCGCATGCGCGACGCCCGGGCCGCCGCGCTGAAGCTTCGCGATACAGCGTAGCAACCGCTCGTCCGTCACCGGCTTCAGCAAGTAATCGACCGCCGCGCGATCGAACGCATCGACCGCATATTCGTCGTAAGCGGTGACGAACACGACATGCACGTCGGGCACCAGCGCGGCCAGCTTCAACCCGTCGATGCCGGGCATCCGGATGTCGAGAAATGCGATGTCCGGCCGCGGCGATGCGTTCAGCGCGGCCAGCGCCTCAACGCCGTTGCGCGGCATCGAGACGATCTCCAGTTCGGGCCAGAGCTGCCGCAGCCGCTGCGCGAGCGAGGCGGACAGGTTCGGTTCGTCGTCGGCGATGAGGGCGGTCGGCATGTCAGTCGATCGGAATCAGCAGGGTCGCGGTTACGCCATGCGCGGCATTCGCGTTCGTTTCGATGGTGACGCGGCCGCGCTCGCCGTGCAGCGTCCGGATGCGCGCCGCGACGTTGGCGAGCCCGACGCCGCCATGCAGATGTGTGTCGCCTTTGCCGAGGCCGACGCCCGTGTCGATCACGTTCAGTTCGACCTTGTCGCCGCGCATTCTGCCGCGCACGACAATCACGCCGCCGTCGATCGACGGCTCGATCCCGTGCAGCAGCGCGTTCTCGACGAGCGGTTGCAGCAGCAGCGGCGAGAACGGCAGCGCGTGCAGATCCTCCGGCACATCGATCGTATACGACAGCCGCTCGCCGAGCCGGATCGACGCGATCTTCAGCAGCGCCTCGACGAGCTCGAGTTCCTCGCCGAGCGTCGACGTCGCGTTGCGTGTGCGCCGCAGGCTCGCGCGCAGGTAGCGGTTCGGGCTGTCGAGCATCGTCGTCGCGCGAGCCGGATCACGCTCGATCAGGCTCTGCACGTTCGCGAGCGTATTGAACAGGAAGTGCGGCTCGATCTGCGCCTGCAGCAGCGCGAGACGCGCGGCCGTCTCGGCCTGGCGCGCTTCGGCGGCTTCGCGTCGCTCGGTTTCGAGCGTCGCGCGCATGCGCAGCGACTGCAGGAACAGCGACACGCACACGAACAGCACGGCCGACACGAGGAACGACGGTCCGTAGTTGTCCCATGTCCCGACGCGGGCTTGCCCGAACACGTGCGGTACGTTTCCGCGGACGATGGTCGCGGCGATCTCGAACCCCGCGCACACGCTGACCGGCGCGATCACGATGGCTTTCAGCACGAGCCCCGGCTTGCGCGGCAGCAGCCGGTCGGCGGCGTGGCTGAGCAGCAGTGCGCAGAAGCCGATCGTGTTGGCGACGACGAGGTAGGGCAACAGAGGTTCGCCGACGTGGACGACCCAGAAGCCCAGGCCGACGACCGAGTTGAAGCACGCGAACGCGAGCAGCGCGGCCGGATCCCGCAGCAGCCGCGGCGCGGCGCCGGCAGGTGGCTGCGGGACCGGTGAAGGATCGGACGTGGCTCGCATGGTGTCGGGTGAGGCTGGGTGTGCGATGCGTATGGCGCGACCTTAGCGCTGGCCAGGCCGGTTGCGCGTACGGTGCGACGAACGGCGCGCAGCTTCGACGAAGCGCTTCGGCCGCCGACGGCTGGCCGGCTTCCGTCACGAGTGTAGTGGAAGGTCGGACGGAAGCACACTGGCTGGTGCGGGCTTCGCTCCGTGCGGGATGCACCCGTCGGCCATCGCCGCGACGTGCAACTCGTCCGCGAATTCCGGCCGCCCGTCGCACGCCGCATCGCGTATCGGGGCTGCGCAGTACGGTGTCGGCGTGTCCACTCCGATGCGGCGATTTCGACCATGTCCACGCTCCTTCATCTGAAGCCTTACGTGTACGTGATGTTCTGCGTGCTGCTCTACATCGGCATCAAGCGCTGTTTTCCGCGCGAGGTGCCGGCGGCGCGACCGCTGGTTTCGCCCGTCGCGTTCGGGATGCTCGGCATCGTCAGCCTGAACGGACTGTTTCCGCACGCGGGTGTCGATACGAACGCGATTGCGCTGGCGGCCGTGCTGGGCGGCGCGTCGCTGGGCTGGCTGCATGCGAGCCGGTGGCGGCTCGAGTACCGCGCGGTGCCGTCCGGCCTGCGCGTGCGCTTGCCTGGCGACGCGAGCCTCCTCGTCACGCTGATGGTGACCTTCGTTGCCGAAACCGCCATGCATTACGCCGTTGCCGCGCGCCTGCCATGGGCGGCGACGAGCGGCTTCGCGATGCTGTCGTTCGCGGGATGGGGCGTGCTCGTCGGGATGACGCTCGGGCGTGCGCTGAACGTGGTCGTGCGCTGCATGCGCCATGCGAGCGGATCGAGTCGCGGCGGGGTCCCGTATTCGGTCGATTCGTGAAGCCGTTCGCCGTCGCCAACCTGATCTGCATCGACCTCAAACGGCACGTAACGCGTGCAGTTTTGCCCCCGTTTTGCTGTCACGGCCGCGTCACGGCGCGCACATAAGGTTGCACGTTCCCGTCGCGGAGGCATCGCCGACGGAGCCGTGCGCAACCTGCCCGTGACGACGTGCCCGCGTCGCGGGCCGGCAACCGGGATCTCGCTCCCGGCCGCGCAGCGGTCATGCATCGCGCCATTTCATTCGAAAACACGATCGACGCCGGTTCGAACCGGATCGCGGACGATCAGGAGACAAGGACCATGCTGAGTCCGCATGAATTCTCGTTGCTGTTGCGCATTGCGCGTGCGCCGGACAGCGTCGATCCATCGAATCCGGCCTTCGCCGTGCTGGTCGAGAAGCGTCTGGTCGACGATACGCAGGCGCGCATGAGCGCTGTGGCGGCGCGTCCGGCGCTGACGCCGATCGGCCAGATGCTGCTGGCGCGCTTCGACGAAGCGGCTTGAGGAGGCGCGTCACGCGTTCATCGAAATGAACGGCGTGACGCGTTGAAACGCCGGGCCGCTTATTGCGCGACCGGCACCGTCACGTCGCTGCCGAACCAGTGCATCGAGATCTTCTTCAACGTGCCGTCCTTGTGCAGCGAATCGAGCGCGTCGTTGATCGCCTTCTCGAACTTCGGATTGCCCTTGCGGAACGGGATCGCCATTTCCTGCTTGCCGCCGTTCAGCACCGCACCTGCGCGCAGCGGCAGGCTCGACGTCTTGATCATGTACGGCAGCATCAGGCGGTCGTCGAGCGTCGCCTCGATCCGGCCCGCGGCGAGGTCGCGCAGCTTCTCCGGTGCGCCCGGATAGGTCTGCACCTCGATGCCCGGCACGGTGCGCGCCATCTGGTCGTAGTTCGTGCCGAGCGTCACGCCGAGCTTCTTGCCCTTGAAGTCCTCGAGCGACTTGAAGTTGCGCGTGTCGTCCTTGCGCTGGATCAGCTGCGCGGCCGAGTACGTGTACGGCTCGCTGAAGTCGAGCACTTCCTTGCGCTGCGGCGTGATCGTGACCTGGTTGACGATCACGTCGAACTTGCCGGCCTGCAGGCCGGCGATGATGCCGCTCCATTCGGTCGGGATGAACTGCGTCTTCACGCCGAGCTTGCCGGCAACCGCGTTCGCCACGTCGACGTCGAAACCCTCGAGCTGGCCCGACGTGCCGCGCGAGTTGAACGGCGGATACGTGCCTTCGAGGCCGACGCGCAGCACGCCGGCTTTCTTCACGGAATCGAGCAGGTCTTCCGCGTGCGCGGCGACGGCCGTGAAGCCGAGGGCCGACGCGAGCAGCAGGCCTGACAGCAGGAACTTCGAACGTTTCATCGCAGATCTCCAGTGTTCAGTGTCGTGTGGTGAGCGCCGGGTATCGGTCGGACCCGAGTGAGGCCGGAATACGGGCACGTAGACACTACTCGCAACCGCGCTGCGCCGGAAGTCGAATTGGCCCTGATTGCAATCGATTTCGTCGGGCGGCGAGGGCTCGTTACGGCGAGCGGTCGGTCGTCGAGGTCGATGCATGAGGCGTCCGGCGCGTTCAAAAATGTGCTTTTGAATCAGGCTGCTTTTTGGGTTCGTGCAAAGTTTTGTCTGTAAAATCGCGCAAGCTGAATTTAATGCAGCGCCATCCGAGGGCGCGTCAAAAGAAGAAAAGGCCGTAGCCATGAACATGCAGAACACGATCGCCGCATTGCGCGGCGGGTTGCTTCAGCAGGACCGGTTGCTGAAGCTCGATACGCCCTTGGGGGCCAACGTCCTGACCGTGCAGCGGGCAGTCGGCCGCTCGCGGATCGGGCGCGCGTACGAATTCACGCTCGACGTGCTGTCGACCGATAGCGATCTGGAACTCAAAAAGCTGATCGCGCAGCCCGTCACGTTGTGGATCGAGCAGGGCGACCGCAGCTATCGGCCGATCAACGGATACGTGCATACCGCGCGCCGGTTGGGCGCCGACGGCGGGCTCACGACCTATCAGCTCACCTTCGCCGATTTCACCCATTTCCTGAAGTTCCGTCGCGACCAGCGTCTCTGGAACGACACGACCGTCGACCAGATCATCAGCGACGTGCTGAGCCAGCATCCGCAGGCGCAGGGCCATTTCCGCTTCGCGCTGTCGAAGCCGCTGCCGAACCGCTCGTACACGCGCCAGCACGACACCGACTGGCATTTCGTGCATCGGCTGATGGAGCACGAAGGGCTCTACTGTGCGTGGCAACAGGCCGACGACGGCAAGTCGCACACGCTCGTGATCACCGACAATCTGCAGGCGTTCGCGCCGCTGTCGCCGGAGACGGTGAGTTTCTATCGTGGCGGTGCGACGAGCGCGGCCGACGCGTTCACGCAGTGGTCGGGTACGCGCACGCTGCAGAGCGTCACGCGATCGACGCGCACGTTCGACTACAAGAATCCGTCGCAACCATCGAACCCGAAGGGCACGTCGCTGCCGACGATGGCCGGCCAGGGTGAGCTGCCCGATCAGCTCGAGGTGTACGAGTACACGGGCGCCTATACGTATCTCGACCAGTCGCGCGGCGACCATCTGACGAAGGTCAAGATGGAGGAATGGGAGTCGCAGGCAAAGCGCTTTCATGGCGCGGGCGGTGTGCGTGCGATCGATGCCGGCCGGCGCTTCACGCTGGCCGACCACCCCGAGCACGATCGCGATTCCGCCGATCAGCGCGAGTTTGCGGCGATCGAGGTGGCGTGGTGGATCGAGAACAACCTGCCGGTCGCGAGCGACAGCGCGGATTTTCCGTACAGCCTGCGCGAGGCATTGATACAGGCACAGGACGGTTACGGCGCCGATCCCGCGTTTCGCGTGGCGCACCAAGATGGCTCGACCGGCTTCTATCTCGTCGAAGTCGAGGCGCAGCGCGTGAGCGTGCCGTATCGCAGCCCGTTCGAGCACAAGAAGCCGGAGATGCATCTCGAGACGGCGATCGTCGTCGGGCCGCAGGGCGAAGAGGTCTATACGGACGAACTGAACCGGATCCGCGTGCAGTTCGTGTGGGACCGTTTGAACCCGGGTAACGAGAATGCGTCGTGCTGGGTGCGCGTCGTGCAGTCCGATACCGGCGGCGGCTACGGCGGCGTGCACGTGCCGCGTATCGGCGAGGAAGTGCTGATCGATTATGTGGGTGGCGATTGCGATCGGCCGCTGGCGGTCGGGCGCGTGTACAACGGCGCAAACCAGCCGCAATGGCATAGCGACGGAATCCTGTCCGGCTACCGGTCGAAGGAGTATTCGGGCGGCGGCTACAACCAGCTCGTGATGGACGACGCGACTGGGCAGAACCGCGTGCAGCTGATGAGCAGCAGTGCGAACAGCCTGCTGCACCTCGGCTACATCATCGACCAGAACGGCAATTCGCGCGGGTCGTATCTCGGCAGCGGGTTCGACCTGCGATCCGATGCGTATGGCGCGGTGCGCGCGAGCCAGGGCCTGTACGTGACGACACACCCGAAGGCGGCGAACAGCCAGCCGCTCGACGTGAAGGAAGCGCAGCAGCAACTCGTGACGGGCGAGAGCCTGGTCGAGGCGATGTCGGGCGTGAGCGAGCAGCATCAGGCGGAAAGCCTGAAGGACGCGCAGGACACGATGCGCGCGTTCACGGACGCGACGCAGGACAGCAAGTCGGGCAGCGCGTCGGGCGGGCGCACGGCAGGCGGCGGCACGGGTAACGCGAACGCGTTCAAGGAACCGGTGATGCTGTTCGGCAGCCCGTCGGGGATCGGGATGTCGACGCAGCAGTCGGTGCACGTGGTCGCGAACGATCACGTGAACGTGGCGAGCGGGCAGAGCGTGCACGTGGCCGCGGGCAAGTCGCTGATCGGGAGCATCGGGCAGAAGCTGAGCCTGTTCGTACAGAACGCGGGGATGAAGCTGTTCGCGGGCAAGGGCAAGGTGGAGATCCAGGCGCAGTCGGACAACATCGAGGTGACCGCGCAGAAGGCGGTGAAGGTGGTGTCGGCGACGGACCGCATCGAGATCGCGGCCGACCAGGGGATCCTGCTGACGAGCGGTGGCGGGTACATCCGCATTCAAGGCGGGAACATCGAGATTCATACGCCGGGTGCGGTCGATGTGAAGGGCGCGTCGCATACGTTCGCGGGGCCGGCGAGCATGGGGTATCCGTTGCCCAGTCCAAGGCCGGATCAGCCGGGGCAGCTGGAGTTGTTTCACAAGTACGTGAACGGCGAGGCGGTGAAGGGCGGGCTGTTCACGGTGAAAGACGTGAACGGTGCGGTGCTGAAGAAGGGGGCACTCGACAACAGCGGCTACACGGTCGTGAGCGGGCTACCGCCGGGTGCGGTACGTGTCGAGTTCGGGAAGGATCCGCGCGAGTCGGATCAACCGGCAAATTACTTCAAGCAGGCGCAGTGGCCGGTCGAGCCCGTTGAGCCGTCGCCGCAGGCGGCGCAGGCCGCAGCGACGGAGCAGCTTGCCAGCCAGTTGAAGGGGATGGCGCCCGCGGCCGCGACAGCTGCGATGGGGCTTGCGAGCGGAGGTACGGCCGGTGCTGCGTTGGGCGGACTGGCGAGCTCCGTGTTGCCGGCTGCGGCAGGGGCGTTGGGCGGGGCGGGCGCTGTTTCTGCGCTGCAGACGGCCTCGAGTTTGGGCAGTGCTGCGAAGCAGGTGGCCGGGATGGTGCAGGCGGCGCGCCAGGGTGGGCTTGCAGCGCTGGCCGCGCCGGCTGCGAATGCGGCGTCCGGCGCGCTGCAAGGCGTGCTACCAAGTGTCGCCGGAATTGCCGGCAAGGGCGCTACGACGGTGGCGTCCGCTGCCGGTGCAACCGGCATGAAGCTCCCGACGAGCGGATTCGGTGGACCGCTGAAATCCTGAGAGGGCGGCGCATCAGCCGTCTAGAACAACAAATCGCGATTTGAACGAAGAACGACATGGCACAACAACTTCCACCGGGCGCAGAAAACGAACAGGCGGTTTCCTGGCTCAGCGATATTTCGCCGAAAGATGTGGCAGCGGGCGGCGACCGTTTCAACAAGTGGTTGCTCAAGATCAGCGGCAATCACATTTCGTTCGAGGATCTCAAAACGGTCGCAAGCGCGGTGCCGATCATCGGCAACCTGATGGCGTTTTACGACGCGGTTTGCGACATCGTGATGATCGTCGAGAAGCGCCACGCCGATCTGCTCGATTACCTTGGGCTCGCGATCAACCTGATCGGGGTCATTCCTGTTCCGCCTCCGCTCGCATCGTTCCGGTTGTCGGCGCGACCGCTGTTGGCGCTCGTGCGCAATCAGTTGCTAGTGTCTCGCGGCAACCTCGGCGCGGCGATCATTTCGGTGCTCGTCACGCATGTCAACGCCGCGGCCGCGACCGAAATCGAAAACTTCTTGAAGACTCTGCAGGACGTTCTTGTCGAACTGCTGAACGACTGCGCGCATAAGGCGCAGGAATTGATGGTCGGTATTGCTGCCGGGCTGGAGCTCGCCCTCAAAGGGCAAATATTCGACAGCAGTACGAACGTGCGACGTACTGCGAAGATCGCTCAGAAGATGGACAAGCGGTCCTGGTACAACCCGATGCTGGTTGTCGACGCGTTCGAGTACGGTTACGAAGGTTCGATCGCGTTGGGGAAGGAAGCCGGGAACGCGACGATCGGGACTGCTGCGAAGCTTGCTCCGGATTCGTGGCTGCAACCGTTTCGCGATATCGTCGCGTTCCTGAAGACCGAGGCGCCGAAAGTCGCGACGGCGATCCGCGATCTGAATGGCAGCGAGGAGGGCAAGATGCTGTGGTTGATCGCGCAAGCGATCGAGGCCGTGGCAAGGGTGCGCGCGCGCGGGAAACTTCATGAAAAGACCGCCGATGTGCCGCCTGGCGGCAAGGGGCGAGCGCAACATGATCGTCCTCAGGAGCCAGCGGGTGCGACCGGACAGCAGGCGCATGCGGAGGGTGCTGGCCAGAGTCCTTGCAAAGGTTGTCAGATCGGTGCATCGACTGGGTCGATCGATTTTTCTTTTGGCGATGAGACCTTCGCGCATACGGACTTCGAACTGCCCGGCGCGTTACCGCTTGTCTGGACGCGTACGTATCGGTCACGTCTTTCCGCATACGACAACGGTGAAGTTGGCGCGCGGTGGCTCACGCCGTACACGACGCGCATCGACGTCGAAGGTGATACCTGGTTCTACCGCGACGCCAGTGGGCGCAGTATTGAATATCGGGCCCTCGCAGCAGGAGGTGTGCATGATGATCTTTCGGAAAACCTGACGCTGTCGCGACTCGACGAAACGTGGACCACGATTGCATACGGCCATGACGAGTTGCACGTGTACGAACGGCGCGGCAATGCGTTCCGGTTGGCGATGCAGAAGGATCGCGCAGGTAACACGATCACGCTCGACTATGACGCGCTCGATCGCCTGGCACGCTTGATCGACGCGAGCGGCAACGTGCTGTCGTTCGAGCATGACAAGCAAGGGCGGATCGTGCTGGTCGAGCAGGTGCTGGAGGACGGTAAGCGGCGCACGCTAGCGAGTTACACCTATGACGAAGCTGGCGATCTCGTGCGCGCAGCCGATCGGTACGGCAACGCATGGAGCTATCAGTACCACCGTCATCTCGTGACGCGTTATACCGATCGAACTGGCCGCGGGATGACGCTCGAATGGGATGGCGCGGATGCCGATAACAACGCGAACGCGAAATGCGTGCGCGAGTATGCGGACGACGGCAGTCTCGATATTCGCCTTGCGTGGCATCCGAACATTCGACTTACGTACGTGACCGATGCGCTCGGTCAGATGACGCGCTATTACTTCAACATCAAGGGGTACGCTTATCGAATCGCGTATCCGGACGGAAGCGAGGAGTGGTTCAAGCGTGACGAGCACAACAATCTGACGCTGCACATTCTGCAGGATGGCAGCATTGAGCAGATGCGTTATGACGCACGGGGGAACCGGACGTGGCATGAGCGTGCCGACGGCAGCATCGTCGAGATGGCATACGATGATAAGGATCGAATGATCCGACTCGTCGATCCGAATGGGCATGTTTGGCAGCGCAAGTACGACGGTTCGGGCAACCTCATCGAAGAAATCGATCCGCTCGAGCATGCGACGAAGTACGAATACAGCGACAAGGGCTTGCCGACGCAAATCATCGATGCGAAGGGCGGCTCGAAGACGCTCGAGTACAACGACGCAGCGCAGCTCACAAGCTATACGGACTGCTCCGGAAAGAAGACGGAGTGGCGCTACGACGATATCGGGCGTGTAATCGAGACAAAGGACGCGGCCGGTGGCGTAGTTGTCTATCGGTACGGCCCGAACGGGCAACCGACCGAAGTTCGCTCGCCTGCTGGCGTCGAGCAGGTCCAATACGATGCTGAAGGCCGCTTGCTCCGTCACACGGATCAGCTCAATCGTTCGACGCGATATGGCTACGACGCGGTCGGCCGCATTGCCAGCCGCGCCGATGCGCTCGGGCAGACGGTTGCGTATCGCTATGACCGCCTCGGGCGCTTGACCGCGCTGACCGATGCGAACCTTGCAACGTACCAGTTTCATTACGATCCGGCGGGAAGGCTGATCGAGGAGGTCAGCTTCGACGGCAAGTCGACGCGCTATCAATACGACAAGGAAAGTGGCAGCCTCGTTTCGGTCGACGAAGCGGGTTGCGTGACGTCGATTGACGTCGACGCAAACGGCCGTCTGATGAGGCGTGTCGCGGGGAAAAGCGAGGAACGGTTTGCCTACGACCGGAGCGGCAGGCTGATCGATGCGGTGAACCGATACAGCCGCGTACAGTTCTTCTTCGATCCGGTTGGTAATCTAGTGCGCGAACATCACGCCTACGATCTGTTCGGCGAAAGACGTAGCTACGTGTGGCATCACGAATACGACGAGCTCGGCAACAGACGGCGTACCGTGCGGCCGGACGGGCATGTGGTTGATTGGTTGATGTACGGTTCGGGTTATGTGCACGGGATGCTGCTTGATGGCGAGGAGCGTGTGCAATTTGAGCGCGATGACCTTCATCGTGAGACGGTACGTGTGCTGTCGAGCAAGGTCGGGCAGCGCACGCACTATGACCCGGCAGGACGCGTCCTGCGGCAGACGATTCAGCGATCGACGTCGCCCGCGCCGCTTGCCGAGCGGCGGTATCGCTATGACGCGGCAGGGCAGTTGTCGCGAATCGAGGACAGCCGCAAGGGCGGGACCGACTATCGATACGATCCTGTCGGACGGTTGATCGAGTCAATCAGTCCGATCGCGAGGGAACGATTTGCGTTCGATCCGGCGAGCAACATCATCGATCCGGTGCGGACTGCGGAGACGCCTGCATCACGTCCGAGCCCGGTACGGCCGGAAAGCACGTTGCCGGTTGAGGTGCCGAAGGTGCTCGGTAACCTGCTGAAGGCGTATGCGGGAATGCATTTCGAGTACGACGCACGCGGGAATCTGGTGCGCAAGCGTACGCCGGCGGGTGAGCAGGAATACGAGTGGGATGAGTTCAACCGCATGCTGTCCGCGCGGGTCGCCGAGACGTCGCGGCAGAGTCAGGCGCGATATTTCTATGACGCGTTCGGTCGACGGATCGCTAAGGAAGTGAACGGTGAGCGGACGGTGTTCGGGTGGGATGGTGATACGCTGGCGTATGAGAGTGATGGCAAGCGCGGCACGCACTATCTGTACGAGCCGAGAACATTTGTGCCGTTGGCGCAATACGTCGCAGAACCGGTCTCGGGCATCGAGACGCCGGAATGGAAGAGCACAGACCGCTACGCACCGGAAGACGATCCGCTGCAGAAGGTGCCGGAGCGACGGGGCGATGGTGCGCTGTTCTATTACCACTGCGACCAGATCGGCACGCCGCAACTTCTTACCGACGACGATGGCGACGTGGTGTGGGAAGCATCGTACCGAGCTTGGGGTGAAGCGCGGGAGGTGATCGCGCGGGCGTCGAAGGCGGCGGGGATCGTAGCGAAGAACCCGTTGCGATTCCAGGGGCAGCAGGCGGATGAGGAGACCGGGCTCCACTATAACTGGCACCGGTACTATGATTCGAGTAGCGGACGGTTCGTATCGAACGACCCGATCGGGCTCGCTGGCGGGATCAACGTCTATCAATACGCATCGAACCCGGTCGAATGGGTCGATCCGTTGGGGTTGGCGCCCCGCCGTCCGGCTCATGAGGCCAGCATTCGGCGAAAAGTCGACTGCCTCAAGTCGCAGGGGTTCCAAGAGCACCACATTATCAGCGACAAGAATTCGCAGACGAAGAACCACCCTCTAATTGCGCTTGCAGGCTTTGACCTTCAATCTCAAGCCAACAAAATCTATCTTCCAGATGACGAAAGCCTTCATCCAACTCGCTCGATCCACAACGGGCGTCATCCGAACATTGTCAGCACAAACTTGTCCAGACAAATGAATGACGCTGTGGCAATAGGAAAGCAGCAGGGCTGGGGCCAGAAGCAGTATGACGAGGCTCTGCGCGGAATCATCGCGCGAGAGCGGGTCGAACTGAAGGCAGGGAGCCGGATGCTCAACAAGAACCATCGACCATGGGCGTGTCCAAACTAAGCGAGGAAATATGACGAAAATCTGGACCACGGAGGCGGACTATCCGGAAAGTCGGATGGCACTCTACGATGAGGCAGCAAATGGGGTGGATCGCTTCGAGTTGCAGGCGGCAAAGCGCCTTGTAAGATCAGATCCATTGGTATTTGAGCTTCCCAAAAAAGGGCTGTCAAAAATTCAAGACTATGGCGTCATCTGGTCGGACATCTTGATTCCGCTCGTAAGTGAAGCGGTGCGTGCTGCGATTGAAGGTCTGGCGGATGACAATGACGTCCAGTTCATCCCGGTAGCTATTAGATCGAACGGAGAGGCTATTGATGGCTCGTACTTTCTTCTCAATCCGATAAGGAAAGTTGACGTGGTTGATCACGATGCTTCTGAGCCGATAGTGGTGAAAGTATCGGGATTTCCTGATGCCAAGGTCGGCTTCAAAAAAATGGTTTTACGCCCCGATTTCTCTGGAAATGGCATTGGTCGGCAATTCGACTCCCCGACATACATTGTCGTAGGGGATCGACTTGCCGACGCTGTATTGTTCGCCACGAAGAAGGGAGTCAGATTCATTACCGGTATCCCGCCGGTCGGTTGATTTCGCCTGGCAGGCGGCATCAACCTTACGTTAGCGGACGAGAGCAGTGAGCGAGGCAGCTCGTACTACGTTTACGAAGCGGGTTCATTCGTGCCGATGGTTCGATACCTCAGCGGTAAGCGGGTTCGAGACGCCGTCGCGTGGCGAATCCGATCGTTACGTACCGGAAGACGATCCGTTGCAACGCTTGCTGGAGCGGGTTGGTGATGCGCACGCTTTCTATTACCACTGTGACCAGATCGGTACGCCGCAATTTTTGACGGACGACGACGGAGACGTCGTATGGGAGGCGTCGTACAAGGTGTGGGGTGAAGCACAGGAGGTAATTGCGCGGGCGTCGAAGGCGGCCGGGGTCGTGCCGAAGAATCCGTTGCGGTTCCAGGGGCAACAAGTTGATGCAGAAACGAGCTTGTACTATGTCCGGAATCGATACTACGATCAGAGAATCGGGCGATTCATATCTCAAGATCCGATAGAGTTGGCAGGTGGTGGGAATTTACAGATTTATGCCCCCACTCCGATTGAGTGGATTGACGCGCTCGGAATCAAATACGTATCCGGTAGTCGGGCCGGCGATCTGCTCGGAAAGGATAAGTCGAATAAGTCGACTCTAAATTTTTTCAAATGGCGGCGCATCATTTGCAGGGGCGGGCTAAAGGAGAAGCGAACGAAATTTTTAGGTGATGATTTTTTGAAAGTTGGCCCTGGAAAATGGCGGAGTTTGGATGGAAAGCGTTAGGTGCGCGTGATCCCCTCAGACTATAGCGGCGGCCATGGAATGGGTATCCCCACCGTGCCGGATATTCCCCATGTCCACTTTGAGTTCCTGCGGCCGATGGGTAATGGAAATCATGTCGTTACAAAGAACGTGTATGTTCCGCTTGATATTGGGAATAAGGATTGTCAATGATGCTGGAGGTGTTGAGAGAATTTGGTGGAATCTCATTCATCTTGGATTTGAAGGAGGGTGAGGTGTTTCTAGGTGCTATCGGTGATCTTAAGGATGGTGAAAAACTTGAAATGGTCGCCAGTGATAGGTCGACCGGCGGGGTCGTTCACTATACGTTTGTAGAGGGGGCAGGCGATGGGTTTAAAAATAAAAACATGAGGCGGAGATTATTCTGTCGGTAGATTCGTGTGAGTACGCTGGGCATAAATTGGAAGAATTGAGGTCGAGAGGGGGATTTTCGACTCCCGAATTCGTGCAGCTCAGTAACCTGAAATCGGCGGGAAAAGTCGTAGATACCTTCCTTGTCCTGAGAAAGTAGATTTGCAAGCACGCGCTGTGGAGTAAGCCAGACTGTGCAGTAAATGGTGCCTATTGACATACTTGCTTAGCAAAAGCGCGGTTTCGATATATTAGGACTCGCGTCGAAGCTCGCGTGTCCGATATGCGGTGATGGCTCACACGGAAGATCGAACAAGCAGGAATGGCTGAAAGCGCTGGCGGACGATCCACGGCAGCCCAGTTGCCGAGACGTCGCGGCAGAGTCAGGCGCGGCATTTCTATGACGCGTTCGGTCGACGTATTGCGAAGGAGTTGAACGGCGAGCGGACGATGTTCGGGTGGGGGGAGCACGCTGGCGTACGAGAGCGACGGTGACCTGCCTGATTTCTTCGGACCGTTTTAATCTTGTCGAACGACCTCGATTGCCTTAGTTGAACAGTATCGCTGCTTAAACTTGTTGGGCGTCAGGTAGGCCAGACTCGAATGCGCCGAATCTGCCGCCATTGCTCAATGACGACCTTGGCTTCGACTCGTGTACGAAACCAGCGTCAGAGAGGTGTCGGCTGTACATATGCAGCGGAGCGTCGGGTTTCATACCGGGCGCTACGCCGAGCTGGTTTTTCTGCAGATGAAACTCGCTGCCATGTAATGCGGGTTGACAATTATTTCTCCAGTATGGGCGTTACGGCTGATATGCCGACTCGTGTGCCAGGGAATAGAAGTAGTTCAACTAGGAGGTGGTGGTGTGAGCAAATGGATTGCAGAGGATATGATCTTTGAGATATCCAAGATATGTGAGTGCTTTTCGAAAAATAATTTCGAAAAATTGATTTCGGATGGGAATTTTGATGCCAAAGAGTCGGAGGGGATTAAGAGGAATATTTTGGAATATCTGTGCGGGGATATTCTGGATGAGGGTGCGCTAAAAAGGATTGGAGTTCCTGATCGAGGCTACATCGTTGGTCACGTGAAGTTGTATGAAATTGATCCGGGGGCGCCATCGGAATCCAGTAAGAGGCTGCAGCTCGATATAATAATAGATGGCGTTGAAAGTGATCTTACTCTTATTATGCATGCATATAAGAAGGGTAAGGGGGATGGGATTTTTATTTACGATGCTCTAGCTTTGTAGGACCGACTTGCTATCGAATAAAAATGGAGGCTTTGCGTTTCCGGATTGTTATCATTCGATAGGGCGCGCAATCGCTCAGTCGAAGTGATGAGGATACTTGTCGATTGGCGTGAATTGTATGCTGGCGAGTAAAAATTTCTGATATTGGCGTAAAGTGGGTCATCTTCGCTATTTTTATTGAATTTGGTTCGTGAGAGGCTGGCGATTGCGTGCGACTTCGATTCGGATCTGATCACCATATGTGTTTATTGGGCTAGGGAACCTGATGAGGAGGATGGTGAGGTCATAGATGTGGTGATCACGGAAGTCGTAGTATCTTGCCCGCAGTTCAATTGGCAAAAAGTAGAGATTTCAAAAAAGTAGTGAGCCGATTGGGAAATTGAGGTTGTATAAGGGATGGATTTTTTCTCGATATGGGGGATGGCTGATGTATATGTGGGATGCAGGTTTCAAGTGGTGCTCAGGAAGAGCGCGCTCCATGCGAACCATTCTCGTGTCTTTCCTTCTTCTCTCGCTCGCGACGACGTCATATGCCGACGACTTCCGACCAAGAGCCGCCGCAGCCCCTGATCTGGCTCGTCCAAAGCTCTTCAAATCCAACGGTTTGAGCTTCCAGCTCCCGAGGGACTGGAGCGTTACGGCGAACGATCCGCTCCAGGACAGCGACGGCCGAGGAGTCAGTATCCAAGCCGACAAATCGGCATTCGAAGTACTGAATCTGGACGTGGTTGTTCAGGTGTTGCGAACGAAGGTCGCACCTTCGTTCGAAGGTACTGCGCAGTACCTGTACCAGAGCCAGGTGGACGACAAGCCCACCCAGTACACGAAGCCGGACTTCATGCCGTTCATGTTGAGCGGTAAATATCCGGCACTTGCTTCACGCTATACGCACACGATCTTCAATCAAGACGAGCTCTACGCGCACCGTCTCGATCTCGTCACCAGCAAGGTCTGCGGCAAGGGCTGGACCTGCGTAGTCCTCTCGTCCGGATTGGCTGCGAACGAGGGCGCCGCCAAGCAGGGCATGGCCAAGATCTATGAAACGATCCGCTACCAACCCTGAAGGGCAATCCGACGCGGGAAATTAGACTCGATCTCGAATGGTGGTATCGCGTCCGTTCACTGACCGACAGGAACCACCGAGTCCACTATGCGCATACGGAATTGGCATAATCACGGCTCGCTGATACGAGCGCCGCGACGCAGGCACTTTCGTGCACCTGCCACATCGCCGCTCCTGCGCATTGACTCCAGTCCAGTTACTACCGCAATACCCATGTCGACCACCACCACGACCGAAGTGTCGCTACAACACATTCTCGAACACCCCGGAGATTTCTCCGGATGGCTCTGCCTGCCGCCGACGCCGTGGACGCTCGATACAGAGGGGGCATTCACCGAAGACGCTGACGACCCCGAGACCGACACGGCACCCGCCTCTGTGCCGCACCCCGGCTGGCGCGTCACGCTCGACAGTGCGACGATCGAGGACATCGTGATCAACGCGCACGATCAGGTCGACGAACCGAGCGTCGCACAATTGCTCGACGCGTTTGTCTTCTACGTCGAGAACGACGCATTTATCCTGTTCTGAAGAGACGCTGGCGAATGCGAACGACGACAGTGATCGAGGAAACAACCGTCGGCAACCGTTCGTACGTGACGGAAGCGCTGTGCGACGACCCCACGCAGGCAATCGCGGCCGTCGAACGACTGAACGGCCGCGATCGCTCGACCGTCGCCTTCGACGCGAACAACGCAACGGTGATGACGATTGGCGGCGGCCACGACGGCCGATACGTCGTCTTCATCGTATCGGAGATCGATGCCGCGTCGCTGAACCTGACGACGCTCGAAGCACCCGCAGACGAAACGATCGAACTCGTGGCAGGCGGCCAGCGAGGCAGCTATCCGGCGCGGCAGTGCGTCGACCGTGCAACGGCGACGCAGGCGGCAGCCTATTTCGTATCGACCGGCGGCGCCGATCCGCGGTTATGCTGGCAACCCGGCTGACTCGCTGCACGACAGCCAGGAAATAAACGTGGCCGAAAATCGGACAGCGTTGCGCGCGCAACAGGAAGCGATTTGCGCACGCTAAAACAAAAAAGGACCGCCCGGCGGTCCTTTTTCCATGAAGCGGCATTCGAAAAACACGCGCCCCTCAAGGCAACGAAATCGTCAAATTAGCCGACTCCGGGCCCACCTTGATGACTTGCGAATAAGGCGCCAACGCCTGCAGCGTCTTGTCCTTGAGATACGTATTGAGCCCGAGATACCCGAGCAGCGCGACAAGCGCAAAAACCGCCCCGATCGCCCAAACCGGAACCTCACGCTTCAACCGATGCGCGATCTGATCCGGCAGCGGCCAATGCGGCGCGAACGGCGCCCGCTTGCCTTTCATATGCGCGATTTCATCGCCCAGCCGTGCGGTGAGGTACGCGAGCTTCTCCGGCCCCTCGAGCAGATACTTGCCCTGGAACCCGAGCAGCAGGCACATATGGAACACCTCGAGCGACTGCAGCCGCGCCGCGCCCTGCGCGCGGCACTCCTCGAGATACTGATAGAACTTCTCGCCCGCGAGCTGCTCGCCGAACAGCACGAGCTGCAGCGGCCGGCGTTCCCAGTCCGCGCGGATCTTGAACTGCGACGACAGCACCATTTCGTCGATGGCCGCGCAGAACGCGAACTTCGCACCGTACACATCCTCGGCGGCGATATTCAGCTTCTTCGCGCCGCGCTCGAAATCCGACAGGAATTCCTGGATCCGCGTGCTGAACTCGCCGGCGCTGTCCGGTTCCCGCTTGTTCTTGAGCAGGAACAGCATGAAGAAGCCGTCGTACAACAGGTCGAGCAGCGAACGCGCCTGGAACGCGGAGTCCGTCGACGCCGGGGTATGCATGGGTGCCGGCGCGTTGTCGCCGAACAGGGAAGGCGCGTAGCTCATGATGTGACCGCGATCAGTTCGAATTTCAGGTCATTGATGCCAGTCGGCGCATAGATCATCGCGGACTGGGCCTGCAGCATGCGCTCGTACAGCGGGCTGCGCGAATCGAGCGCGAAGTAGCACGCGCCGGGTCGCACAGGAATCGCGGGCGGCACCTGCGGCGTGTACGACAGCCGCACGCCGGGCATCGCCGACAGCACGAGCTTGTCGACGTCGTCGGGCGCACCGACCTTGAAGCGGGCCGGCACGGCATCGACGAGCTCGACGCTCGGCATGTCCGCGGACACGGCCAGGTAGAACTCGGTCTTGTCGTCGATCTTGCCCGAATCGAGGCGGCCGAGGTGGAACGACGGACGCACCTCGTCGAGCGTGATCGCGAAGTAGCGCGTCGAGATCACGGTATCGAGCAGCTCGCGCAGCATCAGGTCGAGACGCGCAAAACTCGGTCCAGGATCGTCGTGGCGGTAGACGGGCAGGTCGGCGAGCGTATAGCCCTTCGAGAACGTCATCAGCTGGCCCGCGAGGCGCAGCAGTTCCTGGAACAGCCGCTCCGGATGCAGCGCCGCGTGCTGGTGCAGGTGCGCGAGCGTCGCGAAAGCGGCGTTCGCGGTATGCAGCAGCCAGAACGACGCGATGTCGCCGGAACGGAATTCGATGATGTTCTTCGACGGCTCGCGGTGGAAACCGTACAGCGCGTTCACCTTCGCCTGCAGCGCATCGACGAGCTGGCGCAGCCGCTGGTGCAGGATCGGCGACGCGTCGATCGCGAGGCACGGCGGCACGAAGCTGTCGTCGATCTCGAAACCGGACGTCGCGGTGCGGCGCACGCGGACGAGCGGCACTGACAGCAACTGGTCGCGCGGTTCGCTGTGCGCGATCAGCTTGACCTGCGTCTTCAGGAACGTGATGTCGGCTTCCGCCGCATCGGTGAAGTTGTCGGCGACGCTCGTCTGCTCGCTGACGAAGCGCGTCATGAAGCCGGCGGCCGGATCGTCGCTGTAATTCGTGCCGTTCTCGCGCAGCGGGTGCAGCGCGAGATAGAACACGAATTCGTTGATGCCGTCGGGCAGCGTATCCAGCGCGATCGGCGGCGGCAAGTCGTCGGCCTGCGGCGCGGCATACAGCGCGCCGTCGGGGAACACGAGCGCGAGTTCCGCCACCCGCAGCACGTTGCTGCCGAGCGCGTCGCGGTCGATGCGCACCGAGCGCACGCCCCAGTTGTAAGGCTGGATCGCCTGGATGGACTCGAACAGGCGCGCCTCGTGGTACGCGTCCTGTCGCTGAAAGTGTTGAGGCCGGAGGAACAGCCCTTCCCCCCACAGCACCTTGGCCGAATAACTCATGTCAAATCCGGTTAATGTGGCGTTGCGATGTCATCGATTGGTCGTGCCCGAATAAAATCGCCAATTGTTAACTCTTGTTAATTGACATTCGTGCGACATGTTTAACCGCAGGACACCGAAGAAAGCATATTCAGCGGTTGTGAAGGCGCACCCTGCTGCGGTGCAATGACAGTGCCATCGGTGACCGTCATCGCGCAATTATGCAGGCCGATGATTATGCCGGATTTCTCCGACTTCGCCGGATCGAACGTCAGTTTCCATCGCTGGAGTGCGGGATCACGGAACAGCGCGACGATGCCGAACGCCTGCGCTTCGCGTGAAACCTTCTCGGTCGCCGTATAGCGCTGGCCCGGAATCAGCGTGATTTCACGCACGTTCAACAGGTCGGCGCCGAGTGCGGCTTTTTCCTTGGTCGGATCGGTAAAGGCGTCGAACGGCGCTTGCTGGAACGACGTCGGGTCCTTCAGCGCGTAGAGCCGGACGACGAGCGCGAGCGGCTTGTGGTCGGTCGCGGCATTCAGGTTCGGCGCGGCGGCCAGCGTCAGTCCGATATTGCGCGGCGGCTTCTGCGCGTCCGGCACCTCGGGCTTGCCGATACCGGCCGCGGACATCACGGCGCTCGCGGCTGAGCCGAGCAGCGGAGCGGCCGCGCATCCGGCCAGGAGGGTGCACACAACCAGCGGCAGCGCGTAGCGAATCATGGACGATCTCATCGTGTTTCCGGCGTGCCGCCTTTATCCCTGTCAATTCTGCCGGGTATTTCCGCGTTCGCTGCGTATCCCCGGCGTTGCATTGTTCAACTATTAAGCGCGCCTGCGTCTCGGCAGACGTTCGGAAATTTTTTCCGCCACCCCGGCGGTGCGTCGTGCGGCCAGTAAAACTTGCGCGTCCCGGCCGAAAGGAAAACCGCCGCGAACCCGCAGCGATAGGCCATTCGAGGGGGTAGCGCCCGGTTTTAAAAGGAATTACTCTTCACACGACGATTGAATTATGAAAAATTGATCGGTACTATACCCGCGCGCTTCTTGCAAAGCAAAAGAACCAGATTCTCAACGATTTAAAACTCACGCGCCGGTGGATATAACGATGAAAGACCGTCTCTTCGCAAAACTGTCTGGGGTAGTAGTGGCTTGCGGCGTGATCGCCGGTTGTGCGAGCCAGCCGTCCGCGCCGCCGACCGCCGAGGTGTTCAACAAGTCGCTGGCCGATGCAGACGCCGTTGCGAAGGCAGGGGACCAGGACAAGGCGCTCGGCCTCTACCAGCAGCTCGCGAAGTCGGATCCGACGCGCGAGGAGCCGTGGTCGCGCATCGCGCAGATCCAGTTCGCGCAGAACCACTACGGCCAGGCGATCGTCGCCGCCCAGGAAGCGCTGCAGCGCGACGCGACCGACCGCCAGGCGAAGAGCGTGCTGGCCGTCGCCGGCCTGCGGATCGCGACGCAATCGCTCGGCGAACTGCGCCAGGATTCGTCGCTCGCGGGCGACGCGAAGTCCGATGCGCAGGCGCTGGCGAAGCAGCTGCGCGACACGCTGGGCGAATCGGCGCTGTTCCCGCCGGAAACGAAGGCCGTGAAGCCGCGCCCGCCGCGCCGCGTCGTCCATCGTCCGAAGGGCGGTGCCGCAGCGGCCACCGAAGCGACGGCGGCCACCACGCCGACGCCGCCCACCACGCCGCAAAAGGGCGGCGCCGATCCGTTCGGCGCACTGCGCAACTGAAACCGCAACTGACGCGATAACCACAACTAACCTGGGAGCCGTCGAGATGGCCAAGAAAGAAAGCATTCAGAAAAGCTTGCAGAAAATACGGCCGCCGCGCGTCCAGCTCACCTACGAGGTCGAGAAGGGCGATGCGATCGAGGTGAAGGAACTGCCGTTCGTCGTCGGGGTCGTCGGCGATCTGGCGGGCCAGTCCGAAATCGAACAGCCGAAGCTGCGCGATCGTAAATTCGTCAACATCGACCGCGACAATTTCGACGACGTGATGAAGGCGATCGAGCCGCGCGCCGCGTTCCAGGTGGAAAACCGCCTGAGCCCGGAAGGCGGCAAGTTCGCGGTCGACCTGAAGTTCCGCTCGCTGTCGGATTTCAGCCCGGACGAAGTCGTCGAACAGGTCGAGCCGCTGCGCCGCCTGCTCGAGGCGCGCTCGAAGCTCGCCGACCTGCGCAACAAGCTCGCCGGCAACGACAAGCTCGAGGATCTGCTGTCCGAGGTGCTGAAGAACACGCAGCAGCTGCAGGAGCTCGCGAAGGGCACCGGCGGCGACAAAGACGGCGAATGACGACGGAGTGTTGAGATGAACCAGCAAACGGCTGCGGCCCAAGCGAGCGGCGCGGAATACGCCGCCGGGACTTCGCTGCTCGACGACATCGTCGAGAAGAGCAAGGTCGCGAAATCCGATTCCGAGCACGCACGCGCGAAGGACCTGATCGGCGAACTCGTGCACCAGGTGCTCGACGGCACGGTGATCGTGTCGGACAACCTGTCGGCCACGATCGACGCGCGCGTCGCGGAGCTCGACCGCCTGATCTCCACGCAGCTTTCCGCGGTGATGCATGCGCCGGAATTCCAGCGCCTCGAGAGCACGTGGCGCGGGATGGACTACCTGGTCAAGGAAAGCAACACGGGCCAGACGATCAAGATCAAGGCGCTGCACGCACCGAAGCGCGACCTCGTGCGCGACTTCAAGGGCGCGAGCGAGTTCGACCAGAGCGCGCTGTTCAAGAAGGTCTACGAAGAAGAATTCGGCACGTTCGGCGGCTCGCCGTTCGGCGCGCTGGTCGGTGATTACGAGATCTCGCGCCAGCCGGAAGACCTGTACTTCATCGAGCAGATGTCGCGCGTCGCGGCAGCCGCCCATGCGCCGTTCATCGCATCGGCGTCGCCGGAGCTGCTGGGCCTCGAGTCGTTCGCCGACCTCGGCAAGCCGCGCGATCTCGCGAAGGTGTTCGACACGGTCGAATATGCGAAGTGGAAGTCGTTCCGCGATTCGGAAGATTCGCGCTACGTCGGCCTGACGCTGCCGCGCTTCCTCGGCCGCCTGCCGTTCAATCCGAAGGACGGCCAGACCGCCGAACGCTTCAACTTCGTCGAGGACGTCGACGGCACCGACCACGACAAATACCTGTGGTGCAACGCGTCGTGGGCCTTCGCAGCCCGCCTGACGGCCGCGTTCGACGACTTCGGCTGGTGCGCGGCGATCCGCGGCGTCGAAGGCGGCGGCCTCGTCGAGGACCTGCCGACCCACACGTTCAAGACCGACGACGGCGAAGTCGCGCTGAAGTGCCCGACCGAGATCGCGATCACCGATCGCCGCGAGAAGGAGCTGAGCGACCTCGGCTTCATCCCGCTCGTCCATTGCAAGAATTCCGATTACGCCGCGTTCTTCGCCGCGCAGTCGGTGCAGAAAGCGAAGAAATACAGCACCGACAGCGCCAACGCGAACGCCGTTCTGTCCGCGCAGCTTCAATACATCTTCTCGGTATCGCGCGTCGCGCACTACCTGAAGGCGATGATGCGCGACAAGATCGGCAGCTTCGCATCGGCGCAGAACGTGGAGACATTCCTCAACCGGTGGATTTCGCAGTACGTCCTGCTCGACGACAACGCGTCGCAGGAGCAAAAGGCGCAATTCCCGCTGCGCGAGGCTTCCATACAAGTGTCGGAGATTCCGGGGAAGCCGGGCTCGTATCGTTCGGTCGCGTTCCTGCGCCCGCACTTTCAGCTCGACGAACTCTCGATTTCTCTGCGACTTGTCGCTGATCTGCCCAAATCGGCAAATTCATAAGCGAGCAAAATCGCCCGGGCGGGCCGCCTGGGTAGGACGTTAAAACCACCTCTTTGGGGAGTAGAAGGGCCATGTTACACATTCACTTGCAATTTGGTAGCCCGGCAGTCAAGGGCGAGTCGGCTGACAAGGATCACCAAGGCTGGCTCGAGCTGAAGTCGTGGGATCACTCGATCCTGCAGCCGCGTTCGGCAACGGCGTCGTCGGCCGGCGGCCTGACGCAAACGCGTTGCGAACACGGCGACATGGTGTTCTCGAAGGAAATCGATTCTTCGAGCCCGCTGCTGTACCAGCACGCGTCGGGCGGCACGACGTTCGACGAAGTGACGATCCATTTCTCGCGCGCTGACGGTGAAGGCAAGCGCGTGCAGTATCTGGAAGTCAAGCTGAAGTACGTGATCATCTCGAGCATCGCGCCGAGCGTCCGCGAGGAAGGTCTGCCGATCGAGACGTTCTCGCTGAAGTACGCAGCCGTGCAGTGGAAGCAGACCCAGCAGAAGATCGGCGGCAACCAGGGCGGCAACACGCAGGGCGCCTGGAGCCTGACGAAGAACGACAAGACCTACGCGGTCTAAGGTCGGTTGCGGCAACGGGGCGCACGGCGTCCCGTTGCCGTTTTCGCTGTGCATGCCGGCCGATGAAACGATTCGAACCCAGTTTTCTCGACAAGCTGTTCGACGACGAACCGCACCTGCCGGCCTCGGCAGCGATGCGGCAATTGTCGCTGGACGAGCTCAAGAACACGGTCGCCCGCGACGTCGAGGCGATCCTCAACACGCGCATCGCGCACACCGAGAGCGAGCTGGCGACGCTACCCGAATGCCAGAAATCGGTGCTGACCTATGGGCTGAACGATTTTGCGGGGCTGAGCCTCGCGAGCCACTACGATCGCGCATTCATCTGCAAGTCGATCCAGCAGGCCATCGCGCGCCATGAGCCGCGCCTGCAGCAGGTGCAGGTGACGTTCGAGCTGAACGAGCAGGCCACCAACGCGCTCTACTTCGCGATCCAGGCGCTGCTCGTCGTGCATCCGGCCGAGGAGCCGGTGAATTTCGACGCGATGCTGCAACCGTCGACGCTGCAGTATTCGGTCACGCGCGCACGCGCTGCAAGAATGCAGTAAATCATGCCGCCGAGCGGGCCGGACCGCCCGGTGGTGGATCAGGGTCCGGCAGGAAATATTGAGGTTCGGGGTCGTCGATGGAAGAATTGCTGCCGTATTACGAGCGCGAATTATCGTTTTTGCGGCGCTATTCGCGAGATTTCGCCGAACGCTATCCGAAGATCGCGGCGCGGCTCGCGCTGTCCGGCGAGCATTGCGAGGATCCGCACGTCGAGCGGATGATCGAGTCGTTCGCGCTGCTCGGCGCGCGCATCAACAAGAAACTCGACGACGACTACCCCGAATTCACCGAGGCGCTGCTGGAAGTGCTGTATCCGCACTACCTGCGGCCGTTTCCGTCGTGTTCGATCGCGCAGTTCACGCCGGCTTCGCCCGGCCAGCAGACCGAACCGGTCGTGATCGATCGCGGCACCGAACTGAAGAGCCGCCCGATCCGCGGCGTGCAGTGCCGGTTCCGCACCGCCTACGACGTGACGCTCGCGCCGATCCGCATTTCGGAAGCCCGTTATACGCCGGTCGCGCTCGCGCCGAGCGCGACGGTGCTGCCGTCGAACGCGACGGGCGTGATCTCGATCACGTTCGAATCGCTCGCCGCGCAGCTCGATCTCGGCGCGCTGAAGCTGTCGACGCTGCGCGCGCACCTGCACGGCGAGCAGTCGTTCGTCGCCGCGCTCACCGACTGCCTGTTCGTCAACGTGCTCGGCGCGTATGTCGAGCCCGAACGCAACGGCCGCTGGACCGCGCTGCGCAAGCTGCCGATCGCGCAAGCCGGCTTCGACGAAGACGACGCGCTGATCGACTATCCGGCGAAATCGCATCCCGCGTATCGCCTGCTCACCGAATATTTCGCGTTCCCCGACAAGTTCGATTTCGTCGATTTCGATCTCGCGGCGATCACGCGCGCGTCGGGCCGCTGCCAGCGCGCGACGCTGCATCTCGTGCTGCAGGACGTGCGCAGCGATTCGCACGTCGCGCGGCTGCTCGAGCTGCTGACACCGAGCCATTTCCGGCTGTTCTGCACACCGATCGTCAACCTGTTCCGCCAGCACGGCGAACCGATCCGCATTACGCACCGGGCGGTGTCATACCCGGTGATCGCCGAGGCGCGGCGCGCGTTCGCGTACGAGGTGTACTCGATCGACTCGGTGAAGCTCGTCCGGCAGCAGGCGCATGAAGAGTCGGTGATCGAGTTCCGGCCGTTCTACTCGCTGCATCACGGCGAATCGGCGCGGATCGGCCACTACTGGTTCGCGCGCCGCAACGACTGGGTCGCGCAGAAGAGCCCCGGCTACGAAACCGAGATCTCGATCGTCGACATCGACTTCGAGCCGACGTCGCCGCAAACCGACACGCTGAGCCTCGACCTCACCTGCACGAACCGCGACCTGCCGGCGATGCTCGCGTTCGGCCTCGAGGGCGGCGACCTGTTCCAGGAAGGCGGTGCGCAGACGAGCGGCATCTCGCTGCTGCGCCGCCCGACGCAGAGCGTGCGCTTCGAGCGCGGCCGCGCCGCGCACTGGCGGCTCGTGTCGCATCTCGCGCTCAATCACGTGTCGCTGGTCGCGCACGGCCTCGCGCCGCTGAAGGAAATGCTGACGCTGTACGACCTGCGGCGCACGGCCGTGTCGATGCGCCAGATCGACGGGCTGGCCGGCGTCGAGCAGCGCGGCGCCGTGCAGTGGCTGCCCGGCAAGCCGTTCGCGACCTTCGTGCGCGGCATCGAGATCCGGCTGACGATCGACGAGGAGCACTTCGTCGGCGCGAGCCTCGCGTCGTTCGTGCGCGTGCTCGACAGCTTCTTCGGGCTGTACGTCCACCTCAACAGTTTCGTTCAATTGGTCGTCGTGTCGAAGCGCACCGGCGAGGAGATCATCCGATGCAAGCCCCGAACCGGCGAATCGATCCTGGCGTAGTCGACGCGCTGCTCGACGAGCCGCACCGCTTCGAGTTCTTCCAGGCGGTGCGCGTGCTCGAAGGGCTGTTCGCGCGGCAGGCTTCGGATGCGCCCGGCGCGTGGCGGCAGGGCGACGTGGTCGCGCAGCGCATCGAATTCCGCAACACGCTGTCGCTCGGCTTTCCGCCGAGCGAGATCGAACGCGTGCGTTCGTTCGACGACGACGGCATGCTGCTCGATTCGGACGAGCAGCGCGGCGCCGCGCTCGCGGCCGGCGAGCTCGGCCACGTCGAGCTGACGCCCGCGTTCTTCGGGCTGCTCGGCGGGCAGGGCGCGCTGCCGCTGCATTACACCGAGCAGATCGTCGCGCGCGAGCACCTGCGGCGCGATCACGCGGCGCGTGCGTTCTTCGACGTGTTCTCGAACCGCGCGACCGCGCTGTTCTACGCGGCGTGGAAGAAATACCGGCTGCCGTTCCATTACGAGCTCGACCGCGACGAGCGCTATCTGCCGCTGCTGCTCGCGATCGCGGGGGTGCCGAGCGACGAGGTGCGCGACAGCCTCGCGGCCGGCTCGGGCGGCGTGCTCGACGAGGCCGTCGCCGGCTACGCGCTGGCCGCGCGGCACCGGCCGATGTCGGCTGCGTACCTGCAGCGCGCGCTGTCCGATTACTTCCGCGTGCCGGTGAAGATCGACCAGTTCGTCGGCAAGTGGTACGACGTGCCGCCCAACCAGCTGAGCGTGCTCGGCGAAGTCAACGCGGTGCTCGGCGCGACGGCGCTCGTCGGCGAACGCGTCTGGCAGCGCGACATGCGTGCACGGATCGTCGTCGGCCCGCTGTCCAAGCGCGACTACGAGGCATTCCTGCCTGGCGGCGCGCAGGCCATCGCGCTCGAGCGGATGCTGACGTTGCTCGCGGGCGTCACGCTCGAGTACGAGGTGATGCTCGTGCTGAAGCGCACCGAGGTCGGCGCCAGCGTGCTCGGCGCGGGCTCGCGGCTCGGCTGGGATGCGTTCCTCTGCACGCGCGACGCGCCCGAGGACCGCTCCGACGCACGCTACGAACTGCACGTGATTCACTGATTCCGAACGACAACAACACGCAATCGAACCTGAGATCGACGCCATGAGCACGCCTCTGAAGACCCTGATCACCAAACTGAACCCGCTGTGCCGGCACGCGACCGAGCGTGCGGCAAGCGCGTGCCTGGCGCGCGGCCATTACGAGGTCGATCTGGAGCACCTGTTCCTCGCGCTGCTCGAGGAGCCGGCCGGCGATCTGCCGCTCGCGCTGCGCGCGAGCCGTGTCGATCCGCATGCGCTGCGTGCCGATCTCGAGCGCGAGCTCACGCGCCTGAAGACCGGAAACACGCGTACGCCGGTGTTCTCCGTGCACCTGATCGCGCTGTTCGAGCAGGCGTGGCTGATCGCATCGCTCGATTCGCAGCTCGGCCGCATCCGTTCGGGGCACTTGCTGCTCGCACTGTTGACCGCGCCGGATCTCGCGCAGTTCGCGCAGCGGATGTCGTCGCAGTTCGCGGAAGTGAACGTGACGGACCTGAAGCACAAGTTCGACGAGGTCGTGGCCGGGTCGAGCGAGGCCGCGCCGCGCCAGTCCGACACGGACGACGGCGGCGCGGCGCCGGCCGCCGACGGTGCGGCACCCGCGGCCGGCCCGTCGAAGACGCCCGCGCTCGACACGTACACGACCAACCTCACGCAGCGCGCGCGCGACGGCAAGATCGATCCGGTGATCGGCCGCGAAGCGGAGATCCGCCAGGCGATCGACATCCTGATGCGCCGCCGCCAGAACAACCCGATCATGACCGGCGAGGCCGGCGTCGGCAAAACCGCGGTCGTCGAAGGGCTCGCGCTGCGGATCGCGGCCGACGATGTCCCGCCGCCGCTGCGCGGTGTGGCACTGCACGTGCTCGACATGGGGCTGCTGCAGGCCGGCGCAAGCGTGAAGGGCGAGTTCGAGAACCGCCTGAAGAGCGTGATCGACGAAGTGAAGAAGAGCGCGCATCCGATCATCCTGTTCATCGACGAGGCGCATACGATCATCGGCGCGGGCGGCCAGGCCGGCCAGAACGACGCGGCGAACCTGCTGAAGCCGGCGCTGGCGCGCGGCGAGCTGCGCACGATCGCCGCGACGACGTGGAGCGAATACAAGAAGTACTTCGAGAAGGACGCGGCGCTCGCGCGGCGCTTCCAGGTCGTGAAGGTCGAGGAGCCGAGCGAGCCGCTCGCGGCCGCGATGCTGCGCGGGATGTCGGGCCTGATGGAGAAGCACTTCAACGTGCGGATCCTCGACGATGCGATCACCGAGGCCGTGCGCCTGTCGCACCGCTACATCAGCGGCCGCCAGCTGCCCGACAAGGCAATCAGCGTGCTCGACACCGCGTGCGCGAAGGTCGCGCTCGCGCACAGCGCGACGCCGGCCGCGATCGACGACACGAAGAAGCGGATCGAGCGGATCGATGCGGAAATCGCGTCGCTGGAGCGCGAGGCAGCGGGCGGCGCGCCGCACGACGAGCGGCTGGCCGAGCTGCGCGGCGCGCGCGACACGGCACTCGAACAACTCGCGAAGGATGAAGAACGCTACGAAGCCGAGCGTGCGATCGTCGCCGAGATCACCGAACTGCGCGACACGCTCGACAAGGCGCGCGGCCCGTTGGAAGACGGCCAGCCGGTCGACGTGCAGGCCACCCGCGACAAGCTCGCCGAACGCGTCGCGGCGCTGCATGCGCTGCAGGGCGGCGAGCCGATGGTGCCGCTGCAGGTCGACGGCCACGTCGTCGCCGAGATCGTCGCCGCGTGGACGGGCATTCCGCTCGGCCGGATGGTGAAGGATGAAATCGACACCGTGCTGAACCTGCAGCCGCTGCTCGCCGCGCGCGTGATCGGCCAGGACCATGCGCTGGAGGCGATCGCGCAGCGCGTGCGCACCGCGACCGCGAACCTCGAGGATCCGAACAAGCCGCGCGGCGTGTTCATGTTCGTCGGGCCGTCGGGCGTCGGCAAGACCGAAACGGCGCTGGCGCTGGCCGACATCCTGTACGGCGGCGAGCGCAAGATGGTCACGATCAACATGAGCGAGTACCAGGAAGCGCACAGCGTGTCGGGCCTGAAAGGCTCGCCCCCCGGCTACGTCGGCTACGGCGAAGGCGGCGTGCTGACCGAGGCCGTGCGTCGCAACCCGTATTCGGTCGTGTTGCTCGACGAGGTCGAGAAGGCGCACCCCGACGTGCTCGAGATGTTCTTCCAGGTGTTCGACAAGGGCGTGATGGACGACGCGGAAGGGCGCGAGATCGACTTCCGCAACACGCTGATCATCCTGACGTCGAACGTCGGGTCGGCCGCGGTGATGCAGGCTTGCCTGAACAAGCCGGCCGACGAGCTGCCCGATCCGGACACGCTCGCCGAGACGCTGCGCCCGCAGCTGTACAAGACGTTCAAGCCTGCGTTCCTCGGGCGCATGAAGGTCGTGCCCTACTATCCGATTTCCGACGACGTGCTGGTCGAGATCATCGAGTTGAAGCTCGAGCGCATCCGCCGCCGGATCGAGGCGAACCACAAGGCCGCGTTCGAATGGGACGAGTCGCTCGTCGAGGCGGTGCTCGCGCGCTGCACCGAGGTCGACTCGGGCGCCCGCAACGTCGACCATATCCTGAACGGCACGCTGCTGCCGGAGATCGCGGGCCACGTGCTCGGCCGGATCGCCGACGGCGAAGCCATCGCGCGCATCGCGGTGCGCGCGGACGAGGCCGGCGAATTCGCCTATACGGTCGAATGAGCCCCCGCACGCGACATCTCATGCATCAACGGATTCACTGAACCATGCCGATCAATCTCCCCGAGCTGCTGACGCCGATCAGCGACGCGTCGCCCAGCGGCGACGACCTGCTGTTTTCGAACGAATTCGACGCGATCCAGGACGCGCGGCGCTACGACGATCCGACGCTCGACCAGGGCGAATGGGTGACCGAGATCAAGGAGGCCGACTGGGGCTTCGTCGTCGACCAGGCGGGCGAACTGCTGCGCACGCGCACCAAGGACCTGCGGCTCGGCGTGTGGCTGACCGAAGCGCTCGCGCTCGAGGACGGCATCACCGGCCTCACCGAAGGCTATGCGCTGCTCGAGGGCCTGTGCCGCGAGTTCTGGGATACCGTGCATCCGCTGCCCGAAGGCGAGGACACCGAATACCGGCTCGGCAACGTCGCGTGGCTCTCCGGCCGCACGGCCGAGCTGCTGCGCGCGGTGCCGATGACGGACGGTGCGTCGAACGCGTTCAGCACGCTCGACTGGGAAGTGGCGCAGCACGTCGCGCAGTCGATCAAGCGGGACCCCGATCACGCGGACGAGATCGCGCGCGGCAAGCCGTCGCTCGACCAGATCGATTCGTCGCGGCGCGTGACGCCGATCGCGTTCTACACGACGCTGCTGGCGAACCTGAAGGCGTTCGAATTCGCGCTCGATGCGTTCGAGGAGCGGCTCGTCGAGCGCGCGGGAGATTCGGCGCCGAGCTTCCGGCAGGCGCGCGACGCGTTCGAGACCGTATACCGGCTCGCCGAGCGCTTTGCACGCGAGCAGGGCTATACGGGCAGCGCACCGCACTCGCAAGCGGCGCCGCAGGCGCAGCCCGAGCGTATCGAGCCGGTTTTCGGCAATCCGATCCAGACCGAGGAGACCCACGTGCAGCAGCAGACCGCTTCGCGTCCTCCGGTGACGCAGATGATCGCCGGCATCCAGAACCGTGCGCAGGCCGTCGACCAGCTGCGTGCGGTCGCACGTTATTTCCGCCAGACCGAGCCGCACAGCCCGGTCGCGTATCTCGCCGACAAGGCGGCCGAATGGGCCGACATGCCGCTGCACAAGTGGCTCGAGAGCGTCGTGAAGGACGACGGGTCGCTGTCGCATATTCGCGAGTTGCTGGGCGTGAGGCCGGACGAGCAGGCGTAAACGCAAAACGGGTGGCGCATTGCTGCCGCCACCCGTCGGGTGCCGTGCCGCGCCGCTTCGCCATCGAGCGAGCGGCCGGCCGATTCTCTGTTACTGCCCCACCCGGAACTCGATCCGCCGATTCCTCGCCCTGCCATCGGCCGTATCATTCGGCGCGATCGGCTGATCCGGGCCCACCCCCGTCGTCGTCATCTGCTGCGGCGGAATACTCTTCGTGATCAGGTAACCCTTCACCGCATCCGCGCGCGCCTGGCTCAGCGCGATGTTCGACGTCCGGTTCCCCGAGTTGTCGGTGTGGCCGATGATGTCGACCGTGCGGTTCTGCATCTTCGCGAGCGCGGCCGCCATCTGGTCGAGGATCAGCCGGCCCTGCGGCGTCAGCGTCGCGCTGCCGGTCTCGAACTCGATCGTCCGGTTCGCGAGCGTCTGGTCGAGCACGCCCTGCTCGGACGCCGACACGCGCAGCCCGTTCTTGATCGTATACGTCGGGTTCAGCGTGTTCGCCATGTCGCTCGCGAGCTGCTGGCGCTGCGCCTCGTTGTGCACCTCGCCCTTCATCTCGATCTGCGTGCCGTTGATCTTCAACTGGCCCTTGCTGATCTGCTTGAGCTGCGCGCCGAGCAGCTTCTGCACGTTGGCGCTCCAGTTCGGCGGCGTCGCGACGTCGCCGACCTCGATCTGGTCGACGACGTTCGCCGCGCCGTAGGTATCGCGCAGCTTCTGCAGCACGGCGGCCTTGGTCGCCTCGTCGGGCACCTTGCCGCCGGCCACGACCTGGCCGGGCGTCGCGTTCGCGGGCGGCGGCGTGATCGTGCCGGCCGTGCCGTGCACCACCGTGCCGGATGCGGCGCCGGCGTTCGGGTTCGACGACGGCAGCGCGGTCGTCGCGACCGTGCCGTTGCCGACCGGCGTGACGGTCGCGCCGGTGTTCTGCGCGAAAGCCGCACCGCTGGCGACGAGGCCGGCGGCGAAGAGCGCGGCGAGGGCGGGCGAGAAGGCGACCGGAAAACGGGTGCGCCGGGCGTGAATCGTGCGATGCATCCCGTCAGCCTCCGATGAACGCTTCGCGGAACGCGTCGATGGCGACACGCAGCGAGAGTTGCGGTTGGTCGAGGTAGCTGACGAGCTTGCTGATCTGCTGATCGTTTTGCGCATGGGCGTCGATCCACTCGGGATCGTCGATGTCGATGTTGTGGGCGGCGTAGGTCTGCGGGTCGACCACGCTCAGCAGCGTCTTGGCCGACGCGCCGTTGAAGCCGATGATGAGCCGTTCGCGCTCGGCGATCGTGCCGATGAAGATCGCGAGCTCGAAGTCGGCCTGCGCGACGAACGGCGCGATCAATTCGAGCCAGAACGCGGCGACGAGGCTGCGGTAGAACGGATCGACCGGCAGCGGCAGCGTGAGGCCGCGTTCGATGTGCGACGAGCCGCTCTGCATCACCGGCCGCAGCAGCGAGCCGAGCGCGAGCATCGCGCCGCGCAGCCGCACCGGATGACCGCTTTCGAGCAGCATCTGCTGGAGGCCGTACAGCGACTGGTGTTCGACGAAATCGTTGAAGGTGCCGTCATGCGACGTGCCGGGGCCGCCGACGTCGATCGGCACCTGCGTGTCGCCGAGCGCCTGCAGCGCGCCGGGCGGTTCGTCCTTGCCGAGCAGCGGCGGGATCTGCGTGGCGACGCGCGACCACAGCCGCGCGAACGCGAGCGGGCTGCGCGCGAGGAACGCGATCGGCCGGTCGACCTCGAGCGCGGTCGCGCCGAGGAACGGGAAGCGGCGCATCGACACGTCGTGGCTCGCGACCATGTGGCCTGCGATCGCGAGCTTGCTGCGCGAGCCGAGGAACGCGAAATGCATCGGCTTCGCATCCTCGTAGACGATCTTCCAGCGCGGATCTTCCGCGAGCAGCTCCAGCGCCTGCGCGATCCAGTGGTCGAGCGTCTGCAGCAGCTGCGGATTGTGTGCGCTCTTGACGAAGTCGCCGCGCGACGGAATCTTGCCGAAGTAGGCGATTTGCGCCTGAACGGTTTGCGTCATTGCGCCCCCTGTGCATTCGTTGCGTTGGCGGCCGCGACGGCCGGCGCCGCGGCCGGCGTGCCCGTGCCGGCGGACTGGGTTGCATTCTGCGCGGCGCCGGTGCTCGCGTCGGCGACCGACGACGGCAGCTGCAGGCCGCGCAGGCTCTGCTGCTGCGGCTGGTCACCGCCGCCGCTGGACGGTTGCGACGTGCTGATGATGCGCATCGTCACCGACACGTTCACGCTGCCCTGCGCCCACGTGAGGTCGAAGGTGCCGTCCGGGCGGCGCTTGCGCTGCGCCGAATTGATCAGCTTCTCGAGACCGTAGCGGCCCGGCTCGTTGACGAGCTGCACCGTGCGGCCGTCGAAGGTCGTCGCGGACAGCGTCGCGCCCGGCGAGCCCTGCGGGTTCGGCCACACAAAGTTGGTCCACTGCGGCGGCGTGTTGCGGTAGCGCAGTTGCTGGCCGTCGATCGCGATCGTGTATTCCGTCGTGCCCGTGCTCGGCTGCGGCAGGATCTGGAACACGGTCTGCGGCTCGGACGACGCTGCCGCGCTGCCGGCGGCACCGCCTGCGAGCGGCGCGACCCAGCGTGCGAAGCCGTTCGTGAAGTCCGGCGTGAGGCCGATGCCCATGTCGCCCCACGTGCGGGCGGCGAGCGTGTCGCCGCGGCGCACCGCGAGCGGCCCGAGCGTCGTGCCGACGAACTTCGCGATCGAGCCGTCCGGACCGAACACCTGGGCGATCTCGCCGGCGCCGGCCTCGACCTTCGCGCTCGCCGCGAACGGGTACTTCGTCGCGAGCGAGTTCTGGAACGGCTGGTAGACCTGCGCGTTCCACACCTTGTTGACTTCTGCGCTGGCCGGCTGGATCACGACCGCGAACGCCTGCATCAGCGGCCGCACGAGCAGCGGACGCAGCGACTTGCGTTGCGAATCGGTGAGGCCCGTCAGCATCTGCTCGTCGACGAGCTTCAGCGAATCGGCGAGTTCCGAACCGTTGCCGTCGAGCGTCTGCTGCATCAGCTGGCGCGCGCCCGGGCCCGGGTCGCCCTGGTTCTTGATCACGTTGAAGCGGGTACGGACCTTCGACAGCGAATCCATGTAGCCCTTGAGCATCGACGTGCCGTCATGCGTCGCGACGATCCGCGCGAGCCCGATGAACTCCTGGCCGATCGGACCCATCGGCACCTCGGCCGGATTGCCGTTGATGTCGATGTTGGCGGCCGCCACCTGGCCGGCCTGCGAGCGCGAGAACAGCTGCTTGACCCAGTTCACGACGCCCGTCTGCGCCTTCTTGATCGCCACGTTCGCGAGCGACGGGTTGTCCCACGAGGTCTGGTCGTACGCGGTCTCGAGGATCTTGCGGATCGGCGAATCCTGCGGGTCGCCGAGGCGGTTCATCCCGTCGACGGCCTGGCCGAAGCTGCTGAAGCCCTGCACCGCGATGCCCTGCATGAACTTCTGCCAGTGCTGCGCGTACTCGGTCTTGTACATGCCGACGAGCGTCTTCTGGATCTGCTCGGGGCTGCCCTCGAGCGTCAGGTCGTCCTGCGTCGACGTGTTCAGCACCCAGTCCTTCGCCTGCAGCTCCTTGGTCGCCGCGTCGCGGATCGCCGGCTGCACGTAGTCGAACCACGCTTCGCGCGTGAACGTGCCCGGAATCGCATAGCTGCCGGCCACGAGCGACTGGTTGCCGTCGCCGACGATGCGCGCGATGGTCATCGGCGCGAAGCGGGTCGACGCGCGTGCCTTGATTTCCTCGTAGACGCGCTGGCGGGCCGGCATGCCGCGCACGACGCGGCGCAGGTTCTCGCGGGTCTGGTCGACGAGCGCGAGGTTCGCGTCGATCATCGGCCAGTCGTTGTCGTTCACGCGGGACAGGTAGAACGAGATCATGCGCTCGGCGCTCTTGATCATCTCGTCACGCGGCATGTTGCCGCGATTCGTCTCGAGCCAGCCGCGCCAGAAGCGGGCGAGCTGGTCGGTCAGGTGCGCCTGCTCGACGTGACGCTTGTCGGACAGCATCAGGTACGTCTTCAGCGCGTTGTACGCGTCCTGGACGTTGGTCGGCGACGCGTCGCTGTAGAGCCCGCCCTGCGGTGCGGCAGCCTGTTGCGGGGCGGCGGCCGGCGCCGTGCCGGACGCGGCCAGTGCGGCGCCGGCCTGCGGCGCGGCGCCTGCCGCGTTGGTCGAGACCGGAATCGCGCCGCCCTGCACGGCGCCCGATTCGGGCGGGCGCGTCATCGGCACGAGCTGCTCGGGGTGCGCGTTCACATCCTTCATGAACGACGCGAGGTTCTGCGACACGGGGGCCAGCAGGATCTGGCGCACGCCGTTGTAGTACTCGGTCAGCAGATGCTGCTCGAGACGGTCGCCCTGGTACAGGCCGAGCGATACCGACAGCGGCTTGTCGCGACGGAACTGCTCGAGCTGTTCGATCCGGTCCTCGAGGATGTCCATCGCCTGCAGGCGCGACTGCAGGTCGTTGCGGCCCTGCTGCAGGCGCGTGACGTTGTCGAGGTCGGCCTGCACGTTCGACACGAGCTGCTGGTTGCCGATCGTCGACCAGGTCCAGCCGCCGAGCGCGAGCGCGAGCGCCGCGACGAAGCCGAAGAAGGTCGCGTAGCGCAGCCGCGTCTTGGTCGGGCTCGCGAACTGGCGCACCGTCTGGCGGTCGGCGAAGATCACCTTCGAGAACAGGTCGCGCAGGAAGAAGCCGTTCTTCGAGAACGCGCTGTGCGGCTTCGGCAGTGCGCTTCCGTCGAGGCCGAAGCGGTGCGCGATGCGCTGCGCGGCCGCGCTGTTGGTTTCGCCTTCCTGCAGCGCGCTGGTGAAGTAGAAGCCGCGGAAAATCGGCTTGTACTGGAACGGGTTGTTCTCGAACAGCGTCGCGAGGAACGCGCGCAGCGACGGCTTGATCGTCGAGAATTCGAGCGGGAAGCTCAGCTGGCCCGGCGACAGCTGGTTGCCGCGCGACAGCGACAGCTGCGCGACGCTGATTTCCTTCAGCCCTTCGTACAGCTCCTCGAAGTGCGTGTCGAACTGTGCGACGACGTCACGCTTGTCGTCGGGCTCGTAGGGCAGGGTGGCGCCCCACACGCGGTCGTACTCGTGCTTGTCGCTGCTGCTGAAGAACTCGGTGAAGCCGGTGATCAGGTCGGCCTTCGTGAACATCACGTAGACCGGCGCGAACACTTCCAGCTTTTCGGTCAGCTCCTGAACGCGCTGACGGAGGTTTTTCGCGAGGTTGATCGCGAATTCGGGGCGGTTGCCGGTGAGTTCGGCGATGCTCGCGGTGACGATGATGCCGTTGATCGGTGCCTTCGGGCGATAGCGCTTGAGCAGGCCGAGGAAACCGAGCCACTCGCTGCGGTCTTCCTCGTGCACCGAGTAGCGGCCGGCCGTGTCGAGCAGGATGCCTTCGGTCGTGAAGAACCAGTCGCAGTTACGCGTGCCGCCGATACCGTGGATCACGGCGCTGTTCTTGTCCGCGAACGGAAATTGCAGGCCGGAGTTGAGCACGGCGCTGCTCTTGCCCGCGGCCGGGTTGCCGATCACGATGTACCACGGCAGTTCGTACAGCGCGGAGCCGCCCGACACCTGGCCGATCTTCGACGTCTTGATCGTCTTCACCGCATCCGACAGGCGCGTGCGGAGCACGTCGAGGTCGGCGGTCTTCGAATCGGGCGCGAGCGCGGCGGCGGCGGGCGCGGTGATCTTGCCGGTTTCCGCCTGCTCTTCGAGCACCTGGCCGAGCTGCTGGTTCGCGCGCTTCACGCGCCAGCGGCGCCACAGCGCGACGACGAGCCACAGCGCGAGGATCGCCGCGAACGCGATCGCCGCCCACAGGAGCGGCAGCTGCAGCATGTCGGCGACGATGAAGAGGATCGCCGCTAGCGCGACGATCCCGACAATCGAGAGCGTACGCGGATGAGTCAGCACGTTGAGGATGCGTTGCATAGGACGTTCAGGTTCCGGTGCGATTCGGTGAGGCGACGCAGGCGCGCCGAGCGGCAAGGGTGGCGCCGCGATGTGTCGCCATGCTGTCAAACGGGATGAAGGGGGCTGGCATCAATGCGCCCGCGGCATCGGAGAAGGCGCGCGCATTAATGAAAGGACGCTGTGAGATTTAAAACGGAAGCGGCGGCCGGAAAAAATCGCGCACCGGAATGCCCGATTTTTTGTGTCGCCCATATCGTTTCCTGCCGCGATATTAAGAAGCCCCATGCCGCCCTCATTATTTCCTGTCCGGCAGCCCTGGCTAGCTGCCGCGTCCCAGTTTAAAACCGGGTTTATGGTATTCCACGTGCCCGAGATCCATCATTTTCCATCGGCCGCCCCAGGTCAGGCCGACTTCTTCGGCGACCTGGCCGTACAACTGGTAGCCGCGCATCGCCCAGGGATCTTTCTCGGAAATGACCAGCTTGCCGTCGCGCAGGAATGCGTTGTCGGCCGCCAGCCCGAATTGGTGATAACTCTGGAAGGCTGCCGCGTTGGTCACGTTGCCGCCCATTTGCGCCAGCCGGTTCTGCCGTTCCGGGCTTCGGTACCCTTCCAGCAGCGCCATTTCATAACCGTGCTGTTCGTGCATGATCTTGTAGACCAGCAGCAAACGCGTACGGAAATCCGGGTCCAGCAGGTTCCAGTCGCGGCTCGCATCCTTCAGCGCCGGGCGTATCTGCTCGACTTCCTTGGTGGCGAAGACTTCCGGCGGCAGCGGCGGCGGCGGCACGAGCTGCTCGCCCTGCAGCAGCGCGGCGATCTTCTCGTCGGGCACGCGCGCCGTGTCGTCGTACTGGAACAATTGCCGGCCGCGTAAAGCAATGGCGACCAATGGCGGCGTCGCAAGAATACCTGCCGATACCATAATCATCAAGCGCCGGCGAACCAGTAAATTTTGCACATCGTTTAATGCGCCGCGCGTCGCGCTTGCCGATTTAACAATCTGACTCCGCGTACGCGCGGCGCGATCGTTCGCACGGCGCGTAAGACGGCCGTGAAACTGGGCGACGGATTCGAAAACGGCCGCGCGGATACCCGGTAAAAGCAACAGTGCCGCGACCGCTACGGCAAGGGCGAAATAGGCGACGAGTGCGACGGCAATCAAAGAAATCCCCGGAAATTGGAATTGATTGTGTTTTGCAATGCTTGCTCTTAGAATCAGGCTGCTTCGAGAGGCCGGGCTATATTATCGCGGTGAATTAAACCAGGATTCAATGAGACGCTGAATGAGTGCGCCGGAAAATTCAAATTCGAAAACTCCGCCCAGCCTGCTGTCCGATACGAAACCGGCAGGCGAGGGAGGACCTCAGCAGTCGCGCATTCTCGCGAATCTGGAAGGCCGTGTCACGCCGCCCGCCGAACCGCCGCGCCGTTCGCTGAAGGCGCCGATCGCCGCTGTCGTCGCATTGGTGGTCGCCGTCGGTGGCTGGGGCGCGTGGCGCATGCAGCAGCACTCGGGCGAGCAGGTCGTCGCCGCGACGGCCGCCGCTGAGCCCGCCGCAGCCGCGCCGGCCAAGGCCGTACCGGCCAGCAGCGCCGCCGCGCAGGTCGCGCAGAATGGTGCATCCGCGGCGTCCGCCGTCCAACCGGCCACGATCGTCAACGACGATTCGGCTTCCCAGACCGTTGCATCCGCATCGGCCGCGTCCGCCGCGGACGGCAGCCGCCTGTCGCGCGCACTGGCCAACGGCGCCGCCGACGCATCGGGCGCAGCCACCGCCGGTGCAGCCGCAGCCGCCACGGCCGCCGCCGTCGCGACGACCAAGGCTGCGAAGGCCGATGCCGCGAAGAACACGAAGGTCGCGGCGCACGGCAAGGCCGACACGAAGGCCGAATCAAAGGCCGAGGCCCGCAAGCATCGGAGGGAACAAGAGGCGGAGCTCGCGCAGGCGAAGAAGCGCCGCGACGCGACGCCGACCCGTACCGCGAAAGCGGCCAAGGACGATCCGGATGCCGATCTGCTCGCGGCGCTAGTCGCGCGCACGAAGCCGGCCGACAAGAAACTCGCCGCGCAGAAGGGGCAGGTCGTGCCGACCAAGACGGCGGCGACGACCGGCTCGCTGTCGTCGCGCGTGAAGGAATGTTCGGAACGCGGTTTCTTCGAAGACCAGCTGTGCCGCTGGCGCGTGTGCGACGGCCACTGGGGCAAGGACCCCGCGTGCCCGAGCGCCGCGCAGTCGGAGACGCGGCAGTAACGCGTCTTGCACCTGCCGCCATGAATGGTCCGCGCCGCCCGTTGGGCGGCGCGTTGCTTTTGGGGCGAGGAGGCTGCCGGTATGATGCGGCACGATGCTGTCACGCGCGCGTCACGCGCGTCGGGCATACGTCTCCTTTCTTTTCCCGGCGCGGGCCCGCGACCCGCGATGTGCGGCGCGTCGCGCGCCGCACGACCTTCGACACGATGGACCTGATCGTACAGACTTACGGCGCCGATACGTCCGGCATGGTGTGCGGCTTCCGCTTCGTTCCGGGCGGCTCCGGCGCGACGCTCGATGCCGACGCGGCCGCCGCGTGGCTGCGCACGTGCCGCGCGCACGATGCGGGCGCGTCGGGCGATTTCGTCTGGCTGCACTTCAATCTCGCGCATGGTGCGAGCGAGCGCTGGATGCGCACGCATCTCGGGTTGCCCGACAGTTTCTTCGAGTTTCTCCACGAAGGGTCGCGTTCGACCCGCATCGAGCAGGAAGACGGCGCGCTGCGCGCGGTCGTCAACGACGTGATGTTCAATCTCGAGCTGACGCCGTCGGAGATCGCGACGCTGTTCGTCCACGTCGAGCAGCGCATCATGGTGACCGCGCGGCTCAAGCCGCTGCGCTCGGTCGACACGCTGCGCGCGTGCGTGCGCGACGGCGAGCAGTTCAGGTCGCCCGCGGAACTGCTCGTGCACCTGCTGCGCGACCAGGCCGACCTGCTGATCCAGATCATGCGGCGGACGAGCATCGACGTCGACCGCATCGAGGATCGCTTCCTGTCGCAGCGGCTCACGTCGAGCCGCATCGAGCTCGGTGCGATGCGCCGCACGCTGACGCGCCTGCAGCGCATGCTCGCGCCGGAACCCGGTTCGATCTTCCGGCTGCTCGCGAAGCCGCCCGCGTGGCTGCACCTGGAAGACGTGCAGGAGCTGCGCGAATCGACCGAAGAGTTCTCGCTGGTGCTCGCCGACCTGGCGGGGCTCAACGAGCGGATCAAGCTGTTGCAGGAAGAGATCGGCTCGCGTCTCGACGAACAGAACAACCGGACGCTGTTCACGCTGACGCTCGTGACCGTGATCGCATTGCCGATCAACATCGTCGCCGGCTTCTTCGGGATGAACGTCGGCGGCGTGCCGTTTTCCGAAAACAAGCACGGCTTCTGGCTGATGGTGCTGCTCGTCGCGGGCTTCACCGCGCTCGCCGCATGGTGGGCGTTCCGCCGCCGCGACGACCGCTAGCGTGCCCGCGGCAGCCGCGGCGGCCCGTCAACGCAGCAGCGCGATCGCGCGCTCGCCGATCACCATCCCGAGCAGGCCGACGAGCGCGACGAGCGGCGGGGCCGGCGAGCGCACGTGCAGCAGCGCGTACAGCACGCCGACGCCGAGGCCCACCGCGAGCGAAGTCACGTAATCCATCATGGCGGTCTCCCGTGTGGTCTGGTGTCAGGGCTTGAGGATTACGCGCTCGCGCGCACCGGCCAGCACCGCGCGGTACGCGTCGTGCGCGCGCTCGAGCGGGTACACGTAGTCGTCGCCGATCGGGAACGGGCGCAGCGTGCCGTTGCCGAAGCCGGGCGCGAGCGTGTCGAGGATCTGCGCGACCGCCGCGCCGCCGAGCTGCAGCGAATCGATGCCCACGAACGTATGCTGGCCGCGATAGAACGCGAAGATGTCGAACGGCACGCTGCGGTCGATCGTCGAGATGAAGATCTGCCGCGCGCCGATCGCCATCGATGCGTTCGCGGCTTCGAAATACGGGCTGCCGACCGTGTTGTAGACGATGTCCGCGCCGTGGCCGCCAGTCGCCGCGCGCACCGCGTCGGCGACCGGTTCCTTCGACGCGTCGATCATGTGCACGTCGCCCGACGCGTGTCCGCGATAGCCGCCGGCGCTGCGCTCGACGCCGATCACGGTCGCGCCGTGCGCACTCGCGAGCTGGATCGCGGCCTGGCCGACCTTGCCGTTCGCGCCGAACACGAGCACGACGTCGCCGGCTGCCGGCATGCCGGCCCGGCGCAAGCCTTCGTACGCCGTGACGAACGGCACGCCGACGCCGGCTGCTTCGTCGAGCGTCAGCACGGCCGGCTTGCGGCGCACCTGTGCCGCATCGAGCACGAGCCATTCCGCGTGCGAGCCGTTGCGCCCGACGCCGAGATCGCCGCCCGAGCCCCACACCGGCGCGCCGATCCAGCCGTCCGGGCCGCTGCGCACGATGCCGGCCCAGTCGCGCCCGGGCGTGCGCGGCCACACCGCGTGCGGCATGCGGCCGAGCGCGGCCTTCACGTCGCTCGGGTTCACGCCGGCCGCGCGCACCTCGATCAGCATCTGGCCGTCGGCCGGGACGGGCGTGTCGATTTCCCGGACGCGCGCGTCGAGCGACTCGATGTCGGCGGCGGGGACGTCGAAGCGGATGCTGCGCATGATGATCTCCGTGACGGATGGCTGCCGTGCGGCCCGGCGGGCCGGCGCGTGCAGCGGATGAAAAGGATGCGTGCAGTCTAGTCGGCGCGATTTGACGCGGAAACACGCAAAGGCGGATGATTGTTTTGCGATAAACGCATAGCCAAATCCGAAGGCCCCGCATGGACGACTTCCTTTCCCCGCATCTCGCGCTGTTCGTCGACGTGGTCGATCAACAGAGCTTCTCGGCGGCCGCGCGCCGGCTCGGCGTCGCCGCGTCGTCGGTCACGCGGCGCATCGACCGCCTGGAGGCGCAGCTCGGCATCCGCGTCCTGCATCGCACTACGCACGCGCTGCGGCCGACCGAGGCCGGGCAGTTGCTGTACGGGCGCGCGACGCGGATGCTGGCCGAACTGCGCGGCCTGCAGGAAGACCTGCACAGCCAGCACGACGAGCCGAGCGGGCTGCTGCGCGTCGACTGTCCGGCGCCGTTCGGCCGGCGGCACCTGATGGCCGCGCTGGCCGCGTTCATGCAGCGTCATCCGGCGCTGCAGGTCAACCTGGTGCTGACCGACAGCATGGTCGACCTGCAGGGCGCGCGGCTCGGTTCCGACGCCGACCTCGCGGTACGCATCGGTCCGCTCGAGGACACACGCCTCATCGCGACCGTGCTGGCGCCGCAGCGGCGCGTGCTGTGCGCGAGCGAGGCCTATCTCGCGCGGCGTGGCGAGCCCGCATCGCCGGATGCGCTCGCCGCCCACGACTGTCTCGCGTGGCACGGCGCGCCGCCGCCGGGCGCGTGGCGCTTCGGCGAGCGTCGCCACGTGCCGGCGCAGCCGCGGTTTCGCAGCAATCATTCGGAGGCGTTGCTCGAAGCGGCGCTCGACGGGCTCGGTCTCGCGCACCTGCCGACCTGGCTCGCGGGGGACGCGCTGCGCGACGGCCGGTTGCGTGCGGTGCTGCCGCAGTACGCGGCAGTACCCGAACCGGCGACGATTCACGTGCTGCGCCAGCAGGCGCGCGGCAGCGCCCGGACATCGAAACTCGTCGCGTTCCTCGCGACGTGGTTCGCGCAGCCGGCGTGGGATGCCGCGTGGGCGTGACGGCAAGCGGGCGCCGGCCGAAAGAAAAAAGGGCCTCGCACGCGAGGCCCGTCAAAGGTCGGAGAAGCCGGTACGCCGGCCGGCGCCGCTGGCTGCGCGGCGCCGGCCGGCTGCGCACCGTTACTGCGTCACTACCTTGCGCGGCTTGAAGACGCCCTGGTAGTGCAGTGCCGGGCGTTCCTTCGTCGTCAGCTCGACGCCGCCGAAGGTCGGCGTCTGGCGCAGCTTCATCGCGGCCGGCGAAGCGACCGAGCCGATCGACGTCGAGCGCGAGGCCGGCGCGAGGTTGTTCGCGACGAGCAGCGCGGCTTCGCTCTTCAGGTTCGCCAGCAGCACCGGATCGGTCGAGCCGTTGACCTGCGTGAGCAGCCCGCTCCAGGCCGCGTCGCTGTAGTTCACGACGTAGTAGTCGAGACCGCTCGGGTCGGCGACCACGCCCGTGCAGCCGTCGATCCGCGTCTGCGTCTGGGTGTCCTTCAGCGCGAGCGTCGTGCGTTTCGCGAGACCCTGGCCGTACGCGAGCGTGATCGGCACCGTCCACTGCACGCCCGGATACGCGTTCTTGTTCGGGAACGGCTGCTGTTTCAGCGTGACGACCGTCTGGTTCTTCGTCAGGTCGCATTGCGTGTCGAGCGAAATCAGCGGCACGCCGGTCTGGCGCACGTAGCTGTCGCCGATCGCGCCGATCGACTGGCCGCTTTCCTTCGACAGCGCATCCCACAGGCGCTTCGGCGTACCGTTGCCGAACGAGTAGTCGACCAGGTACTGCTGCAGGCCGCGGCGCAATGTCTGCTCGCCGAGATAGTTCTCGAGCGTCTTCAGCACGTGGCCGCCCTTGTCGTACGTGAACGCGCTGGCGCTCAGCACGAAGTCGTTCGACGCCCAGCCGTTGAAGTTCGGCGCGACCGGGAACGCGTTCGGGCCGATGTCACGATTGATCACGCGGTACTTGTTCTTCACCTGGTCGAGCCAGCTGAACTCGTTGGGGAAGAACTGGATCGTCGTCTTCGTCTCGAAGAACGTCGCGAACGACTCGTTGAGCCAGACGTTGTCCCACCAGTCGGCCGTGACGAGATCGCCGAACCACTGGTGCGCGACTTCGTGCGTCAGCACCTCGTTGCCGTAGTGCGACATCGGCTGGCCCGGCTGCGGCAGGATGTCGTCGGCGAACTCGAGAATCGAGCCCCAGTTCTCCATCCCGCCGAAGTTCAGGTCCTTCTGATCCTTGAACGCGTCGTTCGCGGCCACCGTGTCGAACTTCGTCAGCGGCAGCGCGATGCCGGTGTAGCGGTAGTAGAAGTCGAGCGCCTGCTTGGTGCGGTCCATCGCCGGCTTCGCCCAGTCGCTCATGCCCGGCGGCGTGAACACGCGCAGGTGCAGGCCGCCCTTGCCGCCCGGCAGCGGGCTCGTGAAGTCGTCCTCGTACGTGTCGAACAGGCCGCCGCCGAAGAACAGCAGGTACGACGGCATCGGCGGGGTCTTCTCGAACTGCACGAGCTTGTAGCCGCCGCCGACGTTGGTCGACGGCTTCTCGGCCGCGTTCGACACGACGCGCCAGTTCTGCGGCACCTCGGCCGTCACTTCATAGGTCGGGCGGAAGGCCGGTTCGTCCCAGCCTGGGAACCACTGGCGCGACAGGTTGGTTTCGCCCTGCGTCAGGATCGCGCCGCTCGTCTTGCCGTCGGTGCCCTTCAGGTCGACGCGGAACACGCCTTCCGCGGCCGAGCAGCCCGGATACGGATCGTCGCCGCAGCTGCCGCCCGTCTGCGTGGCCGGATCGTCGTACGACTTGAAGTTGATGATGCCCGACCATTCCATGTGCAGCGAATAGTTGCCCGGCGAGATCGAGCCGCTCACGGGGCGCAGCTGGTAGAAGTCGCCCTTGTCCTGCGGCGTCGCGATCAGCTGGATGTTGCCCGGCTGCAGCGTGATGCGGCCGTTCGTGAACTTGATCCGGTGGCCGGCGATCACGATGTTGTTGACCGGCTTCAACACCTTGATTTCGACGTCGGCGCGGCCGTCGAACGCGTTCAGCGCTTCGTTCGGGCGGAACCACAGCCGGTAGTTCACGGGCACCACGGTGTCCGGCAACTCGACAGGCGACACGCTCTTGTCGACGTTGGATGCGCTCGGCGGCGCGGTGACGGCGGGCGACGAGCCCGAATGCGGCGCGCCGGCGGAGCTGAGCGCGGAAGCGGAGCCCGCACCGCCGTCGTCGCCGCCGCACCCGGCGAGTGCCAGTGCGGCGACGAGCGGCAGATAACGCATCTTGCGAATATGGATCGACATGACTGAAACCTCGATTGTGGAAAGAATCGTTCAGTGCTGCGAAAACGCCGGGCAAAGCAATCCCCTCGCCGTTAATCAACAGCGAAAAAATGGCAATGACGGATTATTCGAAAAAAGCGGCGGCCGACTACGTGAAGGTAATCATGGTTTACTGCCCCCTCTGGATTTCCGGATATTGGTTAACTGGCCGGTTCAAAATGGCCGAGCGCGTGTTGTACTGAATTGATTTCGCGCGCACGACACGGGGCCGCACGCCCGGCGTGGGCGCGCAATCCCTTTGAACCGACGACCTACGGGGCTGGCCGGGCCAGTCCGCAGGACGGAAGGAAGGCGTGTTGCCGTTCCGTAAATTCGCCGTCATGCGGCTTCAAGGTTTGTCGGCTTGCTCCAAGGATGCGTAAATATACTTGATGGTTTTGGGTAAAGGAAACGAAAAATTTAGAAAGAGCATCTATTGATTTCTGCGCGCTTCATTGAATGCTGGAAGTCATTAATGCGCTTCCGTTCAGCTGATGATTTCGTAGTTTTAATCTATTAACGATCTTGCGTTGCCGCAGAAACTACGAAATCCGGCGTGGCGCGGCACGCTCGGTACAATGCATCGAAGACCCGTTCACCGATCGCCGCGAGGAGGCCCTTCCATGCCACGTACCCTGTTCCGTTTCGCGCCGCTGCGCGCCATGCCGATGTTGTTCGCCGCCGTGCTGCTGCTCGGCGGTTGCGCGGGGCTGACGCGTGCGCCGCTGAGCGTGTCGGTGGCCGGGCTCGATCCGCTCGTCGGGCAGGGGCTCGAGATGCGCTTCAACCTGAAGTTGCGCGTGCAGAATCCGAACGATGCGCCGATCGACTACGACGGCATCGCGGTCGCGCTCGACCTGAACGGCACGCCGTTCGCGAGCGGCGTCAGCGATCGCGCGGGCACCGTGCCGCGTTTCGGCGAGGCCATGCTCGACGTGCCCGTTTCGGTATCGGCTTTCGCCGCCGCGCGGCAGGCGTGGAACCTTCCCGGCGCGGCCGCGAACGGCGAACTGCCGTATGCGCTGCGCGGCCGGCTCGCGGGCGGCGTGCTCGGCACCGTGCACTTCAACGACGCGGGAACGCTGCGCATGCCTGCCATGCCGGGGTGGGGCGGGTAGCGTCTTGGGTCATGATTCAATGTCGGTCAAATGTGAACAAAATTCACCATTTGACGGTCTTCAACACTCATCTCCGTGGCATGTCGATTTTTGTCAGCGCGGCCCCTACACTTGCCGATGTCCGAGGGTCGGACATTCTTTTAGGGGAAATCCATGGCGGCAAAATTCGAGCTCATGAAGGCCACGAACGGTCAGTACTACTTCCACCTGAAGTCGGGGAACGGCGAGATCATCCTCGCGAGCGAGCGGTACGAGGAGAAAAGCGGCGCGAGAAACGGGATCGCGTCCGTGCGGGAAAATGCGCCGCTCGACGAGCGCTACGAGCGCAAGCTCGCCCGCAACGGCGAGCCCATGTTCAATCTGAAGGCGGCCAACCACCAGATCATCGGCACAAGCGAAACGTACAGCAGCGTGCAGGCGCGCGAGAACGGCATCGCGGCCGTCAAGCGCGATGCGCCCGTTGCGGAAACGTTCGATCTCGCCTGATTGACGATTGCGCCGCGGCGAACGCGCCTTCGGGCAGGCGCCGCGGCGCCCGTTTTGCCGGGTCGGGCAAAGCGCGGTATGGTGTGGTCCGCGCGGTGAATTCCCGCCGCCGTTGAAGTCAACCGTAACCGAGTTCGTGTGACCGATTCCCCTGTTTTCCACTGGACCGACGCCGACGGCGCCGATCATGCCGTGCGCTGGCGCTCCGAAGCCGGCGTGCAACCGCCGAAGCGCGCGGTGCCCGCCGACGATCGCCTCACTGCCGACGCGGCCTACCGCCTTGCGTGCGAGGGCACCGCGCTCGTCTGGCAGGGCGACTTCCAGAATGCGCGCCAGCTCGTGCAGGCGATGGCGCGCCGTGTCGAGCGCAAGCCGAAGAAGGCGAAAGCCGCGGCCGGCGTCGACGCATTCAACCTGCATCGTCTCGCGCAGTCGCAGCGCGCCCGCACGCTCGGGATGCTGCTGATTCCGCTCGACGCCGACTACACGATCCCGCTGCGCCGTGCGCCCGACGTGCGTGCCGCCTGCGAGGAGGCGTACGGCCCCGGCGGCGTGCCGTCGGTCGTGTCGCTGCGCGAACTGCTCGGTCTCGTCGGCGCACACGAGTGGCGCAAGAAGGGCGTACCGATCCCGGCGCTCGGCGGCGCGCCGATCCACCCGCACTACGGCGTGTTCTCGCCGGTGCGCGGCGAATACGTCGACCTCGTCGCGCGCGCGCCGCTGCCGGCCACGTCGCTCGCGTTCGACATCGGCACCGGCACCGGCGTGCTGGCGGCCGTGCTGGCGTCGCGCGGCGTCGAGCGCATCGTCGCGACCGACCAGGATCCGCGTGCGCTGGCCTGCGCGCGCGAGAACGTCGCGCGGCTCGGCCATGCCGGCCAGGTCGACGTCGTCGAAGCCGACCTGTTTCCGGCCGGACGTGCGCCGCTCGTCGTCTGCAACCCGCCGTGGGTGCCGGCCCGGCCGAGCGCGCCGATCGAATACGCGGTCTACGACCCCGACAGCCGCATGCTGCGCGGCTTCCTCGCGGGGCTCGCCGCGCACCTCGAGCCGGGCGGCGAAGGCTGGCTGATCCTGTCCGATTTCGCCGAGCATCTCGGCCTGCGGTCGCGGGAGACGCTGCTGCAATGGATCGACGAGGCGGGCCTCGTCGTGCGCGGCCGCGACGACATCCGCCCCGCGCATCCGAAGTCGACGGACGCCGACGATCCGCTGCATGCGGCGCGCCAGGCCGAAGTCACGTCGCTGTGGCGGCTCGGCGCGCGCGTCTGAGCCTGGCCGCGCATTTTCGGTAAACTGTCGCCATTCCTCACGAATTCCCGCCGCCGGGCCGTGGTCGACCGACCGTGGCCCGGCGCCGCATCACGATGTCGAACAAGACCCACGAAATCCGCCCGGAGCAGTCCGTCGAACTGCTGAAGGAACTGCACATCCTCACCCGCGACGGGAAGCTGAACCAGGACAGCCGCCGCAAGCTGAAGCAGGTCTATCACCTGTTCCAGTTCATCGAGCCGCTGCTCGCCGGCGTGCAGGCCGACAAAGGCAGTGTGACGCTCGTCGATCACGGCGCCGGCAAGTCATACCTCGGCTTCATCCTGTACGACCTATTCTTCAAGCAGCAGCCGGGGCACGGCACGCCGGCGTTCGCGTCGCACGTGTACGGGATCGAGACGCGCGAGGAGCTCGTCACGCGCTCGGCCGAGCTGGCCGCCCGCCTCGGGTTCGGCGGCATGTCGTTCCTGAACCTGTCGGTCGCCGATTCGATCACGTCGCCGCAGTTGCCCGAAACCGTCGACGTTGTCACCGCGCTGCACGCGTGCGACACGGCGACCGACGACGCGATCCGCTTCGCGCTCGCGAAGCGTGCGCAGCACATCGTGCTCGTGCCGTGCTGCCAGGCGGAAGTCGCGGGCGTGCTGCGCAAGAACAAGGGCAAGTCGCTCGCGAACGCGTTGACCGAGGTGTGGCGGCATCCGCTGCATACGCGTGAATTCGGCAGCCAGATCACCAACGTGCTGCGCTGCCTGCAACTCGAAGCGCACGGCTACCAGGTCAGCGTGACCGAGCTGGTCGGCTGGGAGCATTCGATGAAGAACGAGCTGATCATCGCGCAGTACAAGAACCTGCCGCGCCGGCGCCCCGGCGAGCGGCTGAACGAGATCCTCGGCATGTTCGGCCTGGCCGAACTGAACGAGCGCTTCTTCGTGGCGGAAGCCGCGGCGGCAGGCGGCGAAGCCGTCGAGCCGGCCGAAGGCTGACGCGCAGCCCACGCGGCGCACGCCGCAAGTTGCACGCTCCCGTTGCACGGCGCACGTGACACGCCGTGTCAGACGTCGTCGCCCGGCCGGCGCATCCATTCGCGCCAGCCGTCGTGGCCGAGGCGGCGCAGCGTTTCCTGATTCCTTTCGTAGATCGCGGACGCGTCCGGGAACGCGTCGACCGCGCGCGCGATGCTGTCTTCGCGCAGCAGGTGCAGGATCGGGTACGGCGCGCGGTTCGTGTAGTTCTCGATGTCGTCGGGCTCGCTGCCTTCGAATCGGTATTGCGGGTGGAAGCTCGCAATCTGCAGCACGCCGTCGAGCCGCAATTGCTGCACGAGCCGCTCGGCAAAGAACAGCGCGTCGTTGTAGTCGACGAAATCGGCGAACGCATGCGGGTAGATCACGAGCGTCGTATCGACCTGCTGCGGGTCCGCCGCCTCGAGCGCGCGCAGCTCGGTCTCGAGTTCGGCGAGCGCGTCTTCCAGCGTCGTCGCGTCGCTGATCGCGTAGCGCACCTGTTCCTTCACATAGACGCTTTTCGCGAACGGGCACAGGTTGAGCCCGATCACCGCGCGCGCGAGCCAGTGCCGCGTGGCGGCGAGGATGTCGTCGTGCGATTCGGGGCGGGTGTCGGTCATCGTGAAACCAGTCGGGCGGAAGAGCGGCGAGGGCCGCATTGTAGCGGGCCCGCCGGGCTCGGGCGGATGCGCGTCGTCAAGCGCACGCGGCTTCGATCAGCTGCGTGACGAGCGCGGGCGCCGTGCCGATCGGCGTTTCGCCGTGCCGGTACGTCTGGCTCGCCGCGTAGATGCCTTCGACGATCAACGCGAGCGCGTCGGCCAGCGCCTTCGGCTGCCGCGCACCGGCGCCTTCGCACAGCGCGACGAGCCGGTTCATCAACTGTTCCTTGTTCTGCGCGACGCGCTCGCGCGCCGGGTGCGACGCATCCGGGAATTCGGCGGCGACGTTGACGAACGGGCAGCCGCGATAGTCCTTCTGCGTCGCGCGCTCGGCTAGATCGACGAAATACTGGATCAGCTGCGCCTTCGGCTGGCCGGGGTGCTTCGCGGCGCTCGTGTCGAGGCGCTCGAAGAAGCACGCGTCCATCCGTTCCAGATACGCGAGAATCAGCTCGTCCTTCGACGAAAACTGGCGGTACAGGCTCATCTTGTTGACGCCCGCGCGCTCCACCACCGCCTCGACGCCGACGGTGCGGACGCCTTCCCTGTAAAACAGCTCCTCGGCGGCGCGCAGCAGGTGCTCCTGCGCGGTGGCGCCGTCGATCGGCCGGCGCGTGCGGCGCGCCGGCGGTTTGGCGATCTCGATGCCCGACATGATGACCCTCGGCTGCATAGTGGAATGGCTTGACATGTTACCGACTGGTCACTACGATCGCAACACACTTGTGACCGGTCGGTAACAATCGCGGCCGGATCGACAGACAAATGCCAAGCGTCGGCCCGGGTCAGCCGATGTTGAAATGTGCGGCGGAGGTGGCCTGGTTGGGGCGGGGCGGGCGCGATGGCGCCGGAACCGCCAACTGGAGAACGCGAAGATGAACTGGGCAGTGACACGAATCGGCGGGCGCTTCCACTACGGATGGCTCGCGGCGGCGGTGGTATTCCTGATCCTGTTGGCGGCAGCCGGCACGCGCGCGACGCCGAGCGTGCTGATGGTGCCGCTCGAGCGCGAGCTCGGCTGGAGCCGGGCGGCGATTTCGCTGGCGATCTCGGTGAATATCGCACTGTACGGCCTGACGGGCCCGTTTGCGGCCGCGGCGATGCAGCGCTTCGGGCTGCGCCCGACGATCCTCACCGCGCTCGTGACGATGAGCGCCGGTGTCGCGCTGTCGTCGATGATGACGCAGAGCTGGCAGATGGTCGTGATCTGGGGCCTGATGGTCGGCTGCTCGACGGGCGTCGTCGCACTGACGCTGTCCGCGACGTTCGTCACGCGCTGGTTCCATGCGCGGCGCGGCCTCGTGATGGGGATCCTGACCGCCAGCACGGCCACCGGCCAGCTCGTGTTCCTGCCGATGCTTGCGGCGATCGCGCAGCGCCACGGCTGGCGGCCGGTCGTGCTGGTCGTCGCGGTGGCGGCCGCGATCGTGATTCCGCTGGTCGCCTTCCTGCTGCCCGAGCGGCCGGCCGACGTGCAGCTGCGCCCGTACGGCGAACCGGCCGATGCGCCGGCCGCGCCCGCCGCGTCGAAGGAGAACCCGCTCGCGGTCGCGTTCCGCACGCTGCTGATGGCGAGCCGTTCGCGCGACTTCTGGCTGCTGTTCTTCAGCTTCTTCATCTGCGGCGCGAGCACCAACGGCTATGTCGGCACACACCTGATCGCGATGTGCAGCGACTACGGGATGAGCGAAGTGCAGGGCGCGTCGCTGCTCGCGGCGATGGGCGTGTTCGACCTTTTCGGCACGACGCTGTCGGGCTGGTTGTCCGACCGCTACGACAACCGCGTGCTGCTGTTCTGGTACTACGGGCTGCGCGGGCTGTCGCTGATCTACCTGCCGCATGCGTTCGGGATCGATTTCTTCGGGCTGCCGCTGTTCGCGATGTTCTACGGCCTCGACTGGATCGCGACCGTGCCGCCGACCGTGCGGCTCGCGACCGACGTGTTCGGCAAGGCCGCGGCGCCGGTCGTGTTCGGCTGGATCGTCGCCGGCCACCAGCTCGGCGCGGCGTTCGCGGCGCTCGGCGCCGGGCTGCTGCGCGCGAGCCTCGGCACCTACACGATCGCGTCGATGATCTCGGGCGGGCTGTGCATCGTCGGTGCGCTGATCGTGCTGCGGATCAACCGCGGCCCGTCACGCGCAGCCGCGCAGGCGGCCTGATCTCGGTGAACGCGGCCGGCCGCGCAGCCTGCGGCCGGCCTATGCAGGCAGGGAGATTTGCATAGCGCGGCAGGATCGGGCGCGCAGCCGCTCAAGCGGGTATGCTTGCGGTTCGCCGGGCGTTCGCGCCCCTTCATCGATGTCAGCGAGGAACCGCATGTCCGTCAAACCTGCTCCCACCACTGTTTCGATTCACGATCTGATCGCGGGCCGCTGGAGCCCGCGCGCCTATTCGGACGAGCCCGTCAGTGCCGGCGACCTGCACGCGGTGCTCGAAGCCGCGCGCTGGGCGCCGTCCGCGTACAACGCGCAGCCGTGGCGTTTCATCGTATTCGATCGCGCACAGGACGAAGACGCGTTCAAGCGCGCGTTCGCGACGCTGGTGCCGTTCAACCAGGGCTGGAATGCGCCGGCGCCCGTGCTGATCGCGGTGACCGCCCACACGCTCACGGCGAAGGGCGAGCCGGCACCGACCGCGTCGTACGACGCCGGTGCCGCCGCGATGTCGCTGGTGCTGCAGGCGCATGCGCTCGGCCTCGCCGCCCACCAGATGAGCGGTTTCGACACGAAGGCGTTTCGCGACGCGTTCGCGATTCCGGCCGATGTCGCGATCCTGTCGATCATCTCGCTCGGCCATTACGGCAACGTCGACAAGCTCGACCCCGTGCTGCGCGATCGCGAAAAGGCGCCGCGCACGCGCCAGGCGATCGGCGAAGTCGTGTATGCGGGCGCGTGGAAGAAGAGCTTCGACGCGGCAGCCTGACCACGCAAGCGGGCGGGCCGCATCCTCGTGCACCCCGTTCGCGCGTGTCCGCGGCGCGGCGCACCGCGCCGTTGCCATCGGCACCCGTTGAGCGGTACCGGTGGCCAGCCCCGGTTGTGATCCCGCGGGCTTCATGTTAAAAAGCCCGTCCTTTCCGTTTTCGCGCCGGCCCTGCTGCGGCAACTTCCCATGACTTACTGCGCGATCGATTTCGGCACGTCCAATTCCGCCGTGGCGCTGCCCGACGGCGACGGCATGCGCCTCGCGCCCGTCGAGGGCGACCACCAGACGCTGCCCACCGCCATCTTCTTCAACAACGACGAAGCGACGGTCGAATACGGCCGTGCGGCGCTGGCTTCCTATATCGACGGTTTCGACGGCCGGCTGATGCGCTCGATGAAGAGCATCCTCGGCTCGCCGCTCGCGGAAACGACGACCGATCTCGGCGACGGCAGCGCGATCGCGTACACCGAAATCATCGCGCGCTTCCTGACGCACCTGAAGCGCAAGGCCGAAGCGCGCGCGGGCGCGCCGATCGGCCGCGCGGTGCTCGGCCGGCCGGTGTTCTTCGTCGACGACGATCCGCGCGCCGACCGCCTCGCGCAGGATCAGCTCGAGGCGGCCGCGCGATCGGTCGGCTTCGCGGACGTTCACTTCCAGTACGAACCGATCGCCGCCGCGTTCGACTACGAATCGCGCCAGCAGGCCGAGCGCCTCGTGCTCGTCGCCGACATCGGCGGCGGCACGTCCGACTTCTCGCTGGTGCGCGTCGGGCCCGAGCGGATGGCGCGGCTCGAGCGCAAGGACGACGTGCTGGCGCACCACGGCGTGCACGTCGCGGGCACCGACTACGACCGGCGTGTCGAGCTGGCAGCGATCCTGCCCGCCTTCGGCTACCGTTCGCTCGACCCGGAAGGGCGCGAGCTGCCGAACAAGATCTACTTCGATCTCGCGACCTGGCACCTGATCAACACGGTCTACACGCCGAAGCGGATCGGCGAGCTGAAGCTGATGAAGCACCTGTACCAGGACGTGCGGCAGTACGACCGGCTCACGAGCGTGGTCGAGCAGCGGCTCGGGCATGCGCTGATGGCGCGCGCGGAAGAAGCGAAGATCGGTGTGGCGGCGGGCGGGGAGACGATGATCAACCTGAACGACGTGGAAGAAGACCTGCTGATCGCATTCGACGCCGATCGCCTCGTCGATGCGAGCCGCGACGACACCTCGCGGATCGTCGACGCCGCGCGCGAGACGGTGCGGCTCGCGGGCGTGGCGCCGCGCGACGTCGGCGCGCTGTATTTCACCGGCGGCTCGACCGGGCTCGCGTTCCTGTCGGGCGCGCTCGCGGGCGCATTCCCGGATGCGCAGCCGGTATTCGGCGACCGTCTCGCGAGTGTCGCGACGGGCCTCGGCATTCACGCGCAGCGATTGTTCGGCTGAATGGCAATTGGCGGGTTGGCATAGCCGCCATGCCGCTTCGGCGCCCAAAAACAAAAAGCCCCGCCGAAGCGGGGCTTTTTTTCACGAATTATCGCGCCAAGCTTAGACCGGACGGATGTTCGCAGCTTGCAGACCCTTCGGGCCCGTCTTCACTTCGAATTCAACCTTCTGGTTTTCTTGCAGCGTCTTGAAGCCTTCGACGCGGATTTCCGAGAAGTGCGCGAACAGATCGTCGCCGCCGCCTTCCGGGGTGATGAAGCCGAAGCCCTTTGCGTCATTGAACCACTTGACGGTACCGGTTGCCATGTTACTTGTTCCTAAAAAGATAAAACGGGGCCGAAGCCCATGGGGTGCGGAAAATCAAGGAAGGGGTAATAGGACCAACCGGAGTACCGTTGATGGGCGAACTACGAAAGAACCAATTCACTCGCCACTTGAAATCCTGCGAAGTCCTTTATACGGCTAATCGGTCTGATGGTCAACCGTATTTCCATGCTCTCAGGGTTATTGCGGAGATCAGGTTTACAAAGCTTGCAAGCGATGCGAATTTTTTGTAGGGGTCGATCGATTTTGGCGCCACGCCGGAGGTGCAACCGTTAAACTACGCGCCGCGCGGACGGGTTGCCCCGATCGGATGACCCGTCCCCCCAAGAATGCGTGCGCGGTGCTGTCCGAGCCGATCCCGGACCGCAGGCCGACCATGCTTTTTGAGACATAGGAGAGGATGTGAAGAGTTCTATTCAACGGAACATCGGCCCGTTTGCATTGATGCTGACGGGGCTGGGTTCGATTATCGGCTCGGGCTGGCTGTTCGGTGCCTGGAAGGCCGCGAAGATCGCCGGTCCGGCGGCGATCTGCGCATGGATCATCGGTGCTGTCGTGATTCTCGCGATTGCCCTGACGTACGCGGAGCTGGGTGCAATGTTCCCCGAGTCGGGCGGCATGGTGCGTTACGCACGCTACTCGCACGGTTCGCTGGTGGGCTTCATCAGCGCATGGGCCAACTGGATCGCGATCGTATCCGTGATTCCGATCGAGGCCGAAGCGTCGATCCAGTACATGAGTACATGGCCGTATCCGTGGGCGCATGCATTGTTCGTGAACGGCGAGTTGCAGACACTCGGCCTGCTGCTGTCGGCCGTGCTGGTCGTCATCTACTTCATGCTGAACTACTGGGGCGTCAAGGCGTTCGCGCGGGCGAACACGGCGATCACGATCTTCAAGTTCCTAATCCCCGGCCTCACGATCCTCGGCCTGATGCTGACGAGCTTCCATCCGGAAAACCTCGGCACCGCCTCCAATGCGAGCTTCGCGCCGTACGGCTGGTCGGCCGTGCTGACCGCGGTCGCGACGAGCGGCATCGTGTTCGCGTTCAACGGCTTCCAGAGCCCGGTGAACCTGGCCGGTGAAGCGCGCAACCCGTCGCGCAGCGTGCCGTTCGCGGTGATCACGTCGATCCTGCTCGCACTCGTGATCTACGTGCTGCTGCAGATGGCCTACATCGGTTCGGTGAATCCGGCCGACGTCGCGAAGGGCTGGGCGCACTTCAACTTCTCGTCGCCGTTCGCGGAACTCGCGATCGCGCTGAACCTGAACTGGCTGGCGATCCTGCTGTACGTCGACGCGTTCATCAGCCCGAGCGGCACCGGGACGACCTACATGGCGACGACCACCCGCATGATCTACGCGATGGAGCGCAACAACACGATGCCGAAGATGTTCGGCAACGTGCACCCGATCTACGGCGTGCCGCGCCAGGCGATGTGGTTCAACCTGCTCGTGTCGTTCATCTTCCTGTTCTTCTTCCGCGGCTGGAGCTCGCTCGCGGCGGTGATCTCGGTTGCCACGGTGATCTCGTACCTGACCGGTCCGATCAGCCTGATGGCGCTGCGCCGCTCCGCGACCGACATCGAGCGTCCGTTGTCGATTCCGCTGATGAAGCTGATCGCCCCGTTCGCATTCGTGTGCGCATCGCTGATCCTGTACTGGGCGAAGTGGCCGCTGACGGGCGAAATCATCCTGCTGATGATCGTCGCGCTGCCGGTGTACTTCTACTTCCAGGCGAAATCGGGCTGGACCGGCTGGGGCGCCGACCTGAAGGCCGCATGGTGGCTGGTCGCGTACCTGCCGACGATGGCCGTGCTGTCGCTGATCGGCAGCAAGGAATTCGGCGGTCACGGCTACCTGCCGTACGGCTGGGACATGCTGATCGTCGCGGCGATCTCGCTGGTGTTCTACTTCTGGGGTGTGAATACGGGCTACCGGACCCAGTATCTCGACGAGCGCGAGTCGCACGACGAGATCCTCGAAGGGGTCGGTGTCTGACGCCTGACCTGTCGCCGGATTCGGCGGCGGCAGGATGCGGCGAAAAAAAGCCCGTCCGAGCGATGCTCGGGCGGGCTTTTTGTTTGTGGCCGACGGTTGTGTCGCGGCTCAGGCGTTGGCGCTCGCGAACACGTAGTTCGTCATCGCGAGCACGCGCTGGTAGGTGCCGAGCGACTGAATGCCGAGCTGGTAGTCGTCGTCCGCCGCACCGAGCGCCGTGAAGACCGGCAGCAGGTGTTCGTCGGTCGGATGCATCAGCGCCGCGTGCGGCGCCTGCCGGCGGTAGTCGAGCAGCGCGTCGACATCGCGCGCGGCAAGCTTCGCCTCGAACCAGTCGGTGAATTCCGCGACGCGCGGGTCCGCGTCCTCGGGCGCGGCGCCGAAATCGGCGGCGCGCAGGTTGTGCGTGATCTGGCCCGAACCGATCACCATCACGCCTTCGTCGCGCAGCGGCCGCAGCGCGCGGCCGAGCGCGAAGTGGTGCGCCGCATCCGCGCGCGGCTGGATCGATAGCTGGGCAACGGGCACGTCGGCCTCCGGGAACATCAGCAGCATCGGCACCCACGCGCCGTGATCGAGCCCATGCTCGGTCGTCGCGGTCGCGATGCCGGCCGCATTCAGCAGCGTGGCCGCGCGCTCGGCGACATCGGGCGCGCCCGGCGCCGGATAGCGGATGTCGTACAGCGCCTGCGGGAAGCCGTAGAAATCGTGGATCGTTTCCGGATGCGCGGCGACGCTCGCGACCGGCCGTTGCGTGCCCCAGTGCGCGGACAGCATCAGCACCGCGCGCGGGCGCGGCAATTCGGCACCGAGGTGCGTGAACGCGCCGGACGGCAGCGTCGGGTCGATCGGCAGCGTCGGCGCGCCGTGGGACAGGTACAGCGAAGGCAAGCGGTTCATGGTGGTGGCCTGCTAAAAGGGTTTGCCTGTGACTATAGGCGCGTACCGAACATTGATAAATCGGCGTTTCGGAATTTGATTGACGCTTGTTTGTTGATAATAGGTGCAACGCGATGCATGCCGGCGCGGACGGTCGTCAGTTTGCGTCAAATCGAATGAGTTGCCGTGAAAATCGGCGAGGATGCGCGAAGAAGGGGGATGTGGTGGCGCTTACTGCGCGTGCCGGATGCCGGCCCACGGTGTCGTCTGCGGCGCGCTGAGCGCGAACAGGTCGAGCACGCGCGTGACGGTCTGGTCGACGAGTTCCTCGATCGTCTTCGGCATCGCGTAGAACGCGGGCAGCGGCGGAAAGACGATGCCGCCCATCTCGGTGACGGCGGTCATGTTGCGCAGATGCGCGAGGTTGAACGGCGTTTCGCGCACCATCAGCACGAGACGGCGGCGTTCCTTCAGCGTGACGTCGGCCGCGCGCGTGATCAGGTTGTCGGACAGCCCGTGCGCGACGCTCGCGAGCGTCTTCATCGAGCACGGTGCGATCACCATCCCGTCGGTCGCGAACGAACCCGACGCGATCGTCGCGCCGACGTCGCGCACCGAGTGCACGACGTCTGCACGGCCTTCGACATCGGCCTTCGGCAGCTTCAGCTCGTGCTGGATGTTGAGCCAGCCGGCGTTCGAAATCAGCAGGTGCGTTTCGACGCCGCCCGCGGCGCGCAGCAGCTCGAGCAGCCGGATGCCGTAGATCGCGCCGGTGGCGCCGGTGATCGCGACGATCAGCCGGCGTGGCGGCGCGCTGGGAGATGCCATCGAAAGGGGAGCGGGTGCCGCGTGTTAGGCGGCGGCGAACAGTTGCTGCAGTTCGCCCGACTGGTACATCTCCATCATGATGTCCGAGCCGCCGATGAATTCGCCCTTCACGTAGAGCTGCGGGATGGTCGGCCAGTTCGAGAATGCCTTGATGCCCTGGCGGATTTCGTCGTCTTCAAGCACGTTGACCGTCTTGAACTGGTCGACGCCGCAGGCTTTCAGCACCTGCACGGCGCGGCCCGAGAAGCCGCACATCGGGAATTGCGCGTTGCCCTTCATGAAGAGCACGACCTGGTTTTCGTCGACGATTTGCTTGATACGTTGTTGGGTGTCCATGACTGACCTTGCGTTTGCGGGGCGTTAGATCGAAATGATAGCGGATTTCAACCGGACGGGCCGGGCATCAGCCCGGCAGCCGGCCGCCTGTCGTGCGTTCGATCGCGGCGAGATCGGCGAGCGATTCGACCGCGACGAAGCCGTGCGAGGCGAGGATCGTGCGGACGGCTTCGGCCTGGTCGTAGCCGTGCTCGATCCAGAGCGTGCCGCCCGGTTTCAGATGGATGCCGGCACCCGCGACGATCGTGCGGATCGCGCTGAGGCCGTCGGCATCGTCGGTGAGTGCGCCGCGCGGCTCGAAGCGCAGGTCGCCCTGCACGAGATGCGGATCGTGCTGCGCGATGTACGGCGGGTTGCTGACGATCGTGTCGAACACGAGCGCCGGATCGAGCGCCGCGTACCAGTCGCTCTGCAGCCACTGCAGCGGGCCGCCGGGGCGGCGTGCGTCGAGCAGCTTGTCCGCGTTGCGTTGCGCGACGGCGAGCGCGGTCGGCGAGCGGTCGAGCGCCCACACGCGCGCATCGGGGCGTTCCGCCGCGATCGACACGGCGATCGCGCCGCTGCCGGTGCCGAGATCGAGCACGGCCGCATGCGGCAGCCCGTCGATCGCATCGAGCGCGGCTTCGACGAGCAGTTCGGTTTCCGGGCGCGGGATCAGCACGTCGGGCGTCACGTCGAACGGGCGGCCGAAGAACTCGCGCATCCCGACCAGTTGCGCGACGGGCTCGCCGGCGACGCGGCGCGCTTCGAGCGCGCGGTAGCGTTCGACCGCGGCCGCGTCGAGCGGCGCATCGCCGCGCGTGATCAGTTGCGTGCGGGTCCAGCCGAGCGCGTGCGCAAGCAGCACGCGTGCATCGACCGCGTCGAGCGGCGACGCGCGCAGCAGTTCGTCGGCGGTGGTGTCGGGCATCGCGGCCTCAGTCGGCTTCGCCGAGCGACGCCAGCAGCTCGGCCTGGTGCTCGCTGACGAGCGCGCCGATCAGTTCGTCGAGATCGCCGTCCATGATCGCCTCGAGCCGGTACAGCGTCAGGTTGATCCGGTGGTCGGTCATCCGGCCTTGCGGGAAGTTGTAGGTGCGGATCCGCTCGGAACGGTCGCCGGAGCCGATCAGGCTCTTGCGCGTCGCGGCTTCCTTCGCATGCTGCTCGTGATACTGCTTGTCCTTGATGCGCGCGGCGAGCACCTTCAGCGCGCGGTCCTTGTTCTTGTGCTGCGAACGGTCGTCCTGGCATTCGACGACGATCCCGGTCGGGATGTGCGTGACGCGCACGGCCGAATCGGTCTTGTTGATGTGCTGACCGCCCGCGCCGGACGCGCGGAACGTGTCGATCCGCAGATCGGCCGGATTGATCTCGACCTCGCCGATCTCGTCGGCTTCCGGCATCACCGCGACCGTGCACGCGGACGTATGGATGCGCCCCTGCGTCTCGGTCGCCGGCACGCGCTGGACGCGATGGCCGCCCGATTCGAATTTCAGGCGCGAAAACGCGCCCTGGCCCGCGATCCGCACGATCACTTCCTTGTAGCCGCCCAGATCCGACGCGCTCTCCGACATCATTTCGACCTGCCAGCGCTGGCGTTCCGCGAAGCGCAGGTACATGCGCAGCAGGTCGCCGGCGAACAGCGCCGATTCGTCGCCGCCGGTGCCCGCGCGGATTTCGAGGAAGATGTTGCGGTCGTCGTTCGGATCCTTCGGCAGCAGCATCTTCTGCAGCTCGGTCTCGAGGCGCGCCATGCCGTCGCGTGCGCTGCGGATTTCGTCTTCCGCGAAGTCGCGCATCGACGGATCGGCGAGCAGCTCCTGCGCGGCCGTCTCGTCGCTGCGCGACTGGCGCCACAGCGCGTATTGCTCGACGACCGGGCCGAGTTCCGCATGTTCGCGCGTCAATTTGCGGTACTGGTCGAGGTCGGCCGTGACGTTTTCGCGGCTCAGCAGGTCGTTCAGTTCGGCCAGCCGTGTGGACAGCTGGTCGAGCTTGCGTTGCATGCTCGTCTTCATGGTGTGGAGCGGCGCTCCCGGGCAAGGGGTATTCGGAAAGGATAGGCCGGCGCGCGGCCGGCGGCGGGGCAAGCGGCCGGCGCTAGTGGCCGGACTGGTCGTTCGAGCGCGGCGCGTGCTGGTAGAAGCTGCGCATCAGGTCGATCAGCGAATCGCGATCGGCGCCGTTCACGCGGTTGAGCGCGCTCGTCGGGCCGTGGATCAGCTTGTTGGTCAGCGCCTGCGACAGCGCTTCGAGTACGGCGGCCGGATCGTCGCCGCGTGCGAGCAGCTTCTGCGCCTTCTCGACTTCGGCGCGGCGCAGCGCGTCGGCCTGCGTATGCATGTGACGAATCACCGGCACGACGCTGCGCGTGTCGAGCCATTGCATGAAATTCTGCACGCGCGTCTCGATGATCGCTTCGGCCTGCGCGACCGCGGCCTGGCGCGACGCGTTGCCCTCGCGCACGATCGCGCCGAGATCGTCGACGGTGTAGAGGAACACGTCCTTCAGCTTGCCGACTTCGGGCTCGATGTCGCGCGGCACCGCGAGGTCGACCATGAAGATCGGGCGGTGGCGGCGTGCCTTCACCGCGCGCTCCATTGCGCCGAGGCCGATGATCGGCAGCGTCGACGCCGTGCACGACACGATGATGTCGAATTCGTGCATGCGGGTGGGCAGGTCGGCCAGCGGCATCGCGCGGCCGTTGAAGCGTTCGGCGAGCCGCTGGCCGCGTTCGGCCGTGCGGTTCGCGACGACGAGTTCGCGCGGGCCTTGCGCGGCGAAGTGCGTCGCGCACAGCTCGATCATTTCGCCGGCGCCGATGAACAGCACGCGCTGATCGGACACCTTTTCGAAGATCCGCTGCGCGAGGCGTACTGCGGCGGCGGCCATCGACACCGACTGCGTGCCGATTTCGGTCGTGCCGCGCACTTCCTTCGCGACCGCGAACGTGCGCTGGAACAGCTGGTTCAGATAGGTGCCGAGCGCGCCGGCTTCCGTCGCGGTGCGCACGGCGTCCTTCATCTGGCCCAGAATCTGGGTTTCGCCGAGCACCATCGAATCGAGGCCGGATGCGACGCGGAATGCGTGCCGGACCGCTTCGGACTGCGGCAGCGCGTACACGTGCGGCGCAAGTTCGTCGACCGGAATCCGGTGATACTCCGACAGCCAGCGGACCGCGCCTTCGCGTGCCGCGCGATCGTCGGTCGCGCAATACAGTTCGGTGCGGTTGCAGGTGGAGAGGATCGCCGCTTCAGGCGTATTGGGCGCCTGGGGGCCGAGAAACACGTTCTTGAACGTGACGAGAGCCGGCTTGATCTGCTCGAGCGGAAACGCCACGCGTTCGCGCAGGGCGACAGGCGCAGTGTGGTGATTGATTCCGATCGTGAGGAGTTGCATATCAGGGGCTATCGTTTAGCCCCATATTATAGCGTTTCAGCGATTTCCTCACTCGCTGCATACCGGGCATCGGCGTGGTGGGGCCGTGAATTTGGGGGCTCGATCGGCACGCGGTCGAGCTGGTAGCCGAAGCCGTAGAGCGGCAGCAACCGGTAGCCGCGTTCCGGAAGCAGCCGCAATTTGCTGCGCAGCCGGGACGCGTGCGTATCGAGCGTGCGCGACTTCATGTCGCGGCGGCGCCCCCATACCGTTTCGAGGATATGGGCGCGCGACACGGGCCGCGACAGGTTCGTGAACAGCAGCTGGGCGAAACGGAACTCCTTGGGCGTCAGTGAAACGATTGCGTCGCCGAAGCGCACGAGATCATGCGTGGCGTCGAATGCATATTCGCCATACATTTCGCGCGAGCGGGTGGGTGGGCGGCGTACGCCGGCGCGCCGGCTCAGCGCATTGACGCGTGCAAGCAGCTCGGGGCCGCTCACGGGCCGCGCGAGGCAATCGTCGGCACCCGCGTGCAGGCACGAGACGATTTCGCTTTCGCGCGGTGACTGCATCATGGCGATGGCCGGCAAACCGGGCAGGATTGCCTGCGCGCGCGGAATGACTTCCTGGGCCGGCTGGTCGCCGGCCCAGTGGCCGGTGATCAGCATGTCGCAGGTGTTGTCTGCGGCGAGCCACGCGAAGAATGCGGCGCTGGACGGAAACGCGTGGCACACGTGACCGCCCGCGAAGAGCAGGCGGTTCAGGAGTGCGACATGACGCGACTCCGGATCGATCAGAGCGATTCGCATGAGAATTTCTTCAATACGGCAGCCGGTGCGCGCTTGCCATAACGTCGAGTCGGCCCCTACACTCGAATGTTCGCGGCACCCGGCTGGTCCCGGGTTCGATGGATGAATCGATGCTAGCCGCTGGTAACGTTCACGCCTATGGGACGAATCTGAATTTATAGAAGGCGTTGAATGAACTGGTTTGGAATCCTTGTCCTGGGAGCGGCCGTCGGGCTGTTCGGCCGCTGGCTGCATCCGATGCGGCGCACGGGCCGGCCGGCATGGTGGATCGCCGTGCTCGCCGGCATCGTGGGCGCGGTCGCCGCCCGCATGGCCGGCAATCTCTCGGGACTGTTTTACGATGGCGAGACGCTCGAATGGCCGGTCTGCACCGGCGTCGCGTTCCTTGCCGTAGCCGTGACGGTCGCGCTGTCGGCCCGTCGCTGAATGCTCTCAGGTGAAATCATGAATGCCCGTCTTCCCGAAGTCTCGCCGGTGCCGGCCCGCCTCGCGCTGCTGCGCGGCGCCATGGCCCGCGAGGATCTGGCCGCCTATCTCGTGCCGTCCGCCGACCCCCACCTGTCCGAATACCTGCCCGAACGCTGGCAGGCGCGCCGCTGGCTGTCGGGCTTCACGGGCTCGGTCGGCACGCTGGTCGTGACCGCGGATTTCGCGGGGCTGTGGGTCGACAGCCGCTACTGGGTGCAGGCCGACGCCGAACTGGCCGGCACGGGCGTGCAGCTGATGAAGATGACGGGCGGGCAGCAGAGCGCGCCGCACGTCGACTGGCTGGCGCAGAACGTGCCGGCCGGCATGACGGTCGGCGTCGACGGTGCGGTGCTCGGCGTCGCGGCCGCACGCGGGCTGACGGCCGCGCTGAGCACGCGCGGCATCGCGCTGCGCACCGATCTCGACCTGCTCGACGCGATCTGGCCCGAGCGGCCGGGGCTGCCCGGCGACGCGGTGTTCGAGCACGTGGCGCCGCAGGCCGACACGACGCGCGCGAGCAAGCTGGCCGACGTGCGCCGCGCGATGCACGCACAGGGCGCGCAGTGGCATTTCGTGTCGACGCTCGACGACCTCGCATGGCTGTTCAACCTGCGCGGCGCCGACGTCAACTTCAATCCCGTGTTCGTTGCGCACGCAATGATCGGCGCTGATCGCGCGACGCTGTTCGTCGCCGACGGCAAGGTGTCGCCGGCACTGGCCGCGTCGCTCGCGCAGGACGGCGTCGACGTCCGTGCCTACGACGACGCGCGCGCGTCGCTCGCCGCGCTGCCCGCCGGCGCGACGCTGCTGGTCGATCCGCGCCGCGTGACGTTCGGCACGCTCGAGGCCGTGCCGGCCGGCGTGACGCTCGTCGAGGCCGTGAATCCGTCGACGTTCGCGAAGTCGCGCAAGACGTCCGCCGAGATCGAGCACGTGCGCGTGACGATGGAGCACGACGGTGCAGCGCTCGCGGAATTCTTCGCCTGGTTCGAACAGGCCGTGAACCGCGAGACGATCACCGAGCTGACGATCGAGGAGAAGCTCACGGCCGCGCGCGCACGGCGCCCCGGCTACGTGTCCGCCAGTTTCGCGACGATCGCCGGCTTCAACGCGAACGGCGCGATGCCGCATTACCACGCGACGCCCGAGTCGCACGCGACGATCGCCGGCGACGGCCTGCTGCTGATCGATTCGGGCGGCCAGTACATGACGGGCACGACCGACATCACGCGCGTCGTGCCGGTCGGCACCGTCAGCGACCTGCAGCGGCGCGATTTCACGATCGTGCTGAAATCGATGATGGCGCTGTCGCGCGCACGCTTCCCGCGCGGCATCCGCTCGCCGATGCTCGACGCGATCGCGCGCGCGCCGATGTGGGCGGCCGGGCTCGACTATGGGCACGGCACGGGGCACGGTGTCGGCTACTTCCTGAACGTGCACGAGGGCCCGCAGGTCATCTCGCACTACGCGCCGGCCGAGCCGCACACGGCGATGGAAGAGGGCATGATCACGTCGATCGAGCCGGGCGTGTACCGCCCCGGCCAGTGGGGCATCCGGATCGAGAACCTGGTCGTGAACCGGGCGGCCGGGAAGACGGAATTCGGCGATTTCCTCGCGTTCGAGACGCTGACGCTGTGCCCGATCGACACGCGCTGCGTGCTGATCGAGATGCTGCACGACGAAGAGCGCGCGTGGCTGAACACGTATCACGCGACGGTGCGCGAGCGCGTCGGCCGGCACCTGAGCGGCGATGCGAAGGCGTGGCTCGACGCGCGCACGCAGCCGATCTGACGCAACGAGCGACATCGGCCGGACGACGGCCGAACGACAAAACCGAGGGCAAGCAATGGCGGACACCGCAGTGATCGTGATCGACATGCAGCGCGGGCTGCTGGAGCGGGCGCAGCCCGCTTACCGGCTCGACGACGTCGTGTCGGGCATCAACCGGTTGACGGCGGCGGCGCGCGCGGCGAACGCGCCCGTCTGCTTCGTGCAGCACGACGGCGATGCGGACGACGATGTCGTGCCCGGCACGCCGGGCTGGGAGTTGCATGCGGGGCTGGTCGTCGGCGACGACGACTGGCGCGTGCGCAAGCAGATGAGCGATTCGTTTCACGACACGCCGCTCGCGGCGCAGCTCGATCGCCACGGCATCCGTTCGGTGCTGATCTGCGGCTACGCGACCGAATTCTGCGTCGATTCGGCCGCGCGCCGTGCCGCGCTGCTCGGCTACCGGACGACCGTCGTGTCCGACCTGCACACGACGAACGAGCGCACGCACCTGTCGGCCGCGCAGATCGTCGCGCACCACCACTTCATCTGGAACAACAACTCGCTGTCGGGCAACGCGGTGACGCCGCGCCCGCTCGCCGACGTACTCGCGACGGAGTTCGCATGACGATCAAGGCCGTGGTGTTCGATTTCGGCGGCGTGCTGATCGACTGGAGTCCCGAGTATCTTTACCGTGAACTGATTCCCGACGAAGCCGAGCGTCGCTGGTTCCTCACGCACGTGTGCGCGATGGACTGGGTGGTCCGCCAGGACGGCGGGCAGACGATCGACGAAGGCACGGCCGAGCTCGTCGCGAAGTTTCCGGAGCACGAGGCGCTGATCCGCGCGTTCTATGCACGCTGGCACGAGATGATCGGCGGTGTGCTCGAAGAAGGCGCCGCGCTGGTCGACCGGCTGGACGCGCAGGGGATGCCGCTGTTCGGGCTGACGAACTGGTCCGCGCAGACGTTCCCGTATGCGTGGGACAACTTTCCGGTGCTGCGGCGCTTCAAGGACATCGTCGTGTCGGGCCGCGTGAAGCTCGTGAAGCCCGATCCGGCGATCTATCGCGAGATGCATGCGCGGATCGAACCGCACCTGCCGGGCATCGCACCGCACGAACTCGTGTTCATCGACGACAATGCGAAGAACGCGGAGGCCGCGACGGCGCTCGGCTGGCACGGCATTCATCATACGAGCGCGGCGGCGACCGAGGCGCAGTTGCGCGAACTGGGCGCGCTCGCGTAAGTATCAGGCGAGGGGTCTGGGGCGGATAAAAAAGCGGGCCGTCGGCCCGCTTTTTCTCTGTGCTGCTCCGGAAGCGAGGCCCTTTGGGATCCAGCCCCGCGTTGCCGCGGTGCCGGGCGCCCGGGCCGCGCCGGTCAGCGGCTGATCGGCTTGTAGCGCAGGCGCTTCGGCTTCGCGGCTTCCTCGCCGAGGCGTGCGCGCTTGTCGGCTTCGTACTCCTGGTAGTTGCCGTCGAAGAACGTGACCTGTGAATCGCCTTCGAACGCGAGGATGTGCGTCGCGATCCGGTCGAGGAACCAGCGATCGTGCGAGATCACCATCACCGAGCCCGCGAATTCGAGCAGTGCGTCTTCCAGCGCACGCAGCGTTTCGACGTCGAGGTCGTTCGACGGTTCGTCGAGCAGCAGCACGTTGCCGCCCGAGATCAGCGTCTTCGCGAGGTGCAGGCGGCCGCGTTCACCGCCGGACAGGTTGCCGACGATCTTCTGCTGGTCGCCGCCCTTGAAGTTGAAGCGGCCGATGTACGCACGCGATGGCGTTTCGTACTTGCCGACCGTCAGCACGTCGGCGCCGCCCGAGATTTCCTCGAACACCGTCTTCGAGCCGTCGAGCGCATCGCGGCTCTGGTCGACGTACGCGAGCTTCACCGTCGGGCCCATCACGACTTCGCCCGAATCCGGCTGTTCCTTGCCGGTCAGCATCTTGAACAGCGTCGACTTGCCGGCGCCGTTCGGGCCGATGATGCCGACGATCGCGCCGGCCGGAATCTTGAAGTTCAGGTTGTCGATCAGCAGGCGATCGCCGAACGACTTGCTGACGTTCTTGAACTCGATCACTTCGTTGCCGAGGCGTTCGCCGGCCGGAATGAAGATTTCCTGCGTTTCGTTGCGCTTCTGGTATTCCTGGCTGCTCAGTTCCTCGAAGCGCGCGATACGCGCCTTCGACTTCGCCTGGCGGCCCTTCGGGTTCTGGCGCACCCACTCCAGTTCCTTCTTGATCGCCTTCTGGCGTGCCGATTCCGACGCTTCTTCCTGCTTCAGGCGCTCTTCCTTCTGGTCGAGCCAGCTGCTGTAGTTGCCCTTCCACGGAATGCCGTGGCCGCGGTCGAGTTCGAGAATCCACTCGGCCGCGTTGTCGAGGAAGTAGCGATCGTGCGTGACGGCGACCACGGTGCCCGGGAAGCGCACCAGGAACTGCTCGAGCCAGTCGACCGATTCGGCGTCGAGGTGGTTGGTCGGTTCGTCGAGCAGCAGCATGTCCGGCTTTTCGAGCAGCAGCTTGCACAGTGCGACGCGGCGCTTTTCACCGCCCGACAGGTGCTCGATCTTCGCGTCCCACGCCGGCAGGCGCAGCGCGTCGGCCGCCACTTCGAGCTGCTGCTCGGGGCTGCCGCCGTCGCTCGATGCGAGGATCGCCTCGTACTTCGCCTGCTCGGCCGCGAGTGCGTCGAAATCGGCGTCGGGTTCCGCGTAGGCTGCGTAGATTTCTTCCAGCTTCTTGTTGGCCTGGAACAGGTCGCCGAGGCCTTCCTCGACGGCTTCGCGCACGGTTTTCGTCGGATCGAGCTGCGGTTCCTGCGGCAGGTAGCCGATGTTCAGGTTCGGCATCGGCGTAGCTTCGCCTTCGATGTCCTTGTCGACGCCCGCCATGATGCGGATCAGCGTCGACTTGCCCGAGCCGTTCAGGCCGAGCACGCCGATTTTCGCGCCGGGAAAGAACGACAGCGAGATGTCCTTCAGGATCTGGCGCTTGGGCGGCACGATCTTGCCGACCCGGTTCATCGTGAAAACGTATTGGGCCATTTCGGTGTGAAAGTCAGAAGTGGTTGAGACGGCCGCGCAGCGCGCAGGCGTGGCGGCGTCGGGTGATTCGGTACGGAGCGTGCCGCGCGGGGCGCGGCGGCGTCGCCGCGTGTCAGCGGCGCGAGCGGGTATTGTACTTCGCCGCCGGCTGCCGCTGGCGCAGCGCAGCCATCCGGATGCGTCGCGTTACAGCCAGGCGGCGACGCCGCCATGCCCCGAGCACGTGCCGCGTCGATGGCGGCTGAAGCTGTACGTGCCGTCGCGGCAGCGCGCGCTCGCGCCTTCCGGCACGCGGCCCGATTTCGAATGCGCGGGCGCGTGCACGGTCTCGCCGTCGCGGTTGCGATAGGTGTCGTGGCGGTCGAGATCGGCTTCGTCGCCGTAGCCGGGCGAGGTGCGGTACGCATGCGCAGGCTGGGGCAGCGCGGTGCACGCGAAGAAGAGCGCGGCGGACAAGGTTGCGATGTGCGTCGCGCGGCGGAGCAGGGCGGGCATGGTCTCTCGGTCCGTTGTTATCGGTGTCGGGCCAGTGGCCCGCGCCGCATGTTAGCGGATCGGGGCCGGATCGGTATCGGCGCCGGACATCGACGCCGCGCCGTCGGCACGCGCGGCGTCGAGAATCCAGCGGCGGAACGCGGCGACCTTCGGCCGTTCGGCGTGATGCGGCGGATAGACGAGGTAGTACGCGAAATCGTCGAGCCACGCGACGTCGGCGAGTTGCACGAGCCGGCCGCTCGCCAGTTCGCCGCGCACCATCGCGGCCGGCAGCAGCCCGGCGCCCTGGCCGGCGACGATCGCCTGCAGCAGCAGGCCCGAATCGTCGAACGCAGGGCCGCGCGGCGGGCCGAAATCGTCGATCCGCTGCGCGCCGAACCAGATGTGCCAGCCCTTGCGCTCGGCGTCGTGCAACTGCGGCCAGCCGACGAGATCGGCCGGCGTCGCCGGCATGCCGAGCCGCGCGACGAGCTCGGGCGCCGCGAGCGCGACGATCTCCACGGTCAGCAGGCGTTCGCTGCACAGCCCGATGTAGCGCCCGAGGCCGTGACGGATCGCGACATCGACGCCGTCGCGCGAGAAATCCGCGAGCGCATGGCTCGTGACGACCTGCAGGTCGACGTCCGGGCACGCCTGCCGGAACTGCGCGAGGCGCGGGACGAGCCACGCGGACGCGAAGAACGGCGTGACGCTCACCGTCAGCACGCCGCTGTCGGCGGCGCCCGACACGCGCTGCGACGCATCGGCAATCTGCCGGAACGCGTTGCGCACCGGCGGCAGGTAGTCGCGGCCGGCGGCCGTCAGCAGGATGCCGCGGTTCACGCGTTCGAACAGCTGCACGCCGAGATGCGTCTCGAGCGTGCGGATCATCTGGCTCACCGCGCCGGGCGTGACCGACAGCTCCTCGGCCGCCGACTTCACCGACAGATGGCGGGCGGCCGCTTCGAAGGCGCGCAGCGCGTTGAGCGGCGGCAGGCGGGAACGATTCATTCAGTTTTTCTAAAGCGAATGGCCGACGAAATATCGTTTGAGGTGACGTATATGCGCGAGTACCGTTGACGCATCGGATCGCGTGCTTCGTGGCCGTTTTACGGTGGCCGATGCGATCAACATAGTTCATCTATATCCATGAGGCAATCCGGACGCCGCCCGGCGGCCGGTGGAACCTAAGAGGAGCATCGTCATGAACCGCCCGGGCGCATCGCGCCTCTTCTACGGCTGGTACGTGGTGGCGGCCGCGTTCGCCGTCACGTTCGTCGGGTTCGGCAGCGCGTACACGTTCAGCGCGTTCGTCGAGTCGCTGCAGCGGGATTTCGCCGCGTCGCGCGGGCAGATCTCGCTCGTGTTCTCGCTGGCCGGCTTCCTGTATTTCGGTTTCGGCATCGTCAGCGGGCCGCTGGCCGATCGCTTCGGCTCGCGGCGGCTCGCCGTCGCCGGGATGCTGCTGACGGGTGCGGGGCTCGCGGCTGCAGGCGCCGCGCAGTCGCTGCTGCAGGTCTATGTCGCGTACGGGCTCGGTGTCGGCCTCGGGGTCGGCTGCGCCTACGTGCCGGCCGTCGGCGCGGTGCAGCGCTGGTTCGTGCGCCGGCGCGGCTTTGCGTCGGGGCTCGCGGTCGCGGGGATCGGCGTCGGCACGCTCGTGATGCCGCCGCTCGCGTCCACGCTGATCGCCCATGTCGGCTGGCGCGGCGCATATTTCACGCTGGCTGCGATCGCGGTCGTGCTCGGAGCCGGCATGTCGCTGCTGATCGAGAACGATCCGCGCGGGCGCGGCGTGTTGCCGGACGGCGATGCTGCCGGCGACGGCGGCAGCATCGCCGGTGCCGCGTCGGCCGGCGTGAACGTGCGGGCCGGCGCGACGGTGCGTGAAGCCGTCACGTCGCGGCCGTTTGCGAGCCTTTACGCGGCCTGCCTCGTCTGCTCGTTCGGCGTGTTCGTCCCGTTCGTTCACCTCGTACCGTATGCGCTCGATCATGGCGTCGCGCCCTCGACGGCCGTGTTGCTGCTCGGCGCGATCGGCGTCGGCAGCACGGCCGGCCGCTTCTTTCTCGGCGGCCTGGCCGACCGCTTCGGCCGCCGCGCGTCGCTGCTCGCGATGTTCGCCGGCATGGCCGTTGCGCTCGTCGCATGGGCGGGCGCCGGCACCGTCGCGACGCTCGCCGCGTTCGCGCTCGTGTTCGGCGTGTTCTACGGCGGCTGGGTCGCCGTGCTGCCGGCCGTCGTGATGGACTACTTCGGCGGGCGCAACGTGAGCGCGATCATCGGCATCCTGTACACGAGTGTCGCGTTCGGCACGCTGATCGGGCCGGCCGCCGCCGGTTTCATCTACGACGCGGGCGGCGGTTATCTCGTGCCGATCCTCGCGAGCGCCGCGGCGAATGCGATCGCGTTCGCGATCGTCGCGACGACCGGACGGGCGCCGGCGGCCGCGCGCGCGGCCGGCTGACAGCGCACCCGGCTGGGCGCGCCGCGCGATTTCCGGTAGGGTGGGCGGACCGTCGACCATCGACGAACGCTCGGGGAGGCAACGTGACATTCGACGAAGTCCGGCAGATCGCACTGGCGTGGCGCGGCGTCGAGGAAGGCACGTCGTACGGCACGCCCGCGCTCAAGGTGAAAGGCAAGATGCTCGCGCGGCTGCGCGAGGACGGCGACACGCTCGTCGTGAAGGGCGTCGGCCCCGACGAGCGCGCCTGGTTGATCGAATCGGAACCCGACGTGTACTACGTGACCGATCACTATGTCGGCTGGCCGATCGTGCTGGTGCGCCTGTCGGCCGCGCATCCCGACGCCGTGAAAAACCTGCTTCTGCGAGAATGGGGGGCGATCGTACCGGCGAAGTGGCGGGACGAATCGGCGCGCGGCACGAACTGAGTGCCCGGCTCACGCCGTGGCCGGCATGCCCGTGATGGGCGAGCGCGAGTCGTCGCCGAGCCGCAGCAAGCGTTGCATCGGTTTGCATCGATGCAACAAGTGGTTCCATCGAAATTCTTCAATTGGTTCTTAGTGAAGAACCGTTTGATGCTTACACTCCTTCGCTTCGAAGGCGGCTGACGAAGGCCGACGGAATGGGCGCACGCGATGCGCCGGCGCCTTGCGCGCCGCATCGCACCCGCAGCTTCGCAGACTGCGGGACGCGCCGACCCGTACGGCCTCATCCGGCCTCATGCCCGCGTGCGACGCACGCGCGGCCGCAGCCGGACTCAACAACGACAACTCCCCGCGCCGCCTTCATGCGACACCCGGTCATACCGGAACCGTTTTTTGGAGAGAGACAGATGAGTGGAAGCAACACAGGCCTCGGCACGGGCCTGAAGCAGCGTCACGTGACGATGATGTCGATTGCCGGCGTCATCGGCGCGGGCTTGTTCGTCGGCTCCGGCCATGCGATCGCGGAAGCCGGGCCGGCATCGATACTCGCGTATGCGATCGCGGGCGTGCTGGTCGTGCTGGTGATGCGCATGCTCGGCGAAATGGCCGTCGCCCATCCGGACAGCGGATCGTTCTCGACCTACGCCGATCGTGCGATCGGCCATTGGGCCGGCTTCACGATCGGCTGGCTGTACTGGTGGTTCTGGGTACTCGTGATCCCGATCGAGGCAACGGCCGCCGCGACCATTCTCAATGCGTGGTTCCCGGGCATCGCGACGTGGATCTTCGCGCTCGGCATCACGCTGCTGCTCACCATCACCAACCTCTTTTCCGTCAAGAACTACGGCGAATTCGAATTCTGGTTCGCGCTGATCAAGGTCGTCGCGATCGTCGTGTTCCTGTGCATTGGCGGCGCGGCGATCGTCGGCATCATTCCGGCGCCGGCCGTGTCGGGCGTGTCGAACCTGTTCGTGCACGATGGCTTCATGCCGCACGGCGCGAGCGCGGTGCTGGCGGCAATGCTGACGACGATGTTCTCGTTCCTCGGTACCGAGATCGTGACGATCGCTGCCGCCGAGTCGGACAACCCGCAACGCCAGATCGTGCGCGCGACGAACTCGGTCATCTGGCGTATCACGCTGTTCTATCTCGGCTCGATCCTGATCGTCGCGGCCATCGTGCCGTGGAACGACCCGCTGCTGCCGAAGCACGGCTCGTATCAGCGCGCAATGGAACTCATCGGCATCCCGAACGCGAAGGCGATCATCGACGTGATCGTGCTCGTGTCGGTCGCGAGCTGCCTGAACTCGGCGCTGTACACGGCGTCGCGGATGCTGTTCTCGCTGTCGAAGCGCAAGGACGCGCCGGCGTTCCTGCATCGCACCGATTCGACCGGCACGCCGCGCGCGGCCGTGCTCGCGTCGACCGCATTCGGTTTCGTGACCGTGATCGCGAACTACCTGATGCCGGAACAGGTGTTCGGCTTCCTGCTCGCGACGTCGGGCGCGATCGCGCTGCTCGTCTATCTGGTGATCGCGATCTCGCAACTGCGGATGCGCAAGACGCTCGAATCGACCGGCGCCGACCTGACGCTGCGGATGTGGCTGTTCCCGTGGCTGACGTGGGCGGTGATCCTGTTCATCTGCGGCACGCTGACCGTGATGTTCGTCAGCGAGGATCACCGGATGGAAGTCGGTGCGACGGCCGTGCTGGCGTTGATCGTGCTGCTCGCGTCGTGGCTGAACAAGCGCGGTCGCGATGCGCAGGCGAGCGCGGGGCGGCGGGTGTCGGCGACGTGATGAAGTGACGTGACGGCGGGGCGGGGAGCTCCGGTCATGAAAAATGGCCCGATCGGCGTTTGCCGGTCGGGCCATTTTTGTTGCCGTCGCTGCGTCGGAGCGGGTAATGGCCCGGCCGGCATCCGCTCAAACAGCCGTGTCGCGATGTGTGGCGATCGATTCATTCCTGTTGGGAAATAGATCATCGACAAGTGGAATATTTGTTACCGTCATGGTTTCATTTAATCTACGGACACTCACCACCCATCAAGAGTCCGACCATGTCGATCCGTCATCTGTTTTCTTCCGCATTCGCGGCGACTGCGCTGCTCGGCGCCGCATCCGCGAGCATCGCCGCCCCGCTGACCGTCGATGTCTACAATCCGGGCGCGCATGCGATCTTCCCGGTTTCGTCCGAAATCGTTTCGGGCAAGACCGAGGCGATCCTGATCGACGCCCAGTTCCAGCGCAACGACGCGCAGGCGCTGGTGAGTCGGATCAAGGCGAGCGGCAAGACGCTCAAGGCCGTCTACGTGAGTCACAGCGACCCCGACTATTACTTCGGGCTGGAAACCATTCACGCGGCTTTCCCGGATGCGAAGATCGTCGCGACGTCGCAGACCGCCGCCGCGATCGAGGCCAGCAAGGACGGCAAGCTCGCCTACTGGGGCCCGATCCTGAAGGACAATGCGCCCACCTCGGTGATCGTGCCGCAGCCGCTCGACGGTAATACGCTGCGCGTCGACGGCGAGCCGCTGCGCATCGTCGGGCTCGACGGCCCGACGCCCGATCGCACGTTCGTGTGGATTCCTTCCACACGGACCGTGGTCGGCGGCATCCCGGTCGCCGCGAACATTCACGTCTGGATGGCCGACACGCAGACGCCGCTGTCGCACGCGAACTGGCTGGCGACGCTCGACCGGATCGATGCGTTGAAGCCGGCGCGCGTCGTGCCCGGCCACTTCCTGCCGAACCGTGACGGCAGCCAGCCGTTCACGACCGGCGTCACGTTCACGCGTAATTACGTGAAGGCGTTCGACGAGGAAACGGCGCGCGCGAACGATTCGGCGACGCTGATCGCGGCGATGGAGGCGCGCTACCCGGATGTCGGCGAGAAGTCGTCGCTCGAGCTGAGCGCGAAGGTTGCCAAGGGCGAGATGCAGTGGCCCGCGCCGGCGCCGTTCCCGGCGGCGGGCAAGACGGTGCGTGCCCGGTTCGGCGCTACCGCGTTCGACCTGCACTTCCAGGACGACAAGACGATGTCGTTCGTCGGCACGGCCGGCCAATTCAAGGGTGTGACGGATACGGTGCAGTACACGGCGCGCGAAATCCGCCCGCAGGTGTACATGGTGTACTGGCATGAGCCGTCCACCGGTTCGAACGTCGTGCACGTCGAGGATTTCGAACGCGGAACGGTGGATACGAACATCGCGACGAAGGACGGACAGTTCCTGCATATGTCCGGGACGCTGAAGATCGTCGGTCGGGAATAAGCTGGTTTTCCGTCATCGAAAAGAAAAAGCCCGCATTCAGCGGGCTTTTTTATGCTTGATGCGGCAGCAACGCTCAGACGTTGAACAGGAAGTTCATCACGTCGCCGTCGTGCACGACATATTCCTTCCCTTCCGCGCGCATCTTGCCGGCTTCCTTCGCGCCTTGCTCGCCCTTGTACGTGACGAAGTCGTCGAACGCGATCGTCTGCGCGCGGATGAAGCCGCGCTCGAAGTCGGTGTGGATCACGCCGGCCGCTTGCGGCGCCGTGTCGCCGATATGGATCGTCCACGCGCGCACTTCCTTCACGCCCGCGGTGAAATAGGTTTGCAGCCCGAGCAGCTTGAAGCCCGCGCGGATCACGCGGTCGAGGCCCGGCTCTTCCATGCCCATGTCGGCGAGGAACGCTTCCTTGTCCGCGTCGTCGAGATCGGCGATTTCGGCTTCGATCGCCGCGCACACGGCAACCACCGGCGCGTTCTCGCTTTCCGCGTACTTGCGCACCGCATCGAGGTGCGGGTTGTTCTCGAAACCGTCGTCCTTCACGTTGGCGACGTACATCGCCGGCTTCGCGGTGATCAGGCAGAACGGCTTGAGCAGCGCCTCTTCGTCGTCCGACAGCGCAAGGCCGCGCACGGCCTTGCCCTGGTCGAGCTGCGCGCGCACTTTCTCGAGCACCGCGACGAGCTTCGCCGCTTCCTTGTCGTTGCCCGACTTCGCGGCCTTCGAGTAGCGCGTGAGCGCCTTCTCGACGGTGCCGAGGTCGGCCAGCGCGAGTTCGGTGTTGATCACCTCGATGTCGTCGATCGGGCTGACCTTGCCGGCGACGTGAATGACGTTCTCGTCCTCGAAGCAGCGCACGACGTGCGTGATCGCATCGGTTTCGCGGATGTTCGCGAGGAACTGGTTGCCGAGGCCTTCACCCTTGCTCGCGCCCGCGACGAGGCCCGCGATGTCGACGAATTCGACGACGGCCGGCACGACACGCTCCGGCTTGACGATCTCGGAGAGCGCCTTCAGGCGCGTATCGGGCACTTCGACGATGCCGACGTTCGGCTCGATCGTGCAGAACGGGTAGTTCTCGGCGGCGATGCCGGCCTTGGTCAGCGCATTGAACAGGGTGGACTTGCCGACGTTGGGCAAGCCGACGATGCCGCATTTGAGACTCATGGAATCCTTCGGACGGGTAAGGCGGCGCGGCCGGACAGGGCACGGCGGCGCGGGAAAAAAGGGCGGCCGGCGCGTGGGGCGCGGCGGGCCGACGGGCAAAAACGCTATTGTACCGTGCCGACGCCCCGGATTCCGGGGTTGCGCCGAACGGCCGATGCGGCGGGCCGCCGCGCCGCGCCCGCCGCCTGCGATTCTGCTGATTTCCCGCAAAGTCCGGCCGCGTAAGGGTTTGGCCCCGCGGCTATAATGCCCGCCATGACTGCCCACCACATCTTCGACGTCGCCGTGGTCGGCGGCGGGCTCGTCGGCAAGACGGCCGCGCTCGCGCTGACCCAGTCCGGCTACAAGACCGCCTTGCTCGCCCAGCCGGCCACGCCGCGCCCCGCCGATCTCGCGTTCGACACGCGCGTCTACGCGCTGTCCTCCAGTTCGCAGGCGCTGCTCGAGCGGCTGCGGGTCTGGCAGGCGCTCGACCACGGCCGGCTCGCGCCCGTCTACGACATGCGCGTGTACGGCGATGCGCACGCGGAACTGCATTTCTCCGCGTACCAGGCCTCCGTGCCGCAGCTCGCGTGGATCGCCGAATCGTCGCTGGTCGAGACGTCGCTCGACGCCGCCCTGCGGTTCCAGCCGAACCTCACGTGGTTCGATGCGCGCGCGCAGGGCTTCGACGTGCGCGACGACGCGGCCGTGCTCACGCTGTCGTCGGGGCAGGTGCTGGAAGCCGACCTGATCGTCGGCGCCGACGGCGCCCATTCGTGGGTGCGCTCCCAAATGGGGGCCAGGGTCGAGCGGCGCGATTACCGGCAGACGGGCGTCGTCGCGAACTTCAAGGCGTCGCTGCCGCACCGCGAGACGGCCTACCAGTGGTTTCACGAAGGCGAGATCGTCGCGCTGCTGCCGCTGCCGGACGGCCATGTGTCGCTCGTGTGGTCCGCGCATACCGCGCATGCCGATGAATTGCTCGCACTCGATCCGGCGCAGCTCGCGGCCGAGGTCGAGCGCGTGTCGCACGGCCAGGTCGGCACGCTCGAATGCGTGACGCCGGCCGCCGGTTTCCCGCTCGCGCTGCAGACGGTCGACAAGCTGATCGCGCCGCGCGTCGCGCTGGTCGGCGATGCCGCGCACCTGATCCACCCGCTCGCGGGGCAGGGGATGAACCTCGGGCTGCGCGACGTCGCGGCGCTCGCCGATGCGATCGCGGGCAAGGAGAGCTTCCGCAACCTCGGCGATACGGTGCTGCTGCGCCGCTACGAGCGTTCGCGCCGCGAGGACATCCGCGGGCTGATGGTCGCGACCGACGGCCTGCAGCGGCTGTTCGCGGTGCCGGGCTCGCTCGCGAAGGCGGTACGCAATGCGGGGATGGCCTTCGTCGGCGCGCAGCCGCTCGTGAAGCGCTGGCTCGTGTCGGCCGCGCTCGGCTGAGCGAACCTTCGGCTGTTTCGCCGGTCGGACTCCGTTCCGTTACGGCGTACACTGTGCCGTGCACTCCGATTGAGCTGAAGGAAGATTTCGATGAAAAAAACGATCCGCATCGCGTCGCTGGCGCTTGCCGTCACGATGGCGACGCTCGGCTGCACCGCGCAGGCCGACCAGACCACCGACAAGCTGAAAGCCACGCTGCAAGCCCGTCTCGGCAACGACGCGCCGATCAAGAGCGTGGCGAAATCGCCGGTCGCGGGCCTCTACGAAGTGAACCTCGGTACGCAGATCATCTATAGCGATGCGGCGGGCGATTACGTGCTGCTCGGCGACCTCGTCGACACCAAGTCGCACAAGAACCTGACCGACGCCCGCCTGTCCGAAATCAACAAGATCGACTTCGCGAGCCTGCCGTTCGCGAATGCGATCAAGATCGTCAAGGGCAACGGCGCACGCAAGATCGCGGTGTTCTCCGATCCGAACTGCCCGTACTGCAAGAAGCTCGAGACGACGCTGCAATCGGTCGACAACGTCACCGTCTACACGTTCCTGTACCCGGTGCTGTCGCCGGATTCGACCGCGAAGTCGAAGGCGATCTGGTGCGCGACCGACCGTGCGAAGACATGGGAAGGCTGGATGCTCGACCACCGTGCGCCGTCCGGCGCCGGCACCTGCGATACCAGCGCGCTCGACAAGAACCTCGCGCTCGGTCGCGGCATGAACGTCACGGGCACGCCGACGATCTTCCTGCCGGACGGCCGCCGTCTGCCGGGCGCGGTCTCGGCCGACCAGCTCAATCAGGCGCTCGCCTCGAGCAAGTAACCGACCACACGCCGGGCACATGGCCCGGCCAGCGAGGGGCGCCCGCATGATCTGCCGGCGCCTCTCTTCGTTTTCGCTGCCGTATTCGACCGACCGATTGCCACGATGACCCAGCCGATCCGCTATTCGATTGTCCCGAAAGATCTTGCCGCGCACCTGTTCGAAGTATCGGTGACGGTCGCCGATCCCGATCCCGAAGGCCAGCGTTTCTCGCTGCCGGTGTGGATTCCGGGCAGCTACCTCGTGCGCGAGTTCGCGCGCAACATCGTGACGCTCGGTGCGTTCAACGATGCGGGCCGCAAGGTGCGCATCGCGAAGACCGACAAGCACACGTGGCAGGCCGCGCCCGTGACCGGCGCGCTGACGCTGCGCTACGACGTGTATGCGTGGGACCTGTCGGTGCGCTCCGCATATCTCGACGAATCGGGCGGGTTCTTCAACGCGACGGCCGTGTTCCTGAGCGTCGCCGGCCGCGAGGATGCGCCGTGCGAAGTCGACATCGCGAAACCGGCCGGCACGGCGTTCCGCACGTGGCGCGTCGGCACCGCGCTGCCCGAGGCGCGCGGCACGAAGCGCTATGGCTTCGGCGCGTACCGTGCAGCGAACTACGACGAGCTGTCCGATCATCCGGTGACGATCGGCGAATTCGCGCTCGCGACGTTCGACGCGCACGGCGTGCCGCACGACATCGTGATCGCCGGGCGCGTGACGCAGCTCGACATGGAGCGTCTGCGTACCGACCTGAAGCGCGTGTGCGAAGCGCAGATCGCGCTGTTCGAGCCGAAGTCGAAGAAGGCGCCGATGGACCGCTACGTGTTCATGACGCTCGCGGTCAGCGACGGCTACGGCGGCCTCGAGCATCGTGCATCGACCGCGCTGATCTGCAACCGTACCGACCTGCCGGTGAAGGGGCGACCCGAAACGACGGAAGGCTATCGCACGTATCTCGGCCTCTGCAGCCACGAGTATTTCCACACGTGGAATGTGAAGCGCATCAAGCCGGCGGCATTCGTGCCGTACGACCTGTCGAAGGAAAACTACACGTCGTTGCTGTGGCTCTTCGAGGGCTTCACGTCGTATTACGACGACCTGATGCTGGTGCGCAGCGGGCTGATGTCGCAGGACGAATATTTCGCGGCGCTGGGCCGCACGATCGGCGGCGTGCTGCGCGGCACGGGCCGGCTCAAGCAGAGCGTCGCGGAAAGCTCGTTCGACGCGTGGATCAAGTACTACCGCCAGGACGAGAACGCGACCAACGCGATCGTCAGCTATTACACGAAGGGTTCGCTCGTCGCGCTCGCGTTCGATCTCGCGATCCGCGCGCAGACGCGCAACCGGAAGTCGCTCGACGACGTGATGCGCCTGCTGTGGCAGCGCTACGGTCGCGATTTCTATCGCGGCAAGCAGGCGGGCGTCGAGGAAAACGAAGTCGAGGCGCTGATCGAAGAGGCGACGGGCGTTGCGCTCGGCCGCCTGTTCACCGACGCCGTGCAGGGTACGCGCGACCTGCCGCTCGCCGAGCTGTTCGCGCCGTTCGGCGTGACGCTCGCGCCCGATGTCGCGAACGGCGCGGCCGCGAAGCCGACGATCGGCGCGCGCCTGCGCGGCGGCGCGGACTGCACGTTCGCGGCGGTCTACGAAGGCGGCGCCGCGCATCGCGCGGGGCTGTCGGCCGGCGATACGCTGATCGCGGTCGACGGGCTGCGCGTGACGGGCACGAACCTCGATGCGCTGCTCGCGCGCTACCGGCCGGGCGACAAGGTCGAGGTTCACGCGTTCCGCCGCGACGAGCTGCGCACCGCGAAACTGAAGCTCGACGGCCCGGAAGTCACGCGCTACCGGCTGACGGCGGCCGCGAAGCCGGCCGCGGTCTCGAAGGCACGGGAAGCCTGGCTGAAGGGTTGAACGCCAGGAAGCGGGTATCAGGGCGCGATCGAGGATTGTTCTGCTGCTGCAACAATCCGTCGCCCTGAACCCGCTTTTTCGCGGTCATGCGGCCACGCACAATGGGGTCACTCGCGCTACCGAAGCGCAACCCTACTGGAGCCTGACATGACGACCATTCTGCAAATCAATTCCGCTGCACGTTCGCAAGGTGCGCAATCGACGCTGCTGGCCAACGAGCTGACGGCAAAACTGCAACAATCGAACCCCGGCGCGAAAGTCGTGGTTCGTGACCTGCTGGCCGACGCGCTGCCGCACCTCGACGAATCGGTGCTCGGCGCGTTCTTCACGCCGGCCGAGAACCGCACTGCGGAGCAGAATGCGATCGTCGCGAAGAGCGATGCCCTGATCGCCGAATTGCAAGCCGCCGACATCATCGTGATCGGCGCACCGATGTACAACTTCGGCATCTCGTCGCAACTGAAGACGTACTTCGACTGGATCGCCCGCGCAGGCGTCACGTTCCGCTACACGGAGAACGGTCCGGAAGGCCTGATCAAGGGCAAGAAGGTTCACGTCGTGACGGCCCGCGGCGGCAAGTATGCCGGTACGCCGAACGACAGCCAGACGCCGTACCTGCGCACGTTCCTCGGTTTCGTCGGCATGACCGACGTCAGCTTCATCTTCGCGGAAGGCCTGAACCTCGGCCCGGATGCGCAAAGCGCCGCGCTGGCCAGCGCGCGCGAAGCGATCGCCGCTGCGTAAGGAAGGTCGGCGCAGGTGCGGCGCACCTGCTGCATCGCCCGATAAGGAAACGCCGCGTCCCCGAAAGGGGCGCGGCGTTTTTTGCATGCCGGCCGGCTGCCGGCTCGAAGGAGCCGGCGCGGTGCGTTACGCGAGCGTTTCCGCCACGTCCGGCAGGCGCCAGTCGATCGGTTCGCGGCCGGCGTCGACCAGATAATCGTTCGCGAGCGCGAAATGGCGGCAGCCGAGGAAGCCACGGTGCGCGGACAGCGGCGACGGATGCGGCGCCTCGAGCACGCAATGCGCGTTCGCGTCGAACAGTGCGCGCTTCGCCTGCGCGTGCGCACCCCACAGCATGAAGACGAGCCCGCGATGGCGGCCGGCGAGTTCGCGAATCAGCGTGTCCGTGCATTGTTCCCAGCCGCGCTTCGCGTGGCTCGCGGCCGCGCCGCGCTCGACCGTCAGCACGGTGTTGAGCAGCAGCACGCCCTGGCGCGCCCAGGTGTCGAGACAGCCGTGACGCGGCGTGTCGTGACCGAAGTTCGCGGCGATTTCCTTGAAGATGTTGCGCAGCGACGGCGGCGTGCGGACGGCCGGCGGCACCGAGAACGCGAGGCCGTGCGCCTGCGGCGTGCCGCGATCGTCGCCGTGGTACGGATCCTGGCCGAGGATCACGATCTTCACGTCGTCGGGGCTCGTCAGGCGCAGCGCGCGGAACACGTCGGTCGGGTAGACCGTCTTGCCGGCGGCGCGCTCGTCGTCGACGAAGCGGCACAGCGGCGCGTACGCGTCACTGTCGGTGAACGGTTTCAGCACGTCGCGCCAGACGGCCGGCAGCGCGTCGAATTGCGCGGCGAGATGCGGCACGTCGGCGGCAGCGGGCCGCGGCGGCGCTACCGCGGCGGCTGGAGCTGCCGGTTCAGCGGATTTCTTCGCGGATTTGCGCCCGGCGGCGGGCGTTTCGGGCGCCGGGGACGGGACATCGGCCGGTGCCGATTCCGGCACGGGATCATCGAACAGCGACGCCTGTTGCGGCGCGCGGGAAGTCTTGCGGGTTGCCATGCGTGATGCGTGTTTATTGCGCGCGCAGCCGGTAGCCGCGCTGCGCCTTGCTGATGTTTTCGGGAACGAGGCCCGGCAGCGCCTGCTGCAGTTCGGCGGCGAGCGTCGAGAGCGCCGCTTCCGGGCCGTCGATCAGTTCGAGTTCGATTTCGCTGATCGGTTCGCGGCGCGTTTCGTGTTCCGCCTGGACGACGATCTCGCCGAGGTCCACCGCGGCTTCGACGGTTGCGCCGCCGATTGCGATGCGCCACAGCGTACGCGAAAAATCCGTTCGGAACAGCGCGTACAGCGCGCCGGCCGCGTCATTCAGCGCGACGGCGGCCTCCGGCACGTCGCAGGCCGCGACGAGCGCGTCGATCTCGAGCGCGTCGCCGGCGACCGGCAGTTCCCATTCGTGGCGGCGATGCAGCCCGCCTTCCGCGCTGCCGACCGTCTTGAACGTCTGTAGCCAGCCGTCCGGCGTGCGGCGCACGCGCACCGCGCTCTTCGAGCGCGCCAGCGCGAGATCGGGCGTGTCGTAATAGACGTTCGCGAGCGTGATGCCGTGACCGGGTTCGCCGGTCAGCGTCTCGAAGAAGCGTCGCGCGGCGTCGGCCTGGCCGGCCGGCAGCGCGAGCTTGATTTCCTTTTCGATCGCCATCAGAAGAACATCCGCGCGAGTTCCTCGCCCGGCTGCTCGGCGCGCATGAACGCTTCGCCGACGAGGAACGTGTTCACGTTCGCCGCGCGCATCGTGTCGACGTCGGTGCGCGACAGGATGCCCGATTCGGTCACGACGATGCGGTCCGCCGGAATCATGTCGAGCATGTCGAGCGTGGTCTGGATCGACGTCTCGAACGTGCGCAGGTTGCGGTTGTTGATGCCGAGCAGCGGCGTCTTGAGCGTCAGCGCCTGTTCCATCTCGTTGCGGTCGTGCACTTCGACCAGCACCGCGAGGCCCAGCGAGTGCGCATACGCTTCGAGATCCTGCATCAGCGGCGTGTCGAGCGCGGCGGCGATCAGCAGGATCGCGTCGGCGCCCATCGCGCGGGCTTCGACGATCTGGTACGCGTCGACGATGAAATCCTTGCGCAGCACCGGCAGCGTGCACGCCGCGCGCGCTTCCTCGAGGTAGCGGACGCCGCCCTGGAAGAACTGCTCGTCGGTCAGTACCGACAGGCACGCGGCGCCGTGCGCCGCATACGAGCGTGCGATGTCGGCCGGCACGAAGTGCTCGCGCAGCACGCCCTTCGACGGGCTGGCCTTCTTGATTTCGGCGATCACCGCGGCGTCGCCGGCCGCGTGCTTCGCACGCAGCGCGCCGACGAAGTCGCGCAGGTCGCGCGCGGAGGCGTCCAGCTTCAGTGCCTCGAGCGGCGTGCTGCGCATGGCCGCCGCGATTTCTTCGCGCTTGACGGCGATGATTCGGTCGAGAATGTCGCTCATGTGGATTCCTGCTTGATTCGTAAGGGGAGTCAGCGCTTGAACTGCTGCGTGAAGCGCACGAGTTCGTCGACTTTCGCGCGCGCCTTGCCGCTCGCGATCGCTTCGCGGGCGAGCTGGATGCCGTCGGCGATCGACTCGGCGACGTTCGCCGCATAGAGCGCGGTGCCCGCGTTCAGCGTGACGATCTCGCGCGCGACGCCCGGCTGGTTGTCCAGCGCGCCGAGCAGCATCGTGCGCGATTCATCGGCATTTTCCACCTTCAGCGTGCGGTTCGACACCATCTGCAGGCCGAAGTCCTCCGGATGGATCTCGTATTCGTGCACCTTGCCGTCGCGCAGTTCGCCGACGAGCGTCGCGGCGCCGAGCGACACCTCATCCATCCCGTCCTTGCCGTACACGACGAGCACGTGCTGCGCGCCGAGGCGCTGCATCACGCGCACCTGGATGCCGACGAGGTCGGGGTGGAACACGCCCATCAGCTGGTTCGGCGCGCCGGCCGGATTGGTCAGCGGGCCGAGGATGTTGAAGATCGTGCGCACGCCGAGCTCGCGGCGCACGGCCGCGATGTTCTTCATCGCCGGGTGATGGTTCGGCGCGAACATGAAGCCCATGCCCGTCTCGGCGATCGACGCGGCGACCTGCTCCGACTGCAGGTCGATGTTCACGCCGAGCGCCTCGAGCACGTCGGCGCTGCCCGACTTGCTCGACACGCCGCGGTTGCCGTGCTTCGCGACCTTCGCGCCGGCCGCGGCCGTGACGAACATCGACGCGGTCGAGATGTTGAACGTATGCGAGCCGTCGCCGCCGGTGCCGACGATGTCGACGAAGTTCGAGTTGTCCTGCACCTCGACGTGGTTCGCGAATTCGCGCATCACGGTCGCAGCGGCGGCGATCTCGCCGATCGTCTCCTTCTTCACGCGCAGCCCGGTGATGATCGCGGCCGCCATCACGGGCGACAGGTCGCCGCGCATGATGAGCCGCATCAGGTGCAGCATTTCGTCGTGGAAGATCTCGCGGTGTTCGATCGTGCGCTGCAGTGCTTCCTGCGGGGTAATCGTCATCGTGCGGCTCCCGTCAGGCGGCTTGCGCGGCCGCGGCGCGCGCCAGCTTCAGGAAATTCTCGAGCAGCGCATGGCCGTGCTCGGACAGGATCGATTCCGGGTGGAACTGCACGCCCTCGATCGGCAGCGTCTTGTGGCGCACGCCCATGATTTCGCCGTCGTCGGTCCACGCCGACACCTCGAGGCAGTCGGGCAGCGATTCGCGCTCGATCGCGAGCGAGTGGTAGCGCGTGACGTCGAAGTGCTTCGGCAGGTCGGCGAACACGCCGCGGCAGTCGGTTTCGATCCGGCTCACCTTGCCGTGCATGATGGTCGTCGCGCGCACGACGCGGCCGCCGAACGCTTCACCGATCGCCTGATGGCCGAGGCAGACGCCGAGGATCGGCTTCTTGCCCGAAAATTCGCGCAGCACGTCGAGCGTGATGCCCGCGTGTTGCGGATTGCTCGGGCCCGGCGACAGGCAGATTGCGTCGGGATTCAGGCGCGCGATCTCGTCGAGCGTGATTTCGTCGTTGCGGTAGGTACGCACGTCCTCGCCGAGTTCACCGAAGTACTGGACCAGGTTGTAGGTAAACGAGTCGTAGTTGTCGATCATGAGCAGCATGGTCAGTCTCCGGTCAGAAGTCGCTATCGAGGCCGTCCTGGACCTGTTCGGCCGCACGCAGCACCGCGCGCGCCTTGTTCTCGGTCTCTTGCCATTCGGATTCGGGCACCGAATCCGCGACGACGCCGGCCGCCGCTTGAACATACAGGTTGCCGTTGTGGATCAGGCCCGTGCGGATCGCGATCGCGAGATCCATCTCGCCCGAGAACGACAGGTAGCCGACCGCACCGCCGTACAGCCCGCGCTTGACCGGCTCGAGCTCGTCGATCAGTTCCATCGCGCGCACCTTCGGCGCGCCGGACAGCGTGCCGGCCGGGAACGTCGCGCGCAGCACGTCGTAGTTCGTCATGCCGGGCTTCAGCTTGCCTTCGACCGAGCTGACGATGTGCTGCACGTGCGAATACTTCTCGATAACCATCTTGTCGGTCACCTGCACCGAGCCGATTTCCGCGATGCGGCCGACGTCGTTGCGCGCGAGGTCGATCAGCATCACGTGCTCGGCGATTTCCTTCGGATCGTTGAGCAGCTCGGTCGCGAGTTCGGCGTCGCGCTCGGGCGTGTTGCCGCGCGGGCGCGTGCCGGCGAGCGGACGGATCGTGACGATCTGGTCTTCGCCGCGCTTTTCCTGGCGCACGAGGATTTCCGGCGACGCGCCGACCACGTGGAAATCGCCGAAGTTGTAGTAATACATGTACGGCGACGGGTTCAGCGAACGCAGCGCGCGGTACAGCGACAGCGGATTGTCGCGGTACGGCTTCGTCAGCCGCTGGCCGACCTGGATCTGCATCAGTTCGCCGGCCGCGATGTATTCCTTCGCCTGGCGCACGGCGGCGAGATAGTCGTCCTTCTTAAACTCGCGGAACGTCTCGGTGCGCACGCTCGCCGACGTGACGGGCGGCTGCACGGTCGTGCGCAGGCGCTGCTTCAGTTCGCGCAGGCGCTGTTTCGCCTTCGCGTAGGCTTCGGGCTGGCCCGGGTCCGCGTAGATGATCAGGTACAGCTTGCCGGCGAGGTTGTCGATGACCGCGACTTCCTCGGTCAGCAGCAACTGGATGTCGGGCAGGCCGAGATCGTCGCGCGGCGCGGTATTCGCGAGCTTCTTCTCGATATAGCGCACCGCGTCGTAGCCGAAGTAGCCGGCGAGACCGCCGCAGAAGCGCGGCAGGCCCGGGCGCTGCGCGACCTTGAAGCGCGCCTGGAACGATTCGATGAACCGGAACGGGTCGCCGTCGTGCGTCTCGACGACCTGGCCGTCGCGCACGACTTCCGACACGCCGTTGCGGGTGCGTACGAGCGTGCGGGCCGGCAGGCCGATGAACGAGTAGCGGCCGAAGCGTTCGCCGCCTACCACCGATTCGAGCAGGAACGAGTTGGCGCCCGCGCGTTCGGGCTGGGCCAGCTTCAGGTAGAGGGACAGCGGCGTTTCGAGATCGGCGAGGGCTTCCGCGATCAGCGGGATGCGGTTGTAGCCTTCGTTCGCGAGCGATTGGAATTCGAGTTCGGTCATGTTCCGGTCCTGTTCGGGACGAGCGGCGCGTGCGCCAGGGATCACTTGACGCTGCGCGGGTTGCCGTCGGCGAAAGGGCGGTCGAACGAGAAGTGCCTGTTGCCGGCCGGCACTCCGGGCGTGAACGTCGCGAGCCTGCGGCCGATCCTGAACGCAAGCGTTCGGGCGCGGTGGAACTCGAGGTGGTGCGACGGTCGGCGCGCGGATGCGCAGCGAGATAAAAAACGGCGCTGAAGACGTGCTTCAGCGTACCTCATCGAAGAGGTTAGCGCGACCAGCGACGCCAGGGCCAGGCTCCCCGGTCGATGCTGCTCAGACTCCGTTTTTTATTCAGAAACATGCAGATGGAAGAAATAATCAGAGGGTTGGCCGGCCGGCGTTGTGTGCGGAAATTGCGCGAGCCGCGACCAGCAACGAATCGACTATACCATCCGAATTTATCGTTTGTATAGCTTTGCCGTGGTTGTAGCCGTACGGCACAGTCAACGTCGCCATCCCGGCCGCGCGGCCTGCCAGCGCGTCGTTTTCCGAGTCGCCGATCGCGACCGCCGCGTCCGGTGCGACGCCGAGCGCGTCGCAGGCCGTCAGCATCGGCAGCGGATCGGGCTTCTTGCGCGCGACGCTGTCGCCGCCGAGCACGATGCCGAAGCAGCCGGCCAGCCCGTATTGCTCGAGCAACTCGACCGCGAAGCGGTGCGGCTTGTTCGTCACGCACGCGAGCCGGATGCCGGCCGCGCGCAGCGCGTCGAGGCCGGCGGCCACCTCCGGATAGAGGCGCGCATGGCGGCCGTTGATCTTCGCGTATTCGGTTTGATAGATCGCCAGCGCGTCGTCGAAGCGCGCATGCGCCTCGTCGGCCGGGAAGCGCGGCTTCAATACGCTCTGGATCAGGTGCTCGGAGCCCTTGCCGACGTAGCCGATCACCTCGTCGCGCGACGTGGCCGGCGCGCCGAGCTGCGCGAGCATCCCGTTCAGGCCGGCCGTGAAATCGTCGGCCGTATCGACCATCGTGCCGTCGAGGTCGATCAGCGCGGCTTCGATGCGCGGCGCGGTGAAGCGGATCGGGGCGGCGTCGGTCGCGGCCCCGGCCGGCGCATGGCCGGCAAGCGACGAATCGGCCACGGCGTCAGCTCCGTTCGACGGTGGCGAGCGCCGCGCGCATCTCGTCGATCACCTTGCGGTAGTCGGGCTTGCCGAAGATCGCCGAACCCGCGACGAACGTGTCGGCGCCGGCCGCCGCGATTTCCGCGATGTTGTCGGTCTTCACGCCGCCGTCGACCTCGAGCAGGATCTCGCGGCCCGTGCGTTCGGTGTAGGCGTCGATGCGTGCGCGTGCTTCGCGCAGCTTGTTCAGCGTCTCCGGAATGAACGACTGGCCGCCGAAGCCCGGGTTGACCGACATCAGCAGCACGAAGTCGAGGCGATCCATCACGTGGTCGAGGTAGTTCAGCGGCGTGGCCGGGTTGAACACGAGGCCGGCCTTGCAGCCGTGGTCGCGGATCAGCGACAGCGTGCGGTCGATGTGATCGGAGCCTTCCGGGTGGAAGCTGATCAGGTTCGCACCGGCCTTCGCGAAATCGGGCACGATCCGGTCGACCGGGCGCACCATCAGGTGCACGTCGATCGGCACCTGCACGTGCGGGCGGATCGCTTCGCACACGAGCGGGCCGATCGTCAGGTTCGGCACATAATGGTTATCCATCACGTCGAAGTGGATCCAGTCGGCGCCGGCGGCGACGACGTTGCGGACTTCTTCGCCGAGCCGTGCGAAATCGGCCGACAGGATGCTGGGAGCGATACGGAATTGGGTCATGGCAGGGGAGCGGGGACGTTGCGGCGCAAAACCGTCATTCTACCGTCCGGCGACCCGGTGCGCGGCGGCAGGCCGTGCGGCCGAGGCCCGATTGCGCATAGAATGCCGAACCAATGCGGCGCGCCCGCGGCCCCGTTGCCCATGCCGGCACGGACAGTCACCTTCCACCGGAAACATCATGAGTCAGTATCAGTTCACCGTTTCGGTGAAAACCAGCTACTTGCCGGAACAATCCGACCCCGATCGCCGTCAATACGCATTCGCGTACACGCTGACGATCCGCAACACGGGACAGGTCGCGGCGCAGCTGATCGCGCGTCACTGGATCATCACGGACAGCGAGAACCACGTGCAGGAAGTGAAGGGGCTCGGCGTCGTCGGGCACCAGCCGCTGCTGCAGCCGGGCGAGCACTTCGAATACACGAGCTGGGCCGTGATCGCGACGCCGGTCGGCACGATGCGCGGTGCGTACTTCTGCGTGGCGGAAGACGGCGAGCGTTTCGAGGCGCCGGTCGACGAGTTCGCACTGCACATGCCGCGCACGCTGCATTGAGCGTGCGAAGCGCGTCAGCGCAGCGGGCGGTCGTTGTTGCCGCGGGCGTGCTTCTTTCTGCCCGACGACGTCCACACGACGATGAAGATCAGCAGGGCAAGCGCTACGAAGGCTTCGAGCGCGAAGATGAGCATCGGATATTGGTCGAGAAAATCTGACATGGCGGTTTCCATCAAGAACGGACATTGTATGTGGTTTGGGCCCCGGTTGGCCGGGTGGGTGGCAGCGGCCGCGGCGGCGGCGCTGCTTGCCGCGTGCGGCGGCGCACCGACGCGGACATCGTCGCTGAAGCCGCCGACCGGCGCGGCGATCGTGCCGGGGCAGATCGCCGCGAAGCGGCTCACGCCGGTCGCGTGGCAGCAGGTGCCGGGCTGGCAGGACGATTCGCTGATCGGCGCGACGGCCGCGCTGCGCCAGAACTGCGTGCGGCTCGCGCGCCAGCCGGCCTGGGCACGTGCCTGCGCGGCCGCCGACCGCCTCGACGAGCTCGACGTCAGCAGCGCGCGCACCTTCTTCGAAACGTATTTCACGCCGTTCCAGCTCGCGAACACCGACGGGACGCTCGACGGGCTCGTGACCGGCTATTACGAGCCGCTGCTGCACGGTTCGCGCGTGCGCCGCGGCCCGTATCAGTACGCGCTCTATCGCTGGCCGGCCGGCTATCGCGCGGGCGCCGCGCTGCCGGCTCGCTCGCAGCTCGAGCGCGCGGGCATCCTGAACGGCAACGAACTCGTGTGGGTCGACGATCCGATCGAGGCGTTCTTCCTGCAGGTGCAGGGCTCGGGGCGCGTGCTGCTCGACGACGGCTCGGTGATGCGGGTCGGCTTCGGCGGCACCAACAACCAGCCGTACCGTTCGATCGGCAAGTGGCTGCTCGATCGCGGCGAGCTGACGCCCGCCCAGGCGACGATGCAGGGTATCAAGGCATGGGCGAAGGCGAACCCGACCCGCGTCGACGCGCTGCTCGACACGAATCCGCGGTTCGTGTTCTTCCGCGACATGCCGACCAAGGAAGACGCGCCGCACGGCGGTGCGGACGGCCCGATTGGTGCGCTTGGCGTACCGCTGACGCCGGAGCGTTCGATCGCGGTCGATCCGTCGGCGATCCCGCTCGGCACGCCCGTGTTCCTGCAGACCACGCGCCCGCTGACGAATACGCCGATGAACCGGCTCGTGTTCGCGCAGGATACGGGTTCGGCGATCAAGGGCGGCGTGCGTGCCGACTATTTCTGGGGGCTCGGCGACGACGCGGGCGATCAGGCCGGCCGGATGAAGCAGGTCGGCCGGATGTGGCTGTTGTTTCCGAATTCGTGATTTGGGGCGGCGCGGGCTGCCCGGATGGTGGCTCGTGAACGAGGCGCGGCATGGATGGCGCGCCTCATGCGCGTGGGGCGTGCCGGTCTGATCGCCGGTGTCCCCATGTGATTTCAGTTCGCGTGATGCTGTGCGTGTCACGTCGAACGACGCTTTGGAGTAGAACAGCCCGATCGGCGTTGGCCGACCGGGCTGTTTCGTTTGCGGGCACGGATTCGCCGCTGCGCGACGCACGCGCGGCGAGCAACCTCAGCCCTTGCGCTTGTCGACGACGCGGCGCGCCTTGCCGACCGAGCGCTCGATCCCGTTCACGGGCAGCACGTTGATCACGGCCGTCACGCCGATCAGCGACTTGATGTCGTACGCGAGCGCCTGCTTTGCCGCATGGATCGCCGCCGTATCGGGTGCGGAGTCGGGGCAGGGCTCGACGTTGAGCGTCAGCACGTCGAGCGGGCCTTCCTTCGTCAGTACGATCTGATAGTGCGGCGCGAGCGCGCGTTGCTTGAGCAACTGTTCCTCGATTTGCGTCGGGAACACGTTGACGCCGCGCACGATCATCATGTCGTCCGAGCGGCCGGTGATCTTCTCCATCCGGCGCATCGTGCGGGCGGTGCCGGGCAGCAGGCGCGTGAGGTCGCGGGTGCGATAGCGGATGATCGGCAGCGCCTCTTTCGTCAGCGATGTGAACACGAGCTCGCCGAGTTCGCCGTCCGGCAGCACTTCGCCGGTTTCCGGGTCGATGATTTCCGGATAGAAGTGGTCTTCCCAGATAGTCGGGCCGTCCTTGGTCTCGACGCATTCGGACGCGACGCCGGGGCCCATCACTTCCGACAGCCCGTAGATGTCGACCGCATCGATGCCCATCCGCTGTTCGATCGCGACGCGCATGTCGTTGGTCCAGGGCTCCGCGCCGAAGATGCCGATGCGCAGCGAGCTCTGAACGGGATCGAGGCCCTGGCGCTCGATTTCGTCGGCGATCGACAGCATGTAGCTCGGCGTCACCATGATGATGTCGGGCCGAAAGTCCTGGATCAGCTGGACCTGCTTCTCGGTCTGGCCGCCGCCGAACGGGATCACGGTCAGCCCTGCGCGTTCGGCGCCGTAGTGCGCGCCGAGCCCGCCCGTGAAGAGACCGTAGCCGTAGCTGACGTGCACCTTGTCGCCGCGACGCGCGCCGGCGGCGCGGATCGAGCGCGCGACGAGATTCGCCCACGTGTCGATGTCGCCGGCCGTATAGCCGACGACCGTCGGCTTGCCGGTCGTACCCGATGACGCATGGATGCGCGAGATCTGGTCTTGCGGTACCGCGAACATCCCGAACGGGTAGCTGTCGCGCAGGTCGCCTTTGGTCGTGAACGGGAAGCGCGACAAGTCGGCGAGCGTCTTCAGGTCGTCCGGATGCACGCCCGCGTCGTCGAATTTGCGACGATAGACGGGCGAGTGGTCATACGCATGCCGGAGCGACCACTTGAGGCGTTCGAGCTGCAGTGCGATCAGCTCGTCGCGTGAGGCGGTCTCGATCGGCTCGAGCGGTAGCGGGGTAGTCATGCCTGTCTCCAGTGTTTGTTATGTGCGAGCCGTCGACGTCAGCGGTCTTCCGGGATGACCGTGCCCTTGATCTGGGCGGATTTGCCGCGAAACATCGCGACCGTCTCACCGGTCTGGTTCGTGACGCGGATGTCGTAGATGCCGTGGCGGCCGGCGCGCGCCTGTTCGATCGCCTCGGCCGTCAGCACGTCGTCGCCGTGCACCGGGCGCAGGAATTCGATCGAGCAGCCGGCCGCGACCGTGTTCAGGTTGTACGAGTTGCATGCGAACGCGAACGTCGAATCGGCGAGCGTGAAGATGATCCCGCCGTGACAGGTCTGGTGTCCGTTCAGGAATTCGGGCCGTACGCGCATCTGCAGGCGGGCGTAGCCGGCGCGTACTTCGGCGATTTGCATGCCGAACGCGCGGCTGCATGCATCTGCGTCGTACATGGCCTGCGCCGTGGCGCGGGCCAGCGAATCGGGATCGAGCGTGGCGGTGGCGTTCGTCATGTCAACGCCCCTCGAAGCGCGGCGCGCGCTTCTCGATGAATGCCTTCACGCCTTCCGCATAGTCATGCGACTGGCCGAGCTTGCGCTGATGGTCGCGTTCCAGGTCGAGCTGCTGGTCGAGCGTGTTCGTCACGCTGTCGCGCATCGATTGCTTGATCGACGCGATCGCGAGCGTCGGTTGCTGCGCGAGCTGGTTCGCGAGCTGACGGACCGTCGCGACGAGCGCGTCGTCATCGACCGCGCGCCAGATCAAGCCCCATTGCTCGGCCTGTTCGGCACCGAGCTTGTCGCCGGTCAGCGCGAGCCCCAGCGCGCGTGCCATGCCGACGCGCTGCGGCAGGAACCACGTGCCGCCCGAATCCGGTACGAGCCCGATCTTGACGAAGGCCTGGATGAAACTGCTCGAACGGGCGGCGAACACGAGATCGCAGGCGAGCGCAAGATTCGCGCCGGCGCCGGCCGCGGTGCCGTTGACGGCAGCGATCACCGGAATCGGCAGGCGCTGCAGGCGGCGGATCAGCGGATTGAAGTGCTCGTCGATCAGCGAGCCGAGGTCGGTGGACGCGCCCGGTGTGAAGTCGAGGTCGGCCAGGTCCTGGCCCGCGCAGAAGCCGCGCCCCGCACCCGTCAGAATCAGCGCGCGCGCGCCGGCCGCTTCGACTTCATCGAGTGCCGACTGCAGTTCGCGATGCATCGCCCGCGTGAAGCTGTTCAGCTTGTCGGGGCGGTTGAGGGTGATCGTGGCCACGCGCGCGACCTGATCGATATCCAGCTGAATCGCCTGATAGGACATGCAGTGTCTCCTTCATGACTTCGTTATAGGCGCGCGGCGCGTCGGTTACACGCGTTCGATCGCGAGGGCGATCCCCTGGCCGACGCCGATGCACATCGTACAGAGCGCGAAGCGGCCGCCCGTACGTTCGAGTTGATGGAGCGCCGTGGTCACGAGCCGGGCACCCGAAGCACCGAGCGGGTGGCCCAGCGCAATGGCGCCGCCGTTGGGGTTCACGCGCGGATCGTCGTCGGCGACGCCGAGCATGCGCAGCACCGCGAGGCCCTGCGATGCGAACGCCTCGTTGAGCTCGATCACGTCGAACTGGTCGATGGTCATGCCGAGCTGGCGCAGCAGCTTTTGCGTGGCCGGCGCGGGGCCGATGCCCATCACGCGCGGTGCCACGCCGGCGGTTGCCATGCCGACGACGCGCGCGCGGCGGCGCAGGCCGTATTGATCGGCAGCCTGTGCATTGGCGAGCAGCAGCGCACACGCGCCGTCGTTGACGCCTGATGCATTGCCGGCCGTCACCGAGCCGTCCGGACGCACGACACCCTTCAGCTTCGCGAGCGCTTCGAGCGACGTCTCGCGCGGATGTTCGTCGCGCGACACGACGATCGCGTCACCTTTCTTCTGCGGAATCGAGACCGCGACGATTTCGTCGGCGAGCGTGCCGTCCTGCTGCGCACGCGCGGCCTTCTGCTGGCTGCGCAGTGCGAACAGATCCTGGTCGGCTCGGCTGATGTTGTAGTCGACCGCGACGTTCTCGGCCGTCTCCGGCATCGAATCGACGCCATGCAGCTGTTTCATCAGCGGATTGACGAAGCGCCAGCCGATCGTCGTATCGAAGATGTCGGCCTGGCGTGCGAACGCGCTCGCGGCCTTGCCCATCACGAACGGCGCGCGCGTCATGCTCTCGACGCCACCCGCGATCATCAGGCGCGCTTCTCCCGCCTTGATCGCACGCGCGGCCGTGCCGACCGCGTCCATCCCGGAGCCGCACAGCCGGTTCAGCGTCGTGCCCGGCACGTCGGTCGGCAGGCCCGCGAGCAGCGCCGACATGCGCGCGACGTTGCGGTTGTCCTCGCCGGCCTGGTTCGCACAGCCGTAGATCACGTCGTCGATCGCCGACCAGTCGACGTGTCGGTTGCGTTCGACGAGCGCCTTGAGCGGCACAGCGCCGAGGTCGTCGGCGCGGACGTCTTTCAGGGCGCCGCCGTAGCGGCCGATGGGGGTGCGAATCGCGTCGCAGATGTAGGCGTCTGTCATGGGCGTATCGATGAGCAACGAACCCGCCGGGTGGCGGATTCGTTCATGGTAGAGAACGTGGCGGCGTTTGCACGTCGGCCATTTGGGTTATGCCGTCTGGCCGGCTTCCGCGGGGACCGCCTTCGGGGCAACATGAACGCGGCTTTGCACCACACGGAAGCGGTTGGCGACGAACGCCGGGTCGGCCAGGGCCGCGTTGGCCGCCGGGTTCGCACCGGTGCCGTGGAAATCGGAGAACGCGGCCGACTGGTTGACGAACACGCCGCCCGTCAGGTTGATCGACAGCGCGACACCGCCGCGTACCGCCGCGTCGTGCGCCGCGTCGACGATCGCATCGTCGGTGCTGTACACGGAGAGCGTCAGCGCGCCATGTTCCGCTGCGATTTCACCAGCGAGATCGAGCGACTGCGCGGTCGAGTCGGTCGCGATCACGAACGAGATCGGGCCGAACCACTCCTGCGTGAATTTCGCGCGATCGGCCACGTCGAGCTGCAGCACGAGCGGCGTACGCACGCGGGCATCGGGGAAGGCCGGGTGCTGGAGGGTCAGGCTGTCGGCGAGCACGCGGCCGAGCTGGCGGGCGTCGTCGATACGCGCGGTCACGCCTTCGTTCTGGATCGCGCCGATCAATTCGACCGAGCGTGCCGGGTCGCCGGTGAGTTTCTGCACGGAAACGGCGATGGCCTGGGCGACCTCGTCGAAGCTCGCATGACCGTCCGCCGTGCGGATACCGTCGCGCGGCACATAGATGTTCTGCGGCGCCGTGCACATCTGGCCGGAGTACAGCGCCAGCGAGAACGCGATGTTCTTGGCGGCGGCCTTCAGGTCGTCGGTCGAGTCGATCACGATCTGGTTGACGCCCGCCTTCTCGGTGTAGACCTGCGCCTGGTGGGCATGGCGCTCGAGCCACGTGCCGTTCTGCGTGCTGCCGGTGAAGTCGATCAGCTTGATCTCGGGGCGCAGTGCGAGATCCTGGACGAGGGCGCCGTCGTTGGGCTCGGTCGCCAGGAGCGTGACGACGTTCGGATCGAACCCGGCCTCGCGCAGCACGTCACGAGCGATCCGCACCGTGATCGCGAGCGGCAGGATTGCGCCCGGATGCGGTTTGACGATCACGGTGTTGCCGGTTGCGAGGTCGGCGAACAGGCCCGGGTAGCCGTTCCAGGTCGGGAACGTGCAGCAGCCGAGCACGAGCCCCGTGCCGCGCGGGACGATCGTGTAGCGCTTGTGCATCGCGAGCGGCGGGTTCTTGCCTTGCGGCTTTTCCCAGTGCGCGTCGGCGGGGATGCGGCGCAGTTCGTCCCATGCGTAGGCCACTGCCTCGAGCGCGCGGTCCTGCGCGTGCGGGCCGCCGGCCTGGAACGCCATCATGAACGCCTGCCCGGTGGTGTGCATCACGCTGTATGCGATCTCGAAGCTCGCGCGATTCAGGCGCGCGAGGATTTCGAGGCTGACGCCGACCCAGGCGCTCGGGCCGGCTTCACGCCACGTGCGTTGCGCGGCGGCCGCGGCGGCGATCAGTGCGTCGGGCGTCGATTTCGGATACCGGATGCCGAGAGCGATGCCGTACGGCGACTGCTCTGCACCGACCGTTTCGCCGGACGCCGGCTGGTCGAGCACGAACGTCTTGTCGAGGTGCGACTTGAATGCGGCCTCGCCATCGGCGTTCGCGCTTTCCCCGTACACTTTGGGGCTCGGCATCTCGACGAACGGGCTCCAGTACCCGCGGCTCTCGATGGCGGCGAGAGCGTGTTTCAGCGTGTCTTCGTGCTTCGTGAACAGTGCATGGGTCATGGCGGCGGCCTGATGAACATTGAGAGGGATTGGATCGATTAATTAACCGACCGGTTGGTCGGAGAATGGTAGCATCAAACTATTCGCATGTGTGCGAGGCGTTTCTCATTTCATTGATCGAGGAGAAATAGATGGCTTACGAGAACATCCTGGTGGAGACCCGCGGGCGTGTTGGCCTGGTTACGCTGAACCGCCCGAAGGCGCTGAATGCGTTGAACGATGCACTGATGGACGAGTTGGGTGCCGCATTGAAGGCGTTCGATGCGGACGACAACATCGGCGCGATCGTCGTGACGGGGAGCGAGAAGGCATTCGCGGCCGGTGCGGACATCGGCATGATGGCGACCTACTCCTATATGGATGTTTACCGGGGCGACTACATCACGCGCAACTGGGAGACGGTCCGCGAGATCCGCAAGCCGATCATTGCGGCGGTTTCGGGCTTTGCGCTGGGCGGCGGCTGTGAGCTTGCAATGATGTGCGACATCATCTTCGCGGCGGATACGGCCAAGTTCGGTCAGCCCGAGATCAAGCTGGGGATCATGCCGGGCGCCGGCGGCACGCAGCGGCTGCCGCGTGCGGTGTCGAAGGCGAAGGCGATGGACATGTGTCTGACCGCGCGTTTCATGGACGCCGCCGAAGCCGAGCGTGCTGGGCTCGTGTCGCGCGTGCTGCCGGCCGACAAGTTGCTCGACGAGGCGCTTGCTGCCGCGGCGACGATTGCCGAGTTCTCGCTGCCGGCGGTCATGATGGTCAAGGAGTCGGTGAACCGCGCATACGAGACGACGCTGGCCGAGGGTGTCCATTTCGAGCGCCGGCTATTCCATTCGCTGTTCGCGACCGAAGACCAGAAGGAAGGGATGGCGGCATTCGTCGAGAAGCGCAAGCCGGCGTTCAAGAACCGCTGATCGGGTTGAGCGACGGCAGGTGCCCGACGTCTGTTTGGCGTCTGCTGTCAGTACGATCGCCTGGCCTGTCTGGCCCCAAGCCCCCGTGCGCGTCAGCGCACGGGGGGCTTTTTCAAATTTCTTCACAAAAGGGCTTGCGGGAATGGCGCGAGGTGCATAGAATCACGCCTCTTTCGCGCTAACGGAAACGCGGCGCGGGAGGAAGGGAAGCAGTGCTGGTGAGGCTCGGTGGTAGCGGCCTCGGCGGTACGGAAGTTGAGCCCCGCAGTCGCAACGACGTGATGTAAAAAGTTGTTGACGAACTGCGAAACACGGTTCATAATCTCGCTTCTCTGCTGCTGAAAACGCAGCGCTGCTGAGAAACTTCAGGTTTCTCGCAGAAACGCTCTTTAAAAATTAACAGCCGATAAGTGTGGGCGCTTGATGGAAGCGAGCTGATCTTCGGATCAGATAGCGAAAGTATCAAGAGTCTCACACTAAAGTAAGTCAGGTTTATGAAGTGATTCATATTCCTGTCAGCTTTGAGTGAGCGACCGGTTCTTAACCGAACCGAAAACAGTAACAGGTTTGAACTGAAGAGTTTGATCCTGGCTCAGATTGAACGCTGGCGGCATGCCTTACACATGCAAGTCGAACGGCAGCACGGGTGCTTGCACCTGGTGGCGAGTGGCGAACGGGTGAGTAATACATCGGAACATGTCCTGTAGTGGGGGATAGCCCGGCGAAAGCCGGATTAATACCGCATACGATCTACGGATGAAAGCGGGGGACCTTCGGGCCTCGCGCTATAGGGTTGGCCGATGGCTGATTAGCTAGTTGGTGGGGTAAAGGCCTACCAAGGCGACGATCAGTAGCTGGTCTGAGAGGACGACCAGCCACACTGGGACTGAGACACGGCCCAGACTCCTACGGGAGGCAGCAGTGGGGAATTTTGGACAATGGGCGAAAGCCTGATCCAGCAATGCCGCGTGTGTGAAGAAGGCCTTCGGGTTGTAAAGCACTTTTGTCCGGAAAGAAATCCTTGGCCCTAATACGGTCGGGGGATGACGGTACCGGAAGAATAAGCACCGGCTAACTACGTGCCAGCAGCCGCGGTAATACGTAGGGTGCGAGCGTTAATCGGAATTACTGGGCGTAAAGCGTGCGCAGGCGGTTTGCTAAGACCGATGTGAAATCCCCGGGCTCAACCTGGGAACTGCATTGGTGACTGGCAGGCTAGAGTATGGCAGAGGGGGGTAGAATTCCACGTGTAGCAGTGAAATGCGTAGAGATGTGGAGGAATACCGATGGCGAAGGCAGCCCCCTGGGCCAATACTGACGCTCATGCACGAAAGCGTGGGGAGCAAACAGGATTAGATACCCTGGTAGTCCACGCCCTAAACGATGTCAACTAGTTGTTGGGGATTCATTTCCTTAGTAACGTAGCTAACGCGTGAAGTTGACCGCCTGGGGAGTACGGTCGCAAGATTAAAACTCAAAGGAATTGACGGGGACCCGCACAAGCGGTGGATGATGTGGATTAATTCGATGCAACGCGAAAAACCTTACCTACCCTTGACATGGTCGGAATCCCGCTGAGAGGTGGGAGTGCTCGAAAGAGAACCGGCGCACAGGTGCTGCATGGCTGTCGTCAGCTCGTGTCGTGAGATGTTGGGTTAAGTCCCGCAACGAGCGCAACCCTTGTCCTTAGTTGCTACGCAAGAGCACTCTAAGGAGACTGCCGGTGACAAACCGGAGGAAGGTGGGGATGACGTCAAGTCCTCATGGCCCTTATGGGTAGGGCTTCACACGTCATACAATGGTCGGAACAGAGGGTTGCCAACCCGCGAGGGGGAGCTAATCCCAGAAAACCGATCGTAGTCCGGATTGCACTCTGCAACTCGAGTGCATGAAGCTGGAATCGCTAGTAATCGCGGATCAGCATGCCGCGGTGAATACGTTCCCGGGTCTTGTACACACCGCCCGTCACACCATGGGAGTGGGTTTTACCAGAAGTGGCTAGTCTAACCGCAAGGAGGACGGTCACCACGGTAGGATTCATGACTGGGGTGAAGTCGTAACAAGGTAGCCGTATCGGAAGGTGCGGCTGGATCACCTCCTTTCCAGAGCTTCTCGCACAAGTTGAGCGCTCACGCTTATCGGCTGTAAATTTAAAGACAGACTCAGGGGTCTGTAGCTCAGTCGGTTAGAGCACCGTCTTGATAAGGCGGGGGTCGTTGGTTCGAATCCAACCAGACCCACCATTGTCTTGTCTAGCGATAGGTACCTGAGGTCATCTGTACATTGGGGGCATAGCTCAGCTGGGAGAGCACCTGCTTTGCAAGCAGGGGGTCGTCGGTTCGATCCCGTCTGCCTCCACCAATCCTCAATGACAAGCGTTCGACTTGGGTCGAATCTTTGTCATTGGCGATTGAGCCAGTCAGAGGATATCAACAGATATCGGCTGTCGTTCTTTAACAATCTGGAAGAAGCAAGTAATTTGGATAGCGGAAGCGTCTTGAGATGGACGTGAAAACTATCCGGGTTGTGATTGTATCGATGTATCTCAAGATGATTCGAACTCTATGTTTGACTCAATTGGAATACGGCACAACGCGAGAACTCAACCTGTAGCGACTGTCGATGAGACAGACTCGTTATAGGGTCAAGCGAACAAGTGCATGTGGTGGATGCCTTGGCGATCACAGGCGATGAAGGACGCGGTAGCCTGCGAAAAGCTACGGGGAGCTGGCAAACAAGCTTTGATCCGTAGATGTCCGAATGGGGAAACCCACTCCTTTTGGAGTATCCATGGCTGAATACATAGGCCATGCGAAGCGAACGCGGTGAACTGAAACATCTAAGTAACCGCAGGAAAAGAAATCAACCGAGATTCCCAAAGTAGTGGCGAGCGAAATGGGATGAGCCTTGCACTCTTTATTTGTATTGTTAGCCGAACGCTCTGGAAAGTGCGGCCATAGCGGGTGATAGCCCCGTAGGCGAAAACAGTATGAAAGAACTAGGTGTGCGACAAGTAGGGCGGGACACGTGAAATCCTGTCTGAAGATGGGGGGACCATCCTCCAAGGCTAAATACTCGTGATCGACCGATAGTGAACCAGTACCGTGAGGGAAAGGCGAAAAGAACCCCGGGAGGGGAGTGAAATAGATCCTGAAACCGCATGCATACAAACAGTCGGAGCCTCGTAAGGGGTGACGGCGTACCTTTTGTATAATGGGTCAGCGACTTACGTTCAGTAGCAAGCTTAACCGTATAGGGCAGGCGTAGCGAAAGCGAGTCCGAATAGGGCGTTCAGTTGCTGGGCGTAGACCCGAAACCAAGTGATCTATCCATGGCCAGGATGAAGGTGCGGTAACACGTACTGGAGGTCCGAACCCACTAACGTTGAAAAGTTAGGGGATGAGCTGTGGATAGGGGTGAAAGGCTAAACAAACTTGGAAATAGCTGGTTCTCTCCGAAAACTATTTAGGTAGTGCCTCGTGTCTCACCTTCGGGGGTAGAGCACTGTCATGGTTGGGGGGTCTATTGCAGATTACCCCGCCATAGCAAACTCCGAATACCGAAGAGTGCAATCACGGGAGACAGACATCGGGTGCTAACGTCCGGTGTCAAGAGGGAAACAACCCAGACCGCCAGCTAAGGTCCCCAAATATAGCTAAGTGGGAAACGAAGTGGGAAGGCTAAAACAGTCAGGAGGTTGGCTTAGAAGCAGCCACCCTTTAAAGAAAGCGTAATAGCTCACTGATCGAGTCGTCCTGCGCGGAAGATGTAACGGGGCTAAGCTATATACCGAAGCTGCGGATGCGTGCTTTGCACGCATGGTAGGAGAGCGTTCTGTAAGCCTGCGAAGGTGTCTCGGAAGGGATGCTGGAGGTATCAGAAGTGCGAATGCTGACATGAGTAGCGATAAAGGGGGTGAAAGGCCCCCTCGCCGTAAGCCCAAGGTTTCCTACGCAACGTTCATCGGCGTAGGGTGAGTCGGCCCCTAAGGCGAGGCAGAAATGCGTAGCTGATGGGAAGCAGGTCAATATTCCTGCACCATTGTTAGATGCGATGGGGGGACGGATCGCGGAAGGTTGTCCGGGTGTTGGAAGTCCCGGTCGCTGCATTGGAGAAGGCGCTTAGGCAAATCCGGGCGCGGAATTCAAGGGTGTGGCGCGAGCTCCTTAGGGAGCGAAGCAATTGGAAGTGGTTCCAAGAAAAGCCTCTAAGCTTCAGTCTAATGATGACCGTACCGCAAACCGACACAGGTGGGCGAGATGAGTATTCTAAGGCGCTTGAGAGAACTCGGGAGAAGGAACTCGGCAAATTGGTACCGTAACTTCGGGATAAGGTACGCCCTTGTAGCTTGATGCCCCTGCGGGCAGAGGGTGAAGGGGTTGCAATAAACTGGTGGCTGCGACTGTTTAATAAAAACACAGCACTCTGCAAACACGAAAGTGGACGTATAGGGTGTGACGCCTGCCCGGTGCCGGAAGATTAAATGATGGGGTGCAAGCTCTTGATTGAAGTCCCGGTAAACGGCGGCCGTAACTATAACGGTCCTAAGGTAGCGAAATTCCTTGTCGGGTAAGTTCCGACCTGCACGAATGGCGTAACGATGGCCACACTGTCTCCTCCCGAGACTCAGCGAAGTTGAAGTGTTTGTGATGATGCAATCTACCCGCGGCTAGACGGAAAGACCCCATGAACCTTTACTGTAGCTTTGCATTGGACTTTGAACCGATCTGTGTAGGATAGGTGGGAGGCTATGAAACCGGAACGCTAGTTTCGGTGGAGCCGTCCTTGAAATACCACCCTGGTTTGTTTGAGGTTCTAACCTTGGCCCGTGATCCGGGTCGGGGACAGTGCATGGTAGGCAGTTTGACTGGGGCGGTCTCCTCCCAAAGCGTAACGGAGGAGTACGAAGGTACGCTAGGTACGGTCGGAAATCGTGCTGATAGTGCAATGGCATAAGCGTGCTTAACTGCGAGACCGACAAGTCGAGCAGGTGCGAAAGCAGGTCATAGTGATCCGGTGGTTCTGTATGGAAGGGCCATCGCTCAACGGATAAAAGGTACTCTGGGGATAACAGGCTGATACCGCCCAAGAGTTCATATCGACGGCGGTGTTTGGCACCTCGATGTCGGCTCATCTCATCCTGGGGCTGTAGCCGGTCCCAAGGGTATGGCTGTTCGCCATTTAAAGAGGTACGTGAGCTGGGTTTAAAACGTCGTGAGACAGTTTGGTCCCTATCTGCCGTGGGCGTTGGATATTTGAAGGGGGCTGCTCCTAGTACGAGAGGACCGGAGTGGACGAACCTCTGGTGTACCGGTTGTCACGCCAGTGGCATCGCCGGGTAGCTATGTTCGGAAGAGATAACCGCTGAAAGCATCTAAGCGGGAAACTCGCCTTAAGATGAGATATCCCTGGGAACTAGATTCCCTTGAAGGGTCGTTCGAGACCAGGACGTTGATAGGTCAGGTGTGTAAGCGCAGTAATGCGTTCAGCTAACTGATACTAATTGCCCGTAAGGCTTGATCCTATAACAAGTCTGTCTCGCGCTGAGAACAGCGCGTCGGACTGGTTGGATTCTCGTGTGTGATACACACAACTCAAGATTACTGCTTCTTCCCAGATTGGTTGTGCTGCAAAGCCAGCACAACAACCCTCTTTGCCTGATGACCATAGCGAGTCGGTCCCACCCCTTCCCATCCCGAACAGGACCGTGAAACGACTCTACGCCGATGATAGTGCGGATTCCCGTGTGAAAGTAGGTAATCGTCAGGCTCCCTAAGCCAGAAACCCCCGCCCGAAAGGCGGGGGTTTTTGCATTTGAGCGGCGGAAATGTGCGTGGAGCCGCGAAGCGACGGTAGAGTCGTCTACGTCACCCTTCCAAAGACCAGGCGTGGTACCGAATTCTCCCGCCGATCGATATCTGTTGCGATTCGCTGGTTATTGAGCGCATCGTCAATCAAAACGCGCTCTGTCCTCTCCGCTTATCGGCAAGCACTGCAGTGTGTGCTCAACCTCCCGTTCTCCACGGCGCCTGCGTCATCAGTCGCTCTTCGGTCAGATAATCCGAGATCGGAACGAAATGGACGCTTTATTCGGTGTGTCCACGTAAAATTCGCGAATCCCCCTCTCTGCATTCAAAACGATGAACGCCGCCACACAGGTAGCCCGGGCCGTCTGCCCGCACGATTGTCCGGACACGTGCGCGATGCGCGTGACCGTCGAGAACGGCAAGGCGATCAAGGTCACGGGCGATCCCGATCATCCGCCGACGCAAGGCGTGCTGTGCACGAAGGTCAGCCGCTATGCCGATCGCGTGCACCACCCCGATCGCCTGACGGTACCGCTCAAACGTGTCGGCGCGAAGGGGGAGGGGCGCTTCGTGCCGATCAGCTGGAACGAGGCGTTCGACGAGATCGGCCGTCGTCTCGGTGAAATCGCTGCGCGCGCGCCGGAAGCGATCGTGCCGTACAGCTACGCAGGGACGATGGGGCTCGTGCAGGGCGAGGGCATCGCCCAGCGGTTCTTCCACAAGCTCGGCGCGTCGCGGCTCGAGCGCGCGATCTGCGCGGCAGCCGGCGCGGCGGGGCTGCGATACACGTATGGTGGCAGTCTCGGCATGCACCTCGAGCATTTCGAGGAAAGCGAGCTGATCCTGATCTGGGGCGCGAACCCGATCGCGTCGAGCCTGCACTTCTGGACGCGCGCGCAGGAAGCGAAGCGCCGCGGCGCCCGTCTCGTCGCGATCGACCCGTATCGTTCGCTGACTGCGGAAAAATGCCATCAGCACATCGCGCTGAAGCCCGGTACCGACGGCGCATTTGCGCTCGGCATGATGCATGTGCTGATAACCGAAAACCTGCTCGATCACGACTACATCGCAGACCATACGCTCGGCTTTGATGCGCTCAAAGAGCGCGCAATGTCCTATCCACCGGAACGCGTGGCGCAGATCTGCGGTGTCGATGCGGCGGAACTGGTCGATCTTGCGCGTCGCTACGGTGCGACCCGCAAGGCGTCGATCCGCCTCAACTACGGCATGCAGCGCGTTCGCGGTGGCGGTAATGCAGTGCGCGCGATTGCAAGTCTGCCGGCGCTGACGGGCGCGTGGCGCGACCGGGCCGGCGGGCTGTTGCTCTCATCGTCGGAATCCGCGCCGGTCGACCAGGCGGCGCTGCTGCGCCCGGACCTGATGCCCGGTTGGCCGCACAAGCTGCCGCGCATCATCAACATGAACGCGATCGGTGACGCGCTATTGCACGCGGGCGACGCGACGTTCGGGCCGAAGGTCGAGGCGGTGATCGTGTACAACTCGAACCCGGTAGCGGTCGCGCCGGACTCTTCGAAGGTCGCCGCGGGTTTTGCTCGCGAGGACCTGTTCACGGTCGCTCTCGAACATTTCAAGACAGATACCGTCGATTTCGCGGACATCGTGTTGCCGGCAACCACTCAGCTCGAGCATCTCGATATCCACAAGTCGTATGGCCACACGTACGTGATGGCGAACCTGCCGTCGATTCCGCCGGTGGGTGAGGCGCGGCCGAACACGGAGATTTTCCGTGGCATCGCGCGCAGCATGGGGCTCGACGAGCCGGCGCTGTATCACAGCGACGAAGAGGTCGCGCGCGCGGCGCTCCGCTGGGACGACCCGGCACTCGGCAGCGACTGGGAAACGTTGAAGCGCGAAGGCTGGCTGAAGCTCAAGCTGCCGGAGGCGCCGTTTGCGAACGGTGGTTTCAGGACCCCGTCAGGCAGGTGCGAGTTCTACAGCCCGCGGCTCGAGCAGATGGGCATGGACCCCGTTCCCGACTACCTGCCGCCGTTCGAATCGGCCGAAGCCGCGCCCGAACTCGCTGCGCGTTATCCGCTCGCGATGATCTCGCCCCCGGCTCGTCACTTCCTGAACAGCACGTTCGTGAACGTCGAGAGCCTGCGCACGACGGAAGGCGAGCCGCATCTCGACATGCACCCGTCCGACGCGGAGGCGCGCGGCATTGCCGAGGGTGACGTGGTGCGCATCTTCAACGATCGCGGATCGATGCAGGCGCTTGCGCGAATTACCGATCGCGCGCGTGCGGGCCTCGTCGTCGGGCTGTCGATCTGGTGGAAGAAACTGTCGCCGGATGGCCGGAACGCAAACGAGGTGACGAGCCAGGCGCTGACCGATCTCGGCAATTCGGCGACGTTTTACGATTGTCTTGTGGAAGTTGAGCGAATTTGATCGAATGTTGCCTTATGATCGGACGAATGTCTCCAGAAGTTCGAAGTGGACATCTAACCCTGTTGTCTCGGGGCGGGGGAGCCGTTACGATGCGTTTTAGCACGACCATTCGAAAATCTGTGAGGAGACGCGCGGCATGGACAAAATTTGGCTGAAATCGTACCCACCCGGCGTTCCAGCCGAAATTGACGCGTCTCCTTATCCTTCCGTGCCGGACCTGCTCGACGAAAGCTTCCGGCAGTATCGCGATCGCACCGCGTTCGTCTGCATGGGCAAGGGCATCACGTACGGTGAGCTCGACAAGCTGTCGCGGCAGTTCGGCGCATGGCTGCAATCCCGTGGCCTGGCGCGCGGCGCGCGCGTCGCGATCATGATGCCGAACGTGCTCCAGTATCCGGTGGCGATTGCCGCTGTATTGCGCGCCGGCTACACCGTCGTCAACGTCAACCCGCTCTATACGCCGCGCGAACTCGAGCACCAGTTGAAGGACAGCGGCGCGGAAGCGATCGTCATCCTCGAGAATTTCGCGTCGACGCTGCAGTCCGTCATCGCCAATACGGCCATCAAGCACGTCGTCGTCGCATCGATGGGCGACCTGCTGGGCATCAAGGGATGGCTCGTCAATTACGTGGTGCGCAACGTGAAGAAGATGGTGCCTGCGTGGCAGCTGCCGTCGTTCACGCGTTTCAAGGCCGCGCTGTCGGAAGGTGCGCGGCAGGCGTTCAAGCCGCAGACGATCGGCCCCAACGACGTCGCGTTCCTGCAATACACCGGTGGGACGACCGGCGTCGCGAAGGGCGCAACGCTATTGCACCGGAACATCGTGTCGAACGTGCTGCAGGCCGGCGCCTGGCACCATCCGGCGCATGAGAAGTACCCGGAGGTGAAACAGTTCGTGACGGTCGTCGCGCTGCCGCTGTATCACGTGTTCGCACTGACCGTCTGCGGTTTCCTGACGATGCGTACGGGCGGCATGGGCATCCTGATCCCGAACCCGCGCGACATCGCCGGCATGATCAAGGAGCTGAAGGGCTATCAGATCTCGACGATTCCGGCGGTCAACACGCTGTACAACGCGCTGCTGAACCATCCCGAATTCAGTCAGCTCGACCTGTCGAAGCTCGTGATCGCCAACGGCGGCGGCATGGCGATCCAGGAAGGTGTCGCGAAGCGCTGGTATGAAAAGACCCAAACCGCGATCATCGAAGGATACGGGCTGTCCGAAACTTCGCCGGTGGCGACCTGCAACCCGGTGACGGCGACCGAATACAGCGGGACGATCGGCCTGCCGCTGCCGTCGACCGAAGTGGCGATCCGCGACGATGCCGGCAACGACGTGGCGCTCGGCGAGCCGGGCGAGATCTGCATCCGCGGCCCGCAGGTGATGGCCGGCTACTGGAACCGGCCGGACGAGACCGCGAAGGTCATGTTCCCGGACGGCTTCTTCAAGACGGGCGACGTCGGCGTGATGGACGCGCGCGGTTACGTGAAGATCGTCGACCGGAAAAAGGACATGATCCTCGTCTCCGGCTTCAACGTGTATCCGAACGAAGTCGAGGACGTGGTGGCGTCGCATCCGGGCGTGTTCGAGGTGGCGGCGGTCGGCGTACCCGACGAGCATTCCGGCGAAGCCGTGAAGCTGTTCGTCGTGAAGAAGGACCCGGCGCTCACCGACAAGGACATCCTGGCCTACTGCAAGGAACGGCTCACCGGCTACAAGCGGCCGAAGCTGGTCGAATTCCGCACGGAACTGCCGAAAACGAACGTCGGCAAGATCCTGCGGCGCGAACTGCGCGACGGACGCGCGTAAGTCGCTGCGAGGTTGAGCGAAGAAAAAGCCCGGCAGACGCCGGGCTTTGTCGTTTGCGGCCGAGGCGGATCGGGTGCAGCCGCTTTCCGCAGCGGACCGGTGGTCAATCGCATGTGCCGACATGACGGGCGCACACGGCGCGCCGGTGGCGCTTCCGACACGATTGGCCAGCCGGATTCCCGGCGTGACGATCCCGCGTTGCCGCCGCACCGGAAAAGAAAAAGGCGCCCGAAGGCGCCTTCAATATGCTGCGGCTTGCCAGGCAAGCTGATTAGAACTTGTGACGGATACCGACGCGCGCCGCGACCTGGTTGGCCGAGCTCGAACCCGCGAGACCGTTGATCGCTGCGGTTGCCTTCAGGACGTTGCCGTTCGCGTCGAGCACGTTGCCCGAAGCGTGTTGATACACGCCGATCGCGTAGACGTCCGTGCGCTTCGACAGGAAGTAGTCGACGCCCAGCGAGCCCTGGTGGTACTTGGCTGCCGAGTTGCCGTCGATCTTGCTGCCTTGCGTGTAGTCGTACGCTGCGCCCAGAATCAGCGCCGGGGTCAGCTGGTACTTGAAGTTGATTTCGCCGTTGTTGAACGTCGCGGTCTGGTTCACGAACGGGCCTGCCGAGAAGCCCTTGAACTTCGTGTTCGAGTACGTCGCGCCGATCGTTGCCGCGCCGAACGTGTAGGCGCCGCCAGCACCGATGACCTGGTACGTGTTCGCGTTGTTCGCGTACCCGCCGTAGATCGGCGACGAAACCGACGACGATGCGGAACCGTTGTTGAACATGCCGCCGAACTGGTTCGGCGTACGTGCGTTCAAGTAACCGACGCCGAGGACCAGCGGGCCGTTGTTGTAGCCTGCGCCGAGCGACCAGACCTGGTTCTTCGAGAACTGGCCTGCCTGGCCGCCGAAGCTGTACAGGCCGCCGAACGTGAAGCCGCCGTAGCTCTGGCTCGTGAACTTGACCGCGTTGTTCACGCGATAGGCGTTATTGAAGTTGTCCAGGTCGCCCGGGTGAGCGGCGATGTAGCCGCCCCACTGGTCGCCTGCCTCGAGCGGGCCGACGAAGTCGACGACGGAGTCGTACTGACGACCCAGCGTGACCGTGCCGAACTGGCTCGACAGGCCGACGTAAGCCTGGCGACCGAACATCAGGCCGCCCTGACCGAGCTTGCCGCTGTTCACGTCGAAACCGTTTTCGAGGGTGAAGATCGCCTTCAGGCCGCCACCGAGGTCTTCGGTGCCGCGCAGGCCGAAGCGGCTGCCTTGCATCACGCCGCTCGCCATGCTGTACAGGTGCTTGCCGCCGGCGTTGTTGTTGAACAGCAGGCCTTCATCGATGATGCCGTAAAGCGTCACGCTGCTTTGCGCTTGAGCAGCGCCAGCGAACGCGCCCAGCGCGACGAGCGCGAGAAGCGACTTTTTCATTAACGGATCTCCAAGAATCACTGAATTTTTTTGGCGGGGCAGATAGTTATGTTCTGTTGACGGGCCCCATCAACTTCGCAAGAAGTCGGACGTAATGTAGCAAAACCGTTTTTTGCCACAAAGCGAAATGCCGTGGCGCAAGGCCGCCATGTTTCCTTTATGCAACAATGGTTAAAATCACGGGTTAACCGCAATTTCCGCTGAATAATCAAGTCGGTTACGCAGCGGACTCGTGCCCTTGCCGCTCGCGGCGGCACCTGCAGCCAGGAGAACAGGAACGTGTTGGATGAACTGATCAGCGAATTCGATCGCGGCTTGCGATCGCTGACCGGCATTAGCCGGATGAGCCGCCCGGTGCCCGCGCCGGCCGAGGCGCCGGACGTCGAACTGACGCCCGCGGAACGGACGCATGCCGCCGGCCTGATGCGCGTGAACCATGTCGGCGAGGTTTGTGCGCAGGCGCTCTACCAGGCGCAGAAGCTCACCGCGCGCACGGCGTCGGCGAAGGCGATGTTCGAGGAGGCTGCGCGCGAGGAGGAGGATCACCTCGCGTGGACCGCGCACCGCCTGAAGGAACTCGACTCGCGCCCGAGCCTGCTGAACCCGCTGTGGTACGCCGGCGCGCTCGCGATCGGCGTGGCGGCCGGCACGCTCGGCGACAAGGTCAGCCTCGGCTTCATGGCCGAGACGGAGCGGCAGGTCGAGAATCACCTCGAAGGCCACATGTCCGAGCTGCCGGCGACCGACGCGGCGTCGCGCGCGATCGTCGACCAGATGCGGATCGACGAGGTGAAGCACGGCAAGGCCGCGACCGACGCAGGCGGGATCGAGCTGCCGCTGCCCGCGCGGATGCTGATGCGCGCCGCGTCGAAAGTCATGACGAGCACTGCGTACTATCTCTGAGTTTTGCGCCGGGGCGGGCGTGACGCCGCCCCGGTTCGCCGCCCCCGATACAGCCCGCCGACTCCTCGTTTTCCCGCCCCCAAAAGCCCCGTCCGCACGCCTGTCTGGCCCGTCTTTCTCACGTATCACCTTCACAAGTTGCACTAGCTCATTCATTTATAACGGTTTTTGGAATGAGGGGCCGCATGAGCATGTGCGCGTAAGTCCTTGTTCTAACTAACAAAATTCGTCAAAAAAGCGGGCCGCTCCCTTGACCGTGCCACACCCTTCCTCTAAAGTGGGAGACAGTGTGAGAAAGTGTATTTTTGTGTGATTTAGCAGGCTATTCGGGCTAAATTCTCAGCATTGAGCGGGTGCTTCGGTGCCCTGAACGGGAGAGCGGAACGTGTTCCAAGGGGCGTCGGCGCTGACGCTCGATGCGAAAGGGCGGATGTCGGTGCCGGCTCGCTATCGCGAAGCGCTGCAAGGACAGGCAGAAGGACGGGTGACTGTGACCAAGCACCCGGACGGCTGCCTGTTGCTGTTTCCGCGCCCCGAATGGGAAGTATTCCGCGCCAAGATCGCCGCGCTGCCGATGGACGCGCACTGGTGGCGGCGAATTTTTCTCGGCAATGCGATGGATGTCGATCTCGACAGCGCGGGCCGGATTCTTGTATCGCCCGAGCTGCGCATGGCAGCCGGACTGGAAAAGGAAGTCATGTTGTTGGGAATGGGTAGTCACTTCGAGCTGTGGGATTCGCAAACCTACAACGCGAAGGAGCAGGCAGCGATGGCGCAGGGCATGCCCGACGCGCTGAAGAATTTCACGTTCTGATTGCGGTGACGGAGACGCCCGCGATGGGAAATGAACTGCGGCATCGGACGGTGCTGTTGGATGAAGCGGTCGAGTCGCTCGTGACGCGGCCGGACGGCGTGTACGTCGACGGAACGTTCGGGCGGGGCGGTCATAGCCGCGCGGTGCTCGCGCGGCTGGCGGCGGGCGGACGGCTGATCGCGTTCGACAAGGATCCGAGGGCGATCGAGACGGCGCAGGGCATCGAGGATGCGCGCTTCTCGATCGTGCACGACAGCTTTGCATCGATGCGCGACGCGCTTGCGGCGCGCGGCGTCGAGAAGGTGGCGGGTGTGTTGCTGGACCTGGGCGTGTCCTCGCCGCAGGTGGACGATCCGGCGCGCGGCTTCAGCTTCCGCGCCGATGGTCCGCTGGACATGCGAATGGATCCGACGCGTGGCGAGTCGGCGGCCGAATGGCTCGCGCGGGCTTCGGTGCAGGAATTGACGGAGGTGATACGGGATTATGGGGAAGAACGGTTTGCTTTTCAGATTGCAAAGGCGCTTGTTGCTCGCCGGGCAGAGTCCGACCGTCTTGGGCCTCTCGACACCACGGGCGAGCTTGCCCAAATCGTGGGTCACGTCGTCAAAACCCGTGAGAAGGGCAAGGATCCGGCAACCCGCACCTTTCAGGCTATACGGATTCACGTCAATCAAGAGCTTGCGGACCTGCAAGTCGTACTAGACGCGGCACTGTCGTTGCTGGAGCAAGGGGGGCGGCTGGTGGTCATCAGCTTTCATTCACTCGAGGACCGGATCGTCAAGCGATTCATGCAGGCGCACGCGAGTGCGCCTGCGGTCGATCGTCGCCTGCCGATCCGCGCCGTCGACCTCCCGAGCCCGCCGCTCAAGATCATCAGCCGCCAGTTTCCGAGTGAAGCGGAAGTCGCCGAGAATCCGCGCGCCCGCTCGGCCGTGATGCGCATTGCGGAGCGCGTCACGCCATGAGCCGCTTCAACATCTTCCTGCTGATCATCGTGATGGGTTGCGCGCTGTCGGTCGTCAACTCGACGAACCAGCAGCGGCAGATCTTCATCCAGCTGCAGCGCGCGCAGTCGCAGGAGCGTCAGCTCCAGCAGGACTACGCACAGCTTCAATATCAGCAGAGCGCGCTGTCGAAGACGTCGCGCATCGAGCAGCTCGCGAACGATTCGCTGAAGATGCAGCCGATCTCGACCGGCCGCACGCAATACCTGACGCTGCCGGCGGGCGCCGCGAAGGCGATCGACGCGCCGATCCCGGCGTCGGCCGACACGGCAGGCAAGGGCAAGGGAGGCGCGCGATGAAGCCGTCGCCGAAGCGCCAGAACGTGAAGTTCTCGTCGAGCCCCGTGCTCGGCGTGCACCTGCCGATGTGGCGCTCGAAATTCGTCGTGTTCCTGCTGTTCATGGCGTTCGTCGCGCTGGCCGCGCGGGCGTTCTGGATCCAGGGGCCCGGCAACGCGTTCTATCAGAAGCAGGGCGAGAGCCGCTACCAGCGCACGCTCGAACTGCCCGCGACGCGCGGCAAGATCCTCGACCGTAACGGGCTCGTGCTCGCGACGAGCCTGCCCGTGCGCGCGATCTGGGCGATTCCCGACGCGGTGCCGGACGATCTCGACGCCGACAAGGTCAACCAGCTCGGCAAGCTCCTCGGCATGACGCCGAAGGAACTGCGCGTGAAGCTGTCGGAAGACAAGGGGTTCGTCTACGTGAAGCGCCAGGTGCCGCTCGACGTCGCGGACAAGGTCGCCGCGCTCGACATCCCGGGCATCTACCAGCGCAACGAATACAAGCGCTTCTATCCGGAGGGCGAGATCACCGCTCACCTGATCGGCTTCACGAACGTCGAGGACGAAGGGCAGGAAGGCGTCGAACTCGGCGACCAGAAGATGCTGTCCGGCACGTCGGGCGTGCGTCGCGTGATCAAGGACCGGATGGGGCACATCGTCGAGGACGTCGCCGAGCAGGTCCCGCCGCACAACGGGACCGACGTCGACCTGTCGATCGACAGCAAGATCCAGTACATCGCGTACGCGAACCTGAAGGCCGCCGTCGAGAAGTTCAAGGCGAAGGCCGGCGCGGCGATGGTCGTCGACGTGCGTACCGGCGAGGTGCTCGCGCTCGTCAACTACCCGACGTACAACCCGAACGACCGCTCGCGCATGACGGGCGAGCAGCTGCGCAACCGGATCATGACCGACGTGTTCGAGCCGGGCTCGATCATGAAACCGTTCACGGTGTCGCTCGCGCTCGACCTGCACCGCGTGACGCCGAACACGCTCGTCGAAACGGGCAACGGGCATTTCGTGCTCGACGGCGCGCCGATCACCGACGACGCGGGTTTCGGCACGCTGACGGTCGGCGGCGTGATCCAGAAGTCGAGCAACATCGGCGCGACGAAGATCGCGATGACGATGCGGCCCGAGGAAATGTGGAATATGTATACGAGCATCGGCCTCGGCCAGGCGCCGAAGGTCGGGTTCCCGGGTGCGGTGGCCGGCCGTCTGCGGCCGTGGAAGAGCTGGCGCCGCATCGAGCAGGCGACGATGTCGTACGGCTATGGCCTGTCGGTATCGCTGTTCCAGCTCGCACGCGCATACACGGCGATCGCGCACGACGGCGAGCTGATGCCCGTGACCATTTTCAAGACCGACCCCAATCAGCCGGTCGCGGGCACGCAGGTGTTCAACCCGACCACCGCGCGCGAAGTGCGCGCGATGCTCGAGACGGTGGTCGCGCCGGGCGGCACATCGCCGGATGCGGCCGTGCCGGGCTATCGCGTCGGCGGCAAGAGCGGTACCGCGTACAAGCATGAAGGGCACGGCTACACGCGCAAGTACCGCGCGTCGTTCGTCGGGATGGCGCCGATGCCGAATCCGCGCATCGTCGTCGCCGTGTCGGTCGACGAGCCGACCGCCGGCAGCCACTTCGGCGGCCAGGTGTCCGGCCCCGTCTTCTCGGCGATCGCCGGCGACACGATGCGCGCGCTGAACGTCCCGCCGAACATGCCGATCAAGCAACTGGTCGTGTCTGACGATTCGCCGGCGGCGCCGGCTGCAGCGGGGCCGCAAAAGCTGGCCGCGGGCAGCGGTGCGAAGCATATGATCGTATCCAGCACGACGCGTAATTCACCAGGAGTTGTTCGATGAGCGCCGCCCGCAGTTCCCATCCGGCGCATCAGCAGATCGCAGCCGCGCTTGCGTGGCTGCGCCAGCATGTGGCCCCCGCGGCGCAACTGCATGCCGACACGCGCAGCCTCAAGGCTGGCGACGTGTTCGTCGCGTATGCGGTCGACGGGGCAGACAACCGCGCCTTCATCGCCGACGCCGTCGCACAAGGTGCGGCCGCCGTGCTGTATCAGCCGGAAGGGCTGGCCGCCGCGCCGGTCGTACCCGTCGCGCTCGCGGTGCCGGCGCTGGACCAGCTCGCGGGCGAGATCGCCAGCGGCTGGTACGGCGATCCGAGCGACAGCCTGCTCGCGGTCGGCGTAACCGGCACGAACGGCAAGACGTCGTGCACGCAATGGATCGCTGCCGCGCTGACGGCGCTGCACCAGCCGTGCGCGGTGATCGGCACGCTCGGCACCGGGATGCCCGGCCAGCTCGTGCCGACCGGTTTCACGACGCCCGACGCGCCGCAGCTGCAGCGCAGCCTCGCGCAGTTGCGCGACGCGGGCGCAAAGGCCGTGGCAATGGAAGTGTCGTCGCACGCGCTGCACCAGGGCCGCGTGAACGGCACGGCCTTCGATATCGCGGTATTCACGAACCTCACGCAGGATCACCTCGACTATCACGGCACGTTCGATGCGTACGAAGCCGCGAAGGCGAAGCTGTTCGCGTGGCGCGGCCTGCGCGCGGCGGTGATCAACCGCGACGACGCGGCCGGCCGGCGCCTGCTCGAGAAGCTGGCCGGCCGTGTGCGCACGATCGCGTACGGGATCGGCGACGCGCCGGTGCCAGACGCCGATCGCGAGCTGGTCGCGATCGACGTGCGCGCCACGGCGACCGGCACCGCATTCCGCCTGCGTTCGTCGTGGGGCGACGCGGACGTGGAAGTCGGCACGCTCGGCACGTTCAACGTCAGCAACCTGCTGGCCGTACTCGGCTCGCTGCTCGCGGCCGACGTGCCGTTCGACGCGGCGCTCGCCGAGATCGAGCGGCTCGAGTCCGTCAACGGCCGGATGCAGCGGCTCGGCGGCCGGCTGCAGAACGACGAACCGCTCGTCGTGATCGACTACGCACACACGCCCGACGCGCTCGAAAAGACGCTCGACGCGCTGCGCCCGATCGCCACGGCGCGCGGCGGCCGGCTCGTCTGCATGTTCGGCTGCGGCGGCGATCGCGATGCGACGAAGCGCCCGCTGATGGGCGCGATCGCGGAACGGTTCGCCGACGAGACCGTCGTCACGAGCGACAACCCGCGCAGCGAGGATCCGCAGCGCATCATCGACCAGATCGTCACGGGCATGACCGCGCCCGATCGCGCACGCCGCATCGAGGATCGCGCGAGCGCGATCCTGCAGGCCGTGCGCGGCGCCGCACGCGAGGATGTCGTCGTGCTGGCCGGCAAGGGCCACGAGTCCACGCAGGAAATCATGGGCAAGAAGCGTACGTTCTCCGACCAGGATCACGCGCGGCTCGCGCTGGCAGCGCGCGCGACGCACGGCAAGGGAGGCGGCGAATGACGATGCTCAGTCTCGGCGAAGCCGCCCGCCTGATTCCCGGCGCAACCGTCCACGGCGACGCGGGCGTCACGTTCGACCGCGTGTCGACGGACAGCCGCACGGCCGGTCCGGGCGACCTGTTCGTCGCGCTGAAAGGCGAACGCTTCGACGCGCACGACTTCCTCGGTGACGTCGCCGCGCGCGGCGCCGCCGCGGCGCTCGTCGCGCATGTGCCGGCCGGCGTCACGCTGCCGGCGATCGTCGGCGGCGAAACGCGTGCCGCGCTCGGCGCGCTCGCACACGGCTGGCGCATGCGATTCCCGCTGCCGCTCGTCGCGGTGACGGGCAGCAACGGCAAGACGACCGTCAAGGAAATGATCGCGTCGATCTTCGCGGCGGCGGTCGGTGCGGACGCGCGGCTCGCGACAGCCGGCAACCTGAACAACGACGTCGGCCTGCCGCTGACGCTGCTGCGCCTGTCGGCCCAGCATCGTCTCGCGGTGATCGAGATCGGGATGAACCACCCGGGCGAGACCGAAGTCCTCGCGCGCCTCACGGCGCCGACGGTCGCGCTCGTCAACAACGCGCAGCGCGAGCACCAGGAATTCATGGCGACGGTGGAAGCCGTCGCGCTCGAACACGCGGCCGTGATTCACGCGCTGCCGCCGGACGGCGTCGCGGTGTTCCCGGCCGACGACGCGTACGCAGGCATCTGGCGCGTCGCGTCGACCGGCAACCGGATCCTCGATTTCGCGCTGCACGACGCCGAACGGCAGAACGACGCGCAGGTCGTCGGCCGCCTGCACGGCGGCGAACTCGCGATCGACACGCCGGCGGGCGCCGTCACGGTGCGGCTGCGCGCGCTCGGCGAGCACAACGCACGCAACGCGCTGGCCGCGACGGCCGCCGCGCTGGGCGCCGGCGTCGCGCTGTCGGCGATCCGGCAGGGCCTCGAATCGTTCGAACCGGTCAAGGGCCGGCTGCAGGTGAAGCAGGCGATCGCCGGCAGCCTCGCCGGCGCGACGGTCGTCGACGATACGTACAACGCGAACCCCGATTCGATGCGGGCCGCGATCGACGTGCTCGCCGCGCATCCGGCGCCGCGCGTGCTGGTGATCGGCGACATGGGCGAAGTCGGCGACGAAGGGCCGGCGTTCCACCGCGAGATCGGCGCCTATGCGCGCGATCGCGGGATCGATGCGTTGTTCGCGCTCGGCGACGCGTCGCGCGATGCGTGTGCCGCGTACGGCGCAACCGCCCGCCATTTCGACGACGTCGGCGCGCTCGTGGCGGCGCTGCTCGCGGCCGGCTACGGCGCGCAGGCGACGGTGCTCGTGAAGGGCTCGCGGTACATGAAGATGGAGCGCGTGGTCGACGCGCTGACGAACCAACCCGCGGCGGGCACGGCGCCCGCTGCACACTGAGTAGAAGGAAGGAAGCATGCTGCTGGCGCTGGCGCAATGGCTGCAAGGTGACGCAAGCTTTTTGCGCTTGTTCACGTACCTCACGTTCCGGGCGGTGATGGCCACCATCACCGCGCTCGGGATCGGGCTCGTGTGCGGACCCTGGGTGATCCGCAAGCTGACGCAAATGAAGGTCGGGCAGGCGGTGCGCAAGGACGGCCCGCAGACCCACCTCGTCAAGTCCGGCACGCCGACGATGGGCGGCGTGCTGATCCTGATCGGCATCGCGGTCGCGACGCTGCTGTGGGGCGACCTGACGAACCGTTTCATCTGGATCGTGATGCTCGTCACGTTCGGTTTCGGCGTGATCGGCTGGGTCGACGACTACCGCAAGGTCGTCCACAAGGACCCGCGCGGGATGTCGTCGCGCGAGAAGTATTTCTGGCAATCGGTGATCGGGCTGTTCGCGGCCGTCTACCTCGCGTTCAGCGTGTCCGAGGCGAACAACGTGCGCGTGTTCGACCTGTTCATGGCGTGGGTGCGGAGCGGGCTGTCGATGGGGCTGCCGGCGCGTGCCGACCTGATGCTGCCGTTCCTGAAGTCGATCAGCTACCCGCTCGGGGTCTGGGGCTTCATCGTGCTGACCTACTTCGTGATCGTCGGCGCGAGCAACGCGGTGAACCTGACGGACGGCCTCGACGGTCTCGTGATCATGCCGGTCGTGCTGGTCGGCGCGTCGCTCGGTGTGTTCGCGTACGTGATGGGCAGCGCGGTGTATTCAAAATACCTGCTGTTCCCGCACATCCCGGGTGCGGGCGAACTCCTGATCTTCTGTTCCGCGATGGGCGGGGCAGGGCTCGCGTTCCTCTGGTACAACACGCACCCCGCACAGGTGTTCATGGGCGACGTCGGTGCGCTGGCGCTCGGCGGCGCGCTCGGCACGGTCGCGGTGATCGTGCGCCAGGAAATCGTGCTGTTCATCATGGGCGGCATCTTCGTCGCGGAAACGCTGTCGGTGATGCTGCAGGTTTCGTGGTTCAAGTACACGAAGAAGCGTTACGGCGAAGGGCGGCGCCTGCTGAAGATGGCACCGCTGCATCACCATTTCGAATTGTCCGGCTGGAAGGAAACGCAGGTGGTCGTGCGTTTCTGGATCATCACGCTGATGCTGTGCCTGTTCGGTCTGACCACCCTCAAGCTGCGGTAAAGGAAAGGTAACAAGGATGTCTGGCGAGATGTTTGGAGATCGGCAACGGCCGATGGTGCTCGTACTGGGGCTCGGTGAATCGGGTCTCGCGATCGCGCGATGGTGCGCGAGGCACGGGTGCCGGCTGCGTATTGCCGATACCCGCGAGGCGCCGCCGAACCTTGCCGCGCTGCGGGCCGAAGGCATCGATGCGGAATTCGTCGGCGGCGCGTTCACGCCCGCGCTGCTCGACGGCGGTGTCGAACTCGTCGGGCTGAGCCCCGGGCTGTCGCCGCTGGAGCCGGCGCTCGCGGCGCTGGTCGCGGCCGCGAACGAGCGCGGTATCGCGGTGTGGGGCGAGCTGGAATTCTTCGCGCAGGCGCTGCGCGCGCTCGGCACGAGCGGCTACCAGCCGAAGGTGCTCGCGATTACCGGCACCAACGGCAAGACCACGACGACGAGCCTCACGGGCCTGTTGTGCCAGCGCGCGGGCCGGAAGGTCGCGGTCGCGGGCAACATCAGCCCGGCGATGCTCGACCGGCTCGCGAACGCGATCGACGAAACGGCGCTGCCCGACGTGTGGGTGCTCGAACTGTCGAGCTTCCAGCTCGAGACAGCACGCACGTTCGCGCCCGACGCGGCCGCGATCCTCAACATCACGCAGGACCACCTCGACTGGCACGGCAGCTTCGACGCGTACGCGCAGGCAAAGGGCCGGATCTTCGGTGCGACGACCACGCGCGTGCTGAACCGCGACGACGCGGCCGTGATGAAATTCGCGCCGGCAGCCGGCGCGGCCGACGCGCCGCGCACGGTCACGTTCGGCCTGAACGAACCGGTGCAGGACGGCGACTACGGGCTGTCGCGCGACAACGGCATCGCGTGGCTGGTGGAAGCCGTCGATCGCGACGCGCCGGACGAAGTGACGACGACCCGCCGGCGCAAGCGCGACGCGGCGCATACGCCCGACATCGCGCAAAAGCGCCTGATGCCGGCCGACGCGTTGAGGATTCGCGGGCTGCACAACGCGGCGAACGCGCTGGCCGCATTCGCGCTCGCACGCGCGATTGACCTGCCAGCCGCGCCGCTGCTGCACGCGCTGCGCGAATACCGCGGCGAAGCGCATCGCGTCGAAGTGATCGCGACGATCGACGACGTCGACTACGTCGACGACAGCAAGGGCACCAACGTCGGTGCGACGGTGGCCGCGCTCGACGGGCTCGCGCAGAAGATCGTGCTGATCGCGGGCGGCGACGGCAAGGGCCAGGATTTCGCGCCGCTGGTCGCGCCGGTCGCACGCTGGTGCCGCGCGGTGATGCTGATCGGCCGCGACGCGCCGGCGATCCGCGACACGCTCGCCGAAACCGGCGTGCCGCTCGCCGACCACGCGACGCTCGAAGGGGCGGTACACGCGGCCGCCGACCTCGCGGAGCCGGGCGATGCGGTGCTGCTGTCGCCCGCATGCGCGAGCCTCGACATGTTCAGGAACTACGCCCATCGCGCGGATGTGTTCCGCGCGGCGGTCGACGAAATCGCCATCGACAAAGGAGCGACGCCATGAGCTGGTCCGATCGCCTCGTCTCCCGTTTCAACGACCGGCGCGACACTGGCGGCAACGCCGCGGGCGGTCGCGTCGCATCGGCCACGCGCGCCGCGACGGGCGGCCTCGCGAGCGTCGTCAACGGCGTGCGCCCGAGCCGTTCGCGGATGCTCGACTTCGACTACTCGCTGTTGTGGGTCGCGATCGCGCTGCTCGGGCTCGGCGTCGTGATGGTGTATTCGGCGTCGATCGCGATGCCCGATTCGCCGAAATACGCGGCGTATCACGATTACGCGTTCCTGATGCGCCACTGCATCTCGCTCACCGTCGCGTTCATCGGGGCGGTGATCGCGTTCCGCGTGCCGGTGTCGACGTGGGACAAGTACGCGCCGCATCTCTTCCTGATCGCGCTCGTCGGGCTCGTGATCGTGCTGATCCCGCACGTCGGCAAGGGCGTGAACGGTGCGCGCCGCTGGATTCCGCTCGGCATCACGAACATGCAGCCGTCGGAAATCATGAAGCTCGCGGTGACGATCTACGCGGCGAACTACACGGTGCGCAAGCAGGAATACATGCAGAGCTTCGCGAAGGGCTTCCTGCCGATGGCATTCGCGGTCGGCCTGGTCGGTGCGCTGCTGCTGCTCGAACCGGACATGGGTGCGTTCATGGTGGTCGCCGCGATCGCGATGGGCGTGCTGTTCCTCGGCGGCGTGAACGGCAAGCTGTTCGGCGGCCTCGTCGCGACGGCGGTCGGCACGTTCACGATGCTCGTGTGGCTGTCGCCGTGGCGTCGTGAGCGGATCTTCGCGTATCTGGATCCGTGGGACGAGCGCTACGCGCAGGGCAAGGCCTACCAGCTCACGCACTCGCTGATCGCATTCGGTCGCGGCGAGTGGTTCGGCGTCGGCCTCGGCGGCAGCGTCGAGAAGCTGAACTACCTGCCGGAAGCGCATACCGACTTCATCCTCGCGGTGATCGGCGAGGAACTCGGCTTCGTCGGCGTGCTGGTCGTGATCCTGCTGTTCTACTGGATCGTGCGCCGCGCGTTCGAGATCGGCCGTCAGGCGCTCGCGCTCGACCGCACGTTCGCGGGTCTGATGGCGAAGGGCATCGGCATCTGGTTCGGCGCGCAGACGTTCATCAACATGGGCGTGAACCTCGGGCTGCTGCCGACCAAGGGCCTGACGCTGCCGCTCGTGAGCTACGGCGGCTCGGGCATTTTGCTGAACTGCGTCGCGCTCGCGGTGTTGCTGCGGGTTGATTACGAGAACCGGGTGCTGATGCGCGGAGGGAAAGTATGACCGCGTCGCAACGCACGCTGATGGTGATGGCAGGCGGCACCGGGGGCCACGTGTTCCCGGGGCTCGCGGTCGCGCACCGGATGGAAGCGGCGGGCTGGCGCGTCGTATGGCTCGGCAATCCGGCCGGGATGGAAGCGACGCTCGTGCCGAAGCACGGCATTCCGATGGAATACGTGCGGTTCGGCGGGCTGCGCGGCAAGGGCCTGAAGACCAAGCTGACGCTGCCGGTCAACCTGCTGCGCGCCTGCTGGCAGAGCCTCGGCGCGCTGCGCCGCGTGCGGCCTGACGTCGTGCTCGGGATGGGCGGCTACATCACGTTCCCGGCGGGCGTGATGACCGCGCTGTCGGGGCGCCCGCTCGTGCTGCATGAACAGAATTCGATCGCGGGGCTGACGAACAAGGTGCTCGCGAAACTCGCGAAGCGCGTGCTCGTCGCGTTCCCCGGCGCGCTGCCGCACGCGGAATGGACGGGTAACCCGATTCGCGCGGAACTTGCGCGCACGGAACCGCCCAAAGCACGCTATGCGTCGCGCAGCGGCCCGCTGAACGTGCTGGTCGTCGGCGGCAGCCTCGGTGCGGCCGCGCTGAACGAAGTCGTGCCGCGCGCACTGGCGCTGCTGGCGCCGGGCGAGCGCCCGCGCGTCGTGCACCAGGCCGGCGTGAAGCATATCGAGGCATTGAAGGCGAATTACGAAGCGGCCGGTTTCGCGGCCGGCGAAGACGTGCGGCTCGTGCCGTTCATCGACGACATGGCGGCCGCATATGCGGCGGCGGATCTGGTGATCTGCCGGTCGGGTGCGATGACGGTGTCGGAGATCTCGGCGGTGGGCGTGGCGGCGCTGTTCGTGCCGTTCCCGTACGCGGTCGACGATCACCAGACGACCAACGCCGCGTTCCTCGCCGATGCGGGCGCGGCCGTGCTGGTGCAACAACGCGACCTGTCGGCGGAACTGCTCGCCGACTGGCTGCGCGGCCAGTCGCGGGCGTCGCTCGCGGACATGGCGGAACGTTCGCGCTCGCTGGCGAAGCCCGAGGCCACCGACGAAGTCGCGCGCGTGTGCGCGAAGGCGGCCGGCGCGAACCTGGAAATATTGCAATGAAACACATCGTCAAACACATTCATTTCGTCGGGATCGGCGGCGCGGGCATGAGCGGCATCGCCGAAGTGCTCGTCAATCTCGGCTACGCGGTCAGCGGCTCGGACCTGTCGCGCAATGCGGTGACCGATCGCCTCCAGGCGCTCGGCGCACGGATCGCGATCGGCCACGACGCGGCGAATATCGAGGGCGCGAACGCGGTCGTCGTGTCGACGGCCGTGCGCTCGGACAACCCGGAAGTGCTCGCCGCGCGCCACCAGGGCGTGCCGATCGTGCAGCGCGCGGTGATGCTCGCGGAGCTGATGCGCCTGAAGCAGGGCATCGCGATCGCCGGCACGCACGGCAAGACCACGACGACGAGCCTCGTCGCGAGCGTGCTCGCGGCGGGCGGCCTCGATCCGACCTTCGTGATCGGCGGTCGGCTGATCAGCGCCGGCGCGAATGCGCGGCTCGGCACGGGCGACTTCATCGTCGCCGAGGCCGACGAGTCGGACGCGTCGTTCCTGAACCTGTATCCGGTGATCGAAGTCATCACGAACATCGACGCCGACCACATGGATACCTACGGCCACGATTTCGCGCGGCTCAAGCAGGCGTTCATCGAATTCACGCAGCGCCTGCCGTTCTACGGCAGCGCGGTCGTGTGCGTCGACGATCCGAACGTGCGCCAGATCATCCCGTTCATCTCGAAGCCGGTCGTGCGCTATGGCCTGTCACCGGACGCGCAGGTGCGCGCGGAAGACATCGACGCGCGCGACGGCCGGATGCACTTCACGGTGATCCGCGAAGGGCGCGCGCCGCTCGCGATCGTGCTGAACCTGCCGGGCCTGCACAACGTGCAGAACGCGCTCGCGGCGATCGCGATCGCGACCGATCTCGGCGTCGCGGACGACGCGATCCAGCAAGCGCTGGCGGAATTCAACGGCGTCGGCCGGCGCTTCCAGCGCTACGGCGAGGTGCCGACCGTGGACGGCGGCCAGTACACGCTGATCGACGACTACGGCCATCACCCGGTCGAGATGGCCGCGACGATCGCGGCCGCGCGCGGCGCGTTCCCGGGCCGCCGCCTCGTGCTGGCGTTCCAGCCGCACCGCTACACGCGCACACGCGACTGCTTCGACGATTTCGTCAACGTGCTGTCGACGGTCGATGCGCTGGTGCTGACGGAAGTCTACGCGGCCGGCGAAGCGGCGATTCCGACGGCCAGCGGCGACGCGCTGTCGCGTGCGCTGCGCGCGGTGGGCAAGGTCGACCCGGTGTTCGTCGCGACGGTCGACGACGTGCCGGGCGCATTGGCAAAGGTCGCGCAGAACGGCGACGTGGTGATCACGATGGGCGCGGGCTCGATCGGCGGCGTGCCGGCGAAGCTCGTGCAACACATTCAACAGAAGGCATGACATGAAACGACCCCCACGCTCACTTCGTTCGCTGCCCCCCGCGGGGGCGGTCAGCCTCCTTGGGGCGGCCCGGCGGAGGCTGACATGAGCGGAATCGATCCGAAACGTTTCGGCAAGGTGGCGGTGTTGTTCGGCGGCGAATCCGCCGAGCGCGAGGTGTCGCTGACCTCGGGCCGCCTCGTGCTGCAGGGCCTGCGTGACGCGGGCGTCGATGCGCATCCGTTCGACCCGGCCGAGCGGCCGCTGTCGGCGCTGAAGGACGAAGGTTTCGTGCGCGCGTTCAACGCGCTGCACGGCGGCTACGGCGAGAACGGCCAGATCCAGGGCGCGCTCGATTTCTACGGCATCCGCTACACGGGCAGCGGCGTGCTCGGTTCGGCGCTCGGCCTCGACAAGTTCCGCACGAAGCTCGTATGGCAGCAGACGGGCGTGCCGACGCCGCCGTTCGAGACGGTGATGCGCGGCGACGACCTGGCCGCGCGCGCGACCGACATCGTCGCGAAGCTCGGCCTGCCGCTGTTCGTGAAGCCGGCGAGCGAAGGCTCGAGCGTCGCGGTGCTGAAGGTGAAGACGGCCGACGCGCTGCCGGCTGCGCTCGAGGAAGCCGCGACGCACGACAAGATCGTGATCGTCGAGAAGAGCATCGAAGGCGGCGGCGAATACACCGCGTGCATCGCCGGCGATCTCGACCTGCCGCTGATCAAGATCGTGCCGGCGGGCGAGTTCTACGACTACCACGCGAAGTACGTCGCCGACGATACGCAGTACCTGATCCCGTGCGGCCTGCCGGCCGAACAGGAAGCGGAACTGAAGCGCATCGCGCGCCGCGCGTTCGACGTGCTCGGCTGCACCGACTGGGGCCGGGCGGATTTCATGCTCGACGCGGCCGGCAATGCGTATTTCCTGGAAGTGAACACGGCCCCCGGGATGACCGACCACTCGCTGCCGCCGAAGGCCGCGCGCGCGGTCGGCATCGGCTATTCGGATCTGGTCGTGAAGGTGCTGTCGCTCACGCTCAACGACTGACGCAGGAACGGAACGACGTATGTGGAACAACGTTCGCCAACTCAACCTTGCCGCCAGCGCGCTGTACGCGCTGCTGCTGCTCGTGTTGGCGGCGGCCGGCTGCTACTGGCTGATCCAGCGCCCGACGTTCGCGCTGCGGGAAATCCGGATCGACGGCGATACCGAGCACATCAACTCGCCGACGGTGCGCGCGGGCGTGGTCGGCCGGCTGAAGGGCAATTTCTTCACGGTCGATCTCGATACGGCGCGCGCCGCGTTCGAGCAGATGCCGTGGGTGCGTCATGCGAGCGTGCGCCGGGTGTGGCCGAATGCGCTGGCTGTCACGCTGGAGGAGTACAAACCGCTCGGGACCTGGGGCAGCGATCAGCTGGTGAGCGTCGACGGCGAGCTGTTCACCGCGAACCAGGGCGAGCTGGAGCAGGCGCTGCCGGCGTTCGACGGCCCGGAAGGCAGTGCGAAGGAAGTCGTCACGCGGTATCGCGACTTCGGGAAATGGTTTGCGCCGCTGAAGGCGGCGCCGGAAGAAGTGACGCTGTCGGCGCGGTACGCGTGGACGGTGAAGCTGTCGAACGGCATGCAGGTCGAGCTGGGCAAGGAACGCAACAGCGAGTCGCTGCATGACCGGAGCCAGCGCCTGGTCGCCGCGTGGCCGGCCGTCACGGAGCGTTGGGGCAACGACATCGAGTACGCGGACCTGCGTTATCCGAACGGATTCGCGATTCGCGCGGCAGGCATGCGGTTCCTGACCGATACCGACAAGCGCAAGAAGTAACGAGAGATCACACGCAAGAGCACTTTATGAGCAAAGACTACAAGGATCTGCTGGTTTCCCTCGACATCGGCACGTCGAAGGTGGTGGCCATCGTCGCCGAGCTGAAGGGCGAGGGTCACTACGAGGTGATCGGTCTCGGCCAGAGCGAGTCGAAGGGTCTGAAGAAAGGCGTGGTGGTCAACATCGAGGCCACCGTGCAGTCGATCCAGCGCGCGCTCGAGGAAGCCGAGCTGATGGCCGACTGCAAGATCACCAACGTGTTCACGGGGATCGCGGGCAGCCACATCCGCAGCTTCAACTCGAGCGGGATGGTCGCGATCAAGGACAAGGAAGTCACGCAGACGGACGTCGCGCGCGTGATCGAGACCGCGAAGGCGATCAACATCCCGACCGACCAGCAGGTGCTGCACATCCTCACGCAGGAATTCATCATCGACGGCCAGGAAGATGTGCGCGAGCCGATCGGGATGAGCGGGATCCGCCTGGAAGTGAAGGTGCACATCGTGACGGGCGCGGTGAGCGCCGCGCAGAACATCGTCAAGTGCGTGCGCCGCTGCGGGCTGGAAGTGAACGACCTGATCCTGCAGCCGCTCGCGTCGTCGCTGGCCGTGCTGACGGAAGACGAGAAGGATCTCGGCGTGGTGCTGGTCGACATCGGCGGCGGCACGACGGACATCGCGATCTTCGCCGAAGGCGCGATCCGCCACACCGCGGTAATCCCGATCGCCGGCGACCAGATCACGAGCGACATCGCGATGGCGCTGCGCACGCCGACGCCGGATGCGGAAGACATCAAGGTCGGCTACGGGATCGCGAAGCAGGCGCTCGCCGATCCGGACGAAATGGTCGAAGTGCCGGGCCTCGGCGAACGCGGCCCGCGCACGCTGTCGCGCCAGGCGCTCGCGGCCGTGATCGAGCCGCGCGTCGAGGAACTGTTCTCGCTCGTGCAGCAGGTCGTGCGCGAATCGGGTTACGAAGAACTGCTGAGCTCCGGCGTGGTCATTACCGGCGGGGCATCGATGATGCCCGGCATGGTCGAGCTCGGCGAAGACATTTTCCTGAAACCGGTGCGCATCGGCGCGCCGGAATATGCAGGCGGCCTCTCCGACGTCGTGCGCAATCCGCGCTACTCGACGGCGATGGGGCTGCTCGTCGAAGGCAGTGCCCAGCGCATGCGCGGCCGCAAGGTCGCCGTGCAGTCCGGCAACGCGGGGCAGGTGTTCTCGCGGATGAAGGAATGGTTCCTGAGCAACTTCTGACGAATCGAATCGAAATTCGCGCTGGTGCCGGCGGCTGGCGCGCGACAGGGGGTTGCCCGATCTCCTGCCGAATAACGGCCGAGTAGCAGTCATTCTCTTGACGGAGGCAACATGGAATTCGAAATGCTGGAAACCGAAACCAACGGCACCATCATCAAGGTGGTCGGCGTTGGCGGCGCTGGCGGCAATGCCGTCCAGCACATGATCAACCGCGGCGTGCAGGGCGTCGACTTCATCGTGATGAACACGGACGCTCAAGCGCTGTCGCGTTCGCGTGCATCGTCGGTGATCCAGCTTGGCAACACGGGCCTCGGCGCCGGTGCGAAGCCGGAAATGGGTCGGGCGGCAGCGGAAGAAGCGCGTGAGCGCATCGCCGACGCACTGCGCGGCGCGCACATGGTGTTCATCACCGCCGGCATGGGGGGCGGCACGGGCACGGGCGCGGCACCGGTGGTCGCGCAGATCGCGAAGGAGATGGGCATCCTGACGGTGGGTGTCGTCAGCAAGCCGTTCGAGTTCGAAGGCGGCAAGCGCATGCGCGTCGCTGAAGCAGGCTCGCAGCAACTGGAGGATCACGTCGACTCGCTGATCGTCGTTCTGAACGACAAGCTGTTCGACGTGATGGGCGACGACGCCGAGATGGACAAGTGCTTCCAGTGCGCGGACGACGTGTTGAACAACGCGGTTGCAGGTATCGCGGAAATCATCAACGTCGACGGCCTCGTGAACGTCGACTTCGAAGACGTGAAGACGGTGATGGGCGAACAGGGCAAGGCGATGATGGGTACGGCGACGGTCGCCGGCGTCGATCGCGCACGCCTCGCGGCGGAACAGGCCGTGGCGAGCCCGCTGCTCGAAGGCGTCGATCTGTCGGGCGCGCGTGGCGTGCTGGTCAACATCACGTCGAGCCGTTCGCTGCGCCTGTCGGAAACGCGCGAAGTGATGAACACGATCAAGAGCTACGCGGCGGAAGACGCGACGGTGATCTTCGGTGCGGTGTACGACGACGCAATGGGCGATGCGCTGCGCGTGACGGTCGTGGCAACGGGTCTGGGCCGTGCGGCGAAGAAGCAGCAGTCGGCACCGATGACGCTGCTGCGCACGGGTACGGACAACCAGCCGGTCAGCGCGGTGTCGCACGGCTATGCACCGGCTCATCACGTCAGCACGGCGGACTACGGCGCGCTCGATACGCCGGCAGTGTGGCGCAATTCGCGCGAAACCGCGGCATCGCACGTGCAGGCGCTGCAGGAGAAGGGTGTCGACACGTACGACATCCCGGCTTTCCTGCGCAAGCAGGCTGACTGACGCAAACACAGGCGAAGCCGCGGCGAAACTGCCGCGGTATCGCCGGCGTGACGGATGCTACGGACCACGACAGGCCGCGTCGGCTGCGACGCCGGGCCGGGAAACGTGCCCTCTTCGCTCAGGCGGGGCGGGATGGGCCGTGCTGTCCGCAACACGCTGAAAAACCGTATCGCTATGAGGGACCAGCCATGATTCAAGTGGGCGACGCGCTGCCCGACGCGCAATTGTTCGAGTTCATCGACGACGCGCGCGAAGGGTGCACGCTGGGGCCGAACGCCTTCAGCGTGCGCGACCAGGTTGCGGGAAAGCGGGTGGTGATCTTCGGATTGCCGGGCGCGTTCACGCCGACCTGCTCGGCGCAGCATGTGCCGGGCTATGTCGAACACGCCGAGCAATTGCGCGCGGCGGGGATCGACGAGATCTGGTGCGTGTCCGTCAACGACGCATTCGTGATGGGCGCATGGGGACGTGATCTGCACACCGCGGGCAAGGTGCGCATGATGGCGGACGGCAGCGCGGCTTTCACTCATGCGCTGGGGCTGACACAGGATTTGTCCGCGCGTGGCATGGGAATTCGTTCCCTGCGCTACGCGATGGTGATTGACGGCGGTGTGGTCAAGACGCTGGCCGTCGAGGCGCCAGGCAAATTCGAAGTGAGCGATGCGGCGAGTGTTCTCGCGACGTTGACGTCCTGATCGTGCGGTGCGCCGTTGCCTGCTGGCAACGCTGCTCACCGGCCTCAGGGCAGTTGTAACACGGGCTGATGACCGGAAACGCCTCCGTTCCGGACATCGGCCCGTCCCGTATCGGCGCGGGTAAACTGTCGAAACAGATTGATACGCAGTTTCAAACAGCGTTGAATAGGGAATTACGCTATAATCCCGCCTATCGAATATAACTCCTGATTGATGTTTTCAATCAAGACGAAGAACACCATGTTGAAGCAGCGCACCATCAAGTCCATCGTCAAGACCGTGGGTATCGGTGTCCACTCGGGTCATAAGATCGAGTTGACGCTCCGTCCCGCCGCACCTGGCACGGGCATCGTCTTTTCACGTGTCGACCTGCCCACGCCGGTCGACATTCCCGCATCGGCGATGTCGATCGGCGATACGCGGCTCGCGTCGGTGCTGCAGAAGGATGGCGTGCGCGTGTCGACCGTCGAGCACCTGATGTCCGCGTGCGCGGGCCTCGGCATCGACAACCTGTACGTCGACGTGACGGCCGAGGAAATCCCGATCATGGACGGCAGCGCGGCGACGTTCGTGTTCCTGATCCAGTCCGCCGGCATCGAGGAGCAGAACGCGCCGAAGCGCTTCATCAAGGTGAAGAAACCGGTCGAAATCCGTGACGGCGACAAGTTCGCACGTCTCGATCCGTATTTCGGCTTCAAGCTGAAGTTCTCGATCGATTTCCGCCACCCGGCCGTCGACAAGACGGGCCAGGAGCTCGAAGTCGATTTCGCGACCACGTCGTACGTGCGCGAGATCGCGCGTGCGCGCACGTTCGGCTTCGCGCACGAAGCCGAGATGCTGCGCGAGATCGGCCTGGCGCGCGGCGGCAGCATGGACAACGCGATCGTGCTCGACGAGTACCGCATCCTGAACAACGACGGGCTGCGCTACGACGACGAATTCGTGAAGCACAAGATGCTCGACGCGATCGGCGACCTGTACGTGATCGGTCATCCGCTGCTGGCGTCGTACACCGCGTACAAGTCGGGCCATGGCCTGAACAACGCGTTGCTGCGCGAGCTGCTCGCGCACGAAGACGCGTACGAGATCGTGACGTTCGACGATCCGCAGGCTGCGCCGAAGGGCTTCGCGTTCGACGCGCAGACGGCCTTCGCGTGACCGGCGTTCAGCGCAAGCGATGAAGAAAGCGACCCTCGGGTCGCTTTTTTGTTGGCTGACCGCCGCCTTCGGGCGGTGCCGTCAACGCGGCTTCGCGCCGTGCCGGGCGGCCATGCGCGCAAGTGCATCCTGCAGCGGCGACGGTTCGAGGTGATCGGCGAGATCGCGCAACGCGGCGGCGCCGACCGAGGTCATCCGCGCCTGCTTCACGTGCGGCGGCTCCGGCGCATCTTTCGGCCGCACGCGCACGCGCAGCGTCGCGACGGCCCAGCCGCGCTTCTGGAGATCGCCGAGCAGCCGCGGCTCGACCTGCCGCAACCGGGCAGCCAGTGCATTGTGCGCGGCAAAGAGGGTCAGGGTCCCATCCTTGATGAAACCCGGTTCGACATGATTTGCGAGATATTCGGGCAGGAGCGCGGCGAGGTCGCGCTGCAGCGACGCAATCTGCTCGACGCCGGCGCGCAACGCCGTGAACGCGTCGGTGCGACCGAGCACTTCCGACACGGGTTGCGGGCGATAGGCGGCGAGCGGGCCGAAACGCTTGGAAAATCGGTTCATCGAGGCTTTCTTCGGGCGCGCACGCGCGCGGAGGTTGCTGCCGATTGTACCCGCGCCGGCCCGTGCCCGGGCGGCTTTCGCCCCGCCGGCCCGGCCCTCCGCGTGCAGCGCCGGTCCCGCCGAGACACGGGCGCATGCTTTCCCGCGTGCTAAAATTCACCGTTTGAGTCCACTAATTCGCTAAGCCGCCGAGGCTCGGGCGCCGGGGCGCGCAACACGCGCCGGGCGCCGGTGCTGCGACGCAGGATCCGATCCGATGACAACCGGTTTTCTCCAGAAAATTTTTGGCAGCCGCAACCAGCGGCTCGTCAAGCAATACCAAAAGACCGTCACGACGATCAATGCGCTCGAAACGCAGATCGAGAAGCTGACGGACGACCAGTTGCGCGGCAAGACGGACGAATTCCGCCAGCGGGTCGCGGCCGGCGAGTCGCTCGACAAGCTGTTGCCCGAGGCGTTCGCGGTCTGTCGCGAGGCCAGCCGTCGCGTGCTGAAGATGCGGCACTTCGACGTGCAGATGATCGGCGGCATGGTGCTTCACTACGGCAAGATCGCGGAAATGCGCACCGGCGAGGGCAAGACGCTCGTCGCGACGCTGCCCGTGTACCTGAATGCGCTGGCCGGCCGCGGCGTGCACGTCGTGACCGTCAACGACTACCTCGCGCAGCGTGACGCCGAATGGATGGCGCGCCTCTACAACTTCCTCGGTCTGTCGGTCGGCATCAACCTGTCCGGCATGGAGCATGACCAGAAGCAGCAGGCCTACGCGGCGGACATCACGTACGGCACGAACAACGAGTTCGGCTTCGACTACCTGCGCGACAACATGGTCTACGAGACCGACGCGCGCGTGCAGCGGGCACTGAATTTTGCAGTCGTCGACGAAGTGGACTCGATCCTGATCGACGAGGCGCGTACGCCGCTGATCATTTCGGGCCAGGCCGAGGATCACACCGAACTGTACGTGCGGATGAACGCACTGCCGCCGCTGCTCGAGCGCCAGATCGGCGAAGAGAAGGCCGACGGCACGGGTGTCGAGAAGCCGGGCGACTACACGCTCGACGAGAAGGCACGCCAGGTGTTCCTGACGGAATCGGGCCACGAGAAGGCCGAGCGCCTGCTCGCCGAATGGGGCCTGATCGGCGAGGGCGAGAGCCTGTACGCGCCGCAGAACATCACGCTGATGCACCACGTGTACGCGGCGCTGCGCGCACACACGCTGTTCCACAAGGATCAGCACTACGTCGTGCAGAACGGCGAAGTGGTCATCGTCGACGAATTCACGGGCCGCCTGATGGCCGGCCGCCGCTGGTCCGACGGCCTGCACCAGGCCGTCGAGGCGAAGGAACACGTGAAGATCCAGAGCGAGAACCAGACGCTCGCGTCGATCACGTTCCAGAACTACTTCCGGATGTACGCAAAGCTGGCCGGCATGACCGGTACCGCGGACACCGAAGCATACGAATTCAACGAGATCTACGGTCTCGAGACGGTCGTGATCCCGACCAACCGTCCGCCGAAGCGGATCGACAAGCAGGACCAGATCTACAAGACGGCCAAGGAGCGCTATGACGCGGTGATCCGCGACATCCGCGACTGCTACGAACGCGGCCAGCCGGTGCTGGTCGGCACGACGTCGATCGAGAACTCCGAGCTGCTGTCGCACCTGCTGAAGCAAGCAGGGCTGCCGCACGAAGTGCTGAACGCGAAGCAGCACGAGCGCGAAGCGGCAATCGTCGCGGAAGCCGGCCGTCCGAAACGCGTGACGATCGCGACCAACATGGCCGGTCGCGGTACCGACATCGTGCTCGGCGGCAACGCCGAGAAGCAGGCTGCGTTCATCGAGGCCGACGAGGCGATCCCGGCCGACGAAAAGGCGCGCCGCATCCAGCAGCTGCACGACGAGTGGGAAACGCTGCACGAGCAGGTGAAGGCCGCAGGCGGCCTGCACATCATCGGCACCGAGCGCCACGAATCGCGCCGGATCGACAACCAGCTGCGCGGCCGTGCGGGCCGCCAGGGCGATCCGGGCTCGTCGCGCTTCTACCTGTCGCTCGACGATCCGCTGCTGCGCATCTTCGCGGGCGACCGCGTGCGCTCGATCATGGATCGCCTGAAGATGCCGGAAGGCGAGGCGATCGAGGCCGGCATCGTCACGCGGTCGATCGAATCGGCGCAGCGCAAGGTCGAAGCGCGCAACTTCGACATCCGCAAGCAGCTGCTCGAATACGACGACGTGTCGAACGACCAGCGCAAGGTGATCTACCAGCAGCGCAACGAGCTGCTCGAAGCGCACGACATCACCGAGACGATCACGGCAATGCGTCACGGTGTGATCACCGAAGTCGTCCGCCAGTTCGTGCCGGAAGGCAGCATCGAAGAGCAGTGGGACGTGCCCGAGCTCGAAGAAGCGCTGCGCAACGACTGGCAGCTCGACCTCGCGATCCAGGAAATGGTGAACGAGTCGACGTCGATCACGGCCGAGGAAATTCTCGACGCCGTGATGACGGCCGCCGACGAGCAGTACGAGAGCAAGGTCGCGATGGTCGGCCGCGAATCGTTCAGCGCGTTCGAGCGCTCGGTGATGCTGCAGACGGTCGACCGCCTGTGGCGCGAACACCTCGCGGCACTCGACCACCTGCGCCAGGGCATCCACCTGCGCGGCTATGCGCAGAAGAATCCGAAGCAGGAATACAAGCGCGAAGCGTTCGAACTGTTCGCCGCGATGCTCGAGGCGATCAAGCAGGAAGTCACGCGCGTCGTGATGAACGTGCAGATCCAGTCGCCGGAGCAACTCGAGGAAGCCGCCGAGCAGATCGAGGAGCGCGGCGCCGGTCATCTCGAAAACGTCGAGTACCAGCATGCCGACTACGCGGAATCCGGTGCGCCGGTGGCGAACGTCGCGGCTGCCGCGGCGGCCACGGCAACGGCCGACATGGTCGGCAGCGCGATGACGCACAGCGGCCCCGGCGGCGAGATGCCGAAGGTCGGCCGCAACGACCCGTGCCCGTGCGGCAGCGGCAAGAAGTACAAGCAGTGTCACGGGAAGCTGTCATGATCGACGGCGGCGCGCGTCACGCGTGCTGCTTCGCTCCAGCTTCGAGTGACTGACGTGAGTTGCGGCGGCCCGCGCGTGCGGCCGCCGGTTCTTCCAATCGATGCCGGCACATGCCGGCATTTTCCATCCGGCAGGTGTGCCCCATGGCTGTCAATTTTCCGTCGATCGATCCCGCCCAACTGCATCCCGTCGCCGGCGTCACGCTCGGCTGGGCGGAAGCGAATATCCGCAAGCCGAATCGCAAGGACGTGCTGGTCATCTCCGTCGACGAAGGCGCGACGGTCGCGGGCGTGTTCACCGAAAACCGTTTCTGCGCCGCGCCGGTCACGGTTTGCCGCGAGCATCTGGCGAAGGTGCGTGCGGGCGGCGCGGGCATCCGCGCGCTCGTCGTGAATACGGGCAATGCGAACGCGGGCACCGGCGAGCCGGGCCTCGTGAACGCCCGTGAAACCTGCACGGAGCTTGCCCGCCTCGCAGGCATCGAGCCGGCGCAGGTGCTGCCGTTCTCGACCGGCGTGATCCTCGAGCCGCTGCCGATCGACCGCCTGAAGGCCGGCCTGCCGGCCGCGCTCGCGAACCGCAAGGCCGCGAACTGGTTCGATGCCGCGCAGGCGATCATGACGACCGACACGCTGCCGAAGGCCACCTCGCGTCAGGTGACGATCGACGGCCACACGGTCACGCTGACGGGCATCAGCAAGGGCGCGGGCATGATCAAGCCGAACATGGCGACAATGCTCGGCTTCCTCGCATTCGACGCGAACGTCGCGCAGCCGGTGCTCGACACGCTCGTGAAGGAAGTCGCCGACCGCTCGTTCAACTGCATCACGATCGACGGCGATACGTCGACGAACGACTCGTTCATCCTGATCGCATCGGGCAAGAGCTCGCTGCCGGCCATCACGTCGACCGATTCGCCGGCCTATGCGGCACTGCGCGACGCGGTGACCGAAGTCGCACAGGTGCTGTCGCAGCTGATCGTGCGCGACGGCGAAGGCGCGACGAAATTCATGACGGTGCAGGTCGAAGGCGGCAAGAGCGTCGCCGAATGCCGCCAGATCGCCTACGCGATCGGTCATTCGCCGCTCGTGAAGACGGCTTTCTACGCATCCGACCCCAACCTCGGCCGGATTCTCGCGGCGATCGGCTACGCGGGCGTCGCGGATCTCGACGTCGGCAAGATCGACCTCTATCTCGACGACGTGCTCGTCGCGAAGGCAGGCGGCCGCAACCCGGCCTACCAGGAAGAGGACGGCCAGCGCGTGATGAAGCAGAGCGAGATCACGATCCGTGTGCTGCTCGGCCGCGGCGACGCGCAGGCCACCGTCTGGACGTGCGACCTGTCGCACGATTACGTGAGCATCAACGCGGACTACCGCTCCTGATCGGGAGCGTTCGAACGACATGGACAAGCTTGAACAGTTTCTGACGCGCGCCGAAGCGCTGCTCGGCCGTCTCGAGGGGATGCTGCCGCCCGCGCCGGCGGCCGTCGACTGGAACGCCGCCCACGCATTCCGCTGGCGCAAGCGCCAGGGGCGCGGCTACCTGCAGCCGGTGCCGGCCGTGTCGTCGATCACGCTCGGCGACCTGCACAACATCGATCGCCAGAAAGGGCTGATCGAGCAGAACACGCGGCAGTTCGTGCAGCGCAAGCCGGCCAACAATGTGCTGCTGACCGGCGCACGCGGTACCGGCAAGTCGTCGCTGATCAAGGCATGCCTGAACGCGTATGCGCAGGACGGGCTGCGCCTGATCGAAGTCGACAAGGACGACCTGCACGATCTCGGCGACATCGTCGACCTGATCTCGCAGCGTCCCGAGCGGTTCATCGTGTTCTGCGACGACCTGTCGTTCGAGGAAGGCGAATCGGGCTACAAGGCGCTGAAGGTCGCGCTCGACGGCTCGATCGCCGCGCAGTCGGACAACGTGCTGATCTACGCGACGTCGAACCGCCGCCATCTGCTGCCCGAGTACATGAGCGACAACGAGTCGTACAAGCATCTCCCGGACGGCGAGATTCACCCCGGCGAAGTCGTCGAGGAAAAGATCTCGCTGTCGGAGCGCTTCGGCCTGTGGGTCAGCTTCTATCCGTTCAAGCAGGACGACTATCTCGACATCGTCGCGCACTGGTTGCGCCATTTCGGTTGCCCGGACGCGGAGATCGAGACCGCGCGCGGCGACGCGCTCGTATGGGCGCTCGAGCGCGGTTCGCGCTCGGGCCGCGTGGCGTGGCAGTTCGCGCGTGACTGGTCGGGTCGCAAGGAGCAGGCATGAGCGCGGATCTCGCACAAGGCGCCGCGCGCGCACCGGATGGCCGCAAGGTGACGGAAGTCGCGGTGGGCGTGATGGTTCAGCCGGACGGCAGCTACCTGCTCGCGCAACGCCTGCAGGGCAAGCCGTATGAAGGTTACTGGGAGTTCCCGGGCGGCAAGCTGGAGGCCGGCGAAAGCGTCGAGGACGCGCTCGCGCGCGAACTCCACGAGGAGCTCGGCATCGAGGTCACGGCCAGCCATCGCTGGCACACGCTCGAGCACGATTATCCGCATGCGTACGTGCGGCTTTATTTCTGCAAGGTGACGGGCTGGACGGGCGAGCCGCACAGCAAGGAAGGGCAGGCGTTCGTGTGGCAGCAATTGCCGGTCGCCGTCGCGCCGCTGTTGCCGGCGGCGCTGCCGGTGCTCGAATTGCTCGAGAAGGAAGCGGCGTCGAACTGACGCCGTGGCGGCCTGCCGGAAAGGCGGGCCATATCGCCGGCGGGCGGTGCTACGCGCCGCTCAGCTGTCGCGACGGCCGTCCGTGCCGTCTTCTTCCGACGATGGGCCTTCGTCCGAGGCGCCGCCGATCCGGTACTTTTCCGCGGCCCATGCGCCGAGGTCGAGCTGCTTGCAGCGGGCCGAACAGAAAGGACGGAACTTGTTTTCAGGCGTCCAGCGCACTTCTGCGCCGCACGAAGGACATTTCACGACGGTAGTCATACGAAAGCGTTGAACCGGCACGCGGCCGTTACAGATTGCACAGTGTCAGATGGAACGGCACGTCGATGTCCACCGCGCGCGGCCGCACATCGCCGTCCTGCATGGTGAACCGTACCCACAGCATGTATTTGTTGGCGCTCGCTTCGGGAATGACGCGCAGCTCCGGCGGCACGCGTACCTGCATCAGCTGGTAGGTGCGGCCCGACAGCATCTGCTGGTAGCTGCCCTGCATCGCCATCACCTTCGACGCCTGGCCCGATTCGCGCGCGAGCCGCAGCACGATCGACGCGGCGTCGCGCAGCGGCAGCATCGGCAGGATCCACTTCGCGATGTCCTGGCGCCGCTGCTCGGCGGGCCATTGCTGCCACGCGTAGTACGACGGCAGGTCGAACTTGCACGTGCCGCCGGGAATCACCGCGCGGCTGCGGATACTGGCGAGCCACTCGTTGTCGACGAGGTGCTGGCCGGTCTTGCCCTGCATCTGCGCGAGATTGGCCAGCGTCTGCTCGATTTCGCCGAGCACGGCTTCGAGCGCGTTCTGCTCGATGCCCGGATTGCCGCGAAAGGGGGCGAGCGTCTGGCGTTGACGTTCGAGCTCCTTCATCAGATCCGATTTCAGGTCCGCGCGGCCCGTTACCTCGGCGATTTCGAACAGCGTCGTCAGTGCGACGTGGTGTTCACGCGGGTCCTCCTGAGCCAAAAAGAACGCGAAGCGCTCGAAGAGATCTTCGAGGCGCAACAGCGTGCGAATTCGCTCGTTGAACGGATACTCGTAAAGAATCAAGCGCGCTCGCCTCTTGGGTAGGGATTGAAACAATGCAGGACATTCTAATGCTCACTCTCTACCCTAGCAACGCGCCAATTTCGTGCACCATCACGATTGCGCGCAATGCTCAGTGCGCGGCGGCCGCGAGCGCGACATAGCGTTGGTGCAGTGCATCGACCCGTGCGGCAAGTGCATCGGGCGTAACCGCGTCGTTGACGATCACGTCGTCGGCCGCCGCGAGACGGGCTTCGCGCGTCGCCTGTCGCGCGATGATCGCCTCGACCTGCTCGCGCGTGAAGCCGTTGCGCCGCATCACGCGTGCGATCTGCGTTTCGACCGGGCAGTCGACGACGAGCACGCGATCGCTGCGCGCCTTCCAGTTGCCTGACTCGACGAGCAGCGGCACGACGAACATCACGTACGGGCCCTGCGCTTCGCGTGCCTCGCGATCGGTTTCCGCACGGATCAGCGGATGCGTGATCGCTTCGAGGCGCCGGCGTGCGTCGTCGTCGCTGAAGATCAGCGTGCGCATCTTCGCGCGATCGAGCGAGCCGTCGGCGGCCACGAAGCCGCGGCCGAACGCCTGTTCGATCGCGGGCATCGCGAGGCCGCCGGGAGCCGTGATGCGGTGGGCGATCAGGTCGGTATCGACCAGCGACGCGCCGCGTGCACCGAACAGGTCGGCGACGGTCGTCTTGCCGCTGCCGATGCCGCCCGTGAGTCCTACTGCAAACATGTCAGCCTCCGAGCGCGAAATAGAACGGCGTGCCGAAAAACAGCGTCGCAACGCCACCGGCCGCGAGGAACGGGCCGAACGGAATCGGCTCCTCGAAGCGCATGCGGCCGCGCCAGGTCGCGACGAGCCCGACGATCGCGCCCGTTACCGCCGCGAACAGCACGACTTGCGGCAGCGCGGCCCAGCCCATCCACGCGCCGAGTGCGGCCAGCAGCTTCAGGTCGCCGAAGCCGATGCCCTCGATGCCGCGCAGCCATTTGAACAGCCAGTAGATCGACCACAGGAACAGGTAGCCGGCCATCGCACCGATCACGGCCGAGCGCAGCGACGTGAACGTGCCGCCGAGATTCAGCACGAGCCCGGCCCAGAGCAGCGGCAGCGTCATCGAGTCGGGCAGGTAGCCCGTGCGGATGTCGATCGCGCTCATCGCGAGCAGCGCCGCACACAGCGCAAACGCGGCAAGCCCGGCGACGGTCGGGCCGAATGCTGCGAGCGAGCCTGCGGAGAGCAGCGCACACACGAGCTCGACGAGCGGATAGCGGAGGCTGATCGCGTGGCCGCAGCGGCGGCAGCGCCCGCGCAGCATCAGATAGCTGACGAGCGGGATGTTTTCCCAGGCGCGCAGCACGTGGCCGCAATGCGGGCATGCGCTGCGCGGGCGCCACAGATCGTAGTGCGGCGGATAGCCGTCGTCGGGCGCGGCGCTCGCGTTGCCGGTCGCTTCGTCGATCTCGGCCTGCCACGCGCGCTGCATCATCACGGGCAGCCGGTGCACGACCACGTTCAGGAAGCTGCCGACGCACAGGCCGATGATGGCCGCGAACGCATACTGCAGCGCGGGCGGCAGCATCGCCAGTGCGAGCAGCGTGCGCTCGGGCGAATCGGGAACGGCGGGCAGGGGCACGGGCGTCATGAGGCTCAAGGTTCGGGCTTAAAAGGCGACAGAATCGGTTGCGATGCTACACCACGTTGCCGAGCTGAAGGATGGGCAGGTACATCGCGATCACGAGGCCGCCGACGAGTGCGCCCAGGACGATCACGATCAGCGGTTCGCCGAGCGCCGCGAGCGCATCGAGACGCGCGTCGAGCTGGCGTTCGCACAGCGCGGCGATGTCGGCGAGCATCGTGTCGAGCGCGCCGGTTTCCTCGGCGACGGCGATCGGCTGGACGACGTCGTCCGGAAAGCAGCCGGCCGACTGCATCGCATCGGCGAGACGCGCGCCGCGCAACACGTGTGCCGCGATCTGCGCGGTGGCGTGCGCGAACACCGGATGGCCGGCCGTCCGCTCGAGCGTGGCGAAGGCGTCGGCGAGCGGCACGCCGGCGCCGAGCAGCGTCGCGAGCGAACGGCACCAGCGTGCGGCCGCATACCGTTCGAGCGCGCTGCCTGCCAGCGGGGCATGCAGCAGGCGCCGCGCGACTGCATGGCGCAACGGCGCCGACCGTCGAAGCGCGTGATGCGCGGCAAGCGCTGCTGCCGCCGTGCCGGCGGCGAGCATGCCGCCCCACGCCGACAGCGCGGAGGAGAGCGCGAGCAAGGCGCGGGTCGGTGCCGGCAGGGCGGCACCGAAGCCGTCGAAGATCTGCCGGAACGTCGGCACGACCCACACCATCAATGCCGCCGAGATCGCGAGCGCGAACAGGATGACGGCGGCCGGATACGCGAGGGCGGCCCGCAGCTTGCGCCATTGCGCATCGGCGCGCTCGCGGTGTTCCGCGACGCGTGTCAGCACGATGCCGAGCGAGCCGGACGCTTCGCCGACTTCGATCAACTGGCGGTACAGCGTGCCGAACTGCGACGGATAGCGTGCGAGTGCCTCGGCGAAGCGCCGGCCGCCGACGATTTCCCGCGCGAGGCCCGCGGCGATGCGCGGCAGGCCGTCATGCGACCGTGTACGCGCGAGCATCTCGAGCGACGGTGCAAGCGGCAGCCCGGCCTGCAACAGGCTCGCGAGCTGGCGCGTGAAACGCGTGATCTCCCGGGCGCCGGCCGCCGGCGGCCGGGCCGGCCCGCGGACGTCGAGCGACAGCACCGCGATGCCGTCACGCGCGAGTGTGGCACGCGCGGCCGCGGCGTCGAAGGCGATGACCGTGCCGCGGCGCGGTGTGCCGTCGCGACGGCGGCCGCGCCAGGCGAAGCGGGTTTCGCGCGGCGGCGTGGGCATGCTCATGCGGCGGGCGTGGCGGCGACGGCTTCCGCGATGCTCGTCGTGCCGTCCCGCACGCGGGAGAATGCCGCGTCGCGCAGGTTGCGCACGCCCTCGGCCGCCGCGCATTGCGCGAGCTCGCCGACGCTCGCCCGTGCGACGATGCGCTCCGCCAGTTCCGGCGAGACCGGCATCGTCTGATGCAACCCGATGCGGCCGCGATAGCCGATCCCGTGACAGGCGCTGCAGCCGCGCGCGACGAACGGCCGCCATCCGTTCGCCAGGGCCGCCGGGTCGCAGCCGGCTTCCTGCAGCACGCGCGCCGATGCGTCCGAAGGGACACGGCACGCGACGCACAGGCGCCGGACGAGGCGCTGCGCGGTGACGAGCTGCAGCGCGGCCGCGAGGTTGTACGGCGCGACGCCGATGTCGAGCAACCGTGCGATCGCGGCCGGCGCGTCGTTCGTGTGCAGCGTCGACAGCACGAGATGGCCGGTCTGCGCGGCCTTGATCGCGACGTCGGCCGTTTCCGCATCGCGTATCTCGCCGACCATGATGATGTCGGGATCCTGCCGCAACAGCGCACGCAGCGCCGTCGCGAACGTGAGCCCGGCCTTGTCGGCGACGCCGACCTGGTTGATCCCGTCGAGCTGGATCTCCGCGGGGTCCTCGACCGTGCAGACGTTGTGTGCGTCGCGATCGAGCATCTGCAGTGCGCAGTACAGCGACAGCGTCTTGCCGCTGCCGGTCGGGCCCGTGACGAGCACGAGGCCGTGCGGTGCGCGTATCGCGGCCTCCATCGCGGCGGCCTGCTGCGTGTCGAAGCCGAGACGGGCGAGCGTGAGATCGGCCGGCAGCGTTTCGAGGCGCCGCAGCACGAGCTTTTCGCCGAACAGCGTGGGCAGCGAACTGACGCGATAGTCGCCGCGCGTGCCGCGGTCGATCGCGATGCGCAGCCTGCCGTCCTGCGGGAGCCGCCGTTCGGCGATGTCCATGCGCGCGAGCACCTTGATTCGTGTGACGAGCGCATCGCGCAGGTGCACGGGCGGCCGCGCATGCTCATGCAGCACGCCGTCGATGCGCAGGCGGATGCGCCAGCCGGTTTCGAACGGTTCGACGTGGATGTCGGATGCGTCGCGCACACGTGCCGCGTGCAGCGTGTCCGTCAGCAGCCGCACGGCCGGTGCATCGTCGAGCTGGGCCGCATCGAGTGCATGAGGCGCGGCGGCAGGCGGCGCGTCTGAGCGGGCGGGCGACGACTGCGTGCGCAGCGGCGCCCCGGGAGGAGGGAAATGCATGTGAGCCGGCACGCTGGCCGCCTGTTGACCGTGACCTGCAGATGGTCGCGCGTCGCGGGCGGCGGTGGCAGTCGGCCGTTCGGCTATCGGCCGGTGGCGCGTGCGGTGCGCGAGCCGCGCGGCTTGAAGAGCTTGACCGTGCGCACGGCCTGGTCGTCGCTGCGCATCACCTCGAGCATCACGTCGCCGATCTTCAGGCACACGTCGTCTTCCGGAATTTCCTCGAGGATTTCGAGCACCAGTCCGTTCAGCGTCTTCGGCCCGTCGGTCGGCAGCTTCAGGTGCAGCCAGCGGTTCAGTTCGCGCAGCGGCATGCTGGCCGACACGATGCATTCGCCGTTCTCGTCCCAACCGCCCGCGCGTTCGCTGCGCGGCATCGACGTCGTGAATTCGCCGATCAGTTCCTCGATGATGTCTTCGGGCGTGACGAGCCCTTCGAGCTCGCCGTACTCGTTGACGACGAGCGCGGTTCGCTGCCGCGTTTCCTGGAAGAACTGGAGCTGCTGGACCACCGGCGTGCCCGACGGCACGTAGTACGGCTCGGCGAGCAGCGTGCGCAGCGTCTCGCGGTCGAACTCCTGGTTGTGCAGCGCGGTGAGCGTCTTGCGCACATGCAGCACGCCGAGCACCTTGTCGATGTCGCCTTCGTAGACGACGAGCCGGTTGTGATAGCAGGTCTCGAGCTGGTGCAGGACGTCGTCGAGCGGCGCGTAGAAGTTGAGCGACTCGATCTGGCGGCGCGGCACCATCACGTCGTCGACCGTGATGTTCTCGAGATCGAACAGGTTGAGCAGGATGCTGCGATGCTTGGTCGGCATGAAGCTGCTCGACTCGAGCACGATGGCGCGCAGCTCGTCGGCCGACATCCGCTGGTCGCGGCCCTTCTTCGTGTTGATGCGCAGCACCCACAGCACGCCGTTCGCGAGCGCGTTGACGAACCAGACGACCGGCTTGAACACGCGCATCAACGGCGCGATCACGAGGCTCGCGGGCAGTGCGATGCGTTCGGGGAAGGTCGCGCCGACGATCTTCGGCGCGATTTCCGCGAACACGATGATCAGGAACGCGACGATGCCGGTCGCGATCGACAGCGCGACGTTGTTGCGGCCGAACGTATGCAGCGCGAGCGACGTCGTCAGGACCGGGATGATCGTGTTGAACAGGTTGTTGCCGATCAGGATCACGCTGAGCAGCAGGTCAGTGCGCGTGAGCAGCCCTTGCGTGGTTTTCGCGCCGAGTGCGCCCTGGCCGGCGAGATGCTTCAGCCGATGGCGGTTGAGCGCCATCATCGCGGTCTCGGAAATCGAAAAGAAGCTGGAACAGAGGAGAAGCAGGAAGACGGCGCCGATTTGCGCCCATAAGGGAATTTGGTCCACGCGTCGGAATGGGCAGTGAAGGACAGGGATGGAGGAAATATAGCAGAGGCCGGCGACGGCGATGTGTCGTGCGCGACACGAGGGGCCTGCGGCGGCCGGGCAAAAAAAAACCGCGCACAGGGTGCACGGTTTTTTAAAAATCTGGTCGGGGTGAGAGGATTCGAACCTCCGGCCTCTACGTCCCGAACGTAGCGCTCTACCAGGCTAAGCTACACCCCGATTTTTGCTCTTCGGACTTCGCCGTCTTCGTGAAGATTTCTGCGTCGTCTCAAGCAAGAACGTAACTATAACGATGTTTTTTCTAAAAGGGAATACTTTGGTGAAGAAAATTTTCGGGACAAGGCATCGCTTCCTGTTTGCCGCGCGCTCACGACTGCCGCGACGTCGAGTACGAGCACAGCCCGAGCAGGCTTTCCTTGTAGATCGAATCGGGGAACGCGGCAATCGCCGCTGCTGCCGCCTGCGCTTCCTGGCGTGCGCATTCGAGCGTGTGGTCGAGCGCGCCTGAGCGCGTGATCGCCTCGAAGATCGTATCGAAGCGATCGGTGCCGCCCTGTTCGATCGCCTCGCGCGCCAGCGCCGATTGCTCGGGCGTGCCGCGTTCGATCAGATAGATGAGCGGCAGCGTCGGCTTGCCTTCGCGCAGGTCGTCGCCGGCATTCTTGCCCATGGCCTCGACGGTGCCCGCGTAGTCGAGCCAGTCGTCCATGATCTGGAACGCGGTGCCGATCCGGCGGCCGTATTCGGCGGCGGCGGCTTCGGTCGGCGCATCGGCGCCCGCGAGCACCGCGCCCAGGCGGGCCGACGCTTCGAACAGCTTCGCCGTCTTGTAGCGGATCACCTGCATGTAGCGCGTTTCGTCGACGTCCGCGTCGTGCATGTTGAGGAGCTGCAGCACCTCGCCTTCCGAAATGATCGTCGTCGCTTCGGACAGGATCTCCATCACGCGCATCTTGCCGACACCGACCATCATCTCGAACGAGCGCGAGTAGAGGTAATCGCCTACCAGCACGCTCGCCGCGTTGCCGAACAGCGCATTGGCGGTCTGGCGGCCGCGGCGCAGCTCGGATTCGTCGACGACGTCGTCATGCAGCAGCGTGGCCGTGTGGATGAACTCGACGACGGCGGCCAGCACGTGCCGCTGGTGCGACGTTTCGCCGAGCGCGCCGGCGACGAGCAGCAGCAACGCCGGACGCAGCCGCTTGCCGCCCGCGCCGATGATGTACTCGGCGATCTGGTTGATCAGCAGCACGTCGGACGCGAGGCTTTGCCGGATAACGCGATTCACCTGCTCCATGTCGCTGGTGATCGGGGCGAGCAGGTGGGCGGCGCTGAGGGTGGGGGAGGCGGTGGACGACGACATGATGATGGAATTGGGTGATGCGGCGGATTATAAGTCGAATCCGCGAAATCCCGGTCTGTCAGACGTGACGGCACTGCGATTTTGGCCGTCCGGCCAGGGCCCGCGCGCGGCAATCGTCGATCGGTTTTGACTTCGGTGCTAACCCCATGTATAATCACGTGTTTTCCGCGCGTGGTGTGCGGAAAAATTGGATCCAGAGTGAGGTTCTCAATGTACGCGGTCATAAAAACCGGCGGCAAGCAGTACAAGGTTGCCGTTGGCGAAAAACTCAAAGTAGAACAGATACCGGCTGACATTGACGCTGAAATCACGCTCGACCAGGTTCTCGCAGTGGGCGAAGGCGAATCGATTAAGTTCGGTACGCCGCTGGTCAGTGGGGCTTCCGTCAAGGCCACCGTTGTGTCGCACGGTCGTCATGCCAAGGTCACCATCTTCAAGATGCGTCGCCGGAAGCACTACCAAAAGCATGGCGGCCACCGCCAGAACTACACTGAGCTGCGCATCGACGCGATCAACGCGTAAGCGCCTCGGTTAAGGAGCAATCAGATGGCACACAAAAAGGCAGGCGGCTCTTCCCGGAACGGCCGCGACTCCGAGTCGAAACGTCTCGGCGTGAAAGTGTACGGCGGCCAGGCAATCAATGCCGGCGGCATCATCGTGCGTCAGCGCGGTACGCGTATGCACGCAGGCGAGAACGTCGGCATGGGCAAGGATCACACCCTGTTCGCGCTGGTCGACGGTCACGTCAAGTTCGCGACGAAGGGCGCGGACAAGAAGCATCTGGTCATCGTCGTCCCGGCGGCTGCCTAAGTCAGGCACCCACGGGCTTCGTAGCCGAAAGGCCCCGCAGTCTTCGCGGGGCCTTTTTTTATTTGGTCGCCGGGCGCAGGTGCGTGCCGGCGACCCTCGCGCAACCGGCGTACGATCGGCCGAACGGCAGATTGTTCAAGCGTGCCGGCGCGCGGCACAATAGCGGAAATACTGGGCGGAGTGACGAATGAAGTTCATTGACGAAGCACGAATCGAAGTCATCGCCGGCGACGGAGGCGATGGCAGCGCGTCGATGCGCCGCGAGAAGTTCGTCCCGTTCGGCGGGCCGGACGGCGGCGACGGCGGCCGGGGCGGTAGCGTCTACGCGATCGCCGACCGCAACATCAACACGCTGATCGACTACCGATACGCGAAGAAGCATCTCGCGCGCAACGGTGAAAACGGCCGCGGCTCGGATTGCTACGGCAAGGGCGGCGACGACGTCACGCTGCGCATGCCGGTCGGCACGATCATCACCGACATGGATACCGGCGAGCTGATCGCCGACCTGACCGAGCACGACCAGCAGGTGATGCTTGCCCAAGGCGGCTCCGGCGGCCTCGGCAACCTGCATTTCAAGTCGAGCACGAACCGTGCGCCGCGCCAGAAGACGGACGGCAAGCCGGGCGAGCGGCGCATGCTGAAGCTCGAGCTGAAGGTGCTCGCCGACGTCGGCCTGCTCGGCATGCCGAACGCAGGCAAGTCGACGTTCATCTCGTCGGTGTCGAATGCGCGGCCGAAGATCGCCGACTACCCGTTCACGACGCTCGCGCCGAATCTCGGCGTGGTGCGCGTCGGCCCGAGCAAGAGCTTCGTGATCGCCGACATCCCGGGGCTGATCGAGGGCGCGGCGGAAGGCGCGGGCCTTGGCCACCAGTTCCTGCGCCACCTGCAGCGGACCGGCGTGCTGCTGCATCTGGTCGATCTCGCACCGTTCGACGAAAGCGTCGATCCGGTCGCGGAAGCGACCGCGATCGTCGGCGAGCTGCGCAAGTACGACGAGGCGCTGTACGAGAAGCCGCGCTGGCTCGTGCTCAACAAGCTGGACATGGTGCCGGAAGACGAGCGCGAGGCGCGCGTCGCCGATTTTCTCGATCGTTTCGGCTGGGACGGCCCCGTGTTCGAGATTTCGGCGTTGACGGGCCAGGGCTGCGAAGCGCTGTGCTACGCGATCTACGATTACCTGTCCGAACATTCGGACGCACACCGTGCGGCGGAGGCGGAAGATCTCGCGGCGGACGTGCGTTTCCGCGATGCGCCGCCGGCAGACGGCGGTGCGACGCCGGGCGACGACGCCTGAGCGGTTCCTGAACGCGCCGGGCGTGCCGTCCGGCGCCGGCGTTCAATCGCGCCCGGCCGGGCAGGCATCAGATACAGGAGACAGTGCAGGATGCGTTCGATCATCGCGGATTCGAAGCGATTGGTGGTGAAGGTGGGTTCCAGCCTCGTGACCAACGACGGCAAGGGGCTCGATCATGCTGCAATCGGCCGCTGGGCAGCCCAGATCGCGGCGTTGCGCGCGCAGGGCAAGGAAGTCGTGCTCGTCAGTTCGGGGGCGATTGCCGAAGGGATGCAGCGGCTCGGCTGGAGCAAGCGGCCGCGGGAAATCGACGAGTTGCAGGCTGCGGCGGCGGTCGGCCAGATGGGGCTCGCGCAGGTCTATGAGAGCCGCTTCACCGAGCACGACATCCGCACCGCGCAGATCCTGCTCACGCATGCCGACCTGGCCGATCGCGAGCGCTACCTGAATGCGCGTTCGACGCTGCTCACGCTGCTGCGGCTCGGTGTCGTGCCGATCATCAACGAGAACGACACGGTCGTCACCGACGAAATCAAGTTCGGCGACAACGACACGCTCGGCGCGCTCGTCGCGAACCTGATCGAAGGCGATGCGCTGATCATCCTGACCGACCAGACCGGGCTGTTCACGGCCGATCCGCGCAAGGACCCGAACGCGACGCTCGTCGCCGAGGCCAATGCCGGCGCGCCGGAGCTCGAGGCGATGGCCGGCGGCGCCGGTTCGAGCCTCGGTCGCGGCGGGATGCTGACGAAGATCCTCGCGGCGAAGCGCGCGGCACACAGCGGCGCGAATACCGTGATCGCGAGCGGCCGGGAGCCGGACGTGCTCGTGCGCCTGGCGGCCGGCGAGGCGATCGGCACGCAGCTGATCGCGCGCACCGCGCGGATGGCGGCGCGCAAGCAATGGATGGCCGACCATCTGCAGGTGCGCGGCCATGTCGTGATCGATGCCGGCGCGGTCGAAAAGCTGACGGCCGGCGGCAAGAGCCTGCTGCCGATCGGCGTGATCGACGTGCAGGGCGCGTTCGCGCGCGGCGAGGTGATCGCGTGCGTCGGCCCCGACGGGCGCGAAGTGGCGCGCGGGCTCACGAACTACAGCAGCGCGGAAACGAAACTGATTCACCGCAAGCCGAGCGGCGAGATCGAGACGGTGCTCGGCTACATGCTGGAGCCCGAACTGATCCACCGCGACAACCTCGTGCTCGTTTGATCGTCTGATCGCCGGCCACGGTGTCGGCGGTGCAGGCAGTCCAGCAAAAAAGCCCGCGCGATGCGGGCTTTCTTATAGCGGCGGGACGATGCGGGCGACCCGCATCGTGCGCCGTCAGCGCAGCTGCGTCATCGCGGTGCGGTGGAACCGGATGTTTTCCAGGATCTGCCGGGTCGAGCCTTGCGGCATCTTGTTCGAGCAGAAGTAGTCCTGATAGAGCGCGGAGTGGTAGGCGTTCAGCTCGCCGTTCTCGATGCGCCGCCAGTCGTTTTCGACGGTACGATCCCAGCCGTCGTGGTCCGAGTTCAGGCCGGCGTACTGGCGCCATTCGTAGGTGTCGCAGCGGATGCCTTCGTAGTTCACGTTGCGTGCGCCGGCCGGGCTCGTGATGACGACCGCGTAGCGCACGACGCCATCGGTGCCGACGTCGAGCGATTTAGCATCGACGAAGAACTTGAGCGGCGTGTTCTGCGACACGTTGAACGGCAGCAGGTCGCCCGTCTGCGGCAGCGGCGGCAGCGTGTCGACCGTGTTTTCCTTCCAGGTCCCTTGGCGGTCGAGCAGGTACACGAATTCGCTGTCGTCCTTGTTGGACGGCGCCTTCGAATTCGCGCAGCCGGCCAGGGCAGCCATCGCGGCGATCGATGCGAGCGCGAGAGCAATCGCTTTCAATATGCATTCCTCGTAAAAAAAGGGCGCGACACCAAGGTCGCGCCCGGTCATGCAGTCCGACTCGTCATTTGCCGACGATCACGTGGGGCGGCATCTCGTCGAGCGTGCTCGCCTCCACTTCGATCTCCGAACACACTACCGATGCGTCGACAATCGTCAGCGTCTGCTGGGCCTGTACGCCAATGACGCGCGGATAGCGCGACATTCGCGGCCCGCGCGGCTTCTCGGCTCGCTGCGCCGGGCGGCGCAGGAAGCGCGACAATTCCGTCAGCGCCAACTGATAGACATCCCGCTTGAACTCGATCACCGCATCGAGCGGTACCCAGTACTCGTTCCAGCGCCACGCATCGAACTCCGGGTGGTCGGTCGCGCGCAAGCAAATGTCGCAATCGCGTCCAACCATCCGCAGCAGGAACCAGATCTGCTTCTGGCCGCGGTAATGACCGCGTACTTCGCGTTTGATGAACTTGTCAGGCACCTCGTAACGCAACCAGTCGCGAGTGCGGCCGATTATCTTGACGTGTTCCGGATGCAGGCCCGTCTCCTCGTGCAGTTCCCGGTACATCGCCTGCATGGGGGTCTCGCCGTACTTGATCCCACCTTGAGGAAACTGCCAGGAATGCTCGCGGAGCCGCTTGCCCCAAAACACCTCGTTGCGCGCGTTCAAGAGGATGATGCCGACGTTCGGGCGAAAGCCTTCACGATCCAGCATACAACCACCTTCGAATCCTTTAAAATTGCTTTGATTATAAACAGATAACGGGCGCTGCGCACCGTGACGGAGCGAATCCGCGCGGGGTGCACCGGCTGAATTGTCCCTGATTAGTCTGCTAAGTCATCTGCGCCATCGTCGTCCCTCGTTGTTCGCCGCGCGCAGCTTTTTCACCTTGAAACTTTTTCGGGCGCCCCGCCTGGGGGCGCCGTTTTTGGAACCGTCCGCATGAAAGCTTCCCGTTTCTTTATCGGCACCCTGAAAGAAGCTCCCGCCGACGCAGAGATCGTCAGCCACAAGCTGATGGTCCGCGCCGGCATGATCCGTCGCGTCGCCGGCGGCATCTATAACTATCTGCCGGTCGGCCTGCGTTCGATTCGCAAGGTCGAGGCGATCGTGCGCGAGGAAATGAACCGGGCGGGCGCCATCGAGCTGCTGATGCCGGCCGTGCAGCCGGCCGAGCTGTGGCAGGAGTCGGGCCGCTGGGAACAGTACGGCCCCGAGCTGCTGCGCTTCAAGGACCGCAAGGACAACGACTTCGTGATCGGGCCGACGCACGAGGAAGTCATCACCGACATCGCGCGCAACCAGATCAAGAGCTACCGGCAGATGCCGGTGAACTTCTACCAGATCCAGACGAAGTTCCGCGACGAGATCCGTCCGCGCTTCGGCGTGATGCGCGGCCGCGAATTCATCATGAAGGACGCGTATTCGTTCGACAAGGACGCAGCCGGCCTGAACGAGTCGTATCGCAAGATGTACGACGCGTACGTGCGCATCTTCACGCGCCTCGGCCTCGAGTTCCGTGCGGTCGCGGCCGACAGCGGCTCGATCGGCGGCAACTTCTCGCACGAATTCCACGTGATCGCCGACACCGGCGAGGACGCGATCGCCTACTGCCCGACCTCCGAGTTCGCGGCGAACATCGAGGCCGCCGAAGCGCTGCCGCTGACGCCTGAGCGCGCCGCACCGGCCGAATCGATGGAAAAGGTCGCGACGCCTGGCAAGGCGAAGTGCGAAGCCGTCGCCGAACTGCTGGCGATCCCGCTCGAGCGCACGATCAAGTCGATCGTGCTCGCGACCGACAACGAAGGCGCCGAGCCGACCATCTGGCTCGTGATGCTGCGCGGCGACCACGACCTGAACGAGATCAAGGTGTCGAAGCTGCCGGGGCTGAAGAACCACCGCTTCGCGACCGAGCAGGAAATCGTCGAGTGGTTCGGCACGCCGCCGGGCTATCTCGGCCCGGTCGGCACGAAGAAGCCGGTGAAGGTGATCGCGGACCGCACGGTCGCGAACATGAGCGATTTCGTCGTCGGCGCGAACGAGGTCGACTATCACATCGCCGGCGTGAACTGGGGCCGCGACCTGCCGGAACCGGATGTCGCCGACGTGCGCAACGTGAAGAAGGGCGACGCGTCGCCGGACGGCAAGGGCGTGATCGACATCTGCCGCGGCATCGAAGTCGGCCACGTGTTCCAGCTCGGCACCAAGTACTCGGAAGCAATGGGGGCGACGTTCCTCGACGAGTCGGGCAAGCCGCAGCCGATGCTGATGGGCTGCTATGGCGTCGGCGTCACGCGTATTCTCGGCGCGGCGATCGAACAGAACTTCGACGACAAGGGCATCATCTGGCCCGAGTCGATCGCGCCGTTCGAAGTCGTGCTGTGCCCGATGGGCTACGACCGCAGCGAGATGGTGCGCGAAACGGCCGACAAGCTGTACGCGGAACTCGTCGCGGCCGGCATCGACGTGATCCTCGACGACCGCGGCGAGCGCCCGGGCGTGATGTTCGCCGACTGGGAGCTGATCGGCGTGCCGCACCGTCTCGTGATCGGCGAGCGCGGCCTGAAGGAAGGCAAGATCGAGTACCAGGGCCGCCGCGACGCCGAAGCGACGCTGCTGCCGGCCGACGCGGCTGCGGCGACGGTCGCGGAGAAGATCCGCGCCGCGCTCGCACGCTAAGCACGGCGACCGGGGGACACGATGGAATACACGTTCCTGTCGGCCACCGTGCTCCTGGTGCTGATCACCGATCCGCTCGGCAACATCCCGCTGTTCATTACGGCGATGCGGGATGTGCCGCGCGAGCGGCGCGTGAAGCTGATCCTGCGTGAAGTGGGGATCGCGTTCGTGATCCTGCTGTTCTTCATGGTGGTCGGCGACCGCTTCCTGCGGATGATGAACCTCACCGACCTGTCGTTGCGGCTCGGCGGCGGGATCGTGCTGTTCCTGATCGCGCTGCGGATGATCTTCCCGCACCCGGACGGTGCGCTCGGCAGCGATCCGCGCGCGGGCGGCGAACCGTTCATCGTGCCGCTCGCGATTCCGGCGCTGGCCGGGCCGTCCGCGCTGGCGACGGTCATGCTGCTGACGTCGCAGGCGCCCGGCAAGATGCTCGAATGGGTCGGCGCGCTGACGGTCACGATGATCGTCTGCGCGATCACGCTGGTACTGGCCGAACGGATCCAGCAGTGGCTCGGCGAGCGGACGGTCGCGGCGTTCGAGCGGCTGATGGGCCTCGTGCTCGTCGCGATCTCGGTCGAGATGCTGCTGGCCGGCATCCGCGCATTCGTGCACCAGTTATAAGGCAGGCGGCGTACGCACGAAAAAAAGCGGCGCTCCGGGAAACCGGAGCGCCGTTTTTCTTATGGGGCGGGCAGGGCGACGATCAGACCTGGGCGGTCAGTGCGCGGATCGTCGGCAGGTTGCGCCAGTAGCCCTTGGCGTCCATCCCGCAGCCGAACACGTAGCGGTCCGGCACCGAGAAGCCGCAGAAGTCGGGGTGCAGCGGCTTCGCCTTCGCGAGCGTCTTTTCGCACAGCACGGCCGACATGAAGCGCTTCGCGCCCATGTCCAGGATGCGGTCGCGGATCGCGGCCATCGTCTCGCCTTCGTCGAGGATGTCGTCGAGCACGAGCACGATGCGGTCCTTCACCGATTCGCGCGGCGCGACGCGCCAGTGCATCTCCGGGCTGCCCTGCGTCGTGTTGCGGTAGCGGGTCAGGTGGATGTAGTCGAACTCGAGCGGGAAATCGAGATGCGGCAGCAGCATCCCGGTAAACACCGCGGCGCCGCCCATCACCGAGAGAACGAGCGGGAACGCGTCGCCGATCTCGGCGCGGATCGCGTCGGCCATCTTGGAGATCGACGCGTTGACGGCATCGGCCGACACGATCTCTTCGGAGTGGTTGAAAATGTGGAGGGCTTCTTCGCGGTTCATGTGTTCTGGCGGGCAGTCGGTATACAAATAAGAATGAAGCAGAACGGCGGGCGCGCGCTACAGCAAAAACCCGCGCGCCGGCCGACGGGCGGAATCAGCGCATGCCGGGCATCATGCCCTTCAGGCCGCGCATCATCTTCTGCATGTTGCCGCCCTTCAGCTTCTTCATCATCGTACGCATCTGGTCGTACTGGTTCAGCATCCGGTTGACTTCCTGCACCGGCACGCCCGCGCCGGCTGCAATGCGGCGCTTGCGCGTCGCCTTGATGATTTCGGGTTTCGCGCGCTCGGCGGGCGTCATCGAGCTGATGATGCCTTCCATCCGGCGGATCGACTTCTCGGCCTGGCCCATGTCGGCGCCGGCGGCCGCCTGCTGGAACTGCGCGGGGAGTTTATCCATCAGCGACGACAGGCCGCCCATGTTCTTCATCTGCGAGATCTGCGCGCGGAAATCGTTCAGGTCGAAATCGCCGCCTTTCTTGACCTTGTCGGCGAGCTTCTGCGCGGCCTGCACGTCGACGCCGCGCTGGGCCTCCTCGACGAGCGCGAGGATGTCGCCCATGCCGAGGATCCGGTTCGCCATCCGGTCGGGGTGGAACACTTCCAGGCCGTCGAGCTTCTCGGCGACACCGACGAACTTGATCGGCTTGCCCGTGATGTGACGCACCGACAGCGCGGCACCGCCGCGCGAGTCGCCGTCGAGCTTGGTCAGCACGACGCCGGTGAGCGGCAGCGTGTCGTTGAACGCCTTCGCGGTATTGACCGCGTCCTGGCCGAGCATCGCGTCGACGACGAACAGCGTTTCGGCCGGCTTCAGCGTGCCGTGCAGCGCGGCGATTTCCTGCATCATCGCCTCGTCGATACCGAGGCGGCCGGCCGTGTCGACGATCAGCACGTCATGGTAGTGGCGCTTCGCCCAGTCGACGGCCGCGACCGCGATGTCGACGGGCTTCTGGTCGGGCGTGGACGGGAAGAAGTCGGCGCCGACCTGTTCGCTCACCGTTTTCAGCTGCATGATCGCGGCCGGGCGATACACGTCGCACGACACCGTCAGCACCTTCTTCTTGTACTTCTCGCGCAGCAGCTTCGCGAGCTTGCCGGCGGTCGTGGTCTTGCCCGCGCCCTGCAGGCCGGCCATCAGGATCACGGCAGGCGGCGTGACCGCGAGGTTCAGCTCGGCGGCCTTGCCTTCGTAGTCGCCGCCGATCACGGCGGTCAGTTCCTTCTGGACCACGCCGACGAGCGCCTGGCCCGGCGACAGGCTGCTGATCACTTCTTCGCCGAGCGCCTTTTCCTTGACCTTGGCGATGAATTCGCGGACGACCGGCAGCGAGACGTCGGCCTCCAGCAGCGCGAGACGCACCTCGCGGAGCATCTCCTGCGTGTTCGCCTCGGTGAGCCGGGCTTCGCCGCGCAGCGTCTTGACGACGCGCGCCATCCGTTGAGTGAGATTGTCGAGCATGGGGAGCGTTGGACAGTGGGGCCCGAAGGCGCGGCGGAACCGAACAAAGGGAGCCGTCGCGGGAAGGGGGCCTAGTGTAAACTTCGAACATGGATATTGTACTGTATGCCCTCACCGCATTCCTGTACGGCGGCCTCGCCGTCGCAGGCTGGCGCACGCACCGCCAGGGCGCGACGCCGCTCGTCGCGAGCGTGCCGGCCGTGCCGGTTCCCGCGTCCGCCGCGTCCGGGATGAGCGGGGCCGGCCGCGCGCTGCTGTTCGCCGCGCTCGTCGCGCACGGCGTGCTGCTCCACATGACGATCTTTCCGAACGACTCGATGGTGTTCGGTTTCGCGTTCGCGCTGTCCGCGATGTTCTGGCTCGGCGCCGGCATCTACTGGATCGAGAGTTTCTTCTTCCCGCTCGACAGCCTGCGCCTGCTGGTCCTGCCGCTCGCGTGCGGCGCGTCGCTGCTGCCGCTCGTGTTCGGCGGCGTGCGGGTGCTTCCTTATGCCGCAGCGCCGCTGTTCAAGCTGCACTTCCTGATCGCGAACATCGCGTACGGCCTGTTCGCGATCGCCGCGCTGCATGCGGTCCTGATGCTGATGGTCGAGCGGCGGCTGCAGTCGCTGAGGAGCGGCGGGCGCGACGGCTCGACGGGCTGGATCGCGAGCTGGCTCGAAACGCTGCCGCCGCTGCTCACGCTCGAGAAGCTGCTGTTCCGCCTGATCGGTGCCGGCTTCGTGCTGCTCACGCTGACGCTCGCGTCGGGCATCCTGTTCAGCGAGCAGGTCGATGCACGCGCGCTGCGGCTCGACCACAAGACCGTGTTCGCGATCCTGTCGTGGCTGATGTTCGGCGGCCTGCTGGTCGCGCGCAGGACGTCGGGCTGGCGCGGCCGCGGCGCCGCGCGCTGGGTGCTCGTGTCGTTCGCCGCGCTGCTGCTCGCGTATGTCGGCAGCCGGTTCGTTTTCGAGGTGCTGCTGCACCGTTCCGTGGTTTGAACGCAGGTTTCCGATGCGACAGATTCTTCTCCTGATCCTTCTCTTCTTCGCGGGTTCGTGGCTCGCGCGCAAGCTGCGCCAGGCGCAGGAGCACGCGCAGGCGCGTACCGGCCGCGGTGCTGGCTACGACGGCGCGCCCGGCGCCGGCGGTCCCGGGGCGGCCCGCCCGAACGGCGAAACGCGCTCGCTGCCCGAGCCGATGGTGCGCTGTGCCGAATGCGGCGTGCATGCGCCGAAGGGCGACGCGATCGCCGCGGGCGGCGACTACTTCTGCAGCGCCGAGCACGCGCAGCGCCACGCCGCGCGCGCAAGCGGTCACGACGCGCGATGAGCGACGCGCCGGTGCTGTCGGTCGACGCGAACGGCTGGGTGCGCGAAGCGCGCCATGCGCCGTCGCCGAACTTCGAGGTGCGGCCCGCGGGTGCGGTGCCGACGCTCGTCGTCGTCCACAACATCAGCCTGCCGCCCGGTGAATTCGGCGGCGACGCGATCGAGTCGCTGTTCCTCAATCGCCTCGACTGCGATGCGCACCCTTATTACCAGAGCCACCTGCGCGGCGTGCGGGTCTCCGCGCACTTCCTGATCCGTCGCGGCGGCGAACTCGTGCAGTTCGTGTCGTGCGACGAGCGCGCATGGCACGCGGGTTCGTCCGAGTTCTTCGGCCGGACGCGCTGCAACGACTTCTCGATCGGCATCGAGCTCGAAGGCGCGGACGACGTGCCGTTCGACGACGCGCAATACGCGGTCCTGGCCGCGCTCTCCCGCACGCTCGCCGAGCACTATCCGGTCGACGCGTTCGCCGGGCACTCGGACGTCGCGCCGGGCCGCAAGACCGACCCGGGCCCGCACTTCGATTGGCAACGCTTCGCGAGCGATGCCGGGTTTTCCGCCGAATACTTTCCTTTCCGTCAGCACTGATCGCGGGGTTTTTTGAGCGGAGAAAGTTTTTTCTCCGACCAATGCCTTGTCGTGTCTGCGCGTGAGCGATGTCAAGACCTTCATCGCAAATTATCCGTTTTGACCTCGTCCGAATGTCCACTATACTTGGTGCCAGTTGAGTAGTTCTGTACTAGATATAGTGTGTGTCGCAGGGGAAACCCGAGCGGCACCGGCCGGCGGGCAACGCCGGCGGACAGGGTTCTCAGGGCGGCGCGCCAGGCCGGGCGGTCCGGGCGTCGCGATCAGCGCAGCGAACATCGACGGGGCAGGGTAGACATGACGAAGCACACGACCGGTCAGGTTGTCGCGCATCGACCGAACCGGCTTCCCCGGCGCATCGCTCGCCTCTTACCGCTCGCGCACCGCATTGCGCAGCGTTCGTTTTAATCCGCGGTTCTCTCCGCACCATCCAACACCAGGAGCTTTGCACATGCAAACCACCGACAACGCGACGTCCCAGTACGAGAGCGCCTCGAGCCGTCCGCTCGGCGGGACCGAACAGGGCGCGAAGGCGCTCGCGCCGCAGGCCACGTTCGCCGACTACAAGGTGATCCGCCGCAACGGCAGCGTGGTGTCGTTCGAACCTTCGAAGATCGCGATCGCGGTGACCAAGGCTTTCCTGGCCGTCAACGGCGGGCAGGGCGCGGCATCGGCACGCGTGCGCGAGCAGGTCGAACAGCTGACGCACAACGTCGTGCGCGCACTCGTGCGCAGCCGCCCGAACGGCGGTACGTTCCATATCGAAGACATCCAGGACCAGGTCGAACTCGCGCTGATGCGCGGCGGCGAGCACAACGTCGCGCGTGCGTACGTGCTGTACCGTGAGAAGCGTCACCTCGAGCGCCAGCATGCGGGCGAGGAAGCAGCGGCAGCGGGCGGCGAGGCGAGCACCGGCATCAACGTCGTCGACAACGGCGTCACGCGCCCGCTCGACCTGAATGCGCTGCGTGCGCTGATCGTGTCGGCATGCGACGGCCTCGGCGCTGCGGTTAACCCTGACCCGATCGTCGCGGAAACGGTGAAGAACCTGTACGACGGCGTGCCGATGAGCCAGGTCTACGACTCGGCGATCCTCGCAGCGCGCACGATGATCGAAAAGGATCCGGCATACAGCCAGGTCACGGCCCGCATCCTGCTGCACACGATCCGTCGCGAGATCCTCGGCGAGGAAGTCGTGCAGGCCGAGATGCCGGCCCGCTACGCCGAATACTTCCCGCAGTTCCTGAAGCGCGGCGTCGACGCCGGCCTGCTCGACGACAAGCTGCTGCAATTCGACCTGAAGCGCCTCGGCGAAGCGCTCGACGCGAACCGCGACCTGCAGTTCGGCTACCTCGGCCTGCAGACGCTGTACGACCGCTACTTCCTGCACGTCGAAGGCGCGCGCATCGAAATGCCGCAGGCATTCTTCATGCGCGTCGCGATGGGCCTGTCGCTGAACGAGATCGACCGCGAAACGCGCGCGATCGAGTTCTACAACGTGCTGTCGAGCTTCGACTTCATGAGCTCGACGCCGACGCTGTTCAACTCGGGCACGCACCGCTCGCAGCTGTCGTCGTGCTACCTGACGACGGTCGCGGACGATCTCGACGGCATCTATGAGGCGCTGAAGGAAAACGCGCTGCTGTCGAAGTTCGCCGGCGGCCTCGGCAACGACTGGACGCGCGTGCGTGCACTCGGCTCGCATATCAAGGGCACGAACGGCAAGTCGCAAGGCGTGGTCCCGTTCCTGAAGGTCGTGAACGACACGGCCGTCGCGGTGAACCAGGGCGGCAAGCGCAAGGGCGCGGTCTGCGCGTACCTCGAATCGTGGCACCTCGACATCGAGGAGTTCCTCGAGCTGCGCAAGAACACCGGTGACGACCGTCGCCGTACGCACGACATGAACACGGCGAACTGGATTCCCGACCTGTTCATGAAGCGCGTGATGGAAGGCGGCGACTGGACGCTGTTCTCGCCGTCGACCTGCCCGGACCTGCACGACAAGTTCGGCGCCGATTTCGAGAAGGCTTACACGGCTTACGAAGACAAGGTCGCGCGCGGCGAGATCAAGCTGTTCAAGAAGATCCCGGCGGCGCAGCTCTGGCGCAAGATGCTCGGCATGCTGTTCGAGACGGGCCACCCGTGGATCACGTTCAAGGATCCGTGCAACGTGCGCTCGCCGCAGCAGCACGTCGGCGTCGTCCACTCGTCGAACCTGTGCACGGAAATCACGCTGAACACGAGCGACACCGAAATCGCGGTGTGCAACCTCGGCTCGGTGAACCTGGTCGCCCACCTGGTGAAGCAGGCCGACGGCAGCTACGCGCTCGACCACGACAAGCTGAAGCGCACGATCAGCGTCGCGATGCGCATGCTCGACAACGTGATCGACATCAACTACTACGCGGTGCCGAAGGCGCGTAACTCGAACCTGAAGCACCGCCCGGTCGGCATGGGCATCATGGGCTTCCAGGACTGCCTGCACCTGCTGCGTACGCCGTACGCGTCGGAAGCGGCGGTCGAGTTCGCCGACCGTTCGATGGAAGCCGTCTGCTACTACGCGTACCACGCGTCGACCGAACTGGCCGAGGAGCGCGGCCGCTACTCGAGCTACCGCGGCTCGCTGTGGGATCGCGGCATCCTCCCGCAGGACACGCTGAAGCTGCTGGCCGAAGCGCGTGGCGGCTATGTCGAGGTCGACACGTCGGAATCGCTCGACTGGACGACGCTGCGTGCGCGGATCGCCACGCACGGTATGCGCAACTCGAACTGCGTCGCGATCGCGCCGACGGCGACGATCTCGAACATCATCGGCGTGTCGGCATGCATCGAGCCGACCTTCCAGAACCTGTACGTGAAGTCGAACCTGTCGGGCGAATTCACGGTGGTGAACGAGTACCTCGTTCGCGACCTGAAGGAACGCGGCCTGTGGGACGAAGTGATGGTCGCCGACCTGAAGTACTTCGACGGCATGCTGTCGCGCATCGACCGCATCCCGGCCGACCTGCGCGCGATCTACGCGACCGCGTTCGAAGTCGACCCGACGTGGCTGGTCGAAGCGGCATCGCGTCGCCAAAAGTGGATCGACCAGGCGCAGTCGCTGAACATCTACATGGGCGGCGCGTCGGGCAAGAAGCTCGACGAGGTCTACAAGCTCGCATGGCTGCGCGGCCTGAAGACGACCTACTACCTCCGCACGATGGCGGCGACGCACGTCGAGAAGTCGACGGTCGCACACGGCGCGCTGAACGCAGTGCCGACGGGTGGCGGCTCGAGCAGCGGCGGCGCGCAAGGCGCAGCCGGCGGCTTCGGCGCGGCAGGCGGCGCGGCATCGTCGTCGGGCGCAGTCGACGCGGCATCGGCGCTCGCGCCGGTCGAGGCCGACGGTCCGGTGTGCACGATGCGTCCGGGCGATCCGGGCTTCGACGAGTGCGAAGCGTGCCAGTAACGCAGTGCGCCTGACCTGAGAAGCAGGCAACGGCGGCGCACACGACGACCGATCGAGGTTGAAGTGTGCGCCGCTCTCAACTAAAAAAATGATAAGGAATCTGTAACGCGGCACCTGCGTTGCAGGCAGTGACAAGCGATCGAAACATCCCCGACGACGTCGCGTTTCGATCAGCGTTCGATGCGTCGAGCGCACCTCGCGATACAAGCGCGACTCACATCGCGCGCTGCATGAACGACGATGCGTTGCTCAAAGTGTTGTATCGAGGTCGCAACGCGAATCGAAAAAAGGATTTTTCGTGAGCGAACCCTTTTATCGCTCAGGAAAAGATGGTACAAACCGTTCTAAATTGATGGTGAGAATTTATGCTCAACTGGGATGACGAGAAGACTGCCGTAACCCCCGCGAGCGGAGCGCAGCAAAACGCGATGCGCACCTCCGCCGGGATGGCTGTCGGAATGCAGGCTGCAACGCCTGCCGCCCATCAGGTCCGTGACATTTTCGAAGGCGATCTTGCGGTGCCGCCGCAAGCATCGGCTGTTCCCGCCGGCGGTTCGGAAGCGCGGGTCAATGTCGCCGACAAGCGCATCATCAACGGCCAGACTGACGTCAATCAGCTGGTGCCGTTCAAGTACAAGTGGGCGTGGGAAAAGTATCTGGCCGGTTGCGCGAACCACTGGATGCCGCAGGAAATCAACATGTCCCGCGACATCGCACTGTGGAAGGACCCGAACGGTCTGACCGAGGACGAGCGCCGCATCGTGAAGCGCAACCTCGGCTTCTTCGTGACGGCCGATTCGCTCGCGGCGAACAACATCGTGCTCGGCACGTACCGCCACATCACGGCGCCCGAGTGCCGGCAGTTCCTGCTGCGCCAGGCGTTCGAGGAAGCGATCCACACGCACGCGTACCAATATATTGTCGAATCGCTCGGTCTCGACGAAGGCGAGATCTTCAACGCGTACCACGAGGTCACGTCGATCCGCGCGAAGGACGAATTCCTGATCCCGTTCATCCACACGCTGACGGATCCGGCCTTCAAGACCGGCACGCTCGAAGCGGATCAGAAGCTGCTGAAGTCGCTGATCGTGTTCGCCTGCATCATGGAAGGCCTGTTCTTCTATGTCGGGTTCACGCAGATCCTCGCACTCGGCCGCCAGAACAAGATGACGGGTGCTGCAGAGCAATATCAGTACATCCTGCGCGACGAGTCGATGCACTGCAATTTCGGCATCGACCTGATCAACCAGATCAAGCTCGAGAATCCGCATCTCTGGACCGCGGAATTCCGCGCCGAGATCCGCGAGCTGTTCAAGCAGGCTGTCGAACTCGAATACCGCTACGCCGAAGACACGATGCCGCGCGGCGTGCTGGGTCTGAACGCGTCGATGTTCAAGAGCTATCTGCGCTTCATCAGCAACCGCCGTTGCCAGCAGATCGGCCTCGATCCGCTGTATCCGAACGAGGAAAACCCGTTCCCGTGGATGAGCGAGATGATCGACCTGAAGAAGGAACGCAACTTCTTCGAGACGCGTGTGATCGAGTATCAGACGGGGGGCGCGCTGTCCTGGGAATAACCCGCAGCAGCGAACCCGTCACATGATGTGAGCAGCCGGTGGCCTCTCGGCCCCGGCCCAAGGTTTAGGAGCAAGAACGCCTGATGCAAAGCATGCCCGGTGCCTTAACGGCCCAACGATACGACAGGCACTTTGCGAACCCTTCAGTGGGATGGGCAAACTTCCCTCCGGATAAAGCGGACGGCCGTGTGGCGGTCCGCTTGATCAAGCGATTAGGGGTAGCGGCGCGAGGTGCGCCGGCTACCGACTTGATTTGGCGCGCGAGGCCGAGTGGTCACGCGCGCCATACCGTATTCATTAGCGTAAGCGCGTGGTATCCGCGTACGCCGATGAATAGCCCGCTTCGAAGCGCACGTCCTGAACAGCGTCCGCGGGAAGCGGGTTTTGACGAAGGGTGTAGTTTGAACTGACTCTCATCTGAACCTGAAGGAGAACAACATGGCTACTGCCAAGAAGAAACCGGCTGCTAAGAAGGTTGCTGCCAAGAAGACCGTTGCGAAGAAGGCTGCTGCTCCGGCGAAGAAGGCCGCTGCAGTGAAGAAGGTCGCAGCGAAGAAAGTCGCCGTGAAGAAGGTTGCTGCGAAGAAGGCAGCACCGGCGAAGAAGGCTGCTGCAAAGAAGGTCGCAGCGAAGAAGGTCGCGGTGAAGAAGGTTGCAGCCAAGAAGGTCGCAGCGAAGAAAGTCGCGGTGAAGAAGGTTGCTGCAAAGAAGGCAGCACCGGCTAAGAAGGCCGCTGCGAAGAAGGTTGCAGCCAAGAAAGTCGCCGTGAAGAAGGTTGCTGCGAAGAAGGCAGCACCGGCGAAGAAGGCCGCTGCGAAGAAGGCTGCGCCTGCCAAGAAGGCTGCTGCGAAGAAGGCCGCGCCTGCGAAGAAGGCTGCCGCGAAGAAGGCTGCGCCTGCCAAGAAGGCTGCCCCTGCGAAGGCGGCTGCTGCTCCGGCGAAGAAGGCTGCTGCTCCGAAGAAGGCCGTCGTGAAGAAGGCTGCGCCGGCAACGACCGCGTCGACCGCATCGGTTGCGCCGGCATCGGGCGTGAAGACCGCGCTCAACCCGGCAGCTGCGTGGCCGTTCCCGACCGGCAGCCGTCCGTAATCTCGGCTGACCAGCACCACCCGGACACTCACGTGGTGTCCGTGGGTTGAGTAGCGCTACTCAATCAGTCCCGCCATCTGGCTCAGGTGGCGGGATTTTTTTCGTCCGGACTCGCCGAACGGGAGGCTGCCGTGAGTACGGACGAAAAAAAACGCATGTGCAGCTTCGCACATGCGTTCGACCGCGGCTTGCGCCGCGTGCTGAGGATACCGGTTAGTGCGTGACGCGCGTGACGCCGCCGCTCGACAGCAGTCGCACGCGCTCGCCGGCGCGGAACGCTTCGCCGCTCGCCGCCTGCGTGATCGAGCGAAGATCGCCGTTGTCGAGGCGCACGGTGATTTCGACACCGTTCGCCGTGCTGAGGTTTTCGCCGACTGCGTTACCCGCGACCGCGCCGACGAGGCCGCCGGCGATTGCCGTCAGGATCGAACCTTTGCCGCCGCCGATCGCACTGCCTGCGACCGCGCCGAGTGCGCCGCCGCCGAGCGTGCCGATCGCGCTGCCGCCGCCGTCGGACTGGATGCGTACCGCGCGGACGCTTTCGACCGTGCCCATGCGGACCGTCTGTTCGCGCTGTGCCTGGCCGACGCTATAGACATCGGCCGAACCGGGTGCCGTGAAGCAGCCGGCGAGCGTCAGCGTGGCCGTCAGCATGGCCGCGAGCGTGAGGGTTTTTTTCGTCAACATCTTTGCTCTCCCACAATATTCATTTGAGACTGTAACCGAATGCAGTCTCGAAGCGCGCGTCGATTTCGGCACGCGTCAGTACGTAAGTCTGGGGCCCCTGGTGGGCGATCTTGAGCGAGCCCATCAGGCTCGCGAGGCGCCCGGCGGTTGCCCAGTCGAGGCCATGCTCGATGCCGTACAGCAGGCCGCCGCGGAAGGCATCGCCACAGCCGGTCGGATCGGCGATGCGCTCGGCCGGCACGACAGGAATCTGCTCCGTGCCCTGCTTGTGGCGGATGGTCGCGCCGTGCTCGCCACGCGTAATGACGAGGGCGTCGACCCGGCTGGCGATTTCATCTTCGGACCATCCCGTCTTGTCGCTCACCAGCTTGGCCTCGTAGTCGTTGACCGCTACATAGGTCGCAAGTTCAATGCTGCGGCGCAGCGTCGCACCGTCGAACAGCGGCAGACCCTGGCCCGGGTCGAACACGAACGGCACACCGGCCTTGGCGAGCTCTTCCACGTGCTGCACCATCCCGTCGAAACCGTCCGGGCCGACGATCGCGAGCTTGATGTCCGGCGCGTCGCCCGCATGGTTCAGGTGCGACTGCATCATCGCGCCCGGGTGGAACGCAGTGATCTGGTTGTTGTCGAGATCGGTCGTGATCATCGCCTGCGCCGTATACGTTTCGGGCAACACACGAACGTGGTCGCGGCGCAGGCCGAGCTGGTCGAACCGGTCGAGATACGGTTGCGCGTCGAGCGCGCCCACCGTCCCCATCACGCGTGCGTCGCCGCCGAGCAGGTGCAGCGCGTACGCGATGTTGCCCGCGCAGCCGCCGAATTCGCGGCGCATCGTCGGCACGAGGAAGCTCAGGTTGATGAGGTGCACCTGGTCGGGCAGGATGTGCTCGCGGAACCGCCCTTCGAAGGTCATGATGGAGTCGTAGGCGATCGAGCCGCAAATCAGCGTAGCCAAGGTGTGCGTTCCTGTAGAAATGAGGGACCCTGCGCGACAACGCCGCGCGAAGGGCGCGGCGCGGCAGGGGAAAGCGGTAGAAAGCTTACTTCAGTGCGGCGAGCGCTGCATCGTAGTTCGGCTCGTCCTTGATTTCGCCGACGAGTTCCGCGTGGATCACCTTGTCCTGCGCGTCGAGCACGACGACCGCGCGTGCGGTCAGGCCGTTCAGCGGGCCGCTCGTCACGTCGACGCCGTACGCGTTCGCGAACGCGCGGCCGGTGCGGAACGTCGAGGCCGTCACGACGTTGGCGAGGCCTTCGGTCGTGCAGAAGCGCGTGGCGGCGAACGGCAGGTCGGCGGACACGACCACCACGACCGTGTTGTCGAGCGACGACGCGGCTTCGTTGAACTTGCGGGTCGACGTCGCGCAGGTCGGCGTGTCGAGGCTCGGCACGATGTTCAGCACCTTGCGCTTGCCGGCGAAGCTGGCGAGCGACAGGTCGGCGAGGTCCTTGCCGACCAGCTTGAAATCGGCGGCTTGGGCGCCGACGGCCGGGAACGTGCCGGCGAGATCGATCGGGTTGCCACCCAGCGTAACTTTGCTCATGTTCGTGCTCCGAAATAGCGCGCCGATGGAGGCGCGCGGGTTGAGACGGGCGCGCATGCGCGCGCCGCGGCGCGTCACGGATAGAAGATCTGGACGCGGAAATTCGACGCAGGCGTGCCGTTCGTTTCGAGGCGGACGACCATCGTCTGCGTGGTGCCGGGCGGCAGCCCGGCGTCGATCGGCGTGCCCGGGCGCACGTAGTCGCGCGGCGCGAGCACGCGGCGCACGGTCACGTGATTGGTGTCGTCGAGCAGCGTGAGTTCGAGCGACGGGTACGCGAGCGCGACGCGGTAGCGGTTCGTCAACGGTACCTTCAATTCGAGTTCGCGCGGCCCGTCGAGCTGGCGCAGGTCGGTCGCGTCGAGCCGCAGGCCGTCGATCGCGCGCGGCGGCGCGACCGTGCAGCCGAGCGGCGCGCATGCCTGCCGGAACCAGCCCTGCGTGACGGGCCAGTCGATCATCAGCGTTTCACGTTGCCACCACGCGAGTTGCGCGACGAGCAGCACGGCCAGCACCGCGGCGACGAGGCCGCCGAGGAAACCGCCGACCATCCCGCGCTGCTGCGGCGCACGCGTCTCGCGCGTGACCGCGAAGTGCGGGCGGTCGTCGTCGGTCAGTGCGGCCGGGAACGGGACGGCCGGTTGGGCGGTCGGTTGGGCGGCCGGCTCGGCAGCGGCGTTGTCATGCCGGGTGAACGCGTCGGGTTCGGATCCGGTTTCGGGTTCAGGTTCAGGTTCGGTGACGGCCGGTGCCGGCGTGAACGCGAAACGCGGCTCGCGCGGCGCGTGTTCGTCGTCCGGCAGGGCGAAGCGCGCGTGGCCGACGGGTTCGGCGGCATCGGGCGTTGCTTCCGATTCCGACGGAACGTGGGCGACGAAGCGGGGCTCGCGCGGGTCGTGCTCGACCGGCGCGGGCGATGCTTCGGTGTCGGTTTCCGTCTGCCGTGGATGCGATTCGGCCGGATGGGCGACATCGGTCGATGTCGCGTCGAGTTCGGTCGGGGCCGGGAACGGCGCGGGCGTACCCGACAGGTGAACGATACCGGCTTCCGTGGCGGGGAGTGCGAGCGGAATCAGCGGCCCGGTGCGGACGGTCTCGACGCTGTGCTGCAGCGACGGATCGACGCCGGCGTCGAGCCACGGCGCCCACATGTCCCAGCCTTCGGGCTTGTAATCGGACTCGGACGGCGACCCGGCCGGAGCGTCGGCGGTGAACAGCCGTGCGGGCGGGGCCTGATGGTGTGCGTGGGGGTCGTCCGGCGCAGCCGCCGCGTCGGTCAGTGCCGGTTCGGGCTGCCGCGCGTGCTCGGGAACGAGCGATTCGGACGCGTTGAAGACTTCGTGGCAATGGCCGCAGCGCACGAGCCCCTCATGCAGCGAGAGCTGTTCCTGCTGCAGCCGGAAGACGGTTTCGCAATGAGGGCAGCGCGTCGCAAGAAGCATGTCGAGCCGGGCGGCCTGCTGGCCAGAGTGAAGGACAGCGCTATTCTAATGGCTTTCGCGCCGGGTTCCGGCGAGGCATACCCAACCTTCGTGTTCGCGCCAGACCGAGATGTCGACGTAGCGCGCATAAACGGCCGCGACTTCGTCCGCCTGGCGCGCGAGCACGCCCGACAGCGCGATGCGCCCGCCCGGTTTGACCTTCGATGCGAGCATCGACGCCATCAGCTTCAGCGGGTTCGACAGGATGTTCGCGACGACGATGTCGAACTCGCCGTCCGGGCATGCGTCGGGCAGCCCGTACGTGACTTCCGCACGGTTGCGCTCGCTGTTCTGGCGCGCCGATTCGACGGCCTGCGGATCGATGTCGATGCCGATCACGGGGTTCGCCCCGCATTTCTTCGCGAGGATCGCGAGGATGCCCGAGCCGCAGCCGTAGTCGAGCACCGACTGGCCGGGCTTCACCGACTGCTCGAGCCACTCCATGCACAGGCGCGTTGTGGGGTGGCTGCCGGTGCCGAATGCGAGGCCCGGATCGAGTTCGAGGACGAGCGCGTCGGGATCGGGTGCATCGTGCCACGACGGCACGACCCAGATCCGCTCGCCGATCGGGATCGGTTCGAACTGCGATTGCGTGAGCCGCACCCAGTCCTGCTCCTCGACTTCGCGGACGACGAACGTCGGCGTGTCGGCGATGCCGATCTCGTTTGCAGCCGCGGCGAGCAGCACGGCCGGCTCATGGTCGGCCGACAGCAGCGCAACCACGCGCGAGTGCTGCCACGCGGTGCGGTCGGGCACGAGGCCCGGCTCGCCGAAGAGCGGCTGTTCGTCGGGCGTGTCGGCGTCGGCGTCCTCGACGGACACCGACAGCGCGCCGAGGTCGAGCAGCGCGTCGGACAGCGCCTCCGCATGCTCACGGGCCAGTTCGACGACGAGTTCGCGATAGCTCATGCTTACGCTTCTTCCGGTGCGACCTGCTGCTTTTGCGCGAGCCGGTTTTCGAGGTAGTGGATGCTGGTGCCGCCTTCGACGAACTTCGAGTCGATCATCAGCTCGCGGTGCAGCGGGATGTTGGTCTGGATGCCTTCGACGACCATTTCCGACAGCGCGATGCGCATCCGGCGGATCGCCTGCTCGCGCGTCGCGCCGTAGGTGATCAGCTTGCCGATCATCGAATCATAGTTCGGCGGCACGAAATAGCCATTGTAGGCATGCGAATCGACGCGCACGCCGGGGCCGCCCGGCGTATGCCACGACGTGATCCGGCCCGGCGACGGCGTGAACTTGAACGGATCTTCGGCGTTGATCCGGCATTCGATCGCATGTCCGCGGAACTGGATGTCGCGCTGGCGCAGCGTGAGCTTCTCGCCGGCCGCGATGCGGATCTGTTCCTGCACGATGTCGACGCCCGTGATCAGCTCCGATACCGGGTGCTCGACCTGCACGCGCGTGTTCATCTCGATGAAGTAGAACTCGCCGTTTTCGTACAGGAATTCGAACGTGCCCGCACCGAGGTAGCCCATCTTCTTGCATGCGTCCGCGCAGCGGTCGCCGATGCGGTCGATCAGGCGGCGCGGAATGCCGGGCGCCGGCGCTTCCTCGATCACCTTCTGGTGGCGGCGCTGCATCGAGCAATCGCGTTCGCCGAGCCAGATCGCGTTCTTGTACGCGTCCGACAGCACCTGGATCTCGATGTGGCGCGGATTCTCGAGGAACTTCTCCATGTACACCTGCGGGTTGCCGAACGCACGGCCGGCTTCCTCGCGGGTCATGTTGACCGCATTGACGAGCGCAGCCTCGGTGTGCACGACGCGCATCCCGCGCCCGCCACCGCCGCCTGCCGCCTTGATGATGACCGGATAGCCGATCGCGCGCGCAATCTTGACGATCTCCTTCGGATCGTCGGGCAACGCGCCTTCCGAGCCCGGCACGCACGGCACGCCGGTCTTGATCATCGTCTGCTTCGCGGTGACCTTGTCGCCCATCATCCGGATCGTTTCCGGGCGCGGGCCGATGAACGTGAAGCCGGACTGCTCGACGCGTTCCGCGAAATCGGCGTTTTCCGACAGGAAGCCGTAGCCCGGGTGGATCGCTTCGGCGTCGGTGACTTCCGCGGCGCTGATCAGCGCCGGCATGTTCAGGTAGCTCAGGTTCGACGGGGCCGGGCCGATACAGACGGCTTCGTCCGCGAGGCGCACGTACTTGGCTTCCTTGTCGGCTTCCGAGTAGACGACCACCGTCTTGACGCCGAGTTCGCGGCACGCGCGCTGGATGCGCAGCGCGATTTCACCGCGGTTGGCAATGAGGATTTTTTCAAACATAGCGAGTATTCGTCTCTTCGAGGGGCGCGCGAACGGCGCCTGGCGAGCATCGGCGGCGCGCGGCCGGCAGGGCCGCGCGGCGGGCTTAGCCGATCACGAAAAGCGGCTGGCCGTATTCGACGGCCTGGCCGTTCTCGACGAGGATTTCCTTGATCACGCCGGCCTTGTCCGACTCGATCTCGTTGAGCAGCTTCATCGCTTCGATGATGCAGATCGTCTGGCCTTCCTTGACCGTATCGCCGACCTGGACGAACGGGTCCGCGCCCGGCGACGGCGCGCGATAGAACGTGCCGACCATCGGCGACGTCACGACGTGGCCCTGCGGGACGGCCGGTGCGGCGGCGCCGCCTGCGGCCGGCGCGGCAGCGCCTTCGGCCGGCAGCGCGGCCGACGGAGCGGGGGCGCTGACTTGCGGGGCATACCCAGCCGTCGGCTGCACATAGACCGGCGGTGCGTTCTTGACGATGCGCACCTTGCCTTCGCCTTCCGTCACTTCCAGCTCGGAGATGCCGGATTCGGAAACGAGGTCGATCAGAGTTTTCAGCTTACGAAGATCCATCGGGAATTCCCCTTTCAATACGTGAAAGCGCCGGTTAGGGGCCGGCGCTGAATCTAGATCGCGAAATCAGCCGCGCGACGTGCCTTGCAGCTTGTCCAGCGCGTACTCGAGCGCGTACAGATAACCTTTCCAGCCGAGCCCGCAGATCACGCCTTCGGCCTGGTCGGAAAAGTAGGAGTGGTGCCTGAACGCTTCGCGGCGATGCACGTTCGACAGGTGAACCTCGACGAACGGGATGCCAACGCCGGCGATCGCGTCCCGGATCGCGACGCTCGTGTGCGTATACGCGGCCGGATTGATCAGGATGAAATCGGTCTGTTCCTCCCGCGCGGCCTGGATGCGGTCGACCAGCGCACCTTCATGGTTGCTCTGGAACGACGACAGCTCGGCGCCGGCTTCCCGGGCACGTGCGGCAAGCGCCTGATCGATCTGCGCGAGCGTGACGCGGCCGTACACCTCCGGTTCCCGGGTGCCGAGAAGGTTCAGGTTGGGGCCGTGCAGCACCAGCAATCGTGTCATGGTCGCTTCTATTTCTGCGGAATTGCGCGAACTTTAGCGCTATTTAGAGAAATTTGTCTAGTTTTGCCGAACGGCCGGGCGCGCCGGACCTGCAAGAATTACCGGCGCGGGCGCAAAGTATCGGCGAATTCACGCGAAATTGCGGCGATCGACGGGCAAATCGCCGCCAACGTGCGGGCCGCCGTTCGGGCCGGTTACAGCGCGTCGAGCGTCTTTTTCAACTCGGCCGGTTGGATTTGTCCCAATTTTGTCTCGCGAACTTTGCCGGTTTCGTCGATCACGACTGTAAACGGCAACGCGCCCGCGGTATTTCCAAAATTACGGGCCAGATCGGCGCCGGCATAACCGCTGACGAAGACCGGATAGTCGACCTTCACTTTCTGCAGAAAGTTCTTCACGTTCTGTTCGGAATCGACGCCGATCCCGATGAAACGGATGCCTTTCTGCTTGTACTGGTGTGACAGCGCGACGAGCTCGGGCATCTCCTCGACGCACGGGCCGCACCACGACGCCCAGAAATTGACGACGACCTTCTGGCCCTTGAAGGCCGCGAGCGTGGCCGGCTTGCCGTCGGTGCCCGTCAGCGACGACGCCCACAACTGGTCGACCGGGTTGCCGTGCACGGCGGGCGCGGCGACAGCGACGCCGTCGTCGGCACTGCCGCGGAACCAGTGGCCGGCGGTGAGCCCGCCGGCAACGGCGGCGGCCGCGACGACCGCGAGCGCCAACATGCGTTTCATCATCATCGTTGAATCAATCCGGTTCGGAAGGGGTCTTGCCTGCCTCGATCAGCGCGCGCAGCGCGGCGGCATCCGCACGGGCGACGCGGCCGCGCGCGTCGGCCTTGACCGCGCCGCGCAGGTCGTCGCTCGCATAGAGCGCGAGGTGGATGCCGATCGCGTCCACGTCGCGCCGCGGGCGCCACAGGAAACTGAGCGTCTCGACGTCGGCGCGGCCCGCGAAGTGCCGCGTCTCCGACACGTCGTACTGGACGTTCTGGTTCAGCAGGTAGATGGCGACGTCCTTCGGGTTGTCGGTGAATGCCTGCAAATGGATATCCGAATGGGCGTTCGCGGTGCCGTTCAGCACGGCGCCCGTCACATAGGGATGGAACTCGGCGAGCCGGCGCATCCAGTCGAGCGCGATCTCGCGCAGGCGGTGCAGTTCGTCCGGCTGCGTGTCGCTCTGGAACAGCGCGAGGTACTCGCGCAGTTCTTCCTCGATCTGGTCGTTATCCGGCAGCCATTCGCCGGCAACGCGCGTATCGCCCAGCAACTGGCGCGCGGCCTTGCGTTTCGCGCCGGCGTAGTCGAGGCCGTCCTCCGCGATCAGGCGGGCGGCGGACTGGGCGATTTCCTCGCGGACGCGCCGCGGGTCGAGAAGGGATCTGCGAGACATGATCCGGCAATCATACTCGATCGCCGAAGCGGCCGAGCGCGGGTGCGGCGGGCCGCCGTCCTGCGTACGGCCGGCGTTCGCTCGCATCGTTCGGGCCGCCGGGCAGCGCAGGCCGTCAGTTACAATAGCCATCTTTGTGTCGCGGCAAAAGTCGTTGGCCAGGCGCCGGTCGCGCGGCCCGTCCGGCGCGCCGCACACGCATCCTTTCCGAATCGACGGCGCCCGGCGGCGCGAAAGCATTCACTCTATGCACATCCACATTCTTGGCATCTGCGGCACCTTCATGGGCGGTCTCGCCGTACTCGCGCGCGAGGCGGGCCACACGGTGACGGGTTGCGACGCGGGCGTCTATCCGCCGATGAGCACGCAGCTCGAGGCGCAGGGCATCACGCTGATCGAGGGCTACGGCGCCGAGCAGATCGACCTGAAACCGGACCTGTTCGTGATCGGCAACGTCGTCACGCGCGGCAATCCTCTGATGGAGGCGATCCTCGATCGCGGCCTGCCGTACGTGTCGGGCCCGCAGTGGCTCGGCGAGCACGTGCTGGCCGGCAAATGGGTGCTCGCGGTCGCGGGTACGCACGGCAAGACGACCACGTCGTCGATGCTCGCGTGGCTGCTCGAGGACGCAGGCCTGAACCCGGGCTTCCTGATCGGCGGCGTGCCGCTGAACTTCGGCGTGTCGGCGCGGCTCACCGATTCGAGCTTCTTCGTGATCGAGGCCGACGAGTACGACACCGCGTTCTTCGACAAGCGCTCGAAGTTCGTCCACTACCGGCCGCGCACCGCGGTGCTGAACAACCTTGAATTCGATCACGCCGACATCTTCCCGGATCTCGCCGCGATCGAGACGCAATTCCACCATCTCGTGCGCACCGTGCCGGGCGTCGGCCGGATCGTGACGAACGGCCGCTCGGACGCGCTCGAGCGCGTGCTGGCGCGCGGCTGCTGGAGCGAGGTCGAGCGCTTCGGCGTCGACGGCGGCTGGCAGGCGCTGCCGGCCGAGGACGGCGTGCCGGTCGACGAGCGCTTCGCGGTGTATTCGCAGGCCGAGCGCGTCGGCGAAGTCGCGTGGCAGGTACAGGGCGATCACAACCGGATGAACGCGCTTGCGGCGATCGCCGCCGCGCGCCACGTCGGTGTACCGCCCGCGCAGGCGGCCGTTTCGCTCGCGTCGTTCCGCAACGTGAAGCGCCGGATGGAAGTGCGTGGCAGCGTCGACGGCGTGACCGTCTACGACGATTTCGCGCACCATCCGACCGCGATCGAAACCACGATCGCCGGTCTTCGAGCACGCATCGGCCGCCAGAATGCCCGCATCCTCGCCGTGCTCGAGCCGCGCTCGAACACGATGAAGCTCGGCGTGATGAAGTCGCAACTGCCGGCGAGCCTCGCCGATGCCGATCTCGTGTTCGGCTACGGCGCACCGACCGGGCGCGACGCGCTCGGCTGGAATCTCGCCGAAGCGCTGGCGCCGCTCGGCGATCACGCGCGCGCGTTCGACGACCTGCACCTGCTGGTGAAGGCGGTGGTCGAGGCCGCGCGCCCGGGCGACCACGTGCTCGTGATGAGCAACGGCGGTTTCGGCGGCGTGCACCAGAAGCTGCTCGACGCGCTTGGGAGCCGCACGTGATCCTGTATCTGCACGGCTTCCGGTCGTCGCCGGCATCGCAGAAGTCGCGGCAGCTCGCCGCGCGCATGGCCGAACTCGGCCGCACCGACGAGTGGCGGTGCCCGTCGCTGTCGGTGTCGCCGCTGGAGGCGATCGCGGTCGCGGAAGCCGAGGTGGCCGGTGAGCGCGACGTCACCGTCGTCGGCAGCTCGCTCGGCGGCTATTACGCGACGTGGCTGGCCGAAAAGCACGGCTGGAAGGCCGTGCTGCTGAATCCGGCCATCGTGCCGCAGCGCGATCTCGAGCAGCACCTGGGCGAACAGCCGCTGTACCACGGCGGCGGCACGATCGTCGTCGAGCGTCGCCACCTGCATGAGCTCGATGCGCTGCGCGTGCCGGCGATCACGCGCGCCGAACGCTACTATCTGTTCGCGGCGACCGGCGACGAAGTGCTCGACTACCGCGAGATGCTGGCGCATTACCCGGGCGCGAAAACACGCGTGATCGAAGGCAGCGATCACGGAATCAGCGAATTTGCCGACTATGTCGACGACGTTCTCGCCTTTTGCGACGGAAAGACGTCATAAACCGGCCGTGTGCCGATCGAATCCCCATCATCATGCGGTGCCGCCGACGCGGTGCCGGGCAGTCTGAACGAGAGTACTGAGTGAACGTTTTCTTCGAGGAATCGGGCAGTTTCAAGGCGGGCAGCGTGCTGTCGCGCCAGGGCGATGCATTTCAGGTCGAGTTGCCGGGCGGGCGGCGGGCGAAGGTGCGCGCGAAAGACGTGCTGATCGAGTTCGAGAAGCCGGCCGCGGGCGAGCTGATGCAGGAGGCCGACACGGCCGCGCAGCAGATCGACCTGGATTTCCTGTGGGAATGCGCGCCGGCCGACGAGTTTGCGTATACGGCGCTGGCCGCCGAGTACTTCGGCGCGACGTACGGCCCGGTCGAGCGTGCGGCGCTGGTGCTGCGGCTGCATGGTTCGCCCGTCTACTTCCGCCGCAAGGGGCGCGGCCAGTACCAGCGCGCGCCGGAAGAACAGCTCAAGATGGCGCTGGCGTCGCTCGAGCGCAAGCGCCAGCAGGCGCTGGTCCAGGCGCAGTATGAAGAGGAACTGAAGGCCGGCAAGCTGCCGGACGCATTCGCGGGCAAGGTGCTCGGGCTGCTGACGCGGCCGGACAAGAACGCGATCGAATACAAGGCGATGGAAGCGGCGGCCGGCGCGCGTGGCGTGTCGCCGGCGCGGCTGATGCTCGACTGCGGCGGCATCGCGTCGCCGCGCGCGCTGCACGAGGCGCGCTTCCTCGCGGAATTCTTCCCGCACGGCACGGGCTTTCCGCCCGTCACGGTCGGCGCGCTGCCGGACGACCTGCCGCGCGCGAACGTCGAGGCGTTCTCGATCGACGACATCACGACGACCGAAATCGACGACGCGTTCTCGGTCGAGCACCTGTCGGACGGCCGTGTGCGGATCGGCGTGCACATCGCGGCGCCGGCGCTCGGCATTGTGCGCGGCGACGCGGTCGACGCGATCGCGCGCACGCGCCTGTCGACCGTCTACATGCCGGGCGACAAGATCACGATGCTGCCGGACAACGTCGTCGACGTGTTCACGCTGAAGGAAGGCGATTACCGTCCGGCGCTGTCGCTGTACATCATCGTCAACCGCGAAACGCAGGAGATTGTCGCGAACGAGACGCGCGCCGAGCTCGTGTTCGTGAAGAACAACCTGCGCCACAACACGCTCGACGAGCTCGTCAATGAAGAGACGCTCGCGGCCGGCACCGGCGACTATCCGCACAAGGACGACATCGCCGTGCTGTGGCCGCTCGCGCAGGCGCTGTTCGAGAAGCGCCAGGTCGCGCGCGCGGGCTACGGCCTGAAGCGCGAGGTGCAGCGCAACACCGACTACAACTTCTACGTCGAAGGCGAGCACGTGTCGATCACGCCGCGCCGCCGCGGGTCGCCGCTCGACCTGATCGTGTCGGAGCTCGCGATCCTCGCGAACTCGACCTGGGGCGCGTTCCTGCACGACCACACGGTGCCGGGCATCTACCGCTCGCAGCGCGGCTTCGGCGCACCGGGCCCGAAGCGCACGCGGATGCAGACGACGGCCGCGCCGCACGAAGGCCTCGGCGTCGCGCAGTACGCGTGGAGCACGTCGCCGCTGCGCCGCTACGTCGATCTCGTAAACCAGTGGCAGCTGCTCGCGTGCGTGCAGCACGGCGTCACCGCGAAGCTCGCCGCGCCGTTCAAGCCGAAGGACGCCGACCTGTACGCGGTCGTGCAGGGCTTCGACGATACGTACACGGCCTACGCCGACTACCAGCGCCGGATGGAGTACTTCTGGTGCCTGCGCTGGCTCGCTCAGGAGCAGAAGAAGCAGGTCGTCGCGAGCGTCGTGAAGGGCGATCTCGTGCGCCTCGAGGAAATTCCGCTGCTGCTGCACGTGCCGGGGCTCGGCGTGCATGCGCGCGGCACGCGCGTGCTGCTCGACGTGATGTCGCTCGACGAATTGACGATCGAGGCGTCGGTACGCCTCCTGAACGTGCTCGACGCGCCGACCGTGACGAGTGGCGACGCGGCCGAGGAAGAGGATGACGCCGAAGGCGGCGACGACACGCTGGTCGACGCGGAAGACGCATCGGCGGAAACCGAGGCGGAGGCGCTGGCCGAAGCCGACGGCGCGGCGGCAGAAGCCGGCGGCGAAGCCGCTGGCGGCAACGACGGCGAAGAGGGGCGCGCATCATGAACGCGATGGCGTCGACGAGCGGCGCCGACCGCTATGTCGTGTTCGGCAACCCGGTGGCGCACAGCAAGTCGCCGTTCATCCACGCGCAGTTCGCCGCGCAGACCGGCGAGCCGATCGAGTACGCGCACCGGCTCGCGCCGGTCGACGGCTTCGAAGCGGCCGTGCGCGCGTTCGTCGCCGAAGGCGGCCGCGGTGCGAACGTGACGGTGCCGTTCAAGCTCGACGCACATGCGCTGGCCGACTCGCTGTCGCCGCGCGCGGCGGCGGCAGGCGCGGTGAACACGCTGCGTATCGATGCCGACGGCCATATCCACGGCGACAACACCGACGGCGTCGGCCTCGTGCGCGACATCGAACACAATCTCGGCGTGTCGCTCGCGGGCGCACGCATCCTGCTGCTCGGCGCGGGCGGTGCGGCGCGCGGCGTCGTGCTGCCGCTGCTCGACCGTGCGCCGCTGGCGATCGCGATCGTGAACCGTACCGCGAGCAAGGCCGAAGCGCTCGTCGGCCAGTTCATGCAGGCCGCGCACGATGCGGGCTGCACGCTCGCGGGCGGCGGTCCCGACGTGGTGCGCGCGGAGCCGTACGACGTGGTGATCAACGCGACGGCCGGCAGCCTCGATGCCGCGCTGCCGGAATGCGACGCGGCCGCGTTCGGCGCGGGCACGCTCGCGTACGACATGATGTACGGCGCGCAGCCGACCGTGTTCATGCAGCATGCGGCGTCGCTCGGCGCGCGCACGGCCGACGGGCTCGGGATGCTGGTCGAACAGGCAGCCGAATCGTTCTTCATCTGGCGCGGCGTGCGGCCGGACGGCGCACCGGTGCTGGCCGCGCTGCGCCAGGCGCTCGCGGCGAGCTGACCGGAGCGCGGCCCGTGGTGGCGGTGAGCAGCGCGCAGCGCATGCAATCGGTGAGCCTCGCTCGCTGGGTCGCCTATGCGGGATCGGTGTTCGTGGGCGCGTGGCTCGCGACGCAGCTGTTCTATCTCGTGCAGATCGCACTGTGGTCGTTCGTGAACCCGGGCTCGACCGCGTTCATGCGCACCGATGCGTGGTGGCTGTCGCGCGCGACGCCGCCCGCGCAGATCCAGCACCAGTGGGTGCCGTACGACCAGATCTCGCGCAACCTGAAGCGCGCGCTGATCGCCTCCGAAGACTCGACCTTCGCGACCAACAACGGCTACGACGTCGACGCGATCCTGCAGGCGTGGGAGAAGAACAAGGCGCGCGGCAAGATCGTCGCGGGCGGCTCGACGATCACGCAGCAGCTCGCGCGCAACCTGTTCCTGTCGCGCGAGAAGAGCTACATCCGCAAGGGGCAGGAGCTCATCATCACGTGGATGCTCGAAGCGGTCCTCGACAAGGAGCGCATCTTCGAGATCTACCTGAATTCGGTCGAATGGGGCCGCGGCGTGTACGGCGCCGAGGCGGCCGCCCGCTATTACTACAAGGTCCCCGCGAGCCGGCTCGGCGCGTGGCAGTCGGCGCGTCTCGCGGTGATGCTGCCGAAGCCGCGCTGGTTCGACGCGCATCGCGGCTCGGCTTACCAGACGCAGCGCGCGGCGGTCATCGCGCGCCGGATGGGCGCGGCCGAACTGCCGCAATCGCAGTGAGCGGCGCGAGCGCGCCGTCGCATTGTCCGTTCCGACGCCCGCGCGCCATTGGTGCACTGCAGCGCATTGATGTCGTGCGCATTTCGGGCCACATCCATTAGACGAATCCGTCTATTTCGTCTTACTGATCAATTCTCGCGATCGTGCGATTTTGTTTGTCGATATGGCACGAAATCCAACTTTTTTTAGTTGTCGCGGGTAAACGCAAAAGTCGATGAAAGCGACGTGAAATGCAACGTTTCACGATTCGAAGCATTCCTGAAAGGTGTGCACCGCACCCTCCGCCAGCCAAATATTTCAAAATTTTTCAAAGCTGACGGGCTCGCGTATATTGGCCAGCGCCTCGGCTTATCGGCCGCAATCGAGGCGGGGGGCGGCTTATCCGGCTGCTCGACACAAAAAACATCCGAGAGAAGGAAAGCAACGATGCCAGCGAGCAAAGCGAAGCTGTTGTTGGGGGTGGTGTTTTCTTCGCTGATTCTGACGGCCTGCAACGACGACGTGACATCGTCCGCCGCTGCGAGCGCCGACAATTCAGCCGATCCCGCGGGTCAGGTGGACAAGGCGTACAACGATCCCAATAGTTATTCGTCGAGCGCGACTGCGTCGCTCGACGCCTCCGCCGCGGTCGAAAAAGCGGCCGTCACGCATCATCAGATCACGCTGAACGGCAAGACGATCCGGTACACGGCCACGGCCGGCCACCTCGTTGCGCGCAACCCGCAGACGGGCGCACCCGAAGCGTCGTTCTTCTACGTCGCCTACACGGCCGACAACCAGCCGGCGGCAAAGCGGCCCGTGACGTTCCTGTACAACGGCGGCCCGGGCTCGGCCTCGGTGTGGCTGCACCTCGGCTCGTTCGGCCCGCGCCGGATCCAGACCGGCGACCCGAACGCGAACACGTCGACGTTCCCGTTCGTCGACAACCAGGAAAGCCTGCTCGACACGACCGACCTCGTGTTCGTCGATGCGATCGGCACCGGCTTCTCCGAAGCGATCGCGCCGAACACGAACCAGACGTTCTGGGGCGTCGACCAGGACGGCGGCGCGTTCCGCGATTTCGTCACGCGCTACCTGGCCGTGAACCAGCGCAGCGCGTCGCCGAAATACCTGTTCGGCGAATCGTACGGCACGCCGCGCACCGACGTGCTCGCGAACCTGCTCGAGACGGCCGGCGTGAAGCTCGACGGCATCGTGCTGCAGTCGTCGATCCTGAACTACAACACGAACTGCGACATGGCGAGCGACTACATCGGCAATTCGAACAACGGGTCGAGCCCGGTGAGCTGCGCGGGCTTCGTGCCGTCGTACGGGACTGTCGGCGCGTACTACCAGCTCGACAACCCGAACCCGTCGAACCTGCCGCAGTATGCGGACCAGATGCGCCTGCTGACGGCCGGCAGCTATGCGCCCGCCGTGAACGCGTACCTCGCGAGCCATACGCCGCCGCCGCCGAACCTCGTCACGACGATGGTGAATGCGACGGGCGTGAAGCAGTCGCTGTGGAATGCGGACTTCAACGTGGTCCCGACCTTCTTCGACAACAGCTTCCAGCTGTCGCTGGTCCCGGGCACGCTGATCGGCCGCTACGACGCGCGCGTGAACGTGCCGGTGTCGAGTCCGCTCGCGGCCGACGGCGATCCGTCGAGCTCGTTCATCACGAAGCCGTTCACCGACACGATCGGCCGCTACCTGCCGAACGAGCTGAAGTACACCGCGCAGTCGGCCTACTCGGTGAGCAGCAATGCGATCAACACGTGGGACTGGACGCACGACGGGCTCGCGATGCCCGACACGATCCCCGACCTCGCCGCGGCGCTGACGCTGAACCCGCAGCTGAAGGTGCTGTCGCTGAACGGGTATCACGACATCGCGACGCCGTTCTACCAGACCGAGCTCGATCTCGCGCGGCTCGGGACGCAGCCGAACCTGACGATCAAGGACTATCAGGGCGGACACATGGTCTATCTCGACGATACGTCGCGTCCGCAGGAGAAAGCCGACCTCGTGACCTTCTACAACGCGGCCGCGCACTGATGCGATGTGCGAGGCCGGCGACGGGCGCCCGTGGCGCCGCCGCTCGCCGGCCGTCGACGACCTCATTCCAGACTGGAGCCTGATATGAAGAAACGTTTCATCGTCGCTGCCGCGGCGCTTGCATGCGCCGGCACCGCATCCGTATCCGCGTTCGCGCAGGCGAGCGACGCCGCCGCACCGGCGCGTGCGCGCCAGGCGCAGCTCGGCGATCCGTACGTGCCGCCGGCCGCGCGCAAGGCGACTGCCGGCACGCAGACGACGGGCGCCGCGCTGCACGCGCAGGTCGTGCGCAAGCTCGCGAGCCAGTTCAGCGCGGCCGACACGCAGAACACGGGTGCGATCACCGAGTCGCAGGCGCGGGCGGCCGGCCTCGGCTATGTCGCGAACCACTTCCGGCAGATCGATGCGGGCGGCAACGGCCGCGTGTCGTTCGCGGACGTGCAGCGCTACATGCAGGCACGCAGCACGAGCAGCCAGCAGTAAGCGCGGCGCGTCGTGAACAAACGGGGGCGGAACCTGCGGCACGGCGGGTTCCGCCCCCGTGTTCATGGCGCGGCCGTGGCGTCGCGCTCCTGGCCGGTTTCCGCCAAATTCTCATTATCTGGACAACGCACTCAAATATTGGAGACGAGTGCGTGCGCTCCTACAATCCGAAGCACATCGACAGCTTCGGACCCACGCATCGCGCGGCGCCCGTCGCACACGGAGACACCTTCCATGAAGTTCGCCGGGCGCTTTACTCGGTGCATCGACCGCCGCCACGCCGCAGCACGGGACCTCGTTCCGGCGCCGCGCGGGCGGCTTCACCGATTCCGTTGAAGAAGCCCGTTCCATGACCAAGATGCCCGATTCCCTTGCCCTCGACGCCCGGCGCGCGACACCGAACGATGTATCGCTGACCGACAGCATCGGCGCGACCAGCACGCCGCTCGATCTCGCCGCGCAGCAGGCCGGCACGCAGACGCTGCTGCGCGGCCTCGCGATCCTCGAGGCGATCGCGAACGGCGCGCGCGACATGCGGGCGATCGGCGCGGCGCTCGGCACGACGCGCAGCACGACGCACCGTCTCGTCAGCAGCCTCGTGCAGGCGCGCTACCTGCGTCAGGTGCAGGGCGGCTACCTGCTCGGCCCGAAGCTGATCGAGCTCGGCACGATTGCGCTCGAGCAGATGCCGCTCACCGCGGTGGCACGGCCGCATCTCGAAGCGCTTGCGGAAGCGACGCTCGACACGATCCACCTCGGCGTGCGCGACGGCGACGACGTGCTGTACATCGACAAGATTCCCGGCACGCGTGGCCTCGAGATGCGCTCGCGCGTCGGCCACCGGATGCCGCTCGCGTCGACCGGCATCGGCAAGGCGATGATGCTCGACCTCGATCCCGACCTGTGGCGCTCGCTGTTCGAAGCCGCGCGGCGCGCGCTGGCCGGCGTCAACTTCAAGCCCGACAACCGGCCCGAGACGAACGCGTTCCTGCAGCGCATGGCCCATTACGCGGCCGGCGGCTACACGTTCGACCTCGAGGAGAACGAGGCGTCGATCCGCTGCGTGGCCGCACCGATCCGCGATGCGTCGGGTGCGGTCGTCGCGGCCGTGTCGGTCGCCAGCACAATTCCGTACATGCCGCACGACCGGATGGACGAACTGATTCCGCTCGTGCAGCGCGAAGCGCGAGCCATTTCCGCGGAACTGGGCTGGAGCCCGCCGCAGGGTACCCGCAGGATCAAACGATGACCACTTCGACCCGGCCCGTTCCGGTTGCCAGCACCGCCGCCCCGTCGCTGATCGCGCTCGACTGGGGCACGACGTCGCTGCGCGCTTACCTGTACGACGCGCACGGCGTGCTGCTCGACACGCGCAGCCGCGCGGCGGGCGTCATGCATATGCCGGGCGGCGGCGCGCGCGCGTTCGACGCCGTGTTCGAGGAAGCATGCGGCGACTGGCTCGACCGCACGCCCGGCCTGCCGGTGCTCGCGGCCGGGATGGTCGGCAGCGCGCAGGGCTGGCGCGAGGCGCCGTACGTCGCGGTGCCGGCCGGTGCCGACGCACTCGTCGCGGGCCTCATCACGGTGACGACGTCGCGCGGCACGACGGTCTCGATCGTGCCGGGCGTGATCGCGACGGGCGAATTGCCCGACGTGATGCGCGGCGAAGAAACGCAGATATTCGGTGCACTCGCGAGCGATCCCACGCTTGGCGCCGATCGTTCAGGGGTACTGATCGGCTTGCCGGGAACGCATGCGAAATGGGCGTGGGTGAAGGACGGGTTGATCGAGCGTTTCCAGACCTTCATGACGGGCGAGCTGTTCGCCGTGCTGCGCGACCACACGATCCTCGGCCGCACGATGCGCGCGGGCGTTTCGCCGGATCGCGACGCGTTCGTGCGCGGCGTGTCGGTCGCGCGCGGCGCGCAGCGCACGGGGCTGCTCGCGACGATCTTCAGCACGCGCACGCTGGGGCTGACCGACCGGCTTGCGCCCGACGCGCAGGGCGACTATCTGTCCGGCCTGCTGATCGGCCACGAGCTCAATGCGCTCGACGCGATGCTCGCGGAGCGCGGCATCGCGCTCGCGGACCAGCCGCTGCTGCTGATCGGCGACGACGGCTTGTGTTCGCGCTACGTCGATGCGCTCCAGGTATTCGGCCATGCGCATGCGCGTGTCGCCGCGCATGCGACCGAGCTCGGCCTGTGGCGGATCGCGTCGCGCGCCGGGCTCGTGCGCGCGGACGGCGAGCCCGTCTGCGCCGACCAATGAACTGCTTGCAGAGGAAACTTCGATGCCGTCCGACCTGACATTGCCCGCGCCGTACACGCCCCACGCCGCATTGATGCGTGCGTTCGATGCGTGTCCGCTGATCGCGATCATGCGCGGCATCACGCCCGCCGAAGCGGCCGACCATGGCCGTGCGCTGTATGAAGCCGGGTTCCGGATCGTCGAGGTGCCGCTCAACTCGCCGGATCCGTTCGACAGCATCGCGGCGCTGCGGCGCGCATTGCCCGACGACATGATCGTCGGCGCGGGCACCGTGCTGCGTGCCGAGTATGTCGACCGCGTGCAGGATGCGGGCGGCGCGCTGATCGTGATGCCGCACAGCGACGCGGCCGTGATCCGCCGCGCGCGCGAGCGCGGCCTCGCGAGCGCACCGGGCGTCGCGACGCCGACCGAAGCGTTCGCGGCACTCGCGAACGGTGCCGACGTGTTGAAGATGTTCCCGGCCGAACAGCTCGGCGTGGTGGTCGTGAAGGCGTGGCGCGCGGTGATCGACCGTGCGGTGCCACTGATCCCGGTCGGTGGGATTTCGCCCGACAACATGGAGCCGTTCCTCAGCGCCGGCGCGAACGGCTTCGGGCTCGGCTCGGCGCTGTACCGGCCCGGCCAGTCGGCCGACACGACGGCGGCGAACGCGCGCGCGTTCCAGGCCGGCCTGCGCGTCGCGCGCGGCGGAGCGGCATGATGGGCCGCCTCGCGGGCAAGGTCGCGATGGTGACGGGCGCGGGCCGGGGCATCGGCGCCGCGATCGCCCGCGCGTTCGTTCGCGAGGGCGCGGCCGTCGCGCTCGTCGATCTCGACTTCCCGCAGGCGCAGCACACGGCCGCCGCGATTGCACGCGAATTCGACGGCGCGCGCGTGCTGCCGCTGCAGGCCGACGTCGCGCGGCAGGATGCGGTGCGCGATGCGCTCGCGCAGGCCGAAGCGGCGTTCGGCCCACTCGACGTGCTCGTGAACAACGCGGGCATCAACGTGTTCGCCGATCCGCTGACGATGACCGACGACGACTGGCGCCGCTGCTTCGCGGTCGATCTCGACGGCGTGTGGCACGGCTGCCGCGCGGCGCTGGAGGGAATGGTCGAGCGCGGCCGCGGCAGCATCGTGAACATCGCGTCGACGCATGCATTCAGGATCATCCCGGGCTGCTTTCCGTACCCGGTCGCGAAGCACGGCGTGCTTGGTCTCACGCGTGCGCTCGGCATCGAATACGCGGCGCGCAACGTGCGCGTGAACGCGATCGCGCCGGGCTACATCGAGACGCAGCTCACGCGCGACTGGTGGGACGCGCAGCCCGACCCGGCTGCCGCGCGCGCCGAGACGCTCGCGCTGCAGCCGATGAAGCGGATCGGCCGGCCGGAGGAGGTCGCGATGACGGCCGTGTTCCTGGCGTCCGACGAGGCGCCGTTCATCAATGCCGCATGCATCACCGTCGACGGTGGGCGTGCGGCGCTGTACCACGACTGACACGACTGACGTAGCGATTCGAAAGACCGCACGTGCGACGGCCGCGCGCACGCTGCGTCGAAACCAACAAGCGGCTGCATCCTGTTCGATGAAAACAAGGAGACACTGGAGATGAAACGCAGAACGTTCGTAACGCTGGCCGCTGCGGCGGCGGTGGTGATGGGCAGCCCGGTCGCGCACGCGGCCGACCCGGTCAAGATCGGCTTCCTGGTGAAGCAGCCGGAAGAGCCGTGGTTCCAGGACGAGTGGAAATTCGCCGAGATCGCCGCAAAGCAGAAGGGCTTCACGCTCGTGAAGATCGGCGCGCCGTCCGGCGAGAAGGTGATGAGCGCGATCGACAACCTGTCCGCGCAGAAGGCGCAGGGCTTCATCATCTGCACGCCCGACGTGAAGCTCGGGCCGGGCATCGTCGCGAAGGCGAAGTCGCACAACCTGAAGATGATGACGGTCGACGACCGCCTCGTCGACGGCGCGGGCAAGCCGATCGAGTCGGTGCCGCACATGGGGATCTCCGCGTACAACATCGGCAAGCAGGTCGGCGACGGCATCGCGGCCGAGATCAAGAAGCGTGGCTGGGACATGAAGGACGTCGGCGCGATCGACATCACCTACGAGCAGCTGCCGACCGCACACGACCGCACGAGCGGCGCGACCGACGCGCTGGTGGCCGCCGGCTTCCCGAAGGCGAACGTGATCGCGGCGCCGCAGGCGAAGACCGACACGGAAAACGCGTTCAACGCGGCGAACATTGCGCTCACGAAGAACCCGCAGTTCAAGCACTGGGTGGCGTACGGCCTGAACGACGAGGCCGTGCTCGGCGCGGTGCGCGCGGCCGAAGGGCGCGGCTTCAAGGCCGACAACATGATCGGCATCGGCATCGGCGGTTCCGATTCGGCGCTGAACGAGTTCAAGAAGCCGCAGCCGACGGGCTTCTACGGCACCGTGATCATCAGCCCGAAGCGCCACGGCGAGGAAACCTCGGACCTGATGTACGCGTGGATCACGCAGGGCAAGGCACCGCCGGCGCTGACGCTGACGACCGGCATGCTCGCGACGCGCGACAACGTGTCGAAGGTGCGCGACGAGATGGGGCTCGCGTCGAAGTAAGCGGCCCGCCGGCTGCCGCGGCGATGCGGCGGCCGGCGGTCGATCGATCTGGAAGCAGGGAGACGACGTGTCAGCGGCACTGCGTTTTGACAATATCGGCAAGGTATTTCCCGGCGTGCGCGCACTCGACGGCATTTCGTTCGACGTGCATGCGGGCGAGGTGCATGGCCTGATGGGCGAGAACGGCGCGGGAAAATCGACGCTGCTGAAGATTCTCGGCGGCGAATACCAGCCCGATGCGGGCAGCGTGCTGGTCGACGGCCAGCCCGTGCAGTTCGCGAATGCGGCCGCGTCGATCGCGGCCGGCATCGCGGTGATTCACCAGGAGCTGCAGTACGTGCCCGACCTGACGGTCGCGGAAAACCTGCTGCTCGGCCGCCTGCCGAACGCGTTCGGCTGGGTGAGGAAGCGCGAGGCGAAGCGCTACGTGCGCGAGCGGCTCGCGGCGATGGGCGTCGATCTCGATCCCGACGCGAAGCTCGGGCGGCTGTCGATCGCGCAGCGGCAGATGGTCGAGATCTGCAAGGCGCTGATGCGCAATGCGCGCGTGATCGCGCTCGACGAACCGACGAGCTCGCTGTCGCATCGCGAGACCGAGGTGCTGTTCAAGCTCGTCGACGACCTGCGCGCGCAGGGCCGTGCGCTGATCTACATCTCGCACCGGATGGACGAGATCTACCGGCTCTGCAACGCGTGCACGATCTTCCGCGACGGGCGCAAGATCGCGTCGCACGAGTCGCTCGCCGATGTGCCGCGCGAACGGCTCGTCGCCGAGATGGTCGGGCGCGAGATTTCGGATATCTATCATTACGCGCCGCGCACGCTCGGCGACGTGCGATTCTCCGCCGAAGGCATCGACGGCCATGCGCTGCGCGAACCCGCGAGCTTCTCGGTGCGCGCGGGCGAGATCGTCGGCTTCTTCGGGCTGGTGGGCGCGGGCCGCAGCGAGCTGATGCGGCTCGTATACGGCGCGGACCACCGGCGCGCGGGCGTGCTGACGCTCGACGGCGCGCGCATCGACGTGAAGCGCACCGGCGACGCGATCCGCCACGGCATCGTGCTGTGCCCCGAGGACCGCAAGGAAGAGGGGATCATCGCGATCGCGTCGGTCGCGGAGAACATCAACATCAGCTGCCGCCGCCATTCGCTGCGCGCGGGGCTGTTCATCAACCGCAAGGCCGAAAGCGAAACGGCCGACCGCTTCATCCAGCGGCTGAAGATCAAGACGCCGAACCGGCGCCAGAAGATCCGCTTCCTGTCGGGCGGCAACCAGCAGAAGGCGATCCTGTCGCGCTGGCTCGCCGAGCCCGACCTGAAGGTCGTGATCCTCGACGAGCCGACGCGCGGGATCGACGTCGGCGCGAAGCACGAGATCTACGACGTGATCTACCGGCTCGCGGAGCGCGGCTGCGCGATCGTGATGGTGTCGTCGGAACTGCCGGAAGTGCTCGGCGTGTCCGACCGCATCGTCGTGATGCGCGAAGGCCGGATCGCCGGCGAGCTGCCGCGCGAACAGGCGAACGAACACGCGGTGCTGAACCTCGCGCTGCCGCAGACGAGCGCGGTCGAGGCGGCCTGACGCGGCCGCCCACGTCCGCATAAGCCCGGGACATTCGAATCGAACACGCGCGGCGCGGGTCGCGCGATGCAGGAGCAGGAGAACCATCATGCAAGCCAACGAAAACCTGGCCAGCGCCGCCGTGAAGCCCACGGCCGACGCGCTGGTTCCGCAGCAGAGCGACCGCCAGAAGTGGTGGCAGCACCTGACCGAATACAGCCTGATCGCGATCTTCGCGGTGATGTTCATCACGATGTCGCTGACCGTCGATCACTTCTTCTCGATCGACAACATGCTCGGCCTCGCGCTGTCGATCTCGCAGATCGGCATGGTCGCGTGCACGATGATGTTCTGTCTCGCGTCGCGCGACTTCGACCTGTCGATCGGCTCGACCGTCGCGTTCTCCGGCGTGCTGTGCGCGATGGTGCTGAACGCGACCGACAACACGTTCGTCGCGATCGTCGCGGCAGTGGCGGCCGGTGCCGCGATCGGCTTCGTGAACGGCGCGGTGATCGCGTACCTGCGCATCAACGCGCTGATCACGACGCTCGCGACGATGGAGATCGTGCGCGGGCTCGGCTTCATCGTGTCGAAAGGGCAGGCGGTCGGCGTGTCGTCGGATACCTTCATCGCGCTCGGCGGACTGTCGATGTTCGGCGTGTCGCTGCCGATCTGGGTCACGCTGCTGTGCTTCATCGGGTTCGGCGTGCTGCTGAACCAGACCGTGTACGGCCGCAACACGCTTGCGATCGGCGGCAACCCCGAGGCGTCGCGGCTCGCGGGGATCAACGTCGAACGCACGCGCGTCTATATCTTCCTGATCCAGGGTGCGGTGACGGCGCTGGCCGGCGTGATCCTCGCTTCGCGCATCACGTCGGGCCAGCCGAACGCCGCGCAAGGCTTCGAGCTGAACGTGATCTCCGCGTGCGTGCTCGGCGGCGTGTCGCTGATGGGCGGCCGTGCGACGATCTCGGGCGTCGTGATCGGCGTGCTGATCATGGGCACCGTCGAGAACGTGATGAACCTGCTGAACATCGACGCGTTCTACCAGTACCTCGTGCGCGGCGCGATCCTGCTCGCGGCCGTGCTGCTCGACCAGCTGAAGAACCGCGGCGTACGCGACTGACCGAATCCACGGAGACGATACGCATGACCATCGACACATCAGTGAACGGCGCGCACGAGGCCGCGAGCGATGCGCGCTACGCCCGCTACCCGAGCCTCGAGGATCGCGCGGTGCTGATCACGGGCGGCGCGACCGGCATCGGCGCGGCGTTCGTCGAGCACTTCGCCGAACAGGGCGCGCGCGTCGCGTTCGTCGACCTCGACGCGGCCGCCGGCGCCGCGCTGGCCGAACGTCTCGCGCACGTGCGCCATGCGCCGCTGTTCCTGTCGTGCGACCTGACCGACGTCGACGCGCTGCGCCATGCGATCGACGCGATCCGCGCACGCATCGGCGCGATCGCGGTACTCGTGAACAACGCGGCGAACGACACGCGCCACGCGATCGGCGACGTGACGCCCGATTCGTTCGACGCGGGCATCGCGGTGAACCTGCGCCACCAGTTCTTCGCCGCGCAGGCGGTGATCGACGACATGAAGCGGCAGGGCGGCGGCGCGATCATCAATCTCGGTTCGATCAGCTGGATGCTGAAGAACGGCGGCTATCCCGTCTACGTGATGGCGAAGGCGGCCGTGCAGGGCCTGACGCGCGGCCTCGCGCGCGACCTCGGCCCGTTCGGCATCCGCGTGAATTCGCTGGTGCCCGGCTGGGTGATGACCGACAAGCAGCGCCGGCTGTGGCTCGACGACGCCGGCCGTGCGGCGATCAAGGCCGGCCAGTGCATCGACGCGGAACTGCTGCCGGCCGACCTCGCGCGGATGGCGCTGTTTCTCGCGGCCGACGACAGCCGGATGATCACCGCGCAGGACGTGATCGTCGACGGTGGCTGGGCCTGACCGTTCGCATCGACCTGCATCGTTTCTTCGACGAAGGAAAGGAGTTCACCATGACCGCCACGTCCTCGCGCGCATCGTCGTCCACCAGCCAGTCGCGCCGCGCGCGCCTGGCCGCCGCCGCGCAGCCGGTCAGCCCCGGCCCGCAGACGGCCGCGTTCGCGCAGGGCGTCGGCGCCGCGCATGCGGCGGCCGTCTCGCTGTCGAACGCGTCGCTGCGGCTCGACGTGCTGCCGCACCTCGGCGGCGGCATCGCGCGCTTCGACTGGCGCGGTGACAACGGCGCGCTGGTGCCGGTGTTCCGGCGCTGCGAGCACCCGGAGGCGGCGACGGACCCGAACGAGCTCGCGTGCTATCCGCTGCTGCCTTACTCGAACCGGATCGGCGACGGGCGCTTCGAATGCGACGGACGCAAGGTCGCGGTGCCGCGCAACCGCCGCGACGAGCCGCTGCCGATCCACGGCGACGGCTGGCTCGCGCCGTGGCAGGTGGACGATGCGACCGACACGACGCTGCAGTTGTTGCTCGACCGCACTGCCGGCGCGCCGTATGCGTTTCGCGCGATCCAGTCGTTCGAACTCGACGATGCGACGCTGTCGATCGCACTGACGATCGAGAACGCGGGGCGTGCGCGGCTGCCGTTCGGGCTCGGCGTGCATCCGTTCCTGGTGCGCGATACGGTGACCGAGCTGGCCGCGGCGGCCGGCGGGCTGTGGTTGTCGGGCGCCGATTTCCTGCCGGTGCGGCACGTGAGCGTGCCGCCGGCCTGGCAGTTCGGCGTCGCGTATCCGTTGCCGGCCGCGCTCGTCAATCACGCGTTCACCGGCTGGGGCGGCCACGCGACGGTGAGCTGGCCGCGCCGCGGGCTGTCGCTGACCGTTGCGGCGGACGCCGACGCGTACGTGCTCTACACGCCGCCGGGCGAGGATTTCTTCTGCTTCGAGCCGGTCGATCATCCGATCAATGCGGTGAACCTGCCGGGCGGCGCAACCGCGCACGGGATGACGCTGCTCGCGCCCGGCGAGCGGCTGACGCGGCGGTTCGCGTTCACCGTCGAGCGCACCGATGCACGCAGTAATGCCGCGACCCGCGAGGGACGCCGCCGACGCGGGTAAAATACGCGGTCTACCAACGGTTTGCCGCGAGTATCCGCCATGTCTTCCCCGCTTACTTTCATTGAATCGCTGCGCGCCGCGTGGCAGCGCACGAATTCGCTGCTGTGCGTCGGCCTCGATCCCGAGCCGTCGCGCTTTCCCGTGCAGTTCGACGGCCAGCCCGAAGCGATCTTCGAATTCTGCCGGCAGATCGTCGACGCGACCGCGCCGTACGCGAGCGCGTTCAAGCCGCAGATCGCCTACTTCGCCGCGCATCGCGCGGAAGACCAGCTCGAGCGCCTGATCGCGCACATCCACCTCCAGCATCCGGGCCTGCCCGTGATCCTCGACGCGAAGCGCGGCGATATCGGCAGCACGGCCGAGCAGTACGCGCGCGAAGCGTTCGAGCGCTATCGCGCGGACGCCGTCACGGTGAACCCGTACATGGGCTACGACTCGGTCGAGCCGTACTTCGAGCACGAAGGCAAGGGCGTGATCGTGCTGTGCCGCACGTCGAACCCGGGCGGCTCGGATCTGCAGTTCCTCGACACGAACGGCCGGCCGCTGTACCAAGTCGTCGCCGACCTCGCGGCGAACAAGTGGAACGCGAAGAACGGCCAGCTCGGCCTCGTGGTCGGCGCGACGTTCCCGAAGGAAATCGAGATCGTGCGCGGGATCGTCGGCGACATGCCGCTCCTGATCCCCGGCATCGGCGCGCAGGGCGGCGACGTGCAGGCGACCGTCAACGCGGGCCGCACGGCCGACGGCACCGGAATGATGATCAACTCGTCGCGCGCGATCCTGTACGCGAGCAAGGGCGAGGATTTCGCCGAAGCCGCGGCGCTCGCCGCGCAGAAGACGCGCGACACGATCAACGCGCATCGCTGACATACCGGCCGCCCGGCCGGGCGGCCTTGCTTCGCCGCGCCCGCATTCGCGGGCCGCGCACCTGCCTTCCCCGACGTCCGCCGCATTGACTCGCGCGGACAACTTCCCGTCGCTTCCGTATTGCAGGCTTGCAAGCGGCTGGGGCGCGCCACGCGCCCCGGCCCGGTCAGCCTTCGCGCTCGTCGAGCAGCTTCAGCAGCCCGCGCAGCGCATGCGCGGCCGCCTGCGTGCGGATCTGCTCGCGGTCGCCCTTGAACACGAGCGTCTCGACGTCGGTATGCAGCCGGTTGCTCCAGCCGAACGACACGGTGCCGACCGGCTTCTTCTCGCTGCCGCCGGCCGGGCCCGCGATGCCCGTGACGGACAGCGCGACCTGCGCGCGGCTGTTGCGCAGCGCGCCTTCGGCCATCGCACGCGCGACGGGCTCGCTGACGGCGCCGTGCTTGTCGATCAGGTCGGGCGGCACGCCGATCATCTCGATCTTGGCCTGGTTCGAATACGTGACGAAGCCGCGTTCGAACCACTGGCTGCTGCCGGAAATGTCGGTGATCGCCGTGGCGATCATCCCGCCGGTGCAGGATTCGGCGGTGGCGAGCGTGAGGTGCTCGTCACGCAGCTTGTTGCCTGCGCGGATCGCAAGCTGATGGACGACGGAATCGGTTGGCATGCGCGTCGGGAAACGGGAGTCGGGAAATCGGTCAGCCGACGACGGAGCGCCACAGGGCGATCACGAGCAGCGTCATGAACGCGGCGACCAGGTCGTCGACCATGATGCCGGGCCCGCCTGTCAGGCGGCGGTCGAAATAGCGGATCGGCGGCGGCTTGATCATGTCGAAGCAGCGGAACGCGACGAACGCCCACAGCTGGCCGATGAACGTCGCGGGCGTGACGAACAGCATCACGAGCCAGATCGCGACGATTTCGTCCCAGACGACGGCGCCCGGATCGGACGTGCCCATCTGCTTCGCGGTGAAACCGGTAATCCACGTGCCCGCCGCGAAGCCGATGGCGATCAGCGCCCACCATTCGGGCACTGTCAGATAGCGGTTGAGCGCGACGAAACTGAGCCAGCCGAACAGCGAGCCGAACGTGCCGGGCATGATCGGCGCGAGCCCGCTGCCGAAGCCGAGCGACACGATGTGCGCCGGGTGCGACAGCATGAAGCGCACGGTCGCGCGCTTCGGCGCGTGGTTCGCGGCGCCGGTCTCGGCCGCGGCGTGCGCGGGCGTTGGGTCAGTCTGCATGGAAGTGGTCGAAGCCGTGCAACGTGAGAGCGAGGGGCGCGCCGGCGGCGTCGTGCCACGCGATCGCGGGTTGCGCCGACGGCGCGGACAACGCGCGTATTGTACCGATTCGCGTGACCGGCACACCGGCCGTTGCGCCGGCCGCTTCGACCGCCGCGCGGGCCGCGGCCGGCGCGGTGAAGCACAGCTCGTAGTCGTCGCCGCCCGCCAGCGTGCAGCGGCGTTGCACGTCGGGCGGCAGCGTCGCGAGCGCGGCCGAACGCGGCACCGCGTCGGCGTCGATCTCGGCGCGCACGTTCGAGCGCGTCAGGATGTGCTGCAGGTCGCCGGCGAGGCCGTCGGACAGGTCGAGCGCCGCGTGCGCGACGCCGGCCAGCGCCAGGCCGAGCGCGACGCGCGGCTCGGGCCGCTCGAGCGCGCGCCGGAACGCGGCCGCTTCGTCCGCGCCGGCCGCCCATTCGCCGCGCGCGACGCCGAGGCCCGCGCGGGCATCGCCGAGCGCGCCGGACACCCACACGTCGTCGCCGTCGCGCGCGGCGTCGCGCCGCAGCGCCGCGTCGGGCGCGACTTCGCCGAACACGGTCACGCACAGGTTCAGCGGCCCGCTCGTCGTGTCGCCGCCGATCAGCTCGCAGCCGTAGCGCTCGGCGAGCGCGAACAGCCCGTTGCTGAAGGCCTCGAGCCACGCCGCGTCGGCGCGCGGCAACGCGCACGCGAGCGTGAACGCGCGCGGCTCGGCGCCCATCGCCGCGAGGTCGGACAGGTTGACCGCGAGCGTCTTGTGGCCGAGCGCGTCGGGTGCGACATCGGGGAAGAAGTGGCGGCCTTCCACCAGCATGTCCGTCGAAATGGCCAGCAATTTCCCGGATCGCGGCGTGATCAGCGCGCAATCGTCGCCAATGCCGAGCGTCGACGCGCGGGCGCCCTGCGCGGCACGGCGCGTGAAGAAGCGTTCGATCAGCGAAAACTCGGAAAGGGCGGCTGGCACGGCGGGTCATCCGGAACGATTGGAGGAACGGCATTGTACGAGGCGAGCGGCAGCGTTCCTTCACCGTTCGGTTCATTTTTGTCGCGGCTGTTGCACCCGAATCGCCGGTCTGGCGGCCGATGATTGGCGCTACAATGCCGTCGAACAGTTATTCTAATCCGCCCGCCACGAGACACATGTCTACTCAAGCCTCCTCCAAAGCCAAACTCCGCGAAGCCGCGCTCGACTATCACGAATTCCCGACCCCCGGGAAAATCGCGATCGCCCCGACCAAGCAGATGATCAACCAGCGCGACCTCGCGCTCGCGTACTCGCCGGGTGTGGCGTACGCGTGCGAGGAGATCGTCGAGAATCCGCTGAACGCGGCGCGTTTCACCGCGCGCAGCAACCTGGTCGGCGTCGTCACGAACGGCACGGCGGTGCTCGGCCTCGGCAATATCGGCCCGCTCGCGTCGAAGCCGGTGATGGAAGGCAAGGCCGTGCTGTTCAAGAAGTTCGCGGGCATCGACGTGTTCGACATCGAGCTGAACGAATCGGACCCGCACAAGCTGGTGGACGTGATCGCCGCGCTGGAGCCGACCTTCGGCGGGATCAACCTGGAAGACATCAAGGCGCCGGATTGCTTCATCGTCGAGCGCGAAGCGCGCAAGCGGATGAAGATCCCGGTGTTCCACGACGACCAGCACGGCACCGCGATCGTCGTGGCCGCGGCCGTCACGAACGGCCTGAAGGTCGTCAACAAGGACATCAAGAAGGTCAAGCTCGTCGCCTCCGGCGCGGGCGCGGCCGCGCTCGCGTGCCTGGACCTGCTGGTCGACATCGGCCTGCCGATCGAGAACATCATCGTGACCGACCTGGCCGGCGTGGTCTACAAGGGCCGTGCCGAGCTGATGGATCCGGACAAGGAGCGTTTCGCGCGCGAAACGGAAGCGCGGACGCTGGCCGAAGTGATCGACGGCGCGGACATTTTCCTCGGCCTGTCGGCCGCGGGCGTGCTGAAGCAGGAGATGGTGAAGGGCATGGCCGAGCGCCCGCTGATCCTCGCGCTCGCGAACCCGACGCCGGAAATCCTGCCGGAACTCGCGCTCGAAGTGCGCCCGGACGCAGTGCTGGCCACCGGCCGCACCGACTACCCGAACCAGGTCAACAACGTCCTGTGCTTCCCGTTCATCTTCCGCGGCGCGCTCGACGTCGGCGCGACGACGATCACGCGTGAAATGGAGATCGCGGCCGTCAACGCGATCGCCGAACTCGCGCAGCACGAGCAGAGCGACATCGTCGCGACCGCGTACGGCATCCAGGACCTGTCGTTCGGGCCCGAATACCTGATCCCGAAGCCGTTCGATCCGCGCCTGATCGTGAAGATCGCGCCGGCCGTCGCGCAGGCCGCGATGGACGGCGGCGTCGCGACGCGCCCGATCGAGGACATGGAGGCGTACCGCGTCCACCTGCAGCAGTTCGTGTATCACAGCGGCACGACGATGAAGCCGATCTTCCAGATCGCGCGCGCGGCGCCGGAAGAGAAGAAGCGCGTTGTGTTCGCGGAAGGCGAAGAAGAGCGCGTGTTGCGCGCCGTTCAGATCATCGTCGACGAGAAGCTGGCCAAGCCGATCCTGATCGGCCGCCCGTCGGTGATCGAGCACCGTATCCAGCGCTATGGCCTGCGCCTCACGCCGGGCACCGATTTCACGGTCGTCAACACCGAGCACGACGAGCGCTACCGCGACTTCTGGCAGACGTACCACAAGATGATGGCGCGCAAGGGCATCAGCGAGCAGCTCGCGCGCGTCGAAATGCGTCGCCGCACGACGCTGATCGGCTCGATGCTGGTGAAGAAGGGCGAAGCGGACGGGATGATCTGCGGCACGATCAGCACCACGCACCGCCACCTGCACTTCATCGACCAGGTGATCGGCAAGCGCCCGGGTTGCAGCGTGTACGCGGCGATGAACGGCCTCGTGCTGCCGGGCCGCCAGATTTTCCTCGTCGACACGCACGTGAACGTCGATCCGACCCCGGAGCAGCTGGCCGAGATCACGATCATGGCCGCGGAAGAAGTGCGCCGCTTCGGCATCGAGCCGAAGGTCGCGCTGCTGTCGCATTCGAATTTCGGCACGAGCAATGCACCTTCGGCGAAGAAGATGCGCGATACGCTCGCGATCCTGCAGGAAACCGCACCGGAACTGAAGGTCGACGGCGAAATGCACGGCGACGTCGCGCTCGACGCGGCGCTGCGCAAGGAAATCCTGCCGGAATCGACGCTGGAAGGCGACGCGAACCTGCTGATCCTGCCGAACATCGACGCCGCGAACATCGCGTACAACCTGCTGAAGACGGCCGCTGGCAACAACATCGCGATCGGGCCGATCCTGCTGGGCGCTGCTCAGCCGGTGCACGTGCTGACCGAATCGGCGACCGTTCGCCGCATCGTCAACATGGCGGCGCTGCTGGTCGCCGACGTGAACGCCGCGCGCTGAGCCAAAACGAACGCGCCAGGCCGGTCGAACCGGCGTGGCGCGTCGGGAAAATTGTAAACAAAAGCAAAAAGAGGCGTGCCCGCAATGGGCACGCCGCCGGGCAGGGCGCACACGCGCTTCCCGCAAGCAACAAGCAGCATCTCTCCACCCCAGACAGCGAGCGAGGCAGGGAGGCAGTTCCTGCCATTGGCGAGATGCCGTCCGGATTTTATCCTATGTAAGATAAATGTAGTGTAATTTCGGTAAGAAATGCGCGATTCCGGGTATCACGACGCTTTCGATTCCCAAACGGACATTGATTCGCGCGGCCAATAACGCTACGCTAACGCCTTTGTTGGTCGTCAACTACTTGATTTAACAGCGGGAACCCTGGTTCATGGCACGCAAGTGGCTCCGCAACGGCGCGCTCGCGTCCGTCTTCGCGATGTTCGCGATGGGTATCGTCGGCACGCCGGCGGGTAGTCTGGTTTCCGCCGCTTACGCACGGGAGGCCGTTCCGGCCGACGTGGCCGCCAGCGGGCTCGACACGATTCCGGCTGCCAGTCTTCCGCGCGAGGCCGTGACCACGCTGGGCCTGATCGGCGCGGGCGGCCCCTATCCGTACGAGAAAGACGGCGTCGTGTTCGGCAACCGCGAGCGGATCCTGCCGAAGGCGAAGCGCGGCTACTACCATGAATACACGGTGCCGACGCCGCGTGCCCGCAATCGCGGCGCGCGCCGGATCGTCTGTGGCGGGCCCTTGCGCCGGATCGACAACTGTTATTACACGGGCGACCACTACAACAGTTTTAAACGTATTGTTGAATGACTTCGGGACGAATGGCATGAGCGACTCCATCTACGCGCACGATACGGCGGCGGCGGAACTGTTCGCGGCCGGCGACGGCAATCTGTTTCAGCGCGTGATCCAGCTGCACGCGGCGGCGCAGGCTGGCGGCACGCCGGAGCAACAGGAAGCCGAGCCCGGGCTTTCATCGAACGAGGAGCCTATGAGCCTTTTCACGACCGTGCGACCCAATCTCGTGCAGTCGATCCGCGCGTTCCGCGTGCAGGATCTCGCCGACGAAGCCAGCCGGCTCGGCCAGCACTTTCTGTTCGCGTATTGCGGCGCCGCGCAGTCGAAGCAGGAAGTGATGGAAACGATCGCGACGTCGTTCCTGTTCCCGAAGCATTTCGGGAAGAACTACGACGCGCTGTACGACTGCCTGACCGACCTCGTCGCGAAGGCCGGTGCGCAGCCCGGTTTCGTGATCGTCCTCGAAGGGCTGCCGATCGCGCAGAAATTCGACAAGGAAGGGCGCGAGACGCTGCTCGACGTGTTCCGCGAGGCGGCCGAGTTCTGGGCCGAGCGCAAGGTCGCGTTCCGCGTGTTCTACTCGTTCGCGTAAGCACGCATCGGCCCGCGGTCGATCAGGCAAGAAGCCCGCCTCGAGCGGGCTTTTTTGCGCCTGCGCGATGCGTATGGGCCGGCACGGCGCGTCGTTGTCTGACATCGACCTTTCATCCGGCGCCATTTTTCGAGACAATCCCGGTCGGCCCGGCTGCGGCAGCCGCCGCAACGGGTGCATACAACAAACCATCGAGAGAGGGCTGTCTTCCCATGAATATTTCCCGTTCCGCACGCGCCGTCGTACTGCCCCTGCTGGTCGCGGCCGGCGCCGCGCATGCCGCGCCGCTGACGCCCGAGCAGACCGTCGACCTTTACATCGGCGCACTCGTCAACGGCGACGTGTCGAAAGCCCGCGAATTCAACGACGCGGTACGCGCGAGTTACAGCGGCAAGGACGCGCTCGACATCGGCGTGTTGTCGACGATGGGCGAGTCGATGCGCAAGGACATGGCCGACGGGATCCTGGCGCCGATGCCGCCGAAGGCGAGTGCCGCGTTGCGTCCGTCGGTCGAGAGCATGGCCGCTGCCTATCAGCGCGCGCTCAATCGCTCGGAATGCAAGACGACCGGGTCGTCACAGCGACCGAACTCGGCCATCGACGGCAAGACGATCGCGACCGTCGAATTCGCGTGCCGCGTGGCGGATGCGGGGCCGGGCGCGAAGGCGCTGGAGGCGAAGCTGGGGCCGAATCGGCGCCTGAAGAGCGAGGCGGCACGCATTGCGTCGCTCAAGACGATCTTCTCGGGCATTGCGCAGGTGCTGGACGACGCACCGGTGACGCACCCGGTGACAGGCAAGATCGATATCTACAGCCTGGAGGACGGCGGCTGGACGACCGGTAGCCCCGGAGACGTGCTGACGCCGGTGGTCGACGCGTTGTCCGATTCGATGCCGCACGGCTCGTCGAGCGACAAGTAACGCGCGACCAATCGCGGCGTCAGCGTTACCGTGCGAGCCGGGAGGGGCCGCACTGCGTCGCGGCGGCACATCCTGCCCATCACCACCCGCCCCAGCGCGCTGCCAGCGCCGCGAGCACGGCCGCGCCGGCCGTCTCGGTGCGCAGCACGCGCGGCCCGAGCGACAGCGCGGTGAACCCGCGGGCGCGCGCCGCGCCTTCTTCGTCGGGCGACAGCCCGCCTTCGGGGCCGATCAGCAGCGTGACGGTGGCCGCGGGCGGCGCGTCGGGCAGCGACGCGAACGGGATGCTCGCGCGCGGCGACAGCAGCAGCCGCAGCTCGCCGTCGGCCGGCGCGGCCGGCAACGTATCGAGCCACGCGTGGAAGCCGGCGACCGGCGCGACGTCGGGTACACGGTTGCGCCCGCACTGTTCGCACGACGCACGCACGACGCCGCGCCAGTGCGCGACGCGTTTGTCCGCGCGTTCGCCGGACAGCTTCACGACGCCGCGCGCGGTCGACAGTGGCACGACCGCCGCGACGCCGAGCTCGACGGCCTTCTCGATCACCCAGTCCATCTTGTCGCCGCCGGCGATCCCTTGCGCGAGCGTCACGCGGTAGGGCGGCTCGGCTTCGGCCGCCTCGAATGCCTCGATCTGCACGATCGCGCTGCGCTTGTCGATCTCGGCGAGCCGTGCGCGGTACTGGCCGCCGCTGCCGTCGAACAGCGCGAGGACGTCGCCGGGCTGCAGGCGCAGCACCTGGGCGTGGCGCGCGACATCGGCCGGTAGTGCGAGCGTGGCGTCGGCGCGCAATGCGGCGTCGACGAAAAAGCGCGGCACGGCCGCGGTGGTGGTGGCTTCGTTCATGCGTGTTGCGGTGTCGGTCATGCGTCGAGACGGCGTCCAAGCGCCCATCGGTAGCCGTCGAGATCCTCGATCTGCGCGAAGCGGTCGCCCCAGAACTGGTCCTGCGGCGCGCTCAGCGATTTCGCGCCTGCGTCGAGTGCGCGCTGCCAGGTGGCGTCGACGTCGTCGACATACAGGTAGAACGATTGCGGTGCGGTCGAGTTCGCGCTTTTCGGCGTGAGCGCGGTCGAGCCGAATGCGCCTTCGGGCGCGAACATCACGATCAGCTGGCCGCGGTAGCTCATCTCGACGTGCATGATCGCGCCGTCCTCGTCGTGCACGTCGCGCAGCGCGAAGCCGAAGGCGGCCTTGAAGAAATCGATGGCCGCGCGCGCGTTGCGTACGGCCAGGTAGGGCGTCAACCAAGGCACGTTGGCCGGACGTGGATCGGTCATGAAAATCTCCTGTGGGACCAGGGTGGCGCGGCGTCCGGGTCGTTCCGGTTCCGTGTTTCGTACGGCGAACCATGCCGGACCTCGACGGAACAACGGAGCGATGCGGCCGACCGGACGCTCAGCGGCGAACGCCCAGTGTATCGCGCAGCGCGCGCGGCAGGGCAAAGAGGGACGCATGCAGCCGCGCATCGTAGTAGCGCAGGCCGTGGACGCGACGGGCCGCGAGCCGTTCGTCGATGTCGTGCGCGAACAGCGCGGCCGCGTCGAGCGTGTCGCTCGCGATCGCCATCAGCCACTGCGAACCGTACAGCGGCACGTGCGCGGACAGCGGATCGACGACCGCGAAGCTCGCGCGCAGGTCGTCGAGCAGCGCGGCGATGCGCGCGGCGTGGAACACCGGCGAGCCGAGATGTATCGAGATCGCGCCGCACGGCGTGAGAATGCGCTTGAGCCGCGCGTAGAACGCGCGCGTATAGAGGCCGGCCGCCGGCGAGTCGGGCGGCGTGAGGTCGAACACGACGAGATCGAAATGCTCGACGGTCGATTCGACGAAATGCGCGGCGTCGCCGATCACGACCTCGACGCGCGGGTCGTCGAGCGCGCCCTGGTGCACGTCGTCGAGATAGCGGCGCGCCATCCCGATCACTTCGTCGTCGAGCTCCGCGATCACGATCCGCTCGAGGCACGCGTGCTTGAGCAACTGGCGCGCCGCACCGCCGTCGCCGCCGCCGAGCACGAGCGCCTTCCTCGGCGACGGGTGCGCGAGCGCGGCCGGGTGCGTCATGCACTCGTGATAGACGTACTCGTCGCCGACCGACGTCATCGGCCGGCCGTCCAGCGTGAACAGGCGGCCGAGCTGCGGCGTTTCCCAGACTTCGATCTGCTGGTGCGGGGACGCGACGTGCGCGAGCCGCCGGGCATTCGGGAAGCCGTAGGTGGCGTGGGGCGTAGGGTGAAAGAGAAGCGTGGTGCTCACGGGCGGGGCCACTCGGGGGCAGGCAGTTCCGACGTCTGAATTATAGGAGGCCGGCGCTTTGACGGAAAACCGTGCCGGAACACTACGCGCGGACAAGGGAAATGTCAGCCCATCTGTTAAAATGACGAGCTTTGCAGCCCCGTCCGTAGGCTCCGTCCGCTTCGCGTCCGTCAGGCGCCGCACCGCGCGCCGGGAACGATTGACGCTCGAGCTTCCGGATGCCGCCGTGCCCCCGTTTCCTCGACTCGTTCTCCGGACTCGACATGACGACTTCGTCTCCCGCCTCCACCACCCTGATGGCCAACGCGATCCGTGCGCTCGCGATGGACGCCGTCCAGCAAGCGAACTCCGGCCACCCCGGCATGCCGATGGGCATGGCCGAAATCGGCGTCGCGCTCTGGTCGCGCCACCTGAAGCACAACCCGACGAACCCGCACTGGGCCGACCGTGACCGCTTCGTGCTGTCGAACGGCCATGGCTCGATGCTGCTGTACTCGCTGCTGCACCTGACCGGCTACGACCTGCCGATCGAAGAGCTGAAGAACTTCCGCCAGCTGCATTCGAAGACGCCGGGCCACCCGGAATACGGGATCACGCCGGGCGTCGAGACGACCACCGGCCCGCTCGGCCAGGGCCTCGCGAACGCGGTCGGCATGGCGCTCGGCGAAGCGCTGATGGCCGACGAGTTCAACCGCGACGGCGCGAAGATCGTCGATCACCACACGTACGTGTTCCTCGGCGACGGCTGCCTGATGGAAGGCATCTCGCACGAAGCCTGCTCGCTCGCGGGCACGCTGAAGCTGAACAAGCTGATCGCGCTGTACGACGACAACGGCATCTCGATCGACGGCGACGTCGTGAACTGGTTCCACGACGACACGCCGAAGCGCTTCGAAGCATACGGCTGGAACGTGATCCCGAACGTGAACGGCCATGACGTCGACGCGGTCGACGCGGCCATCGCGAAGGCGAAGCTGTCGGACAAGCCGACGCTGATCTGCTGCAAGACGGTGATCGGCCAGGGCGCGGCAACCAAAGCGGGCGGCCACGACGTGCACGGCGCGGCGCTCGGCGCGGAAGAAATCGCGAAGACGCGCGAAGCGCTCGGCTGGAAGTGGGAGCCGTTCGTGATTCCGCAGGAAGTCTACGCGGCATGGGACGCGAAGGAAGCCGGCAAGCGCGCTGAAACCGAATGGGACGCGACGTTCGCTGCTTATCGCGCCAAGTTCCCGGCAGAAGCCGCCGAATTCGAGCGCCGGATGGCCAACCAGCTGCCGGCCGACTGGGCCGAGAAGGCGGCAGCGATCATCGCCGGCGCGAACGAGCGCGGCGAGACGGTGGCGACCCGCAAGGCGTCGCAGCAGGCGATCGAAGGCCTGGCTGCCGCGCTGCCCGAACTGCTCGGCGGCTCGGCCGACCTGACCGGCTCGAACCTGACCAACTGGAAGGCGTCGAAGGCGGTCCGCGCGAATCCCGAAGGCCCGGGCGTCGCGCTGGGCAACCACATCAACTACGGCGTGCGCGAATTCGGCATGAGCGCCGCGATCAACGGCCTCGCGCTGCACGGCGGCCACAAGCCGTTCGGCGGCACGTTCCTGACGTTCTCCGACTACAGCCGCAACGCGCTGCGCGTCGCCGCGCTGATGAAGGTGCCGTCGATCTTCGTGTTCACGCACGATTCGATCGGCCTCGGCGAAGACGGCCCGACGCACCAGTCGATCGAGCACGTGTCGAGCCTGCGCCTGATCCCGAACCACGACGTGTGGCGTCCGGCCGACACGGTCGAGACGGCCGTCGCGTGGACGCACGCGGTCGCCGCGGATCGTCCGTCGAGCCTGATCTTCAGCCGCCAGAACCTCGCGTTCAACCCGCGTACCGACGCGCAGATCGCGAACATCGCGAAGGGCGGCTACGTGCTGAAGGACTGGGACGAAGAGATCGTCGCGCGCAAGATCATCCTGATCGCGACGGGCTCGGAAGTCGAACTCGCGATGAAGGCCGTCGAGCCTCTCGCGCAGCAGGGCATCGCGGCGCGCGTCGTGTCGATGCCGTCGACCAACGTGTTCGACCGCCAGGACGCCGAATACCGCGAACGCGTGCTGCCGCACGGCGTGCGCCGCGTCGCGATCGAAGCGGGCGTGACGAGCTTCTGGCACAAGTACGTCGGCCTCGAAGGCGGCGTCGTCGGGATCGACACGTTCGGCGAATCGGCGCCGGCCGGCGTGCTGTTCAAGTACTTCGGCTTCACCGTCGAACACGTCGTCGAGACCGCGAAGGCCGTACTGGCCTAAGACCATAAGCGACGCGCGCCGCCCCTCGCGCGCGTCGCACCGTGAAGCTGCACGAAACGAATTTTTTCAGCCATCAGGAGATAGACCATGACGATTCGCGTCGCAATCAACGGCTACGGCCGTATCGGCCGCAACACGCTGCGCGCGTTTTATGAAAACGGCAAGAAGCACGATCTCGAGATCGTCGCGATCAACGACCTGGGTGATGCGAAGACCAACGCGCACCTGACCCAGTACGACACCGCGCACGGCAAGTTCCCGGGCGAAGTGTCGGTCGACGGCGACTACCTCGTCGTGAACGGCGACAAGATCCGCGTGCTGGCGAACCGCAACCCGGCCGAACTGCCGTGGGGCGAGCTGGGCGTCGACGTCGTGATGGAATGCACGGGCTTCTTCACGACGAAGGAAAAGGCGAGCGCGCACCTGAAGGGCGGCGCGAAGAAGGTGATCATCTCGGCGCCGGGCGGCAAGGACGTCGACGCGACGATCGTCTACGGCGTGAACCACAACGTGCTGAAGGCCGAGCACACGGTCATCTCGAACGCATCGTGCACGACGAACTGCCTCGCGCCGCTCGTCAAGCCGCTGAACGACAAGATCGGCCTCGAAACCGGCCTGATGACGACGATCCACGCGTACACGAACGACCAGGTGCTGACGGACGTTTATCACGAAGACCTGCGCCGCGCGCGCTCGGCCACGCACAGCCAGATCCCGACGAAGACGGGCGCGGCTTCGGCCGTCGGCCTCGTGCTGCCGGAACTGAACGGCAAGCTCGACGGTTACGCGATCCGCGTCCCGACGATCAACGTGTCGATCGTCGACCTGTCGTTCATCGCAAAGCGCGATACGACGGTCGAGGAAGTCAACGCGATCATGAAGGAAGCATCGGAGGGCGCGCTGAAGGGCATCCTCGGCTACAACGAAGCACCGCTGGTGTCGATCGACTTCAACCACAACCCGGCTTCGTCGACGTTCGACGCGACGCTGACCAAGGTGTCGGGCCGCCTCGTCAAGGTGTCGAGCTGGTACGACAACGAGTGGGGTTTCTCGAACCGCATGCTGGATACGGCAGTCGCATTCGCGAACGCGAAGTAATCGCGCACGTTGCGCGGCCGCTGCGAGGCGGCTTGCGCAGCGAACGAGCCCGGCCCGGGGTTTCCCGGCCGGGTTTTTTATTGCCCGGCGTTCGCCGTCACCTGCTCGATCGCATCGACGAACGCCCGCTTCAGCGCGCTGTCGAGATCGGTCCACGCGAGGCCGATGCCGCTGCGATGCCCGGCCAGGTCGAGCGGCCGCGCGAGCACGTTCGGCGGCAGCGCGCTCGCGGCTTCCGCCGGGATCAGCCCGATCCCCATTCCCGCCGCGACGAGCGCGAGCATCGTCGTGAATTCCCCGAACTCCTGTGCAATCTCGAGCGTCGTGCCCGCGCGGCTCAGCGCGAGCAGCATGTCGTCGTGAAAGCCGGGCGCGTAGCGGCGCGCGAGCACGAACGCCGGCTGGCCGCGCAGCGCGGCCGGCGAGATCGCATCGTGCGCGGCCAGCGGATGGCCGAGCGGCAGCGCGACGACGAATCCTTCCTCGAGCACCACGCGCGTGTCGATGCCCGCATACGCGGCCGGCAGCCGGATCATCCCGAAATCGATCCGCCGGTCGCGCAGCGCGGCGATCTGGTCGGGCGTCGGCATGTCCTTCAGTTCGAGCGCGATCAGCGGATAGCGCTCGCGCATCGTGCGCAGCACGGCCGGCAGCAGCGCGGGCAGCACCGACGACACGAACGCGATCCGCAGCGTGCCGATTTCGCCGCGGCTCGACAGCCGCGCCAGCTGCTCCGCGCGCGCGGCCTGCTGCAGTGTGGCGCGCGCCTCGGGCAGGAACACGCGCCCCGTGTCGCTCAGTTCGACCTTGTGCCGGTCGCGCTCGAACAGGCGCGCGCCCAGTTCTTCCTCGAGTGCCTTGATCTGCATGCTCAGCGCGGGCTGCACGATGAACAGGCGCTGAGCGGCGCGCCCGAAATGCAGCTCTTCCGCGAGCGTGACGAAGGCGCGCAATTGCTTGAGTTCCATGGGCGGCAGGCTCGGGAAGGCGGTAATCAGATTTCATGATAACCGGATCAAAAAAGACCATTGGCACGGGTTCCGTCCGGCGGCGCAAGATAGCGTCGACGCGAGACCGGCCGCGATGGGCCGCCGGCTCGACTGGCACGAGGAGACATCCATGACCCATGCGCTTGACCGGTTCCGCCTCGACGGCCGCCGCGCACTGATTACCGGCTCCGGACGCGGGATCGGGCTGACGCTCGCCCGCGGGCTCGCGGAAGCCGGCGCCGCGATCGTCATCAACGATCGCAATGAGGAGAAGGCCGCGACGCTCGCGCGCCAGTTCCGCGACGAAGGCTTCGCGGCCGACCATGCGGTGTTCGACGTGGCCGAGCACGGGCAGGTACGCGCGGCGATCGACGATTTCGAGGCGCGCGTCGGCGCGATCGACATCCTCGTGAACAACGCCGGCATCCAGCGCCGCGCGCCGCTCGACACATTCGAACCGGACGACTGGCATGCGCTGATGCGCGTGAACCTCGACGGCGTGTTCAACGTCGCGCAGGCCGTCGCACGGCACATGATCGCGCGCGGCCACGGGAAGATCATCAACATCTGTTCGGTGCAGAGCGAACTCGCGCGGCCGACGATCGCGCCGTATGCGGCGACCAAGGGCGCGGTGCGGATGCTGACGAAAGGGATGTGCGCCGACTGGGCACGCCACGGCATCCAGGCGAACGGCCTCGCGCCCGGCTACTTCGAAACCGAACTGAATCGCGCGCTGGTCGACGACGCGGCGTTCTCGGACTGGCTGTGCAAGCGCACGCCGGCCGGCCGCTGGGGGCGTGTCGACGAGCTGTGCGGCGCGGCGATCTTCCTCGCGTCGGCCGCGTCCGATTTCGTGAACGGCCAGACGCTGTTCGTGGACGGCGGGCTGACCAGTGCCGTCTGACAAGGAGCGTGTCATGCGTATGCGTTGCATGTGTGTGGTGATCCACGGGCCGAACGACCTGCGGGTCGAGGAGCAGGACGCGGGCGAGATCGGCCCGGGCCAGGTGCGCGTCGACGTCGCGATGGGCGGCATCTGCGGCTCCGACCTGCATTACTTCCGGCATGGCGGCTTCGGCGCGATCCGGCTGCAGCAGCCGATGGTGCTCGGCCACGAGGTGGCCGGCACGGTCGCGGAAGTCGCGCCGGACGTCACGTCGGTGAAAGTCGGCGACCGCGTCGCGGTCAACCCGAGCCGGCCGTGCGGCGCGTGCCGCTACTGCCTCGAAGGGCTGCCGAACCAGTGTCTCGACATGCGCTTCTACGGCAGCGCGATGCGGATGCCGCACGTGCAGGGCGCGTTCCGCAACGCGCTCGTGTGCGACGCGGTGCAGTGCGTGAAGGTTGCCGACCACGTGCCGCTGTCGCTCGCGGCGCTCGCCGAGCCGTTCGCGGTCGGGCTGCATGCGGTGTCGCGCGCGGGCCCGCTGATCGGCAAGCGCGTGCTCGTGTCGGGCTGCGGGCCGATCGGCGTGCTCGCGGTCGCGGCGGCGCGCGTGCACGGTGCGACGGAGATCGTCGCGACGGATGTCGTCGAGGCGCCGCTCGCGGTGGCGAGCGCGCTCGGCGCGGACCGCACGATCAATGCGGCGGCCGATGCCGGCTGGGTCGAGCGCTACGCCGCCGACAAGGGCACGTTCGACGTGATGATCGAGTGTTCGGGCAATGCGCGCGCGTTGCGCGACGGGCTGGACGTGATGCGGCCGCGCGGCGTCGTCGTGCAGCTGGGGCTCGGCGGCGACGTCAGCCTGCCGCAGAACGTCGTGGTCGCGAAGGAGCTGTCGATCTGCGGATCGTTCCGCTTCCACGCGGAATTCGCGCTCGCGGTGCAGCTGATCAATGCGGGGCGCGTCGACCTGCGGCCGGCCGTCACGCGCGTGTTCCCGATGCGCGACGCGAACCTCGCGTTCGAACTGGCCGGCGACCGGCAGCGCGCGATGAAGGTGCTGATCGATTTCGCGGACGCGGCCGCGTGAGCGGCCGGCGCTGGCGCGTCACGCACGGTATCGACGTCGTCAAACAGGCACGCCCGCGATTCGCGCGGCGTGCCTTTGTTCGTCAGGCGGCGGAAGCGGACGGCCGCATTACTGTGTGACCTGCCGCGTGCCGGCGCGCTGCGAGGCGAGCCACAGCGCGAGCAGCACGCCCGACAGCGCCGCGCCGGCAATGCATACGCCGCGCCAGCTGTCGATGCGGTACGCGACGCTCGCCGCGAACGACCCGAACGCGCCGCCGATGAAGTAGCTCGTCAGGTAGATCGTCGTCACGCGGCTGCGCGCGTTGCCGGCCAGCGCGTAGATCACGCTCTGGTTCGAGATGTGCGTGCCCTGCACGCCGATGTCGAGCAGCAGGATGCCGGCGATCAGCGCCGCGAGCGAGTGCGAGCCGGTCGCGATCAGCGCGAACGACGCGAGCACGGCCGCCGCGAACAATCCCGTCGCGGCATTGCCGTGGCCGCGATCGACGAGCCGGCCGGCCGACGTCGCCGCGAGCGCGCCCACCGCGCCGACGACGCCGAACAGGCCGATCCGGCCTTCGGAATAGCTGTACGGCGGCTGGCTCAGCAGGAACGTGAGGCCCGTCCACAGCAGGCTGAAGCACGCGAACACGAGCGCGCCGTAGGTCGAGCGCAGCGCGATCAGCGGTTGTGCGCGCACCAGCGCGACGAGCGACTTCATCAGGGCCGCATAGTCGAGGCGCGTGTCGCGGCGATCCTTCGGCAGCTTCGCGGCGAGCACGCCGGTCAGCGCGAGCACCATCACCGCGGCGACGCCGTACACCGCGCGCCAGCCGAACCAGTCGGCGATCGCGCCGGCCGCGACGCGCGCGAGCAGGATGCCGAGCAACAGGCCGCTCATCACGGTGCCGACCGCGCGGCCGCGCGAGCGCGCGTCGGCAAGCGATGCCGCGAACGGCACGAGCAGCTGCGTCGAGCAGGTGACGAAGCCGACCGCGACGTTCGCGACGACGAACATCGTGAAGTTCGTGCTGAACGTGACCGCGGCCAGCGCGACGACGTTGAGCATCAGCAGCCGCACGATCAGCGTATGGCGGTTGACCGCGTCGCCGAGCGGGACGATCAGCAGCAGGCTCGCCGCATAGCCGAGCTGCGTCAGCGTGACGAGATAGCCGAGTTCGGTCGGCGCGCGGCCGAAGCTGTGCGCGATCGCGGCGAGCAGCGGCTGCGCGTAGTAGATGTTGCCGATGACGATGCCGCACGCGCAGGCGAACAGCAGCGTCATGCCGCGGGTCAGGGGAGGATGGTTGTCTTGATGCGGTTCCATGGTCGCGAAAAAACAGCGGCACCGGCCGGCGGCACGGGACCGTCGGCTGCGCGAGGTGATGGAAATCGGGGCCGGCGTCAACGGATCGGCGGTGAACCGATGCGCGCCGGGCGAAACGCGGCCGGGCCCCGATCGGGCGGGCGGCGGATCGTCGTGCGGCGGGCCCGTGCGGGCCGCTTCGGTGCGGTGACAGGCGAGGCACGGGAGCGGATGTGCGTATGATGCGGGAATCGTCCCATAGCGTCCAAGACTGGATCGTTATGGTATCCATTGGTGAAACCAATACATTGGCCGCGATGCTTCTCCGCCACATACGCTATTTCCTGGCCGTCGCCGAGGAGCGCAGTTTCACGCGCGCGGCCGACGCGCTGCACGTGTCGCAGCCGACTTTGTCGCAGCAGGTGCGCCAGCTCGAGGACACGCTCGGCGTGCAGCTGTTCGACCGTTCGGGCCGCGCGGTGCGGCTCACCGAATTCGGCGAGGTCTATGCGCGCCACGCGCGCGCCGCGCTGCACGAGCTCGAAACGGGCGAGCGCGCGCTGCACGACGTCGCCGATCTCGGCAGCGGGGCGCTGCGGCTCGCGATGATGCCGACCTTCGCGGCCTACCTGAGCGGCTCGCTGATCGACGGCTTCCATGCCGATTATCCGAACGTCGCGCTGACGATCGACGCGATGCCGCAGGAGCGCATCGAGGCCATGCTCGCCGACGACCGGCTCGACGCGGGTTTCGCGTTCATGCCGCCGCGTGCGCCGGACATCGATGCGCTGCCGCTATGGGACGAGCCGCTCGCGCTCGTGACGGGCCGCACGCACCGTCTCGCGCGGCGCCGCCGCGCGCTGACGCCGGGCGAGCTCGGCGGCGAGCCGCTGGTGCTGCTGAGCCGTGCGTTCGCGACGCGCGAGCGCATCGACCGGTATTTCGTCGAGCATGGCGCGCGGCCGAAGATTGCGATCGAGACGAACACGATCAGCGCGGTGCTGGAGCTCGTGCGATGCGGCCGGCTCGCGACGGTACTGCCCGACGCGATCGCCCGCGCGAGCGGCGACCTGTGCGCGCTGGAGATCGATCCGCCGCTGCCGACGCGCACGGCCGCGCTGCTCACGCGCAAGGGTGCGTACCGCAGCGTCGCGGCACGCGCGTTCATCGAGCGCGCGCTCGCGTATCGCGATCCGCAGGAAGGGTGACCGGAACGACCGCGCGGCTGGGGCGCCGGCGGCGCGTTACGCGCCCGGCGTCGGGAAGAAGATGCCCGCGCGCTGCGCGGCGTTCGCGATGTGCGTTTCGATCGCGGTGCCCGCGGCGGCCGCGTCGCGCGCGATCAGTGCATCGACGATCGCGCGGTGCTCGTGCCACGTCGACAGCAGCAGCTCGCGCCGGTAGAACGGCATGCGCTGGCTTTCCTTCATGATGTCCGCGCTGCTGCGCAGGATGGACTCGATCGCCGCGTTGCCGGCGAGATGGATGATCCGCATGTGGAAGTCGAAGTCGAGCTGCGACGCTTCGTCGATCGCGTTGTCGGTCAGCGCGACGTGCAGGTCGGCGAGGTTGTCCTCGAACCATGCGATGTCGGCGTCGCTGACGACGTGCGCGGCCATCCGCGCGGCGAATCCTTCGAGCGCATAGCGCATCTGGTACGTGTCGGGCGGCGACGACTGTTCGGCGAACTGCCACGCGTGCGCGGCCGATGCCTGCGCGCTTTCGACGTAGACGCCCTTGCCTGCCCGGATGCGCAGCATCCCGAGCGCCTCGAGCGTCGACAGCGCCTCGCGCAGCGACGCGCGGCTGATCTCCAGCTCCTCGGAGAGCTGGCGTTGGGCCGGCAGCAGGCTGCCGACCGGATAAACGCCTGCCTCGATCCGTTCGCGGATCGTCGCGATGGCGGCGTCGGTCACGGTATGCGGAACGTTTTTCATGATGTGAACGATGGCCGGTCTGACCGGCATTGTAATCCGCACGCAGGCGGTGCACGACCGTCCTACGGGAAAGCCACGATCCGCCCCTTTCCAAGTGCGCCGAGACCGGGCGGGGAGGGGCGGGAAATCCCTATTTTGTCCGTCCTTGACGTCACTATATCGGCTTCCTACTATCCACCATAACATCACTGGTCTTACCAGTATGAACAGACGAAACTGCAACCGTTGGATCGGGAGAGCGCCGTGTCGAAATTCCTCAATTCGCTGTTTGGCCGGGTAGTCGTCGCATTGATCCTGGGGGTCGCGCTAGGCGCGTTCTTCCCGCACTTCGCCGAGTCGCTGCGGCCGCTCGGCGACGGCTTCCTGAAGCTCATCAAGATGGTCATCGGCCCGATCGTGTTCTGCGTCGTGGTCAGCGGCATGGCCAATGCGGGCGACCTGAAGAAGGTCGGCCGGGTCGGCCTGAAGGCCGTCGTCTACTTCGAGGTGATGACGACGCTCGCGCTCGGCATCGGGCTCGTCCTCGCATGGCTCACGCGTCCGGGCGTCGGGATGAACATCGACCTGCGCTCGCTCGACGCGGCGTCGCTCGCGACGTACGCGAAGAATGCCGAAGGCCTGAAGGACACGGCCGGCTACCTGATGAAGATCATCCCCGAGACCGCGATCGACGCGTTCGCGAAGGGCGACATCCTGCAGATCCTCGTGTTCGCGGTGCTGTTCGGCTCCGCGCTGTCGCTGCTCGGCGACAAGGCGCAGCGCGTCAATTCGCTGATCGAGGAACTGTCGCACGTGTTCTTCCGGATCATCGGCTTCATCATCAAGCTCGCGCCGCTCGGCGTGCTCGGCGCGATCGCGTTCACGACCGGCAAGTACGGCGTCGCGTCGCTCAAGCAGCTCGGCTACCTCGTCGCGGTGTTCTACCTGAGCTGCTTCGTGTTCGTCACGGTCGTGCTCGGCGCGGTGATGCGGCTCGCGGGCTTCTCGGTGTTCAAGCTGATCCGCTACCTGCGCGAGGAACTGTCGATCGTGCTCGGCACGGCGTCGTCGGACGCGGTGCTGCCGCAGGTGATGAGCAAGCTCGAATACATGGGCATCAAGGATTCGACGGTCGGCCTCGTGATCCCGACCGGCTATTCGTTCAACCTCGACGGCTTCTCGATCTACCTGACGCTCGCGGTGCTGTTCATCGCGCAGGCCACCAACACGCCGCTGTCGACGCATGACCTGATCGTCGTGCTGCTCGTGTCGCTCGTCACGTCGAAGGGCGCGCACGGCATCCCCGGTTCGGCGATCGTGATCCTCGCGGCGACGCTGTCGGCGATCCCCGCGATTCCCGTGCTCGGCCTCGTGCTGATCCTGCCGGTCGACTGGTTCGTCGGCATCGCCCGCGCGCTGACCAACCTGATCGGCAACTGCGTCGCGACGGTCGTCGTCGCGGTGTGGGAAAACGACATCGACCGCGCCCGTGCGAAACGCGTGCTGGACCGCGAGCTGCGTTACGTGGCCGACGCGCCGGGCAGCGCCGCACCGGTCGCCGGCGACCAGGCCCACGCGCTCTGAGCGCGACGCTCGCGCGGCGCGGCGCCCCTGGCCGCACCGCCGCGAACGAATTTCCCGTGACCGGCGCGCCGACGCGCCGGCGCTTCTCAAAATAATGGAGACGACATGGCAGCCCCCATCCTCGATCCGAACGCGCCGGCTTTCACGCGGCGTTACATGAACCTCGCCGACCCGCGCCTCGGTGCGCAGGCGCTGCTCGCCAGCGACGAATTCTTCGCGCCGAAGGAGCGCATGCTGAATCCGGAGCCGGCCGTGTTCATTCCCGGCAAGTACGACGACCACGGCAAATGGATGGACGGCTGGGAAACGCGCCGCAAGCGCACGACCGGCCACGATTTCTGCGTGGTGCGCCTCGCGCGGCCGGGTGTGATTTACGGCGTCGATCTCGATACGAGCCACTTCACCGGCAACTTCCCGCCGGCCGCGTCGATCGAGGCGTGCGCGGTCGACGGCGACACGCCGCCCGACGGCACCGAATGGCGCACGATCGTCCCCGCGACGACGCTGCAGGGCAATTCGCATCATTACGTGAGCGTCGACGACGCGCGGCCGGTCACGCACCTGCGCGTGAACCTGTATCCGGACGGCGGCCTCGCGCGCTTGCGCGTGTACGGCCAGCCGCAGCGCGACTGGCGTCACGTGCCGGCCGGCGAGCTCGTCGATCTCGCGGCGATCGAGAATGGCGGTTATCTGGTGGCCGCAAACAACCAGCACTTCGGGCCGGCGTCGCAGATGCTGATGCCGGGGCGCGGCGCGAACATGGGCGACGGCTGGGAAACGCGGCGGCGCCGCGAGCCCGGCAACGACTGGGCGATCGTCGCGCTCGCGCGGCCGGGCATCATCCGGCGCGTCGAGGTCGACACGGCGTTCTTCAAAGGCAACTTCCCCGACCGCTGCTCGCTGCAGGCCGCGCACGTCACGGGCGGCACCGACGATTCGCTCGTCACGCAGGCGATGTTCTGGGCCGAATTGCTCGGCGAACAGAAGCTGCAGATGGATCACGTGCACACGTTCGATCAGCTCGCCGCGCTCGGCCCGGTCACGCACGTGCGCTTCAACATCTTCCCGGACGGCGGCGTGTCGCGCCTGCGTCTGTGGGGCGAGCCGGCCTGAAGGAGGGCGACGTCATGACCGGATCCCGCATCCTGCGCGTCGAGCGCCTGACCCGCGAGGCGTTCGCGCCGTTCGGCGACGTGATCGCGCTCGAAGGCGCGCGGCACTTCCCGATCAACGGCGGCACGACCGAGCGCTTTCACGATCTCGCGACGATCGACGTGTGCGCGGACGGCGGCCGGCCGCTCGTCAGCGTGTTTCGCGCGCAGCCGCGCGCGCTGCCGGTCGCGGTCACGTTGATGGAGCGCCATCCGCACGGCAGCCAGGCGTTCATCCCGCTCGCGGCCGTGTCGCGCTATGCGATCGTCGTCGCGCCGGCCGGTGACTTCCGGCCCGACGCGATGCGCGCTTTCCTCGCCGAGGGCTGGCAGGGCGTGAACTATGCGAAGGGCGTCTGGCACCATCCGCTGCTCGCGCTCGACGCGGTCAGCGATTTCGTGATCGTCGATCGCGGCGGCCCGCAACCGAACTGCGACGAGATCCCGCTCGAGGTCGCCTGGGCGCTCGAGTTCGAGCCGGCCTGCGCGAGCGTCGAAGGGCATTCGTAAGCGTTGCGGCCGGCCCGCGCGACGCGACCCGACCCGACCCGAAAAGAACCACGGCCCGGGCGGCGAGATGCCGGCCGGGCCGTGCTGCGTGCGTGACGCGCGCGAATCAGCGATCAGTGCTTGCGGTGCGGGCAGTTCTCGGTCGTGCACGAACCGTACATCGCGAGCGAGTGCTCCTGGAGCCGGAAGCCGCGCTCCTTCGCGATCGCCTGCTGGCGGCTTTCGATCTCGGCATCGAAGAATTCCTCGACGCGGCCGCAATCGAGGCACACGAGGTGGTCGTGGTGCGAGCCTTCGTTCAGCTCGAACACGGCCTTGCCGGATTCGAAGTTGCTGCGCGACAGCAGGCCGGCCTGCTCGAACTGCGTGAGCACGCGGTAGACGGTGGCGAGCCCGATGTCGAGCTGCTCGTTGAGCAGGTTGCGGTAGACGTCTTCTGCGGTCAGGTGGCGTACCGGGCTCTGCTGGAAGATCTCGAGAATCTTGAGGCGCGGTAGGGTGGCCTTTAGCCCGATATTCTTGAGATCCGTCGGATTGGTCATGGCTAGGCGTCCCTAGAGTACAATGCAGGGCTTCAATGTTACCGGCTTTTCGCCGTTCCAGAAACACGCGCGGCCTGTTCGCGGGCCAGCACGGTGAAGGAAATGATCCCAGAATCGCTTTCGCACTTTCAGAGGAGTCGCATGCGGAGTGCCATCATCGCTGCCGCCGCCGTCGTCGCGCTGGCGGGTTGTTCGTCGTACGACAGCGTGACGCAGCGCATTGCGCAGAGCATCACGCCCTATCGGATCACCGTCGTGCAGGGCAACTTCGTGTCGCAGGAGAAAGCCGCGCAGTTGCAGGCCGGCATGACGCGCGAGCAAGTCCGCGCGCTGCTCGGCACTCCGCTGCTCGCGGACATGTTCCACGCGGATCGCTGGGATTACCTCTTCTACTTCAAGCGCGGCTCGACGTCGATCGTCCAGCAGCGCGACCTCGTGGTGACTTTCTCGGGTGACCGTCTCGCGAGCTGGAGCGGCGCCGACAACCTGCCGTCCGAGCTCGACCTGCTGGCCGACATCGACGGCGACCGCGGCGGCAAGAAGGCGAAGGCTGCCGCAGCGGCGAAGAAGGCGTCCGAAGCCGCCGCCGCGAGCGCTGCGCAAGCGGCGAACGCGCCGGCGCCCGAGGCTGTCGCCAGCCCGGCGGCCAGCGCAGTGGTCGACCAGGATGCGAACGCACAGGCTGCCCGCGCGGCGAACCGCGCGACCAACCAGGTGTCGGGGCAGGGTTCGGGGTCGCGCCGGTTCACGCCGGCCGCGCAGGCTTCGGGCGGCGCGCCGGTGCCGGGCGGCCAGCCGCCGGGCGCCGCGCCGGCGATCCAGCCGCAGTTCCAGTTCCATCGTCCGCCGCAGCCGAACGTGTCGAACGAGGCGTCGCCGCCGGTCGGCCCGCAAGGCTCCGACAACCTGCAGAACCAGCCGCTCACCGCGCCGGCGCAGTAAGCCCGGCTTGCGGAACCAGGGCGGCTCGCGCCGCCCGCCTTTAGACCTGTCGTGTAGAAAGCCATGAAGATTGCGATTGCCGGCGCATCGGGCCGAATGGGCCGGATGCTGATCGAAGCCGTTCTCAACGAACCCGACGCGCAGCTCGTCGGCGCGCTCGACCGCGCCGATTCACCGTTCCTCGGCCAGGACGCCGGTGCGTTCCTCGGCAAGGAAACCGGGATCAAGCTGACCGACGACCTCGACGCCGTGTTCGCGCAGGCCGACTATCTGATCGACTTCACGCGCCCGGAAGGCACGATGGCCCACATCGCGGCCGCGCTGCGCCACGACGTGAAGCTCGTGATCGGCACGACCGGCTTCACCGCCGAGCAGAAGGCCGAGCTGCAGGCTGCTGCGGGCAAGATCGGCATCGTGTTCGCGGCGAACATGAGCGTCGGCGTGAACGTCACGCTGAAGCTGCTCGAATTCGCGGCGCAGCATTTCTCGCACGGCTACGACATCGAGATCATCGAGGCGCACCACCGCCACAAGGTCGATGCGCCGTCGGGCACCGCGCTGATGATGGGCGAAGCCGTCGCCGGCGCGCTCGGCCGCTCGCTCGACGAGTGCGCGGTCTACGGCCGCCACGGCGTGACGGGCGAGCGCGATCCGTCGTCGATCGGCTTCGCGGCCGTGCGCGGCGGCGACATCGTCGGCGACCACACCGTGCTGTTCGCCGGCGTCGGCGAGCGCATCGAGATCACGCACAAGTCGTCCAGCCGCGTGTCGTACGCGCAGGGCGCGCTGCGCGCGGTCCGCTTCCTGTCGGCGCGCGGCGCCGGCCTGTTCGACATGCAGGACGTGCTCGGCCTGCGCTGACCCACGGGGAAACTCCGATGGCGATACCCACCGGCGTTGTCCACTACCTTGAAAGCGGCGATGCGATCACGCATGCGGTCGCCTATGTCCTGCTGGCGATGTCCGTCGCCAGCTGGTGCTTCCTTTTCATGAAAGCCTGGCTCCTGGTCCGCGCGAAGCGGCAGGGGCCGCGTGCGCTCGCCGCGTTCTGGCGCGCGCCGTCGCTCGACGCGGGCATCGCCGCGCTCGCCGGCGCCGATCGCGAGCGCGTGTTCGTGCCGCTCGCCGAAGCCGCGCGCGACGCCGCTGGCGACCACGACCCGGCCGCGCTGGCCGCGCGCGTCGAGCGCGGCGAACGCGTGCTGCGTGCGCTGCGCCACGCGATGCTGCGCTCGCAGCGGCGTCTCGAATTCGGCCAGGTGCTGCTCGCGTCGATCGGTAGCACCGCGCCGTTCGTCGGGCTGCTCGGCACCGTGTGGGGCATCTATCACGCGCTCGGCAGCATCGCCGCGAGCGGGCAGGCGCAGATCGAGAACGTCGCGGGGCCGGTCGGCGAGGCGCTGATCATGACCGCGTTCGGACTCGTCGTCGCGATTCCGGCGGTGCTGGCCTACAACATCCTCGGGCGGCTCGTCCGGCAGCTCGCCGAGGAACTCGACGGTTTCGCGCGCGACCTGCACGTGTTCGTGTGCGCGGAAGGCGCCTGACTCAAGGCCCCGGGAGGAGCGACCATGGCATTCGGCGGGCTCGAGCACCACAAGACGTCCGCGCCGATGGCGGAGATCAACATGACGCCGCTGATCGACGTGATGCTCGTGCTGCTCGTCATCTTCATCATCACCGCGCCGCTGATGACGCACGCGATCCGGCTCGACCTGCCGAAGGTCGCGGCCAGCGTCGCGCGCGACACGCCGCAATCCGTCACCTTGTCGATCGACGACGCTGGCAAGCTGTACTGGGACGACACGCCCGTCGCGCTCGACGCACTGCCCGCGCGCTTCCGGGCCGCCGCCGAGGGCGGCACGCCGCCCGAACTGCGGCTGCGCGCATCGCGCGCGACGCGCTACGACGTGATCGCGCAGGTGATGGGCGCCGCGCAGGCCGCGGGCCTCACGCGGATCGGCTTCGTGACCGACATGCCGCCGCAGGCCGGCGCTGCCGCCCCGGCCGCCGCCGCGCCGAAACCCTGACACGCCGTCGTTGCGGGCCCCGGCCCGCGAGACCGGCCGTGCGGGCCGGCGCGGGCGGTATAATCGACGTTTTTCCCGGCCCGGAAGCAGCCCGCCTGTTCCTGCGCCGGGCAAGCACGCCTTTCGATCCACTTCTGCGCGCGAGCCGTCGCGCCGCTTAAAGCCTAGCCCGAACCACACCATGCACGAAAGATACGTACCCGCCGACGTCGAAGCCGCCGCCCAGGGCGACTGGCGCGCAGCCGATGCCTACAAGACGCAGGAAGATTCGCAGAAGCCGAAGTTCTACTGCGTGTCGATGCTGCCGTACCCGTCCGGCAAGCTGCACATGGGTCACGTGCGGAACTACACGATCAACGACGTGATGTACCGCTATCTGCGGATGAACGGCTACAACACGCTGATGCCGATGGGCTGGGACGCGTTCGGGATGCCGGCCGAAAACGCCGCGATGGCGAACGGCGTGCCGCCCGCGAAGTGGACCTACGACAACATCGACTACATGAAGGGCCAGATGCAGTCGATGGGCCTCGCGATCGACTGGTCGCGCGAGATCGCGACGTGCAAGCCCGACTACTACAAGTGGAACCAGTGGCTGTTCCTGAAGATGCTCGAGAAGGGCATCGCGTACAAGAAGACGGGCACCGTGAACTGGGACCCGGTCGACCAGACCGTGCTCGCGAACGAGCAGGTGATCGACGGCCGCGGCTGGCGCTCGGGCGCGCTCGTCGAAAAGCGCGAGATCCCGATGTACTACCTGCGGATCACGCAGTACGCCGATGAGCTGCTGAACGACCTCGACGGCCTCGGCTGGCCCGAGCGCGTGAAGATCATGCAGCAGAACTGGATCGGCAAGAGCTTCGGCGTGAACTTCGGCTTCCCGTACGAACTCGACGGCGAGCAGGCGCTGCTGCGCGTGTTCACGACGCGCGCCGACACGATCATGGGCGTCACGTTCTGCGCGATCGCGGCCGAGCACCCGCTCGCCACGCGCCTCGCACAGGGCAAGCCGGAACTGCAGGCGTTCATCGACGAATGCAAGCGCGGCGGCGTCGCCGAAGCCGACGTCGCGACGATGGAGAAGAAGGGCGTCGCGACGGGCTTCTCGGTCAAGCACCCGCTCACCGGCGAGCCGGTCGAGGTGTGGATCGGCAACTACGTGCTGATGAGCTATGGCGAAGGCGCGGTGATGGGCGTGCCGGGCCACGACGAGCGCGATTTCGCGTTCGCGAAGAAGTACGGCCTGCCGATCAAGCAGGTGATCTCGGCCGAAGGCCAGGCGTACTCGCTCGACGCATGGCAGGAGTGGTACGGCGACAAGGAAACCGCGGTCTGCGTGAACAGCGGCAAGTACGACGGCCTGCGCTACGCGGAAGCGGTCGATGCGGTCGCGGCCGACCTGAACGCCGGCGGCTTCGGCGACAAGCAGGTCACGTGGCGCCTGCGCGACTGGGGCGTATCGCGCCAGCGCTACTGGGGCACGCCGATCCCGATCATCCACTGCCCGTCGTGCGGCGACGTGCCGGTGCCGGAGCAGGACCTGCCGGTCGTGCTGCCGGAAGACCTCGTGCCGGACGGCTCGGGCAACCCGCTCGCGAAGTCGGAAGCGTTCCTGAACTGTTCGTGCCCGAAGTGCGGCGCGGCCGCGAAGCGCGAAACCGACACGATGGACACGTTCGTCGATTCGTCGTGGTACTTCTCGCGCTACACGGCGCCGGACGCCGACACGATGGTCGACGCGCGCACCGATTACTGGATGCCGATGGACCAGTACATCGGCGGCATCGAGCACGCGATCCTGCACCTGCTGTATTCGCGCTTCTGGACCAAGGTGATGCGCGACCTCGGCCTCGTGAAGTTCGGCGAGCCGGCGAAGAACCTGCTCACGCAGGGGATGGTGCTGAACGAGACGTTCTACCGCGAAGACGCATCGGGCAAGAAGACCTGGTACAACCCGGCCGACGTGACGGTCACGCACGACGACAAGGGCCGCCCGGTCGGCGCGACGCTGAACGCGGACGGCGAGCCGGTCGTGCTCGGCGGCATCGAGAAGATGTCGAAGTCGAAGAACAACGGGGTCGATCCGCAGGTGCTGATCGACCTGTACGGCGCCGATACCGCGCGCCTGTTCGTGATGTTCGCCGCACCGCCCGAGCAGCAGCTCGAGTGGTCGGGCTCGGGCGTCGAAGGCGCGAGCCGCTTCCTGCGCCGCGTGTGGAGCTTCGGCTACGGCAACCGCGAAGCGCTCGCCGCCCGTGCGGGCTTCGATGCAGCCGCGCTCGGCGAAGCCGACAAGGCGCTGCGCCGCGAGATCTACAGCGTGCTGAAGCAGGCCGATTTCGACTACCAGCGCCTGCAGTACAACACGGTCGTGTCGGCCACGATGAAGATGCTGAACGCGATCGACGGCGCGAAGGGCGCGACGCCCGGCGTGCTGCGCGAAGCGTACGGCGTGCTGCTGCGCGTGCTGTACCCGGTCGTGCCGCACGTCACGTTCGAGCTGTGGAAGGCACTCGGCTATGCGGACGAATTCGGTCCGCTGCTCGACGCGCCGTGGCCGAAGGTCGACGAGGCCGCGCTCGAGCAGGCCGAGATCGAACTCGTGCTGCAGGTGAACGGCAAGGTGCGCGGCGCGCTGAAGGTCGCGAAGGACGCGAGCCGCGAGGCGATCGAAGCCGCGGCAGTGGCCGACGAGGCATTCGCGAAGTTCAGCGACGGCAAGCCGGCGAAGAAGATCGTCGTCGTGCCGGGCCGCCTCGTGAACATCGTCGTCTGACGGCCGCCGGCCATCGGACGTACCCAGAAGGAGCGAAGGTGATCCGCAGATCGTTTTTGATGCTCGTCGGCAGCGCGGTCGCGCTGTCGGCATGCGGCTTCCAGTTGCGCGGCCAGCAGGACTACGCGTTCAAGCACCTGCTGGTGGCCGGCGCGCCGGCGCCCGTCGAGGCGCGCCTCGTGCGCCTCGTCGAGGCCGGCAGCGACACGAAGATCGTCAAGTCGGCGGACGACGCCGACGCCGTGCTGCGCATGTGGGAGTCGCGTGGCCAGAACACGCTGACGCTCAACAAGTACGGCTCGGCGCAGGAATACGCACTGTTCTATACGCTGAACTACACGCTGACGAGCAAGGACGGCACCGTGCTGATCCCGCCGAGCGCGATCGCGCTGAACCGCGCGATGACGTACAGCGACCAGTACACGAACGCGAAGGCGCAGGAAGCCGACATCCTGTACGGCGACATGCAGAACGATGCGGTCGACCAGCTGATGCGGCGTCTCGCGATCGTCCACTCGCTGACGCCGGCGCCGGAGGACGTGGTGCCGGGCGTGGCGCCGCGCGCGCCGCTGCCGCCGCCGCCGCTCTGATCGACGGCGCACGTAGCGATGCAATTGCGACTTGATGCGCTGGAGCCGCACCTCGCGAAGGGGTTGGCCGGGCTCTATACCGTCTTCGGCGACGAGCCGCTGCTCGCGCAGGAAGCGTGCGACCGCATTCGTGCGGCCGCGCGCGCGGCCGGCTTCACCGAGCGTTCGGTGCATACGGTCGAGCGCGGCTTCGACTGGAGCGTGCTGCTCGGCGCGACCCAGGCGATGTCGCTGTTCGGCGAGCGTCAGCTGATCGAGCTGCGCATTCCGTCGGGCAAGCCCGGCAAGGAAGGCGCCGATGCGCTGAAGACGCTCGCGGCCACGCCCAACCCCGACGCGCTGATGCTCGTCACGTTGCCGCGTCTCGATGCGGCCACGCAGAAATCCGCGTGGTTTACCGCGCTGCAGAACGGCGGCGTCGCGCTGAAGATCGATCCGGTCGACCGCGCGCAACTGCCGAACTGGATCGGCCAGCGTCTCGCGATGCAGGGCCAGCGTGCCGCACCCGGCGACGACGGGCGGCGTGCGCTGCAGTTCATCGCCGAGCGCGTCGAGGGCAACCTGCTCGCCGCGCACCAGGAAATCCAGAAGCTCGGGCTGCTGTATCCGCAAGGCGCGCTGTCGTTCGAGCAGGTGCACGACGCGGTGCTGAACGTCGCGCGCTACGACGTCTTCAAGCTGAACGAAGCGATGCTCGCCGGCGACGCCGCGCGGCTCGCGCGGATGATCGACGGGCTGAAGGGCGAGGGCGAGGCGATCGTGCTCGTGATGTGGGCCGTCGTCGAGGAATTGCGCACGTTGCTGCGGATCAAGCGCGGCGCGACGGCCGGCAAGCCGCTGGCGACGCTGCTGCGCGAGAACCGCGTGTGGGGGCCGCGCGAGCGGCTGATCGGCCCCGCGCTGAACCGCGTGTCGGAAGGCGTGCTCGAGAAGGCGCTCGCGTTCGCCGCGAAGCTCGACCGGCAGGTCAAGGGGCTCACGGCCGTCGCGCCGGGCCGCCGCACGCAGGACGAACCACCGCCCGATCCGTGGGACGGGCTGTTCCAGCTCGCGATGACGGTCGCGGGCGCGCGCGGCGAGCGACCGCCGACCGCGGGTCGTGTGCGACGCTAAGTCCCGTCAGGGCCTCCAGCGCGCGCTGCGCAACCCGCTTACAATGTTTTGATTGCTGGCGCGGCCTCCCGGCCGCTGCTTCGCCGGATGGCCGTCCCGCCGATGGCCATGCCACGCTTCCCCACGAATTCATGCCGCCCCGCGCGGCTCGCTTCTCGAGTCACACGATGGATATCGATCAGTACATGACCGACCTGGGCCGTCGCGCCCGGCACGCTTCCCGCGCGATGGCGCGCGCCAGCACGGCCGCGAAGAACGCGGCGCTCGACGCAGTGGCCCGCGCGATCGAACGCGACGCGCAGGTGCTGAAGGACGCAAACGCGCGTGACGTCGCCCGCGCCCGTGAAAAGGGGCTCGATGCAGCGTTCGTCGACCGCCTGACGCTGTCGGACAAGGCGCTGAAGACGATGGTCGAAGGGCTGCGCCAGGTCGCGTCGCTGGCCGATCCGATCGGCGAGATCGGCAACCTCAAGTACCGCCCGAGCGGGATCCAGGTCGGCCAGATGCGCGTGCCGCTCGGCGTGATCGGCATCATCTACGAATCGCGCCCGAACGTGACGATCGACGCGGCCGCGCTGTGCCTGAAGTCGGGCAACGCGACGATCCTGCGCGGCGGCTCCGAAGCGCTCGAATCGAACGCGGCGCTCGCGAAGCTGATCGGCGAAGGGCTCGAGGCGGCCGGGCTGCCGCAGGACGCGGTGCAGGTCGTCGCGACGGCCGATCGCGCGGCGGTCGGCAAGCTGATCACGATGACCGAATTCGTCGACGTGATCGTGCCGCGCGGCGGCAAGAGCCTGATCGAGCGCCTAATCAACGAGGCACGCGTGCCGATGATCAAGCACCTCGACGGCATCTGCCACGTGTACGTCGACGATCGCGCCGATCTCGCCAAGGCGCTGACCGTCTGCGACAACGCGAAGACGCATCGCTACGGCACCTGCAACACGATGGAGACGCTGCTCGTGTCGAGCGGCATCGCGGCCGCGCTGCTGCCGCCGCTCGGCAAGCTGTATCGCGACAAGCAGGTCGAGCTGCGCGTCGACGCGGCTGCGCGCGCGGTCCTCGCCGATGCGGGCGTCGGCCCGCTCGTCGACGCGACCGAGGAAGACTGGCACACCGAATATCTCGCGCCGGTGCTCGCGATCAAGGTCGTCGACGGCCTCGACGCCGCGATCGAGCACATCAACCATTACGGCTCGCATCACACCGATGCGATCGTCACCGAGGATCACGACCGCGCGATGCGTTTCCTGCGCGAAGTCGATTCGGCGAGCGTGATGGTCAACGCGTCGACGCGCTTCGCGGACGGTTTCGAATTCGGCCTCGGCGCGGAAATCGGCATCTCGAACGACAAGCTGCACGCACGCGGCCCCGTCGGCCTGGAAGGGCTGACGTCGCTGAAGTACGTCGTGCTCGGGCACGGCGAAGGCCGTCAGTAAGTCAACCGCGAGGCGCACAATCGATGGCAATGCTCTGGGTCAAGACGTTCCATATCGTTCTGATCGCCGCGTGGTTCGCGGGGCTCTTCTACCTGCCGCGCATCTACGTGAACCTGGCCATGGAGACCGATCCGGCCGCGGTACGGCGCCTGCTGCTGATGGCACGCAAGCTGTTCCGCTTCATGACGATGATCGCGGTGCCGGCGCTCGCCTGCGGGCTGTGGCTCTGGCTCGTGATCGGCATCGGGCAGGGGCAGGGCTGGATTCACGCGAAGGTGACGGTCGTGCTGCTGCTCATCATCTACCACGCGTACTGCGGGCACCTGCTGCGCGTGTTCGAGCGCGGCGAGAACCGCCGCACCGACAAGTGGTATCGCGTGTTCAACGAGCTGCCGGTGCTCGGCATGCTCGTGGCCGTCGCGCTGGTCGTGATCAAGCCGTTCTGAACGGCGCGGCCGGCCGGTACGTTGCCGCAGCTGCATGCACAACGGCGCCCCGAGGGGCGCCGTTGTGCGTTTACGTGCTGTTGCGTTTCGCGCGGCGCCGGTTCAATCCTTCGTGCCGTCGTCGATCCGGCGGCGCGTGATCGCTTCCTTCGCGCGGCCGACCCGTTCCATCAGCGCGGGGCCGCGCGATAGCGCGACGCCGACCGCGAGGATGTCGCCGATCGCGAGATGCGACATCCTCGACGTCATCGGCGAGAACACGTCCGTTTCCTCGGCGACGTTCGACGCGAGGCTCACGGTTGCGAGCTTCGCGAGCGGCGAATGGCTCTGCGTGATCGCGACGACTTTCGCGCCGCATGCGAGCGCGGAGCGTGCGGCGTCGACGATGTCGCGCGTGCGGCCGGTGTTCGAGATCGCGACGACGACGTCGTGCGGCCCGAGCAGCGCCGACGACATCGAGAAGGTGTGCGGATCCGAGTACGCGACGCTCGGCACGCCGAGCCGGAAGAACTTGTGCTGGATGTCCTGCGCGGCGATACCCGAGCCGCCGGCGCCGTAGAACTCGATCCGCGACGCGTTCGACAGCAGCGCGATCGCCTCGGCGACGCTGCCGGCAGACAGGCTGTTGCGCACTTCGATCAGTGCGCCGATCGTACGGTCGAACACCTTGCCGATGATGCCGGGCGCCGGTTCGTCGGGCTCGACGTCGCGGTAGACCGACGACACGCCCGGCGCGACGCTCTGCGCGAGCCGGATCTTGAATTCGCGAAAGCCGCTGCAGCCGAGCGCCTGGCAGAAGCGCGCGATGGTCGGCTGGCTGACGCCCGCGCGCGTCGACAGCTCGGTCATCGCGAGGTCGAGCACCTCGCGCGGCGCGGCGAGGATGTAGTCGGCGAGCTTGCGCTCGGAGGGGCGCAGGTCGGCGCGGATCGCTTCAATGCGAGGCAGCATGGGACGGCATGTGGAAATCGGGTTCGGATGAGCGAGTGTATCGCAATCGAATTGTAGAAAATCTACACGAAAATACTAGCGTCATCGTCGAGCTTTTGATGCGGTTGTAACAGGCGTAATTAGGGTTTTCACTAGTTAATGCCTTGCTGGTAGCGGGAATGAGGGTTGCGTGTCGTTCGATCCACATTGCATGCTTGTAGTTTTTCTACTAGACTGGCTTCGTTCGATCGACGAAGCTCGACCGTCCCCACGATTCCAACCGCCGGTGTCGGCCGGCATACAGGAGCGCCCAGCATGACGTCGCTGCACCCCACTCTGGCGAAGGTCACCGAACGCGTGATCGCCCGCAGCCAATCGACCCGTTCCGCCTATCTGCAGCGCATCGACGGCGCGCAGGGCAAGTTTCCGGCACGCGGCGCGCTGTCGTGTGCCAACCTCGCGCACGGCTTCGCGGGCCTCGAAGGCAACGACAAGTTCTCGATCAAGGCGATTCGCGAGCCGAACATCGGCATCGTGTCCTCGTACAACGAGATGCTGTCCGCGCATGCGCCGTACAAGGATTTCCCCGAGATCATCAAGGCGGCCGCGCGCGAGAACGGCGGCGTCGCCCAGTTCGCGGGCGGCGTGCCGGCGATGTGCGACGGCGTCACGCAGGGCAACCCGGGGATGGAGCTGTCGCTGTTCTCGCGCGAAGCGATCGCGATGGGCACGGCGATCGCGCTCACGCACAACATGTTCGACGCGGCGCTCTGCCTCGGCATCTGCGACAAGATCGTGCCGGGCCTCCTGATCGGCGCGCTGCAGTTCGGCCACCTGCCGACGATCTTCGTGCCGGCCGGCCCGATGACGAGCGGCCTGTCGAACGACGACAAGGCGAAGATCCGCCAGCAGTTCGCGACCGGCCAGGTCGGCCGTGACGCGCTGCTCGAAGCCGAATCGGCCGCGTATCACGGCCACGGCACCTGCACGTTCTACGGCACCGCGAACAGCAACCAGATGCTGATGGAGCTGATGGGGCTGCACCTGCCGGGCTCGGCATTCGTTCATCCGCACACGCCGCTGCGCACCGCGCTGACGGCCGAGGCCGCGCGCCGCGTGCTCGACCTGACCGTCGAGCGCGGCCACTACACGCCGATCGGCCATGTGATCGACGAGAAGGCGATCGTCAACGGGATCGTCGCGCTGCTCGCGACGGGCGGCTCGACCAACCACACGCTGCACCTCGTCGCGATCGCCCGCGCGGCCGGCATCCTGATCGACTGGAACGACTTCGACGAGCTGTCGGCCGTCGTGCCGCTGCTCGCGAAGATCTACCCGAACGGCAAGGCCGACGTGAACCATTTCCACGCGGCGGGCGGCGTCGCGTTCCTGGTGCGCAACCTGCTCGAAGGCGGGCTGCTGCACGAGGACGTGACGACGGTCGCCGGCAAGGGGCTCACGCACTACACGAAGGAGCCGAAGCTGATCGACGGCAAGCTGACGTGGGTCGACGGCGCGGCCGAGAGCCACGACACGAAGGTGCTGCGCGGCATTCGCGAGCCGTTCCAGCCGGACGGCGGCCTGCGCCTGATGCAGGGCCGGCTCGGCCGCGGCGTGATCAAGATCTCGGCGGTCGCGCCCGAGCACCGCAAGGTGACGGCGCCGGCGATCGTGTTCGACTCGCAGGAAGCCGTGCAGGAAGCGTTCGATCGCGGCGAGCTGAAGCGCGATTTCGTCGCGGTCGTGCGCTTCCAGGGCGCGCGTGCGAACGGGATGCCCGAGCTGCACCGTTTGACGCCGCTGCTCGGCGTGCTGCAGGATCAGGGCTTCCATGTCGCGCTGGTCACCGACGGCCGCATGTCGGGCGCGTCGGGCAAGGTGCCGGCCGTGATCCACGTATCGCCGGAAGCGCTGCTGGCCGGCCCGCTCGGCAAGGTGAAGACGGGCGATACGCTCGTGATCGACGCGGAAGCCGGCGTGCTCGACATCGAGGTCGACGACGCCGAGTGGCGTGCGCGCCCGGTCGCGCAGCCGCAGCACCAGGCTGAGAACGAGGTCGGGTTCGGGCGCGAACTGTTCGGCGTGTTCCGCGCGGCCGCCGCGCCGGCCGAGCAGGGCGCATCGGTTTTCGGGACGCTGGTCGGCGAAACGGCCGCCCACGTCGCCGCATGAATTTCAAGGAGCCAATTCAATGAAGACGATTGCTGAAATCGTGAAGCTGGGCCCGGTCATTCCGGTGCTCGCGTTCGACTCGGTCGAGCAGGGTGAAAACGTGTCGCGCGCGTTGCACGCGGGTGGCGTGAAGGTGCTCGAGATCACGCTGCGCACGCCGGCCGGCCTGGAGGCGATCCAGCGCGCGAGCCAGCTCGCGGACGACATCGTCGTCGGCGTCGGCACGATCACGAAGCCGGAGCACTGCGCGCAGGCGAAGCGCGCGGGCGCCACGTTCGGCGTGTCGCCGGGCCTGACGAAGGAACTGCACCTCGCGTCGCTCGACGCGGGCCTGCCGCTGCTGCCGGGCGTGATGACGCCGAGCGACATCATCCAGGCGCTCGAATTCGGCTACGAGATCGTGAAGTTCTTCCCCGCGCAGCAGGCGGGCGGCGTGCCGATGCTGCAGGCGTTCCACGGCCCGTTCCCGGCGCTGAAGTTCTGCCCGACCGGCGGCATCACGGTCGACACCGCGCCGAATTTCCTGAAGCTGCCGAACGTCGTGTGCGTCGGCGGCTCGTGGCTCACGCCGAAGGCCGCGCTCGCCGCGCAGGACTGGGCCGAAGTCACGCGCCTCGCGCAAGCCGCGAGCCAGCTGCTCCGTTAATACTTGTATGAAATGAAGAATCGGCCCTCGGAAGCAAGCGTTAGTGCTTGTTTTTCCGAGGGTTTTTGCTGATGGAACCGGTTCTATCCGCAGGCCGCAAAGATAAGTAAAATTCAGCGTCCTGACGGGGTGGGTACCCCCCGTGTTTCGGAGACTCGCATAGCCGGGCATACTCGCTACAACTCGCCCGGTTCGAACAATTCTAGGAGGAGTGCCACATGGGGGCTGTCCAAGGCAGCATGCTGCTCGTATTCACGCTGATCGCGATTGCCGCGCTGATCCTGATGATCGCGCGCTACAAGATCTACCCGTTCCTGGTGCTGATCATCGTTTCGCTCGGCCTCGGTCTCGTCGTCGGCATGCCGATGGACAAGATCGTCAAGTCGTTCGAGACGGGCACCGGCGGCACGCTCGGCCACATCGCGATCGTCGTCGGCCTCGGCACGATGCTCGGCAAGATGATGGCCGAATCGGGCGGCGCCGAACGGATCGCGACCACGCTGATCGACTGGTTCGGTGAAAAGAACATCCACTGGGCGATGATGTTCGTCGCGATCATCGTCGGCCTGCCGGTGTTCTTCGAAGTCGGCTTCGTGCTGCTGATCCCGATCGCGTTCAACGTCGCGAAGCGCACCGGCAAGTCGCTGCTCGTCGTCGGCCTGCCGATGGTGGCCGGCCTGTCCGTCGTGCACGGCCTGATCCCGCCGCACCCGGCCGCGCTGCTGGCCGTCCAGCAATACGGCGCCGATATCGGCAAGACGATCGCGTTCGGCCTGCTCGTCGGCGTGCCGACCGCGATCATCGCGGGCCCGCTGTTCGCGCTGACGATCTCGAAGTTCGTGAAGCTGCCGGAAAACAACCCGCTCGCCGCGCAGTTCGTCGATTCGCGTACGGATGGCAGCAAGCGCGAACTGCCGAGCTTCGGCATCACGCTGTTCACGATCCTGCTGCCCGTCGTGCTGATGCTCGTCGGCAGCTGGGCCGACCTGGTGTTCACGCCGAAGTCGCTGCCGAACAACCTGCTGCGCTTCGCCGGCAACTCGGACGTCGCGCTGCTGATCGCCGTGCTCGTGAGCTTCTTCACGTTCGGCAAGCTGCAGGGTTTCAACCGCGACCAGATCCAGAAGTTCTGCAGCGAGTGCCTGGCGCCGATCGCCGGGATCACGCTGATCGTCGGCGCGGGCGGCGGCTTCGGCGGCGTCCTGCGCGACAGCGGGATCTCGCAGCAGATCGTCGAGACCGCGAAGCACGCGCACCTGTCGCCGCTGCTGCTCGGTTGGTTCGTCGCGGCGCTGATGCGTCTCGCGACGGGTTCGGCGACGGTCGCGATGACGACGGCTTGCGGCATCGTCGCGCCGATCGCGGCGGCGGCCGGCACGACGGTCAGCCCGGAGCTGCTGGTGCTCGCCACGGGCTCGGGCTCGCTGATCTTCTCGCACGTGAACGACGGCGGCTTCTGGCTGATCAAGGAATACTTCGGGATGACGGTCGGTCAGACGTTCAAGACCTGGTCGTTGCTCGAAACCATCATTTCAGTGCTTGGTCTGGGCTTTACGCTGCTGCTGAGCATGGTTTTGTAACAAGGGGTAGTCAATGATTCTGATCGCAATGGGCGTGTCGGGCGCAGGCAAGTCGCTGATCGGCGAAATGCTGGCGGAACGCCTGTCGTGCAGCTATACCGATGGCGACGCGTTTCACAGCGCGGCGAACAAGGAGAAGATGCACAACGGCATTCCGTTGACCGACGACGACCGCTGGCCGTGGCTGCGCACGATCCGCGCGGCCATCGAGGAAAAGCAGCATGCCGGCGAAACGGCCGTGTTCACGTGCTCGTCGCTGAAGCGGTCGTACCGCGACGTGCTGCGCGGCACCGACACCGATGTGCGGTTCGTGTATCTGAAGGGTTCGTTCGAGGTGTTGCAAGAGCGCCTGAAGAGCCGCACCGGCCATTTCTTCGATCCGTCGCTGCTGAAGAGCCAGCTCGACACGCTCGAGGAGCCGGGCCCGGACGAAGCGATCGAGGTCAGCATCGAGCTGACGCCCGAGCAGATCGTCGATCATGTCATGCTGAAGATCGGCATTGCGCAGCAGCACTGAGCGCGGTTCGCGGCAATCGTCATGGAAAAGGCGCCTTCGGGCGCCTTTTTCGTTGGTGGCGGCGCGAACGCCGGTCAGGCCGGGCGTGCGCGTTGCGCGATGCCGTCGAGCAGCACGTCGAGCATCGTGTCGTACACGACCGCAGGATCGAGCTGCGCATAGAGCGGGGCGGCCGATTTGACGAGCGGATGCGCGGCGTCGGACAGTGCGTTCATCTCCGCGAGCTCGACGTCGTTCGCGGCACGCGTGAGGCCGCCGGCTTCGGCGGCGGCCAGGCCGATCACGCTTGCATACCAGCCGACGCACACCGACGGCAGCGCCGCGCGCGGGATGCCGGCGTCGGTCAGCGCGCGATGTACGGCCTCGATATGCGCGAGATCGGCCGGCCCGGTACTCATGTGCCGTTGCAGCAGCGCGAACGCGGCAGGGTAGCGCAGCGCGAGTGCGCGGTACTGGCGCGCGAGGTCGCGCAGCCGCTCGCGCCACGGCAGCGACGGGTCGACCGGCACGAGCGAGCGCGACAGCGCGTTCGCGATCGCGCGGCTCAGGCCGTCCTTCGACTTGAAGTGGTACAGCACGCTCATCGGGTCGCAGCCGACCGACTGCGCGAGCTTGCGCACGCTGAACGCGGCTTCGCCGACGTCTTCGAGCAGCGCGAGCGCGGCCGCGACGATCGCGTCCTTGTCGAGGCCGCGCGGGCCCTGGGCGGGTTTGTCTTTCATCGAGGCGGGCTGGCATGCCGGCGCGGCGCCGGCTGTAAACTTGACGAAAGCTTATTCTACACTGTAGAATTATTTCTGCGGTGTAGAAATTGGGTGTCCCGGCACCTTTCAATGCGTGCTTTCGCACGGTCCGGGATCCAGGCAGACACGAGCGTGCCTGCCGTCAACACGGGCCATCGCGCCCTTTATTTCGTTGACACCCAAGTGGAACCGGCTGCCCCACCCGCGAAGCCAAACGGCTCTTCGACAGGCGGCCCAAGACCATGCAAGTGCAATCATGACTTCCAACAACAAACCCCTGATCCAGGGCGAATCGCGTTTCGAACCCACGCAACTGAATATCGAGCAGGACAATTGGAACTGGTGCGACCCGGCCCGCTACGACAGCGAGCGTCCGGCCAACTGGTACGAGGCGTCGCTGTCGCGCCACGCGAACGGCGCGCCGCTTGCGCACGACGCCGTGTGCGACGTGCTCGTGATCGGTGCGGGGCTGCTCGGCGCATCGGCCGCGCTGCATCTCGCGGAAGCGGGCGTCGACACGATCCTCGTCGACAAGCATCACGTCGGCTCGGCCGCGTCCGGCCGCAACGGCGGGCAACTGACGCCCGGCCTCGCGCGCTGGGAAGCGGCCGACATGATCGACCACCTGTCGCACGACGACGCGAAGCGGCTGTGGCGTTTCGCATCGGCCGAATCGATGGACCTGATCGATGCGATCGGCGCGCGCTACGCGCTCGAGCTCGACCGCAAGCGCGGCCACGTCACGGCGGCCGTTCACCCCGGCCACATGAGCGCGCTGCTCGACGGCGCGGATGCGCGCCGTCATCTCGGCGACGCGGGCGTGACGCTCGTCGGCCGCCATCAGCTGCACGACGAATACGTGCGCTCGGGGCTGTACCATGGCGCGGCGATCGACGCGCTCGGCGGGCAGATCCATCCGCTCGCGCTGGTGCGCGGCCTCGTGCACGGCTTCCGGCTGAACGGCGGCGCGCTGTTCGAGGGCACCGAGGTGCTCGAACTCGACGAGACGCCGGCAGGCGTCGTTGCGACGACGCCGGGCGGCACGATCACCGCGCGCAAGGGTGTCGTGCTCGCGCTGCACAACACGACGTTCCGGCTGCTCGACGACGGCACGGCGACCACGGTGCCGTTCTTCACGTACGTGAGCGTGACGGCGCCGCTCGACGTCGATGTCGCGACGCTGATGCCGGCCGGCATGCCCGTGTACGACACGCAGTTCCAGATCGACTACTACCGGCCGGTGCGCGGCAACCGGCTGCTGTTCGGCGGGCAGGGCACCGGCAGCTGCTGGGCGCAGCCCGACGTCAATGCGTATCTGCTGACGCGGCTGAACACGGTGTTTCCGCAGGCCGACGGCAGCTTCGCGCTCGACTACTGCTGGAGCGGCGTCAGCGATTTCACGCTGAACGGCGCCACCGACAGCCGCAAGACCGACGGCCGCGTGCCGATGTACATGGTGCAGGGCTGGAGCGGCCACGGCGTCGCGCAGACGGTGCGGATCGGCAAGGCGATCTGCGACGATTTCGTCGGTCGCAACGACGATTTCTCGATGCTCACGGGCATCGATCACCGCGCAATTCCGCTCGGCCGGCAGTTGTCGCCGATCGCGATTCCCGCCGCGAAGGCCGCGATGAGCGTGATGAGCGCGCTCAACCCGGGGCGGATGATTTCGTTCTGACCGGCTGAGGCAGGCAACAAAAAGCCCGATGCGATCGCTCGCATCGGGCTTTTTTACGTGCAGGGACGGCGGTGCTTACGCGATCCGCTTCGCGAGTTCGACGGCCTTGCCGATGTACGACGCGGGCGTCATCGCGAGCAGGAGATCCTTCGCGTCCTGCGGGATCGCGAGCGTGCCGACGAACTCCTGCAGCGCTTCGCGCGTGATGCCCTTGCCGCGCGTCAGTTCCTTCAGCTGCTCGTACGGGTTCTCGATGCCGTAGCGGCGCATCACCGTCTGCACCGGCTCGGCCAGCACTTCCCAGCAGTTGTCGAGATCTTCGTTCAGGCGCTGCGGGTTCACTTCGAGCTTGTCGAGGCCGCGGATCAGCGAGTCGTACGCGAGCAGCGAGTAGCCGAGCGCGACGCCCATGTTGCGCAGCACCGTCGAGTCGGTCAGGTCGCGCTGCCAGCGCGACACCGGCAGCTTGTCGGCGAGGTGGCGCAGCGTCGCGTTCGCGAGGCCGAGGTTGCCTTCCGAGTTCTCGAAGTCGATCGGGTTGACCTTGTGCGGCATCGTCGACGAGCCGATTTCGCCGGCCTTCGTCTTCTGCTTGAAGTAGCCGACCGAGATGTAGCCCCACACGTCGCGGTCGAGGTCGAGCAGGATCGTGTTCGCGCGCGCGACGGCGTCGAACAGCTCGGCCATGTAGTCGTGCGGCTCGATCTGGATCGTGTACGGGTTGAACGTGAGCTTCAGGCGGTTTTCGATCACGTCGCGCGAGAACGCTTCCCAGTCGAATTCCGGATACGCGGACAGATGCGCGTTGAAGTTGCCCACCGCGCCGTTCATCTTGCCGAGGATCTCGACCTTCTCGATACGCGTGATCGCACGGGCGAGACGCGCGGCGACGTTCGCGAGTTCCTTGCCGAGCGTCGTCGGGCTGGCCGGCTGGCCGTGCGTGCGCGACAGCATCGGTTGCTCGGCGTGCGCGTGCGCGAGCGCGACGAGGCGCTGGTAGACCGTGCGCAGTGCCGGCAGGATCACGTGTTCGCGCGCGCCGGCGAGCATCATCCCGTGCGACGTGTTGTTGATGTCCTCGGACGTGCACGCGAAGTGAATGAATTCGCTGGCCTTCTCGAGTTCGGCCTGGCCCTTCACCGATTCCTTCAGCCAGTATTCGACGGCCTTCACGTCGTGGTTCGTCACGCGCTCGATTTCCTTGATGCGGGCGGCATCGTGCGCGGTGAAGCGCTCGGCGAGCTGCAGCAGGAACTGCTCGGACGCATCGGAGAAGCGCGGGACTTCCGCGAAGCCGGCGCGCGACAGCGCGATCAGCCAGTGCACCTCGACGGTGACGCGGTGGCGCATGAAGGCGGCTTCGGAGAGCCAGTCGCGCAGCGCTTCGGTCTTGCTGGCGTAGCGGCCGTCGATGGGCGAGAGCGCGGTGAGGGCGAAAAGCGTATCGGGACGAGTGTCGGACATGATCGGGCAGGGCCTTTTGGGGCCGGGGCGAACGAGGGAAGGAGAATCCGGCATTTTACCATTGGCGCGCGGCGATCCCGGCCGAACCGGTCCAGCCGCGGCTGCCACGGGCGAGCGATGCTCGGGCGGTGCACGAATGGCGTGCCGGCGCTCGCCCGCGCAGGCCCGCCGGGCCGCGCGCCAAGCCGCCGGCCGGCCCCGCCCGCCGGTAGAATGCAGGCTTCTTCCCGACCGCCGCCCGCCGCGCCCGCCTGCATGGAACTGAAATGGCTCGAAGACTTCGTCTCGCTCGCGGAAACGCGCAGCTTTAGTCGCTCCGCCGAACTGCGGCACGTGTCGCAGCCGGCGTTTTCGCGGCGGATCCAGGCGCTGGAAGCATGGCTCGCGACCGAACTGATCGACCGTTCGGTCTATCCGACGCGGCTCACGCAGGCCGGCCAGATCTTCTACGAGCAGGCGCTGACGATGCTGTCGCAGGCGCACGAGGCGCGCACGCTGCTGCGCGGCCACGTCGGCGCGCCGGTGCCGACGATCGAGTTCGCGGTGCCGCACACGCTGTCGCTCACGTATTTCCCGCGCTGGCTGCAGCGGATCGAGGCGAAGATGGGCCAGGTCCACACGCGGCTGCGCGCGCTGAACGTGCACGACGCGGTGCTGTCGCTCGTCGAGGGCGGTTGCGATCTCGTGATGGGCTACCACCACCCGAGCCACCCCGTCGCGCTCGACCCGGCGCGCTACGACATGCTGATCCTCGGCAGCGAGCCGATCAGCCCGTTCTCGGCGCCCGGCCGCGCGGGCCGGCCGCGCTATACGCTGCCCGGCGCGGCCGATGCGCGCGTGCCGTACCTGTCGTATACGCCGAACGCGTATCTCGGCCGGATGACCGAGGTCATCATCGCGAACGCGCCGACGCGGCTGTTCCTCGACCGCGTCTACGAAACCGACATGGCCGAAGGGCTGAAGGCGATGGCGCTCGCGGGCCACGGCGTCGCGTTCCTGCCGCACAGCGCGGTCGAGGATGCGGTCGCGGGCGGCCGCCTGATCCGGCTCGACCGGTCGGTTCGCGGCGGCGCGCATCCGTTCACGCTGACGATGGAGATCCGGCTGTACTGCGACAAGCTCGCGCTGCAGGGCGACGATCCGCGCCAGAAGCTCGTGCGTGCGCTATGGGACGTCGTGCGCGACGAGCTGCGCGACACCACGCATTAACCGCCGGCGGTTAATTTTCCGCGGCCGGTCAGGCGCGGCCGGCTGACGGCACGCTTGCGGCGCCTGTCGGACGGCTGTCCGGCGGCCGGCCCGCACGCATTCCCTTCGATTTTTCGCCGACGCGATGCACGGCTGATCGCGGGCGTTCTTGCGCAAATCGACCGCGGATTTGCGAAAAATCGCGATCATGCAAGAAACGCATAATCGAATAAGCAAACGGCATTGGATAAAAAAAACGGGTTTTTCGACAATGTGCGCACTTCGTTGAACGTTGGAGCATCCATGTCTTCGCAACAGCAGTCCATCCCGTCCTACCTGCACGCCGACGATCTCGGCCCGTGGGGCAACTACCTCCAGCAGGTCGATCGCGTCGCACCGTACCTCGGTTCGCTGTCGCGCTGGCTCGAAACGCTGAAGCGTCCGAAGCGCATCCTGATCGTCGACTGCCCCATCGAGCTCGACAATGGTACCGTCGCGCACTTCGAAGGCTATCGCGTGCAGCACAACGTGTCGCGCGGCCCGGGCAAGGGCGGCGTGCGCTACCACCAGGACGTGACGCTGTCGGAAGTGATGGCGCTGTCGGCATGGATGTCCGTGAAGAACGCAGCAGTGAACGTGCCGTACGGCGGCGCGAAGGGCGGCATCCGCGTCGACCCGCGCAAGCTGTCGCGTGGTGAGCTCGAGCGCGTCACGCGCCGCTACACCAGCGAAATCGGCATCATCATCGGCCCGAACACCGACATTCCGGCACCGGACGTCAACACCAACGAACAGGTGATGGCGTGGATGATGGACACGTACTCGATGAACCAGGGCCAGACGTCGACCGGCGTCGTGACCGGCAAGCCGATCGCGCTCGGCGGTTCGCTCGGCCGCAAGGAAGCAACGGGCCGCGGCGTGTTCGTCGTCGGCTCCGAAGCGGCGAAGAAGAAGGGCCTGGAAATCGAAGGCGCGCGCATCGCGGTGCAGGGCTTCGGCAACGTCGGCGGCATCGCGGCGAAGCTGTTCCAGGAAGCCGGTGCGAAGGTGATCGCGGTGCAGGATCACACGGGCACGATCTACCAGCCGGGCGGCCTCGATTCGAACAAGCTGCTCGACCACGTCGCCCGCACGGGCGGTGTCGCGGGCTTCGAAGGCGCCGAGCCGATGCCGAACGACGAGTTCTGGACGGTCGAGACCGACATCCTGATCCCGGCGGCACTGGAAAACCAGATCACCGAGAAGAACGCAGCGAAGATCCGCACGAAGATCATCGTCGAAGGCGCGAACGGCCCGACGACGACGGCGGCGGACGACATCCTGAGCGCGAACGGCGTGCTCGTGATCCCCGACGTGATCGCGAACGCGGGTGGCGTGACCGTGTCGTACTTCGAGTGGGTGCAGGATTTCTCGAGCTTCTTCTGGACGGAAGACGAGATCAACCACCGCCTCGAGCGCGTGATGCGCGAAGCGTTCGCCGGCGTGTGGGCGGTCGCGGAAGAGCACAAGGTGACGGTGCGTACGGCGGCGTTCATCGTCGCGTGCAAGCGCATCCTGATGGCGCGCGAAATGCGCGGCCTCTACCCCTGATCGTCAACTATGATCAATTCATGACGCAATCCATCCGATTGCGGAAATGAACCCTCGCGGGCGGTGCCGAATCCGGCATCGCCCGCGCGCGCATTCGGGGTGCCTGAAGCCGGGAGGACGGCTTCGTACAGGGCGATTCGTAGTGCGGTAAACAACCAGTACTTTCAAAAATATTACTTTGATACACTGGCGCGGGTTTTAGCCAAGGAGATGACCAAAATGAAATACCACAAGGCAGTCCTGATGGTCGCGGCGCTCTGCGCGTTCGCAAGCGGCGCGCATGCTCAGGAGACGGGCACGCTGAAGAAGATCAAGGACACGGGCGTGATCGCGCTGGGCCACCGCGAATCGTCGATTCCGTTCTCCTACTATGACCAGAACCAGCAGGTGGTCGGCTATTCGCGCGAGTTCCAGCTGAAGGTGGTCGACGCGGTGAAGAAGAAGCTGAGCCTGCCGAACCTGCAGGTGAAGAACATCCCCGTGACGTCGCAGAACCGCATCCCGCTGGTGCAGAACGGCACGGTCGACATCGAGTGCGGCTCGACGACCAACAACCTCGAGCGCCAGCAGCAAGCTGCATTCTCCGACACGATCTTCGTGATCGGCACGCGCCTGATGACGAAGAAGGATTCGGGCGTCAAGGATTTCGCCGACCTGAAGGGCAAGACGGTCGTGACGACTGCCGGCACGACGTCGGAGCGCCTGCTGCGCAAGATGAACAACGACAAGCAGCTCGGCATGAACATCATCAGCGCGAAGGATCACGGCGATTCCTTCAACACGCTGGAATCGGGCCGCGCGGTCGCGTTCATGATGGATGACGCGCTGCTCGCGGGCGAGCGCGCGAAGGCGAAGCAGCCGGGCGAATGGGTGATCGTCGGCACGCCGCAATCGGAAGAAGCCTACGGCTGCATGATGCGCAAGGGCGACGCCGACTTCAAGAAGGTCGTCGACGACGCGATCTCGCAAGTCGAGAAGTCGGGCGAAGCCGCGAAGATCTACGCGAAGTGGTTCGAGAACCCGATCCCGCCGAAGGGGCTGAACCTGAACTTCCCGCTGTCCGATTCGATGAAGAAGCTGTACGCGAACCCGAACGACAAGGCGCTCGACTGACCGAACGGCCGTTGATGCAGAAATGACGCTAATGAGACGGAAGGAGCCACGCTTCTTCCGTCTCTTTTTGCTGGAGTCTTGCCCATGTCTTACCACTGGAACTGGGGCATCTTCCTGAGCCCCGTGTCGACCGGCGAGCCGACGACTTATTTCGGATGGCTGATGTCCGGCTTCTGGGTGACGATCGAAGTGTCGCTCGTCGCCTGGGTCATCGCGCTGATCGTCGGATCGCTGTTCGGCGTGCTGCGCACGGTGCCGAACAAATGGCTGTCCGCGATCGGCACCGTGTACGTGTCGATCTTCCGGAACATTCCGCTGATCGTGCAGTTCTTCGTCTGGTATCTCGTGATACCCGAGCTGCTGCCCGCATCGATCGGCACGTGGATCAAGCAGTTGCCGCCGACCACGCAGTTCTTCACCGCGTCGATCATCTGTCTCGGGCTGTTCACGGGCGCGCGCGTGTGCGAACAGGTGCGCTCGGGGATCAACGCGCTGCCGAAGGGCCAGCGCGCGGCCGGCCTCGCGATGGGTTTCACGCAATGGCAGACGTATCGCTACGTGCTGCTGCCCGTCGCCTACCGGATCATCGTGCCGCCGCTCACGTCGGAATTCCTGAACATCTTCAAGAACTCCGCCGTCGCGTCGACGATCGGCCTGCTCGACCTGTCCGCGCAGGCGCGCCAGCTCGTCGACTACACCGCGCAGACCTATGAGTCGTTCATCGCGGTCACGCTCGCGTACGTGATCATCAACCTCGTCGTGATGGCGTTCATGCGCTGGATCGAAGGCCGCACGCGGCTGCCCGGCTATATCGGAGGCAAGTGATGCATCAGTTCGACTGGAGTAGTATTCCCGGCGCGCTGCCGACGCTGTGGTCGGGGGCGGTCGTCACGTTCAAGATCACGCTGATCGCGATCGTGGTCGGGATCGTCTGGGGCACGCTGCTGGCGCTGCTGCGGCTGTCGGGCGTCAAGCCGCTCGCGTGGTTCGCGAAGGCGTACGTGACGGTGTTCCGCTCGATCCCGCTCGTGATGGTGCTGCTGTGGTTCTTCCTGATCGTGCCGCAGGTGCTGCAGGGCGTGCTCGGGCTGTCGCCGACGATCGACATCCGCCTCGCGTCGGCGATGGTCGCGTTCTCGCTGTTCGAAGCCGCGTATTATTCCGAGATCATCCGCGCCGGCATCCAGGCGGTGCCGCGCGGGCAGGTGAACGCCGCGTTCGCGCTCGGCATGAACTACGCGCAGGCGATGCGCCTCGTGATCCTGCCGCAGGCGTTCCGCGCGATGGTGCCGCTGCTGCTCACGCAGGCGATCGTCCTGTTCCAGGATACGTCGCTCGTGTACGTGATCAGTCTCGCGGACTTCTTCCGCACGGCGGCCAACATCGGCGATCGCGACGGCACGACCGTCGAGATGGTCCTGTTCGCCGGCGCATGCTATTTCGTGATTTGCTCGTTGGCGTCTGCTCTCGTCAAGGGTCTCCAGAAAAAGGTCACAAGATGATTTCCATCAAGAACGTTTCGAAGTGGTACGGCCAGTTTCAGGTCCTCACCGACTGCACGACCGAGGTCAAGAAAGGTGAAGTGGTCGTCGTGTGCGGCCCGTCGGGCTCCGGCAAGTCGACGCTGATCAAGACCGTCAACGGCCTCGAGCCGTTCCAGCAGGGCGAGATCCTCGTGAACGGCCAGTCGGTCGGCGACAAGAAGACGAACCTGTCGAAGCTGCGCTCGAAGGTCGGGATGGTGTTCCAGCATTTCGAGTTGTTCCCGCACCTGTCGATCACCGAGAACCTGACGCTCGCACAGGTCAAGGTGCTCGGCCGCGGCAAGGACGAGGCGAACGAGAAGGGCATGAAGCTGCTCGACCGCGTCGGCCTGAAGGCGCACGCGCACAAGTTCCCGGGGCAGCTGTCGGGCGGCCAGCAGCAGCGTGTCGCGATCGCGCGCGCGCTGTCGATGGACCCGATCGCGATGCTGTTCGACGAGCCGACGTCCGCGCTCGATCCGGAGATGATCAACGAAGTGCTCGACGTGATGGTCGAACTCGCGCAGGAAGGGATGACGATGATGGTCGTCACGCACGAGATGGGCTTCGCGAAGAAGGTCGCGCACCGCGTGATTTTCATGGACAAGGGCGCGATCGTCGAGGACGACCGCAAGGACGATTTCTTCTCGAATCCGAAATCGGAACGCGCGAAGGACTTCCTCGCGAAGATCCTGCACTGAGCGTTCGCGCGTTTTGCGCGCGCCCATGCAAAAACCGCCCGGCATGCAGCCGGGCGGTTTTTTTCGTCCGCGGGTGGCGTGCGTGCCCCCCGCTCGTTACCAGCTGTACCGGTAGCCCACTTGCCCGACGATCCCGCGCCGGTAGTCGCCGCCGATGTTGCGCGCGATCTTCGCGTTCGCGTACAGCTCGCCGGACTTGCCGAAGCCCGCGGTCACGCCGACACCGAGTTCGTACCAGGTGCGGCCGAGATGCGTCGCGAACGGCGTGCCGCCGACGACGGTCTGGCCCGGCGACAGGAAGTCGTGCAGCACGTCGGCCGTGAAGTACGGCGTCGCGGCGCCGCCGCCCGCATCCGACTGAAGGTTCGGCCGGAAGATGCGCACGCCGACGCGGCCGCGCAGCGCGTTCGTCGTCGTGCCCGAGACGGCCGACACGTTGTCGTCGAACCCGTTCAGCTTCAGGTACTGGTACATCAGCTGCGCTTGCGGCTCGATCGCGATCGGCGTGCTGCCGATCGCGAACGGCTTGCCGACTTCCTGCGACAGCGCGATACCGAAGCCGTTCTGCGACGCCTCGTTGCCGTAGCTGTCGCGATAGCGGTTGCCGTAGTGCGTGACCTGCCCGACGCTGTCGAAGTAGGTGCCGTCCGGCAGGTAGCGTGTCCAGTAGCCGCCGACGCTCTGCGCGTGCATCTCGACCGAGCCGGTCGACGTCGACAGGTTCTGCGTGTCGGCGCGCGCCATGTCGCTGAAGCTCGCGTTCGACACGCCGATGCTGGCCGTCACGCCCGCATGCGTGCTGCCCGCGCCGTTCGGCGCCTGGTCGAGCGTCCAGTCCTTGCCGAACTGCGCGAAGAACGTGCGCTCGTCGGCCGCAAAGCGGCCCGCGTTCGCATCGAGGCTCTGGCCGCCGATCCGCCCCCATACGCCGTCGCGGTTGCTGGGCTGCTGCTTCTCGACGTTGTAGATGTCGCCGACGCGCTCGTGCAGCTTGCCGAGCGTCGAGAAGCCGTAGTCGGCGTTCAAGAGCGGCGTGAGCGCATAGCCTGCGACACCCGGGCGATACGCGAGCGTGCCGCCGTTGCCGTTCCCGTTGTTGCCGCCGTCGCCGCCGCCGGACGGGTGGATCGGGTCGCCGGGGTCGGTCTGGTCGAGCTGCGAGCGCAGGTACCAGCCGTTCGCGTCGCTTTGACCGCCGCGATAGAGCCGGTATTCGTACGCGCCAGCCTGCACGGGCCCGGCGAGATGGAAGGCCGACGCGGTGGTCGTGCCGCCGTTGGCCGTGACGACCACCGGAATCCCGTCGCCGGTCGTCTGCGCGCCGGTGCCGGCCGTGTTCGCGATCTTCAGGCCCGTCGTGCCGCTCGCGGCGCCGCCGTTCACGATCAGCCGGTCGGTCGGCGACGCGTCGGCGCCGAGATACGTGTTGAGCGCGATCGTGCCGCCGTTGCCGACGTAGCTGCCGGTCGTCAGCGTCTTGTAGCTGCCGGTGAGCGTCGGCGAACCGACCGGTGCGGCGAACGCGACGAGGCCCGCGTTGTTCAGGCTGCTCAGGACCGAGCTGCCCGTCATGCGCCACGTGCTCGAGCCATCGACCGTCAGCGCGACCGGATCGATCTTGCCGGTCAGCGTCGTGCCGTTCGCGAGGAACACGTTGCCGGTGCTCGATGCGTCGGAAACGATGTCGCCCGCGAGGTTCACGGCCGATGCGTTGAACGTCACGTTGCTGCCGTTCGCGAGGTTCAGCAGCGTGCCGTTGCCGGCCGTCACGACCGTGCCGTTGCGCACCGCGATGTCGGCCGTGCCGCCGCGCGCGGCGAAGGCCGGCCCGGCGACGGACGTCACGCTGCCGCCGTCGACCAGGACCGAATTCGTCGCGCCGTTCGCGAGCGTGTCCGACGTCAGCACGCCGGCCGTCGCGCCCTTGAGTGTCGTACCGGTCAACGCGAGCACGCCGCCGCTGTTCGCGGTGGCGCCGTTGCCGGCCGCGCTGCCGATCGACGAACCCGTATCGTCGACGCGCCCGCCGTTCTGCGCGACGATGCCGTCGGCTGCGCTGCCCGACGTGGTGAATGTCGTGCCGGACATCAGCGCAGTCGCACCGCTGTCGATGACGACCGCATGCGCACCGGCGCCGGTCGTCGCGACCGTCGCGCCGTTGGCCGCGAGCGCCGAATCGGCTCCCGACACATACAGGCCGCGCGCGTTGGCGCCGGCGGTGCGGACGACCGTCGCCGCATCGGTCGCGATATGCGCGCCCGCCCCGGTCGACGTGACGCCGTCGGCGCCGGTGCCGGTCGTGGCGATCTGCGTGCCGGCGAGCGCGATGGTCGCGTTCGTGCCGAGGTTGCGGATCCCGCTGCCCGATCCGCCGGCTGCGATCGACGTCGCGCCGGCCACGATGCCGCCGCCGGTGACGGTCGAGTCGATCAGCACGCCGTCGGCGCTGCCGTTCGCGATCACCGTGCCGGCGCCCGACAGCGCGACCGATGCGCCGGCGCCCGTCAGGCGCACACCCGCGATGCCGTCGTCGGCTTCGATCGAGCCGGCGTTGGCGAGCGTCGCCGATGCACCCTGCACGAGCGCGCCCGTGCCGTTCGACACGCGGATCGTCGATGCATTGCTCACCGTGCCTTGCGTGCCGACGACGACGCCCGTCGAGCCGGCGCCGGTCAGCAGTACCGTGTTGCGGTTATCGAGGGTGCCGAGGTTTTGCGCGACGAAGCCCGTCACGCCGGCGGTCGACGACGTCACGGCGGCATGGTTGGTCAGCGTCGTCGCGACCGGCCCACCGGCGTTCGCGCCGGCGAGATCGTGCGCCTGTCCGTCGACGACGCCCGCGATCGCGCCGGCCGCGTTCAGGTTGATCGTCGCACCCGCGTCGATCGTGCCGTTCGCGCCGCCCTCGACCGCGATCGCGATGCCGTTCGCGCCGTTGACGTTGTAGGTCGCGTTGCCGGTCGACAGCGTCGTGCCGGCGTCGGTCGCGAGCACGCCATGCGCACGCTGGCCGTTGACGTCGGTCGTCAGCGTACCGGCCGCCGACGTGCCCGTGTAGGCCGCGCCGCCCGCGACGCGGAACAGCGTCGAATCGTCGGTGTCGACGCTGAGGTGCTGCGCGGCGACGTTGATCTTCGAGCCTGCGCCGTACGCGTAGAAGCCGATCTGGTTCGTGCCCGACGTGAAGGCCGGCACCGCGTTCGCGCCGACGTTGATCGTCGCGCCCGAGCGCGCGTGCACGCCGATCGCGCCGGTGCCCGTCAGGTTGAGCGCACCGTCGAGCGTGGCCGTGGCGCGCGGTCCTTCGGCCCACACGCCGTAGTTGCGCGTGCCCGATGCCGGGTCGAGGCCGCCGGCCACGTCGATCGTGCCGGTCGACGTCGCGGCCGTCGCTTGCGTGCCGGTCCCGACGACCATGATGCCGATGCCGTTCACGCCATTCAGCGTGATGGTGCCGGTGTTGGTCACGGTCGCGGCCGTATCGGCCGCGAGCATGCCGACGTTGGCGAGCGGTGTGCCGGGCGCTGCACCGTTGACGACGATCGAGCCCGCGTTGGTCAGCGTGCCGGACGTCGAGCCGAGGCTCGCCAGCGCGGCGCCGTTCTGCGTCTGCGAGCCGATCACGATCGTGCCGAGGTTGCTCGCGGTACCCGACGCGCCGAGCAGGATGCCGTACGCGTGCGCGGCGAGCGCGACGTCGTTCGTCGTTCCGCCGGGTGCGTACTGCGCCGAGCGGCCGAGGTAGATCGTGCCGCCGGCTTCGTTCGTGAAGCTGCCGCCGGCGACGAGGCCGCCGATCACCTGGCTGTCGAGCGTCGTCGCGTTGACGCCGACGTTGAGCGTGCCGGCGTTCGATGCCGTCGCGCCGCCCGTCACGGCGACCGCGTAGTTCTGCAGGGCCGGCTGGTTGCCGTCGAGCGTCCATGCGCCGACGTTCATCACGCCGTTGTTCACGAACGTGGTGCCCGCGCCGTTCGCAAACACGCCGTTGCCTTCGGTGTACGCGTGGTAGTTGAAGTTGTTCGGCGGCGCGCTGCCGCCGGTGTCGAAATCGTCTCCGGATGCATACCCGGACGAGATCGTGCCGTTGTTGACGCCGCTTGCGCCGCTCAGCAGGCGCACCAGCGTGAAGTCGCCGGACAGGCGCCCGTCGTTGACGAAGCGCGCACCGTTTTCCGCGAGGACGGCCGAGCTGGAGTCGATCGTATTGACGCCGCGGAAGTCGATCTGGCCGTCCTTGCCGATCTGCAGCGTCGCGTTCGCGCCCGTGCCGTGCATCGCCGACAGGTGATCGATCGGCAGCGTGTTCTTGTCGCCCGCGGACACGGTGTTCCGATACTGGAAGCTTTCCTGCGAGAACGTGACGGCCTGGCTGAATGCGCTGTCGTAGGCGGCCTGCGAGCCGAGCGCGCCGCTTTGCACCGAGCGCACGAGAAAGTCGTTGTACGCGGCGAGCGATGCGGCGTCGGTGACCTTCCACGTGCTGCCGTCGAACGCGGTGAAGGTGCCCGCGTAGGCCGGCACGTCGAGCTGGCGGTTGCCGACGGCGCCGCCGTCCGCAAGATAGTCGCCGGTGGTGAACCGGATCTGGTTGCGCGAGTTCCAGGTGACGGTGCTTTTCGCGGCGCCTGTGCCGTCCGCGAAGGTCAGGTCGGTCTGCTTCGCGGCCATTTCGATCGCGTTGCCGGCTGCGTCGGGCGCGTTCGCCGCATTGCCGATCGACACGTTGAGCGTGCCGCCGGTCGCGGCGACGGTGCCGATGCGCGTGTTCACGTACTGATTGCCGTTCACGTCGTGGTAGACGGGCACTTGGGTCGCACCGGCCGTCGACGCGGTGAACGCGGACGAGTCGTAGGTCGCGACCGACGTGTGAGTGCTGGTGATCGAGTCGGGCGTGCTGACGCTGTGCGTCTTGCCGCCGAGCGACAGCAGCGGCTGGCTCGGGTTGCCCGACACGATGGTCGTGCTGCCGATCGGCGTGAGCGTGTAGCCCGGGTCACTGCCGGCGCCGGTCCATGCGCCCGACACGGCGACGGTGTCGCCGCCCGACACGGTGGCGGCGCCGGCCAGGTTGTCGTTGACGGTCGGGCTGAAATTGCCGGTCGTGCAGGCGCCGCCGCTCGCGACGGCCGAGCCGCCGCCGCACGTCGATGCGTGTGCGGGGCCGGCCGACAGGACGGCCAGCAACGCGCCGAGCGCTGCGGCACGACGGCCGGCACCCGATTCGCCGCCCGAGCGCTTGCCGCGCGCCCGTGCCGTTTCCGCCACTGCGATCCAGCAGCCGGCGGCTTCGCTCCATATCGATCGAAATGAGTGATTCACGACAAGCCTCTCTTTCTTGTTTTGAAGTGGCATTCGCCGCAACTCGGCGAATTCGCATTCCGCGGTAGAGAAATAATTCGAAAGGGTGTGCGGCGACTATGGCTGCGTGTCGCGCCAATCGTGTTTCGTTACACCGGGGATGGGCGGAGTCTACTGATTCAGGCCGCGGGCGATGATCGAGAAATCGGGAAATGTAAGGATGCCAACCGTAATAGGTCGTATTTTTGATTTGTGTGGTTAATCGAACCGAAGGCCTTGCCGGCAATGGGTCGGCAGGACTTGATGGAAATCCGGGAAGGCTGGCGGGGTAGGTGGGGTAGCGTACGGTTTGGCAGAAACGGATGCGCTAAAACGCGCGCCCGCGATTTTATTGATTAGGCGGGTATTACTGATTTTGATTGATTTGATTTTTTATTTTCGCTCTTAAATTAATAAAATCCAGCGAATTTCTCATGGCGTCGATTCACTGCGCCGGATGGCGTCCTTAATGAAACGTCCCTGGTGGGGGCGCGGCGATTTTCACCGGCGAAGGTCGTCGCCGCATCCGGCGTGAGGTTTGCTCGAGCGGGGCAGGAAACGGGTGCGGCGCGCGCCGCACCGCGTTCAGAAGTCGATCGCGTCGTCGGCGTCGCCGTCGGTGGCGGTGGCGGTGGCGGTGGCGAGTGCCTCGCGGGCGTCGCGCGGTGCGGACGCCGATGCGTCGAGCGCCGGATTGCGCAGCTTCTCGAGCACGCGTTCGGGCACCGGGATCTGCATCCGTGCGGCGACGTCGCCGCACTGGAACATGATCAGCTCGCCCGGCTCGAACGCGGTCCAGACTTCGTTGTCGGTGAGCGGCTGCGTCGCGATCACAGCGACGCGATCTTCCGGCGTCGTGTATTTCGCGAAGTCGATCGACAGGTCTTCGTCGACGAGATGCGCGGTCGAGAACGGCCAGCGCCGCACGAGATAGTGCAGCCGCGTCGAGCAATGCGCGAAGAGCGCCTGGCCGTTCGACATCAGGAAGTTGAACACGCCGTGATCGGTGATCCCGCGCGTGAGCTCGCCGACCCGCTCGAACAGCTCGGGCAGCGGCGGCTGCGCACCGGGAAAGGCCTCGCGCAGCCCCTGCATCAGCACGCAGAACGCCTGTTCGCTGTCGGTCGTGCCGACCGGGTGGTAGACGCTGCCGTCCATGTCCGGCGCGTAGTCCTGCAGGTCGCCGTTATGCGCGAAGATCCAGTGCCGGCCCCACAGCTCGCGCATGAACGGATGGCTGTTCTCGAGCAGGATGTGCCCCTGCGTCGCCTTGCGGATGTGCGCGATCGTGTTCTTGGACTTGATCGGGTAGCGCTTGACCATTTCGGCGATCGGCGAGGTGGCCGATGCCTGGTGATCGATGAACAGGCGGCAGGCTTTATCTTCGAAGAACGCGATGCCCCAGCCGTCGGCATGGTGATCGGTCAGCCCGCCCCGGGCCGCGAAACCGGTGAAGGAGAATGTGACGTCCGTCGGCGCGGCGCAGTTCATTCCTAAGAGTTGGCACATTTTACTTGGGGCGGCAGGCTGAAGCGGGGGGTAACGAACCGGGCGAACCCCGGTACAATGCGGCTTCTAGCATATCACCGAGCCCTGAGCGGTAAAAAGCGGATTCCGCTGGCCAAAGGTCCCGTGTTGCGGTTTGCCGTCAGTCGGCCCGCACACGCGCGTTCCGGCCCCGCCGACGGCAAGCCCGTTCCTCACGACGCCTCCTATGACTGCCTCGAACGCTTCCTCCCCGGCGACGCTCTCGCTCGCCCGTCCCGACGACTGGCACCTGCACCTGCGAGACGGCGACATGCTGGCCGCCGTGCTGCCGCACACCGCGCGCCAGTTCGGCCGCGCGATCGTCATGCCGAACCTGAAGCCGCCGGTGACGACCACCGCGCAGGCGCAGGCCTATCGCGAGCGCATCCTCGCCGCGCTGCCGGCGGGGATGACGTTCGAACCGCTGATGACGCTGTACCTGACCGACAACACGCCGCCCGACGAGATCCGTCGCGCGCGCGAAAGCGGCTTCGTGCACGGCGTGAAGCTGTATCCGGCCGGCGCGACGACGAATTCCGACCACGGCGTCACCGATTTCGCGAAATGCGCGAAGACGCTCGAGGCGATGCAGGAAACCGGCATGCCGCTGCTCGTGCACGGCGAGGTGACCGATGCGTCGATCGACCTGTTCGACCGCGAGAAGGTGTTCATCGACCGCGTGATGACGCCGCTGCGCCGCGATTTCCCGGGCCTGAAGGTCGTATTCGAGCACATCACGACGAAGGACGCGGCCGACTACGTGCGCGACGCCGACGCGGCGCCCGGCCTGCTCGGCGCGACGATCACCGCGCACCACCTGCTGTACAACCGCAACGCGCTGTTCGTCGGCGGGATTCGCCCGCATTACTACTGCCTGCCCGTGCTGAAGCGCGAGACGCATCGTGTGGCGCTGGTCGAGGCCGCGACGTCCGGCAACCCGCGCTTCTTCCTCGGTACCGACAGCGCGCCGCATGCGCGCGACGCGAAGGAAACGGCGTGCGGCTGCGCCGGCTGCTACACGGCACTGCACGCGCTCGAACTGTACGCGGAAGCGTTCGACACGGCCGGCGCGCTCGACAAGCTGGAAGGGTTCGCGAGCTTCTTCGGCGCCGATTTCTACGGGCTGCCGCGCAGTGCCGAGACGGTCACGCTGCGTCGCGAGGCGTGGGAGCTGCCGCGCGAGATCTTCGCGGGCGACACGCCGGTCGTGCCGCTGCGCGGCGGCGAGACGATCGGGTGGAAACTGGCGTGACCGATGCGCCGCTGCGCGCGTGCTGCCGACGGCGGCGCGCAGTGCTAGAATGCGCGTCGCAAAGCAGGCCAGGCAGTCGCGGCCTCGCCGCCTTCGGGCGGGCGGGGGCGAGGAAAGTCCGGACTCCACAGGGCAGGGTGATGGCTAACGGCCATCCGTGGCGACACGCGGAACAGGGCAACAGAAAGCAAACCGCCGATGGCCCGGCGCAAGCCGGGATCAGGTAAGGGTGAAACGGTGCGGTAAGAGCGCACCGCGGCGACGGCGACGTTCGCCGGCACGGTAACCTCCACCCGGAGCAATTCCAAGTAGGCAGGCGCGCATTTTCGGATGCAGGACGGGGCCCCCGTCTCGTCTGCGGGTAGGAAGCTTGAGCGCGTCAGCAATGGCGCGCCTAGAGGAATGGCTGCCACGCGTTGTGCGCTTCGGCGCGCAGCGTGCACAGAATCCGGCTTATCGGCCTGCTTTGCCGTTCGAATGCGAAAGGGCCGGCGTCTCCTTGCGGAGCGCCGGCCCTTTTTTCATGCGCGCGTGCCGTGCGTTCAGGCGGCGACGATGTCGAACGAATGCGTGAGTTCGGCCGTCTTCGCGATCATGATCGACGCGGAGCAGTATTTGTCGTGCGACAGGTTGATCGCGCGCTCGACCGTGCCCGGGTTCAGGTTGCGGCCCGTGACGGTGAAGTGGAAATGCACCTTCGTGAACACCTTCGGATCTTCGCTCGCGCGCTCGGCCTTCAGCGTGACCGAGCAGCCGGTGACTTCCTGGCGGCTCTTCTTCAGGATCAGCACGACGTCATAGGCCGTGCAGCCGCCGGTGCCGAGCAGCACCATTTCCATCGGACGCGGCGCGAGGTTGTGGCCGCCGCCCTCGGGCGCGCCGTCCATCGCGACGAGATGCCCGCTGCCGGTCTCGGCGGAAAACGCCATGCCGTCCTGGCCCATCCAGCTTACTTTGCATTCCATGCTTGCACTCCAGCGTTGCCTGATTCGGATTCGATCCGGCATTGTAGCCCGCCGTGCAACGGTCGGCTGATGCGCTGCACGACGTGCAATGCCGGCGCCGCGCGGGCAGGGTGCCAGACGGTAATTTCCGTGCTTGTTTTAGGGGTTTTGCTCTAGGCGAGGGCGATCCCGCCTGTGCCCGTCATGACCAGATAATTGATTTTAAAAGGGAAATTCGATTCTAGATCCCGTCGTCTCGAAATTTCACATCATGGTGGTGGATTTCGTAATGCAAATTTTCTTGTGCGGCCGGCGACGCGTTCGTATAATGAGTCTCATTGGTTGTCGCGCTGCGGCAACCTCCGAATGTCTCCTCCACCCTCCTCCTAGAGGTGGATTAAGCCCGAACCAGCCGTTCGGGCTTTTTTTCGTCCCGTGCAAACCTCGGCGCGCGATTTGCACACGCCGGCAGCGTCACGCGGGCTGCCGCGCGACGGGCTGCGATGTCGCGTCGGGCGCCGTGCCGCGCAAGCGTGCGTCAGGCGCCGGCGCTTGGGCGGCCGATGCATGGCCGTGACCGCGCGCGCAGAAGTGGCGGACGCGTTCGCGCACCGCGCGCAGGCGGGCGACGCGATCCTCGGCATGGGTGCTCCGGGCTTCGGCGATGCGCGCATCGAGTGCGTCGAGCTTGGCTTCGCAGCTGGAGTGGGCGGCGACGGCGGGCGCCGCGGCGGCCAGCAGTGTGGCCGCGAAGAAGGGCGTAAGTCGTTGTTTCATCATGCTTGTTTGTTGTTTTCCGTGTTCGGCCGGTCTGGCGCGGCAAGGTCAGGTGCCGCGCGTCGATGGGTGCCGCCCCGGGCGCTCGGTTCGCCTGGCAAGTTGGGGCACGACCGGATTTTGGCCCATTTCGGCCGCCGCGGACACGGGACGTGGATTCCCTTTGACCGCGTCGCCGTATTTCCTTTATAATTCAGGGCTTTTCCGCATTCATGCCCACGGAAAAAGAACAGGGAGAGCCTGCACCGCGCCTTGAAGCGCACACAGACAAGCAGGACGAACACATCGGGCAAAGCATTTTTTTTGGATCGATCATGAAGACGTTTTCCGCAAAAGCCCATGAGGTGACGCGCGAATGGTACGTGATTGACGCGACGGATAAGGTTCTCGGCCGTGTTGCCAGCGAAGTGGCACGCCGTCTGCGCGGCAAGCACAAGCCTGAGTTCACCCCGCACGTCGACACCGGTGATTTCATCATCATCGTCAACGCGAGCAAGTTGAAGGTCACGGGCAACAAGACGCTGGACAAGAAGTACTACCGTCACTCGGGCTACCCGGGCGGTATCTATGAAACGACGTTCGGCAAGATGCAAGAACGCTTCCCGGGCCGTGCGCTCGAGAAGGCGGTCAAGGGCATGCTGCCGAAGGGCCCGCTCGGCTACGCGATGATCAAGAAGCTGAAGGTCTACGCAGAAGCGACGCATCCGCACTCGGCTCAACAGCCGAAGGCGCTCGAGATCTAAGGGGACCCACATGATCGGTAACTGGAACTACGGTACGGGCCGCCGCAAGAGCGCAGTCGCACGTGTCTTCATCAAGGCTGGCAAGGGCGACATCATCGTCAACGGCAAGCCCATCGCTGACTACTTCTCGCGTGAAACGTCGCTGATGATCGTGCGTCAACCGCTGGAACTCACGAACCACGGCCAGACGTTCGACATCAAGGTCAACGTCAACGGCGGCGGCGAAACGGGTCAGGCAGGCGCAGTGCGTCACGGCATCACCCGTGCACTGATCGACTACGATGCGACGCTGAAGCCGTCGCTGTCGAGCGCAGGGTTCGTCACGCGCGATGCGCGTGAAGTCGAGCGTAAGAAGGTCGGTCTGCGCAAGGCACGCCGCGCGAAGCAGTTCTCGAAGCGTTAATTCCGCTTCAGTGCCTCGCCGCCTTCGGGTGGCGTCCGCCAAAAAAACCGCCAGCTTTCACGCTGGCGGTTTTTTTATGCCTGCTTGTTTGCCCGCGCCCAGGCCGCTGTCGCGGCGGCCCGCGCGGGCAGGTTTGATGAAATCGACAAGAACCTATTGATTTCATGGACTTCAGCACGATCTTCTGATCGGCCCTACAATAGCGGCTAAAGCTTTTTGGAGAGTTCGAATGAACGCTGTTACCGAATCCGCAGCAACGACGACCACCGATATGCCGCTGCCGTTCGTCTTCACCGACGCCGCGGCCGACAAGGTCAAGCAACTGATCGACGAAGAGGGCAACCCCGACCTGAAGCTGCGCGTGTTCGTGCAGGGTGGCGGCTGCTCCGGCTTCCAGTATGGCTTCACGTTCGACGAGGAAGTCAACGAGGACGACACCGTGATGAACAAGAACGGCGTCCAGCTCCTGATCGACTCGATGAGCTACCAGTACCTGGTCGGCGCCGAGATCGACTACAAGGACGACCTCAACGGCGCCCAGTTCGTGATCAAGAACCCGAACGCGACCACCACCTGCGGGTGCGGTTCGTCGTTCTCGGTCTGAGCGCACGCCAGATCCGCGCCGGTTCGCTGGAATGAAAAACGGGGCTTCATGCCCCGTTTTTTTATGCGCACGTGCCGTGCGGCACCTGCCGCGCGGCACGTATCGCGTCAGCGCGGATAGAGCGCGCCGAGCACACGGTTGCCGGCCGCACCGGTCACCGTCGCGAGATTGCCGGGCTGGCGCGCGGTGAAGCGGTAGGCGAGCCATGCGAACGCGAGCGCCTCGACCTGCTGCGGCGGCACACCGAGCGCGGCCGTCGTATCGACGGTCGCCGGTACGCTGGCCTCGTGCAGCGCGTGCCGGAGCCCGTCGAGCAGCACCGGATTGCGTGCGCCGCCGCCGCATACGAAGACAGCCTTGCAGCCCGAGGCGTGCCTGGCGATCTCGCGTGCGATCGACACGGCGGTCAGTGCGGTGAGCGTCGCCTGTACGTCCTCCGGCACGACCTGTGCGAACGCGGCGAGCTTCGCGTCGAGCCAGGCAGGGTTGAACAGGTCGCGTCCGGTGCTTTTCGGCGGCGCTGCGGCGAAATACGGTTCGTCGAGCAGCGCGTCGAGCAGCGGCGCGTGCACGGTGCCGCGCGCGGCGAACTTGCCGCCGTCGTCGTACGGCTTGCCCAGATGGCGGGTCGCCCATTCGTCGAGCAGCGCGTTCGCGGGGCCGCAGTCGAAGCCGCGCACGTCGCCGCCTTCGCCGGGCAGGATCGTGATGTTGCTGATTCCGCCGAGATTGCAGACGACGCGCGTTTCGCCCGGCGCGCCGAACACCGTCGCATGGAACGCCGGCGCGAGCGGCGCGCCGTGGCCGCCCGCGGCCACATCACGGCTGCGGAAATCGGCGATCACGTCGACCTGGGCCAGTTCGGCGAGCAGCGCCGGGTTGTTGAGCTGCCGCGTATAGCCGCGTTCGGGGCGATGACGCACCGTCTGGCCATGTACGCCGATCGCGCGGATCTCGTCGCGCGACAGACCGGCCGTGCGTTGCAATTCGTGGCAGCACACCGCATAGCGCGTGACGAGCGCGTTCGCCGCGAGCGATTCGCGGTCAATCTCGTCGTCGCCGGGCTGCTGCAGCGCGAACAGCGCGTCGCGCAGCGATTGCGCGAAGCCGACGAACGCTTCCGCGAGCACGACCGGTGCACGGCCGGTCTCGAAACGCACGGCGACGCCGTCGACGCCGTCCATGCTGGTTCCCGACATCAGCCCGAAGTAGATGCCGTCGGCCGGATGGGCGTGTTGCGGCTGTCGTTGCGGCACGTTGGGTTCTCCTGGATCGTGCGGCGCGGGCCGGTGCCGCGCGCCTTGCGCCCGATTATCCGCGCAACCTGACGCGCCGTTAAGCGATGCGCGCGCAAGTTATGGGAAAATCCCTGTTTTTGCGACATTCTTCCTGGCACCGATGAGCACCGAACCCAGTTCCAAGCCTGTTTTCCCGATCACCGACGAAGTCCGGCATGCGCTCGCCGTCACGAAGCGCGGCGTCGACGAGCTGCTGATCGAGGAAGAGTTCGCGCAGAAGCTCGCGCGCAGCGCGGCCACGAACACGCCGCTTCGCATCAAGCTCGGCCTCGACCCGACCGCGCCCGACATCCATATCGGCCACACGGTCGTGCTGAACAAGATGCGTCAGCTGCAGGATCTCGGCCACACGGTGATCTTCCTGATCGGCGATTTCACGTCGCTGATCGGCGATCCGTCGGGCCGCAACGCGACGCGCCCGCCGCTCACGCGCGAGCAGATCGAATCGAACGCGAAGACCTACTTCGAGCAGGCCGCACTCGTGCTCGATCGCGACAAGACCGAGATCCGCTACAACAGCGAATGGTCGATGCCGCTCGGCGCGGACGGGATGATCAAGCTGGCGTCGCGTTACACGGTCGCGCGGATCCTCGAGCGCGAGGACTTCACGAAGCGCTTCCAGGGCGGCGTGCCGATCTCGATCCACGAATTCCTGTACCCGCTGATGCAGGGTTACGACTCGGTCGCGCTGAACGCCGACCTCGAGCTCGGCGGTACCGACCAGAAGTTCAACCTGCTGGTCGGCCGCGAACTGCAGAAGCAGTACGGCCAGGAACAGCAGTGCATCCTGACGATGCCGCTGCTCGAAGGCCTCGACGGCGTCGAGAAGATGTCGAAGTCGAAGGGCAATTACGTCGGCATCAGCGAGAAGCCGACCGACATGTTCGGCAAGCTGATGAGCATCTCGGACACGCTGATGTGGCGTTACTTCGAGCTGCTGTCGTTCCGCAGCCTCGACGAGATCGCGGGCTTCAAGCGCGAGGCCGAAGGCGGCCGCAACCCGCGCGACTTCAAGGTGCTGCTCGCGCAGGAAATCGTCGCGCGGTTCCACTCGCAGCCTGACGCCGAGCGCGCGCTGGAGGACTTCAACCACCGCGCGAAGGGCGGCGTGCCGGACGACATTCCGTCGGTCACGCTCGCCGGGGCGCCGCTGGCGATCGGCCAGTTGCTGAAGCAGGCCGGCCTCGTGCCGTCGACGAGCGAAGCGCTGCGCAACATCGAGCAGGGCGGCGTGAAGATCGACGGTGCGACGGTCTCGGACAAGGGCCTGAAGGTCGACGCCGGCGAGTTCGTCGTGCAGGTCGGCAAGCGCCGCTTCGCGCGCGTCACGCTGACCGCATGATCGCGCTGATCCAGCGCGTGAAGCGCGCCGACGTGCGCGTCGGCGAGCGCACGACCGGCGAGATCGGCGCGGGCCTGCTCGCGCTGGTCTGCGCGGAACGCGGCGATACCGAGGCCGCCGCCGACAAGCTGCTCGCGAAGCTGCTCGGCTACCGCGTGTTCAGTGACGCAGCCGGCAAGATGAACCTGCCGGTGTCGAACATCGACGGCGAGGGCCGCGCCGGCGGCCTGCTGCTCGTGTCGCAGTTCACGCTGGCGGCCGATACCAACAGCGGGCTGCGTCCGAGCTTCACGCCGGCCGCGCCGCCCGACGAAGGCGCGCGGCTGTTCGACTATTTCGTCGCAGCTGCGCGGGCGCGCCATCCCGTGGTCGAGACGGGCGAGTTCGGCGCCGACATGCAGGTGTCGCTCGTCAACGACGGCCCCGTGACGTTCTGGCTGCAAGTGCGGCCCTGATTCTTTCCCGGAGACGCGCCGCGATGGCCACCACGCAGATTCTTTTCATCCGCCATGGCGAGACGGCCTGGAACCGCATCAAGCGCATCCAGGGTCATATCGACATCCCGCTGGCCGACACCGGGCTCGCGCAGGCGAAGCGGCTGGCGGCCCGGCTCGAACGGGAGGCACGCGACGGCGCGCGGATCGATGCCGTGTATTCGAGCGACCTGATGCGTGCGCAACAGACCGCCCAACCCTTTGCCGATGCGCTCGGCCTGCCGCTGCAGTTGCGCGAAGGGTTGCGCGAACGCTCGTACGGCGCGTTCCAGGGGCACGACAGCACCGAGATCGAGACGCTGTTCCCGGACGCGTACGCGGCCTGGCAGACGCGCGATCCGGGTTTCGCGCCGGAAGGCGGCGAGTCGCAGCGCGAGCTCTACCATCGTGTGCTGCACGCGCTCGAACCGATCGTCGCCGCGCATCCGGGCGGCCGGATCGCGTGCGTCGCGCACGGCGGCGTGCTCGATTGCGTGTACCGTTTTGCGAACGGAATCGAGTTGTCGGCGCCACGCACTTACCCGCTGCTCAACACGAGCATCAACGTCGTCGATTATGTTGATGGCCGCGCGCAGGTTGTGCAGTGGGCCGACGTGTCGCATCTGGAAGCGGCGAGCGACGACGACGGGTACCGCAAGGTGCTCTGAGTCTGCGGGCCCCGCACGGCATCGCCGGTCGGGGCGTCTGTCGCCGCGTGCCGCTTACCGCGGCAACCCGTGGCGGGTCTTGTAGTCGAGCGCGTACGCGATCTTGCCCGGTTTGTCGGCCGTGATCGGCTGGCGCAGCTTGTCGAATTCCCCCTTGCTGTATTTCTTCCCGCCGTTGATCGCATCGGCGCGCCCGAGGTCGGCGCCCGTCTTGCCGTCGATCACCGGGTCCGTTGCCGCGACCATCCGCGTCGACGTGACAGCAAATTGAAATGATCGGAAGAAGCGGATCGTCAGGCGGACGAGGTGCCGTCGGGAGGCGACGCGGTCGCGCGACGGCGTGCGCGTTTCGACGCGCCGTTGACGAGCGCCCAGCGCAGCACGGGGGCGACGGCCCGCACGCCGGGCCGGACCACTGCGCGTCGTAGCGGCGCGAACGTCGACACGCCGAGCAGGCGTTGCGCCCAGGGCGGCAGCAGGTCGATGCCCGCATGCATCATCAGCGACGCGGCCGGCCGCAGCGCGGGAGTCGCGACCGGCGCATTCAGCAGGATGTCCATCACGTCGAAGGTGTGCGGCCCGGCCTCGAGTTCCGGCTGCATGCGCGCGAGATAGGCGGCGACCTCGGCGCGCGAACGCGGCACTCCTTGCGCGCCGAGAAGCTCGGCGATCAAGGCCGTTTCGGCGTAGTAGCGGTCCTGCAGCTCGCCCGACAACGACGGATTCACGTAGCGCAGATGCGCGGCGAGGAAGCTCGACACTTCCGCGACATGTACCCAGGTCAGCAACGCCGGATCGTCGGCGCGGTACGGCCGGCCGTCAGGCGCGGTGCCCGAGATGCCCGCATGGATCGATTTCACGCGCTCGATCAGCGCGAGGGCGTCCGCGCGGCTGCCGAACGTCGTACCCGTGATGAACGTGGCGGTGCGCCGCAGGCGACCAAGGATGTCGGTGCGAAACGACGAGTGATCCCAGACGCCCGCGAGCGCGAGCGGATGCAGCGCCTGCAGCAGCAGCGCGGCGATGCCGCCCGTCATCATCGACGTGAAGTCGGCATGCACGCGCCAGCAGATGGCATCGGGGCCGAACAGCCCCGGGTCGCCGGGCGGTGAAGAGAGATCGAGCGACGGGCCGCCGCCGCCCGCCGTGAGGTGCGTGATGCCGGCCACGAGCCGCTTGCGGATGGGCTCGGCCCAGCGCGGGCCCGGTGCGGGCGCGACGGGGTGGCGGCTGGGCGGCGTGGTCATGGCGGGGGCGGCTCGGGCGACGGGGCTACTTCCCGTCGGGCGTGTCCCATTCGCCGCGTTCGGCGCGGCCGGTGTCGGGCGCCGACAGCCCGAAGTGGCGATACGTGAGCTGCGTCGCAACGCGCCCGCGCGGCGTGCGCTGCAGGAAGCCCTGCTGGATCAGGTACGGTTCAAGCACATCCTCGATCGTGTCGCGCTCCTCGCCGATCGCGGCCGCGAGGTTGTCGATGCCGACCGGGCCGCCGTCAAACTTGTAGAGGATCGCTTCGAGCAGCTTGCGGTCCATCAGGTCGAAGCCGACCGGGTCGACGTCGAGCATCGCGAGCGCGGCGTCGGCCACCGCTGCCGTGATCTGGCCGTCGGCCTTCACTTCCGCGAAGTCGCGCACGCGGCGCAGCAGCCGGTTCGCGATCCGCGGCGTGCCGCGCGAGCGCTTCGCGATTTCCAGCGCGCCGTTCGGATCGATCTGCGCATTCAGCAGCGACGCCGAGCGCCGCACGATGCGCGACAGTTGATCGGCGTCGTAGAACTCGAGCCGCGCGACGATCCCGAAACGGTCGCGCAGCGGGTTGGTGAGCATCCCCGCGCGGGTGGTCGCGCCGACCAGCGTGAACGGCTGCAGGTCGAGCTTCACGCTGCGCGCGGCCGGACCTTCGCCGATCATGATGTCGATCTGGTAATCCTCGAGTGCCGGATACAGGATTTCCTCGACGACCGGCGACAGCCGGTGAATCTCGTCGATGAACAGCACGTCGTTGGCTTCGAGGTTCGTCAGCAGCGCGGCGAGATCGCCCGCGCGCTCGAGCACGGGGCCCGACGTCTGGCGCAGGTTCACGCCCATTTCGCGCGCGATGATGTGCGCGAGCGTCGTCTTGCCGAGACCCGGCGGCCCGAACAGCAGCACGTGGTCGAGCGGCTCGGAGCGGCGCTTCGCGGCTTCGATGAAGATCTCGAGCTGGCCGCGCACCTTTTCCTGGCCGACGTAGTCGTCGAGCTGGCGCGGCCGCAGCGCACGTTCGAACACCTCCTCGTGCGACGAGGCGGGCGTGGCGGCGATGATCCGCTGCTCGGTGGCGAGTTTGTCGGTTTCAATCATGCGGCCATTGTACCGCGCGACGCGTTCCGGCCAACCTGGCCGAACGGCCGACTGGCGGGCGGTGCGGCGCCGCGCGACACTGGCTTCGACGGCCGGATGAGCCGTGCGTTACGCCTTCGACAGCGCCTTCAGCGCGAGCTTGATGCCTTCGGACACGCCGGTGCCGGCCGGCACGTTCTTGATCGCGGCGAGGCCTTCCTTCTCGGAGTAGCCGAGCGCGAGCAGCGCGTTGAGGATGTCGGTCGCGTGGTCGGACGGCGACGCGGCGCCGGCGAGCGCACCGAGGTCGGCGCCGAGCTTGCCCTTCAGTTCGAGCAGCAGGCGCTCGGCCGTCTTCTTGCCGATGCCGGGCAGGCGCGTGAGGCGTGCGGCGTCCTGCATCGTCACGGCCTGCGCGAGCTCCTGCACGCTCATGCCGGACAGCACGGCGAGCGCCATGCGCGCGCCGATGCCGGTGATCTTCAGCAGCTCGCGGAAGGTCGTGCGTTCCTGCGGCGTCAGGAAGCCGTACAGCAGGTGCGCGTCCTCGCGGACGATCTGCTGCGTGAGCAGCACGATGCGCTCGCCCGCCTGCGGCAGGTTGTAGAAGGTGCTCATCGGCACGTCGATTTCGTAGCCGACGCCGTTGCAGTCGACGAGCAGATGAGGCGGATTCTTTTCGAGCAGGATGCCGGCGATGCGACCGATCATGGAAGGCGAGGCGAGAGGAATAAAGCGCGAGTGTAGCGCACGCGCGGCGCAATGCCGATGGGCCTGGCCGTCAGGCCGAAGCGATGCATGCCGAGGTTGCGCCGCGCGCGGTGCAAACGGTCGCGGCGACCGGCCCGGCGTGCCGGGCGACCGCGCACGCGGGCGTCAGCCGACCAGCCGTCCGCGCCGCACGCGCAGCCCTTTCTTCGCGAGCGCCGGCGCGAGGCCGCTGATCGTGCCGAGCGTATTGCCGCTGTGTGCGTGGCAGATCGCCATCCCGAGCGCGTCGGCCGCGTCCGAGCCCGGCTGGCCGGAAAGGCTGAGCAGGCGCGTGACCATTTCCTGCATCTGCGTCTTGGTCGCGCGGCCGTAGCCGACCACCGCCTGCTTCAGTTGCAGCGCCGTGTATTCGGCAACCGGCAGGCCGCCCGCGACGAGGCCGCAAATCGCGGCGCCGCGCGCCTGGCCGAGCAGCAGCGTCGACTGCGGGTTCACGTTGACGAACACCTGTTCGATCGCGGCCTGGTCGGGCGCATGTTCGCGCACGATCGTCGAGACGCCCTGGAAGATCGTGCCGAGCCGGGTGGCCAGGTCGGCCGTCGGCGTGCGGATCACGCCGCTCGTGACATAGGCGAGCCGGTGGCCGCTGACGTCGATGACGCCGAAGCCGGTGACGCGCAGGCCGGGGTCGATGCCGAGAATTCGCATGAGTGAGGAGAATTGCCTGATGCAGCGATACTACAACGATTGGTGCGACGCGCCGGCCGCACGGTTGCGTGCAAAGGCGCCGCGCAATGAAAAACCCGGCGGGTGCAGCTCGTGCACCGTCGCCGGGTTTCATGCCGCAGCCGCGCGGGCTGCATCCGATCAGTGACGGAAGTGGCGCACGCCCGTCAGGACCATCGCGATGCCGTGCTCGTCGGCTGCCGCGATCACTTCGTCGTCGCGCATCGAGCCGCCCGGCTGGATCACGCAGGTCGCGCCGGCCGCCACGACGACGTCGAGGCCGTCGCGGAACGGGAAGAACGCATCCGACGCGACCGCCGAACCGGCCAGCGTGAGGCCCGCGTTCTGCGCCTTGATGCTGGCGATGCGCGCGGAATCGACGCGGCTCATCTGGCCGGCGCCGACGCCGAGCGTCATGCCGTTGCCGCAGAACACGATCGCGTTCGACTTCACGTACTTCGCGACGCGCCATGCGAACAGCAGGTCGTCCATTTCCTTCGCGGTCGGCTGGCGCTTCGTGACGACGCGCAGCTCGCTCGGCTGCACGTTGCGCGAGTCGAGCGACTGCACGAGCAGGCCGCCGCCCACGCGCTTCAGGTCGAATGCGTTATGGCCGTCGCCCAGCGCGATCTCGAGCAGGCGCACGTTCTGTTTCGCGGCGAACACCTGCTTCGCGGCGTCGGAGAACGACGGGGCGATCAGCACTTCGACGAACTGCTTCGCGACAGCCTGCGCGGCCGCTTCGTCGACTTCGCGGTTGAACGCGATGATGCCGCCGAAGGCGGAAGTCGGATCCGTCTGGAACGCCTTCGCGTACGCGTCGGCCGAGTCGTTGCCGACCGCGACGCCGCACGGGTTCGCGTGCTTGATGATCACGCAGGCCGGCGCGTCGAACGTCTTCACGCATTCCCACGCCGCGTCCGAATCCGCGATGTTGTTGTACGACAGTTCCTTGCCCTGCAGCTGGCGGTAGTTCGCCAGCGCGCCGGCCGGCGTCGCGAGGTCGCGGTAGAACGCGGCGCTCTGGTGCGGGTTCTCGCCGTAGCGCAGGTCCTGCACCTTGTCGAACGCCAGGTTCAGCGTGGCCGGGTACGCGCTGCGCGACGCGTGCTTCAGCTCGTCGGTCAGGCTCGTCAGGTAGTTCGTGATCGCGCCGTCGTATTGCGCGGTGTGCGCGAACACCTTCGTCGCGAGGCGGAAGTTGGTCGGGTAGCCCACCGTATTGCCGTTCGCCTTCATTTCATCGAGCACGACAGCGTAGTCGGCCGGATCGACGACGACCGTCACGTCGCGGTGGTTCTTCGCGGCCGAGCGCAGCATCGTCGGGCCGCCGATGTCGATGTTTTCGATCGCGTCGGCGAGCGTGCAGTCGTTCTTCGCGATCGTCGCGACGAACGGGTACAGGTTCACGACGAGCAGGTCGATCGTCGGGATGCCGTGCTGCTCCAGCGCCTGCATGTGCTCGGGCAGGTCGCGGCGGGCGAGGATGCCGCCGTGCACCTTCGGGTGGAGCGTCTTCACGCGCCCATCGAGCATTTCCGGAAAGCCCGTGTAATCGGCCACTTCGGTAACGGGCAGGCCGGCGTCGGCGAGGAGTTTCGCGGTGCCGCCGGTCGACAGCAGCTTGACGCCGAGGTCGGACAGCGACTTCGCGAAGTCGACGATGCCGGTCTTGTCGGAAACGGAAATGAGCGCTTGCTTGATCATGATGGAACCACCAATAGCCAGGGAAACGGGGACGGGACGGCTGCCTACAGCAGGCCGTGCTGCTGCAGCTTCTTGCGCAGCGTATTGCGATTGATGCCGAGGTACTCCGCGGCGAGCGACTGGTTGCCGCCTGCCTGTACGAGCACGACCTCGAGCATCGGCTTTTCGACGCAGGACATCACCATTTCATAGACGTCGTGCGGATTGGAGCCGTCTAGATCCCGGAAATACACGTCCAGGCTCTCGCGGACACATTGTTCGATGTTGTGCTTGCTCATGCTGCTAACTGGTTATGGTCGTCCGACTCGCGCTGGCCGTTTTCCTCTTCGTCATCGACGTAGACGAGGTGGTCCGACACCGCCTTTTGCGCCTCGAAGAAGGCATTGACGGCGGCGAGCTGCTCGCGGGAGGAATCGAGCGTGTTCATCCTGTGCCGGAACCCGTTGGCACCGGAAAGGCCGCGAGTGTACCAGCCGATGTGCTTGCGCGCAGTACGGACGCCCGTGAATTCACCATAGAAAGCGTAGTGGTCTTCCAGGTGTTCGTTCATCACGTGCTGGATCTCGTCGATCAGCGGCGGGGGCAGCAGCTCGCCGGTTTGCAGGAAATGATCGATTTCGCGGAACAGCCACGGCCGACCTTGCGCGGCACGACCGATCATCAGCGCGTCGGCGCCGGTTGCGTCGAGCACGGCCTTCGCTTTCGCGGGCGACGTGATGTCGCCGTTTGCAACGACCGGAATCCGTACGGCCGCCTTCACGGCCGCGATGGTGTCGTACTCGGCATCGCCGCGGTACAGGTCGGCGCGCGTGCGGCCGTGCACGGTGAGCATCGAGATGCCGGCGGCTTCGGCCAGGCGCGCGACCGTGATCGCATTCTTGTGCTCGCGGTCCCAGCCGGTGCGGATCTTCAGCGTGACGGGCACCGCATCGGGCCCCGTGCCGACCGCCGCGACGACGGCCTCGACGATCCGCTGCACGAGCGGCTCGTTCTGCAGCAGCGCGGAGCCGGCCGCGACGTTGCAGACCTTTTTCGCCGGGCAGCCCATGTTGATGTCGATGATCTGCGCGCCGTTGTCGACGTTGTAGCGGGCCGCTTCGGCCATCATCGCCGGATCGGCGCCGGCGATCTGCACCGCGATCGGCTCGACTTCGCCTTCGTGGTTCGCGCGCCGCATCGTCTTCGCGCTTTTCCACAGCTGCGCGTTGGACGCGACCATCTCGGACACGGCGTAACCGGCGCCCAGCCGCTTGCAGAGCTGGCGGAACGGACGATCCGTCACGCCGGCCATCGGGGCGACGAACAGGTTGTTACGCAATACGTGAGGGCCGATAACGGGCATCGCAATGGCGCCGCCCGCGACCGGCGCGGGCAGGGGAAGGGAAGACGGAAACGCGCATTTTACCGTATTCCCATGCCCCGCCGATTTGACCCGGTTTGCCTGGCCTGCGCGCGCGCATCACGCGGCGCGCCCGCGCGTCAGTTGCGCTGGCCGAACATCATCTGGCGCGCGATTGCCTTCTTGAGCGGCGGCACGAATTCGAGCGCGGTGAGCGCCGCGCCGCGCAGCAGCGGAAGCGGGCCCGAATCGATCGTAAACAGCCGCGCCAGCGTGTCGGTCGCGCCGATCGTGAAGCGCCGGTCGAGCGCGCGGCGTGCGTTGAAGGTGGCGAGCGCGGTCGCTTCGAAGCCTTGCGCGGACAGTGTGTCGACGAGCGTATGCGCATCGCGCAGCCCGAGGTTGAGCCCCTGGCCCGCGACGGGGTGCAGGGTTTGCGCGGCATTGCCGACGATCGCGACGCGGCCGCTGACCAGGGTTTGCGCGGCATTCAGGCCGAGCGGGAAAGACGCGCGGCCGGCAATGGCGACGAAGTCGCCCATGCGTGCGCCGAACGCGCTGCCGAGCTCGCGCAGGAACGCGTCGTCGGGCAGCGCGGCACGCCGTGCCGCTTCGTCGGGCGTGCAGCACCAGACGAGCGAGTAGTCGGCCTGGCGCGGACCGCCGAGCGGCAGCAGCGCGAGCGGGCCTTCATGCGTGAAGCGTTCCCACGCGACGTTCGGGCGCGGCGCCGATACCGTGACCGTGCCGACGAGCGCGGTCTGCCCGTAGTCGCGGCGATGCTTGGCCGTATCGGCCTGCTGTTCGTGGAACAACCCGCCTTCGGCATTGATGACGATCCGCGCGCGCAGCGTGCGTTCGCCGTGCGGGCCGTCGAGCGTCAGCGTGACGCCGTCGGCGTCTTGCTGCGGCGCGCGCGCGGTGGTCGACGTGAGCCAGTCGACGCGCGTGTTCCGCACGGCGCCCGCGAGCGCCTGCACGATCGAGCCGTAGCGCACGACATAGCCGAGCGCGGCGAGGTCGTGCTCGTCGCGGTCGATCAGCGTGCGGCCGAAATGGCCGCGCTGCGATACATGGATATGTTCGATCGGCGTCGCGTCGGCGGGCCACGCAAGCGTGTCGAGCAGCACGCGGCTGCCGTGCGACACCGCGATCGCGCGCGGGTCGTTCGCGCTCGCGGCCGGTTCGCGCGCATCGATCAGCGCGATCGATGCGTGCTGCGTCGCGCTGCGGCGTGCGAGCCAGCCGGCGAGCGCGAGCCCGACGGGGCCCGCGCCGACGATGGCGAGGTCGTAGTCCGGCGTGGCCGGGGAGGAAGCGGTGGTCATCTTGATTCGTGAAACGGTGGTAACGGTCGGCGGCCGGTCATGCGCCCGCGCGCATCAGCGCTTCGATCTCGTCGGCGTCGACCGGCACGCCGCGCGTGATCAGTTCACAGCCGTGCTCGCGCACGATCGCATCGTCCTCGATGCGGATGCCGATGTTCCAGTACTCGGGCGGCACGTCGTCGGCCGCACGCACGTACAGGCCGGGCTCGACCGTCAGCGTCATGCCGGGCTTCAGCGTGCGCCACGGCAGCGCGCCGTTGCCGTCGCGCTCGGCGAGCCGCTCGCGGTAGTCGCCGCAATCGTGCACGTCCATCCCGAGCCAGTGGCCCGTGCGGTGCATGTAGAAGCGCGTGTACGCGCGCTCGGCGATCACGTCGTCGACCGACGAGAAGCGCGCCTTCGGGATGATGCCGGTGTCGAGCAGCCCCTGCGCGAGCACGCGCACGGCCGCATCGTGCGGCGCCTCGAACGGCACGCCCGCGCGCGTCGCATCGATCGCGGCCTGCTGAGCGGCGAGCACGATGTCGTACAGCGTGCGCTGCGCGGGCGAGAAGCGCCCGTTGGCCGGGAACGTGCGCGTGATGTCCGACGCATAGCCGTCGAGTTCGCACGCGGCGTCGATCAGGATCAGGTCGCCGTCCCGCGCGGCCGCGTTGCCGGCCGGGTAGTGCAGCACGCATGCATTCGCGCCGGCCGCGACGATCGAACCGTACGCCGGCGACTGCGCGCCGTGCTTGCGGAACAGGTACAGCAGCTCGGCCTCGAGTTCATATTCGCGGATGCCGGGGCGGCACACCTGCATCGCGCGGCGGTGCGCGAGCGCGGAGATGTGCGCGGCGCGCATCATGATCGCGAGTTCGTGTTCGTCCTTCACGAGCCGCATGTCGTCGAGCAGCGGCGTGAGATCGAGCAACGCGTCCGGCGCGGCGACGCCCGTGCGTGCCAGCGCGCGCACCGCGTCGATCCAGCCCGCGAGCTGGCGATCGAAATCGGCCGATGCACCGAACCGGTAGTGCACGGTGCCCGCGTCGGCGAGCAGGCGCGGCATCTCGGTGTCGATCACGTCGACCGCGAATGCCGCGTCGAAACCGAACGCGTCGCGCGCGGCGTCGGGTCCGTAGTGAAAGCCCTCCCAGATCTCGCGGTCGACATTCTTGCCGCGGCAGAACAGGATCGACTCCGGCGCGCCGTGCGGCGCGGCCGCGTTCAGCACGAGCACGGCGTCCGGCTCGGTGAAGCCCGTCAGGTAGTGGAAGTAGCTGTCGAACCGGTACGGGTAGGCCGTATCGCGGTTGCGCAGCAGTTCCGGCGCGGTGGGAACGATGGCGACGCCGCCGCCCGCGGCACGCAGTGCGGCGAGCACGCGTTCACGGCGCTGGCGGTAGACGTCGACGGCGATGGCGGTATCGATGGGCGCATTCATCGTGCGATTGTAGCGCCGCGCGACGCCGTGCGTGAAAGAGGGGCGGCAAGCCGCGCCGGAAGGCCCGCGCGGCGGTTGTTGCAAACCATCCACAGGCCGGACGGGCGATTTTCTGTCACGCGATGCTGGCCGGTTATGATCGACGACAACGTATACTCTCGGCGGTTCCCCAAAAAAGGCAGATGATGAAATTAATCGGTTCGCTCGGCAGCCCGTACGTCCGCAAGGCGCGGATCGTGCTTGCTGAAAAGAAGATCGACTACAAGCTGGAGCTCGAGGACGTGTGGGCGCCGGAGACGGATATTCATGCTTCGAATCCGCTCGGCAAGGTCCCGTGCCTCGTGATGGAGGATGGTGCCGCGGTGTTCGATTCCCGCGTGATCTGCGAATACGTCGATACGCTGTCGCCGGTCGGCAAGCTGATTCCGCAATCGGGCCGCGAGCGCGTCGAGGTCCGTTGCTGGGAAGCGCTGGGCGACGGCGTCCTCGACGCAGCCGTCGCGATCCGTCTCGAACACACGCTGCGGGAAGAAGCGCAGCGCAGCGCGAGCTGGATCGCGCGCCAGCAACGCAAGATCGACGACGCGCTCGTCGCGATGTCGCAGGGCCTCGGCGGCAAGACGTGGTGCGTCGGTAATCATTACACGCTCGCCGACATCGCACTCGGCTGCGCGCTCGGCTATCTCGATTTCCGGATGCCCGAGCTCAACTGGCGCGATCGCCACCCGAACCTCGACAAGCATTTCGTGAAGCTGCAGCAGCGGCAATCGTTCGCCGATACGCTGCCGCAGACCTGAGCCGCGGCGTTCGAATCTACGCATTCGGCAGACAAAAGAAAAGCGCCCCGCGGGGCGCTTTCTTTTTGCCGAACAGGCCGCCGCCGGAGCGGGGCGGCCGCGCGTCACTCGATCGACGCGTACACGGCTTCGCCGAGCGTGAACGAATCGCTGCGCGCGATGGGCCACCACTTGTCGTACAGCGAGAAGCCGCAGGTCCGGCCGTCGAGCAGCGCGCCGGGCTTCAGGTACTTCAGCAACTGCGACATCAGCCGCACCTCGTGCGGCGCGACCCGCTGCACGATGTGATGCGCGCGCAGCTCCGACGGATGTCCGAGGCCGGCTGCCTGCACGAGTTCCTGCAGCGCATGCAGCGTATTGCGGTGGAAGTTGTACACGCGCTCGGCCTTGTCGGGCACGACGAGCGCGCGCTGGCGCACCGGGTCCTGCGTCGCGACGCCGGTCGGGCAGCGGTCGGTATGGCAATGCTGCGCCTGGATGCAGCCGACCGCGAACATGAAGCCGCGCGCCGAGTTCACCCAGTCCGCGCCGATCGCGAGCGTGCGGGCGATGTCGAACGCCGTGATGATCTTGCCGCTCGCGCCGATCTTCACGCGGTCGCGCACGCCGATCCCGACGAGCGTGTTGTGCACGAGCAGCAGCCCTTCCTGCAGCGGCACGCCGACGTGGTCGGTGAATTCGAGCGGCGCCGCGCCGGTGCCGCCTTCCGCGCCGTCGACGACGATGAAGTCGGGCACGATGCCGGTCTCGATCATCGCCTTCGCAATGCCGAAGAATTCCCACGGATGGCCGATGCACAGCTTGAAGCCGGTCGGCTTGCCGCCCGACAGCGTGCGCAGCCGGTCGACGAATTCGAGCAGCCCGCGCGGCGTCGAGAACTCCGAGTGCGTCGCGGGCGAGATGCAGTCCTTGCCCATCGGCACGCCGCGCGTCTCGGCGATTTCCGGCGTGATCTTCGCGGCCGGCAGCACGCCGCCGTGGCCGGGTTTCGCGCCCTGCGACAGCTTCACCTCGATCATCTTGACCTGCGGATCGGCGGCCTGCTTCGCGAACTTGTCGGGATTAAAGGTGCCGTCGTCGTTGCGGCAGCCGAAGTAGCCGGACGCGATTTCCCAGATGATGTCGCCGCCGTTCTCGCGGTGGTACTTCGACAGCGAGCCTTCGCCGGTGTCGTGTGCGAACCCGCCTTTCTTCGCACCGAGGTTCAGCGAGCGGATCGCGTTCGCGGACAGCGAGCCGAAGCTCATCGCCGAGATGTTGAAGATCGAGATGTCGTACGGTTGCGCGCGATTCGCGCCGACGCGGATACGGAAATCGTGGTTCGGCAGCTTCGTCGGCGCAAGCGAGTGGCTGATCCATTCGTGCGCGACGGCCTTCACGTTCAGCTCGGTGCCGTACGGCCGGTTGTCGGCGACGTTCTTCGCGCGCTGGTACACGAGGCTGCGCTGCGCACGCGAGAACGGCTTCTCGTCGGTGTCGTCCTCGACGAAATACTGGCGGATTTCAGGTCGGATGAATTCGAACAGGAAGCGGAAGTGGCCCCAGAGCGGGTAATTGCGCAGGATCGCGTGACGGTCCTGGTTCAGGTCGTACACGCCGAGCGCGACGAGGGCGACGGGGATGAGGATCCACAGCCAGGAAAGGACGTGGGCCGACGCGAGCGCGGCCGCAGCGACGAGCAGCAGGACAGCGCACCACATCGCGAGGTAGCGTCTTGAAAGCATGGGGACTCCGTAAGAATCTTGAAATGCCGCCATGCGTACGCTGCGCGGCGGCGCGCCGGCCGCAGCGGAATCATGTTCCGCCGGGCGCAGCGTGCCGCAAGTCTAAACCGAATATGTGTCAGCGTGCGTCGGCGAGCGCCGGCGCGTGGCCGGCCGCCGCGGCCCGACCGGGCTGGCCGGTGGCTGCGGATTCGATGATGCCGCCGCCGAGACAGATCTCGCCGTCGTACAGCACGGCCGACTGGCCGGGCGTGACGGCCCACTGCGCGTCGTCGAATGCGAGCGAGAAGCGCGCTTCGCCTGCCGCGCCCGGTGCCGCGGTGCCGATCGCGGCCCGGCCGAATGCGCATGCCGCATCGGCCTGCCGGTAGCGCGTCTTCGCGCCGCACGCGAAACCGTCGGCCGGCGGCTCGCCGGCGACCCAGCTCACGTTGCCGGCGACGAGCTCGCGCGACAGCAGCCACGGATGATCGTGGCCCTGCACGACGTACAGCGTGTTCGACGCGATGTCCTTCGCGGCGACGAACCACGGTTCGCCGCTGCCGCTCTTGCTGCCGCCGAGGCCGATGCCCTTGCGCTGGCCGAACGTGTAGAACGCGAGGCCGATGTGCTCGCCGACCACCTTGCCGTCGGGCGTCTTCATCGGGCCGGGCTTCGTCGGCAGGTAGCGGTTCAGGAAGTCGCGGAACGGCCGTTCGCCGATGAAGCAGATGCCGGTCGAATCCTTCTTCTTCGCGTTCGGCAGCCCGATCTGCGCGGCGATCTCGCGCACCTTCGTCTTCGGGATCTCGCCGAGCGGGAACATCGTCTTCGACAATTGCGCCTGGTTCAGCCGGTGCAGGAAGTACGACTGGTCTTTCGTATGATCGAAGGCCTTCAGCAGTTCGAAGCGTCCGTCGCGCTCGCGCACGCGCGCATAGTGGCCGGTCGCGATCATTTCCGCGTCGAGCGACATCGCGTGGTCGAGGAACGCCTTGAACTTGATCTCGGCGTTGCACAGCACGTCCGGGTTCGGCGTGCGGCCGGCCGAGTATTCGCGCAGGAACTCGGCGAACACGCGGTCCTTGTATTCGGCGGCGAAGTTCACGGCTTCCACGTCGATGCCGATCAGGTCGGCCACCGACACGACGTCGATCCAGTCCTGGCGCGTCGAGCAGTATTCGCCGTCGTCGTCGTCTTCCCAGTTCTTCATGAACAGGCCGACCACGTCGTAGCCCTGTTCCTTCAACAGCCACGCGGTCACCGACGAATCGACGCCGCCCGACATGCCCACTACCACACGGCGCTTGCTCATTTGTTGACCGCCTGACGTTCGAATGCTTCGGGGCGCGGCGCGACCGAATGCGTATGCACGAAATCGAGCGGAATGCGCCGCCCGGCGAGATAGTCGTCGACGCAGCGCATCACCGCGGGCGAGCGATGCCGCTCGCTGCACGCGCGCAGTTCGTCGGCCGTCATCCACAGCGTGCGGACGATACCTTCGTCGAGCACGTGGCCCGCGACCGGTTCGCCGGCCTTGCCGCAGAACGTGAAGCGCAGGTAGGTCGCGCCGGCGGTGCCGGGGCGGTCGTAATGCGCCAGGTAGACGCCGACGAGTGCGTCGGGCGTGAACGGGTGCGCGGTTTCCTCGAGCGTTTCGCGGATCACGGCGTCGGCCAGCGTTTCGCCGGCCTCGAGATGGCCGGCCGGCTGGTTGATGCGCAGGCCCGTCGAGGTTTCTTCCTCGATCACGAGAAAGCGGCCGGTGTGCTCGACGAGCGCGGCGACCGTGACATGCGGGGTCCAGATTTCGGGTTTCATGGTTCGGCATTTTACCGGTTGCGCCTGAACGCTGCCGGCCGTCACGCTGGATGTATCCGACCCCGTAAGCGTTGCGTCTCGCCGGCGCGCTGCGACGCAGGCTGGGCTGGTGCGGCATCCACGTACGATCGATCGCGCGGAGCGGGGCGCCGCAGCCGTCGCCTCGGGGTGAAAAACGGCGCCAGCGCGGGGTGGTGCGTACACGGCACGCGCGGCCGGCGTAGCCGGCAACGCCGCCGCGTATGCGTTCATGGCTCGACGAGGCGCGCGACGCAGGCGGCGATCGTGTCGCGGACGCGCACGATCGCCGGGTCGCGCTGCGTGCTCGTGCGCCAGCCGATTTCCACCGGGTAGCGCGGCAGGTCGACCGGGCACGCGAGCGCGCGCAGCGGCGTCGATCGGGCGATCGCGTGCGCTGCATGCGCGGGAATCGTCGCGATCGCGTCGGAGCCGGCGAGCAGGTACGGCAGCGCGGCGAAATGCGTGGTCGACGCCGCGACGCGCCGCTTGTGGCCGAGCGCGGCCAGCGCCTCGTCGACGATCCCGATCACGCCGCCCGACGACACGAGCAGGTGGTCGCGCCGCAGGAAATCGGCGAGCGTCAGCGTGTGCGGCGGCCGCTCGCGGGCGGCCGGATCGATCAGGCACGCGTAGCCGCCCGTCGCGACCGCACGCCGGCTCAACCCGCTCGCCGAGAACCCGCCCGACGCGATCGCGAGATCGACGCCGTGCCGCAGCAGCGCGTCGCCGGCGATGCCGCTGTGGGTCTGCCGGAAGATCAGCCGGATGCCTGCGGCTTCCCGCGCGACCGCATCGATCAGCGCGCGGCCGAGCGCGATCTCGAAGTCGTCGGACAGCCCGACCGAGATCGTGCGGCCGACGCGGTCGCCGCTATCGGCCGCGATCGCGAGGCTTTCGCGGCAGCGGTCGAGCGCGTCGGACAGGATCGGCTTCAACTCGTCCGCGCGCGGCGTCGGCGCGAGCCCGCGGCCGGTGCGCACGAACAGCGGATCGGCGTAGATCACGCGCAGCCGCCCGAGCGCCGCGCTGACGGCCGACTGCGTGAGGTCGAGGCGCAGCGCCGCGCGGCTCGCACCGCCTTCCTCGTACAGCGCCTCGAACACCTTCAGCAGGTTCAGGTCGAGACCGGCGATATCATCTGCGTTCATGACACATATCTTTCTATCGATTTGATCGATGACATCTTATCGATAAAGATGGCGGCATCCCATTCACCGGAGTTGCCACCATGTCCACGTCAGTCATTGCCGCATTGCAGATCGGTGCATCGCCCGCCGGCACGCGGGCCACGCTCGACACGATCCTCGGCTACGAAACCGCGATCCGCGACAGCGGCGCGTCGCTCGTCGTGCTGCCCGAGGCCGTGCTCGGCGGCTATCCGAAAGGCGAGATCTTCGGCACGCGGCTCGGCTACCGGCTGCCCGAAGGCCGCGACGCGTATGCGCGCTACGCCGCGCAGGCCATCGACGTGCCGGGGCCCGAGACCGACGAGCTGGCCGCGCTGTCGCAGCGCACGGGCGCGAGCCTCGTGGTCGGCGTGATCGAGCGCGGCGGCAGCACGCTGTACTGCACGGCGCTGTTCTTCGATCCGCGCGACGGGCTCGTCGCGAAGCACCGCAAGCTGATGCCGACCGGCACCGAGCGGCTGATCTGGGGGCAGGGCGACGGCTCGACGCTCCCCGTCGTCGAAACGGCCGCCGGCCGCGCGGGTGCCGCGATCTGCTGGGAGAACCACATGCCGCTGCTGCGCTGCGCGATGTACGCGAAAGGCGTGCAGATCTGGTGCGCGCCGACCGTCGACGAGCGCGACCTGTGGCAGAGCTCGATGCGGCACATCGCGCATGAAGGGCGTTGTTTCGTCGTGAGCGCGTGCCAGGTGCAGCCGTCGCCGCGTGCGCTCGGCATCGACGTGCCGGGCTGGGACCCCGAGCGGCCGCTGATCCGCGGCGGCAGCGTAATCGTCGGGCCGCTCGGCGACCTGCTGACCGAGCCGCTGGTCGGCGAGGCCGGGCTCGTGACCGCGCGCATCGATACCGACGAACTGGTGCGGGCGCGCTACGACTTCGACGTCGTCGGCCACTACGCGCGGGCCGACGTGTTTTCGCTGCACGTCGACGAGCGGCCGAAGCGGCCGGTGGTGTTCAGCGGGTAATGGAGGAAGGGCGGGCGCCGCACGGCGGCGGCGCGCATCGCACCCGCCGCCGTACCGCGTCAGCGCATCGGCGCTTCCGCGATCCGCATGTAGTCGGCGATCCGCCGTCCTTCCATGTCCGGAAACTGCTCGTGAACGGTGATGTCGCCCATCCGCGCGATGTCGAAGGTGCGGAAATCGTCGCGCAGCTCGCACCACGCGCCGATCGTCCAGCGCCCGCCCCAGTAGACGAGCCCGAGCGGCCATACGCGCCGTTGCGAATGCGCGCCGAGCCGGTCGCGATAGCCGAAGCTGACGATGTGGCGCGTGTCGATGGCCTGGTGGATCGCGTCGACCTTCGCGCAGAACGTCTCGTCGATGTGGAACGACGGCGCGAACACGGGCAAGCGGTCGAGCGCCGTGCGCTTGTCGGCCGGCATCGCCGACGCGATCTTCGCGAGCGCCGAGCGCGCGCCGCTCGCGAAGCGCGCACCGCCCCAGGTCTCGAGCATCCGCGCGCCGGTGGCGAGCGCCGCAAGCTCCTCGGCCGTGAACGTGAGCGGCGGCAGGCTCGCGTTGCGGTTCAGCCGGTAGCCGATGCCGGCTTCGCCTTCGATCGGCACCCCAGACAGTTGCAGGTCGCGCACGTCGCGATAGACCGTGCGCGGCGACACCGACAGCCAGTCGGCCAGCTGCTGCGCGGTCGTGAGACGACGCCCGCGCAGCAGCTCGGCGATCTGGAACAGGCGGTCGGCACGACGGGTCATGACAGCACCTCGATTCCTCTGGCGACGGGGACTTCGCGATGATAGCGCCGCGCCGGCACGCTGACCGGTGCGCTCAGTGGCATTTCGGCGCGTGCAGGCCGACGCGGTTGCCTTCGGTATCGATCAGGTAGCCGACGTAGCCGTAGTTGTTCGGCAGCTCGACGACCGAGCCCTGCACGACGCCGCCCGCGCGCTTCACGCGTTCGAGCGCCGCGACGACCGATTCGCCGGCGTTCAGGTAGACGAGCACGCCGTTCGCGCTCGGCTTGATCTGCTGCGGATCGAACACGATGCTGCCGCCGGTGCTCGACGCATCGCGATCGAATATCGCCATCGGCACGCCGCCGATGATTTCGCGCTGCAACGTGGTTTGCAGCACGGTTTCGTAGAAGCGGATCGCGCGTTCGAAATCGAGGGAAGGGATGTCGAACCACGCGATCGCGCGTTCGAGGGTTGCGGTGGCCGTTGCGGACGTCATGACGAGCTCCTTGTTGCGTTGTTATACGGGGTCGGTTTGGAAACCAGCCTGCATTGCGCCGGGATTGCAGTGTGAGCGCCGGCTGCTGACACCGTATTGTCAGTAGAGTTGTCATCAATCCGGACGAGCCGCACGAGGGCGTCGTGAAGCCGACCGTCACGTACGACGGGCTCGTGCCCGGCGCGGAGATGGATCGCGGGATTCGCGGCGGCTGGCCGGTCGTGCTGTCGAGTCTGAAGCCGCTGCTCGAGACGGGGCACGCGCTGCCGTTCACGATGGGGCGCCGGGACGGCTCGAAGCACTGACGGCTGCGCAAAAGCACAGGGGCCGCAATAGCGGCCCCCGGGACGTCGTGGCGTGTGGACGCGTGCGGACGGCTTACGCGTCGCCTTCCGGTGCGGCCGGGCGCGCCTTCACGCTGCCGGCGATCAGGTCGAAGCGGAACAGCCGGCATTCGAGCGCGCCGTTGAACAGCGGCGTCTTCGCCGATTCGCGCAGCCGCAGCTGGCCCGGCAGCGAACGGTCGGACGTCAGCAGGAACGCCTGCCAGCCCGTGAAGCGCTGCTTGAGCGCATCGCCGAGCACGTTGAAGAACTCGCTGTCCGGCGCGTCGGTGTGCGTGCGGCGGAACGCGTCGTCGTTGCCGCGGTTGCGGCCGGTTTCGCGCACCTCGCCGCGTGCGCTGCGGCCGCGGACTTCAATCCGCTCGCCGTACGGCGGGTTCGCGAGGATGATGCCTGGCGTGTCGCACGGCGGCGTCATCCCGCGCGCGTCGACCTGCTTGAGCCATACCGACGGCACGCCCGCGCGCTCGAGGTTCGCGCGCGCCTTCTCGAGCATGTCGCCGGAGATGTCGCTGCCGTACACGCCGAGCGCGTCGTTGCGCTTGCCGCGCGCCGCGCGCTTCGCGTCCAGTGCCGGAACCTTCAGGCCCTGCCACGCGGTGATGTCGTACTGCTTGAGCTTCTCGAAGCCGAACCGGCGTTCGACGCCGGGCGCCACGCCGAGCGCGATTTGCGCGGCTTCCGCGAGGAACGTGCCGCTGCCGCACATCGGGTCGTACAGCGCGGTGCCGGGCGTCCAGCCGGTCAGGCGCAGGATGCCGGCCGCGAGGTTCTCGCGCAGCGGTGCCGCACCCTTGTCGAGGCGCCAGCCGCGCTTGAACAGCGGCTCGCCCGACGTATCGAGGTACAGCGTGCACTCGTTGACGGTCAGGAACGCAAAAACGCGCACGTCCGGCGCACCGGTGTCGATGCTCGGGCGCGAGCCGGTTTTCTCGCGCATCCGGTCGCAGATCGCATCTTTCACGCGCAGCGTCGTGAATTCCAGGCTTTTCAGCGGCGACTTGATCGCGGTGATGTCGATGCGCAGCGTCTGCGTCGACGCGAACCAGCGTTCCCACGGCTGCTCGAGCGCGAGCGCGTAGACGTCCTGTTCGTTGCGGTACGCGCCGTGCGCGATCTTGAGCAGGATCCGGCTCGCGATCCGCGAATGGAGGTTCGCGGCCATGCCGGCGGCCCAGCCGCCGCTGAAATGGACGCCGCCCGGCACCTGCGCGCCCGCGGTGAACGGCGCGCCGTTCAGGTGGCGGCCGGCGATTTCGGCCAGCTCGGCGGCAAGCGCCGCTTCGAGGCCGCGCGGGCAGGGGGCGAAGAATTCGTACAGGGTGGGCGAGGACATAAGGCGGGTAAGGACGTGCAAAAGTCCACTATTGTACGCGGCGCGGCCGGCCGGGGCCGGCGTTTCGGCACAGCGACGCCGGCGCCGCGGCCGATTTCGCGCGCCGGGCGGCGATGCGGCGGCGCCCGGCCGGGCACCGCCACGCCGCCGCGGGCTCAGTGCGAGCCGGACTGGCCGGCGCGCGCGGGCTGGCCGCCGGCCGGCCAGAACAGCGCGAGCGGATTCGACAGCACCGTGCGGACGATCGCGGCGACGAGCGCGCGCACCTTGGTCGGGCGCAGGCTGCGCGAGCGCACGGCCATCGTGAAGGCGAGCGCGAAGCTCACGAGCACGTTGAGGATCGCCATGCTGAGCACGCCGGCGGCGGCCCACCACAGTTCGGGCGTACTCAGCGCCCCCTTGCCGAGCACGCCGAGCGCGACCCCGATCGAGCCGGCCGACAGCGTCACGTGACGCACCTCGAACGGGAACATGAACACGCTGACGATCGCCGGGATCAGGCCGAGCATCAGGCCGAGGCCGACGTTCGCGACCACGCCGGCGACGTTCGACCGGCAGAAGTGCGCGAGCTTCGCGGCGCCGGCCGCGCCGAGCGTGATGCGCAGGCGGCGGTTGTACGTGAGCGCGTCGCCCACGCGGTGCAGCACGAACCAGTTGTCGGCCCAGCCCGCGAGCAGGCTCGACGCCCACAGCAGCACGCCCGTCAGCGCCGCGTAGAACGGCGTCGGGCCGAGCAGCGAGAACGAGTGCAGCGTCGCATGCGCCTTCTCCGGCGAGATCAGGTTCGTGTGCAGCACGTTGCCCGCGAACAGCTGCACGAGCAGGCACACGGGCAGCACGACGAGCACGTTGCCGGAAATCGCGGCCGCCTGCGTGCGGATCAGCGCGATCACCGACGACACGAACGCCTTCACGCCTTCCTCGTGGCCGGTGTCGTCGAGTTCGCGCGCGAGCGTCGGCGCGGTCATCGCGGGCTGCTTGGTCGCGAGCGTGAAGTGCAGGAAGTGCATCAGCATGAAGCTGGCCGCGTAGTTGACGCCCGCGAGCAGCCCTTCGAGCATCGATTGCAGGTGCGCGCCCGTGATCGCGAATTTCACGCAGACGGTCACGACGGTGACGAGGCCGCCGCCCGCGGCCATCCGCAGCATCTTCAGGTACTCGGCGCGGCCGCGCGAGATGTAGTGCTCGCCGGTGTCCGCGTTGGTCTCGACGAGCTTGCGCGCGAACAGCGAAAAGTTGCTGCGCACGAGGTGCGTGACGCTCTGGCTGTTCTGGTTCGCATCGACGAGCTCGGCCGTCAGACGTGCCATCCCGTGCAGGTCGTCGCGCGCCATCCACGCGTTCAGCAGCGTTTCCGCACGCAGGATGCGCATGCGCATCCGCTCGACCTGGAACACGATGTCGACCGACACGCCGTTGCGGTACAGGTGCGAGAACACGTCGTCGACGGCGATCCGGCATTCGTCGAGCAGCACGCGCAGGTAATTCACCTCGTGCAGCAGCTTGCTCGGGTCGCCGCCGTCCTCGACGGCCGCGTGCGCGGTCTCGACCGCGAGCATCGCGCGCGTGAGGCGGTAGAACGGCTGCGATTCGAGCGGCCTGCGCGCGTCGTCGTCGGACAGCCGGCTGCGCACCGTCTGCGACAGGCCGGTCGAGCTGACCTGGCAGGTCAGGTTGTGCAGTGCGGCCAGCAGATCGCGCGAGAACGAGCCGGGCTCGTGGCGCTCTTCCTCGGTGACGTCGAACGAGATCAGCTCGGCGAGGCGTGCGAGCAGGTCGTCGGGCAGCGCGTCGATCCACTTCGCGTCTTCCGGCGTCGGGAACATCAGCGTGAACAGCGCCGACAGCTCGCGGCGGTTCGGCGCGGGCGGGATCAGCGACGAATCGATCCGCTCGAACAGCGCGCCGAAGAAGCCCGAGTGCACGGGCATGCCGGCGTCGCACAGCAGCGAGATGCCGTCGCACTCGCGCAGGATGCCGCGCAGGATGCGCGCGGCGTGCGCTTTCCAGGCGGGGTTGCGGTCGAGCACGTGGAACAGGTAGCGCAGCCGCGCATGGGCCGGATACGCGCGCATGTCGGCGTCGCGCTCCGCCGGGGTGTCCTGCGCGGCCTGCATCGTGCCGTTGCGGCGCAGCCAGTGCGCGAGCTCGATCAGCCATTCGCTGCGCTCGGCGTACGACGCGTCGGCGTCGGCGTGCGCGAGCAGCGCATCGAGCTGGTGACCGGCATTGCGCGACGCGCGCCACTTCTTGATCAGGGTCGTCAGGGAACGAAACATAAACGGAATAGCGAAAGCCCTGGACGGGCGGGTTCGGGATGCCGGCCGGGGAAGCGGCACGGCGCCGGGAGAACGGGTGAGACGGGGCCGGTAGCCGGGCGATGCGCGGCGACCCGCGATGCGGCTGCCCCGCTGCGCTGCACGCCGATCGCGTGCGGGCGCCGGGAGGCACGGCGGCCGGGCCGAACGCGGCCCGGTGCCGCTGGCTGCGCGCACGACGAACGGCGCGGGCCGGAAAGTGCGTAGGATCGTCAATCGGGCCGGAAAACGCAAGCCGACCGCGTCGACTGGCGCCGGTTCCGGCCGACTTTGACAAACAATGCAAACTCGCCGTTCGGCCGATGACGGCGATGCGCGGGACCGGTCGTGGCGGCGCGATTTCGCCGGTAACGGCCGGCGATCGCAACCGGATGCGCCGCGCAGGAGCGCGCTGCTGCGAACGCTCGCCTGCGCGCTGCCCGCTTACGCGCCGGACTTGCCCGTCGCGCCGGCGTCGCCGCCCGACGTCGGGTTGGCCGGGCACGGCACGACCGGCGCAGCGGCCGCCTTGCTGCCGGACGCGGGCGTCGTCGCGGCTGCCGCGCCACGGCGCGCCGCCATCGCGCGCACGCCGGCCGCGGCCTGCGTCGCGATCACGTCGAGCGCGCGCCGGTGGCCGGCGACGAGCGCGTCGTAGCCGTCGGCGACCGGTTCCGCGACGCTCGTGCGGCAGGTCATCACGGCCTGCGTGGCGAGCGAGCGCACGCTCCACACGGCATCGACCGCCGCGCGCTTGCCCGGCCACGATTCGAAGCGCTGCACGTTCACGCTGATCCGATACACCGGCACGCCGGGCGGGTACGCGGAATTCGCGACGTCGATCGTGCCGAGCTGCGCGGCGAGATCGTCCGACAGCGCGCGGCGGATCTCGTCGGCGGGCGGCGCCGCCCAGCGTTCCTGCTCGAGCACGTCGACCTGCGCGGCGTTCTTCTGCACGACCAGCTGGTTCTTCGCGACCTGCTCGGGTACGCCGACCGACGGCACCTCGATCAGGAACGCCGGGTTGGCCGGCGCGGTGCGCACGGGCGCCGCGGCGTCGGCCGGGCTGAGCGTGTAGAACCGCGCGGGCGGCGAGCTGCACGCGGCGAGCGCGAGTGCGGCGAAGGCCGCCGCCGCGCCGCTCGCGAAACCGTTCACGCGTGTCGTCATTGTTGATCTCCTGGCTTGCCCTTGAGCAGCGATTCGGGGTGGCGCTCCAGATAGTCGGCGAGCGCGTTCAGCGACTGCAGCGTGCGCGTCAGTTCCTTCAGCGCGCCGCGCACGTCGGACTGCAGCGGAGAATCCTGCTGCAGCGTCGCCTCGGCGGTCGAGAAGGTCTGCTTCGCGGCCGACAGCGTGTCGCGCGCTTCCGGCGCGACCTGCGTGTCGAGCTGCTTGAACAGCTTGTCGGCGTTCGACAGCGCGCTGTTCAGGTTCGCGCCGATCTGGTCGAACGGCACCTTGTCGAGCTTCTTCGCGATGTCGGCGACCTGCAGCTGCAGCTCGTCGAGCGTGTTCGGCACGGTCGGCAGCTCGAGCGGCTGGCGCGCCGTGTCGATCTTCACGACCGGTGCCTTCGGGAAGAAGTCGAGCGCGACGTACAACTGGCTCGTCAGCAGGTTGCCGGTGCGCAGCTGGCCGCGCAGCCCGTGCTGGACGAGCCGCTCGACGATTTCGCGCCGCGCCGGTTCGCCCTTGCTCTCGATCGTCTCGCGGAAGCGGCGGCCGAGGCGTTCCGGGTAGACGTTCATCGTCACCGGCATCAGGAAGTTCTTCGTCTTCGGATCGAAGTCGATGCCGATGTTCGTCACTTCGCCGAGCACGATGCCGCGGAAGTCGACTGGTGCGCCGACGGCGAGCCCGCGCAGCGACTGGTTGAAGTTCATCACGACCTGCAGCGGCTGGCCGTCCGGGTCGCGCATCGCGTCGCCCTCGTCGGAGCCGAGGCGGAACGTCGTGTTGTTCGGCGCGGTCGTGCCACTGCCCTGGTTCGGCGGCGTCTGGAATGCGATGCCGCCGAGGATCACCGTCGCGAGCGACTGCGTGTTCAGCTTCAGGCCGCTCGAATCGAGCCGCAGGTCGACGCCGCTCGCCTGCCACCAGCGCGTGTTCATGCCGACGTACTGGTCGTACGGCGCATTGACGAACACGTTGAACGTGACGCCCGTGCCGTCCTTGTCGAGCGAGAAGCCGACCACCTGGCCGACCTGCACGCGGCGGTAGTAGACCGGCGAGCCGATGTCGACCGAGCCGAGCGAATCGCCGCGCAGCACGTATTGCGTGCCTTTCTGGTCGCCTGTGACGGCCGGCGGCGTCTCGAGGCCCGTGAAGTCGGTCAGCGAGTCCTGACCGTGGCCGGCGTCGACGCCGATGTATGCGCCCGACAGCAGCGTGCCGAGCCCCGACACGCCGGTCGCGCCGATGCGCGGCCGCACGATCCAGAAGCGCGAGCCCTTGACCGCGAAGTCCTCGGCCTCCTTCTTGAGCTGCACCTGGACGAGCACGCGTGACAGGTCCTTCGACAGCTTGATCGTCTTGACCATGCCGATCTCGACGTCCTTGTACTTGACTTGCGTCTTGCCCGGCTCGAGGCCTTCCGCGCTGTGGAAGCTGATCGAGATTTCCGGGCCGCGCTCGCGCACGGACTTGATCACGAGGCCGATGCCGATCAGCGCGGCGATCAGCGGCACGAGCCAGACGAGCGACGGCAGCCAGCCGCTTTTCGTCGAGATCGCCGGATCGGGCGGTCGGGGCGCGTCGTGCTGCGGGCCTTGTGGACTATTCATGGTGATTCCCTGAGGTTTCGACTGGATCCCAGATCAGGCGGGGATCGAACTGCATCGACGCGAGCATCGTCAGGATCACGACCGAACCGAACGCGAGTGCGCCGGGGCCGGCCGTGATGACGGCGAGCGAACGGAAATGGACGAGCGCGACGGTGAGCGTCACGACGAAGATGTCGAGCATCGACCAGCGGCCGATGCGCTCGACGATCCGGAACAGGCGCGTGCGCTGCAGCGGCCGCCATGCGGCGCGGCGCTGCGCGCTGCTGACGAGGATCGTCAGCACGCCGAGCTTGAGCATCGGCACGAGGATGCTCGCGACGAACACGACGACCGCGAGCGGCCAGTCGCCGGACGTCCAGAAATAGATGACGCCGCTCATGATCGTGTCTTCCTGCGAGCCGACGATCGACGACGTGCGCATGATCGGCAGCAGGTTCGCCGGAATATAGAGGATCGCGGCCGCGATCAGCAGTGCCCACGTACGCATGATGCTGTTCGGCTTGCGGAAGTGAAGCGTGCTGCCGCAGCGCACGCAATGCGCGTGCGGATGGTCGATCGTCTGCACGAGCCCGCATGCGTGACAGCTGGCATAGCCCTCGCGGGCGGCGGTCGGCATCGTCATCGGCGGGGGGCTTCCGGCAGTGGTGCGGTGTCGTCGGGCCGCGCGGGCGAGCGCCCGGCGCGCAGGTCGTCGGCCATGTCCCACAGCGTGCGCGGATCGAACATCAGCACGACGGCGGTCATCAGCGTGAGTGCGCCGAACGCGAACAGCGCCGCGTCGGGCACGACGCGCGCGAGGCTCACCATCTTCACGATCGTCACGAGGATCCCGAGCATGAACACCTCGATCATCCCCCACGGCCGCACGAGCTGGATCGTGCGCAGCACGAAGTTGAGGCCCGGCGGCACGACGCCACGCCGGATCGGCAGCAGCACGTAAAGCAGCGCGGCCATCTCGACGAGCGGGAACAGCACGGTCGAACAGAACACCATCACGCCGACGATCGCCATGTCCTGATGCCACAGCGCGTCGATCGCGCCGATCAGCGTCGTCTGCACGCGGGTGCCGTTCAGGTCCATTTCGAGGATCGGGAACGCCTGCGCGATGACGAACGTGACGAGCGCCGCGACCGCAAGCGCACTGATTCGCTCGATCTGCGTGGTGCTGTCGCGATACAGCAGCGCGTCGCACCGCGGGCAGCGCGCGATTTCGCGGCGCGCGAGGTGCGGTTTATGCAACAGTGCGTCGCATTCGTGGCAGGCAATCAGGTCGTGTCGTTGCATGGGAAAAGCAGTTGTGCGACGGGCGGGGGACGCGTCGACGGGGCCGGAACCCGCGCCAATCTTACCAAAAGGCCTTTTTCGATGCGTCAAGGATCGTGAGTTTTGTGACCGGTCGGTAACATGACGGGAAGCCGTCAGCCGGCTGACGCGCCTGTTCTCGGAGTCCGCGCGCGTCAAAAGGTTGCGGTAGCATGGCGCCCTTGACAAGCGTCGGACGAATGCCCGGCGCAGCTGTTCGCTGAACTGAGGAATCCAAGATGGCATCGAAATCGCCGCCGGCCGCGCCGGCACGCTACGCGCATACCGCGATCGCGCTGCACTGGCTGATCGCGCTGCTGATCATCTGCGGCTTCGCGCTCGGCTGGGTGATGACCGACATCCCCGGCTTCACGCCGACGAAGCTGAAGTACTTCTCGTGGCACAAGTGGATCGGCGTAACGGTGTTCGCGCTGGCCGTCGTCCGGGTGCTGTGGCGCGCGACGCACGTGCCGCCGCCGCTGCCGGCCGATACGCCGGCCTGGCAGCGCGCGGTATCGCACGGCGTGCACATGCTGCTGTACGTGCTGATGATCGCGATCCCCGTGACGGGCTACCTGTACAGCTCGGCGTCGAACATCCCGGTCGTCTACCTGGGCATCGTGCCGTTGCCGCGGCTGATCGACCCCGATCCGGCGCTCAAGGAAACCTTCAAGACACTCCACGTGTCCTTGAATTACATTCTGCTTGCACTCGTCGCGATGCACGTGCTCGCGGCGCTCAAGCACCAGTTGTTGGACCGCGACGGCCTGCTGTCGCGGATGCTTCCCTCTGCCAAATGAAGGATCCCATGAAAGTGTCTTTCTCCCGCTCCATGCTGACCGCGTTCGCCGCGGCGGCACTTGTCGCGTCGGGCGCGGCGCACGCCGATGTCGATCTCGCGAAGAGCAAGGTGTCTGCCGTGTCGAAGCAGATGAACGTGCCGACCGAAGGCGCGTTCAAGAAGTTTTCCGCGCAGGTGAAGTTCGACCCGGCGAAGGCCGCGCAGGGCAGCGCGCAAATGACCATCGACATCGCGAGCTTCGACCTCGGCGACAAGATGTACAACGACCAGGTCGCCGGCAAGGACTGGTTCGACGCCAAGGCGTATCCGCAGGCGACGTTCGTGTCGTCGGCGATCGCGCCGGCCGGCGGCAACAAGTACAACGTGACCGGCAAGCTGACGATCAAGGGCAAGTCCGAGACCGTCACGGTGCCCGTCACGGTCGCGCAAAGCGGCGCGACGCAGACGTTCGACGGCGTGCTGCCGATCAAGCGTTCGGCCTTCAACGTCGGCACCGGCGAATGGAAGGACACGTCGATCGTCGCCGACGAAGTGCAGATCAAGTTCCATCTCGTTGCCACGAAGTAAGCGGCGGGTTGCCGCCTCGACTTCAACTGAATGCCGCGCGAGGGCGCGGCGCCGTTTCCAGGAGAAAAAGTTTGAAAAAGCATCTGATCATCGCCGCCGGCGCGCTGGCCGCTTCGCTGTCGTTCTCGGCCTTCGCCGAAAGCGCGACCTACCAGTTCGACCCGAGCCACACGTACCCGAGCTTCGAGGCCGATCACTTCGGCGGCTTGTCGGTCTGGCGCGGCAAGTTCGACAAGTCGAGCGGCACCGTGACGCTCGACCGCGCGGCGAAGACCGGCACGGTCGACGTGACGACCGACATCGCGTCGATCCACACGGGCAGCGCGAAGCTCGACGAGCACCTGCAGACGGCCGAGTTCTTCGATGCGGCCAAGTTCCCGCAGGCGAACTACAAGGGCACGATCAAGTTCGACGGCGACAAGCCGGTGTCGGTGGTCGGCAACCTGACGCTGCACGGCGTCACGAAGCCGCTCACGCTGAAGATCGATTCGTTCAAGTGCATGCCGCACCCGATGCTCAAGCGTGAAGTGTGCGGCGTCGACGCGGTCGGCGAATTCAGCCGCGACGACTTCGGTCTCGACTACGGCAAGCAGTACGGCTTCAAGATGAAGACGAAGCTGCTGATCACGGCCGAAGCGGTCAAGCAGCAGTAAGTCATTCCGACGAGGCCGGCCATCGTGCCGGCCGCGCGGGCAAACCGCCGCGCTCCCGTTACCGGGGGCGCGGCGGTTTTTTTTGCGCGCCTATAATCGCCCGAGCGCAGCATGCGGCCATGCGGCGCCGGGCGGGCCGACGGCGCGAGCATGGCCGCCTCGAACAGAACGTACAACGACATGGAGATCGCCGATGCATGCCGCCACGCAGTCCCGTTCCATTGCCTCGTCGCCGCGCGTCTGGCGCGCGGTGGTCGCCGCGTCGATCGGCAATGCGCTCGAGTGGTTCGATCTCGTCGTCTACGGCTTCTTCGCGGTCACGATCGCGAAGCTGTTCTTCCCGGCCGGCAACGACACCGTGTCGCTGCTGCTCACGCTCGGCACGTTCGGCGTGTCGTTCTTCATGCGGCCGCTCGGCGCGATCGTGCTCGGCGCGTATGCCGACCGCGCGGGCCGCAAGGCCGCGCTCACGCTGTCGATCCTGCTGATGATGGCCGGCACGCTGATCATCGCGGTGCTGCCGACCTACGAGACGATCGGCGTCGCCGCGCCGGTGATCCTCGTCGCCGCGCGGCTGATGCAGGGCTTCTCGGCCGGCGGCGAGTTCGGCAGCGCGACCGCGTTCCTCGCTGAGCACGTGCCGGGCCGGCGCGGTTTCTTCGCGAGCTGGCAGGTCGCGAGCCAGGGGCTCACGACGCTGCTCGCCGCCGGCTTCGGCACCGTGCTGAACGCGCAGCTCTCGGCCGCGCAGATGGCATCGTGGGGCTGGCGCGTGCCGTTCTTCTTCGGGCTGCTGCTCGGGCCCGTCGCGTACTACATCCGCACGAAGGTCGACGAGACGCCCGAATTCCTCGCGGCCGAAGGCACCGCGAATCCGCTGCGCGACACGTTCGCGTCGCACAAGGCGCGCCTGGTTGCCGCGATGGGCGTGGTTGTACTCGGCACCGTCGCCACCTATCTCGTGCTGTTCATGCCGACCTACGGCGTGAAGCAGCTCGGCCTCGCGCCGTCGGCCGCGTTCGCGGCGATCCTCGTCGTCGGCGTGATCCAGATGGCGTTCGCGCCGCTCGTCGGCCACTGGTCGGATCAATACGGCCGCGTGCGCGTGATGATCGCGCCGGCCATCGGCATCCTCGTGCTGATCTACCCGGCGTTCGCGTACCTCGTCGCGCATCCGGGCTTCGGCACGCTGATCGCGCTGCAGGTGTTGCTCGCCTTCCTGATGACGGGTTACTTCGCGGCGCTGCCGGGCCTGTTGTCCGAGGTTTTCCCGGTGCAGACACGCACGACCGGGATGTCGCTCGCGTATAACGTCGCGGTGACGATCTTCGGCGGCTTCGGGCCGTTCATCATCGCGTGGCTGATCCGCGCGACCGGGATGAAGACCGCGCCGAGCTTCTACCTGATGTTCGCGGCCGTGCTGAGCCTCGCGGCGCTGGTCGTGCTGCGCAAGCGCTTCGGTTTCCGATAGACAGGCGGCGCGTCAGCGGTCGGTGCGCTCGCACACCGGTTGCGCCGGCATCAGCTGCGCCGGCGCGTCGATGGTCCGCACCGGGCGCCCCGCGAGCGCGGCGAGCGCCTGCTGAAGCTGCCAGTCGGCGGCCGTGCCGAACGCGCGCTGCGGCAGTGCCGTGCTCCTCGCCGTATCGACCTTCGCGCGCACGCGCGCGTCGCGCAGCTTCTGCCGCGCCTTGCGCACCTGCGCGAACGGGTCGGGCGCCAGCCGGTCAGCATACGACGCCCGCGCGAGATCGGCTTCGCGGTACCACAGCAGCACGCCGTCGACGTCCGAGTCGCGGCGCGGCGGCACGAGCCAGTCCGGCACGACACCGTAGCCGTCCATCGGGCAACCGTTCGGCCGCAGGTTGCGCGCGTACGTGAAATTCAGGCGCGTGCCGTCGATCAGGTCGACGCCCGTCTGTGCGAGCCCCTTCCCGTAGGTCGGCATGCCGAGCAGTTTCGCGCGGCCGAGATCCTTCAGCGCGGCCGCGGTCGCCTCGGCGGCCGACGCGCTCTGTCCGTCGACGAGCACGACGAGCGGCACGGTGCGCCACCAGTCGTCGGCCTGCAGCGGCGCGAGCGGATCCTGCCCGTGCATGACGGGCAGTTCGTAGTCGGGCCAGTTGGTCGTGTAGCGGCGGCGGTGCGTGTCGCCGCGCTCGACCGTCACCATCGCGGTGCGGTCGCGTCCCGCGAACAGCGCGGTGATGCCGATTGCCGCATTGAGCGCACCGCCACCGTTGATGCGCAGGTCGAGGATCAGCCCTTTCACCGGCGGGCCCGCGCGTCGTGCGGCCTGCACGGCGTCGACATAGTCGCCGACCGCCGGCTCCGGAAAGCTCGACAGCCGCGTGTACAGGAGGTCGCCGTCGAGCCGCTTCGCGATCGCCGGATGCGGCTTGACGATCGCGCGCACCGGCGCGAAGGTCAGCACCGCATGCTGCGGGCCACGCTGCACCGTGAGCTTCAGCGGAACGCCCGCGTCGCCCTTAGCCAGTTTCAGGAGCTCGCCGCTGTCGATGCCGACGACGCTCCTGTCGTTCATCGCGACGACGAGATCGTCCGACCGCACGCCGGCCTTCTCGGCCGGTGCGTCGGGAATCACGTCGATGATGTGCAATCCGTCGGGCCGCGTCTCGAACACGATCCCGATGCCCGGCGTACCGTCGCGCACCCGCCGCTCGTCGTCGCGCCGTTCCTGCTCCTCCTTCGCGTTGAAGAAACGCGCGTACGGCAACGTCTTGATGCCGTCGTGGGTCGCGGCGTCGAGCAGCGCGCCGATGTCGACGTCGGTCAGGTGCTGTTTCTTCAGTACTTCGACGGCCGCCTTCAGTTCACAGAGCTGCGGTTCCCAGTCGGGCGGGCAGGGCGAGGGCGGTTGGGCGGCGGGTACCGAAGCGGCGGATGGCGAAGTGACGGGCAGCGAAGCGGCGGCTGGTGCAGACGCCGGTTGCGCACCGGCGAGCGACGCATACGGGAACGCGGCCGCGGCGGCTGCGCAGACGGCAAGGCGACGAACGACATGCATGGGAGGCATCATCGGGACTGCACGTTCGGACGGGTGGCGACGGTGCCTGCCCGGCCGGCGCGCGGCCGGCATGGAGCGGGGCAGGGCGGTGACGATTGTAGCCGACGCCCGCGACGGTGCAGGTCGGGCCGGCCGCGGGCCGCATCGCGGCGACGCGTGCATAAAAAAGCCGGCCCAAACGGGCCGGCCTTGCTTTGATGCCGAAGCAGCGGGGCGCTTAAACCTGCGCGCCTGCGTTCGGATCGTCCGGGTCGTGCGCGGCCTTCTTGTCCTTGATCAGGTCTTCGCGCTTGATGCCGAGCCACATCGCGAGCGAGCCCGCGACGAACACCGACGAGTAGATGCCGAACATGATGCCGACCGTCAGCGCGAGCGCGAAGTAGTGCAGCGTCGGGCCGCCGAAGAAGAACATCGACAGCACCATCATTTCCGTCGACGTGTGCGTGATGATCGTACGCGACATCGTGGTCGTGATCGCGTGGTTGATCACTTCCTGCACGCTCATCTTGCGTTCGCGGCGGAACGTTTCGCGGATCCGGTCGAAGATGACGACCGACTCGTTGACCGAGTAGCCGAGCACCGCGAGGATAGCCGCGAGCACCGCCAGCGAGAACTCCCACTGGAAGAACGCGAAGAAGCCGAGAATGATCACGACGTCGTGCAGGTTGGCGATGATGCCCGCCACCGCGTACTTCCATTCGAAGCGGAACGACAGGTAGATCACGATGCCGATCACGACGCACGCGAGTGCGAGCAGGCCATCGGTCGCGAGCTCCCGGCCGACCTGCGGGCCGACGAACTCGACGCGCTGCAGCGTGACGTCCGGGCTCTGCGCCTTCAGCGCGCCCATCACCTGGTCGCTCTGCTGCGCGGACGTGAGGCCTTCCTTCAGCTGCAGGCGGATCAGCACGTTGCGCGACGTGCCGAAATTCTGCACCTGCGCGTCGGCATAGCCGAGCTTGCCGAGCGTCGCCCGCACGGGTTCGAGCTCCGCGGCCTGCTGGTACTGCACCTCGATCACCGTACCGCCGGTGAATTCGACGGACAGGTGCAGCCCGCGGTGGAACAGGAAGAACACGGCGGCGAGGAACGTGACCAGCGAGATCACGTTGAACACCAGCGCGTGCCGCATGAACGGAATGTCTTTACGGATGCGGAAAAATTCCATGGTCTCGTCTCCGGGGCCTTATTGGGTCGAGCCCGGTTTCTTCGGCGACACGCGTTGCTGCGCGCGGTTGCGCAGCTGCGGCTTGCCGGTGCGCGGCGCGTTGCCCTGCGCCGGGGCGGCGAGCTTCGCGGCGCGCGCGGTGTCGGTCGATTCGTCCGCGTCGGTGAACGACGCGGCGGCTGCGGCGCCTTCCGGCTTCCACACCTGGCCGATCGCGAGCGACTTCAGCTTCTTGCGGCCGCCGTACCAGAGGTTGACGATCCCGCGCGAGAAGAACACCGCGGAGAACATCGACGTCAGGATACCGAGGCAGTGCACGATCGCGAACGCGCGGACCGGGCCCGAGCCGAACGCGAGCAGCGCGAGGCCGGCGATCAGCGTCGTGACGTTCGAGTCGAGAATCGTCGCCCACGCATGCGCGTAGCCGGCCTGGATCGCGAGCTGCGGCGGCTGGCCGGCGCGCAGTTCTTCACGCACGCGCTCGTTGATCAGCACGTTCGAGTCGATCGCCATGCCGAGCGCGAGTGCGATAGCCGCGATACCGGGCAGCGTCAGCGTTGCCTGCATCAGCGACAGCACGGCGACGAGCAGCAGCAGGTTCACCGACAGGCCGATCACCGACACCACGCCGAACAGCATGTAGTACGCGATCATGAACACGGCGATCGCGCAGAAGCCCCAGATCACCGAGTGGACGCCCATCTTGATGTTGTCGGCGCCGAGGCTCGGGCCGATCGTGCGTTCCTCGATGATGTCCATGGGAGCGGCGAGCGAACCGGCGCGCAGCAGCAGCGCGAGGTCGGCCGCGGCCTGCGGCGTCGGCTGGCCCGTGATCTGGAAGCGGTCGCCGAGTTCGGACTGGATCGTCGCGACCGTCAGCACTTCGCCCTTGCCCTTCTCGAACAGCACCATCGCCATCGGCTTGCCGATGTTCTCGCGCGACACCGCGCGCACCGAGCGGCCGCCCGCCGAGTCGAGGCGGATGTTGACCGACGGACGCTGGTGTTCGTCGAAGCCGGCCGACGCATCGATGATGCGGTCGCCGGTGAAGATCACGTCCTTCTTCAGCAGCACGGGCGCCTGGTTGCCCTGCGTGAACAGCTCCTCGCCCGGCGGCACGGGGTCGTTCGGGTTCGGGTGCGTGTTGATCGGGTCGGCAAGGCGCGCCTCGAGCGTCGCGGTGCGGCCGATGATGTCCTTCGCCTTCGCGGTGTCCTGCACGCCCGGCAGTTCGACGACGATGCGGTCGCTGCCTTGCTGCTGCAGGATCGGCTCGGACACGCCGAGCTCGTTCACGCGGTTGTGGAGCGTCGTCAGGTTCTGCTTGAGTGCGGCGTCCTCGACGGACTTCTGCACGGCCGGCGTGAACGTGCCGACGACTTGCGTGCCGCCGCCGCCGGGCTGCGTCGCCCATTGCAGTTCGGTGATCGACGCGGCGAGCACCTTGCGGGCGTCGTCCGCCGTCTGCGCATCGCTGAAGTTGACGACCACGGACTGGTCGACGCGGCTCACGCCGCCGTCGCGGATGTTCTTGTCGCGCAGCAGCGAGCGTGCGTCGGATGCGTCGGAGTCGAGCTTCTTCGTGAGCGCGCCCGTCATGTCGACCTGGAGCAGGAAGTGCACACCGCCGCGCAAGTCGAGGCCGAGATACATCGGCAGCGCGTGCAGGGCCGTCAGCCAGCGCGGCGACGCGCTCTGCAGGTTCAGTGCGACGACGTACTGCGGATCGTTCGGGTCGGCGTTCAGCGACTTCTGCAGCAGGTCCTTGACGCGCAGCTGCGTATCGGTGTCCTTCAGGCGCACGCGGATGTTCGCGTTGGTCGCCGTGTTCTCGAAGGTGACGTCGTCCGGCGTGATCTGCGCGGACGCGAGCGCCGCTTCGACCTGGGTCAGCGTGGTCGAGTCGAGCTTGACCGTGGCCTTGCCGCTCGACACCTGCACCGCCGGCGCTTCGCCGAAGAAGTTGGGCAATGTGTACAGAAGGCCGATGGCGAGCGCCACGACCATCACGACATATTTCCAGAGTGGATAACGATTCATGAGGGGGCCGAACGGGTGGTTGGCGTGAAAGCGTCGCGTCCGGCGCCGCGGCGGCCCGCTCTCTCAGGCGGGCACGGCGCGGGGAGCCGGACGCTCGGTGAAGGCCTTACAGCGACTTGATCGTGCCCTTCGGCAGAATGGTCGTGACGGCAGCCTTCTGCACGGTGATTTCGGTGCCTTCGGCGATTTCGACGCCGATGTAGCCTTCGGTGACCTTCGTCACCTTGCCGACGAGGCCACCGCTCGTGACGACTTCGTCACCCTTGGCCATGGCCGCGAGCATGTTGCGGTGTTCCTTCTGGCGCTTCATCTGCGGACGGATCATGATGAAGTAGAGCACCGCGAACATCAGGATGAGCGGCAGGAAGCTCATCAGGCTCGATTCGGCGCCACCGGCACCTTGCGCGAAGGCATTGGAAATGAACGGCACGTTGGTCTCTCCGTAGGGGAAGATCGAAAAATAAGCCGGTTATTCTACCACCGGCCCCATCCGCAAACGGATCGGCAAATGCGCTTTCGGATCAAGCTGTTAAAGCGCGAACCGACACCGTTACGGTTTATATGGAAAGGCAATTGTAATATTTGGCGGTCGTGTCGGGTCGTCGGGGCGTTTCATTTAGTACTCGTCCTATGCGACGAACCGCCGCGCAAGCCATCGCGCGCCCGACCGGTCAGTCGACCCCTCTCGCACGATCCTCCGCGAAGCGCTGGCGGAATGCGTCGAACGTATGCGTTTCGATCGCCTCGCGGATCTCGCTCATCAGCTGCAGGTAGTAGTGCAGGTTGTGGATCGTGTTGAGCTGCGCGCCGAGGATTTCGCCGACGCGGTGCAGGTGATGCAGGTAGCCGCGCGAGAAGTTCTGGCACGTGTAGCACGTGCAGCTCGCGTCGAGCGGCTTCAGCGAGTTCTTGTGCGTCGCGTTGCGGATCTTCACGTCGCCGAAGCGCGTGAACAGCCAGCCGTTGCGCGCGTTGCGGGTCGGCATCACGCAGTCGAACATGTCGATGCCGTTCGCGACGCCCTCGACCAGGTCCTCCGGCGTGCCGACGCCCATCAGGTAGTGCGGCTTGTTGGCCGGCAGCTTCGGGCCCACGTGCTGCAGCACGCGCATCATGTCTTCCTTCGGCTCGCCGACCGACAGCCCGCCGATCGCGAGGCCGTGGAAGCCGAGTTCGGCGAGGCCCGCGAGCGATTCGTCGCGCAGGTCCTCGAACATCCCGCCCTGGACGATCCCGAAGAGGGCATTCGGGTTGCCGAGCCGGTCGAATTCGTCGAGCGAGCGCTTCGCCCAGCGCAGCGACATGCGCATCGAGTCGGCCGCTTCCTTGTGCGTGGTCGGCACGCCGTTGGTCGCGTACGGCGTGCACTCGTCGAACTGCATCACGACGTCGGAGTTCAGCACCTTCTGGATCTGCATCGACACTTCCGGCGACAGGAACAGCTTGTCGCCGTTGATCGGCGACGCGAACGTGACGCCGTCCTCGGTGATCTTGCGCAGGTCGCCGAGCGAGAACACCTGGAAGCCGCCCGAGTCGGTCAGGATCGGCTTGTTCCAGCCCATGAAGCCGTGCAGGCCGCCGTGCGCGTCGATCGTGTCGAGGCCCGGGCGCAGCCACAGGTGGAACGTGTTGCCGAGGATGATCTGGGCCTTGATCTCGTGCAGCTCACGCGGCTGGATCGCCTTCACGGTGCCGTACGTGCCGACCGGCATGAAGATCGGCGTTTCGACCGTGCCGTGGTTGAGCTTCACGCGGCCGCGGCGCGCGTGGCCGTCGGTCGTCAGCAGTTCGAATTCGAGCCCGTTCGCCGGGCGGTCGTGCACGGGGGCGTGCGTATCGTGGGATGAACCTTCGGTCATCGCGTCATTCTCCTTGCCACCGAAGAACAGTTCGGCGCATGTTGGAAACGCCGCCGGGCAACCGGCGGCGGGGAAAAGCGGGTGCGCGCATCGTAGCGCGTACGGCGGAAAACGGGGCAACAGCGCTGGACGCGACCGCGCGGCGCGCAACGGCTGCTGGCAATCGCAGGCCGGTGCGTGTTCGCGCCCGCCGCGCCTAAGCGCCCGGCGCCTCTGGCGTGTCGCGCCGCGTGAGCAGCATCGCGTCGCCGTAGCTGAAGAAGCGGTAGCGTTCGGCGATCGCGTGGCGGTATGCGGCACGGATCGTCTCGACGCCCGCGAACGCGGACACCAGCATCAGCAGCGTCGACTTCGGCAGGTGGAAGTTCGTGACGAGCCGGTCGACCACGCGGAACCGGTAGCCGGGCGTGATGAAGATGTCGGTCTCGGCCTGCGTCGCCGCGAGCGGGCGGCCCGCTTCGTCGGCCGAGCGCGCGGCGGCTTCGAGCGCGCGCATCGACGTCGTGCCGACGGCGATCACGTTGCCGCTGCGTGCGCGGGTCGCGGCGATCCGGTCGACCAGCGACTGCGGCAGGTCGTACCACTCGCTGTGCATCTTGTGCTCGGCGATGTTGTCGACGCGCACCGGCTGGAACGTGCCGGCGCCGACGTGCAGCGTCAGCGTCGCGCGCTCGACGCCCATCGCGTCGAGCTTGTCGAGCAGCGGCCGGTCGAAGTGCAGGCCGGCCGTAGGAGCTGCGACCGCGCCCGGATTGCTCGCGTAGACGGTCTGGTAGCGCGTCTCGTCGGTCGCGTCGGGATCGTGCTCGATATACGGCGGCAGCGGCAGGCGGCCGAACTGCTCGATCAGGTCGAGGCACGGCGCGGGGAAGTGCAGCGTGAAGAACGGCTCGACGCGCTCGCCGACCGTCACGTCGAAGGCGTCGGCGAGACGCAGCGTCGTGCCGGCGCCCGGCGACTTGCTCGCGCGGATCTGCGCGAGCGCCGTGTGCGTGCCCGTCACGCGCTCGATCAGCACCTCGATCCTGCCGCCGCTGGCCTTCTGGCCGAAGAACCGCGCCTTCAGCACCTTGGTATCGTTGAAGACGAGCAGGTCGCCGGGCGCGATGCACGACGGCAGCTCGGCGAAATGGCGGTCGACGAAGCGTGCGGGCTCGACGCTGCGGTCGACCTCGAGCAGGCGGCTCGCGGTGCGATCGGGCAGCGCGGTTTGTGCGATCAGCTCGGGCGGCAGATTGAAATCGAAATCGGAAAGCGTGAACATGCGGGCTGGTTCGAAGCGGCCGGCGGGCGTCGCCGGCAGGGCGGAAACGCGTAAATGGGGCGCGCGAGCCGCTATGATGACGGGATGCGCGGCCTGGCCGGCGTCGTTCGTTCGGACGACGTGAAAGCCGCTATTGTACTTGCCTTGCGAAGCACCCAGACGATCCGATGCCTGTGTCACCACGCCGTTCCTCCGCTGCCGTTGCCGATTCCGCCGATCCGTTCGACGCGGAGGACGTCGCGCCGCCCGCACAAAGTGCGGGAGCGCGTGCGGCGCCGCGCCGCGCCGGCCCGAAGCGCGGCGCCGACGGGCGGCTCGCGCAGCCGGCCGCCGCCGCGCCCGATGCCGAAGGCGCCGCCAGCGACGAAGCGGGCGCGGCCGGCACGAAGCGCAAGAAGAAGGCGGCCGCCGACAAGCCGGTGAAGACCGTCGACAAGCTCGCGAAGCTCGGCCTCACGCGCTCGATCGATCTCGTGCTGCACCTGCCGATGCGCTACGAGGACGAAACCACGCTCACGCCGATCGGCGAGCTGCTGCCGGGCGGCATCGCGCAGACGGAAGGCGTCGTGTTCGACAACGAGGTCACATTCCGTCCGCGCCGCCAGCTCGTCGTGAAGATCCAGGACGACGACGGCGAGCACCTGGTGCTGCGCTTCCTGAATTTCTACGGGTCGCAGGTCAAGCAGATGGCCGTCGGCCAGCGGCTGCGCGTGCGCGGCGACGTGCGCGGCGGCTTCTTCGGCATGGAGATGGTGCATCCGGCCGTGCGCGTCGTCGAAGCCGATGCGCCGCTGCCGCAGGTGCTCACGCCTGTTTACCCGAGCACGGCCGGCGTGTCGCAGGCCTACCTGCGCAAGGCGATCGAGAATGCGGTCGAGCGCACGCCGCTGCCCGAGCTGCTGCCGCCCGAGATCCAGCGCGACTACCTGAAGCCGCTCGACGTGCCGACGCTCGAGCAGGCCGTGCGCATCCTGCACCACCCGCGTGTCGACTCCGACGAAGCCGCGCTGATGGACGGCTCGCATCCGGCTTGGACGCGCATCAAGTTCGAGGAGCTGCTTGCGCAGCAGCTGTCGCTCAAGCGTGCGCACGAGGAGCGTCGCACGCGCGCGGCGCCCGCGATGCCGCGCCGCACCGCGAGCGATGCCGATGCGCTGACGACGCGGCTCTACTCGGCGCTGCCGTTCACGCTGACGGGCGCGCAGGCGCGCGTCGTCGACGAGATCGCGCACGACCTCACGCTCGCGCACCCGATGCAGCGCCTGCTGCAGGGCGACGTCGGCAGCGGCAAGACGGTCGTCGCGGCGCTCGCCGCCACGCAGGCGATCGACGCCGGCTACCAGGCCGCGCTGATGGCGCCGACCGAGATTCTCGCGGAACAGCACGCGCGCAAGCTGCGCGCGTGGCTCGAGCCGCTCGGCGTCACGGTCGCGTGGCTCGCGGGCAGCCTGAAGGCGAAGGAGAAGCGTGCGGCGATCGAGGCGGCCGCCCTCGGCACCGCGCAGCTCGTGATCGGCACGCACGCGATCATCCAGGACACGGTCGAATTCGCGCGGCTCGGCCTCGTGATCGTCGACGAACAGCACCGTTTCGGCGTCGAGCAGCGTCTCGCGCTGCGCGCGAAGGCCGCGAACGCGGCCAACGGCGCGCGCGACTTCCAGCCGCACCAGCTGATGATGTCGGCCACGCCGATCCCGCGCACGCTCGCGATGACGTACTACGCGGATCTCGAGGTCTCGACGATCGATGAGTTGCCGCCGGGCCGCACGCCCGTGCTGACGCGCCTCGTCGGCGACGCGCGGCGCGAGGAGGTGATCGCCCGCGTGCGCGAGGCAGCGTTGACCGGGCGCCAGGTGTACTGGGTGTGCCCGCTGATCGAGGAAAGCGAGACGCTGCAGCTGCAGACGGCCGTCGAGACCTACGAGACGCTGGCGGCGGCGCTGCCCGAGCTGAAGGTCGGGCTCGTGCACGGCCGGTTGTCGCCGGCCGACAAGGCCGCCGTGATGGAAGCGTTCACGCGCAACGAAGTCCAGCTGCTCGTCGCGACGACCGTGATCGAGGTCGGCGTCGACGTGCCGAACGCGTCGCTGATGGTGATCGAGCACGCGGAGCGCTTCGGCCTCGCGCAACTGCACCAGCTGCGCGGCCGCGTCGGGCGCGGCACCGCGGCGTCGGTGTGCGTGCTGCTGTACACGGGGCCGCTGTCGCTGACGGGCCGCGAGCGGCTGAAGACGATGCGCGAGACGACCGACGGCTTCGAGATCGCGCGGCGCGACCTCGAAATCCGCGGCCCCGGCGAATTCCTCGGCGCGCGCCAGTCGGGCGCGGCGATGCTGCGTTTCGCGAACCTCGAGACCGACGGCTGGCTGATCGACCCGGCCCGCGAAGCCGCGACGCGGCTGATTGCCGCGTATCCCGAGGTCGTCACGCAGCATCTCGCACGCTGGCTCGGCGCGCGGGAGCAGTACCTGAAGGCTTGATTTGCCGGCCCGGGGCCGGATCGAAAGACCGTCGATCGACGCATCGCGATGCTGAGAAACTTGGCGAACCGGTGCCAGAGGGTGTATAAATTAAACCTATCGCCTGTATATCTCTGATTGACCCACAATGACGCTGACTGAATTGAAATACATCGTCGCGGTCGCGCGCGAACGGCATTTCGGCCGCGCGGCCGAAGCCTGCTTCGTGAGCCAGCCGACGCTGTCGGTGGCGATCAAGAAGCTTGAAGACGAGCTCAACGTGCAGATTTTCGAGCGCGGCGCGAGTGAAGTGAGCGTGACGCCGATCGGTGACCAGATCGTCACGCAGGCGCAGCGCGTACTCGAGCAGACCTTCGCGATCAAGGAGATCGCGAAGCAGGGCAAGGACCCGCTGGTCGGTCCGTTCCGCCTCGGCGTGATCTACACGATCGGGCCGTACCTGCTGCCGACGCTCGTCAAGCAAATGATCCAGCGTGTCCCGCAGATGCCGCTGATGCTGCAGGAGAACTACACGCTGAAGCTGCTCGAACTGCTGAAGCAGGGCGAGATCGACGCCGCGATCATGGCGCTCCCGTTCCCGGAAACCGGCCTGATGGTGCGTCCGCTGTACGACGAGCCGTTCGTCGTCGCATTGCCGGCCGGCCATCCGTGGGAGAAACGCGAGGAAATCGACGCCGAGGACCTGAAGCAGGAAACGATGCTGCTGCTCGGCAACGGCCATTGCTTCCGCGATCACGTGCTCGGCGTGTGCCCGGAGCTGATGCGCTTCTCGCAAACGGCCGACGGCATCCAGAAGACCTTCGAGGGCTCGTCGCTCGAAACCATTCGCCACATGGTCGCGAGCGGCGTCGGCATCACGGTGCTGCCGCGGATGTCGGTGGCCGAGATCGGGCCGCGCGCGAACGGCCCCGACGCCGAGCTGCTGTCGTACGTGCCGTTCAACGAACCGGTGCCCGACCGCCGCGTGGTGCTCGTGTGGCGCAAGAGCTTCACGCGGATGCCGGCGATCGACGCGATCAGCGACGCGATTGCCGCATGCGAGCTGCCGGGCGTCGCGAAGCTCGACATGCCGGCCACGATGAACTGAGCGCGCATCGCGCACGCACCTTTGGCGGCATGATGAACGGGGTCTTGCGACCCCGTTTATTTTTCCCTATCGCATAGATGAAATTTATTAAATTCAATTAATCAATAGGTATGGATAGAATCCTCTACATGGATCGGCGTCATGCCGGCGTCCGGTCCGCACGCTCGATGCAAGCGTCAAAGGAGGATGTCATGATGCGGTCGGTATTGCAGCACGCGCAGCGGAACATGCCGTCGCGCGACGCGGTCGTACATCGCGCCAGGGCGGCGGTCCGCAGCCTGCGTCCGATTGCGTTCGCGTACCTGGCGGACCGTGTGTACGGCGGATGAGTGCCGCCGCATGCCGGTCCTGTGTTCCCCCGATTTACCCGCCGTCGTGCCATGAGGGAGCATTGCATGCCCGAAAGCTGGAACACCACACGCCTCGCCGGCACGACGACTGCCGGCAGCGGCTTCCCCGAGCGCCTCGCCTGCGGCGCGTCGCGGCGGGAACGCGTGCCGAATGCCGCGCACGACATCCTGTAGTACGACAGGAGGACCCGCCTGTTCAGTTTCTTATCCCCCGCAATGCTCCACGAACCGCGCCCGGCACGTGGGGGCCTACGAGCAAGTAAAGGAGAAAACGCATGTCGAACGAAACGAAGTGCCCGTTCAACCACACCGCAGGCAGCGGCACGACGAACAAGGACTGGTGGCCGAATCAGCTGAACCTCAACGTCCTGCATCGGCATTCGGCGCTGTCCGATCCGATGGACAAGGATTTCGACTACGCCGAGGCGTTCAAGAAGCTGGATCTCGCGGCGGTCAAGAAAGACCTGCACGCGCTGATGACGACATCGCAGGACTGGTGGCCGGCCGACTTCGGCCACTACGGCGGCCTGTTCGTCCGGATGGCATGGCATAGCGCCGGCACGTACCGCACGGCCGACGGCCGCGGCGGCGCGGGCGGCGGGCAGCAGCGCTTCGCGCCGCTCAACAGCTGGCCGGACAACGTGAGCCTCGACAAGGCGCGCCGGCTGCTGTGGCCGATCAAGCAGAAGTACGGCCGCAACATCTCGTGGGCCGACCTGCTGATCCTGACCGGCAACGTCGCACTCGAATCGATGGGCTTCAAGACGTTCGGCTACGCGGGCGGCCGCGTCGACACCTGGGAACCGGACGACGTCTACTGGGGCTCGGAAAAGATCTGGCTGGAACTGAGCGGCGGCCCGAACAGCCGCTACTCGGGCAAGCGCGAACTCGAAAGCCCGCTCGCCGCGGTGCAGATGGGCCTCATCTACGTGAACCCGGAAGGCCCGGACGGCAACCCCGACCCGGTCGCCGCCGCGCACGACATCCGCGAGACGTTCGCGCGGATGGCGATGAACGACGAGGAAACGGTCGCGCTGATCGCGGGCGGCCACACGTTCGGCAAGACCCACGGCGCCGGTCCGGCGTCGAACGTCGGCCCCGAGCCGGAAGCCGCGGGCCTCGAGGAGCAGGGGCTCGGCTGGAAGAGCACGTTCGGCACGGGCAAGGGCAAGGACGCGATCACGAGCGGCCTCGAGGTCACGTGGACGTCGACGCCGACCCAGTGGAGCAACGATTTCTTCAAGCACCTGTTCAGCTACGAGTGGGAGCTGACGAAGAGCCCGGCCGGCGCGCACCAGTGGGTCGCGAAGGATGCGGGCGAAGTGATCCCGGATGCGTTCGACCCGTCGAAGAAGCATCGCCCGACGATGCTGACGACCGACCTGTCGTTGCGTTTCGACCCGGCCTACGAAAAGATCTCGCGCCGCTTCTACGAGAACCCGGCCGAGTTCGCCGACGCGTTCGCACGCGCATGGTTCAAGCTCACGCACCGCGACATGGGTCCGCGCGCGCGCTATCTCGGCCCGGAAGTGCCGGCCGAACACCTGCTGTGGCAGGACCCGATTCCGGCCGTCGACCACCCGCTGATCGACGCCGCCGACGTCGCCGCGCTGAAGGCGAAGGTGCTGGCGACGGGCCTGACGGTGTCGCAGCTCGTGTCGACCGCCTGGGCGTCGGCAGCGACGTTCCGCGGGTCGGACAAGCGCGGCGGCGCGAACGGTGCGCGCATCTGCCTCGCGCCGCAGAAGGACTGGGAAGTGAACCGTCCGGCCGAGCTCGCGAAGGTGCTCGCAACGCTCGAAGGCGTGCAGAAGGCGTTCAACGACGCGCAGACGGGCGGCAAGAAGGTGTCGCTCGCCGACCTGATCGTGCTGGCCGGTGCGGCCGGCGTCGAGCAGGCGGCGAAGAACGCGGGTGTCGCGGTGACGGTGCCGTTCGCGCCGGGCCGCGCGGACGCGACGCAGGAAGAGACCGACATCGAGGCAATGGCCGTGCTCGAGCCGCTCGCCGACGGTTTCCGCAACTTCCTGAAGCACGCATACAAGACGCCGGCCGAGGCGCTGCTGGTCGACAAGGCGCAACTGCTGACGCTGAGCGCGCCGGAGATGACGGTGCTGGTCGGTGGCCTGCGTGTGCTCGGCGCGAATGCGGGCGACGCGAAGCACGGCGTGTTCACCGATCGTCCGGAAGCGCTGACCAACGACTTCTTCGTGAACCTGCTCGACATGGGTACCGAATGGAAGCCGGTGTCGGCCGCGAACGACGTGTTCGAAGGGCGCGATCGCGCGACGGGCGAGGTCAAGTGGACGGGCACGCGTGTCGACCTGATCTTCGGCTCGCATGCGCAGCTGCGTGCGGTGGCCGAGGTGTACGGCAGCGCGGACGCGAAGGAGAAGTTCGCACGCGACTTCGTCGCGGCCTGGAACAAGGTGATGAACCTCGACCGCTTCGACCTCGCGTGAACGTCGCCGTGCGGTAGCGCGGCGAGGCAGTAACGGGAAACGGCCGGTCGTCCGACCGGCCGTTTTTACTGGACCACGGATTTCGTTGAAGGAGTGACGATCATGACGCAAATGATATTGAACATGCGCGCCGCATTGGCGGCGCCGAAGGTGCGGGCGCCGGCCGAGATCGCGCGGTACGTAGTCGGATTCGCGATCGTCATCGGCGGTGTGGCCGAACTGGTGTCACAAGCGCTGCACGCGATCGCGGCCGCCTGAACGCGGCGCGCGGTCGACAGGCAGGTAGTCGGATTCGCTTTCATTGCCCTGGTCCGTTGAATAAGGAGTCCGTATCATGTACGGAAAGACTTGCGCCGCGCCGATCGACTTCGGCATCCGCGACAACGACCGCAAGATGATCGCGGACGGCCTGCGGCGAGCGCCGAACCGAGCGCCGTCCTGCTGCCGACCAGCCGACGCAGCGCCTGCAGACGCATGAAAAGACCGCCTGGATGCTGCGTCCGCCGTTCGCGCAAGCGCGGCACGGCCGGGCCGGGGAGGGATACCCGTCGTTCCGATCCGCCGACGTGGTGAATCTGTCCCTTGATTGATGCGCGTTGCGGCACAGCCGCGTGCGGCGGGCCCGGGCCGTGTGTGCGCCCCCGTCGGCAGCCGGCTGCGGGTCGCTCCGACATGACGCGAAGCGCCGCTCGGCTCTAAAATGCCGGGGTTATCTTCCCGGTGCTTCGCCATGCTTGCCCGCTTTCCCCTGTATCTGCGGCTCGTCCGGATGGACAAGCCGATCGGCAGCCTGCTGCTGCTGTGGCCGACGCTCAACGCGCTGTGGATCGCGTCGGACGGCCATCCGCGCTGGCCGCTGCTCGTGATCTTCACGCTCGGCACGCTGCTGATGCGGTCGGCCGGCTGCGCGATGAACGACTACGCCGACCGCGATTTCGACCGTCACGTGAAGCGCACGGCCGACCGGCCGCTGACGTCGGGCAAGATCCACGCATGGGAGGCCGTCGCGATCGCGGTCGGGCTGTCGTTCATCGCGTTCCTGCTGATCCTGCCGCTAAACACGCTGACGAAGGAGCTGTCCGTCGTCGCGCTGTTCGTCGCGGGCTCGTATCCGTTCATGAAGCGCTTCTTCGCGATTCCGCAGGCCTATCTCGGCATCGCGTTCGGCTTCGGCATCCCGATGGCGTTCGCGGCCGTGCAGGACACGGTGCCGACGATCGCGTGGGTGATGCTGGTCGCGAACATCTTCTGGTCGGTCGCGTACGACACCGAGTACGCGATGGTCGATCGCGACGACGACATCAAGATCGGCATCCGCACGTCCGCGCTGACGTTCGGCCGCTTCGACGTCGCGGCCGTGATGGCGTGCTACGCGGTGACGCTCGGCATCTACGTGTGGATCGGCGTGACGCTCGGCTTCGGTCTCGTCTACTGGGCCGGCTGGGCCGCCGCGGCCGGCTGCGCGCTGTATCACTACACGCTGATCAAGGATCGCGAACGGATGCCGTGCTTCGCGGCATTCCGGCACAACAACTGGCTCGGCGGCGTGCTGTTCGCGGGGATCGCCGCGCATTACCTGCTGGCCGGCAACTGAACGACACACCGCGCGTCCTTGTGCGCGGCGCCAACGAAAAAGCGACCTGCCGGTCGCTTTTTTTACGTCCGGCGCCGGCAAAACCGGCGCCGCTGTCGCGCTTACGCGCGGCCGAGCTCGTCGCCCATTTCCTTCGCGCGTGCTTCGGCCGCGAGCGCGCCGCGCACGATCGCTTCCTTCACGCCCTGCGCATCGAATGCCGCGAGCGCGGCGGCCGTCGTGCCGCCCTTCGACGTCACGCGTTCGCGCAGCACGCTCGCCGGTTCGCCCGATTGCGCGGCCAGTTGCGCGGCGCCCGTGAACGTCGCGACCGCGAGCGCGCGGCCCTGTTCGTCGTTCATGCCGAGGCGGCGCGCGGCTTCCTGCAGCGCCTCGATGAAATAGAACACGTACGCGGGCCCGCTGCCCGAAATGGCCGTGACGGCGTCGAGCTGCGATTCGTCGTCGAACCACACGATCTCGCCGACCGCGCCGAGCACGTCCGACGCGAGTTCGCGGCCCGCCGTGTCGACGCCCGGCAGTGCGGCGAGGCCCGTCACGCCCATGCCGACCAGCGCGGGCGTGTTCGGCATCGTGCGCACGACGCGCGCGTAGTCGCCGAGCCAGCGCGCGAGATCCGTGCCGCGGATGCCGGCCGCGATGCTGATCACGAGCTGCGACGTCAGGTGCGGCGCGAGCGCCTGCGCGACGTCCTTCAGCACCTGCGGCTTCACCGCGAGCACGATCGCGTCGTAACCGGCGAGCGTCGCGTCGATGGCTGCGCCGGTGCGCACGCCGAATTGCTGCGCGGCGCGCGCGCGAACGTCTTCGTTGACGTCGATGGCATACAGGTCGTTAGCGGCGACGCCGCGCTTGATCAGGCCGCCGATCAGGGCCGCGGCCATGTTGCCGCCGCCGATGAATGCGATTTTCATGATGTCCGAATGAGCAAGTGAGTGAACGGAAAGGCGGAAGCGGGCGCAGCGCTCAGTGCGAGTAATCGCGCGCGCCGAAGATCGCGGTGCCGACGCGCACGATCGTCGCACCTTCGAGCACGGCCGCGTCGAGATCGGCGGACATGCCCATCGACAGCGTGTCGAGCGGCAGGCCGCCGGCGCGCAACGTGTCGAACAGCGCGCGCAGCGCGCGATGCGGCATGCGTTGCGCGTCGGTGTCGCCGGCCGGTTCGGGAATCGCCATCAGGCCGCGCAGCCGCAGCGACGGCAGCGCGGCGACCGCGCGTGCGACCTCGGCGACGTCGGCCGGCACGACACCGCTCTTCGACGCCTCGCCGCTGATGTTCACCTGCACGCACACGTTGAGCGGCGGCAGGTGCGCGGGGCGCTGTTCCGACAGGCGCTGCGCGATCTTCAGCCGGTCGACCGAATGGACCCAGTCGAAATGCTCGGCGACAGGGCGCGTCTTGTTCGATTGCAACGGCCCGATGAAATGCCATTCGAGGCTCGTGCGCAGGTCGGCGAGCGCATCGATCTTGTCGATCGATTCCTGCACGTAGTTTTCGCCGAATGCGCGTTGCCCGGCCGCGTGTGCGGCGCGCACGTCGTCGGCGGGAAACGTCTTCGACACGGCGAGCAGCGCAATGGTGGCGGGATCGCGGCCGGCCGCGCGGGCGGCGTCGGCAATGCGGCGATGAACGGATGCGAGACGGGCGGCAAGATCGGACATGACGGGCACGAAAGCAGGCACGGAGGCAGCCACGGAAGCGGGCATGAAGCCGATGCGCCGCGACACGCGCCGCATCGATCCGCTCATTATACGGACGCTGCGCGCCAGTCCGTCATTGGGGAGCAGCGCTCAACCGTACAGCAGATGCTCGACGAGCTGGACCCAGTGGGCGACCGGAATCTGCGTGCCGCTCTGCAGGTGGGCGATGCAGCCGATGTTGCCGGACACGATCATCTGCGGCTCGAGCGCCTGCAGCTTCAGCAGCTTCTGCTTGCGCAACCGGTACGACAGCGACGGCTGCGTCAGCGAATAGGTGCCGGCCGAGCCGCAGCACAGATGGCTGTCGGCCGGCAGCCGCACGTCGATGCCGAGCGTCTCGAGCAGCCGCTCGACCTTGCCGCGCGACTGCTGGCCGTGCTGCAGCGTGCACGGCGGGTGGTACGCGACCGTATGGATCGCGCGGCGCCGCGCGAGCGTCGCGAGTTCGGCCTCGAACGCGAGCAGCACGTCGGAGACGTCGCGCGTCAGCGACACGATGCGCTGCGCCTTCTCCGCGTAAGCCGGATCGTCGCGCAACAGGTGCGCGTATTCGAGCACCGTCGCGCCGCAGCCCGACGCATTCATCACGATTGCCTCGGCACCCTGTTCGACGTGCGGCCACCACGCGTCGATGTTGCGGCGCGCGTCGTCGAGCGCTTCGTCGTGATAGTTCAGGTGCAGGCGGATCGCGCCGCAACAGCCGGCGTCGGGCGCGACGATCGTCTCGATGCCGAGCGCGTCGAGCACGCGTGCGGTCGCGATGTTGATGTTGGGCAGCATCGACGGCTGCACGCAGCCGCCCAGCATCAGCATCTTGCGTGTGTGGGGGCGGTGCGGCCATTCGAGCAGCCGCGTGCGCGGCGGCACCTTGTCGCGCAGCCGCTTCGGCAGCAGCGGCCGCACATGCTGGCCGAGCCGCATCATGGGCGAGAACAGCGCGGCATTCGGCACGAGGCTCGCGAGCACGCGGCGCACGAGGCGCTGCTGCACGGGGCGCTGCACCTGTGCTTCGACGTGCTTGCGGCCGATCTCGACGAGCCGGCCGTACTGGACGCCGGACGGGCAGGTCGTTTCGCAGCTGCGGCACGTGAGGCAGCGGTCGAGGTGCTGCTGCGTGCTGCGCGTGACGGGCGCGCCTTCGACCATCTGCTTGATCAGGTAGATGCGGCCGCGCGGGCCGTCGAGTTCGTCGCCGAGGAGCTGGTAGGTCGGGCAGGTCGCGGTACAGAACCCGCAATGCACGCACTTGCGCAGGATCGCGTCGGCCTCGTCGCCGTCTGGCGTGTTGCGGATGAAATCGGCGAGGTTCGTTTGCATCGATCCCTCAGAGATCAGGGTAGAGCCGGCCGCGATTGAAGATGCGCGCGGGATCGAACGCGCTCTTCAGTCCGCGGTGGATTTTCATCATCGGGGCGGGAAGCGGCGTGAACACGCCCGCGCTGCGGTCGTACGCGTCGCCGGCGCGGAACAGCGTCGCGTGGCCGCCGGCCTGCTTCGCGCTCATGCGCACGGTCTGTGCGTCGGCATCGGTGATCCACCAGCGTTGCGCGCCGCCCCATTCCATCAGCTGGGTGCCGGGCAGGTGCATCGGTTCGGTGATCGACGGCAGCGCGAGGCGCCACAGTGCGTAGCCGGGCGGGATGCCGTTGAAGAACGGGTCGGTATGCTCGCGCAGGCCGGCCCAGAAGCGCTCGGCTTCGACTGCATCGACGACTTCGCCGCCGAGCAGCGTCTTCGCGGATTTCACGGCCGCTTCGGCGCCCGACAGGCGCAGCACGAGCGTGCCGTTGCGCCAGGCGCTCGCGCTGACGGGCAGCGGATGGCCGCCCCATTCGTTGAGCTTGCGCACCGCGTCGGTCGCGGTCATCTCGAACTTCAGCGTGACCTCGGCGACGGGCATGGGCAGTACCTTGATCGACAGGTCGAGCATCAGCCCGAGCGTGCCGAGCGCGCCGGCCATCAGCCGCGATACGTCGTAACCGGCGACGTTCTTCACGACCTGTCCGCCGAAGCGCAGCATGTCGCCGCGGCCGTTCATCAGCGTCACGCCGAGCACGAAATCGCGCGGGGCGCCGCAGGCGGCGCGGCGCGGGCCCGCGAGGCCGGCCGCGATGCAGCCGCCGACCGTGGCCGCGCGGCCGAAGTGCGGCGGCTCGAACGGCAGCATCTGGCCGCACTCGGCGAGGACGGTTTCAAGCTGCGCGAGCGGCGTGCCCGCGCGGACCGTGACGACGAGTTCCGCCGGGTCGTACGACACGACGCCCTGGAACGCCCGCGTGTCGAGTATTTCGCCCTCGAGCGCCTGGCCGTACCAGTCCTTGGTGCCGCCGCCGCGAATCCGCAGCGGCCGGCCGTCGGCACTGGCCGCGCGAATGCGCTCGGCCCATCCGGCGACGATGTCGTCCTCTTCCATGTTCGGTTGCTGCCTCGGCTTGTTGTTCGGTCGATTGTACCGGGGTGGCGCGATTCCACATCGCGACTATCCCTAAGCCCCGTATTGCAGATCGCATGCCCGCGTCGCCGCGCGAACGGGCCGCGCAGGCACGGCCGACCGCCGCGGCCCGGCCGCGGGCACCGGTCGCTGCGCGCGAGCGCCGCTCAGAAGCGCGGCAGGTCGGGGTGCGGCAGCAGCCCGCCGCGCACGTGCTGGCGACCGTACTCGGCGCAGCGCGCGCGGGTCGGGATGCCCTTGTCCGGGTTCAGCAGGCCGGCCGGATCGAAGGCACGCTTGACCGCGAAGAACGCGTCGCGCTCCTGCGGCGAGAACTGCACGCACATCGAATTGAGCTTCTCGATGCCGACGCCGTGCTCGCCCGTCACGCTGCCGCCGAATTCCACGCAGCATTCGAGGATTTCCGCGCCGAACTGCTCGGCGCGGTGCAGCTCGTCCGGATCGTTCGCGTTGTACAGGATCAGCGGATGCATGTTGCCGTCGCCCGCATGGAACACGTTGATGCAGCGCAGCCCGTAGCGCGTCTCGAGCTGTTCGATGCGCGCGAGCAGCGGGCCGATCGCGCGGCGCGGCACGGTGCCGTCCATGCAGTAATAATCCGCGGAAATGCGGCCGGCGGCCGGGAACGCATTCTTGCGGCCCGACCAGTAGCGCAGCCGCTCCTGTTCGTTGCGCGACACCTGGATGCGCGTCGCGCCGTGTTCGCGCAGCACGGCCGTCATCCGCACGATCTCCTCGGCGACTTCTTCCGGCGTGCCGTCCGATTCGCACAGCAGGATCGCCTTCGCGTCGAGGTCGTAGCCCGCGTGCGTGAACGCCTCGACGGCCTGGGTGGCCGGCTTGTCCATCATCTCGAGCCCGGCCGGGATGATGCCCGACGCGATGATCGCAGCCACTGCCTCGCCGCCCTTGACGACGTCGTCGAAGCTCGCCATCACGAGCTGCGCGGTCTGCGGCTTCGGGATCAGGCGTACCGTCACCTCGGTGACGATCGCGAACATCCCTTCGCTGCCGATCATCACCGCGAGCAGGTCGAGGCCCGGCACGTCGAGCGCGAGCGAGCCGAATTCGACGATCTCGCCGTCGATGGTCACCGCGCGCACGCGCATCACGTTGTGCACGGTCAGCCCGTATTTCAGGCAATGGACGCCGCCGGAGTTTTCCGCGACGTTGCCGCCGATCGTGCACGCGATCTGCGACGACGGATCGGGCGCGTAGTACAGGCCGTACGGCGCGGCGGCTTCCGAGATCGCGAGATTGCGCACGCCAGGCTGCACGGTCGCCGTGCGCGCGTACGGGTCGACTTCGACGATGCGCGTGAAGCGCGCGAGCGACAGCACGACGCCGAGCGCGATCGGCAGCGCGCCGCCCGACAGGCTCGTGCCGGCGCCGCGCGGCACGATCGGCACTTCCATGCGGCGGCAGATCTGCACGATCCGCTGCACCTGCGATTCGGTTTCCGGCAGCGCGACCGCGAGCGGCAGGCGGCGGTACGCGGACAGGCCGTCGCATTCGTACGGCGCGGTGTCTTCGTCGCGGTACAGCAGGCAGTGCGTCGGCAGCACGGCCATCAGCGCCTGCACGACTTCGCGCTGGCGCTGCGCGCGGGCCGCGCTCGACAGTTCGACGGGAGCGTTCATGGGGTCTCCTGCAGCAGGGGCGCGCGGTCGCGCCGCCGTGTCAGCACGTGAAAATCTTGCCCGGATTCATCAGGTTGCGCGGATCGAGCGCGAGCTTGATCGCGCGCATCGTGTCGATCGCGTTGTCGCCGTGCTCCTTCGGCAGGAAGCGCATCTTGTGCAGCCCGACACCGTGCTCGCCCGTGCAGGTGCCGCCGAGACGCAGCGCGCGCTCGACGATCCGGTCGTTGATGTGCTCGGCTTCGGCGAGCTCCTCGGGCTTGTCGGGGTCGATCAGGATCGCGACGTGGAAATTGCCGTCGCCGACGTGACCGACGATCGGGCAGGGCAGCGACGATGCGCGCAGGTCGACCTCGGTTTCCTCGACGCACGCGGCGAGCTGCGAGATCGGCACGCACACGTCGGTCGTCACCGCACGGCAGCCCGGCTTCAGCTGCAGCATCGCGAAGTACGCGTTGTGGCGCGCGGCCCAGAGCCGCGTACGGTCCTCGGGGCGCGTCGCCCATTCGAAGCCCTGGCCGTTGTTCTGGCCGGCCAGTGCCTGCACGAGTTCGGCCTGTTCCTTCACGCCGGCGTCGGTGCCGTGGAATTCGAAGAACAGCGTCGGCGCTTCGGTGAGCGTCAGGTTCGAATGGCGGTTGATCGAGCGCACCGCGAGCGCGTCGACGAATTCGACGCGCGCGATCGGCACGCCGATCTGGATCGTCTCGATCACCGTGCGGACCGCGTCGCCCATCGTCGGGAACGTGCAGGTCGCCGCCGACACGGCTTCGGGCAGCGGGTGCAGGCGCAGCGTGATCTCGGTGATCACGCCGAGCGTGCCTTCGGAGCCGACGAACAGGCGCGTGAGGTCGTAGCCGGCCGACGACTTGCGCGCGCGCGAGCCGGTTTTCACGACGCGGCCGTCGGCGAGCACCGCGGTCAGGCCGAGCACGTTCTCGCGCATCGTGCCGTAGCGTACGGCGTTGGTGCCCGATGCGCGCGTCGCGGTCATCCCGCCGATGCTGGCGTCGGCGCCCGGATCGATCGGGAAGAACAGGCCGGTGTCGCGCAGCGCTTCGTTGAGCGCCTTGCGCGTGATGCCCGGCTCGACCGTCACGGTCAGGTCTTCGGCGTTGATCGACAGCACGCGGTTCATTTCCGACAGGTCGAGCGACACGCCGCCGCGCACCGCGAGCAGGTGGCCTTCGAGCGACGAGCCGGCGCCGTACGGGATCAGCGGCACGCTGTAGAGCGAGCACAGCGACACGACTTCGCGCACGTCGTCGGTGCTGTGCGCGAACACGACGGCGTCGGGCAGTTGCGGATCGAATGGCGATTCGTCACGGCCGTGGTGCGCGCGGACCGCGTCGGCGGTCGACACGCGCTCGCCGAAGGCGGCGCGCAGCGCATCGAGCATGGCGGGAGGCAGCGGACGGCGCGTGGCGGCCGGCGGGGCAGGGTGATTCACGAATGTCTCCTGGCGGCTTGTCGAACTTTCGGTCCATTCTACGCTGTAACGCCCGCTGCGCCCGGCGCCGCGGGCTGCGATAATCGCGTTCCAGCCAACCGGGCCGCATCACGGCCGCGCACGAGAGGACATTCGCATGGGCAACCGCTTGAGCAAGATCGCCACGCGCACCGGCGACGACGGCACCACCGGCCTCGGCGACGGACGGCGCATCGGCAAGGACGACGAGCGGATCGCGGCGATCGGCGACGTCGACGAACTGAATTCGAACCTCGGCGTGCTGCTCGCCGAGACGCTGCCGGACGACGTGCGCACGGCACTCGTCACGATCCAGCACGACCTGTTCGATCTCGGCGGCGAGCTGTGCATTCCCGGCCACACGGTACTCGACGACACGCATCTCGCGCGCCTCGACCAGTGGCTCGCCGACTACAACGCGACGCTGCCGCCGCTGAAGGAATTCATCCTGCCGGCCGGCTCGCGCGCGGCGTCGCTCGCGCACGTGTGCCGGACGGTGTGCCGTCGTGCCGAGCGCTCGATCGTCGCGCTCGGCCGCCACGACACGCTCAACGATGCGCCGCGGCGTTACGTGAACCGACTGTCCGACCTGCTGTTCGTGCTGGCGCGCGTGCTGAACCGCGCCGACGGCGGAGCGGACGTGCTGTGGGAGCGCGGGCGCGTCCGCTAGCCCGCCGCAGCACGTTTGCGCACTGCGACAATTTGCCCGGGGGATGCTGTTTTTTAAACATGTATTGTGTGTGCATGTTTAACGGAGAACGAACATGACCCACATCACCGCTGACCAGATGGCTCGCGTGAAGGCCACTGCCCCTGTCCTCGCCGTTCATGGCGCGACGATCACGAAGCACTTCTACCAGCGCATGTTCGCGCGCCATCCGGAACTGAAGAACCTGTTCAACCAGACGCACCAGAAGACCGGCAGCCAGCCGGAGACGCTCGCGAAGGCCGTCTATGCGTACGCGGCGAACATCGACAATCTCGGTGCACTGGGCGGCGCCGTGTCGCACATCGCGCACAAGCACGCGAGCCTGAACATCCGTCCCGAGCATTACCCGATCGTCGGCGAGAACCTGCTTGCATCGATCGTCGAAGTGCTCGGCGACGCGGTCGACGCCGACACGCTCGAGGCATGGCGCGTCGCGTACGGCCAGCTCGCGCAGATCCTGATCGGTGCCGAGGCCAACCTGTACGCAGGTGCCGCATGGAGCGGCTTCCGCCCGTTCAAGGTCGCACGCAAGGTGCGCGAGAGCGGCGAGATCACGTCGTTCTACCTGACACCCGCCGATGGCGGCGCGGCGCCGACCTTCGAGCCGGGCCAGTACATCACGGTAAAGCGCTTCGTCGGCGATCTCGGCGTCGACCAGCCGCGCCAGTACAGCCTGTCCGATGCGCCGCACGGCAAGTGGCTGCGCATCTCGGTGAAGCGCGAGGCCGGCCAGCCGGAAGCGATCCCGGCCGGCAAGGTATCGACGCTGATGCACGACGGCGTGGAAGAGGGCGCGATCGTCGAGGCGACCGCGCCGATGGGTGAATTCTCGCTGAAGCGCGGCGTCGAGACGCCGGTCGTGCTGATCTCCGGCGGTGTCGGCCTGACGCCGATGGTGTCGATGGCGTCGACGCTGGTCGGCGAAGGCAGCCCGCGTGCAGTGCGGTTCGTCCATGCATGCCGTTCGGGCGCGGTGCACGCGTTCCGCGACTGGCTGAACGATATCGTCGGCGGGCATGCGAACGTCAAGCGCACGGTGCTGTACGAACTCGTCGGCCCGAACGATCGCGCCGGCATCGACCACGACCTCGAAGGGCGCCTCACGGCGGAACGCGTGCGGCAGTACGCGCTGGTGCCGGACGCCGATTACTACATCTGCGGCCCGATCGCGTTCATGAAGGCGCAGCGCGACGCGCTGGTCGCGCTCGGCGTCGCGCCGGAGCGCATCCATACCGAGATCTTCGGTTCAGGCGCGCTCGAATGAGGTGCCGACCGGCAATCGGCAGTCGATGAAAAAAGCCCGGCGCGAGCCGGGCTGTTTCGTTGTGCCGCAGGCAAACGATCAGTTGCCGCTGCCGCGCGCGACGCGGCGTGCCTTGACCGATTCCGCGAGGCCTTCGAGCACCTTCACGCTGTCGTCCCACGCGATGCACGCGTCGGTGATGCTCTGGCCGTAGGTCAGCGCGCAGCCTTCCTTCAGGTCCTGGCGGCCCTCGACGAGGTGCGACTCGATCATCACGCCGACGATGCGCTCGTCGCCGGCCGCGATCTGGCGGCCGATGTCCGCGCAGACGGGGATCTGGTTTTCGTGCTTCTTCGAGCTGTTCGCGTGGCTCGCGTCGATCATCAGGCGCGCGGCGAGGCCGGCCTTGCCGATGTCCGCGCAGGCGGCGTTCACGCTGTCCGCGTCGTAGTTCGGCGTCTTGCCGCCGCGCAGGATCACGTGGCAGTCCTCGTTGCCGGCCGTCGACACGATCGCCGAGTGGCCGCCCTTCGTCACCGACAGGAAATGGTGCGGCTGCGACGCGGCCTTGATCGCGTCGACCGCGATCTTCACGTTGCCGTCGGTGCCGTTCTTGAAGCCGACCGGGCACGACAGCCCCGACGCGAGCTCGCGGTGCACCTGCGACTCGGTCGTGCGCGCGCCGATCGCGCCCCACGAGATCAGGTCGGCGATGTACTGCGGACTGATCATGTCGAGGTATTCGGTCGCGGCCGGCAGCCCCATTTCGTTGATCTGCAGCAGCAGTTCGCGCGCGGTGCGCAGCCCTTCGTTGATCTTGAAGCTGTTGTCGAGGTGCGGATCGTTGATGAGGCCCTTCCAGCCGACCGTCGTGCGCGGCTTCTCGAAGTACACGCGCATCACGATTTCCAGTTCGCCCTTGAAGCGCTCGCGCTCCTTCACGAGCCGGCCCGCATACTCGATCGCCGCCTTCGTGTCATGGATCGAGCACGGCCCGATGACGACGATCAGGCGGTCGTCCATCCCGTGCAGGATGCGGTGCATCGACTGGCGCGAGTTGTAGATCAGCTCGGACGCGGCTTCGGAGCACGCGAATTCGCGGATCAGGTGGGCGGGCGGCGTCAGTTCCTTGAGTTCGCGAATGCGGACGTCGTCGGTGTTGTGCGGGGGCATGCTGTTTCTCCTTGGTTCCGGGCGCCGTTCGGTCAGTGGGCGTGCGGTAAATTCATTAATTCAAGCGATTCAGTGGTTTCGGTCGGGGCCGCGGAATCCGCTGCGGCGGCAACCGGGTGGCGAAGGGCGAAAAAAAACCGCCGGGTTCGCCGGCGGTTTTTTCGGGAATTTCGGTTGCGCTTTACGCGCCATCAACCCTCTCGATCCGCCAGCGGTCTGAGATACCAAAAAAAGTAAAAGTAAAACTTGGCGGACATGACGGAGATTCGGTTCGTCAAAAAGTTGATTCGGAATTTATACCGTGTCGCCGGACGGCTGGCAACCGGGAAACGTCAAAAATGCGGACAATCCGCGCGATTTCTGAAAAATGCGCGGATTGTCTGCGCCACGATGCGGTTATGCCGTACCGCCGACCGTCATCTTGTCGATGCGCAGGGTCGGCTGGCCGACGCCGACCGGCACGCTCTGGCCTTCCTTGCCGCAGACGCCGACGCCCGTGTCGAGCGACATGTCGTTGCCGATCATGCTCACGTATTTCAGCGATTCGGGGCCGCTGCCGATCAGCGTCGCGCCCTTCACCGGGTAGGTGATCTTGCCGTTCTCGATCATGTACGCCTCGGACGCCGAAAACACGAACTTGCCGTTCGTGATGTCGACCTGGCCGCCGCCGAAGTTCACCGCGTACAGGCCGTTCTTCACCGATGCGATGATTTCCTGCGGATCCTTGTCACCGTTCAGCATGTACGTGTTCGTCATGCGCGGCATCGGCAGCGCCGCGTACGACTCGCGCCGCGCGTTGCCCGTGACCGGCATCTTCATCAGGCGCGCGTTCAGCGTGTCCTGGATGTAGCCCTTCAGGATGCCGTCCTCGATCAGCGTCGTGCATTGCGTCGGGTTGCCTTCGTCGTCGATGTTCAGCGAGCCGCGGCGGTTCGGCAGCGTACCGTCGTCGACCACCGTCACGCCCTTGGCCGCAACCTGCTCGCCGATCCGGCCCGCGAACGCGGACGAACCCTTGCGGTTGAAGTCGCCTTCGAGGCCGTGGCCGATCGCCTCGTGCAGCAGCACGCCCGGCCAGCCCGGCCCGAGCACGACCGTCATCGCGCCGGCCGGCGCGGGGCGCGCGTCGAGGTTGACGAGCGCCGCGTGCACGGCGTCGTCGACGTAGCGCGACAGCACGTCGTCGGTGAAGTAGCCGTAGTCGAAGCGGCCGCCGCCGCCGCCGGAGCCGATCTCGCGGCGGCCGTTCTGCTCGGCGATCACCGTGACCGACACGCGCACGAGCGGGCGGATGTCGGCCGCGAGCGCGCCGTCGCTGCGGGCGACCAGCACGACGTCGTATTCGCCGGCGAGGCCGGCCATCACCTGCGTGATGCGCGGGTCGCGCCCGCGCGCCATCTGCTCGATGCGCTCGAGCAGCTTGACCTTGGCCGTCGCGTCGAGCGAGGCGAGCGGATCGGACGGCAGGTACAGGTCGCGGCCCGAGATGCCCTTCAGCGACGTCGCGGCCTTGATCTTCTGGCGGCCGCCGCCGGCTGCCGCGATGGCCTTGGTGGCCGCGGCGGCTTGCGCGATCGCTTCCGGCGACAGGTCGTCCGAGTACGCGAACGCGGTTCGGTCGCCCGCGACCGCACGCACGCCGACGCCCTGGTCGATGCTGAAGCTGCCCGATTTGACGATGCCTTCCTCGAGGCTCCACGCTTCGCTGCGGGTCGCCTGGAAGTACAGGTCCGCGTAGTCGACGCGGTGCGTGAAGATGTCGGCGATCGTGCGCGTGAGCAGGCTTTCGTCGAGGCCGTACGGCGTGAGCAGGATGTCCTTCGCCAGCGCGAGGTTGCGGATGCCGGGTTCGATGATGTTCATGCGGATATCGGGGTTTCTCAAAAAGTTGTCGGGTGCTGCTGGGCAGATGGGTTGGCCGCGCGGCGTTTCAAGCTGTGCGGCGGATTCAGGTCAGGACGCGGTGCCGCCACGCGGGCAGGCTCTGGCGCACGTCGGCCATGCGTTGCGGATCGACCGCGCCGAGCACGACGCTGGCGCCGACGTCGCGGACCGCGACGATCTCGCCCCACGGATCGATCAGCATGCTGTGGCCCCAGGTGCGCCGGCCGTTCTCGTGCTTGCCGCCCTGCGCGGCCGCGAGCACGTAGCACTGGTTCTCGACGGCCCGCGCGCGCAGCAGCGTTTCCCAGTGTGCGCGGCCCGTCGTATACGTAAACGCCGACGGGACGACGATCAGCGCGCAGTCGCCCATCCGGCGATACAGCTCCGGAAAGCGAAGATCGTAACAGACCGACAGGCCGACCCGCCCGAACGGCGCGTCGAACGCGACGACCGTATCGCCCGCGCGGATCGTGCGCGCCTCGTCGAACGACTCGTCGCCTTTCTCGAAGTTGAACAGGTGGATCTTGTCGTAGCGCGCGGCCTCGTTGCCGGACGGGTCGAACACGAGCGTCGTGTTCAGCACGCGGTCGGGCTCGGGCGCCTTCAGCGGCAGCGTGCCGCCGATCACCCAGATGCCGTGGCGGCGCGCGGCGTCCGCGAGGAAGCGCTGGATCGGGCCGTCCTGGTACGGCTCGGCGAGCGCGAGCTTGTCGGTGTCGCGATGGCCCATGAAGCAGAAATACTCGGGCAGCAGCACGAGCTGTGCGCCTTCGCCGGCGGCTTCCGCGATCAGGCGGCGCGCTTCGGCGAGATTGCGTGTGACGTCCGGCGTGCTCACCATCTGCAGCGCGGCGACCCGGAAGGGTGTGGCGGAACGGGTGTGGTCGGTCATCGCGGGATCGGTTGCTTCATAAATGGGGTGCGGCCCGGCGCCGTGCACGGCTCAATGACTCTGGTTCGCTGCATCGGCCGGACCGTGATTCATCTTACCCTGATCGCCCCGCACCCGCTCGATGTGCGGGTGCGCCCACGAGCCGGTGATCGCGTAGTCGAGCGCGAACGCATGCGACAGCGTCTCCGACAGCGCGTAGTTCGCGGCCAGCACGCCGATGCCGAGCAGCGGATTGATGACGGCGGCCCCGATCGCGGCTGCGCCCGCGCTGATTTTCGGCGCGACGTGCGCATGCAGATCCTGCGTCTCGGTGCCGAGATCGACCGCGCCGCGCACGGTGACGTTCGCGGGCCCCGTCATCATCGAGAAATCGTCGGTGCGCGCGATCCCGTTCGAGATCCGGCCGGTACCGGTGATCTTGTCGAACGGCAGTCCCTTGCCGACCACGTCGCGGAAATTCAGCGTCAGGAAGCGCGCGAGGCTCTGCAGGCTCAGCACGCCGAGGAGTTTCGCCGCGCCCGGATCGACCTTCAGGATCTGCCCGTGTTCGAGATCGACCGCGACCTGGCCGCCGAGCGACGGGAAGTCGAGCGCCGTCGGGCCGCCGCGCCAGCCGACCTTGCCCGTCACCGTCCCGTGGCCGTCCGCGAGCGTGCGCGGCAGGCCGACGCGATCGAGCAGCGCACCCGCGTTGTCGATATCGAGCTTGAAGTCGAACACGGTGCGGCGCGGCGCGTCGTTCTCGTCGGCGCCGCGGGCGAGCGCGCGGCGCGACGTGCGCCAGTTGCCGGTCGCCGTCAGCTTCGCGGCCGGGTTCGACAGTTCCAGCTTGTCGAGCTGCCACACGGGCGTGCCGTCTTCGTCGATGTTGCGCGCATTGACGACGAGCCGGCCGATGTCGTGGTTGCGCTCGACGACCTGGTCGACGATCAGGTCGATCGACGGCATCGGGCGATCGGTCGGCGTCGGCAGGTTCATCGCGCGGCCGACGAGATCGTGCTGCGCGCTGTCCGGGATCACGAGCTTCGCGAGCCGCGCGTTCAGTACGCCCGCGCCGTTGTGGCCGCCGCCCGGCGCCCACGACAGGTAGCCCGACACCTGGTTCGACGCGATGTTCGCCTGCCACAGCTCGTCGACGTGCGACGCGCCGACGATCACGTTTTCCCAGTTGCGCTTGAGCAGCTTCAGCGTGCCGAAGTGGAACGCGAAACGCTTCGGCGCGAAGCTTGCGAAATCGACGCGCGGTGCAGCCTGCTCCGGTGTGCGCGGCGTGTCGGACTTCAGCGTGTGGGCGAGTGCGAGCCACGCATCGGCGTCCAGTTCGTTGACGTCCACGGCCGCGCTTACGCCGTCCTGCGGCATGTCGGGCATCCGGTGGATGCCCATCGCGCCGCGCACCGCGCGCAGCGGCTGGCCGCGCGTCGCGTCGAGCAGGTAGGTCGCCGATACGGGGCCGAGCGTCAGGTCGGCATGCTCGAGGCGCTTGCCGTCCGCCTGCGGCGCCGGCTGCAGCGTGAAGCTGAACGGCATCGGCGTGCCGGCCGGTTTCGCGAACGGCGCGGGGAAGTTCAGCGCCACGCCGGTCAGGTCGGAATGCGCACTGACGTCGGGCAGGCGGCCCGGTGCGCCGCGCACGGCGATCTTGTACGGCGCGTCGCCGACCACGTGTTCGAGCAGCGCGGCCGCCGCGCCGTGCAGGTTCAGGCCGCGAGCGGCGTCGAGCGCGAGCCGGCCGTCGACGTCCACTGTGTACGGGCCGTGCGACTGGAAGTTGCCGTTCGCGCGCACGGGGCCGCCGAGGAAGCGCGCCGACAGGTCGTGCAGCGACGCGCCGGCCTCGGTGAAGCGGACGCTGCCGCGCAGTGCCGACAGCGGCGGCACGCCGCTGGTCGTCAGCGTGTTGCCGCCGAATGCGAGCGCGCCTTCGACGTGCGTGTGCGGATGCGCGACGTGCTGTGGAATCGTGATCTTGAGCGCGAGCGACGCGGGCCCCTGCGCGTCGATCCGCTGGCCGATGTGGCCGCTCATCGTGCCGAGCGAGCTGTTGTCCGCGTAGTCGACCAGGTCGGCGAGCGGGCCCTGCGCATGGCCGTCGATGATCAGCGGCGAATGCGACGGATTGCCGAGATCGTCGATGCGGCCCGTGACCTTCGTCAGCGCGACGCGCTTGTAGTGCGCGCGGTGGATGTCGAAGTGCAGCTTGTTCTGCGCGAGCTCGAACACGCCGTCGATCCCGTCGAGCGCCGGCCAGACGCTCGGCGTACCGTTCGCGAGCTTGCGCGGCGGGTAGGGCGTCGGCTCGAAGCGGCCGCCGGTGAACGGCGCGACGATGTGGAACACGCCGGCGTCCGGCTCGTGTTCGAACGGGAATTTCTCGAGCGGGCCGCGCGCGACGATCGACGCGCCCTTGGTCACCTTGCCGTCCTGCAGCGCGTGGCCGAGATAGTCGCGCAGGTGCTCCGACATCCCGGTCGGCAGGTAGCGCGGAATGCGCGCCACCGATGCGCGTGCGAAATCGGCGCGCAGGTCGAGCGTGCCGCGGCCGTGGCCGGGGTTCGTGTACGAGCCCGACACCGCGATTTCGGCATCGGGGTTCGACACGAGCAGGTCGGGCAGCGATACGTCGACGCGCGCGTGCTTGTCGCCGGGCTGGGGCGTGATCGTCCATTTCGCGTTGCCCCGCAGCCGGTCGAACGTCAGGCGCGGCTCGTCGAACTCGCCGGGCACGGTGACCGCCGCATTGACCGTGTCGAAATGTGCGTTGCCGCCCGTTTCGTTCGCGTCGACGCGGCCCCACAGGTTCTCGATGCCCGGCCAGCCGGCGCGCGGGTGGCCGCGCGGCGAGAGCCCGGGCGGCGGCTCCTGGGCCGCGAAGCTGATGCCCTGCAGGTCGCCGAGGAAGCGGTAGCGGACGATCGGCGCGGCGCCCATGCGCCGCTCCTCGTCGGCGAGGTCTGGCCGCGCGGGTTTCGCGCGCTCGACCTCGATGTGATAGTTCTGCACCATCCCGCGCGGGTCGATCTTGATCAGCTCGTTGCGCAGGCGCGCCGGCAGCGGCAGGCCGCGGATGAACTCGCTGAGGATGCCGAGATCGACGCGGTCGCCGACGACGCTGATCAACTGCCCCTGCGTCTCGGTCGGCACGCGGTAGCGCGCCGTCAGCGTCGACAGCGCGAGCGAACGCGCGAGCGGCGTGCCGTCCGGCAGCGGCGGCTGGCCGAGCTCCGCGTTGAAGTGCGTCAGGTGCAGCGTGTAGTCGTGGCCGGCGTCGAGCACCATGTCCCAGCCGAAGCCGACCGTCGGCACGTCGAGCCGCGGTTGCGTCGGGCGCACGCGCAGCGCGACGTCGGCGCCTTGCAGGTCGCCGCCTGCCGAGCGCAGGTGGCCGTCGCCGAAGGTCGCCCAGATCGCGTTGTCGATCCGGCCCGCGTGGATCGTCAGCGGCACGTCGAGATAGCGCGTCAGCGTCTGCAGGTCGACCGGGCCCGTCGACAGGTATGCGTCGCCCGTCCAGTTCGACGGCTTGCCGATCGGCGCGAGCGGCTTGTGCCTGAAGCGTGCGCGGAAATCGAGCGGGCCGAGCAGCAGCGTGCCGTTCGCGGGCGCCTGCAGCGCGGCCTTGTGCACGCGGCCGTTGTTGAGCACCGCGAGCCGGATGCCCGACAGCACGAGCTCCGGCGCGTCGTGCTGCGCGTCGCGCCAGCGCAGCGTGCCGCCGCGCAGCACGATCGCTTCCTGCTTCAGAAGCCACGTGCCGAACGTGTCGTTGCCGCCGTGCGTGGTCGCGACGCCGACGCCCGCGACGCTCAGCGAGCCGTCGGCCGCGCGTGCGACGACGAGGTCGGGCTGGTCGACGATCAGGCTCGACAGCGCCGGCGACAGCCGCAGCAGCGACATCCACGACAGCGCGGCCGTCGCGTGCGGGACCGACAGCGCGACCTTGCCGTCACGGCCGCGGATCGTCAGGTTCGTGAGTTCGACGCCCGGCTGCATGCCGGACCAGTTCGGGGAAAGCTTGCCGATCGAAAGCTGCGCGTGGAGCTTGTCGGACACCGCGCGCTCGATGCGCGGGCGGAATTCGTCGATGCGGGGCAGCAGGACGTAGCGCAGCCCGAGGAACGTGCCGGACGCGATGAAGTAGGTGCCGATCCCGACTGTCAGCGTCACCCTGAACACGCGACGCAGGACCGGATGATCGTGCTTCGGAGGTCCCGCTTCGGGCGCAGCTACGGCGGATTCCTGACGGTCGGACATGCGGCGGACGGGCGGCGATATGGTAGTTTTGCAGATTGACGTTGAAATGTATCACACGGGTTCGTGCCGGCGGCCGTTGCGGCAGCGCGGCACGGGCTTTCCGGCGCGCGGTTTCGCGGCGGCGCACGAGCGTCCCGCGATGCCGCGCCGAGTTCATGAGGCCGGTCGGCAGCGGGGCGCGCACGGCGCCGGCCCGTGCCGGCCGGCCTTTCCGCCAGGCCCGCTTCTCGATGACCGACGCTTCCGCCCTGATCAGCACGTCCTATTCCCGATACCTCGCCCGCGCGGCCGCCGCGCGGCCCGCGCTCGCCGAGCAGGTCGCCGCGTGGGCGGCCGCGCCGCTCGGTCGCGCGCAGCTCGACGCGCGCCTCACCGAATTGCTCGCGACGCCGGCCGGCACGGCCGCGCCGACCGAGGAGCAGTTGAAGCGCGCGCTGCGGCAACTGCGCGCCGAGGCGTTCGGCGCGGTCGCGGAGCGCGATTTGCGCGGGCTGGCCGACGTCGCCGAGGTGACCGGCGCGATGACCGATCTCGCCGAAGTGGCCGTGCAGCGCTCGCTCGCGCTGCTGTCGGCCGAGCTCGAGGCGATGTACGGCGAGCCGCGCGGCGCCGACGGCCAGCACGTCGTGCTCGGCGTGGTCGGGATGGGCAAGCTCGGCGGCCGCGAGCTGAACGTGTCGTCGGACATCGACCTGATCTTCGTCTACGAAGACGACGGCGAGACGACCGGCGGCACGCGTTCGCCACTGTCCACGCAGGAATACTTCACGCGGCTCGGCCGGCGCCTGATCGGCGTGCTGTCCGAGGTCACGGCCGACGGCTACGTGTTTCGCGTCGACATGCGGCTGCGCCCGAACGGCGATTCGGGGCCGCTCGCGTGCAGCCTCGGGATGCTCGAGGAATATTTCTACGTGCAGGGGCGCGAGTGGGAGCGCTATGCGTGGATCAAGGGGCGGCTCGTGTCGGAAAACGACAGCGACGCCGCGCGGCGGCTCCAGTCGCAGCTCGAGTCGCTCGTCAAGCCGTTCGTCTACCGTCGCTATCTCGATTTCGGCGTGATCGGCGCGATCCGTTCGCTGCACCAGCAGATCCGGCAGGAAGCCGCGCGCCGCGCGTCGATGCGGCCCGACAAGGCCGACGACATCAAGCTCGGGCGCGGCGGGATCCGCGAGATCGAGTTCAGCGCGCAGGTGTTCCAGCTGATCCGCGGCGGCCAGGATGCTGAATTCCGCGTGCGGCCGACGCTCGCGGTGCTGCGCCATGCGCAGGCGCGCGGGCTGATCGGTGAGGACGTGCGTGCGCGCCTGTCCGATGCTTACAACTTCCTGCGCACGCTCGAGCACCGGCTGCAGTACCGCAACGACGCGCAGACGCACGCGATGCCGGTCGAGCCCGACGAACGCGCGGCGCTGGCCGCGTCGCTCGGCTTTGCCGACTATGCGGCGCTGATGACGGTGCTGGACGAGCACCGGAACTTCGTCGAGGCGCAGTTCGACCAGATCTTCGCGGACAAGGTGAAGGGCGGCGGCGGCCCTTGTACGGCCGGCGACGACACGGCCGCTGCGTGGATCTGGAGCGGCGCGCTGGCCGACGACGGCGAGGACGACGCGCTGGTCGCGCGCCTCGACGGCCTCGGTTTCGCCGATCCGGCCACCGTGCTCGCGCGGCTGCGCGCGGTCTGGCAATCGTCGCGCTACACGGGCCTGCCGGAAAAGAGCCGGCAGCGCTTCGACAGCGTCGCGCAGCGGGCGCTCGACGCCGCGCCGAAGATCGATGCCGCGCGCCGCGACGACACGATCGTGCGCCTGTTCGACCTGCTCGAGACGGTCAGCCGCCGTGGCGTCTATCTCGCGCTGCTGACCGAATATCCGGCCGCGCTCGACCGCGTGCTGTCGGTGCTCGGCGCGACGCGCTGGGGCGGCGGCTACCTGATCCGCCACCCGCAGCTGCTCGACGAACTGCTCGACGACGAGGTGATCGCGAGCCCGTTCGACTGGCCCGCGTTCAAGGACGCGCTGCGCGCGCGCCTCGCGGCGGCCGACGGCCCCGAGCAGCAGATGGACCTGCTGCGGCACGCGCAGCACGCGGAGGTGTTCCGGATCCTGCTGATCGACCTGGCCGGGCAACTGTCGGTCGAGCATGTGAGCGACCGGTTGTCCGAGCTGGCCGACGCGGTGCTCGACGTGACCATCGAAGTCGTCTGGTCGCAGTTGGCGAAGCGCCATCGCGACGTGCCCAAGTTCGCGGTGATCGCATACGGCAAGCTGGGCGGCAAGGAACTCGGCTACGCGTCGGATCTCGACCTGATCTTCCTGTACGACGATCCCGACGAGCGCTCGGCGGACGTCTACACGACCTTCACGCGACGGCTCATCACGTGGCTCACGACCGCGACCGGTGCCGGCGCGCTGTTCGACATCGACCTGCGGCTGCGGCCGAACGGCGAGGCCGGGCTGCTCGTCACCGATCTCGATGCGTTCCGCCGCTACCAGCTGCGCGAGGGCGATGCGGCGAACACCGCGTGGGTGTGGGAGCACCAGGCGCTGACGCGCGCCCGCTACAGCGCGGGCGACGCGCAGATCGGCGAGGATTTCGAGGCGATCCGCCAGCAGGTGCTGACGACGCCGCGCGACGGCGGCGTGCTCGCGAAGGAGATCGTCGACATGCGCGGCAAGGTGTTTGCCGGCCATCCGAACCAGACCGAGCTGTTCGACCTGAAGCACGATCGCGGCGGGATGGTCGACATCGAGTTCATCGTCCAGTACTGGGTGCTGCTGCACGCGTCGAGCGACGCCGAGCTGATCCGCAACACCGGCAACATCGCGCTGCTGCGCGAGGTCGCGCGCTTCGGGCTGATGGGGGCGGACGAAGCCGAGCGCGTCGGCGCCGCGTACCGCAAGTACCGGAAGCTGCAGCACAAGCTGCGGCTCGACGGGATGGAGAAGGCGCGCGTCGATCCGGCCGTGGTGGCCGACGAGCGGGCGGCGGTGACGGCGCTGTGGGCGCGCGTGTTCGGCGCGGTTGAAACGGGTGTTTGAATGAAGGCGGGGCAGGCGCGGTATCGATCCGCGCACTGCCCCGAGCCGGTTGCGAGCGTGCCTGGTTCGGCCGGCGCAGGCCGGCGGCGGCGTCAGGCCGCCAGCATTTCCTTCGCGTGCTTGCGCGTCGTGGCCGTGATCTCGAGCCCGCCGAGCATTCGCGCGACTTCCTCGATGCGGTTGGCGCGGTCGAGCGCGACGACCGTCGAAACCGTGCCGCCGCGATCGTCGGCGCCTTTCGCGACCTGGAAGTGATGGTCGCCGCGTGCGGCGACCTGCGGCAGGTGCGTCACGCACAGCACCTGGCGCTCGCGCCCGAGCTGGTGCAGCAGGCGGCCGACCACTTCGGCGACGCCGCCGCCGATCCCCGTATCGACTTCGTCGAAGATCAGTGTCGGCGTCGGGCTTGCCGCGCTGGCAATGACCGCGAGCGCGAGGCTGATCCGCGCGAGTTCGCCGCCCGACGCGACCTTCGCGAGCGGCCGCAGCGGCACGCCCGGGTGCCCCGCGACGCGGAATTCGACCTGCTCGAGCCCGTGCGGGCCGCCGTCGGCGAGCGGGGCGAGCGCGACTTCGAAGCTGCCGCCCGCCATCGACAACTCCTGCATGCCGGCGGTGACGGCCGTGCCGAGCGCCTTCGCGGCCTGCGCGCGCGCCTTGGACAGGTGCCGGGCATCGGCGAGATAGGCTTCGCGCGCCTTGGCTTGCGCCGCCTCGAGCGCGCCGAGATCGGCGGCCGCATCGAGCGCGGCGAGCTGCGCACGGCGCGCCGCATGTTCCTCGTGCAGCGTGTCGGGCGGCAGCCGGAACTTGCGGGCGGTCGAGTGCAGCGCATCGAGACGCGTCTCGACCTGCGCGAGCCGCTCGGGATCGAGATCGACGCGCTGCGCGTAGTGCGACAGCGAATAGACGGCTTCCTGCAGCTGGATCTCGGCCGGTTCGAGCGACGCGAGCGCGTCGCCGAGCGCCGTGTCGTAGTCGGCCAGGCTGCGCAGCTTCGACACGATCGCGCCGAGCTGCGCGAGCATCGCGTCGTCGGACTCGGACAGTGCGTTGAGCGCGCCGCGCACGCCTTCGATCAGGTTCGCCGAATGCGACAGCCGCTTGTGCTCGTTGCTGACTTCGTCCCATTCGCCGGGCTGCGGCGCCAGCTTGTCGAGCTCGGCGAGTTGCCACGCGAGCTTTTCGCGTTCGAGCTGCAGCTCGCGCTCGTGCGCCTTCGCGGCATCGATCGCCTGCGTCGCGTCGCGCCACACGCGCCAGGCACGCGCGACGTTCGCGGCGTCGGCGACGAGCCCCGCGTGCGTGTCGAACAGCTCGCGCTGCGCGTCGGGCCGCATCAGCAGCTGGTGCGCGTGCTGGCCGTGGATGTCGACGAGCATTTCGCCGAGTTCGCGCAGCTGCGCGAGCGTCGCGCTGGTGCCGTTGATGAACGCACGCGAACGGCCGTTGGCGTCGATCACGCGGCGCAGCATCACGGTGTCCTCGGTGTCGAACGCGTGTTCGTCGAGCCAGCGCGCAACGCGGTCGTGCGGCGTGAATTCGGCCGTGATGTCGGCGCGGCCGCAGCCGGTGCGCACGACGCTCGCGTCGGCGCGTTCGCCGAGCGCGAGGGCGAGGGCGTCGATCAGGATCGATTTCCCGGCGCCGGTTTCGCCGGAGAAGACGGAAAAGCCGCTGTCGAATTCGAGATCGAGCGCGGCGACGATGACGAAGTCGCGGATCGAGAGGTGGCGGAGCATGGTGTCGGGCGGAGCGGCGTCAGGACGCCTTGTCGTCTTCGTTCGAGGCGTGTTCGTTCCAGTGCAGCTTCTTGCGCAGCGTCGCGTAGTAGCTGTAGCCGATCGGGTGCAGGAACGGCACCGTGTGCTTCGAGCGGCGCACCTCGATCGTGTCGTTCAGTTCGAGCGACGTGAACGACTGCATGTCGAAGTTCACGTTGACGTCGCGCCCGCCGACGATCTGGATCGCGATTTTCGAATCGTCGGGCAGCACGATCGGCCGGTTCGACAGCGCGTGCGGCGCGATCGGCACGAGCACGATGCCCGCCAATTGCGGATGGAGGATCGGGCCGGCCGACGACAGCGCATAGGCGGTCGAGCCGGTGGGCGTCGCGACGATCAGGCCGTCCGAACGCTGGTTGTACATGTACCGGCCGTCGACCGACGCGCGCAGCTCGACCATTCCGGAGAAGCCGCTGCGGTTCACGACGACGTCGTTGAACGCGAGCGCGTGGTAGATCGGTTCGCCGTCGCGCATGATCCGCGCCTCGAGCAGCGCGCGCTCCTCGCGCTCGAACTTGCCCGACAGGATCACCGGGACGAGCGCCTGCATGTCGGCTGCCGCGATGTCGGTGATGAAGCCGAGCCGCCCGTGGTTGATCCCGATCAGCGGCGTCTTGTACGGCGCGAGCTGACGGCCGATGCCGAGCATCGTCCCGTCGCCGCCCAGCACGACCGCGACGTCGGCGCGCGCCCCGATTTCGGCCGGCGTCAGCGCCGGGTAGCCGGTGATGCCGATCTCGCGCGCGGTCTCGGCTTCGAATACGACCTCGAAGCCCTGCCTGGCGACGCAGGCGGCCAGCGTGGCGAGCGGCTCGGCGATGTTGGGCGTGTTGCTTCGGCCGACGAGCGCGACGGTGTTGAACTGATTACCGGTTTTCATGCCGGCATTACACCATAGCTCGTTGACGAAAAGAACCGGTTGTGCGCCTGCGGGGCCGGATCGGGCCGGCCCGCGCAACGGTGGACGACGCCACTCGCCGCGGTCGCGCGGTTGCGCTAAAATTTTCCACCATGCTAGATCCTCGCGCACGAACCCTCCTGAAAACCCTGATCGAACGGTATATCGCCGACGGTCAGCCAGTCGGATCGCGCACGTTGTCCCGTTACTCCGGGCTCGAGCTGAGCCCGGCGACGATCCGCAACGTGATGTCCGACCTGGAGGAGCTCGGCCTCGTGTCGAGCCCGCACACGTCGGCCGGGCGCGTGCCGACGCCGCGCGGCTACCGGCTGTTCGTCGACACGATGCTGACGGTCGAGGCGCCGATCGACGCCGAGGCCGTCGCGCGGCAGGTGCAGAACACGCTGCAGGCCGGCGAGCCGCAGCAGCGGGTGGTCGCGGCCGCCGCGAGCGTGCTGTCGAACCTGTCGCAGTTCGCGGGCGTCGTGCTGACGCCGCGCCGCAGCCACGTGTTCAAGCAGATCGAATTCATGCGCCTGTCCGACAAGCGCATCCTGCTGATCATCGTCACGCCCGAGGGCGACGTGCAGAACCGGATGCTCGCGACGCCGCGCGACTATTCGCCGTCGCAGCTGACCGAGGCGTCCAACTACATCAATGCGCATTTCGCCGGCCTGTCGTTCGACGAGGTGCGCCGCCGCCTGCGCGACGAGATCGACCAGCTGCGCGGCGACATGACCACGCTGATGCACGCGGCCGTGACGGCCAGTACCGAGGTGCCCGACACCGAGGACACCGTGCTGATTTCCGGCGAGCGCAACCTGCTCGAAGTGGCGGATCTGTCGTCCGACATGGCGCGGCTGCGCAAGCTGTTCGACGTGTTCGACCAAAAGACGGGCCTCCTGCAACTGCTCGACGTATCGAGCCACGCCCAGGGCGTGCAGATCTTCATCGGCGGCGAATCGACGCTCGTGCCGATCGAGGAGATGAGCGTCGTCACCGCGCCGTACGAGGTGAACGGGCAGATCGTCGGCACGCTCGGCGTGATCGGCCCGACCCGGATGGCCTACAACCGCGTGATACCGATCGTCGACATCACCGCGCGCCTGCTGTCGCTCACGCTGAGCCAGCAATAGCCTGCGATCGGCAGTCTGATCCCGCCCCGTCATCGTGTCGCAATGCCGCACGCGCCGACAGTCGGCCGAACGGCATGGGGCGGCCCGCTATAATTGAGAGCCGTCCGGTCCCGTGCCTCGAGCACGTTCTTGCCCATGCGTTTCGATCTTGAGCCGCCTTCGAGCATCGCGGCCGCCCACCGCATCGGTGTGCTGCTGATCAATCTCGGCACGCCCGACGCGCCCACGCCGCGCGCGGTGCGGCGCTACCTGGCCGAATTCCTGTCGGATCCGCGCGTCGTCGAGATTCCGCAGGCCGTCTGGCAGGTGCTGCTGCGCACGCTGATCCTGCCGCTGCGCGGCCGCGCGTCCGCGAAGAAATACGCGGCCGTCTGGATGCCCGAGGGCTCGCCGCTGCGCGTGTACACCGAGCGCCAGACCGACAGCGTGCGGCACCTGCTCACGTCGAACGGCTATCACGTGACGGTCGACTACGCGATGCGCTACGGCAGCCCGAACATTTCGCACGCGCTCGCGCAGTTCAAGCGCGCGGGCGTCGAGCGCGTGCTGCTGATGCCGATGTATCCGCAATACTCGGCGTCGACCACGGCCACCGCCTTCGATGCCGCGTTCGACGCGCTCGCGCGCATGCGCAACCAGCCGGAAGTGCGCACGGTGCGGCATTACGCCGACCATCCGGCCTATATCCACGCGCTGGCCGAGCAGGTGCGCCAATACTGGGCGCAGCACGGCCGGCCCGATTTCGCGGCCGGCGACAAGCTCGTGCTGAGTTTCCACGGCGTGCCGAAGCGCACGCTCGACCTTGGCGACCCATATCACGACCAGTGCCAGCAGACGGGCGCGTTGCTGATGGCCGCGCTCGGGCTGTCGACGACCGAATGCCGCGTCACGTTCCAGTCGCGCTTCGGCAAGGCCGAATGGCTGCAGCCGTACACCGCGCCGACGCTGCGCGAGTTCGGCGAGGCCGGCGTGCGGCGGGCCGACGTGTTCTGTCCCGGTTTCACGGCCGATTGCCTGGAAACGATCGAGGAGATCGGCATGGAAGTGCGCGACGAGTTCCTGGCCGGCGGCGGCAAGACTTTCCACCGCATTCCGTGCCTGAACGGCGCGCCTGCGTGGATCGGCGCGCTCGGCGAGATCGTCGCCGAGAATCTGCAGGGCTGGCCCGTTAGGGCCGCGCAGCCCGAAACGGTGAACTGAGATGAAACGACCCCCACGCTTGCTACGCGCGCTGCCCCCCAAGGGGGCGGTCAGCCTCCTTGGGGCGGCCCGGCGGAGGCTGACATGAACTACAAGATTTCCACGGACCCCGGTGCGAAGCTGCGCATCGACAAATGGCTATGGGCGGCCCGCTTCTTCAAGACGCGCTCGCTCGCGACCGATGCGGTCGACAAGGGGCACGTGAAGATCGGCGGTGCGGCGGTCAAGCCGGCCAGGGACGTACGGGTCGGCGACGAGGTCGAGATTGCGATCGACGGCATCGTCTGGCACATTGCCGTGCTGGGCGTGTGCGACGTGCGCGGGCCTGCGAGCGTCGCGCAGACGCTTTACGAGGAAACGGAAGCGGGGCGGGCCGCGCGGCTCGCCGAACTGGAGCGGCGCCGCACGTATCGCGAGCCGGCGGCCGAACTGCACGGCCGGCCGACGAAGCGCGACCGGCGCATCATCGACAGATTTTCTGGTGGGAGCTGAACATCTGGTCGAAGGTCGCCCGCGCGCTTCCGTATTCGGTCGTGCGGTCGGTGACGGCTCCGGACAGGCAGATGGTGGTGGTGCCGGCAACGAGTACCAGCGCGACCACCGATATCGCAAAGGTCAGTTTCACGGTACTCCCCTCGGGATCAAGGGTGAAAACGGCGCCAGGTGGATGTCAGGCGGCGGTCAGCTAGGGGTAAACACGCTTTTCCGACGCTTGAGTGGAGTGTAGTGCAGCGGACCTGTGCCAAGCTAGTACTTGCCAGGTAAGCGTTGTTACAGCCGGTTTCGGCCGATCTGGTGGACTATGCGGGCCACGCACCGCCGGGCAGCGCGGTTGTTTCGCGGCGTTGGGGAATGCCGGCGAATAACCCTCTTGAAATTGCAGTTTCCACCCTTATCTGCACCAGCAATGTGCGGTACCGCCGGGTATATGGCCGGCGGTTGCCGATTTGGCTTCAACCTCTAATCGACTTTCAGCGACATGGAAAACACGCAAGAGAACCCGGCACCCCAATCGGCCGAAGAGATCAGCAGCGAGAAGCAGGCGGCGCAAGGCGCTGCTCCCGCCGCCGAAGCCGCCGACGCGGCGCTCGCGGAGGCTCAAGCCAAGGTCGCCGAGCTGCAGGAAAGCTACCTGCGGGCGAAGGCCGAGACCGAGAACGTCCGCCGCCGCGCGCAGGACGACGTGTCGAAGGCGCACAAGTTTGCGATCGAGAGCTTCGCGGAACACCTGCTGCCGGTGCTGGACAGCCTGGAAGCGGCCGTCAACGACACGTCCGGCGACATCGCGAAGGTACGCGAGGGCGTCGAGCTGACGCTGCGCCAGCTGACGAGCGCGCTCGAGAAGGGCCGCGTCGTCGCGCTCAACCCGGTTGGCGAGAAATTCGATCCGCATCAGCACCAGGCGATTTCGATGGTGCCGGCCGACCAGGAGCCGAACACCGTCGTCACCGTGCTGCAAAAGGGTTACACGATCGCCGACCGCGTGCTGCGTCCGGCGCTCGTCACCGTCGCCCAGCCGAAGTAAGGCTACGGGGATGGTGCCCGCCGGCGTCGATCCGGCCGCGTTCGACGCGTTCGACATGCAGGCGCTCGACGCCGGCACGTTCGACGCGGCCATCGACGGCGCGGGCGATGCGCTCGCGGTGGTGTTCTTCTGGGGTGTCGACTGCTTCAACTGCGAGATCGCGAAGAAGGCGATGCTCGCCCAGCCCGACGCAATCCGCGCGCTGGACCTGAAGTGGTTCCATTGCAACGTGTACGAACACCCTCAGCTGGGGCGCCGCTTCGGGCTGCACGGCGTGCCGACGTGGTTCTTTTTCCACCGCGGCAAGCGGCTGGGCCGCGCGACGGGCTGGCATGGCCTCGCGCAGTTCCAGGCGGCCGTGTCGGCGGCGCGCGCGAAGGTCGCGGCGGCCGCCGGTGGCGATCCGCCGGGCGGCGATCCGCTAGCCGGCGGCGATTGAAAAAATTTAATATCCGCATCGCTCGTCGGGTCTTGAAAACGGATCGGACGGACGCATTTCGGGAACAGAGTTGAATTCTGGCGCGCGAAACCGCCCCAAAACGCAGCGTTTCGCGCAGCAAACAGGCATTTCTGGAGATTAGGAAAAATGGGAAAGATCATCGGTATTGACCTCGGCACCACGAACTCGTGCGTCGCCATCATGGAAGGCAACCAGGTCAAGGTCATCGAGAACTCGGAAGGCACGCGCACCACGCCGTCGATCATCGCCTACATGGACGACAACGAAGTGCTCGTCGGCGCGCCGGCGAAGCGCCAGTCGGTGACCAACCCGAAGAACACGCTGTTCGCGGTGAAGCGCCTGATCGGCCGTCGCTTCGAAGAGAAGGAAGTCCAGAAGGACATCGGCCTGATGCCGTACACCATCATCAAGGCCGACAACGGCGATGCATGGGTCGAGGCACACGGCGAAAAGCTCGCGCCGCCGCAGGTTTCGGCGGAAGTGCTGCGCAAGATGAAGAAGACGGCCGAAGACTACCTCGGCGAGCCGGTCACGGAAGCCGTGATCACGGTGCCGGCCTACTTCAACGACAGCCAGCGTCAGGCGACCAAGGACGCCGGCCGCATCGCGGGCCTCGAAGTCAAGCGGATCATCAACGAGCCGACCGCAGCCGCGCTCGCGTTCGGCCTGGACAAGGCAGAGAAGGGCGACCGCAAGATCGCCGTGTATGACCTCGGCGGCGGTACGTTCGACGTGTCGATCATCGAGATCGCGGACGTCGACGGCGAAATGCAGTTCGAAGTGCTGTCGACCAACGGCGACACGTTCCTCGGCGGCGAAGACTTCGACCAGCGCATCATCGATTACATCATCGGCGAGTTCAAGAAGGAGCAGGGCGTCGACCTGTCGAAGGACGTGCTCGCGCTGCAGCGCCTGAAGGAAGCTGCCGAAAAGGCGAAGATCGAGCTGTCGTCGAGCCAGCAGACCGAAATCAACCTGCCGTACATCACGGCGGACGCGTCGGGCCCGAAGCACTTGAACCTGAAGATCACCCGCGCGAAGCTGGAAGCGCTGGTGGAAGACCTGGTCGAGCGCACGATCGAACCGTGCCGCATCGCGATCAAGGACGCAGGCGTCAAGGTGTCGGACATCGACGACGTGATCCTGGTCGGCGGCCAGACGCGCATGCCGAAGGTGCTGGAAAAGGTGAAGGAGTTCTTCGGCAAGGATCCGCGCCGTGACGTGAACCCGGACGAAGCCGTCGCAGTCGGCGCGGCGATCCAGGGCCAGGTCCTGTCGGGCGACCGCAAGGACGTGCTGCTGCTCGACGTGACCCCGTTGTCGCTCGGTATCGAGACGCTCGGCGGCGTGATGACGAAGATGATCAGCAAGAACACGACGATCCCGACGAAGCACGCTCAGGTGTACTCGACGGCCGACGACAACCAGGGCGCCGTGACGATCAAGGTGTTCCAGGGCGAACGCGAAATGGCAGCGGGCAACAAGCTGCTCGGCGAGTTCAACCTCGAAGGCATCCCGCCCGCACCGCGTGGAGTGCCGCAGATCGAAGTGACCTTCGACATCGACGCGAACGGCATCCTGCACGTCGGCGCGAAGGACAAGGCGACCGGCAAGGAAAACAAGATCACGATCAAGGCGAACTCGGGCCTGTCCGAAGCTGAAATCGACCAGATGATCAAGGACGCGGAAGCGAACGCAGCGGAAGACCACAAGCTGCGCGAGCTGGCCGATTCGCGCAACCAGGGCGACGCGCTGGTCCACAGCACGAAGAAGGCGTTGACCGAGTACGGCGACAAGCTGGACGCGGGCGAGAAGGAAGCGATCGAAGCGTCGCTGAAGTCCCTCGAAGAAGTGCTGAAGGACACGTCGGCCGACAAGGCCGCGATCGACGCGAAGGTCGAGGAGCTCGGCAAGGTGTCGCAGAAGCTCGGCGAGAAGATGTACGCCGACATGCAGGCGCAGCAGGCGGGTGCGGCCGGCGCGGCCGGTGCAGCTGAAGGCGCGGCCCATGCAGGTGGTGCGCAACAGGCTGCCGACGACGTCGTCGACGCCGAGTTCAAGGAAGTGAAGAAGGACTAAGCCGGGTTCCAATGGCACCGCACGCCGCGCGCGCAAAACGCGCGCGGCGCGACTGACCAGCGGCTGAAAAGCGGTCTGTCTTTCCTTCCGGATGGCCGGATCGACTCCACGCCTGGCGGGCTTCGCGGCCCTCCGGGCACATTTGTTTTTTGGCGGGTGCTGCGCGAGCCGTCCGCGGACGGTGCAGCGCCAGACGAGTCGAGAGACTTTACTGCGGGCGAAAGGAGCCGCCGCGTGCGCGATGCGTGGCGGCACAGTGAATCGATATGGCGAAACGGGATTACTACGAGGTTCTGGGCGTCGCGAAGAATGCGAGCGACGACGAAATCAAGAAGGCATATCGCAAGCTTGCGATGAAGTATCACCCTGACCGCAATCCGGACAGCAAGGATGCGGAAGAGCATTTCAAAGAGGTGAAGGAAGCCTATGAAATGCTGTCGGATGGCCAGAAGCGGGCCGCGTACGACCAGTACGGCCACGCGGGCGTCGATCCGAACATGGGCGGTGCGGGCGCACAGGGCTTCGGCGGCTTCGCGGATGCGTTCGGCGACATCTTCGGCGACATCTTCGGCCAGGCCGCGGGCGGCGCCGCACGTGGCGGCCGCGGCGGCCCGCAGGTGTACCGCGGCGCGGACCTGCGCTACAGCATGGAAATCACGCTCGAGCAGGCCGCGCACGGCTACGACACGCAGATCCGCGTGCCGAGCTGGGTATCGTGCGAGGTCTGCCACGGGTCGGGCGCGAAGCCCGGCACGAAGCCGGAAACCTGCCCGACCTGTCATGGCCAGGGCACGGTGCGCATGTCGCAGGGCTTCTTCAGCATCCAGCAGACCTGCCCGAAGTGTCACGGCACCGGCACCTACATCCCCGAGCCGTGCGTGCATTGCCACGGGTCGGGCAAGGTGAAGGAAACCAAGACGCTCGAAGTGAAGATCCCTGCCGGGATCGACGACGGGATGCGGATCCGCTCGGCCGGCAACGGCGAGCCGGGCATCAACGGCGGGCCGCCGGGCGACCTGTACGTCGAGATCCACATCAAGCCGCACGCGGTGTTCGAGCGCGACGGCGACGATCTGCACTGCCAGATGCCGATCCCGTTCACGACCGCTGCGCTCGGCGGCGAGATCGAGGTGCCGACGCTGGCCGGCCGTGCATCGTTCCCGGTGCCGGAAGGCACGCAGTCGGGCAAGACGTTCCGTCTGCGCGGCAAGGGCATCAAGGGGCTGCGTTCGAGCATTGCGGGCGATCTGTACGTGCACGTGCAGGTCGAGACGCCCGTGAAGCTGACCGACAACCAGCGCGACCTGCTCAAGCAGTTCGAGAAATCGCTGGCCGAGGGCGGCGCGCGTCACAGCCCGCAGAGCAAGAGCTGGTTTGACCGTGTGAAGAGCTTCTTCGAGTAAAGCATGACTGAAGGCAACGAGAGCGCGTCGTTCGCGCTCTTGGACGATTGCGACTCGACCGCGTCCGCGCGGTCGAGTCGTTTGTATTCGGGATTCGTGCGCGAACGCGTGTGCACGGATCCGGCACGGCTCGACGAAATCGATGCGGCGCTCGCGCAGGATCTGCGCGACGGGCTGCATGCGGTCGTCGTCGGCGATTACGAATTCGGACGCAACCTGCAACGAGCGCAGCCGGGCCATGCCCCGCTGCGCTTTTTGCTGTATGCGCGCTGCGAGCGGCTGTCGTGCGACGAGGTCGACGCATGGCTCGCGCAGCAGGACGGCGGTGGCGCGCCGTCGATCGCGGGCGTCGCGCATGTCGCGAAGAGCGTGTCGCGCGATGCGTTCGACGCGGCGATCGCCGCGGTGCACGATGCACTGCGCGCGGGCGATTCGTACCAGGTCAACTACACGTACCGGCTGAATTTCGACGTGTTCGGCACGCCGCTCGCGCTGTACCGGCGGCTGCGCGCACGCCAGCCCGTGCGGTACGGCGCGCTGATCGCGCTGCCCGGCGGCGCGTGGGTCGTGTCGTGCTCGCCCGAGCTGTTCGTCGAGAAGCACGGCGACGTGTTGCGTGCGCGGCCGATGAAGGGCACCGCACCGCGTTCGGCCGATCCGCGCGACGATGCGGCGGCTGCCGCGTTTCTCGCGAACGATCCGAAGAACCGTGCGGAAAACGTGATGATCGTCGACCTGCTGCGCAACGATGTGTCGCGGATCGCGCGCACGGGCACCGTCAAGGTGCCGGCGCTCTTCTCCGTCGAGCCGTATGCGTCGGTGTGGCAGATGACGTCGACGGTCGAGGCCGGCTGGCGCGACGGCACGACGTTCGCGCAGATGCTGCGTGCGCTGTTTCCGTGCGGGTCGATCACCGGTGCGCCGAAGCACAAGACGATGGAACTGATCGATGCGATCGAGTCGACGTCGCGCGGGCTGTATACCGGTGCGATCGGTTGGCTCGACGCGCCGAAGGACGGTGCATCGGCAGGCGCTGCAGCGCCCGACGGCGCGGCCGGTTGCGGCGATTTCTGCCTGTCGGTCGCGATCCGGACGCTGACGCTCGATCCGGCCGGCGCCGCCCCCGCCGCAGCCGGCCGACGACGCGGCACGATGGGCGTCGGCGCGGGCATCGTGCTGGACAGCGTCGCGGCCGATGAATATGCGGAGTGCGAATTGAAAGCGCGATTCCTGACGGACGCCGACCCCGGCTTCCAGTTGTTCGAAACGACGGCTGCCACGCGGGCGGACGGCATCCGCCATCTCGATCGCCATCTCGCGCGGCTGCAACGCAGTGCCGATGCGTTCGGCTTCCGCTTCGACGCCGACGCGCTGCGTCGCCAGATCGTCGAGCGCTGCGCGGCGCTCCACGACGCCGGCGCGTACCGGATGAAGCTCGCGCTGGCGAAGGACGGCACGATCGAGATCACCGCGGCGCCGCTGAAGCCGCTGCCGGCGGGGCCGGTCGGCGTGCTGCTGGCCTCCGCGCACGGCTTCGCGCCGACGCGCACCGACGACGCGCTGCTGCAGCACAAGACCACGCGCCGCGCCGAATACGACCGCGCGTGGCAGGCGGCCGAGGCGCTCGGCGGTTTCGACATGCTGTTCGTCAACGAACGCGGCGAGGTGACGGAAGGCGGGCGTTCGAACCTGTTCGTGAAGCTCGACGGCCAGTGGGTGACGCCGCCGCTGGCGTCCGGCGTGCTGCCGGGTGTGATGCGTGGCGTGCTGCTCGACGATCCGGCGGTAGGCGCAAAAGAGCGTGTGCTGACGCTCGACAATGTGCTGAACGCGGATGAGTTGATGATCTGCAATGCACTGCGCGGGCCGATGGCAGCGCGGTTGCTTCACGGTTGCGCACTGGCCTGAACGCGGATTATTTCCGCGGCGTACATTGCCAGCTTTGTACGATGGCGTGTCCGCGTCTGTAGCGCGCGACGCAAGTCTGTGCGTGTCTGCCCAGCGGCCGTGCAATCACGACGCTCGTGTTGCCGTAGTCACACGAGACCCAGTAGTCTTCACGGTTGTCTGCGAGCGACCAGATGTAAACGTCGCTTTTGGACTCGGAGCGCGAACGGGTCGGCAGCAACGACATCATCCGGTCCGGCGGCCCTGACCAGAAGGTGACGCTGGCGAGCGGATAGGTGCTTTGCGTGTCGAAGTTTTTCCAGCCATCGGGAGGTTGACCTTCGAGCTGCTGGGTAACCGCAAGGCGTGCGGGGCAATCGGCTGCCGCAGCGGACGCAGGTAATGCGACGAGCGAACTGTACGCGATCGCGGCGATGGCGAGCAGTCGATGCGATGTTTGGCGGATGCGCATCATCATTTCACGACCGAAAATGCATCGGCGTTATTGCTCGGATCGATGTAGCGGCCATTCTTGTCCTTGCCCTTGAACGGTATGCATCTTCTCTGAATGGCCTTGAGTGAGCGCCACTGTTCAACGACGTGGATGCCACGCACGTCCTGGCCCAGATAGAACGCCGCATGATTGCCATGCGATCGGCTCGGGTAGCGGTCGTTCTCGAAAGTCGCAATGACGGTTCCGACGCGGATACTCCGGTCGCCGCCAGCTTTTTTTCCCGGTCGCCAGATGGCGGTGGGACCGACGGAAGTATAGATTTTGACCAGCGCGACGCACTCTCCGTCGCCTGCCAGCTTTTGCCCGACGAGTTCAGCCGCCTTTTCATACACGTGAGCCATCTTTTATCGCTCCTTCGATTGACGAAGGTTTGATGGTCACCGCGACGAAGGCGAGTAGAAATAGGACGAGTTAGAAAGTACGCGTTGTCCGGTAATGCAGTACGAGAAACGGAGTACCGCATTGCCGGTCAGCTCGGTGAGCGTGCTGCAGTGAACGCCGGCAGCGCGCCACGGCGCCGCCGGCCCTGCTTCAGAACGAGTGCTCCGGGCCCGGAAACGACCGATCCTTCACCGCGCTCACGTAGGCTTCGACGGCCGCCTGGATGTTCGGCTGGCCCTGCATGAAATCCTTCACGAAACGCGGCCGCTTGCCGGGGAACACGCCGAGCATGTCGTGCAGCACGAGCACCTGCCCCGAGCAGTCGACGCCCGCGCCGATGCCGATCGTCGGAATCTTCAGCATGTGCGTGACTTCCGACGCGACGAGCGTCGGCACGGCTTCGAGCACGACGAGCTGCGCGCCCGCGTCCTCGACCGCGCGCGCATCGCGCAGCAGCTGCGCGGCGCCGGCTTCGGTCTTGCCCTGCACCTTGAAGCCGCCGAACGCGTGCACCGATTGCGGCGTGAGGCCGATGTGCGCGCACACCGGCACCGCGCGCTCGACGAGGAAGCGGATCGTTTCGGCGAGCCATTCGCCGCCTTCGAGCTTGACCATCTGCGCGCCGGCGCGCATCAGCTTGACCGAGTTCGCGAACGCCTCGGCCGGCGTGCCGTACGTGCCGAACGGCAAATCGGCGACGACGAGCGCACGCGGCTGCGCGCGCGCGACACAGGCCGTGTGATACGCGATGTCGTCGATCGACACGGGCAGTGTGGTCGTGTGGCCCTGCAGCACGTTGCCGAGCGAATCGCCGATCAGCAGCACGTCGGTGCCTGCCCGGTCGAGCAGCGCGGAGAAGCTCGCGTCGTAGCAGGTGAGCATCGCGATCTTCTCGCCGGCGTCGCGCATTGCCTGCAGCTTGGGGACCGTCACGGCAGGCCGGCTCGATTCCTGGAGATAGGTCATGGGGAAATCCGGGTCGATGGGGGAAGAACGACAGGCGGGACGCGTCAGCGCGTCGTCTCGCCCTTGACGAAGAATTCCTTGCGGCCGCGCATCGTCTCGATGCGCTCGACCAGCAGGGCGAGATCTTCGGGGGAATCCAGCGGGTTCAGGTGTTCGGCTGCGACCGTCAGCACCGGCGTGCGGTCGTAGTGGTAGAAGAACTCGTTGTACGCGTCGACGAGCGAGCGCAGGTACGCATCGCTGATCTGCAGCTCCATCGGCAGGCCGCGCTTCTGGATGCGCGAGAACAGCACTTCGGGGCTGGCCTGCAGATAGACGACGAGGTCGGGCGACGGCGCCTGCGGCACGTCGACGTGCGTCGCGACCGAGCGATACAGCTGCCACTCGTCTTCCGGCAGGTTCAGCCGCGCGAAGATGTCGTTCTTCTGCGGCATGAAATCGGCGATGACGGGGCGGCCCGTTTCGAGCGCGCCGATCAGCTCGCGCGCCTGCTGCGCGCGCTGCAGCGCGAACGACAGCTGCACGGGCAGCGCGTAGCGCGCGGTGTCGCGATAGAAGCGTTCGAGGAACGGGTTGTCCTGCGGGCGTTCGAGCAGCGTCTGCATCGACCAGCGCTCGGCGAGCAGGCGCGCGAGCGACGTCTTGCCGACGCCGATCGGGCCTTCGATCACGAGATAGCGGTGCGGGGCGCGCAGGTCGGGGGCGGTGACGGTCAGCGGAGTCGAGTTCATCGGCAGCGGGTCTTGTCGGCGTCTTCGCCGGCAGCGAGTGCCTTCTGCATCAGGCACTGGCAGGTTTGCACCTTCTCGACGCGCTGATCGGCGACGGCGGCGAGGAAGGTGTCGGCGCGGCCGCGCGCGGGAATGTCGAGCAGCGGCTCGATCTCGACGAGCGGCACGAGTGCGAACGCACGGTCGGTGAGGCGCGGGTGCGGGACGATCAGGTCGGGTTCTTCGATCGAATCGGCGCCGAACAGCAGGATGTCGAGGTCGAGCGTGCGCGGCGCATTGCGATACGGGCGCTCGCGCCCGAAGTGATGTTCGATCTTCTGGCAAAGCGCGAGCAGCTCGCGCGCCGACAGCGTCGTATCGAGCTTGACGACGCAGTTGTAGTAGTCGTCGCCGCCCGCTTCGAAGGGCGCCGTGCGATACAGGCTCGACTTGCCGAGGATCGAGATGGTGCGCTGCTGCGCGAGGCACACCACCGCGTCCTTCAGGGTCTGGCGCGCATCGCCGAGATTCGCCCCCAGTCCGATATATGCAACCGTCATGGCATCACTTCCTACGTCGTTCGCCGGCGCGTGCGTCAGTCGTCGGAACCGCCCGAGGCATCGGGTGCCTGCTCGGCGGCACCTTCACCCGGCTGGCGGTTTCGCGCACCACCGCGGCGGCGCCGCTTGCGGGGCGATTTTTCCTTCGAGCCGCCCTGCGTGAGCAATGCCTCGCGAGCAGCCGCGTCGCCTTCGATGAAATCCGTCCACCACTGTCCGACTTCCGCATCGAGCTCGCCGGATTCGCAGCGTAACAGGAGGAAATCATACCCCGCTCTAAACCTTTGGTGTTCCAGCAGCCGCATCGCGCTGCGGCCCGAGCGCTTCTCGAGGCGCAGCTGCAGGCCCCAGATCTCGCGCATGTCGGCCGAATAACGCTTGTGGATCGCGAGTTTCTCGGTCTGCATGTCGAGCACGTCGTCCATCGCGCGATGGAGCGCCGGCACCGGAATCTCGCCTTCGGCCGTGTATTGCTCGAAGCGCTGGCGCATGTCGTGCCACAGCAGCGTCGCGAACAGGAAGCCCGGCGACACCGTCTTGCCGGCGCGCACGCGCGCGTCGGTGTTGTTCAGCGCGAGCGTGATGAACTTCTCGCCCTGCGGCTGTTCGAGCACGACGTCGAGGAGCGGCAGCAGCCCGTGGTGCAGGCCCTCCTTGCGCAGCCGCTGCAGGCACGCGAGCGCATGACCCGACAGCAGCAGCTTCAGCATTTCGTCGAACAGGCGCGCGGCCGGCACGTTGTTGATCAGGTCGGCGAGCGCGTTGATCGGCTCGCGCGTATGCGGCTCGATCTCGAAGCCGAGCTTCGCCGCGAAGCGCACGACGCGCAGCATCCGCACCGGGTCCTCGCGGAAGCGCGTGGCCGGATCGCCGATCATCCGCAACAGGCGGGCGCGCACGTCGGCCATCCCGTCGTGGTAGTCGAGCACCGTCTGCGTCGACGGGTCGTAGTACATCGCGTTGATCGTGAAGTCGCGGCGCGCGGCATCTTCATGCTGTTCGCCCCACACGTTGTCGCGCAGCACGCGGCCGCTCGCGTCGACCGCATGCGTGCGGCGATCGAGTTCGTCGCGCTTCAGGCGCTTCGGCGGCTCGGCCGCGGCCGCCTCGGGCGGCGCATCGACCAGCGCGCGGAACGTCGACACCTCGATCAGTTCCTGGCCGAACTGCACGTGGACGATCTGGAAGCGGCGGCCGATCAGGCGCGCGCGGCGGAACAGGCGCTGGACTTCGGTCGGCGTCGCGTCGGTCGCGACGTCGAAGTCCTTCGGCGCGATGCCGAGCAGCAGGTCGCGTACCGCGCCGCCGACGATGAACGCACGAAAGCCCGCCTGCTGCAGCGTGTCGGTCACGCGCACGGCGTTCCTCGAGATCAGCGCCGGATTGATGCCGTGCACGCTGGCCGGCACGACGGTCGGCTCATGGTTGCTGCGCGGCTTTTTCGCGCCGCCGCCGCGGGCGCCCTTCGGCGCGCGCGGGGCAGCAGGGGCCGCTTCGTCGGCCTGGGCCGATGCGGGAGACGTTTGCTCGGTTTCGTCCTGGCCGAGCAGCTTGCGGATGAATTTTTTGATCACGACGTTCAGAAGAGATCGAGGATACGCCAGCCGCGGGTGCTTGCATGCGCACGCAGCGTGTCGTCAGGGTTGGTCGCGATCGGGTCGGTGACTTTCTCGAGCAGCGGGATGTCGTTGTGCGAGTCGCTGTAGAAATAGCTGTGCGCGAAGTCGTCCCAGTGCTTGCCGAGCGACGCGAGCCATGCTTCGGTCCGCACGATCTTGCCTTCGCGGTAGCTCGGCGTGCCGGTCGGCCGGCCCGTGTACGGCGAGTCGGGATGCCCGTCGGTCGTCTCGACCTCGCACGCGATCAGCGTATCGACGCCGAACGCGGCCGCGATCGGGCGCGTGATGAATTCGTTGGTCGCCGTCACGACGCAGCACAGATCGCCCGCATCGAGGTGCTTGCGCACCAGTTCGAGTGCGGCGGGCGTCATTGCGGGCCGGATCACCTCGTGCATGTACTGCTCGTGCCATTCGGCGAGCTGCGCACGCGAATACTTCGCGAGCGGCGTGAGCATCGCCGTCAGGTACGCATGGATGTCGAGCTGGCCGGCCTTGTAGTCGGCGAAGAACTGGTCGTTCTGACGCGAGAAGCTTTCCGCGTCGACGATGCCGAGCTTCACCATGAAGCGGCCCCATTCGTGGTCGCTATCGGTCGGGATCAGCGTGTGATCGAGGTCAAAGAGTGCCAGATTAGTCATGGAAGCGCATTTTACTCGAAGCGGTTCGGGCCCGTGCCCGGTGGTGTGATGTCGTCGCCGGGACGCGCGAGCATCCGGCGCAGTAGCGGCAGCGTGACCGCGCGTTTTTGCTCGAGCGAGAAGCGGTCGAGCGCGTCGAGCAGCGCCATCAGGCTCGGCATGTCGCGGCGGAAATGGGTCAGCAGGTAGGCGGCGATATCGTCGGTGAGCGCGATCCCGCGCTCCTTCGCGGCGAGCTTGAGCACCGCGATCTTGCCGGCGTCGGACGGCGGCGACAGGTGGAACACGAGCCCCCAGCCGAGGCGCGTGCGGAGATCCTCGCGCACGTCGAGCGCGAGCGGCGCCGCGGGGCCCGCCGCGACGAACGCGCTCGACGGGTGCGCGCGCACTTCGTTGAACAGGTTGAACAGCGCGACCTGCTGCGTGTCGCTCATCCGGTCGCAGTCGTCGATCGCGTAGATGCCGATGCGCGGGTCGAACGTGAACGCACCGAGCGGACTCTGCGGCGTCAGGTAGCGCGCATAGCCGTACGACGCGTCGCTCACGAGCGCCTGCAGCAGGTGGGTGCGGCCGCTGCCGGGCTCGCCCCAGATGTAGAACGACCGGTCCGGCACGGGGCCCGCCGCGAGCGCGAGGTCGAGCTTCTGCAGGCGCGAGATGAGCTCGTCGTTCTCCTCGTTCATGATGAAGTTGTCGAACGTGGCGGGCGGCGGCGTGCCGAGATCGAGCGTCAGTTGACGGGACACAACAGTCACAATGCAGGTCGGTTGAAAATACGCGCGCCGTACGCCGGGCGCGCGCCGGGGGCTGCGGATCCGTGGGCTACACGCGCGGCCGCACGCACGGCGCCGCGCGGGTTTCGGCGCGGTTCGCTCGGCGAGGAAAACGGGGACGTGTCGACCAAGATGCAATCCCTGACGATTCGATACTGGGAATTCCGGCCAACGGGCCGGCTTCGGGTAAAATCGCATTTTACCGACCTTCTCGCATTCCCCCATGAATCCTCCGAAATCCGCTCCCGACGCTCAGGGTCTGTCCTATCGTGACGCAGGTGTCGACATCGACGCAGGCGACGCGCTCATCGACAAGATCAAGCCTTTTGCGAAGAAAACCCTGCGCGACGGCGTGCTCGGCGGCATCGGCGGGTTCGGCGCGCTGTTCGAAGTGCCGAAGAAGTACAAGGAGCCCGTGCTCGTATCGGGCACCGACGGCGTGGGCACCAAGCTCAAGCTGGCGTTTCATCTGAACAAACACGACACCGTCGGCCAGGATCTGGTCGCGATGAGCGTGAACGACATCCTCGTGCAGGGCGCCGAGCCGCTGTTCTTCCTCGACTACTTCGCGTGCGGCAAGCTCGACGTCGATACGGCCGCCACGGTCGTCAAGGGCATCGCGCAAGGGTGCGAACTGTCGGGCTGCGCGCTGATCGGCGGTGAAACGGCCGAAATGCCGGGCATGTACCCCGATGGCGAATACGATCTGGCCGGCTTCGCGGTCGGCGCGGTCGAGAAGAGCAAGATCATCGACGGCAGCACGATCGCCGAAGGCGACGTGGTGCTGGGCCTCGCGTCGAGCGGCATCCACTCGAACGGCTTCTCGCTGGTGCGCAAGATCATCGAGCGCGCGAACCCCGACCTGTCGGCCGATTTCCATGGCCGCTCGCTCGCCGACGCGCTGATGGCGCCCACCCGCATCTACGTGAAGCCGCTGCTCGCGCTGATGCAGAAGCTGTCGGTGAAGGGCATGGCGCACATCACGGGCGGCGGTCTCGTCGAGAACATCCCGCGCGTGCTGCGCGAAGGTCTCACGGCCGAGCTCGACCAGAACGCATGGCCGCTGCCGCCGCTGTTCAAGTGGCTGCAGGAGCACGGCGGCGTCGCCGATGCGGAAATGCACCGCGTGTTCAACTGCGGCATCGGCATGGCCGTGATCGTCTCGGCGGCCGATGCGGACGCAGCGATCGCCGACCTGACCGCCGCCGGCGAACAGGTGTGGAAGATCGGCACCGTGCGTGCGACCCGCGAAGGCGAGGCGCAGACGGTCGTGGTCTGACCGCCGCCGCAGCAGATGCAGCAAGGAAAGCCGCCCGGATTTGATCCGGGCGGCTTTTTTTTCGGGTGCCGCGTGGCATGGGCGCGCGCGCCGATGAAGGAGGGACGACGATGACCGAAGACGAACATGCGATCCGCGCGCTCGTGGAAAACTGGTTCGTGTCGAGCCGGCGCGGCGATCTGGCCACTGTGCTCGACCTGATCGCCGACGACGCGATCTTCATGGTGGCCGGCAAGCCGCCGTTCGACAAGGCGGCGTTCGCGGCCGCGTCGCGCGACGCGAACGCGGGCGGCGAGCACGCGCCGAAGGTCGACGGCCGCTACCGGATCGACGAACTGCGCGTGATCGGTGACTGGGCCTACATGCGCAATTTCATCGAGATCGACGCAACGCCGCCGGGCGGCGACATGATCCGCCGGTCGGGCCACACGCTGACGATTTTCCGCAAGACCGACGGCCGCTGGCAGCTCGTGCGCGACGCGAATCTCGTGACGCTCGTGCATTGAGCACGGCGGCACGGATAGCGGTGGTATGTGCCGATGCTCATGCCGATGGCCGCGGCGCGCCAGCCGGACGCGTGCCGGCCAGCAATGGCGGTACCAGCAGGTAGAGCAACGCGGCGGCGGCCCATACGAGCCCCGGCCATGTCGCGTGCGTCGCTGCGTAGGTTGCGGTGACGACCAGCGGCCCCGCGACGCCGATCAGGCTGGCGACGCTCGCGAGCGTGCCTTGCAGCTCGCCCTGGCGCGCATCGTCGACCTGCCGCGCGAGCATCGCCTGCAACGCCGGCAGCGTCATGCCGCCGGCCGCGAACAGCGGCAGCAGCGCGAACGGCACCCAGGCGGCGGTCGCGAACGCGATCACCGCGAGCCCGAGCGCGTCGCCCGCGAGGCCCAGCGCGAGCGCGCGGCGCTCGCCGAGCCGCGCGATCAGCGGCCCGATCGCGAACGCCTGCGCAAGCGCGTGGCATGCGCCGTAGCCGGCGAGCGACAGCCCCGCGACCGGCGTCGACCAGCCGAAATGTTCCTGGCCATACAGGATCCACAGCGTCGCGGGCGCTTGCGACACGAGCGCCACGATCACGTAGATGCCGATCAGCGGCACGAGCGCGGGCGTGCCGCTCAGCCGGCGCAGGCTCGCGAACGGGTTGAGTGCGCCGACCGCGCGGCCTTCGCGGGCCGAAGGCGGCCGTGATTCCGGCAGCGCGCGCCAGACCAGCACGAGATTGAGCGCATTGAGCAGCGCGGCCGCGACGAATGGTGCGCGCAGGTGCAGCGCGCCGAGCAGCCCGCCGATCAGCGGGCCGGCGATGAAGCCGATGCCCATCATCGCGCCGAGCTGGCCGAAGCGCCGTGCGCGGTCGGGCTCGGCCGTCACGTCGGTCACATAGGCGGTCGCGACCGCGACGTTCGCGCCGGTGATGCCCGCGACCAGCCGCCCGACGTAAAGCCACGCGAGCGTCGGTGCGAGCGCCATCAGCAGGTAGTCGAGCGCGGCGCCCGCGAGCGACGCGAGCAGCACGGGGCGGCGGCCGAAGCGGTCACTCAGCGCGCCGAGCAGCGGCGCGCACAGGAACTGTGCGAACGCGTACAGCGCGAGCAGGATTCCGTAGTGGGTATCGGTGCTGCCCGCGCCGGCGAGCGAGCGCAGCAGCCCGGGCAGGATCGGCATCACGATCCCGACGCCGATCGCGTCGAGCAGGACCGTGGCCAGGATGGCAATCAGGGATGGATTCAAGAGGGTGACTCTATCGATGATAGAGTGATGATTATTCCATGGTTTCCCTATCGGTGATAGAGATGAAGGACACGGGGACGCGACTGACGCGCGACACGGTATTGCGCGCGGCGCTCGACCTGCTGGATGAAGTGGGGATCGATGGACTGTCGACGCGGCGGCTCGCCGAGCGGCTCGGCGTGCAGTCGCCGACGCTGTACTGGCATTTCAGGAACAAGGCCGAGCTGCTCGACGCGATGGCCGAGGCGATCATGCTCGAACGCCACGACGGGTCGCTGCCGCGGCCGGGCGATGTGTGGGATGCGTGGCTCGCGGAGAACGCGCGCAGTTTCCGCCGCGCGCTGCTGGCCTATCGTGACGGCGCACGCCTGCATGCCGGGACGCGGCCGCGCGCGCTGCATTTCAGTTCGATCGAGCGCAAGGTCGCGCTGCTGGGTGAGGCCGGCTTCACGCCGGACGAAGCGGTCGACGTGATGGTGGCGATCGGCCGCTTCGTGGTCGGCTGGGTGCTGGAGGAGCAGGCGGCACCGGACGGCGACGCCGACGCGTCGCTGCCGGATGCGGCCGAGTATCCGCTGCTCGCGAAGGGCTGGGCCGTGCTGCGCGAATGCAGCGGCGACGAAGCATTCGAGCGCGGCATCGCGTGGATCGTCGACGGCGCGCGTGCGCGCCTCGCGGCGCGTCACGCGGGCTGACGCGTTCAGCTACCCGGCGTACCGCCGTCGAGGACGCGCTCAAGCGCATCGAGCGCGCGGGCCGTCGAGTCCGGCGCGATGCAGTCGACGACGATCCGCTCCGGCATCGCGCGCAGCCACGTGATCTGGCGCTTGCAGAGCTGGCGCGTCGCGAAGATGCCCTTGTCGCGCATCGTCCGGTAGTCGGTGTCGCCGTCGAGGAATTCCCACGCCTGCCGGTAGCCGACGCAACGCATCGACGGCAGGTCGGGATGGAGATCCTCGCGGCGGCGCAGCCGTTCGACTTCGTCGATGAAGCCCGCGTCGAGCATCGCGTCGAAGCGCTGCGCGATCCGGGCGTGCAGCACCGCGCGATCCGACGGTTCGAGCGCGACCGGCACGAAGCGGTACGCGGCGGCCGCGTCGTCGATGCGGCGCGGCGCGGCGAGCAGCACCGACATCGGCTGCCCGGTCAGCATGAAGATCTCGAGCGCGCGCTGGATCCGCTGCGAATCGTTCGGCGCAAGCCGCGCGGCCGTGTCGGGATCGACCTGCGCGAGCCGTGCATGCAGCGCGGGCCAGCCGTCGCGCGCGGCGTCGGCATCGAGCGTCGCGCGCACGTCCGGATCGGCGCCGGGCAGGTCGTTGAGCCCCTGCGTCAGCGCCTTGTAGTACAGCATCGTGCCGCCGGCGAGCAGCGGCGTGCGGCCGCGCGCGATGATCTCGCCGACCAGGCGCAGCGTGTCCGTGCGGAATTCCGCGGCCGAATACGCGTCGGCCGGGTCGATGATGTCGATCAGGTGGTGCGGCACGCTCGCGCGTTCTTCGCGCGACGGTTTCGCGGTACCGATATCCATGTCGCGGTAGACGAGCGCCGAATCGACGCTGACGATCTCGATCGGGCGGCGCGCGGCGAGCGCCAGCGCCGCGGCCGTCTTGCCCGAAGCGGTGGGGCCGAGCAGGCAGGCGATCGTCGTCGGGCTGGACTGCGAAGAAGCGCTCATTGCCCGCGCATGAAGAGACGGTCGAGATCGTTCAGCGTGAGCTGATACCAGGTCGGCCGGCCGTGATTGCACTGGTCCGCGCGTTCGGTCGCCTCCATCTGGCGCAGCAACGCGTTCATCTCGTCGAGCGTCAGGCGCCGGTTCGCGCGCACCGCGTGATGGCAAGCAAGTGTGCCGAGCAGTTCGTGCTGGCGCTCGGTGAGCACGCGCGAGCCGCCGAACGCGTGCAGGTCGGCGAGCACCGCGCGCGCGAGCGATTGCAGGTCGGCGTCCTTCAGCAGCGCCGGCACCGCGCGGATCGCGAGCGTCGTCGGCGACAGCACCGCGAGGTCGAAGCCGAGCGATTCGAGCGTGTCGCGTTCTTCCTCGACCGTGCCGATCTCGACCGGCGTGGCCGTCATCGACACCGGCAGCAACAGCGACTGCACGGCGACCGTGCGATCCGCGAGCGCGTTCTTGAACTGCTCGTACAGGATCCGCTCGTGCGCCGCATGCATGTCGACGATCACGAGGCCGTGCGCGTTCTGCGCGAGCACGTAGATGCCGTGGATCTGGCCGAGCGCGAAGCCGAGCGGCTGCTCGTCGTGCGCGGTGGCCGCGATCGCCGATGCGGTGAAGCCCGGCAGCGGTGCGATCGGGGCGTCGGACCCATCGCGTGCGACGGTCGTCGTGCCGTCCGGCGTGCCGGCGCCCGTATCCTTGCGGCCGAACAGCGCGTCGTAGAGCGCGAGCGGCTGCGCGACGGGCAGCGTGCCCTGCGTCATCCGCGCCTGGCGCATCCAGGTGTTGCCCGACGACGAGGACGACGGCGACGAGAAGCCGCCGCCGCCCACGCCGCCGGTCCCGGTCGCGTGGCCCTGGCTCTGCCCGAGCGGCGTGTCCAGGAACGACGACGGCCCGCGCGGCGCGGGTTCGAGATGCGCGGCATGGCCGCCTGCCGTGGTTTCCGGCGACGCGCCCGCGTGGCGCGCGAGCGCGCGCTGGACCGCATGGAACACGTACTGGTGGATCGAGCGCGAATCGCGGAAGCGCACCTCGATCTTCGACGGATGCACGTTCACGTCGACGGCTTCGGGCGGCAGGTCGAGGAACAGCACGTACGACGGGTAGCGGTCGCCGTGCAGCACGTCCTCGTAGGCCGCGCGCACCGCGTGCGTCAGCAGCTTGTCGCGCACGAAGCGGCCGTTGACGAAGAAATACTGCTGGTCGGCGCGCCCGCGGCTCGCGGTCGGCAGCCCGGCGCAGCCGTAGACCGCCAGCGGGCCGGCCTGTTCGTCGAGCGGCAGGTGCGCGGTCGCGAAGCTGTCGCCGAGGATCTTCGCGACGCGCTGCGCGGGCTCGGTCGCGTTCCAGTGCTCGACGGCCTTGCCGTTGTGCAGCACCGAGATCGCGACGTCCGGCCGCGCGAGCGCCGCGCGGCGGATCATTTCCAGGCAGTGACCGAACTCCGTCTGCTCGCTCTTCAGGAACTTGCGCCGCGCGGGCGTGTTGAAGTACAGCTCGCGCACCTCGATCGTCGTGCCGACCGAGCCGGCGGCGGGCGACAGCACGCCCGTCTGCGCATCGATCTTCATCGCGTGTGCGGCGTCGGCCGTCCGGCTCGTGATCGACATCTCGGCGACCGACGCGATCGACGCGAGCGCTTCGCCGCGAAACCCGAGTGTCGCGACCGCTTCGAGCTCCTCGAGCGAGCGGATCTTGCTGGTCGCGTGGCGCATCAGCGCGAGCGCCAGCTCGTCGGGCGGGATCCCGCAACCGTCGTCGGTGATCGAGATGCGCTTCACGCCGCCTTCTTCCAGCACGATGCGCAGCGACGTCGCGCCGGCGTCCATCGCGTTCTCGAGCAGCTCCTTCACGACCGACGCCGGGCGTTCGACGACCTCGCCCGCAGCGATCTGGCTGATCAGCTGGTCGGGCAGGGGCTGGATCGCGCGCAGCGGGCGCGGAGCGGGGGCGGGCGCGGCGCCCGCGGCCGTTTCGGTGATATCGGACATGGCCGAATTATAGCGAGGCCGCGCCCGCGTGCCGGGGCGGCGAACCGTTACGTTTTTTCACGGAGCCTTAAGGTAGTTTCGGTATCATCACGCCAATGCGCGCGCCGCCTTGGCTGGCGGGCGCCTCCGCCATCTCTGGCCTGTTCCGGCCGTTCCGGCCCTATCGCCTTCGAGGGAATCGCATTTGGATACGCTGCTTCATTTCGTCAACCTTGTCCTGCATATCGACGCCTTCCTCGGCGATTTCATCCGGCAGTACGGTGCGTGGGTCTATCTCGTGCTGTTCCTGATCGTGCTCTGCGAGACGGGGCTCGTCGTGTTCCCGTTCCTGCCGGGCGATTCGCTGCTGTTCATCGGCGGCGCGTTCGCGGCGAGCGGCGAAATGAACGTCGGCGCGCTGATCGTCCTGCTGCTCGTCGCGGCGATTTCCGGCAACACCGTGAACTACCTGATCGGCCGCTGGGTCGGCCCGAAGGTGTTCAATACGCATATCCCGGTGCTCGAGCGCTTCCTCGACCGCGCCGCGCTGCAGAAGACCCACTCGTTCTACGACAAGCACGGCGGCAAGACGATCGTGCTCGCACGCTTCATCCCGGTCGTGCGCACGTTCGCGCCGTTCGTCGCGGGCGCGTCGTCGATGAGCGCCGTGCGCTTCCAGCTCTTCAACGTGATCGGTGCGCTGGTCTGGGTGCTGCTGCTCGTGCTGCTCGGCTATTTCTTCGGCAACATCCCGTTCATCCGCCAGTACCTGAACGTGATCGTGCTGGTCGGGATCGGCGCGGCGATCGTGCCGGTCGCGCTCGGCGCGGCGTGGAAGCTGGTGCGCCGGAAGCAGTCGGACAATGTGCCGAAGGCGGGTGGGCGCTGAGCACGCGCGGTTCCATTTCCTTGCGGCAGTAAAAAAGCGTGGCAGTTGTGAACTGCCACGCTTTTTTTTCGTCCGTCGATGCTGTTACGCAGTGCGATGCGCGACCGGCGTTTCGGGCGTCGGGTATTGCGCGTCGCGGAACGTCTCGAGGATCACGCGGTTGGTGTCGCAGTACACCTGCCAGTAGTGCTCGGGGGCCGCGGACGGGCGCACGAACAGCAGCGGGCCTTCCGGCGTGAACTGCAGCACGCCGACGTCCGGCGCCGGGGTGGTCAGTACGTTCGGGATCTGCTGGATCGACGACTTCAGGCGATTGATCGCGTCCACTGCGTCGACGCCGTTGGCGATCTTCGCGGTCAGGTCGACACGGCGGTACGACGTCGCGCTGTAGTTGGCGATGTTGTCCGAGAAGATTTTGTTGTTGCCGACGATCGTGACGATGTTGTCCGGCGTGACGATCGTCGTGCCGAACAGGCCGAGCTCCTTGACCGTGCCCGTGACGCCGCCCGCGCTGATCACGTCGCCGATCTTGAACGGACGCAGCACCTGCATGAACACGCCTGCGGCGAAATGCGCGAGCAGGCCGCCCCAGGCCGTGCCGATCGCGAGGCCGAGGCCGGCGAGCAGTGCCGCGAACGAGGTGGTCTGAACGCCGAAGATCTGCAGGATCGCGAGGATCAGCAGGATCGTCAGCAGCACGCCGACGACGGAAGTCAGGTAGTCGGTGAGCGTCGGGTCGACCTTGCCGCTGCGGCGGACGACCTTGCCGAGCAGGCGGGTAGCGATGTGGATCGCCCAGCGGCCGACGAACCACAATGCAATCGCGGCGAGGAGGTTGAGGCCGAAGTCGAGGCCGCGGGTCATCAGGAATTGCTGGGCGGTGGCGAGATCGATCATGCGTTCTCCGAAGTCAAGGGTGAAAAGGGGCGGCGCATGCACCGGGATGGGTGGCGCTTTTATAACCTGACCTGTGACGGGCCGGCAACCCGCCTTACATTGATTGACGTAATGAAAAACGGGCAGGACGCGTGTGCGTGCTGCCCGTGACGGGTGTCGGTTTCGTGCCGATGGCGTCTGGAGTGGCTCGAACAGGTTGTCCCTGACGATTCGGCGACCGAGTATCGATCGCCGTCAACGCATCATTCGATCGCGAAAATATTGGCGTCCCTGCCAACCGGCATAACGCATCGCATTGCGCGTCCAGCGCATCGCCTTGACGAGCGGGCGAGCGCGGTTGCCGCGAATTTTTTCGAGCGGTCGAGCCGCATTCGGCGCGAGTTGCCGGACGACTGCCTCGGGCGTCGTGAACAGCGAGCGCTGCCAGTCCCAATAGATCGCGTAACGCAGCAACACGCCCGCTGTCAGCATGTCGAGCGACAGCCGGCGTTCGCGCCACGGTTGCTCCAGTGCATCGTGCGTCAATCCCCAGCCGGCATAAAAGGGCAGGCCGTAGGTATGGACTTCCTTCCCGCGCATCAACGCATCGAAGCCGGCAAGTGACGACAGCGTATGCAACTCGTCCGTCACGTCGATCAGCGAAATGAGATCCGCGTCCGCGTCGACGACATCTGCGAGGTGCGCTGCGTCGACAAGCCCGGCACGATTGCCGGACAGCACGTCCGGATGCGGTTTGTAAATGATGAATGCGTCCGGCCGGCGAGCCCGTACCTCCTGCAACAACGCTTCCGACGTGGCTATTGTGCCCGTTCCCAGTCGGATCGATGCATCGTCTGCAACCTGGCCCGCGACGAGCACGATACGTTTGCCTTGCGGAACACGCCATGTCGGTGCCTGACGGCCGAGATTGTATTTCGTGAGGCCGAGCCGCACGATCTCCTGTCTCAGCGCCGCCGCGCGCCGCAATTCCGGTTCGTCGAAGGTGGCCTGATTGAGAATGACGGTCAGGTCGCTGGGGCGACTCGCGTCGAAATACAGGCCGCGGCGGTCGATCACCTGGCTGCACGGCGGCGACATATCGGACCCGAGCCCTGTCGAATGAATGAAACCATCCTCGATGCGGACGTGTGCTGCCCCGTCCGGCAGGCCTTCTGCCGAACGTCCACCCCATATCGCTGCGTGCTCGTCGGTGTGGGTGTCGCGCGGATTCGCTATCCAGCGTAACGTCCCGCCTCCTGCCGACAGGTACGGCGTCGCATACGGACGTTTCCACCACTGGAAGCGTATGCCGACTACCCGTTCGAGGTCGCTGTAGCGGGCGGCGACGGCATGCTGCAGCTCGATGCAGTCGAGGGCGCTTTCTAGCGTGCCCTGGGTGCCGCGTGCCGGGTCGAGGTAATGCGCGAGTTGCAGGAACGCTGCATCGAACAACGCGAGCACGGACGGGCGCGCACGACGATCCGGCATCACCGTGCGATCCTGCGTCAATCCCCAGCCGGCGTAATACGGCGTGCCGAACACATGAACCGGCACGCCGGCCAGAAGTGCGGCCATCCCTTCGGACGCACCGACGACATAGACGGCGTCGGCTTGTCGAAGAATGTCCCGCAGGGAATGCGCAACGTCGAGGACTCGAGCATTTTCAGGCAGTTGCATCTTGTTCGACAGCCAATCGCCGGCACCTGCATCGGCGGAGCGCAAGATCCACAAGTGGGCGTCGGGGTGTGCGATATGCGCTGCATCTGCCATCGCAGCAAAATTTCTGCGGCGGTGCCCGGCCGGCGTGCAGGTGTCGGAATGCGACGTTTCTCTTTCGTCTATCAGCACGATGCGCTTGTCGCGGCCGGACGCGTGCCATGCCTCAGGCAATTCAGCCACCCGGTGCCGGACGTGCAACGCGTCGCTTTCGAGCACTCGGTGAATCAGGTCCCGACATTGCGCGTCCGCGTCGGTGCCGAGCGAGTTCCGGAGCACGCGATCGAGTGCGGCGACAAGCCCGCCACGAGCAATCAGATCCGGCGGAATGCGGAACCACGAAAGAGGCGGCGCGTGCCGGACGAAGACGGGGCCGGGGCAGACCGGGTAGACGGTACGTCCGAGCGATACGGAAGTTCGGGCAAATGCGGCGCCGAGCCGCGAATCGACCCACACGAACGGTGATTTTCCGGTCGGCCAGTTGCCTCTACGCTTGCCGGGCACAATGGAGGTTGCGTCGAATGGCTGGATTTCGGGCGTCATCGAGGACTCAGTCGGTGCCGGATTCATTTACCGGAGCGACTCGAGAAAGCCGTCAATTCGTTCAAAGTGCTCGGCCCACGTCGGCGCTCGAAAGCGTTCGATCCGCGCGATCTGGTTCGCCCGATCGGCGCTATCCGGCAGGGCGTACGCGCGAATCCGTGCGAGCCATCCCGGCCCGTCGAGCGGGTCGAGATAGTCGGGAATGTCCGACGCGATCTCGTGAAAGACCGGCAAGTCGCTGGCGAGCACCGGCACGCCCAGCATCAACGCTTCGACGAGCGGCATGCCGTAGCCTTCGGCGAACGACGGAAACACGAGTGCGCGCGCATGCTGCAACCACGCATGCAGCCGATCGTCGCTGCAATCCGATTCCTCGATGACCGCACCGCGAATCGCGGCGCACCGCTCCAGCATGTCGACGACGTTCTCGCATTCCCAGCCGCGTCGGCCGATGACGACGAGCTTGGGGGCGGCGTCACCCATCTGTTCGACCAGGTGCCGCCATACGTGCAGGATGAACCAGTGGTTCTTGCGCGGTTCAATCGTGCTGAGCATCACGAAATAGGGTGCTGCGATCGGCGGCGGGCTCGGCGGATGAGGCTCCACCGCGGGTGCGAGTGGTGCGACGACGACCGGCGGCAGCGGCAGAGACGCTTGCCGCGCCTCGTTTGCCAGTTCGTCGTAGGTCGCCTGTGAGTTGCTGATCAAGCCGCTCGCGTGCCGTAGCGCGGTATGGATGCGGGCGCGATGCGATGCGTCCACGCCCGGGCGGCAGTACTCCGGATGCGTCAACGGAATGAGGTCGTGGACCATGAAGACCGGGCGCGCGTTGCGTCGCGCCATCGACCGATAGTAACGGGTGAACTCCATCCCGTTGTGACTTGTATGCAACAAAATTGCGCGATCGAATCGCTGCGGATAAAGCTGGTTCAGCAACGCGGAAGCGACAATCTTGCGCAGCGCCCATCGGTCCCGACTGGACGACAGCAGCAACGCGAATATTTTTCGCGAGTCTTTTTCCGTTAAAACGGTCGAAAGGCCGCGTTCGCTCAGGACTGCACGTGCGTGATCGCCATATCGGCGGATGTAAGCCAGTCCTACTCGGTCTACCCCGGTGGGGATCAGGCCATCATAAAAGCGGGTGGCAAGACGAGTGACGTCCAGAAGTATTTTTGTCACGCAGGTGCAATGTGGTTGTGCGCACGGAAATGAAAGATGTTTCTGTTTGCCGAAGCCCGATGGCTCATGCAACAATTCCGCCGGGTAATTCTATGGCATCTCGCATGGCGGGACAATTCGCGTGTGCGCATCTATCGGTCAGCACAAATGCCGAGCGTGCCAAACCCAAATGAAGCTTGATGTCAGATTTACCGATCCGCTTGCGTCCTCGCGCGCGGCGGCAATGGACTTTTGAGACCGCACCTGTCTGCACCAAACCGGCTCGCGCCTTAGCGGGCAAGGGGTTGGCTGCTTGTAAGCCAGGGCCGCTGGACGGCGAAAAACCGAAGGAACCTCAAGGGTATCTGTCGGTGATTCGGATGCTCCACGCGGGTGAATTCTCCGGTACATCTTACATTGTGCGGTAAAATCCGGCGGCCTTTGAATGACTGGATTGTTAAATGCAGAGTTTAAATCGCAGTGTTTGGTTGGCTGCTGCCATCGGCGGTGCCATTGGGTTGGCTGCTTGCGGGGCCATTCCCACGTCGGGGCCGAGTCGTTCCGAAATTAACGCCAGTGGCGCAGGCACAAATCAGGTCAGGTCGCAAGGAATCCAGGTCGTTGACGTGACGGACCAGATTGCGCGGCAACTCTATGCGGGCCGCAAGAGCACTGACTTCGCTGCAACATTAGGCGATAACTCGGCGTTTCAGCAACAACTTGGCGTAGGTGACGTAGTGGAGGTGTCGATCTGGGAAGCGCCGCCTGCCACTCTGTTCGGCGGCGGCACGAGTGACGTCCCGACGGCCAGCAGTCTGCCGACTGGCGCGCGGCTGACCAAGCTGCCGACGCAAGTGATCGACGGGAGCGGCAACATCCATGTGCCGTTCGTCGGTGCCATCAAGGCGTCGGGCCGTACGCCGAGCCAGCTGCAGGCGTTTATCGCAGCGCGCCTCAAGAATATCGCGCACGACCCGCAGGTACTGGTGCAGTTGGCGCGCAATGAGACTTCGTACGTCACGGTGGTGGGAGACGTATCGAGCAGCACGCGCATGCAGTTGAGCGCACGCGGCGAGCGCGTGCTCGACGCGCTTGCTGCAGCCGGTGGCGTGAAACAGCCGATCAACAAGATCATGATTCAGGTGACGCGCGGTGAAACGGTTGCGCTGGAGCCCCTGGAAACGGTGATACGCGATCCGCGCCAGAATGTGCCGCTCAAGGCCGGCGACGTCGTTACCGCATTGTTTCAGCCGTATAGCTTCACCGCATTCGGTGCGACCGGCAAGAACGAGGAAATCAATTTCGAGGCGCAGGGCATTACGCTGGCGCAGGCGTTGGCGCGGGCCGGCGGCCTGCAGGACTCGCGCTCGGACGCGCAGGGCGTGTTCATCTTCCGGCTGGAAGATCAGCAGGCGCTCAAGTGGCCCAACCAGCCGGTGCGAACGACGGCAAACGGCAAAGTTCCGGTCATCTATCACATCAATCTGAAAGACCCGGATTCGTTCTTCGTGGCGCAGAGCTTCATGATGGACAACAAGGACGTTCTCTACGTTTCCAATGCGCCGGTGGCAGAACTGCAGAAAGTGCTGAACCTCGTGTTCTCCGTAGCCTATCCGATCGTGTCTGGTGTCCAGACGTTCAAGTGATTATGAAATTTCTGAAGCGAATTAACCGTTTGTTTTTGATAACGGTCATCATTCCTACTGCTGCTTCGATTATTTATTTCGGTCTTGTTGCCAGCGATCAATATACGTCGGTGAGCAGTTTTCTGATTCGCAGTCCGCAACAATCCAATGCATCTGGGCTGGGTGGGTTGCTGAAAGGCGTCGGCGGATTTTCGCAATCAGACGGCGACGCCTATACGGTTCAGAAATACATTCTTTCTCGTGATGCGATGATGGTGCTGGATAAAGAGCAGCACATCAAGTCGGCTTTTCAGAGTGGATCGATCGATTTTATTAATCGATTCTCGATCTTTGGGCTGAACAGCAGCCTGGAAGAGTTTTATCTTTACTACGGCAAGAATATCGTCGATGCCAAGGTCGAGACCGATTCGTCGATTGTGACGTTGAACACCAACGCATACGACCCTCATCTTGCATGGAGCATGAACAAGCGTTTGCTGGAACTGGGTGAGCGGATCGTCAATCAGATGAACACGCGCGCCCGGGCAGACCTGATCAATACGGCCCAGCACGATGTTGACGTAGCCAAGGAGCGTGACCGGGTCGCCACGCTGGCATTGGCGCATTATCGGAACAGCGCGGGAGTGATCGACCCCGAGCGGCAATCGACGATCCCGCTGCAGCAGGTTGGAAAGCTTCAGGACGATTTGATTGCCACGCGTGTGCAGATTGCCCAAATGGAACGGCTGTCGCCGAACAATCCGGGACTGCCGACCCTGCGGGATCGTGCAAAGCTGCTGCAGCAGGCGATCGATCAGGTGAGCCAGCGCGTGGCCGGCTCGCAAGGGGCTTCGCTTGCCAGCAAGGCCGCCGAATTCCAGCGCCTGACGCTGGAGAAGGAAGTGGCCGACAAGATTCTCGCGGGCGCGATCACCTTGCTGGATCAGGCGCGTGTCGAGGCCGAGCGCAAGCAGCTTTACCTCGAGCGCATTGCCGAACCCAGCCTGCCCGACTATGCGATGAGCCCGCGCCGTGGGCGAGCCATTCTCGCTACCTTCCTGCTTGGCCTTGTCTTGTGGGGCGTGTTGACCATCGTCATCGGCGGAGTGAAAGAACACTATGACCGCTGATTATCGTCCGCCGACATTTTGGGAGCAGTCGCGCATCCAGATCCGCGTCATATGGGCCCTGGTCATGCGCGAGATGATCACGCGTTTCGGTCGGGAAGGGCTCGGTGTATTGTGGATGATGGCCGAGCCGGCGATGTTCGTTGTCGGCGTGATGATTATTTTCAGTCATACGGAATCGAAGGCCAAGTATTCAGTTGCCGAATACCTGGCAGTCAGCTATCCGACCCTCCTGTTCTGGCGAAATACAGCCAGCCGAGTAATCAAGGCCATCGAATATAATCGCTCGCTGCTGCATCACAAGCCGATTCGTCCGATCGACATACTGTACTCGCGCATCATTCTTGAATTTGCGGGCGCTACTGCTTCGTTCCTCCTGCTGTACACAGTACTGGTGGTGATCGGCATCTGCCAGCTTCCCGCGGATCCGCTCAGCATGATTCTCGGGTACTTCCTGGTCGTGTGGTTTTCGTTCAATTTTGTCATGACCATGGCGGCGTTGTCCGAGATGAGCGAGGCGGTGGAGCGAGTCTCGCATGTCATCCTGTACCTGATGATCCCTTTTTCGGGTGTTTTCATTCCGACATACGTCCTGCCGCCGCGACTCGCGGAATTGCTGACGTACTTCCCGTTGGTCGATGCGGTGGAGTACTTCCATTACGGATATTACGGGGATCGCATGCCGACGCTGTATTACCTCGGCTATACGGTAACCGTGCTCTTGTTTTTTACTCTCTTTGCTCTCTCGATTGCGCACATCGCCATCCGGCGCGTGCAATTGAACTGAGTCGAGGTCGGGCATGATTGAACTGCGCAATGTCACCAAGCGGTATTCGATCCATCACGGGCGATCGCATCGCGAAGTGCTCAAAGGTGTGAACCTTCGTGTTCAGGCGGGCGAGCGGTGGGGCATCCTCGGCCGCAACGGAGCGGGAAAATCCACACTGATTCGCATTATCAGCGGGTCGGACAAGCCGCATTCCGGCGAGGTTATCAAGACGATGTCGGTATCGTGGCCACTGGCATTCGGCGGGACGTTCCAGGGTAGCCTGACCGGCAAGGACAATGTGCGGCTGATCGCCCGCATATACAACGTCGATTATCGCAAGACCCTTGATCTGGTCGAGGATTTTGCCGAACTCGGCGCGTATCTCGACGAACCGGTCAAGTCGTACTCTTCCGGGATGGCCTCGAGGTTGGCTTTTGCCATTTCGATGTCGATCGAATTTGATTGCTTCCTGATCGACGAGGGCATGTCGGTCGGCGATCACCGTTTTCATCAGAAGTGCAATGTCGAACTGTTCGAAAAACGGGGCGATCGCGCGATGATCATCGTTGCCCACCAGACGGATCTGATTCGTAATGTTTGCAGTCATGCTGCCGTTCTGGAAAACGGCGTGCTTAAGGTTTGCGAGACCGTTGAGGACGCAATTCAGATTTATGAGTCGCTTTGAAATAAAGCGAGAATGAACTCTATGTATAAGGAAGCGTCGTATGCATGACACTGCATATAAGATTGGTGGTCTGGTCATGGATACCTATTTGCCATCGATCCCTTCGAAGATACTCGAGATCGGTGCGCAGAACATCAACGGCACATTGAGAGACCACTCCCCGCGCAATGCCGAGTATATCGGGCTGGACTTTGTGGCGGGCGACGGGGTCGATGTCGTCATCACCGGTCTCAACGATTGGGGCGTGCCGGACGATCACTTTGACCTGGTCATCGCGTCATCGGTCTTCGAGCATGACAATGCCTTCTGGCGGACCTTTATCGAGATGTGTCGGAAGGTGAAGCCGGGTGGGCATGTCTATGTCAGTGCACCTTCCAATGGCTCGGTGCACCGCTATCCGAAAGATTATTGGCGCTTCTACCCGGATTCCGGGCTTGCACTGGAAGAGTTGGCACGCAGCGAAGGCTTCGAGTTGACGCTCGTGGAAAGCTTTGTGGCAGAGCGGGAAGCCGATTCGTGGAACGATTTCTGCGCCGTTTTCCGGCGCGGGCCGTGCGATGCCGAGCTCAATCTGGACTTCGTTCACAACAAGGTGCGTTGTACCAATGCGCTCAATTGGCGGTCGTCGCTGATTGTCGATTCGATGGAAGCGACCGAGGACATGCGTCTTTTGCGTCAGGCACGTGACGACGCGGAGCAGGTTGCCGCTCACCAGCGTTTTCTCGAAGCGCGTCTCGCGGAACTCGCCGATCAGAAAGCGGCGAGCGAAAAGCACTTGCATATCCAGATTGGCGGCCTGACGCAGTTTGTTCAGGAGCGCGATCAGCAACTCGAGACGCAGGGCGGTCAATTGCGGGGACTGACCGAGGAGCTTGAGAAGGAGCGGGCCGATTCCACGGCGTCGCAACGCTCTTTCGAGGCTCGGCTGGCGGAACTCGCGGCGGAGAAGGCATCAGCTGAAGCAGGTCTGCAGACGCGAATCGATGAACTGACGGCACTTGTCCGGGAGCGCGACCAGCGTCTTTCGGATCAGGACGATCAGTTGCAGGCGCTTGCCGAGAAACTCGAGAAGGAGCAGGCCGGCTCTGCTGCCTTGCAGCGTGCTTTCGAGGCCCGGCAGATCGAGTTCGGCAATCGGCAGACGGCGAGCGAAGTGCGTTTGCAGGAACGGATCGGCGACCTGGTACAACTGATTCGTGAACACGATGAGCATCTCGACGAACAGAGCAGGCAGTTGCAGGCGCTGACCACTGAGCTTGCGACGGAGCGGGCCGAGGCGGCTGCGCGACAGGGGGCTTTCGAGGCGGCGCTTGCGGAGCTTGCCGTTCAGAAAGCAGCGAGCGACGACCGTTTGCAGGAGCGATTCCGTGAGATTGGCGGGCTGACGCGGCTTATCCAGGAGCGCGATCAACACATCCAGGAGCGCGATCGCCATATCAGGGAGCGTGATCAACACATCCAGGAGCGCGATCATCATATCGGGGAGTTGCGCGCGCAGTTGCAGGCAATGGTGTCGGAACGGGTGCGGGAGCACGCGGGCGCCGCGGAGACGCAGCTTGTCCTGGAGGCAAGACTCGCAGAACTGGTTGCGCAGAAGGCGACGAGCGAGGAGCGTCTGCACGAGCGTTTTCGCGAAATCGGCGGGCTTACGCGACTTATTCTGGAGCGTGATCAGTACATTCAGCAACGCGATCAGCAAGTTTCCGACCTGAAAATGCAGATCGAATGGCTGTGCCGCGTTATTTCGGTTTTGACGAGAGGTTTTTCGACCTCCAGCAAGGCGCGCGCGCTCGCCTGGCTGCCAGCGTATTTCAGCCACAAGAGCCAGAAGGTCTCGCTGAAAGAACAGGGCCTGTTCGATCCGGATGATTATGTCGCTACCTATCCCGACGTTCTGAAAGGCAGAGCAGACCCTCTGCGACACTACATCAATCACGGCATCAACGAGGGGCGCGTTATTAAGAAAGGGGTGCGACTGTGATCGACACTATCAATGAGAGAGAAGTAGCCGCTATTCGCGGATGGAAGCATTTTGATGCCGAGTGGTATTTGCGGGAGTATCCCGACGTCGGCTGGATCGGTCTTGAACCGGCTTATCACTATCTGTGGATCGGTGCGCGGATCGGGCGACGGCCGTCAGCCAATTTTACGTATTTCACGGAGAATTTTTCCGGAACACGTGATCTCCTGAAAAGAATCGATGAAGGTGATTTTTCGGATCGGCCGGATATCGGGCATGTGCGCGCGCAGCCGGCGGAATTCGTCGGTCCGGGCGGCATCGACGTGGCTGCGGTTCAAGGCATGTCCGTGGCCGTGCACGCGCATATGTATTACGCGGATCTGGCTGGAGAGTTCGCCCAGTACCTGAGCCGGATACCGTGTTCGTTCGATCTCTATGCTTCCACGGCAAACGAAGCTGCCCGCGAGACCGTCGAGAAGGTTTTTGCGACCATTCCTAATGCCGCGCGCGTCGATGTTCGTGTCGTGCCCAATATCGGTCGTGACATCGCTCCGTTCGTTGTCGAATTCGGTAAGGATCTGGCGAAATATGACGTCATTTCGCACATCCAGACGAAAAAGTCGTTGTACAACAACGGGAAGACGGATGGCTGGCGCGAGTATCTGCTGGGTTCGCTTTTCGAGCAGCCTGAAAGAATCGCGTTGTTCCTGCGAGCGCTCAAGAGCGGTCGCTACGGCATGATTTATCCGCAGTGCTTCTACAATCTGCCTTACATGGCCAACACCTGGTTGGCCAATTCGGGCGTCGCGCGCGCATGGGCGCCGCGCTTTGGTGTGGAGAAGCTCCCTGACGGGTATTTCGATTTTCCGGCCGGGTCGATGTTCTGGGCATGTACGGAAGCCGTGCGGCCTTTGCTCGAAGCCGGACTGGAGTGGAGCAACTTCCCGCCGGAACAAGGGCAGACCGACGGCACACTCGCGCACGGCATCGAACGGATGCTGGGCGTCATTCCGACATCCCGGAATTTCCAACTCGGCGTCATTCGTGATACGCGGACGCCGAGCTGGTCGCGCTGGCGGCTCAATCAATACATCGACCGGCCGCTCGCGCATCTGCACTCGACGATCGAGAGCGATGATGTGAAGGTCGTTGCGTTCGACATTTTCGACACCCTGCTGACCCGACCATTTCTCGACGCCGACTACGTCAAGTGTCTGTTGGATGCGGAGTATGCACGGGAAGGGATCGCAGGTTTCCGCGAGCTTCGCGTGCAGGCCGAAGGTCGGGCGCGCGAAGCCAAGGGACGCGATGTCGACATCCACGATATCTACCAGCACCTTGCCGTCGACCAGCGCGGGGAGCGGAAATCCCTGACGCCCGACCGGGAAATCGATCTCGAGATCAAATCGGTCCGGCCGAGGCATGAAATGGTGGCGCTCCTGAAGTTCGCCGCACAAAAGGGCAAGAAGGTCATCCTGGCCAGCGACATGTTCCTGACGCGGGCAGTCATCGAAGAGATGCTGCGGCGCTGTGGTGTCGACGGCTGGAACCACCTTTATCTGTCGTCCGAAATCGGCGTGCGCAAGGATAGCGGCAAGCTGTACGAGCACATTCTGGCCGAAGAGAAAATTGCGCCGCACCAGATGGTGATGATCGGCGACAACGAGCGATCGGATTTCCAGATCCCTGCGGACATGGGTATCCGGGCAACGCATGTCGTCAAGCCGATCAACATGATGCGTGCGATGCCGCAACTGACGGACCTGATCCCGAATGCGGAAACGGCACCGGCAGCCGACCAGTTCCTGTTCGGCACGCTTGCGTCGGAAAATTTCGGACCGGTCAGCTATCCCGGTTTCTCGGCCGACGACATGTTCGGCCCGAGCGCGCGGTCGGTCGGCTACAGCCTGCTCGGCCCGATCGTGGTCGCGTTTTCGGAATGGCTGCGTGACCAGGTACGCGACAACAACCTGGATCGCCTGTATTTCCTGGCGCGCGAGGGCAAGTTCCTCAAGGAGGTCTTCGATTGCTGGCAGGCCGGCCAGGAGCAAGCGATTCGCAGCGAATATCTGCTGATCTCTCGCCGGGCCGTCACCGTGCCTTGCATTCGCACGGTCGAGGACATCTTCGACATCGCGGCGGCCAACAACTTTTATGGTGCGTCCATGGCAATGTTCCTGGACGAGCGGTTCGGCACCGTGCTGGACGATCGGCAATGGGCCGAATGCGAACGGGCGAAGGTATGGGCGCGGCACGAGCCGCTGACGATCATGGATCACGATATCGATCATATTCGTCCCTTCCTGCACTTCATCACGCCGCATATTCTCAAGCAGGCTGGGCTGGAGCGCGAGAACGCGCTGGCTTATCTGCGCGACAAGGGGCTTGATGCCGATGGCCGGGGTGCCGTGGTCGACGTCGGTTATGGCGCGACCATTCAGCGGCATCTGGTCAAGCTGCTCGATCAGAAGGTGCACGGCCTGTATCTGATGACCGATACCAAGGGGCAGTCGCTGGAAGCCAGTGCCGGCGTGCGGGCGGCAGGATGTTTCGCGGAAGGCGTCGAACGTGCGCCTACCGCGCCGCTGATGTTTCTGAACAGCTTCTTGCTGGAAAAGATGCTCAGTGCAGATGACGAGCAGGTGATCCGCTATGCCTCTTCCGATTCCGTCGAGTTCCGTGAATCGGGCGACTATATCGACCAGGGGCGGAAATGCCGGCACGAGTTGCAGCAGGGGGCCATGGATTTCGTCAAGGAAGCCGTCCGTTTCCGCGACGAGATGTCAGGGTCGCTGCAAATCAGCAAGGCGCGTTGCGAGGAACTGTTTTCGCGGTTCGTTGCGAGATTGTCCAGCAACGAAAAGCAGATCTTCTCGTCTCTTGCGCTCGATGATTTCTACTGCGGCAGAGGCATCGTGGTCGAGTGAGCGCGTCACGTGATTGCGGCGAAGGCAGGGTTCGATGTCGACGAATGCCTTGCGATTACGCACGGGACATCAATTTTCTGAAATGAACAAAGGTAGCGAGTATGTTGTTTATTACGGGGGGCGCTGGGTTCATCGGCGGAAACTTTGTTCTCGATTGGCTTGCCGGTTCGGATGAACCCGTCGTCAATCTCGATAAGTTGACTTATGCGGGGAACCTGGACACGCTGAAATCGCTGGAGGGCGATTCGCGGCATCATTTTGCCCGGGGTGACATCGGTGATCGTCAGCTTGTTTCAAGGCTGCTCGCCGAGCATCGGCCACGTGCAGTGATCAATTTTGCTGCCGAGTCACATGTCGATCGTTCGATCCACGGCCCGGGCGAATTCATTCAGACGAACGTTGTCGGGACCTTCAATCTTCTCGAGGCGGTGCGCGCCTATTGGTCCGACCTCGCGGCAGACGAGCGCCAGGCGTTTCGCTTTCTGCATGTCTCCACCGACGAAGTGTTCGGCACGCTCGGCGCGGATGATCCGCCGTTCACCGAAACCAATACGTACGAGCCGAATAGCCCGTATTCGGCGAGCAAGGCGGCATCGGATCATCTGGTACGCGCCTGGCACCATACGTACGGGTTGCCGGTGGTGACCACGAATTGCTCGAACAACTACGGTCCCTATCATTTCCCCGAGAAGCTGATTCCGCTGATCATCCTGAATGCGCTGGCCGGCAAGCCGCTTCCGATCTACGGCGATGGCCAGCAGATTCGCGACTGGCTCTACGTCAAGGATCACTGCTCGGCGATCCGCACGGTCCTGGCGAATGGTGCGCTCGGCGAAACCTACAACGTCGGCGGCTGGAACGAGAAGCCGAACATCGAAGTCGTGCGCACGATCTGCGCGATCCTCGATGAGCTGCAGCCGCGCGATGACGGCAAGTCGTATGCGGAGCAGATCAGCTTTGTCCAGGACCGGCCGGGCCATGATCGCCGTTACGCAATCGATGCTCGCAAGCTTGAGCGCGAACTCGGCTGGAAGCCCGCCGAAACCTTCGACACGGGTATCCGGAAGACGGTCGAGTGGTACTTGACGAATCAGGCTTGGGTGAAAAACGTCACGAGCGGCCAGTATCGTACGTGGATCGACCGTCACTACGGGGAATAGTCGCCTGACAAGTCGCAGCATGCGGCGAGACGAACCGGTGCGAGCATGCGCGTCGCGTCGCGGCGCTTGCGGAAGTACGTAGCGTCGATCTGACGTTGTGCATTTCCGATATCGCAGCGGTTGCGGCACGTGAGTTTCGGCATCCTGCTGCGCGACCGATGGATGTCCGTCCCGATTGCGGCAAGTTGATCGCGAGGGTCGGGGTATCGGTCTCCGATTGGCGCATGGCCTAGTGACGCATTCGAGCAACTGTACGACTGAAACGGAAGAAGAACAAGCATGAAGCGCAAAGGCATTATTCTTGCCGGAGGGTCGGGTACCCGCCTTTATCCGGCGACACAGGCAGTCAGCAAGCAACTGCTGCCGATCTACGACAAACCGATGATCTATTACCCGTTGAGCACGCTGATGCTGGCGGGGATCCAGGACATCCTGATTATTTCAACGCCCCAGGACACACCGCGATTCGAGCAGTTGCTGGGAGATGGATCGCAGTGGGGGATCCGTCTGCAGTACAAGGTGCAGCCCAGCCCGGACGGGCTTGCACAGGCGTTCGTGCTAGGCGAGTCCTTTATCGGCGGCGATCCTTCTGCGCTGATTTTGGGCGACAACATCTTCTATGGCCACGATCTCGGCGGACTGTTGAAGAGCGCGGTCGGCAAGACCGCTGGCGCCCAGGTGTTCGCCTACCATGTACAGGATCCTGAGCGATATGGTGTTGTCGAGTTTGATTCTGCCGGCAAGGCGATCAGCATCGAGGAAAAGCCCGATGTGCCGAAGTCGCACTACGCGGTGACCGGCCTCTATTTCTACGATGAGCAGGTGGTGGACTTTGCGAAATCGTTGAAGCCGTCCCGGCGCGGAGAGCTGGAGATCACCGATCTCAACGCGCTATATCTGAAGGATGGTTTGCTCAACGTGCAGACGATGGGGCGCGGATTTGCTTGGCTCGATACCGGCACGCACGATTCGATGCTCGAGGCCTCGCAGTTCATCGCGACGATGGAGCACCGGCAGGGACTGAAGATTGCCTGTGTCGAAGAGATTGCCTATCGGTTCGGCTATATCGCCGATGAGCAGCTGGAGCGTCTCGCGCAACCACTCGGAAAAAACGGCTATGGCCGTTACCTGCAGAGCATTCTGAAGGAAGGAAAGGGGCGGTGAACGCAATTGCGACCGCCATTCCGGATGTGAAGATTTTCGAGCCGAAGGTATCGGGCGACGTGCTGTTATCCGGAACGGATGCAGCGGCGCCTGCTTTCGAGGATGCCGAATACTTTTGAGTCGCTTCCCGCGCAAGCCCATGTTTGACTTCAATGCCCTGCGCCTGACGTGGGGGATGCCGTTCCTGGTCGATTCATCCGGTGCTGAAATGCACGTGTCGGAGGAACGGCCGGGAACCCGAGTGTATCTGGTCGACGTCCGGTTGCTGCCGGGTTGGTACATGATCGAGCTGCGCACGAGCGGTCATGCGGCGCAGGTACGAGCGCGGGTAAGGCTGCCCGGCGGCCCATCGGCTGCAACGCTGGCGATGGCGCTCGGCGCGCGGCAAGTGAGCAAGCGGCTCGTGCACCTCCCGGTGCGGGGAAAGATCGCAATCGAGATTGATTTCGACGATCCGTCCGTCGATCGCATCGAGACGTTCCGTCTTGCCCGGGTCACGTCGCGGTTCGCGCATTCGCGCATCATGACCAAGCTCGAAGCGCTGCATCCGAGGTACAAGCCGTGCGGCGATGATTACGACCTGGCGGAGAGTCGTCGCGGGCGTGGCGACATGGCGCAAGCGTGGCGCGACTACTGCTGCCTGTTTGACGATTCGGAACTGCTGGTCGGGTATCCCGACTGGATTCGTCACTTCGATACGCCGAGCCTCGACACATACAAGGTCATGCAGGACAGTCTGCATCGGTTTACTGCCAGTCCGGTGTTCGCGATCGGCATGGAGGTGTCCGATGCGTCGTCGCCGCATTGGGAAACGGCGATCCGTTCGGTTGCAGCGCAGATCTATCCGAACTGGCAACTTCTGATCGTCGATCGACGCTCCGGCTCCGACCGCACCGATCTGATTCCGCGGGACCTTCGTGCCGATGCGCGCATCCGTGTCATTCCGGATCGCGCTTCGGCGGACGTACACTCGACCCTTGACCGTGCACTTGTCGAAAGCGGCAACTGGGTCGTGTTCTTCGGACAGGATGACGTACTCCCGCGACATGGCCTCTACGTCGTGGCCGATGCGATCGACCAGCGCCCCGACGTCGATCTGCTCTATTCGGACGAGGACTGCATTGACGTCGATGGTGTTCGGCATAGTCCACGGTTCAAGAGCGACTGGGATGAGGACCTGATGCTATCGTCGGATCTGTTTTCCGGCCTTGGCGTTTACCGAAACGAAGTGTTTGCGTTGTCCGGCGGACGGGATCATCGCTACGGAGCTGCGTCACGTTACGACATGACACTGCGGTGTCTCGCGCATACCAGCCGGGATCGGATCGTGCACATTCCGCGTGTGCTCTACCATAAACGTGCCGAACCCGAATCGATTCTGGACCCGGTTGCCCGACGCGATGCGCGCGATACAAGTAGGCTCGCGGTCGTGCGCCACCTGTCGCGGGCCGGTATTCAGGCAACGGTCTCGTCGACGGCATACGGCCATCACGTACGGTATCCCGTGCCAGAACAGGCGCCGCTCGTCACGCTCGTGATTCCTACCCGCAACGGGTTCTCGCTGCTTAGCCGTTGCGTCGATTCGATTATCGCCAAGACGCACTACCGTGCATTCGAAATCATCATCGTCGACAATGGATCGGATGACCCGGACACGCTCGACTACATGGCGCGGCTTGCAGTCGACCATGGGGTAAGGATCCTGCGGGACGATCGTCCGTTCAATTATTCGGCCCTCAACAATCGTGCGGTCGATATGGCGAGAGGAGAATTCGTCGCGCTCGTCAACAACGATGTGGAAATCATCGATGGCGACTGGCTCGACGAAGTGATGGGGCACGCGCTGCGGCCGGAGGTCGGTATCGTCGGCGTCAAGCTGCTCTATACAAATGGAAGCGTTCAGCATGCGGGCGTCATCGTCGGGCTCAGCGGCTGCGCGGATCACGTGCATCGTGGGTTGGGCCGCGACGAGCCGGGATATCAGGGACGTGCGGTTACGGTGCAGTCCTTGTCCGCGGTCACTGGTGCATGTCTTGTCGTTCGGCGGTCTTTGTATCGGCAACTGGGTGGCTTGAACGAGGTCGACCTCGCAGTTGCGTTCAACGACGTCGATTTTTGTCTGCGTGTTCGTCAAGCGGGCTATACGGTGCTCTGGACGCCGCACGCCGTGCTGTATCACCACGAATCCGCAACGCGGGGGCAGGACGATACAGCCGAGAAGATGGCCCGTGCCGCTCGGGAGATTGAATACATGCGGCGCCATTGGCATGACCTGATCGCGAATGATCCGGCTTATAGCCCGAATCTCTCGCTCGATCGATTTGATTGTCAGTTGGCGTGGCCGCCGCGCGTAGCATCGCTCCGGCGTCTCGCGCTCCGTGCGCCCGGGGCAGCGGGAGATTGAGTACCGATCCTTGACCATAGCCTTGTCGAGGCTTGCTCCGTGCGGACTTGAGGTGGTTCACCATACTCGCTCAAGCGGTGCGCGACGGAATCGCGAGACTGTGTGTACGCTGTCCCCGCGTGCGCTCCGCGCTCGATATTTCGGGCGGCGGGACCGGTTTTTCACCGGTAGCTTCATCCATTTTTGATCAATATGAAAGATTTTCTCCTGTCGATAGTTCGTCGAACCGTTCGATTCAAGGTCAATCCGGTCCGGGATCTGACTTTGTCCGGGGCGATGTCTTCCGACTGGATGTCGACGGGTGAGCATCCCGCTTTCGACCTGGAGCCTGAGAGCGCGGGCGACGTCGTTCCGACGGGCTGGGTGTACATCGAATCCCGAATGGTCAGGCGGGGGGCGCATCTGGTGGCCCGGCTCCACGTGGATACCGGAGCGGGCTTTTCCGATGTGGAATCCTTCGTCATTCCAGCGACTCGACTGGGAAATATCAAACATATCGTCAGGATTCCGCCCGCTGCGCGCCGCCTGCGGCTGTCACCCATGCGCGGTGAAGGTGTCGTCCGGGTGGATTTTCTGCGAATCACCGAAATAACACGCGCGGAGAGGGTTGTCAGAATGGTCGAGTGGGTAATCGGCGATTTGATAAAGTTCAAAAACACCAGCCAGGCAAGAAAATATAATATTAACTGGACTCGTTTGCTGACGGATCTGGGCGGCGCATACGCAGATTGTGCAAAGTTGCGATTCCATTCCGCCCCGATGGATTATGAGTCGTACGTAAGAAGGTTTGACACTCTGCGTCAATCCGATGTTGCCGAGATCAAGCAGCACATTGCTTCTTTCGTGAGGAGGCCATTGATTTCGGTCCTGATGCCCGTGTGTGCGGCGTCAATTGATTACCTGAAATCGGCCGTGCAGTCTGTTCTCGGGCAAATTTATGAAAATTGGGAATTGTGCATTGTTGTCGACGAGGCGCGTGACCGGGAGGCGGTCTCGTATTTGAGAGCCGTCTCGGAAGCCGATGGTCGGATAAAGATTATTTTTCAGAATGCGGGTGGATATGTATCGATTGCGGCGAATAGCGCTCTCGAAATGGCGGCGGGGGAATTTATCACGATTCTCGGCCGAAATGATGTTCTCTCGCTTCATGCTCTGTATTTCGTTGCTCTAAAGGAAAACGAAATTGACGGGCTAAATATAATATATTCGGACAAGGACAAAATCGATCGGCACGGGATCCGTGGTGATGGATGCTTCAAGAGCTCGTGGAATCCCGACTTGTTCTTCTCCCATGACCTGATTTCGCATCTGGCTGCGTATAGGACATCCGTCCTGCGCGAGATCGGCGGGTTTCGGCTCGAATTCGAGGGCGCGCAGGACTACGATCTCGCACTCCGCTGTGTGAAAGCGAGCGCGGCGTCCCAGATTGGTCATATCCCGCGCGTGCTCTATCATTCCCGGCGAGAAAGTGAGCCCGGATGCGTTGATTCAGATCTGGGCAATATCGTTGGCCAGGCTGGGCAGAGAGCGCTTTCGGATTACTTCAAGGATCAACCCGGAGTGAGCGTTTCCCGCGGGTATCTTGCCGGAACTTATCGGGTGCAGTATCCGGTACCCACCCCCGCGCCAAGGGTGACCATCATCATACCGACTCGGGATGGCGGTCCGTTATTGAAGAAATGCATCCACAGCCTGTTTTGCGGAACCTCCTATGAAAATCTGGAGGTAATCGTCGTCGATAATCAAAGCGAAAGCCAGGATACGGTCGATTATCTGAAATCGTTGTCCGCGCAAAGCGATGTTATGGTTTTGAAGTATGATTTTCCTTTCAATTACTCGGCAATAAACAATTTTGCTGTCAAATATGCGTCAGGCGATGTGCTGTGCTTTTTGAATGACGATGTGGAAGCACGCGAGTCGGATTGGCTGAAAGAGATGGTTTCGCACGCGTGGCGCCCGGAGATCGGTGCCGTAGGGGCGAAGCTGCTCTACGCGGACGAATTCATCCAGCATGCGGGTGTGGTGATGGGGATTGGCGGTTTCGCCAGCCATGCGCACAAGCTGTATCCTTCGACGCACCCGGGCTATGCTGGACGAGCGGTGCTGACACAAAATTTCTCGGCAGTCACGGGAGCATGCCTGGTCATGCGTCGTGATGTATTTCAAGCCGTCGGCGGATTTGATGAAGAAAATCTTCCGGTGGCATTTAATGATGTCGATTTGTGCCTCCGCGTGCGGGAAGCGGGTTATCGAATATTGTGGACCCCTTACGCAGTCTTGTATCACTACGAGTCCTATAGCAGGGGCGACGATCAGATGTCTCCCGAGAAGCGTGCCAGATTTAATGGGGAAAAGAGCTTCATGCTTTCAAGGTGGTGTACCGATCAATTAAATGACCCATACTATAATGTAAATTTGACGCTTGATCGGGAAGATTTTACTATTGCCGATTTTCCAAGGGCATATGATCCTTGGCGGGCTCGGGTGGAATGAGTTGTTTGTTGTATTTTTTGAAATTCTTCCCGGAGGCGGGTGGGGTGTCATGAAAGGCGGGGGATTTGGTTGTTATTTTATCTCTCTGGTATTTCCTGGATTAAATAAAGTTACGCAGAAGGAATATTCATGGATGTAAAAAAGCGTTTGCTTCCCGGTATTCCATTGATCGAGTCTCCGCTGTTCGACGCCGAGGTCGGGCAAGCGGAGTTGACGCCCGGGGAGCGCGAGATTGCGGTTGCGTTGAATCGTAACGGCTATGCGGTGATCGATTTTCCCGATACTGAACTCGATGCGCGGATTATGCGGATTCGTGAGCGCTTGGCCGCGCAGTTTGTGGAAACGGGATTAAGCAGCGATGGCGTGGTCCATGGTGCCGGTCGTATCCAGGACGCGTGGATAAAGGACCCGGACGTCAAGGCAATTGCCACCAATCGCCAGATGCTGGATTTGCTCGAACGCCTGTATGGTCGGCCGGCATTTCCATTCCAGACGCTCAATTTCCGGGTTGGCACGCAGCAGCCGTTGCACACCGATGCGGTGCACTTCTCGTCGATCCCGCAGCGCTTCATGTGCGGGGTGTGGGTCGCTCTCGAAGACATCTCGCCGGAGTCAGGGCCGCTTCAGCTGGTCCCCGGATCGCACAACTGGCCGATGATCGACAATGCAACGGCCGGTCGACGCGGGTTTGGCGTTTCCAGCGATTCGGCGCAATTGCCATATCAGGAAATCTGGGATGCCATGGTGGCGGCGAAGGGGGCCAGCATCAAGACATTCGAAGCACGTAAAGGGCAGGCGCTGATCTGGTGTGCCAATCTGCTGCACGGAGGGAGTCGGCAAATCGATCCGGCAATGTCTCGCTGGTCGCAGGTGACGCATTATTTTTTCGATGATTGCGTCTACTATACGCCCGCGTTTTCCGACGAATACCTGGGCCGTCTGCAGCTTCGCAATCTGGTCAACATCGTCGACGGTACACCCAGGCCCAATTCCTATCTGGGTGAGGCGGTCACGCAGTCGCAGGCGGGCACGCCGCGCAAGTCGCGAACGCTGACGGGGCGACTGCGCAAGTGGATGCAGGGTTGATGCGTGCCGAATGTGGAGGGCCGTGCGACGACCTGCTACGCGCCGGGTGACGGACCGGCGCGAAGCGGGCGGCATGCTGGCGGGGAGGGGCAATGAGTGCGGATGCCGGCCTGCTGTCGAACAGGTCCGCCCGCCTGCAAGTATGTGACGCTCGTACGAAATCGGATTCGGCGAGAAGCATATGTCGTTTTTTTGACGATCACGCATATTTCTCATTTGTATTGCAATGAGGTATCCTCCCTACCTTCGGCGGTCATTGCCGCCTCATTCAGCCATTGAGGCCGACGCGAGAGAATGCGGGATTGCGCGCATTACATGTGCCTTTCTAGATCATTGCGCTCGCGCTTAGCTTCTCTTCGGTGCTCCATTCAATAACTTAGATGCCGCGCTCGTTTCTCGTGCTGCAAGGCACTGCCTCGCTGTTTTTCTATCAACTCGCGCGTGCGCTCCAGGACAAGGGGTTTGCCGTCCATCGAGTAAATTTTTGCGGTGGCGATTTGTTGTATGGCGGGACAGGGGCTGTTTTGAATTATAGCGGCAGGGTTGAGAATTTGCCCCAGTGGTACGACGATATCGTGCGTCGAGAGGGGATCACTGACGTCGTCATGTTCGGCGACTGCCGAGACATTCATCGCGAGATGCTGGGAGTCTCGGCGGGGCATGATCTGCGTGTTCACGTATTCGAAGAAGGTTACGTTCGGCCGCACTGGATCACGCTGGAGAACCACGGTGTCAACGGCCGCTCGTTGCTGCCGCGCGACCCTGCATGGTATCTGCAGCAACGCAGCGTGACACCGCCTGCCAGACAGTGGCAAGCCACGGGCTATAACCTGTATGAGCGCGCGTTCCATGACATTGCGTATCGTTTTGCGAACACGCTGTGCTGGCCCCGGTTTCCGAGGTATCGCAGTCACCGGCCTAAAAACGGATTACTCGAGTATTCGGGGCTTGCTGTCCGGATGCTTTTGCAGCGCAAGCACCGGCGTGAAGCAGAGCGGGTCACGCGGGAATTGCTCGGCAGCGTGCGACCTTACTACTTGTTTCCTCTGCAATTGAATTCGGATGCGCAAATCGTCGTGCATTCTTCTTTTGACGGCATCCGGGCGGCAATCAGCCATGTATTGGAATCCTTCGCGCGAAATGCACCACGAGATGCACTGCTGGTCATCAAAAATCACCCGCTCGATACAGGCCTGATCGAGTATCGTAATTTTTCGCTTAAAATTGCGCGTGCCGCAGGCATGGAAGATCGGATTCGTTTCATCGACGCCGGTCACCTTCCGACATTGCTCGAACGCGCACGCGGGGTTGTGGTTATCAACAGCACGGTTGGTCTGTCTGCACTACATCACAAGCGGCCACTGGTTGCACTCGGCTCGGCTATCTACAATTTCAGCGGTCTGACCTGGCAGGGTGATCTCGATGACTTTTGGCTTGGCGGAGTGCCCCCTGATATGGATCTTTATCACGCGTTCCTTGACTACGTGATGCATCACACTCAGATCAACGGTGATTTCTACACCCGGTCCGGTATCGCAATGGCCATTGCCGGCGCGGTCGAGCGGCTAGAGCGTGCGGATGGCTAGGGCGCCGGTCCGGAATGTCGTCGTCACAGGTGCAAGCGCAGGCCTCGGACGTGCTCTTGCGCTTGCGTATGCGCAACCCGGTACCGTGCTGGGCATCGTTGGCCGGAACGAAGTGCAACTCGAATCGACCGCGGCGGCCTGCCGCGCGCGCGGCGCGACAGTGATCGTCGGTATTGTCGACGTGCGGGACGCAGAACCGGTTCGTGCATGGATGCATCGATTCGACGATCAATATCCGATCGACCTGCTTGTCGCCAACGCAGGTGTCGCAAGTACGCTGTCCTCCGCGTCCGACTGGGAGGACCTCGACCGTACCACTGAAGTAGTCGACACGAATTTCTACGGTGCGATGCACACGATCCTCCCCGTTGTCGAGCGCATGCGTGCCCGCAAGCACGGCCGCATCGCCGCGGTCAGTTCCCTCGCCGCGCTTCGCGGCATGGCGATTTCGCCCGCGTACTGCGCAAGCAAATCGGCGGTCAAGGCTTATGCCGATTCCGTTCGCCCTCTGTTGAAGCGTGACGGTGTCGGCATCTCGGTCATCCTTCCCGGCTTCGTCAAGACGTCGATGAGCGACGTGTTTCCCGGCGACAAGCCATTCATGTGGACTGCCGATCAGGCTGCCGCACACATTCGCAGAAAACTCGATGCCGGCCGCGCGGAAATTGCATTCCCGGGCCTGCTTGCATTCGGCATGCGCCTCCTGACCTTGTTGCCCGTCACGTTGGCCGACACGATCCTCGACAAGCTTTCGTATCTGCCTGGCAAGGAAGACGTAAATTGACGGGCGCTATCTGGATCGCGTTCGCCGTTTCGGCCGGCATATCGTTTCTGCCGGACCTGATCGCAGTTCCGCGTGCGTCGTTGCGGCGTCGCGCAGATGCGCTGCTGTTGCACGTGGTTTCCGTCGTGTTCCTCGCGTCGCTGATGCTGCTTGCCACCGCGCGCCCGATCTTCTCTGCGTCCGTTGCGGTCGCGCTGGTCGGGCTTGTCGCGGTCGTCAGCAACGCCAAATATGAATCGCTGCGCGAGCCGTTCGTTTTTACCGATCTCAGCCTTTTCAGTCAGTTGTTCTCGCACCCTCGGCTCTATCTGCCGTTCCTGAGCGCAGGCAAGATCGTGGCGATCGGCGCAGGGATCGTGCTCGTCATCTTTGGCTATCTCGCCGAGGCGCCGGTCACGCCGCGTCCGGTGCTCGCGCTGGCGGCTGTTGTTGCATTTACATTCTTACTGGCGCGATACATTGCAGCTCGCCTGCCATTGGAGCTCGACGCCGAGGAAGACCTGCGCAGTCACGGTTTTTTCGCAGTCTTCATCGCATACTTGCTGAACGGCATGCGTCCCGCGACATTCGAAGCATTCCAGCGAGTGGTCGAAGCGGGGCCCTTCGTCTCAGGTACGTCGGTGCAGCACCCCGACGTCATCATGATCCAGAGCGAATCGCTCTTTGACGTGCGGCGCATTTCACCGGCGGTTGCGCCAGCCGTGCTCTCCCAATTTGATCGAGCGCGAAGCGAAGCCGTATGCTACGGCGAGCTTTCGGTGCCGGCATGGGGCGCAAACACGATGCGCACTGAATTCTCGATGCTGACCGGCCTGCCGTTCGAGCGCCTCGGCTACGCGCGCTTTTATCCGTATGCGTTCTTGCGCCGTGCGTGCGCGTCGATCGCAAGCTGGTTCGGTCGCGGCGGTTACGAAACGCTGGCGATTCATCCGTACTACGCTGATTTCTTTGGCCGCAATCGTGTCTTTCCGTTGCTTGGATTCAACACATTTCTCGACATCGAATACTTTGCCGACGCGCCGCGTGCCGGTCCGTATATCTCCGATGCAGCCGTGCTTGACGCAGTGATCGCCGCGCTGGAACGCGAGAGCGAGAAACCGCGTTTCATTTTTGCCATGACGATGGAAAACCACGGCCCATTGCACCTCGAGCAGGTTTTGCCTGGAGAATCATCTTCGAGGCATACTCTTGGCGAAGATGCCTGCTGGCGCGACCTGACTGCCTATCTGCGGCACATTGAAAATGCAGACGCAATGATCGGGCGCTTGCTCGATTATTTGCGCACCCGTGATCGTGAAACAGTCGTTTGCTTTTACGGCGACCACGTCCCCGCATTGCCTCATGTTTTCCAGAAGCTGGGCGTTACCCCGCAACGCAGCGACTACTTCATTTGGCGAAACTACGGCACAGACACTCCCGAATGCCGGAATCTGGCAGCCGAAGAGCTCGGTTCGGTACTTTTGCATGTGGTACAAGATGACGGAAGTCGTGCGGAAGAGCCGTGCGCATCCGAGAAAGCGACATAAAAGATGAACAGTAAGATTGCAATAATTGGGGTGGCTTGTCGGTTTCCCGGGAGCGCTAACAATCTTGGCGACTTCTGGCAACTGCTGCGCGACGAACGCGACGCAGTGACCGAGATCCCCGCCGACCGCTTCGGTACCGACTTCTACCGGCACCCGTCCAAGCGCGAACCGGGCAAGAGCTACACGTTCGCGGCCGGTGTGCTCGACAACGTCGCCGGCTTCGACACCGCATTCTTCGGCATTTCCCCGCGCGAAGCGGCCCAGATGGACCCTCAGCAGCGCCTGCTGCTCGAACTCGCGTGGGAAGCATTCGAAGACGCCGGCGTGCGCCCGGCCGACATGCGCGGCAGCAACTGCGGCGTCTTCGTCGGCGCCGCCAGCATGGATTACGGCAACCGCAACATGGACGATCTGAACGTGATCGATCCGTATTCGGCGACCGGCAACACCCTGAGCATCGCGTCGAATCGCGTGTCCTATCTGTTCGACCTGCGCGGCCCGAGCATGTCCGTCGACACGGCCTGCTCGTCGTCGCTCGTCGCACTCCACCAGGCCGTCAAGGCGCTGCAGTCCGGCGAAGCCGAGATGGCGCTCGCGGGTGGCGTCAACCTGCTGCTGCATCCGTTCGGCTTCGTCAGTTTCTCCAAGGCGTCGATGCTGTCGCCGCGCGGCCGTTGCCGCGCGTTCGATGCGACCGGCGACGGCTATGTGCGCTCGGAAGGCGGCGCATTCGTGCTGCTCAAGCCGCTGGATCGCGCACTCGCCGACGGCGACACGATCCATGCAGTCATCGCCGGCTCCGGCGTGAACTCCGTGGGCCATTCGCCAGGCGGCATCAGCGTGCCGGGCGCGGCCGCGCAAGCGTCGCTGCTGCGCAGCGTGTACGCGCGCGCCGGCATCGATCCGCAGTCGCTCGCGTACCTCGAGGCGCACGGCACCGGCACGGCAGTCGGCGATCCGATCGAGGCGCGCGCGCTGATCGACGTCGTGTCGGGCGAGCGCCCGGCGGACCGTCCGCTGCTCATCGGTTCGGTGAAGACCAACATCGGCCACCTCGAAACGGCCTCCGGCATGGCCGGCCTGCTGAAGGCCGTGCTGTGTCTGAAGCATCGCGCGGTGCCGCGTTCGCTGCATTTCGTCACGCCCAATCCCGGCATCGATTTCGACGGCGGGCGCCTGCGCGTCGTCGATCGCTACATGCCGCTCGAAGCGAGCGACGCGCCGCTGACGGTCGGCGTCAACTCGTTCGGCTTCGGCGGCACGAATGCGCACGTCGTGCTGACCGAGGCGCCGGTCGCAAACGACGTGACGGCGACAGCGCCCGAGCCGGTTCAAACGCAGCTGTCTCCGCTCGTGCTGACCGCGCGCAGCACGCCTGCGCTCGGCGCACTCGCAGGCCGCTATCTGGCGATGCTCGACAACGGCGGCGACTGGCAGGCGCTAGCCGCCGCGGCCGCGCGTCGCCGCCAATGGCTCGAACATCGCGCGATCGTCGCACCGGCCGACGTGGCCGAAGGCCGTGCGGCGCTTGCCGCACTGGCCCAACCGGCCCACGAAGGCCTGCCGCACTGCGTCGCAACCGGCCAGGCACCCGCCGACGCGCTGCGCACCGCGCTCGTGTTCTCGGGCAACGGTTGCCAGTGGGTCGGAATGGGCAACGAGCTCTATGCGGAGAATGCCGTTTTCCGCGCGGCGCTCGACGAAGTCGATGCGCTGTGGTGTGCCGACGGCAGCCCGTCGCTCGTCGACGTGATGCGCGGCGGCCCGAGCGCGGAATGGCTGGCCGGCGCGGGCGCCGAATGGCTCGCCGCGACGGAGAACGCGCAACCGCTGCTGTTCGCGATCCAGGTCGGCATGATTCGCGTGATCGATGCGCGCGGGATGCGTTACGACGCGGCGATCGGCCATAGCGTCGGAGAAATCGCCGCGGCGTGGGTGACGGGCGCGCTGTCACTCGCCGACGCGGTGCGCGTGATCAAGATCCGCAGCCGCGCGCAGGCGATGACGCGCGGCAGCGGCCGGATGGCGGCCGTCGGCATCGGCGACGCGGCGGCACGCGAGCTGATCGCGCGCCACGGGCTCGCGCGCCGGGTCGAGATCGCCGGCATCAACAGTCCCGATGCCGTCACGCTCGCGGGCGAGCTGCAGGGTTTGCAGGCGCTGGAGGCGGCGCTGCGCGGCAGCGGCAAGTTCTTCCAGATGCTGGATCTCGACTATGCGTTCCACAGCAGCCACATGGATCGCATCGAGCCGGTCGTGCTGGCCGAACTGGCCAGCCTGCGGCCGCAACCGGGCAACGGCGCGTTCGTGTCGACCGTGACCGGCGGCGCGCTTTCCGGCACCAAGCTCGACGCGCGCTACTGGTGGCGCAATATCCGCGAGCCCGTGCGCTTCGGCGACGGCATCGCGTACCTGATCGAGCAGGGCGTCCGGTTGTTCGTCGAAGTGTCGCCGCATTCGATCCTGCGCACGTACGTGAAGCAGGCGTTCGCCGCAGCCGGCGCGACCGGCGCGGTGCTGCCGACGCTCAAGCGCGATCACGGCAGCGCGGCGACGCTGCGGCAGGCGATTCTCGCGGCGATCGCGCACGGCGCGAGCGTCGATCCCGACCGCTTTGCACCGGGCACGTCGCGTGCGGCGTTGCCGTCCTATCCGTGGCAGCGCGACCGCTTCTGGCTGACGCCGACGGTCGAAGGCTACGGCCTCGTCAATCGCCGCCGCGAGCATCCGCTGCTCGGCTATCGGCTGCACGAACACGCGTTCGGCTGGGAAAACCAGCTCGATCCGGCAAAGCTGCCGATGCTGGCCGATCACGTGGTCGATGGCGGCGTGGCATTCCCGGGCGCGGGTTATGTGGAAATGGCGCTCGCCGCGGCGCGTACGTTCTTCGACACGGCGGACGCGGCACTCGAAAACGTCGAGATCCGCACGCCGGTCGTGTTCCAGCCGCAGCAGGCGAAGCTGTTCCGGCTCGTGATCGAGCCGCGCACCGCGACTTTCACGATCGAGACGCGCGACCGGATGTCCGATGGCGCATGGACGCTGAACGTGACGGGGCGGATGCTGGAAAGCGGTAGCGTGCTGGGCGCGGCGCGCTTCGTGCCGTCCGGCACGCTGGAGCGCCTGCTCGCGCTGCCGGCCGCCGATGGCGACACGCTGTACGCGAACACCGCGGCGATCGGCCTGACGTACGGGCCGGCGTTCCGCTGGGTCCGCACCGTGCGCGTCGCCGCGGGCGACGATGCGGCGCTGGCCGACGTCTCCGCACCTGCCGCATGCGGCGATGCGCGGGCGCTGTCCGCCTATCTGCTGCATCCGGCATTGATGGACAGCGGGTTTCATCCGCTGTTCGCGCTGCTTGCCGCGCACGCGCGCGACGGCGAACATCCGGCTTACGTGCCGGTGCAGATCGGCCGGGTCGACTATCTGCGCGGCGACACGGTCACTCGCGTACTCGCGAGGATCGACCGGCGCAGCCCGCATTCGGTCGTCGCGCATTTCGAATTCCTCGACGCGCAGGGCGCGATCGTCGCGCGGCTCGGCGCTTGCCGGTTCCGGCGCGTCGATCTCGTCGGCCGCCGGCAGAACCTGCCCGCGCGCTTCGTGTACCGCCTCGAAGAGGTGCCACTGCCGGGCGAAGTCGATGCCGCCGGCCTGCCGGCGCCCGACGCGCTGCTCGCGCAAGCGGTCGCCCGGCTCGATACGGCCGAAGACGACGGCCGCCGCACGCAGCATCTGACCGAAATCCTGCCGCTGCTCGATGTGCTCGCGAGCCTATACGTGCTGCGTGCGTTCGATGCGCTCGGCGCGTTCGCCGCTGCATGGCGGCCGGCGCCCGGGCGCGCGGCGCTGGCGGCACGTCTTGCCGACATGCTCATCGAAGACGGCCTGGCTCATCGCGACGGCGCGCACCTCGTGCGCGACGACGCGGCGTGCGCGGCGTTGCCGCCGCTCGACGAGCTGTGGCGCGGGCTGCTGGCCGAATCGCCGGGGCACGTGGCGGAGCTGACGCTGCTTGCGCATTGCGGCGCGGCGTTGCCCGACGTGCTGAGCGGCGCGAAGGACGGCACCCGCTGGCTGTCGCCGACCGGGCACAGCCTGGTCGAGCAACTCCTTGCCGCATCGCCGACCTGGCAGCACGTGCACGCACTGCTGACGGCCGGCGTCGAGCAGGCGGTCGATGCGTGGCAGCCGGCGCGCCGGCTGCGCGTGCTCGAACTGGGCGCGACGGACGGCGACGTGCTGCAGACGCTCGGCATGCATCTCGCGGCCGCGCGCTGCGATCACACGATCGCCGCGACGGCCGGCCAGCTGGCCGGTTTCGATACGGACGCGGAAGCGGCGGTGCGCACGGTGGCACTGCAATCGGGCGAGCGGCTGTCGCTGTCGGCCGACGATGCCGGGCCTTACGACCTGATCGTCGCGAACCGTGCGCTGAGCGGCCGTCACGATGTGGCCGACGCGCTGAATGCGATGCGGTCATGGCTGGCGCCGGGCGGATTGCTGCTGCTGGCCGAGCCGCGCCGCGGCCGCTTCTCCGATATCGTGTTCGCCCCGCAGGCGGCGTCCACGGAAGTCGATGCGCCCGCGCCGCTGGCGCCGGCTGATCTCGAGGCGGCGCTCGCACGCGCGGGCTACGTCGACGTCGTGCGGCACGTCGAGCAGTCGCTCGATCTGGACGGCACGCCGACGTTCGTCGTCGCGCGTAATCCCGCGAACACGATGGCCGCCCAACGTGGCGGCGACCCGAGCGATCTCGATACGCTGGCACGCAACGAACAATGGCTCGTGATCCACGCGCCGGATGCGGTCGACGGCTTCGGCGGGCAACTGGCCGATGCGCTTGCGCTGGCGGGCTATCCGGCCGATATCGTGGACATCACGCACGCGGCCGACGCGATCGCGTCGCTGCCGGCCGGGCAGCCGGCGCACGTCGTGTTCTGCGCACCGGACACGCCGCTCGCGGAAGCAGCGACGGGCGACGGCCTGATGGCCGCGCAGCGTTACGGCGCGATCGCGCTGGCGGCACTCGTCCGCGCGCTCGGCGCGCAGCCGCACGCGGCCACGCGATTGACCGTCGTCACGCGCGGCGGCGCGCCGTTTGCCGGAGCCGCGAATGCGCACCCGGAGCAGGCGACGCTGTGGGGCCTCGGTCGCGTACTCGCGAACGAGCATCCCGAACTCGCGTGCCGCCTGATCGACGTCGATCGCGCGGCGGCCGGGATTCCCGATGCGCTGATTCGCGAGCTGACCGGCCCGGCGGTCGAGGAGGAAGTTGTCCTGAGCGCGCGCGGGCGGCTGGTGCCGCGCATGCTGACGGCTGCACAGGCGGCAGCGCGCGACGATGGCGCGATCGCACGCGCGTCGGTGCTCGCGTTCGACGCACCGGGCTCGTTGCGCAATCTCGAATGGTTTGCGTTGCCCGAAAGCGCGCTGGGCGAGGACGAGGTGGAAATCGAGCCGGTTGCCACCGGCCTGAATTTCCGCGACGTGATGTATGCGATGGGGCTCCTGTCCGATGAGGCGGTCGAGACCGGCTTCGCGGGCGCGACGATCGGCATGGAGCTGTCCGGCCGCGTCGTGCGGGTCGGCCCTGCCGTGACCGCATTTGCGCCGGGCGACGCGGTGCTCGGCTTCGCGCCGGCATCGTTCGCGACGCGCGTCAGGACGCGCGCGCAAGCGATCGCGCTGAAGCCCGAACGCCTGTCGTTCGAGGAAGCGGCGACCGTGCCGACCACGTTCTTCACTGCGTATTACGCGCTCGTCGAACTCGCGCGGCTGCGCCGCGGCGAACGCGTGCTCGTGCACGGCGGCGCGGGCGGCGTCGGCATCGCCGCGATCCAGCTCGCGCGCCACTTCGGCGCGGAAGTGTTCGCGACGGCCGGCAGCGACGAGAAGCGCGAGTTCGTGCGCCTGCTCGGCGCCGACCACGTGCTCGATTCGCGCAGCCTCGCGTTCGCGGACGAGATCCGTGCGATGACGGGTGGGCAGGGCATCGACATCGTGCTGAACTCGCTAGCCGGTGAAGCGATGGTGCGCAGTATCGACACGCTGCGTCCGTTCGGCCGTTTCCTCGAGCTCGGCAAGCGCGATTTCTACGAGAACAGCCATATCGGGCTGCGGCCGTTCCGCAACAACATCAGCTATTTCGGCATCGATGCCGACCAGTTGATGGGCGCGTTGCCGGAGCTGACCGAACGCCTGTTCGGCGAAGTAATGGCGCTGTTCGCGGCAGGCGTGCTGCATCCGCTGCCGTATCGCGCGTTCCCCGCCGAACGGGCCGAGGATGCGTTCCGCTACATGCAGCAGGCGCGCCAGATCGGCAAGGTGCTCGTGACCTATCCGTCCGGCACGCCGGCGCCGACGCGCGGCGTCGCGGGCGCGGGTTCGCTCGTGCTCGATCCGCAAGGCACGTACCTGGTGGTGGGCGGCACGGGCGGGCTCGGTTTCGCGAGTGCGCGCTGGATGGTCGAGCGCGGCGCACGCCGGCTGACGCTGGCGAGCCGCTCCGGCGAACTCGCCGCCGCGGCGCGCGACGAAGTCGCATGCTGGCGCGACGTGCTGGGCGTCACCGTCGACGTCGTGTCGTGCGACGTGACCGATGCCGCGGCGGTCGACGCGATGATTGCCGCGATCGTCCGGCGTGGCGCGCCGCTGAAGGGCGTGCTGCATTCCGCGATGTCGATCGACGACGGCCTCGTGCGCAATCTCGACGATGCGCGCATGGCCGCGGTGCTCGCACCGAAGGTGGCAGGCGCATGGAACCTGCATCGCGCGACGCGCGGGCTGCCGCTCGACCTGTTCGTGGTCTATTCGTCGGCGACGACCTATCTCGGCAATCCGGGGCAGTCGAACTACGTCGCGGCCAACACGTTCCTGGAAGCGCTGGTCGAACATCGCCGCGCGGCAGGGTTGCCGGGCACGTTCATGGCCTGGGGGCCGCTCGAGGACGTCGGTTTCCTCGCGCGCCACGCCGATACGCGCGAAGCGCTGCAGTCGCGGATCGGCGGTGCGTCGATCACGTCCGACGAGGCGATGGTTGCGCTCGAGCGCACGCTGGTCGCGGGCGCGGCCGGCGAAGCCGTGGTCCGGCTCGACTGGCACGCGGTCGCGCGCGGCATGCCGGCCGCGAAGGCGCGCCGGTATTCGCGGCTGCAATCGAATGCGAGCGGCGGCGATGCGCGCGACGGCGGCACGCAGCTGCGCGAAGAAGTGCTCGCGTTGCCGCGCGACGAAGCGGTCGCGCTGGTTGCGCGGACGCTGCAGGCGCAGATCGCGCGGATCCTGCACATGACGCCCGATCGCATCGCGCTCGACAAGTCGGTGCTCGACATGGGCATGGATTCGCTGATGGGAATGGAACTCGGCCTCGCGGTCGAGGAAGCGTTCGAGGTCAAGCTGTCGGTGATGGCGATCGCCGAGGGCGCGTCGGTGACGACGCTGGCCGCGCGCATCGTCGATTCGATCGGCGCGTCGGCCGATGCCGGCTCCGATGCTGCGGCAGCGACCGTTGCTGCGCAGGAGGCCGTCGCGGCGCTGGCCGCGAAGCACGCGATCGAAGGCGAAGCGCGTGCGATGCTCGACACGCGGCCGTCGCCCGGCACCGGTCATGCGTCGCCGACACTGGAGGTCACTCGATGAGCGCGCCGGCCGGCTGGGCGGCGCGTCAGGGCACGCTGGCACGCCCGCTGACGATCGACGGGCACGGGTTGCACACGGGGCGCCGGGTCGGTGTGCGGATCCTGCCCGCGCGTCCGGAAGATGGCGTGACGGGCATCGCGTTCCGGCGCATCGAGCACGGGCGCACGCTCGCGACGCTGCCGGTCGATCCCGCGCTGCGCCGCGCGCAGCCGCTCTGCACGATGCTGCGCAATGCCGACGGCGTCGGCGTTCGCACGGTCGAGCATCTGCTCGCGTCGCTGCTCGCGTGTGAGATCGATCATGCGATCGTCGAGCTCGATGCGGAGGAAGTGCCGATTCTCGATGGCAGCGCAACGCCGTGGGTCGACGCGATCCGCGCATGCGGCCGCGTCGCGCTCGATGCGCCGAAGCGCTTCATCCGCGTGCTGCGGCCCGTCGTCGTCACGGACGGCGACGGCGACCAGCGGCGCGAAATGCGGATCGAGCCGGCGCCGCGTTACGAATTGAGCGTGCGCAACGACCTGCGCGGCTTCGGCGACATGCACTGGGACGGCGCGCTGACGCCGGCCGCGTTCGAAACCGAAATCGCGCCGTCGCGCTCGTACGGGCGCGTGAAGTGGGCCGTGCCGGCGATCGTCGCAGGCTATCTGCGCGGTGTGCCGATCCTGCGCGGCGCGCGGCCGTCGTGCACCGCGTCCATCGTCGGCAATCGCGTGCTGGGCGGGATGCGGCTGCCGGAGGAATTCGTCCGGCATCGCGTACTCGACCTGGTCGGCGATCTCGCGCTGGCGGGCGCGCCGCTGCTGGCGCGCGTGAGCGCGTTGCGGCCGAGCCACGAGATGAATTTTCGGCTGGTCGATGCGCTGCTGGCCGCGCCGGACGCATGGCAGTGGGCCGAGTTTTCCGACGCGTGACGCCACGCCTTTTAAAAATACGCGGCGTAACATAGCGCCTTTTCGAGATACAGCGAAGGAAGCAATGGCACTGGGAGAGCATCTTCGCCAGCAACTGGCGGCGAAAGCGTTGAAACGGCAACTGGAGCGCGCGACGGATGCCGCCGCGGCGCCCGGTGTGCCCGGCACGCCGGCTGCACAGACTGCTTCGGCACGCAGCCGCTTCGAGTCGATGCCGCAGTATCAGCAGGTCCGGATCATGCGCGAGATGGGCGAGAAGCTGCGCGTCGACTCGCCGTTTTTCCGTGTGCACGACGGCGTCGCCGGCGCGACGACGCAGATCGGCGGCCGCGAATACCTGAACTTCGCGAACTACAACTATCTCGGCCTGGCCGGCGACCCGGACGTGTCCGCGCGCGCGAAAGCCGCAATCGACCGCTACGGCACATCGGCATCGGCGAGCCGGATGGTCGCGGGCGAACGCCCGGTGCAACGCGATCTCGAACGCGCGCTGGCCAGTTTCTACGAAACCGACGACTGCGTCGCGTTCGTGAGCGGCCACGCGACCAACGTGACCGTGATCGGCGCGCTGTTCGGCCCGGGCGACCTGGTCGTCCACGATGCGCTCGCGCACAACAGCATCGTGCAGGGCGCACAGCTGAGCGGCGCGAAGCGGTTGAGCTTCGCGCACAACGACTGGCAGGCGCTCGACGAATTGCTGTCGCGCGTGCGCCGCGAATACCGGCACGTGCTGATCGCGATCGAGGGGCTGTACAGCATGGACGGCGACTTCCCCGACCTGCAGCGCTTCGTCGACGTGAAGACGCGCCATGGCGCGTTCCTGCTGGTCGACGAGGCGCATTCGCTCGGCGTGCTCGGCGCGACCGGCAAGGGCATCCGCGAGCATTGCGGCGTCGCGCCTGACCAGGTCGACATGTGGATGGGCACGATGAGCAAGACGCTGGCCGGCTGCGGCGGTTTCATCGCCGGCTGCCAGCCGCTCGTCGACATGCTGCGCCATCTGGCGCCGGGCTTCCTGTACAGCGTCGGGCTCGCGCCGACGCTCGCCGAGGCGTCGCTGGCCGCGCTCGAACGCCTGCAGGCCGAGCCGGCGCGCGTCGCGCAGCTGCAGGCGCGCGGGCGGCAGTTCCTGACCGAAGCGCGTGCTGCCGGGCTGAATACGGGCACGAGCGCGGGCTACGCGGTCGTGCCGGTGATCACCGGGAGTTCGCTGAAGGCCGCGCAGTGGGCGAACGCGATGTTCGACGAAGGGATCAACGTGCAGCCGATCTTCTATCCGGCCGTCGAGGAAAAGGCGGCGCGGCTGCGCTTCTTCATCTGCTCGACGCACGAGCCGGAGCAGATCAGTCGGACGGTTAATGTGTTGTCGCGGCTGGCGGGACGCAGCGCATGACGCAGGCCGCCGCGTTTGCGCAGGCGGTCCAGCGCGCTGGTGAGGCCGCGCGGTTTCGCGTGGCCGATGCGGATGACGCGGCTGCGTGCGGGCCGCTCGTGTTTGCATCCGGCGTGGCCGAATTCGGCTTCTTTCTCGGCGAAAGTGACGCGCGGTGCATCGCGTTCCTGCAGCAGGCGTTCCGGTCGCGTCACGGGCGCTTCTCGTGGCGCCGGCATCGCGTCGCGGTTGACGACGATGGCACCGTGCTCGCCGTGATGGCGATTCACGACGGGCGGCGGACGACGTTCGACGACGTGCATGTCGTGTGGGCACTCGCGCGCTTCTTCGGCGTGCGTCGCACGATCGGCCAGTTGTTGCGCGGGCTGATCCTCGAAACGGAACTCCCGGCGCCGAAGCGTTCGCAGATCCTCGTCGCGCATTGCGCGACCGACGAACGGCAGCGCGGCACGGGTATCTTCAGTGCGCTGTTCCGCGATGCGCTCGATTCCGGCGCGTTGCCGGCCGACGGCAGCCGCGAAGTCGTGCTCGACGTGCTGACCCGCAACGTGCGCGCCCGCGCACTGTACGAGCGGCTCGGGTTTGCCGCGCTGCCGCGGCGGCGCGCCCGATCGCACCGGCTGCCCGCCGAACTCGATTCGATCCGGATGCGGTTCTCGCGCCGCGCCTGACGGCGCGTGCGGCGCCGCCCGCTACTTATGCCGCGGCGCGAACGGCCGCTGCTGCACATCCGCGCCATGCGCGACGATCGCCATCCCTTCCGGCACTTCCTCCCACGCGCCACGCAAGTCGACGAGCGGCTCGGACACGACCATGAACGCGTCGTCGCCGGCTTCGGCGATGCGCGGGTTATGCGGATACAGCTCGTGCAGGTGCTTGAACGACGTGCTGTGGAACAGCGAGCGCGATTGCCGTTCGCTCGAGTAGCGCACCGCGATGATCTGGTCGCCGTCGGTCGCGCAGATCGTCATGTTGAGCGGATCGGCCACGCGGTGCCGCGCGGCGGTTTCCTCGACCATGCCGACCATCCGTTCGAGCGCCGGCAGCGGCGTCTGTTCGAGGCCGTAGGTCAGCGCCAGACGGAACATCAGCTCGGAATCGGTCGAGCCTTCGAGCGTCGGGAACAGCGCGGGATCGACCTTCATCGTCAGGTCGCGGCGCAGCTTGTGGAAGTCGCGGATCAGCCCGTTGTGCGCGAACAGCCAGCGGCCGTGGCGGAACGGGTGGCAGTTGGTTTCCTGCACCGGCGTGTCGGTCGCCGCGCGGATATGCGCGATGAACATCCGTGAGCGAATCGCGCGCGCGGCTTCGCGCAGGTTGCGGTCGTTCCATGCGGGATGCACGGAGCGATAACGGAACGGGAGTTCGTCGGGGCGCCCGTACCAGCCGAGCCCGAAGCCGTCGCCGTTCGTGGTCGTGGCGCCGAGCTCCGAATGCAGGCTCTGGTCGATCAGCGAATGCTTCGCGCGGAACAGCACGGTTTCCAGATGGATCGGATTACCCGTATAGGCGAGCCAGCGGCACATGGAGCGCTCCTTCACGATGGATCGTTCGCGCATGGTAGCCGACTTCGCAGCGTGTCCGCGTCCGTGCGTGGCGCGACAGCTGCCGGCGCGAGCACGCCGGCCAATCTTCATACATCGCGAGGCGGATGGCCGTCAGGCCTGACGACTTGACGGCCGGGCGCCGCGCGGCAGGGCGGCCCGCGACGGCGCCGCGGTGACGGTCAGTCGCCGAGCGCGTCCATCACACGCGCCGAATAGACGAGCGCCGCGCCCGCATTCAGCGCAATCGCGACGCCGAGCGCTTCCGCCACTTCCTCCTTGGTTGCGCCGTGCTTCGCCGCTTCGGCGGTGTGAACGGCGATACAGCCGTCGCAGCGCGTCGTGACGGCCACCGCGAGCGCGATCAGTTCGCGCGTCTTCGCGTCGAGATGGCCGGTCTTGGCGCCGGCGCCGGACAGCGCCTTGTACCCGGCCAGCGTATCGGGCGACAGCTTGGCGATGTCGCCGATGCGCGTCGAGAGTTCCTTCCGGTATTCGTTCCAGTTCAGCATGATGCGTCCTTATCGAGAAGAAGTGAGGAGGGCGGCGGGCGCCGCGATCTCGGGCGATGCAGACCTATTCTGATCGCTCGCGCTGAGGGTTTCGATACGCTAGAGTGTCAATTTTTAGCGCAATCGTCTCATGGATGCATTGAGTCAACTGCTGTCGCTGGGGCGCAGCCACGTCGAACTCGACGTGCGCTGTCTGCTGGATGGGCCGTTCGCGATGCCGCACGACCCGCTGCCGCCCGGCGAGGCGGCGTTCCACCTGGTGCTGGCCGGCACGTGCCGGCTGCGCACGGTCGACGGCCGCACGCTGCAGCTCGCCGCAGGCGATTTCGTGCTGCTGCCCGCGGGCGGCGCGCACGACCTGCTCGATACGGGGAGCGGCCGGTCGCAGCCGGCCGTGCCGCTGCGCGACGTCGGCGCCGGCGGCGGCGCGGTGCTGCCGGTCAAGTCGAATCTCGATCCGGCCGAACCGGGCGGCGCGAGCGTGGATCTGCTGTGCGGGCGGTTCGTCTATGCGCGCGGCGCGGGCGAGCTGCTGATGCGCACGCTGCCGCAGGTGCTGCACGTCGAATTACGCGAAGCATCGGGGGCCGAGCCGCTGCAACTGCTGACAAGCGTGCTGCGCACCGAGGCGTCGAACGTGCAGCCGGGCGCAGGCGCGATCGTGAACGCGCTCGGCCAGGCGCTGCTCGCATATGCGCTGCGGGCCTATGGCCGCGGCGCGCGCGTGCCGTCCGGCTGGCTTGCGTTGGCGGCCGATGCGCGGCTCGGTCCGTCGGTCCAGGCCGTGCTGCAGGCGCCGGAGCGGCCGTGGACGGTCGAGTCGCTCGGCGACGCGGCGGCCATGTCGCGTGCGACGTACGCGCGGCATTTCCGCGAGAAGGCCGGGATGAGCGTCGGTGCGTTCGTCGCGCAGATCCGGATGATGCATGCGTGCGCATTGCTGCAGGACACGCAGCGCGGGCAGGCGGAGATCGGGCAGGCGGTCGGCTACCAGTCCGAGGCCGCCTTCGGCAAGGCGTTCCGCGCGGTACTCGGCACGACACCGGGGCGCTGGCGGCGCGCGCAGCGCGGCATGTAAGACTGCAAGTGCGACTGTCGTGGCGCGCACCAAAGCTGCTACCATGCGCAAAACGCAGTTCAACGAAAACGATTTCGAACAAGAAGAAAGAGAGGGCAAAAGCAATGAACCAGACCACTATCCAGCAGCCGTCGTTCGCGTTCGTGGCCGCGTCGTGGGCCGCGCTGCTCGCCGGCTTCGCGGCCTTCCTGATCGGCCTTTGGAATGCCGGCATGCAACTCAACGAGAAGGGCTACTATTTCACCGTGCTGGTGTTCGGCCTTTACGCGGCGATCTCGTTGCAGAAGAGCGTGCGCGACCGCGCGGAAGGCATTCCCGTCACGGGCATCTACTACGGCCTCAGCTGGATCGCGCTGCTGCTGTCGATCGCGCTGCTGGTCGTCGGCCTTTTCAACGCCACGCTGCAACTGAGCGAAAAGGGCTTCTACGCGATGTCGTTCGTGCTCGCGCTGTTCGGCGCGGTGGCCGTGCAGAAGAACACGCGCGACCTGCAGAACACGAAGCCGCGCTTCACCGACGCAGACTCCGCGCCGTCGATCCAGGAGTGACGTCGCGCATGGCGGGTGCCTGACCAGGCGGCCCGCCGGGCGACGTGGTCCGCGGCGGCCCGCTTTGGACGGCGTGCCGCAGGCCACCTTCCTGCCGTTTCATCCAATCCGTCGCGCACGACGGTGGAGATATTCCGGATGCCGAACTTCAATGAAACCGCACCGCGTACGCGCGCGGCCGCTCGTTCCGTGGCGGCGAAGGCCGCGCTCGTACTGGAGACGAACAACCTGCGCGGCGGCGCGGGTCTCGCGCAGGCCGTCGACAGCCTGAAGCGCCTCGTGTCGGCGCTGTCGAGGCAGACCGTGCCGCCAGCGGCACTCGCGCAATGGATCATCACGCACGACGGCCTGCCGGCCGATGCGCGCACGGAAATCGCTGCGCTGGCCGGCCGTTCGATCGATTTCGTCGAGATCGGCGCGAGCACCGGCTACTACGATGCGAAGAACGACGGCTTCGATCGCGTCGACGCGGACCGCTGCGACATCGTCGTGTTCGGCGATGCCGATTGCCGCCCGGCCGACGACTGGCTCGAACACCTGCTCGTGCCGTTCGCGCGGGAGTCGGGCGACGCACCCGTCGCGGTGGCGGGGCGCACCAGCTACGCGCCGAACGTGCTCGGCACCGCGCTGACGTCGATCGATTTCATGTATTTCCCGAGTCCGCTGCGCGCCGGTGCGACGCGCAACTTCTATGCGAACAACGTTGCGTTCCGGCGCGATGTATTCGCGCAATTCCGCTACGAGCCGCTCGATGGCGTCTATCGCGCGCATTGCCAAGTGATGGGGTTGCGGATGCAGGCAGCTGGCGTGGCCGTCGAGTTCGCGCCGGATGCACACACGGAGCACCGGCTGCCGGACACGCATTTCGAGTCACTGAAGCTGCGCTGGATGCGCGGCGAGGACAGCGTCGGGCTGACGCCGTATCTCGTGAACGCGTACCTGCCGCGCCGGTGGCAATGGCTCGGCCGCAGCGGCCCGCTCGGCCCGTTCTGCGTGATGGCGATGCGGCTCGGCTACAGCCTGCGGGCACTCGATCATCAGCAGTTGCCGCAACTGGGTGCGGTTCGCTATCTCGCGGCCGTCGGCGTCACGATCGCCGCGTCCGCCGTCGATACGCTCGGCGCACTGGCGCGCGGGTTCGGGCTCGCAGGGCGAGCGTCGGCCCGGCGCGATCTCGATGCGCTGTCCTATCACCGTCATTGAAGCGGCGCCACGTTACTTCGACATCCTGAATCCATTCCGACGACGACCATGCCCTCATTCGCCACCCGTGTTGCCTGCCTCGCCCTGTTTGCCGCCAGCACCGGCGCCCATGCCGCGCCGATCGATCACGCGGGGCGCGGGATCTATCACTTCGCGTCGCAAAGCGGCTGCCCGTTCGCGAGTGCGGCCGCGACGGACTGCAATCGCATCGCACTCGATGCGCCCGAAGTTCATGCGAGCATCGATACCGATGCGCACGCGATCGTCTTCTCGAGCGATGCGAACCGCCGCTCGAAGGACGTGCTCGGCGACGTGCTGCTGCAGGGCACGGGCGTCGACGGCGACGGCCGGCGCGTGCCGCTGAGCGTGCACGTGCTGCTGCGCCGCGACGGCGCGAAATGGGACCGCGACGTGTATGTCCACGCGCCCGTGCGCGGCAAGTTCACTGATGTGCGGATCGATCCGTACCGTGTGCGCGTGAAGGAGGGCGACGGCGAGCGCGACGTGCTGACGCCGGACGAAACGCTTGGGCTGTTCGCGCATCCGTCGCTGGCGTCACGGCTCGCGCGGCATCTCGTGAAGGTGAGCGCGACCGATCCGAAGCAGCCGTCCGCGGACGACATCACGATCGCGCTCGGTGTCGGCGGCCTGACGAAGTCGGTGGCGCGCGCGAGCTTCACGTCGAACGCACCGCGCGATGCGGACGTCGATCGCGCATTGGCGTCGGGCACGTGGGCGATTCGCTTCGACGCACTGAGCAATCACATTCCGGTGTGGGTCGCGCAGCGCGAGCTGTTCCTGTTCGGTCTCGACGGCAGTGCGCTGCTGAAAGACGTGCGCGAGCGCGGTTTCAAGAAGAACGACCGGATCGAATTCGGCGCGCGCGACGGCAACGGCTATCTGCGCGTGAACGGTCATGAGGAAGCGTTCGCGGGCGCCGCGGCGTCCGCGCATGCGTTCATGCAGGAAAGCTTCGTCGGCCTGATCCTCGGCTGGCGTCGCGATCCGGCCGCGGCGGCTGCGGCTGCGACGAAATCCGCGTCCGCACGGAGTGTGCCGGCATGAGTGCGGCAGGCGAACTGCCTGCGTCGCCGCAGACGGCGGACGGCGCGTGCTTCGACTGTCTCGATGTACCCGTGCCGCAGGGTGCGGCGCGGGTGCGTGCGTATCTCGTCGATCGCATCAAGCGGGAGGCGATCCGGCGGCTGCATCGCAGCGCGCACGGCGAGCGCTGGATGCTGCGCATGTACCTGATCGGCGAAGAGGCGACCGAGTGCGCGTTGCATGAAGACTGGACCGGACAGCCGCCGGCCTGGCTCGTGCCGCGGATCGAGCAGCATCTCGCGGACGAGCGCCGTCACGCGGCTGCATTTGCCGATGCGCTGCGCCGGCGCGGCGCCGAGGCTTCGGCCGGGCCGCACGAACCCGACTGGCTGAGCCGGCGCAAGATCATGCGATGGCGAAGGCTCGCGCAACGCCATGCACCGCATTTCGCGCAAGGCGTGCTCGTGCCGGCCTATGCGACGGGCCTGTGCGCGGAACAGATGGCGATGCGCGTGCTCGCACGCCACTGCGCGACGATCGGCGACATGCATCCGCTCCATCCGTTGCTCTCGCGTGTGCTCGCCGACGAGACGCGGCACGTGCGGCTCTGTTCGGATACGTTGCGCCGTCTCGTTGAGCCGTCGGAGGCTGCGCATCTCGCCGCGTTGCTGCGCGAAATCCGCGCGATCGAAGCCGGGTTCGGCGTGACGGGTGCGCTGGCGATGTACGCAGCCGGCTGGATCCATTCGCTTCGTCCGCGCACATGATGCTGCGGATCGTCTATCTCGCGACAGCCGACGCGCGCGGCCACCTGATGCGCGCGCAATTGCTCGTGCATGCGTTGCGTGCGGCCGGCGCGCAGGTCGACGTGTTGACGACGTCCGATGCGGGACAGGCGTTCCTGGCCGCATTCGGCATCGATGCGCCGGTGCTGTCCCGCCACTACGCGGTGCAGTTCGACGAGCGGCAGAACATGCTGCGCGACGCGACCGACCGTAATGTCGCGCACTACGTGTTCAGGCCGACGCGGATGCTGCGCGACCTCGTGCGGCTGCGTGCGATCGTTCGCGATGCGGATCTCGTGATCAACGATTCGTTTCATCCGGCGCTGCTGTTCATGGGCGCGGTGCCGGGCTGGCGCCGCCGCGTCGTTCACGTGTATGGCGGCAGCCTGCGCCGTGCGTTGACCGGCAATTTCGATGCGCGGCTGCCGCGCATGCTGGCGCGTGCATTCGCGCGGATTGTCGACTGGCAGATCGATTCGGCGCTGGGCTGCATCGAACACGATTTTGCGTACGACGCGGCCGACGACGCGCCGCAATCGCGCGGACATTACCGGCTGCCGACGCCGTTGCCGGTTGTCGCCGAACTGCCGGCGCTGGAACAGGCTGCCGCGGCCGTTTATCTGAATCCGCACTTCCGCGACGTCGCGCTCGCCGATGCGCTGTCGGCCGGCATGCGCGACGCGGGGCTTGCCGCGTATCGCGTGGGCGAGGGCTACGCCGGGCACGACGGCTGGACCGGTGTCGATGCCGACTGGGTGACGCGCGCCGCGCATGCGCCGCTGATCGTATCGGCGCCCGGCATGGCCGCGCTGTCGATCGCGCACGTCTATCGCCGCCCGATCCTGCTCGTGCTGACCGATCAGCCCGAGCAGGCGAGCAACGCTGCGCGCGCGGCGCGGCTGCAACTCGTGCACCGCATCGTCACGTGGCGCGGTGATGCTGTGGCATTCCGGCAGGCGATCGGGCAGGCCGTTGCCGACCTGATGCGCAATCCGGGCACGCCGGCAGGAACGCGCGCCGGACGCGAGCAGGCGCGTGCGCGCGTGGACGCATGGACGTCGCGCATCCTCGCACTGCGGTCGCATGCGCGGCCGGCCGACGCGGAAACCCGATGCGAGGCGCCGGCACCGCGATGAAGACGTTGACGCTTCATGACGATCGCCGGCTCGATGTCCAGCAGATGCTGGCCGCGACGTTCGGCATGGCTGCCGGCCTCGCGATCTTCTTCGTGCTCGAGCGCGGCGTCACGCCGCGTTACGTGCTGGCCACGGCGATCGATGCGCGGATTCCGTTCCTCGCATGGTCCTGGTTCGTCTATGTTGCGTTCTTTCCGTTCGTGATCGTGCTGGCCGCCTATGCACGGCCGCCCGCGTTCGCCGCGTTCAAGGAGGCCGTGCTGATCGCGTTCGTGTTCAGTGTCGTCTGCTTCCTGCTGTTTCCGGAAGCCGTGCCGCGGCCCGACGTCGCGGAGATCGGCAACGCGTTCGTGCGCCATCGTCTCGCGCGCATGTGGCAGCTCGATCTCGCGGCCAACGGCTTTCCGAGCCTGCATGTCGCGGTGACGTGCCTTGCGTGCCGGACGCTGGTGGACCGGCGCCGGATCGTGGCGACTGCGGTCGGGCTGCTGATCTGCGCATCGACGCTGACGCTCAAGCAGCATACGGTGGCCGATGTGCTCGGCGGCGTGGTGCTCGCGATGGTCAGTGCGATGTGGGTCGAGCGGCGTTCGCTGCGCAGGAGGTTCGCGTGAAGGTCGCTGGTGTGCGTCAAGGTGTGCCGAACGCGGAACTTGCGCGGTTCGAGCCCGATCCCGCGTTGTTTCGCGTGGATGCGTCGCGTGTCGCGATGGCACTGGCCGGCGACTGGCTGATGATTGCCGCGGCGTTTGCGGCGGCGATCGTGTTGCCGCATCCGTTCGTGTATGCGTGTGCGGCGATCGTGATCGCGCGCAGCCAGCTTGCGCTGGCGGTCATGATGCACGAGGGCGCGCACGGGTTGCTGGCGCGGAACCGGCGTATGAACGACTTGCTCGGGCAACTGTTCGCGGCCGGTCCGTTGTGGTTGTCGCTGCGCACGTACCGTGCGGGTCATCTGAAGCACCATCGCGCGCCGATGCAGCCGGACGATCCCGTCGCGCTGCTGTTCGGCGTGCACGACTATCCGGTGACGCGCGGGCGGTTGGTCGGCCGCCTGCTCGCCTATGCGTGCGGGGTCGGCTACGTGACGAGCGTCGTGAAGCTCGCGCGCGGCAAGTTTGCGCATGCGTTGCCGAAGGTGGAGAAATCGCGCGCGTATGCGGCGTGGGAGATCGTGTCGATGCTGGCCTGCAACGGTTTGCTGTTCGGTGCGCTCGCGTTGGCCGGACATCCGTTGCTGTATGTCGCGCTGTGGATCGTGCCGTCGGTCACGCTATTGCCGCTTGCCGGGCAGGTGCGGGCGATCTTCGAGCACGCGGGGTTGCCGGCTGGCGAGGACCAGAGCCGCAACGCGCGCACGATCTTCCGGCGCTCGTGGCAGACGTTCCTGTTCGGTCCGCATGCGATTCATTTTCATATCGAACATCACCTGTTCGCGCGGATGCCGTTCCATAGCCTGCCGGTCGTGCACCGGCAACTCGCGCAGCGGCAGTTGCTGCCCGACGGCAATCTGTACGCGGGATATGGGGCGGTGCTGCGGGACGTGAGTGTGCGCTGACGTGTCGTTCGGCAGGTCAGCTAATATTCACAAATGTACGACCGTTGATTTCAGGTGACGGGTATTGAATCAGGCGGTACTTTCGTTGACGCTCGAGACACTGGTAGCTGGCGCATACCTGGCCGGATCGCGGCCAATGCGAGTGACAACGCGTACGTACGCAATTGCGACAACCATAAAGCTTTGCAGATCGATGCGAGGGACGATGCGGTGATGATCGCGGAGTCAGCTGGACACGGCACGGTGTTCAGTGTTGCCGCGGCGCTGAATCGTCCGAATGGGCGGTCGTCACGCAGTATGACGATCTGTTCGTCGGCGCCGGGGTAGTGGTGGCTCGCGATTGCGCGTGGCAGGAGCGCCGGCAGCGCAGACGCCGGTTGCGATGACAGAACCGGGATCCGCCGTGACGGCAGGGTCGACGGAACTGACGTAGTAACTCGCTTGCTGTCCATGTTGGCTGTTCAAGCGATTCCATCTCGAGCATTGTCCGATTTTTCGCAACCGTCTCTGCCGCAATGCGAAGCGTATATGCGGCCCTCTTTTGATGGTTTGTTGGCTCTCCATTTCGTCAGCGGATATTCGATCTGTCGAAAGTCTGAATTTTATGGAGAATTGCAAGGAAAGGCAGTAAGATTGCGGTAAGCAAGCATGTTGGTTTCAGTGCGCGAATATTTGAATTGAGAATTCAAATTTGGTCACGACAAGCCAGCTTGAGTGAGACGGATTCAGTCCATCCGGGGAGGTGGGTTGATCAAACGCACGAAATTAAAGAAATTGTCATTGATGCGCAGATATTTTGTTTCATTGGGAAGTGGGTCGCAATTTGCGCAGATCAAGTCAATCTGAATCGGTTATAAAAACATGAAATCTACATTGTTTTTGCATGCGGGTGGGCCGAAAACAGGGTCGTCTGCGTTGCAGAGTTTTCTTGAGTTCAACGCCGAGAAGCTTGGTGCGTGCGGTATAGGGTATCTGAATAAAGCTGGAATGGTGTTTGAGCATCAGATTTCGAGCGGAAATGGTGAAATGTTACGTGAGGCCATTCGTGATGAAGAAAATGATGCCGCGACGATTGCTGCGGTAATTAGATCTTATTTCGGCGCATATTCGAATGCGATTTGTTCGTCTGAATTGTTCGGTGAATTTTCTTCTGAAAATTGGCGCATGCTCGCCGATATTTGTCGAAGGGAAGGTATTCAGTTGCGCGTGATTTTCTACGTGCGAAACGTGATCCCGTTCATGAAATCAGTTTATGATCAGCTCATCAAACGTCATGGACTGTATGAGGATTTTGAGGTATGGGTCGATACGGCTGAATGGCTGCACATATCCACGCTCAAATCCCTCTCCGAAGCGTTATCCAGCGATGAATTAACTGTTATCAGCTACGAGGCAATCAAGAAGCGGGTGGTTGATTCCTTCGCTGGGCTGATTGGAGTTGCTGCTCTTGAGAGTCAGGATAGAATCGTTAATCGATCCCTGACTGGCGTGGAGCGTAGTCTTCTTCGTAGAATAAATCGGGAGTTTGGTGGTTCATTCTCCGAGGAGATTTCGGATCGGATGATTTATGCGGAGCCGTTTGCCAGATCAGAGTCTGTCGAGGTAACTGAAGAAGTCGAGAGAGGGCTCGAGAGGCGGTATAGAGCCGACATCGACTGGATCAATAGTCATTTCTTTGGTGGCGCTGATGTTGTTTCTCTTTCCGGCGAGCGTAACAAGACCGATCGCCGAGCGCTCACCGTTGAGGCCTCGCTGAATGTTGACGGCGAGATGGCGGGCCACGAGGTGCGCGTGAGGGATCTGGTGCTGGACTGGGCGTTGGAAAGAATTGCACTGACTCAGCAGTCCGGTGCCTCGCACGTGGCAAATGCCTTGTTGAATATCGACTGGCATCTGGCAAATGATCCGTTGATCCCGCAGGATTTTGATCCGATTGCTTATTTACTTAATAACACTGACATTCTTGCGTCGGGCACGTCCCCCTATGCCCATTTCATTGCCCATGGCCGGTACGAGATAGGACGGATCTGGACGGCAGGGGCGAATAGTGGTTGGTCGAGAGCCAAAGAGGGATTGGCCGAGATGACGCAGGAGTTGGGTGAACTCAAGGAAGAGTTGGTTCGCGAACGTATCAAGTCGGAGACGGCGTGCGCGATGGTAACGGTGAGCGCCCGTAGTGAGGTTGAGGCATTACTGCGGCAGCAAGCGGAAAGAGAGCGAAAGTATGCAGAGGAGCTTGCTCATGCACATTCGAGAATCGACCGAGAGCGCCTTGCCGCGATCGAAGTTGCCGAGAAAACGTACACGCCGCTGATTGACGAGCATGCGAGGCGCGTGGATGCCCTGGAGACGCGTCTGCTGGATGCGCAGGGCCAGTTGGATAATTCGCGTCAGGAAATTGCACTGCTGCTTCGTCAGCAACTGGAGTGCTCGCAAGCCCACGCAGAGCAGATTGCGCGACTGCACTCGGGTATGGATGAGGAGCGCGCCGCAATGATCGATGCCGCCAGTAAGAAGCAGTTGGTGTTGGCGGAAGAGTTTGAGCGGCGGGCAAGCGTCCTTGAAAGTGAGCTTTCAAGGATGCGAAGTCAATTCGAAGCATCGCGCGGCGAGATCGAGGTGCTCTTGCGCAGAACGGCGGACCTGGAGCGGCAATCGACTCATGAATAAACGGCGGCATTGAATGCCGCATCTGAGTGCCGGGACGCGTTTAAGGCGTCTTGCGATCCTGTTGTCGAAAGTGATGGACGACCTGCTCTGGGTCATGCATTGGCGAATGCGGGTTAGGTGGCTCGGGATATGCCAATGCCGATTGGATTTGCCGGTACGGCGAGTGCGGGCTCGTCGATTTCGGCGGGCATCGACAATGCAGTCCGAAAGCGAAATTCGACTGATTGCGTGCACCGCTGAAACGAATTGGTGGCGGCGTAGTGGACCTCTTGAGCCGAGCCGCCCGTCGCTCCAACGCGCACCCTGCTCCAAGGAAGCGGAAATTCCGAATTCGTCGCAGGAGCGACAGACGCAAAAAAGCCTCCACTTGGGAGGCTTTAATTTGCACTATCAAAGATAGTTGGTAGGGTGGGAGGGACTCGAACCCTCGACTCTCTGATTAAAAGTCAGATACTCTAACCAACTGAGTTACCACCCCACGTTCTTGAAACCTGTTGGGTCGTTGCTTCGACAACTTTGGCAAGCGACCCAAAGAGCAAAAGATTATAGCGACGGATTGTTAGGGTGTCAACAACCCGCCGCGATAATTATTTGATCGTTTCGAGCTTGCCCTGCGCCGTCTGCGCCGCGTTCGATCCGGCGTACTGCGACACGACCTGCTCGAACGTCTTCTTCGCGGCCGCCTTCTGGCCTTGTTCGAGCTGGTTCGTCCCGATCGCCACGAGGGCATCGGCCGCGCGCGGATGCTGCGGGAACTTGCTGACGATCCCTTGCCACGTCGCAGTCGAGCCGCGGTAGTCGCGCAGCGCGTATTGCGCATTGCCGTACCAGTACTGCGCGGTCGGCTGGTAAGGGCTCTGCGGATACTTCGCGATGAACGCGCGGAACGAAGCCGCGGCCGCCTTGAAGTTGCCGTTGCGGAACTGCTGCTGCGCCGCGCTGAGCGCATCCGTTTCACCCGGCTGCACGGTGCCTTCGACACCATCGATCGTCGTCTGCTGCGGCTCGAACTTCTTGAGCCGCGTGTCGAGATCCTGGTAGTACTCTTTCTGCTGCCGCTCGAGCGTCGTCAGCCGGTTCGTCAGATCCTCGTTTTCGCCGCGCAGCGTCGCGACCTGCTGGTTCAGCTGGTCGAGACGGCCGGATTGATCGAGGATCGTACGCTGGGCGGCAGACAACTGGCTCGCCAGGTTGTCGGTTTTGCTGCGCAGATCGAGCACGGCGCGGCGCGCTTCGTTGTCGTCGAACACGCCGGCGTGCGCCGGCGCGGCCGACCACGCCGCGCCGGCGACGCAAAGAGCTGCGGCTGCACGCAGCCAGGTTACACGGTGCGTCATACGGCGATTCTTCCGTTACTTACTGTTGGTAGACGAGGTCGGCGCGACGGTTCTGCGCCCACGATGCTTCGTCGTGACCTGCTGCCTGCGGCTTTTCCTTGCCGAGGCTCACGGCTTCCATTTGCGAATCGTTCACGCCGAGCAGTGCCATCGCACGACGGACGGCTTCCGCACGCTTCTGGCCCAGCGCGAGGTTGTACTCGCTCGTGCCGCGTTCGTCGGTGTTGCCCTGGATCAGCACGTGACGCTGCGGGTGGCTCTTCAGGTACTGAGCGTGCTGCTGCATCAGCGGCTGGTACTCGTCCTTCACCGAATAGCTGTCGAAGTCGAAGTAGATGCTGCGCTTCGCGAGCGGGCTGTTCGGGTCGTTCAGCGGATCGACGTTCACTTGCGCGACATTGTCGGCGCTCGGTTGCGTGCTGACTGCGCCCGCGTTGTTCGCCTTGTCGTCGAGCTTCACGCCCGACTTACATGCGGCGAGCGCGCTGATCATCATCACGGCCAGGGCCAGACGAGCTTTATTCGACATCATGGTTACTCTCCTTGTGGTCATTGCATGAAGGGCCCCCACGACGGCTCGCGAACGGAGCCGCCCTGGACGGACAGGATTTGCGGCGGCGCGCTGCCGTCGGAGGGCACTGCAGCCAGGACATTGCGACCACCCGACTGGGTAGCGTACAGAAGGTACTGGCCGTTTGCCGCGAAGCTCGGCGATTCGTCGTGACTGGTATTCGTGACGGCGTTCGCCGCGCCGGATTGCAGATCCTGAACGTACAGCTTGAAGCCCCCACCCGTGCGGGAGATGTAAGCGAGCAGCTTGCCGTCCGGGCTGATACGCGGACTCGTGTTGTAGCTGCCGGTGAAGGTCACGCGCTGCGCGGCACCGGCGCTTTCACCCTGTGCGGGCATCCGGTAGATCTGCGGCGCACCGCCGCGATCGCTCGTGAAGTAGATCCAGCGGCCGTCCGGCGAGTAGAACGGCTCGGTGTCGATCGAGCTGCTCTGCGTGAGGCGGCGCAGGCCGCCACCCGTCGAGTTGACCGTATAGATTTGCGTATTGCCCGTCAGCGACAGCGCAACGGCGAGCGTGTTGCTGTCCGGCGACCAGGCCGGTGCACTGTTGTTGCCCTTCTGGTCGGAGACGATGTAGCGGCGGCCGGTCGGCAGGTCGTGGATGTAGACGATCGGCTTCTTGCGCTCGAACGACACGTACGCGACCTTCGTGCCGCTCGGCGACCACGACGGCGAGATGATCGGTTCGGTGCTCGTCAGTGCGCTGATCGCATTTTGTCCGTCCGAATCGGACACCTGCAGCTTGTACTTGTTGCCGATCTTGACCACGTATGACAGGCGTGTTGCAAACACGCCCCGCGTTCCAAGCAGCTTCTGGTAGATGTAGTCGGCAATCTGATGGCCCGTTTTGCGCAGCGAGCCGTCGTTTGCTGCCGTCAGCGACAGGCCGCCGAGGCTTTGCTGCTTCACGGTGTCGTACAGGATGAAGTTGACCTTGTACTGGCCGTTCGCTTCGCGGTTCACGCTGCCGGCGACGAACGCATTCGCGCCCTTGGCCTTCCATGCGCCGAGATCGACCGAGGCGGTCTCGGGCACGGGCGTGCTGCCTGCGTCGACGTTGGTGAATTTGCCGCTGCGGGCGAGGTCGGCACGGACGATCGACGTGACCTGCTGCGGCAAGCCCGCCTCGTTCGCGAAATTCGCCGTGGCAATGGGGAACTGGGTCGACCCGACACCGGTGATCAGCACGTTGACCTGGGCGTTAGCGGCGCTGCCCGCCGTAATCAGACACGAGGCCACGAGTGCCCTGAAACCTAGCTTTGTCATCAAACTCATGCTTCTTGCTTCCCGTATGGCTTGGATCGCTGCGCAACCGCAGAGACAGTAAAAATACCCGATTCGTTCCCGTCTGACAGCGACGCCGGGAGTGTAAGCGCATTTCCGCTCACTCCGCTGCCTTGAAGGTAATCGTAATGTCCGACGGGGTACGACCGTTAGAATCGGGCGGCAACGGGACCGATGCGTGGATCGCATTCACCACGGCTTGATCCCACCCCGAATTCCCGCTCGAGCGGGAGACCGATGCGCTCAATACGTCACCGGACGGCGTGCACCGAATCTTGACGACGGTGGTCAGGCCTGCTCGCTCGCCGCCCCAAACGATGTTTGGTTTGACGCGGCGGCGCACCTTGTCGGCATAGCCGGGCGTCGCGGCATTGCCGCCGGAACCCGTGCCCGTGCCGCTTTTCGCGAGGCCTTCGCCGCCGCCTTCACCGGCGCCGGACAGGCCCTGCATCTGTGCGAGACGCGCGTTGCGCTCGCGGTCGAGCTTCGCGTTCGCCGCCGCGCTGGCCTTCGCGCGCGCCGTGGCTTCGGCCTTCGCCTTGGCCTGCGCTTCCGCCTTGGCCTTCGCGGCCGCGTCGGCTTTGGCCTTCGCCGCCTGCTGCGCTTCGAGCTGCGCCTGCTTCTGCTGCTGGAGTTTCTGCTGTTCGAGCTTCTGCTGCTCGGCGAGCTGCTGTTGCTTGAGCTTGTCGGCCTGCTTCTGCCGGTCGCGTTCCGCGGCTTTCTGCGCGGCGAGTGCGGCGGCCTGCTGGGCCGCGAGCTGTGCACGCCGGGCTTCGTCTTCCTCCCGGGCTTTCAGTTGCTGCGCGCGGCGCTGCTGATCGAGCAGCGCTTCGCGCGCGGCGGCTTCCTGCTGCCGCTTCTTCTGCTGCAGCGCGATGTCGGCCTGCTCGTCGCGCATCGGGGGAGGGGGCGGCGCGACCTTCGCGGGCGGCGTGGGCGTGACGACGGGCCGCGGTGCGGGGACGTCGGGCACCTCGGTCCATAGCTCGGCTTCGGCGCCGGCCGGCGTGCTGTTCTGCCACTGCACGCCGTGATAGAGGAACAGCGCGAGCAGCACGTGCATCAGCGCGGCGAGCGCGAACGCGCGCCACGTCCCGCGCTCGCGAGGAGGCTGGAGCGGGTAGGCGGATCTGCGCGTGGATTGCTGCCGGTTCATTGCGATTTGACGAGGAGGCCGACGCGCTTGACGCCGCGCGCCTTCAGATCCGACATCACGGTCATGACGGCATCGTACTGCACGGTCTTGTCGGCCGCGATCACGACCGGCTGGTCAGGGTGATCGGCCTGCCGGGCCGAGATGAAGCTGTCGAGCTCGGCCTTCGTCATCGTGTCTTCCTGAGTCGAGCCCGAGTCGCCCTTGTACTTGACGCTCATCGTGCGGTCGGCCTTGATGTTGACGACGACGGGCGGCATCTGCTCCTGCGGCGCGGCATTGCCGACGGTCGGCAGGTTGATGATCGACGGGGCGACGAGCGGTGCGGTGACCATGAAGATCACGAGCAGCACCAGCATCACGTCGATGTACGGCACGACGTTGATGTCGGCCATTGCACGGCGCGAGCGGCCGCCGCGCATGCTGGATCGGATGGGACTTCCTGCCATGGCGCGCTCCTTACTGGGCCTGACGCTGCAGGATGTTCGAGAACTCTTCGATGAAGGTCTCGAAGCGGATCGCGAGGCGGTCGATGTCGTGCGCGTAGCGGTTGTACGCGACCACCGCCGGAATCGCGGCGAACAGGCCGATCGCGGTGGCGACGAGCGCCTCGGCGATGCCCGGCGCGACGTTCGCGAGCGTGGCCTGCTGCACGTTCGCGAGCCCGCGGAACGAGTTCATGATCCCCCAGACCGTGCCGAACAGGCCGATGTACGGACTGACCGAGCCGACCGACGCGAGGAAGGCGAGGTTCGCTTCGAGCACGTCCATCTCGCGCTGGAACGACGCGCGCATCGCGCGGCGGGCACCGTCGAGCACGAGGCCCGGATCGCTGATGCGCTTTTCCTTCGCCTTCAGGAATTCGCGCATCCCCGATTCGAAGATCCGCTCGAGCGCGCCGATCGTGTGGCGATTGTTGGCCGCGCTCTGGTACAGCGCCTGCAGGTCGCCGCCCGACCAGAAATCCTTCTCGAAGCGTTCGGTCTGCGCGCGCGCGCGGCGGATCGCGAACCACTTGCGGAAGATGAAGGTCCACGACATCAGCGACAGCAACAGCAGCAGTCCCATCACGGCCTGGGCCAGCACGCTCGCGTTGAGGACGAGGGAAATGATCGACAGGTCTTGAGAAGTGTTCATAGAGGTTTGAGTAACGGCCCTTCGGGGCGCCCGGTATGCGTGCGGCGCGGCGCGCCGGCCATGCCTGACGCCGAACCTTGCTTAGTATCGAATCAGAACGGCAAGTTCATAGGCTTTGTCTAAACGGCGCTCATGCGCGCTTCGTTGACACTGGAGCGTGCCCGGCGTCGATGACGGGCCCGCGTTGCAGCGCGTCGAGCACGGCCGGCGGGATGGCCGCGGGCCGGATACCGTTACGGTCGACGCAGCCGAGGCGAATGTGCCCGGCTACGAGCAGCGTGTCGCCACACCAGGCTTCCTGCGTGAATTCCACCGAGGCGCGGCCGATGCGTCCGGGCCGGCTCGTGATCGTCAGCGTGTCGTCGAGTCGCGCCGGCGCGCGGTAGTCGAGCGACGTACTGCGGACGATGAAGATCGCGCCGGTATCGTCGGCGAGCTGACGCTGGTCGATACCGCACGCGCGCAACCACTCGGTGCGGGCGCGCTCGAAGTACTTCAGGTAGTTGGCATAGAAGACGATGCCGCCTGCGTCGGTATCCTCGTAGTACACACGCACCGGCCAGGTGAAGCCGGAAGGCGCTTCCGGGGAGCGGGTAGGCTGAGTCATGGCGCGCATTCTACCGGAAGGCAGGAAGCCGATTCGTAACCGATTCGTAACGGAATGTAGTACGCCGTAGCACACCGCGGGCCGGCCGGAGGCGGGCCCGCGGCTGCGGGCGGCGTATCAGCCGCGATGGATCGTGAGGCCGGCCGGCGCTTGCGCGACCGGCATCATTTCGATCGTGTTGATGTTGACGTGCGCAGGGCGCGTGGCGATCCAGTAGATCGTGTCCGCGATGTCCTCGGCCGTGAGCGGCTGGACGTTCTGGTAGACGTTCGCCGCCTTTGCATCGTCGCCGCGGAAGCGGACGTTCGAGAATTCCGTGCCGCCGCACAGGCCCGGCTCGATGTCGGTTACGCGCAACGGCGTGCCGATCAGGTCGGCGCGTAGGTTCAGGCTGAATTGTCTGACGAAAGCCTTGGTTGCACCGTATACGTTCCCGCCCGGATACGGATAGGTGCCGGCCACCGAGCCCAGATTGAAGATATGGCCGCGACCGCGCGCGATCATGCCGGGCAGCAATGCGTGCGTGACGGTCACGAGGCCCGAGCAGTTCGTGTCGATCATGGTCTGCCACTCGTCGAGGCTCGCCTTGTGGGCCGGTTCGACCCCGAGCGCGAGGCCGGCATTGTTGACGAGCACGTCGAGCGCCGCGAATTCGGCGGGGAGGGCGGCCGGCACGGCCTCGACGGCTGCGCGGTCGCGCACGTCGAGCTCGAACGGCAGAAGGGCGTCGCCGAGTTCGGCGGCGAGCGCGTCGAGACGGTCCTTGCGGCGCGCAGTCGCGACGACGCGGTGACCACCGTTGACGAAGGCACGGGCGATGGCGGCGCCGAAGCCGGCGGACGCGCCTGTGACGAACACGATCATTGCTGCTCCTGGTCGATGACAAAATAGCGGGTAGTATCCCGCAAGCCTACTGAGATTGCCGCACCGCGGCAAGGCGGCAAAGCGTTTCGGCACGGGCACGTAGAGTCTGGCCCCAATTGCATCCGGCGCGCTGCCGTGCGGTTGCCTATTCATGACGCATCCAATACACTAACGCGCTCATCACCCCTGCGTGACTGGCGATAGAACCCGTTCGGGTTCAAGGTGGAGCATCCCACCGTGAAGCGCGGGGCGCCGTTTTTGCCGTTCGCCTGGGCAGCCGTTGTGCGCCGTCGCGTGCATCGCCGGTGGCTGTCCTGCCTCGCGTCATTCGGATTCTTCCGCCACGTCGAGCTGGTCCCGCCAGCAGCGCACCGTACTCGGCCGCTCCGGTCAACCTGTACACACTTAACGGAAACCGTATGTTTGACAGAGCCCAAAGCACCATCGCGAACGTCGATCCCGAAGTCTTTGCAGCGATCGAGCAGGAAAACCGCCGCCAGGAAGATCACATCGAGCTGATCGCGTCGGAAAACTACACGAGCCCGGCCGTGATGGCCGCCCAGGGCTCGCAGCTCACGAACAAGTACGCGGAAGGCTATCCGGGCAAGCGCTACTACGGCGGCTGCGAATACGTCGACGTGGTCGAGCAGCTCGCGATCGACCGCGTGAAGCAGCTGTTCGGCGCGGAAGCCGCGAACGTGCAGCCGAACTCGGGTTCGCAGGCGAACCAGGGCGTGTTCTTCGCGATGCTCAAGCCGGGCGACACGATCATGGGCATGAGCCTCGCGCACGGTGGTCACCTGACGCACGGCTCGCCGGTCAACATGTCGGGCAAGTGGTTCAACGTCGTGAGCTACGGCCTGAACGAAAACGAAGACATCGACTACGAAGCGGCTGAGAAGCTCGCGCAGGAACACAAGCCGAAGCTGATCGTCGCGGGTGCGTCGGCGTTCTCGCTGAAGATCGATTTCGAGCGCCTCGCGAAGATCGCGAAGTCGGTGGGCGCGTACCTGATGGTCGACATGGCGCACTACGCAGGCCTGATCGCGGCCGGCGTGTACCCGAACCCGGTGCCGCACGCGGACTTCGTGACGACGACGACGCACAAGAGCCTGCGCGGCCCGCGCGGCGGCGTGATCCTGATGAAGGCGGAGTACGAGAAGCCGATCAACTCGGCGATCTTCCCGGGGATCCAGGGCGGCCCGCTGATGCACGTGATCGCGGCGAAGGCGGTGGCGTTCAAGGAAGCGCTGTCGCCGGAGTTCAAGTCGTACCAGGAGAAGGTGGTCGAGAACGCACGCGTGCTGGCTGAAACGCTGGTGAAGCGCGGCCTGCGGATCGTGTCGGGCCGTACGGAAAGCCACGTGATGCTGGTGGACCTGCGCGCGAAGAACATCACGGGCAAGGCAGCGGAAGCGGCACTCGGTGCGGCACACATCACGGTGAACAAGAACGCGATTCCGAACGATCCGGAAAAGCCGTTCGTGACGAGCGGCGTGCGCCTGGGTTCGCCGGCGATGACGACGCGCGGGTTCGGCCCGGCGGAAGCGGAGCAGGTGGGCAACCTGATCGCCGACGTGCTGGAGAACCCGGAAGATGCCGCGACGATCGAGCGCGTGCGTGCGCAGGTCGCCGAGCTGACCAAGCGTTTCCCGGTCTATCGCTGATCGCCGATGCGCTGCCCGTTCTGCCGGCATGACGACACGCAGGTCGTAGACTCGCGCGTGTCCGAAGATGGCGCCGCGATTCGCCGGCGCCGTCGCTGCTCGGCTTGCGACAAGCGCTTCACGACGTACGAGCGGGTCGAGCTGTCCCTGCCGTTCGTCGTGAAGAAGGACGGCAGTCGCACGGAGTTCGACCGTCGCAAGATCGTCGCCAGCATGCAACTCGCGCTGCGTAAGCGGCCGGTTGCTGCCGACGCGATCGACGCGGCGGTCGCCCGCATCGAATATCAACTGCTCGCGACAGGCGAGCGTGAAGTGCGTAGCGAGAAGCTCGGCGAACTCGTGATGAACGAGTTGCGCGGCCTCGATACGATCGCTTATGTGCGCTTCGCATCGGTGTATCGCCGGTTCGAGGACGTTTCCGAATTTGCCGACGTGATCGAAGAGTTCCGTCGCGCCTCTCCCGCCAAGACCCCGCGTAAGCGCTGACGCGCTGCGTTCGTTCATCGTCTTCTCCGTTGGTTCAGTTCGCGCCGATTGTGTCGGTCGCGACCGGATGTCGCCAGTCGGCCGTTCGGCAAATGGTGCGAGTCCGCACGCATCGCTACAGTCGTCTCCTCACCCTGGTGGAGGACGATGGCGATGGGGCTGCACACTCAACCTTTGAAAAATCCATGGCTTGGCTCCGGCGGGTTCACGCTCGTCGAGCTGATGGTCGCGCTCGCGCTGGCGGCCGGGCTCGCGCTCTACGCGGCGCCCGCGTTCGACCAGTGGCGCATGCGTGAGCGTGTGGATGCACGCTCGCGTGCGTTGCTCGGCGCGCTTTCGTTTGCGCGTACCGAGGCGACGCGTCTTGGCACGCGTGTCACGCTGTGCCGGGCCGGGAACGGCGGCACCTGTCTGCGTGCCGGCGAGCGGTGCGATGCGGCCGAATGGTCGTGCGACTGGATCGTCAGCGGGCAGGTCGACGGGCAATCGCGCGTACTGAGACGCTATCCGCGCGATGCCGAAGTGGCCGTCGCGGGCGCCGCGCACGATCTGGCTTTTGCGCCGCCGGCCGGCCAGGCGATCGGCGGAATCCGGCGGTTCGAATTGCGTCCGCGGCGCGGCGTGTCCGACGCGGAAGACGCACGCGTGTCGCGTTGCGTGAGGATTGCGGCAGGCGGCCGGGCGCGGGTGGTCGCCGGCCGCTGCGGCTCGGCATGATCGCGATGCGCAACGCCATGCGCGGCACGTCGCTGATTGAGGCGACGCTGGCCATCGCGCTGCTCGCGACCGTGATGCTGGCCGTGGCCGGCAGCCAGCTCGCGATGGCGCGCACTCAGCGGGCGACGATCTGGCGCGAGCGTGCGCTGTGGCTGGCCGACGCGCGTATCGAGCGCTTGTACGCAAGTGCCGGGACAGGCGATGGCCTCGCGGCGCTGGCGGCTGCGTCGTTGCCCGGCGGTGCGATGACGCTCGACGACGGGCCGGGCGGCGTCCGCTACGCGGTCGTCGGCTGGCGTAGCGGCAACGCGGCTGCGTCGCCGCGATGCGAAGCCGCGGGCGTGTCGGCTCAGCCGCCCACGTGCGTCCGGGTTCCGTTTCGGGAGACCGATGCCGATGCACGCTGATCGTCGAATGCGTGCACACACGCTGCTCGAGGTGCTGATTGCGATGACCGTCGGTCTCCTCGTACTCGCAGCGGCAGGCGCGCTCCATCACGCGCAGCGCATCGCGCAACGGCGTGCGGAAGACGCCTTCCGGATGCGCGATGCGGCAGGCACCGCGCTGATGTTGATCGGCCAGCAGATCCAGATGGCGGGGTTCCGGCCGCTCGATATGGAAGGCGCGTCATCGTTGCCGCCGGTGTTCGGCTGTTCGACGGCGCGCGTGCGGGGCGATGGCGCACAGGTGCGGTGCGAGTCGGTGCGCGCTGCGTCGGATGCGCTCCTGGTCCGGTATGTCGGTGATGCGGTGTCGACGTGGTCGACGGTGAGCGGCCAGGCGTCGGATTGCCTCGGGCAAGGTGTCGGCGCGCCTGGCGAGCGGCCGTTGATGGAGAACCGCTTCGATGCGCACGTCAGTCCGTCGACGGGGGAGCCCGAGCTGTATTGCGAAGGGAGCGGCCGTCCGGGCACGCCGCAGCCCGTCGTGTCGGGCGTCGATCAGTTGCGCGTGCGCTATTTGCGTCGCGGCGGCGCGCAATTTGTCGATGCCGATGCGATGCGGGTCGAAGACTGGCGCGATGTCGTGGCCGTGCATGTCTGCGTGCGGGTGCGCGGCGAACCGATGCGCGAGCCGTCCAGCCATGTCGACTGCAACGGTCTTGCCGCCGTTGCACAGGACGGACGTGCACGGTTGACGCTCGATCGCATCATCGCGTTGAGAAATTCAGCGCTCGGCTTCGGAGCTACGTTGCCTGATGCAGCGCGCACACGCGAGGTGTTGCGATGAGCGGGGCAGGTCGGTCCGTGTGGGCGAGATCGCAACGGGTTGCAACGGGCAACGTGCATGGGCCCATCGCCGCGAGCGGCGACGAACCACAACAGGCTGCGTGCACGAGCGCCCTGGCGACGAACCCGTGCGAATCGCGCATGCGCTTCCGGTCGGCATGCCGCGCCTGGCGTCGCGACGCAGGGCTCGCACTGCCGGCAGTCATCGCGGTCGGTGCGGCCATTGCAGCGCTGACAGGCACGTGGTTCGAAGCCGCGCTGACGGAATCGCGTCGCACGCGAGCGCTGTCCGATCGGCTGATCGCATTCCACGCAGCCGATGCCGCGCTGGTGGCTTGCACCGCGCGATTGCTCCGTGGCGCGGCACCCCATGTGAGCGAGCGCGAATCTTACGCGGAGCCCGACGCCTGGCAGCGCATGCCATCGCTGGCGGCCGCCGAAGCATTCACGCCGTTCGCCGGATGGCCGATGGCCGCGCAGCCGCCGCGATGCCTGATCGAGGCGTGGCGCGGGGCAGGGCCGCCCGGTAGCCGTGCTTACCTCGTCACCGCACGTGGCGTCGGTGCGCACGCATCGAGTGCAGTCTGGCTGCAGCACCAGGTCGCGATACGCGACGAGCACGTCGTCGCGCTGCGCTGGCGTCGCGTCGCGGCGGTGCTTCAGTGAACGGCCGCCCTTCCGTATTCCGATCGGCGGGATTCACGCTGATCGAGTTGATGATCGTGCTCGCGATCGTCGCGGTGCTGGCCGGATGGGGCATCCCGTCGTATCGCGAACATGTCGCACGCGTTCATCGCGCGTCGGCGGTGTCCGCGCTGTATCGCGCGGCCCAGTATCTCGAAACGCTGGATGGTTCGTTGCCCTCGGCGTTGCCGGACGCGCTCGTGCAGGCGCCGCCGGATGGGCGTGCCGTCTATCGCCTGACGCTGCGGCGGCCGGGTCGCGACGATTCGCCGGTGAGCTACGAACTGGACGCAAGCCCGCTCGACACGGGCCCGATGCAAGACGATCCATGCGGGTCCTTCACGCTGGATTCCGGCGGGACGAAAGGCAATGTGCGGCGCGATGGCGCCGACGAACCGGGCACGGCGTGCTGGGGTGCGCGTTGAGTCCGCAAGCGTCTGCGAGAAAGGCGCGCGACGGCGCATGGCCGTGCGCGCGGGAGGTCGGCGGTCAGTCGTCGTGCGGGTCGAGCCCGCGCTCGTCGCGGGATTGCTTCCAGATCCGGTAGACCTCCCATGCGGCGAAGCCGAGCGTGCCCCACTTCAGCGCGGGGCCCGCGCTCGCGCGCAGCAGCGAGCGAACGGGTTTCGCCAGCACGAGCGACGCGAGCGAACTCAGCATCGGGTACTGGTTGACGAGATTGCCGAGGCTCGCGTTCAGATTTCTGGCGGACTGGCTGAACTTGTTGGTGGAAAGGCCGGGGATGAAAACCTTGAGCCAGCTGAAGCGCGTGACGGCCTGGCGCATCTCGCCGGCGGCTTCCGCGAGCTCGAGCCGCTCGACTTCGGATCGCAGGATCAGCAGTTCCTTGCGGAGCGCGCGATGCTGCGATGCGCTCCAGTTCGATCGCGACGAATGGGATCGGGGTGAATTGCCCGTAACGTTCTGGCTCATGGCGCGTCGACGAAGTAGGTGGGAGGGGTGAACGCGATGGCGATCACGGCTTGCCGCGGAACAGTTCGCGGTCCTTCTCGAGTTCGGCGAGCGTCGCCTCGAATACGGTCGGTGCGTCGCGCAGGCCCGAGCGGGCTTTCAGCGCGCACACGATGCCGGCGGCGGCATACAGTGCGGTGATTACCGCGAGCGACTGCCAGCGATAGGTATCCCAGAACGCGATCGCGACGAGCACGGTCAGGCTGATGAGCGCCATCGTCGCGAGCATCATCGCGGCGAGCCCGAGGAACAGCACGCCCATCAGGCGCTCCTTCTCCTCGGCAAGCTCGATGCCCACCAGTTCGAGGCGTGTCTGCAGAAGCCCGATCGCGGAGCCGACGAGGCGGCGCAGCGGTCCTTGGCCGGACGGCTGCGAGGTGGTGTCTGTCGTCATGGATGAGGTGCGTGCGCGCAGTGAGCAGCTAGGACAAAGCCGGCCGGCGGAAACCGCCGGCTGGCTTCGACGCCCGCGGGCCGCGCGACGCGGCCCGCGGGACGAAACGGCGCAGAGCGCGTTACTTGCGGTTGATCAGCAGGCCGATCAGCACGCCGACGCCGGCGGCCACGCCGATCGACGTCCACGGGTGCTCGTGCACGTAATCGTCGGTCGCGCGTGCGGCCTTCTTGCCTTTCTCGACCACCACGACCTGGACGTCGGCAGCCTTTTCCTTGGCCTGCTTCAGGCGCGACATCGCCTTCTCGCGCAGCTCGGCCGCACGGTCGCCCGTGCTGCTCGCTGCTTGCTTGAGCAGGTCTTCGGCGTCCGAGAGAACGGTTTTGATATCCGACATCAGTTTCTCCTTGTTGATTTCCGACATTGCAACTCCCTTCGTGCGTCATGCTGCAGGTTCACATCGTAGCGAAACCCCTGCCTGCTGGCGAGCCGGGAACACACGCGGCGGCAGTGCAAGACTGCATGGTAAACGACTTGTAATCATGAACAGAGCGGCAAAGGATTGAAAAGTTTCCCTCGTGGCCGTCCGTCCCGTCCCGGCGCCGGGTAAAAATGACAAAAAAGTATGAATATCAAACGGAATAATCGTTCGCACGACCCATTGCTTCCCGTAAGCTGATGGACTGCCCCGCGCTGTCCAGCGCGCGGTTTCAACCAGCATCGTTCGAGGAGGGAACATTATGAGTCTGCGTCTTGGCGACATCGCACCGGATTTCGAGCAGGAATCGAGCCTGGGCACCATCAAGTTTCACGACTGGCTCGGCAACAGCTGGGGCGTCCTGTTCTCCCATCCGGCCGACTACACGCCGGTGTGCACGACGGAACTCGGGCTGACCTCGAAGCTGAAGGGCGAATTCGAGAAACGCAACGTGAAGGTGATCGCGCTGTCGGTCGACGGCGTCGAATCGCACAAGGGCTGGATCAACGACATCAACGAAACGCAATCGACGGTCGTCGGCTTTCCGATCATCGCCGATGCGGACCGCAAGGTTTCGCAGCTGTACGACATGATCCACCCGAACGCGAACGAGACGCTGACGGTGCGCTCGCTGTTCGTGATCGATCCGAACAAGAAGGTGCGGCTCACGATCACCTATCCCGCCAGCACGGGGCGCAATTTCGACGAAGTGCTGCGCGTGATCGACTCGCTGCAGCTGACCGACAACTACAAGGTCGCGACGCCCGGCAACTGGAAGGACGGCGACGATGTCGTGATCGTGCCGTCGCTGCAGGATCCGGAAGAGCTGAAGAAGCGCTTCCCGAAGGGCTTCAACGCAGTGCGTCCGTATCTGCGCCTGACGCCGCAGCCGAACAAGTAAGCATCGGCGGCCCGGAACCGCGGTTCCGATGAACAACGGCCCGCCCGGCAGTGATGCCGGGCGGGCCGTTTGCTTGGGCGATGACGCACGCGGCATCGCGGCCGCGTGCATCACGTGCGGATGCTCAGAAGAATGCCTGGATGCCCGTCTGCGCGCGGCCGAGGATCAGCGCGTGGATGTCGTGCGTGCCTTCGTACGTGTTGACCACTTCGAGGTTCACGAGGTGGCGCGCGACGCCGAATTCGTCGGAGATGCCGTTGCCGCCGAGCATGTCGCGCGCGAGGCGCGCGATGTCGAGCGCCTTGCCGCACGAGTTGCGCTTCATGATCGACGTGATCTCGACGGCCGCCGTGCCTTCGTCCTTCATCCGGCCGAGGCGCAGCACGCCTTGCAGGCCGAGCGTGATTTCGGTCTGCATGTCGGCGAGCTTCTTCTGGATCAGCTGGTTCGCGGCGAGCGGCCGGCCGAACTGCTGGCGGTCGAGCACATACTGGCGCGAGGTGTGCCAGCAGGACTCGGCCGCGCCGAGCGCGCCCCACGCGATCCCGTAGCGCGCCGAGTTCAGGCACGTGAACGGGCCGCGCAGGCCGCTCACGTTCGGCATCAGGTTCTCTTCCGGCACGAACACCTCGTCGAGGACGATCTCGCCGGTGATCGATGCGCGCAGCCCGACCTTGCCGTGGATCGCGGGCGCCGACAGGCCCTTCCAGCCTTTCTCCAGGATGAAGCCGCGGATCGCGTCCTTGCCGTTCTCTTCGAGCTTCGCCCACACGACGAACACGTCGGCGATCGGCGAGTTCGTGATCCACATCTTCGCGCCGGACAGCGAGTAGCCGCCGGGCACCTTCTTCGCGCGCGTGACCATGCTGCCCGGATCGGAGCCGTGGTTCGGCTCGGTCAGCCCGAAGCAGCCGATCCATTCGCCGGTCGCGAGCTTCGGCAGGTATTTCTGCTTCTGCGCGTCGGAGCCGAATTCGAAGATCGGCACCATCACGAGCGACGACTGCACGGACATCATCGACCGGTAGCCCGAATCGACGCGCTCGACTTCGCGCGCGATCAGTCCGTAGCTCACGTAATTGAGGCCGGGGCCGCCGTATTCCTCGGGAATCGTCGGGCCGAGCAGGCCGACTTCGCCCATCTCGCGGAAGATGGCGGCGTCGGTGCGCTCGTGGCGGAACGCTTCGGTGACGCGCGGCGCGAGCTTGTCCTGTGCGTACGCCTGCGCGGCATCGCGCACCATCCGCTCTTCTTCGGTCAGTTGCTGGTCGAGCAGCAGCGGATCGTCCCAATGAAAAGTTGCAGCGGTCATCGTCTCATCTCCAGTTGGTCCGGTCTTCCAGCCGGGCCCCATGCCAAAAGTTCGCTTGACTGTAGTTCCGCTGTGCGGAACAATGTTTTGCAAATCGAACCCAGTGTAGCACCAGATGACACTTTCAACCATCGACGAAACCACGATCGACGAGCGCAAGTTCGTCGTCGCGCTCGCGCGCGGGCTCGACCTGCTGCGCGCCTTCCGGCCCGGCGAGACGATGCTCGGCAACCGCGACTTCGCGGAGCGCACGGGGCTGCCGAAGGCCACCGTGAACCGGCTCGCCTATACGCTGACCGTGCTCGGTTACCTGCGCTACGACGAGACGCTCGGAAAGTATGCGCTCGACGCCGGCGTGCTGTCGCTCGGCTACGCGCTGCTGTCGGGTTCGGGGACGATCGATCTCGCGCGGCCGCACATGCAGGCGCTCGCGCGCGAGATCGGCGCGGCCGTGTCGCTGGGCTGCCGGGACGGGCTCGACATGATCTACCTGGAGACGATCCGCAGCGAGACGGCGCTGACGCTCGGGCTCGCGCCCGGTTCGCGGCTGTCGATGCTGACGAGCTCGATGGGGCGTGCGTACCTGGCCGTGCAGCCGGAGGATGTGCGCCGCGCGCTCTACGCGGAACTGCACCGCGCGGCAGGCGGCGCGGCGGACGCCGATGCGCTCGTCGCCGCCGCGCAGCATGCGGTGGCCGAATTCTCGGCGGGCGGGTGCTGCTATTCGTTCCGCGCGTGGCACATGGACGTGAACGCGGCGGCCGTGCCGTTTCGCGAGCCGCGCGAGGGGCGCTGGCTGATCCTGAGCTGCAGCGGTCCCGCGTCGTCGATGGACGAGGACGTGTTCCGGACGCAGATCGGGCCGAAGCTGAAAGGGCTCGCGCAACGGCTCGGGCAGACGGCTTGAGCCATGCGGTGCGCGACGGCCATGCCGTCGTCGCCGGTGTCGGCGGGAACCACGGAAGGCGGCGGCGCCTTCCGGTTGCGCCGGCCATGCAGGACATCCAGTCACGAACCGGCCGGCATCGGGCACGGATGACGCAAGCCGAACGGATTCCGCGAACGGCGCGTCGCCCGATTTCGGCACCCGGCACATCGCGCGTGCCGGTCACGCCATCCGCTCAGGCCGTCACGACCTTCGCAAACACGGGGCCCTGCATGAACCGCACGTCGTGCTGGCGCAGCAGCTCGCACTGCGTCTCGTCGACGACGCCGTCGAAGATCAGCGGAATCCGCACGCGCTGCGCATAGGCGACAAGCGCCTTGACCATCCCGTCGCGCAACGCGATCCCTGCATCCATCTTGATGAAGTCGGGCCGCGCCATGTCCGATTCGACCGCGAGGATGCGGCCCGGGTCGGGCAGCTTGTCCGCGACCTTGAAGCCGTGATGCTGGTAGCTGCGCGTCAGGTAGCCGAGGAAGGTCTTGTGCGCGACCGCGACCGCCGGCAGCTCGATCACGATCCGCTCGGGCGGCAGCCCGAAGCGCTGCAGCACCGACGAGAAATGCTTGCCGTGGTCGTACTTCACGCTCTTCAGCAGCCGCTCATGCACGCGCAGGAACAGCAGCCCGTGGCGCTGCGCGCCGAAAAAGTTGATCGCATGCAGCGCGCGCGACAGGCGGTCGATCGCGACCAGCGTCTGGTCGTCGACGGCCGAGTCGACCGGATCGTGCGCCGCGCCCGTGACGACCGTCACGGCCTGGAAGCCGAGCTCGTCGCCATAGCGCTCGATCGCGTCGGCAAATGACGTCGATTGCGGCGCGCCGGGCATCGTCACGTCGTAGATCGGTTCGTAGGCGCTGCCGAGCGTGCGCTCGGGCAGATTCGCGCTCGCGGTGCCGCCTTCGGCCAGCGCGAGGTGATCCCGCAGATACGGCAGTTGCCCGGCACGGGCGACCAGCTCGGGAATGGTGGGCGGAATCATCGGCGTAAGAAGGAAAAACGGCGGCCGAACGGGCCGCCTCGTAGCTTGATATTAGCAGCGCGCGCCAAGCTCGGCTTGGCGTTTCGTTCATATGGTTATCCCGTCCGGGCCCACTCGCCTAGGGTTTACGTTGATTTCACTATTCGTAATTGGTTTTACTATTCGTAAATCCAAGGATTTGTCGCCGATCAAGAAATGCGGCATGCGGGCGCCGCGAGACGGCGCCGTTCACGAATCAACAGGAAGCAAGGAGCGAGACGTGGCGGTTGACAGGACAGCCGGGCAGGCGCGCCGGCAGGAGACGAAGGGCACGACGGGCGCGCCGGTGCGCGCGCGGCAGGGTTGAGGCGCGGATGGCGACCATGAGCATCGATTACCAGACGCTGAAGTTCGAGTACCGCGCGCGCGCGCATGACGCGGCCGTCCATCCGGTCATCGTCGTCGGTGCGGGCCCGGTGGGCCTCGCGGCCGCGATCGACCTCGCGCAGCAGGGCGTGCCTGTCGTGCTGCTCGACGACGACGACACGCTGTCGACCGGTTCGCGCGCGATCTGCTTCGCGAAACGCACGCTCGAGATCTTCGACCGGCTCGGCTGCGGCGAGCGTTTCGTCGACAAGGGCGTGAGCTGGCACGTCGGCAAGGTGTTCCTGCAGGACGAGCAGCTGTACGCGTTCGACCTGCTGCCCGAGGAAGGGCACGCGCGCCCCGCGTTCATCAACCTGCAGCAGTACTACGTCGAAGGCTATCTGGCCGACCGTGCGTTCGAGCTGCCGAACCTCGACATCCGCTGGAAGCACAAGGTGACGGGCATCGAGCAGTCGGCCGAACACGCGGTGCTGACGATCGAGACGCCGGACGGCATCGCGACGCTGCACGCGCGGTACGTGATCGCGGCCGACGGCTCGCGCAGCCCGATGCGCACGATGATGGGCCTCGAAAGCCATGGCCGCACGTTCAAGGACCGCTTCCTGATCGCCGACGTGAAGATGAAGGCGGAGTTTCCGACCGAGCGCTGGTTCTGGTTCGATCCGCCGTTCCACCGCAACCAGTCGGTGCTGCTGCATCGCCAGCCCGATAACGTATGGCGCATCGACTTCCAGCTCGGCTGGGATGCCGACCCCGTCGCCGAGAAGCAGCCGGAGCGCGTGATCCCGCGCGTGCGCGCGCTGCTCGGGCCGGACGTCGAGTTCGAGCTCGAATGGGTGAGCGTCTATACGTTCCGCTGCCAGCGGATGGACACGTTCCGCCACGGCCGCGTGCTGTTCGCGGGCGATTCCGCGCACGGCGTGTCGCCGTTCGGCGCGCGCGGCGCGAACAGCGGCGTGCAGGACGCGGACAACCTCGCATGGAAGCTGAAGCTCGTGCTCGACGGCCGCTCGGACGACCGCCTGCTCGACACGTATGCGAGCGAGCGCGAATTCGCGGCCGACGAGAACATCCGCAACTCGACGCGCTCGACCGACTTCATCACGCCGAAGAGCGCGGTGTCGCGCGTGTTCCGCGACGCGACGCTGAAGCTCGCGCGCGACTGCGAGTTCGCGCGCAAGCTGGTGAACAGCGGCCGCCTGTCGGTGCCGGCGGTACTGGCCGATTCGCCGCTGAACACGCCCGATCGCAACGGCGACGCATTCGCCTGCGCGATGCGGCCGGGCGCGGCGGCGGCCGATGCGCCGGTGCGCGTGCAGGGTGCGTCGGGCTGGCTGCTGCAGCATCTGCGCGGCGGCTTCACCGGCGTGCTGTTCGGCTTGCCGGGCGATGCGGCCGCGCTCGCCAGGGCCGTCGACGGCCTCGCGCTGCCGGTGCGTCCGGTGCTCGTCGTGCCGGCCGGCCATGCGCAGCCGGTGGCCGGCGTCGACGTCGTGGAGGACGTCGACGGTTTTGCCGCCCAACGCTACGACGCGCAGCCGGGCACGTTCTACCTGCTGCGCCCCGACCAGCACGTCTGCGCGCGCATGCGCACGCTCGACCGCCAGGCGATCGCCGACGCACTGGCGCGCGCGACCTGCGCACGCTGAATACGATAAAGACACCGGAGACACCGTCATGCCCGCACTCGATACCCGCCCGCGCCTGGCCGACCCCGACGCATTCTACGAAGCGCTGATCGACATGCATCGCGACCTGTCCGACAGCGACAGCCAGCTCGTCAACGCGAAGCTGATCCTGCTGCTCGCGAACCAGGTCGGCGACGCCGACGTGCTGCGCGAAGCGATGGCGCTCGCGCGCCAGGGCGTGACGCCGCCCGTGCATCCGGCCGCCGAGGTGGCGCAATGAGCGCGGCGCCGGCCGACGCACGCGTGCTCGAGGTCGAGCGCGTGATCGACGAGACCCATCGCCCGGGCTTTCACTGGATGCTGCTGATGCTGTGCGGGCTGTGCCTCGTGATCGACGGGTTCGACGCGCAGGCGATGGGCTACGTCGCGCCGAGCGTGATCGCCGAATGGGGCGTGCCGAAGCAGGCGCTTGGGCCCGTGTTCAGCGCGAGCCTGTTCGGGATGCTGCTCGGCGCGCTCGGGCTGTCGGTGCTGGCCGACCGGATCGGGCGGCGCCCGGTGCTGATCGGCTCGACGCTGTTCTTCGCGGTGACGATGCTCGCGACGCCGTTCGCCGGTTCGATTCCCGTGCTGATGGCGCTGCGCTTCGTCACGGGCCTCGGCCTCGGCTGCATCATGCCGAACGCGATGGCGCTGGTCGGCGAGTTCAGCCCGGCCGCGCATCGCGTGAAGCGGATGATGATCGTGTCGTGCGGCTTCACGCTCGGCGCGGCGCTCGGCGGCTTCATCAGCGCCGCGCTGATTCCCGCATTCGGCTGGCGCTCGGTGTTCTTCGTCGGCGGTGCGGTGCCGCTCGTGCTGACGATCGCGATGGTCGCGCGGCTGCCGGAGTCGCTGCAGTTCCTGGTGCTGAAAGGGCGCGTCGCGCAGGCGCGCGACTGGCTCGCGCGCTTCGCGCCGCAGGCCGGTATCGATGCGAACACGCGCATCGTCGTGCGCGAGCGTGCCGCGAGCGGTGCGCCGGTCGCCGAACTGTTCAGCCATGGCCGCCTGCCGGTCACGCTGCTGCTGTGGGCGATCAGCTTCATGAACCTGATCGATCTGTATTTCCTGTCGAACTGGCTGCCGACCGTGATGCGCGATGCCGGCTATTCGCCGGGCACCGCGGTGATCGTCGGCACGGTGCTGCAGACGGGCGGCGTGATCGGCACGCTGTCGCTCGGCTGGTTCATCGAACGTTACGGCTTCGTGCGCGTGCTGTTCGTGTGCTTCGCGTGCGCGGCCGTGTCGGTGGGGCTGATCGGCTCGGTCGCGCATGCGCTGCCGTGGCTGCTGGTCGTCGTGTTCGCGGGCGGGTTCTGCGTGGTCGGCGGGCAGCCGGCCGTGAATGCACTCGCGGGCCAGTATTACCCGACGTCGCTGCGCTCGACGGGCATCGGGTGGAGCCTCGGCATCGGCCGGATCGGCTCGGTGCTCGGACCGCTCGTCGGCGGACAACTGATTGCGCTCAACTGGTCGAACGGCGCGCTGTTCCACGCGGCCGCGGTGCCCGTGCTGTGCTCGGCGCTGTTCGTTCTCGGCCTGGCGGGCGTGACGCGGCGCAACGGCGTGCAGGCGCCGAACGCCGCCATGAATTGAGGGAGAAAGGAAACGATGACGCTTGACCTGTCGAAACCGGCGAACGCCGGCTACCTGAGCGGTTTCGCGAACGAATTCGCGACCGAGGCACTGCCCGGCGCGCTGCCGCACGGCCGCAACTCGCCGCAGCGTGCGCCGTACGGGCTGTATGCGGAGCAGTTGTCGGGCACCGCGTTCACCGCGCCGCGCGGCCACAATCGCCGCTCGTGGCTGTACCGCATTCGCCCCGCCGCCGTGCACCGGCCATTCGAGCCGTACGCGGGCCCGCAGCGGCTCGTGTCGGAATTCGGCGATTCGGCCGACGTGCCGCCGACGCCGCCGAACCAGCTGCGCTGGGATCCGCTGCCGATGCCGGTCGAGCCGACCGATTTCGTCGACGGGCTCGTGACGATGGCCGGCAACGGCTCGGCCGCCGCGATGAACGGCTGCGCGATTCACCTGTACGCGGCGAACCGCTCGATGCAGGACCGCTTCTTCTACAGCGCGGACGGCGAACTGCTGATCGTGCCGCAACAGGGGCGCCTGTTCATCGCGACCGAATTCGGTCGCGTCGACGTCGAGCCGTTCGAGATCGCGGTGATCCCGCGCGGCGTGCGCTTTTCCGTCACGCTGCCGGACGGCGACGCGCGCGGCTACCTCTGCGAAAACTTCGGCGCGCAACTGCGCCTGCCTGATCTCGGCCCGATCGGCTCGAACGGGCTCGCGAACCCGCGCGACTTCCTGACGCCGCAAGCCGCGTACGAAGACCGCGAAGGCGCGTTCGAACTGATCGCGAAGCTGAACGGCCGCCTGTGGCGCGCGGACATCGGCCATTCGCCGCTCGACGTCGTCGCGTGGCACGGCAACTACGCGCCGTACAAATACGACCTGCGCCTGTTCAACACGATCGGCTCGATCAGCTTCGACCATCCCGATCCGTCGATCTTCCTCGTGCTGCAGGCGCAGAGCGACACGCCGGGCGTCGACACGATCGACTTCGTGATCTTCCCGCCGCGCTGGCTCGCGGCCGAGGACACGTTCCGCCCGCCGTGGTTCCACCGCAACGTCGCGAGCGAATTCATGGGGCTCGTGCACGGCGCGTACGACGCGAAGGCCGAAGGCTTCGTGCCGGGCGGCGCGAGCCTGCACAACTGCATGTCGGGCCACGGGCCCGATGCGGATACGTTCGAGAAGGCGTCCGCGAGCGACACGACGAAGCCGCACAAGGTCGACGCGACGATGGCGTTCATGTTCGAAACCCGCACGCTGATCCGGCCGACGCGCTATGCGCTCGACACCGCGCAGCTGCAGGCCGACTACTTCGAATGCTGGCAAGGCATCAGGAAACACTTCAATCCGGAGCAACGATGAGCGATACCCAAGACTGGCGCGCGACGCTCGACCCGGCTCGCAAGAGCTGGATCGACACCGCGAACGAGCCCACCTGCGATTTCCCGATCCAGAACCTGCCGTTCGGGATCTTCAGCGATGCGAAGCAGGCGGCGCAGCGTGCGGGCGTGGCGCTGGGCGACCAGATCGTCGATCTCGCGGCGCTCGCGCGCGCGGGCCTCGTGACGCTGCCGGCTGGCGCCGATGCGTTCGCCGCGCCGACGCTCAATGCGTTCATCGCGCTCGGCCGCGACGCATGGCGCAGCGTGCGCGTGCAGCTGTCCGACCTGTTCTCGCGCGACAACGCGACGCTGCGTGACGATGCGGCGCTGCGCGCGCAGGTGCTCGTCGCGCAACGTGACGCGACGCTGCATCTGCCGGTCGAGATTCCCGGCTATACGGATTTCTATTCGTCGAAGGAGCACGCGACCAACGTCGGCTCGATGTTCCGCGATCCGAAGAATGCGCTGTTGCCGAACTGGTCGGAGATGCCGATCGGCTACAACGGCCGTGCGTCGTCGGTGGTCGTGAGCGGCACGCCGGTGCGGCGGCCGAACGGGCAACTGAAGCTGCCCGACCAGGAGCGTCCGGTGTTCGGCGCGTGCCGCAAGCTCGACATCGAACTGGAGACGGGCTTCATCGTCGGGAAGGGCAACACGCTCGGCGAGCCGATCGCGTGCGAGGATGCGGAAGCGCATATCTTCGGGATGGTGCTGCTGAACGACTGGAGCGCGCGCGACATCCAGCAGTGGGAATATGTGCCGCTCGGGCCGTTCAATTCGAAGGGCTTCGCGACGACGATCTCGCCGTGGATCGTCACGCTCGATGCGCTCGAACCGTTCCGCGTCGCGCAGCCCGAGCAGTCGCCGCAGCCGCTCGCGTATCTGCGGCACGCCGGCAAGCATGCGTTCGACATCGCGCTCGAAGTGACGCTGCGTGCCGAAGGCGCGGCCGAAGCGACGTCGATCTGCCGCACGAACTTCAGGCACATGTACTGGACGATGGCGCAGCAGCTCGCGCATCACACCGTCGCGGGCTGCAACACGCGCGTGGGCGACCTGATGGGTTCAGGCACGATTAGCGGGCCGACGAAGGATTCGTCCGGCAGCCTGCTCGAACTGACGTGGAACGGCAAGGAGCCGGTCGCGCTGAACGGCGGCGGCAGCCGTGCGTTTATCGAGGACGGCGACGAGCTTACGCTCGCCGGGTGGTGCCAGGGCGACGGCTATCGCGTCGGCTTCGGCACGTGTGCGGGGAAGATCCTGCCGGCGCGGAAGGTGTAACGCGTAGTACGGCAGGACCGAACGGCCCGCGTCATGCGGGCCGTTGCCGATTCGTCGAGGTGGTTTCGTCGATACGAATCAGACCGCGCGTTGCAACGTGGCGCGGCGCTCCCACAGCGCGGCCGCGACGAACGCCGCGACGCAGGCGACCAGCACGCCGACCAGCGCGTTGCTGCCCAGCTGCTCCATCAATGCGCCGGCCACCAGCGGGCCGCCGAAGCTCGCGGCGCTCCACGATGCCGATACGAGCGAGCTCGCGGTGACGAGCGCCGCGCCGCGGAAGCGTTCGCCGCACGCGACCAGCGACAGCGTATAGATGCTGCCGGCCGCCGCGCCGAGCACGAACAGCAGCGGCCAGCACAGCCACGGATTCGCGATGACGAACGGCAGCAGCGGCAGGCCGGCCAGCACGATCCAGCCGGCGCCGAGGTGCACGCGTTCGCGGCCGAGCTTGTCCGCGAGCCAGCCGATCGGGAACTGCATCGCGGTATCGCCGAACAGCATGATCGACGCGAGCAGCACGGCGGTCGCGCTCGCGACGCCGTGATCCATTGCATAGAGCGGCAGCAGCGACAGCGCGAGCGTATCGAACAGCGCGAAGAAGCCGGTGCCGATGATCAGCGCGGGCATGCGGGGCAGCACCGCGAACCAGCTGTCGTGTGCTTCGTGATGCGCGTCGTCGCCGGCGAGCGGCGCGCGCCGGATCGTCGCGAGCGTCGGCAGCGCGAGCAGGAACAGCGCGCCGCACAGCGCGAAGCGGATGTGCGTCGCGCCCGCGATCTGGCTGACGAGCACGGGGCCGGCCATCTGGAACAGCGTGAAATTGGTCGCGTAGATCGCGACGACGCGGCCGCGCGTCGAATCGTCGGCGAGCTGGTTGACCCACGCTTCGCCGATCGTGAACAGCAGCATCAGCGCGGCGCCGCACAGCACGCGCAGCGCGCCCCACAGGATCAGGTTCGACGTGAACTGCATCAGCGCGGTGGCGGCCGCGAGCAGCACGACCGACACGACGATCGCGCGGCGCGAGCCGATATGCCGCGCGAGCGCGGTGACGAACGGGACGATCGCGAGGCCGCCGAGCGCCTGCGCGGCCGTCAGCATGCCGACCACGTTGGTGCCGTGTCCGGCTTCGGTCAGTGCGAGTGCGGTGAGCGGCAACGTGGCGCCGGTCCCGAGGCCGACGACCGCGACGCTCAGGATCAGCGCGAGGAAATCGCGATTGAGAATGGCTTTCATCGGGCGGGATGCTACACCGCGACCCTTGAAAGGTCCATGAAGGCCATCAGGATCGAGTGGGGTTGTGTCCGCAACGATTGCAGCAGGGTTGCGTCACACGTATTCGGTCGGCACGCCGACCGGGCGGCGTTCGAGCGACGCCGACCACAGCGTGAGCGCGAGTGCCGCGACGGCCATCGCGACGCCGACCCACGGCAGGCTCACGAGCGATACACCGGAGCCGATCGCCATCCCGCCGAGCCATGCGCCGGTCGCGTTGCCGAGGTTGAACGCACCCTGGTTCAGCGTCGACGCGAGGTTCGGCGCATCGCTGGCGCGATCGACGATCATGATCTGCAGCGGCGGCACGATCGCGAACGCGAGGATGCCCCACACGAAGATCGTCGCGAGCGCGGCGAACGGCACGTGCATCGTGCCCGCGAACAGCGCGAGGACGATACCGATCAGCGCGAGCGTCGCGATCAGCGACGGCATCCGGCGCCAGTCGGCGAGCTTGCCGCCGAGCGTGCCGCCGACCGTCAGCCCGAGGCCGAACAGCAGCAGCACGTAGGTGACCTGGCGCGGCGAGAAGCCCGTCACGTCCTCGAGGATCGGCGTGATGTACGTGAACACGCTGAACAGGCTCGCGGACGCGAGCACGCTGATGCCGAGCACCATCAGCACCTGCGGGTGCTTCAGCACGCTGAATTCGCGCGTGATGCTGGTGTCGGGCATCGCGAGGTTCTTCGGCAGGCACACCGCGAGCGCGGCGGCCGCGGCGATGCCGATGCCGGTGACGGCCCAGAACGTCGCGCGCCAGCCGAATGCCTGGCCGAGCGCGGTGCCGAGCGGCACGCCGAGCACGTTCGCGAGCGTGAGGCCGGTGAACATCAGCGCGATCGCCTGCGCGCGGCGGTTCGGCGCGACGAGGTTGCTGGCGACGACCGAGCCGATCCCGAAGAACGCGCCATGACAGAACGCGGTGACGACACGCGCGGCCATCAGCACCGCATAGCCCGGTGCGATCGCGCAGAACAGGTTGCCGGCGATGAACAGTCCGATCAGGCCCATCAGCGCGCGCTTGCGCGGCATCTTCGCGGTGACGATCGCGAGGATCGGCGCGCCGATCGTCACGCCGAGCGCGTAGCCCGACACGAGCATGCCGGCGGCCGGAATCGACACGCCGAGATCGCGCGCGACATTGGGCAGCAGCCCCATGATCACGAATTCGGTGGTACCGATTCCAAATGCGGCGACGGCAAGGGCGAAAAGAGGCAGGGGCATCGCGGAGGCTCGGGAAAAATGCCGCACGAGCCAGGCGCGGGAGGCGCGGGACGGGCGGTGGGTCAGTCGAATGACAGCCGCGATTCTACTTCAGTGAAAACCCTTATGCTTGGGGCCAAAACGGCTGTTGCCGGCGTGCGACGCGCCGGCAGGCGGGAAGCTCACAGTGTGGGATTTTGCGGCGATTTCCCGCGTCGGACCGTATCGGGGCCGGACGACGGGCGTGGCTGGTTCGGCCGTCACACGATGCGTTCGGGCGATCCGGCGGGGACGGCATGCGGCACGTTCGTCACGTCGGCTTCCGGCTTCGTGTCTGCAGGCGAAGCGGCCGTGCCGACGCCGTCGATCGCCGCCGGGTCGTCCCAGCCGTTCTCGAACAGGCAAGCCTCGATCGGCATCCGCGCGGCCCAGCGCTCCTGTTCGAGCATCGGCTTCGCATAGAACGCGTCGACGTGCCCGACGCACAGCACGGCGATCGGCTTCGCACCGTCGGGCATCCGCAGCAGCGTGCGCAGCGCGTCGACGTCGAACAGCGACACCCAGCCCATCCCGAGCCCTTCCGCGCGCGCCGCGAGCCACATGTTCTGGATCGCGCACGCGGCGGATGCCAGATCCATCTCCGGCAGCGTGCGGCGGCCGAACACGTGGCGCTCGCGGCCGTCGGCGAGCGCGACGACCAGCAGTTCGCCGCATTCGCGCACGCCTTCGACCTTCAGCCGCATGAATTCGTCCTGCCGCTCGCCGAGCGCATCGGCGGTCGCGCGGCGCTCGGCTTCGACCAGCGCGTGGATCGCGGTGCGCAGCGCGGGATCGGTGATGCGGATGAAGCGCCACGGCTGCATGAAGCCGACGCTCGGCGCATGGTGCGCCGCGCGCAGCAAGCGCGCGAGCACGGCCGGGTCGACGGGCGCCGGCGTGAAGTGGCGCATGTCGCGCCGTTCGAAAATGGCGCGGTAGACCGCGGCGATGTCGGAGTCGTCGAAACGCATGAGCGGCAAAAGCAGGGGAGGACGTCGGCGCAACGATAGCAGACGGCGCGCCCGAAACGTTACTTCATCCGAAACAAAGCGCGGAATTGTTGACGAAGACGAGCGCAGTGCGCGGCACCGTGCACAAGCAAACGATTGCGAGTGCGCTGCCGGCCGTCAAATGGGCCTTTTCTCAGCGATTTGCCGCCACGACGTTCTGCGGCGTGCCGGCGTGCCACGCTTCGACGTTCAGCAGCGTCGTATGCGCGATCTCGGCCAGCGCCTCGCGCGTGAAGAACGCCTGATGCGACGTGACGATCACGTTCGGGAACGTCAGCAGGCGCGCGAGCACGTCGTCCTGCAGCGGCAGGTCGGAGTGATCCTCGAAGAACAGCCCGCTTTCCTCTTCGTACACGTCGAGCCCGAGGTGGCCGAGCTGGCCGCTCTTGAGCGCGTCGACCAGCGCCTGCGCATCGACGAGGCCGCCGCGGCCGGTGTTGATCAGCATCGCGCCGTGCTTCATCCGTGCGAGCGTCCGTTCGTTGATCAGATGGTGCGTCGACGGCAGCAGCGGGCAGTGCAGGCTGACGATGTCGGCGTGGTGCAGCAGTTCGTCGAGCTCGACGTAGCGCGCGCCGAACGCGATCAGCTCGTCGTTGTACGGCGGCACGGAGTGCGCGAGCACGTGCATCCCGAAGCCCATCATGATCTTCGCGAATACGCTGCCGATGATGCCGGTGCCGATCACGCCGACGGTCTTGCCGTGCAGGTCGAAACCGAGCAGGCCGTTCAGCGAGAAATCGCCTTCGCGGGTGCGGGCGACCGCGCGCGGCAGCCGGCGGTTGAGTGCGAGAATCAGCGCGACCGCGTGCTCGGCGACCGCATGCGGCGAATACGCGGGCACGCGCACGACCGTGATGCCGAGCCGCTCGGCGGCCGCGAGGTCGACATGGTTGAAGCCGGCCGAGCGCAGCGCGATCAGCCGCGTGCCGCCGTCGGCGAGCCGTTCGAGCACGGTCGCGTCGATGGTGTCGTTGACGAACGGGCACACGACTTCATAGCCGTGCGCGAGAATCGCGGTTTCCGCGTCGAGGTGCGACGGCTGGAAGTGCAGCCGATAGCCGAACTGCCGGTTGGCGGCGGTAAACGAATCGTCGTCGTACTGCCGGCTGCTGAACAGGATCACGCGCACGCTGCACCTCCGATGGCTGACGCGCGCAGTTTACTGCAGCCCCGTGACGATGTCGGACCGTTCGGGCCCGCGCGACGGCCGCAGGAAGCCGTAGTCCGTCCGGTCGCGAGCCGTCGGTGCGCTGAAGTGGTCGAGCGCGTGCTCGACGAAGCTGCGCGTGCGGGCCGGCACGTACTGGCGGTTCGGGTAGACGAGGGACAACTGCGCGTCGGGATCGTCGATCCGGTAGCTGGCCAGCAGCCGCACGAGCGTGCCGCTGTTGAGCGCGTCGGCGACGCATGGCTCGGGCAGCACGGCGATGCCAGCCCCGGCCACGGCAGCGGCGTGGACCAGCGCGAGCTGGTTGACCGTGCACGCCGGGCGCACCGTGACCGAATGCGCGACGCCGTCGTGGCCGACGAGCTGCCACGTCGGCGCATGCTGGTGCGGCGCGAGCGTGACCCAGTCGTGGCCGGGCAGGTCGTCGGGTGCGCGCGGCTCGCCGCGCCGGTCGAGATAGGCCGGCGCCGCGCAGGCGACGAACGGATTCGGCGCGAGCGCGTGGCCGATCAGCGTCGGGTTGCCGTCGAGCCGGTTGCCCGTGACGATGCCGACGTCGTAGCCCGAATCGAGCACGTCGAGCGGCCCTTCCGAGACGGTCAGCTGTACGCGCAGCTCGGGGTAGCGGTGCCGGAAGCTGCTGACGAGCGGCGTCAGCGCCAGCGGCGACAGCAGCCCCGATGCGACGACGCGCAGCGTGCCGGCCGGCTCGCGCACGGCATGCGCGACGGACGACTCGAGGTGATCGAATTCCTCGAGCAGCGCACGGCAGCCGTCGAGGTAGCGCACGCCGGCCTCGGTGAGCGACAGGTTGCGCGTGGTGCGGTGGATCAGCCGTGTGTTCAGGTGGCCCTCGAGCATCGCGATCGAACGCGTGACGAGTGCATTGGACACGCCGAGATGGTGCGCCGCGCGCCGGAAGCTCTGCTGCTCGGCGACGCAGACGAATACACGCATGGTCTGAATCTGGTTCATGGCTTGCGTATTTCTGGCCCGGTTGATTGATTATGTTGTGATTTTTCGCCGCGCAACCCAGAAAGCGCATCGCGCGGCACCCAGTTCTCCCTCGTATCGAAAAAATCGCTTTTTTCGATTCCGCAGACGATTGTTAAATACCGGACCGATATCCGTCAACCTGAGAAAATGGGCGGCTTGCGGAAAATCGAAATCACGGGTAACGGTTAAACGCTGCAGTGCAGCACATGCGCGCCGCGCAAAACTGACGCGGTATTGGAATATGCGCTGATTCTTCGAATATTATTTATGTTAATCAATGATTTGCGGATGATTCGGGTGGCGTGGCTTCGTTAATTTGCGGAGTCGTTCCCCAATGCGTGCCGCGATAATGGATGTTTTCGGACATGCGCCGGTATTGTGTATCGCATTCCGCGCGGCGGTTTTTATCGGGCAGCTGGCCTATTCCGTTCGATGCGAAAGTTGTCGTAAGCCGTCGGCGTCTCAGAATTGCGGTGTTATTGGCGGAGAAAATCGCGTGCACGGAAGCCGAATGGAACCGTTTCGCAACCGGCCGGCAATCCCTTTTTCAATCGGGATGGCCATCGTGCAATAGGCACGCGGCCGGCTGGCCCGGTCAGGCGACCGGGCCACCGTCGCGCTGTCCGGCCGCGTGTGCCTCTTGCGCGAGGCCGCGGAACGCGGAATCATCGATCAGTTCGCCATGCCGTGCGGCGAGCGTCCGTGCATTTTCTTTCCTCACCTCTTGCCAGCCCCATGTCCATCGATTACTCGCCGATTCCCTGTCCCGTCGTCGTGCCGCTCGACGCGATCCTGCCCGAAGAACCGCTGCTGATGATGGGGGCCGGCCCGGTTCCGATCCCGGCCGCCGTCGCGAAGGCGAACACGATCGTGATCAACCACCTCGGCGCGACGATGGCGAAGATCATCGAGCAGGTGAAGGAGATGGCGCGCTACGTGTTCCAGACCCGCACGAAGTGGGTGCTCGGCGTCGCGGGCCCCGGCTCGGCCGCGATGGAGATGGCGATCTCGAACCTCGCCTGGCGCGGCACGCGCGTGCTGTCGATCCGCAACGGCTTCTTCAGCGCACGGATGGCCGAGATGGCCACGCGCGTCGGCGCCGACGTCGCGACGCTCGAAGTGGCCGACCGCGCGGTGGCGAGCCTCGACGAGATCGCGGATGCGATCGCCCGCGAGCGGCCCGAGATCGTCACGATCGTGCAGGGCGAGACGTCGAACACCGTGTGGAACCGCGACCTGCGCGACATCGCGGCGCTCGCGAAGGCGGCCGGCGCGCTGGTCGTCGTCGATGCGGTGTGCACACTGTCGACGATGCCGCTCGAGATGGACGCGTGGGGCATCGATGCGGTGATCACCGGCGGCCAGAAGGGGCTGTCGTCGATCCCGGGCGTATCGCTGATCGCCTTCTCCGATGCCGCGTGGGAGCGCATGAAGCATCGCACCGAGCCGAACGCGCACTGGTGCCTCGACATGGCGCTCGCGGAAAACTTCTGGCACAACGCCGGCTATCACTACACGGCGCCCGTGTCCGGCGTGCTCGCGCTGCACGAGGCGCTGCGGCTCGTCTGCGCGGAGACGCTCGAAAGCCGCTTCGCACGCCATCTGCGCTGCTCGCTCGCGCTGCAGGCGGGCGTCGAGTCGATGGGGCTCAAGCTCTATGCGCCGAAGGACTGCCGGCTCAATTCGGTGGTCGGGATCGAGACGCCGGAAGGGCTGACGCCCGGGATGGTCTGCGGCCACATCTCGAAGCAATACCAGGTCGAGATCTCGGGCTCGTTCGGCTTGCCGATCGTCCGGATCGGGCAGATGGGCGAGCAGTGCCGCGAACACAACCTGTTCCGCACGCTGCATGCGTTCGGCCGCACGATGGTCGACCTGAAGGTACCGGTCGACCTGCCGGCCGGCGTCGCGGCGCTCGAACAGGAATTGTCCCGGCGCGGCGCGTAAGCAGGGAAGCGAGGGAAGGGGCCGCGCTCAGCGGCCCTGCATCGCGCGCCGGTACGTATTCGGCGTCGTGCCGTGCGCGTCGCGAAAGCGGTGGCTGAAGTGGCCGGCGTTCGCGTAGCCGCAGTCGGCTGCAACTTGCGCGAGCGGCAGCGCCGTCGTGCGCAGCAGTTCGCGCGCCCGAGCCAGGCGTTGCTCGGCCACCCACGCGTGCGGCGCGCGTCCGAACGACAGCCGGAACATCCGCGAGAAGTGGTATTCGGACAGCGCGGCGACCTCGGCCAGCTCGCCGAGCGTCAGCGGCTGCGTGAGATACGTGTCGATGTAGTCGCGCACGCGGCGGCGCACGGCCGGCGCGAGCCCGCCGCGGAACGTCGTGTCGGTGCGTGTCGTGCTTTGCCCGCGCAGCAGCAGGCTCAGCACCTCGTGCGCGGTTTCGTTCACGCGCAGTCGCTCGTCGGCATCGTCCCAGCCGTCCAGCGCGAGCGAGCGCAGCAGCGCGGCGACGCGCGCATCCTCGAAATAGGTGCGATCGGCGAGCTTCAGCTCGCGCGGCTCGCGGTCGAGCTCGCGGATCGCGCGCTGCGTGAAGTGCTCGGGCAGGAAATACAGGTGGATGAAGTGCATCTCGCCGCGTACCCACCAGCGCGATTCATGGTCGCCCGGCAGCGCGCACAGCAGGCTCGGCGCGCCGTAGCGCGGCACGCGCTGGCGCTCGGTCCGGTAGCCGCCGTCGAGGTAGCACGACAGCGTGTGGTGGCCGGGCTGCTCGTAGACCGTTTCGCTTTCATCGGTGATCCGCGTCCATTCGGCGATCGCCAGGTGGTCGCCGAGCCACGCGAAGCGCTCGAGCGTCGCGTTCGCATCGGCGAGCGTGCGGCAGACCGACTGCAGGCCGAACGGTAGATCGCCGCCGGCCAGGGCGGCGGCGTGGTCGACGGGCGGGGCGGAGAGGGAGAGGCTCATGATGCGCCGAGTATAAGCGGGCGCACGGCAGCGCGTGCGGCGCCCCGAAAAAGACCGCAATTCCGGACAATCGGCCCGCGCCGCGCGGCGGCATAGTCGGAATCCCGATTCACCCGATTTTCCGGATTGCCGCCATGAACCTGTCGCTTTATTTCGTCACCGTGCTGATCTGGGGCACCACCTGGATCGCGATCAAGTGGCAGCTCGGCTCGGTGCCGCCGCCCGTATCGATCGCATGGCGCTTCTGGCTCGCGGCCGTCGTGCTGTTCGCGCTGCTGCGCGTGATGCGCCGGCCGGTGCGCCCGCCGCGCGACGCGTGGCGCTTTCTCGTCGCGCAGGGCTTCGCGCTGTTCTGCGTGAACTTCCTGTGCTTTTACTACGCGGAGCAGGTCGTGCCGAGCGGCCTCGTCGCGGTGATCTTCTCGACCGCGCCGCTCCTGAACTCGATCAACGGCCGGCTGTTCATGGGCCGCCCGCTGCGGCCGTCGGCGATCGCCGGCGCATTGCTCGGGCTGACCGGCATCGCGTGCCTGTTCTGGCAGCAGATGGCCGGCCATCTCGACGATCACGCGACCTGGACGGGGCTTGCGATCGCGTTCGCGGGCACGATGTGCTTTTCGATCGGCAACCTGTTGTCGAGCCGGATGCAGTCGATGGGGCTGCACCCGCTCGTGACCAACGGCTGGGCGATGCTGATCGGCGCGGCGATCCTGACCGTCGGCAGCGTGGCGGCCGGGATGCCGTTCACGCTCGACACGAGCCCGCGCTATCTCGGTGCGCTCGTCTACCTCGCGGTGCCGGGTTCGGTGATCGGCTTCACCGCGTACCTGACGCTCGTCGGCCGGATCGGGCCGGAGCGCGCCGCCTACTGCACGGTGCTGTTCCCGATCGTCGCGCTGGCCGTGTCGACGGTGTTCGAGGGCTACCAGTGGTCGCCGCTCGCGGTGGTCGGGCTGCTGCTGGTGGTGGCCGGCAACCTCGTCGCGTTCGACCTGACGCGCCGGCTGTTTCTGCGGACGGCTTGATGAAGTTCGTGGCTGCGCGAGCCCTCGATCGAGGAAACCGGCGAACGATCGGTTTGGTTGACACGGTTGACTTGGTTTCGATTCGGGGCTACGCTCGATCATTCCGGTAGTGACGGGAGGTGATGATGATCGCGCGGGCTCATACGCTGGAAGGGACGGCTGTCATTCTTGATGTCGAGACGGAGGAGGCGCTGCGCAGCGCTGTCGGCGCGGCGACCATGCTCGGTCCCGATCGCGCGCGGGCGCTGCTCAGCCTGCCTGACGAGCAATTGGGGCACCTGTTCAAGGTCGGCATCGCGCAGGTCATCGATCTGGCCGGCACGATCACGTTCGGCATCGCCGCTGCCGCGACGCGCGACAGGAAGCCGACCGGCCGGAAGAAGCGGGCGGAGAGCGTCGCCGTCGATCCGGAGCGGCAGGTGCAGGCGGAACGGCGCATGCTGGTCGCCGACGGCAAGCTGCTGCCTGCCGCGCAGACATGGGCCGGCCTCGGCATGACGCGGCAGGCGCTCAGCAAGGCCGTGGCGTCCGGCCGGATCTTCACGGTCGATGTCGGCGCCGCACAGTACTATCCGGCCTTCTATCTGGCGGGAGATATCGATCGGAAGACCCTGGGCAAGGTGACCCAATGTCTGGGCGGCTTGCCGGGATGGAGCAAATGGCAGTTTTTCACATCGCCGAAGGCATCCTTGGGCAACGTTACGCCGCTCGTCGCGCTGTCGCGCGGGAAAGTGGATGAAGTCGAGCGCGCCGCCACGGCGTTCGCCGAGCGCTAGGCGGCCCGTTTGCTGACGGCGCCGGGGGAACATTTCGCGAGCGCGACACTGGTGACTCGCGAAGTGGCGCCGACGGCGCTGGTGCGTATCTCGCGATATGCGACCGGCGAGCCTTACTTCGGGAAATCGGGCGGCAATCGCTTCGACGATCCGCGCAAGCGGCGGCGGTACGGCACCAGCTATTTCGGCTTCGATCTGCATTGCGCATTCGCCGAGACAGTGCTGCACGACGAAGTCGCCGATCTGGTGCGGGGCGGTTTTCCGCTCGTGACGACCGAACTCGATCGCTACGTCCTGTCATTTGACGGCGCGCCGCTGACCGTCGCCGTCCTGCACGGCTTGCCGTTGAAAAATCTCGGTGGTGACGGCGCGTTGTCGACCATCGCACCGTACGACGTTCCGCAACAGTGGTCGCTTGCCGTCCACCGGCATCCCTGTCGCGTCGACGGGTTTTTGTACATGTCGCGCCATCTCAACACGTCGGAAGCGCTCGTGCTGTTCGATCGTGCGGAACCGAAGCTCTCGCTCGGGCGCGCCGTTCCGTTCAGGCGCCATCCCGATGCGGCCCGCGTATTGCGGGACTTCAACGTGCTGCTGCGTTGACGCGCGTTGCGCGTGCGCCAACGCGCGTCACGCCTCTCTCACGCTGCCGCGCCGCTCCCCGCCACGCGCGCCTGCCGCTGGTACAGCACCATCGACAGCGCGACGCCCACAGCCGCCGCCAGCGCCGCGAACAGGAACACCTGCGGATAGCCGAATGCGCCCGCGACATAACCGGCGAGCGGGCCCGTGATGCCGAGCGACAGGTCGAGGAACACCGAGTACGCGGACAGCGCCGCGCCACGGCTCGCGGGCGGCACGAGCGCGACGGCCTCGACGCCGAGTGCCGGGAAGATCAGCGCGAAGCCGAAACCGGTCAGCGCGGCGCCGACCAGCGCGATGTGCGGCACGGGCGCGAGCCACAGCAGCAACAGGCCCGAGCATTCGAAGGCGAACGACACGATCGCGACGCGGAAGCCGCCGTAGGTCTTGATCGTGTTCGCGAACAGCAGGCGCGCGCCGATGAACAGCGTGCCGAACACGGTCAGCGACAGCGCGGCGTTCGGCCAGTGGCGCGCGGCGTAGTACAGCGTGACGAAGGTCGCGATCGAGCCGAAGCCGGCCGAGCCGAGCGCCAGGCCGAGGCCGTGCGGCAGCACGCGCGTGAACACGCTCGCGTACGACATCCGTTCGCCGTGCACGAGCGGCACCGAAGCGATCAGGCGCGCGAGGTAGAAGCCGGCCGCGGCCAGCGCGATCACGATCACGCCGATCAACGCCGGGTTCAGCGTATTCGCGATCGCGACGCCGACCGGCGCGCCGAGCGCGAGCGCGCCGTAGGTCGCGATGCCGTTCCACGAGATCACCTTCGCGTTGTGCGTGACGCCGACGCGGCCGATGCCCCACAGGATGGCGCCGGTGCCGCACAGGCTTTCGCCGACGCCGAGCACGAGCCGGCTCGCGACCAGCAGCACGAGGCTCGCGACCGGCCAGTGCGCGAGCAGCAGCGCGACGAGCAGCAGCACGCCCGACACACCGCACCCGATCAGCCCGCGCAGCACCGTCTGCTTCGGGCCGAGCGTGTCGGCCAGGCGCCCGGCGAGCGGCCGCGACGCGAGCGTCGCGAAGTACTGGACGCTGATTGCGCCGCCCGCGACGATCGCGGAAAAGCCCAGGTCGTCGTGGACGAAGCCCGGCAGCACCGCGAGCGGCAGGCCGATGGTCAGGTAGCAGATGAACGTGAAGCAGACGACGGACACGATTTGCAGCGTGACCGCGAACCCGCTGCGCGGCGGTGTGGCGGAATCGGTGGACATGGGGTCGGAACGAATGAGCGAAGCAAACGGAAGACGGCGAAAAAGGGAATCGGGATTTTCCCATGGAACCGGTTTTCACGCAGGTACCATTTAGTTAATCGCGACCTCATTTCGGCGATGGCGGACGGTGGCGGCGGCGTCGGGAACGGGCGCAGAGCCCCGTGCGGAAAGGGTGCCGGGCCACCGCCGGCGTCCATATCGCGGCAGTTATATGGGCCCCATGCGTGATGGGCTATGGGTTGCGGAATTTGACGGTGATAGCGTGCAAACTGTCAGAAAAACGTCGGTCAGGCGCTCCGCGCAGGCCGCCTTGCCCCCATTGAAGAAACATCGAGACATGAGTGAGCCGATTCGCTTCTACCATCGTCACGCGCTCCGCGAAGTCAGCGGCGCGGACGTCACCCGCACCGTGCTGCAATACCTGCGCGAGGACGCGCATTGCACCGGCACCAAGGAAGGCTGCGCGGAAGGCGACTGCGGCGCATGCACGGTCGTCGTCGGCGAGCTGACCGACGCCGGCACGGTCGAGTTCAAGGCCGTCAACGCATGCATCCAGTTCCTGCCGACCCTCGACGGCAAGGCGCTGCTGACGGTCGAGGACCTGCGCCAGCCGGACGGTGCGCTGCACCCGGTGCAGCAGGCGATGGTCGATTGCCACGGTTCGCAATGCGGGTTCTGCACGCCCGGCTTCGTGATGTCGATGTGGGCGCTGTACGAGAAGCACGGCCATGAAGGCTGTGCCGCCGCGTGCACGAAGGCGAAGGACGTGCCGACGCGCACCGAGATCGCCGACGCGCTGACCGGCAACCTGTGCCGCTGCACCGGCTACCGGCCGATCGTCGATGCGGCCGTGCAGATGTTTGACGCGGCCGGCGAAGGTGCGTCGGCGCCGGTCGACACGGCCGCGCTGGCCCGCACGCTCGCGTCGCTCAAGCGCGACGACACGTTTGACTACACGACGCCGGGCGGCGCGCGCTTCGCGGCGCCGCGCACGCTCGACGCGCTGGCCGCGCTGAAGGCCGAGCGTCCCGACGCGCGCCTTCTCGCGGGCAGCACCGACATCGGCCTGTGGGTCACGAAACAGATGCGCCGCCTCGACGACCTGATCTACGTCGGCCAGATCGCCGAACTGCAGCGGGTCGTGCACGGCGACGACTGGATCGAGATCGGCGCGGGCGTGACGGTCGAGAAGGGCTATGCGGCACTGGCCGGCACGTATCCGGAACTGACCGAGATGTGGAAGCGCTTCGCGTCGCTGCCGATTCGCAACGCAGGCACGATCGGCGGCAACGTCGCGAACGGCTCGCCGATCGGCGATTCGATGCCGGGCCTGATCGCGCTCGGCGCGCGCGTCGTGCTGCGCGGCGGCGACACGGTGCGCGAGCTGCCGCTCGAGGCGCTGTACACGGGCTACCAGCAGAAGGACATGGCGCCGCACGAATTCGTCGTCGGCCTGAAGGTGCCGACCCGCACCGGCGCGCGCGCGAAGCTGCAGTTCCGCACGTACAAGCTGTCGAAGCGGTTCGACTCCGACATCTCGGCCGTGTGCGCGGCGTTCGCGTTCATCGCGGACGGCGACACGATCCGCGAGCCGCGCATCGCGTTCGGCGGGATGGCCGCGACGCCGAAGCGAGCGACCCAAACGGAAGCCGTGCTCGACGGCGCGCAGTGGCACGAAGCCACCGCGCAGGCTGCGATGCAGGCGCTCGAGCGCGACTACCAGCCGCTGTCCGACATGCGCGCGACGAGCACGTATCGACTCGATACCGCGAAGAACCTGATGTACCGATTCTGGCTGGAGACGCGTCCGCACGACCCGCTGCCGCCGCAAGCCCTGAATGTGCGTGAAGTGGCCGCCGAAGCCGGCGCCGAAGTTGCCGATGTCTCGGCGCGCGTCTGAAGACGGAGAACACCGGACATGAACCAGCAAGCAGAACCGTTCCTGAGCACCCTCGACCCGCAAGCCGACGCCGCGCAGGTCCACGTGTCGCGCGCGCACGAATCCGCGCACCTGCACGTCAGCGGGCGTGCCACCTACACCGACGACATTCCGGTCGTCGCGGGTACGCTGCACGCGGCGCTCGGCCTGTCGGCGAAGCCGCACGCGAAGATCGTGTCGATGAACTTCGACGCGGTGCGCGCGACGCCGGGCGTGGTCGCCGTGTTCACGGCCGACGACATCCCGGGCGTCAACGATTGCGGCCCGATCATCCACGACGACCCGGTGCTCGCGAAGGGCATCGTGCAGTTCGTCGGCCAGCCGATGTTCATCGTCGTCGCGACGTCGCACGAAACCGCGAGGCTCGCCGCGCGCCGCGCGCAAGTCGACTATGAAGAGCTGCCGGCGATCCTCACCGCGCAGGAAGCGCGTGCAGCCGAAACCTACGTGATCCCGCCGCTGAAGCTCGCACGCGGCGACGCGGCCGCGCGGCTCGCCGTCGCGCCGCATCGCGAGTCGGGCGAGATGCTGCTCGGCGGCCAGGAGCAGTTCTACCTGGAAGGCCAGATCGCGTATGCGGTGCCGAAGGACGACGACGGGATGCACGTGTACTGCTCGACGCAGCACCCAAGCGAGATGCAGCACCTCGTCGCGCACGTGCTCGGCGTCGCGTCGCACAACGTGCTGGTCGAATGCCGCCGGATGGGCGGCGGCTTCGGCGGCAAGGAATCGCAGTCGGGCCTGTTCGCGTGCTGCGCGGCGCTCGCCGCATGGAAGCTGCTGTGCCCGGTGAAGCTGCGTCCGGACCGCGACGACGACATGATGATCACCGGCAAGCGGCACGACTTCCATTACCGCTTCGACGTCGGCTACGACGACGACGGCCGCATCGACGGCGTGGCGCTCGACATGACGTCGCGCTGCGGCTTCTCGGCCGACCTGTCGGGCCCGGTGATGACGCGCGCGGTGTGCCACTTCGACAACGCGTACTGGCTCGGCGACGTCGACATCGCCGGCTACTGCGGCAAGACCAACACGCAGTCGAACACCGCGTTCCGCGGCTTTGGCGGCCCGCAGGGCGCATTCGCGATCGAGTACATCCTCGACGACATCGCGCGTTCGCTCGGCCGCGATCCGCTCGACGTCCGCTACGCGAACCTGTACGGCAAGACCGAACGCAACGTGACGCCGTACGGGCAGACGATCGAGGACAACGTGCTGCAGGAACTGCTCGGCGAACTCGAGACGACGAGCGACTACCGCGCCCGGCGCGCGGGCGTGCGCGCATTCAACGCACGCAACACGGTGCTGAAGAAGGGCATCGCCATTACGCCGGTGAAGTTCGGCATCGCGTTCAACGTCACGCACTTCAACCAGGCCGGCGCGCTGGTGCACATCTACACCGACGGCTCGGTGCTCGTGAACCACGGCGGCACGGAGATGGGGCAGGGGCTCAACACGAAGGTCGCGCAGGTCGTCGCGCACGAGCTCGGCATCCGCTTCGGCCGGATCCGCGTGACGGCGACCGACACGAGCAAGGTCGCGAACACGTCCGCGACGGCCGCGTCGACGGGCTCGGACCTGAACGGCAAGGCCGCGCAGGATGCGGCGCGCCAGTTGCGCGAACGGCTCGCGGTGTTCGCGGCGAAGCAGTTCGGCGACGGCAAGGTCGAGGCGGCCGACGTGAAATTCGGCAACGATTTCGTGTCGGTCGGCGGCCACAGCGTGCCGTTCGGCGAAGTGATCGCGAAGGCCTACCTCGCGCGCGTGCAGCTGTGGTCCGATGGTTTCTATGCGACACCGAAGCTGTACTGGGATCAGTCGAAGCTGCAGGGCCGGCCGTTCTACTACTACTCGTACGGCGCGGCCGTGTCGGAAGTCGTGATCGACACGCTGACGGGCGAGATGCGCACGCTGCGCGTCGATGCGCTGCACGACGTGGGCGCATCGCTGAACCCGGCGCTCGACATCGGCCAGGTCGAAGGTGCGTTCATCCAGGGGATGGGCTGGCTGACGACCGAGGAGCTGTGGTGGAACAAGGGCGGCAAGCTGATGACGCACGCGCCGTCGACGTACAAGATCCCGACGGTGAACGACACGCCGCCGGAGTTCAACGTGCGGCTGTTCCAGAACCGCAACGTCGAGGACAGCATCCACCGTTCGAAGGCCGTCGGCGAGCCGCCGCTGCTGTTGCCGTTCTCGGTGTTCTTCGCGGTGCGCGACGCGGTGGCCGCGGTCGGCGACTACCGGGTGAACCCGCCGCTCGACGCGCCGGCCACCGGCGAGTCGATCCTGCGCGCCGTGCAGGCGGTGCGGGCGGCCAGCGCCGCGCAGGCAGGCTGACGTGAACGGGCCCGCTCGTCCGCCGCGTCCCGAGTCCCGCGCGCCTGTCGCGGGGTGCGAAGGCGCGTGCTGCACCGCGTCGTCGTCCATGCAGCCGTTCGCACCCGGCACCGGCCAGCGCAATCGCGCGACCGGCACGCCGGCGCCGATGCACATCGTGCTGTTCGGCGCGGGGCACGTCGGCCACGCGCTCGTCACGCTGCTCGGTGCGCTGCCGTGCGTCGTGCAATGGGTCGATACGCGCGACGAGCTGTTCCCGGACGAATGTCCGCCGAACGTGCAGCCGGAGCCGACCGACACGCCGGAGGCCGTCGTCGACGCGGCGCCGCCTGGTGCGTATTTCCTCGTGATGACGCACAACCACGCGCTCGACTTCTCGCTCGCCGCGCAGATCATGCGGCGGCGCGACTACGCGTACTTCGGGATGATCGGCTCGCGCACCAAGCGCGTGAAGTTCGAGCGCCGGCTTGCCGCGCGCGGCGTCGATCCGGCGCGGCTCGTGGAGATGGTGTGCCCGATCGGTGTCGCGGGCATCGTCGACAAGGCGCCGGGCGCGATCGCGGTGGCCGTGTGCGCGGAATTGCTGCAGGTGCGCTCGGGCATGCCGGTGGCCGATGCGAAGGCGGCAGCGGCCGGGCGCGCACGCGACGAGGTGTCCTGCTCGCGGTGACGCCGCGCGGCCGGCGCACGGTCGCGCGTTTTTGCATACACTGCACGGCAACGCGCGGCATCGGGCCGCGCCTTACCGTGCACGCCCATGTCCGACCACCCGATCTACCTCGACACACTCGATGCGAGTCTCGTCGCCATCGAGCGCTGGCTGTCCGGCGTCGATACCGCGCCCGCGGCACTCGACGCGCTGCTCGCCGCGTTTTCCTCCGGCTTCACGATGATCCTGACCGACGGCCGCGTCGTCGACCATGACGGTACGCGCGCGCTGTTCGCGAAGCTCGCCGGCGCGAAGCCGGGGCTGCGCATCACGTTGTCGGACATCCGCGTGCTCGCGACCAGCGCATCGCATGCGGTGATCACCTATCTCGAAGCACAGCATGCGGCATCGGGCGAACTGCCCGCGCGCCGTGCGACGGCCGTGTTCGAACGCGACGCGGCGGGCGTCGTGCGCTGGACCCATCTGCAGGAAACCTTCTGCACGGCCTGAGCGGCCGCGTGGCGTGCCGGCCGCGCGTCAGCGCTTGCGCGTGCGGGCGACCGTCAGCTCGTCGGACACGCTCTGCATCAGCGCGCACAGCCACGCGATGTCGGTCGGCCGGTCGGGCTGCGGATGCGTGAGCAGGTAGCTCTTGATGCGCGGAAAGGGCACGGGCGGCGTGACGACGACGAGCGGCAGCAACTGCGCATAGTGCGTCGCGAAGCGGCGCGTCGTCGTGAAGATCAGGTCCGACTGCAGCAGCACTTGCGGCACGATCCCGAAGTACGGCAGCGTCGTCACGATGCGCCGCGTGAGGCGCGCGCGTGCGAGGCCGATCTCGATCGCGTTGCGCTTGTCGCCGGTGTACGGCGTCGGTGCGACGTGCGCGGCCGACGCATACGCTTCGCGCGTGAGCGGCACGCGCGCGAGCGGATGCGCGTCGCGCATCAGGCACACGATCGTGTCGGAGAACAGGTCCTGGCGCGCGAACTGCGGGTCGGGCTTCGGCCAGTTGCCGATCACGAGATCGAGCGCGCCTGATTCGAGCGCGCCCGCGTGGTCGAGCGCGGGATTCAGCGAATCGATTTCCAGGTGCGCATGCGGCGCCGCGTCGCGAAAGCGCTCGATCAGCGTCGGCATGAAGAAATCGTTCAGGTAGTCGGGCGCCGCGACGCGGAACGTGCGGCGCGCGGACGACGGATCGAAGTCGCCGTGCGGCGTCGCGATGAAGTCGACCTCGCGCAGCGCGCGCTGCGCGGCCTCGAGCAGCGATGCACCGTATTCGGTCGGCACCATGCCGGATTTGCCGCGCACGAGGATCGGGTCGTTCAGCGTTTCGCGCAGCTTGCGCAGCGCGGTGCTGATCGCGGGCTGGGTCTGGTTCAGCCGCAGCGCGGCCTGCGTGACGCTGCGCTCGAGCAGCAGCGTGCGCAAGACGCGCACGAGCCAGATATCGAGCGAGGCGGTACGGTCGTCGTCTTCCATCGGTTGGGGGTGTTCGGGTGACGCGTAACCTTACCGCAGCCGCGCGTTGGCGTGCGTGATACCGGCCATCACGCACGGCCCTTCGGCAGCGTGCTGATCCGCTTGACCTCGCGCGATTCGAGCCAGTTCGGCGTGCGTGCGCAGTACAGCACCATCGGCAGCGCGTCCTCGCCCCAGAACAGCTGCTGGTTCATCCAGAACGTCGGCACGCCGAACACGCCGAGCGCGATCGCGTCGGCATTGTTGCGGACCAGTTGCGCGGTGGTTTCCTCGAATTCGATCAGCTCGTCGCCGTGGCCGACGCCGACGCGCTCGCACAGCGCGGCGAAGCCTTCCGGCGTCGACGGATCGTTGCCGTCGCGCCAGATGAAGCGGAACATCTCCAGCACGGTCGCGATATCGGCGCGCAGCGCGATCGCGAGGCGCAGCAGCTTGTCGGAATCGAACGGGTGCGCGGGCGGCATCTTGAAGCGGATGCCGAGCTGTTCCGCGCGAAACAGCGCGTGACGGTACGTGAACACGCGCTTGGCCGGCACGTCGGCGGTCGCGCGCTGGCCCCAGTGGCGCTGCAGGTCGGCCAGCGACACGGCCACGGGTTCGAACGGCACGTCCGGCCATTTGTCGTGCTGCTCGAGCAGCAGATACGAGAACGGCGACACGAAGTCGAAGAACCAGGCGGGTTGGGCGGTGTCGAGGCCGGTTGTCATGTCGTTCTCCAGAGGGTGGGGCGTGCGGCGCCTGGCGGCGGCCTCCATGTTACGCGGCGGCACGCGCATGCAGCAATGATCGCGGATCGTCCGCTCACGCGGAACCGGGAGTCGCCCGAGGGGGCGTGCCGGCCGGCGGCGCGGCCTCGGCGCGCGCGTTCGGCGCACCGCCGGCGCCCGGCGAGCCCGCCGGCGTGTCATGGTCGTGCGCGGTGAGCCGTTCGCGCACGAAGCCGATGTGCTCGCGCAGCACGTAGAACTGCCCGGCGTAGGCCAGCGGCATCTTCATCCGGTTCACGGCTTCCTCGATGTCGTCCAGCTCGTCGAGCAACTGCACGCGCTCCTCGGCCGTGTGCTCGCCGAGCGCGCGGCGCTCGAGCGCGATCAGCGCGCCGTACCAGCGGTAGATGCGCGAGCGCACGCGCCAGCCGTACAGCGACGGCACGAGCCGCAGCCCGGGGATCAGCACGACGATCAGCGGCACGACCACGACCAGCAGCCGGTCGACGAGGCTCGCGACCCAGAACGGCAGCCGCCGGTACAGGAGGGTCTTGCCCGACTTGTAGTAGCGCGCGGCGTCGTCGGACAGCGCGAACCCGCGCGTGACGGGCGACGGGAATTCGCCCGCGTGCTGCAGGATCGTCGCATGGCCGTGCACCTCGCGAGCGGCCTCGATCAGCAGGTCGGACAGCGCGGGGTGCAGCGAGTCGCGCGCGACGAGTTCGATGGTCGGCGCGACCGTGTGGATGTCGGCGGGCGGCAGGTTGTGGCCGAGATCGTAGACGCCCATCGGCAGCGTGATCGCGGTCAGGTACGGAAAGCGCCGCGCGTAGGCCTCGGCCTGCGTGAACGAATACACGTGCACGCCCGGCGCGCGGAACAGTTTCGCCATCACCGGGATCTGCGTCGAATCGCCGGACAGGAACGCCGCGTCGATCTTGCCGTCGAGCAGCGCGGTTGCCGCGTCCTCGCCGGCGGTCGGCAGCAGCTCGGTCGGGCCGCCGGGCACGATGCCGTTCATCTTCAGCAGCGCGAGGCTCAGCTCGCGCGCGCCGCTGCCTTCCGCGCCGAGCGCGAGCCGCTTGCCCTTGAAGTCGGACAGGCGCGCGACGACCGGGCCGCGGTACATGATCGCGAGCGGCACGTAACCGATGCTGCCGAGCGACACGAGGTGTTCGTCGCGCTCCTTCGGGCCGATGCCGCTCTGCACGAAACCGACGTCGACCGGCGCGTTCGGGTTCGACAGCCGCTCGAGGTTCTGCGCGGACCCTTCAGACGATTGGACGTCGAGCGTGACGCCGTTCTTCGCGAGGATCGCCTTGTACTTCTGCGCGGCGTTCCAGTACGTGCTGCCGGGCGGGCCGGACGAGATCACGAGCGTGGACGGCGGCGCCGGCTGGATCAGCTTGACCGCGAGCCAGACGGCCGCGGCGGCGAGCAGCACGGTCGGGCCGATCGACAGCGCGAGGTCGCGCCACGACACCGCGACGAAGCGGGCGAGGATGCGGCGGGGCGGGCGAGGGCGGGCAGGCTTCATGGGGTCGGCGGATGACGCTGGCATGACGCATCGGTGACGCTCGGACGGTCGTCACGGGCGATGCGGATTCTCGCGGCGATGGTACCCGGTTTCACCGCGCATGCGCGAGTCGGGCGGCCCGGCGCGGCGCGCCGGCGACAGCGGCGGGCGGCCGCGCGTCAAAAGCTTTGCGCTTCGGCGGGCACTGGATTACATTGTGCGACGCAGCCGCGCCCGATTCGCGCGCGACCCGGCACGCAATGAGACCGGGCGCGTCCGGCCGGCGGCTGCCCGGCCCGGCCGGCCCGCTTTCAGCGTGCGCCGGCCGCCGGCCCGTGTCGCCTCTCTCGTATCGCCGTGGAAAACACCGGCTGTCCCGCCCGTTCGCGCGCGGGCCGGCTGTTTTTGGGGGTATTCGGCCGTACTGTGCACGGCCGTTCCGGAGTGATAAGGAGATAGCATGAAGTCGATCGTGTTGAGAGCGTTGGGTGTCGCCGCCGTGGCGGCCTGTCTGTCGGGCAGCGTGTACGCGCAGTCGAGCGACGCAGCGGCAACGGAAGCGCCGGCGGCCGCGACGAGCGCGCCGAAGGCCGCCGCGAAAACCGCGAAGAAGGCGAACCGCAAGCTCGGCTACGCGGTGCGCAAGGCCATTACGAAGGCAGGCGGCATCGACGTGGCGAACATCGTCGTGCGTTCGAAGGGCGGCGCGATCACGCTGGAGGGCACGGTGCCCGACCAGGCTCAGATCGACAAGGCGGAAGAGGCGGCGAAGGGCGTGAGCGGCGTGACGTCGGTCTCGAACAAACTGACGGTTCAGCAGCAGTAACGCCGGGCGGCGGCGCGCGAGCGCCGCGCGCGCCCGTTTCCACGCGGGCCCCGGCATGCCGGGGCCCGTTTGCGCTTCAGAGGCCGCAAGCCGCGCGCGACGCGGCGGCGGACCGATAACGAAATCGAGGGGGCGGCGATGACGAGGCTCGGGTGGGGCAGGCGGGTGGTGTGGGGTGCGGCGCTGGCCGCGGTCGCGATGCTCGGCGCCTGCAACGGCGACGATTCGGCCGAGCGCAACCGGTTGCCCGGCTTCGTGTCCGGCAGCGTGCGCACGACGGCCTACGACGGCGCGAGCGACGACCTGCTGACGGCCGGCCTCGGCAGGACGGGCCTCGGCACGGCCACCGCGCCCGGCTTCGCGAACGCGTCGCGGCCGACGAGCGCCGAACTGCGCCGCCTGGCCATCTGGTCGAACTACCGCGCGCTCGTCGACATGAGCGCGAATGGCGGCTACGGCCGCTTCTGGGGGCCGAACGTCGATCTCGACGGCAACGACACGCTCGGCGAAGGCAAGATCGCGGGCACCGAATATCTCGCGTATTCCGATGACGGCAGCGGCACCAAAAACGTGACGCTGCTCGTGCAGGTTCCCGCCAGCTTCGATCCCGCGCAGCCTTGCATCGTCACCGCGACGTCGTCGGGCTCGCGCGGCGTGTACGGCGCGATCTCCGCGGCCGGCGAGTGGGCGCTCAAGCGCGGCTGCGCGGTCGCCTACAACGACAAGGGCGGCGGCAACGGCGCGCACGAGCTCGGCTCCGACACCGTCACGCTGATCGACGGCACGCTCGCGAACGCAGTGCTGGCCGGTACCGCGAGCCTGTTCACCGCGAACGTGACGAGCGGCGATCTCGCCGCGTTCAACAGCAGCTTCCCGAACCGCTACGCATTCAAGCACGCGCATTCGCAGCAGAATCCCGAGCAGGACTGGGGGCGCGTGACGCTGCAGTCGGTCGAGTTCGCGTACTGGGCGCTCAACGAGCAGTTCGGACCGCTGATCGACGGCTCGCATCACGGCGTGCGCTATCGCGCGGGCGACATCACGACGATTGCCGCGTCGGTCAGCAACGGCGGCGGCGCGTCGCTCGCGGCGGCCGAGCAGGACAGCCGCGGCTGGATTACCGCGGTGGTGGTCGGCGAGCCGCAGATCAACGTGCGGATGGCGCCGAATGCGATCGTGCGCGCGGGCGGCCAGCCGGTGCCGTCGTTCGGCCGGCCGCTGGCCGACTACGCGACGCTCGCGAACCTGCTGCAGCCGTGCGCGGCCGCGTCGGCGTCGCTCGCCGGCGCGCCGTACCTGAGCGCGCTGCCGGCCGCGACCACGCAGTCGATCCGCACGCAGCGCTGCGCGACGCTCGCCGCGGCCGGGCTGGTGGCGGGCGCCGACACGCAGAGCCAGGCCGCCGACGCGCTCGCGCAGCTCCACGCGGCCGGCTATCTGGCCGATTCCGACCTGCTGCAGGCGCCCATGTGGGATTCGCAGGCGATTCCGGCGATCGCGGTCACCTATGCGAACGCGTACACGCGCTCGCGCGTCACCGACAACCTGTGCAACTTCAGCTTCGCGACGATCAATCCGGCGACGGGTGCGGTCGCGGCGCCCGCCACGTCGCCGATGCCGGCCGTGTTCGGCGTCGGCAACGGCGTGCCGCCGACGGCCGGCATCGACCTCGTGTTCAACAACGGCGCAGGCGTCGACCATCGGCTCGCGACGCCCGATGCGAGCTTCGCGGGCGCGCTTTGCCTGCGCCAGCTGTGGACGAACGGGATGCTCGGGATGCCCGCGAACGTCGATGCGGTGCGCGTGAACGCGAACCTGCACGGCAAGCCGGCGATCATCGTGCAGGGCCGCAGCGACGCGCTCGTGCCGGTGAACCACGCGTCGCGTGCGTATGTCGCGCAGAACGGCATCAGCGAGGCCGGGCGCAGCCAGCTGGTGTTCTACGAGGTGACGAACGGCCAGCACTTCGACGCGTTCCTGCCGGTTGCGGGCTTCGACACGCGCTTCGTGCCGGTCCACTACTACAACCTGCAGGCGCTGAACCTGATGTGGAAGCACCTGAAGAACGGCGCGCCGCTGCCGCCGTCGCAGGTGATCCGCACGGTGCCGCGCGGCGGCACGCCGGGTGCCGCGCCGGCGCTGACGAGCGCGAACCTGCCGCCGATCTCGGCCGCGCCGGGCGCGAACGCGATCACGACGGGCGCAGGCACGATCGACGTGCCGCTCTGACGGCATCCGCCGCACATGCTCCAGCGAAGCCGGACAGTCGTCCGGCTTCTTTTTTTGCGGCATGGAATCGGTCCCGAACGGCCATTTATCCGAATGGCGAGCGCCGTAACAAATTGTTACTTTACGGCATTAAATCCGGAACCTAATATGCGCCGGTATTTTCACTTAATTTAATAAATTCCAGATACGAGATATTCCTTTCCGTTTAGTTAATCGACCCTTTCGATTTTATTAAATCGGCTCGATCTGCGATTGATCGCCGTTTCGCGATTGGTCGGCATCTCGCCGAGGGGGATTGTTCGTCTGTTCGAAGCGGAGCGGCCTTGCCGGGCGGGCTTTGTGGGGCATGCTTTTGCCGTCGATTTTGTGCGTATGCAAATGCGCGAAATGAATTCGTATTGCTGCGGATTATTGAATTGTCGTTTGCAATGGAATTGATTCCATTGTGCGGTTGCAAAAACACGGGTGGGGTAAATCATGCCGGTCGGTATTCGCCGATTCGGTAAAAAACTCGGAATGCGTCGCATAACGAATGCATTCCCGGTGCGGAGCGCCGGCGCAAATGATCCTTTGCGACCGGCGGTATTTATCGTTCTGTTCGAGAGGCAATAATGACGACACGGAAGTCCTTGAAAGACGGTTTCGCGCTATTCGGAACGACTTTGAGCATGCCGCTCGCCGCAGCAGCGGCCGCGGCGCTGCTCGTCACGGGGTGCGGCGGCGACGACGGGCCGAGCCCGGCTGCATCGGCCGCCGCCGCGGCCGCGACGTCCAGCGGCAGCACGCAGGCCAACACCAGCGCAACGGCCGCCGCCGCGGCCGACCAGCCGTACGTCGACACCGACGTGTACGGCACCGGGCCGAACGACGCGGTCACGGATTCGACCGAAGGCGCCGCGGTCGTGCACCGCCAGGTCACGATCGGCGGCAAGACGATCAAGTACACGGCCACCACGGGCCACCTGACCACGATCGATCCGGTCACGTCGGCACCGAACGCGAAGATGTTCTACGTCGCGTACACGCAGGACAATCCGGACCCGTCGAAGCCGCGCCCGGTCACGTTCTTCTACAACGGCGGCCCCGGCTCGTCGTCGGTCTACCTGCTGCTCGGCTCGTACGGGCCGAAGCGCCTGCAGTCGTCGTTCCCGAACTTCACGCCGCCCGCGCCGTACAAGCTGCTCGACAACCCGGACAGCCTGCTCGACCGCACCGACCTCGTGTTCATCAACCCGGTCGGCACCGGTTACTCGACGGCGATCGCCCCGGCGAAGAACAAGGACTTCTGGGGCACCGACCAGGACGCGCACTCGATCGACCGCTTCATCCAGCGCTACCTGACCAAGTATTCGCGCTGGAATTCGCCGAAGTTCCTGTACGGCGAGTCGTACGGCACGGCGCGCAGCGCGGTCGTGTCGTGGGTGCTGCATGAGGACGGCATCGACCTGAACGGGATCACGCTGCAGTCGTCGATCCTCGACTACGCGAACGCGTTGTCCGCACCGGGCACGTTCCCGACGCTCGCGGCCGATGCGTTCTACTGGAAGAAGACGACGCTCAACCCGACGCCGACCGATCTCGACGCGTACATGGTCCAGGCCCGCAACTACGCGGACAACACGCTCGCGCCGCTCGCGCAGAAGCCGAACCCGCAGGACGGCGGCTTCGTGAACGTGCGGCTGAACCTGAACCTGCAGACCGCGCAGCAGATGGGCGCGTACATCGGCACGGACCCGACGTCGCTGATCCAGACCTTCGGCAATCCGGCCGCGCTCGGCAACGTGCCGTCGTCGGACGACAACCCGCCGTACACGTTCTTCCTGACGCTCGTGCCGGGCACGCAGATCGGCCAGTACGACGGTCGCGCGAACTTCACGGGCAAGGGCATCGCGCCGTACATCCTGCCGAACTCGGGCAGCAACGATCCGTCGATCACGAACGTCGGCGGCGCGTACACGGTGCTGTGGAACAGCTACATCAACACCGACCTCAAGTACACGTCGACTTCGTCGTTTGTGGACCTGAACGACCAGGTCTTCAACAACTGGGACTTCAGCCACACGGACCCGACCGGCGCGAACAAGGGCGGCGGCAATACGCTGTACACGGCCGGCGACCTGGCATCGACGATGAGCGTGAACCCGGACCTGAAGGTGCTGTCGGCGAACGGCTATTTCGACGCCGTCACGCCGTTCCACCAGACGGAGCTGACGCTCGCGCAGATGCCGCTCGATCCGACGATCAAGGCGCAGAACCTGACGATCAAGAACTACCCGTCGGGCCACATGATCTACCTGAACGACGCGTCCCGGACCGCGCTGAAGGGCGATCTCGCCAACTTCTACGACGGCATCCTCGCGAACCGTACCGCACTGCAGCGCGTGCTGAAGCTGCAGGCGCGCACGCAGCAGCTCAAGCAGCAGAAACTGCAGCAGCAGGGGCAGTAGGCGGCGTGGGCGGCGAGTGCCGCCTGACGTGAAAAGCGCACCTGCTCATGCATCCCGACGCTTCGAACGCGTGCGTTGACGATGCCGCAGTATTGCCTCGCGATGCCCCGGAGTCATGGACTTCCGGGGCATCGTCTCGTCTGGCGATGCACGCCGGCCGCAAGTCACGGGTGACGGCGTCGCATCATCCTTAAAAAGGGGATGCAAAGCCCTCTATTGAGGATTTTCACGAATATCCTCATAATAGGGACGATCATCCCTAATTTGAGGATTCAGATGGGCCTTGCCGACTTCCTATTCACGCCCGGCATGCAGCGCGTGCTGGGCGCCACGCTGCTTCAACCCGATCGCAGTTTTACGCTGCAGGATTTGCTGCGTCTGGCAGATAGCGGGCGCGGGAGCGCTCAAAAGCAGGTGGATCGGCTGATCGAGGCTGGCGTACTCAAGGAAGATGCCCGGCGAGGACGACAACGGAGCATCCGCGCGAACACGGAATTCATCCTCTATCCGGAATTGGTCGACATCGCACGAAAGTCGTTTGCTGTCGCGGAGCCGTTGAAGGAAGCCTTGTTGCCTTTTGCCGCGCATATTTCCACGGCCTTCGTGTTTGGTTCGGTCGCCAAGGGCACCGATAGTGGCCGCAGCGACATCGACCTGATCGTCATCGGCAACGTCCAGCTCCTCGAGCTATCCGAAGCCTTGCACGCGGCCGAGCAGGATCTGCTGCGCCCCATCAACTTCTCGTTGTACGAACCCGCTGAATGGGCCGCGCTGGTAGACGCCGATCCAGTCATGGCGCAGATCGCCCAAGGCCCCGCGTTGAGGATTCTGTGATGTCACGCCCACCCGAATACGAAAACCTCATCAAGACGAAAGCCTTTGACGCGGTTGCACCGACACCCGGGGCAATCGAGGGCTTCCTGCGCAATGCCGCGGACTACAAGGCCACCGCCGACGAGTTGGATCCCGCCCGGCATCTGCAGGTATTTACCTTGGCCTACGAGGGCTACTTTCAGGTAGTACAGGCCATCCTGGAGTTCTACGAGGTGCGCACCAAGGATGCCGGCCGTAACCTGGCCATCCAGCGGGTATCGACGTCGTTGGGCGTGAGTAGCCAGGAGTTCGCCTTCATCACGAAGGCGCACGAGCGACGCAACGGCACGTCGTACGTTTCGCCGTTTCCGCCGGTGTCGAAAGCGGAAGCCGTCACGATGCTGGGCATCCTGGCGAAATATCTGCCTGTTGCGCGTGCGTTGACCAGTGCGCTGTGAGGCCCGCCAGAAAGTCAGTCCAGATGGTCGGCACGCGCCGTGACGGCGTTTGCCGTCAAGGGCCGCGAGAAGCCCCTTACGCGAGAACGAGCCGCACGCCGACCGCGACGAGCGTCGAGGCGAGCAGGTTGCGCAGCAGCCGCTCGGGCGCGCGCGCCGACAGCAGGCTGCCGATCACGATGCCCGGCAGCGAGCCGAGCAGCAGCGACAGCAGCATCGACCAGTCGACCGAGCCGAGCAGCCAGTGGCCCATGCCGGCGACCAGCGTGAGCGGTACCGCATGCGCGATGTCGGAACCGACGATGCGGGTCGTTGCGAGCATCGGATACAGCAGCAGGAGCACGGTGACGCCGATCGCGCCGGCGCCGACCGACGTCATCGACACGAGCACGCCGAGCACGGCGCCCGTCAGCACGGTCGACCACAGCGTGCGCGCGAGGCTCGGCCTGAGCGGGTTGCGCGCGGCGAACGCCGTGAGTTGCGGCCGGAAGATCAGCGCGAGCGACGTGAGCAGCAGTGCGATGCCGAGCACGAGCTGGATCATCCGCGCGGTGCCCGGCGTGTTCATCCCGTGCGTGTGCAGCCACCACAGCGTGACGGCCGCGGCCGGCACGCTGCCCGCTGCGAGCCGGAGCGTGATGCGCCAGTCGATCGATCCCTTCAGGCCGTGGACGAGGGTGCCGGTGGCCTTGGTCGCGGCCGCGTACAGCAGGTCGGTGCCGACCGCCGTCGCAGGGTGCACGCCGAACAGCAGCACGAGGATCGGCGTCATCAACGAACCGCCGCCGACGCCCGTCAGGCCGACGAGAATGCCGACGAACAGGCCGGACAGGGAGTACAGCAGATCGATATGGGGAAGCGACATCGGAACCAGGCGGTTATGCGGTGTTCGGGGCGGCGCGTGGCCGCGGCGCGCGCGTCAAAGTCCGCCATTGTCGCAAAAGTGACGCGTCAGCGTACGACTCCGTTAAAAATCGGCCGGAAAAGCCGGCGTGGCGGGAGGCAGGACAGGGGCGAAACGGGCGTTTGAATGGCCGTGTGGCCGATGGACAGCCATCGGACCGGGATGCGTGACGCATCCGCCGCGCGCCGCGCCCGGCAAGCGTAAAAAAGGGCGCCACAACGCGCGCGCCCGGCTCGATGGCGGTTGCCGCCGCTCAGTGCATCGCGGGGCCAACGCCTTCGACGGTTGCCTGCCGCCGGATGCGCAATGCGAGGCCGATCAGCGCGGCCACGGCGGCGAAAACCGCGCCGAACGCGAATGCCGCGTGGTAGCCGCCGTTCAGCGCGGCGAGCGGCGCGGCCTGCGCTGCCGCGAGCGCATCGGTGCGGGCGGTCGCGAGGCTCGCGAGCACCGCGAGGCCGAGCGCGCCGCCCATCATGAACGCGGTGTTGACGATCCCCGACGCCAGCCCCGAATCGGCCGGGTCGACGTCGCTCATCGCGGCGAGCAGCACCGGGTTGAACGCGATACCGGCGCCGATGCCGAGCAGCGTCATACCGGGCAGCACGTGCCACACGAAGCCGCCGTCGACCGGCGCGCGGGAGAACAGCGCGAGGCCGCAGGCGGCGATCAGCAGGCCGGCCGCGATCGGGCCGCGGATGCCGAAGCGCATCACGATCCGCGCCGACAGCCCGAGCGAGAATGCGGCCATGATCAGGTTCGCCGGCAGGAACGCGAGCCCGACCTGCAGCGGCCCGTATTGCAGCACGCGCTGCATGTACAGCGCCGACAGGAAGAACCACGCGAACATCGCGGCCGCCCACAGCACGGCGATCACGTTCGCGAGCGCGACATTGCGCGCGGCGAACAGCGAGAGCGGCATCAGCGGATGCGCGGTGCGCGCCTCGATCGCGATGAACAGCGCGAGCAGCACGGCGGCCGCGCCGATCAGCGCGACCGTCTGCGCCGACAGCCAGCCGGCCTCGTTGCCGCCGACGATCCCGTAGACGGCCAGCATCAGCGACGCGGTCACGGTGAGCGCGCCCGCGACGTCGAGCCGCGCGGTGCCGGCCGGCGCACGCGTGCGCGGCAGCAGCGCCGCGCTCATCGCATAGACCGCGATGCCGATCGGCAGGTTGACGAGGAAGATCCAGTGCCACGACAGCGAACTCGTCAGCAGCCCGCCGAGCAGCACGCCGATGCTGCCGCCGCCCGCGCACACGAAGCCGTACACGCCCATCGCGCGTGCGCGCTCGCCGGGTTCGGTGAAGAGATTCATGATCAGCGACAGCGACACGGCCGACACCACCGCGCCGCCGAGCCCCTGCACCGCGCGCGCGGCGATCAGCATCGTCTGCGATTGCGCGAGGCCGCATGCGAGCGACGCGAGCGTGAACACGACGAGGCCCGCGAGAAACATGCGCCGCTGGCCGTACAGGTCGCCGAGCCGGCCGCCGAGCAGCAGGCAGCCGCCGAACGTCAGCAGGTACGCGTTGACGACCCACACGAGGGCCGTTTCGGTGAAGTGGAGGTCGGTGCTGATCGACGGCAGCGCAACGTTCACGATCGTGCTGTCGAGCACGATCATCAGCACGCCGAGACAGAGGACGATCAGCGCATACCAGCGCTTCTCGCCGTGGATCCCGTGGGTCATGGGGCTGCAGCCTTCCGATGGTTATTCGAAGGATGCATTGTAGATGTCGAGGACGCGGGCTTCCTGCCGGTTTGTGGCAGGAGCGGCGCGTAGTGGCGCGCGCCCGCGGACGGGGGCGCCGGAAGCGTGGACGGGCGTTACGAGCGCGCCGGCAGTTCGCAGCCGTCGGGGCCGCAGGCCGCGGCGTCGGCGCCGTCGAGTTCGACAAAGCCGTCACGCCACGCCTGGTCAAGCGCCTGCGCGAATGCGTCGGCCGGCTGGGCGCCCGACACCGCGTAGCGGCCGCCGAACACGAACAGCGGCACGCCGCGCCCGCCGATCTGCGCGGCGCGCGCGATGTCGGCTTCGACTTCGTCGCGGTACGCATCGCTGCGCAACACGGCTTCGACGGCCGTGCGCTCGAGCCCGGCTTCGACCGCGAATTCGGTCAGTTCCGCGTGATCGAACAGCGAGCCGTGTTCACAGAAATACGCGCGGTACAGCCGTTCGGTCAGTGCGTGCGCGCGGCCCGTCGCTTCCGCGAGCTTCACGAGCCGGTGGCCGTCGAGCGTGTCGCCGACGAGCGTGCCGGGCAGGTCGTAGCGCAGCCCGACGCTCGCGGCCGCATCGGTCACCTGGCGCAGCATCTGGTCGACCTGCGCGGGCGACATCCGGTATTTGCCTGCGAGCATCGCCTCGACCGGCTCGACGGGCTGGCCGGGCATCAGCCGGTACGCGCGCAGCGCGACGTCGACGCGGTCGGCGTGCGCGAACGCGGCGAGCGCCTCGTCGAAGCGGCGCTTGCCGATCCAGCACCACGGGCAGATCAGGTCGGACCAGATTGCGACGGTCAGGGTCGGGCGGGCAGTCGGGGCGGGAGCGGTCGTCATGGGCGGTCCAGGGCGGCAAAAAAGTGTAACCGGGACTATATCATTTTATGCATCAGCGCTTCGGCGCGGCCGCGCCCGTGCGGCGGGGCCCGGCCCGGCGTATCACGAAGCATAGGCACGGAAACCGCGGCGCGGTAGCGATGACCGGTGCCGGCCGTCGCCGCGACCGGCCGCTTACGCGTCGCCCTGCGTTTCCTTCAGGTGCTTGAGGTGCTTGTAGACGGTCGCGCGCCCCATCCCGAGCACGTTCGCGACGTAGTTCGCCGCGCTCTTGCCGCGGAACGCGCCTTCCGCGTACAGCGCCTCGACGAGTTCGCGCCGGTGTTCGCGCGTGAGCCCGTTCAGCCCGACCTGCCGCTCGCGCAGCCAGCCGTGCAGGAACGTGTTGATGCGCTCCTGCCAGTCGTCGCGGAACAGCTCGTCGGGCTGGGCGACGACGCCCGCGCCCTTGATGAACAGGTCGAGCGTCGTACGGACCTCGTCGAACACCGCGATGTTGAAGTTGATGCACATCATCCCGGCCGGGCGGCCTTCGTCGTCGAACAGCACGTTGCTGACGCAGCGCATCCGCCGGCCGTCCCAGTTCAGCTTCTCGTACGGGCCGATCACGCGCTCGCGCGCGGAATGATCGATTTCCTCGAGCGCGGAATCGTCGCCGACCTCGCGCTTCGACAGGTTGTTCGCGAGATACAGCACGGTCTGGTCGTGCAGGTCGTGGATCACGACTTCCGCGTACGGGAAGAACAGCGCGGCGATACCGTCGGCGATCGGCGCATAGCGGGTGAGCAGCAGGTCTTTGACGGGGGATTGCTTCTTGCGCATCGGTGTCGCGATCTCGGGTGGGCGGAGGCCGGGCGGCGCGTCGGGCCGGCGTGCGGGCGCACCGGTGGCCGGCATGCCCGTGCGCCCGCGCTCGGCTGCCGCGGCGGTTGCGCCATTGTATCGGCCCCGCGTGCGCGTGCCGCTCATGCGCGCGTCAGATGCGTGTACAGCGCGTGCGCGATCGCGATGTCCTCCAGCCCGAGGCCGATCGACCGGAAGAACACGTGACGCGTGCGCGACGGCGCCGCGCAGGTGCCGGCGACGAGCGTGGGCAGGTCGCCGACGATCCGCCCGGCCTCCCAGCCGTGGTCGGCCGCCGCGATCTGCATCTCGCCGGCGCTGGCGGGCGTCGTGTGGCGGTAGTCGCAGTAGACGTCCATGTCGGGCAGCCACGCGGGCGGGATTTCGTGCGCGCGCGCGACGTTCGTGCTGATCGACGTGACGAGCGCCGGGCGCGTGAGCATCCCGTCGCCGAGCACGGGCGTGCCCGACGACGTGCACAGCATCACGACGTCCGCGTCGCGCACGCAGGCTTCGACGCTCGCCGCCGCACGGGCGCGCGGGTCGAGTTCGGCGAGCTTCGCCTGCTGTGCGGCATCGCGGGCCAGCGCGGGCGAGTACACGCGAATCGTCTCCCAGTCGCGCAGCGCCGCCGTGTGCCGCAGGTGCGCGAGACCGACCGTGCCCGCGCCGACGATCGCCAGGCGGCGCGCATCGCGCGGCGCGAGGCAGTCGACCGCGAGCGCCGTCGTGCCGGCCGTGCGTTCGATCGTCAGCAGCCCCGCGTCGCACCACATCAGCGGCTGGCCGGTCTGCATCGACATCAGCGCGGTCCATGCGGTGACGATTGGTCTCCCGTCGGGCTTGCCGCCCGTCACGACGTACGGCGACAGTTTCGCGCCGAACACCTGCGCATCGGCGAGCGCGCCGAGATACGTGATGAAGTCGCCGGCCTGGCCGGGAAACAGCGTGAGCGTCTGCGGCGGCTGCACCGCGCGCGCCGCTGCGAGCGACGCGAACATGCGGCGCAGCGTGCCGAGCACGTCGAGCGACGGCAGCGCCGCGCGCACGGCGGCTTCGTCGACGGTCAGCGGCAGGGTCGGGACGGTTTGCGTCATGAGGACATCTCCGGTCGGGGCCGGACAGAACTGTCTCGAAAGACGGCGTCCGGCGATGTTAGTTATGGACGAAAAGTCTAATATAGACAAACGAGGTCTGGAGAGTTTTTCTTTTTCGAGACCGGGTGTCGTCGCAATTTTTACGAAAATTGTCGATAAATCAACGATGTATATCGTGATCTGCAGAAATTTCGATCCGGCTCGACAGCGCACGATTCTCGTAACCCCTATAGTCTAAAGTAGACTTTAAGTCTATATTTCGCCTGCAGTACACGGCACGTCGCCTGGCGGCGGCCGCCTGCATCGAATGCCGATCGGGCGCCTGTCAGACGGCGTCGTGCGACAGATCTTCCTCGCCTCAATCCGGAACAGAAGGACCGTCATGAACTGGAAGCTTTCCCTTTGCGCCGCTGCGGCGCTCGCGTGCGCGGCCGTCACGGCCCATGCGGAACAGACCACGCTGCGCTTCGGCATCGAAGCCGCCTATCCGCCGTTCGAGAGCAAGACGCCGGCCGGCCAGTTGCAGGGTTTCGACGTCGATGTCGGCAACGCGGTGTGCGCGAAGCTGAACATGAAATGCGTGTGGGTCGAGAATGCGTTCGACGGGTTGATCCCGGCGTTGCAGGCGCGCAAGTTCGACGCGATCAATTCGGCGATGAACATCACCGCGAAGCGCAAGCAGAGCATCGACTTCACGCCGGCGATCTACGTGGTGCCGATCGTGATGGTCGCGAAGCACGGCTCGCCGCTGCGGCCCGACGTCGCGAGCCTGCGCGGCAAGCACGTCGGCGTGCTGCAGGGTTCGTCGCAGGAGGATTTCCTGAAGGCGCACTGGGCCAATGCGGGCGTGGACGTCGTGTCGTACCAGGATCAGGACCAGATCTACACCGATCTCGTCGCGGGGCGGCTCGACGCGGCCGTGCAGGAAGCACAGACCGCGCAGGACGGGTTCCTCGACAAGCCGCCCGGCCGCGACTACCAGATCGTCGGCGACGCGCTGAAGGATCCGACGACGCTCGGCGAAGGCACGGGCTTCGGGATGCGCAAGAACGACAAGGCGCTGCAGGCGAAGATCGTCGGCGCGCTCGATGCACTGAAGAAGGACGGCACGCTGAGCGCGCTGTCGCAGAAGTACTTCAAGCGCGACATCATCGCGAAGTAAGCGCCGCCGCGCGCCGGCCGCGGGGTCGGCGCGCGGCGCATCGAATCTCGACGCAGGACGGGGAACCATGGATTTCGACGTCATCGTTCTGGGGGCCGGCATCGTCGGCGTGTCGTCGGCGCTGCACCTGCAGGATCGCGGGCTGCGCGTCGCACTCGTCGACCGGCGCGCGCCCGGCGAGGAAACCAGCCACGGCAATGCCGGGCTGATCGAGCGCTCGTCGGTCGTGCCGTACGCGTTTCCGCGCCGGCTCGGCACGCTGCTGCGCTACGCGCGCAACCGCTCGGTCGATCTGTACTGGGATTACCGCGCGCTGCCCGCGTATGCCGGCTGGCTTGCGCGGTTCTGGCGCGAATCGTCGCCGCAGCGGCTCGCCGTCGCCGCGCGCGACCTGCTGCCGCTCGTCGCGGCGAGCGTCGTCGAACACGACGCGCTGCTCGCGCGTACCGACGCCCAGCCGCTCGTGCACGACGGCGGGTGGATCGAGGCGTTCCGTTCGCCCGCGCTGTTCGACGCGGAAGCCCGCACGCAGCAGCGCGTGGCCGCCGCGCACGGGCTGCGGATGGCCGTGCTCGACGCGCGTGCGCTGCGCGATCGCGAGCCCGGCATCGGCGACGCATTCTGCGGTGCCTTCCACTGGCAGGACCCGAAGACCGTGTCGAGCCCGGGCGGGCTGACCAAGGCCTACGCGCGGCTGTTCGAGCGCGACGGCGGCACGTTCGCGTGCGGCGATGCGAAGACGCTCGTGCAGGTGGACGGCGGCTGGCAGGTCGGGTCCGAACACGGGCCGATTTCGGCACGTTCGGCCGTGGTCGCGCTCGGGCCGTGGTCCGAGCGCGTGTTCGCGCCGCTCGGCTACCGCATTCCGCTGCGCGCGAAGCGCGGCTACCACATGCATTACCGGCCGACGCGCGCGCCGCTGAGCGTGCCTGTCTGCGATACCGAGGAAGGCTTCGTCGTCGCGCCGATGGAGGGCGGCCGCCTGCGGCTCACGACGGGCGTCGAGATCGCGCCGCGCGGCGCGCCGCCGACCGGCGTGCAGCTCGCGCGCGCCGAACCGCTGGCGCGCGACGCGTTCGGCATCGGCGAGCGGCTCGACCCCGAGCCGTGGCTCGGGATGCGGCCGTGCACGCCCGACATGCGTCCGGTGATCGGGCCCGCGCCGCGCCATCGCCATCTGTGGTTCGCGTTCGGCCATGCCCACCACGGGCTCACGCTCGGCCCCGCGACCGGGCGCCTGCTCGCCGAAATGATGACGGGTGCGCCGACCTATATCGATCCCCATCCGTACCGGCCCGCGCGCTTCGGCTGACCGGCAATGCGAGGCGGCGATTGCCGTCGCCTCGCGTTGCCGCCTGTATGCCGATCGCTTGACGGCATTCACAGTATTTCATTTTGCTATCCGGATAATCGAAAGCCACGCGACCGGAAATGGTCTGCGTAATCGGCAAGAAAGATAATCGCAAAATAAAGAAAATCAGTAAATCCGCGATTTATCAATGCATTTTCATATTGCTGAAAAGCGTAATGGGCAGCCGGCCATGACGGTATGGGGCACCATCGCGACAGGGCTTTCCGGCGTTACGTGGAATGTACCGGAACACGTTACTACGGGGCTCGCAAACGTTACGTTACATCCATGCTCCGCGGGCCTTTTTCGTCAGACGATTGAGGCAGGTCAACCCGTCGCAACCCGTGAATTTCGTCTGAAATCGATTAAAAAATCGTTATTGCAGAAAAATCGACAGACAAATCAATCCGTTTTTTGAATTGGCACGCTTCGTGCAATCCGTCCCCATGCTTTATCAACGTAGTGCCAACCGAGATGGGGAAAATAACGATGGGACAAAATTTTAAATTGACGGGCGTGGCGCTGTCGGTCGCGACGGTGTTCGGGGTACTGGCTTCGGGTTCCGCGATGGCGGGCGCCCTCGATTCGCTGCCGATCCCGCAAGTGATCGTCAACCCGCCGACGAACAGCGTGTCGGTCGGGCTGGTCGCCACGGGGACGTCGCCGCTGGGCTCGGTCACCGTGACGGCGGGCGGGTCGGGTGCGATCCAGACGTCGCTCGGCGATCCGGGACAAGTGCTGTCGGGTGCCGTGGGGGCGGTGACGGGCGCACTGGGTGGTGGCGGCGGTACGGTGCAGCCGCTCGCACCGGTCCAGGGTGTGTTGAACCAGGTGACGGGTGCGCTGAACGGCGGCAACCCGGCAGGTGCGTTGACCGGTGCGCTGAATACGGCGACGGGGACGCTGAGCAATGCGGTTGGCACCGTGACGGGCGCACTGGGTAATGTCGGCGGTGGATCGAATCCGCTGGCACCGGTGCAGGGTGTGGTGAATCAGGTGACGGGTGCGCTCGGCGGCGGCAATCCGGCCGGTGCACTGACGGGTGCGCTCAATACGGCGACCGGCGCGCTGAGCAATGCGCTCGGCACCGCAACGGGCGCTCTGGGCGGTATCGGAGGTGGATCGAATCCGCTGGCGCCGGTTCAAGGCGTGGTGAATCAGGTGACGGGTGCGCTCGGCGGCGGCAATCCGGCAGGCGCACTGACGGGCGCACTCGGCACGGTCACGGGCGCACTAGGCGGTATCGGCGGCGGCTCGAATCCGTTGGCACCGGTGCAGGGTGTCGTGAACCAAGTAACGGGCGCGCTCGGCAGCGGCAACCCGACAGGCGCGCTGACCGGCGCACTTGGCACGGTGACGGGTGCGCTGGGCGGTATTGGTGGCGGTTCGAACCCGCTGGCACCGGTGCAGGGTGTCGTGAACCAAGTAACGGGCGCGCTCGGCAGCGGCAACCCGACAGGCGCGCTGACCGGCGCACTTGGCACGGTGACGGGTGCGCTGGGCGGTATTGGTGGCGGTTCGAACCCGCTGGCACCGGTGCAAGGTGTCGTGAATGGTGTCACAGGCGCGCTCGGCAGCGGCAACCCGACAGGCGCGCTGACCGGCGCACTTGGCACGGTGACGGGTGCGCTGGGCGGTATCGGCGGCGGTTCGAACCCGCTGGCGCCGGTGCAAGGCGTCGTGAATCAGGTGACGGGCACGCTCGGCGGCGGCAATCCGGCCGGCGCACTGACCGGCGCACTCGGCACGGTCACGGGCGCACTGGGTGGCCTCGGTGGCGGCTCGAACCCGCTGGCACCGGTGCAAGGCGTTGTGAATCAGGTGACGGGCACGTTGGGCGGTATCAGTGGTGGCTCGAACCCGCTAGCACCGGTGCAAGGTGTCGTGAACCAGGTAACGGGTGCGCTCGGCGGCGGCAACCCGGCAGGCGCGCTGACAGGCGCACTCGGGACGGTGACGGGCGCACTGGGTGGCCTCGGCGGCGGCTCGAACCCGCTGGCACCGGTCCAGGGCGTCGTGAACCAGGTAACGGGTGCGCTCGGCGGCGGCAACCCGGCGGGCGCACTGACCGGCGCACTCGGCACGGTCACGGGTGCACTGGGCGGCCTCGGCGGCGGTTCGAACCCGATCACGCCGATCCAGAACATCGTCAACCAGGTCACGGGTACGCTCGGCAGCGGCAACCCGACCGGCGCGCTGAGCAACGCGGTCAACACGATCACGGGCTCGCTCGGCAACCTCGGCGGCGCAGGGAGCCCGCTGGCGCCGGTGCAAGGCGTCGTCACGCAGCTCGCGGGCACGCTCGGCAACGGCAATCCGGCCGGTGAACTGACGAACGCGCTGAACTCGGTGACGGGTGCGCTCGGCAACCTCGGCGGCTCGAACCCGCTGGCGCCGGTGCAGGGTGTCGTCAACCAGGTCGTCGGCACGCTCGGCGGCAGCAACCCGGCCGGCACGTTGAGCAACGCGGTCGGCGCGGCCACGGGCGCACTCGGCAACGCGGTCGGCTCGGTTGCAGGCGCGCTCGGCGCACTGGGCGGCTCGAATCCGCTGGCGCCGGTGCAAGGTGTCGTCAACCAGGTCGTCGGCACGCTCGGCAGCGGCAATCCGGCCGGTGCACTGACGGGCGCGCTGAACTCGGCGACGGGCGCGCTCGGCAACCTCGGCGGCTCGAATCCGCTGGCGCCGGTGCAAGGCGTCGTGAACCAGGTCGTCGGCGCGCTGTCGGGCGCGGCGGGCAACAGCCCGATCGCACCGATCACGAACCTCGTGAACGGCCTGACGGGCGGCAGCAACCCGGCCGGCGCACTGACCGGTGCACTCGGTTCGGTAACGGGCGCACTCGCGAGCGGTCCGGCGGCACTCGGCCAGGCGGCCGGTGCGCTGTCGGGCGCGGCCGGTTCGACGGCAGCGGCAGGCGGCAGCCTGCTCGGCGCGGGCGCGAACGCGGCCGGCGGCACGGCGGGCGCAGTCGGCTCGCTGCTGACGACGGGTGCCAACTCGACGGCGACGGTCGTCAATGCGGTCGGCACGTCGGTGGGTACGGCGCTCGGTTCCGCGCCGAGCCTGTCGGTGACGCCGCATTCGGGCAACGGCTCGCCGAACAACCCGCTCGCACCGGTGACGACGCTGCTCCAGTCGCTGACCGGCGCACTGCCGAAGTAACCGGCCGGCCCCGCACGGCGGCGCCGCATCGGCCGCCGTGCGCGACGATCGTGCCATCCGGGTCGCGCAACGCGGCATGACAGCGATGTCATGCCGCGTTGTCCTTTCGGGTCTCCCGCTGCCTTTCGTCGCATGAATGACCGCCGCCGACCGTTGCGGCGCAGCATGGAATAACCGGTTCCCGCCGTCCGTTTACCTACCGAGTTCCGGCACGGCCGGCCGGCGGGATAATGGTTGTAACGAAACCGATCGTCCCGTCCGGCGGTGTGTGCCATGAGGTCCTGCCAAGGAGAACGGGAATGAAACGGATACTCTTTGCCGCCGCGCTGACGGCGGCGATCGTGCGGCCGGCGGCCGCGGAACCGCCGCAGGTCGGCGACGGGAAACTGGTCGACGAGGCGCACATGACGCTTTACGTGTTCGATCGCGACGCGCCGGGCAAGAGCGCGTGCGACAGCGCATGCGCGGCGAACTGGCCGCCCGCGATCGCGGACGCGTACGACAAGGCATCGGGCGCACTGAGCCTCGTCGCGCGCGACGACGGCAAGAAGCAATGGGCGTACCGCGGGCGCCCGCTGTATCGCTGGAAGATGGACCGCAAGGCTGGCGATGCGGGCGGCGACGGGATCGGCGGCATGTGGCACGTCGCGCGCCCGTGACCGCGCGGCGACGCTGATGCGCAAGGCTTCCTGATGAGCTACGAATCGGATCTGCTGGTGTGGCTGCCGCATCTCACGCGCTATGCGCGTGCGCTGACGGGCGACCGCGCGTGGGCGGACGATCTCGTGCAGGACACGCTCGAGCGTGCGCTGAACCGGCCGCCGCGCGATGGCGGCAACCTGCGCGCGTGGCTGCTGACGTTGTTGCGGCACCGTTTCATCGACCAGTTGCGCGCGCGGCACGAGATCGCGGTCGACGACGCCACCGCACCCTGGCAGACGATGGCCGCGCCGGCCGGCGAGATCGGCGGGCTGGTGCTCCGCGACGTGCAGCGCGCGCTGTACCGGCTGCCGGTCGAACAGCGTGAGGTGTTGCTGCTGGTCGCGCTTGAAGAGTTGAGCTATCGCGATGCCGCACAGGTGCTCGGCGTACCGGTGGGCACGGTGATGTCGCGGCTCGCGCGGGCGCGCGCGCAGATGCGCGCACTGCTGTCGGACGAGCCGTCGGCGCACGGCACGGCCGCGTTACGGGTGATCGGGAAAACATGATGGACGATCCGCACAAGCCTTCGAACGAGCGGGACGACGACGCGTCGGCGCAGCTGCTGTCCGCATTGCTGGACGGCGAGCTGTCCGGGCACGAGCAGCGCGAGATGCTCGAGCGCCTGCGCTCCGATCCGGAGGAGGCCGAACGATTCGCGCATTACCGCGCGCAGCGCGACGCGCTGAAAGCGCTGTTCCCGCTGCCGAGTGCGGTGCCCGCGCTGTTCGTGCAGCGCCGAGCGCCGCGCGGTCGTGCATTCGCGTACGCGTGCGCCGGGCTGGCGGCCGGGTTGCTGATCGGCGTGGCGCTGCATGCGGGCTGGACGGCATTCGGCAGCGATCCGGCGTTCGCCGCGCGCGCCGATGTCGCGTATGCGGTGTACGCAGCCGATCGCGAGCATCCGGTCGAGGTCGGCGCGGGCGATCCCGCGCAGCTTGCCGCGTGGTTGTCGGCGCGCGTCGGGCGGTCCGTGCGCGCACCGTCGCTCGACGAATACGGTTACGTGCTGCTGGGCGGCCGGTTGCTCCCCGGCGATGGCGGGCCGGCCGCGCAGTTCATGTACCAGCGCGCGGACGGCGCGCGCGTGACGCTGTACATGACCGCCTACGATGCGCGGCATCTCGCGCCGCAGTCGATGTCGGCCGACGGCCGCTACACGTATTTCTGGTCGGATCGCGGCATCGGCTACGCGTTGTCCGGCCGCGGCGACGAACGGCGCCTGCGCGAGCTCGCGATCGAGGCGTGCGGCGCGCTCGGCGGCTCGACCGACGCGTGGAAGAGCTGACGCGCGACGCCGGCAGGGAGCCCAGGCGATGAAGACGACGATGACGAAGGTGCTCGTGCAGGTGGCGCTCGCGGCGGCCGCGACCGTCGCGCGGGCGGAAGGCGAGGCGCCGGTGCGCGTGCCGGTCGACGCCGACGGCGTGCAGCGGGTCGCCATCGTCGGCGGCAGCTATTTCTTCCGGCCGAACCATGTGATCGTGCGTGCGCACGTGCCGGTCGAGCTAACCGTGTCGGCCGAACCCGGTGTCGTGCCGCACAGCTTCGAGATCGATGCGCCGCCGCAGGCCGGCATCGCGGTGCGTACCGAGCTCGGCACGACGCCGAAGACGTTCCGCTTCACGCCGGCGCAACCGGGCCGGTTCGCCTACTATTGCACGCATCGGCTGCTGTTTTTCAGGAGCCATCGCGAGCGCGGGATGGAAGGCGCGCTCGATGTCGAGGCGGCGCCGTGATCGCCGCGTTGCTGGCCGCGAGCCTGATAGGAGCGAGCATGACAGCCGACCCCGTGACCGTCGCCCAGGCGCATTTCAACCAAGTCCGCTCGTACCGCGCGACGATCCGCTCGTCGGCGCGCAGCGGCGAGCACACCGAAATCCGCTACGCCTACCTGAAACCGGGCTTCGTCCGGATGGATTTCGTGTCGCCGCATCACGGCGCGGTGCTCGCGTACGACCCCGGCGACGGCAAGGTGCGGCTGCGCCCGTTCGGCGCGCACGCGCCGCCCGCGCTGACGCTGTCGCCGTCCAATCCGCTCGTGCGCGATCGCAGCGGCCACCGTGTCGACCGGTCGGACGTCGGCGAACTGCTGCGCAACGTGCATGCGCTGCAGCAGGGCGGCGCGACCGTGACCGAGGGCGAGGAAGCCGTCGGCGGCCGGACGGCGTTGCGTGTGTCGGTCACCGGTGCGCACGCGCACGTGGTCGACGGCGTGCATCGCTACCGGCTGTGGCTGGACGCGGAGGACGGATTTCCGCTGAAGGTCGTCAGCTTCTCCGGCGATGACGACGTGCCGCTCGAAACCGTGACGCTCGACGACGTGGAAATCGACGTTGCGTTTCCCGAGCGCTTCTTCACGCCCTGATCGATCCACTGATCCGTTCTCCTGATGGACATGCCGGAGGCTGCATGGCGGAATACCGATTCTCGACGACGTGGCGCGTGGACGCCCCGCTCGCGGCGGTCTGGGAGGCGATCTACCAGGTCGACCGCTGGCCCGACTGGTGGAAGGGCGCCATCCGCACCGTCGAGATCGAGCATGGCGACGCGCGCGGCGTCGGCGCATTGCATCGGTACACGTGGAAGGGCGCGTTGCCGTACCGGCTGACCTTCGACATGCGCGTGCGGCGCGTCGAGCGGCTGCATGCGCTCGAAGGCCGCGCGAGCGGCGCGATCGAAGGCGACGGACGCTGGTCGTTCGCCTGCGACGGCGCGCGCACCGTCGTGCGCTACGACTGGCACATCCGCACGCAGGTGCGCTGGATGAACTGGCTCGAGCCGCTCGCGCGCCCGCTATTCCGCTGGAATCACGACGTCGTGATGCGCGAAGGCGCGAAGGGGCTCGCGCGCTTGCTGGCTGCGGCCGTCGAGACGGATGGCCGGACCTTCCGGCCGCTGTCGGGCGCGGGCTGCGCCGATGCGTAGTGACTTATAGCGATGCGTGACGACGGTCCGCGCCGCTCAGCGCGCGTACGCCATCACCGCGCCGTCCACGGCCAGCGCGACGCGTTCGCCGACGGCCGGGCACCGGTGTCCCGGCACGCGGATCCGCACGAGCACGTCGCGATCGGCATCGAGGCGCGCGAGCACGTCGGCATCCTGGCCCGCGAACCGCGCGGCTTCGACGCGCGCCGTATGGCCGCGTGCCGCGTCGACCTGCGTGACCGGCATGATGCCGATTTGCTCCGGACGCAGCATCGCGTCGGCCGGCCCGTCGGGCAGCGGCGCGACGAGCGGCAACTCGCCGAGCGCACAGGCGATGCGCGCATCGCGTACGTGGCCCGCGAGCAGCACGGCCTGCCCGACGAACGATGCGACGTCGCGCGTGACGGGCTGCCGGTACAGCGTCTGCGGCGCGGCCGTCTGCACGAGCCTGCCTTGCCACATCACCGCCACTTCGTCGCCGAGCGTCATCGCCTCGGGCTGGTCGTGCGTGACGAGCACCGACGTCGCGCCGGCCGCGGCGAGTGCGTCGGCCACCGCGCTGCGCGTTTCGTGGCGCAGCGACGTGTCGAGCGCGGAGAACGGTTCGTCGAGGATCACGAGCGACGGCTCGGGCGCAAGCGCACGCGCGAGTGCCACGCGCTGCTGCTGGCCGCCGGACAGCTGCTGCGGTGCGCGGGTCGCGTACGACGCGGGCAGCCCGACCATCTCGAGCAGTTCGTCGACGCGATGATGGCGCCGCCGCGCCGCGCGCGGCAGCCCGAACGCGATGTTGTCGGCTACCGACAGGTGCGGAAACAGCGCGCCTTCCTGCGGAACGTAGCCGATCCGGCGCCGTTCGGGCGGCAGGTGCACGTCGGGCGCGGCCACGCGGCGCCCGTCGATCTCGACGATGCCGCGCTCGGCGCGCTCGAAGCCGCACAGCACGCGCAGCAGCGTGGTCTTGCCGCTGCCGGACGGGCCGAGCAGCGCGAGGCGCGAGCCGCGCCGCACCGTGAGGTCGATGTCGTGCAGGACGGTATGCGATCCGAACGATTTGGACAGGCCGTGGATGCGTAGTTCGCTCATGGGCGGTTCCGGGAAAAAAGGCGACGCTCAGTCGCGCACCGACGCGCGGCCGAGCAACAGGAACAGCAGGCCCGACGCGCCGAGCGACAGCGCAACGAGCAGCGCCGCATACGGCGCCGCGGCCGCGAACGCGAGTGTTGCCGTATCGCTCCACACCTGCGTCGCGAGCGTGCGCGTACCGATCGGCGACAGCAGCAGCGTCGCGTTGAGTTCCGTCACGACCGAGATGAACACCATCGTCGCGGCCGCGCCGAGGCCGGGCGCCGCGAGCGGCAGCACCACGCGCACGAGTGTCGCGCGCCAGCCGAGGCCGAGCGAGCGGGCGGTTTCCTCGAGCCGGACCTGCACGTGCGACAGCGCCGCGCGCACGCTCACCACCGCGAGCGGCAGGAACAGGATCGCGTACGCGGCGACGAGCGCCGGCGCGCTCTGGTAGAGCGGCTGCAGCAGCCGCACGGTGATCGACACGATCGCGAGCGCGACGACGATGCCCGGCACGCCCTGCACGGTCATCGCGGTGCGTTCGAGGAACGTCGCGACGCGGCCCGGGTGACGGACCAGCAGGAACGCGAGCGGCAGCGCGAGCAGCGTCGTGACGGCCGCCGCCGCGAGGCCGTAGCCGCCTGAAGCGAGCGTGGCTTGCCACAGCAGTTCGGGCGACACGTCGGCCGGCGTGACGGCGGCCGCGCCCTGTTGCGTGAGCCAGTAGCCGATCATCGCGAGCGGCACGCCGAGCGTTGCGGCCGCGAGCGCGGCGAACGCGACGGCGACAGGGCCGCGCAGCGTGCCGAGCGGATAACGCATCGCGACGCGGCGCGCGGCGCGGTGCGTATGGCCGTAGCGCGCATGGCCGCGAGCGCGCGCCTCGATCGCGAGACACAGCAGGCACAGCGCGATCAGCACGCAGCCGAGCAGCGATGCGCCGCCGCCGTCGAACGCGGTGCGGTATTCGGCGTAGATCTCGGTCGTGAACGTGCGAAAGCGCAGCAACTGAAATGCGCCGAACTCGGACAGCACGCCGAGCGCGACGAGCAGCATCCCGCCGCACAGCGCGGGGCGCAGCTGCGGCAGCACGACGCGAAAGAACGTGTGCCACGGCGAGCAGCCGAGCGTGCGTGCGCTTTCCTCTAGCGCGGGATCGAGCTCGCGCAGCGCGGCGGCCACCGGCAGGTAGACGAGCGGGAAGTACGCGGAAGTCAGTACGATCAGCGCGCCGAGGAAATCCTGCAGGTCGAGGCTCAGCGACACCCACGCATAGCTCGTGATGAACGGCGGCACCGCGAGCGGGGCGGCGGCGAGCGCGGTCCACAGCGGCCGCGCGGGCAGGTCGGTGCGCTCGATGAACCACGCGACCGCGGTGCCGAGCAGCGTGCACGCGAGCGTCGCGGCGAGCGTGATCGACAGCGTGTTGACCAGCAGTTCGCCGACGAGCGGGCGCCACAGCAGCTCGATCGCATCGTCTACGCCGAAGGTGGCCGCACGGTACAGCGTGAAGCCGAGCGGCAGCAGGATCGCGAGCGGCCCGCACGCGGCCGCGGCGACGAGCGCGCGTGACGCTCGCCGCCGCGTCGCGGTGCGTTCGCCGTCGGGCGCGCTCGTCGCCGTGCGGGACACGGCGTCGCTCATGCTCAGAGCAGGCCGGCCTGGCGCAACAGCTTGCCGGCCTGGCTGTCGTCGCCGAGCTGTTCGAACGTCAGCGCCGGCGGGCTCAGTTCGTCGAACGGCTTCAGGATCGGATCGGGGGCGACGCCCGGGTGCAGCGGATATTCGAAGCTGATGTGGCCGTTCGCCATCAGCTTCTGCGCGCGCTCGCTGACGAGATAGGCGACGAACTTCTGCGCGTCGGCCTGGTGCTTCGACGCCTTCATCACCGCGGCGCCCGACACGTTCACGGCTGCGCCGACGTCATGGTTGCCGAAGTGATGGATCGCGCTTTTCGTCGACTTGTCGCCAAGCTCCGCGTGCAGGCGGTCCCAGTAGTAGTTGTTGATGATGCCGGTCAGCACGCCGCCGCGGTTGACGGCCGCCGTCACGCCTTCGTCGTCGTCGAAGACCTGCGCGTTGGCCTTCAGGCCCTTCAGCCATTGCAGCGTCGCGGCCTCGCCGTGCAGCGCGAGCACCGCGCTCACGAGCGGCAGGAAGTCCGCATCGCTCGGCGCGACGCCGACCTTGCCTTTCCATTCCGGCTTCGCGAGATCGAGCAGCGACGCGGGCAGTTGTTGCGGCTGGAGCTTCGCGGTGTTGTAGACGAGCACGTTCTCGCGTGCGAGCACGCCGACCCAGTTGCCGTCGGCCGGGTTGAAGCGCGCGGGCACCGCCTGCAGCGCGGCGCCGTCGGTCTTCGCGAGCAGGCCCTTGCGGTCGAGCAGCACGAGCTCCGGCGAGTTCTCGGTGAAGTACACGTCGGCCGGCGTGCGGTCGCCTTCCGCGACGATCTGCGCGGCGAGCGCGGGGCCTTCGCCCGAGCGCACCTTCACGGTGATGCCGCTCTGTGCTTCGAAGTCCTTGACGAGCTGGTTGACGACCTGCTCGTGCTGCGCGTTGTACAGCGTAAGCGTCGCGGCATGCGCGCGCGTGGCGTGCAGCGCGCCGGTCAGCATCAGCGCGGCGGCGGCCGCGGCGATCAGGTGCCGCAGCGGGCGGCTAACGGGAAAAGTGTTCATGTCGTCGTCGTGAGGTGCATCCGGGCGGGCCGGGGAAAGAGGTGCGCGGCGTCGCGATGCCGTTACGCTTCGAACAGCGCGGCGCCGATGTACGAACCGGGTTGCGCGCCCGGCGGGCACGCGAAGATCGCGCTGCCGACGTGCGTGGTGAACTGGTTCATGATGTCCAGCTTCGCGAGCTTCTCGTTGATCGGGATGAAGCCCTTGCGCGGGTCGCGCTGGTGCGCGACGAACATCAACCCCGCGTCGTACTCGGTCTGCTGGCGCCACGGCGGCCAGCGCTCGATGTAGAAGTTCGCGCTGTCGTTGTACGAATACGCGCGACGCAGGATCTGCGCGCCGTTGTTCACCTGCGGCGACGCGAGACGCGCATGCGCGTTGTCGGGGATCACCGGATTGCCGTCCTTGTCGACCGCATCGAGGTCGAGTGCCTCGAACTCCTGCTTGCCGCCAATCGGTGCGCCGCTGTACTTCTTGCGGCCGAACACCTGCTCCTGGAAGCCGAGCTCGGTGTTGTCCCAGTGTTCGAGCGTGATGCGGATGCGGCGCACGACCGTGTAGGTGCCGCCGTTCATCCACGCCGGGCCTTCGTTGCCGGCCCACACGAATGCGTTCATCGCGGCCGGATCGTCGCGCGACGGGTTCATCGTGCCGTCCTTGAAGCCCATCAGGTTGCGCGGCGTCTCGCCCGGCTTGCCGGACGTGAAGCCGGCCTGGCCCCAGCGCATCTGCACGGCGTTGCCGCCGAGGCGCACGAGCTGGCGCACCGCGTGGAACGCGACCTGCGCGTCGTTCGCGCACGCCTGGATGAACAGGTCGCCGCCGGTCTTCTCCGGGATCAGCTGGTCGCCGTTGAAGCGTGGCAGGTCGACGAGCGCGGCCGGGCGCTGCTTCGCGAGGCCGTAGCGGTCCTTGCCCGCGACCGCGAACAGGCCGGGCCCGAAGCCGAACGTGATCGTCAGCCGCGACGCGCCGATGCCGAGCGCGTCGCCCGAGTCGGCCGGCGCGACGTCGTCGCCGCCGGTTGCCGGCAGCGGCTGCGCGGTGTCGCCGCGCGTCAGGCGCGCGGCCGCGTCGGTCCATGTCTTCAGCAGCGCGATCACGTCCGCGCGCTTGGTCGTCGTGAGGTCGAGCGCGGCGAAGTACGCGTTGCGCTGCTGCGGCGTCGTGATGCCGCCCTGGTGCTTGCCGTAGAACGGCTCGATGTCGTCGTCGTGCGCGTGCGCGTCCGGTGCCGCAGCGGGCGCCGCATCGGCCGCGCGGGCGGCCGGCATCGTGCTCGCCGCGAGACCTGCGGCCACCGCGGCGCCGCCGGCCTTCAGGAAGCCGCGGCGCGCGGGGCGCGGCGGCGGATTCAGATCGTCTGCCATGGTCGGTTCCGTTACTTCGCGAGCATCAGCGTGTTGACGTCGTCCTGGACGTAATAGAAGCCGTCGCCGGCCGGCGTCATCGCGATCCCGAACAGGTCGCCGTTGCCGGGCGGCGATTGCGCCTTGTCGGTATCGATCCAGCGCGCATAGAGCTGCTTGCCGGCAACCGGGTCGATCTCGACGACCTGGCCGTTCTGCGCGTTGGTCGCGAGCAGATGGCCGTTCGGCGCGGTCGCGAGCGCGAGCGGGCGGCGCAGGAAGCCGTCGGCCGTGACCTGGCGGCCGACGCCCGCGCTCGTGTCGCGCGTGAGCGGATCGTCGATTTCGACGATGCGGTTGCCGATCGCATCGGAGACGTACAGCTTCTTCTGGTCGCCAGACAGCGCGAGGCCGGTCGGGCCGACCAGGAACACACCCTTGTCGGCCTGCGCGCCGAGACCGCTCACGACGACCGTTTCCTGCTTGATGACGGGCGGCTTGCCGGCCGGCACGTCGAGGTCCAGACGCAGCACGGTCGCCTGCTTGTAGACGGGCGGGTTGCCGTCCGCGCCGCCGACGCCGAAGCCGGCCATGCTGACGAACAGCGTCGCGCTGTCGCCGCGGTCGACCACGGCCATGTTGCCCCACGGGTCGTTGATGTTCGTGCTCGACCACGTCGACGCGATCTTGCCTTGCGGATCGAGCACGATCAGGCAGCCGGCGCCCTTCGTCGACGTCGTGCCGTCGTTGCTCGGCGTGCTGCCGACGATCACCCAGCCCGACTTCAGCATCGTCATCGCGGTCGACAGGCCGACGCCGCCGGGGCATGCCTTCAGGTCGCGCGGGATCGATGCGAACAGGCTCAGCTGCCTGGTCGACGGGCGGTAGTTGACGATCGTGCTGCCGGTGCCCTGCAGGTTTGCCGCGTTGTTGAAGTTGTCGACGAGCACGTCGCCTGCCTGGATCGTGCCGGCCGACACCGGCGCGACCGCGATCGCATACGGGTTCTGGTCGCCGTTGTCGGGCACCGTGTTGACGAGCAACGTGTGACGATGCAGCGTCTCGAGGAAGCCTTGCGGCTCGGCGAACGCGCCGGCGGCGGCCGTCAGCGCGACGGCGGCCAGCGCGCCCGTCGCGAGGCGGCGAAGCGGGGCGGATTGAATCATCGGGATCTCCTGGGGGGCGCGCCGCGCCGGCGGCGCGCGAAAACGGGGTGGCGTTGGGCGACGGGTGCGCGTGCGGCGCTCAGAACGTGATCGTCGTGCGTGCGCCGAGCACGAACGTGTTGCGTAGCGGCTGGGTCGCATCGCTCGGGTTCTGGCCCGCGCCGGCGTTGAACGTGTACTGCGCATCGGCCGCGATCACCCACCACGGGTTGACCTGGTACTGGTAGGTCGCCTCGACGGTCGTCTCGCGAGTGCGCACGCCGTACGGGCCGGCCGCGAACGTCCGCGCGGCCTGGTCGAGGTCGGTCACGTGGCTGCCGACCTGGATGTACGTGACGGCGAGGCCGACGCTGTCGTTGTCGCGGCCGTCGAACGGCGCCTTCAGCACGACGCCCGCGTTCGCCGCGAAGCTCACGAGGTTGCGGTCGCCCGGCGCGCCCATCACGCGTGCGAACACGCCGAGGCTTTTCGCGCCGGTCGGGTCGGGCCGCCAGATCATCTGGTCGGCCACCGCATAGAAGCTGTAGTCGCCGTGATGCTGCTGCGCATTGCCGTTCGAAGCGGGATCGGCGAGCGACAGCCCGTCGGTGCCGATGCTCTGGTCCGCGAAGCGGCCGTTGTGATACCAGACGCCGATCTTGTAGGTGCCCGGCAGCCCGTTCGAGTGGCCGGTGTCCATCTCGCCGTCGGACGGCTGGTTCAGCGCGTATTGCAGCTCGCCGATATAGAGCGTGCCGTTGTGCAGGTTGAAGTTCGTGCCACTCAGGTTGCCGGGGTTGTTACCGAGCGGATCGCCGTCGAACACGCCCGCGAGCGCGGTGAGCTTCGGCGTGATCTGTGCGCGCACGCGCACGCCGAGGCCGGCGAGCGGATAGGCGGGGCCGCCGTTCGGCAGATCGTACGACGGCAGCGCGGGCCAGCCGAACATCGTGTTGACGAACGTGTTCGCATACGTGCTGACCATGAATTCCTGGTCGAGGCTCTGCTGGCCGATCTTCACGTCGACGCGCTTGTCGAGGAACGACTGCTGGTACCAGAGCTCCCAAAGACGTGTCGTGTCCTGCGCCTCGATGCCGCTCGCGGTGTTGAGCGTGCCGAGATTGCGCGCACTCAGGTTGCTGCCGTGGATCTGCAGCGCGCTGACGTTGAAGGTGCCGCCGGGCAGGCCGATCGCCTTCTGCGTATCGACCGTCAGCGTCGCGGTCGTCAGCCCGTCGTACGTGCCGCCGCGGTTCAGGCCGCCGCGCAGGTTCGCGAGGTATTCGCTGGTTTCGGTGATCTGCAGCGTCGCGCCGTACTTGCCGAGCCACGGGCGGATGCCGCCCATGTCGCCGAGCAGGCTCTGGCGCGTCCAGATGCCGGTCCACATGTCGGTCGGCTTCGCCTGAATCGCGAGGTCGGCCTCGGGCGCTTCGGGCTGCGCGTCGACCGACGCGGCGGCGAACGCGGCGCCGCTCGCGAACGATGCGCATGCGAGGACGGCCGCACAGGCGGCGGGGCGCATCCCGGTACGGACGCGGTCTCCATGGAACGACACAACCTTCATATCAAATCCCTGCTTCTAATTGGTTTGGAGTCCTGCTTGTCGGGCGCTGTCCCGACGCTCGGCACCGATCGGCCAGGGCATGAAGAAGAGCGCAACGCGGCGCATCGTAGGAGTCTCAAATGAGAAAGTCAATGTAAACGAGAATGATTCGCATCTAAATTACTGAATGTAATGGGAGGACTTACGGATGGGGGGCCGACGGGTGTTTTTCGGGAGGAGAAACGTAAATATCGGCGTAATGAAAATGAATGCTTCGATGCGGAGCGACGGGTCGCCGGGCCGCGGGCGAGACGGTCGTCGGGCGCGGTGAGCGGGCATGCTGTGGCGGACGGAATCGGCGCCTGCGCAGGTTTTTTGATGCGATGCCGCCGGTCGCAGGAACTCCGTGCTTACCCGGTGTCCAAACGGGGCTGGATGCGATTCGCGGGCCGCGCGGGCCCGCGTGCCGGGCCGGGTAGTGTGGGTCGGGGTCTTGTTTTGAAAGGGTTTTTCGTAATTTTCGGGTGTTTTCCCCGCTGCGGCGCCGCGTTGAAAATTCGTCCGGTTTCCCTTCTTGAATTTGTCAAAACCCGTCCATATAATTAGCACTCGCTGCACGAGAGTGCTAACAATTCTCTGCCGGGCGAAAAGCCGGGCAGATTCCCTAAGCGTTCTTCAATCTCAGTCAAGAGAGGAGTGAATATGAACCTTCGTCCTTTGCACGATCGCGTGATCGTCAAGCGCCTGGATCAGGAAACCAAGACCGCCTCGGGCATCGTGATCCCCGACGCCGCTGCTGAAAAGCCGGACCAGGGCGAAGTCCTGGCCGTCGGCCCGGGCAAGCGCGACGACAAGGGCGCCCCGATCGCGCTCGACGTGAAGGTCGGCGATCGCGTCCTGTTCGGCAAGTACGCAGGCCAGACCGTCAAGGTCGACGGCAACGAACTGCTGGTCATGCGCGAAGAAGACATCATGGCCGTGGTCAACGCCAAGTAAGCGTCCTCCGACGGTACATATTCCCAAGAATTCAAGGAGTTAGAAGATGGCAGCTAAAGACGTCGTATTCGGCGATTCCGCCCGTTCGAAGATGGTCGAAGGCGTGAACATTCTCGCCAACGCAGTCAAGGTCACGCTGGGTCCGAAGGGCCGCAACGTGGTGCTCGAGCGCAGCTTCGGCGGCCCGACGGTCACCAAGGACGGTGTGTCGGTCGCGAAGGAAATCGAGCTGAAGGACAAGCTCCAGAACATGGGCGCGCAAATGGTCAAGGAAGTCGCTTCCAAGACCAGCGACAACGCAGGCGACGGCACGACGACGGCAACCGTCCTCGCGCAATCGATCGTTCGCGAAGGCATGAAGTACGTCGCATCGGGCATGAACCCGATGGACCTGAAGCGCGGCATCGACAAGGCAGTCGCAGCGGCTGTCGAAGAGCTGAAGAAGATCAGCAAGCCGTGCACGACGAACAAGGAAATCGCACAGGTCGGCTCGATCTCGGCGAACAGCGACACGTCGATCGGCGATCGCATCGCTGAAGCGATGGACAAGGTCGGCAAGGAAGGCGTCATCACCGTCGAAGACGGCAAGTCGCTGGCAGACGAACTCGACGTCGTCGAAGGCATGCAATTCGACCGCGGCTACCTGTCGCCGTACTTCATCAACAATCCGGAAAAGCAAGTCGCCGTCCTCGACAACCCGTTCGTGCTGCTGCACGACAAGAAGGTGTCGAACATCCGCGATCTGCTGCCGGTGCTCGAGCAAGTCGCGAAGGCTGGCCGTCCGCTGCTGATCATCGCTGAAGACATCGAAGGCGAAGCGCTCGCGACGCTGGTCGTGAACAACATCCGCGGCATCCTGAAGACCGTTGCGGTCAAGGCGCCTGGCTTCGGTGATCGTCGCAAGGCGATGCTGGAAGACATCGCGATCCTGACGGGCGGCCAAGTGATCGCCGAAGAAACCGGCCTGACGCTCGAGAAGGCAACGCTGGCAGAACTGGGCCAGGCGAAGCGTATCGAAGTGGGCAAGGAAAACACGACGATCATCGACGGCGCAGGCGAAGCCGTGAACATCGAAGCACGCGTGAAGCAAGTGCGCGCGCAAATCGAAGAAGCGACGTCGGACTACGACCGTGAAAAGCTGCAAGAGCGCGTGGCCAAGCTGGCCGGCGGCGTTGCAGTGATCAAGGTCGGTGCTGCGACCGAAGTCGAAATGAAGGAAAAGAAGGCACGTGTCGAAGACGCACTGCACGCAACGCGCGCAGCCGTGGAAGAAGGCATCGTGGCAGGTGGCGGCGTTGCGCTGATCCGCGCTCGCACCGCGATCGCAGGCCTGACCGGCGCGAACGCCGACCAGAACGCCGGCATCAAGATCGTGCTGCGCGCCATGGAAGAGCCGCTGCGCCAGATCGTCACGAACGGTGGCGAAGAAGCCAGCGTCGTCGTGGCGGCAGTGGCTGCCGGTACGGGCAACTACGGCTACAACGCAGCAACGGGCGAATACGTCGACATGGTTGAAGCTGGCGTCGTCGACCCGACCAAGGTCACGCGCACCGCACTGCAGAACGCAGCTTCGGTTGCAGGCCTGCTGCTGACGACGGACGCAGCTGTCGCAGAACTGCCGAAGGAAGATGCACCGATGCCGGGCGGCATGCCGGGCGGCATGGGCGGCATGGGCATGGACATGTAATCGACTTCGGTCGATGGTGTCCGGGGCGCGCAGCGATGCGCGCTCCAGCCAAAAGAAAAGACCCGCAGCGATGCGGGTCTTTTTTTATGCGTGTTCCTTCACGACCGGAATTAGAAGCCCGGCAGATAGCACGAAGTGTCGTCGACTTCATCGTGAAGGCCGTAGCTGCACGCGAACGGGTCACGCCAGCCGTTGTGGCGGCCGTTGTAGAGATAGACCGTGTTGCCGTTCGAGGCCCATGTCAGTGACGCAGTGCCGCCGGAGTAAACACGCCACCTCCCCGAACTGCCGTCCGGGAACGAAATGGTGCCGCTCGAATGACAGGGCGAGTAGTAATCATGGGCCACGAACTTGCCGTCAATCGGTGCTGCTCTGGAAAAGAATAGCTTCAACTGGTCGGCGGTCGGTGTGAAGTTCCTGCATGCATCCCTTGTAAGCGGATCGTCTGGGTTCGACGTCTGGCCGGATTGCTCGACCGTCACCGCTGTCACCCCTCTGGCCTGACAGAGGGTGATCGGGATGCACAACGCAACCGCGGCGACGCATCTGGCTAGAGCCATAATGTCACTCCCACCGTGCAGTGCTTGCTTCGGTGGCGTTCTTGCGCCCGACTTCCGGGTGCCGATACACCTCTCGCATCTCGACGTTCAGCGTCTCGGATAATTCGCGAACCAGCCATTTAAGCGATGCATTCTGTTCAGTTGTGACGCTTTCATAGGCCGGCTCCGCAGTTTTCTCGTCGGGGTAGTACATGCCGACAAGTTCGATTCCTATTGCGTCGGAGTTCGACGGGTAGCGGTCGGGAAATGCTTTCCGGGATTCATGGCGATGGAATGCCGTTGGACCGGCTTGGTACGCGCGCCGTGCCGCCCGGAGGTCTGCGGTCGAGCAGTTGAGTGTGGCAATGCAACGTGACTGCAATTTACCGACGTGATTGGTAATCCTGTTCAGGGAGGCGGTCTGATAGATCGTGCCATCCTTGTCGATCAGGAAGTGGGCGCCGTTCGGGACGTGTGCGGTGTTGCTGTAGCTATTGAAGGTGCTGGAGGCGGTAGCGCCTCCGGTTTGATGGACGACGATTCCATTCACGTGCTCCATCGGCCCTCGTTCGATGGACGAGTATATTTTGACGATCACGCGTTCGGCGTCAACATGGCCCTGCCTTGAAATGAACAGCATGACTGCCTCCAATTCTCAAGTCGCCTTGCCGGTTTTGATGTCGTATCCTGCTGCGACGGTTCCTCCGCTCCCGCCAGGCGCGTTCTGAACGACATACTCCTGCCGAATATGGGCAAATGAGAGTTGGACTTCCTCTCGGGGTCGCGCCATGTTGAAATTGGCGGCTGAATTGATCCGCGTGATTACTACGTCATCCAGCGTGATCTTCAGGTACTCGAGTGGCATACGGCCAGCCTTGCGCGCGACCAGGACGGCGTTCTCGATATGATTGCCCTTTAGGCAATGCAGCATGAGGATCGGCGATGCGCGATCGACATAATGCTCGATGGTCAGATCGTTGGCCGTGCACTTGGCTTCGACGCTGCCAGCCCTTGAGCGTGTGGTCGATGGCTGGTCGGCTGACCAATCCCACGCCAATACCTCGATCTCGTCAGGATGCGACGCATCTCGAGATTCGCCTTTGATGCCGGTCAGTTTCAGGAAAATGTCTTGCGCCATCGTATGCTCCTTTGCATCGGTCACATTGAGTGAAATGAACCCTAGCATTGAGCTTGGTGGTCAATCTATTGGACCGGTTCGATTTTCGGCGCAATTCGACGTTGAAAAGTACGACGCCAATTTTTCGTTAGTCGAAAATCGCTTGAGTAAGGCGGGCGCGAGTGCGGATTAAGCCGCGACGATTGAATGGCTGCGATTACCCGGGCCGACGCGCTGGTCGGGAAAACGAAGATTTGGGGAGGGGCGTGCCGAATCGGCAGCTATTAGTGATGTACTGGCGTGCATCAGCGTCGATTTTCCGATGCGCGAGGTGTGCTGCTGAGACGACAAGAAGGACGGCCGGCGTCTGATTGCTTAAACGCCGGCCGCTGTCGGTGACTCAATGCCGGTGCGACGTCCTCGTTACCGGGTCGGCCTTCACGGCCGGCGGCGTGTCCGAGTCTTCATTGCTGCGCGCCCAGAAAAACCGGTCGGGCAGGTACGCGCCCATGCCGGGCCGGAACGCGTCGCGCACGGCCTGATACAGGTATTCCTGCGCCTCGCGAACCGCCTCGGGCGGCTCCTGGCCGTTTGCGAGCAGCGCCGCGATGGCCGCGCCGAGCGTGTCGGTGATGCCCATCAACCGGTGCGGCGAGCGATCCCACATGTCTTCGCGAAGCTGGCCTTCCTCGCCGTACAGCGTGTTGACGAGCCGGTGCGAGCCCGTCTCCGACGACAGGATGTACTCGCAACCCTGCGACAGCAGGTGCGACACGGCCGCGTCGAGATTCGGCGCCTCGGCGTCGCCGTCCGGCTGCGCGAGCGCGATCAGCGTCGCGTGATCGGCCACCAGCAGCGTGGTTTGCGGCGCCAGCAGGTCGGCGATCGATTCGCGCAGGTCGTCGGCCGCGAGCACGTGCTCGTCGTCGAGCGTGAAATCCGGCGCGAGCACGAGCGGCACGCCGTCGTAGTCGGCGACGACCTCCGCGATCGCGCTCACGACTTCCGCGCGCGTCGCCGCGCCGATCTTGAACGCGGCAACCGGCATGTCTTCGAGCAGCATGCGCGCCTGGGCGGCGACGACGTCGGGGTCGAGGCCGGTCACTTCTTCGCAGGCGGCCGAGTCGCGCACGGTGTAGCCCGTCAGGACGGACACGCCGTGACAGCCCATGCTCGCCAGGGTCATCAGATCGGCTTGGAGGCCGGAGCCGCCGGTGGGATCGGACAGGCCGAAGGTGAGGACGATCGGAGGGGCGTTGCTGGACATGTAAAAATGGGGCAAGAGAAAAACGGGAAAGCGACGGAGATGCGGACGGCGAGGCGAGTGGCCGTTTTCGGCCCTGTGTTGCCCGGCAGGCCGCACTTTTCAGCCATTATGCGGTGGAATCCGGCCCGCACGACGGATTTTTTAGCGCAGCGCAACGTAGTCGCCGTCCTCCAGCGCGATTGCTAGGCAGTCCGGCCCCGACACGGTACCATCATGGCTCCCGAATTTACCGACTTTTCCCGACGCGGCTAAGATGGAATACAAGAGCTGGATGTGCCTGATTTGTGGCTGGATTTATGACGAAGAAGCCGGGCTGCCGGAAGAGGGCATTGCCCCGGGCACGCGCTGGGAAGACGTCCCGATCAACTGGACGTGCCCCGAATGCGGCGCCCGCAAGGAAGACTTCGAGATGGTCCAGATCTGACCGGACCGCTGGCCCACGGACACCCCGCTCCGGCCTCGCACCGGCCCGGCGCTCGCGCGCCGCGGTTTGCGCGAGCGACTTGACGATGACAGGCGCGCGTGTCCATGACGTCCGATCCGGCGAACGTTCCCCTCCCTGACGCACTGCCCAACCCGCGTGGCGGCGCCGTGCGCGCGGCCGACGCATGGCTTGCGGCGGCTGCCGACGCATTCGAGCGGCACGACGATGCGACCGCGCCGCTGTCCGCGGCCGCGGCCGTGCTGGCGGAAGCCGGCTGGCTGCCGGCCGCGCGGTTCGCCGGGCAACTGGCGGCCGCCGCGCCGCTGGTCGCCGCCGAGCCGACTTCGGCCGGATGGCGTGCCGCGCTGCGCGATTTCCGCGCGGCCGTCGGGCGCCACAACCTGCGCGAGCTCGCCTGCTCGCCCGTTCTCCTCGACCATTTCCGTGCATTGCGCGCGCAATGCGCCGCCGACCTGCGCGCCAGCGCGCCGCTCGATGCGCTCGCACTCGTCGGCCGCGCGGTGCCGCCGGCCACGCTGCGCGCGCTGCCCGACGCGTTCGCGGCCCGGATCCGCGCCCGCTACGAGCAGGCGCTGCTCGGCGTGCTGCGCCCGGAGCACGGCGCGCCCGACGCGGCGCTGGACGAGCTCGACGCGATGCAGGTCGCGCTCACCGACGACGGGCCGTACGATTTCTGGCGGCTGGCGAACGCGTGCCTGCGCGCGCTGCGCGCAAGCGGCGCGCCCGAGCTGAAACGCTTTCTCGCACGGACCAACCTGCTGCTCGGCGAGCACGCGCAGGGCCGGCGCAGCGCGCCGCCCGAGCTCGTGCGCGAGACGGTGGCGCTGCTGTGGCGCGATTTCGCGCTGTTCGGCGCTGCGGCCGAGGACGTCGCGTTCGTCGACGTGCTGCACGACTACGGGCTGACGGTCGACTGGCACGTCGCCGGCACGCCGGCGTCCGAGGCGTTGTGGGAAGCCGATGCCGCGCGGGCCGAGCACGATGCGGTCGCCGTCGCGCCGACTCGCGCGCTCGGCGTCGTGACCGTCAACGCGCATGCCTATGAGGATTTCCTGCAAACGGCCGATGCGTCGATGGCCGATCTCGCGGCCGACCCGGCCAGGGCCGACGCAGGCGCTGCCTGGCACGCGTCCGGCGCCGCCTACCGGGTCGGCACGGCCGCGTGCGCGCTCGGGCTCGGCCACGCGGCGCTGCTGGCCGACACCCTCGGCCTCGCGTGGCGCCGTGCCGCCCATGGCGTGCCGCTCGCCGACGGCGGCCTCGACGCGCAGGGCCACGCGTCCGACATGCTGCGCGCGGCGTTGCTGAAGATCGCGGCCGGCGTTGCGCCGCCGGACCTCACCGCGGCGTCCGAAGCGCTCGGCACGGCGCTCGGCCGGACCTGACGGACAAGGGGACGGACACCTGGCGCGCCTCTTGTCGCGCGGGCCAGCAACACGCTGCCGACAGCGCCCGCGCGCGTGTTAGAGTGCCGTGTGATCCGCGCGCGCCGTTGCCAGCGTGGCGCGGCGTTGCTTGTTGATCGCGGCCCGGTCAGGTCGCGGCGTCTTTGCTAAAATTCAAACCATGTCAAAGCCTTCCGATCGCATCAATCTCACCAACCAGTTCCTGATCGCCATGCCCAACATGGCCGATCCGACGTTCTCGGGAACGGTGGTCTATCTTTGCGATCACAGCGAGCGCGGTGCGCTCGGCCTCGTCATCAATCGTCCTACCGACATCGATCTCGAATCGCTGTTCAACCGTATCGACCTGAAGCTCGACATCGAGCCGCTGCTGCACATTCCCGTGTACTTCGGCGGCCCGGTCCAGACCGAGCGCGGCTTCGTGCTGCACGAGCCGGTGGAAGGCGCGAGCTACAACTCGTCGATGTCCGTCGACGGCGGGCTGGAGATGACGACGTCGAAGGACGTGCTCGAGGCGGTCGCGACGGGCACCGGCCCGAAGCGCTTCCTGCTGACGCTCGGCCATGCCGGCTGGGGCGCAGGGCAGCTCGAGGAAGAAATTTCCCGCAACGGCTGGCTGACCGTGGCCGCCGATCCGCGCATCGTGTTCGACACGCCGGCCGAAGAGCGCTTCGAAGCCGCACTCGGCCTGCTGGGCGTCAGCTCGTCGATGCTGTCCGGCGAAGCAGGGCACGCATGAGTTGCGCGAGCGCGCGCGATGCGACGCTCCTGGCGTTCGACTACGGCGAAAAACGGATCGGCGTCGCGGTCGGCAATGCGCTGACGCGCTCGGCCCGTGCGCTCGTCGTGATCCAGAACCTGAACCGCGAACACCGCTTCAAGGCGGTCGGCGACCTGCTGGCCGAATGGCGGCCGGACGCGCTCGTCGTCGGCTTGCCGATGCATCCGGACGGCACGCCGCACGACATGACGCAGCAGGCGAAGCGCTTCGGCAACCAGCTGAACGGCCGCTTCGGGCTGCCCGTCACGTGGGTCGACGAGCGCTATTCGTCGGTCGAGGCCGAGGCCGGGCTGCGCGAGCGCAACGTGCGCGGCCGTGCCCGCGCGGAGATGCTCGATGCCGAGGCCGCACGCGTCATCCTTCAACAGTATCTCGATCAATTGTCCGACCATGAGCACCATTGATGCCGAGGCGCTTTACCGCGTCCTGCTCGACCAGATCCGCGCCGCGTACGGCACGGCGTTCGCCGAACCGGGCGGCCCGCGGCTCGCCGGCATTCACAGCGGCGGCGCATGGCTGGCCGAGCGCCTCGCGCGCGACCTCGGCGCACCGGCGTTCGGCGTCGTGAACGTCGCGCTGCATCGCGACGACTACGCGAAGAAGGGACTGCACAGCCAGGCCAGCCCGACGTCGCTGCCGTTCGACGTCGACGGCGCGCGCATCGTGCTCGTCGACGACGTGCTGTACACCGGGCGCACCGTGCGCGCGGCGCTCAACGAACTGTTCGACTACGGCCGTCCGGCGGCGGTCGAGCTCGCGGTGCTGGCCGATCGCGGCGGCCGCGAGCTGCCGGTCGCCGCACGCTTCGCGGGCGGCACGCTCGACGTGCCGGCCGGCGCGACGCTCGTGCTCGCGCGCGACGACGCGCAGTTCACGCTGCGCGTCGACACGCACGGCGCCTGAACGACACGCGAACCGTATCCCGGGCCGCTGGTTTGCACCGCGGCCCGTTTGCATAGTTGGAATCACGCACACCATGACCACCGACACCACTGGCCGCACCGGCAATCCCGCTGCGGCCGCGAGCCCCGACCGGTTCCGCTACGGTTTCCTGAAGGGCAACCCGCAGCTCACGAAAAACGGCGAGCTGAAGCACCTGCTGTCGATCGAGGGCCTGCCGCGCTCGATCGTCAACCATATCCTCGATACGGCCGAGCAGTTCGTCAGCGTGACGGACCGTGAAGTGAAGAAGGTGCCGCTGCTGCGCGGCAAGTCCGTCTTCAACCTGTTCTTCGAGAACTCGACGCGCACGCGCACGACCTTCGAGATCGCCGCGACGCGCCTGTCGGCCGACGTGCTGAACCTGAACATCAACGCGTCGTCGACGAGCAAGGGCGAATCGCTGCTCGACACGATCAACAACCTGTCGGCGATGCATGCCGACCTGTTCGTCGTGCGCCATGCGTCGAGCGGCGCGCCGTACCTGATCGCCGAGCACTGCGCGCCGCACGTGCACGTGATCAACGCCGGCGACGGCCGCCATGCGCACCCGACGCAGGGCCTGCTCGACATGTACACGATCCGTCACTACAAGCGCGACTTCACGAAGCTGCGCGTGGCGATCGTCGGCGACATCCTGCATTCGCGCGTCGCGCGCTCCGACATCCACGCGCTCACCACGCTCGGTGTGCCGGAAGTGCGCGCGATCGGCCCGCGCACGCTGCTGCCGGGCGGGCTCGAGCAGATGGGCGTGAAGGTGTTCCACAACCTCGACGAAGGGCTGAAGGGCGTCGACGTGATCATCATGCTGCGCCTGCAGAACGAGCGGATGAGCGGCGCGCTGCTGCCGTCCGCGCAGGAGTATTTCAAGACGTGGGGCCTGACGCCCGAGCGCCTCGCGCTCGCCGCGCCCGACGCGATCGTGATGCACCCGGGCCCGATGAACCGCGGCGTCGAGATCGATTCGCAGGTCGCCGACGGCCCGCAGTCGGTGATCCTCAACCAGGTCACGTTCGGCATCGCCGTGCGGATGGCGGTGATGGGCATCGTCGCCGGCAACAGCGACTGAGCCCGCTTTCGCGCCTCCATATTCACGCAATCAACGCATTCACAGACAGCGCATGAAGATTCATATCAAAGGCGGCACGCTGATCGATCCGGTCGCCGGCACCGAGCGGCAGGCCGACGTATTCGTCGCGGCAGGCAAGATCGCCGCGATCGCCGAGGACGGCAAGGCGCCGGCCGATTTCAACGCCGCGAAGACCATCGACGCGTCGGGCCTGATCGTCGCGCCCGGCCTCGTCGACCTGTGCGCGCGGCTGCGCGAGCCCGGCTACGAACACAAGGCGACGCTCGCATCCGAGATGGCCGCGGCCGTCGCGGGCGGCGTCACGACGCTCGTGTGCCCGCCGGATACCGACCCCGTGCTCGACGAGCCGGGCCTCGTCGAGATGCTCAAGTTCCGCGCGCGCAACCTGCACCAGGCGAACGTGCATCCGCTCGGCGCGCTGACGGTCGGCCTCAAGGGTGAAGTGATCACCGAGATGGTCGCGCTGACCGAGTCCGGCTGCGTCGGCTTCACGCATGCGAACGTGCCGGTGCGCGACACGCAGGTGCTGCTGCGCGCGCTGCAGTACGCGAGCACTTACGGCTATACGACGTGGCTGCGTCCGCTCGACGCGTTCATCGGCCGCGGCGGCGTGGCCGCGAGCGGGGCGCTCGCGTCGCGGCTCGGGCTGTCCGGTGTGCCGGTCGCGGCCGAGACGATCGCGCTGCACACCATCTTCGAACTGATGCGCGTGACGGGCGCGCGCGTGCACCTCGCACGGTTGTCGTCGGCGGCCGGCCTTGCGCTCGTGCGCGAGGCGAAGGCCGAAGGGCTGCCCGTGACCTGCGACGTCGGCGTGAACCATCTGCATCTGATCGACGTCGACATCGGCTACTTCGATTCGCAGTTCCGGCTCGATCCGCCGCTGCGCAGCGAGCGCGACCGCGAAGCGATCCGCGTGGCGCTCGCCGACGGCACGATCGATGCGATCTGCTCCGATCACACGCCGGTCGACGACGACGAGAAGCTGCTGCCGTTCGGCGAAGCGACGCCCGGCGCGACGGGGCTCGAGCTGCTGCTGTCGCTGACGTTGAAGTGGGCGGACGAGACGCGTACGCCGCTTGCGCAGGCGCTGCGCCGCATCACGTCCGCGCCGGCCGATGTGCTGCAGTTGCCGGCAGGCCGCCTCACCGAAGGCGGCGCGGCCGACCTGTGCGTGTTCGACCCGCGCGCGCACTGGCGCGTCGAGCCGCGTGCGCTGAAGAGCCAGGGCCACAACTCGCCGTTCCTCGGCTACGAACTGCCGGCTACCGTGCGCGCGACGCTCGTGGCCGGGCAGGTCGCGTTCGAGCGCCACTGAACCACGCCGGACCCTCGCCATGACCGCCATTCGCAAGCTGCGTCTCGTCTTTCACCTGTTGCGCGGCATGGCGATCGTCGCGCTGCGTTTTTCGCACGTCACATCCGCGCAGCGCGCCGAGATGACGCGCCGCTGGTCGCTCAAGATGCTGCGGATCTGCGGGATGCGCCTCGTCGTCCATAACGACGGCGCACGCCTCGACGCGAGTGCGCTCGTCGTCGGCAACCACGTGTCGTGGCTCGACATCTATGCGGTCAACGCGTGGCGGCCTACGCCGTTCGTGTCGAAGGCCGAGGTGCGGCAGTGGCCGGTGGTCGGCTGGCTCGCCGAGAAGCTCGACACCGTGTTCCTGCAGCGCGAGAAGCGCACCGAGGCGATGCGGATCATGCACGAGATGGCCGAGCGCCTGCGCAACGGCGGGTTGATGTGCGTGTTTCCGGAAGGGACGACGTCCGATGGCCAGGCGTTGCTGCCGTTTCATGCGAACCTGTTCCAGTCCGCGGTATCGGCCGGCTGCGCGGTGCAGCCGATCTGCCTGATGTACGAGGACGCGCAGCGGCGGCAGTCGGTCGCACCGGCCTACACGGGCGAGGTGTCGCTCGGCAAGTCGCTCGACATGGTGCTGCGCGGCGGCCCGCTCGTCGCGCATCTGTACGTGTGCGATCCGATCGCGCCGGGCGGCGACCGGCGGGCGACGTCCACGGCGGCGCGCGACGCGATCGCGGCCGCGCTGGCGACGCTGCAGGAGAAGGTCGGCAAGCCGTCGGCCGAGTCGCTCGCGGAACTGCAGAAGCATGCGTATCCGGCGACCGAACTCGGTGGCGGGGCGGCGGGTGATGCGGCGGCCGATGAGCCGGTGCCGGGGCGGGAGGGGTGACGTGCTGCTCGGGGGCGGTCAATCCGGGTGGTCTGCGATGTGCCGCGTGTCGATCTCGAGGGCCCCTGATGCGTGCTGCCTGACGACGACATAGTCGTCGTATTCCGGTTGTTCCGACGAATACGTGCTCAGGTAGGCGCGATTGTCCCAGTGAGAAATCTCCGGTGACGATGCGCGCTGGTAGACGTCCGACGCGGGGTGGTCGTTGTTCTGCTGCTCGTGCGGATACCAGTCGAGATGGCGACCGTCGAACGGCGTATAGACACGCATGCCCGACTTTAGGCGCCGGAACGGCTGTGCCGTGCGATGTACGGCAAAGGTCGTGTCGATCGGCGCGCGCAGGTACGCGATTTCCCGGCTGCCGATCGTGCCGATTTCGGGACGCTGGTGCCAGAACTGGCTGATATGGCGGTTCATCACGCGCCCGAACAGCGGGTAGCTCTTGCGGATGTCGTCGATTTTCAGCATCGGCCCGGCACATTCGATGTCCGGAAATGCATTCAGCAACTCGAGATAGACCGCGATCGCGTCGGGGCTCGAGGCGGCGAGGTCGATATCGCAGTCCGTCACGATGTACGGACCCGGCTCCCGGCACGAAAACACCGCCGACACGGTTTCATCGACGAGATTCAATTCGTTGGCATCTGAAATGGCGGCTCGCCTGAACACGCGTATCCCATCATGCTCGAGTTCGTCGAGTACGCGCAGCGTTTCCGGATCATTGCTGCCGTTATCGTGGATGGCAATTTCCACGGGCACGCGCTGCTGCCGGTACGATGCGATAACGCGTCGGAGCATCGCGCCACGGTTGTACGAAATGACGATCAGCGGCAGTGGCTGGAATCCCGGTTCGCCGGGTAGTGCTTCCCGGAAGTTGAACGTTGCCGGTAGGTATCGACGGCCTTCGCGTTGGCCGTGCTCGAGATAGTGCTGCACCGGGTCCACACCCGCAGCGCGTACGTCGGGATGCAACTGCAGATAGGCTTCGGCGGAAAAGTCGGGCGGCAGGCTGCTCATCGATGTCCTCGGTTTCCGGATGGCGCGTACTTCCCGGAATCTACCGTGCGAAGTCGACGCGCGGTTCCAGAACGTTCAGGCCGTGTCGTGCGATGGCGGGCACTCATTCGCCCGGCGTGCCGCATGCTTCGCACTGCACCTGCGTGACCGTACGCTGGGCCGGATCGGCCGTCAGCCGAACGGCCGACAACTGGTTCCCCCATACACATCCGGAATCCAGCGCGACGACGTTGTCGCGCAGCATCAGGCCAAGCGCGGCCCAGTGCCCGAACACGACCGTCACGTCTTCCGTACGGCGCCCCGGTACGTCGAACCACGGCAGGTATCCGGGCGGTGCGCTGTCGGGGCCGCCGTTCGCCTTGAATTCCATTGCGCCGTCGGGCGTGCAGAAGCGCACGCGCGTGAACGCGTTGAACGCGACGCGCATCCGGTCGCGTTTTTTCAGATCTGGGTTCCATTGATTCGGCTCGTTGCCGTACAGCTTCGCCAGCGTGTCTCGCCAGTCGGGCGCGCGCAGCGCACGCTGGAGTTCGTCCGCGAGTTCGAGTGCGAGCGTCGCGTCCCATTGTGGCAGCACGCCGGCGTGCACGAGCAGCTTTCCGTCTTCGACATGCACGAACGGACGATGGCGGACCCAGTCGAACAGCGCGTCGGCGTCCGGCGCGTCGAGGATCTCGCCGATCGTGTCGCCCGGGCGTTCGGTGCGCAGCCCGGCGGAGACCGCGAGCAGGTGAAGGTCGTGATTGCCGAGTACGACGGTCGCGCGGGGGCCGAGGTCGACGAGCGCGCGCAGCGCGGCGAGGGAGCCGGGGCCGCGATTGACGACGTCGCCGGCGATCCACAGCGGCGTGTCGGCGGGAGGCGAAAGCTTTTCGAGCAGGGCCTGGAAAGCGGAATGACAGCCTTGGATGTCGCCAATGGCGATGGGGGTGCGGGTCATGGAGCGGCGGATTTTGCGAGTGTCGATAGCGCGGGAAGAATCATCCATTGAATACGGAATTACGAAATTTGTGTTCCGTAACAGCCTGTCGATATGGCAAGAAATTTCATGCTCGGAAAGGGTTCGAAGCGCTGTATCAAGTTGTTAGCGGCATGGCTTTTGCAGGGGGCGGCTCCCTATAATTGTCGCTTTCCCCAACAAAATTAGCATTTCATGACTTTGGAGGCCATGTCGACCGGTTAAAATTCCCGGTCTGACGTAGCGATCACAAGTTACTAGCATTTGCGAATCTGATGGGGTCGGCGCCCGATGGCGTCTGCCGCACATTATTTGAGGGAGCCTCATGATCCTGGTTACGGGCGGCGCGGGTTTTATCGGCGCCAATTTTGTACTCGACTGGCTGCGCGCATCCGACGAAGCCGTGCTCAACGTTGACAAGCTGACGTACGCAGGGAACCTGCGCACGCTGCAGTCGCTGGACGGGAATCCGAAGCACGTGTTTGCGCGCGTCGACATCTGCGATCGCGATGCTCTTGATGCGCTTCTGGCCGAGCACAAGCCTCGCGCCGTGCTGCACTTCGCTGCCGAAAGCCACGTCGATCGCTCGATCCATGGTCCCGCCGACTTCGTGCAGACCAACGTCGTCGGCACGTTCACGCTGCTCGAGGCCACCCGCCAGTACTGGAACGGCCTGAACGACGCCGACAAGGCGGCGTTCCGCTTCCTGCATGTGTCGACCGACGAGGTGTTCGGATCGCTGTCGGCCACCGACCCGCAATTCTCTGAGACGACGCCGTACGCGCCGAACAGCCCGTATTCGGCGACGAAGGCGGGTTCCGACCACCTGGTGCGTGCCTACCACCATACGTACGGTCTGCCGGTGCTGACGACGAACTGTTCGAACAACTACGGCCCGTATCAGTTCCCCGAGAAGCTGATTCCGCTGATGATCGCGAATGCGCTCGCGGGCAAGCCGCTGCCGGTGTACGGCGACGGCCAGAACGTGCGCGACTGGCTGTATGTCGGTGACCACTGCAGTGCGATCCGCGAAGTGCTCGCACGCGGCGTGCCCGGCGAGACGTACAACGTCGGCGGCTGGAACGAGAAGAAGAACCTCGAAGTCGTGCATACGCTGTGCGACCTGCTCGACAAGGCGCGCCCGAAGGCAGCAGGTTCGTACCGTGACCAGATCACCTACGTGACGGACCGGCCCGGCCACGATCGCCGCTATGCGATCGATGCGCGCAAGCTCGAACGCGAGCTCGGCTGGAAGCCTGCGGAAACGTTCGAGACCGGTCTGGCGAAGACGGTCGACTGGTATCTCGACAACCAGGTCTGGGCCGATGAAGTCGCATCGGGCGAGTACCGCAAGTGGGTCGAGACGAACTACGCGAAACGCACTTGAGGAGAGAAACGATGGCACGTAAAGGCATCATTCTCGCCGGCGGATCCGGCACGCGGCTGTATCCGATCACGCACGTCGTATCGAAGCAGCTGCTGCCGGTGTACGACAAGCCGATGATCTACTACCCGCTGTCGACGCTGATGATCGCGGGCATTCGCGACGTATTGATCATCTCGACGCCGCAGGACACGCCGCGTTTCGAGTCGATGCTCGGCGACGGCAGCCAGTGGGGGATGAACATCCAGTATGCGGTGCAGCCGTCGCCCGACGGTCTCGCACAGGCGTTCATCATCGGCAAGGAGTTCGTCGGCAACGATCCGTCGGCGCTGATTCTCGGCGACAACATCTTCTACGGGCACGATCTGGCGAAGCAGCTCGAGCGTGCGCATGCGCAGGAAACGGGCGCAACCGTGTTCGCGTATCACGTGCACGATCCGGAGCGTTACGGCGTCGTCGAATTCGACAAGTCGTTCCGCGCGCTGTCGATCGAGGAGAAGCCGGCGAAGCCGCGTTCGAACTATGCGGTGACCGGTCTGTACTTCTACGACAACCGCGTGTGCGACATCGCGGCCGACATCAAGCCGTCGCCGCGCGGCGAGCTTGAAATCACCGACGTCAACTCGCGCTATCTCGACAGCGGCGCGCTGAACGTCGAGATCATGGGGCGCGGCTATGCGTGGCTCGATACCGGCACGCACGATTCGCTGATCGAGGCGGCCAGCTTCATCGCGACGCTGCAGAAGCGACAGGGCCTCGTGGTCGCCTGTCCGGAAGAAATCGCCTATCGCCGTAACTGGATCGACGCGGAGCAAGTGCTGAAGCTGGCACAGCCGCTCGCGAAGAACGCATACGGTCAGTACCTCAAGAACATTCTTACGGATCAAGTCGCATGGCCATCCAAGTAACGGCAACGGCGCTCCCCGAAGTCAAGATCATCGAGCCGAAGGTGTTTGGCGACGCGCGCGGGTTCTTCTACGAAAGCTTCAACGGGAAGGAATTCGCCGAGCAGGTCGCGCCGGGCGTCGAATTCGTGCAGGACAACCATTCGCGCTCGTCGAAGGGCGTGCTGCGCGGCCTGCACTATCAGATCCAGCACGCGCAGGGCAAGCTCGTTCGCGTGGTCGAGGGCGAAGTGTTCGACGTCGCCGTCGACATTCGCAAGGATTCGCCGAACTTCGGCAAGTGGGTCGGTGTGGTGCTGTCGAACGACAACCACCGGCAACTGTGGGTGCCGCCCGGTTTCGCGCACGGTTTCGTCGTGCTGTCGGAGGCTGCGCAATTCCTCTACAAGACGACCGACTACTGGTTCCCGGAACACGAGCGCAGCATCGTGTGGAACGACCCGGAGATCGGGATCGAGTGGCCGATCGATTTCGAGCCGCTGCTGGCGGCGAAGGACGCGGCCGGCAAGCGTTTGAGCGAAGCCGAAGTTTATGCGTGAGGTGGGTGTGACTCCTGAACCGACGATCCTCGTGACGGGCGTGAATGGCCAGGTCGGGTTCGAACTGCTGCGCTCGCTGCAAGGCCTCGGCCGCGTGGTGGCGTGCGACCGGTCGATGCTCGACCTGTCCGATCTCGATCGGGTGCGCAGCGTCGTACGCGAGCTGAAGCCGTCGATCATCGTGAATCCGGCCGCGTACACGGCCGTCGACAAGGCCGAGACGGACGTCGATGCCGCACGTCGGCTGAATGCCGAAGTCCCGCGTGCTTTTGCAGAAGAGGCGGCGCGCCTCGGCGCAGCGCTGGTTCATTATTCGACCGACTATGTGTTCGACGGGACCAAAGAGGGTGCCTACGTCGAAACGGATGCAACCAACCCCCAGAACGTGTACGGGCTGACCAAGCTCGAGGGCGAGCAGGCCATTGCGGCGACGGGTTGCGCGCACCTGGTCCTACGGACGAGCTGGGTGTACGGCCGGCGTGGCAAGAACTTCCTGCTGACGATGCTGAAGCTCGGGAGCGAGCGTCCCGAGCTGCGTGTCGTCGCGGATCAGATCGGCGCGCCGACGTGGTCGAAGACGATCGCCACCGCGACCGCGCACATCGTCGCGCAGGCGCTGGCGGCCGATGACGCGGACTGGTGGGCGCAGCGTTCCGGTACCTATCACTTTACGTCGGCCGGCGCCACGTCGTGGCACGGGTTTGCCGAGGCAATCTTCGCTCAGGCGATGGGCGAGCGCGCGCCGAAGGTGCTGCCGATTCCGGCGAGTGACTACCCGGTTCCGGCCAAGCGTCCGTCCAATTCGCGACTGTCGCACGACAAGCTGACCGAAGCATTCGGGTTGCGGTTGCCGGACTGGGCCGACGCATTGAAGCTGTGCCTGAGTGAGTAACTTGAATCAGAATTCCGTGGTTCAGGAGCGGGCTGGTGTCGTGATCGTGTTCTACCGGCCGGATAGCGGTTGCGTGGCGCGAGCGAATCGGCTCGCCAAAGTATGGCCGTGCGTGGTGGTGGACAACACCGAGAGCATCAGTGCGCCGGACGCGCTTGGGCTCGACGCGCGTATCGACTATGTCGCGAACGGCGCCAATCTTGGCATCGCGACGGCGCTCAACCAGGGCATCGAACGTCTGGCCGAGGCGAACTGTACGTCGGTATTGCTGTTCGATCAGGATAGTGAGCCGTCGGACGAATTGCTGATCGAACTGCCCCGGACAATGGCGGCCGAGCGCATGCGCAATCGTCGCGTGGCGCTCGTCGGGCCGGCATACGAGGATGCACGGCTGGGCGGGGTCGCGCCGTTCGTCCGCTTCGGGTATGGGAAGCTGCGCAGGGTTCAGCCGGATGGTGTGCAGCCGATCGAGGTCGACTTTCTGATCACGTCGGGATCGTGCGTGAATCTCGCTGTATGGCGCGACATCGGTCCGATGGACGACTCGCTGTTCATCGACTTCGTCGATCTCGAATGGTGTGTTCGCGCCCGCTCGATGGGGTATTCGGTGCTCGGCGCGCCGGCATTGCGGCTGACGCACGAACTGGGCGGCGAGCCGGTCAGGGTGTTCGGGCGAAGCTATCCCGGACACGGCCCGGTTCGGCATTATTATCTGTTCCGCAACGCGATCGCGCTGATCCGGCGTGCCTATGTACCGTGGAGCTGGAAGTCGACGGAACTCGTCAAGATGCCGGTCCGGCTTGCGATCTATGCGCTGTTCATGCAGCCTCGCATCGAGCACCTGCGGCTGTCGCTGCTCGGGATCTGGCACGGATTGACCGGTCGTACCGGTGCGCTATGACGTGCCGGCGTCCCATTTTTCAATCTCATTCAACTAGAAAGCTTGCATGCTGACTCTTTCACTTGCTGACCTCAAACAGAGCATTGCCTCGTGGCGGTTGTGGACGCTGCTTGGCTGGCTCGAAATCCGGCAGCGCTACGCCCGCTCGAGCGTCGGACCGTTCTGGCTCACGATCAGCATGGGCGTGATGATTACGTCGCTTGGCGTGGTCTACGGTACGTTGTTCGGGCAAAAGATGAACGAATACCTGCCGTTCCTCGCGTCGAGTATTGTGCTGTGGGGGCTTTTCTCGCAGACGATCCAGGAGGGAAGCATCGCGTATATCAGCAGCGGCGCCTACATTCGCCAGGTACCCACGCCGAAGCTGATCTACATTCTGCAAGTCGTATGGCGGAACCTGATCGTGCTGGCACACAACTTCGTGATCGTCATCGGTCTTCTGATGATCTTCGGCGTCAAGAGTTGGGAGACGCTGCCGATGTTCATTCCGGGGCTGCTTCTGTATGTGCTGAATGCGATGTGGATCGCCATGCTGACAAGCCTGTTGTCGGCACGCTTCCGCGACCTTCCGCAGATCATCGGCGCGCTGCTTCAGGTCGCATTCTATGTCACGCCGATCATCTTTCGTCCGGACGCGCTGAATCGTTTTTCGTTCATTGTCGAATGGAATCCGCTTGCTTACCTGATCGATGTCGTTCGCGGTCCGTTGATCGGACAAATGCCCAGCGCGCTGACGTGGGGAGTGACCATCGGCATGGCGGTCGTTGGATGGCCGATCGCACTGCTCATGACCGGTCGTTATCTGAAACGTCTTCCGTATTGGGTCTGAAGGGGGCGACATGGCACACATCGAACTGAAGAACGTGACGCTGGATCTGCCGATCTACGACGTCCAGGGCCGCTCGCTGAAGAAGCAGGTGCTTCGCATGGGGCGACGCAACCGGATTGCGGAGGGTAACGACGGCGTCATCGTCGTACGTGCACTCGACGATCTGAGTTTCCGCTTCGATCGCGGCGATCGCGTGGGGCTCATCGGCCACAACGGCGCGGGAAAGTCGACGCTGCTGCGTGCGATGGCCGGCATTTATCCTCCGACAGCCGGCTCGCTGTCGCGAGTAGGCAAGGCCGTACCGCTGCTCGATATCAGCCTCGGCATGGACGAAAACTCGACCGGTATGCAGAACATCCGGTTGCGCGGCCTGCTGCTCGGCATGACCGATGCGGAGATCCGCGCAAAGCAGAACGATATCGCCGAGTTCAGCGAATTGGGCGACTACCTCGATCTGCCTATCCGTACCTATTCGAGCGGCATGAAAATGCGGCTCGCGTTTGCCGTTTCGACGGCAGTCGACGCCGAGATCCTGCTCCTCGACGAAGTCATGGGCGTGGGCGATGCATCGTTCATGCACAAGGCCGAGGCGCGTCTCGAGGAACTGCACGACCGTGCGGAGATCGTTGTGCTCGCGATGCACTCGAACAAGGAAATCCGCAAGGTGTGCAACAAGGCGCTCTGGATGGAGCGCGGGCGTGTGCGCGCTTTCGGGGAGGTCGACGACGTCGTGTCGCAGTATGCTGCTTCGGTGGGGGAGTGATGGTTGTGAAGTCGAACGCAGGTATGGCTGGGTGCTGAACCGATGAAGTTGCGCAAAGCACGTTCGTTCGTGAACCGGGTGGCGGGTGACGGTGGGTTGCGACTGGTCGTGCGCAAGGCTTACGGCATCTTGCGCCGGGAAGGGGTCGCCGGCGTCAGGAGCCGAATCGCATGGTTGCGCGCGGGCGCCCCCGGTGTCATCGATCCGGTTCTCTATGCAGAATGGGTGCGCCGTTACGATCAGGTTGACGATGCAACGCGGGCGGCCATTCGCGAGCGCATCGCCGGTTTCGCGAATCCGCCGCTGATTTCGGTGGTGATGCCCGTCTACAATCCCAATCCTGCCTGGCTGGCGGAGGCGATCGAGTCCATCCGCGGACAACTTTATCCGCATTGGGAACTCTGCATTGCAGACGACGTGTCGACGAATCCGGCCATCCGCCCGCTGCTCGAACGTTACGCATCCCAGGACCAGCGGATCAAGGTCGCATTCCGGCAGAAGAATGGCCATATTTCCGCCGCATCGAATACTGCACTCGAACTCGTGACGGGCACGTGGGTCGCGCTGTTCGATCATGATGACCTGTTGCCGGAGCACGCGCTCTATTGCGTCGCGGATGCGATCATGCGCGATTCGTCGATTCGGATGATCTATTCTGATGAAGACAAGATCGATGGCTCGGGCAAGCGCCGTGAACCGTACTTCAAGTGTGACTGGAACCCCGATCTGTTTCTTTCGCAGAACATGTTCAGTCATCTGGGAGTATTTCAAAAGGCGCTGCTCGACGAGGTCGGCGGTTTCCGCGAGGGATATGAAGGGTCCCAGGACTACGATCTGGCCCTTCGTTGTGTCGAACGGGCAGGGGCCGAGGCAATTCATCATATTCCTCGGGTGCTGTATCACTGGCGCGTCCATGCGGAAAGCACTTCGTCGGGGACTGACGCGAAGCCCTACGCGGTCGTTGCCGGCGAACGGGCGCTCAATGACCACTTCGAGCGAACGGGTGTCCGCGGTGTGGCGGAGTATGCGGGAAACGGCTACCGTGCGCGTTATGCGATGCCTGATCCGGCGTCCCTCGTCAGCCTGATCATCCCGACGCGAAACGGGCTGAACCTGATTCGGCAATGCATCACGAGCATTGTTGACAAGACGACGTACGGAAGCTACGAAATCATTGTCGTCGACAACGGCTCGGATGATCCTGAAACGCTGAAGTATCTCGCGTCGCTCGAGAATGACGCGCGCTTCCGGGTATTGCGCGACGATCGGCCGTTCAATTTCGCGGCGTTGTGCAATGCGGCCGTCGAGGTGGCAAGCGGCGAGGTCGTCGGACTGGTCAACAACGATATCGAGGTGATTTCTCCCGATTGGTTGACGGAAATGGTCAGTATTGCATTGCAACCCGGCGTCGGGGCGGTGGGCGCGAAACTGCTCTATCCAAACGACACCGTCCAGCATGCAGGCGTGGTGCTCGGGCTTGGCGGCGTGGCGGGACATGTACACAAGCATATTCCTCGCGGATCGTTCGGGTACTTCGGTCGCGCCAGCTTGATCGGCGCCTTCTCCGCAGTGACTGCTGCATGCATGATCGTTCGCAAGGTGGTCTATCGGGAAGTGGCGGGAATGAACGAACAGGATTTGGGCGTCGCGTTCAACGATATCGATTTTTGTCTCCGCTTGCTGAAGGCCGGCTATCGCAATGTCTGGACCCCATATGCGGAGCTGTATCACCATGAGTCGGCAACGCGTGGTTACGAGGACGATCCTGTCAAACAGGCCCGCTTCGACGGCGAGACCGAGTACATGCAAAAGCACTGGGGAGAACTGCTGCGGAATGATTCCTCATACAGTCCAAATCTGACATTGAACGAAGAGGACATCAGTCTGGCCTGGCCGTCGCGGGCGGGTGCGCTTGTCTGAGCGCATGCCCGGCGATGCAGGCCGGATACCGCCGGAATCAATGAGTCGTACTGATCTGGCGGTCGGAAAAATTGAAGGTATATCGAACGGAGTTGACGTGAACATCTTCCCTGTAGTCCTGTGCGGCGGTAGCGGCACCCGTCTCTGGCCGTTGTCCCGGGGCGGTTATCCGAAGCAGTACCTGAAGCTGGCCGGAGATCACACGCTGGTTCAGCAGACCGTGCTGCGTCTGCAGGGCGTGCCCGGTGTCGAAGCGCCGATCATGATCACGAATGCGGAACAACGCTTCATCGTGGCCGATCAGATGCGCAGTATCGACGTGGCTCCGTCGGCCGTCGTCCTGGAGCCGGTCGGGCGCAATACGGCACCCGCGGTAGCGGCAGCGGCGTTGCTCGCGATGGAGCAGTCGCCGGACGCGTTGTTGCTCGTGCTGCCGTCCGACCATGTGATCCTGAGCGATGCGGTGTTCGCGAAGCTGGCCGAGAAGGCACGCGATATCGCAAATGGCGGGCATCTCGTCACGTTCGGCATCGAGCCGACCAAGCCGCACACCGGCTACGGCTATATCCGCAGCGGCAACGCATTGACGTCGCATGACGACGCGTTTCGTGTCGATGCCTTCGTCGAGAAACCGGATGCGGAAACGGCGGCGCGTTTCGTGTCGGAAGGCGGCTATTACTGGAATAGCGGCATGTTCATGCTGAAGGCGTCGGCGTATCTCGACGAACTCAAGCGATTCGAGCCGGCCGTGCTCGAACAGGTTGCGCTGTCGGTCAAGCAGGCAAAGCGCGACGAGGATTTTGTCCGACTTGATGCCGATGCATTCCAGGAATGTCCGAATATCTCGATCGACTACGCGGTGATGGAGAAAACCGATCACGCGGTGATGGTCGCGGCCGCCGGTCTGAACTGGAGCGATATCGGCTCTTGGGCCGCGCTCGCGGAAATTTCGGATACCGACGATACGGGCAATACGCTGTCGGGTGATGTGCTGACCGACGACGTTGCCGATAGTTATATCCGGGCCGATCATCGAATGGTCACGGCCATTGGCGTCAAGGATCTGATCATCGTCGAAACGGCGGATGCGGTCCTCGTCACGCATCGTGATCAGTCGGAGCGCGTGAAGAAGATCGTCGAGCGTCTCAGTGCATCGGGTCGACACGAGTCGGTGACGCACCGGAAAGTCATCCGGCCGTGGGGTTCGTACGAGAGTATCGACCAGGGCGAACGCTTTCAGGTCAAGCGCATCATCGTCAACCCGGGCTCGTCGCTCAGCCTCCAGATGCACCATCACCGGGCTGAACACTGGGTCGTCGTTCGAGGTACCGCGCGGGTCTTCAACGGCGATCAGGTCATTTTGCTGAGCGAGAATCAGTCGACCTATATTCCGCTGGGCGTGACGCATCGCCTGCAGAACCCGGGGAAGATTCCGCTCGAACTGATCGAGGTTCAATCGGGCTCGTATCTCGGTGAAGACGACATCGTCCGTCTCGACGACAACTATGGGCGGGATGTCGTCGCGGCGACCGGCAAGTAACCACGATTGGAATCCGGCTTGGACTCACGTCGCATCGGCCGTCCGCATGGCGTGACCGCGATCGACGAGTCGGGCTGGAGTTTCAACACACTGAACAAACTGGAAAGAACATGACTGTTGCGATCATTACTGGCATTACGGGGCAGGACGGTGCATACCTTGCGGAGCTTCTTCTCGAGAAGGGCTACACTGTTTACGGCACCTATCGGCGCACCAGCTCGGTGAACTTCTGGCGAATCGACGAGCTCGGCGTCAGCAATCATCCCAATCTTCACCTCGTCGAATACGATCTGACTGATCTCGGTGCGAGCATCCGCCTGCTTCAGACGACGCAGGCGACGGAGGTCTACAACCTGGCGGCCCAGAGTTTCGTCGGCGTGTCGTTCGATCAGCCCGCGACCACAGCCGAGATTACCGGGATCGGCGCGCTCAACCTGCTCGAGGCGATTCGCACGGTCAATCCTGCGATCCGCTTCTACCAGGCCAGCACGTCGGAAATGTTCGGCAAGGTGCAGGCCGTTCCGCAGGTCGAAAGCACGCCTTTCTATCCGCGCAGCCCGTACGGCGTCGCAAAGCTTTACGCGCACTGGATGACGATCAACTATCGCGAGAGCTACAACATCTTCGGCTGCAGCGGCATCCTGTTCAATCACGAGTCGCCTCTGCGCGGACGCGAGTTCGTGACGCGCAAGATTACGGACAGTCTTGCCAAGATCCGTCTCGGCAAGCTCGACGTGCTGGAACTCGGCAACCTCGACGCCAAGCGTGACTGGGGATATGCGAAGGAATACGTCGAAGGCATGTGGCGCATGCTGCAGGCGGAGCGCCCCGATACCTACGTGCTGGCGACGAACCGGACGGAGACGGTGCGGGACTTCGTGTCGATGGCGGCACAGGCGGCAGGCATCGAACTCGCGTGGCAAGGTGCCGGCGAGAACGAGACGGGCGTCGATACCCGAAGCGGCAAGGCCGTGGTCAAGGTCAGCCCCAAGTTCTACCGGCCCGCCGAAGTCGATCTGCTGATCGGCAACCCCGAGAAAGCGAGCAAGGAGCTCGGCTGGGTGCCGAAGACGACGCTCGAGCAGCTTTGCCAGATGATGGTCGAGGCTGACATTCGTCGCAACGAAGCGGGCTTCTCGTTCTAAGGCCATGGCAAAAGTCTTCGTAACGGGCCTGGACGGATTTACCGGCCGCTATATGGCGGAGGAGTTGATCCGCTCGGGTCACGAAGTCTGCGGGATCGTTCACAAGCCGGTTGCCGGTGCGCCGTGGAGAACGCACGTGTGCGACCTGCTTGATACCGACGCGCTGGTTCGTGTGCTGTCCGCCGAAAAGCCGGATGCCGTCGTGCATCTGGCGGCCATTGCATTCGTTCAGCACGGTGATGTCGGCGCGATCTACCAGACCAACGTGGTCGGGACGCGCAACCTGCTTGATGCGCTTACCCGCGCTGCGTGTCAGCCGCAAGCCGTGTTGTTGGCAAGCAGTGCGAACGTCTATGGCAATTCCGACCGGGAAGTCATAGATGAATCCACCGCGCCGGCACCAGCAAACGATTACGCGATCAGCAAGCTGGCAATGGAAATGGTCGCACGCATGTGGCAGGACAAACTTCCGATCGTCGTCGTGCGGCCGTTCAATTACACGGGCGTGGGGCAGGACGAGCGATTCCTGCTTCCCAAGATCGTTCGGCATTTCAGCGAGCGCGCGGCGCGCATCGAGTTGGGCAATCTGAATGTCGTGAGGGATTTCTCGGACGTGCGCATGGTGGTTGCGGCGTATCGGAAGTTGATCGAAGGCGACTTTGCGGGACGTACGTTCAACGTCTGCTCAGGCGTCGGGTATTCGTTGCAGGACGTCTTGGCGATGGTGCAGGAACTATCCGGGCACGAACTGGAGGTGACGGTGAATCCGCAGTTCGTGCGAGCGAACGAGGTCCACAAGCTTGTCGGAAATTGCCGGGCGCTCGAACATGCGATTGGTTCGACTCACGCGATACCGCTTCGCAATACGCTTGCATGGATGCTCGAACGTCCATGAGCGAACTGACTGTTGACGGCATGTTCGGCACGGTCGACATGCACGGCACGGTCATGGCCAGAAATGCAATGCAGGAAATCGGGCCGGCGTCGATGTTTTGTTCGACGCCGACTTGAATTCTCATAGCCCAGGTAAGTAAAAATTTATGCCTCTTGTTTCCTACGCGCAAAATCTCGAAGACGTCATGCTGCATCGCGCGCTGCGGCATGTGATGGCCGGTTTCTACATCGACGTCGGCGCATGGTCTCCCGACGAGCACTCGGTGACTCGAGCATTCAGTGAGATGGGGTGGAGCGGCATTAATGTCGAACCCAACCCGGTCTATTTTGCCGAGCTCGAAAGCCGGCGTCCTCGCGACATCAATCTTCGGGTCGCGGTGGGGGAAAGCACGGGTACGGGGCGTATCCATTTGTTTCAAGACACCGGCTTGTCGACGCTTGACGGCAAGATTGCCGACGAACATGTCGCGGCAGGGTGGAACGAGAACGTTCAAGACGTTGTGCTGACGACCCTCGACAACATCTGGCGAGAGCACGTCAGTGCGGGACGAGAGGTGCATTTTCTGAAAGTCGATGTCGAAGGCGCCGAGCGCGCGGTGTTGGCAGGCAACGACTGGAAACGCAACCGGCCGTGGATTGTCGTGGTGGAGGCAACACTGCCACTGACCCAGAAGGAATCCCATCAGGAGTGGGAGAGCATTCTTCTGGAAGCGAACTACGTGCATGTCTATTCGGACGGCCTCAACCGCTTCTACGTAGCCGGCGAGCGATCCGAGCTCGTCGACGCGTTCAAGTATCCGCCCAACGTCTTTGACGATTTCGTGCCTGCGAGGACGGCCGAACTGGCCGGTCAGGTCGAGACCTTGACCGCTCAGGTGGCGGGTGCGGAGCAACGGGAGCGCGATGCCGTGGAGTTTGTGCGGCAGACAGAGGTAAAAAAAGTACTCGAGGAGCACGAAGCGAAGTGCCAGGAGCTCGAACGCCTGAACAAGGAGTTGATGCGCCAGGCAGCGGCGATGGAAAGCCGGCGGGCGGAGATGGAGCACGACCACAAGCGTCGGCACAAGGATGCTGAAAACCGGATCGCCGAATTGCGTGCTGCGCTCTCCGGTCGCGACGAGATGGCACAACAGGCCAGCCACCGGGCCCAGCTGGTCGAGCAGCAGTATCAGGCCGTCACGCAATCGATGTTCTGGCGCGCGACGTCGCCGGCGCGCCGGATCGGGGCGATGATGCCTCCGTCTGCGCGGGGGCGCGCGCGTCAGGTAGCCAAGGCTGCATGGTGGTTGGCTACGCCATGGCGGATGCCGGCGCGGCTCGAGTTCTTGCGGCAGCGGCGCGCGACCCTGCTTCGCGAGCAGCAGGCCGTGAGCGATCAGGTCGAAGTCCTGCAAGACGCCGGTATTCCCGGTGCAGTATCGTCGGGGCGCTATGCGGACTGGATTCGCACGGTCGAAACCCGTTCGAGCCCTGATGCCCGGATCAAGGTTGACGGGCCGCTCGTGAGCTTTTTGCTTGCCGATGTCGAATCGATCGAGAGCGTGTCGAGAACGGTCGGTTCGATTCGAGCGCAATCGTATCGAAGCTGGGAAGCCATCGTTGTTTACTCTGAAGCCGATGCGGCGCTGCTGAAACTCGTCGAAGAGTGGACGAGCGCCGATTCCCGCGTGATCGCTGTTGCCGCGCCTGGCGCGGCCCAGGAGCGGCCGGCGAACCTTGCCAGCGGTTTCGATCACGCCAAGGGCAAGTTCGTTGCGGTTATCGATAGTGGAGATATCCTGGCGCCCGGTGCGCTGAGCGATGTCGTTTCCGTACTCGCGAAGTCGCCGCGGGCAGATATCGTCTATGGCGACGAAGACGTGCAGTCGGCGTCACAAACGCGCGAACGTCCGTACTTCAAGCCGGCCTGGTCGCCCGATCTTCTCTATGCGTTCAACTACTTCGGGCGGTTGACGTTGCTTCGCCGTGCGTTGGTGACGCAGGCAGGAGGCGTGGACGTTACTGCTGCGGCGGCCGTCGAATGGGACCTCAACCTGCGTGTCAGCGATCTTGCACAGAACATCGTTCGTGTTCCGAAAGTACTGTGTCATCGCAAGCCGGGAGCGAGCCAGGAGCGGCCTGCACCCGACACGAACGAAGCCGGCGATCATCGCGCGGCCATCCAGCGATATTGGGAGCGTCACGGCGTCAGCCGCGCGGTGACCGTTGAAACCCAATCGAACGGCACCCAGCATGCCACCTGGCAGATCGAGCGGGCGCCGCTGGTTTCGATCGTCATTCCCACCAAGAACAAGCCGGAGCTGCTCCGGATGTGCCTGGAAGGCCTGCTGCACGCAACCGACTATCCGAACAAGGAAGTCGTCATCGTCGATACGGGATCGGATGATCCAGAGACACTCGCATACTACGAACAGCTGAAATCGGAACCGCAGGTTCGAATCGTTCATTTCCGGAACAAGTTCAATTATTCGGCCGCATGCAATTTCGGTGCGGTGAGAGCACGTGGCGAGTTTCTGCTGTTCCTGAACAACGACATCGAGATCATCAAGAGCGACTGGCTGCAGGAGCTCGTCCGGTTCGCGATGCGTCCGGGCGTGGGTGTCGTGGGTACGAAGCTGATTTACCCGTCGCTGGAATTGCAGCATGCAGGCGTGTCGATCGGCATCCATCTCGCCGCATTGATGTACCGGAGCGGCGGCGGCATCGAATGGGATGTATTCGGCTCGCCGGATCATCCGCGAAACTGGCTTGCGATCATGGGCGCCTGCCAGATGGTGCGCAGGAACGCCTTCGAAGAGGTCGGCGGGTTCGATGAATCGTATCTGATTGCGATGAGCGACGTCGCGCTGTGTATGCGGATATGGCGTGCCGGCTATCGTACGGCCTATACGCCGTACGCCTGCCTCGTGCATCACGAAGGGGCGACGAGAGGGAACAGCAATCCGGTCGAGGATATCCGGCGCCTGGCAGACGACATCCGTCATTTGGGCATCGACGAGGATCCGTATCTTCACCCCGAACTGGATGGTCGTCACGCCATTCCGACCCTGCGTCTGCAGGACGGCATTTCCGTGCGGGCGGAACTCGACCGACAGCTTCGAGACACGGGTTCGCTCCCGTTGTCAGCGAGGGAACTTCGTGTCGACGACGAAGGCATTTGCATGGAAATCGCCGGATTGGCGCGAGACGAGGTCGTGTGGCCACCGCAGCCGGTCCACAAGGTTTCCGATATCTGGAGTGCTGCGCGTTGGTGTCTCGATCTGCTGCGACGTCGGGCCGATCTTCGCGTCCGATTCCCGCAGGCGCTTTCGGCCGGACGTAACGGCGCGTTTGCGCAATGGCTGCTCGCTGGTGGCGGGCGTGACCTCGGCCTGACCGACGCTGGCGTCGTGGCGATCGGGCAACTGTTCGAGCAGGATTTTGGCGCGCCGGCGCGACAGATCTTCATGTTCCGTCAGGATGTCCGGGCACTGATGCCGCACGGGTTGACGCCGGTCGGGCAGGCGGATCTGTTCGAGTGGTTCATCCAGCATGGGCGTGTCGAGGCGGACCTGCAACTCGAGCAGATCTGGTGGCTCTTCTGGCAAGCGTCGGAAGCGCCGGCTCGCGAACTCGTGGAAGCCTATCGCTTTACACCGGCGTGGCAGCGACTCCATCCGGACGGGTTGACGATTTTCGGGCGTGCTGCATTTGCTGCCTGGTTTGCCGCAACATACCGGGTTCACGAGTCGTGGGGGGTGCCGGAGACCTGGCCGACCGACTTGTCGCCTGCCGAGCAGATTCGAACGGCATACAACGCCCGTGAAGACTGGCGTGATCGTTTCCCCGCGGTGCTGCGCGACGCGGCCGACGCGCGTGCGCTGATCGAATGGCTGCGAACGGACGAAGCCGCGTTGCCGCACGACGTTCGTTCATGGTGCGAATCGCTGGAGATCGATGCGGTGGCCACTTCGCTGGCCAAGCCCGGCGTCAACGTGATCGCGCACTTCTGCTATCCGTCGGGTCTGCGCGTCTCGGCGGAAGCGTTGGTGAAGGGGATGCGCGAGGTCGAGATGCAGACATCCTTGCGCGATCTTCGTACCGATCAGAGGGATGATCCGCATCACGTCGATTTCTCCGGTACGGAGGATTTCGACGTCACCATCATTCATACCCAGCCGGAACCGTTCTTCGACGATGCGTACGGGCGATCCGATTTGCTCGAGCGTGCGCAGCGGACCTACCGGATCGCATACTGGTACTGGGAGTTCGATTCGATACCGGACAGTTGGCTCGAGCAAGCCGCGCGCGTCGATGAAGTCTGGACTGCGACCGAGTTCGTTGCCAAGGGGTTGCGCGAACGATTGACCATTCCGGTGAGGACGATTTTCCCGGGGGTGCAGCTTGGCCAGTATCAGCGCCGGGATCGATCGTACTTCGGCCTGAACGACGGCGAATATACGTTCCTGTTTACGTTTCACATGATGAGCGTCATGGAGCGCAAGAACCCGATGGGGTTGATTCGTGCATTCAGCAAGGCATTCGGACCGGACGATCCGGTCTGTCTGGTGCTGAAGACTTCATTCGGCGATCGTCATCCGGCCCAGATCAAGGAATTGCAGCTCGCGGCCGAGATGTCGGGCGTGAAGATCAAGATCATCGACCAGGTGTATTCACCGGACGAGGTACTGTCACTCATGGATGCATGCGACGCTTACGTGTCCCTGCATCGAAGCGAGGGATTGGGTCTGACGATGGCGGAGGCCATGCTGATGGGGAAGCCCGTCATTGCGACGAACTATTCCGGCAACGTGGACTTCATGGACGACAGCAACAGCCTTCTCGTACCTTACGATCTCGTGAAACTGGGGCGGCCGATTCCTCCGTACGACGCGAATCTACACTGGGCGGAGCCGTCGGTAGATGAAGCGGCGAAAGCGATGCGCAAGGTGTTCGAGAATCAGGAATGGGCGCGTGAACTCGGTGCCCGTGCCCGCGAGAGCGCGCGCGTCAATCTGTCGCTGACCACGGCCGGTCACCATGCGGCGGATCGTATCAATGAAATCCTTGGCGCAATGCCCGGGAAGTCCGGCAGCCGGTAACCGGTTGCCGCATGGTAGCGGCGTCGGCCTCGATTGAGCGCCGACGCCGTAGCTCTATCCGAAGTCGCGTGGCGGCACGGCCGGACGGCTGCGTGTCCGGCAGTGCCGCCGAATTCGGCCGCCGCCGGCAAGTGCGTCGTCAGTGTCTTGTCAGCCGTTGCTTGAGGGCGCGCAACGGCGCCGTGATCCGCCAACTCGTCGACGACAGCATTTCCGCGTTCAATTCACGCATGCTGACAACGTCCGATTCCAGCGCAGCAACCACTGCTCGGGCTGCAGACAGTTCGGTTTCGGCTTCATCCAGCCGGTTGTATGCGTTGGTACGATCGACGTTTGCCAGATGAAGCTCGTCGGACAATGCATGTCGCTCGGATTCCGATACGCGGACTGACTCGGTGAGCGAAGCGATTGATTCGCTAAGCGAAGCGACTGCCGCGTTCAGCGTCTTCGAACGGCAATCGAGTTGCCATTCGTATTTCAACAGGGGCGAAACGTCGGTGAGGTAAAGGCGTGCGTGCTTGACCGCCTGGTCGAGCATCGCGTTATCGGACGGAAGCCTGTTCCGGATGGTCTCGTCGAGTGCGTAGAACAGTTCCCGGACTTGCCGGGGAAATGTGCGAAGCGAGTCGAGATCCTGGCGGGTAAATCTCGTATGGCGAAGAGCGCCGTCGACGAACTCTTTCTCGAACGAATCGATAGCGGATTCGATCAAAGGCAATTCAAGCTCGGACGAAATGCGAGCCAGTTCCTGGCGTGGGGCATCCAGCAACGCATCGTAACCGATCAGCGTGCGTTGATGGCCCGCAGTCATTTCGAGTGCGGAAACCGTGTGGGCAAGCCAGAGAATATGTGACTTTTCTTCGGCGAAATTATCTCGTTTCAATAACGAGCGTGCAACGCTCATCGGATTCCGAACGGCGATGGCGTAGACCACGCGGGACGGCAGGGCAGAGAAGATCGGTTGCCAGAACTGCGGCAGCCGGGAAATTCTCGGGTCCTTCAGTGCAAAGATCTTGCCGTCGCATTTGGTACGCAAGATGCGCGCCGCATTGGCACGGAGTTGATCCACGCGACGCTCATCGATCGAGCTCAAATCGATCGAAGCCATAGTGTCCCAATCGAATCCTGCTTCGTGCAGGATTTCGATATTGACTTGATTGATATCCAGGTCCTCGAAGAAGCCTTTGTCATTGTTGCCCGCGGCAGGAGGCATGAGTTTTTCGCCGAGGTCGGCGCCGACCGTTTCCATCGCACGCGTGAGGACGCTCGTCCCGCTACGATGCATGCCCAGGACAACGATCAGCGTAGGAGATATTGCCGGTGGAGCGAGGAAAGTGTCGGGCATGGCGTAAAAAATGCACTTGTTGTTACGCGGAGAGCGTCAACTCGATCGTTGTTCGCTTCGTCTGTCGCTCCGATTGAAGGTGACCGCAGGCGACTGGTTCAAATGGCGTCGTGAAACGCGATGTCGTTGCTCCGCAGCGAGGCGGACCTGCAAGAGGCGGCGGGGCAACGCGGCATGAACGGCAGAGAATCGGAAGTGGTGCGTCGATATTGCATTCTAAGTAGTCCAAATGGAAGAAGGGCAATTCGGATCATTTCAATTGGCTGTCGAGCGTTACCGTGCATTACCGGCCCGATCCAACGTTCAAATCACGTGTCGCCGTGTTGTCCTGCTTCGGTGCAATGGATGGATGTTGGCGACACGTTGTACGGATGTCGAGCCACGGTCGGCGTGAAAGCGATGATGCTGCGAGTCGATGCGTGTGTTCGCGAGCGTGTTTCCGGTTTGGATGAGACGCGATGTGCACTGGGTCGCGCGGCGGATTGCGATGAGGGCGGTACGGCGTGCCCCGCGACGCCGCGTGTGTCGCGTGGTACTCGCCGACGACATCGAATGGCGTGTCGAAAATAAGGGCCGGCTTTTTCTGACGGCATGGACCGTGCTGACGTTAGAATTGCACTGTCGGCGCCAGCCTTGCCGCAACCTGCCGGACTGTCTAACCTGCGCTTCTCCTGGCAAGCGCGTAGCCGAACTACGGATGAATGTAACAAGCCTGCAACCCCGTGATGCCGAAGGATTGTCGGTTTCCATCGTCGTTTATCAGCCTGATATCGTTCAGCTCGGGCAGACGCTGACCAGCCTGGGCGCAGCTTGCGCGCGTTTGTGTGCCGGCGCGTCGGCCTCTCCGGTCGATCTGTTTCTCGTCGATAACGGTGGGCTGGGAGACGTGTCCGCATTGATTGACGATCTCGGTACGAAAGGCGTCACCACCCGGATTCTGTCAGGCCACGGCAACGTCGGTTACGGACGGGGGCACAATCTCGCGATCGAAACGTCGACACGCCCGTTTCACCTGATCTTGAATCCCGACATCGATCTCGATGCAAACGCACTCGTTGCCGCTCGTGCGTTCCTCGACTCGCATCCCGACGCTGGCGCGCTGACCCCGTGGATCGGCGATGACGCGGGCGGACAGCAGTATCTGTGCCGCCGGTTCCCGGCGGTGCTCGATCTGCTCGTGCGCGGCTTCCTGCCGGCGCGGTTCCGCGTACCTTTTGTGAATCGCCTCGCCCGCTACGAAATGCGTGACGTGATCAACGATCACGATATCGTCTGGGATCCCCCCATCGTCAGCGGCTGCTTCATGCTGTTCCGCACCGAAGTCCTGAAGCAACTCGGCGGCTTCGATCCGCGCTACTTCCTGTACTTCGAGGACTACGACCTGAGCCTGCGCACGCACGAGGTCGCTCGCGTCGCGTATGTTCCGTCGGTCCGCGTGATCCACCACGGCGGCGGCGCATCCCGCAAGGGCTTCGCGCACATCCGCATGTTCGCCGCATCGGCCTTCAAGTTCTACAACCGCTTCGGTTGGAGGTTCTGGTGAGTCACCTCGTCGTCACCGGCGCGAACGGCTTCGTCGGCCGCGCAGTCTGCCGCCGCGCGTTGGAAGCCGGGCACACGGTTACCGCCCTGGTACGGCGTCCGGGCGGCTGCATCGACGGCGTGCGCGAGTGGGTGCACGACACCGCCGATTTCGATGCGCTGGCTGAAGCATGGCCCACCGATCTGGCCGCCGATTGCATGATCCATCTCGCCGCGCGCGTGCACGTGATGCGCGACGAGTCGCCCGATCCCGACGCCGCGTTCGATGCCACCAACGTCGCCGGTACGCTGCGTCTCGCCGAGGCGGCGCGCCATCGCGGCGTGCGCCGCATCGTGTTCGCGAGCAGCATCAAGGCGGTCGGTGAAGGCGACGGCGGGGTGCCGCTGTCCGAGGCTTCCGAACCCGATCCGCAGGACGCATACGGCCGCTCGAAACTACGGGCGGAGCGGCAGCTCGCGCAATTCGGCGCGTCGGCGGGGCTCGACGTCGTCGTCGTTCGTCCGCCGCTCGTCTACGGCCCGTCCGTCCGCGCCAACTTCCTGCGGATGATGGACGCGGTCGCGCGCGGGATGCCGTTGCCGCTCGGCTCGGTTTCGGCGCGCCGCAGCATCGTCTACGTCGACAACCTCGCCGATGCGCTGCTGCGTTGCGCAATCGACCCGCGCGCGGCCGGCGAATGCTTTCACGTCGCCGACGACGATGCACCGTCGGTCGCGAGCCTGCTGCGCCTCGTCGGCGACGCGCTCGGCCGGCCGGCCCGGCTGATCGCGGTGCCGCCGGCGCTGTTGCGTGCGCTCGGCAAGCTGACCGGTCGCAGCGCGGCCATCGACCGGCTGACCGGCAGCCTGCAGCTCGACACGGGCCGGATCAAGCGCGTGCTGGGCTGGCATCCGCCCTATACGACCCGCCAGGGCCTCGAAGCGACCGCGGCGTGGTATCGTTCGCGCGACACACAACAATAATCGACATGCCTTTCACGATCTCCACATGGCCCGTGGCGGCCGTGGTGGCGCTGGTCGCCGCCATCGCATCGACGGCGATCCTGCGTGGGCTGCTTGCGACCGGCCTCGCATGGCGCCTCGCCACTGACATTCCAAACGACCGTTCGCTTCATACATTGCCGACGCCGCGCGTCGGCGGATGGGGCATCGTACCGGTCTGCGTCGTTGCATTGCTGGCGCTGGCGCCGCGACTCTGGCTGATCGCCGTCGCCGCCGCAGGACTCGCCGCGATGTCGCAGATCGACGACCGGCGCGGGCTGCCGGCCCGCGTGCGGTTCTCGGCGCACCTTGCGGCAGTCGTCGCGCTGATCGTCGTGTTCCCGGCCGATGCGCCCTGGTGGCTGCTCGCCGGTGTGGGTTTCGCGATGGTCTGGCTGACGAACCTGTACAACTTCATGGACGGCGCCGACGGCCTCGCGGGCGGCATGGCGCTGTTCGGCTTCGGTGGGTACGCGGTCGCGGCGCTCGGCGGCGCGCATCCGTCGCCCGATCTCGTCGTGGCGGGCGCGGCGGTCGCCGGCGCGGCGCTGGGCTTTCTTCTGCTCAATTTCCACCCGGCGAGACTGTTCCTCGGCGACGCAGGCTCGATTCCGCTCGGATTCCTGGCCGGTGCGCTGGGCTACTGGGGCTGGCGTACCGATGTCTGGCCGATCTGGTTCCCGGCGATGGTGTTCGCGCCCTTTATTGCCGATGCATCTGTAACACTTTTGAGACGCTTGTTACGCGGAGAAAAGTTCTGGCAGGCGCACCGCGAGCACTATTATCAAAGGATGGTCCGATCGGGCGTCAGCCACGGTCGGACCGCTCTTTATTGGTACCTCATCATGCTCGCGGGCATAATTGTCGCCGTGTGGGCAAAGGGCCGCCCCGAACTGCAGCAATGGCTGTCGTTCCTCGCGTGGTATGGCGTCCTGGCATGGTTCGGATGGTTGATCGACATGCGTTGGCGCCGGTTTCAGGCGGCCGCCGAAAACAATTCTTGAGGTTTCCCGCCGATGTTGCGTTCCAAGGCATCTTGGCTGTCATTGAGTGCTTTCCTGTTCGACCTGACAGCGGTTGTGGCCGCGTGGTTGTTCGCTTATCTCGTTCGTTTCAACGGCAGTGTTCCGCATGATTTCCTGAGCGGCGCGCTGATGGCGTTGACGTGGGTGCTGCCCATCTTCGCGCTGATGTTCCACGGGTTCGGCCTGTATCGCGGCCTGTGGGTGTTCGCGAGCCTGCCTGACCTGATGCGCATCGCGAAGGCGGTGGTCGGCGGCGGCGTGATCGTGATGATCGGCGCCGTGATGTTCCAGCCGCAGCCGATCATTCCGCGCTCGGTGCTGCTCGTGTCGCCGCTGATGCTGTTCCTGGCGATGGGCGGCGCGCGCGCGCTGTATCGCGCGACGAAGGAGTACTACCTGTACGGCGGGCTCGTCGGCAAGGGCAAGCCGGTGCTGGTGCTCGGCGCCGGCACGGCCGGCGCGAGTCTCGCGCGCGAGCTGTCGCGTTCCGGCGAATGGCGCCTCGTCGGCCTGCTCGACGACGACGTCACGAAGCAGGGCCGCGAAATCTACGGCTACAAGGTGCTGGGCTCGTTCAACGACCTGAAGCACTGGACCGATGCGATGAAGGTCGAGTACGCGATCATCGCGATTCCGTCGGCGTCGGTCGAGGCCCAGCGTCGTGTCGCGACACTGTGCGTGCGGGCCGGCGTGAAGGCGATGGTGCTGCCCTCGCTGACCGCACTGATGCCGGGGCAGGGCTTCCTGTCGCAGGTCCGGAACATCGATCTCGAGGATCTGCTCGGCCGCGATGCCGTGACGATCGACACGCCGCACGTCGAGGCGCTGCTGCGCGGCCGCGTCGTGATGGTAACGGGCGCGGGCGGTTCGATCGGCTCCGAGCTGTGCCGGCAGATCCTGCGCTTTGCACCGGCGCAACTGGTCGCATTCGACCTGTCCGAATACGCGATGTACCGGCTCACCGAGGAGCTGCGCGAACGGTTCCCCGACTTGCCCGTGCTGCCGATCATCGGCGATGCGAAGGATTCGCTGCTGCTCGACCAGGTGATGTCGCGCCATGCGCCGCACATCGTGTTTCACGCGGCCGCCTACAAGCACGTGCCGCTGATGGAGGAGCACAACGCGTGGCAGGCACTGCGCAACAACGTGCTCGGCACCTATCGCGTGGCGCGCGCGGCGATTCGCCACGACGTGCGCCACTTCGTGCTGATCTCGACCGACAAGGCCGTCAATCCGACCAACGTGATGGGCGCGAGCAAGCGCCTCGCCGAAATGGCCTGCCAGGCATTGCAGCAGACGAGCGGGCGGACGCAGTTCGAGACGGTGCGCTTCGGCAACGTACTCGGCAGCGCGGGCAGCGTGATTCCGAAATTCCAGCAGCAGATCGCGAAGGGCGGCCCGGTGACGGTCACGCACCCGGAGATCACGCGGTTCTTCATGACGATCCCGGAGGCGTCGCAGCTCGTGCTGCAGGCGTCGAGCATGGGGCACGGCGGCGAGATCTTCATTCTCGACATGGGCGAGCCGGTGAAGATCGTCGATCTCGCGTGCGACCTGATTCGCTTATACGGCTTCTCGGAAGAACAGATCCGCATCGAATTCACCGGGCTGCGGCCCGGAGAGAAGCTCTACGAGGAGCTGCTCGCGGACGACGAGGCGACGACGCGCACGCCGCACCCGAAACTGCGGATCGCGCGGGCGCGCGAAGTGCCGGACAATCTCCTCGACGAGTTGCTGCCGTGGCTGATGCAGCACCGCGTGCTGTCCGACGACGAAGTGCGGCGCGACCTGCGGCGCTGGGTGCCTGAATACCAGACGGCCGTTGCCCCGACCTTGCAGAGCGTACCGTCGGTGCGCGCCGCGTCGAGCAAGTGACGCGCCGAGGCGAGACCCGAACGGCTCGACGACACATGAAAAAAGCGCCCCGCGGGGCGCTTTTCTATCTGGCAGCTGGCGTGACGCTGCTCAATGCCCCCGCCTTTCCTTGCGCACCACCATCCACCGCGGCGCCCTGAACCGCACGATGCTGAGATAGAGCCACACGTAGGTCAGCGCGAACAGCACGACGAACACGAACAGGTGCACCGTATGCCGCCAGAACAGCGTCGCCGGTATCACCGCGACGAGGCACAGCAGCCACAGATAAGGTGAGGTCAGCGAATTCCGCCGCGTCAAGTCGTGCGCATGCTTCGTCCCCACGGCCCAGCGCATCAGCCGCTTGTACACCAGCATGTGCAGATGCACGCCGTCCGGAATCCCCGGCGACATCCCGCGGATGAACTTCTTCCGGTAGATCGAGAAACAGGTCTCGAAGATCGGGTACATGAACAGCAGCACCGGGTACCACGCCGACACCTCGTGGTTGCGCATCACGAGCATGATCGCGAGCTCCGCGAGCATGAAGCCGATGAAGTACGCGCCGCCGTCGCCGAGGAAGATCAGCCCGGCCGGGAAATTCCACAGGAAGAAGCCGAGCACGGCGCCCATCATGATGATCGACGCGGACATCACGACCGGGTCGTTGACGTGGAATGCGACATACGCGAGCGACGCGAACATCATGAAGCTGACCATCGATGCGAGCCCGTTGAACCCGTCGATGATGTTGATCGCGTTCGCGAGCGCCGCGACCGCGAGCACGGTGATGAACGCCGAGATGACGACGTAGCCGAGCAGGAAATCGAGCGGCGGCACGCTGATGCGCTTGACCGCGATACCGAGCAGCCAGAACGCCAGCGCGGCCGCGCCCATCGTGCAGAGCAGCCGTGCGCGCGGCGACACGCGCTTGGTCAGGTCCTCGACGAGGCCGGACAGGAAAGCGGGCAGCCCGCAGGCCGCGATCCCGAGAATGCTGCCGGAGATCGTCGGATAGCGCCGCGACAGCACCAGCGCGGCAACGACGACCCCGGCGAGGATCCCGATGCCCCCGACCCGCGGCACGGGCCGCACGTGGAATTTCTGCACGCCGGCCAGATCGCTGTCGACCGAGAATTTCTCGTGAAGGTGCGCATAGCGCACGATGAACAGCGTAACGAGCAGGGAGACGATGAAGCCGGACGCGAAGCTGAGCATGGGATCGCTCGAAAAATGGACAGCGGATTATACAAAACCGCGCGGGTTCCCCTCCTGCCATCGCCAGTGATCGGCACACATTTCTTCGATACCGAGCGTCGCGCGCCAGCCGATGATGTCGGCCGCGGCCTGCGGGTTCGCGTAGCACTCGGCGATATCGCCCGGACGGCGCGCGACGAGTTCGTACGGCACCGGGCGGCCCGACGCCTTCTCGAACGCACGCACGACTTCCAGCACGCTGTAGCCCTGGCCGGTGCCGAGGTTCACGACGAAGCTCGCGTCGCGCTTCGCCAGCGCGTCGAGCGCGGCGATGTGCCCCTTCGCGAGATCGACGACGTGGATGTAGTCGCGAACGCCCGTGCCGTCCGGCGTCGCGTAGTCGGAACCGAACACGCGCAGCTTGTCCAGCTTGCCGACCGCGACCTGAGCGACGTACGGCATCAGGTTGTTCGGGATGCCGGCCGGATCCTCGCCGATCAGCCCGCTGGCATGCGCGCCGACCGGATTGAAGTAGCGCAGCGTCGCGATGCGCCACGAAGGATCGGACACCTCGAGATCACGCAGGATCTGCTCGGCGATCAGCTTCGACTGGCCGTACGGGTTCGTTGCCGACAGCGGGAACGATTCGTCGATCGGCGAGCGCTCGGGCACGCCGTACACGGTCGCGGACGAGCTGAACACGAACTGCCTGACGTTGCGCTCGCGCATGACCTTGAGCACGGCGAGCAGGCCGCCGATGTTGTTCTGGTAGTACTCGAGCGGCTTCGCGACCGATTCGCCGACGGCCTTGAGCGCCGCGAAATGGATGGTCCCGGTGATCGGGTGCGCGTCGAACACCTTCGCGAGCGCGGCTTCGTCGCACACGTCGACCTGGTGGAACGCGGGCGTCTTGCCCGTGATCTGCTCGATGCGCCGGACGGACTCGGCCTTGCTGTTGACGAGGTTGTCGACGATCACGACATCGTAGCCGTTGTCGAGCAGCTCGACGGCCGTGTGCGAGCCGATATAGCCCGCGCCGCCGGTAACGAGGATGGTGCCTTTAGCGGTCATTGCAGATGCGCTCCTTCAGAGGGTGATACCGGTCAACGAACGAATGGTCTGCCGGTAGCGTTCGACGACCTGCTGCTCGTCGAATTCCGCCGCGACCTTCTGCCGGCCGCGCGCGCCCATCGCGTCGCGGCCGGCCGTTCCGAGTTCGATCATGCGGAGCAGTTGCTCCGCGAGGCTTGCGCTGTCGCGCACGCGGCAAAGGAAGCCCGTTTCGCCGTCGGCGACGACGTCGCGGCAGCCCGGCACGTCGGTCGCGACGATCGGGCGGCCCATCGCCGAGGCTTCCATCAGCGTGCGCGGCACGCCTTCGCGGTACGACGGCAGCACGACGCAGTCGGCCGCCGCGATGTGCGGGCGCACGTCGTGCGCCTCGCCGAGATATTCGATGATGCCTTCGCCGACCCACGCGTCGACGTCCGCGCGGCCGATCGCGCTCGGGTTGTCGACGCCGAGCGGCCCGAGCAGCTGGAAGCGTGCGGTCGGGAAGCGGCCGCGCACGATGCGCGCGGCTTCCACGTATTCGCGCACGCCCTTGTCCCACAGCAGCCGGCCGATCAGGATGAAGACGGGCGCGTCGCCGGCAGGCAGCGGCACGGGCGCGAACTGTTCGAGATCGACGCCTTCGCCGTGCAGCAGCCGCGCGCGGTCAGGATGCGCGAGCAACTGCTCGTCGGTGAAGGTCGCGAGATCGTCGCGGTTCAGGAACCACACTTCACGCGGGAAGCGGAACGCGAACCGGTACAGCCGTTTCGCGACACTCGCCGCGCGGCTCTTCTGGATGAAGACGTAGCCGAGCCCCGTCGTCACCGCGATCGACGGCACGCGTGCGAGCCACGCGGCAACCGACCCGTAGATGTTCGGCTTGATCGTGTAATGGAACACGAGATCGGGCCGCAGCGCGCGGTAGTGGCGCACCAGCGCCGCGAGCGTGCCGAGATCCTCGCGCGGGCTCGTGCCTTTCGACGCGACCGCGAGCGCCACGTAGCGGCAGCCCATCTGCTCGAGCAACGGCACGGTGCGGTCGTGCGGCGCGATCACGATGACCTCGGCGCCGCGCGCGACGAGCGCACGGATCAGCCCGTGGCGATACGTGTAGATCGCCCAGGCCGTGTTGCAGACGAGCGCGATGCGCAGCGGGGAAGTGGCGGACATGAAAAAAAGAAAAAATAAACCGTCGAAATTGCCGAAAGGGCCGGATGCGCGTCAAGCGGACGGCCGCGCGGCGAACAGCGTCTGCTTGATCCGCTGCAACGTACGGTACGGCGTCACGAAATGCAGCAAGTTCTTGGCGAGGCCGGCCCAGTCGTACGGGTTCAGCGCATTGAAGTGGCTCAGCAGCAGCGTGAGCGTCGACACCAGCTGGCGCCGGCGCTTGGTCGCACTGATCCCGCCCTCGTTCAGTTCGTAATACAGGCCGAGTTCCGGCAGGTTCGCGCAATCGTAGCGTTGCATTAACCGTAAAAAAAGATCGAGATCCTCGGCTGCGCGGTATTTCGCGCGATAGTTGCCGACTTCCCGCACGGCGTCGATGCGCAGCATCACCGAAGGATGCACGAGCGGCGAGCGCAGGAAGCGCGTGCGGCGCAGCGTGCGCGGATCGGCGGGCGGCGTCAGCATGAAACGCGGTTCGCCGGCGCGCGACACGACCTGCGTCCACATGCCGACGCAGGCCACGCGCGGGTTGGCGCCGAGATACGCGCGCTCTTTCGCGAGGCGCCGGGGCGCGGCCAGGTCGCCCGCGTCGATGCGGGCCGCATAGCGGAAGCCGCGCGCCGCGAGCGCGTCGATGCCGGCCGCGAGCGCGCGCTCGATGCCGCCGTTCTGCGGCATGCGCAGCACCTCGATTGCGAGGCCCGGCAGGTCGGGCGCGACGATCGGCGGCGTGCTGCCGTCGTCGACGATCAGCACGTGCACGGGCGCATCCTCGCGAAACGACGCGAGGGTCCGGACGACGTCGTCATGCCCGTTGTAGGCCGGCATCAGCACGGCCACGTCGTCGAGCGGGGGCGGGCAATCAGGGGACGTCATGTTCGCAGCTTGAAACGGATGTAATAAAAGTTGACGGCGGCCGCGGCCAGATAGCCGGCGGCCAGCCCGACGAGCGCGCCGTACAGGCCGAGCCGCGGGATCGCGAACAGGTTGACGAGCACGGCGATCGCCAGCGCGAGCAGCCATTTCGACAGCAACACGAATTTTGCTTGATATTTGAGAACGATAAGATTGCCTATCGCCTCGATGCCGGCCGGCACGGACAGCCAGACGGCCCAGCGGAAGATGTCGACCGACGCCTCGTAGCCGGAGCCGAACACCTTGCCGACGATCAGCGGGGCGGCCGCGTCGAGCACGAGCGCGCCGGCCGTCATCAGGCCGGCCGTCATCGCGATCAGCCGGACGATGTTGCGGCGCAGCCGCGCGACGTCCTGCACGCGGTAGACGAAGGCGGGCGCGATGGTTTGCGCGAGCATCAGCGCGAGCGTGATCCAGTTCTCGTTGAGCTGCTGCGCGGCCGAATAGCGGCCGAGATCGGCGAACGACACGTGACGCTCGAGCATCAGGCGGTCAAGCTTCAGGAACAGGTACATGCAGATGAGCCCGAGCCAGAACACGGTGCCGGCCGTTGCAAAGTGCCTGAACAGCGGTTTATCGAACGTCCAGCCGAGCGCGCCGCCGTTACGATGCCGGTAGTACAGCAGCAGCGCGAAGCCGATCGCGGCGGCCTCGAGCGCCCACAGCCACGCGAAGCGGGCGGGGCCGGCAGCCGCGCGGACCAGCAGCCACACGAGCAGCGCCTTGGCGAGCGCCGTGACCATGCTGGTGACGAGCTGCGGCTTGCTGTAGGTCATGCTCTGCAGCCACGCGTTGATCATGCCGACGAACGGCTCGCGGAATACCATCGTGACGGCGAGGCCCGCGAGCATCGCGCCGACCAGCGGATCGAAGGCGCCTGCAGCGATCGCGATCCAGGTCGCGACGAGCGCGGCGGCCGATACGGCGATGCGCAGCGCGAACGCGCTGCCGAGCACCGCGCCGAGCTGGGCGGGCGGGCGCTGGACGATGGTCGGGACGAGGATTTCCGCGCCGCACACCCAGGTGAGCGGCGCCAGTACCAGGAGGAGCGTATTCGCATACTGCCATTTGCCGAACACATCTGGCCCGAAATAACGGGCCAGCAGGCCGCTGATCGCGATCGCGACGCCGATCTGCGTGAGCCGTTCGAGCCCCAGCCAGACGAGGTTCGCGACGGCTTTCGCGACGTCCGGGTTGCCGAAGCGCTTCAGCATGCGGCGCAGCGGCGCGCGCACGGGGCGGCCGTCGGGGCGCCCGAGGGCTGCGGATTGGCGGCGGCGGAGCGGCTAGGCATTAAAATGGGCAGTATGCGCGTCATCAAAACCCGCGATTATAAGTGGGATCGCGACCGCTCCAGCCGTTCCGTTCCTTGTTTTGCGGGGCCGCATGTATCATGCGCGGCACCGGCGAGAGGCGGCCAGCCAAGCCAGACAATTTTCCATGCACGCAACTGAGAGAGAAGAGAATCGATGATCTCCCAATCCATCTTCAAGGCATATGACATCCGTGGCGTGGTCGGCAAGACACTCGACGTCGACACGGCGCGCGGGATCGGCCGGGCATTCGGCAGCGAAGTGCGTGCACAGGGCGGCGACGCGGTCGTCGTCGCGCGCGACGGCCGCCTGTCCGGGCCGGAACTCGTCGGCGCACTCGCCGATGGCCTGCGTGCGGCCGGTGTCGACGTCGTCGACGTCGGCATGGTGCCCACGCCGGTCGGCTATTTCGCGGCGAACGTGCCGCTGGCGCTGAAGGGCGGCGAGCGCCGCGTCGATTCGTGCATCGTGGTCACGGGCAGCCACAACCCGCCCGACTACAACGGCTTCAAGATGGTGCTGCGCGGCGCCGCGATCTACGGCGAGCAGATCCAGGCGCTGTACCGCCGCATCGTCGACGAGCGCTTCGAGACGGGCAGCGGCACGTATGAAGAATTCGACGTCGCCGATCAGTACATCGCGCGCATCGTCGGCGACGTGAAGCTCGCGCGGCCGCTGAAGCTGGTCGTCGACGCCGGCAACGGCGTCGCGGGCCCGCTCGCGACGCGCCTGTTCAAGGCGCTCGGTTGCGAACTCGTCGAACGCTTCACCGACATCGACGGCACGTTCCCGAACCACCACCCCGATCCCGCGCACCCGGAAAACCTGCAGGACGTGATCCAGGCGCTGAAGGACACCGATGCCGAGCTCGGCTTCGCGTTCGACGGCGACGGCGACCGCCTCGGCGTCGTCACGAAGGACGGCCAGATCATCTATCCGGACCGCCAGCTGATGCTGTTCGCGGAAGAAGTGCTGTCGCGCAATCCGGGCGCGCAGATCATCTACGACGTGAAGTGCACGCGCCACCTCGCGCAGTGGATCAAGTCGAAGGGCGGCGAGCCGCTGATGTGGAAGACGGGCCACTCGCTCGTGAAGGCGAAGCTGCGCGAGACGGGCGCTCCGCTCGCCGGCGAAATGAGCGGCCACGTGTTCTTCAAGGATCGCTGGTACGGCTTCGACGACGGTCTCTACACGGGCGCGCGCCTGCTCGAGATCCTCGCGAAGACGGCCGACCCGAGCGCGCTGCTCAATGCACTGCCGGACGCGATGAGCACGCCGGAACTGCAGCTCTGGCTCGACGAAGGCGAGAACTTCCGCCTGATCGACAAGCTGCAGAAAGAGGCGAAGTTCGACGGCGCCGAGGAAGTCGTGACGATCGACGGCCTGCGCGTCGAATACCCGGACGGCTTCGGCCTCGCGCGTTCGTCGAACACGACGCCGGTCGTCGTGATGCGCTTCGAATCCGAGACGCAGGAAGGGCTCAAGCGCATCCAGGAAGACTTCCGCCGGGTGCTGACGGCCGCAAAGCCGGACGTCAAGCTGCCGTTCTGAACGTCGGCGGCCTGCGGGCCGCCCGCCGTGCGACGGCCGGTTCGCCGGCCGCGCCCATCCCGAAAAGCGGCGCACGCCACGGGCGTGCGGCCGCTTTTTGCCTGTCTGGCCCGCCGGGCGAGATAAAATCCCCCCTTTATGCCTGTCGCCGGCTGCCAGCCGGCGTTTTTTCAGCGTGCAAAAGATCCTGATCGTGCGCGTGTCGTCGCTGGGCGACGTCGTGCACAACATGCCGGTGATCGCCGATATCCGGCGCCGCCACCCCGATGCGCAGATCGACTGGCTCGTCGAGGAAAGCTTCGTCGACCTCGTGCGGCTCGTCGACGGCGTGCGCAACGTGCTGCCGTTCTCGCTGCGCCGCTGGCGCAAGAAGCCGTTCTCGGGTGCCACGTGGCGCGAGATCCGCGCATTCCGCAAGCGCCTCGCGGCCGAGCAGTACGATCTCGTGATCGACTGCCAGGGCCTCATCAAGACGGCCTGGGTCGCGAGCTGGGCCCGCGGCCCGCTCGTCGGGCTCGGCAACCGCACCGACGGCGCCGGCTATGAATGGCCGGTGCGTTTCTTCTATCGCAAGCGCGTGCCGATCGCGCCGCGTACGCACGTCGTCGAGCGCTCGCGGCAACTTGTCGCGGCCGCGCTGGACGACCCGGCGCCGACACCGGCCGATCCGGTCGACTTCGGCCTCGACACGCGCGCAGCGGCGCTCGCGGTGGCCGCGCTCGGCCTGAACCTGCCGGTGCCGTACGTGGTGTTCGTCCATGCGACGTCGCGCGCCGACAAGCAGTGGCCGGACGCCGCGTGGATCGAGCTCGGCCAGGCGCTCGTGCGGCGCGGCGCGTCGCTCGTGCTGCCGTGGGGCAACGACGCGGAGCGCGCGACCAGCGAGCGGCTCGCGAAGGAATTCGGCGATGCGGCGATCGTGCCGCCGAAGCTGTCGCTGCCGGCCGTGGTCGGCCTGATCGACGGCGCGGCCGCGACCGTCGGGGTTGATACAGGTCTGGTTCACATCGCGGCCGCGCTGAAGCGTCCGACGGTCGAACTGTACAATTTCGCGACGGCCTGGCGGACCGGCGGCTACTGGTCGCCGAACGTCGTCAATCTCGGCACGGCGGGGCAACCCCCGTCGATCGCGCAGGTGAAGTCGGCGCTCGCGGGCTTCGGTCTCCTGTAACGCTGCCACACACGCGAACCGATCATGAGCGAATCCCAGATCATCGAAGTCCCGTCCGCCGACTGGAGCGGACACAACCTGTCGGCGCCGCGCGAGCAGTTGCTGGCCGCCGTCGAGGAAGGCAAGGTGCTGTATTTCCCGCACCTGCGCTTCGCGATCGAAGGCGGCGAGGAAGCACTGCTTGATCCGGCGCTCGCCGATCCGAAACGCAAGAACATCAGTCTCGCGCCGAACGGCGGCGCGCTCGCCGGCGTGCTCGGCGACAGCGTCACGCAGTCGGCCGTGCGCGCGCTCGTCGCGCGCTTCCAGCAGCAGGCAGGCACGCTCGTCGACGGCCTCTTTCCCGAATACCGCGGCAAGCTGCGCGTCGCGCCGACGAGCCTGCGGCTGATGCAGGTCGAGACGCGCCAGACGTCGTGGCGCAAGGACGACAGCCGGCTGCACGTCGACGCGTTCCCGTCGCGGCCGAACTACGGTGAGCGCATCCTGCGCGTGTTCACGAACGTGAACCCGGCCGGCGTGCCGCGCGTATGGCGCGTCGGCGAGCCGTTCGAGGACGTCGCGAAGCGCTTCCTGCCGACGATCAGGCCGCAACTGCCGGGCGCCGCGTGGCTGCTGAACCTGCTGCACGTGACGAAGTCGCCGCGCAGCGCGTACGACCACCTGATGCTGAACCTGCACGACAGCATGAAGGCCGATCTCGACTACCAGAAGACTTGTCCACAGCAAACGATGCCGTTTCCGCCGGGCAGCGTGTGGATATGTTTCTCGGATCAGACTTCGCACGCTGTGATGTCCGGCCAGTTCATGCTCGAGCAGACGTTCTTCCTGCCGGTCGACGCGATGGTCCGCCGCGAATGCGCGCCGCTCGGCATTCTCGAACGCCTGAAAGGCAGGGCGCTGGTTTGAGCGCGCACCTGCTTCGACGTAACACGAGGGCCGCCGCATGCTGAGGGTGATCTATCGCGCGCTGTGGTGGCTCGTCGCGCCGGTCGCGGTCATCCGGCTCTACGTGCGCTCGCGCAAGGAGCGCGGCTATCGCGAGCACATCGGCGAGCGCTTCGGTCACGTGGCCGGCCGCTCGCGCGACGACCGCACGCCGCTGATCTGGGTGCATGCGGTGTCGGTCGGCGAGACGCGCGCCGCGCAGCCGCTGATCGACGCGCTGATGCACGCGCGCCCCGATGTGCGCATCCTGCTCACGCACATGACGCCGAGCGGCCGCGCGACCGGTGAACAGATCTTCGGCGATCGTGTGCTGCGCTGCTACCTGCCGTACGACATGCCGGGCGCGGTGCGGCGTTTCCTGCACGCGTGGCGGCCGACGCTCGGCCTCGTGATGGAAACCGAGGTGTGGCCGACGCTGATCGACGAGTGCCGTCGCGCGGACGTGCCGCTCGTGCTGACCAATGCGCGGATGTCCGCGCGTTCGTTCCGGCGCGCGGCGAAGTTCGGCGCGGCGACGCGCGACGTATTCGGCGGCTTCTCGCGCGTGCTCGCGCAGAGCCCGGCCGATGCGGAGCGGCTGACGTCGCTCGGCGCGCGCAACGTGACCGTGCTCGGCAACCTGAAGTTCGACATGACGACGCCGCCGGAACTCGCGGCGCGCGGCCATGCGTGGCGCGATGCGATCGGCCCGCGGCCCGTGTGGGTGGCCGCCAGCACGCGCGAGAACGAAGAAGCGCTGGTGCTGCAGGCGTTCGCGGAAATGCGCACGCCCGATGCGCTGCTGGTGCTCGTGCCGCGTCATCCGCAGCGTTTCGCCGAAGTCGAGGCGCTCGTCGCGCGCGGCGGGCTCAAGTCCGTGCGCCGCTCGGTGTGGGCCGCCGACGCGGCCGCGCTCGCGGCCGGCCGGCCGGCTGCCGAACCGTTGGCCGGCGACGTGACGGTGCTGCTCGGCGATTCGATGGGCGAGCTCGGCGCGTATTACGCGGCCGCCGACATCGCGTTCATCGGCGGCAGCCTGCTGCCGCTCGGCGGCCAGAACCTGATCGAAGCGTGCGCGGTCGGCGTGCCGGTGCTGATCGGGCCGCACGTGTTCAACTTCACGCAGGCGACCGCCGACGCGGTTGCGGCCGGTGCGGCGATGCAGGTCGCGGATCCGCTCGATCTCGCGCACGTGCTCGACGCGCTGTTCGCCGACAAGGCGCGGCGTATCGCGATGGGCGCGGCCGGTGCGGCCTTCGCATCGCGTCACCGTGGCGCGACCGCGCGCACGGTCGACGTGCTCGCGGCGCTGCTGCCGCCGGCCGAACGCGGCGAACGCACGTTGCAAGACGCGCAGGACACTGCTTCCGGCGACGAATAGACGACGGGCGGCGCAAGGCCGCCCGCGAACGCATGGCGGCGACGCGAGCCGCTGCCATGGTGCTCAGACCGTCAGCAATCCCTTCTTCTCGATGAACGCGATCACGTCCGCGACGCCTTCGAGCGCCTTCAGGTTCGTCATCACGTAAGGCCGTTCGCCGCGCATCTTCCGCGTGTCGGACGCCATCACGTCGAGATTCGCGCCGACCAGCGGCGCGAGGTCGGTCTTGTTGATCACGAGCAGGTCGGACTTCGTGATGCCGGGGCCGCCCTTGCGCGGAATCTTCTCGCCGCCCGCGACGTCGATCACATAAATCGTCAGGTCCGACAGCTCGGGGCTGAAGGTCGCCGCGAGATTGTCGCCGCCCGATTCGATGAACACGATGTCGGCGTCCGGAAAGCGCGACAGCATCCGGTCGACGGCCTCGAGGTTGATCGATGCGTCTTCCCGGATCGCCGTGTGCGGGCAGCCGCCCGTCTCGACGCCCATGATGCGTTCCTCGGGCAGCGCGCCGGCCACCGTCAGCAGCCGCTGGTCTTCCTTCGTATAGATGTCGTTGGTGATCGCGACCAGGTCGTACCGGTCGCGCATCGCCTTGCACAGCATTTCGAGCAGCGTGGTCTTGCCGGAGCCGACGGGGCCGCCGATGCCGACGCGTAGCGGCGGCAGTTTCTTCGTGCGGCGGGCGGAGGAGGGGGCAGGTGCGTTCATGGTCTGGCGATGAGGTTCAGGAGCGGAACAGCCGCGAGTACTGGGTTTCGTGCCGCGCGGACAGGATGCCGAGCTGCGGCGCGAACGTGTTGATGGCGTCGGGCGGCGTCGCGAGCGCACGGCGCACGGCCGCGTCGATCGCGCCGCGCAGCGCGACGATGATGCGTTGCCCGGCGAGCTGGCCGAGCGGCACGGCCTTCAGCGCGGCGGACGTCTGGTTCTCGACCCAGCCGAATGCGTACGCGGCGAGCGTCGCGTCGGCGCCGGCGTCGTGCATCGCGGCCGCGTAGGCGAACGCGGTCGGCAGCGCGACCGGCGAGATCGACGCGAGCGTCGCGCGGCGCGCGGCATCGCCCCATTCGAGCGACGCGCACAGTTGCGCGAGCGACCAGCCCATCTGCTCGGTTTCGCGGCGCAGTTCCGCCGATTCGCGGCTCGCGACGAACCACGCGTTTTCGGCGGCAAGCGCGTGCGGGTCGTGCGCGTGCCAGCGTGCGAGCTGGTGCGCGAGGAACGGCAGCTCGCCGTGCGCGAGCACGTTGGTCAGGCCGCTGGCGATCCAGTCGCGCGCGGAATCGGCGTCGTGGATGAGGTTCGCGTCGAGCGCGGCTTCAAGTCCCTGCGAATAGCTGTACGCGCCGATCGGCAGCGCCGGAGACGCGAGGTGCAGCAGCGCGACGAGTTCAGTGGTGGTCATGGCCGTGGCCGTGCGAGCATCCGGGACCATGCTGATGATCGTGATCGTGATCGTGCGAATGCGAATGCGAATGGCCGTGGTGTTCGCCGAACACTTGTTGCGCGAGTGCGTAGTCTTCGGCGAACGTCGCGTCGTGCCCGTGCTTGTGGCCGCCGCCGTACGCGCCGGCCTCCGGTTGGAACGGTGCCTGCGCTTCCTCGACCTGCGTGCCGAGCCGGCGCAGCATGTCGGCGAGCACCGGATCGGCTTCGAGTTTCAGGTAACCGTCGCCGATCTCGACCGGCGTGTGGCGGTTGCCCAGGTGATACGCGGCGCGCATCAGCGTGAGCGGATCGGCCGCGCGCACGAGCAGAACGGTCTCCGGCGCCGCGGCGACGCGCACGAGCGCGCCGTCGTCGGCGACGAGCACGTCGCCGTCGCGCAGCACCGTGCCGCGCGGCAGCAGGACGGCGACGTCCTCGCCGGTGTCGAGCGTCGCCGCGAGGCGGCTCTTGCAGCGGGCGTCATAGGCGAGCGTGAGCGTCGGCGCGCGTGCGACGAGCGACGCGGCGAGTTTCACGTTCGGGGCAATGCGTTTGTCGAGGGTGCGCATGAAACGGGGAACCGGAAATCAGAACAGGAAATAGCGCTGCGCCATCGGCAGCACCGTCGCCGGTTCGCAGGTGAGCAACTGGCCGTCGGCGATCACGTCGTAGGTTTCGGGATCGACGCTGATCGACGGGCGCCACGCGTTGTGGATCATGTCTGCCTTCGTCACGTTGCGGCAGTTACGTACGGGCACGATCCGCTTCGCGAGGCCGTAGCGTTCCGCGATGCCGGCATCGGCCGCCATCTGCGACACGAAGGTCAGCGACGTGCGGGCGAGTGCCCCGCCGCGTGTCGCGAACATCTCGCGATAGTGGACCGGCTGCGGCGTCGGGATCGACGCATTCGGGTCGCCCATCTGCGCCATCGCGATCATCCCGCCCTTCAGGATCATCGACGGCTTGATCCCGAAGAACGCCGGTTCCCACAGCACGAGGTCGGCCCACTTGCCGGGTTCGATCGAGCCGACTTCATGCGCGATGCCGTGCGTGATCGCCGGGTTGATGGTGTACTTCGCGACGTAGCGCTTCGCGCGGAAGTTGTCGTTGCGCGTGCCGTCTTCCGGCAGCGCGCCGCGCTGCACCTTCATCTTGTGCGCGGTCTGCCAGGTGCGGATGATCACTTCGCCGACGCGGCCCATCGCCTGCGAATCGGACGACAGCATCGACAGCGCGCCGAGATCGTGCAGGATGTCCTCGGCCGCGATCGTCTCGCGGCGAATGCGCGATTCGGCGAACGCGAGATCCTCGGCGATCGACGGATCGAGGTGATGGCACACCATCAGCATGTCGAGATGCTCGTCGAGCGTGTTGATCGTGTACGGGCGCGTCGGATTGGTCGACGACGGCAGCACGTTCGACTCGCCGCATACCTTCAGGATGTCGGGCGCATGGCCGCCGCCCGCGCCTTCGGTGTGGTACGTGTGGATCGTGCGGCCCTTGAACGCGGCGACCGTCGATTCGACGAAGCCGCCTTCGTTCAGCGTATCGGTGTGGATTGCGACCTGCGTGTCGGTGTCGTCGGCGACCGACAGGCAGTTGTCGATCGCGGCGGGCGTCGTGCCCCAGTCCTCGTGCAGCTTCAGCCCGATCGCGCCGGCCGCGATCTGCTCGACGAGCGGTTCCGGCAGGCTGGCGTTGCCCTTGCCGAGGAAGCCGAGGTTGATCGGCCAGCCGTCGGCCGCCTGCAGCATCCGCTCCATGTGCCACGGGCCCGGCGTGCAGGTCGTCGCGTTGGTGCCGGTGGCCGGCCCCGTGCCGCCGCCGAGCATCGTCGTGACGCCCGACGCGAGCGCCTCGTCGATCTGCTGCGGGCTGATGAAGTGGATGTGCGTGTCGATGCCGCCGGCCGTCACGATCAATCCTTCGCCGGCGATCACTTCGGTCGCCGCGCCGATCGCGATCGTCACGCCCGGTTGAATGTCGGGGTTGCCGGCCTTGCCGATCGCGGCGATGCGGCCGTGCTTGAGTGCGATGTCGGCCTTCACGATGCCCCAGTGATCGAGGATCACCGCGTTCGTGATGACCGTGTCGGGCACGTCGGCGGCCACGCGCTGCGACTGGCCCATCCCGTCGCGGATCACTTTCCCGCCGCCGAATTTCACTTCCTCGCCGTAGGTCGTGAAGTCGCGTTCGATCTCGATCAGCAGTTCGGTATCGGCGAGCCGGACGCGGTCGCCCGTCGTCGGCCCGAACATTTCCGCGTACGCGCGGCGGCTCAAGCGTAGTGTCATGTCGTGCTGTTCCTGAAGAGCGGGGCGCGGCTTACAGCGGCCCCATCACCTTGCCCTGAAAACCGTAGACGGCGCGCTCGCCCGCGAGCGCGACGAGCTCGATGGTGCGCGTCTGGCCCGGCTCGAAGCGCACGGCCGTGCCGGCCGCGATGTTGAGCCGGAAGCCGCGCGCGGCCGCGCGGTCGAACGACAGTGCATCGTTGACTTCGAAGAAGTGGTAGTGCGAGCCGACCTGCACCGGGCGGTCGCCGGTGTTCGCGACGACGAGCGTCAGCGTTTCGCGGCCCGCGTTCAGTTCGTGTTCGCCGTCGTCGGTGAGGATTTCGCCGGGGATCATGCGTGGCCTCACGGAATCGGGTGGTGGACGGTCACGAGCTTCGTGCCGTCGGGGAAGGTCGCTTCGACCTGGATGTCGGGAATCATCTCCGGCACGCCGTCCATCACGTCGTCGCGCGTGAGCAGCGTCGTGCCGTAGTGCATCACTTCGGCGACCGTCTTGCCGTCGCGCGCGGCTTCCATCAGCGCGGCGGTGATGAAGGCGACCGCCTCCGGATAGTTGAGCTTCAGGCCGCGCGCGCGACGGCGCTCGGCCAGCAGCGCTGCCGTGAAGATCAGCAGCTTGTCCTTCTCTCGGGGAGTCAGTTTCATGAAGGGAGACGTTCAGGAAAACGTAATTTTTATCGGTGCGCATGCAATGCGGCGGGCGCGCGAGTCATCGTAGCACCGCGCTGTTTTGCGTGCGTCGTGTATCGCTTATGAAAGGAGCAAGGCGCGTGCCATGTGCATGGAACACGGGGCGATGCGCGTTCGTGGTGCGTCGTGCATGGACGGTGTGCAGCGTTCGATGCAGCCGTGCGCCGAAACGGTGCGCGGCGCGAACGCTCAGGTTTGCCAGAGGCGCAGCGGCCGTGCGTCGACGCCGTGCACGATCGGCCGCAACTGCAGCCAGCAGTCGGTGAAGTGGCGTTGCAGCGCTTCCATCGAGGTCGACAATGCGCGCACGAGCACGACGCCTGGCGTCACGCAGGTCGCGCCCGCGCGCAGCGTGCCGTCGAACGGCATCCGGGCGGCGAGCGATTCGGCCAGCGCGGCGTCGCACGCGGCGCCGACGGCCCACAGCGTGCCGTACGCGGGAAAGCCGGCGAGGCCTTGCAGCGCGCCGCGCAGCGGATCGTGTGCGTCGAGCAGCGCGCGTTCGGTCCAAAGCGGCCGGCCGTCGGCATCGACGAGCGCCGAGGTCGACGCGATGCGTCCTGCCGACCAGGTTTCGCCGGCGGCCTGCCGGCCGAGCTGCGTCGCGTCCCAGCCGATCGCGCTCGCGCCCGTGCCGATCGTCACCGTGAAATCGAGCGATGCGTGCGATGCGTCGAAGAACAGGTTGTTCTGCGGCAGCCAGTCGAGCTTCGCGCCACGGCCGACGGTGATGCCGATGCGCTGCGTCGCATCGAGGCCGTTCGACTTGTACCACTTGGTCGCGCCGGGTGTCGTCAGCACCGCGTGCGTGCCGTCGCCGAGCGCGATGTCGATGTCGAGCCGGTCGCCGCCCGCGACGCCGCCCGGCGGATGGACGATCACCGCGTGGCAGATCGCGTCGCCTTCCGGATACAGCGGCCGCTGCACGCGCAGCGGGCCGTCGTGCAGCCGGTGCGCGAGCGTCGTGCGCGCGCCGTGCCGCTCGAAGCCGAGTTCGAGGCGGCCGCGCCACGACTTGGCGACGGCGGGGCGGGACAGCGGAGCGTGCGAATCGGGGGCGGACATCGGCGGTGAGCGGGAAACGAGGGATGCGGGTGCGAAGAACGTGGATGCTACCGGAACAATAATGCAGATGCCGCGTTCGTTGAAAGCGCCGCGTGCGGCAGCCTCGCGGGCCGGCCGCCCGTGTCCGTCGCCGTGCCTGCCGCCCTGCCACGCATCACACCGCGATCAGTTCGCGTACGCCGTTCGTCTCCATGTCGCGCGCGTCGCCGCCCGCGACGATCTCGCCGCGGCTCATCACCCAGTAGCGGTCCGCGATCGATTGCGCGAAGTCGTAATACTGTTCGACGAGCAGCACGGTCATCTTCGATTCGTCGACGAGCTGGCGCAGCGTGCGGCCGATGTCCTGGATGATCGACGGCTGGATGCCTTCGGTCGGCTCGTCGAGGATCAGCAACTGCGGCTCGCTCATCAGCGCGCGGCCGATCGCGAGCTGCTGCTGCTGGCCGCCCGACAGGTCGCCGCCGCGCCGCGCGCGCATGTCCTTCAGCACGGGAAACAGGTCGTAGATGCGGTCCGGCACTTTCGACGGCGCCTTGCGGCTCGCCGCGCCGACGAGCAGGTTTTCCTCGACGGTCAGCCGCGGGAAGATGTCGCGGCCCTGCGGTACGTATGCGAGCCCGGCCGCGACGCGCGCATACGGCGGCAGTGCGCCGAGCGCCGTGCCGCGCCACGACACGCTGCCGCTCTTTGCGGCGACGACGCCCATCAGGCAGCGCAGCAACGTGCTCTTGCCGACGCCGTTGCGGCCGAGCAGCACGGTGAGCTTGCCGTCGTCGGCGGCGAGGTTCACGTTGCGCAGGATATGGCTGCCGCCGTAGTACTGGTTCAGTGCTTCGATCTTCAGCATCGCATCATCGTCCGAGATAAGACTCGATCACCGCGTCGTCGCGCTTGACCTGGTCGAGCGTGCCCTGCGCGAGCACCGCGCCTTCGGCCATCACCGTCACGCGGCCCGTGTCGCCCGCGAGCGCCGCGACGAATTCCATGTCGTGCTCGACGACCATCATCGAGCAGGTGCCGCGCAGCGTGTTCAGCAGCTCGGCGAGCTCCATCGTCTCGTGGTCGGTCATCCCGGCCGCCGGCTCGTCGAGCAGTAGCAGAGCCGGGCGCTGCATCAGCAGCATGCCGATCTCGAGCCGCTGCTTCTGCCCGTGCGACAGCTCGCCGGCCGCGCGATACGCTTGGCTTTCGAGGCCGATCAGCGCGAGCGTCTCCTCGATCTTTCCCTGCGCGGTGCGGTCGAGCCGCGCGCGCAGCGACGCGAGCCAGCCCTTGTCGGTCTGCATCGCGAGTTCGAGGTTTTCCCACACCGGATGCTGTTCGAACACGGTCGGCTTCTGGAACTTGCGGCCGATGCCTGCACGCGCGATTTCGGGTTCGTTCATCCGCGCGAGGTCGATGGTCTGGCCGAGAAACACCTTGCCCGCATCGGGCCGCGTCTTGCCGGTGATGACATCCATCATCGTCGTCTTGCCCGCGCCGTTCGGGCCGATCACGCAGCGCAGCTCACCCGCGTCGATCGCGAGCGACAGCTTCTTCAGCGCGCGAAAGCCGTCGAAGCTCACCTCGATATCCTCGAGATAGAGGATCGTGCCGTGCGACGTGTCGATGCCTTGCGGCACCACGCGGCCCATCGATGCGGTGCCGCTGACGGCGAGCAGTTCGTCCTCGGGCGGTGGCGTGAACTGGTACAGGGCCGTTCCGTTCATGCGCGTTTCCCCTTCGCGATCAGGGTTTCGACGAGGCCCATGATCCCGCGCGGCAGCAAGAGCGGCACGAGCACGAAGATCAGGCCGAGGAAGAACAGCCAGTATTCGGCGAAGTACGCGGTGAAGAAACTCTTCGCGCCGTTCACCGCGAATGCGCCGACGATCGGCCCGATCAGCGTGCCGCGTCCGCCCACCGCGACCCAGATCGCCATTTCGATCGAGTTGCCGGGCGACATCTCGCCGGGATTGATGATGCCGACCTGCGGCACGTACAGCGCGCCGGCGATGCCGCACAGTACGGCCGACACGGTCCACACGAACAGCTTGTACGCGAGCGGACTGTAGCCGAGGAACATCAGCCGCGTCTCGCCGTCGCGCACCGCGGTGACGACGCGCCCGAGTTTGCTCGTGACGATCGCGCGCGCGGCGATGAACGACAGCACGAGCGTCGCGAACGTCAGCAGCAACAGCACCGTGCGCGTACCGGGCGACGTGATCGCGAAACCCGCGATGCGCTTGAAATCGGTGAAGCCGTTGTTGCCGCCGAAGCCCGTCTCGTTGCGATAGAACAGCAGCATCGCGGCGAACGTCATGGCCTGCGTGATGATCGACAGGTACACGCCCTTCACGCGCGAGCGGAACGTGAAGAAACCGAACACCCACGCGAGCACGGCCGGCACGAGCACGACGAGCGCGAGCGCCCACGCGAGATGCTGCGTGCCGCTCCAGTACCACGGCAACTGGTGCCAGTCGAGAAACACCATGAAGTCGGGCAGGTCGCTGCCGTACTTGCCGTCGCGGCCGATCTCGCGCATCAGGTACATGCCGATCGCATAGCCGCCGAGCGCGAAGAACAGCCCGTGGCCGAGGCTCAGGATCCCGCAGTAGCCCCACACGAGATCGAGTGCGAGCGCGGCGATCGCGTAGCACATCAGCTTGCCGGCGAGCGTCATCGCGTACGCGGACAGATGGAACGCGCTCGCTTCGGGCGCGACGAGCGCGGCGAGCGGCACGCCGATGCCGATCGCGATGCACAACGCGACGAGCGCGAGCCATGCGCGGCGCGACAGCAGCGCGGGGCGCGGCGGCAGGCCGAGCGCGAAGCCGTCGGCTGCACGTGCGGCGGCGGCGGGCTTCGGTGCATCGGCGACCGGGTTCGACACCGAATCGGTGAATGAAGTCACGTCAAGCCTCCGCGCTGCGGCCCTTCGGGGCGAACATGCCCTGCGGGCGTTTCTGGATGAACAGCACGATCATCACGAGCACCGCGATCTTCGCGAGCACCGCGCCCCAGAACGGTTCGATCGCCTTGCTCGCGAGGCCGAGCCCGAAGCCGCCGAGCACGGTGCCGGCGATCTGCCCGACGCCGCCGAGCACGACTGCCATGAACGAATCGATGATGTAGTTCTGGCCGAGGTCGGGGCCCACGTTGCCGATCTGCGACAGCGCGCAGCCGCCGAGGCCCGCGATGCCCGCGCCGAACGCGAACGCATACGCGTCGACGCGGGCGGTCTTCACGCCAACGCACGCGGCCATCCGGCGGTTCTGCGTGACGGCACGCACGAACAGGCCGAGCCGCGTCTTCGTCAGCACGGCCCACGCGACGAACACCACCGCGAGCGCGAACGCGAGGATCGCGAGCCGGTTGTACGGCAGGATCAGGTTCTGCATCACCGTCACACCGCCGCTCATCCATGACGGGTTCACCACCTGCACGTTCTGCGCACCGAACAGCATGCGCGTCGCCTGGATCAGGATCAGGCTCACGCCGAACGTCGCGAGCAGCGTTTCGAGCGGGCGGCCGTACAGGTGCCGCAGCACGAGCCGTTCGAGCACGATGCCGACGAGCGCGGCCGCCGCGAACGACACGGGCACGGCGACGAGCGGATACCAGTCGAATGCGCCGGGCGCGTAGCGCTGGATCAGCGTCTGCACCACATAGGTTGCGTACGCACCGATCATCAGGAATTCACCGTGTGCCATGTTGATCACGCCGATCAGCCCGTACGTGATCGCCAGGCCGAGCGCGGCGAGCAGCAGCACGCTGCCGAGCGACAGGCCCGCGAACAAGGTGCCGACGATTTCGCCGCGGCGCTGCAGCGTATGCAGCGCGTCGAGTCCTTGCTGCGCGGCGTCGCGCACGCGCGCGTCGGGTTCCGCGTAGCTGCCGTCGGCATTCTTCGCGACGAGCGGGCGTAACTGCTCGATCATGTCGAGATCGCGGCGCGCGGCCACCACCTGCACGGCTTCGAGGCGCTTCGCCGGATCGGCGTCGTGCAGCGCGGCGATCGCCCACAGGGCGTCGAGGCGGCGCTTCAGCGCGGGATCGGTTTCCTTCGCGCGCGCACGGTCGATCATCGGCTTGAGCGCCGGATCGGGCGCTTTCAGCAGCGCATCGATCGCGTCGCGTCGCGCGGCGACGTCGGGCGATGCCAGCGCGAGACCCGACAGCGCGCCCGCGATCTTCGTGCGCAGCAGGTTGTTCAGCATCACGGGCTGCGCATCGCCGGCCGGCGTCGCGGCCTGCGTGAGCGCGTCGTGCGCGGTGTCGCCGGCCTGGAGCAGCAGGCGGCCGTCGCCGGTTGCGAGCGCGTCGCCGCTCGACAGCGCGTTGAGCACCGCGACGGCGCGCGGATCGGCATCGGCGGCGAGGCGCTCGATCGCGGCGGTCTTCGCGTCGAAGTCGTCGCCGGCGAGCGCGGCGGTATCGGCCGCCGTCAGCGCGAATGCGGCGTGCGGCAGCAGGCCCGCGAGGGCGGCGCACGCGACGATCGCGCGGACGGCTCGGCGAAAGCATGTAGGCATCGGGAAATCCTGTCGGCGTGAGGAGACGGATTCATGCACCGATGGGCGGGCCCGCGCATCGGTGCAGGCGAGCGAGGGGCATCGCGCCGGTGCGCGCGCCCCTGCATCGCGTCAGGCCAGCGCCGTGCGCTGCCGGCGCAGGAAGGCCGGGATCGACGTGACGATGTCCGGCTTGCCCTGGTTGCCGGCAATGAACGGGCTCCACGGCTGCGCCCGCACGGCGGTCTTCGTCTTCCACACGACGTTGAACTGCCCGTCGCCGCGGATCTCGCCGATCATCACCGGCTTGTGCAGGTGATGGTTGCCGTCCATCGTGAGCGTGAAGCCCGACGGCCCGGCAACCGTCTGGCCGATCATCGCCACGCGCACCTTGTCGACATCGGTGCTCTTCGCCTTCTCGACGGCCTGCTTCCACATGTGGATGCCGACGTAGGTCGCTTCCATCGGGTCGTTGGTCACGCGCTTCGTGCCGCCCGGCAGGTTGTTCGCCTTCACCCACGAAGCGAACTGGTCCTTGAACTTCGTGTTGGTCGGGTTCTTCACCGACATGAAGTAGTTCCACGCAGCCAGGTGGCCGACGAGCGGCTTCGTGTCGATCCCGCGCAGCTCTTCCTCGCCGACCGAGAACGCGACGACCGGCACGTCGGTCGCCTTGATCCCCTGGTTGCCGAGTTCCTTGTAGAACGGCACGTTCGAATCGCCGTTGATCGTCGAGATCACGGTCGTCTTGCCGCCCTGCGAGAACGTCTTGATGTTCGCGACGATGGTCTGGTAATCGCTGTGGCCGAACGGCGTGTAGACCTCCTGAATATCGGCGTCCTTCACGCCCTTCGATTTCAGGAAGGCGCGCAGGATCTTGTTGGTCGTGCGCGGGTACACGTAGTCGGTGCCGAGCAGGAAGAAGCGCTTCGCGCCGCCGCCTTCCGCGCTCATCAGGTACTCGACGGCCGGGATCGCCTGCTGGTTCGGCGCGGCGCCCGTGTAGAACACGTTGCGCGACATTTCCTCGCCTTCATACTGCACCGGGTAGTAGAGCAGCCCGTTGAGTTCCTCGAACACCGGCAGCACGGACTTGCGCGATACCGACGTCCAGCAGCCGAACACGCAGGCAACCTTGTCCTGCGTGAGCAGCTGGCGCGCCTTTTCGGCGAACAGCGGCCAGTTCGACGCGGGATCCACCACCACGGGCTCGAGCTTGCGGCCCATCACGCCGCCGCTCTTGTTGATGTCGGCGATCGTCATCAGCGCGGTGTCCTTCAGCGACGTCTCCGAGATCGCCATCGTGCCCGACAGCGAGTGCAGGATGCCGACCTTGATCGGGCCGGTGCCCGCATCGGCCGCGTGCGCGAACGGGCTCTTGCCCGCCAGTGCGAGCGCGCCGGCCATCGAACCGAACTTCAACAGACTGCGACGTTTCATCGGTATCCCCTTGTCGTGTTGGATGTGCGTGCGCCGTGGCGGCGCCTGCCATCGTGTAACGCAAGGCATGTGCCAGTCGCGCGAATGCACGCCGGTCGTGCCGGTGCGGGGCGTTCCCGGGCGTCGGGGTGGTGCGGATGATGCGTCGTGCAGCACGCGCGGTCCGTTGCGGTGCAGGCGTGCGGGCGTAAATGGTGCACGGTCGGGGCGCGGCGCCGTTGCGCGTCACCGGCGGCGTGCGGAAGGAACCGAAGCGGGGCGGAAATGAGAAACGGGCACGCGATGCGTGCCCGTTCGGCGGGTCAGTGCGGCCGGCGGCAGTGTGCCGGTCGGCGCGGCGGCGCGCGATGCGCCGCCGGACGGGTCAGTAACGCGGCACGGACGGATCGACGTCGCGCGACCACGCGTCGATTCCGCCTTGCAGGTTGTACAGCTTCGTGAAGCCGCGCGATTCGAGGAACATCGCGACCTGCGCGCTGCGCATCCCGTGATGGCACACGCAGACGATTTCCGTTTCATCGTCGAGCTCTTCGCTGCGCGCGGGAATCTGCTGCATCGGAATCGATACGCTGCCGGCAATCTGCGCGGTTGCGATTTCCCACGGCTCGCGCACGTCGAGTACGACCGGCGCGGGGCGCGTTGCATCGCCGAGCCATTCCGCGAGCATCGCGGGCGTCAGGATCTGCATGGAGGCTCCGCCGCTCAGAACTTGAAGCGCGACGGTTCGATCGCGTTGACGAGGTGGTCGATGTACGTCTCGAACACGTCGGCGACGCGGTACTGCTTGTCGTCGATGCGCGTGATGATCTGCGCCTTCATCACCGGACGGCCGCCGACGAATGCCGCGAGGCGGCCGCCGACCTTCAGCTGTTCGAGCATTTCCTGCGGCACGACGGGCAGGCCGCCCGCGACGCAGATCACGTCATACGGCGCCTTGCCGGCCCAGCCGCGCGAACCATCGCCGAGCACGACTTCCGCGTTGGTCACGCCGTCGTTGCGCAGGTTGTCTTCCGCGAACTTGGCGTTGGTCGGATCGATCTCGACGGCCGTCACGTGCTGGGCGCGATGCGCGAACAGTGCGGCCAGGTAGCCCGAACCCGCGCCGATCACGAGCACGTTCTCGTGCTTCTTGACCGTCAGCTCCTGCAGCACGCGCGCTTCGACGCGCGGGAACAGCATCTTGCCGCCACCCGGCAGCGGCAGTTCGAGGTCGGCGAACGCGAGATCGCGGTATTCGGCCTGAACGTAGTTTTCACGCTTGACGATCGACAGTAGGCCCAGGACGTCCAGATCCAGCACGTCCCACGGACGGATCTGCTGTTCGATCATGTTGAAACGCGCGTTTTCGATATTCATGGTGTGGTCACGCAGCCTGGTCGGCCATCAGCGGGGATAGAGAAACTTCGTGATTGTACCAAACGGGGCGGCCGCGAAGCCTTCAGGCGGCCTGCAACAGACCTTTACCCCTTGCTCTTCTTGATCTGCGCCTCGAATGCGAGGTCGAGCTTGCTCGCCTTGCGCGGCTTTTTGGGGCCGAATTCGTCGACGAACTTGACGAATTCGTCGAGCGGCAGCGGCTCGCAGCGCTTTTCGGCGGTGCCGCCGGAACGGTCGACGAGATAGAACAGGCCGCCCGCCATCGCGACGGCCGCGAATTGCGGGTTGCCGGAGCGGGTCTTCAGGCGTTCGACCGCGTGGGTCGCTTTGGTGGTGCGCATCGTGCGGGTTCTGGCGGAGCGTAAGCCCCACACTGTATCAAACCGGCCGCCCGCTTGCGGCCGGCGCGGGCGTCAGACGGTGCGCGAGTAGCGTTGCTGCGGCGTTCGGCCCAGGTACGCGTCGAACGCCATCGCGACGTTGCGCACGATCATCCGGCCGGCCGGATGGATCGTCAGGCGGTCGCGCGCGATCGTCAGCAGCCCGTCGCGTTCGAGCGGGCGCAGCGCGTCGAGCTCGCGTGCGAAATGATCGGCGAAGCGGATGCCGTGCGCGGCCTCGACATGCGAGAACGGCAGGTCGAGATTGCACATCAGTTGCGTGATCACGTCGCGGCGCAGCCGGTCGTCGGGCGTGAGCCGCACGCCGCGCGCGATCGGCAGCCGGCCTGCGTCGAGCGCGGCGCCGTACGTGGGCAGGTCCTTCGCGTTCTGCGCATAGACGTCGCCGACCTTGCCGATCGACGACGCGCCGAAGCCGACGAGATCGGTATCCGCGCGCGTGCTGTAGCCCTGGAAATTGCGCTGCAGCGTGCCGTTGCGCTGCGCGCGCACGAGTTCGTCGGACGGCCGCGCGAAGTGGTCCATCCCGATGTATACGTAGCCGGCCGACGTCAGCATGTCGATCGCGAGGCCCAGCAGCGCAATGCGCGTTTCAGGCGGCGGCAGCGTCGCGTCGTCGATCTGCCGCTGCATCTTGAACAGGTGCGGCATGTGCGCGTAGCCGAACACCGACAGGCGATCGGGCGCGAGCTCGATGATCGTCTCGAGCGTGCGCGCGAACACGGCGACGGTCTGGTGCGGCAGCCCGTAGATCAGGTCGACGCTCACTGAATGAAAGCCTGTCGCGCGCGCGGCGCCGAGCAGGTCGGCCGTCATCGCGAGCGGCTGGATGCGATTGATCGCCTGCTGCACGACCGGATCGAAGTCCTGCACGCCGAGGCTCAGCCGGTTGAAGCCGATCGTGCGCAGGTGCACGAGCGTCTCGGGCGTGACCGTGCGCGGGTCGATCTCGATCGAGAACTCGGCGTCGGCGTCCGGTGCGAGCGCGAAGTGCTCGCGGGTGGCCGCCATCAGCTCGGCCGTCTCGTCGTCGGACAGGAAGGTCGGCGTGCCGCCGCCCCAGTGCAGCTGCGTGACGGGGCGCGACGGATCGAACAGCACCGCCTGCAGCGCCATCTCGCGCTTGAGCTGGTCGAGATAGGGACGGGCGCGGCGGCGGTTGTTGGTCGCGATCTTGTTGCAGCCGCAGTAGAAGCACGCGGTGTTGCAGAACGGGATGTGAAAGTACAGCGACAGCTCGCTCGACGACGCGCCGGGGTCGCTGGCCGCGCGCACGTAGTCGGCCGGGTCGAAATCGTCGCGAAACTGCAGCGCGGTGGGGTATGACGTATAGCGCGGCCCGTTCGCGCCGTATTTCGCGAGCAAATCGGGACGGAACATTATGTCGGCAGAACCAGAATGCATGACGGTCTCGCGCTTTTTAGATGCTTTCGAGTATATAAACGCGCGATTCGGCTGCATTGTGTAATAACGTCGCAGCCGCCGATGGCACAATGCAGGGTGGGGCTGCCGGACGCCGCGTCCGGTTGCCGCACCGTTTTTTGTTGTTTGCAGAGAGAGCCGAGTGTCCGTCGAATTGCCTGTCCGCCCGGCGCCCGCCGAGGTCTCGCCGCCGCATGCGTGCCGCGAGGGCTGCGGCGCGTGCTGCATCGCGCCGTCGATTTCCAGCCCGATTCCGGGCATGCCCGGCGGCAAGCCGGCCGGCGTGCGCTGCGTGCAGCTCGGCGACGACCTGCGCTGCATGATCTTCGGCCGGCCCGAGCGCCCCGCATGCTGTTCCGGGCTGCAGCCGTCCGCCGACATGTGCGGCGCGTCGCGCGACGACGCGCTCGCATGGCTCACGCGCCTCGAGGCCGCGACGCAGCCGTCGCCTACAGGAGAGAGTTCAGCATGACTGCATCCCGCGCGCCCGGCCGGCGCCGTTTCCTTGCCGCATCCATCGGCGCCGTCGGCGTGTGCGTCTCGCTCGCTGCCTGCGCGTCGACGTTCCCGTTCATCCCCGACCACTACACGTTCTCGCGCGGCGACGTGCAGAAGGCCGTCGGGCGCAAGTTCCCTTACCAGAAGACGGTCGCGCAGGTCGTGGACGTGTCGCTCGCGAATCCGGCCGTCAACCTGCTGCCCGACCAGAACCGCGTCGCCGTGCAGCTCGACGCGCAGTTCGCGAGCCCGTTCCTGCGCGCGCCCGTCAGCGGCAAGTTCACCGTGTCGGGCCAGCTCGCGTACGACGCGCCGAGCCGCTCGGTCGTGCTGAGGGCGCCGGCCGTCGACAGCCTCGTGCTCGACGGCGACGCGCAGATGTATGCGCAGCAGGTCGGCGCGGCCGCCGGCCTGCTCGCGACGCAGTTGCTGACCAATTATCCGATCTACACGTTCAAGCCCGAACAGCTGCAATTTGCCGGGGTGAACTACGAACCCGGTACAATTACGATTCTTACAAACGGCATACGCGTGGCGATCGTCGAAAAGTGACGACGGACCGCGCGTGGCCGGGCGGGCCGCGCGTGGAAGAGTGGCCCTTTCTTTCGACCATTTCGGAGTTGGGCCACGGATGGACTGGATCCTGATCTGCAAGGCATTGATCCTCGGCGTCGTCGAGGGGCTGACGGAATTCCTGCCGGTGTCGAGCACCGGTCACCTGATCGTCGCGGGCAGCTTCCTGAATTTCAACGATTCGCACGCGAAGACCTTCGACGTCGTGATCCAGTTCGGCGCAATCCTCGCGGTCTGCTGGGAATACCGGCAACGGATCGCGTCCATCGTGTCGGGGCTGCCGAGCCGGCCCGACGCGCGGCGCTTCACGCTGAACGTCGTGATCGCGACGATTCCCGCGATCGCGCTCGGCCTCCTGTTCGAGAAGAAGATCAAGGCCGTGCTGTTCTCGCCGGTGCCCGTCGCGCTCGCACTCGTCGTGGGCGGTGCGATCATCCTGTGGGCCGAGGCGCGGCAGCGCGAACGCAGCGAGCCGCCGCGCGTGGTGTCGGTCGATGCGCTGACGCCGCTCGACGCGTTGAAGGTCGGCATCGCGCAGTGCTTCGCGCTGGTGCCGGGCATGTCGCGTTCGGGCTCGACGATCATCGGCGGGATGCTGTTCGGTCTCGACCGGCGCGTGGCCACCGAATTCTCGTTCTTTCTCGCGATTCCGATCATCTTCGGCGCGACGCTCTACGAAACCGTGAAGGACTGGCAGGCGTTCACCGTCGATTCGCTCGGCCTGTTCGCGCTCGGGCTCGTCGCGGCGTTCGTCAGCGCGTTCGTGTGCGTGCGTTGGCTGCTGCGCTACGTCGCGACGCACGATTTCACGGTGTTCGCGTGGTACCGGATCGCGTTCGGGCTGTTCGTGCTGCTGGTCGGTTACAGCGGCTGGCTGAACTGGGCTTGATGCCGACAACGGGCCGGTGCGCCGGCCCAATAAAAAAAGCCCGACCGGCGCGAGAGGCCGGTCGGGCTTTTTTATTCTGCGCGGGGTGGGGCGTTCAGCCTGCGCGCTTGCGGAACACCAGGTCCCACACGCCGTGGCCGAGCCGCAGCCCGCGCCGTTCGAACTTCGTCACCGGGCGGTAGTCGGGGCGCGGTGCGTAGTCGGCGGCCGTGTTCTCGAGCGTCGGCTCCGCGCCGAGCACTTCGAGCATCTGCTCCGCGTAGTTCTGCCAGTCGGTCGCGCAGTGCAGGTACGCGCCGGGCTTCAGGCGCGACGCGAGATGCGCGACGAGCGGCGGCTGGATCAGCCGGCGCTTGTGATGACGCGCCTTGTGCCATGGATCGGGGAAGAAGATGTGCACGCCGTCGAGGCTTTCCGGCGCGATCATGTGCTCGAGCACTTCGACCGCGTCGTGCTGGATGATGCGGATGTTCGGCAGATCCTGCTCGCCGATCAGCTTCAGCAGCGCGCCGACGCCCGGCTCGTGCACCTCGACGCCGAGGAAGTCGTCGCCCGGGCGGTGCGCGGCGATTTCCGCGGTCGACGCGCCCATCCCGAAACCGATCTCGAGAATGCGCGGCGCGCTACGGCCGAAGATCGCGTTCCAGTCGGGCAGCTGCGGCGCATACGAGACGACGAAGCGCGGGCCGAATTCGTCGAGCGCGCGGCGCTGGCCGGTCGACACGCGGCCGGCACGTGTCACGAAACTGCGGATGCGGCGGTGGTGCAGCGGGTTGACTGCGTCGGCGCCTTCGGCGGCTTCGTCGGGAATGGCGTCGTCGTGCGGCGGCAGGCCGGCTTCGTTCGGATCGTCGTGCATCATCGGTGACAGAGAAAGGCTCGGTTGCGGGCGAGGGCCCGTTGCGCAGCGGTATGTCGAGAACCGACACATGGTACAAAAAAGCCGCCTTCGGCGAGGCGGCTCATGCGCAGGCTGTCATGCAGCCGGAAGTGGAGCGGGCGATGGGAATCGAACCCACGTCATCAGCTTGGGAAGCTGAGGTAATGGCCATTATACGACGCCCGCAGAACTATCTATTCTACAAGGGTTTGGGTGACGATGGCAAGCGCGTGATTTCGGGCGGTGGCATCGAAACTGGCATGGCTTCTGAGGCGGCGGTGGCATCGCATCCAAATGACCAACTTGAAGGAGAGTTCGCCACCTTGCAGGGGATTGAACCGAATGACGCCACGGCAGGAATGGATTTCAGCTGATCTGATCCAATTTCTCTCCGCGTGGAAATATTGCCGCTAGAATAGAAGCGCGGGTAGTTTACGCAACGCTGAAGTTGATCATAGACATGTGGACATATAATGAGTATCAAGCCCGACGCGTACACTCGTTTTTTTTCGGCACATTCGGATCAAGCCAAATTGGCAGAGGCATTGGACGAGGCGTTCGATGTCACCTTTGGGAATCAATATGGCGGTCAATTTGTTTGGCTTTTGGAGCCTAAGAGGGCTGTGGCTGAGCGATTTGGATTGCAAAAAGAAATAGTTGTTCTATATTCTCCTCACCACAAAACCGATGCTCGAACTCTTACTAACTTAGAAAATATATCTGCGTCTCCGGATTTTAAGCATAGAATCGATAAAGTTATTGCGATAATAATCCATGAAGGGGATGGGGAAACTACGTCTGATTTGATTAAGGGGACTGCTGATTGGATTGTTATCCCGATACAGGGGAGTGAGCTTCGCGACAAACAGAGAGGCTCGTTTTTCTTGCGATCCCGTTTGGCGGAGCGTATCGGTGCGTTCGATCTATTTGGAATGTCGTCACCAATTAGGCATGACAAATATTTCTACGGTCGCGATCCTCTTGTTCAGGAGGTGGTGCAGAGGATTATTACGCGCGGTGAAAATTCTGGTATCTTTGGACTGAGAAAAACCGGAAAAACATCGGTGTTGTTTGCTTTGCAAAGACGCCTCCTCGATAAAGCGGTCTTGACTGAGTATATGGATTGTCAAGGGCCGGGTTTGTACGGATCGCGGTGGTGGCAGTTATTGCAGGAAATCGCGCGTCGGTTGGCCGATGCGACAGAACAACGGTTTTCGAAGAAGATCAAAGATCATGGTTTTTACGACAAAGAAAATGCCGCTAACAGTTTTAGTCGGCTTGTTAAAAATATCCTCGCTGTGAGTGGTGCGGAGCAGATCTGTCTTCTGTTCGATGAGATCGAGTTTATCACGCCGGGGATTAGTAATGCGCTTGGCGCACACTGGGACGAAGATTTTCTTCCATTTTGGCAGACCATTCGAGCAACTGCGCAGGAAACCTCAGGAAAGTTCTGCTTTGTTGCGGCGGGTGTAAATCCTTCAAGCGTGGAGCAATCGCATTTTTCTCAAATTCAAAATCCGATATTTCAGCTCGCCGTGCCGTATTATCTTGAGCCAATGGCGAAGGTCAGCGTTCGAGATATGGTTCGTGCGATCGGAAAATATTCTGGATTCGTATTTGATGAGGATTGTTACGATTTTCTTAAGGCAGTGTATGGTGGACATCCATATTTGACAAGGCTGGCGTGTAGCGAGGTGGCTCGGTCAAAGGGACAGGTTCCAGTTGACAAGCGAGTCCAAGTCGGTTGCAGCGACTTTGATAATGTGGCTCCTCAGATTCGAAATCGGTTGATGCAGCCGATCAAGGATATATTGTTGTCATTGGTTTGGTGGTATCCAGAAGAGTATGAGTTATTGCTAATCCTGGCAGAAGGGGATACGGAATTTGTTCTGTCATATATTCATGAAAATCCGGAGACTGTCGTTCAGTTCGTAAAATACGGACTTGTGCATGGTGATAGCGGCGCTTTTGCGATCAAAGATCTTCATGTGTTTTTGAATGAATATGGAGCTTCGTACAAAAAGGTGATATCGCCGTTTAAGCGTGGCGATCTGCCAATGGAGGTCCTTCCAGAAGAGCCGAATCTTGCCGACTTGTCGCTGTTGTTCGAAAGGCGAACTGAGGTTGAGGTCGCGTTAAGAAAATATTTAATAATGGTTCTGGGATTCAAATTCGGGTTCGATGATAAGTTAATTTCCGAGCGAATTGTGAAGGGGTTGAGGCAAAGGGGAGGGAGGCAAGACCAAGGGCAGCTATTTGTTGGACGCCGTCCGCAGGAGGCAATACATGAGCTTTTTCTTTCGGATCTTAAGCCATTATTCGCAAGCAATTGGGAGGATCTTGGCCCTATTTTTGATAAAAAACTTGATCGATTCGAAATGAATATGGACACAATAAATATTGCGCGGCGATATGAAGCGCATGCAAAACCTGTGTCGTCCATTGACAAGGATGAATTCATGAATAGCTACTCATGGTTTAAAACTAGACTAAATAAGGTGCCGCAACTATTCGATGGAGGTGCCAAGTAGTGCTGAAAAATACAGTGTGCACTCGTCGTCGATTAACGGATTGAGTTGCGAGGTGGCTTTAAACGAGCCGGTCACGTTCCGTAATCAAGCGGACCTAGATGTTGCGTCGCTATATGCCGGACAGATCGGCTCTGTTGCGCTCCCGGTGACATCACAGGATAGTCGTCGCATGGACGACATCCGACACCATAATGATTTCCCGCCTCTGACCATCGACCAGATTCGCGATCTGGCTGAGGCAGTTCGCGAAGTTTTCGGCGACGATCTCTCGCGAGTAGATTTCACCGAAAGTTTGCTGATCCTTCTCGAAGATGTCCCGGGGTTCGAGGCCGGCGAGGTGGATGCGGGGTTCATTGAATCGATGTGGGCGGCGTACGGCGGTCGCCGACCCAATTCCTGAGATTCTACTCGCGCACCAGCTCAGCGACCTTTTCATCGAGCGTTTCTCGGTATGCACGAGCATTTTCCGAGAAGTGGAGCCGTCGATGGCCGTTCGGGCAAACGGCGACCGCATTCGTTGGCGTATCCGATCCGTCGTCCGCAAGTCTGCGGAGATGATGGACCTCCAGAAATGGGAAGCCGTCTGCGCCGATAAACGGAGCCGGTTGGTCGCAAGCTTCGCATGTCCCATTTGCTCGCTCCAGCACCCATGCTTTGACCTGCGGATCCCGTACGACGCTGGTCGTGGTCGATGTGGTCCTTTTAGGCGTGTTGTTTTCTGCAGGGCGTTGCTTCAGCGTCTTGCGAAGCTTGGCGACCGTAGCTGCTTCGGTAGCCCTCGCCGATTCGCGGCGGCCTTCCAGTTCGCAGATGAGCGTTTCTATCTGCTCAGTGACCCTCACTCCAACGTTCTTTGCCGGTGGGAGGCCGGGTATCCAGTCCCGTCCCATGAGAACTAAGACATGGGAGATGTTCTGCATCCGGTACCCCTCCCGCTTGCGGCTTCGTTCATCCTTGCCCTTGCTTGTTGCGTGGACGCAACAAGCATTAAACAATTCAACGATTTCATTGTTTTTCAGAAAGTTCTCTCTGTCTCTCCTCTATATAAAACTTTCTAAAAATAAGAGAAATCGTTTAAAAGAGCATTTTCTTCTGATGAATTGAGATGTTTCCTCTCCGATATATGCAGGCGGTCTGCGACGACCAGAACACGGGGTTGTCAGGGATGGCCCTACGGCAGAATCTAGGAAAGCTGATGATCTGGCTCGGAAATCCCTGTTAGATCAAGGGGATAGAGACGAGGCGGGGAAGAGTGACGTGAAAACTGTCACTGCTGCTCGTATTTCAGGCTGGTCGCCGTCGTATCGGTCGTGGTTGCTTGCTCGCCGTTGCCCTGGAAGGTAGTCTGCTGGACCCTGAACGCAACTTTCAACGAACGGAGTGCGATCATGGTCGATCAGAAGCAAGGTGCAACGGGCAAGGACGAGAAAGCTGGCAAGCCGATTGTTGTTGACCAGAAGCAGGACGCGGCCTCGAACTCGACGGGGAACAATACCGCAGCGAATGCGGCACAGGCGACGGCGACCGCGCCGATGAAGATGGAAATGGCAACCGAAATCTACAAGCGGATGCGGACCGTCAAGGATGTGACCCGGAAGGATATCATCGAGAAGTTCATCGCCGAGATGAAACTGACGAAGGCCGGTGCAAGCACCTACTACCAGATGATCAAGGACAAGCACGAGCCAATGGGCAAGAAGTGATTTTCTCTGCTGGATCGTATCGTTCTATGAAAGGCTCCTGCGGGAGCCTTTTGTTTTGCGGTCAAATTCTGAGTCGGATCGCTTGGTTGGATGCAATCGTGGAACGGCAGTGATCAACCTATTGCGGACGGAGCGGTGTGGGCCGCGCTTGGAGGCGAGTTGCCGGAGGGGGCTCTGCGAGTCAACCTGGAGAGACCGGGAAAGCCCGGATCACGCCATTGATTCCCGTGATGAGTCTATCTTCGGTTGCCGTCGGGTCTTTTTGGGTTTTTAAAATATCAATAAAAACAGTTTGTTAGCATTGATTTTTCGATATTGTCTCTTCGCTTTCGTCGATGCATTCTCTTGGTGAGTCTGTTTGTTGGGTTTGTGGTGCGACGAAAATCTTGCGTTTTCCTGTGCCGTGTGTAAAATCGGGTCCGTGTAACTTTCTGAGAGTGCCTCGATGGACACTGTTGTTCGGAAAAAAAGCCCGCGCGCGCCATCGATGCCGCTTACTGACGCTCTCGAGCGGACGGTGAAGCTGTACGAGAAGGAGGGGCGGCATGCCACCTCGGTCGACGTTGTGGCCCAAGGGCTGGGTTACAAGGACTCGAAGAACGGTCGTGCAGCTCAGGCGCTCGCCTCGCTGAGGTATTACGGGCTGGTCGAGCGGCCAAAGGAAGGGTATCTGGCCGTCAGTAAAGACTTCGAGTCCTATCATTTTGCTCCCAGTGCAAGCATCAAGCGTGATCTGCTGATCAAGATGCTGACGACGCCCCCGATATTCGCGGAACTGCTGGAGAAGTACGAGGCCCGCTTACCGTCGGATGCCACGATTAAATTCGACTTGATCCAGAAGGGGTTTTCTTCGGGAACGGCTGACAACGTTGTTGCCCTGTTTCGGGAGTCTGTTGGCTTCGTTGGGTATTACGAATCATCGCCGGCTGCAGTTGACGGCGGGGATGAAGAGCAATCGGATGCTGTCGTGGCTGTCGACGTGGATTACGCGCAAACACCTCAGCAGCAGGTAGATAGTCGGGACGCATTGTCCGATCAGGTCGAGGTGCGTCGTCAATCTTTGGTGCGCGAGACAAGCGAAGAAATGGTTCGCATACCGGTCCGACTACCAAAGAACCGCCAGGCGTGGCTGGAGATTCCTATTCCCTTCTTTGAGGCGGATAAGGCCCGGTTGAAGGCGTACATCGATTTGCAGCTCACCGATGATGGGGAGGCTGAGGGCTAGGAAATAAAAGCCCTCACGACGTTGGCGCGTCGTGAGGGCCTTCTGGCAAGGTGGTGAAGGCACCCCTCTACCACCTACAACCTGTCTTGGCAGACGGCTTGAGTTTATACGCTCAAGGGGTTGTGGGCAACTATTGCCTTCGAATCTTCACTGTGAGGATTGACATGCCCTTGGCATCCAACCCCAAGAGTGTATTTGTGCGGCAATACACGCGATTTCGCTTTGGCCGCACGGAGCAGGTGCGCCAGCATTGGCGTTCGTGCCCTAATCAACTGACGCTGTTTTAAGCCGGGGCCGCGCTACGTAAGTGGCGCGGCATTTCCTGCTAGGTCAGCAGCTTTCGCTTGATTGATGCTGGGGTGAAAACTGGCATCGCCGTGAACTCCGCATGAACAGTGGAGCTACGTGGAGTCGGGAGAAATCCCGACGATAGAACGCGCATGAATAGTGGTGCTTACTAACGCGCCGGGGCTTGGGAAGCTGAGGTAATGGCCATTATACGACGCCCTCAGAACGCGCGATTCTACAGGGTTTGGAGGCAATGTTGCAAGTGAAGCGTTTTTGGCCGCCGGCAAACGGCTTCGCGTACCCCTCTGTCCGTGCGCCTGCACGCAACCCCGTGTCGAAAATAGACGAGTCGGTGTCGGACGCATACAAGTCCCGGCAACGCTTTCGAACTAACGTGACAGGCCTCTTTTACGATCGTTAGTCTGGAGCCGACATGTCCGATTTCATCACCGTTTTGCGCGAAACCTGCCCGACGCCCGTCCTTGACGCGACCAAGTGGAAGCGCATTGGCGGCGATCCGCATACCGTGAACCTCAACGCGTACCTTTCCAAGGACGGCAGCAAGATCATGGGTACCTGGATCTGCACGCCGGGCAAGTTCGAGGTGAATTACGAGAAGTGGGAGTACTGCCACTTCCTCGACGGCTACTGCATCATCACGCCGGAAGGCGAGGAATCGGTGCACCTGAAAGCCGGTGACGTGTTCGTGATCGAGCCCGGTATGAAAGGGACGTGGGAAGTGGTCGAGACGGTGCGCAAGTACTTCGTCTTCGCCTGAGCGGGCCGGTCGGTTCGATCCACGTATAAGGCTGTCGCCCGATACCTCCCGGTTCACGGAGCCGGGAGGGCAAACGGGGATTCCGGCTCAATAAAATTCGTTCCGGTTCGGAAGCCGCTCGCGGAGCGTGGCCGCACGCTCGGCTGGTTCCTCTATCCCGCGCGATCGCGCCGGGTGCCTGCAAGACATCGCGCAAGCGCCTATGATGCGGCGATCCGCCAGTCGCGCCGGTTGCCATGCGTGCATGGCCCGCGAACGCCGAACGTATTCCCGGAACCCCGACCATGCGCATCACCGCGATCCACGAGCACGCGATTCCCGTCTCCCGCTATGCCGATCCGGCGATTCCATCGGGCGGCCTGACGACGAGCGTCGTCGTGGTCGTGACCGACGTCATGCGTGACGGCCGTCCGGTGACGGGCTACGGCTACGCGTCGATCGGCCGTTTCGCGCAGGGCGGCCTGATCCGCGAACGGTTCGCGCCGCGTCTGCTGGCGGCGGCCGACGCGCTCGCCGACGAAACCGGCACGAACCTCGACCCGTTCCGCGCATGGCGCGCGATGATGGCTGGCGAAAAGCCGGGCGGACACGGTGAACGATGCGTCGCGGTCGGCACGCTCGACATGGCGATCTGGGACGCCGCCGCGAAAATTGCCGACCTGCCGCTCGATCGCTTTCTCGCTGACCGACTCGAACGCACGGCAGCACCACGCGTGCGCGTGTACGCAGGTGGCGGCTACCGTTATCCGCATGACGACCTCGCGCGCCTGTCCGACGAAATGCGTCGCGTCGTCGATCTCGGCTACACGCACGCGAAAATCAAGATCGGTGGCGCGGATTTCGACGAGGACCGGCGCCGCATCGAAGCTGCTGCCGCACACCTTGCAGACAGTTCGCATCTCGCGGTCGACGCGATGAACGCGTACGACGCGACGTCCGCCCGCGCGGCCGCCGAAAAGCTTGCGCCATTCGATCTCTGGTGGTTCGAGGACATCTGCGATCCGCTCGACCTGCCGCTCCAGGCAGACATCGCCACGCGATATGCGCCGCCGATCGCGGCCGGCGAAGCGTTGTTCTCGCTCGCGGAAGCGAAGCTGCTCGACCGTTATGGCGGTTTGCGCCACGATCGCGACGTGCTCGTGTTCGATCCCGTGCATTGCTACGGACTGCCGGGCTATCTGCAGATCGTCGATCACTTCGTGTCGCGCGGCTGGCGGCGTGATGCATTCTGGCCGCATGGCGGTCACCTGTTCTCGCTGCACGTCGTCGCGGCGCTCGGTCTTGGCGGTGCGGAAGTCAGTCCGTTCGCGTTCCATCCGTTCAGCGGGCTGGCCGATGGCGAAATCGTCGACGCAGGATACGCACGCGTGCCGCAGGCACCGGGTATCGGTTTCGAACTGCACACCCACGCGCGCGACGCGTTCCACGCGGTATCCGGCCGCTGACGCCTAAAGCGCGTCGATCGCGAATCGAATCGCGAAACCGAGCATCATTACCGCGACGAAGCCGTCGAGCACTCGCCACGCGAGTGTGCGAGCGAACCAGGCGCGGCACGCGCGTGCGCCGTAGGCGAGCATCAGGAACCAGACGAGCGAAGCAGTCATCGCGCCGATCGCAAACGGCGCGCGTGCGGACGGCGTGTGACTCACGATCACGGTGCCGATCAGCAGCACCGTATCGATCCACGCATACGGATTGAGCAGCGAAACGGCGGCCGCTGCCAGCACCGTGCGCGACCGCGTGGGCTCGCCGCTGGCGGCGCGCGAGCCGTCGGCATGCCCGGGCTGTCGTCTCACGATCGCGGAGCGCAACGCGAGCAAGCCATAACCGGCGAGATACGCGATACCGGCCCACGCCGACACCACGCCGGGATGCCGCGACAGCAGCGACGACAATCCTTGCGCGCCGAGTGCGATCAGCAGCGCGTCGCTGCCTGCGCAAACAAGGGCGATGGAGAGCAGATGGGGGCTCGAGATCGAGCGCTTGATGACGAAGGCGTCCTTGGGGCCGACCGACGTGAACAAGCCGGCGCCAAGCAGCAGGCCTTCGAAGAAGGCAGAGGTGTCGAGCACGAGCGGGCCGACAACCTCTTAAGCTGAACCGGTGATGGTTACGATGGGAGCAACGTTAAGGGGCGCCGGGGGGCGTTGTCAATGGCCGGCCAGGCTCCTGCACGCTGCTCACCGTGCCGTCATGTCGCCGAGGTTGAGCGCGACGAGCGCGCAGACGGTCAGCGCGATGCCGGCGAGCTTCAGCGACGACACCGATTCATCGAAGCAGACGATACCGATCACGGCGGTGGCCGCCGTGCTGGCGGCAGCCCAGCTCGCATACGCGAGCCCCATTTCGAGCCGCTTCGTCGCGAGCGCCATCAGCCACACGGCGCATGCATAGCAGACGACCGTGACCGCGGACGGCAGCGGGCGGGAAAAACCGGCCGAAAACTTCAGGCCGATGGAGCCGAGCACTTCGGCGAGCACACTGATGCCGAGCAGAAGCCAGGCAGACTGGAACGGGGACACGAACGGCCTTCTTCCCCCGACGCTTATACCGAGCGGCGAGGAGAAGTGGAGGTGTCAGCGGTACCCAGGTGAAAGGAGCTTAGTACGCGCGGGGGGGCAGCACAAGGCAAGCGCTGCACAGGTCACGCGCGATCGCCATTGCCGGCCGCCCATTCCGGCCGCTGCCCGAGCGTATCGAACAGCCGGACGATCTCGGTCTTCACCTTCTGCACCGCGTTGCTGACGAGCGCGGTGTCGTGCCAGCACAGCGACAGGTCGCGCGCGAACAGCCGGTGCGCGACGGTCGACAGCTTGAGCTTGCGTTCCTCGATCTCGACGTGCGCGGCCGTCCAAGGCAGGATCGTCACGCCGAGTTGCGCCATCACGGCCGCGAACAGCAGCCCGGTCGAACTCGCCTCGAAGCTGATCTCGTACGACAGCCCGGCCTCGCGCATCGCCCAGTCGACGCGGTTGCGGATCGTGTTCGGCGCGCTCGGCAGCACGAGCGGCATCCGCGCGATCGCGTCGAGCGGCACGGGATCGTCAGGCACCTGGAATCCGGGCCACGTGATCAGGTACAGCGTTTCGGTCAGCAGCCGGTGGATCGCGATGCCGCGCGTGTCGACTGCATCGGCGACGATCGCGAGATCGAGCCGAGCGCGTTCGAGTAGCGTGTCGAGATCGGCGCTCGGCGCCTCGATCAGCTCCAGCATGATGCCCGGATAGCGGTCGCGTACCGAGCGGGCGAGCGGAATGGCGAGCATGCGCGCGGTGCTCGACGGCATTCCGACCGTCACGCGGCCCTGCGGCGCGTCGGCGTCGCGGCGCAGCAGCTCGCGCGTGCCGTCGGCCTGGCGCAGCAGTTCGAGCGCATGCTGGTACAGCGTGCGGCCGGCGGCGGTCGGCGCGACGCCGCGCACACTCCGCTCGAGCAGCTGCATCCCGAGATCCCGTTCGAGATTGCGCATCTGCTGGCTGACCGCCGGCTGCGCGACGTGCAGCGCCTCGCTCGCATGCGTGACGTTGCCGCATTCCACGACCTTCACGAAATAGCGCAACTGTCTCAAGTCCATCGACGCCGTCTCCCGATTCAAGGCCGATTCAAGCCATAAGGCAATCAGATCGAGCAAGATGAATATCATATTTTTCTGCGATCGATGGGGTTTCTATACTCGTCTCACAAAAGAGCCCGACTGCCGGCCATCCCGGACCGGACGCGGCGAACGTGCCGGCCCCGCCGGCAAGGAGACGACGATGTTCAAGGCGATCGACGCGCCGGCGGCCGGCGCGAAGCCGCGGCGCACGCCGCTCACGCGCGAGCAGGTGAAGGGCTTCTGGGCCGTGTATGCGGGCTGGGTGCTCGACGGCGTGGATTCGGTGATCTACGCGCTCGTGCTGATTCCCGCACTGACCGAGCTGCTGCCGGCCTCCGGCGTCGCGGCGACGCCAGCGAACCTGGGGATGTACGGCTCGATCCTGTTCGCGCTGTTCCTGATCGGCTGGGGGCTGTCGTTCATCTGGGGACCGCTCGCCGACCGCTTCGGCCGCGTACGCACGCTCGCCGCGAGCATCCTGATCTACTCGGTGTTCACCGGCGCGGCCGCCTTCGTGCACGACGTCTGGGCGCTGGCCGCGTGCCGGCTGATCGCCGGGATCGGCGTCGGCGGCGAGTGGGCGCTTGCGGGCACCTACGTCGCCGAGAGCTGGCCGGAAGACCGTCGCAAGATGGGCGCCGGCTACCTGCAGACGGGCTACTACTTCGGCTTCTTCATCGCCGCCTGCCTGAACTACACGATCGGCGCGACCTACGGCTGGCGCGCGATGTTCCTGTGCGGTCTTGCACCCGCGCTGCTCGCGGTGTTCACGGTGATGCGCGTGAAAGAGCCGGGGCAGTGGCGCCGGCACGACGCGCGCGACGGCGACGTGGCCGACGCGCGGCGCGCGCATCCGCTGCGCGAGATCTTCGCGCCGGCGTTCCTGCGCCGCACGCTGACGAGCGCGAGCCTCGTCGGCGTCGCGATCGTCGGGCTGTGGGCCGGCTCCGTCTATGAGGCAAGCGCGGTCAGCACGCTGGCGGCGCGCGCGGGCATCGACCACGTCGGCGCGCTGCGGCTTGCGTCCATCGGCGCCGCGATCCTGTCGTGCGCGACGATCGCCGGCTGCCTGGTCGCGCCGTGGCTGTCGGAACGGCTCGGCCGGCGCACCGCGCTCGGCGTGTATTTCGCGGGGATGGCCGCATCGATCGTGTTCGCGTTCGGCTGGGCGTTCTACCAGCCGAACGGGCTCGCGGCGTTCATGGTGTCGCTCGCATTCCTCGGCTTCTTCGGCGGCAACTTCGCGATCTTCTCGCTGTGGCTGCCCGAGCAGTACCCGACGCGCGTGCGCGCCACCGCGTTCGCGTTCAATGCATCGGTCGGCCGCTTCATCGGCGCGGGCGTGAACTTCCTGCTCGGCGCCGCGATTCACGGCTACGGCTCGCTCGGTGTGCCGGTCGCATGGACCGCGGCCGCGTTCGGGCTCGGCATCCTGATCCTGCCGTTCGCGGTCGAAACGCGTCACCAGACGTTGCCCGAATGAGCGGGACGTATCCCTCGTTCGCAGTCACGCCATACCCAGTCGTCAATATCAGGAGTCCGGAATGCAGGCGTTGAATGGAATCAAGGTCGTCGATCTGAGTCGTGCGCTGTCGGGGCCGTTCTGCTCGATGGTGCTCGCCGATCTCGGCGCCGACGTGATCAAGGTCGAATCGGGGCCGCACGGCGACATGAGCCGCGCATGGGGGCCGTTCGATCGCGGCGTGAGTACGTACTACCTGTCCTGCAACCGCAACAAGCGCGGCATCTGCGTGGACTTCCGGCAGCCGGCCGGCCTCGACGTCGTGCGGCGGCTGATCGCGCAGGCCGACGTCGTGATCGAGAACTTCAAGGCCGGCACGATGGACGCGATGGGGCTCGGCTATGCCGCGCTGAGCGCGCACGATCCGCGGCTCGTGATGGGCAGCGTCACCGCGTTCGGTCCGCGCGGCCCGCTGCGCGACTGGCCGGGTTTCGACCAGATCGCGCAGGGCTATGCGGGGCTGATGAGCCTCACCGGTTTCCCGGACGGCGAGCCGACGCGCACGGGTACCGCGATCGGCGATCTCAGCTCGGGGATGTGGGTGGCGACCGGCGTGATGGCCGCGCTGTTCGAGCGCGAGCGCACCGGGCGCGGGCAGCATGTCGGCACGTCGCTGCTCGAAAGCCTCGTGTCGCTGCTGAGCGTGCACGGGCAACGCTACCTGAGCCTCGGCGACGTGCCGCGCCGCACCGGCAACGCGCATGCGGTGATCGCGCCGTACGGCGTGTTCGAGACGGCCGACGGCCCGCTCAACCTCGCGCCGATCACGACCGACATGTGGCTGCGACTCTGTCAGCTGCTGGATCTGCCCGAGTTGCCGAACGATCCGCGCTTCGCGACCAACGATGCGCGCGTCGCGCACCGCGACGAACTGAAGACGTTGCTCGAAAGCCGGCTGCGCACGCGCGGCAAGCGCGAATGGACGCAGCGTTTCGTGGCAGCCGGTTTGCCGGCCGGCCCGATCAATACGCTCGACGAAGTGTTCGACGATCCGCAGCTCGCCCATTGCGGGCTGGTCGAGCCGGTCGCACATCCGACGCTCGGCACGCTGCGCCAGGTCGTCACGCCGCTCGGCGGGATGGGCGACGACGTGCCGGCGCCGCGCACGCGCCATGCGCCGCCGCTGCTCGGCGAGCATACGATCGATGTGTTGCGCGAAGCCGGCTACGGCGATGACGCGATCGACGCACTGCTGGCCGGGCGCGCGATTTTCCAGGCGGAAGCCGTGGCGGAGGCCGTGCAATGACCGACCTGACGAAACACGACAGCGCGTCGACCGTGACGGTCGAGCTGGTCGGCGAGCGGATCGCGCGCGTGCGGTTCGCGAATCCGGCGCGGCGGCATGCGCTCGACGCGTCGTTGCTCGATGCGCTCGTCGCGCGCCTCGATGCGCTCGCCGAACACCGTCCGCCGCCCGTTGTGATCCTGTCGAACGACGACAGCGGTGACGTGTGGAGCGCGGGGCACGACCTGCGCGAACTGGCCGACGACCGCGATCCACTCGCCTACGGCAAGCCGCTCGAACGCGCGCTGCGGCGCGTGCGGACCTATCCGGGTGCGGTGATCGCGGCGGTGGCCGGGTCGGCGTGGGGCGGCGCCGTCGATCTCGTGATGAGCTGCGATCTCGTCGTCGCGGCGCGCGACGCGCGCTTCGCGATGACGCCCGCGAACATCGGCCTGCCGTATTCGACGAGCGGTCTGCTGCGCTTCCACGACAACCTGCCGATTCATGTGCTGAAGGAAATGTTCTTCTGCGCGCAGCCGCTCGACGCGGAGCGCGCCGCGCATCACGGGCTCGTGAACCGGCTGGCGGAACCGGGCGGCGTCGACGACGCGGCACTCGACGTCGCGCGCACGATTGCCGCGAAGGCGCCGCTTGCCGTGCATGCGGTGAAGGAGCAGTTGCGCGTGCTGCAGGACGCGCGGCCGCTGCCGGCGGATGCGTTCGAACGGGTCGCGGAGTTGCGCCGGCAAGCGTGCGAAGGCGCCGATTTCGACGAAGGGCTGCGTGCGTTTGCGGAGCGCCGCGCGCCGCAGTTTCGCGGCGTCTAGGCAGAGCGGTCGCGCGGCGAAGGCGCCGCCGCGCTACATGCCGCCGAGCGCGTGCACGCCGACGAGCAGCAGCGCGCCGATCGCGATCAGCAGCAGTGCATGAAGGCGCGTGTAGATCACGCACAGCGTCGACGCGACGGCGATCGCGCGCGCGGCCCAGCCGCCGTCGAGCGCCTGCAGCAGCACCCAGACCGACGCGAGGATCATGCCGGCCGCGACCGGGCGCAGGCCGGTTTCGAGTGCGACCTGCCAGCGCGCGCCTTGGTGCCGCCGCCACAGATGCGCGACGCCGTAGATCAGGAAAGCAGTCGGGCCGAACAGCGCGAGCGTCGCGATCACCGCGCCCCAGAAGCCGCCCACCTGCCAGCCGATCAGCGTCGCCAGCAGCGAGCCGGGCCCCGGCGCCATCCGCGCGATCGCGAAGTCGTTCACGAATTGCGTGGCGGTCATCCAGTGATGGACGTCGACGACCTGCCGCTGGATGTCGGCGATGATCGCCTGCCCGCCGCCGATCGTTGCGATCGACAGCGGCGCGAATACGCCGAACAGCGCGGCATAGCGTGCGGACGCGGTCATCGTGCGTCGCTCCCGGCTGATGCCGTGGCCGCGCGGCGGTATTCGAGCGCGACGCTCGATGCACCGCCGATCAGCACGGTCCACACGAGCGGCCAGTGCAGTACGGCGACCGACACGAACGTGAGCGCCATCACCGCGAACGGCAGCGCGCGACGCGGCAGCCGCCGCACGGCGGTGATCGCCATCGAGATCGACAGCCCGATCGCCGCAGCCGCGGCACCGGCCAGCGCGACATGCGTGAGCGGAAAGCGCGTGAGGGTCGAGAACGCGACGCCGAACAGCACGATCAGCACGGCCGGCGGCGCGATGATGCCGGTGAAGCCGGCCACCGCGCCGCGCCATCCGGCGAGGCGGTAGCCGATCCAGATCGCGAGGTTCTTCACGTTGACGCCCGGCAACGCCTGCGACAGCGCGAGGCCGTTGAGGAACGCCTCTTCGTCGAGCCAGCGCCGTTCGTAGACGAAGTCGCGCATCATCCGCCCGCTCAGTCCGCCGCCGAAGCTGGTCAGGCCGATCTGCGTGAACGCGATGAACAGCGTGAGGATGCCCGGCGGCGATGCGTCGCCTGCAGGCGGTGCCGGGGGAGTCGTGGCGGAAGGCGGGGGCATCGGGCGGCGAGCATGTGGCGATCGGGCGATCGCCCATGTTAGCAAGCGGTGCCTGTCAGCACGCTGACATCGGCCCGGTGCCGGCGCGACGACACGCGCAATCGCTTCGACGCGCTACGCGCGTACGACCGTCACGCCCGCCGCCTCGATCGGCTCGGTCAGCTCGGTGTCGGTTTCCTTCTCGACGACGACCGTCTGCGCCAGCGTGATCTCGCCGATCACGAACTGCGACGCGGCGCGCAGTTTCGACTGCGACGCGAGCACGACCGTCTCGGCCGCGCGTTCGGCCAGCGCGCGCTTGATCGCCGCTTCCTCGAAGTCACCGGTGCTCAATCCCGCGACCGGATGCACGCCCGTGACGCCCATGAAGTACAGGTCCGCATGGATGCGCGCAATGCTTTCCATCGCCGCCGCGCCGACCGCGACGATCGAGTGCTTGTAGAGCCGCCCGCCGATCAGGATCACGTCGATCGACGGATGGGCGGCCAGCGCGACCGCGACGCTCGGGCTGTGCGTGACGATCGTCGCGCGCAGGTCGGCCGGCAACTGGCTGACGAGCAGCGCGGAGGTCGTGCCGCCGTCGACGATCGCTACTTGCCCGGGCGCGATCATCTCCGCGGCTCGCCGCGCGATGCGGCGCTTTTCCGCCGTCTCGAGCGTCTCGCGCTGGGCGAACGGCGCGACGGCCGGCGATGCCGGCAGCGCGCCGCCATGCACGCGCTGCAGCAGGCCTTCGGCCGCGAGTTCGCGCAAGTCGCGGCGCACCGTGTCCTCGGACACGCCGAATTGCACGCTCAGCTCGACGGCCAGCACCTGGCCGTCGCGCGCGAGCGCATCGAGGATCGCCTTCTTGCGTTGGGTCGTCAGCATCGTGATTGCACGAAACTTCTTGAAGTTGCACGAATCTGCACGTTACCATGGGCACCGTCTTTTGTCGAACGGGAGGCTGCAATGGCTGCAACGCGTGACCGGGTCCGCATCGTCGATACGACGGTGCTGTCCGACGACTGGTATGTGCTGAAGAAGGTGACCTTCGATTTCCGGCGCCGCGACGGAACGTGGCAGCGCCTGAACCGCGAGACATACGATCGCGGCAACGGCGCGACGATCCTGCTGCGCCATGCCGTTACGGGCGACGTGCTGCTGACGCGGCAGTTCCGGATGCCGGCGTTCGTCAGCGGCCACGACGGCATGCTGCTCGAAGCGGCCGCCGGCCTGCTCGACGACGAGACGCCCGAAGCGCGCATCCGCGCGGAGGCCGAGGAGGAGACCGGCTACCGCGTGCGCGGCGTGCGCAAGGTGTTCGAGGCGTTCATGAGCCCGGGCTCCGTGACGGAGAAGCTGCATTTCTTCGTCGGCGAATACGATGCGTCGCTGCGGACCGGCGACGGCGGCGGCGTGGCGGAAGAGGGCGAGGATCTCGAAGTCGTCGAGATGCCGCTGCAGGCCGCGCTGGACGCGGTCGAGCGCGGCGAGATCGTCGACGCGAAGACGATCATGCTGCTGCAGTACGTCGCGCTGCGGGAAACCGCCGGCGCGCGCGCCGCATGACGCCGCGGCTCGTGCTGGTCGCCGGCCCCTATCGCAGCGGCACCGACGGCGACCCCGCGCGCATCGCCGCGAACCTGCACCGGCTGGAAGCCGCGGCGCTCGCCGTGTACCGGCGCGGGCACGTGCCGATGATCGGCGAGTGGGTGTCGCTGCCGCTTGCGGCCGCGGCCGGGTCGACGCAGGTCGGCGACGCGATCGGCGAGACTTTCCTGTATCCGGCCGCGCACCGGTTGCTGCGACGTTGCGATGCGGTGCTGCGGATCGACGGTGCGTCGCGCGGGGCGGACATGGACGTCGGTCTTGCGCGGCAACTCGGCAAGCCGGTCTATTTCGCGGCCGACGAGATCCCGCTCGCGCAGCACGATTCGGATAGCTGACCGGGAAGAACGGCGCCGGGCCGACGAACCACCGGCGGCATCGCCGCATCGGTCGATGTCCGCGTGGTCGACGGCCGGACGAGCGTGGCGCCGCGCCGTTGCATCGCGCGTGTGGCGCGGTGTCCGAACGGGCGTATGATCGCGACGCCACTCGTGCAACGTTCGACGCCACCGCCTTCCCATCATGCCGTTCTCCGATCCCGCCGATCCCGCCGACTCTACCGATTCCGCCGCCGTGCCGCTTCCCGCCGATCTCGTCGTGGCCGCCGTCGCCGCGCTCGCGCGCGCCGACGCATTGCTCGTCACGGCCGGCGCGGGTATCGGCGTCGATTCCGGTCTGCCCGATTTTCGCGGTACGGACGGCTTCTGGCGCGCGTATCCGGCGCTGCGCCACGAGCGTTTCGAATTCCACGAGATCGCGTCGCCGCATGCGTTCCGTGCGCGTGCGCCGCTCGCGTGGGGGTTCTACGGACATCGTCTCGCGCTTTACCGGGCGACGGTGCCGCACGCGGGCTTCGCGATCCTGCGCCGCTGGATCGGCGCGATGCCGAACGGCGGCTTCGTGCTGACGAGCAACGTCGACGGCCAGTTCCAGAAAGCCGGCTTCGATCCGGCGCGGATCGTCGAGATCCACGGGTCGATTCATGCGATGCAGTGCCTGCGGCCGTGCACGGACGATACATGGGACGCGGCGCCGTTCGTGCCGGATGTCGACGAAGCCGCGTGCCGCCTCGTTGGCGACCTGCCGCGCTGTCCGCACTGCGGCGGGCTCGCGCGGCCGAACATCCTGATGTTCGGCGACACCGGCTGGCTCGGGGAGCGCTACGACGCGCAGGCGCGCGCGCTGGAAGACTGGATCGCGCAGGCCGGGCGCGTCGTCGTGGTCGAGATCGGTGCGGGCACTGCGATTCCGACCGTGCGCCAGCTGAGCGAACGGCTCGGTGCGGACGTGATCCGCATCAACGCGCGCGAAGCGCATGCGCGCCGTTCGGACGTGATCGGGCTGAAGGGCGGTGCGCTCGCGACGTTGACCGCGCTCGATCGCGCGTGGCGCGGCGGCTGAGCCCTGCGCCACGGGCCGACCGGCGCCGACTGCACTGTTATGGCCGGGCGACGAGCGCCTGCACGAGGGCCGGCGCGACGGGCGAACCGAGCCCCGTCACGTAGTCGTAGCCGCCCGCTGCATTGCAGACGCTGCCGCAATTGCCGTTGGACCCGGTCGTCACGTCGTGAAAGTCACTGCCGTACGCGTTTTTGCCGACCGCATAAAGCGCGTCGTACGTGCCGCTCAACGACTTCTTGCCGGCTGCCGTGCGCAGCGAATTCGCGATCGCGACGAGCGCCGACCATTGCGGCGCGCCCGCGCTCGTGCCGCCGACCTGGAACCAGCCTGCTTGCCCTTGATAGGTGACCGAGTCGTACACCGCGAAACCGCTGGACGGATTCGCGTCATAGCTGACGTCGGGCACGCCGCGCTTGCCGGCCACCGGGATGGGCCATGCGGTCTGGCCGGCCGGCTCGGCCTCGGTCGTGCTCACGCCGCCGCCGCTGCCGCTCCACGCTGCTTCGCCGACGTAGTTGCCGGCCGTATCGGACGTCAGCGTCGTGCCGCCGACCGATACCACGTAAGGCGACGCGGCCGGGTATTCGGTCCCGGTGCCGCTGTCGCCGGACGACGCGACGAACGTGACGCCCGCGACGTTGAAGTGGCTGTCGAAGCCGGTCTCGGTGCCGAATTCGTTGCCGCCGAAACTCATCGACACGACCGACGCGCCGCGCTTGACCGCAACGTCGACCGCGGCCAGCAGGTCGTTGAAGCTGGCCGACGCGGCCTCGACGAGCACGATCTTCGCCTTCGGCGCGATCGCGTGCACCCATTCGACGTCGAGCGACATCTCGAGCGACCAGCCCGCATCGGTCTTGGGCCGTGCGCCGCGTGCGTACACCTTGGTGAAACAGCCGTTCGACGACGTGCAGGGCGGCAGCGAGAACGCATTGCTGAACACGCCGAGGTCGGACTCGATCTTCGGGTCGTCGTACGCGTCGACGATTGCGACGATCATCCCGTCGCCCTGGTTGGCGATCGAATCGAACCCGTACGCGTGCCGCGTGAGCGCGGGCGTGAGGCCGGCGATCGTGGCCGTGCTCGCGCGCGGCTTCGTGTGGAACGGCGGGCGGGCGAATCCTTTCGGCGCGCGGTTGCCTTCGACGTAGGATGGCGGCCCGTTGCCGTCGGCGAGTGCGACACCCGATGCGAGCAGCGACGCGCACAGCGCCGGAATCAACATGGATGACAGGCGGATATTGTTCATTTTTCGAGTCTCCATGCCGATGGAGTGGAGTGGCGAAACAATTCTACGAAATCGACGGCGTCAATTGAATCGAATATCGGCTGGATGCGGGAATTCCTGATAAAGGAGAGCACGCGGAATCCGCGTGAAGACGGGGTTTGCAGGGTTAACCTGCGGCCGTATCGAATCGCCTGTTTCGCATTTAAAAATCTGATAAATAATCGGTCGATTCAAAAACGAATTTGTAATGTCAGATGTAATTGCGTGGAAATGTCGATTGAATCCCGTTCGCGAAAACAACGAGAAGCTTCGTGCAGTCACGGCACGATCGGGCGCCTGCCGGCCCGTCCCGTCGGCATTGCCGTCGTCGCGCGATTCCGCATACAGTTCAGCGTAGGCCGCGTCCGTCGCGCGGCGTCGTCAGTGAGGAGTGCCCTTGTTCCAATCGATCGTCGCGATCTTCGTCGGCGCCGGGCTCGGCGCATTGCTGCGCTGGTTCCTGAGCCTCGCGCTCAACGAATTCTTTCCGGCCGTGCCGCTCGGCACGCTCGCGTCGAACCTGATCGGCGGCTACGTGATCGGCATTGCCGCCGTCGTGTTCACCGCGCGCGTCGGGTTGCCGCCCGAGTGGCGGCTGTTCGTGATCACGGGCTTCCTCGGCGGCCTCACGACGTTCTCGACCTATTCGGTCGAAGTGATGACGCATGCGCTCGAGGGTGAATTCGGATGGGCGCTGGCGGTGGCTGCCCTACACTTGACTGGATCGTTCGCGCTTACGGCGCTCGGCATGTGGACCGCGCGTGCGTGGCTCGCGGCGGCCTGAGCGTGCCGCCATCGGAGGCTGCGATGGACAGGGTCTTCTTGCGCTTCTACGTGCACGAGCAACACCGGCTGCACTGGAAGCCGCTGTGGGAATGGCTGCTGGAGGAGGCGAACCGGATGGGCGTCGCGGGCGGCTCCGCGTTTCGCGCGATGGCCGGTTTCGGCCAGCACCGCGTGCTGCATGAGGACCGCTTCTTCGAGCTGCAGGGGTCGCTCGCGATCGAGGTCGAATTCATCGTCACCGAGGACGAAGCGCAGCGGCTGCTCGAGCGGTTGTCACATGAGAAGGTGCGCGCGTGCTACGCGATGATGCCGGCGCGCTTCGGCGTGATCGACACGCTCGGCGCACCGCCGGCGCAGGGGCCGGCGGCGTAGGGTGATGCGCTGGATCAGATGCCGAACATCGTCAGCGAGACGGCCGCGCGCGTGACGATCATCAGCAGCACCTGCACGATCACGAACAGCAGGATCGGCGACAGGTCGATGCCGCCGAGGTTCGGGATGACGCGGCGCAGCGGGTTCAGGAACGGTGCGGTGAGCTGGTAGAGGATCGGCATCGCCGGCGAGCGCGGGTTGAGCCACGACAGCAGCGCCATCAGGATCGTCATCCAGATCACGAGGTTGAGCGCCCACTTCACGACGGTCAGCAGCGCGACCACGACGAGCGTCGCGATCACCGCGGCAGGATCGAAGCCGGCCATCACGACCATCAACACGACGTAGACGAGCGCGGTGAGCAGCGCGGCGACGACGCTGGCCCAGTCGATGCCGCGCACGCCCGCGATCACGCGGCGCAGCGGCAGCACGAGCCAGTTGGTCGCCTGCAGCACGGCCTGCGTGACGGGGTTGTAAGGCGGCACGCGAACGGCCTGCATCCAGACGCGCAGGATCAGCGCGGCGCCGAACAGCGTGAAGACGGTATTGAGCAGAAAACGGGCGATCTCGCCGAACATCGTTGGCATCCTTTTTATACAGTCAGTAGCGTGCGGCCGCCAACGCCGGTTGGCGGCGCATCGGCCGACACATTATCACGCCTCGTCGCGCGACGGGGAGGGGCGCGCGGCCGTGCGCGCGAGTGACGTTTCGACGGCTTCGGCTAGCGCCGGCAGCGACGCCGGCGGTGCGGCGCGCTTCGCCGCGAGCGCGACCGCGCGGCGCGTCAGCAGCGCATACAGCGCCGCGTGATCGCCGCCGCGCGCCTCGAGCAGCGCGAGCTGGCGTTCGACGATACCCGTATCGCCGCGCGACACCGGGCCGGCCAGCGCGTTCGCGAGCCCCTTGTCGCGTGCGGTCTCGATCGTGCCGGCGAGCATCGGCAGCAGCGCGCGCAGCGCGGCGTCCTCGTCGAAGCCGAGGCCGCGCCACAGTTCGACCGCTTCCGACAGCCCGCACAGCGCGAAGCTCGCCGCGTAGTGCGCGGCTGCGTGGTAAAGCATCCGGCCGCCGGCCGGAATCGACAGCGGATGGCAGCCGAGTGCGGCAGCAAGTCGCAGCAGCGTCGCGTGCAGCGCACCGTCTGCTTCGATCGTGACCGAGCAGCCGTCGATGCGCGCGAGGTCGGCATCGGTGCCACCGAACAGGTAGAGCGGATGGAAGCCGCCGGTGGCCACGCCTTGCTGTTTCGCCGGGTCGAGCAGTGCAACCGCCGACGCGCCGCTGCAGTGGACGACCGCCTGGCTGGCGGCGCGCGACGCGGCGAAACGGAGCGCCGCGGCGGTCGGGGCGAGATGGTCGTCGGGCACCGTCACGAAGATCAGGTCGGCGGCATCGGCAACCTGCTGCGGCGTGTCGACTGCGCGGCACCCGTCGATGCGCGCGGCGAGGCCGGCAGCCGACGCGGCAGTGCGGCTCGCGATCGCGACGACGGGGAAGCCGGCCTGCGCGAAGCGCTGCGCGACGCAGCACGCGAGGCGGCCGGCACCGATGAAGCCGAGGCGGGGTGTGTCGGGAAGGGGCATGGCAGCGGGCGTAAGCAAAACGAAGCAATCGCCAGTATCGCAGGAATGTCGGCGGTGTCGCGCAAGGGCGGTTGTCGCGCCGCCGCAGGTATTCATTACCGACGTGCGACCCGATTCCCATGTGCGTACCGGTGCCCGGCGGGTGCCCTGCGTCACGGCCGGTTCATGATCGTGGAATCCGACCCCGAAACATGTAGCGCGTACGCCCCGCTTGAAATGTCGGGATCTTGTCTCAAATTTGTAATCGTTCATTACGTACGCGTGCCCGCTGCGCGCGCCGTATCCGGTAAGACTGACCGGCCAGTATGTCGCGACCCCGGTCGTCTGACGGAATCGCGCGATCTGCAAGGGGCGCCGCCCGCTCCGGACGCCACGCCACACCGCACCTCCAGCCGCGTGCAATTGCAATTTGCAACAAATGCACGACACGCGAGGGGCGGGTTTTCGCTACATTGCATCCATGCGACGTGCATGCCCGCCGTTGCCGACAGGAGCGCACAAAATCTCGCTCCAGCAGGAGAATCGAAGTGAAAAAGCTCGTTCCGTTCATCGCCGCCGCCGCGCTGGGCCTGGGTGCCGCAAGCGCCGCGCAAGCTCACGTGTCGATCGGGGTCGGCATCGGTATCCCGGTCGCACCGGCGTACCCCGTCTATGCACCGCCGCCGCCCGTGTACTACGCGCCGCCGCCTCCGCCCGTCTACTACGCACCGGCGCCGGCCTACTATGCGCCGCCGCCCGCCGTGGTCGTCGGCGGTTACTACGGTCGCCCGTACTGGCGCCATGGTTATGGCGGCTGGGGTCATCACGGCTACTGGCGTCGCTGATTCGTCCCGCGCGGCCTGACCGCGCGTGGCAAAACGGCGCACCGTCCCGCGAGGGACGCTGCGCCGTTTTTCTTTGGGGCCGCCGCTCGGTGCGCGGCCTCTTCAAACCCGGATTCGCTTACACCGCGTGCACGATCAGGTCGCGGTAGCCGCCGACGATCACGCTGTACGAGAAATACGCGAACAGCAGCGCCGACGCGATATGGCACGCGCGCATCAACCCGGCGCCCGCACGCTTGCGGCCCTGGCTCGCGAGCGTGCACATGAAGAGCGTCCAGGCGAGGCCGCCGAGGAAGAAGCCCGACAGGAACACCGATGCGGTGGCCGGCGTCGTCGCGCCGGCCTTCGCGATCAGTGCGCCGCCGACGGCCGCGAACCAAAGGATCGCGCTTGGCGACGACATCGCGAGCAGCATCCCGCGCAGGAAGCTGCGCCGGGCGCTCGCCCGCGGCTGCGGCGCGTCGTTCGCATCGTCGTCGGCCGCGCCGGCCGGCGTCAGCGCTTCGCGCGCCATCTTCCACGTGAGAAACAGCAGCACCGCGCCGCCGCCGATCCACACGATCCAGCGCACGGGCTCGAACTGCAGCAGCACGGCCATTCCCGCGAGCGCGAGCGCCGCGTAGACGAGATCGCCGACGCACGAGCCGACACCGAGCCAGAAGCCCGGCCGGAAGCCGTGCGACAGCGTCAGCGACAGCATCGCGACGTTCACGAGGCCGATGTCGAGACAGAGCGACAGCGACAGGAAGAAACCGTCGGACAGCATGGAGGCAGGCGGAAAGCTCATCTTCGTCGTTCTGGTGGCGATTGCAATGCACGGGCCGGCCCACGCCGGCCGCATGACGTCAGAGGCCGATCTCCTGCCAGAGCCGGTCGACGCGCGCCTTCACGGCCGCGTCCATCTCGATCGGGCGGCCCCATTCGCGATTCGTCTCGCCGGGCCACTTGTTGGTCGCGTCGAGCCCCATCTTCGAGCCGAGACCGGCCACCGGCGACGCGAAGTCGAGATAGTCGATCGGCGTGCTGTCGACCATCACCGTGTCGCGCACGGGGTCGACGCGCGTCGTGATCGCCCAGATCACTTCCTTCCAGTCGCGGATGTTCACGTCCTCGTCGACGACCACGATGAACTTCGTATACATGAACTGCCGCAGGAAGCTCCACACGCCGAACATGACGCGCTTCGCGTGGCCTGCGTAGCTCTTCTTCATCTGGACGATCGCCATCCGGTAGCTGCAGCCTTCGGGCGGCAGATAGAAGTCGGTGATCTCGGAGAACTGCTTCTGCAGCAGCGGCACGAACACCTCGTTGAGCGCGACGCCGAGCACGGCGGGCTCGTCGGGCGGCTTGCCCGTGTAGGTCGAGTGGTAGATCGCGTCGCGGCGCATCGTGATGCGTTCGACGGTGAACACCGGGAACCACTCCTGCTCGTTGTAATAGCCGGTGTGGTCGCCGTACGGGCCTTCAAGCGCGTGCTCGTAGGCGGCCGACGCGTTGCCGGACGGGCGCGGCGGTGCGCCGGCCGGCGCGGGGGCAGGGGCGCCTTCCTGCGGATAAATGAAGCCTTCGAGCACGATCTCCGCGCGCGCGGGCACCTGCAGCGTGTCGACGCCGGGCGTCAGGCACTTCGCGAGTTCCGTGCGGCTGCCGCGCAGCAGGCCGGCGAACTGATACTCGGACAGCGAATCGGGCACGGGCGTGACCGCGCCGAGCGTCGTGGCCGGATCGGCGCCGAGCACGACCGCGACCGGATACGGCTTGCCGGGGTTCTGCAGCGCGAACTCGCGGAAGTCGAGCGCGCCGCCGCGATGCGCGAGCCAGCGCATGATCAGCTTGTTGCGGCCTATCAGCTGCTGGCGGTAGATGCCGAGATTCTGGCGCGACTTGTTCGGCCCGCGCGTGACCGTCAGGCCCCACGTGACGAGCGGCCCCGCATCGCCGGGCCAGCAGGTCTGGATCGGCAGCTTGTTCAAGTCGACGTCGTTGCCTTCCCAGACGATCTCCTGGCACGGCGGCGACGACACCGACTTCGGCGCCATGTCCCACACGGCCTTTGCGAGCGACAGCAGCTTGCCGGCGTCCTTCAGGCTCTTCGGCGGATCGGGTTCCTTCAGCGCGGACAGCAGGCGCCCGAGATCGCGCAGCGAATCGAGCGCGGCATCGTCGCCCGCATCGACGCCCATGCCGAGCGCGACGCGGCGCGGCGTGCCGAACAGGTTGCCGAGCACCGGAAACGCATGGCCGGGCGGCGCGTTGAACAGCAGCGCCGGGCCGCCGGCGCGCAGCACGCGGTCGCACAGCTCGGTCATTTCGAGCACGGGCGACACGGGTTGCGTGACGCGCCGCAGTTCGCCGAGCGCCTCGAGGCGCTGGATGAAATCGCGTAAGTCTTTGTATTTCATGAAGAAGGTCCGGGCCACCCGCATGGCGGGCAGCGATGGGCGGGCGCAGCTGCCGGCTGCGACCCCGAATCGACCGACGATTTTACCCGCGGTGCCGCCCGGCCGCCCGGCGGCGAAAAAAATCGATCGCGCGCAAACCCCCTACGGCACGGGATTTGCGATCTGAAGAGCGATCTTAAATTACTTTTTGTTATAGATTTGAGTTTTTATAGTGTTGACGATCTATAAAACCCTGCTAGAATCCGCTCACATTGGCTGCAGGGTAAAAGGCTTCGAGCCGCCAATCACCGATCTTTGACGCAGCGCGTCACCGTCCGCCGAATCCTGCACGGCGTATCCGACGGCTTGAGTTGTAGTCCCAGCCAGCGCTACCAGACGCTGGTTTTTTGCGTGGGTGCCACCGCGTATGCCCGCCTCGCCCATTGTGCGAAGGTGCCGGCCCTCTTACACCGTGGCCTCGAACGGTACTTATACCGTTTCCCCGATGCTTGCACGTCCCAACCAAGGCGTGCGGCGTCGTGATTCCGCGGCGCGTTTTCTGTCTCGCCATCGAGCTGAGCGAGCCGCACGAGTCATGTTCATGGGAGATGATCTGAATGAACGCTTGGTTATCGTGGCGTCCCAATGAGCAGCATGCGCAGATCGTGCGCAACATGCTGCGTCGCGGGACGCGTGTCAGTCACCATCTATTCAGCGTTGTCGGCTGTTTTGCTGTCGCGGTTGCGCTTGCACTGTGGCTGCTGCCAACCGTCCGCGGCACGCTCGCCGCGAAGCTGATGCCGGTCGTATCCGCGGCCGTGCAGGCCGGGCCAGCCCGTTTGCTGTCCGGTCATCCGCTGCCGAACTTCGCGCCTGCCGGCGTGCAGCCGCAGCAGGAAGAGACGCCTGAAACGGACGCGCTCGCGGTCGGCCTCGATGTCGCACCGGAAGCCGCCGCACAGGGCGCCCAGGCCGATGCGTCCGATCCGGTCCGCAACGGCCCGTCGCCGGTCGCACTGGCCAAGCTGATCCCGACCCAGCGGGTCGCGGCCGATGCGCGTGACGACCGTGCGCTCGCGTCGAACCGCGAACAGGCACTCGTCGCGACCTACCTGTCGCGCCGTTACCGCGTCGCGCAGGCGCCGCTCGGCCAGCTCGTCAAGGCTGCGTTCCAGACCGGCCGTGACGTCGGTCTCGATCCGCTGCTGCTTCTGTCCGTGATGGCGATCGAGTCGGGCTTCAACCCGTACGCCGAAAGCGGTGTGGGCGCGAAGGGCCTGATGCAGGTCATGTCGAAGGTCCATTCCGACAAGTTCGAATACTTCGGCGGCACCGATACGGCGCTGCAGCCGCTCGCGAACCTGCAGGTCGGTGCGCTGGTACTGAAGGACTGCATTGCGCGCGGCGGCTCGCTCGCGAACGGCTTGCGCCTGTACAACGGTTCGACGAACCCTGACGACAACGGCTACGGCTCGAAGGTGATGGCCGAGCGTGGCCGCCTGCGCGACGTCGCGCGCGGCCGCAGCGTGCCGGTCAACGCACCGCAGGCACCGGCGCAGCCGGCCAAGCCGATCGTCACGGCTGCCGTGACGGCAGCGGCAGGCGGCGCGAAGCGCGTGCACGCGACGCTCGACAGCGCGACGTCGGTCAAGGCGGCCGCGCCGAAGGAAGCGTCGCCGCAGAATGACGCGAGCGTCGACACCGCGAAGCAGTCGCACGGCGATCATTCGGAGCTCGGCGCGTAACGTCACGCGTCCCGCCCGGTTTCGCCCGGCAGGCAATGAAAAAGGCACCCGATCGGGTGCCTTTTCTTTTTGCGGCGCGTGTATCGGCCGGTGCGCGGGCCGCAGCGTCAGTGCTGCCCGAACAGCGTCGCGAGCCGGTCGACCGCCTCTTCGAGCCGCGAGTAGGCCGTCGCATACGACAGGCGGATGTAGTCGCGCGGCGCATGGACGCCGAAGTCCATGCCGGGCACCAGCACGACGCCGGCGTCGTGCAGCATCGCCTGCGTGAGCGCGGCGCTGTCGCCGGCTGCCGGATGGGCGACGCCGCCGCACTGCGCATACACGTAGAACGCACCGTCCGGCACCACGGGCACCGCGAAGCCGAGCCGTTCGAGTGCCGGCACGATGAAGTCGCGGCGACGCTTGAACTCGAGGCGACGCGTTTCGTAGAGGTCGAGCGTGGCCGGTTCGAAGCAGGCGAGTGCCGCGTGCTGCGCAAGCGCGGACGGGCAGATGAACAGGTTCTGCGACAGCTTCTCGAACGTGCCGACCAGCGCGGGCGGCACGACGAGCCAGCCGAGCCGCCAGCCCGTCATGCTGAAATACTTCGAGAAGCTGTTCACGGTGATCACGTCGTCGCCGAACGACAGCGCCGACACGGGCGCCGCATCGTAGCTGAGCCCCTGGTAGATCTCGTCGACGATCGTGAAGCCGCCGCGGGCGCGCACGGCTTCGACGATCCGCTTCAGTTCGTCCGGTTCGAGCGACGTGCCAGTCGGGTTCGACGGCGACGCGAGCAGCACGCCGCGCGTTCGGTCGCCCCAGCGCGTGCGGACGTCGTCCTCGGTGAGCTGGAAGCGCGCGTCGGGGCCGCTCGGCACGAGCACCGCGCGGCCTTCGGCCGCCGCGACGAAATGCCGGTTGCACGGATACGACGGGTCGGGCATCAGCACTTCGTCGTCGCGGCCGACGAGCGCGAGGCACGCGAGCAGCAGCGCGGCCGACGCGCCGGCCGTCACGACGATCCGCTCCGGGCTGATCGTGAGGCCGTACGCACGCGCATAGTGCGCGGCGATCGCCTCGCGCAGCGGCGCAATGCCGAGCGCGCTCGTGTACTGCGTGACGCCGCGGCGCAGCGCGGCCGCGGCGGCCTCGACGACGGGCTCCGGCGCGGTGAAATCCGGCTCGCCGATGCCCATGTGGATAACATCGCGCCCAAGGGACTCGAGCCGCTGTGCCTCCTTCATCAGTTCCATCACATGGAAGGGCTGGATCGCGTCGACGCGTGCGGCAAGCGTGACGAGCGAATCGGCGGTGGTATTCATCGGCGGGCAGGGCGGGGGAGAGGAAGAATGAAAAACGGGCGCTTGCGCGCCCGTGGACCGGCAAACGGTGTCAGCCGTTGCGGCGCGCCTGCGTTTCGGCGGGGCGCAGCTTCGCGGCGAGCTTGTCGAGCACGCCGTTCACGTACTTGTAGCCGTCGGAGCCGCCGAACGTCTTCGCGAGTTCGACAGCTTCGTTGATGATCACGCGGTACGGCGTTTCGACATGGTGCGTGAGCTCGAACGTCGCGATCAGCAGCACCGCGCGTTCGACCGGCGACAGCTGGTCGATCGGACGGTCCAGCGACGGCGTCAGCGCTTCGACGAGCGTGGCATGCTCGCGGATCACGCCGTGCAGGATCGCGTCGAGCAGCTCCTTGTCAGCCTTGTCGTAACCGAGCGCGCCGCGCAGTTGCGCGTCGATCTCGCCCGGGGACGCGTTCGACAGCAGCCACTGGTAGAGGCCTTGCGTCGCCAGCTCGCGCGATTGTCGGCGGGCGCTCTTCTTCATGCGCGCTCCTCTTCGTCGTCTTCGTCTTCGTCTTCCTCTTCGTCCTCGTCGTCATCGCCGAGCTGGTCGAGGGCCATCGTCAGGTTGGCCATCTCGACGGCGACACGTGCGGCGTCACGACCCTTTTCGGTCATGCGCGCGACGGCCTGCTCGTCGTTTTCGGTCGTCAGGACCGCGTTCGCGATCGGCAGGTTGAAGTCGAGGCCGATGCGGGTGATGCCCGCGCCGCTCTCGTTCGACACGAGTTCGAAATGGTAGGTCTCGCCGCGGATCACCGCGCCGAGCGCGATCAGCGCGTCGAACTGGCCGCTTTCCGCGAGCTTCTGCAGCGCGAGCGGGATTTCCAGCGCGCCGGGCACCGACACGAGCAGCACGTCTTCACCGGTGACGCCGAGGCGTTCCAGTTCTTCGACGCATGCGTCGGCGAGGCCGTTGCACACGGGCTCGTTGAAGCGCGATTGCACGATGCCGATACGCAGGCCGTCGCCTTCGAGATTCGGTTGGTATTGTCCGATTTCCATGATCTGGTCCGTGGTGTGGATGAACGGTTATAGGGCGAAAGCGTCGTGGCGGGTTACGCGTTGGACGCCGGGCAGGACTTGGCTTCGCCGCCGGGCATCGGAATGAAGCCCGTGACTTCGAGGCCGTAGCCGGACATGCTGCCCAGCTTGCGCGGATTCGACAGCACCTGCATCTTGGCGACGCCGACATCGCGCAGGATCTGCGCGCCGATGCCGAACGTCTTGAAATCGACCGGCCGGCGCTTGAGCGCGGCAGCCCTTTCTTCCTCGTCGAACGCCTTGAAGACGTCGATCAGGTGTTCCTTCGTGTCGCCGCAGTTGAGCAGCACGATCACGCCGAGGTCGCGTTCCGCGATCTCGCGCATCGCGGCGTCGAGCGTCCACGAGTGGGTCGACACGCCCGTCTCGAGCAGGTCGAGCACCGACAGCGGCTCGTGCACGCGCACCGGCGTATCGACGTCGGGCGACGGCGTGCCGCGCACCAGCGCGATGTGCGGCGAGCCGCTCGGCTGGTCGCGGTACAGCACCGCGCGGAACGTGCCGTGCGCGGTCTGCATCGTGCGCTCGGCGATCCGCTCGATGATCGATTCGGTGCGGCTGCGGTACTGGATCAGGTCGGCGATCGTGCCGATCTTCAGGTTGTGTTCCTTCGCGAACTCGATCAGGTCCGGCAGGCGCGCCATCGTGCCGTCGTCCTTGATGATCTCGCAGATCACCGCGGCCGGCGTGAGGCCCGCGAGCGCGGTGAAGTCGCAGCCGGCTTCGGTGTGGCCCGCACGCACGAGCACGCCGCCCGGTTGCGCCATGATCGGGAACACGTGGCCCGGCTGCACGATGTGCTCGGGGCGCACGTCGTGCGCGACCGCCGTGGCGATCGTGTGCGCACGGTCGGCGGCCGAGATGCCGGTCGTCACGCCTTCGGCCGCTTCGATGCTGACCGTGAACGCGGTGCCGTACTGCGTGCCGTTGCGGTAGGTCATCAGCGGCAGGTGCAGCTGCTTGCAGCGTTCCTGCGTCAACGTCAGACAAACCAGGCCGCGGCCGTACTTGGCCATGAAGTTGATCGCTTCCGGCGTGACGAATTCGGCGGCGATCACGAGGTCGCCCTCGTTTTCGCGGTCTTCTTCGTCGACCAGGATCACCATCCGGCCGGCTTTCAGCTCGGCGATGATGTCGAGCGTGGAGGCGAGCGTCATAAAGGGGCGAGAAAGAGGAAAGTGCGTATTTTACGCCAGCCGGACGGCGTTTCGGCTGGCATGGGCTGCGCGCGGCGGGCAAGCGCTCCGGAAAGCGTCGCGGGCGGCCTGCGCGGCAGGCCCGGCGGGCCGCCGCGCGTGGCCGGCACGCGGGTGCGGACGGGTGCGTGCCGGGTCGACCGCGGCCGAGCGTCAGGCGTGCTGGTCGCGCCCGCCGAGGTAGTCGAGCTTGCCGAGTTCGACGCCGCTGTGGCGCAGGATGTCGTACGCGGTCGTCACGTGGAAGAAGAAATTGGGCAGCACGAAGCCCAGCAGGTACGACTGGCCGGTGAACTCGATCGGGCCGACGCGCATCTTCAGCACGATCTGGCGCGCCTCGCTGCCGTCGATCTGCGCGGCGTCGAAGCCTTTCAGGTAGTCGATCGTCTTCTGGATGCGTGCGTGCAGCTCGTCGAAGGTCTGCTCGACGTCGGGAAAGCTCGGGATCTCGGCGCCGGCGAGCCGCGCGGCGCAGCCCTTGGCCGTGTCGGTCGCGATGTAGACCTGGCGGACGAGCGGCAGCATGTCCGGGTAGAGGCGGGCACCGATGAACACCGACGGATCGATCTGCTTCTCGGCCGCATGCGCCTGCGCCTTGCCGAGGATGTGCTGCAGGTTGGTCAGGCCGCGGATCAGGACGGGCAGCGAAGCCTGGTACATCGAGATGGACATGGGAACGACTCCTGTGGGAAGAGGGGCGGCCGGTGCGCGGCGCGTCGTGCGTTGCGGCGTTGAAACCGCTGTCGATGCATCTTAGCGCGACGGCATGACCCGTGCGCGTCGTTGGCCATTCGGCCGGGAATCGTTAGACCAAACGGCCGAGGGCCGGGCGGGAGCGGTTTGGATCACGCCGGAATGGCACCCTGACGAGCACCGGGCATCGCTCCGAAAGATTCATGGGACGAAAAACGGGATATGAAGCACCGGTGTGCCATGCCGGGCAGGATGAAAAAAACGGCGACCGTCCGCACCCGGATATCGGGCCGTCGGCCGCCGTTTCGAGGGGCGCCGCTGCGATCAGTCCTGATGCGCACCCTGCGACGACGACAGCATCCGCTCCACATACCGCGCGATCATGTCGACTTCGAGATTCACCTTGTCGCCGGCCTTCACATGGCGCAGCGTCGTGACCTCGACCGTATGCGGAATCAGGTTGATCGAGAATTCGCAGCCGTCCGCGCGATCGTCGATCGTGTTGACGGTCAGGCTCACGCCGTTGACCGTGATCGATCCCTTGTAAGCGAGATAGCGGCCGAGCTCGCGCGGCGCGACGATGCGCAGTTCGTGCGATTCGCCGACCGGCGCGAAGCGCGACACGGTGCCGAGGCCGTCGACGTGGCCCGACACGATGTGCCCGCCGAGACGGTCGTGCGCGCGCAGCGCCTTCTCGAGGTTCACTTCGCCGGGCTGCGCGAGGCCGACCGTGCGGTTCAGGCTTTCGCGCGACACGTCGACGTCGAATGTGGTGTCGGTCTTGTCGATCACCGTCATGCACGCGCCCTGGATCGCGATGCTGTCGCCGAGCGCGACATCGGCGAGATCGAGCCCGCCGGCCTGCACGGTCAGGCGCACGCCGGCATCGGCCGACGTGCCGAGCGGGCTGATCGATTCGATGCGGCCGACGGCCGCGACAATTCCGGTGAACATCGTGGCGACTCCGTTCAACGAGGGGTGTCGGGCGATGCGAAACGCGCGAGGATCCGCAGGTCGTCGCCGATCCGCTCGACCCCGTGGAACGCCAGTCGCGTGCGGGCCTCGAGATTCGCCGGCGCGGCGAGGTCGAACATGCCGGCCGCGTCGGTGCCCAGCAGGCTCGGCGCGAGATAGACGAGCAATTCGTCGACGCACTGTTCGCGCAGCAGCGAGCCGTTCAGCTTGTGGCCGGCCTCGACGTGCAATTCGTTGACGCCGCGCGCGCCGAGCGCCGCCAGCATCGCGGGCAGGTCGACCTTGCCGTGCGCATTCGCGAGCGGCACGATTTCCGCGCCGCGCGACTTCAGCACGTTCGCACGCATTTCACCGCCGGCGTCGAGCCGGCCGCAGAAGATCAGCAGCGGGGCGCCTTCGAGCAGCCGCGCGTCGAGCGGCAGGTCGAGACGGCTGTCCACCAGGATGCGCTGCGGCTGGCGCGGCGTGTCGATGCCGCGCACGGTCAGCAGCGGATTGTCCTCGCGCACCGTGCCGATGCCGGTCAGGATCGCGCAGGCGCGCGCACGCCACGCGTGCCCGTCGAGGCGCGCGGCCTCGCCGGTGATCCACTGGCTTTCGCCTGACGGCAGCGCGGTGCGGCCGTCGAGCGATGCGGCGGCCTTCATCCGCACCCACGGGCGGCCGCGCGTCATCCGCGACACGAAACCGACGTTCAGCTCGCCGGCTTCGTGCGCGAGCAGCCCGCAGCGCACGTCGATGCCCGCGTCGCGCAGCATGCCGAGGCCGCGCCCCGATACCTGCGGGTTCGGGTCTTCCATCGCGGCGACGACCTTCGCGACGCGCGCTTCGATCAGCGCGTTCGCGCATGGCGGCGTGCGGCCGAAATGGCTGCACGGCTCGAGCGTCACGTAGACGGTCGAGCCGGCGACGTCATAGCCGCGCGAGCGTGCATCCTTCAGCGCCTGCACTTCCGCGTGATCCTGGCCGGCCGGCTGCGTGAAGCCTTCGCCGATCACGTCGCCGTCCTTGACGATCACGCAGCCGACGCGCGGATTCGGCGCCGTCGTATACATGCCGCGCGCCGCGAGCGCGAGCGCGCGCTGCATGTGGGCGAAATCGATATCCGAGAACATGCGCGCGGCCCCGGGTCAGGCAGCGAGTGCCGCGAAGGCGCGGCGCGCGGCCGCGAGCGTCGCGTCGATCACCGCGTCGTCGTGCGTGCTCGACACGAAACCGGCCTCGTAGGCCGACGGTGCGAAGTACACGCCTTCGTCGAGCATCAGGTGGAAGAAGCGGTTGAAGCGTTCGGTGTCGCTCTTCGTGACTTCCGCGAAGCTGGTCGGCACGCGCTCGGCGAAGTACAGGCCGAACATCGCGCCGATCGAGTCGGCCGCGAACGGCACGCCGGCCGCGCGCGCTTCCGCCGCGAGGCCGTCGGCGAGACGCTTGGTCTGCGCGGTGAGCGCGTCGTAGAAGCCCGGCGCCTGGATCAGCTGCAGCGTCTTCAGCCCTGCGGCGACCGCGATCGGGTTGCCCGACAGCGTGCCGGCCTGGTAGACGCCGCCGAGGGGCGCGAGGTGGGCCATGATGTCGCGGCGGCCGCCGAACGCGGCGGCCGGCATCCCGCCGCCGATCACCTTGCCGAGGCAGGTGAGGTCGGCCGCGATCCCGTAGTACGCCTGCGCGCCGCCGAGCGCGACGCGGAAACCGCACATCACCTCGTCGAAGATCAGCACGGCGCCGTGCTTCGTGCACAGCGCGCGCAGCGCGTTCAGGAATTCGGGCGTGCCGCGCACGAGGTTCATGTTGCCCGCGACGGGCTCGACGATCACCGCGGCGATCTCGTCGCCGAACGCGCCGAAAGCTTCCTCGAGCGCGGCGACGTTGTTGTATTCGAGGACGGTCGTGTGTTTCGCGATGTCGGCGGGCACGCCGGCCGACGTCGGGTTGCCGAACGTCAGCAGGCCCGAGCCTGCCTTGACCAGCAGGCTGTCCGCGTGGCCGTGGTAGCAGCCCTCGAACTTGACGATGCGGCTGCGGCCCGTGAAGCCGCGCGCGAGACGCAGCGCGCTCATCGTGGCCTCGGTGCCGCTCGACACCATCCGCACCTGCTCGATCGACGGCACGAGCTTGCAGATTTCCTCGGCGATCTCGATCTCGGCTTCGGTCGGCGCGCCGAACGAGAAGCCGTCGGCGAGCACGTTCTGCACGGCCGACAGCACTTCCGGGTGGACGTGGCCGACGATCATCGGGCCCCACGAGCCGATGTAGTCGATGTACTGCTTGCCGTCGGCATCCCAGAAATACGGGCCTTGCGCGCGTGCGACGAAGCGCGGCGTGCCGCCGACCGAACGGAAGGCGCGCACCGGCGAGTTGACGCCGCCGGGAATGGTCTTCTGGGCGCGTTCGAAGAGGATCTGATTGTTGGACATGAGCGAAACCTGCGAGAGAAGGGCGTGGGGGCCTGTGCACGGGCCGCGGCGCCTGGGCGGAACGATCGTCTGATTGTACCGGAGACGCGCGCGGCAGGCCCGCCGGCGCTTGTGCGACCGTTCGGCGCGTTGGGGAACGGCCAGGGCCGGAAACGAGGGCCGGATTCCGTCCGGCACCGGGCACCCGGCCCGGCTAGCGCGGCGGCTTGCGCTTGCCGGTCAGTTCGGCCCAGCGCTTTTCCAGCGGGCCTTCGACCATCGGCTTGATCGACGTGCCGGACGTCTGGGCGTCCCAGGTCTGCACCGAATACGGATGGACGCGCAGCGCGTCGCGCGCGATCACGACGTCCTGGTGCGCGTCGACCAGCCAGTCGTAGACGAAGTCGATGCACAGCCGGTAGCCGCGCTTCGTCGACGGATCGGACACCTCGTACGGCGCGCGCGTCACGTAGCCGGAGCCGAACACGCCCTTGGGCTCCTTCGCGACGCGGTGCAGGAACACGCGGTCGCCCGGCAGGATGCTGCGCGCGAAGCCGCAGCCCCACACGTCATGCACGGCCTCGCCGGCCTTCACGCGCGCGGCGACGTCGGGCAGCTCGGGCCACGGCCATTTCTTGGGGCTCCAGATCAGCAGGAAAGCGGTCATCGGTTCGGTCGTGCGTTCAAATGATCAGACGAGAGCGGCAAGCTTAATCGAATCCGCGTGCGATTCCGCGCGCGGGGAGGCTTGCCGGCCCGCCATCGTACGCGGCCGGCGTCACGTAAAAAAGTTGCGCGTACAATCATGGGCCTGAGCGCGCCATCCGTGGCGCGGCCTCCGTCTTCACCGCCACGCGCGCCCCGATGCGCGCGGGCTCCATTCCGGATACCCATGTCTCACGTCGTCCGGCGCCGGCCCGATGCCCGGCTGATCCTGTTGCTCGGCGCGCTCGCGGCCTGCGGGCCGATCGCCACCGACATGTACCTGCCGAGCCTGCCGTCGATCGCCGACGGCTTCTCCGTCAGCCCCGGCGCCGCGCAGCGCACGCTCACGAGCTTCATGGCCGGCTTCTCGGTCGGGATGCTGCTGTACGGCCCGCTGTCCGACACGTGGGGCCGCCGTCCCGTGCTGCTCGGCGGCATCGCGCTGTTCACGCTCGCGAGCATCGGCTGCTTCGTGTCGGGCTCGATCGACATGCTGATCGTCGTGCGCTTCCTGCAGGCGCTCGGTGCCGGCGCCGCGTCGGTGCTCGCGCGAGCGATCGCACGCGACGCGCACGAGCCGAGCGATGCGGCGAAGGTGCTGTCGATGGTCGCGATCGTCACCGCGGTAGGGCCGCTGCTCGCGCCGCTGATCGGCGGCCAGATCCTGCGTTTTTCCGGCTGGCGCGGCGTGTTCGTCGTGCTGGCCGTGTTCGGCGCGATCTGCGCGGCGACTGCCTACCTGCGCGTGCCCGAAACCTGGCCGAAGGAGCGGCGCAAGAGCACGGCCGTGCTCGCGTCGTTCGCGTCTTACGGGCGCATCCTGTCGGACCCCGTCGCGTGGGGGCATATGCTGTGCGGCGGGATGGCGTTCGCGGCCATGTTCTCGTACATCACCGCGACGCCGTTCGTGTACATCGAGTATTTCCACGTGTCGCCGCAACACTACGGGCTGCTGTTCGGCCTGAACGTCGTCGGCATCATGATCGGCAACTTCGCGAACACGCGCCTCGTCGGCCGCATCGGCTCGCTGCGCATCATCGCGGCCGCGTCGCTCGTGAGCGCCGTCGCGTCGCTCGCGGTTGCGCTCGTCGCGCTGACGGGGTGGGGCGGACTGTGGTCGATCGTCGTGTGCCTGTTCTTCGTCGTCGGCGTGGTCGGGATCCTGTCCGCGAACTGCACGACCGACCTCATGCACCGCTATCCGCACAACGCGGGCGCGTCGGCGGCCGTATTCGGCGCGATGCAGCTCGCGCTCGGCGCGCTGGCAAGCGTCGCGATCGGCGCGCTCGCGGACGGTACGCCGTTCGCGATGGGCGTGACGATCGGCGTGTCGGGTCTGCTGTGCTTCGCCGGGCGCTATCTTGTGCTGCGCTGGCACGGCCGGCCGGTGAAAGCGGGCGCCTGAACCGCGCCGCCCGCCGGGTCGCACAATGAAAAACGCCACCGCGCGCGATGCGCCGGTGGCGTTTTTCGTTGGGACGCGTGAAGCGGCTGACGCCGCGCCGTGCGCTAGTCCCGCGCGACGTCCTTCGCCGCCGGCGACGCGCCGTGGCTCAGCCAGTCGAGCACGTCGGCCGTTTCGTCGTCGCTCGCGCGCGCCTTCGCCTGCGCGACGGCTTCGGGCAGTTCGCCGTTCGTCGACGCGCGACGGATCGCGACGCCGACCGCGAGGATGTCGATCATCAGCAGATGCAGGACCCGCGAGATCATCGACAGCTGCGACTCGCGCATCTCGATGTGGTCGGTTTCGAGCGCGACGGTCGCGCGCTTCGCGAGCGGCGTGTTGCTCGACGTGATCGCGATCACCTTCGCGCCGGCCTGCATCGCGACGTCGAGCACGCGCAGCAACTCGGGCGCGCGCCCCGACTTCGACACCGCGACGATCACGTCACCCTTGCCGAGCAGCGCGGCCGATGCGGCCTGCATGTACAGGTCGCCGTACGCGATCGTCGGAATGCCGAAGCGGAAGAACTTGTAGTGCGCGTCCTGCGCGACGATGTTCGAATTGCCGAGCCCGTAGAACTCGATGCGCCGCGCGCCGTTCAGGATCTCGATCGCGTTCTCGACGTGCTCGAAATTCAGGTGCTCGCGCAACTGCAGGATCGCGGACACCGTGTTGTCGAGCACCTTCGCGCCGAAGTCGGTGGCCGTGTCGCCGAGATGCACCTGGCTGTGGCTCATCGGAATCGTGCCGGTGAGGCCGGTCGCGAGCTTCAGCTTGAAATCCGACAGCCCCTGGCAGCCGAGCGAGCGGCAGAACCGGATCACGGTCGGCTGGCTCACGTCGGCCTTGCGCGCGATGTCGACGATCGGATCGTTGATGATCGAGCGCGGATGGTTCAGCGCGAGATCGGCCACGCGGCGCTCGGCCGGCGTCAGCGCGTCGCGCATCTGGCGGATCCGCTCGAACACGGCCGACGACGCACCGCCCGAGCGGTTCGACAATTGCTCGGCGAGGATCGCCGACACGCCGAGGAACGCCGGGTATTCGGCGGTGATCAGGTAGGTCGGGATGTTCTCGAGGTAATGCGTGAAGCGGCCCTTCGCCTCGAAGCGCGCGCGGAACGACGAGCGCGTGAACAGTTCGCCGAGCTTCAGTGCGACGCCGCCGCCGATGTACACGCCGCCGAGCGCGCCGAGCGTCAGCGCGACGCTGCCCGCGAACGCACCGAGAATCCCGCAGAAGCATTCGACCGTCTCGAGCGCGAGTGCGTCGCCTGCATGCGCGCGCTCGACGATCTCGACCGTGTCGACGGTCGCGGCGACGCGCTTCTTGTCGCGCGCGGCGAGCGCGCGATAGATGATCTCCATGCCGGGGCCCGCGCACACGCGTTCGAACGACACGTGCGGAAACTTCTTGCGCGCGTACTGCAGCACCAGGTCCTCGCGCTCGTCCTGCGGCGCGAACGACGCGTGGCCGCCCTCGCTGCCGAGCGCGATCCAGCGGTCGTCGGCCGGAATCAGCCCCGACACGCCGAGCCCCGTGCCGGGCCCGAGCAGCCCGATCACGCTGTTCTGGCGGCGCGCGCCGCCGCCGACCTGCACGCGTTGCGCGTCGGTCAGGCCCGGCAGCGCCATCGCGAGCGCGGTGAAATCGTTGACGACGAGCAGCGTGTCGAAGCCGAGCGCGCGGCGCGTCGCCTCGATCGAGAAGCTCCAGTCGTGGTTGGTCATCGTGACCTGGTCGCCGTCGACCGGGTTCGCGATCGCGATCGCCGCGTGGTTCACGCGGCTGATCTTCACGTCCTTCAGGTACTTGCGGATCGCGTCGGTGATCGTCGGATAGTCGGCGCCGGGATAGACGCGGATCTGCGTGATCTCGCCCGGGCCGGTTTCCAGCGCGAAGCGCGCGTTGGTGCCGCCGACGTCCGCGAGCAGGCGCGGGCCGTCGGCATGCTGACCCGCGACGACCGCCTTACTTTGCGCACCAGTAGACATCGAGCTGGGTCCCCTTGTCGTTGGCCAGTTGGGAAATCGCGTTCTTCTGCAGCGACGCGGCCGCGGCGTCGAGCACTTCGCGCTTGCGGGCGCCGGCGATCAGCAGGAACAGCCGGTCGACGTGCTTCAGCGCATCGAGCGAATAGCTCACGCGTGCATGGGGTGCTGCGCCGGGATGCACGGCGACGAACCGTTCGGGCGTCGTGATCGCGTGGTCCCATTCGGGCGCGTCGGCGAAGATCGACGCGGTGTGGCCGTCCTCGCCCATGCCGAGCACGGCGACGGTCGGCACGCGGTAGTCGGCGTTCGCGTTCAGCGCGGCGACGTGCGCGTCGAGCGTGCTGCGCGTGTCGACGAGCGGCAGGAAGCGGGCAGGGGCCGCCGCGTGCTGCAGCAGCGTGTCGCGCACGAGTTGCGCGTTGCTGGCCGCGTCGTCGTCCGGCACCCAGCGGTCGTCGACCAGCGTCACGTCGACGCCGGCCCAGTCGAGCGCCGCGTGCGACAGCGTGTGCAGGAACGGGCGCGGGCTCGTGCCGCCGGACACCGCGAGCGTCGGGCGCGCGGGGCCGGCGAGCGCAGCGCGCAGCGCCTCGCCGACGGCGCGCGCGAGCGCCTCGCTTTGCGCTTCCTGGGTGTCGAAAGCGTGGATCTCGATCACATCTCCTCCGGACTGCTTTGTCTGTTCAAATCGTACGAATCGTGGGGCACGTCGCCGCGTTTGGTGGTGTGCGCGGCAACGGCTTGCATCAGTTTTCTTCTTCGAGCCAGCAGGTGTCGTGCTGCGCGAGCATCGCGCTCGCCGCGGCCGGCCCCCACGTGCCTGCCGCGTACGGCTTCGGCGGCTTCAGCGTGCGCGCCCATTCGTTCAGGATAGGCTCGACCCAGCGCCATGCGGCCTCCTGTTCGTCACGACGCACGAAGAGCGCGAGCCGGCCGTTGATCACGTCGAGCAGCAGGCGCTGGTACGCCTCCATCTGCCCTTCCTTGAAGAACTGGTCGAACGCGAGGTCGAGGTGCACGCTCGCGAGGTTCATCCCTTCGCCGGGCTGCTTCGCGAGGCAGTACAGGCGGATCGTCTCGTTCGGCTGCAGCCGGATCACGAGGCGGTTCGAGCCGGGGCGCAGCGCGGTCGGGCCCAGCGCCGAGTGCGGCACCGGGCGGAAGTTCACGACGATCTCCGCGACGCGGTCGGCGAGACGCTTGCCGGTGCGCAGGAAGAACGGCACGCCGGCCCAGCGCCAGTTTTCGATCTCGACCTTCAGCGCGACGAAGGTTTCGGTCTGGCTGTCGGGCTTCACGCCCGGCTCGGTCGCGTACGCCGGCACCTGCGCGCCCTTGATCACGCCCGCATGATACTGGCCGCGCACGGCCACCTTGCCGATGTCGCGCGGATCGACGGGTTTCAGCGCGCGCAGCACGCGCAGCTTCTCGTCGCGCACCGAGTCGGAATCCATCGAATGCGGCGGCTCCATCGCGACGATCGACAGCAGCTGCAGCAGGTGGTTCTGCACCATGTCGCGCAGCGCGCCCGTATTGTCGTAGAAATCGCCGCGCGCCTCGACGCCGAGTTCCTCGGCGATCGTGATCTGGATGCTTTCGACCCATTCGCGGCGCCACAGAGGCTCGAACAGCGCATTGCCGAAGCGCAGCGCGAGCAGGTTCTGCACCGGCTCCTTGCCGAGGTAATGGTCGATCCGGTAGATCTGGCCTTCCGTGAAGATCTCGCCGACCGCGTCGTTGATCGCGTTCGACGATTTCAGGTCGTAGCCGAGCGGCTTCTCGAGCACGATGCGCGCGCCTTCGTTCAGGCCAACCGACGCGAGCGCGTTGCAGATCGGCACGAACAGCGACGGGCCCGTCGCCAGGTAGAACACGCGGATGCCCGGCAGCGATGCGATCGCGTCGCGCAGCACGACGTAGTCTTCCGCACGGCCGAGGTCGAGCTTCACGTACTCGATGCGATCGAGGAAGGAGGTCCACGCCGCTTCGTCGAAGGCCTTGCCGGCGGCCTTCGCCGCATGCGGCTTCACGTGCGTGTCGACCCATTCGAGATAGGCCGCCCGATCCGATTCATGTCGCGCCACGGCGACGATCCGGCCGCCCGCCGCCAGCATGTTCGCGCGGTGCGCTTCGAACAGTGCGGGCAGGATCTTGCGCATCGACAGATCGCCGGTGCCGCCGAAAAGTACGAAGGTAAAACTGGAATCGGTATGCATGTGTCTCCGCCGTGTTGGGGGTGCTCGGAAGCGATCCGTAGTGCGATAAAAATATTTTTGACACTGAATTGTAGTTTAACTACAATCCGCCGCAAGGGGTAGCACCTGGGTGAAGAAAAAAAGATGTGCGGTCGATGAGCTGCGCGAGCTTCGCCTTCGGGAACGCCTTGTGCCGAATGTTATCGGACATTGGCGGCGCGCATCGTCCGCGCGCCGTCGGCCCCGGGCTCGCGTCGCATCATCGCGGCGGGCCAGAAACACAAAGAGGAGACACGCCGTTGAATCTCGATTCACGCTTTCTGTAAGAGCCCGGCCGGTCATCGGCCCCGTACGCTGCATGCGTCCCGCGGCTCGATTTCCCCGTCGTCATCAAGAAGCCGGTTCCCGGTCAGGGAACCTCACGAGTTGATTCAGTCTGGAGGAGATAAGTAATGAAAGTTCGCTCGATCATGGGCGCGCTCTGCGCCGCGGGTCTGATGGCTGGCGCCGTGGCGGCGCAGGCAGCCGAGAATGTAACCGTGCTGCACTGGTGGACCTCGGGCGGCGAGTCGAAGGCCGTCGGCGTGCTGAAGGACGACGTGCAGAAGCAGGGCTACGTGTGGAAGGACTTCGCGGTCGCGGGCGGCGCCGGCGCCGCGGCGATGACCGCACTGAAGACCAAGGTGATCAGCGGCGATTCTCCGTCGGCTGCGCAGATCAAGGGCCCGCTGATCCAGGACTGGGCCGACCAGGGCGTGCTCGTCAACATCGATTCCGCTGCCGGCGACTGGAAGCAGAACCTGCCGCCGGAAATCGACAAGATCATCAAGTACAAGGGCCATACCGTCGCCGCGCCGTTCTCGGTGCACCGCGTGAACTGGCTGTACATCAACAAGGCCGCGCTCGACAAGGTCGGCGCGAAGGTGCCGACCACCTGGCCCGAATTCTTCGCGGTGGCCGACAAGCTGAAGGCCGCGGGCATCCAGCCGGTCGCGATGGGCGGCCAGCCGTGGCAGGACCTGACGCTGTGGGAAGACGTCGTGCTGTCGCAGGGCCCGGCGTTCTACAAGAAGGCGCTGGTCGACCTCGACCAGGCGACGCTGACGTCGCCGCAGATGCTGTCCGTGTTCGACACGGTGCGCAAGATCCAGGGCTATTTCGACACGGGCCGTAATGGCCGCGACTGGAACCTCGCGACCGCGATGGTCATCAACGGCAAGGCCGGCATGCAGTTCATGGGTGACTGGGCGAAGGGCGAGTTCGAGAACGCCGGCAAGAAGGCGGGCAAGGACTACATCTGCGCACCGGTGCCGGGCACCGCGAATTCGTACACGTTCAACGTCGATTCGTTCGTGTTCTTCCAGCAGAAGGGCGAGAAGAACGCGACGCCGGGCCAGCTCGCGCTCGCGAAGACGATCATGACGCCGGACTTCCAGGAGCAGTTCAGCCTGCTGAAGGGCTCGGTGCCGGTGCGTCTCGGCGTGAAGATGGACAAGTTCGACGACTGCGCGAAGAAGTCGTATGCCGACGAGCAGACCGCGATCAAGTCGGGCGGCTTCGTGCCGTCGCTCGCGCACGGGATGGCGCAAGGCGACGCGACCGCCGGTGCGATCACGGACGTCGTGACGAAGTTCATGAACTCGCAGCAGGATTCGAAGAGCGCGGTCGCCGCGCTCGCGAAGGCCGCGAAGGTCAAGTAACGCGCGCCAGGCGCCCGGCCGGAAACGCTTCATCGGCCGGGCGTTTTTGCATGTGCAGCAAACGGGCTCGCCCGCGGGCCCGTGCCGTACCCGGCGCCGGCCCGGCCTGCGTCGCCCTCGTTCCAGGAGTCGAATCAAGTGGCTGCCCCTCTTAGCGGAAACGGATCCGGCGCTGCCGCCGCACGGCGTACGTCGCCGATGTCGGCCTTCGCCGACCGCTGGATCCCGAAGCTCGTGCTCGCGCCGAGCGTCGCGATCGCCGTGGTGTTCATCTACGGCTTCATCCTGATTACCGGCTATCTGTCGCTGACCCGCTCGCGGCTGTTGCCCAACTACGAATTCGACGGCTTCGGCCGTTACACGGACCTGTTCCAGAACGACGTGTGGTGGACCTCCGCCGCGAACCTCGGCTGGTTCGGAATTCCGTTCATCGCGATCTGCGTCGGCCTCGGGCTGTTCCTCGCGATCCTGCTCGACCAGCGGATCCGCAACGAAGGCGCGCTGCGCGCGATCTTCCTGTACCCGATGGCGCTGTCGTTCATCGTCACGGGCACCGCGTGGCAGTGGATCCTGAACCCGGGCCTCGGCCTCGAGAAAGTGATGCACGACTGGGGCTGGACGAGCTTCTCGTTCGGCTGGCTCGACGATCCGGACAAGGCGATCTTCTGCGTGGTGATCGCGGCCGTGTGGCAATCGACCGGCTTCGTGATGGCGCTGTTCCTCGCAGGGCTGCGCGGCGTCGACGCGGAGATCTTCAAGGCCGCGCAGGTCGACGGCGCGACGCTGCCGACCATCTACCGCAAGATCGTGATCCCGAGCATGCGCCCGGTGTTCTTCTCGGTGCTGCTGATCCTGTGCCACATCACGATCAAGACCTTCGACCTCGTCGTCGCGCTGACGGCAGGCGGGCCGGGCACGTCGTCGTCGCTGCCGGCCATGTTCATGTACACGTTTTCGTTCAACCGCGGCCAGCTCGGGCTCGGCGCGGCGTCCTCGGTGATGATGCTCGCGACCGTGGTCGCGGTGCTGGTGCCGCTGATGTATATGGAATCGAGGAGCACCCGCAATGCAGCCTAAGATGACGATCAGCCGGGCAGTGATCTATGCGGCACTGATCCTGTTCGCGCTGTATTTCCTGTTCCCGATCTACGTGATGCTGTCGACGTCGTTCAAGGATCTCGACCAGCTGCGCACCGGCAACCTGCTGACGCCGCCCACCACGTGGACGGTCGATCCATGGGTGAAGGCATGGAGCGGGGCGTGCACCGGCGTGCGTTGCGACGGGATGAAGCCGTTCTTCCTGAACTCGCTGCAGATGGTGATCCCGGCCGTGCTGATCTCGTCGCTGATCGGCGCGTTCAACGGCTACGTGCTCACGCACTGGCGCTTTCGCGGCGCGGACGCGCTGTTCACGATGATGCTGGTCGGCTGCTTCATCCCGTTCCAGGTGATTCTGCTGCCGATGGCGCGCCTGCAGGGGATGCTCGGCCTCGCCAACACGATTCCGGGCCTCGTGTTCGTGCACGTCGTGTACGGGATCGCGTTCACGACGATGTTCTTCCGCAACTTCTACGTAAGCGTGCCGGCCGAGCTCGTGAAGGCCGCGCGTATCGACGGCGCAGGCTTCTTCACGATCTTCACGAAGATCCTGCTGCCGGTGTCGCTGCCGATCTTCATGGTGTGCCTGATCTGGCAATTCACGCAGATCTGGAACGACTTCCTGTTCGGGATCGTGTTCTCCGGCGTCGATTCGATGCCGATCACGGTGGCGCTGAACAACCTCGTCAACACGTCGACGGGCGTGAAGGAATACAACGTCGACATGGCCGGCGCGATCATCGCCGCGCTGCCGACGCTGCTCGTCTACATCGTCGCCGGCCGCTACTTCGTGCGCGGGCTGACGGCGGGCGCGGTGAAGGGGTAGGCGCGGCTTTATCCGATACGACGAACCGGCCGCGCACGACGCGCGGCGCATCGAAACGAACCCGACGCGGCGCCCGAGTGCGCCGCGCGAGACGAGACAGAGGATTCACAGCATGGCAAGCCTTTCCATCCGTGACGTGTACAAGACCTACCCGAACGGGGTGCCGGTCCTGAAGGGTGTCGACATCGAGATCGAGGACGGACAGTTCCTGATCCTGGTCGGCGGATCGGGCTGCGGGAAGTCGACGCTGCTCAACATGATCGCCGGGCTCGAGACCGTCACGAGCGGCGAGATCTGCATCGACGGCAAGGTCGTCAACGACCTGTCGCCGAAGGATCGCGACATCGCGATGGTGTTCCAGTCGTACGCGCTGTACCCGTCGATGACGGTGCGCGAGAACATCTCGTTCGGCCTGAACATCCGCAAGGTGCCGAAGAGCGAGCAGCAGCAGATCGTCGACCGCGTGTCGCAGATGCTGCAGATCCAGCACCTGCTCGATCGCAAGCCGGGCCAGCTGTCCGGCGGCCAGCGCCAGCGTGTCGCGATGGGCCGGGCGCTCGCGCGCGATCCGTCGCTGTTCCTGTTCGACGAGCCGCTGTCGAACCTCGACGCGAAGCTGCGTATCGAGATGCGCGCCGAAATCAAGCTGCTGCACCAGCGCCTCGGCACGACGATCGTCTACGTGACGCACGACCAGATCGAGGCGATGACGCTCGGCGACCGGATCGCGGTGATGAAGGACGGCGTGGTCCAGCAGTTCGGCGCGCCGCAGGACATCTACGATTCGCCGTCGAACCTGTTCGTCGCAGGCTTCATCGGCGCGCCGCCGATGAACTTCATCAACGGCCGGCTCGTGGAGCAGGGCAGCGGCGTTGCGCTGGAGATCGACACGGGCGTCGCGCGCGGCGCGCTGAACCTGCCGTTCGATGCGGGCAAGCTGAAGGCGCACGTCGGCCGCGAGGTGATCCTCGGCCTGCGCCCGGAGCGCATCACCGACGTGCGCCACGCGCACAACGGCGACGCGTCGCACCTGCAGCCGCTCGACGTGCGCGTAGACGTGACCGAGCCGACCGGGCCGGACACGCACGTGTTCGCGCAGGTGAACGGCAAGCGCATCGTGAGCCGCGTGCACCCGGCCGCGAACCCGCAGCCGGAGCAGACGCTGTCGCTGCTGTTCGACGTGTCGAAGGCCGTGCTGTTCGATCCGGCGACGGAAGAGCGGATCGCGTGAGGTAAGTGGGATCGAGGCATAGATGGCGCGTCCGGATCATTGTTCGATCCGGATGCCGTCGATTGCCGCGATTCATGGACACGGCGGATTTGTCCGAGCATCTGCCATGGCCTGCGCGCGTCGTGATAGCCGCCGGAGGCGATCACGGACTCGGCAGTGACAAGAAGTACGAACCGATCGCGTGCATGAGCGGCATGAACAAAAGGCACGCGAAGACGGCCGGAAAATAAAATATCGAGTGGCGGACGGCGGAGAACAGGCCGGCCACTGCGACGACCAGACAAACGATCGCGAGTGCGCCGAACAGGTCGCTATCCGCGATTACCGAAAAGAACACGCGCATCCTTGCCTCGACGTTACTGATTGAATGCGGCGAAATTCCAGCGATACAGCTGGAATTGCTTTAGAAAGTCCTTCACTTCGGCGCCTGTCGTCTCGTTTCTGTAGTCCCACCCCTCCTCGCCGGGTGCGTAGTACCCGTTTTCGACGCCCATACCTGCATAACTGGCGCTTTGCGGATCTGCACGATTGCGGCCGAGTATCCTCATGATCGTCGTAAACGGACGCACGATCACACCGCTCGAGTTTCCCTGCATGATCGAAACGGACGAGGGCGAGGTGTTCGTGACCAACTGAACATGATGCCCGATGCCTGCGCGATCATTGGCCTGTACGAGCATGTCTCCTGGGAGGAGTGACTCGGCCGTCGAAAGTCGTACGGTATTCGAATCGGTGCGTTGTGTGTCCGGTGCGCCGAAAGTCAACGACACCATCTCGGCGAAACCGTACATCGTTGAATCGTATCGCTGGTGTTCCGATTCGCCGTAGACCTCCACGTTTCGATAGCTGCGTACACCGGTGGTCAACTTGAGCGGCAATCCCCGCAGGGCGGCGAACTGGACAAGCAACCGTAACGCGAAATCCTCGCATGTAAATCGATTCGTGCGCGTGCTGCCGTTGCGGTCCCAGTACGTTTCCGTCTGCAGTTGTTTTGCCAGTTGTGGAACTGCGCGCTGGTATTCGGCGACGTCGGCGTCGGTCCATGTGCGGACCGTTTTCCAGAATGTCTTGAATCGGACGGTGACGGGCTTCGGCGACGGATCGTTTGTCGGCGTGGTCTTGTGTGCCGCGATCCGCTTGTATCGATTGCCTTCAGGAGAAACGTGGACGCGTTCGGGCATGGCTATTCCGCGAGATAGATTGTGATGTTTTCGGCACGTGAGGTGGACGCGAGCAGGTGCGTTTGTCCATGCGCGTCCGTTCGCCCGTATTCAAACGCCCCGGTGTCTCGCTGCAATGCATAGGCGGCGTCGCTCAGAGGGGCACCCTCGGCGTCCCGAAGAACGAAGCAATCGTTATAGGCGAGCTGGGGCGCTGCCGTGACCGTATCGGTTGTGACGAGTTCGGATTGCATCCGGGGGGCGCAATTCGAAGCTTCTATTTTCCATTGACGGCCGTAACGGGAAATGATGCGAGGAGGGGGCTCACAGCGACATCGGACCCAATCGTTGCTCAGGGCTTGAACTCGTCCAGCGGAAGTGAAGTCGCGCAGTCGCTTTTTGCTCGGCGCGCCGGGGGCCGCTTCAATTGTCCCGACGCTCTCGCATGTGCTGCACCACGCGCGTTGTCCGACGAACGTGATTTTCCGGCGTTTGCCGTCGTCACCTACGATCGTTCCGCACTTACCGCCATCGAGTACGTAGCCGCCGCTGTCCAGCGGATCGTCTTCAACTACCGCGTAAAAAATAGTCACCCCAGTCCACTCGTTCGCGTTTGTTGGGCGAAACGTAACACGGCACTGCGGGGTGTGAAAGGCAAATGTAAATAATTGTGTCTGACAGATCGCGTGTTTTGCGATCATCGGCGTGCGGCGACGAGAGCCCGTTTCGACGGCCCTCGTGACTCAAACGATGCGCGGATTCAATGCGGCAACCGCACGTCGAACTTGAACGTCGCGAGCCGCGCGACGAGGATGAAGCCGGTCGCGAGCAGCACGCTGTACACCGAGTCGAACTGCAGCCACACGAGCAGCAGGTAGAACCAGCAGCCGACGAACGCACAGGTCGCGTACGGCCGCGAGTCGCGCAGGATCAGCGGGATGTCGTTGCACAGCACGTCGCGGACGATCCCGCCGACCACGCCGGTGATCACGCCCATCATCACCGCGATGAAGCGCGGCATCTCGGCGTCGAGCGCGATCGACGTGCCCGAGATGCTGAAGATGCCGAGCCCGATCGCGTCGGCGATCAGCAGCAGCCGTTCGGCCGACAGCCGCGACAGCATCCGCAGCACGAACGGCGCGAACAGCGCGAGCACGAAGATCGCGATCACGTAGTCGTCGTGCACGACCCAGTAGAACGGCCGGCGCTCGAGCAGGATGTCGCGCAGCGTGCCGCCGCCGAACGCGGTCGCGAGCGCGACGACGAACGTGCCGACCGAGTCGAGGCGGTTCTTGCGCGCTTCGATGAAGCCCGAAATCGCGAAGGCCAGCGTGGCGATCGCCTCCAGTACCGCGATCGCGAGCGTCAGCCTAGGATGCGGCACGCGGACCCCGCTCGGCCGGCGCCGCATGCGGCTGCAGCAGCACGAGCACCGCGCCGGCGCCGCCGTCGTTGCCGCGTGCCTCGCAGAACGCGATCACTTCTTCCTTCTGCACGAGCCACGCGCGCACCTTGCCTTTCAGCACGGGTTCCTTGCCGATCGAGCCGAGCCCCTTGCCGTGGATCACGCGCAGGCAGCGCAGCCCCTTCTTGCCGGCTTCGCGGATGAATTCGGCGAGCGCATCGCGTGCCTCGTCGCGCCGCATCCCGTGCAGGTCGATCTGCGCCTGCACGATCCACGCGCCGCTGCGCAGCTTGCGCACGACGTCGCGGCTGATGCCGGGGCGGTGGTAGTACAGCGAGTCGTCGCTGTCGAGCAGCGTCTCGGGATCGAATTCGTCGGACAGCGTCGCGTTCAGCACGGCTTCCTCGTCGCGCTGCGTCTGTTTCGGCACCGGGTCGGGCGGCGTGCGGCCCGACGACGCGCGCGGCGGCGCGTTCAGCGGGCGGATCGAGCCGATTTCGTTGCGGAACAGGTTTGCGTCGGCTTCCGCCTTGCGCTCGGCCTTCGCGGTTTCGACGCGCTCGCGTTCGCGACGATCGGCTTCGCCCTGCAGCGACTTGCGCAATGCGCCGAGGCCCGCGAGGCCCTGGCCGCGCAAGGCGGCCGGATCGGGCGCGGGCGGCGGGGCGGCCGGCGCGGGGTTCACGGGGCGGGCGGCGATCTTCCGCTTCGCGGGATCGCTCGGATGGGGCTGGTTCTTCGCCATGATTCGGTAACGGGGCAGGCGCGTCCGGGCGCGCGGGCAAAAAAAAGCCGCTGCGCGGCGGCAGCGGCTTTCCGGTCGAGCCTGCATCGCGGCAGCGGACGCCATTGTAGCGCCCGGCGCGGCAAGGCTCGCGGCTTACTTCTTGTCGTGCAGGCTTTCGAGGTAGCGCTGCGCGTCGAGCGCGGCCATGCAGCCCGTGCCGGCGCTCGTGATCGCCTGGCGATACACGTTGTCCTGCACGTCGCCCGCGGCGAATACGCCCGCGACGCTCGTCGACGTCGCGTTGCCGTGCAGGCCGCTCTTCGTCAGGATGTAGCCGTCCTTCATCTCGAGCTGGCCCTGGAACAGGTCGGTGTTCGGCTTGTGGCCGATCGCGACGAACACGCCCTGCACGGCGAGATCTTCCGTCGCGCCGGTCTTCACGTTCTTGATGCGCAGGCCCGTGACGCCCGACTCCTCGCCCGTCACTTCGTCGAGCACGTGATCCCACTTGATGTCGACGACGCCTTCCTTTTGCTTCTCCAGCAGGCGGTCGATCAGGATCGGCTCCGCGCGGAACTTGTCGCGGCGGTGGATGACCGTGACCTTCTTCGCGATGCCCGTCAGGTAGAGCGCTTCCTCGACGGCCGTGTTGCCGCCGCCGATCACGGCGACTTCCTGGCCGCGATAGAAGAAGCCGTCGCAGGTCGCGCAGGCCGACACGCCCTTGCCCATGAACAGTTCTTCGGACGGCAGGCCGAGATACTGCGCGGACGCGCCGGTCGCGATGATCAGCGAGTCGCACGTGTATTCGCCCGAGTCGCCGATCAGGCGGATCGGCTGCTCGTGCAGCTTCGCGGTGTGGATGTGGTCGAAGACGATTTCGGTGTTGAAGCGCTCGGCGTGCTCGAGGAAGCGCGCCATCAGCTCCGGACCCTGCACGCCTTTCGCGTCGGCCGGCCAATTTTCGACGTCGGTCGTGGTCATCAGCTGGCCGCCCTGCGCGATGCCGGTGATCAGCACCGGGGACAGGTTGGCGCGTGCCGCGTAGACGGCAGCCGTGTAGCCGGCGGGGCCGGAACCGAGAATCAGGACTTTGGCGTGTTTGGGCGTGGACATGTGCGAATCCGTAAAAGGCGGCCGCGGCGGGCGGGGTAGGGCTCGCCGTACGATCCGGGGTGACCGGGATGCCGTCATAGATGGGTATCAGACGCGCATTATAAAGGCCCCGTTGCTGCGTTGCCGAACGAGAGTTTCAATCGCGGCGATAGTGTCGCGCGGCGCAACGGACGCGCACGTGGGGCGGGCAGGGCGCGCGGCGGCGCGTTGCCGCAGATGCGCGGCGGGGCGTGGTGCCGGATCGCGGCGGCGGACCGGCGGCGCCCCACGACGGGTCGGAGCGGGGCGAAAGGGCCGCCGTGGAGTGCATCTGCCGCGTTGGCCTTGCCCCGTCCCTGTTATGTAACCGTCATTTACACTTGGCGGCCCGGTGCAGCGTTTACAATAAGCGCGATCGAACGACAGGCGGGCGCATGGCTCGTCCTCTTTATACGGATTCATGGCAAAAGCTCCTTATTCCGCCCAGGCACAGGCGTTGCCGCACCGGATGTCGAAGCTCCTCACGGAGATCCGCTGGATTCTCCAGGTTGCGCTCTGCGCCTTTCTGGTGATGGCCCTGCTGAGCTACAGCCGGCGCGATCCGAGCTGGACGCACGCCGCCCAGGTCGATCACATCTCGAACTGGGCCGGTCGCGTCGGCGCGTGGACGGCCGACATCATCCTGTTGCTGTTCGGCCTGTCGGCCTACTGGCTGATCGTGCCGCTCGGGCGGCGCATCGCCGCCAACTACCGCCGCATCACGCGCCACGAGGCGATTCCCGACGAACCCGAGCGGCCGATCGGCTGGCTCACCGAAATCTTCGCGTTCGTGCTGGTCGTGCTCGCGTGCGACGGCATCGAGGCGCTGCGCATGTGGTCGCTGAAGGTGCAGTTGCCGCGCGCGCCGGGCGGCGTCGTCGGCGAGGCCGTCGCCGGTGCGATGTCGCATGCGTTCGGCTTCACGGGCGGCACGCTGCTGCTGCTGATCGCGCTCGCGATCGGCCTGTCGCTGTATTTCCGCTTCTCGTGGCTGTCGGTCGCCGAGCGCGTCGGCGGCGCAATCCTGTCCGCCGTCAACGTCGCGAAGCTGCGCCGCGAGGCCGAGCGCGACCGCAAGCTCGGCGAGGCCGCGGCCGTGCGCCGCGAAGGCAAGGTCGAAGAGGAGCGCGTGCGCATCGAGGATCACGAGCCCGTGACGATCGTGCCGCCGGTCGTCACGCCGGCGAAGTCCGAGCGCGTCGAGCGCGAGCGCCAGGTGCCGCTGTTCACCGACCTGCCAGGCGATTCGACGCTGCCGCCGGTGTCGCTGCTCGACCCCGCGCCGAAGACGCAGGAAGCGATTTCCGCCGACACGCTCGAATTCACGTCGCGCCTGATCGAGAAGAAGCTGAAGGACTTCGGCGTCGAGGCGAGCGTCGTCGCCGCGTATCCGGGCCCGGTCGTCACGCGCTACGAGATCGAGCCGGCCACCGGCGTGAAGGGCAGCCAGATCGTCAACCTCGCGAAGGATCTCGCGCGCTCGCTGTCGCTCGTGTCGATCCGCGTCGTCGAGACGATCCCCGGCAAGAACTACATGGCGCTCGAGCTGCCGAACCAGCGCCGCCAGACCGTGCACCTGTCCGAGATCATCGGCTCCGAGGTGTACGCGGCCGCGTCGTCGGCGCTGACGCTGAGCCTCGGCAAGGACATCGGCGGCAAGCCGGTGTGCGCGGATCTCGCGAAGATGCCGCACCTGCTGGTGGCCGGCACGACCGGTTCGGGCAAGTCGGTCGGGATCAACGCGATGATCCTGTCGCTGCTGTACAAGGCCACGGCCGAACAGGTGCGCCTGATCCTGATCGATCCGAAGATGCTCGAAATGAGCGTCTACGAAGGCATTCCGCACCTGCTGTGCCCGGTCGTCACCGACATGCGCCAGGCCGGCCATGCGCTGAACTGGACGGTCGCGGAGATGGAGCGCCGCTACAAGCTGATGAGCAAGCTCGGCGTGCGCAACCTCGCCGGCTACAACAACAAGATCGACGATGCGGCGAAGCGCGAGGAGAAGATTCCGAATCCGTTCAGCCTGACGCCCGAGGATCCGGAGCCGCTCGGCCGCCTGCCGAACATCGTCGTCGTGATCGACGAGCTGGCCGACCTGATGATGGTCGTCGGCAAGAAGGTCGAGGAACTGATCGCACGGATCGCGCAGAAGGCGCGCGCGGCCGGCATCCACCTGATCCTCGCGACGCAGCGTCCGTCCGTCGACGTGATCACCGGCCTGATCAAGGCGAACGTGCCGACGCGGATCGCGTTCCAGGTGTCGTCGAAGATCGACTCGCGCACGATTCTCGACCAGATGGGTGCCGAGTCGCTGCTCGGGATGGGCGACATGCTGTACCTGCCGCCGGGCACCGGGCTGCCCGTGCGCGTGCACGGCGCATTCGTCGCCGACGACGAAGTGCATCGCGTCGTCGACAAGCTCAAGGAGCAGGGCGAGCCGAACTACGTCGAGGGGCTGCTCGAAGGCGGCACCGCCGACGGCGACGAGGGCTCGGCCGGCGCGGGAACCGGCGAAGGCGGCGGCGAGTCTGATCCGCTGTACGACCAGGCGGTCGAGATCGTCATCAAGAACCGCCGCGCGTCGATCTCGCTCGTGCAGCGTCATCTGCGGATCGGCTATAACCGCGCGGCGCGGCTGCTCGAGCAGATGGAACAGTCGGGGCTCGTGTCGGCGATGTCGTCGAGCGGCAACCGCGAAATTCTTGTGCCGGCGCGCGACGCGGAATGAGTCCGCGGCGCCCGCAGCGCCGGCCACCCAGGGAGAAAACCGCATCATGCAGCAACTTTCGTTCGCCCCTTCCCTTCGTTCGACGCGGCGCTGGCTCGGCGCGGCGCTCGCCGGCGCATCGCTGATGCTCGCGGCGACGCACGCGTTCGCGGGCGGCACCGAGCAGCTGAAGGCCTTCGTGTCGCAGGTGCGTTCGGCGAAGGGCGATTTCACGCAGCAGATCGTCAAGGCGCCGGCCAAAGGCGCGAGCGCCGCGCAGGCTGCGCCGAAACCCACCGACAATTCGAGCGGCACGTTCGTGTTCGCGCGTCCCGGCAAGTTCATCTGGACGTACCAGAAGCCGTACCAGCAGGTGCTGCAGGCCGACGGCGACAAGCTGTACGTGTACGACCGCGACCTGAACCAGGTCACCGAGCGCAAGCTGAACGGCGCGCTGGGCGCGAGCCCTGCCGCGATCCTGTTCGGCAGCAACGATCTCGACAAGAACTACACGCTGCGCGATGCCGGCGAGAAGGGCGGCATCGAGTGGCTCGAGATGCTGCCGAAGGCGCAGGACACGCAGTTCCAGCGGATCGGCATCGGCTTCCGGAACGGCACGCTCGCCGCGATGGAACTGCACGACGTGTTCGGCAACGTCACGCTGCTGACGTTCACGAACATCCAGACGAACCCGCCGCTGAAGGGCGACACGTTCAAGTTCGTCGTGCCGAAGGGCGCCGACGTGATCACCGGCTGACCGGCGCCGCGCGCCGTTCTCCCGCAACGGGCCTGCCGGCGACGGCAGGCCCGTGTTGTTTGTACGCACGGGCACCAGGCGCGGGCACCCAGGCGCGGGCACCAGGCACGGCGGCGCCGTCGCGCGGCTGTCATAATGTTAGGTCCGGCGGCCGGTTCGGCCGCCATCGTTTGATGTGGAGCGAGGGTTCATGTCCGACCTGTTTCAAGTCGAGCCGCGCCGCCCGCTCGCCGAGGCGCTGCGGCCGAAGACGCTCGCCGAGGTGATCGGCCAGACGCATTTGCTGGGCGAAGGCAAGCCGCTGCGGCTCGCGTTCGAATCGGGCAAGCCGCATTCGATGATCCTGTGGGGGCCGCCCGGCGTCGGCAAGACGACGCTCGCCCGGCTCACCGCGCTCGCGTTCGACTGCGAATTCATCGCGCTGTCCGCGGTGCTCGGCGGCGTGAAGGACATCCGCGAGTCGATGGAGCAGGCGAAGGACACGCTGAACCGCACCGGCCGCCATACGATCCTGTTCGTCGACGAGATCCACCGCTTCAACAAGGGGCAGCAGGATGCGTTGCTGCCGTTCGTCGAGTCGGGCCTCGTCACCTTCATCGGCGCGACCACCGAGAACCCGAGCTTCGAGGTCAACTCGGCACTGCTGTCGCGTGCGCAGGTGTACGTGCTGAAGTCGCTGAACGACGACGAGATGCGCCAGCTGCTGAAGCGTGCGCAGGAAATCGCGCTCGACGGCCTCGCGTTCGACGACAAGGCGATCGACACGCTGGTCGGCTATGCGGACGGCGACGCGCGGCGCTTCCTGAACCTGCTCGAGCAGGCGCAGACGGCGGCGACGTCGGCCGGCGTCGCGACGATCGATGCCGACTTCGTCAGCAGCGCGATGACGCTGAACGCGCGTCGCTTCGACAAGGGTGGCGACAACTTCTACGACCAGATTTCGGCGCTGCACAAGTCGGTGCGCGGGTCGAGCCCGGACGGCGCACTGTACTGGTTCTGCCGGATGATCGACGGCGGCGCCGATCCGAAGTATCTCGCGCGGCGCATCGTGCGGATGGCGTGGGAAGACATCGGCCTCGCCGATCCGCGCGCGCTGCAGGTGGCGAACGACGCGGCCGAAACCTACGAGCGGCTCGGTTCGCCGGAAGGCGAGCTCGCGCTCGGGCAGGCGGTGATCTATCTCGCGTGCGCGGCGAAGAGCAACGCCGGCTACAACGCGTTCAACCAGGCGATGGCGTTCGTGAAGCAGGACAAGTCGCGCGAGGTGCCCGTGCACCTGCGCAACGCGCCGACCAAGCTGATGAAGGAACTCGGCTACGGTCACGCATACCGTTACGCGCACGACGAGCCGAATGCCTATGCGGCCGGCGAGACGTACCTGCCGGACGGGATGCGCGAGCCGCGCTGGTACCAGCCGGTGCCGCGCGGGCTCGAATCGAAGATCGCCGACAAACTCGCGTGGCTGCGCGAACTCGACCGCGAGGCCGGCAAGAAGGACTGACACGGCATCGCACGGGCCCATTCGGCCTGCGCGGATGCCGCTGCGTCAGCGCTTGCGGCCCGGCTGCTGTTTCTTCCAGTATTCGAACGGCTCTTCGTGGCATTCGATGTCGAGTTCGGCGACGCGCGCATGCAGGCGTTCCTGCGCGTCGGCGATTGCGAGGTTGTAAATCGCCGGCGCGATCTCCTCGACGAAGAAGTGCAGCAGCGCGCCGGCCTGGATGTTGCCGATCGGCTCGTCCATGTTTTCTGTGAAATAGCGTTGCAGCGACGCGATTGCGCGGTCGCGGACATCCTTGTCGAGTTCGATGGCCATCGGGTTCCCTGAGGTGCGGTGATGCGAAACGGGGGGCTTCGCCTGATGCGTTGCTGCCAGCCGGCGCGGCTGTTTTGCGATTCGCAACGGTCGCGTGCGCCGCGATTCGCCGGCCGCCGGCGTACGGGCCGGCCAGGCCATGTTGCCACGGCCGCCGCCCGTTTGCGCCATTGTCCATCCGGCCGGTGCCGTGGCGGCCGCGCGGTGCGTTAGAATTCCCGTCTTACACAACGATTTTCCAAGTCCTCCCATGCTCGACATCCAGTTGCTGCGCAAAGACCTCGACGGCGTCGCGAAGCGCCTCGCCGATCGCGGCTACACCCTCGACGTCGCCGCGTTCTCCGCACTCGAAGCGGAACGCCGCGCGATCCAGACCCACACCGAAGAGCTCCAGGCGCGCCGCAACAGCCTGTCGAAGCAGATCGGCGCGATGAAGGGGAAGGGCGAGGACACGTCGGCCGTGATGGCCGAGGTCGGCGGCATCGGCGACGACATGAAGGCGTCGGAAGCCAAGCTCGCCGACATCCAGGCGCGCCTGTCCGAGCTGATGCTGGGCATGCCGAACGTCGCGCACGAAAGCGTGCCGGTCGGCACGGACGAAGCCGGCAACGTCGAGGCGCGCCGCTGGGGCACGCCGCGCCAGTTCGATTTCGAGGTGAAGGATCACGTCGACGTCGGCACGCCGCTCGGCCTCGATTTCGAGACGGGCGCGAAGCTCGCCGGCGCACGCTTCACGATGCTGCGCGGCCCGATCGCACGCCTGCATCGTGCACTCGCGCAGTTCATGATCGACACGCACACGCAGCAGCATGGCTATACCGAGACGTACACGCCGTACATCGTGAACCCCGAGATTCTCTACGGCACGGGCCAGTTGCCGAAGTTCGCGGACGACATGTTCCGCGTCGAGAAGGGCGGCGCCGAGAACACGGTCACGCAATACCTGATCTCCACGTCTGAGATCTCGCTGACGAACACCGTGCGCGAGTCGATCGTCGACGCAGCCGCGCTGCCGATCAAGCTGACCGCGCATTCCCCGTGCTTCCGCTCGGAAGCCGGTTCGTACGGCCGCGACACGCGCGGGATGATTCGCCAGCACCAGTTCGACAAGGTCGAGATGGTGCAGGTCGTCGCGCCGGAAACGTCGTACGCGGCGCTCGACGAGATGGTCGGCCATGCGGAAGCGATCCTGCAGAAGCTCGGCCTGCCGTACCGCGTGATCACGCTGTGCACGGGCGACATGGGCTTCTCGGCCGCGAAGACGTTCGACCTCGAAGTGTGGCTGCCCGCGCAGAACACCTATCGCGAGATCTCGAGCTGCTCGAACACCGAGGCGTTCCAGGCGCGCCGGATGCAGGCGCGTTTCCGCAACGCGCAGGGCAAGCCGGAGCTCGTGCATACGCTGAACGGTTCGGGTCTCGCGGTGGGCCGCACGCTCGTCGCGGTGCTGGAGAACTACCAGAACGCGGACGGCTCGGTCACGGTGCCGGAAGCGCTGCGTTCGTACATGGGCGGCATGGAGCGCATCGACGCGCCTGCACAGGCGTCGTAACGCAGGCGTTCGAAGCCCTCGCGAAAAAAATTGCAGAAAGGGCTTGTCAGACGCGAAGCAATCGTCTTATAATCTTTTTCTCGCGGAAACGACCAGCCGCGAGATGCAGTAAGGAAGGAGAGGTGGCAGAGTGGTCGAATGTACCTGACTCGAAATCAGGCGTACGGTTTCCCCGTACCGTGGGTTCGAATCCCACCCTCTCCGCCAAAATACGAAGCCCCTTGATCCGGAAGGATCAAGGGGTTTTTCGTTTTGGGCCTGCGACGCGTGTGTGTCGGATGCGCGTGTCGCATTCGCACCGCCGTCGATCGTGTCGTCCACCGTTGGATGGCGCGCCCGCGCATGGCAAGGATGCCGCACCTTACGCAATCCAGCTGCCCTGATCAGATCGAGCTGCGCCCAGGTCTTTGCCGTTTTCCTCAGCTTTAAGCCTTCGACACCCGCGCCGTTAACACGGTGCGGCGGCCGGCACCCGTGCCGTGCCGCATCGTTTCCCGTCGATTCAAGGTCCCATGAAGCTGAGCTACAAGATTCCCCTCGCATTCGCTGTCGCACTGTTGCTGATGTTCGGCGGCGCGCTATACGGCATCCATATCCTCAACCGGTCGATCGATACGTTCGCCGAAGACGTACAGACGAACGTCGGCAACGAACGGCTCGTGTCGGCCACGCTCGTGCAATTCAAGCTGCAGGTGCAGGAATGGAAGGACACGCTGCTGCGCGGCAAGCAGTCCGACAAGCTCGACCGGTACTGGCAGGCGTTCCAGACACGCGAGCGGTCGGTCGATGCGCTCGCCGCGCAACTCGTCCGCCAGTTGCCGGCCGGCGAGAGCCGCTCGCTCGTCGAGCAGTTCATGCGTGCGCATACCGCAATGGGCGACGGCTACCGGCGCGGCTTCGACGCGTTCAAGGCGGCCGGCTTCGATCCGTCGGCCGGCGATGCGGCCGTGGCGGGCGTCGACCGTGAGCCTGCCGCGCTGCTGGAGCGGGCCGCGAAGTCGATCGCCGACGAAAGCGCGGCCGTGTCTGCGCAGGCGAGCCGCGACGCGCAGCACGCGACCACCGCGAGCCTTGCGCTGATGCTGGTCGTGCTCGGCGTCGCGATGGTCGGCGCGTTCCTGTTCAGCCGCGCGATCCTGCGTCCGCTCGATCGTGCGGTGGCGTGCGCGCAGGCCGTCGCCGAAGGCGACCTGACGCGCGACGTCGACGCGGCCGGACGCGACGAGATCGCCGATCTGCTGCGCGCGTTGCAGACGATGCAGACGAGCCTGTCCGGCGTCGTGCTCGAGGTGCGCACGCACGCGGAAGCCGTCGCGACCGCGAGCGCGCAGATCGCGTCGGGCAACCACGACCTGTCGGCGCGTACCGAGTCGCAGGCCGCTTCGCTCGAGGAGACGGCGGCCAGCATGACCCAGCTGACCGGCATCGTGCGCCAGTCGGCCGAGCATGCGCAGCACGCGGCGCAATTGGCGCAAGACGCGTCGCAGATCGCGTCTGCCGGCGGTGGCGTGATGACGGACGCCGTTCACACGATGAACGGTATCGCCGACAGCGCGGCGAAGGTCGGCGAGATCATCGCGGTGATCGACGGCATCGCATTCCAGACCAACATCCTCGCGTTGAACGCGGCCGTCGAAGCGGCGCGCGCAGGCGAGCAGGGGCGCGGCTTTGCGGTTGTCGCCGCGGAAGTGCGCACGCTCGCGCAGCGCAGCGCGTCGGCTGCGAAGGAGATCAAGGGACTCATCGAGCAATCGACGCAGCGGGTCGACGAAGGCGCGGTGCTGATCGGCCGCGCGGGCGAATCGATTCACGAGATCGTGGGCGCGGTGCAGCGCGTGACGACGATCGTCGGCGAGATCTCGTCCGCGTCGCAGGAGCAGAGTGGCGGCATCCAGCAGGTGAATGTCGCGGTCACGCAGATGGATGAAGCGACGCAGCGCAACGCGGCGCTCGTCGAGCAGGCCACGGCCGCGACGCAGGCGCTGGCCGAGCAGGCGAGCGCGCTGCGGCACGCGGTGGCCGTGTTCCGGCTGCCTGAAACGGCGTGACGGCTGTCGGTGTGGCGGAGTTCGTGCCTGTTCACGCGGCCCCGCCGCCGCCCATCACGCCGCGGCCGGATACTGCGCGAGCACCCTCGCGCGAATCGACGGCTTGATGTTCGATTGCGCCATGTTGCCGCCGTAGTGCGCAACGACGCGCGGATTCATCACGCGATACCAGAGCGGCGGCACGTACGCGAACAGGATCATCGTCGCGTAGCCGGCCGGCAGTTGCGGCGCATCGTCGAAGTGGCGCAGCGCCTGGTACGAGCGCGTCGGGTTCGCATGATGGTCGGCGTGCCGCTGCAACTGGTACAGGAACAGGTTGGTGACGACGTGATTGCTGTTCCACGAATGCTGCGGCGTACAGCGTTCGTAGCGGCCGCTCGGCAGCTTGCGGCGGCCGAGCCCGTAGTGCTCGACGTAGTTCACGACTTCGAGCAGCGATGCGCCGTAGACGGCCTGGATCACGAGGAACGGGATCACGACCTTGCCGGCCATCGCGATCGCGATGCCCCACACGACGACGGTCATCGCCCACGCGTGCAGCACCTCGTTGCGCCAGGTCCACGGCGAATGCCCGAGCCGTTCGAGGCGTGCCTTCTCGAGCCGCCATGCCGAGCGGATGCTGCCGGTCACGGTGCGCGGCAGGAATGCCCAGAACGACTCGCCGAAGCGCGCGCTCGCCGGATCCTCGGCCGTCGCGACGCGCACGTGGTGGCCGCGGTTGTGTTCGACGTAGAAGTGACCGTAAGCGACCGGCGCGAGCGTGATCTTCGCGAGCCAGCGCTCGAAGCGGTCGGTCTTGTGTCCGAGCTCGTGCGCGGTATTGATCGAGATGCCCGTCGAGGCGCCGAGCGACAGCGCGAAGCCGACGTAGTCGTACCATTCGAGCGCGTGCGTGCCGACGATCCGGACGCACATGAAGAACGCGACGTATTCGACGAACGTCGCCAGATAGACGATGTACCGGTAATAGCGCTCGCGCTCGAGGTGCGGCACGACGGCCTCGGGCGGATTGTCGCGATCGTCGCCGATCAGTGTGTCGAGGATCGGGATCACACCGAACGCGAACAGCGGGCCGAACCACCAGAACACGTGCAGGCCCGTCGCCAGCGCGAGCTGCGCGGCGAGGATCGGCAGCGTGATCGTCAGTGCGCCGAGCAGCCACAGGTAACGCTTGCCATCCGACCAGCCCGAAGCCGATCCGTCGGTCATTGCCATTGTCTCCCTCCAGTCAGCGGGCCCGGTGGGCGGCCGCATGCACAGTTGTTCGAATCTTCGTGGGCCCGCGCCGCGCGCGGTGACACCGGATCGTTGCCCGGTTCTGCCTGTTATACGACTCGTGCGCACGCTTGCCAACGCCCGCGCTAGGCGTGCGACTCCAAACGAAGGGGCGTGCACGAGCCATGCCGAGAAGGGCCGGCTCGCGCTGATTGAAACGTGCAACGGAGACCGGCGCGGCCTGCGCGTGCCGCGTGATTGTCAGATGAATCGCGCGGTGCGGTCTGCGCGAGTGTCGTTCTTGCGTGCTCGCAACAAATGTTGCATCGCAATAAACAAAGTGGCGAAGGCACTGCGGGAGCGCGCTTTTTGTTTGCTTATATTACGCAGCATTACGACGCCGGAGCGACATGCGACGCGCTTCGAAACGCGACTGCCGCGCATCGCAAGGCGAACGGGGCGAGACGTCGGGCGGCGAGTGCTCGACCGTCATCCGTCGGCACGCGTCGGCATGCCGATGCTGCACCTGCACACCGGTTGCCTCGTGCCGCTGCGGGTGACAACCGTTGCCTTTCGATCGGCGCCGTCATTTGAAAATAACGATTTGACTCGTGCCCTGCTTTCGGTTGAAGCTAGTAGCTTGCTGTCCGAAGGGGGCTGTGCCTGCATGAGTTCGACCTTGACCGTTCGTCGTATCGTTGCCGACCAGGGCGGCGTGTATCGCGAACTCCGCGCCGCATCGCTGCGTGAGCCCTACGCGCCGGGCGAAGCGCCGGAGGCCGAATTGCTGACCGTCGAAGCGGACGCAGCGTCGGCGATTGCCGCGCTGCGCGCCGTGTCCGACGAATCGACGACTTTCCTGCTGTACACCGAAGGCCATCCGGCCGGCATGATCGGCGCGTATTTCGACAACACGCCCGATCGGCGCGCGTTCGTCAGCGAGCTGTGGGTCGCGCACGCGGTGCGTCATCTGCGCGGCGGCGTGCTGCTGCTGGAGACGGCCACCGCCTGGCTCGCCGAGCGCGGCGCCGGCGAGGTCTATGCATGGATCGCCGATGCGAACCGCAACGCGATCCGTTTCTACGAGCGTGCTGGTTTCGGCAATACCGGCGAACACGCGCCGATCGCGCGGCTGCCCGGCGCGATGAAATCGCTGTTCGTGTCGCAGGTGAAGCACTGACGCCCCGTCGAAACGCGGGCCGCGCGGCGCGATGAAGGCCCGGCCGCCCGCCAGCCTGCCCGCCTGCCGGTTGCGTGCCCGCCTGGGCCGCCGCAACCCCGAGTCCCAAAAATAATGGCCGCACGCGTGGACGCCTGTAAAATACGCAAAAAATTTTTGCAGAGTGTCCATGTCGCTTAAAAAATCGCCATTCTTCGAGCTGCGCAGCGGATCGGTCGATACGTTGCTGTTCACCGTGAAGACGACCGATCTCGATGCGTTGCGTGCCGAACTGGTCAAGCGCTTCGAAGCGACCCCCGAGTTTTTCGCCGACGATGTCGTCGCGATCGACGTCCGCCGCCTGGCTGACGGCGAGCGCGTCGCGCTCGCGGACATCCGGCAGATGCTGAACGACGTGCGGATGCGCCCGGTGGGCGTCGTCGCACTGGCAACGCAGGGCTGGGCGGGGGAAGCCGGCCTGCCGTTGCTCGAGGCGCGCGATCGCCGCGCGCCGGCCGCGAAACACGCGGACGAAGCGGACCCGGCGGCTGTGCCAGCCGTCGAGGCCGCCGCCGCTCCGGCAGCCGCAACGGCGCCCGAACAGTCGTCGGAAGCCGCGCCGACACTGTTGCAGACCGGCGGCCAGACGCTCGTGATTGACCGGCCGTTGCGTTCGGGGCAGCAGATTTACGCGAAAGGAGACCTCGTGGTGCTCGCGCCGGTCAGTCACGGTGCGGAGATCATCGCGGAAGGCAATATCCACATCTACGCGCCGTTGCGCGGCCGCGCACTCGCGGGCGTGCACGGCAATCACGACGCGCGCATTTTCTGCACGTGTCTCGAACCGGAACTGATTTCGATCGCGGGTATCTATCGAACCACCGAGAACCCATTGCCCGCCGAAGTACTGGGCAAATCGGTGCAGATCCGGCTCGAAGAGGAAAAATTGATGATCGAACCGCTGCGCCTGACGTAAATCACGCGGCACGCTCCGGATCGATCGGCTCTCATTGACGAACACAGGGTATTGGGTAAATGGCAAAAATCATCGTGGTGACCTCGGGCAAGGGCGGCGTGGGCAAGACGACGACGAGCGCGAGCTTCGCGTCCGGTATCGCGCTGCGCGGCCACAAGACGGCCGTGATCGACTTCGACGTCGGCCTGCGCAACCTCGATCTCATCATGGGCTGCGAGCGTCGCGTCGTGTATGACCTCGTGAACGTGATCCAGGGCGAAGCGAACCTGAACCAGGCGCTGATCAAGGACAAGAAGTGCGAGAACCTGTTCATCCTGCCGGCGTCGCAGACGCGCGACAAGGATGCGCTGACGCGCGACGGCGTCGAGAAGGTGCTGAACGACCTCGTCGCGATGGACTTCGAATACATCGTCTGCGATTCTCCGGCCGGTATCGAGGCCGGTGCGCTGCACGCGATGTACTTCGCCGATGAAGCGCTGATCGTCACGAACCCGGAAGTGTCGTCGGTGCGTGACTCGGACCGCATTCTGGGCATCCTGTCGTCGAAGACGAAGCGCGCGACCGAAGGCAAGGAGCCGATCAAGGAACACCTGCTGATCACGCGCTACAGCCCGAAGCGCGTGAGCGAAGGCGAGATGCTGTCGCTCGAGGACATCAGCGAGATCCTGCGCATCAAGCTGATCGGCGTGGTGCCCGAGTCGGAAGCCGTGCTGCACGCATCGAACCAGGGTCTGCCGGCCGTGCATATCGACGGTACCGACGTCGCCGAAGCGTACAAGGACGTCGTCGCCCGCTTCCTCGGCGAGGACAAGCCGCTGCGCTTCACCGATTACCAGAAGCCGGGCCTGCTGCAGCGCCTCTTCGGCAGCAAGTAACGGAGGCCGCCCATGTCCATCCTTTCGTTTCTCCTCGGCGAGAAGAAGAAGTCCGCATCGGTCGCGAAGGAGCGCCTGCAGCTCATCATCGCGCACGAGCGGGTCGGCGGCCGGCCGCCGGCCGATTACCTGCCGGCGCTGCAGAAGGAGCTCGTCGCGGTCATCTCGAAGTACGTCCATATTTCGAACGATGACATCCGCGTGAGCCTCGAGCGCCAGGACGACCTCGAAGTCCTCGAAGTGAAGATCGAGATCCCGCAAGCCTGACGCTTGCCGGTGTCCCTCCGCACGGCGGCACCCGCCGCCGTGCGCGTCTTACGCCCTGTTGCACTTTCGGGCACGCCGTAACACGGCGCCTGTCGGCCGTAACCGCCTCTCCCGCATTGAACGAATACGCTCGCGTAACTTGTTCAACCAGGAGGTTGTGATGGCTGTCCCTACCGTTCAACGTCGTATCGTTTCGCTCGCGCTGTTTGCCGCGGGCCTGTCAGCCGTCGTCGCGCCGTTTGCCGCCCATGCGGACGAGATTCTCGTCGGCACACCCGTGATCGCGCCGCAGGGCCGCGTGGTCATCGCCGAGCCGGTTGCCGTGCGCACCGAGGAGATCGTCGTCGTTGCGCCGAACGCGCCGCCGCCCGTGCGCTACGAGGTCGTGCCGACCGCGCGCGTGGGCTACGTGTGGGAACGCGGACACTGGCACTGGGATCATGGCCGCTACGCGTGGATCGGCGGCCACTGGGAAGCCGAACGCATCGGCATGCAATGGGTGCCGGGCCATTGGGACCAGCGCGGTCCGAACTGGTTCTGGACGCGCGGCCACTGGGCGTGACGGAGGCGCGGGATGAAACGAACCGTCATTGCCATCGCGCTCGTCGCGATCACGCTGGCCGGATGCATCGTCGTGCCGGCGCGGCCCGTCTACTATCGGCCGGCACCGGTCGTGATCTACTGAGCGCCGCGCGTGCCGGGTTGCGTCGGGCCGTTCGCGCCGGATGCAGCCGGTTCGTCGCCATGCGGCGCCGGCGCGTGCACGGTACTGTCGCCCGGCGTTGCGGCGGCCGGCTCCTCGCCTTCGTCGCGCAGCGTGTCGAGCGGATCGGCGGGCGCGGCGGCGGCGTCCTGCGGCTCGGTCACGGCGGTCGCGGCTGCCGCGCTCGCTGCCGATGCCGATGCCGATGCGGCGGGTTCGGTGGCCGCGGCGGGCGGCGCGAGATAGCGCAGCGCGAGCGTTTCGTAGAGCGGCGGCGCGAAAAAGCGCGATACGCGGCTCGACACCAGTGCGGTCGCCATCAGCGAAATCACGAGCGCATGACCGTTTATCATTTCCATCACGATCACGAACGACGTGATCGGCGACTGCGTGACGGCCGCCAGATAGCCGACCATCGCGAGGGCGATCAGCATCGGCAGGCTCATGTTGCTGAACACGACGTGCAGCAGGTTGCCGAAGCCGGCGCCGATCGACAGCGACGGCGCGAAGATCCCGCCCGGGATGCCCGGCAGGTACGACGCGACCATCGAGATCATCTTCAGGAACGGATAGAACACCGACAGGTGCTGGCTGCCGTCGAGCAGGCCGCGCGCCTCGGCGTAGCCGCTGCCGAAGGTCGTGCCGCCCGACACGAGGCCGACGACGGCGATCGCGAACCCGCACGCCGCGGCGAACGTGATCGGCCGTTCGCGATACAGGCCCAGCAGTCGCTCGGGCAGCCAGCGCCCGGTATTGAGCAGCAGCCAGCAGAACAGGCCGCCGGCGATACCCGTGACGATTGCGGTGACCAGCACCGCGACCGCCAGCAGTTTCGGGAAATGGAGGCCGGCATCGATCGTGCCGAAATACGTATAGTTGCCGTTCAGCCCGAGCGCGACGACGCCGGCGAGGATGATCGCGGTGATCAGCACGCCGCTTGCGCGCGCGGAGAAGCTGCGCGTCAGCTCCTCGATGGCGAACACGATCCCGGCGAGCGGCGTGTTGAACGCGGCCGACAGCCCGGCCGCCGCGCCGGCCAGTACGAGCTGGCGTTCGATCTGCGCGTTCGAGCGCGGGTAGAAGCGCCGCAGGTTGAACATCAGCGCCGCGCCGACCTGCACGGTCGGCCCCTCGCGGCCGATCGTGAAGCCGCCCAGGATGCCCAGGAACGAAATCAGCACCTTGCCGAACAGGATGCGCAGCGTCAGCAGCCGGGCGCCGAACGCGCTCGGGCGCGCATGCAGCGTCGCGATCACCTGCGGGATGCCGCTGCCTTCGGCGCCGCGGAAGAACCGGCGCGTGAGCCATACCGACACGGCGGCGATCGCGGGCGTCAGCAGTAGCGGCAGCCACACCGCGTGCTCGCGCATCGCGCGGAAGGACTCGTAGCCCCAGTCGATCAGACGCGCGTAAAGTACGGCGGCGAGCCCGACGACGATCGCACCGAGCCAGAAGATGCCGTACTGGCGCCAGATGCGCAGCGAGCGGCGGGTGAGGGCGGGAAACAGGGCGGGAATGGCGGGGCGTGGCATCGGCGCGGGCCGCAAGGCAAAGACCGAATTATAAAAAGAACCGGGTACCATTGGGGGCGACAAAAAAACACAAGGCAGATGCATTTTGTTGCAAATGTAATGCTGGCGTAATGTCAGTGCACGGCAACCGTCGCTAGCATGACGAATGGCCAGCCAGGAATCTCCACAGAACGTGAAACGCATCCTCATCGTGAAAGTGACGTCGCTCGGCGACGTCGTCCAGACGTTGCCTGTCGTCGCGGACCTGCATCGCGCCTTTCCCGGCGTGACGGTCGACTGGGCCGTGGACGAATCGTGTGCCGAGGTCGTGCGCTGGCATCCGGGCGTGAGCGCCGTGCTGTGCGCACCGCTGCGCCGCTTCAAGAAACTCCGGAACGCCGGCGACCTGAAGGCGATTTCGGCATCGATCGGCGCGTTGCGGGCTCATCGCTACGATGCGGTCATCGACCTGCATGGCGTGTACAAGAGCGCGATCATTTCGGCGCTGGCGCGTGCCGCACGACGGGTCGGCTACCAGACGCAGGATCTCGGCGAAACGGGTGCGCGCTTCGCGTATTCGCATCGCTTCGGCCCGCGGCCGGACTGCGATGCGTGGCACGGCATGCGCGTGAGCGCCGGCGAGGCGCTGGGTTACCGGCCCGAAGGCCCCGCCACCTACGGCGTCGTCCCGCCGCAGGGCGTGAACCTGCCGCCCGCCGTGACCGACGACACACCTTTCATGCTGCTGTTCCATGCGACGTCCAATCCGGACAAGAAATGGCCGGCCGACCATTGGGCCGCGCTCGCCACGCAGATGATGGCGCGCGGCGTACGCGTGCTGCTGCCGTGGGGCTCGAGCGCGGAGCATGACGATGCGAAGGACATCGCCGCGCGTGCACCGGGCGCAGTCGTGTTACCGGCGATGACGGTGCGCGAACTCGGTGCGGCGCTCGGACGGGCCGCGCTGGTGGTGGGTGTCGATACGGGGTTCGTCCACATGGCGCATGCGCTGCAGCGGCCGACCGTGATGATCTTCGTTGCGACGTCGCGTCACCATTGCGGTATCGGCGGCGCACCGAACGCGCTGTCGATCGGCGAGCCGGGCGCGATGCCGTCCGTCGACGAGGCGCTGGACGCGATCGATGCGGTTGCTCCTGCCTATGGCGCCGTGCGCGCGCGCCTGACCGCCTGACGGCGCGCTGCGGGCCGGTTCAGGCCAGCAGCGCCTCGACCGTGACGACGGCGGCGATCGCCGCCAGATTCGCCAGCAGTGCCTCGAACACGAGGCCGCGCCATGTCTGCGGCCGGAACCGTAGCGCGAGCAGCAGGGCGCCGCCCAGCGCGAGCGCGAGGATCAGGACGAGATCGGCATTGCCGAGGCGGATGTTCATGGCGGCGGCTCCTTTCGGGGCGGGATCCCCGGGCGCGCAACGGCGCGCCCAGGATCGAGTATAGGCAGCGCCGGCCGCCGCACAACCCGGGTCGCCCCGGAGGCTCAGACGAGCGACGCGTCGCGCGTTTCGCGCATCAGCAGCACGCCGATCAGGCTGATCGCCGCCGCGACCGACACATAGCCGCCCACCCACGACAGCCCGCCGCGCGCCGCCAGCAGCTGCGCGATATACGGTGCGATCGACGCGCCGAGAATCCCGCCGAGGTTGTAGGCGACGCCCGCGCCCGTATAGCGGACGTTGGTCGGGAACAGTTCCGGCAGCAGCGCGCCCATCGGCGCGAACGTCACGCCCATCAGGAACAGCTCGATCGTCAGGAACAGCGCGGCGAGCGGCATCGAGCCGCTGCCGAGCAACGGCTCCATCGCGAAACCCGACAGCAGCGCGGCGATGGCGCCGGCGATCAGCACCGGCTTGCGGCCGAAGCGGTCCGACGCCCATGCGGAAAGCGGCGTCGCGAGCCCCATGAACACGACGGCGAAACACAGCAGTCCGAGGAAGCTCTGGCGCGGAATATGCAGCGCCGACACGCCGTACGACAGCGAGAACACCGTCGAGATATAGAACAGCGTGTAGCAGACGACCATCGCGAGCGCGCCGAGCAGCGTCGGCTGCCAGTGCTGGGTGACGAGCGTCGCGACCGGCACGCGCACGCGTTCGTTGCGGTCGAGCGCGGCCTGGAACGCGGGCGTTTCGGTGATCTTGAGCCGCACGTACAGGCCGAGCGCGACGAGCACCGCGCTGACGAGGAACGGAATGCGCCAGCCCCAGCTGCGGAACTGTTCGTCGGACAGCGACAGCGCGAGCGCGAAGAACAGGCCGTTCGACATCAGGAAGCCGACCGACGGCCCCAGTTGCGGGAACATCCCGAACCAGCCGCGCTTGCCCTGCGGCGCGTGCTCGGTCGCGAGCAGCGCCGCGCCGCCCCATTCGCCGCCGAGGCCGATCCCCTGGCCGAAGCGCAGCACGCACAGCAGCACCGGTGCAAGCGCGCCGATCGCGTCGTAGCCGGGCACGAAGCCGATCGCGGTGGTCGACACGCCCATCACGAGCAGCGACGCGACGAGCGTCGACTTGCGGCCGATGCGGTCGCCGAAGTGCCCGAACAGGAACGAGCCGATCGGGCGTGCGATGAACGCGATGCCGAACGTGACGAACGCGGACAGCGCCTGCGCGGTCGCGGAACCGTGCGGGAAGAACACGGGGCCGATGACGAGCGCGGCGGCCGTTGCATACACATAGAAATCGTAGAACTCGATCGCGGTGCCGATGAAGCTCGCGAACACGATGCGCCGGTGGCTGACGGCGCCGGCCGAACCGGTTGCGTGAGCAACGGTCGGGGGGGATGCGGACATGGATGTCTCCGTTTTGTCGTTTGGGGGGCGGCTGGGCGTGCGGTCGGGCAGGCAGGATGCCTGCCGGGAGCAGCCGAGCGGATGATGCGGATGACGCGATGGCGGCGTGGACGCACGCCGTGGCGCGAACGTCACCCGCCGGTCGACGATGGAGACGGGTACGTCGCCGCCGCCCGGTGCCGGCGTGGTCGGCTCGCATGCCGGGTGGGGCGCGCGAACGCGCGCGCGGCGTGATGGCCGCGCGAGTGCGGAAAATTATAGCCAGCGCTGCCGCACACCGGCAATCGTGCGACGGCGGCGCGTCAGTCGATCGATTGCGCCTGCGCGGACGCCGTGCTTTGCAACTGGAAGTGGCCGTCGTCGTTGAAGAGCCAGCCTTCCATCAGTTCGAGCCGGCCGTTGCCGTCGAGGAGCCGCGACGGCGGCGGCGGCAGCGGCGCCGAGCGGCGCAGCGACGCGAGGGCGAGCGCTTCCGCCTCGCTGTCGCCGTTGCTGCGATAGACGGACGCGTTGACGAGCCGGCCGTCGCCATCGACGGTGAAGGACACGACGACGAGCGAGCGGAGCATGGCTTGCGGCGAGCCATGCAGCATGCCCGACGGATTGCGTTCGGCGACACGCTGCGCGACCTCGACGCGATACTGGTCGAGGCTGCCGCTGCGCGTGATCGAAGGAATCGTCAGGATCGAGTGCAGTGAAGGCGGCGGCGTGATCGTGCACGCCGCGAGCAGGGCGGCGGCGGCCAGCGCGGCAACACGCAGCCGATCGACGCGCGGACGGAGAAGGGGGCGCATGGGAGACTGGCCGGGAGTGACGATAAAAAAATGATAGGCGCACGGACGCGAGCCGATATCGGGACAAACGCATAACGCGCGAGGCCGGATGTCGCGATTGCTGATGGCGATCGCCGGGCGTCACGCCGCCCGTTCGCGACGTGACGTGACATGTGACAGTGCGCTCGACCGGCGCGTGCGTTGCACGGATGAAAGGTGGCGCACGCGCGTCGCGGCCTGCCGATGCAGCACCGCGTCCACTGTTCGCGCGCGTCAGAATCCGTGCGTGACGAGCGACAGCACCGACAGGTCGGGGTGCGTCCCGTCGATGATGCTCTTGCCGATGTGGACGGCTTCGTGGACGGCTTCATCGAGGCTCGCGAAGCTTTCCTCGCCGTCGGCGTGGAACGGTACCGCGTGGCCGGGCAGCGCAGGGTTCGCGCCCGGATGGCACACGTAGCCGGTGTAGGTATACCGCGTGTCGCTGCCGGGCACGGCGGCCGGCACGACATGGATCTCGAAGCCTTCGTAATCGACGGGTTCCGTCGCGCTCGACAGTTCGGTCATGGCGATCTCCGTGTGCCGCGCGCAGGGGTGGCGCGTGCGGCATCGAGTACGCGGCGGCGGTCGTGTCGCCGTGTTGAACGAATTCTAGGTGATCGCGGGCCGGGCCGGGAGGCTTCCGGGGCGGCGTCCGGCCACGTTCCGTCCCGATTGATGGGGACGGGCGCGCGCGGCTGCGTCAGGGCTTGCAGCGCGCATCCTTGCGCTGCACGACGATGATCACCGGGTATTTCTGGCCGTGGTCGAGCTCCACGCGCGCGACCACGGTGAGCGTCGCCGGATCGGAATCGTCGTACACGCTGACCTGTTCGTTGCGCAGGTAGGTCACGCCGGTGCAGTTCGACGTGCGTCCGTCGTCCGACACCTTGCACTGAAGATCGTTGTCCTTCAGGTAGTTGTAGGGTGACGGGCTCGCGAGGTATTCGCTCAGGCCGCGCGGCGAACCGCCGACGCCGCTGACGGTTGCGATCGCGCACGAGGCCTGGGTGCCGCTGCCGGACGCGGTATCGGCGGCCGCATGCGTGCTGACGGCAGCCAGCATGGCGACGAGCGACGAGACGATGAAGGGCTTCATGAAGTGGGTTTCCCGTTTCGCGAATCGGAGCGCGGGATTGTAACGGCATCGGGCGCAACGCGTCGGAACGTGCGGGAAGGGCGCGCACGGACAAGCCGATAAGCAAAAACCCCGTCATTCAACGAATGGACGGGGTTTGGCGAACTTCCTGGCGGAAGCGGTGAGATTCGAACTCACGGACAGTTTCCCGTCGCCGGTTTTCAAGACCGGTGCCTTAAACCGCTCGGCCACGCTTCCACACGAGGCGGCATTGTAACCGAAATGCCGCCGCGCTCATCCCCTCAATCGTCGCGCAGGAACAATTCCTGCAGGTCGTTGAGGAAACGCTGGCCGAGCGGCGTCGGCGCGATCTGCGCGAAATCGCGCGCGATCAGCCCGCGCCGTTCCGCTTCCTGAAGCGCCGGCTCGATCGTGCTCATCGGCAGGCCCGTGCGTTCGGCGAAGCTGTGCACGGGGAAGCCCTCGACGAGCCGCAGCGTGTTCAGCATGAACTCGAACGGCAGGTCGCGCGCACCGACTTCACGCTCTTCCTGCACGGCATTGCCGGCCTTCGCCTGCTCGATGAAGGTTGCCGGATGCTTGTAGCGTGCCTGCCGCAGGATCCGGTTCGGGAACGACAGCTTCGTGTGCGCGCCCGCGCCGATCCCGAGATAGTCGCCGAAGCGCCAGTAGTTCAGGTTGTGCTTGCACTGATGATTCGGCTTCGCATACGCGGACACTTCGTAGCGCCCGTAGCCGGCCTCGGCCGTGCGCGCGTGGATCCACTCCTGCATGTCGGCCGACGCGTCGTCGTCGGGGACGACGGGCGGGAACTTCGCGAACAGCGTATTCGGCTCGAGCGTCAGGTGATACAGCGACAGGTGCGGCGGCGCGAACGACAGCGCGGTCTCGATGTCGGTGCGGCATTCGTCGAGCGTCTGGTTCGGCAGCGCGAACATCAGGTCGAGGTTGAAGTTGTCGAAGTTCTTCGCGGCGATCTCGACGGCCGCACGTGCCTGCGCGGTGTCGTGAATCCGGCCGAGCGCCTTCAGGTGCGCCTCGTTGAAGCTCTGGATGCCGACCGACAGGCGGTTCACGCCGCTTGCGCGGAACTGCGCGAATTTCGCGGCCTCGAACGTGCCCGGATTCGCCTCGAGCGTGATCTCGGCATCGGCGTCGAGCGGCAGCAGCGCACGCACGTCGGACAGCATCCGGTCGAGGCCGGCCGCCGACAGCAGGCTCGGCGTGCCGCCGCCGATGAAGACGGTATGCACCTGCCGCCCCCACACGAGCGGCAGCGCCTGCTCGAGATCGGCGCGCAGCGCATCGAGGTACTCGGTTTCCGGAAACCGTTCGCCTTTCCATTCGTGCGAGTTGAAATCGCAGTACGGGCACTTGCGCACGCACCACGGGAAATGCACATACAGCGCGAGCGGCGGCAGCGACGTGAGCCGCACCTGGCCGGGCGACGTGAAGGTCGCGACGACGCGCGCGCCGGTTTGCGCGGCCTGGCTCATGCAACCCCCTGCAGCAGCGAACGGGTATCGGGCACGCTCATGCTTCCTCCGCGAGTCGCGCCAGCAGCGCCTTCAGCGCCAGCGCGCGATGGCTGTGGGTGTTCTTCACGGCCGGATTGAGCTCCGCGGCCGTCGCGCCGAGCGCCGGCAGATAGAAATACGGGTCGTAGCCGAATCCGTGCTCGCCGCGCGGCGTGTCGACGATTTCGCCGGCCCAGCGCCCTTCGGCGAACAGCGGTTCGGGATCGTCCGCGTGGCGCACCAGCGCGAGCACGCAGCAATAGTATGCGCGCCGGTCGTCGACGCCGCGCAGTTGCTCGACGAGATACGCGTTGTTCGCCGCGTCGCCCTTGTCGCGGCCCGCGCGCTGCGCGTAGCGCGCCGAGTAGACGCCCGGCGCACCGCGCAGCACGCGCACGCACAGGCCCGAATCGTCGGCGATCGCCGGCAGCCCGGTGAGCCGCGACGCGTGACGCGCCTTCGTCAGCGCGTTCTCGATGAACGTGCCGAACGGCTCTTCCGCTTCGGGCACCGCGAGATCGCCCTGCGGGACGATCTCGATGCCGACCGTCGAGAACAGCGCGGTGAATTCGCGCAGCTTGCCCGGGTTGTTCGACGCGAGGACGATGCGCGACAGCGGCGCGAGGGTGCGGTCGTCCGGCATGTCAGGCGCCCAGCACGTCTTTTTGCAGCTGCACGAGCTCGGCGATGCCGCCCTGCGCGAGGTCGAGCAGCGCATTCATCTCGGCGCGCGAGAACGGCACGCCTTCGGCCGTGCCCTGGACTTCGACGAAGCCGCCGGCGCCCGTCATCACGACGTTCATGTCGGTGTCGCACTGCGAATCTTCCGCATAGTCGAGGTCGAGCACCGGCGCGCCTTGGTACACGCCGACCGAGATCGCGGCCACGTGGTCGGTGATCGGCGAGCGCGCGAGCTTGCCGGCCGCGATCAGCTTCGACACGGCGTCGTGTGCGGCGACGAAGGCGCCGGTGATGCTCGCGGTGCGCGTGCCGCCGTCGGCCTGGATCACGTCGCAGTCGATGTGGATCGTGCGCGGGCCGAGCGCCTCGAGATCGAACACCGCGCGCAGCGCGCGGCCGATCAGGCGCTGAATTTCCTGCGTGCGGCCCGTCTGCTTGCCGCGCGCGGCTTCGCGGTCGCTGCGCGTGTGCGTCGCGCGCGGCAGCATCCCGTATTCGGCGGTCAGCCAGCCTTGCCCGCGGTCGCGCAGGAAGTCGGGCACGCGTTCGGAGACGCTTGCGGTACAGAGCACCTTGGTGTCGCCGAATTCGACCAGCACCGAGCCTTCGGCGTGTTTCGTGTAGTGGCGCGTGAGGGCGACCTTGCGCAGTTCGTCGGCGCGGCGGCCGCTCGGGCGGGAAACGGAAGACGTCATGGGGGAAATCGCGGAAGGAGAGGAAACCCCGATTTTAGCGCCGAACGGCGGGCGTGCCCGGCGGGGTGGTCCGCAAAAATGGGATAATGCGCGCTTCCCGCCCCGCGCTTTCCGATGCGCCGGGCGCCTCGACATATCCCCGCCCGCGAGGGCACCCAGACGGCGAGACGAACCATGATCTACAGCATGACGGGCTACGCGAGCGCGACGCGCGAACTCGTGACGGCCACCGGCAACGGCGGCACCAGCGTGTCGGTCGAACTGCGCACCGTGAACTCGCGCTTCCTCGACCTCAATTTCCGGATGCCGGACGACGTGCGCGCGTGCGAACCCGCGCTGCGCGAAATGCTGATGAACAAGCTGTCGCGCGGCAAGGTCGACGTGCGCATCAACCTGCAGCGCGGCGAACAGAGCATCGGCGCGGGCGCGCTGAACCAGTCGGCGCTCGGCCAGCTGGCCGATCTCGAGCGCGCGGTGCTCGATTCGTTCCCGGGCGTCGGCCGTCTGCGCGCGGGTGAAATCCTGCGCTGGCCCGGCGTGCTCGCCGAGAGCGGCGTGTCGGCGGAAGCGATCCGCGATGCCGTGCTCGCGTGCGGCAAGGAAGCGATCGGCGAACTCGTCGTCGTGCGTTCGCGCGAAGGCGCGCAACTGGCGACGATGCTGCTGTCGAACGTCACCGAGATGGAAGCGATCGTCGCGCGCATCACGCCGCTCGTGCCGGAGCTGATCGCGAAGCATCAGCAGAAGATCGTCGAACGGCTGCAGGAAGCGCTCGGCATCGCGGCGCCGGAAGGCAGCGCGACGATCGTCACGCGCGAGGAAGCCGCGGAACGCATCCGTCAGGAAGTGACGATGTACGGGATCCGGATCGACATCGCGGAAGAGCTGTCGCGCCTCACCGCGCACCTGAACGAAACGCGTCACGTGATCGAGAAGGGCGGCCGCGTCGGCAAGCGTCTCGACTTCATGATGCAGGAGCTGAATCGAGAAGCAAACACGCTCGGCTCGAAGGCGGCGGCGAAGGAACTGGCCGACGCATCGATGGCGCTCAAGCTGTTGATCGAGCAGATGCGCGAGCAAGTGCAAAACCTGGAGTAAAGCAACATGACCGATTCCCATCGCGACGGCCACGCGTCGCATTCGCTGCACGGCGGCGTCTATCCCGGCAACCTGTTCATGGTCGTCGCGCCGTCGGGCGCCGGCAAGTCGACGCTCGTGAATGCGCTGCTGTCGAAGGACAGCGACATCTGCCTGTCGATCTCGTACACGACGCGCAAGCCGCGTCCGGGCGAACAGGACGGCCGGCACTACCACTTCACGACCGTCGAGGATTTCCGCACGCGTCACGCGGCGCACGAATTCCTCGAGAGCGCGGAAGTGCACGGCAACTACTACGGCACGTCGCGCGTCTGGATCGAAGAGCAGATGAAGAACGGCCACGACGTGCTGCTCGAGATCGACTGGCAGGGCGCGCTGCAGGTGAAGAAGCAGTTCCGCAACGCGGTCGGCATCTTCATCCTGCCGCCGTCGCTCGATGCGCTCGAGGAGCGTCTGAAGAAGCGCGGCCAGGACGAACCGAACGTGATCACGCGGCGCCTGCTGGCTGCCGGCAGCGAGATCGCGCACGCGTCGGAAGCGGAATACGTGGTGATCAACGAGAATTTCGAGCGTGCGCTCGCGGAACTCGAATGCATCGTCGCCGCGACGCGCCTGCGCTTTGCTTCGCAGTACGCGCGACACACGGAGCTGTTCATCGAGCTCGGCATCCATCTGCCCCACGCGGAATGACGCGGGGGACGAGGGACATAAGGTAGAATAAGGACTATATTCAGAAGGAATTACCAACATGGCTCGCATTACCGTCGAAGACTGCCTGAAGCAAATCCCGAATCGCTTCGAACTGGCGCTCGCCGCCACCTACCGCGCGCGGCAGCTCGCGCAAGGCCATACGCCGAAGATCGAAAGCCGCGACAAGCCGACCGTCGTCGCGCTGCGCGAAATCGCTGCCGGCCAGGTCGGCGTCGAGATGCTGAAGAAGGTGCCGGTGTAACGCGCATCCGGCCCGTTCCAGCCATGTAATCCACGCGCGCAACGACTCGACCTGGAGGCGAATATGAGCACCACCCCATCGTCCGCCTCCGCGGATTCGACTACCGAAGCCACGGCCCAGTCGCCTGCGCGCCAGTACATCGACGCGGTCCTCGAACAGTCCTTCCGGCATCTGTTCGGGCCGACCGCCACGCCGGAGCAGCCGCGCAAGCACGGCGTCGTTTCGATCGCGAAACTGACGGCCGTGCTTGCCGACTATCTCGCTCCGGACGAAATCAAAGAGGTCAAGGCGGCGTTCCACTTCAGCGACGAAGCCCACCTCGGTCAATATCGCCAGAGCGGCGAGCCTTACATCACCCATCCCGTTGCCGTCGCGGAAATCTGCGCCGGCTGGAAGCTCGACGCGCAGGCCGTGATGGCCGCTTTGCTGCACGACGTGATGGAAGACCAGGGCGTGACCAAGAACGAGCTGGCCGAGCGGTTCGGCCCGAAGGTCGCCGAACTGGTCGACGGCCTGTCGAAGCTCGACAAGATGGAATTCCGCAGCCGCGAGGAAGCGCAGGCGGAAAACTTCCGCAAGATGCTGCTCGCGATGGCACGCGACGTGCGCGTCATTCTCGTCAAGCTTGCCGACCGCCTGCACAACATGCGCACGCTCGGCGCGGTGCCGATGGAAAAGCGCCGCCGCGTCGCGCGCGAAACGCTCGACATCTACGCGCCGATCGCGCACCGGCTCGGGTTGAACAACACGTATCGCGAGCTGCAGGACATGAGCTTCGCGAACTTCAACCCGCATCGCTACGCGACGCTCGAGAAGGCCGTGAAGGCCGCACGCGGCAACCGCCGTGAAGTGATCAGCAAGATCCTCGAGGCTGCGCAGCGCGCGATGGCCGACGCGAAGATCGACGCCGAGATCACCGGCCGCGAGAAAACCATCTACAGCGTCTACCGCAAGATGCGCGACAAGCAGCTGTCGTTCTCGCAGGTGCTCGACGTGTACGGTTTCCGCGTCGTCGTCGACAGCCCGCTCGACTGCTATACGTGCATCGGCGCATTGCATGCGCTGTACAAGCCCGTGCCCGGCAAGTTCAAGGACTACATCGCGATCCCGAAGATCAACGGCTATCAGTCGCTGCACACGACGCTCGTCGGCCCGTTCGGCGCGCCGATCGAGTTCCAGGTGCGCACGCGCAAGATGCACGAGATCGCCGAGGCAGGCGTCGCCGCGCACTGGCTGTACAAGAACGGCAGCGCCGATCTCAGCGACGTGCAGAAGCGCGCGCACCAGTGGCTGAAGTCGCTGCTCGACATCCAGAGCGAAGCCGGCGATTCGAGCGAATTCCTCGAGCACGTGAAGATCGACCTGTTTCCCGACGCGGTCTACGTGTTCACGCCGAAGTCGAAGATCATGGCGCTGCCGCGTGGCGCGACGGCGCTCGATTTCGCGTATTCGATCCACAGCGATCTCGGCAACCAGTGCGTGGCCGTGAAGATCAACAACGAATTGCTGCCGCTGCGTACCGAGCTGAAGAGCGGCGACATCGTCGAGGTGATCACTGCACCGTATTCGAAGCCGAACCCCGCGTGGCTCGGCTTCGTGCGCACCGGCAAGGCGCGTTCGGCGATCCGCCACTACCTGAAGACGATGCGCCTGAACGAGTCGGTGCAGCTGGGCGAGCGGCTTGTCGACCAGAGCCTGAAGGGCTATGGCCTCGCGCTGGCCGACGTCGAGCCGGAAGTGTGGGAAAAGCTCGTGCAGTGGACGGGCAACAAGAGCCGTCAGGAAATTTTCGCGGACATCGGTCTCGGCCGCCGCGTCGCCGCGGTGATGGCGAAGCGCATCGAGGTGCTGATGAGCGGCCGCGACGCGGACGACGACCTGCCGAAGTCCGAGCGGCACCCCGCGCATCATGCGCCGCCGGTGGTGATCACCGGCACCGAAGGGATGTCCGTGCAGTTGTCGGCGTGCTGCCGGCCGATTCCGGGCGACGCCATCATGGGTTACATCGGCATCGGCCTGGGGATGGCGATTCATACGACCGATTGCCGTGTCGCGCAGCGTATCCATCGGCGCGATCCGGGCCGCTGGATCGATGTCGAATGGGCGCCGCAGCCGGGTCGCCTGTTCGATGTCGCGGTGAAGGTGCTCGTGAAGAACACGAAGGGCATCTTCGCGCGTGTCGCGGCGGACATCACGTCGGCCGACGCGAACATCGTGCATATCGCGATGGACGAGGATCTGACGCATGAATCGACGGTGCTGCGCTTCGTGATCCAGGTCAGCGACCGCGTGCATCTCGCGAACGTGATGCGGCGCGTACGTACCAATCCGGATGTGATGCGGATCATGCGCGAGCGCTCGACCGACGACGGTGTGCATGCGCGCCACGACGGTGGCATGCGTATCGAGCGCGAACGGCAGGATTACTGACGCGCCTGCGGCGCGCGGGCGGGCGATCGACAGACGGCGGCCAGCGGCCGCCGTTTTCATTGATGCTGCGGCCAGGCCGGCGATGGCACGCGCGAGAAGAGGGGATGCGGAAAAGAAAAAGGGCTTTCCCGGAGGAAAGCCCTTTTAAGGTGGCGCGGCTGGCAGGATTCGAACCCACGACCCCTTGGTTCGTAGCCAAGTACTCTATCCAACTGAGCTACAGCCGCACGCAAAACGGTACTGCTTCAACTGTCGGAACCTTCTGCGATGGGAAGGCCCCCAAAAAAGTGGCGCGGCTGGCAGGATTCGAACCCACGACCCCTTGGTTCGTAGCCAAGTACTCTATCCAACTGAGCTACAGCCGCACGCAACAACAAGACTTCTACTGCTTTGAACTGAAAGGGCCTTCGGTTGGGAAGGCCCTCGAAAAAGTGGCGCGGCTGGCAGGATTCGAACCCACGACCCCTTGGTTCGTAGCCAAGTACTCTATCCAACTGAGCTACAGCCGCACGCAGAAGCGGAAGTATAGCAGGGTTGTATAAAAAGGGAAGCCTTATTCGCAAATTAGGTGCCATGACCTTGCCTGGGCGCCCTTCGTGTACCCTTGGAGCATCAGTCATCCAAGTTGAATCTGCATCATGAACAAGGCGTTTGTCAAAGAGTCGGACGGTGACGACGACGATCTCGACCAGGCTCAACCCGCGATTCCGGCGGGCGCGAAGAACTACATCACGCCGGCCGGCCACAAGCGGCTGAGGGACGAGCTGCTGAGCCTGATCGACGTCGAGCGTCCCGAGGTCGTGCGGCTCGTGTCGTGGGCCGCGTCGAACGGCGACCGGTCGGAGAACGGCGACTACATCTACGGCAAGCGGCGGCTGCGCGAGATCGACCGCCGTATCCGCTTCCTGACGAAGCGGCTCGATCTCGCCGAGGTCGTCGACGCGAGCCGGCAGGAGAATGTCGACCAGGTGTTCTTCGGCGCAACGGTCGATTACGAGACGCCCGACGGCGTCGATCACACGATCACGATCGTCGGGATCGACGAGGTCGATCTCGACCGCGGCTGCGTCAGCTGGATTTCGCCGGTCGCGCGTGCGCTGATCAAGGCGAAGATCGGCGATACCGTCACGCTGATGACGCCGGCCGGCCCGCAGCCGATCGACATACTCGACGTCCGCTATCCGGCGCGCGGTGACGCCTGATCGACGGCCAGCCCGGTGTGGTAAGGAAAAGCGCCCCGGTGGGGCGCTTTTTTCTTCCGGCGTACGGCGGCGTTGCCGGCCGCTCAGAAGCGATGACGCAGGCCGGCCGTGACCGCGATCTGCTTGTTGGTCGACGAAGCGCCGCCGAGGCCGTTGACATAGGCGCCGATGCCCAGGCCGTCCGTGCTGACTCGCTGATACACGCCTTGCACGTACACGTCGGTCCGCTTGGACAGTGCATAGTCGGTCTGCAGGTTGAACTGGTTCCAGCCCGGATGACGGCCGTCCAGGAAGCCGGCGGTGTACGTGTACGACCCGGCCAGCGACAAGGCCGGCGTGAGCGCGTAGCGCGCGTTCACTTCGTAGTTGTTGAAGCGGGCAAACGTGCCGTCCAGACCCAGGCCGTTCGACACGCCCGAGGCGCCCGCGGAGATGCCGAGCGCCCGGTTCACGCGCGATTGCGTGAACACGAAGCCGGCCGTTGCCGGACCGAACGTGTAGTTCAGACCGCCGCCGAACACGCGCTGACGCTTGCCGACGAACGTATTGTCGCCCGCCACCGCGCCGCCGCTGTTGGTGACCGCCGCCGACGTGAGGCCCGAGATGTCATTGTTCAACTGCAGGTAGCCGGCGCCGATATTGAAGCCGGCGTAGGTGTACGACACGCCCGCGCTGTATGCGCGATTGTTCGAGAACTGGTTGCTGTTCGAGAAACCGTACAACGCGCCGAACTTCAGGCCGCCGAAATTGACGCTCGTGTACTTGACGGAGTTATTGATCCGGAACGAATTGTTCAGGTTGTCGTTGTCGAACGGGTGGGCAAACTGGGTGCCGCCGAACTGTGTACCGGTCAGCGACAGCGGCCCGATGTAGTCGACGACGCTATCGTATTGGCGACCGAGGGTGACGGAGCCGAACTGGTCTTGCGACAGGCCGACGAACGCCTGGCGGCCGAATTCGCGGCCATTCTGGCCGAGCGTGCCGTTGGCGATGTTGAAGCCGTTTTCCAGCACGAAGATCGCTTTCAGGCCGCCGCCGAGATCTTCCGTGCCACGCAGGCCCCAGCGGCTGCCATTGATCTGGCCGCTGCGTTCGGACCATGAGCTGTGGCCACCCTGGTTGTTCGTATAGGTGATGCCTGCGTCGATCAGGCCGTATAGCGTCACGCTGCTTTGCGCGTGTGCGGCGGTAACGAATACACCCGACAACGCGGTGACGATCAGGGTTTTTTTCATGGATCTGTCTCCAAACAGGATGATGTCGATCGAACCTGCTGCCGGGCCGGGCTGTTTTGCATGCGCCGTGATCGGCAGAGCGGCGGTGCGCTTGTCAGAAAGCCATCTGCAGTGTACGGAGCGCACGAAGCGGGCGAGAGCGGCGCTTTAAGCAATAATGTATTTTGGAATCCGCAAAGATCGGCGAATGCGCGCAAACGAACGCCCATCAAGGGTTTGCGGCGGTGCAGCGAAGAAAAATGGTGCTCAGGACTACGGAACGGGCGTTGCGCGATTGCGACAGGTAATCAACGGCCGGCGGGAGACGTCATAGCGCGATTATTGACACATCGGCAATAGAGGTTTGTGTGGAGCATGACTAATGAAAGGTTGTTCTCTCGCTATACTGCGATCTCTGCTTTCCGAAGCAGACTTTTTCGTTGACGGAAAAGATCTCCAAACCTTTGTCGGCGCGACTTCCCAGTCGCGCTTTTTTTTGCCCCGCCGGTCCGTGCGCTATCGCGCGTACGAGCGGCGCTTGCGCTTGGCCGCAGGCGCGGCTTCCTCGGTATCGGTCGGTGGCGGTGTGTAGGTCCAGTCTTCCATCACGTAGTGACGGGCATCCAGCGGCGATGCCAGCAGGTTCTGCCAGTGGTCGCCGTGCCAGGTCGTATCGAATTCGGTATCGCAAGGCGCTTCGCGCGCAGACTCGGCCAGGGCGCGGGACTTGCGGCGTACGCGCCCGAGCCGGCTCGCGAAGCGCTTGATTTCGTCCAGCCACATGACCTTCTCCTTCCTTTCGGCGTTGCACCAGCATCTCAATGTCCCCGGATTTTCGCAACCCGGAAAAAACCCGAGGAATTTACCGGGATGATTTGTCCCCGGTAGGAATTTCATCGCCGCGATTATCTTTGATCCGATCCCGGTAATATTGACAGGTTTTTGAGGCGAATCAATTAATTAAAGGCGATGGTGTACCGATTCCAGTGGCATTAGCGCTTTTTTGATAAAACAACTGTCAAAAATTTTCTTGACGCACCCGGATTGTCCAATTTATAAAGTCAGCACTCCGTCCTCGGGCGGCGTGCTGGTGCGGGTGCTGGCGCAATGTTTCGGGATTTCGGGAAACGGCTATAAAAATAGCTTTTTTGATCTAATCGAGTGGGGAACGAAGACATGGATACCGGTATCGTGAAATGGTTTAACGATGCTAAAGGTTTTGGCTTTATTACGTCGGACAATGGTGGTGAAGATTTGTTTGCGCACTTTTCCGAAATCCGGATGGACGGCTTCAAGACGCTGAAGGAAAACCAGCGTGTTTCGTTCGACGTCAAAGTCGGGCCGAAAGGCAAGCAGGCAGCGAATATCCAGGCGGTCTGACGCGCCACGCATTGCCGATCACGTCCGGCCCCCGCATCGCGGGGGCTTTTTGTTTTACGGGGGCGGAACGCACCGGTCCGCGCTGGCCGCGACCATGCTTGCCGGTGCATACTCACGGAAGCATCGTTTTCCTGTCTTTTCATGTCCGATTCCCGTCTGTCCGATCCCGCCAGCGAACAACCGCTCGTCTTCGTCGACCTTGAAACCACCGGCGGCTCGCCCGCCGAGCACCGCATCACCGAAGTCGGCGTGGTCGAGATCGGCCCGCTCGGCGTGTCGACATGGACGAGCCTCGTCAATCCGGGGCAGGCGATTCCGCCGTTCATCCAGCAACTGACGGGCATTTCGGACGCCATGGTGCGCGACGCGCCGTCGTTCGCGTCGCTTGCGCCGGCGCTGTTCGAGCGGCTCGACGGCAAGTTGTTCGTCGCGCACAACGCGAGCTTCGACCGCGGTTTCCTGCGTGCCGAATTCGAGCGTGCCGGCCTGGCGTTCAATCCCGATGTGCTGTGTACGGTCCGGCTGTCACGCGCGCTGTTCCCGCGCGAATCGCGGCATGGGCTCGACGCGTTGATCGAACGGCACGGTCTCGTTCCGGCTGCGCGCCACCGCGCGCTGGCGGATGCCGATCTCCTGTGGCAGTTCTGGCGCCAGTTGCACGACATCGTCCCGCTCGAGCGGTTGCGCGACCAGATCGCGCGCACGACGCGCCACTATCGCCTGGGCGGCGATCTGACCGAGGCGTGGCTCGACACCGCGCCTGCCGGGTGCGGCGCCTATGCGTTGTTCGGGGAAGCGGACGCGCCGCTGTACGTGGGCCGCAGCGTGCGGGTGCGGCAGCGGCTGCGCGCGCTGCTGACCGGCGAGCGCCGTTCGTCGAAGGAGATGCGGCTGGCGCAGCAGGTGCGGCGCGTCGAATGGCGCGAGACCGGTAATGAGCTGGGTGCGATGTTGGCGGAAGCGCAATGGATTGCGCAACTGCGGCCGTCGTACAACCGGCGCCCCGCGGCTGATAACGTCCGTGGCGGCAGTGCGCCCTGGCCGTTCGACGGCGCCGTTGCGTTCGAGGCGAGCGGCGGGCGCCGCCTGTTTCATGTGATCGACGGCTGGCGTTACCTCGGCGCGGCCGAATCGCTCGATGCGGCCGCGCGGCTCGTCGCCGGGGCGGCGGACGGCGCGTTCGAACCCTTCACCCATCGCCTGCTGCAGACGCATCTCGCGCGCGGGCTACAACTGATTCCGCTCGTCGCGCTCACGCCGGCAGGTTGAGGCGGCCGCGCGGCGCCCGCGGCGTCATCCGATTGCGCTTGCGCCGCCGGCCGAGCAGACGTGCGACAGCGCGGTGTCGAGTGCCTGCGTCTGTTTCGAGTCGTAGCGCGTCAGCGTTTTCCAGTTCGCGATGCTGCGCGCGAGGCGCGCCTGGCAATCGGGCGCATTGCGCAGCGGTTCGACCTGCGCGAGGCCCGCGAGCATTTTCTGCGTCAGCCGGTCGAGTGCCGGGCGCGTGCTGGTCGCGAGGTCGGGCGGCGTGCCCTCGGGCGGCTGCGTCGCGCGCCAGGTCGCGAACAGTGCGTTCTGCACGTCCTTGCTCGCGACGATCTGATCCTCGAAGAACGTCCGTGCGAACGCAGGATCGACGCCGGCCTGTGCCGCGCGCTTTTCGACCGAGGCGAGCAGGGCCGCTTCGCGCGGCTGGTCCTCGATCGCCTTGTGATTCGCCCATTTCCAGCGCGCGACCGGTTCGGCGAGCGCGAGGCGCTGCGATGCGAGCGCGACGATGTTGGTGAGCGCGGTGTCGTCGCCGTCGGCACGCGCGATGTGGGGCGGCGCAAAAAGGGCGACACCGAGCGCGGCGACTGCAACGCTGGCACGAATGGCTTGCTTCATCGGAATGATCGGGAGAGCCGGGCGGGCCGGACGTGGAAAACCAGAAGAATAGACGAAGACAGTCGCGCGGCGTAGCGTCGCGACAGGAGAATCAGCAGGCGAGCCGATCCGGCACCGTCAGGCTGTTGCGGCCCGGGTGCGAGGCGAATTGCGCGCGATGCGCAGTGATGAACCGCACGATAGCGATGATCGACACGTGGCGGTTACAGAACCGGACAGGCGTTCACTTCGGCGAGTACAGCTTGTGCTGCTCGTCGAAGAATGCCCGCACGTGCTCGGGCAATTCGGCGAGGAATTCCACGCCGACGGGTTCCGGATCCGGGCTCATCACTTGCTCGGGCGGTGGCATGCGAGTGGGTCTTTCGTCCATGGTCATTTCTCCAGCAGGTTCGATGATTATCAACCTCGTGCTTCGATTTATGCCAGCGGCGAATCGTTAGATTTTGTCTCTGTTGTATTAACGGCACATGCGCTGCGATGCGAGGTGTGATGGCCGCTATTGCATCCTGCGCAATCGGCAACAATCGGGCCGCTTGTTATACTTGCGCGCACTTTTTCCTGGACCGCGATGAGACGAACGACGCGATGGATCGGCCTCGTATGGCTGGCGTTGGTACTGAACGTACTGTCGCCCGTCGTCGGGTACGCGCGTCTTGCGTCGAGCGGTTCCGGCGCGCTCACGCTCGAATTGTGCAGTGCAGCGGGCGCGCGCCAGGTCGTGCTCGCCGAAGCGGGCGACAGTCGCGACACATCGTCGCTCGACCATGCCGGCATGCCCCACTGCGTTTACTGCCCGGGCTTTGCGGCGAACCTCGCGCTCGGCACGCGCCTGCCCGACATGCCGGGCTTCGTGCGGACGTTCGCGTATCGCGTGGCCGTGCCGGCCGTTCCCGATTTTCCCCGCAAGGGCATCCGTCTCGCGCAGCCGCGCGCCCCGCCTGAAAACCTCCCGATCTGATTGATGTCGTTCGCGCGCCCCGGTGGCGCGCGTGCCGCCCGCGGCCCCGTCCGCGTGCCGCGCCATGCGTGCGCGGTACGCGTGCGTGTGCCCGGCGGCGTCCGATCGCGTTTTCAGGAATTCACTCATGTCGTCTATCCACGTCGCGCGGCTGCCGCGCGGCCGGCTCGCGCTCGCATGCGCGGCCGCTTTTGCATGGTCCGCCGCGCACGCCGCATCGACGGACGATGCGCACGCCGATTCCGCCCACGGCGGCGTCGAACGCCCGGCCAGTTCCGCGGTGCCGGCATCCTCGGTCGCCGCCGCGCCGCAGGCACGGGCCGGCGACACGCTGGCGGCCGTCAGCGTGACCGCCCAGCGGCAACCGGTTGATCCGGATACGCCGGCCGTCGTCATGTCGATCACGCGCGAGCAGATCGAGTCGCACACCAATGTCACCACCGAGGACGCGCTGAAGTACGCGCCGAACCTGATGGTCCGCAAGCGCTATATCGGCGACCGCAACAGCGTGTTCGCGGGCCGCGACTTCAACGAGCTGCAGAGCGCGCGCGGGCTCGTCTATGCCGACGGCGTGCTGCTGTCGAACCTGCTCGGGTCGAGCTATGCGTATCCGCCGCGCTGGTCGCTGATTCCGCCCGACGACATCGCGCGCGTCGACGTGCTCTATGGCCCCTTTTCCGCGCTGTATCCCGGCAACTCGATCGGCTCGACGGTGCTGCTCACGACGCGCCGCCCGGACAAGCTCGAGGCATCGCTGTCGACGCAATTCTTCACGCAGCGCTACCACGACGGCTACGGGTTCGCGGACAGCTTCGGCGGCAATCACCAGACCGCGCGGATCGCCAACCGCGTCGGCCGGTTCTGGTTCGCGCTGTCGCTCGACCGGCTGGAGAACAACGGCCAGCCGATGCAGTATGCGAGCCCCAATTCGGCCTACAACCCGAAGCTGGGCGCCGCCGTGCCCGTGACGGGCGCCGCGACCGACATCGGGCCCAACGGCAAGCCGCGGACGATCGTCGGCGCGCAGACGATCGAGCGGACGGAGCAGCTCAACGAGACGGTGCGGATGGGTTACGCGTTCACCGATCGCGTCGACGCGACGCTCACGCTCGGGCATTGGGAGAACCATTACCGGCAGCACGGCGAAACTTTCCTGCGCGACGTGGCCGGCAACCCGGTCTACGGCGGCAACGTGTCGATCGGCGGCCGGAACATGACCGTCGCGCCGAACGCGTTCGCGCCGCAGCGCGGCGACCAGGAAAACTGGCTGTACGCGCTCGGCCTGAACGGCCGGCTCGATTCGGGCTGGCGGCTGTCGGGCGTCGTGTCCGCGTACGACGTGTCGCGGGACGTGCTGCGCGCGGCATCGACCGTGCAGGGCGGCGCGGGCACGCTGTTCCAGGGCGATGGCACCGGCTGGCGCACGCTCGACCTGAAGGCCGAGGCGCCGGAAGTGAAGGGTCACACGTTCACGTTCGGCTATCACTACGACGACTACTTCCTGCGCAACGTCACGTACAACACGGCCGACTGGCTGGCCGGGCCGACCACGTCGCTCGCGAGCCTCTATCGCGGCGACACGCGCACGCAGGCGCTGTTCGGGCAGGACGCGTGGCGCTTCGCGCCGGGCTGGCTCGCGACGCTCGGGTTGCGCTACGAGCGCTGGGATGCATACGGCGGCGCGCTCGGCAACGCGAGCGGCACGCTCGGCTATGCGGACCGCAGTGCGAACGCGCTGTCGCCGAAGGTCGCGCTTCAATGGGACGCGACGGACGTGTGGCGCTTCCGGCTGTCGTTCGCGACCGGCACGCGGTTCCCGACGGTCGGCGAGCTGTTCCAAGGCACGATCTCGAACAATGCGATCGTCAACAACAACCCGAACCTGCGGCCGGAAAAGGCGATCGACTGGGACTTCACGGCCGAGCGCGACGTCGGCGTCGGCGTCGTGCGCGCGAGCGTGTTCCAGAGCGACCTGCGCGATTCGATCTACAGCCAGACGACGGTGTCGGGTGCGACGACCGTCACCAACGTCTCGAACGTCGATCGCGTGCGCGTGCGCGGCGTCGAACTCGCGTTCAGCGGCGAGAACGTCGGGCTGAGGGGGCTCGCGATCGACGCTAACGTGTCGGCCAGCAATGCGCAGATTCTCGCCGATGCCGCGAATCCGGCCTACGTCGGCTCGCGCTTCCCGCGCATTCCGCGCATGCGCGCGAACCTGCTCGCGTCGTATCGCTTCGACGAGCACTGGCTCGCGAGTGTCGGCGTGCGCTACTCGGGGCGGCAGTTCAACACGCTCGACAACAGCGACGTGAATCCGGACGTGTACGGCGGCACGAGCTCGTTCACGGTCGTCGACCTGAAGGCGCGCTATCACCTCGATCGTCACTGGACCGCATCGCTCGGCATCGACAACCTGACCGACCGCCGCTACTACGTGTTCCACCCGTATCCGGGCCGTACTTTCTATGGAGAACTGAAATGGTCGCTGTGACGTCGTTCACGGCAAGCTGCGCGCCGTGGCTCTCGGCGTCGTTGGCCGCCGATGCGCATGACACGCACGGCGCATCGAGAGCCGCCGATCGGCAGGTCGCGCAGGTCGCGAACGCGGAGCCGGTGCCCGGACGCTTGCGTGCGGCGCTGGATGCGCGATGGAGAGGGGAAATGCCGCGCACCGTGTGGATCGGGCGCGATCGCGCACGCGAGGCGCGCAGCGGGTTGCTGGCGAACGACGTGCTCGACGACTGCTTGCAGTACGCGAAGCGTTGAACGGAGCGAGTGGCGCGCGGCGAACGGGCCGCGCGCCGGCCTGATGCGAAAACACGCCCGAAGGCGCGTGGAGAGAAGCGTCAGGCCGCTCGCTTGAATAGCCGGATCACGAACAGCAGGATCACCGCACCGACGACCGCGACGATCACCGAACCGATGAAGCCGCTGCCGACGCTGATGCCGAGTATCCCGGCGAGCCAGCCGCCGATCACCGCGCCGACGATCCCGACGATGATGTCGACGATCAGCCCGAAGCCGCCGCCTTTCACGAGCAGGCCGGCAAGCCAGCCGGCGATCGCGCCGATGATGAGCCACATAATCAAGCCATGAGTCATGGTGGTCCTCTCCTTGGGTTGAGTCGAAATGACCGGACGCCGGCTGTCGTGCGCCGCAAGCTGGGTGAAAGCGGCATGCGACCCGCCGCGCCGCCCACGCAATGTAACGCGATAGGCGGGTCAGGATCGTTAAGTAATGTTATGCATCCGCAAACGGATTTTCCAGGGAATTCGTCTGCCTACGGCGCGGTTCGTGCACGGACGATGCGCGTCGAAATGAATTTGTAAGAATGAGATGAAGGTGGGCCCGGCCGGTCAGTCGTCTCGCCGTTCGCGCATCGCCGCAGGCACGTTCGTATCGGGCAATCCTTCGCCTGCCTCGGCGATCAGCCGCGCGACTGTCGCGGGTTCGCTGATCGCCTCGATTGACAGGAGTGCGAAGCGAGTGAGAAAGGGCGACGCATCGGCTTCGCCGATTCCGGTGATCGGGCGGCACAGGTCGGTGTAGAGCATGTCGCGTTCGATGTCCGTCATCATGCGGGTTCCTGAAGATCGGCTTCGGTTGACGTATGCATCCTGCAGGCGTCGCTCGAGCTCGACGAGCGACGGATCGGGCACGCCATCGCTCGTGAAGCTGATCGCGGTGAAGCGTGGTGCGACGAGATCGGTCAGGTGGCCGCGGCGTGTGTCGCTGCCGCGTGCCGCAAACAGCGTCAGCGGACATTCGGTGAGTTCCACACCGGGCGCCGAGCCGGCCGCGAACGTGTCGCGTTCGGCTGCGTTAAGCGGCGTCGCCGCAGAACAGCACGCGGTCGTGCCGGTAGCGTTCGAGCGTCAGTGCGTAGGCCTTGTGGATCGTGATCCAGATCGCCAGGTGCGCATGATGCGAGGAAGAGGGCGGAGTGGTCCGGCGATCGCAATCGGCGGTACGTGGCGCGTGAGTCGGGGGAGGCCCGCAAGCGGAGGCGAAGCGGGGAAGGGATGCGCGTGCGATTTCGGCGCCGGAAAAGAGAAAAGGTCTGACAAGCGGTGCTTGTCAGACCTTTATGTCTTGGTGCCGGAGATAGGAGTCGAACCTACGACCTTCGCATTACGAATGCGCTGCTCTACCAACTGAGCTACACCGGCAGCAGAGAAATGAAATTATATGGTGAAATCCGAGATCTTGGCAATAGGTTTTGCGAACTTTTTTTCAGCTTGCTGCCGCTGCTTCGCGAAACCCTCGATCCGGCGGACTTCCCGCTTTCACTTCACTGTGATGCGACCGGTCAGGGCCACATCAAGAGGCGCGATTGTACTTGCGCATCGCACCTCCGTCTAGTGCTGCAGTGCAATTATTTTGCTTCGTCGTGATAGCCGGTGACGCGCTCGACTTCGTTCTTCGAGCCAAGGAACACGGGCACGCGCTGGTGCAGGCCCGTCGGCTGCACTTCCATGATGCGCTGCGTGCCGGTCGTCGCGGCGCCGCCTGCCTGTTCGACGATGAACGACATCGGATTCGCTTCGTACATCAGGCGCAGCTTGCCCGGACGATCGGGCGTGCGCTTGTCGGCCGGGTACATGAAGATGCCGCCGCGGTTCAGGATCCGGTGCACGTCGGCAACCATCGATGCGATCCAGCGCATGTTGAAGTTGTCGCCGCGCGGGCCGTCCTTGCCGGCATTCAGTTCGTCGACGTAGCGCTTGACCGGGTCGTACCAGTGGCGCGCGTTCGATGCGTTGATCGCGTATTCGCGCGTGTCGGCCGGAATCTGCATGTTGCTCTGCGTGAGCACCCACGAGCCGACTTCGCGGTCGAGCGTGAAGCAGTTCACGCCGTTGCCGGTCGTCAGCACGAACACCGTCTGCGGGCCGTACACGGCATAACCCGCGGCGACCTGCTCCGTGCCGGGCTGCAGGAACGACTCTTCGGTGGCCTGCTTGCCGTCCGGGCAGCGCAGCACCGAGAAGATCGTGCCGATCGACACGTTGACGTCGATGTTCGACGAGCCGTCGAGCGGATCGAACACGAGCAGGTATTCGCCGCGCGGGTAGTTCGCCGGGATCGGGAAGAACGTTTCCATTTCTTCCGATGCCATCGCGGCGAGGTTGCCGCCCCATTCGTTCGCGTCGAGCAGGATCTCGTTCGACAGGATGTCGAGCTTCTTCTGCACTTCACCCTGGACGTTCTCGCTGCCGGCGGTGCCGAGCGCTTCGCCGAGCGCGCCCTTCGACACGTTGTAGCTGATCGCCTTGCACGCGCGTGCGACGACTTCGATCAGCAGGCGCAGGTCGGCGGGGAGGTTGTTGGTCTCACGTTGCTGTTCGATCAGGAACTTCGACAGCGTGGTGCGGCGGGCAATGGACATGACAGACTCCGAAAGGCCAAAGAATCCTTGAATGGCCGCAATTTTACCCGTCGCGCCTCCCGCGCCGCCGGCTTTTTTCGTCCGGTTACATCGCCGGGCGGCCGAGCCGGCCCGGTTTCCCGCAGCGGAGGCGGGCGCGGCGCGTATCGCCGCGGCGGCAAGTTGCGCGGTCGGACCCCGTCATTACGCTCGATTCCTGCCGCGCCCGTGCAATAAAAAAGCCGGCACCGCGTCAGGCGGCACCGGCTTCATCGCGCGAATGCGACGCGGGCGACGGCGTTACGCGAGCGCCTTCTCGACGATCTCGCGCACATCGCGCGACTTCGCGCCGGCCGCGACCTGCTCGAGCGCGTCGCGCATCCGGTCGCGCAGCGCCGGCGTGAAGCGCCGCCACAGTTCGAGCGAGCGCGCGAGGCGTGCGGCAACCTGCGGGTTGATCGCGTCGAGCGCGAGCACCTGTTCGGCCCAGAACGCGTAGCCCGACCCGTCCGCCGCGTGGAATTGCGCGGGGTTGGCTGCACAGAAGCTGAAGATCAGCGAGCGTGCGCGGTTCGGGTTCTTCAGGTTGAACGCCGGATGCGCGAGCAGCTTGCGCACCTTCGCGAGCGTCGGCTGCGCGGCCGTACCGCGTTGCGCCGCCTGCATCGCGAACCACTTGTCGATCACGAGCGCTTCCTTCTCGAAACGACGGTAGAAGTCGGCGAGCGCCTGCTCGGCCGGCTCGTTCGCGCCCGCGGCGGCGGCAGAGAGCAGCGCGCCGAGCGCGGCCGCGCGATCGGTCATGTTGTTGGCCGCGTCGTATTGCGCGGTCGCGAGGCGCACGGCATCGGCCGGCTCGTCGAGTTCGGCGAGATATGCGAGCGCGAGGTTCTTCAGCGCACGGCGGCCCGAGGCCTCCGGCGTCGGTTCGTAGGCGCCGGGCGTCTGGTGCTGTTCGTACGCGGCGAGCCATTCGGCGCGCAGCGCGGTCGCGAGCTGGCGGCGCACGAACTGGCGCGCACGATGCACGGCGGCCGGATCGGCTTCGGCCATCTGGTCGGCGAGATAGGTTTCCGACGGCAGCGTCAGCGCGAGTTCGCGGAACGCGGGTGACAGGCTTTCATCGGTCAGCACGCGGCGGAACGCGGCGACGAAGTTCTCGCCGAGCGTGAGCGGTTCGTTCGCGGCGGCGCGCGAGGCGAGCGTCAGCAGCGCGCGCGTCGCGAGGCGCTGGCCGGCCTCCCAGCGGTTGAAGGGATCGCTGTCGTGCGCGAGCAGGAACGCGAGATCGTCGTCGCTGTAGTCGTACTCGACGATCACCGGCGACGAGAAGTTGCGCAGCAGCGACGGCAGCGGCGCTTCCGGCACGTCGACGAACGTGAAGGTCTGCTCGGTGTCAGTGAAGTCGAGCACGCGCGTCGTGCCCGATGCGGCGGCTTCGCCGTCGAGACGCAGCGGCAGGTCGCGGCCGTCGCGGCCGATCAGGCCGATCGCGAACGGAATCAGCAGCGGTCCCTGCTGCGTGTCGAGCGCGGCCGGCGACGCGTCGCCGTAGCCCTGCGCGAGCGTGACCGTATAGCGGCGCGCGGCCGCGTCGTACGCGGTGCGCACCGACACGCGCGGCGTGCCGGCCTGACTGTACCAGCGCTCGAACTGCGCGAGGTCGCGCCCGTTCGCGTCGGCCATTGCGTGACGGAAGTCGTCGCAGGTCACGGCCTGCCCGTCGTGACGCTTGAAGTACAGGTCCATCCCCTTGCGGAAACCGTCGCGGCCGAACAGCGTCTGGTACATCCGCACGACTTCCGAGCCTTTCTCGTAGACGGTCATCGTGTAGAAGTTGTTGATCTCGACGTAGCTTTCCGGGCGCACCGGGTGCGCCATCGGGCCCGCATCCTCGGCGAACTGCAACTGGCGCAGCACGCGCACGTCCTCGATGCGCTTGACCGCGCGGGCCGCCGATTCGACGTCGTCGCCTGCGGCCATGTCGGCCGAGAACTCCTGGTCGCGGAACACCGTCAGGCCTTCCTTAAGGCTCAGCTGGAACCAGTCGCGGCAGGTGACGCGGTTGCCGGTCCAGTTGTGGAAGTATTCGTGGCCGACCACCGATTCGATGTTCGCGAAATCGGTGTCGGTCGCGGTTTCGGGGTTCGCCAGCACGTACTTCGTGTTGAAGATGTTGAGCCCCTTGTTCTCCATCGCGCCCATGTTGAAGTCGCCGACCGCGACGATCATGAAACGGTCGAGATCGAGCTCGAGGCCGAAGCGCTTTTCGTCCCAGCGGATCGAGTGGATCAGCGAATCCATCGCGTGACGCGTCTTGTCGAGATCGGCCGGCTCGACCCAGACCTGCAACAGCTTTTCCTTGCCCGAGCCGGTCGTGATCGTCTCCTCGATCGCGACGAGCTTGCCGGCAACCAGCGCGAACAGGTAGCTCGGCTTGCGGAACGGGTCTTCCCACTTCGCGAAGTGGCGGCCGTCGGGCAGGTCGCCCGAGTCGACGAGGTTGCCGTTCGACAGCAACACCGGGTACGCGGCCTTGTCGGCACGCAGCGTGACGATGTACGACGCCATCACGTCGGGGCGGTCGAGGAAATAGGTGATGCGGCGAAAGCCTTCGGCTTCGCACTGCGTGAAGAAGTTGCCGCTCGACACGTAGAGGCCCGACAGCGTCGTATTCTGGTCGGGTGCGCACGCGCTTTCGAGCGTCAGCTCGAACGTGTCGGGCACGTTCTCGACCGTCAACCCGTGCTCGTGCGCGCGCACGGCGCCATGCGGCGCGCCGTCCAGCCAGGCGCCGACGAACTCGAGCGCTTCGCCCATCAGCTCCAGGTGCGGCGCGGGCGCGGCATCCGGATTGCGGCGCACGCGCATCGTATTCCTGACGATCGTGCGGGCCGGCGCGAGATCGAATTCGAGCGCGACGGAATCGATGAGGAAGGCCGGCGGCGTGTAGTCGGCGCGGCGGATCACGGTGGAGGAGGCGTTGTCGGACATGGTCGTCGAGATCGGTGGAGTGGGGGACGGGCCCGCAAGACGGGCCTGGCGAACCGGGCCATTGTACAAAGGCTTGCGGCTGCGTGCCGGGCGAACTTTTTACCGCTTTCGGCAGTCCGCGTATTATCGGCATCCCGTTACGGTTCGCGCGGTGCGACGAACGGGTGACGGATCGACGAGGATCAACATGAAACGCGAATGGATTTTTCGCGGTGCGGGCTGGGCGGCGGCGCTGTGCGTGGCGCTGCTGACGGGCTGCACCAGCTATGTGACGACCCAGGTCACGGCCTTCTCCGACTGGAGCGGCAGCGACGCGACACGCACCTATGCGTTCACGCGCACCGATGCGCAGAAGAACAGCCTCGAGCAGTCGACCTACGAGCCGATCGTCGCGAACGAGCTGTCCGCCTATGCGTTCCGGCAGGTGCCGCCGGCGCAGGCACGCTATCTCGTCGGGCTGACCTATTCAGTCGGCAGCGATCTCGTGACGGTGCCGCAGCCCGTCTACTACGATCCCTGGTTCGTCGGGCCGGGGCCATACTGGCGGCGCGGGCCGTGGGGCCCGTGGGGCCCCTGGGGGCCGATGCCGGCCGGCTACGTCGCGCAGACGTACCAGGTGTTCGACTACGTGCTTGGCATCCGCATCACCGAGCGCGCGACGGGCAAGGAGGTGTACAACGTGTCCGCGCGCACGACCGGCGACAACGGCACGCTGCTGTACGCGATGCCGTTCCTCGCGCGCAGCGCGCTCGCCGATTTCCCGCTGTCGAACGGCGCGGTCCGCTCGGTCCGGCTGCCGGTCGACAAGCGCGGCGGCCCGGCGGCGCCGGCCGCCAACGAGCGCGCGGTGCCGGCTGCGCCGGCCTCTGGCGCGGCCGTCGTCAAGTAACGCAGTCGCCATCACGGCGCGGCCGCCCGGCCGCGCCGGCCATTCCCTTCCGTCAGACGCCGACGCCCAGCAGCGCCAGCGCGCCGAGCACGACGAACAGCACGGCCGCGATCCCGTGCACCAGCTTGGTCGGCAGGCGGTGCGCGAAGCGGTCGCCGAGCAGGATCGCCGGCACGTTCGCGAGCATCATCCCGAACGTCGTGCCGGCCACGACGCCGATGTAATCCTGGAAGCGCGCGGCCAGCGCGACGGTCGCGATCTGCGTCTTGTCGCCCATTTCCGCGAGGAAGAACGCGACGAGCGTCGCGCCGAACACGCCGAGCCGCGAACGGGTGGCGTTCGCTTCGTCGGCGTCGAGCTTGTCGGGCACGAGGATCCACAGCCCCATCGCGATGAACGAGAACGCGAGCGCCCAGCGCATGATCGACGGCGTGACGAGCGCGCCGAGCCATTCGCCGAGTGCGCCGGCGAAACCGTGGTTCACGAGCGTCGCGACGAGCACGCCGAGAATGATCGGCACCGGCTTGCGATAGCGCGCGGCCAGGACGAGGGAAAGCAGTTGGGTCTTGTCGCCGATTTCAGCGAGGGCGACGGCGCCGGTGGAGATCAGGAAGGCTTGGGACACGAATGGGGTTCCACGGGCCGATGTTGTGCGTGCGAGCGACGATCCACGGCGCGCCGGGCCCTGATGCGGCGCACTGTGAACCATCGGTCTCGCCAGGCCAACGTGGCTGCGTCCGCCATGGCCAAACGGCCAAGTCTGTTGACGGACGCCTCCGTCACGATGCGCGCCGGGGGCGCGGGACATCGAGCGGAGCGGCTACTCCCCAATGAGCGGCGAATTCTAGCACGGCGGATTGCGTGCGGGAAAGCGGGCGGGCAGCGTGTCGGGGCTCGATCGGCGTGCGGCTGCCCGACGGGCGCGGCGGCGAATGTGCCGCGCCTGCCGGGGCTGCGTTCCGACGGATCGTTGCCGTGACGGTCAAGCGGCGGCCGGGCGGCGCGCGGCGCCGCGTTCGTGCACGAGTTCGCCGGCCGCATAGGTGCGGTACACCGCGCGGTCGTCGCCGAGCAGTGCGAACGCGAACAGCAGTTCCTCGAGCGAATCGGCGCGCTTCGTGCGGCGCGCGAGCAGCGGCGTGGCCTGCGGATCGAGCACGACGAAGTCGGCTTCGGTGCGCGGCCGGAGCGTGCCGACCGTGTCGGCGAGGTCGAGTGCCTGCGCGGCGCCGGCCGTCGCGAGCCAGAACATCCGCGTCGCGGTCAGGTGGTGGCCCGACAGCCGCGCGACCTTGTGCGCCTCGTTCATCGTCTGCAGCATCGAGAACGACGTGCCGCCGCCGACGTCGGTCGCGAGTGTGACCGGCACATCGTGTTCGCCGGCCTTGTCGAAGTCGAACAGCCCGCTGCCGAGGAAGAAGTTCGACGTCGGGCAGTGCGCGACGACGGTGCGCGTCTCGGCCATCCGGCGGCGGTCCTCGTCGTCGAGGTGGATGCAGTGGCCGTACACCGCGCGCGGACGCAGCAGCCCGTAGCGGTCGTAGATGTCGAGATAGCTGCGATGGCCGGGGAACAGCTCGGCTACCCATTTCACCTCGTCGACGTTTTCCGCGACGTGGCTCTGCACGAACACGTCCGGATGGCGGCGCGCGAGTTCGCCGCACGCCTCGAGCTGCGCCTCGGTCGACGTCGGCGCGAAGCGCGGCGTGAGCGCATACATCTGGCGGCCCTTGCCATGCCAGCGGTCGATCAGCTCGGCGCTGTCGTCGTAACCCGATTGCGCGGTGTCGCGCAGGAACTCGGGGCAGTTGCGGTCCATCAGCACCTTGCCCGCGATCATCCGCAGGTCGCGCGCGTCGCTCGCCGCGAACAGCGCATCGGCCGACTGCTTGTGCACCGTGCAGTAGACGAGCGCGCTCGTCGTGCCGCACGCCAGCAGTTCGTCGACGAAGAAATCGGCGACTTCGCGCGCATGCTCGGGATCGCCGAACTGGCGCTCGGTCGGGAACGTGTACTTGTCGAGCCACGGCAACAGGCCCGGCGCCGGCGACGCGATCATGTCCGTCTGCGGATAGTGGATGTGCGTGTCGATGAAGCCGGGCACGATCAGCTTGTCGCGCAGGTCGTGGACGACCGCGTCGCGCGCGAGCGTCGCCGCGAGCGGCGCATACGGGCCGGCCGCGACGACCTTGCCGTCGGCGACGATCAGGAGGCCGTCGGTCTCGTAGTTCGCGGCCTGGCTCGATTGCGCCGGGTCGCCGTTGAAGGTCAGCAGCTGGGAACGGAAAGCGGTTTGCGTCATGACGAATGGTCCTGCATCAAGGTAAGGCGAACAGAAGAAAGCGATCGACGCCGCACGGGGGCGGGACGGTGCTTCGCGAGCGGCGGCGGCACGCGGCGTGCGGCACGGCCGGAGGCGATTGCGCGGGCGAAGGTGGCGGCCGAAGCCGCCAGCCAGTGGTCGCCGGCGGACCTCGCAGCCGCTGTGCTCGCGACCGATGCGGCGGCGAACGGAACGGCACGCCGCGGCGGCAGGCACGAGCGGGCGACGACCGGCCGCGCCGTCGCCACGCGTGCACGCCCGCGACCGGCCCGGCGCGAGGCCGAGCCGCTGGTCGCGAGGCGGATGCCGTTGCCGTGTCTCATCTGTCAGCGCTCCTCGATGCGGGCCGTCACGCGGCCTGCCAGTAAGCGTCGAGGCGCGCGTACATTGCGTCGCGCTGCGCCGGTTCGATGAACGATGCCTCGAAGCCGTTGCGGATCACCGCATGGACTTCGGCATCCGTGAGCTGCAGCCCTTCGGCCGTCGCGAAGTAGTTTTCGTTGACGTAGCCGCCGAAATAGGCCGGATCGTCGGAGTTGATCGTCACCGCGACGCCGCGATCGAGCAGCGCCTTCAGCGTGTGCTTCGCCATGTCGTCGAACACGCACAGCTTCAGGTTCGATAGCGGGCAGACGGTCAGCGCGGTGCGCGTTTTCGCGAGGCGTTCGACGAGTGCCGCATCCTCGATGCTGCGCACGCCGTGGTCGATCCGGTCGACCTTCAACACGTCGAGCGCTTCGTAGATGTAGGCGGGCGGGCCTTCCTCGCCCGCGTGCGCGACGAGCTTCAGCCCGAGTGCGCGCGCCTTCTCGAACACGCGCGCGAACTTGGTCGGCGGATGGCCGAGTTCGGACGAGTCGAGGCCCACGCCGATCAGCCGGTGACGATATTGCTCGAACAGCGGCAGCGCGGATTCGAACGTCGCGAGCGCGTCCTCTTCGGACAGGTGACGCAGGAAGCACAGGATCAGCTTGCTCGACAGCCCGCGCTGTTCGGCATCGGCGAGTGCGCGCTCGATGCCCGCGACGACCGTCTCGATCGGCACGCCGCGCTCGGTGTGCGTCTGCGGATCGAAGAAAAGCTCGGTGTGGACGACGTTGTCGGCGAGCGCGCGTTCGCAGTACGCGGCCGTCATGTCGTAGAAATCCTGCTCGGTCAGCAGCACGCTCGCGCCGGCGTAATAGATGTCGAGGAACGATTGCAGGTCGGTGAACGCGTACGCGGCGCGCAGCGCGTCGATCGAGTCGTACGCGAGCTTCACGCCGTTGCGCTGCGCGAGCGCGAAAATCAGTTCGGGCTCGAGCGAGCCTTCGATGTGGATGTGCAACTCCGCTTTCGGTGCGCGGGCAATCTTGTCCTTGAATGTCGGGGTCATGGCGTCGTTCTTGGTCGGTCAGTAGGTAGGGGAAGCCTGCGCGGACGCATTCGCTTCGACGGCCTGCAGCAATTGCGCAGCCACCGAGATCGCGATCACTTCGGGCGCCTTGTCGATGATGCCTTCGACACCGATCGGGCAGCGCATCCGCGCGACCTGGGCCGGGTCGATGCCGATCGCCGCGAGGCGATGATCGAACTGCGCGCGTTTCGCGTGCGAGCCGGTCATTCCGAAGTACGCGTAGTCGCCGCGTCGCAGGATGCGCTCGGCCAGCACGAAATCGAGTGCGTGGTCGTGCGTCATCACGACGAAGTAGGACTGCGGCGGCGCTGCGTCGACCGCGTCGGCCGGGGCAGCGGCCGCGTCGATCGAGAGGTTGCCGATGCCGGCGAGCGCGTCGGCCGGCGGGAACACCGCATCGGGCCCGTCGATCCAGCGCACCTGGCACGGCAGCGTCGCCAGCACCTTCACGAGCGCGGTGCCGATGTGCCCGGCGCCGAACAGCACGACGGGGAACGCATACGGCGCGATCGTTTCGGTCAGCAGCGACACGCCGCCGGTTTCCCACAGCAGGCAGTCGGCACGCGCGGCTTCCGATTCGGGCTCGCTCAACAGCGGCGCGCCCGGCGAGGGGCCGAATGATACGCTACGCACGGTCGCGGCGCCGGCCGCGACGCGCTTCGCGAGCGACATGATCCAGCCGAGATCGCCGACGTCGAGCCGCTCGAACGCGAGCACCACGGCGCCGCCGCAGCACTGGCCGAGGCTCGGGCCGAGCGCGAGCCGCTCGAGCCGGCGTGCGTGCGGCACGTGCGCGCCGTCCTTCAGCAGATGCCGCGCGATCTCGATCGCCTTCCATTCCAGATGACCGCCGCCGATCGTATGGCGGGCCGTGTCGCGCGTGACGAGCATCTTGGTGCCGGCTTCGCGCGGCGCGGAGCCGTCGGTATGCGCGACCGTCACGAGCACGGCCGCTTCGCCGTGCGCGAGCAGTTGCTGCAGATCGCCGAGCCAGGCTTCCATCAGCACACCCCGTGCGGAACGACGCGGCACGACACGCGGCGCGGGCCGGCGGGCATGACGATGGCGAGGACGGACGGGAGCAGGGCAGGCCGGCCGCACGGCTGACGCAGTGCGGCGGCGGCGCGCCGACGACGCGCGCGAACGGCGCCGCTGGACACGCGGACGCCATGAGGGTGACGGATGCGGATGGTTTGCGTTGTCATGATGAATCCAGTCGACATTGCGGATCGGGCGCGCGTTACGCAGGGAGCGGTGAGACCGCCTGGCCTCGCGCACGTAGATCGCCATCCAGTCCCGAAGATAGCATCGCCACGCGGCAGGAACATGGCCGGGCGGTGATCCGGGCTATCAGGAGGCGATCATGTCGATCATAGGCCCGCCGCGCGGGATCGGGGGACCGATGCGTGCGCATCGGGCCGAAACGCACGCGTGACGGGGCGGGGGCGCGACGCTCGCGCGACGCGCGTTCGCCCGGCGATCGGGGCGGCAGCGGAGTAGGTGTTTACGCGCGGCCGGCCGGATTGGGGCGGCGAAAGCGCCGGATGGAGACGTCGGCGTGCGGCTCGATCGAGCCGCACATGCCGGTGGCCGGCAAGGCGGCCGGCCGGTCAGCCCGCGAGCTTGCGGCGATGACGCCAGAGGCTCGCGACGACCGCGACCAGGATCACGGCGAAGCCGATCAGCGCCCAGCCGGGCAGCAGGATGCCGAAGATCGGCGGGTAGACGGTCTCGCACAGCCCGGCGACCTTGAACATGCCGGGGAACCACTGCGCGGGCGGCAGGCTGTCGACGATCGGCTGCAGCGTGTCGAAGCCGCAGCTGAAGCCCGGATTCATCTGGATCGACAGGTGTCGCGCGGCCGTGCCGACGCCGCCGGCCGCCGCGATCGCGATCAGCAGTTCGAGCACCCAGATGCCGCGCCAGTTGCGGATCCCGGCGGCCAGGAACGCGAAGATCCCGATCGCGCAGAAGAAGTAGCGCTGGATGATGCACAGCGGGCACGGATCTTCGTTCTTCACGTACTGCAGGTACAGCGCGCCAGCCAGCAGGGCGATGCACGCCCATCCGAGCAGCATCAGCAGGCGGCGTTCACGGCGTAGCGCAAGCGTGTAGTCGTTCATGTCGGCGGGGTTCCTCGTCGGTCGGTCCGGAAAACAATCGCGCGATTTTAGCGCGAACGGTCTGGCACGAAACTGACAGCGCGCGTGCGGCACCCTGCCGCATCGCGCGCACTGCCCGCCGGCGATCGGCTGGCGCGGTCAGCGGATCGTGTTCAGCACGGCTTCGACCGCCTGGCCGATCGCGAGCAGCGCGTCGTCGCGATGCGGCGCCGCCGCGAGCATCAGGCCCACCGGTGCCGCGTCGCGCGGGTGGCACGGCAGCGACAGGCCGCACGCGTCGAGGAAGTTGAACGCGCTCGGGTTGCGCAGGATCAGCGCATTGGTGCGCGTGAACGCGTCGTCGTCGGTTTCGAGGTCGGCAATGCGCGGCGGCACGACCGGCACCGTCGGCGCGACGAGCGCATCGAAGCGCGCCCAGACCGTGTGCGCGGCTTCGTCGAGCATCGCGGCGCGCGCGGCGAGCAGGTCGAGATAGTCGGCCGCGCTCGCGGGTTCGCCCTTCAGGATCCGCGTCAGCACGCGCGGGTCGTACTGGTCGCGATGCCGGGCGAGCAGCGGGCGATGCCATGCATACGCCTCGATCGGCGAGAAGCCGAAGCGGTTGATCTCCGGCAGCCGGTCGAGCGCAGGGAAGCGCACTTCGGTGACGATCGCGCCGGCGGCTTCGAGATGCTTGAGCGCGGTGTCGAGCGCGGCCGCGACGTCAGCGTCGACCCCGTCCGTCACGTAGTTCGTCAGCACGCCGAGCCGCACGCCTTCGAGCGACCGGGCGGCCGGCACGTGCGGCTCGAGGCCCGCGAGCATCCGGTCGACGAGCGCGCAGCACGCGACCGTCAGGCCGATCGGGCCGAACGAGTCGAGCGTCGTCGACAGCGGCACGCCGCCTTGCGTCGGGATCCGGCTCGCGGTCGGCTTGAAGCCCGTCAGCCCGCACAGCGCGGCCGGAATGCGGATCGAGCCGCCGGTATCGGTGCCGAGCGCGACGGCGGCCATCCCGTCGGCGACGGACGCGGCCGCCCCCGACGACGAACCGCCGGAAATCCGCGCGTCGCCCGGCACGTCGCGATGGTACGGCGAGCGCGGATTGCCGAAGTGCGGATTCAGTCCGAGCCCCGAGAACGCGAACTCGCTCATGTTGGTGCGGCCGACCAGCACCGCGCCCGCCCGCTTGAGCCGCGCGACGGCGACCGCATCGGTGCGCGCGGGCGGCGCGCCGTCGAGCACGCGCGACCCCGCGCGCGTCACCTGGCCCGCGACGTCGAACAGGTCCTTCACCGATACCGGGATACCCGCGAGCGGCGACAGCACGGTGCCCGCGGCGCGCAGCCGGTCGTGTGCGTCGGCGGCCGCACGCGCGTTGTCGGCGTCGACTTCGGTGAAGACGACGGCGCCCTGGCCCGACGGATCGGCGATCCGGTCGAGCGCGGCGTCGACGAGCGCGCGGCTCGTGGTGCGGCCGGCCGCGAGGTCGGCGGCGAGCTGGGCCAGCGGAGGAAAGGGCGTGAAAGTGGTCATGGGCGGCTCAGGGGCGAAGATGTTGGAGAAGCGTGGAGCGGAACGAATCGATATGGCCTTCGACGGCCGTGCGCGCACCGGCGGCGTCGCGCGCGGACAGCCGCTCGAACAGCTCGCGATGCTCGTGCTGGACGTCCGCGAGGTGGTGCGGTTCGGACAGCGTGACGAACCAGAAGCGCAGCGAGCGCTCGTGCAGCGCGCGCAGGATTTCCGCGAGGACCGTGTTGCGTGCGGCCGCGGCGATCGCCTGGTGAAACGCGCGGTCGAGTTCCATCATTCCCTCGACGTCGTGGGTGTCGACGCAGGCCTGTCCGTCGTCGAGCAGCGCAGCCATGCGCGCGAGATCGTCCGGCGTCGCATGGCGCGCGGCGAGTTCCGCGCAGTGCGCTTCGTTGATGCGCCGCACGTCGATCACCGCGACGATGTCGTCGAGCGACAGCGGCTGCACCATCAAGCCCTTGCGCGGCATCACGGACAGCAGCCCTTCGAGCACGAGCCGATGCACGGCCTGATGCACCGGCGTGCGGCCGATCCCCGTGCGCGCGACGAGGTCGGCTTCGTTGAGCGCGGCGCCCGGCTTCAGGCGCATCGTGATGATGTCGCGCTGGATCAGCGCGTAGGCGCGGTCGGCGAGGCTGGCCGCCGGCGCGGCGGGCCGGTCGCGGGTGACGTCGGTCAGGGTAATCATGCGAGGTGCGGCGCGGCGGCCGGACGGGGCGCGATCATGGCGCGGGCGATCGGGAGCGTGGACGATGCGTGGATATTATTGTGATATATCACTGGTGTCCAGTGCGGGCGGCGAGACACCGGTGGGGCAGGCCGCGAACGGGGACGGTCGCCGGCGTTGCTTGCATCGACTTGCAACAATGGCGACAGGATGTTGCAGGTTTGCCGCGCGATCGTGCACTGAAGCATAATGAATCCTCGTCTACCCATACGCGTGAGCGACGTACCAGACCATCGTCATGAGCGAAAACACGCCTTCCCCGGCCGGTCTGCCCGGCACCTCTTCCGCTTCTTCCGACTCCCTCCGTTCCGATCCGGCGAAAACGCCCGATGCGCCGGCCGCGCAAGCCGCCGCCGCGCAGAACGTCGCCGCGGACGGCGCGTCGCCGGTCACGGCCGCGTCAGAGCCCGGTGCGCCCGGCGCGGCGGCTGCAGCCGCCGTCGATGGCGTTGCCGCGCCGCCGAAGCCCGGCGCGCCGCCGCCCGGTTTCGGCGCGCAGCCCGATTTCGATACGCCGCGGCCGCCGCCCGCGAGCGCGCAGAACGCACCGCCGGCCTACCTGAAGCAGAGCGACACGCCATGGTCGGTGTTCGGCCGGATCGTCGCGGCGCGGGCACGCCGGCTGTTCGACCGCGCCGGCCAGCGCATCACGCAGCGCACGCTGCGCATCGGCGTGTCGGCGCGGATCTTCCATCCGGAGCCGGGCGCGAAGGGGCTGCGCGGCAAGACGCTGCAGTATCTCGAGGAATCGATCGCCCACTGGGTGATGTCGCGCGACGTGCTCGTGTTCATGATTCCGACGGTCGGCCACCAGGGCATGATCCATCCGAGCAACATCCGCCTGCGCGACTACGCGAAGCATCTCGACGGCCTGCTGCTGCAAGGCGGCGCCGATGTGTCGCCGCAAACCTACGCGGCCTCGGATGTGCGCCCCGAATGGCCGGGCGATCGCGTGCGCGACATGTACGAACTCGAGCTGCTGCATGAATTCGTCGAGTCCGGCAAACCCGTGCTCGGCGTGTGCCGCGGCTGCCAGCTGATCAACGTCGCGTTCGGCGGCTCGCTGTATCAGGACATCGCGACCGATGTGCCGACCGCGAATGCGCATGTGAGTGAACACTACGACCAGCATCGTCACGCGATCCGCTTCCCGGATTCGTCGACGCTGGCGAGCATGTTCCCCGGGCGCAGCGAAGCGATCGTCAACTCGATCCATCACCAGGCGATCCGCGATCTCGGCCGCGACCTGAACATCGAGGCCGTGTCGGCTGGCGACGGAATCATCGAGGGTATTCGCCACCGTCGCTCGCCGTTCGTCGTCGGCGTGCAATGGCACCCCGAGTTCCATCGTGCGGGCGGCTCGGAACTGCTCGACTGCACGCCGCTGCTCGATGCGTTCCTGCGCGCGGCGCGCGAAACGCGCCTGTAGCAAACCGCGTTTTTCCGCGTCGCACGAAGGCCGGCCGCATCCCGATAAATTCGAGATGCGGCCGTTTCGTTTTGGACGATAATCGCGACTCCCGATTCGTTCGCCGGAGTCTGACGTTGGTTTTCCGAAATTTTTCCCCTGCACGCTGTGCCACGTGGATCGTTGCGCTGGCGGCCTGTGCGCAAGCGGGCGCGGCCTGGTCTGCCGACGCGACCGCACCCGCCGCCGGTACGCGTCCGGCGGTGACGAGCCTGAGCGGCGGTGCCGCGTCGACGGACGCCGCCGCGCAAGGCAACGTCGCCGAACTGACGCAGATGCTGCGCGACGGACGGATCGTCGAGATGCGCACCACGTACAACGGCAGCTACGGCGCGAGCCTGCTGTTCGATCCGCGCGAGATGACGTACTACGTCGCGCTGTTCCAGGACAAGAATCTGTGGCGCGTGATCCGCTCGCAGGAGAAGAGCCGCGCGGAGATGGTGTATGCGAACTTCGTCCAGCAGACCGTGCAGCTTGCCGATATCGAGCTCCGCCGTACCGAGCTGCAGGCGCAGAAGGCGTTCCTCGAACGCGTGATCGCGCTGCAGTCGAATCGTGCGCAGCAGCTGCAGGCCGACCTGAGCGTCGCGCGCAGCCAGCAAGCCGAAGTCGCGCAGCGCCAGAAGTCGGCGCAGGAGCAGACGCAGGCGCTGCAGGTCGAGAAGCGCGCTGCGCAGTTGCAATTGCGCGATCTGCAGGAGCAGGTGCGGCGACTCGAGCAGCAGACCGAGACGGGGCTGCCCGCGCACAAGTAACGATTCGTCAGCAGGACGGCAGAGACGAGCGAAACCCGGCGAAGCGATCTTCGCCGGGTTTTTTATTGGGCGGTTGCCATCGGGACATCGTCAGCGCGCGAACGCGTCGGGCGTATCGGTCAAGCGGCGGTGGGTCAGTTGCGACGTCCAGTCGAAACCGCTGGCGCTCGCGTGCGTCGTGCGGGCGGGTTCGGCGCCGCGCAGCGCGTTTGCCATCGCGATCAGCGTGAGCGGATCGTCGAGCGTGCCCGTCGCGAGCGGCGGCGGGGCGCGCCGCTCGCGTGCCGCGACAGTGGCTGCGGTGTGCCGCAGCGGTGAATGGGCGGTGAGCCGCGTGACGGCCGGCGTTCGGGCCGGCGTCGTTGCCTGCTGACGACTGCTGGCCCGGTGCGGCGATGCCGCGGCGGTGCGTTGTGTGCCGGACGTCGCCTGCGGCGGAAGTGGCGCCGGACGACCGGCGACGCGGTGTGCGGCGGGCTGCGATTCGGCCGCTTTCGTGACAGGTGTCGCCGCCGTGCGCGGCGGCGGCGCGGCGCGCGTCGATGGGCCGGGCCGACCGGCGGCGGCGCGCACGGTGCCGGTGGCCGAGGTCGAGCGATCCGGCACGGTGCTCGCCGCATGAATCTCATATGCGGACCTGAAACCCGTGGGCGGTTCATGCGCGGCGATCAGCCAGCCGATGATGCCGAGCGCGCCGATGCTCCAGCAGGTTGCGTACATCGCGCGGCGGTCCCGCGGGGGGGCGGCAGTATGCCGGAAGTGCCGGCCCGCGACGGCGGGCGGTCCGGCCGAAGCGGGTGCGGACGTCATCGCGGGCAACGGCTGCCAGCGGCACACGCTGTGCGGCCGGTCGACGTCGATGCAGGACGTCGTCAGTGTCGCGAGGCAGTTCTTGCTGGGCCGCGCACCGGGCGCGCCGCGAAACTTCCATTCGCGGCCGAACAGCGGGACGTGGTCGAGCGGGGCGACGCGAGGGCGGGCGAGCGCGCCTTCGACGGGGACGAGGGGCGATGGGGTCATGAGAGCGGTGCGCCGTGCGACACGGGCAACCGTGCCGGCGCGGCGCGGAAGTGTCGTCGCAAATCGTGACATTGTGGTCAGCCGGCGAAGGCAGGTCGATCGGATTGATCTGATTCTTGTGCCCGATTCAGGACGACTCGTACTAGGCGGGTACCGCGACGGCAACGACAGCGGCGCTACAAGGCAAATGTCGGCTTCGCGTGGCATCATTCGCGGACCATGCCGGTGCACGCGTCGTCGTGCGATGCGCCGCCGGCGGGCAGCGATGCCTGCGCGCGCCGGCCAGGCGCGACACGCATCGCCGGGTCCATGCGGCGCGCATGCGCGCCATCCGAGTTGAGCGAGAAAAACATGTCCACAGCGTCACACGCCATCGCGCAGGAATCGAAAGTCCGCACCGTGTTCCGGGTCGTCAGCGGCAACTTCCTGGAAATGTACGACTTCATGGTCTACGGGTATTACGCGGCGGCCATCGCGAAAACCTACTTCCCGAGCGGCAACGCATTCGCGTCGCTGATGCTGTCGCTGTCGGTGTTCGGCGCGGGCTTCCTGATGCGGCCGGTCGGCGCAATCGTGCTCGGCGCGTACATCGATCATCACGGCCGCCGCAAGGGGCTGATCCTGACGCTCGGGCTGATGGCGATCGGCACGCTCGCGGTGGCCGCGATACCGGGCTACGCGACGATCGGCGTGCTCGCGCCGGTGCTGGTGCTGCTCGGCCGGCTGCTGCAGGGCTTCTCGGCCGGCGTCGAACTCGGCGGCGTGTCGGTCTACCTGTCGGAGATCGCGACGAAGGGGCACAAGGGGTTCTATACGTCGTGGCAGTCGGGCAGCCAGCAGGTGGCCGTCGTGTTTGCCGCGCTCGTCGGCGTGTTGCTGAACCGCGCGCTGCCGGCCGAGGAGATGAGCGCATGGGGCTGGCGCATCCCGTTCCTGATCGGCTGCCTGATCGTGCCGTTCCTGTTCCTGATCCGCCGTTCGCTGAAGGAAACCGACGAATTTCTCGCGAAGCGTCACCGCCCGACGATGGGCGAGATCATGCGCTCGATGCTGGACAACTGGGGTGTCGTGGTCGCAGGCATGGGGATGGTGATCATGACGACGGTGTCGTTCTACATGATCACCGCGTATACGCCGACGTTCGGCAAGGAAGTGCTGCACCTGTCGTCGCTCGACGCGCTGGTCGTGACCGTCTGCGTCGGCATCTCGAACCTCGTGTGGCTGCCGTTGTCCGGCGCGCTGTCCGACCGCATCGGCCGCCGCCCGGTGCTGATCGCGTTCACCGTGCTGACGCTGTTGACGGCTTACCCGGCCGTGCTGTGGCTCGTCGGCGATCCGTCGTTCCTGCGGCTGCTCGCGGTCGAACTGTGGCTGTCGTTCCTCTATGCGTCGTACAACGGCGCGATGGTCGTCGCGCTGACCGAAGTGATGCCGGCGGACGTGCGTACGGCCGGCTTCTCGCTCGCGTACAGCCTGGCGACGACGATCGGCGGCTTCACGCCCGCGATCTCGACGCTGCTGATCCACCAGACGGGCAACAAGGCGGCGCCGGGGCTGTGGCTGAGCGTCGCCGCGATCTGCGGGCTGATCGCCACGCTCGTGCTGTATCGCACGTCCGAGGCGCGCAACCAGTACAAGGCGGCCTGACGGCCGCCTGTCCGTCGCGCTGCATGGGCTGCGGATCGCATTGAAAAAGGGAGCGCACTTGAACTGCGCTCCCTTTTTCGTCTGCGCTCAGGCGTCGCGCAGCTTGCCGGCAACCTTGGCCGCCACGTCGAGCCATTCGCCCGGCGCGGGCTGGCGGGCGATTCGGGCCTGCGGATACCACGGGCAGTCGTCGCCGGTGAACCAGCGCCAGTCGGACGCGAACGGCAGCATGACCCATAGCGGCTTGCCGAGCGCGCCCGCGAGGTGTGCGACGGCCGTGTCGATCGTGACGACGCCGTCGAGCCGCTCGATCAGCGCGGCCGTATCGGCAAAGTCGTTCAGCCGGCCGTCGAGGCGATGCACGCGCGGATGCGCGTCGACGCGTGCGCGTTCGTCGTCGTCGAGGGCCGGCTGCAGCACGATCCAGTCGATGTCCGGCAGCGCGAGCAGCGGCGCGAGCGCGTCGAACGGCATCGAGCGGTTTTCCTGCGCCTGCCGGCGCCCCGACCATGCCAGCCCGAACTTGCGCTTCGACTGCCCGCCGAGCGAGCCGCGAAAGCGCCGGCGGGCGCCGTCGGGCGCGTCGAGGTAGCGCGAGCCGCCGACGATGTCGTCCGGTTGCAGCCCGAGCAGGAACGGCAGGCTCATCATCGTGCAGGCGACATCTGCCGCGGGCGGCCTGGCCGCACCCTGTGCGACGAGCGTCACGCGCCAGCGCGATGCGGCCGGCGCCAGCAGTGCCACGAGTTCCGGCTGGACTTCGAGCACGACCTGCGCGCAGCGTGCGCGGGCCAGCGGCACGAAGCGGACGAACTGCAGCGTGTCGCCGAACCCCTGTTCCGCGCGGATCAGCAGCGTGCGCGCCGCAATCGGCTCGCCCTGCCAGCGCGGCAGTGTGCCGAGCGGCGTGGCGCCCGGCGTGTCGTGGCGCGCTTCGTACGCGGGCAGGCCGCGCGTGAAATCGCCGAGCGTCAGCAGCGTGACCGCGCGGTGCAGCCGCGCGAGCGTGAGATCGGGCGCGACGCGCAGCGCCTGGTCGAATGCGCGCAGCGCCATCTCGTGTGCGCGGAGCGCGTGGTGCGCGTTGCCGAGATTCAGCCACGCGAGGCCGAACGACGGATCGAGGCCGACGGCGCGCTCGTAGTAGGGCAGCGCATCGCGGTGGCGCGCCTGCGCGCACAGCGCGTTGGCGAGCCCGAACAGCGCGAGCGGAAACGGCGGGTGCAGCGCGAGCGCGGCTTCGAACGCGGCTGCCGCTTCGGCATGCCGGCCGACCGCATCGAACGTGTTGCCGAGATTGAAATGCGCGGCGACGAAACGCGGTTGCGCGGCGATCGCGGCCTGGAAGTGCGCGATCGCGTCGTCGGCACGGCCCATCGCGTTCAGCGCCATCGCGAGGTTGTTGTGCGCGCCCGCATGCCCGGGGCGCAGTTCGAGCGCACGACCGAAAGCGGCGAGTGCGTCGTCGTGGCGGCCGAGCGCGTTCAGCGCGTTGCCGAGATTGTTGTGGATCGATGCGTCATCGGGCGTGAGCCGCAGCGCGCGGCCGAACGCATCGATCGCATCGTCGTGACGCTGCAGTGCCGCATACGCGTTGCCGAGGTTGTAGTGCGCGAGCGGAAATTCGGGCGCGAGCGTCAGCGCGTTGCGAAAGCGGTCGATCGCCTCGTCGAGCCGGCCGAGCGCCTTCAGCGCGTTGCCGAGATTGAGCTGCAGCGCGGCATCGTCCGGACGCAGCGCGACCGCGCGGCCGACGAGATCGGCCGCTTCGGCGTGCTGGCCCTGCTGGTGCCGCAGCACGCCGAACAGGTGCAGCGCGTCGGCGTCGGCGGGGTTGGAGGCGAGCGCGTTGCGATAGCCGTGCTCGGCCTCGGCGAGGCGGCCAGCGCGGTGTGCGGCGTACGCCCGGTCGAATGCGGAATCCATGACGCGAAAACTGACGGAAAGCCGGCATTTTCCCACACCGCGCGGTGGTGCCGCGAGTTTGCCGATCGGCATATGGCCCCGTCACGCGGAGCGGCGTATCCTTGCAGGATCGCGTGTCATCGAGGTTCTCATGGCTGACACCTTGCCCGATATCCCGCCCGTGCTGATCGTCGGCGCGGGGCCGACCGGTCTTGCCGCGGCGATGAGCCTCGCGCGGGCCCGCGTGCCGGTGCGCATCATCGATCGCCTCGCGGCGCCCGCGCCGTATTCGCGCGCGATCGGCATCCAGGCGCGCACGCTCGAACTGCTGGAGCAGCATCGCGCGGTCGAGCCGTTTCTCGCACTCGGTCATCGCGCACACGCAGCCGCGCTGCATGCCGACGGCCGCGTGATCGCGCGGCTCGATTTCGATCCGCTGCAAACGCGCTATCCGTATCTGTTGTTTCTCGACCAGAGCGTCACCGAGCGTTTGATGGCCGAGCATCTGGCGCAGTTCGGCGTGACCGTCGAGCGCGGCGCGGTACTGACCGCGTGCGACGCGGGCGGCACGTCGCTCGACGTATCGATCCGCTGCGCGGACGGCCGCGACGAGTCGTTCGCGCCGTCGTACCTGATCGCGGCAGACGGCGCGCACAGCACGGTCAGGCATCTGCTCGGCCTGGGCTTTGCCGGGCAGGCGTTCGAGCAGACGTTCCTGCTCGCCGATTTCGCGGCGATACCCGACTGGCCGGACGAAGAGATCCACCTGTTCACGTCGCCCGAAGGCATGGCCGGCCTGTTTCCGATGGGCGGCGGCCGTTACCGGCTCGTGGCCGACCGTCCGCCCGGCAGCGGCGCGTCGTCCGATGCGCCGCCGCCGACGCTCGCGGAGTGCGATGCGGTCGTGCATCAACGTGCCGGAGTGTCGATCTCGCCGAGCGATCTGGCGTGGTCGTCCTATTTTCACCTGCACAGCCGGATGGTCGACCGGTTGCGTCACGGCCGCGTGTTCTTCGCGGGCGACGCCGCGCACGTCCACAGCCCGGCCGGCGCGCAGGGTATGAACACCGGCATCCAGGAAGCGTTCAATCTCGGCTGGAAGCTTGCGCGCGTGCTTGCCGCCGGTACACCCGAGCGACTGCTCGACACGTATCACGCGGAGCGCCATCCGATCGAGCGCGACGTATTGCGGCAGACCGGTTTCGTCACGCAGATGGTCGAAGCCGAGCGTGGTGCGATGAAGCTGCTGCGCGATCATGTCGTGCCGCTGCTGGCGTCGTTCGGGCCGATGCGCGACGCGGTGCGGCGCACGGTCAGCGAGCTTGGCGTGCAGTACCGGAAGAGCCCGCTCACGCTCGAGCGCGTGCTCGACGGCGGGCCGCGCGCGGGCGAGCGGGCGCCCGATGCGCTCGTGCATGTGCTCGACGGGCCGCTCGGCCGGGCGCCGGGAACGGCGCGGCTCTACGATATTCACGATCCGGCGAGCTTCACGCTGCTGTTGCTGGAGGAGCCGGTGGATGCCGACACCGGCGAGGTGCCGCCGATGCCGGCCGATGCGCAGGCGATCGTGCAGGGGCTCGAACGGATCATGCCGGAGGCGGTGCGCGTGTGGCGCGTCACCGATGCGGCAGGCAACGGGGCCGCCGGGCTGGCGCAGGAATACGGTCGCTCGCGGCCGTCGTTCTACTTGTTGCGGCCCGACGGTTATGTCGCCGCGCGCGGGCGCACGGCAACCGACGCGAACGCGCTGCTGCGCCACTGCGAAACCTGGTTCGTGGGCGCGGCGCAGTCCGCGTAGCGGCGCGCTCAGGCGCTCGCGGCGGCGGGCACGAGCGATGCGCGGTGCGCGGCGATCGCGTCGCGCACGATCGGTGCCGCGCGTTGCGCGCCTTCGCCCGACGGATCGTCGAGCGCGGCGAGCAACGCGCGGCGCATCCGCGGTTCCCAGAAGCGCCGGATATGATCGGCGATGCCGGCCAGCGCTTCGTCGCGATCGGGCATCGATTCGAAGAATGCGCCGATCTGGTTGGCCATGTCGATCAGGTGTTCGTGGTCCATCGCTGCCTCACTTGCCTGTCGTCACGGTGTCGGGAGTGGCCGCGCGGCGCTCGAGCAGGTCGATCTGCTCCGCGTTGAAGCGCGCGTACGCACGCTGCCAGTCGGACGGCTGCGCAACCGGCATCACCTGCACGGCCGTCACCTTGTATTCCGGGCAGTTCGTCGCCCAGTCGGAGCTGTCGGTCGTGATCACGTTCGCGCCCGATTCGGGGAAGTGGAACGTCGTGTACACGACACCCGGCTGCATGCGCTCCGTCACGAGCGCGCGCAGCACCGTGTGCCCGGCGCGCGATTCGATGCCGACCCAGTCGTCGCTCCGGATCCCGCGATCCTGCGCGTCGTGCGGATGGATCTCGAGGCGGTCCTCCTCGTGCCACCGGACGTTTTCGGTCCGGCGCGTCTGCGCGCCGACGTTGTATTGCGACAGGATGCGGCCCGTCGTCAGGATCAGCGGGTAGCGCTGCGTGACCTTTTCCGGCGTCGGAATGAACTTGGTGATCACGAACCGGCCTTTGCCGCGCACGAACGCGTCGATGTGCATGGTCGGCGTGCCTTCCGGCGCGTGTTCGTTGCAGGGCCACTGGATGCTGCCGAGTGCGTCGAGCTTCTCGTACGACACGCCCGAGAAGGTCGGTGTGAGCCGCGCGATCTCGTCCATGATTTCCGACGGATGCGTGTAGTGCATGTCGTAGCCGAGCGCCTGCGACAGCAGCAGCGTCACTTCCCAGTCCGCGTAGCCCGCGAGCGGTGGCATCACCTTGCGCACGCGCGAGATGCGGCGCTCGGCGTTCGTGAACGTGCCGTCCTTCTCGAGGAACGTCGAGCCCGGCAGCAGTACGTGTGCGTACTTTGCGGTCTCGTTCAGGAAGATGTCCTGCACGACGATGCATTCCATCGCCGACAGCGCGGCCGCGACGTGCTGCGTGTTCGGGTCCGACTGGACGATGTCCTCGCCCTGGCAGTAGAGCCCCTTGAAGCTGCCGTCGAGCGCGGCATCGAACATGTTCGGGATGCGCAGCCCCGGCTCCGGCTGCAGCGTGGCCGACCACGCCTGTTCGAACTGCGTGCGCACGACCGCGTCGCTGATGTGCCGGTAGCCGGGCAGTTCGTGCGGGAACGAGCCCATGTCGCACGAACCCTGCACGTTGTTCTGGCCGCGCAGCGGATTGACGCCGACGCCTTCGCGGCCGATGTTGCCGGTCGCCATCGCGAGGTTCGCGATGCCCATTACCGTCGTCGAGCCCTGCGCGTGTTCGGTGACGCCCAGCCCGTAATAGATCGCGGCATTGCCGCCCGTCGCGTAGAGGCGGGCGGCTTCGCGCACGCGCTCGGCCGGCACGCCCGTCACGTCGGCGGTTGCTTCCGGTGAATTCTCCTCGCGCGACACGAATTCGCGCCATTGCTCGAACGCGCGTGTGTCGCAGCGCTCGGCGACGAATGCATCGGCAACGAGCCCTTCGGTGACGATCACGTGCGCGAGCGCGTTGACGATCGCGACGTTGGTGCCGGGGCGCAGCTGCAGGTGATGCGTGGCCTTCACGTGCGGGCCGTCGACGACGTCGATGCGGCGCGGATCGATCACGATCAGCTTCGCGCCTTCGCGCACGCGGCGCTTCATCCGCGAGCCGAACACCGGGTGGCCGTCGGTCGGGTTCGCGCCCATCACGACGATCACGTCGGCCTGGCCGACCGATGCGAACGTCTGCGTGCCGGCCGATTCGCCGAGCGTCGTCTTCAGGCCATAGCCGGTCGGCGAATGGCACACGCGTGCGCAGGTATCGACGTTGTTGTTGCCGAACGCGGCGCGCACGAGCTTCTGCACGAGATAGGTTTCCTCGTTCGTGCAGCGCGACGACGTGATGCCGCCGATCGAATCGCGGCCGTACTTCTGCTGCAGCTTGCGGAATTGCGTCGCCGCGTACGTGAGTGCTTCGTCCCAGCTCACCTCGCGCCACGGGTCGGTGATCTTCTCGCGGATCATCGGCTTCGTGATGCGGTCCTTGTGCGTCGCGTAGCCCCATGCGAAGCGTCCCTTCACGCACGCGTGGCCTTCGTTCGCGAGGCCGTTCTTGTGCGGCGTCATGCGCACGACCTGCGTGCCCTTCATCTCGGCCTTGAACGAGCAGCCGACGCCGCAGTACGCGCAGGTCGTGACGACCGAGTGTTCGGCCTGCCCGAGTTGCACGACGGTCTTTTCCTGCAGCGTGGCCGTCGGGCATGCGGCGACGCACGCTCCGCACGACACGCATTCCGACGCCATGAACGATTCGCTTTCGCCCGCGGCGACGCGCGATTCGAAACCGCGCGCGGCGATCGTCAGCGCGAACGTGCCCTGCGTTTCCTCGCAGGCGCGCACGCAGCGGTTGCAGACGATGCACTTCGACGGGTCGTACGTGAAGTACGGGTTCGATTCGTCCTTGCGGTCCTTCAGGTGATTCGCGCCGTCGAAGCCGTAGCGCACTTCACGCAGCCCGACGACACCCGCCATGTCCTGCAGCTCGCAGTCGCCGTTGGCGGGGCAGGTGAGGCAGTCGAGCGGATGGTCGGAGATGTACAGCTCCATCACGTTGCGGCGCAGCGACTGCAGCCGGTCCGACTGCGTGCGCACCTTCATGCCGGCTTCGGCCGGCGTCGTGCACGACGCCGGATAACCGCGCCGGCCTTCGATCTCGACGAGGCACAGCCGGCACGAACCGAACGGTTCGAGCGAATCGGTTGCGCAGAGCTTCGGGACGTTGACGCCGGCCTCGATCGCCGCGCGCATCACCGACGTGCCGGCCGGGACCGTCACCGGCTGGCCGTCGATTTCGAGCGTGACGTCGGTATCGGCATGCCGGTGCGGCGTGCCGTAATCGGTATCGTCGAACGGGTCGCGCTCGCGTGCCTGCGCGGCGCTCTTGCACGCGCATTGGCCCGAGCCGCAGCCGCCTTGGCGGACGTTGTTCGTGTCGAGGGACATGCAGGGCTCCTTCTGGGTCAGGCCGCGGCCTTGGCCGGACCCGACGCGGCATGCTTGCCGGCAGCGAGCCCGAAATCTTCGGGGAAATGGTCGAGCGCGGACAGCACCGGGTACGGTGTCATCCCGCCCATCGCGCACAGCGAGCCGGCCAGCATCGTGTCGCACAGGTCGCGCAGCAGCGTGACCTGTCGCTCCGATGTGTCGCCGTCGCGGATCCGTGCGATCGTCTCGACGCCGCGCGTCGAACCGATCCGGCACGGCGTGCATTTGCCGCACGATTCGATCGCGCAGAACTTCATCGCGTATTCGGCCAGCTCGGCGAGGTTCGACGTGTCGTCATGCAGCACGATGCCGCCGTGGCCGACGACCGCGCCGATCGCCGCATACGCCTCGTAGTCGAGCGGCACGTCCCACTGATGATCGGGCAGGTAGGTGCCGAGCGGGCCGCCGACCTGCGCGGCGCGCGCCGGCCGGCCGCTGGCCGTGCCGCCGCCGAAGTCGAACAGCAGTTCGCGCAGCGTGACGCCGAATGCGAGCTCGACGAGGCCGCCCTGGCGGATGTTGCCCGCGAGCTGGAACGGCAGCGTGCCGCGCGAGCGGCCCATCCCGTAGTCGCGATAGAACGCCGCGCCGCGCGCGAAGATCACGGGCGCCGTCGCGAGCGTGATCACGTTGTTGATGACGGTCGGTTGGCCGAACAGGCCGGCGAGCGCGGGCAGCGGCGGCTTCGCGCGCACGACGCCGCGCTTGCCCTCGAGCGATTCGAGCAGCGCCGTTTCTTCGCCGCAGACGTACGAGCCCGCGCCTTTCGCGACGTGCAGCTCGAACGCGTGCGCGGAGCCGAGCACGTGCTCGCCGAGCCAGCCGGCTTCGCGCGCGCGGCCGATCGCGGCTTCGAGCGTGGCGATCGCGTGCGGGTATTCGCTGCGCACGTAGATGTAGCCGATCGTCGCGCCCGTCGCGATGCCCGCGATGATCATCCCTTCGATCAGGCAGTACGGATCGCATTCCATGAGCAGGCGGTCGGAGAACGTGCCCGAATCGCCTTCGTCCGCGTTGCAGACGACGTACTTCTGCGCGGCGCGCGCGTTGCGCACGGTGCGCCACTTGATGCCGGCCGGGAACGCCGCGCCGCCGCGGCCGCGCAACCCTGATTCGAGCAGCGTCTCGCACGCGGCATCGCCGTCGAGCGCGAGTGCGTTCTTCAGGCCCGCGAGGCCTTCGTGTTGCAGGTAGTCGTCGATCGACAGCGGATCGGTCAGGCCGATGCGTGCGAATGTGAGGCGCTGCTGGCGCGCGAGATAGGGCAGCGCATCGACGAGGCCGACGGCGCTCGGGTGCGTGCCGCCGTCCAGCCAGTTGGCGTCGAACAGCGAAGGCACGTCGGCGGCCGACAGGTTCGCGTAGCCGACACGGCCCGCGGCCGTGCCGACCTCGACGAGCGGCTCGAGCCACAGCAGCCCGCGCGAGCCGTTGCGGACCAGTTCGATCGCCACACCGCGCCGTTCGGCTTCCGCGACGATCGCAGCCGCGAGCGCGTCGGCGCCGAGCGCCAGCGCGGACGAATCGCGCGGAACGTAGATGCGGGTCGTCATGCGGCCTCCGGCGTGCGGGCGACCGCGTCGGCGAGCAGCGCGTCGAATTTCTCCGGCGTGACCTTCGCGTGCAGCACGCCGTTGACCGTCAGCGACGGCGACTGCGCACACAGGCCGAGGCAGTACACCGATTCGAGCGCGACGGCGTCCGGCGCGTGCGCAGCCGCGGCCTCGCCGTGCGCCGCGTCGAACCGGCAGCCCGTGCGTGCTTCCGCGTGTGCGGCGAGCGTTTCGCAGCCCATGCTGCGGCATGCTTCGGCGCGGCACATCTGGATCGTCACGCGCGCAGGCGCCGCGGTGCGGAAGTGGTGGTAGTAGGTCAGTACGCCGTGGACTTCCGCGCGCGACAGGTTGAGTGCCTTGGCGAGCGGCGCGACGCAGCCCGGCGGCACGTAGCCGGCGTCGTCCTGGATCGCGTGCAGGATCGCGACGAGCGACTGGCCCGCGCGCGCATGACGCTCGACCAGCGCGTCGGGCGCAGGGGAATTCGGGGACATCGGTTGTGCTCCTCCAAAGTCTCATATGCGCTCGAAATTCATATAGTGCGCACTGCGACTTCGTTCTGATTGATTTTGACCAACGATAAGCGGAAGATTTCGCGGTCGCAATAGGAAATCGGAGTGCATAATTGATTCGGATCGAATGCGACGCGTATCTGACCGTACGCGACACGGAAGGCCGGTCGGCCAGCCTGTCGGACGTCGCGCCGTTGCTGGAACTCGTGGCCGACACGGGCAGCATCGCGCAGGCGGCGCAGGCCAAGGGGCTGTCGTACCGGCACGCGTGGGGCATGCTCCGCGCGCTGGAGGCGTGCATCGGCGGTGAACTGATCGAAACGGCGCGCGGCAAGGGGTCGACGTTGTCGGCGCTCGGGCAGGCGGTCGTCGATGCGCAGCGTCTCGCGCGCAGCCGGCTCGACGGCAATTTGCGCACGCTGGCGGCCGAAGTGGCGAGCGACCTGAACCGGCGGCTCGCGCAGCGCGAAGGCGGCGTGCGCATCCACGCGTCGCACGGCTACGCGGTCGCGACGCTCGTGTCCGCGCTCGTCGATGCGCACGCCGCCGTCGACATCAAGTATCGCGAGAGCGTCGAGGCCGTACAGGCGCTCGCGCGCGGCGAATGCGACCTGGCCGGCTTCCATCTGCCGCGCGGCGCGTTTCGCGCGCAGTGCGCGCAGATCTACCGACCGTGGCTCGACGACACGCGCCACGTGCTGATCCACTTGACGCGTCGCCAGCAGGGGCTGTTCGTGCCGCGCGGCAACCCGAAGCAGGTCCGCGGGCTCGCGGATCTCGCGCGCAACGACATCCGCTTCGTCAACCGCCAGCCGGGGTCGGGCACGCGCATGCTGCTGGACCTCGCGCTGCGCGCGATCGGCATCGATCCGGAGCGCATCGACGGCTATGCGTCGGCCGAGCTCACGCATTCGGCGATCGCGGCGTTCGTCGCGAGCGGGATGGCCGATCTCGGCTTCGGCGTCGAGCCGGCGGCCCATCATTTCGGGCTCGACTTCATTCCGGTCGTCGACGAGGACTATTACTTCGCGTGCGAGCGTGCGCGGCTCGACGCGCGACCGCTCGCCGGCGTGCTGGCGCTGCTGCGCGATGCACGTTTCGTCGAGCGCGTCGCGCATCTGGACGGCTACGATCCGGCCGCATGCGGCACGCTGACGAGCGTCGCGACCGGGCTGGCCGGCGACGACGGCACGCACGCGCAGCACGGCAACCCGCGGTAACGAGGACGCGATCGAGCCCCGCTGCAGCAGCAGGGGATTTACGCTACGCTTGCCGCTTGATCAACGTTCCAACAAGCACGCCGTTCAGGCGTCATTCCGCCATGAAATTTTCCGTTTCCCTCGCCGCGGCAGCGTTGACCGCGGGGCTGCTGGTCGTCGCTTCGCCGTTCGCCCTCGCGCAGAATTCCCCGGGTGTGCCCGGCGGCATCCTGAGTGAACAGTTTCGGTTGAACGAGCATCCGCAGATGCCGTTCGCGGCGTCGGCGCCGTCGCAGAAATACCAGGGCAGCAAGAAGTCGGCGTTGCGCCGCAAGGGCGATCTCGGCGACCCGAACGGCTGCAACCTGAAGTGCCCGATGGATACCCAGTAATACGCCGACTGGCGCGTTCGCGCCCGGAGCGGGGCGCCGTGCTTTCGCGCGACGGCCCGATCGAGCGATCGACGGGCGCATGAGCGACGTCTCCGGATCAAACCGAGTTCGAGCCCCGCGAAGCATTGCCGCGTCGCGGGGCTCGTGCTTTTCGGCAGGCCTTCTCATGCAATGAGATGCCGGGCGAAGCCGCCGCCTGCGCGACTCGCCGTCCCGGCAATCAGTCTAGGGTTAACCCGTAATTCGGGAAGGATGTCTTCCAGAAACCTGCCTTATTCTTAAGCATGCGCCTACATAAACTTCGGTTTGTCAGCGATGAACAAGGTGTTCACCGCGAACACAGACAAATCTGGAGGTAGGTCATCATGAAGTCGCTCATTCAAGCTGTTGTCGTCGCCGCCGCTCTCGTTGCCCCGGTCGTGTCGTTCGCCCAGTCGGGCTCGACGATCACCCGCGCACAGGTCCGTGCCGAGCTGGTCCAGCTCCAGCAGGCCGGTTACAACTCCGCTCGCGGCGAAGATCCGCACTATCCGGAAGCGATCCAGGCCGCCACGGCCCGTGTTGCAGAGCAGCAGCGTGCGCTGGCGCAAGCGCAAGGCGCCGATGCCAGCGGCTACGGTGCGCAGGCTCAGGGCGCATCGGCGTCGGGTTCGCGCGCGATGGGTGTGCGTCCGGCCAGCGCTGAAGAAATGAAGTCGCTGTATCGCGGCAGCTAAGTCGCGTATGCCCGGTGTATGTGAGCGCCGAGTGCGACGACGCGTCGTGCCCGAGGCCGCAGTAGCCGGGCTGGCCGCCAGGCGCAGCCAACGACTGCGCGAGTGCGGTCGACCCATCCGTTACCTCCTGTCGCCGGAGCACCGGCGGCATTCTGCCCGGCCGCCCGTCCGTGGCTGGGCGCTTTTTTCGGCAGGAGAGCGGTGCATGCGTGTCGCGGCAACAAAAAACCCCGCAGACTTGCGTCATGCGGGGTTCGTGCGACGAGCGCGGAATTTGGTGGGGCGGCGGCAATCCTATTCGGGCCGCTCATCCTTATCAGGCAATGTTTTGATCTCTCGTTCAGCGAGAAGAACCCCCAAAAGAACCCCCGGACGATATGTGCTGGATGGATATCCACACGCCTGTAGAGCGTGCAGATGCACGCACCTGTACAGAAAAAACAGTGTCCCATCTACAATGGTGCGCAATGGTCGCCAAGCGTAAGCGACCTGTGGATCAACCGCACCTAGGTTAGCGCCCGAAAGCCCGATTCCCTTGCCGGGCTGGTGCGGTTGCCGCACAAGGGGTTTTGCCTGTGGGGCGCAATGGGCATCAAGGATGATCTGGCCACGCGAAACGCAGGCTTTATCAGTCTGCGTACGCTGTTGGAAGCCATAAGTAGGCACGAGAAGGTGAGCCTTCAAGAGGCCGCCGACTGGTTGGCCGAGCGGTTACGTGAAGCTAGTCGGTCGATAGATTCGGATGGGAAATGCCCGGATTGGTGCGAAATGCGACCGGGACACGGTGTCCAAGTGCTGGGTGGACATGACCGCATCGCCGCCGCTTGGGCCGCGCTTCAGGCCGTCGTAATCAACGGTACCTTGGGCAACGAATGGGAGGAAATGTCAGATGACATCCCCTTCTGATTACGACCGCATCGGATTCAAGGTATCGGAGATTTTTCCGTTTCTGGAGCGGTGCGGTGTCACGTTGCCGCACGGTGACGATGGCCCGGTGCCGGAAACTGCACCGCATGTTCCCGCTGAGCCGAGCGCGCCAGATTGGGTGAAGCCATTTATTCCGCGTCGCAAAATCTCCCTCATACAAGCCGCTGCGTTTTTAGCGGGCGTTGATCTTGATGCGCCGGTCTACCTCTCGGACGATGAGCAGGCGGAGCTTGGCCGGTGGCGCGAGACGCTTGAGGATGCAATCGACACCGGGGAAATCGAGGCGACAACATGGAGCACCGACAGGAGTCGGGAGCAAATGCTATCGCATGCTTCTGTCCGGTCATGGTGCCAAAGGTACGGTTATGACTGGCCGATTCCGGATGCTGACCCGCAACCGGTAACCAATGCTGAAGTGCTGGCTGAGAATCGGCGATTGAACGCGGAGGTTGAGCGCTTGAAGGCAGAACTTGCCGAAGCCAAGGAAGGGAATTCAATGGCGGATCACGAGTTTTGGCCGGAAGAGCTTGACGACTGCGTGAGCGTCTGGCGTGCCGCTACGCAACGTTGGAAGCCGAACGACGGAAAGACGCCCAAGACTGTTGTCGAGGAAGTGATCGACGAATTGCATCCCGGCGTCGAAGACGCCAAAAGGAAGCGCTACTCGGCGGTGTGCAACTGGGACAAGGATCGAAACAGAAAGGCGCGCACAAGGGAATAGGTAACCTGTTCCGAACCTTGCTGGGCAAGGGCTTGGGTCAATTCCGAGCCCGTTTCAGTTCACCTGTTTTCCATATGCGTCACCTTGCCGGCGTCCGTTTCCGGTGAACTGGTTTCACTATATTCGCCGCACCACAGTTCTTACGCTGCGAGCCATGTTCAACGACCTGCGAAGGTTTCCACATGGCCGCACATCATCACAACGCGCCGCCGTCCGGTAGCGCGCAATCCGAACCCCAAGCGCTGCCGCTTGACGGCTTCACTCGCTGGGCAGACCTGAAGCGCATCGTTCCCTTGAGCCACGAGTCCGTGCGTCTGCGCGAACTGGCGGGCCGCTTCCCGAGGCGCGTGCAGCTCGGCTCCGCGCGGTGCGTTGGCTGGCCCAATCGCGAACTGCACCGCTGGCTGGCCGATCCGGCCGGCTATCGCGTCGAGGGGTGAGGCGATGGAAAAGAAAAACGCCCGCCAACCGAAGCCGACGAGCGCGAACCAACATCGCAACTTTAACGGTACGGCGAACCCGCGTCACTTGCGCGCGCTGGCCGTTCTCCAAAACCGTCCGATGCCGCGCGAAGAATTGGACGGTTTCGTTGGCTGTAGCAATTCGCCCGACCTCATCGCACACCTGCGCGCAATGGGCCTCACCTTGCCGTGCGTACGCGTCCCGTGCATCGACCGCGATGGATTCGAAGTGCGTCGCGGCATCTATCACCTCACGATGTCCGACCGACGCAAGGTCGCCCGTTGGCTGAAATCGCGGGAGGCCGTATGACCGCCATTGCGTGGAGCCATTACGGAACCGGGAATTACCGCATTTGCTGCCCCGTTTGCGGGCGCGGCGAGCGGGATAAAACGCTCGGGTTGACCGTCGATGAAAGCGGCGCAGGCGTCGCGCATTGCTTCCGGTGCGCCTTCACTGAAAGCTACCGTGCTGCCCGTGGCGCGCATCTCACGATGCCGAGCAAGCCGCGTATCAAGGCCACTGTGCCGTCCGCGAAACATGACACGCTGTCCGACTATGGGCACGACCTTTGGAACGCATGTCGCGCTGTTTCCGGCGACGCGCTGGCCTACCTCAGCGCTCGGCGCTGCCGCATCCCGCCGGCCGATGGCGATTTGCGCTGGCATCCCTCGCTGAAGCATCCGGCCGACTATGCCGGCCCGGCGCTCGTCGGGCTCGTGACGCACGCGGTAACGCGCGAGCCCATGACTTTGCACAAAACTTGGATTCGGACCGATGGCCGCAAAGCTGACGTTGCCCCGCCGCGCCTGCTGCTCGGCGGGCATCGCAAGGCGGGCGGCGTCATTCGCTTGTGGCCCGACGAGGCCGTAACGAGCGGGCTCGGCGTCGCGGAAGGCGTCGAAACGGCGCTGTCGCTCGCGCACGGCTATGTGCCGGTTTGGGCATGCATCGATGCGGGCAACCTGAAGGCACTGCCGGTGCTGGCTGGCATTGAATCGCTGACCGTCGCTGCCGACGATGACCCGGCGGGCAAGGCCGCCGCCGCTGCGTGCGCGCAACGCTGGTCCAACGCGGGCCGTGAAGTTGTTGAGGTGAGCTATGGGGCGTGACCTGAACGACCTCGCCGTAAGCGGCGGCGCGGAGGCCGTGCGGCGTGCTATCGCGAGCGGCACGCACATTGCGAATGCCAAGCCGGTGCCCGATGGCGCGGCGGCCGATTCGCACGTTTCGGTCGCACGTGACACCGCCCATGCCGGCAAATTCTCACGCGCGACGATGCATCAACTTCTCGACGTGTTGGCGGAAGACCCGGCGCTTCGCGGGCTGGTTCGCTACGACGAAATGAAGCGCCGCGTCGTCATCGCGAGCGCGCGCCCGTGGGAGGTCGCGCCGTCGCCGTATTGGACCGATGCGGACACAACGAACCTGCGCGCGTATATCGAACGCCGCTACATGCTGACGGCGGCGAAGGAACACGCGGTGGACGCGGTACACACGCACGCCGAACGCAACCGCGTTCATCCGCTGCGCGAATGGCTCGACGCGCTCGAATGGGACGGCGTGAAGCGCCTCGACGCGTGGCTTGCGACCTACTGCGGCGCGGACGATACGCCCTATGTGCGTGAGGTCGGGCGGCGCTTCCTGATTTCAGCGGTTGCGCGTGTATTTCGTCCGGGCTGCAAGGCCGATCACATGCTGGTGTTGGAAGGGTCGCAGGGCATCGGCAAGTCGCGCACAGTGCGCGCGCTGGCGGGGGATGAATTTTATTCGGACGCCGTGCCGGACATGGACGATGCACGCCAGACAGGCGAGACGGTCGCGGGCGTATGGCTGCTCGAAAACAGCGAAATCGTCGGCCTGCGTAAACATGAGGCGGACGCCGTGAAAGCGTTCCTCAGTCGCAGCGAAGACGCGTTTCGTCCGGCCTACGGGCGCGAGCAGGTCTATCAGCCGCGCCAGTTCGTGATGGTCGGCACGTGCAACCGCGACGGCGAAGGAACCTATCTGCGCGATGAAACGGGCGGGCGACGCTTCTGGCCCGTACCGGTCAGGGCGTGCGACATCACCGCGTTGACGGCAGACCGTGCGCAACTATGGGCCGAGGCGGTCGCTGCGTTCCGCGATGGTGAGGTGTGGTGGATTGAAGACGACGCCATGCGGGCGCAGGCGGCGCAGGAAGTGAGCGCACGCACGATGCAAAACCCGTGGATTGCTCACGTCGCGGCGTATCTGGAGAACAACCCCGGCATTGTGAACGTAAAGACGGGCGATATTTTCTGGACCGTGACCGAACGCGCGAGCACAAATCGCGACACAACCGACATGCGCTACATCGCGAATGCCCTGCGTGAATTCGGTTACGAGCCGCACAGGTTGAACACCGGCAACATATGGAACAAGGGTGAACCCAGTGAATCCACCGCGTGAATCCATTCCGAAGAGTGGGTACACCGCTGAAGCCCGCTACGGCTAAGGCTTGTTGCGATACGGTGAACCCAGTGAACCCATATTTTCGTAGCAGTACAGAATAAAAATGCGGCAGGAGCGCACGTGGCGCGTATAGGGAAAAGGCTTCACCGGGTACACCGGGTACACCTGACAACATCACGACTTTCATGAGGTGGCGAAATGCTCGATGCATTGGCAAGCGGCAAGCTGTACGGCAAACCGGGCGAACGGACCGGCCCGAGCGGCCGCCCCTTCGTCACGGCAAAAGTGCGCGTACCCGCAGGCGACGGCGAAGCGCTGTTCGTGAACGTGATTGCGTTCTCGGACGGCGCGAAGGCCGCGCTGTTGGCGCTCGATGACGGCGATTCCGTCGCGCTGGCCGGTACGCTGACGCCGAAGGTGTGGACCGACCGAAACGGCGACGCTAAACCGGCGCTCGACATGGTCGCGCATGCGGTGCTGACGGCGTACCACGTCAAGCGTAAGCGTGCGGCCGTGCAAGGTGCGAACGACGGCGACGAGCGCCCTGCTATGGACGGCGCCCGACGGGCGGCGGCACTCTACGGCGGCGACACGTCGGACATGCAGGACGATTTGTAGGCGCGATCAATCCGCATGGAAAAGGTATTTTACCTAATCAAATAGGATTACTAAATCATGGAAATTTCTGTACCGAAACTGCTTTTGGAACGGTTGAATTTTGACGAGACACGCGGCGAATACAGCATTTTCATTTGGCCCGGTCCGGAGGGCCGGACACCGTTCCAAGTCGTAAAGCCCGGCCCTGTGAAATACCGCGTCGGAATTCGTCCCGAAGGTTACATCGTGTTGATCTCGCGCTAACGCGCCTTTTTGGAGAATCGCTATGAATCCGTTGAAGCGTCCCTTGCCCGAACGCCTCGAAGCCCTTGAAGCGCTCGCTAACGATGCCGGCCTCACCGGCGAACTTGAGGCGAAACAGCGCGCAAAGGTTGACGAACGCCGAGCGGAACTGGCGCGCGAACTCAAGTCGTTGCCGGACCGGAAACGCGAACGGTCCGCGTTGACCAACGACGCCGAACGTGCCGTTGTTGTCTTCGTCGCAGCGAAAGCCGCATATCACGAAGCCGAAAAGTCGATGCTCGAAACGCGCGGTCGCCTCGCGGTTTGGACGATGGCCGATAACGGCGCGCGCGAACGCATCGTGACCGAACTCGAACGTACCGCGCCGCCCGAAGTCGACGAGGCGTTGGACGATTTGTCGGACGCGGATGACCTGTTGCGCGCCGCAGTTCGGACCGACGTATTCACGGAGAAGAACTGGCTCGGCGCTCGCGTCGGCAACGTCACGACGAACATGCCCCAAATAAAGGCGGCTCGCGAGAAAATCGCCGAGGCAAAACGTAGCGTTCGCGCTCTGGTTCATGACGGTTCCATTTCGAGCGAGGAACTGGTATCGCGTGCGCGGATGCTCGTAGATGCGGCGCTGGAGCCGCTGCTCTCCCTCGTGTCGCGTCAGAAGTGGGAAACTCGCCGTTCGCGGCCGCACGGCGACCTGTTGGCCGAAGTCGCGGGCTACGGGGACTAGGCGGGCTGGCGGCCTGCATCGGCGGCGCGTGCGTCCTGCGCGTCGCCTGCCGTGCGCTATTGCCGGCTCAAAATTGAGCCGGTCAAAATCATCGCTGATGCTTCGTAGCAGCGATGATTTTGCGCTCACGAACTCCCAGTCGATGTAAGCCGTTGATTTCACAGCGGAACGCAAAATTGCGTTCTGCGAAATCGCCGTCGATGTAAGTTGTTGATTCGATTACTAACGCAAAATTGCGTCGGGCGAAGTCGACTAAAGGGCGCACTGAAGCGTCCGCCGTATGGCCGTCGCATTATGCGACGCGACGGCGGAAGTTCAACGGGCAAGGTCATATCGACGGTCGGTGCAACGTACCGCGCGCTTACACGGGAACGCGCGATATGCGCGCCGCAGGCACAACGCCGCGCAGGCAATTGGGGCGGGATGTTAGTTTCGGTGGCCCGGATTCGCAGTCGCGCGTCCGGCAACCGAGCGCGCCAGGATGTCGGCCGATTGCGGGCACTTTAAGTGGTCGACTCGCGCGCGGATGGCCCGACGCTCACGCGACCTCGCGCCGAGCCAACAACGTCCCGCCACGGCCTTCCGGGCGGCATCCTGACACCCCCTAGGGGGTAGAAAATCCCTATCAGGGTTGCGCCGATGATCGTGGCGCAAGTCGAATTTTTACCGCCGCGAAATTAAGCACGGGCGTGCTAAATTTGTATCCGCCGAGTGCGCCGGCCAGGCGGATACGCTGGAACGCGCAGTTTGTCGCTTAAACTTTCGGACAGGTGCGCGGGGGCGCATAAGGAGAGTCGCGATGAACGCCTTGCTGACCGGCGTCGTTACGGGTTGTTTGGCGATTGTAGGGGTCATCCTAACGTCGTATTTGACCCGGAAACGAGAACATGACGCGGACTGGCGCAAAACGAAGTTGGAACACTATCGAGAGTACGTCGCGGCACTTTCCGGCGTAATCGAGGGTAGAAGTATCCCGGCGGCTGCCCATGAGCGGTATGCCGATGCGCTAAACGCGTTGGCGCTCGTCGCATCGGGCGAAGTTCTCGCGGCTTTATACGCGTACCAAGACGAAACAACTTATCGCAACGCAGACCGAAGTCGAGCGACGCACGACCGGCTGTTGAACGACTTGCTGCGTACGATGCGGGACGATGTTCAACCGAACACGGGTAAGGGCATTAAGCTGCCTCCGTTCCGTTTGATCGGTGTGCCGCCGCTTACCTATGCGGATGCATAGCGACGAGAGTTCAACCGAATCGACGGCACCTTTGCTTGGACGTAGGTGAGTAGTGGAATCGACCGCTTACCGAGCCGATGCACTTATCGGGATAACTTCCGCACCGGCCTTGAGTTGGTCGAGATAGTCCGCCCATTTCTGCATCATTTCGCGGCGCTGGGGCAGGTGCGCGGTGCGGTTGTATGCCCGCCCGAGCGGGTCTTTCACTGCGTGCGCGAGTTGGGCCTCGATGATAGCCGCCGGCACGCTCAGGACTTCATCAAGAATCGTGCGAGCCATTGCCCGGAAGCCGTGGCCGGTCATCGTGTCGCCGTCGAATCCGAGTCGACGCAGTGCGCCGTTGATGGTGTTATTGGACATTGGCCGGTCCTTTGTGCGCACGCTTGGAAAGAGCAGTCGGCCATTGCCTGTGAGCGCGTGTAGTTCCCGCAGGATACTTACGGCTTGAGTCGATAGCGGGACGATATGCGCGCCGCCGGCTGCCTTACCTTGTTTCGTGCGCTTCATGCGGTCACCGGGTATTTCCCAGATACCGGCGTCGAGGTCGAACTCGACCCATTCGGCGGCGCGCAGCTCGCCGGGGCGCTGGAAAAGCAGAGGCGCGAGCCGTAGGGCGCACAACACGGGAAGCGTCCCTTGGTAGCCGTCTATCGCGCGCAGAAGCCCGGCGACCTGCTTCGGGTCGGTGATCGCCGCCATGTGCGCCGATTGCACGGGCGGAAGTGCGCCTCGTAGATCAGCCGTCACGTCGCGCTCGGCGCGGCCGGTCGCCACGGCATAGCGGCATACTTGGCTGACGTTCGCGTGAAGGCGGTGCGCTGTTTCGAGCGCGCCGCGCTTCTCTACTCGCCGCAGCACATCGAGCACATCCGGCGGTGCGATACCGGCAACGGGCTTGCTGCCGATCCACGGGAAGGCATCTACCTCAAGGCGGCGTAGGATGCGCGCCGCGTGGCCGTCCGACCAAGTGGGCGCGTACTTGGCGTGCCACTCGCGCGCGACGGCTTCAAAGGAATTCTCCGCATTGAGGCGCTGCGTGCGCTTCTCGGCTTTCTTCGCGTCGCCCGGATCAATCCCCGTCATCAACTTATCTTTGGCTTCGTCGCGTCGCTTACGAGCTTCGTTGAGCGGGACGGCCGGGTAGGTGCCGAGCGCTAAGCTTTTCTCTTTGCCGGCGAATCGGTACTTGAGCACCCAGCGCTTGCCGCCGGTCGGTTTGATGAGCAGGAACAGTCCGCCGCCGTCGAATAGCTTCTGTTGCTTGTCCGTGGGCTTGGCATTACGGATCGCTACATCGGTCAGGGCCATATCCGCTCCCGTGCTGGGGGTTCCGGGTTGGGGGTTTCGCAAAGAACCCCCGAAAGAACCCCCACCGGTACGTGGCTGTCGTTGGGGGTTCTTTGCGGTAGTGTGCAACAAAAAACCCCGCAGAGCCAAGCCCAGCGGGGTTTTCTTGCGAAACGTTGCGAACGTTTGGCGGGAATTTGGTGGAGGCGGCGGGAATCGAACCCGCGTCCAGAAGCGCTCCACGACTAGTTCTACATGTTTAGTCCAGTCTTTTGATTTAACCGCAGCGACGCGGACGAACACGCTGCACTACGGCGATTCGCTAGGTTTTCGACCCTGGCGTCGCGACGCCGACAGGGCTTAACTGACGTAAATGACCTCTGGCGGTATTGCTACCGGTCTTGCGACACTAGCCCGTCAGTGAACTAGGCAGAGGACGGCGGCCGTTAGGCTGCCAGTGCGAACGTATCGTCGTTTGCAGTTACGATTTTCCCATTGATTAACGAGGTGACGGGTCCTCGACATGCCCTAGCCGCTTCACAACCCCTGTCGAAACCAGGTCGCCCCCGCGGATAAGATCGAACATTATAGCCCAACATCGCGCAACAGTTCGCGCAGTTCCTGCGTCGTATCGACGAGATGCTGCGCTTGCCAGTCGGCGGGTGCGACGCCGTCGCCGCAATAGCCGTACGCGGCCGCGACCGTCGCCATGCCGGCGGCGCTGCCGGCCTGAATGTCGCGCAGGTCGTCGCCGACGTAGACGATGCGCGCGGGCGCGATCGTCAACTGGTCGGCTGCGTGTAGCAGCGGGGCCGGGTGCGGCTTCGGGTGCGGCGTTGTGTCGCCCCCGACGATGCAGGCCGCGCGCGGTGCGAGGCCGAGCAGGTCGACGAGCGGCGCGGTGAGCCGCATCGCCTTGTTCGTGACGATGCCCCAGCGCACACCGCGCGCATCGAGTTCGTCGAGCACGTCGCCGATGCCCGGGAACAGCGTTGTATGCACGCAAAGATCCGTCGCGTAGTTGGCCAGGAACTCGTCGCGCATCGCTTCGTAGCCGGGCGTCTGCGGATCGATGCCGAACGCGCCGCCGAGCAGGCCGCGTGCGCCTGCCGAAGCCAGCGGCCGCAACACGTCGAGCGACGTTTCGGGCAGGCCGCGCTCGCGCTGCATCTTGTTGACGGCCGCCGCGAGATCAGGCGCCGTATCGGCAAGCGTGCCGTCGAGGTCGAACAGCACGGCATCGCAGTGCAGCAGGCGCGGTTCGTCTGCCGCCTGCGCGGTGAAAAGGGGAGTCGTCATGCCGGTCGAAAGGTCACGCGGCGCGGCGGCACGCGATGAGGTAGTTGATGTCGGTGTCGTTCGACAGCGCGAAGCGCTTGCCGATCGGGTGATACGTGATGCCCTTGATCTCCACGATGTGCAGATCCGTCGCGCGTACGAAGCCGGCCAGTTCCGACGGGCGGATGAAGCGCGCGTAGTCGTGCGTGCCCTTCGGCAGCATCTGTGCAATGTACTCCGCGCCGATCACCGCGAACAGGTAGGACTTCAGGTTGCGGTTCAGCGTCGAGAAGAACACCCAGCCGCCCGGCTTCACGAGCGTCGCGCATGCGGCGACGACATCGCCGGGCGACGGCACGTGCTCGAGCATTTCCATGCAGGTGACGACGTCGTAGGTGCCCGGTTCGCGCGCGGCGATCGCTTCGGCGGCGATGGCCTCGTAGTCGACCGTGATGCCGCTTTCGAGGCTGTGCAGGTCGGCGACGCCGAGCGCTTCGGTCGACAGGTCGATGCCCTTCACCTGGGCGCCGAGCCCGGCCATCGATTCGGACAGGATGCCGCCGCCGCAGCCGATGTCGAGTGCGCGCTTGCCGGCCAGGTGCGCGTGCGCGTCGATCCAGCCGAGCCGGACCGGGTTCAGGTCGTGCAGCGGCTTGAATTCGGCATTCGGATCCCACCACCGGTGGGCGAGGTCGCTGAATTTCTGGAGTTCGTGCGGATCGGCGTTGGTCATGTCGGCAAACGGGCTACGGGGGGAGGGCGGTGCTGCGGTTCGTCAGACCCGAGTATATAAGAAGCGGACGAGCGGCGAAGCGGCGAGCGCCCGGTCGGGCGTCAAAGAAAAAGCCCCGCCGGAGCGGGGCTTTGAAGCAGTCGAAAACCGCGGCTTAGTTTGCCGGAACGGTCGTCTTCTGGACTTCTTGCGTACCAACCACTTCGACTTCCACGCGGCGGTCCGGTGCGAGGCAGGCGATGAGTTGCTTGCGGTTCTTCTGGTTGCAGCCCGTCGTAACCGGGTTGCGCTTGCCCTTGCCTTCCGTGTAGATCTTGTTGGCCGGCACACCCTTGCTGACCAGGTACGACTTCACGGCTTGCGCACGGCGCAGCGACAGACGGTCGTTGTACTTGTCCGAACCGATGCGGTCCGTGTAGCCCGTTGCGACGACCACTTCCGTGTTCATGCCCTGGATCTTCGACGACAGTTCGTCCAGCTTTTGCTTGCCCAGCGGCTTGAGCGTTGCCTTGTCGAAGTCGAACAGTGCGTCAGCTTGATACGTGATCTTCTGGCTCGTGATGGCCGGAGCGACCGGAGCGACCGGCGGCTGCGGTGCCTGGGCGACCAGTGCGCCATCGCACTTCGCGTTGGCGGTGGCCGGCGTCCAGAACGCATCGCGCCAGCAGAGCTCGTTCGTGCCGTTCATCCACACCCATTCGCCCGTGCCGTTCACCCAGTTGTCATTGACGGCTTGGCGCGACGCCGGCACCGACTGTGCCGAAGCGGATGCAGCCATAACTGCGGTAGCTGCAATGAACGCGAGCTTTGAAAGTTTATTCATATTTCTCCTCTCGAAATTGAGATTACCGCAGGTTTACTGCGAGCCTGTTGACGGTGACAAGTCATACATTGCTCGAAGTATAACATTGGTGCGGCACAAAAAACGCGGCACCGCTCCTGTGTAGACTTCGAGCAGCGTCTAACTTTCAGTGCGTTGGCATTTTGCCATATCGTTCCCTTCCTACGAAAAAAAATCCTCCCCACCCTAAGATCGCTCCAACTTTGTGGTGCATGCGCAACACCGGCCTGCCGTAACTTTTAGAGATTGTCAAGAGTGTGTCGGTGAAATTGCGCGAGTGTGCGCAGTTGTTTACTTGTGCGCGTGAAACAAGCGGGGCGGGATGGCGTGCGACGTGGGGTCGCAGGCGATTTCGGTCGAATCGCCGTCACCACGATTTTTGCTATTTATATATAGAGGGGGTGGCGAATTGGCGGCTGATGGGCGCATGTTAGAATCTCGCGTTGCGTTGCGCATGCAGCGCCCACGCGAAAGGCGTTCGCCGTCTTCGCTCCGAAACGATACGGATACATGGATCAATTCGCCAAAGAGACCCTGCCCACCTCCCTAGAGGAGGAAATGCGCCGTTCGTATCTCGATTACGCGATGAGCGTGATCGTCGGACGTGCCCTCCCGGATGTCCGCGACGGCCTGAAGCCCGTGCACCGGCGCGTATTGTTCGCGATGCACGAACTGAACAACGACTGGAACCGCGCGTACAAGAAGTCGGCGCGTATCGTCGGCGACGTGATCGGTAAATACCACCCTCACGGCGATACCGCGGTCTACGACACGATCGTGCGGATGGCGCAGGACTTCTCGCTGCGCTACATGCTGATCGACGGGCAGGGCAACTTCGGCTCGATCGACGGCGACAACGCCGCGGCGATGCGTTACACCGAAATTCGCATGGCGAAGATCGGTCACGAGCTGCTCGCCGACATCGACAAGGAAACGGTCGATTTCGAGCCGAACTACGACGGCAACGAAACGCAGCCGTCGGTCCTGCCGTCGCGCATCCCGAACCTGCTGATCAACGGCTCGTCGGGCATTGCGGTCGGCATGGCGACCAACATCCCGCCGCACAACCTGAACGAAGTCGTCGACGCGTGCCAGCACCTGCTGGGCAACCCGGAAGCGACGATCGACGAGCTGATCGAGATCATCCCGGCGCCGGACTTCCCGACGGCCGGCATCATCTACGGCGTCGCCGGCGTGCGCGACGGCTACCGCACCGGGCGCGGTCGCGTCGTGATGCGCGCGGCCACGCACTTCGAGGAGATCGACCGCGGCCAGCGGATGGCGATCATCGTCGACGAGCTGCCGTACCAGGTGAACAAGCGCTCGCTGCTCGAGCGGATCGCCGAGCTCGTCAACGAGAAGAAGCTCGAGGGCATCTCCGACATCCGCGACGAGTCCGACAAGAGCGGCATGCGCGTCGTGATCGAGCTCAAGCGCGGCGAAGTGCCGGAAGTGGTGCTGAACAACCTGTACAAGGCGACGCAGCTCCAGGACACGTTCGGCATGAACATGGTCGCGCTCGTCGACGGCCAGCCGAAGCTGCTGAACCTGAAGGAAATCCTGCAGTGCTTCCTGTCGCACCGGCGGGAAGTGCTGACGCGCCGCACGATCTACGAACTGCGCAAGGCCCGCGAACGCGGCCACGTGCTCGAGGGTCTCGCGGTTGCGCTCGCGAACATCGACGAATTCATCGCGATCATCAAGGCCGCGCCGACGCCGCCGATCGCGAAGCAGGAGCTGATGGCGAAGCCGTGGGATTCGTCGCTCGTGCGCGAGATGCTGACGCGCGCCGAGAGCGAGAACGCGGCGGCCGGCGGCCGTTCGGCGTACCGTCCGGAAGGCCTGAACCCGGCGTTCGGGATGCAGACCGACGGGCTGTACCGCCTGTCCGACACGCAGGCGCAGGAAATCCTGCAGATGCGTCTGCAGCGCCTGACCGGCCTCGAGCAGGACAAGATCATCGGCGAGTACCGCGAAGTGATGGCGCAGATCGCCGACCTGCTGGACATCCTTGCGCGCCCCGAGCGGATCACGACGATGATCGGCGAGGAGCTGACCTCGGTGAAGGCCGAATTCGGCGACGCGCGCCGCTCGAAGATCGAGCTGAACGCGACCGAGCTGAACACCGAGGACCTGATCACGCCGCAGGACATGGTCGTCACGATGTCGCACGCGGGCTACGTGAAGTCGCAGCCGCTGTCCGAGTACCGCGCGCAGAAGCGCGGCGGCCGCGGCAAGCAGGCGACGCAGATGAAGGAAGACGACTGGATCGAGACGCTGTTCATCGCGAACACGCACGACTACATCCTCTGCTTCTCGAACCGCGGCCGCGTGTACTGGGTCAAGGTCTATGAAGTGCCGCAGGGTTCGCGCAACTCGCGCGGCCGCCCGATCGTCAACATGTTCCCGCTGCAGGAAGGCGAGAAGATCAACGTCGTGCTGCCGGTCAAGGAATTCTCGGCCGACAAGTTCATCTTCATGGCGACGTCGCTCGGCACCGTGAAGAAGACGCCGCTCGAGGCGTTCAGCCGCCCGATGAAGAAGGGCATCATCGCGGTCGGCCTCGACGAAGGCGACTACCTGATCGGTGCGTCGATCACCGACGGCGCGCACGACGTGATGCTGTTCTCCGACGCCGGCAAGGCCGTGCGTTTCGACGAGAACGACGTGCGTCCGATGGGGCGCGAGGCGCGCGGCGTGCGCGGCATGCAGCTCGAGGACGGGCAGCAGGTCATCGCGATGCTGGTCGCCGGCAGCGAGGAGCAGACCGTGCTCACCGCAACCGAGAACGGCTACGGCAAGCGCACGCCGATCACCGAGTACACGCGCCATGGCCGCGGTACGAAGGGTATGATCGCGATCCAGACGTCCGAGCGCAACGGCAAGGTCGTGGCTGCCACGCTCGTCGACGCCGAGGATCAGATCATGCTGATCACGACGGCCGGCGTGTTGATTCGCACCCGCGTATCCGAGGTTCGCGAGATGGGGCGCGCCACGCAAGGTGTTACACTCATCAGTCTCGATGAGGGTACGAAGCTCTCTGGCCTGCAGCAGATCGCGGAGGCCGAAGAGGGAGAGGGCGAGGCCGACGAGGCGTCGGACGGCGAAGCCTGAAGAACGGATGAGACTCTGGCCGCCGCGGGCGAAAAGCGCCGCGGCCGGCGAGCAACCATTCATATTTCCAAAAGGGAGTGATGATGCAAAAGCAATTCAAGCAACTGGTTCTGCTGGCTGCACTGGTGCCGACGTTCGCGATGGCGCAGGCGCTGTCGAATTCCGCACCGGCTGCTCCGGCGGCAGCTGCGCCGATCGACGCCGACAAGAAGGCAGCGATCAAGGATCTGCTCGACGCGATCGACGCGCCGAAGCTCGTGTCGGCAATCGGCAACAGCGCCGAAATGCAGGCCAAGCAACTCGTGCCGGCGATCCTGTCGGACGCGCTGTCGGAAAACAAGACGCTGAACGACAAGCAGAAGCAGGCTGCCGTTCCGACGCTGCAGAAGAACGCGGTGCCGAAGCTGGTTGACGGTGCAGGCAAGGTGTTCGGTACGCAACAGTTCCAGAACGACGCGATGTCGGCTCAGTACGACGCTTACGCGAAGTACTACAGCACGTCGGAGATCAAGGATCTGACGACGTTCTACAAGAGCCCGACGGGCCGCAAGTTCATCCAGGTCCAGGATCAGGTCGGTCGCGACGTGGTCAACGGCCTGATGCAGAAGTACATGCCGCAAGCGATCCAGGCAACGCGCACGCAGGCTGACAAGGAAGTCGCAGCAGTCAAGCCGGGCAAGTAAAGCTGTCCGGGTGCGCCACCGGCCGTTCGGCCGGGTTTGGCGGGAGCCTGACGACAGTGCGATAATGGCCGTTTGCGCGCGAGCGCAAGCGGCCATTTCTTTTCTGGCGCGTTCTGCCGGCGGCGAGCCGGTCGCGTCCCTCCGAGGTTTTCACGATGCGCGTCTTTAATTTCTCCGCCGGTCCTGCGGCGATGCCCGAGGAAGTGCTACGGCAAGCCGCCGACGAAATGCTCGACTGGCACGGCAGCGGCATGAGCGTGATGGAGATGAGCCACCGCGGCAAGGAGTTCATGTCGATCCACGAGGCCGCGCTGACCGACCTGCGCGACCTGCTCGGCGTGCCGGCCAGCCACCGGATCCTGTTCCTGCAGGGCGGCGGCATAGCGGAAAACGCGATCGTGCCGATGAACCTGCTCGGCTCGCGCAAGACGGCCGACTTCGTCGTGACGGGCTCGTGGTCGCAGAAATCGTTCAACGAGGCGAAGAAGTTCTGCACGCCGCACCTCGCCGCGACCGGCAAGACGGAAGACGGTTTCACGCGTGCGCCCGCGCGCGCCGAATGGCAGCTGTCGGACGATCCGGCCTACGTGCATCTGTGCACCAACGAGACGATCGACGGCGTCGAGACGTTCGAGATTCCCGATCTCGGCGACATCCCGCTGGTCGCGGATGTCTCGTCGCACATCCTGTCGCGCCCGATGGACGTCGCGAAGTACGGCGTGCTGTTCGGCGGCGCGCAGAAGAACATCGGGATGGCCGGCGTGACGGTCGTGATCGTGCGCGAGGATCTGCTCGATCGCGCGCTGTCGATCTGCCCGTCCGCGTTCGAATGGAAGACCGTCGCCGCGAACAACTCGCTGTACAACACGCCGCCCACCTACGCGATCTACATCGCGGGCCTCGTGTTCCAGTGGCTGAAGCGGCAGGGTGGCCTCGAGGCGATCGAGGCCCGCAATACCGAAAAAGCGAAGCTGCTCTACGACACGATCGATGCGAGCAGTTTCTATCTGAACAAGGTCGAGCCGGCAGCGCGTTCGCGGATGAACGTGCCGTTTTTCCTGGCCGACGAAACGCGCAATGAAGACTTCCTCGCCGGCGCAAAGGCGCGCGGGCTGCTGCAGCTGAAGGGCCACAAGTCCGTCGGCGGCATGCGGGCGTCGATCTACAACGCGGTGCCGCTCGAGGGCGTGAAAGCGCTCGTCGAGTACATGAAGGACTTCGAGCAGCGCGGCGCCTGACGGCGGCGCTGTTCAAACAGCACGGCAAAACGCATGGACGACGAACTGAATTCCCGCCTGAAACCGCTGCGCGATCGCATCGACGCGATCGACGCGCAGCTGATCGCGCTCCTGAACCAGCGCGCCGCGGTGGCGCTGGAAGTGGGCGAGGTCAAGAAGCATTTCAACGCGCCGGTGTTCCGGCCGGAGCGTGAGCTGCAGGTGATCGCGCGGCTGCAGGACATGAGCGCGGGGCCGCTCGAGAGCGAGCACATCAGCGCCATCTGGCGCGAGATCATGGCCGCGAGCCGCGCGCTCGAACAGACGATCCACGTCGCGTTCCTCGGGCCGGTCGGCACGTACAGCGAACAGGCGATGCTCGAGTACTTCGGGCAATCGATCGAAGGGCTGCCGTGCCCGTCGATCGACGAGGTGTTCCGCTCGGTCGAGGCCGGCGCGTCGGCATTCGGCATCGCGCCGGTCGAGAATTCGACCGAAGGCGCGGTGTCGCGCACGCTCGACCTGCTGCTGCAGACCCAGCTGCTGATCAGCGGCGAGCTCGCGCTGCCGATCCATCACAACCTGCTGACGCAAAGCGGCACGCTCGACGGCGTGAAGCGCGTCTGCGCACATGCGCAGGCGCTCGCGCAATGCCAGCAGTGGCTTGCGGCGAATGCACCGCAGCTCGAGCGGCAGGCGGTGGCGAGCAATGCCGAGGCCGCGCGTCTCGCGGCGGCCGATCCGACCGTCGCGGCGATCGCGGGCGATCGCGCGGCGGCGCACTACGGCCTGCAGATCGCGTTCTCGCTGATCCAGGACGATCCGCACAACCGCACGCGCTTCGTGATCGTCGGCAAGCAGCCGGCCGGCCAAAGCGGTCACGACCAGACGTCGCTGATCGTGTCGGTGAAGAACGAGCCGGGCGCCGTGTTCAAGCTGCTCGAACCGCTTGCGCGGCACGGCGTGTCGATGACGCGTTTCGAGTCGCGTCCGGCGCGTGTCGGCACGTGGGAGTACTACTTCTACATCGACATCGAAGGGCACCGCGACGATGCGGCGGTGGCGGCCGCGCTCGCGGAACTCGGCCAGAAGGCCGCGTTCCTGAAGATACTCGGTTCGTATCCGCGCGCACGCTGACGCGCGGCGGGCAGGGCAGGCCGGTCGGCGCTGCCGAAGGCGGGTTCGGGCGGTATCCGGTGCAGGTTGCGCCGGGTGCGGGCCCGTTGCCCGGAATCTGGATTTCCGCGTGCGAGGCGACGCTTCGCGCGCGTAACTTGGCTCTTGTCGTGTCAGGCTTTGCATTCAACAAACTGGTCATCTTCGGTGTCGGCCTGATCGGCGGCTCGCTGGCTCGCGCGCTGCGCGAGCGCGCGCCGGGCGGCGCGGGCGAGATCGTCGGCGTGGGCCGCTCGCACAGCTCGGTCGAGCGCGCGCTGTTGCTCGGCGTGATCGATCGCACGGCGGCACTCGACGACGACGCGCAGTTGCGCGACGCGCTCGCCGGTGCCGATCTCGTGCTGCTGGCCGCGCCCGTCGCGCAGACGGGCCCGTTGCTCGCGCGCATCGCGCCGTGGCTCGACGATGCGACGATCGTCACCGACGCGGGCAGCACCAAGTCCGACGTCGTCGCGGCCGCGCGCGCAGCGCTCGGCGCGCGGATCGCGCAGTTCGTGCCGGGGCATCCGATCGCCGGGCGCGAGTCGAGCGGCGTCGAGGCCGCGTTGCCGGACCTGTACGTCGGTCGCAACGTCGTGCTGTGCCCGCTGCCCGAGAACGCGCCCGACTCGGTCGCGCGGATCGACGCGATGTGGCGTGCGACCGGCGCCGACGTGCGCACGATGAGCACCGAACAGCACGATCGTGTATTCGCGTCGATCAGCCATCTGCCGCACGTGCTGTCGTTCGCGCTCGTCGAGCAGATTCTCGGCGAGGCCGACGCGGAACTGAAATTCTCGTACGCGGCGGGCGGCTTCCGCGATTTCACGCGTATCGCGGCGTCGAGCCCGGAAATGTGGCGCGACGTATGCGTCGCGAACCGCGCGGCGCTGCTCGACGAACTCGACGGCTACACGCGCGTGCTCGCGCGGCTGCGTGAGGCGATCGACGCCGGCGACGGCGCGGCGCTCGAAGCCGTGTTCACGCGCTCGCGCGCCGCACGCAAGGCATGGCAGGAGCGCGGCGGTGCGCCCGCTGCCGAACCGGTCAAGAAATAACAGGACGATTCCCATGGACTATCTCGATCTCGGCCCGTACTCCAGCGCATCGGGCACCGTGCGCCTGCCCGGTTCCAAAAGCATTTCGAACCGCGTGCTGCTGCTCGCCGCGCTGGCCGAAGGCGAAACGACGATCACCAACCTGCTCGACTCCGACGACACGCGCGTGATGCTCGATGCACTCGGCAAGCTCGGCGTGAAGCTCGCGCGCGACGGCGACACCTGTGTCGTCACGGGCACGCGCGGCGCGTTCACCGCGAAGACGGCCGACCTGTTCCTCGGCAATGCGGGCACGGCCGTGCGGCCGCTGACCGCCGCGCTCGCGGTGAACGGCGGCGACTATCGCGTGCACGGCGTGCCGCGCATGCACGAGCGGCCGATCGGCGATCTCGTCGACGGCCTGCGCCAGATCGGCGCGCAGATCGACTACGAGCTGAACGAAGGCTTTCCGCCGCTGCGCATCAAGCCCGCGACGATCTCGGTCGATGCACCGATCCGCGTGCGCGGCGACGTGTCGAGCCAGTTCCTCACGGCGCTCCTGATGACGCTGCCGCTCTTGAAGGCGAAGGACGGCCGGACCGTCGTCGAGGTCGACGGCGAGCTGATCTCGAAGCCATACATCGACATCACGATTCGGCTGATGGAGCGCTTCGGCGTGACCGTCGAGCGCGACGGCTGGCAGCGCTTCGTCGTGCCGGCAGGCGTTCGCTATCGCTCGCCGGGGCGGATCATGGTCGAGGGCGACGCGTCGTCCGCATCGTACTTCCTCGCGGCCGGTGCGCTCGGCGGCGGCCCGCTGCGGGTCGAGGGCGTGGGGCGCGCGAGCATCCAGGGCGACGTCGGCTTCGCGAACGCGCTGATGCAGATGGGCGCGAACGTGACGATGGGCGACGACTGGATCGACGTGCGCGGCATCGGCCACGACCACGGCAAGCTCGAGCCGATCGACATGGATTTCAACCTGATTCCCGATGCGGCGATGACCATCGCGGTCGCGGCGCTGTTCGCGAACGGCACGAGCACGCTGCGCAACATCGCGAGCTGGCGCGTGAAGGAGACCGACCGCATCGCCGCGATGGCGACCGAGCTGCGCAAGGTCGGCGCGATCGTCGAGGAAGGCCCCGACTATCTGGTCGTCACGCCGCCGGAAAAGCTCATACCGAACGCGGCGATCGATACGTACGACGATCACCGGATGGCGATGTGCTTCTCGCTCGTCAGCCTGGGCGGCGTGCCCGTGCGGATCAACGATCCGAAGTGCGTCGGCAAGACGTTCCCCGACTATTTCGACCGCTTCGCCGCGCTCGCCAAAGCCTGACCCGACTGTTCCGATGAAATCGACCCGACCCTTTCACCCGACTCCCGTCATCACGATCGACGGCCCGACCGCCTCCGGCAAGGGCACTGTCGCGGCGCTCGTCGCCGCGAACCTTGGCTTCCACCTGCTCGACAGCGGCGCGCTGTACCGGCTGGCCGCACTCGCGAGCGTGCGCTACGGCATCGCGGCGGAGGACATCGACGCGCTGGTGAAGCTGATCGACGATCTTCACATCACGTTCCGTGAAGGCTGTGCGCAGCTGGACGGCGTCGACGTGTCGAACGACATCCGCGCCGAAGCGGTCGGCAACCGCGCGTCGGCCATTGCCGTGCACGGGCCCGTGCGCACCGCGCTCGTCGCGCGCCAGCGCGCGTTCCGCAAGACGCCGGGCCTCGTCGCAGACGGGCGCGACATGGGCACGGTGATCTTCCCGGACGCCGTGCTGAAGGTGTTCCTGACTGCCAGCGCCGAGGCTCGCGCGACCAGGCGGCATAAGCAATTGATGCAAAAAGGTTTTTCTGCTAATATAGATGACTTGCTCCGGGATCTTCGTGAACGTGACGCGCGCGACAGCAATCGCGCAGCCGCGCCGCTGAAGCCTGCGGCAGATGCCAAGCTGCTCGATACGTCGGCACTGTCGGTCGATGAAGCCGTCGATCAAGTGTTGCAGTGGTACCGGGCGCTCGGCCAGCCCGCCTGAAAAGGCGGGTAGCGGTAGGTGCTCCGTGTTGCAAGCGCGGAGCGTGTTTCGAACCCTTAACCCCGTGTGGTAGTCGATCTGGCCCTTTCAGCCTGCCATTCCGGCCGGCGTGGCACAGCGATCCATGCACAATCAGATTTTTATGTCCGACCTGCAAACCTCCACCCCGAATACCGAATCCTTTGCGGCTCTGTTCGAAGAGTCGCTGACCCGCCAAGACATGCGCGCCGGCGAAGTGATTTCCGCCGAAGTCGTGCGCGTCGACCACAACTTCGTGGTCGTCAATGCAGGCCTGAAGTCCGAGGCTTACATTCCGATCGAGGAATTCCTGAACGATCAGGGCGAGGTTGAGGTGCAGTCGGGCGATTTCGTGTCCGTCGCGATCGACGCACTCGAAAACGGCTACGGCGACACGATCCTGTCGCGCGACAAGGCGAAGCGCCTTGCATCGTGGCTGTCGCTGGAAAAGGCCCTCGACAACAACGAACTCGTCACCGGCACCATCACCGGCAAGGTGAAGGGCGGCATGACCGTGATGGTCAACGGCATCCGCGCGTTCCTGCCGGGTTCGCTGGTCGACACGCGTCCGGTCAAGGACACGACTCCGTACGAAGGCAAGACGCTCGAGTTCCGCGTGATCAAGCTCGATCGCAAGCGTAACAACGTCGTGCTGTCGCGTCGTGCAGTGATCGAAGCAACGCAAGGCGAAGAGCGCGCGAAGCTGCTCGAGACGCTGAAGGAAGGCGCGATCGTCAACGGCGTGGTCAAGAACATCACCGACTACGGCGCGTTCGTCGACCTCGGCGGCATCGACGGCCTGCTGCACATCACCGACATCGCATGGCGTCGTGTGCGTCACCCGAGCGAAGTCCTGTCGGTTGGCCAGGAAGTCACCGCGAAGATCCTCAAGTTCGACCAAGAGAAGAACCGCGTCTCGCTGGGCATCAAGCAACTGGGCGACGATCCGTGGGAAGGCATCTCGCGCCGTTACCCGTCGGGCACGCGCCTGTTCGGCAAGGTCACGAACATCACCGACTACGGCGCATTCGTCGAAGTGGAATCGGGCATCGAAGGCCTCGTCCACGTGTCGGAAATGGACTGGACCAACAAGAACGTTGCGCCGTCGAAGGTTGTCCAGCTGGGCGACGAAGTCGAAGTCATGGTCCTCGAGATCGACGAAGACCGCCGTCGTATCAGCCTCGGCATGAAGCAGTGCAAGCCGAATCCGTGGGATGACTTCAGCCGCAACTTCAAGAAGGGCGACAAGATCACGGGCGCAATCAAGTCGATTACCGACTTCGGCGTGTTCATCGGTCTGCCGGGCGGCATCGACGGCCTGGTCCACCTGTCGGACCTGTCGTGGAGCGAAGCCGGCGAAGAAGCCGTTCGCAAGTACAAGAAGGGCGACGAAGTCGAAGCCATCGTGCTCGGTATCGACGTCGAGAAGGAGCGTATTTCGCTCGGCATCAAGCAGCTCGAAGGCGACCCGTTCAGCAACTACGTTGCAATGAACGACAAGGGCTCGATCGTCGACGGCGTCGTGAAGACGGTCGATGCGAAGGGTGCGGTCGTCACGCTGACGGGCGACATCGAAGGCTACCTGCGTGCGTCGGAAATCTCGCAGGATCGCGTCGAAGATGCACGCAACGTGCTGAAGGAAGGCGACAAGGTCAACGCGATGGTGATCAACATCGATCGCAAGTCGCGCGGCATCAACCTGTCGATCAAGGCGAAGGATTCGGCTGAACAACAGGAAGCGATCCGCGGCCTGCAGTCGGACACGAGCGCCGCTGCGACCGGTACGACCAACCTCGGCGCGCTGCTGAAGGCGAAGCTCGACGGCCAGAACCAGTAAGCCTCACGAGGTCTGCTGAAGTATGACCAAATCCGAGTTGGTCGCGCAGCTGGCATCGCGATTTCCGCAACTTGTCCTCAAGGATGCGGATTTCGCGGTGAAGACGATGCTCGATGCGATGTCTGATGCCCTGGCGAAAGGGCATCGCATCGAAATTCGGGGTTTCGGCAGCTTCGGCCTCAACCGTCGCCCGGCGCGCGTCGGACGCAACCCGAAGTCAGGGGAGAAAGTGCAGGTGCCCGAGAAGTTCGTGCCGCACTTCAAGCCTGGCAAGGAATTGCGTGAACGCGTCGACGGCCGCGCCGGTGAACCGCTGAAGGCTGACGATCCGGACGACGAGCGTTGAACGTCGTTCGGACTGCCCGGAACCCGTCCGGCGAAGGCTGAAAAGAAAAGCGCCCCTTGGGGCGCTTTTTTCATTTCCGGCGGCGGCGGCGCAACGGCTGGCGCAGGATGTGCGCAGCCGCGGAAACGCTTCCTTTACAATACGGGTCGATTCGGTGCGACGAAGGGGAGTCGCGCGCCGCAGCAAACCTCAACAAAGAGAGGGCTTCATGAAGTTTATCGTCTGGCTGATCCGGGTATTGGTGTTCGTCCTGCTGCTGGTGCTCGCGCTGGCCAATACGCAAACCGCGACGCTGAATTTCGTTGCCGGCTACGCATGGCAAGCGCCGCTGATCCTGATCGGCCTCGCGTTCTTCGCCGTGGGGCTGCTGGCGGGCCTGCTGTCCGCGCTGCCTTCGATCTTCCGCCTGCGTCTCGAGAACGGGCGCCTGAAGCGCGATCTGCGTGCGGTGCGCGAAACGCCCGCCGTCATCGACCAGCCGCCGATGCCGCCCGTCATTTAACACGGACGCCGCGCGATCATCGCGCGGTTTTCGTCTCTGCTTCGATATTTCGCATGGATCTGGATTTCTGGTGGTTGCTCGCGATTCCGGTCGCGTTCGCGCTCGGTTGGGCGGCGTCACGCTATGACCTGAAGAATCTCCTGTCGGAGAGTGCCAACCTGCCGCGCTCGTATTTCCGCGGCCTGAATTTTCTGTTGAACGAACAACCCGACAAGGCGATCGACGCGTTCATCGAGGTCGCCAAGCTCGATCCCGAGACGGTCGAACTGCACTTCGCGCTCGGCAACCTGTTCCGCCGCCGTGGCGAGACCGACCGCGCGATCCGCGTGCACCAGAACCTGCTGAGCCGCACGGACCTGCCGGTCAACGAGCGTGACCACGCGTTGTACGAGCTCGGCCAGGATTTCCTGAAGGCCGGCCTGCTCGATCGCGCCGAGGAGGCGTTCCACAAGCTCGCCGACGGCGACTACGCGCTTGGCGCGCAGCGGGCGCTGCTGACGATCTACGAGATCGAGAAGGACTGGAACAAGTCGATCGATACCGCGAAGCGCATCGAATCGATGAGCGACAAGCCGCTCGGTGTCGAAATCGCGCAGTTCCACTGCGAACTCGCGCAGGAGGCGCTGCAGCGCAAGAACGCGGCTGCGGCAGCCGAACAGTTGCGCCTGGCACTGACCGTGAACCCGCAGAACGTGCGTGCGACGGTGCTGTCCGGCGACGCGGCGGAGGCGGCGGGCGACCACGCAGCCGCGATCGAGCACTGGAAGCGCGTCGAAGCGCAGAATCCGGCGTACCTGCCGCTCGTCGCCGACAAGCTGATGAAGGCGTATGTCGCGCTCGGCAAGAACGCCGAAGGCGCCGAGCTGCTGATGGGGTATGTCGACCGCTATCCGTCGAACGACCTGCTCGACATCGCGTATCAGCACATCGCCGGGTTGCGCGGCCAGGAGGCGGCGCACATGCTCGCGCGCATGCAGATGGAGAAGTCGCCGAACCTGTCGGGGATGCTGCATCTGCTCGATGCGCAGATCGCGGCGGCCGACGAGCCGCGCCGTAAGGAACTTGAAATGATGCGTGCGCTGATCAAGCAGCGCACGAAAAACCTGCCACGGTATACGTGCCAGAATTGCGGTTTCCGGGCACGGCTCTTTTACTGGCAGTGCCCCGGATGCAGCGGCTGGGAAACCTATGCGCCGCGCCGCGTCGAACCTGCGATGCCGGGCTGATCCCGGCACGCGGAGCCGACGCGCTGCGGTCGCCGCCGGGCTCGTCCCGGCGGCCAAGTTAGTCTATTACCGGGAAGTACCGGAACATCTATGAAAATCACCATCATCGGCACCGGCTATGTCGGTCTCGTCACGGGCGCCTGCCTCGCGGAGATCGGCCACGACGTCTTCTGCCTCGACGTCGATCCGCGCAAGATCGACATCCTGAACAACGGCGGGATGCCGATTCACGAACCGGGGCTGCTGGACATCATCGCGCGCAACCGCGCGGCGGGGCGCCTGCGCTTCTCGACCGACATCGAGGCGAGCGTCGCGCACGGCGAGATCCAGTTCATTGCGGTCGGTACGCCGCCCGACGAGGACGGCTCGGCCGACCTGCAGTACGTGCTCGAGGCCGCACGCAACATCGGCCGCTACATGACGGGCTTCAAGGTGATCGTCGACAAGTCGACGGTGCCGGTCGGCACCGCGCGGCGCGTGTGCGGCGTGGTCGACGAGGCGCTTGCCGCACGCGGCCTCGCGGGCAGCGTCGCGCATCGCTTCTCGGTCGTGTCGAACCCGGAATTCCTGAAGGAAGGCGCCGCGGTCGAGGATTTCATGCGTCCGGACCGGATCATCATCGGCGTCGACGACGACGAGACCGGCACGATCGCGCGCGAGAAGATGAAGAAGCTCTACGCGCCGTTCAACCGCAACCATGAGCGCACGATCTACATGGACGTGCGTTCGGCCGAATTCGCGAAGTACGCGGCGAACGCGATGCTCGCGACGCGCATCTCGTTCATGAACGAGATGTCGAATCTCGCCGACAAGGTCGGCGCCGACATCGAGGCCGTACGCCGCGGGATCGGCTCCGATCCGCGCATCGGCTATCACTTCCTGTACGCCGGCGTCGGCTACGGCGGCTCGTGCTTCCCGAAGGACGTCCAGGCGCTGATCCGCACCGCGGGCGAGAACGGCCAGCCGCTGCGCATCCTGGAAGCCGTCGAGGCCGCCAACCATGCGCAGAAGGACGTGCTGATCGGCAAGATCGAGCAGCGCTTCGGCGCCGACCTCACGGGCCGCGAGTTCGCGGTCTGGGGCCTGGCGTTCAAGCCGAATACCGACGACATGCGCGAGGCGCCGAGCCGACGCCTGATCGCCGCACTGCTCGCGCGCGGCGCGACCGTGCGCGCGTACGATCCGGTCGCGGTCGACGAAGCACGGCGCGTGTTCGAGCTGGATTTCGGCAACGATGCCGACGCGCTGGCGCGGCTGCATCTCGTCGAGACGCAGGACGTCGCCGTGACGGGCGCGGACGCACTCGTGATCGTGACCGAGTGGAAGGAATTCCGGAGCCCCGATTTCACGCGCCTGAAGGCTGAACTGAAGGCGCCGGTGATCTTCGACGGGCGCAACCTGTACGAGCCGGACGCGATGGCCGAACTGGGCATCGACTACTACGCGATCGGCCGGCCGTATGTCGATCCCCAGTCGTCCTCCCGTGGCTGACCGCACGATGAATACTCTTCGCGAAATCGTTCCGGTGCCGCGCGCGCAGCTCGCGCGCTCGCGCGTGCTCGTCGTCGGCGACGTGATGCTCGACCGCTACTGGTTCGGCAACGTCGATCGCATTTCGCCTGAAGCGCCGGTGCCGGTCGTGCACGTGCAGCGTCAGGAAGAGCGGCTCGGCGGCGCGGCCAACGTCGCGCGCAATGCCGTGACGCTCGGCGGCCAGGCCGGATTGCTGTGCGTCGTCGGGTGCGACGAGCCCGGCGAGCGGATCGTCGAGCTGCTCGCCAGCAGCGGCGTGACGCCGCATCTCGAGCGCGACCCGGCGCTGCCGACCACGATCAAGCTGCGCGTGCTCGCGCGCCAGCAGCAGCTGCTGCGCGTCGACTTCGAGGCGATGCCGACGCACGAAGTGCTGCTCGCGGGGCTCGCGCGCTTCGACGCACTGCTGCCGCAGCACGACGTCGTGTTGATGTCGGATTACGCGAAAGGCGGCCTGACGCACGTCACGACGATGATCGAGAAGGCGCGTGTGGCCGGCAAGTCGGTGCTCGTCGACCCGAAGGGCGACGACTGGGCGCGCTATCGCGGCGCGTCGCTGATCACGCCGAACCGCGCGGAATTGCGCGAAGTGGTCGGCCAGTGGAAGTCGGAAGACGATCTGCGCGCGCGCGTCGCGAACCTGCGTGCGGAGCTCGACATCGACGCGCTGCTGCTCACGCGCTCGGAAGAGGGGATGACGCTTTTTTCCGCTACCGGCGAACTGCACGCCCCGGCGCTCGCGCGCGAGGTGTTCGACGTGTCGGGCGCGGGCGATACCGTGATCGCGACGGTCGCGACGATGCTCGGCGCCGGCGTGCCGCTGGTCGACGCGGTCGTGCTCGCGAATCGCGCGGCAGGCATCGTGGTCGGCAAGCTCGGCACGGCCACGGTGGACTACGACGAACTGTTTCACTGAGCGCATTCGGCGGCGCGACGAGCGCGTCGCACGAGTGGCTCGCACTTTTCAGGCAGGACGATCATGACCCTCATCGTCACCGGCGCGGCCGGTTTTATCGGCGCGAACATCGTCAAGGCGCTCAACGAGCGCGGCGAGTCGCGCATCATCGCGGTCGACAACCTGACGCGCGCGGACAAGTTCCGGAATCTCGTCGATTGCGAGATCGACGACTATCTCGACAAGACGGAATTCGTCGAACGCTTCACGCGCGGCGATTTCGGCAAGGTGCGTGCGGTGTTCCACGAAGGCGCCTGTTCGGACACGATGGAAACCGACGGCCGCTACATGATGGACAACAACTTCCGCTACAGCCGCGCGGTGCTCGATACCTGCCTCGAGCAGGGCACGCAGTTCCTGTACGCATCGTCGGCTGCGACCTACGGCGGCTCGACGCGGTTCGTCGAGGAGCGCGAGGTCGAGGCGCCGCTGAACATCTACGGCTATTCGAAGTTCCTGTTCGACCAGGTGATTCGTCGCGTGCTGCCGATCGCGAAGAGCCAGATCGCGGGCTTCCGCTATTTCAACGTGTACGGCCCGCGCGAGACGCACAAGGGGCGCATGGCGTCGGTCGCGTTCCACAACTTCAACCAGTTCCGCGCGGAAGGCAAGGTCAAGCTGTTCGGCGAGTACAACGGCTATGCGCCGGGCGAGCAGACGCGCGACTTCGTGTCGGTCGAGGACGTGACGAAGGTGAACCTGTTCTTCTTCGATCATCCGGAGAAGTCGGGCATCTTCAACCTCGGCACGGGTCGGGCGCAGCCGTTCAACGATATCGCGTCGACGGTCGTGAACACGCTGCGCGCACTCGACAACCAGCCGCCGCTGACGCTCGCGCAGCAGGTCGAGCAGGGGCTGATCGAATACGTGCCGTTCCCCGATGCATTGCGCGGCAAGTACCAGTGCTTCACGCAGGCCGACCAGACGAAGCTGCGCGCAGCCGGCTACGACGCATCGTTCCTGACCGTGCAGGAAGGCGTCGACCGCTACGTGCGTTGGCTATCCGGCCAGGTTTAAACGCAAGCGTTGCGCCGCTAGACTGGGTCTCACGGTCGGCAGCCGCCGGCCGTTTTTCTTCGGAGATCCAGCACATGATCAGGAAATGGTTTGCCGCAGCGGTCATGCTCGGCGCAGTCGCGTCGGCCTGGGCGGCCGTCGATGTCAACACCGCGAGCGAGGACGCGCTCGTCGGCATCAAGGGCATCGGTCCGGCACGGGCGAAGGCGATCCTCGATGAACGCGGCACGCGCGGTCCGTTCAGGAATGCGGAAGATCTCGCCGCGCGCGTGAAAGGCATGGGCGGGCATACCGTCGAGCGGCTTCAGCAGGAAGGGCTGACGATTGGCACGGCGGGCCCAACCGGCCCGGCTGCGGCGCTGCCTGCCGCGGGCAAGCCGGCGGCAGCCAAGCCTGCCGCTGCGCCTGCCCGCACCGCACAGAAATAACGCGTCGCGCGCGACCGACAACGAGCTCCTTCAGTCGCCGTCGTCATGACGGCTTCCCGCGGCATGCCGCGGGTTTTTTGCGTGGGGGCGGCGTGTGCGATGCAGGCGGCGATCACGTTTCGCGCGGCATGTGTATTCCATCGTCGTAATGGGGTTGCCGGCGCGAGGGGCGGTGCTGGTTTACAATCGATCGATTGATTGATCGGCCTCGTACTGACGGTATATCCATGGCTTACAAAACTATCGAAGACACGATCGGCAATACGCCGCTCGTGCAACTGGTCCGCTTGCCGGACGACGAAATTCGCGCGCGCAACAACGTGGTGCTCGCGAAGCTCGAAGGCAACAATCCGGCCGGTTCCGTGAAGGATCGCCCGGCGCTGTCGATGATCAGCAAGGCCGAGGCGCGCGGGCGCATCAAGCCGGGCGATACGCTGATCGAGGCGACGAGCGGCAACACGGGCATCGCACTCGCGATGGCAGCGGCGATCCGCGGCTACAAGATGGTGCTGATCATGCCGGAGGACCTGTCGGTCGAGCGCCGCCAGAGCATGGCCGCCTACGGCGCGGAAATCATCCTGACGCCGGTGAAGGGCGGGATGGAGCTGGCGCGCGACCTGGCGGACGAGATGCAGCGCGAAGGCAAGGGCGTGATCCTCGACCAGTTCGCGAACCCGGACAATCCCGTTGCGCACTACGAAGCGACGGGCCCGGAGATCTGGCGCGATACCGAAGGGCGCATCACGCACTTCGTGTCGGCCATGGGCACGACGGGTACGATCATGGGCACGTCGCGCTATCTGAAGGAACAGAATTCGGCGATCGAGATCATCGGTGCGCAGCCGGAAGACGGCTCGCGCATTCCGGGCATCCGCAAATGGCCGGAAGCGTACATGCCGACGATCTTCGATCGCAGCCGCGTCGACCGTGTCGAGAGCGTGAGCCAGGCTGCGTCGGAAACGATGACGCGCCGGCTGGCGGCGGTCGAAGGCATCTTCGCGGGCATTTCGTCGGGCGGCGCGTGCGAAGTCGCGATGCGCATCGCGCGTCAGGTCGAGAACGCGACGATCGTGTTCATCATCTGCGATCGCGGCGACCGCTATTTGTCCACGGGCGTGTTCCCCGCCTGAACATGGGTTGGCGTGCGCAGCGCGCCGGCAATAAAAAAGCGCCGCTTGTTGTGTGCGGCGCTTTTTCTTTGGGCGGGCAGATCCTACTGCGATTGCGCGTCGTCGGTGGCGGCCGGCTTCAGCGCGCCGCTCGCCTCCATCTGCGCCTTCACGGCTTCGCCGAGCTGGTACACGGTGAGCGCGTAGAAGAAGCTGCGGTTGTAGCGCGTCAGCACATAGAAATTCTTCAGGCCGAGCATGTATTCGGTCGCGCGCCCCGGCGACGGCAGGTCGACCACGGTCACCGGCGTGCCGGCTTCAGTCGTGATGTTGACCGTCGGCTCGTTCAGCGTCATGCCCGCGCGCATCAGTTGCGACAGCGCCCAGTGCGGTTCGGGCTGGCCGTCGGCGGCGGCCTGTGCGATGCCCAGGCTGCCCGTATCGGGCGTGATCTGCCAGACCACCGGCCGGTCGGTTTCCCAGCCGTGCTGCTTCAGGTAGTTCGCGACGCTGCCGATCGCATCGACAGGACTGCTGCGCAGATCGACGTGGCCCGTGCCGTCGAAGTCGACCGCATATTCGCGGATGCTGCTCGGCAGGAACTGCGGGATCCCGATCGCGCCCGTATACGAGCCGAGCACGGTGGTCGGGTCGAGCTGGTTGTCGCGGGTCCAGACCAGGAAGTCCTCGAGGTTCTTGCGGAACGTGGCCTGGCGGCTGTCGCGATTCGGCGTGTCCGGATAGTCGAACGTGAGCGTCGTCAGCGCGTCGAGCACGCGGAAGTTGCCCATGTAGCGGCCGTAGATCGTCTCGACGCCGATGATGCCGACGATCACCTCGGGCGGCACGCCGAACTGTTCGGACGCGCGCTGCAGCGTTGCCTGGTTCGCCTTCCAGAACTTCACGCCCGCGTTGATGCGGATCGGCTCGATGAAGCGCGAGCGATAGACGCGCCAGTTCTTGACCGTCGGCGACGCGGCCGGCTTCACGAGCTTGACGGCCGTCGCCGAGTAGCTGATGCGCGAGAACAGCGCATGCAGGCTGGCGGCGTCAAAGCCGTTGCGGCTCACCATGTCGTCGATGAAGGCGTCGACCTTCGCGTTGTTCGCGTAACGCTGCGGAACGATTTCCTCTTCGAAGGTCTGGCCTTGCGGCGCCGGCTGCTGCGGTTCGGCCTGAGCGACGAGCTTGCCGGCGGGCTTCGCCGGCTGCGTCTGCGCGCCGGCAGGCGCGGTGCCGAGGGCCGCGACGACAGCGGCGACGACGAGCGGCACGCGAACACGGAACAGCGCGGAGAGGAGGACGGCAGGCTTGCTGGAATTCATGTCGAAGCGGGCGGACAGGGCGATGGTGTTCGGCGCAGTATACCCGACGGATCCCGCGCGCCGGGGCGTGGCGGGCCACCGTTGTGGTAAGTTAGCGGCGAATTCGCGGCAGACGACGGACATCATTGATGGAGACCTGCGGCGCACCGTGCGCCGCCGATGACAGCTTATGGCAACCGCTTTCTATACGCACCCCGACTGCATGCTGCACGAGATGGGGGAATGGCATCCGGAATGCCCGGCCCGCCTGTCGGCGATCCAGGATCAGCTGATTGCGAGCCGCATCGATGACCTGATCGTGCACGAAACCGCGCCGTTCGCGAGCGAGGTCGCGCTGGGCCGCGTGCATACGCAGGCGCACATCGACTACATCCGGAGCATGACGCCGGTCGACGGCTACGTCGAGATCGATCCCGATACGCTGATGAATCGCGACACGTGGCGCGCGGCACTGCGCGCGGCCGGCGCCGCGATCGCGGCGACCGACGCGGTGATCGAGGGCCGCTATGCGAATGCGTTCTGCGGCGTGCGTCCGCCCGGTCACCATGCGGAGCCCGCACGTGCGATGGGCTTCTGCTTCTTCAACAACGTCGCGATCGCCGCGCGGCATGCGCTCGACGTGCACGGTCTCGAGCGTGTCGCGATCATCGATTTCGACGTGCACCACGGCAACGGCACCGAGGCCGCGTTCGCGAACGACGAGCGCGTGCTGATGTGCAGCTTTTTCCAGCATCCGCTGTACCCGTTCTCGGGCGTCGACCACCAGGCGCCGAACATGGTCAACCTGCCGATGCCCGCGCGCAGCAACGGGATGGCGATTCGCGAAGCCGTCGACATGTTCTGGCTGCCGCGCCTCGACGCATTCAAGCCGCAGATGCTGTTCGTGTCGGCTGGCTTCGATGCGCATCGCGAGGACGACATCGGCAATCTCGGGCTCGTCGAGGCCGACTTCGAATGGCTGACCGCGCAGATCGTCGACGTGGCGCGCCGGCATGCGCAGGGCCGCATCGTGAGCTGCCTCGAGGGCGGCTACAACCTGTCCGCCCTCGGGCGCAGCGTCGTCGCGCACCTGCGCGTGCTGGCCGGTATCTGATTCCCGGCCAGCAGGCCGTGCCGGGCGCGCTCAGCGTGCCGGCACGCGCGCGTGAATCCACGCGATCAGCGCGTCGATCACGCGATCGCGGTCGAGATCGTTCATCGTTTCGTGGAAACCGCCCTCGTATAGCGTCAGCGTACGATCGGGCGAGCCGACGCGCGCGCCGAACGCGCGGCTGCCGTCGGGTTCGGTCAACTTGTCCTCGGTGCCGTGATAGACGAGCACCGGCACGCGCAGCGCGCCGCGGCCGCTTTCGATGCGCGCCATCGCGTCGAGAATCTCCGCACCGGTGCGCGCGGGCACCGCGCCGTGATGCACGAGCGGATCGGCGCGGTTGGCCGCGACGATGGCCGGGTCGCGCGACAGCAGCGCCGCATCGATCCTGATCGCGGGGAAGGTCGGCCATATGCGGCTGATGATGCGGCTGACCGCGAGCATCCAGCGCGGCACGTCGCGCCCCGGCGCGAGCGCCGGGCTTGACAGCACGAGGCCCGTCAGCGCCTGGCCGCGGGCCGGCGCGCGCTCGATCGCGTAGAGCGCCGCGACCGCGCCGCCCATGCTGTGCCCCATCAGGAACAGCGGCGAATTGCCGCGCGCGGCTTCGGCGACCAGCGCCTCCGCATCGTTCAGGTAGCCGTCGAAACGCTCGACCCATACGCGCTTGCCGGGCGACTGGCCATGCCCGCGCAGATCGATCGCGAGCACGTCGATGCCGGCCGCGTTCAGCCGGCCGGCGAGCGCGGCATAGCGGCCCGCGTGTTCGGCGAGGCCGTGTACGAGCGCGATCGTCGCACGCGGCGGCGCCGTGCCGTCGCCGGCAGGCCAGCGGTACGACGCCAGCTCGAGCCCGTCCGCGGTACGCAGCCGGCCCATTTTCGGTGCGGGCGGCGACGGCGCGGCGCCGGCGGTGGCAGGCGCGGCGGCCGGCGTGGTGGTGGCGGTCATCTGGCGTGTCCCCTGTTCGTTGGCATACGTGTTCCGGATCATAGTCGCGGCCTGCGCGCGGCGGCCCAGCGGTGCTCCTCTAATTTCGTGCAGTTATGAAAAGATCGAAATCGATTATTAAGGGGAATGAGGGGTTTGCGGTAAAATCGCCGGCTATTCCAGATGCATCGGCGGCCGACTGGCGGGCCAACTCGCCGGCCGGCCGCCGTTCTGTTTACATGATCGAATTACGCAATCTTTCGCAGCGTTTCCCCGGCCCCGGCGGTTGGGTCGACGCGTTGCACAACGTCAACCTGACGATTCCGCAGGGCGAGGTGTTCGGCATCATCGGCCGAAGCGGCGCCGGCAAGAGCACGCTCGTGCGCACCATCAACCTGCTCACGCGGCCGACCGAAGGCAACGTCGTCGTCGGCGGGCGCGATCTCACGCTGCTGCCGGCGGGCGCACTGCGCGAGGCGCGCCGCGAGATCGGCATGATCTTCCAGCACTTCAACCTGCTGTCGTCGCGCACGGTGTTCGACAACGTCGCGCTGCCGCTCGAGCTGGCCGGCGCGAGCCGCGCCGAGATCGAGGCCGCCGTGCTGCCGCTGCTCGACCTCGTCGGGTTGTCCGCGCAGAAGGATCGCTATCCGTCGCAGATCAGCGGCGGGCAGAAGCAGCGCGTCGGCATTGCGCGCGCGCTCGCGAGCCAGCCGAAGGTGCTGCTGTCGGACGAAGCGACGTCCGCGCTCGATCCCGAAACCACGCGTTCGATCCTCGATCTGCTGAAGCGCATCAATCGCGAGCTCGGCCTGACGATCGTGCTGATCACGCACCAGATGGAAGTGATCAAGCAGGTCTGCGATCGCGTCGCGGTGCTCGATGCCGGGCGCGTGGTCGAGGAAGGCCGCGTGATCGACGTGTTCCTGCAGCCGCATCACGAAGTGACGCGCGCGCTGATCGGCGACGTGATCGCGCAGGAACTGCCGCCCGCGCTGAAGGCGCGTGTGGCCGAACGGCTGAAGACGGGGCGCGGGCATCTGCTGCGGCTCGCGTTTACGGGCTCGGGCGTCGACCAGCCGATCCTGTCGGAGACGATCCGACGGTACGAACTCGATTTCAACATCCTGCACGGCCAGATCGACGAGATCCAGGGGCAGGCATTCGGTTCGCTGGCGGTGCTCGCGGGCGGCGAGCCGGGCAAGGTCGGACAGGCGCTCGCGTTCCTGCGCGAGCAAGGTGTGGTGGTAGAGGAGCTTTCGTATGTTGAGTGAGATGTTCGATATGTTCGTGCAGTCGTTCTGGGAGACGCTGATCATGGTCGGCATCTCCGGGGCGGTTGGCGCGCTCGTCGGCCTGCCGCTCGGCGTGCTGCTCTACCTGACCGACCGCCAGGGCGTGCTGCAGAACCTCGCGGTGAATCGCGTGCTCGGCGGCATCGTGAATGCCGTCCGCTCGACGCCGTTCATCATCCTGCTGGTCGCGGTGATTCCGTTTACGCGTCTCGTCACCGGTTCGTCGATCGGCACGGCCGCGGCGGTCGTGCCGCTGACGCTTGCGGCCGCGCCATTCATCGCGCGTCTCGTCGAGACGGCGTTGCGCGAAGTCGACCGCGGGCTGATCGAGGCCGCGCAATCGATGGGTGCGACGACGTCGCAGATCGTGTTCAAGGTGCTGCTGCCCGAGTCGCTGCCGGGCATCGTCGCGGGCCTGACGATCACGTTCGTGTCGCTGGTCGGCTATTCGGCGATGGCGGGCGCGATCGGCGGCGGCGGGCTCGGCGATCTCGGGATCCGCTACGGTTACCAGCGCTATCTGCCGGAAGTGATGTGGACGGTCGTCGCGATCCTGATCGTGTTCGTGCAGATCGTACAATCGTTCGGCGACTGGCTCGTGCGCCGGCTGAGCCACAAATAAGACGAAACTGATCCGTTAGGGGAGACACGATGCAACGACGCTTCATGCTGAAATTCGTGGCGGCACTGGGTGCGGCTACGCTGTTCGCGGGCGCGCACGCGCAGGCCGAAACCATCAAGGTGGGCGTGACGGGCGGCCCGCACGCGCAGATCATGGAAGTGGTGAAGAAGGTCGCGGCGAAGGATGGTCTCGAGATCCGCATCGTCGAATTCTCCGATTACGTGCAGCCGAACGCCGCGCTCGCATCGGGCGACCTCGACGCGAACAGCTACCAGCACGATCCGTATCTGCAGGCGCAGGTGAAGGATCGCGGCTACAAGCTGCTCAAGGTCGCGGATACCGTGACGTTCCCGATGGGCATCTATTCGAAGCGCGTGAAGACGCTGGCCGAATTGAAGCCGGGCGCGCGCGTCGCGGTGCCGAACGATCCGACCAACGGCGGTCGCGCGTTGCTGTTGCTGCAGAAACAGGGCCTGCTGAAGCTGCGCGCGGATGTGGGGCTGAAGGCAACGCCGCTCGATATCGTCGACAATCCGCGCAAGCTGAAGATCGTCGAACTCGATGCGGCGCAGATCCCGCGCTCGCTCGGCGACGTCGACGCGGCCGCGATCAACACCAACTACGCGATGGAAGCGGGGTTGAAACCGAAGCAGGACGCAATCGCGATCGAGGGCCCGAACGGCCCGTACGCGAACATCCTCGCGATTCGCGAGGCGGACCGCAACAAGCCGTGGGTCGCGAAGCTGATCGCGGCCTACCATTCGGCCGACGTGAAACAGTTCATCGAAGGCAAGTTCGGTGGTGCGGTCATCGCCGCCTGGTAACGGGCGGAGGACGGGCGCCCGGCGGGATTAGAGTCGATGATCGAAAACCCGGGCTTTGCGTCCGGGTTTTTTCTCTTTTAAAATAGAACGATCGTTCGCTATCATTGGCGCGTCGCCAAGAAGCGGTATCCTCGACAGCCACGATGGTTGGGTCCGCTTGGCCGCGCAGTCATGAGGCCTCGCTATAAAATGGCCTCTGGTCGTATTCGTAACTTTGGAGCGTGTGCATGAAAATCCTGGTGCCAGTGAAAAGAGTGGTCGATTACAACGTGAAGGTTCGCGTGAAGTCGGACAACACGGGCGTCGACATCGCGAACGTGAAGATGTCGATGAACCCGTTCGACGAAATCGCCGTTGAAGAAGCCGTGCGCCTGAAGGAAGCGGGCGTCGCGACCGAAGTGATCGCGGTGTCGGTGGGCGTGACGCAAGCGCAGGAAACGCTGCGCACGGCGCTGGCGATCGGCGCGGATCGCGCGATCCTCGTCGAGTCGAACGACAGCGTCGAGCCGCTGGCAGTCGCGAAGATCCTGAAGGCGCTGGTCGACAAGGAGCAGCCGCAGCTGGTGATTCTCGGCAAGCAGGCGATCGACGACGATTCGAACCAGACGGGCCAGATGCTGGCCGCGCTGGCAGGTCTCCCGCAAGCGACGTTCGCGTCGAAGGTGACGGTGGCCGACGGCAAGGCAACGGTCGCGCGTGAAGTCGACGGCGGCGCGGAAACGCTGTCGCTGACGCTGCCGGCGGTCGTGACGACCGACCTGCGCCTGAACGAGCCGCGCTACGTGACGCTGCCGAACATCATGAAGGCGAAGAAGAAGCCGCTGGAAACCGTGAAGCCGGAAGACCTCGGTGTGGACGTCGCGCCGCGCCTGAAGACGCTGAAGGTGGTCGAGCCGCCGAAGCGCGCAGCCGGCGTGAAGGTGCCGGACGTGAAGACGCTGGTCGAGAAGCTGAAGACCGAAGCCAAGGTGCTGTAAGAGGGAGCGCAAAGAAATGACGATTCTGGTGATTGCAGAACACGACAACGCGTCGATCAAGGCCGCGACGCTGAACACGGTGGCGGCGGCCGCGAAGATCGGTGGCGACATCCACGTGCTGGTCGCGGGCCACAACGCGCAGGCGGCTGCAGATGCAGCGGCGAAGATCGCAGGTGTGTCGAAGGTGCTGCTGGCCGATGCGCCGCAACTGGCCGAAGGCCTGGCGGAAAACGTCGAGGCGACCGCGCTGAACATCGCGAAGGACTACTCGCACATCCTCGCGCCGGCGACCGCCTACGGCAAGAACATCGCACCGCGTATCGCCGCGAAGCTGGACGTCGCGCAGATCTCGGACATCACGGCGGTCGATTCGGCCGATACGTTCGAGCGCCCGATCTACGCGGGCAACGCGATCGCGACGGTGCAGTCGAGCGACCCGATCAAGGTCATCACGGTGCGTGCGACGGGTTTCGATCCGGTGGCAGCGGAAGGCGGCAGCGCATCGGTCGACAAGATCGAAGCCGCGGCAGACGCCGGCAAGTCGCAGTTCGTGAGCCGTGAAGTGACGAAGCTGGACCGTCCGGAACTGACGTCGGCGAGCATCATCGTGTCGGGCGGCCGTGGCCTGGGCAGCGGCGAGAACTACACGAAGGTGCTGGAGCCGCTGGCCGACAAGCTGTCGGCAGCGCTCGGCGCCTCGCGCGCGGCAGTCGACGCCGGCTACGTGCCGAACGACTACCAGGTCGGCCAGACCGGCAAGATCGTCGCACCGCAGCTGTACATCGCGGTCGGCATCTCGGGTGCGATCCAGCATCTGGCCGGCATGAAGGATTCGAAGGTGATCGTCGCGATCAACAAGGATCCGGAAGCGCCGATCTTCAGCGTGGCCGACTACGGCCTCGTCGGCGATCTGTTCGCGCTCGTGCCGGAGCTCGTGAGCGAGCTCGGCTGACGCGAGATGCTTCAGCATTAAGCATGTGGAAAAAGGGGCGCGACGAGCGCCCCTTTTTTTGCGCCATCGACAGATGGGGGAAGAGAGAAGCGGGCGCCGCACCAGGATCGTGCGGGCCGGTGCGCTCGAAGCGTCGATCGTCGGTGCGAAGGGCAACGAGAGCGTGCTCGCGTTGACGGAAGCTCCGTTCTGATCGTGCGCAACGCGATCGACGCAATGAAAAAGGCGCCCCTCGGGGCGCCTTTCCTTTTGCCGGTGACGAACTTGCGTCGAGGCAGGCCGTCGCGGCTTACGCGTAGGCCGGGCGCGTCTGGCCGGCCACGTCCTTCAGGTAGCGATGCACCGACAGGTCGTCGGCCTGGATCGCAGGCATCTTGCCCGAGATCAGGTCGGCGAGCAACTGACCCGAGCCGCACGACATCGTCCAGCCGAGCGTGCCGTGGCCGGTGTTCAGGAACAGGTTCGACACCGGCGTACGGCCGACGATCGGCGTGCCGTCCGGCGTCATCGGGCGCAGGCCCGTCCAGAACGTGGCCTTCGACGTGTCGCCGCCGCCGGGGAACAGGTCGTTCACGCACATTTCGAGCGTTTCGCGGCGCGCGGCGCGCAGCTTCTTGTCGAAGCCGACGATTTCCGCCATGCCGCCGACACGGATGCGCTGGTCGAAGCGCGTGATCGCGATCTTGTAGGTCTCGTCGAGCACGGTCGACACGGGCGCGGCCGCTTCGTCGACGATTGGCGCAGTGATCGAATAGCCCTTCAGCGGATAGACGGGGATCTTCATCAGGTTCGAGATGAAGTTCGTCGAATACGAGCCGAGCGCGACGACGTATGCATCCGCGCGCACCGTCTCGATGCCGCACTGCACGCCGGCGATCTTGCCGCCCGCGATCGCGAGCGCGTCGATCGGCGTGTTGTAGCGGAACTTGACGCCGAGCGATTCGGCGAGCGCCGCGAGGCGTGTCGTGAACAGCTGGCAATCGCCGGTTTCGTCGCCCGGCAGGCGCAGGCCGCCCGTCAGCTTGTGCGAGACGGCTGCAAGCGCCGGTTCGGCGTTTTTCAGTTCGGCCGGCGACAGCAGTTCGAACGGCACGTTCGCTTCCTGCAGCACGGCGATGTCCTTGGCCGCGCCATCGAGCTGCTGCTGCGTGCGGAACAGTTGCAGCGTGCCGCCCGTGCGGCCTTCGTATTCGATGCCAGTATCGGCGCGCAGCGCCTGCAGGCAGTCGCGGCTGTATTCGGCGAGGCGGACCATGCGGCCCTTGTTGACTGCATAGCGCTCGGCCGTGCAGTTGCGCAGCATCTGATACATCCACTGGAGCTGGAAGCGCGTGCCGTCGAGGCGGATCGCGAGCGGCGCATGCTTTTCGAACATCCACTTGACGGCCTTCAGCGGCACGCCGGGCGCGGCCCAAGGCGCGGCATAGCCGGGCGAGATCTGGCCTGCATTCGCGAAGCTCGTCTCGAGCGCCGGGCCGGCTTCCCGGTCGATCACCGTGACTTCATGGCCGGCGCGTGCGAGGTAATACGCGCTTGCCACGCCCACTACACCACTGCCCAGAATGACGACTCGCATAGCTGCTCCAGATGGAAGGGACCAGTTCGAGGCCGGGCGCATGTGCGGCTCCGTGTAACCTCTAGCTGATCTAGTTTTTTGCGCTATGGTATTGTCGAATGTGTAGGTTTTGTTATCGTATTTTTCAGGTTTTCAGCATAAACAAATGAGAACGCAACGTCAGCCCGTACGCTCGCTCGACAAGCTCGACCGGCGCATCCTGAAACTGCTCCAGGACGACGGCCGGATGGCGATGAAAGACCTCGCGGAACAGGTCGGACTGACCGTCACGCCGTGCATCGAGCGCGTGCGGCGCATGGAGCGCGACGGCGTGATCACCGGCTATCACGCGCGGGTCGACCCGCATCAGCTGGATGCCGCGCTGCTGGTATTCGTCGAGATCACGCTCGGCCACAAGGGCGGCAACATGTTCGAGCAGTTCCGGCGGGAAGTGATGAAGATCGACGAGGTGCTCGAATGCCATCTCGTGTCCGGCGATTTCGACTACCTGATCAAGGCGCGGATCGGCGAGATGGCCGACTACCGGAAGCTGCTCGGCGACATCCTGCTGCAGTTGCCGGGCGCCGTGCAGTCGAAGAGCTACGTCGTGATGGAAGAAATCAAGGAGACGCTGACGATCGCCGTCGGCGAGTGACGCGCAGGCGGCCCGTTGTCGGGCCCCTTATCCCGCCCTTGGCATGCTGCGCCCAATACTGTATAAATGTACAGTATTGGGCGCAGGCGAATGGGTGGGTACATGGACGATCGATCCGACAACGAATTTCCGGTAGCGCCGCCCGTGCCCCGCAAGGGGCGTGGGGCGGTCGACAATCTGCAGGGGCGGTATGAAATCGTGCAGCGCGAAGCGGTCGACGACGGCTGGACGCACGAGTCCGACGATGACGACTTTCCCGCACCGCTGCGCACGCAGGTGTTCGAAGAGCGCGCGAAGAGCATCCTGACGCATAACCAGTCACCCGATATTCCGTTCAGCGTATCGCTCAATCCGTATCGCGGCTGCGAGCACGGTTGCATCTACTGCTTCGCGCGGCCGACGCACAGCTATCTCGGCCTGTCGCCGGGGCTCGATTTCGAAAGCCGAATCTACGCGAAGGTCAACGCGGCCGAGCTGCTCGAGCGCGAGATTTCGCGCAAGCGCTACGTGCCGGAGCCGATCGCGCTCGGCGTCAATACCGACGCATACCAGCCGGTCGAGCGCGACCTGCGCATCACGCGCAGCGTGATCCAGGTGATGCACGATCGCGGGCTGCCGTTTGCGGCGATCACGAAATCGTCGCTGATCGAGCGCGATCTCGACCTGCTCGCACCGATGGCCGAGCGCGGGCAGGTGATGGCAGCGGTCACGATCACGACACTCGACGCCGATCTCTCGCGCACGCTCGAGCCGCGCGCGGCCACGCCGGCGCGGCGGTTGCGCACGATCCGCGCGCTGCGCGAGGCAGGCGTGCCGGTCGGCGTGAGCATTGCGCCGGTGATTCCGTTCGTGACCGAGCCCGACATGGAGCGCGTGCTCGAAGCGTGCGCGGAAGCCGGTGCGACGCATGCGAGCTACATCATCCTGCGGCTACCGTGGGAGGTCGCGCCGCTGTTCAAGAACTGGCTTGCCGCGCATTTTCCCGACCGTGCGGAGCGCGTGATGAATCGCGTGCGCGACATGCGCGGCGGCAAGGACTACGACTCGGATTTCTCGAAACGGATGAAGGGCGAGGGGATCTGGGCCGACCTGTTGCGGCAGCGCTTTCGCCAGGCCGTCAAGCGGCTCGGGCTGAACGAGCGCACGAACGGCATTCTCGATCTGTCGCGGTTTCGCGGCGCGCCGGCTACGATCGTGCCTGCACCGCGTGTTGCCGTGCGTGCGGCCGGCGCGAAGCCGCGCGACGACCTGCAGTTGAACCTGTTCTGACGCGCAGGGCCGCCGCGTGTCGGCACCGGGCGATGCGCGCCGGTGTCGCGTTCGTCGTGCTTACTGCGAAATCTGCTTCGCGGCCTCGACCTGCGATTCGAAATACGTCTGGAACGACAGCGCGAGTGCCGTCATCAGCAGGAACGCGCCGATCAGCAGCGAGAAGATCACCACGAAGATCACGGTCCAGCCCGATTGGCTGTGCTTGCCGGTGTCCGCGTTGAATTGCGCATCCCATTTCTCGTCGGGGCGCAGCCCATAGACGAGCGCGGCGAGGAACGCCGCCAGCAGCGAGATCGCGCCGGGTACCGCGAGCCACCATCCGAGGCCGGCAGTGCGCTGGGTTGCCGCGAGCAAAAGGAAGCCCGGGATGCCGACGAGCGTCGCGAGCAGGTGTGCCCAACCGTACACGTCGCGAAAGCCGTACAGATAGAAGCGGTGCGCGCCGAGCGATCCGAACAGGAACGCGAGGGCGGCAGTGAGCGTCTTGGAGCGGAAGCGGCGGGACGGTGCGGTGCTGCTGGACATGGATGGCGGCGTGTTGTCGTTGGCGTGGGCGGCCGGCGGGCCGGCGCGGGCGCGCGGCCCGGCACGCATTCTACGATGCCCGGTCGGGCCCGGTCACCCCTTGCATGCGTCAAGGCGCCGCATAGGTCACGCGGTAGATGGCGCCGGCGTAATCGTCGCTGACGAGCAGCGAGCCGTCCGGCAGCGGCAGCACGTCGGCCGGGCGTCCCCATACCGTGCCGTCGGGTCGCAGCCACCCCGTGACGAACGGCGTCTGGCGCGCCTGGCTGCCGTCCGCCGACACGACCACGCGCATGACGCGGTAGCCGACCCTCGTGCTGCGGTTCCACGAGCCGTGTTCGGCAATGAACACATTATTGCGATACGACGCCGGAAACATCGGTCCGGTATAGAAGCGCATGCCGAGCGCGGCAACGTGTGCACCGAGTTTCAAGACGGGCGGTACGTAGCGGCGGCACGCGTCGGCGCTGCCGAATTCGGGGTCGGGCGTATCGCCACCATGACAATAAGGAAAGCCGAAGTCGAGGCCGGCGCGCGGGGCGCGATTCAGCTTGTCGTCGGGAACGTCGTCGCCCATCATGTCGCGCCCGTTGTCGGTAAACCACAGCTCGCCCGAATCGGGATGCCATGCGAAGCCGACCGTATTGCGCACGCCGCGCGCCACCACCTCGCTTCCGCTGCCGTCCGTCTTCATGCGCGCGATGATCGCGTAGCGGTTGCGATCGGCGAGGCAGACATTGCACGGTGCGCCGGTCGGCACGTACAGCTTGCCGTCGGGGCCGAACGCGATGAATTTCCAGCCGTGATGGTGTTCGGTCGGCAGCGCGTCGGTCACGACGGCGGGGGCCGGCGGCTTGGCGAGCCGGTCGTCGACATGATCGACGCGCAGGATGCGCGAGACGGCGGATATATAGAGGGCGCCGTCGCGGTAGGCGACGCCGACGGGCATGTCGAGCCCGGATGCGATCACATGGCGTGCGCTGATCCGGCCCTCGTGCATCACGAACGCATGCACGCGGCCTTCCCGCGTACCGACATACAGGATGCCGCGCGGCGACCAGGCCATTTCGCGCGCGGTCGGTACCGCGTCGGTCAGGACTTCCACGTGGAAGCCGGGCGGTACGACGAGTTCGCTCACCGGCAACGATGCGGCAAACACCGGTGCGGACGCGAGGCAGGCAAGGCCGGCAAGCAGCGCCGTGAAACGGCGCCGCGCGCGGCGCGTCGAGGGGGCGCGAAAGGGCGGCATGACGGTGGGAAACGTCCTGGACGCGACGATTGTATGCCCGCCCGACAGGCCGCCCGCGGATTATTTGCGCGTAAGTGTTTGTTGTACCTCTGGTTTCCGGCTATAATCGCGTGTTTCAGTAGTTTCGAACCCGGTTTTCCGAAGGACATCATATGGTTATCATCCGTCTGGCTCGTGGCGGCTCGAAGAAGCGCCCGTTCTACAACATCGTCGCTACCGATTCGCGCAACCGTCGTGACGGCCGCTTCATCGAGCGCGTCGGCTTCTACAACCCGGTCGCCACGAAGGGCGAATCGCTGCGTATCGCTCAGGATCGCCTGACGTACTGGCAAGGTGTTGGCGCGCAACTGTCGCCGACCGTCCAGCGTCTCGTGAAGGAAGCGCAAAAGGCGCAACCGGCTGCCTGACATGGCACGGTGTGCCGGTCGTGCCGGCTGTGAGGTGCATTGATGGCGGGTCACGATTCCGGTAATGCAAGGCGCGGGCGTGCGTCATTCGGCGCATTCGTCCGCAAGCCGGTCGAGCGCGACGCTGTCGCGGGCGCCGGTGAGGCTGCCGAGCAAGGTGGTCTCGAAGCGACGCAAGCCTGGCCCGACGATGCAGTCGAGGTCGGGGCGGTAGTCGACGCCTACGGCCTGAAGGGCTGGGTCAAGGTGGCGACGCATGCCGACGCCGGTCGCGGCGGCGATGCGTTGCTCAACGCGCGTCGCTGGTGGCTGGAACGCGGTGCGGAGCGGCTTTCCGTCCGCATCATGCAGTCGAAGACGCACAGCGACACTGTCGTTGCGCAACCCGCGGGCGTCAGCGACCGCGATGCCGCGCTCGCGATGCGCGGCTTTCGCGTGTTCGTGCGCCGGGAAGATTTCCCGGCATTGGCCGCGGACGAATTCTATTGGGTCGACCTGATCGGTCTCGATGTCGTCAACGAGCAATCGGTGGCACTCGGGAAGGTGAGCGGGATGATCGACAACGGCGTGCATTCGATCATGCGTGTCGAGTATCCGGCGACCGGCAAAGACGGTCAGCCGACCACCGACGAGCGGTTGATCCCGTTTGTCGGCGTATACGTCAAAACGGTGGATCAGGCGGCGCGTCGTATCGTCGTCGACTGGGAAGCCGATTACTGAAATGAACCAGGTTACCGAGAGCGCGGTGCAGTTCGACGTCGTCACGCTCTTTCCCGAGATGTTCCGTGCACTGACCGACTGGGGAATCACCAGCCGGGCCGTCAAGCAGGGGCGCTTCGGGCTGCGCACCTGGAACCCGCGTGATTTCACGACGGACAACTACCGCACGGTCGATGATCGTCCGTACGGCGGCGGTCCGGGCATGGTGATGCTGGCGAAGCCGCTCGAAGCCGCCATTGACGCTGCGAAAGCGGCGCAGGCGGAGCAGGGCATCGCGAGCACGCGTGTCGTGATGATGTCGCCGCAGGGCGCACCGCTCACGCACGATCGTGCGGTGCGGATGGCGCAGGAGCCGGGCGTGGTCGTGCTGTGCGGCCGCTACGAAGCGATCGACCAGCGTCTGCTCGACCGGTGCGTCGACGAGGAAATCAGCCTCGGCGATTTCGTCCTGTCGGGCGGCGAACTGCCGGCGATGGCGATGATGGACGCGGTCGTGCGGTTGCTGCCCGGCGTGCTGAACGATTCGCTGTCGGCCGTGCAGGACAGCTTCGCCGACGGGCTGCTCGATTGTCCGCACTACACGCGTCCCGAGGAATACGACGGCATGCGCGTGCCGGACGTGCTGCTCGGCGGGCATCATGCCGAGATCGAGCGGTGGCGGCGCCAGGAAGCATTGAGGAATACGTTGCGGAAGCGGCCGGACCTGATCGTCCGGGCGCGCCGCGAGAAGTTGTTGAGCCGGGCCGACGAGGCGTGGCTTGCGAACCTCGCACGCGAAGCGAAGGACGCCTCCTGAGGCGGCTGCGCGGGCGGGAATTGGCGGTGCCGTACATGCGTGTGCGGCGCCTGATGTGAATCCATCCTCTATCGGGGCCAGGCCTGGAAGCAGGCGGGTACCAACGCCGACACGATGGCATAAGGAGTCAGTAATGAATCTGATCGCAAAACTTGAGCAGGAAGAGATCGAGCGCGCGCTCGCCGGCAAGACGATCCCCGATTTCGCCCCGGGCGACACGGTGATCGTGAACGTGAACGTGGTTGAAGGTAACCGCAAGCGCGTTCAGGCTTACGAAGGCGTCGTGATCGCGATTCGCAGCCGTGGTCTGAACTCGAACTTCATCGTTCGCAAGATCTCGTCGGGCGAAGGCGTCGAGCGTACGTTCCAGACGTACTCGCCGCTGCTGGCAAGCATCGTCGTGAAGCGTCGCGGCGATGTGCGTCGTGCGAAGCTGTACTACCTGCGCGAGCGTTCGGGCAAGTCGGCTCGTATCAAGGAAAAGCTGGTGTCGAAGGATCGCGCCGCAGCAGCTTCCCAAGAGTAAGAGCTGTAAGGAAAAAGCACCCACCCGGGTGCTTTTTTCATTCTGGCGCGACAATATGCTCGATACGACACGAACTCGAGAGCCCCATTGAATCGCCGCCCCATCATCGATCCCGAAGTCCTGCCGGTCGAAGGCACCGGTGCCGGCCTGCCTGTCATCGATCCCCGGCTGATGACGCCGTCCGGCTTGCGCGAACGTTTCGCGCGCACGCTCGAATGGAGCGTCGAGCCCGGCGAGGCGAGGCTGCAGGAAGGCGTCGATCCGCGTAGTGCGGCCGTCCTCATGCCGCTCGTCGTCCGCGAGGCGGGCCTGACTGTCCTGCTGACCCTGCGCGCCGATCACCTGAACGACCACGCCGGGCAGATCAGCTTTCCCGGCGGTCGTCGCGAGGCGTTCGATCGCGATGCAACGGCCACTGCGTTGCGCGAGGCGAAGGAAGAGATCGGGCTGGCCGACGAACGCGTCGAGATCCTCGGTGCGCTGCCCGACTACCTGACCGGCACGGGCTTCTGCGTGACGCCGGTGGTCGGCCTCGTGCATCCGCCGTTCACCGTGCAGGCCGATACGTTCGAAGTCGCCGAGATTTTCGAAGTGCCGCTCGCGTTCCTGATGAATCCCGCGAACCATCAGGTCCGTGTGTTCCGCTGGGAAGGCGGCGAGCGTCGTTTTTTTGCGATGCCTTATCCGAATGGCGAACCGGGCGGGCATTACTTCATCTGGGGCGCAACTGCCGCCATGTTTCGCAATCTCTACCGCTTCTTGGCCGCCGGCTAGGCGCACGCACCGGCCGGCGCGCGCGGCCGGCCGGCGGGCGACCGCGCCGGCAGCCATGCGGGGCTTACGCTGTGCTATCGTTATGCAAAAAATGACATAACTCCGAAGACGGCGCCACGCATGACTTTCTTTTCGGTTCTCCTCGCCCTCATCATCGAGCAGGTCCGCGCGTTATCACCGAGCAATCCGGTGTTTGCGCTGTTCCAGTTTCATGCGGAAACCGTTGCGCATGGGCTCGACGCCGGCAAGCAGAAGCACGGCATCCTCGCATGGCTCGCGGTCGTGCTGCCGTGGGTGCTGATCGTCGCGCTGATCTATTTCCTGCTGTACAAGGTGAGCTTCGTGCTCGCGTTCCTGTGGAACGTCGCCGTCGTGTATTTCACGCTCGGCTTCCGCCAGTTCAGCCATTACTTCACCGATATCCACCTCGCGCTCAACAACGACGACGTGCCGCGTGCGCGCGAAATCCTCCACGAGTGGACGGGCATCGACACGGTCGACATGCCGGTCGGCGAAATCGTCCGCCATACGCTGATTCACGCGGTTGTCGCATCGCATCGCCACGTGTTCGGCGTGTTCTTCTGGTATGTGCTGCCGATCGGTCCGGCCGGCGCCGTGCTGTACAGGATTTCCGAATACCTCGCACGCAGCTGGTCGACGCCGGGCGACGATCGCACGGCCGCGTTCTCGACGTTCGCGCAGCGCGCGTTCTTCGTGATCGACTGGATTCCCGCGCGACTGACCGCGCTCGGTTTCGCGATCGTCGGCAATTTCGAGGATGCGATCTACGCGTGGCGCAATCACACGCGCCAGTGGCCCGACCCGAACGATGGCGTGCTGCTCGCAGCCGGCAGCGGGGCGCTCGGTGCACGTCTCGCTGGGCCGCTCGCGGAGCCGTCGAGCCTCGATGCGCTGGCGGTCGGCGACAGCGGTCCGTTGACGGTCGGTGATGACTGCACGCCGCGTACGCTGCAATCGGCAGTCGGCCTCGTCTGGCGCGCGGTGATCCTGTGGATGATCCTGCTGCTGATGCTGACGCTCGCCGTCTGGGTGTCGTAACGACGCAGTGCAGGATTCGATGAAAGAACAGGCCGGCTCGATGCCGGCTTGTTTGCTGTGAGGTCAGTCGTCGCGCGGGTCGCGGACGGCGCCGCATTGCCAGCACGCGGTGAATTGCGCTTCGAGCGCTTCGCCGCACTGCCGGCAGCGCCACGGCGCGGCGCCGGCCGACGGGCCGTGCGACGCGGCGTCGAGGAGCTTGCGGGCGAGTGCGTCGTCGCGTTCGTCGTCGAGCCACAGCTCGGGCGTGCACGCATCGGCCGGCAGGCCGCCGAGCGCGCCCGTCGCGTAGCAGTTGTGCAGCTCGCAACCGACGCCGGCCACCTGAAGCACGTTGGCCCAATGCTGCGCGGTCGCGAGATCGGGTGCCTTGAAGCGCATTGCGGCTCCTGTCGGTGAAGGCCGGCCTGCAGCATGCCGGCCGGCGCCGCGCGCGTGTCGCGCTCAGCGGACGATCTGGCTCGCCTCGTGCACGAGCTGCGCGTACAGCGCATGCCGCGTCGGCGCGATGCGACCGTCGGCGACAGCCTCGAGAATCGCGCAGCCAGGCTCGTGCAGATGATGACAATTATAGAAACGGCAGTCCGCGAGCAGCGGCCGGAACTCCGGAAATGCGCGCTCGAGGCGGCCTTCGGTCAGGTGGTAGAGGCCGAATTCCTGGAAGCCCGGCGAGTCGATCAGTGCGCCGCCGCCTTCCAGCGGGTAGAGGCGCGTGAATGTCGTCGTGTGGCGGCCGCTGTTGAGCGCGGCCGAAATCTCGCGCGTGGCGGCTTCGGCGTCGGGCACGAGCAGGTTCACGAGCGTCGACTTGCCCATCCCGGACTGGCCGAGCAGGATCGTCGAGTGCCCGGCGAGATGCGGCATCAGTTGCGCGCGCGCGTCGTCCGGCGAACCCTTCACCGACAGCTCGAGCACGTCGTAGCCGAGCGCGCGGTACGGCGCGAGGCGTTCGCGCGCGACCGGCAGCGCGGCCTCGACGTCGATCTTGTTCAGCACGACCAGCGGCTTCAGCTCGTTCGCCTCGGCGGCGATCAGCGCGCGGCCGAGCAGGTCCTCGCTGAAATAGGGCTCGGTCGCGAGCACGATCAGCAACTGGTCGAGGTTGGCCGCGAACAGCTTCGACTTGAACTGGTCGGAGCGGTACAGCAGGTTGCGCCGTTCGCCGATCTCGACGATCACGCCCTGGTCGGCCGACGCGAGTTCGTACACGACGCGGTCGCCGACCGCGATGTCGCTCTTCTTGCCGCGCGGGAAGCACTGCAGCATCGGGCCGCCGTCGTCGGGCGCGACGATGTAGTGGCGCCCGTGCGCCGCGATCACGCGGCCTTCGACCCGTTGCGCATTCGACGCGCGCGGGGCCGGCTTGCGGGAAGTCGGGCGGCTCATGCGTGTTGCAGCAGGCGGTCGATCCGCTGCGACGCAGGCGGATGCGAGTAGTAGAAGGCCGTGTAGACAGGGTCGGGCGTCAGCGTCGACGCGTTGTCCTCGTAGAGCTTCACGAGCGCGCTGACGAGATCCTGCGCGTCGGTCTGGCTGGCCGCGAACGCGTCGGCCTCGAATTCGTGCTTGCGCGACGTGAGGCTGCTGAACGGCGTCGCGAAGAACAGGAACACCGGAATCGCGAGGAAGAACAGCACGAGCGCGGCGCCCGCGTTGCTGGTGTCGAGCGACGGTATGACGCCGAGCCCGGTGTAGAACCACGTGCGCTGTGCGAGCCAGCCGAGCAGCGCGAGCAGCACGAGGCTCAGCACGAACGACACGAGCATCCGCTTCATCACGTGGCGGCGCTTGAAATGGCCGAGCTCGTGCGCGAGCACGGCCTCGATTTCCTGGCCGGACAGGCGCGCGAGCAGCGTGTCGAAGAACACGATCCGCTTCGATGCGCCGAAGCCCGTGAAGTACGCGTTGCCGTGCGCGGAGCGGCGGCTGCCGTCCATCACGAACAGCCCCTTCGCCGCGAAGCCGCAGCGCTTCATCAGCGACTCGATGCGCGAGCGCAGCGCGTCGTCCTTCAGCGGCTCGAACTTGTTGAAGATCGGTGCGATGAAGGTCGGGTAGATCAGCAGGACGAGCATCTGGAACGCGACCCAGACGATCCAGGTCCACAGCCACCACAGGCTGCCGGCCTGGTTCATCAGCCACAGCACGACGAACAGCAGCGGCAGGCCGAGCGCGGCGCCGAGCAGCGCGTTTTTCAGCATATCGGTGAAGAACAGCCGCTTCGTCATCCGGTTGAAGCCGAAGCGCTGCTCGATCCCGAACTGGCGGTAGTACTCGAACGGGACGTCGATCACGCTGGTGATCACGAGCACCGAGGCGACGAGCGCGACCTGTTGCCCGTAGCCGCGGCCGAGCCAGCCGGTCAGCAGCGTGTCGAGCGCGCCGACGCCGCCGAGCAGCGTCAGGCCGACCAGCACGGCCGCACTGACGACGATCTCGAGCATCGTCAGCCGGGTGCGCTCGACCGTATAGTCGGCCGCGCGCTGGTGGGCGGTCAGCGGAATGGTCGCGCTGAACTGCGCGGGCACGCCGTTACGGTGCGCCGCGACGAAGCGGATCTGCCGCGACGCGAGCCACAGCTTGGTGACGACCATCGCGAGTACGGCGATCGCGAACAGCAGGGTGAACGAAAAGGGTGACATCGAAGGCGCCAAAGGGTTCTATGCGAGAATTATATGTTCTTGCGGACCGGCCCCGCTGATGCGATGCCGGCCGCCCGGGCGGCATCGCGCGCCGCCCGCCATTTTCCAGGATGACTCATGACCGATACCGCCGCTTCCGCCAGCCAGCCCGCGCTCGTGCGCAACGAGTTGAACCTCGTCTGGCTCGACATGGAGATGACGGGCCTCGACCCGGATAACGACCGCATCATCGAGATCGCGGTCGTCGTGACCAATTCCACGCTCGACATCGCGGTCGAAGGCCCCGTGTTCGCGATCCACCAGAGCGACGAAACGCTCGCGAAGATGGACGACTGGAACAAGTCGACCCACGGCCGCTCGGGCCTGATCGACCGCGTGCGTGCGTCGACCGTGACCGAGGCGGAAGCCGCCGCGCAGCTGCAGGCGTTTCTCGCGCAGTACGTGTCGCCCGGCAAGTCGCCGATGTGCGGCAACTCGATCTGCCAGGACCGCCGCTTCATGGCGCGCTGGATGCCGGAATTCGAGCGGTTCTTCCACTACCGCAATCTCGACGTCAGCACGCTCAAGGAGCTGTGCCGCCGCTGGCAGCCCGCGATCTACAAGGGTTTCCAGAAGCGCGCGATGCACACGGCGCTCGCGGACATCCACGAGTCGATCGACGAGCTGAAGTATTACCGCGAGCATTTCCTGATTCCGGCCGCGTCTGCGCCGGCGGGCGAGTCCGCGCCGGCCGCCTGAGCGGGCCGGCACGCGTTCGGCGCCCGGCAAGCGCTCAGCGCCGCGCGCTTTTCGGCCGGAACGCCGCGACCACCGCGGCGTCGGTTTCGATGTACGGGCCGCCGATCAGGTCGATGCAATAGGGCACCGCGGCGAAGATGCCGGGGACGGTCGACTTGCCGTCGGCATCGCGCAGCCCTTCGAGGGTTTCCCGGATCGACTTCGGCTGGCCGGGCAGGTTGACGATCAGCGCCGCGTGGTCGGCCGTCTCGCGGATCACCGCGACCTGCCGCGACAGGATCGCGGTCGGTACGAAATTCAGGCTGATCTGCCGCATCTGCTCGCCGAATCCGGGCATTTCCTTCGTCGCCACGGCCAGCGTGGCCTCGGGCGTCACGTCGCGGCGCGCGGGGCCCGTGCCGCCGGTCGTCAGCACGAGATCGCACCCGGCGACGTCGACGAGCTCGGCGAGCGTGGCGGAAATCGTCGGCGCATCGTCCTGGATCAGGCGCGTTTCGGCGCGCCACGGCGAAACCAGCGCGCCGGCAAGCCATTCCTGCAGCGCCGGAATGCCCTTGTCTTCGTAGACGCCCGTGCTCGCGCGGTCGCTGATCGACACGAGGCCGACGACCAGCTCGTCCGGGTGGTTACGCTTCGTCGTCATGGTCGTCTTCGGTGCCGTCCGGCGCGTCTTCACCCGCATCGGGCGTGCCGCTCGCGGTCTTGATCCACTGGAACAGCTCGCGGAAATAGCGCGGCGGCTTGCCTTGCTGCGCTTCCTTGCGTGCGTTGCGGATCAGCGTGCGGCCTTCCTGGATGTCGGCGTCCGGGTGCTGGCGCAGGAATTCGGTCAGCGCGTCGTCGCTGGCGAGCAGCTGGTCGCGCGTACGCTCGATCCAGTGCAGGCGGGCCGTCGCGGCCTTGTTCACGCCGCGTTGTGCGTCGAGGGCGGTGCGCAGCGCGGCCGTTTCGTCGTCGGTCAGCGAGCGCATGACGCGGCCGACGTACTGGAGCTGGCGGCGTTTGCCTTCGTGATCGGTGATCCGGCGTGCCTCACGGACGGCGTCCGCCAGGCTTTCGGGCATCGGCATGCGCTTGAGGGCGTCTTTCGGCAGATCGACGAGCGCCTGGCCGAGCACCTGCAACTCGTGCATCTCGCGCTTCAACTGGGATTTGCTGGGACGATCGTAGCCATTGTCGTCGTCTTCGACGGCATGCTCGATCGGCTGGATTCGGGTTTTGCGTGTCATGGGCGGCATTGTATCGCGGCGCGGACACCCCAAGCTTGTCTGTGTCCGGCCTCGGACCTTGCTATGATCGCGGGATACGCAACATTTTGACCATGCGGGCGCCCGCCCGCCACCGGATACCAAGACGATGGCAGCCAATCTCGACGTACAAGCGCGCTATTTCCCGCACACGCAGGACCAGCTCAAAGAAATCGCGTCGGACATCCTTCGCCATGCGAAGGCGCTCGGCGCGTCGGACGCCGCGACCGAAATCTCCGAAGGCGACGGCCTGTCGGTGTCGGTGCGCCGCGGCGAAGTCGAAACGATCGAGCACAACCGCGACAAGATGGTCGGCGTGACCGTGTTCATCGGCAAGAAGCGCGGCAACGCGAGCACGTCCGATTTCTCGCCGGCCGCGATCAAGGACACCGTCGCCGCCGCGTACAACATCGCGCGCTTCACGGCCGAGGATGAAGCAGCCGGCCTCGCCGAGGCCGAACTGCTCGAAACCGACCCGCGCGACCTCGATCTGTACCACCCGTGGGCGCTGACGGCCGACGAGGCCGTCGAGCTGGCCCGCCGCGCGGAAGATGCCGCCTTCGCGGTCAGCCCGCAGATCCGCAATTCGGAAGGCGCGAGCGTGTCGGCGCAGCATTCGCAGTTCGTGCTCGCGACGTCGCGCGGCTTCCTGTCCGGCTACCCGTACTCGCGCCACTACATCGCCTGCGCGCCGATCGCGGGCAGCGGCCGTCACATGCAGCGCGACGACTGGTATTCGTCGAAGCGCAGCGCGATCGATCTCGCGGCGCCCGAAGCGGTCGGCCGTTACGCGGCCGAACGCGCACTCGCGCGGATGGGCGCACGCCGTCTCGACACCCGCAAGGTGCCCGTGCTGTTCGAGGCACCACTCGCGGCCGGCCTGCTCGGCGCATTCGTGCAGGCCGTGAGCGGCGGCGCGCTGTACCGCAAGACGTCGTTTCTCGTCGACAGCCTCGGCAAGCCGGTGTTCGCTCCGCACATCCAGGTCGTCGAGGATCCGCACGTGCCGCGCGCGATGGGCAGCGCGCCGTTCGACGAGGAAGGCGTGCGCACGCGCGCACGCAGCGTCGTGAAGGACGGTGTCGTCGAAGGCTACTTCCTGTCGACCTATTCGGCACGCAAGCTCGGCACGCAAACCACCGGTAACGCGGGCGGTTCGCACAACCTCGCGCTGCGCAGCTCGAACACGCAGGCGGGCGACGACTTCGAAGCCATGCTGAAGAAGCTCGGCACGGGCCTGCTGCTGACCGAGCTGATGGGGCAGGGCGTGAACTACGTGACGGGAGACTATTCGCGCGGCGCGGCGGGTTTCTGGGTGGAGAACGGCGTGATCCAGTATCCGGTCGAGGAAATCACGGTCGCGAGCACGCTGCAGGAAATGTTCCGGCACATCGTCGCGATCGGTGCCGATTCGCTCGTGCGCGGCACGAAGGAAACGGGCTCGGTGCTGATCGAGCAGATGACGATCGCAGGGCAGTAAGCGATGCGCGGCGTTGGCCGCCGTCCAGCGAAAAAGCCCGACCGGCGTGAGCCGGTCGGGCTTTTTTCATCGTGCGTGACGGCGAAACGCGTCAGCCGCGCTTGCGTTCGTAGACGACGAATGCATAGCCGAACGTGTTCGGCTCGGCAGCCTGGTGCGCTTCACGCGATACCTCCTGCCAGTGTGCGGCGTCGGGTGCGGGGAACGACGCATCGCCGTCGAAGTCGGCATCGATCTCGGTGACGACCAGCTTGTCGGCGAGCGTGAGCCCTTCCGCATAGAGTTGCGCGCCGCCGATCAGGAATGCCTCGGGCACGCCGTCGTGCGCGGCGAGCGCCAGCGCATCGGCGAGCGACGTGACCGTGTCGCAGCCGTCGAAGCGGCGCGTTGCGTCGCGCGTGACGACGATGTTGCGGCGGCCCGGCAGCGGCCGGCCGATCGATTCGTGGGTCTTGCGGCCCATCACGATCGGCGCACCCATCGTCGTGCGCTTGAAGAACGCGAGATCCTCGGGAAGTTTCCAGGGCAACTGGTTGTCGCGGCCGATGATGCCGTTGCGGGCACGCGCGACGATCAGGGTCAACGTCGTCATGAAGGTCGGGAAAGAGGAAAGCCGGAATGGCGCCGATTCTACCGGAACGGCGGCGCGCATCGGCTTTCACCTGCTGCGTGCCGCGACGCCTGACGTATTGCGTCGCGGCGACGGACCGAATTAAAAGCGTGCCCGCCGGGGGACGGAGCACAAAACCTGTTCGTGTCGCGGGAGCGGCGATGCCGGCGCGGAGCGGTGCCGTCCGGCCTGCCCGAACCGCCGAATCAATGTGGAATCCTGATTGAGCGGACCGGTGTGCGCTCACTGACGCGTATTGCCTTGTGCGTTGCCTTGCATCGCGTGCTGCGCGTCGCCGGGTTGCGGTACCGGAAGCGGTATCGGCAGTTGGGGCGATGGCGGGATCTCGTCCCACAGCGTGACGGTCGCCTTGCCGGTCGGCAGCGGTCGCGGTGCCGACACGGTCACGATGCCTAAGCCGTTGCCGTGCTGCAGGCCCGGCGCGTCTTCGGCCAGCAGCGTGGAGCGATCCGGTATCGCGATTTCATCCGCGCGGGCCGGCGCAGGCGGGCCGGCGGCCGAGAGCGCAAGCGCCATCGGCACGAAGGAAAGTGAAAGGCGTTTGTGCATGATGGCTGTCTCCGATCGTTCGCGTATTCAGCGAAATACATGCCATCGTGTCGTGACCATTGTCGCCACTGCGATTCGCGCTCAGGCGTTGCGAATTGTGGCCGAAACAGCGTGAAAATGTTTCAGGCCTGAAACGAGGGGGCTCGGGAATACTGCGGATTCAATCGATACGCTTCAAGGATGAAAATCGGGTCGTGTGTTGATGAACGAACACTTCGCTGCGCTATGTGCAGATGATTGACTTGCATCGACCTCCTGAGCGATTCGGCCGGATCGCATCGGCGCTGAAACGGGTTTGTCGTATTCGGTGCCTATAACCAAGCTGTCTTGACCAAAACATAACTGGACGCGAGATAAGCGCCATCATGCGAGGCTTTGTCGTCGCCGCGCATCGGCATGGCGAATCGAGCCACCTCTGGCTGACCCGATTCGATCCTTTTCGCACGAGACCTGACGTGCACGGCAATCGTTAGACGGTTGATGAACGGGGTGAGGATATGGGAGCCGATCAGCGGCACGTGATCTACTATTCGCGCGAACCGAACGACGCGTTGCGCGGCCATTTCGACGAATGCGGCTGGCGCGTCGATCTCGCGGAGACCGTACGTGACGTACGGCGTGTCGTGCAGCACGGTGTGGCGAGCGCCGGCCTGCTCGACTTCTCGCCGGGCTTCAAGCCCTCGGACCTGCGTGAACTCGAATCCTGCCTGAGCATCCAGCACATCGGCTGGATCGCCGCGACGCGTCGCGGCCAGTTGCAGGATGCCACGCTGCGCCATCTCATTCGCGACTATTGCTTCGACTATGTGACGATGCCGTACGAAACGTCGCGGATCGTCGAGACCGTCGGCCACGCGCACGGCATGGTCGCGCTGACCGATCCCGTTGCGCCGCCCGTCGGCGCCGGGCGCAGCGAAGGCGAGATGGTCGGCACCTGCGATGCGATGCTCGGGCTCTTCAGGACGATCCGCCGCGTCGCGGCGACCGATGCGCCGGTGTTCATCTCCGGCGAGTCGGGCACCGGCAAGGAACTGACGGCCGTCGCGATCCACGAGCGTTCGTCGCGCGCGCAGGCGCCGTTCATCGCGATCAATTGCGGCGCGATTCCATCGACGCTGCTGCAGGCCGAACTGTTCGGCTATGAGCGCGGCGCGTTCACCGGCGCGAACCAGCGCAAGGTCGGCCGCGTCGAGGCCGCCAACGGCGGCACGTTGTTCCTCGACGAAATCGGCGATCTGCCGCTCGAAAGCCAGGCAAGCCTGCTGCGTTTCCTGCAGGAAGGCAAGATCGAACGGCTCGGCGCGCATGTGTCGGTACCCGTCGATGTGCGCGTGATTTGCGCGACGCACGTGGACATGGAAGCCGCGTTGCGGGAAGGGCGGTTCCGCGAGGACCTGTTCCATCGCCTGTGCGTGCTGAAGATCGAGGAGCCGCCGCTGCGCGCGCGCGGCAAGGACATCGAGGTGCTCGCGCGCCACATGCTCGAGCGTTTCAAGGGCGATGCGCATCGCCGCCTGCGCGGCTTCTCTCTCGACGCGGTCGCGTCGCTGTACGGCTATTCGTGGCCGGGCAACGTGCGCGAGCTGATCAATCGCGTGCGCCGTGCGATCGTGATGTCGGAGGGCCGGATGATCACCGCGGCCGATCTCGAGCTGAACGACTTCGCGACGCTCGCGCCCGTGTCGCTGCTGGAGGCGCGGGAGGCGGCCGAGCGGCAGGCGATCGAGCAGGCGCTGCTGCGCCACCGCGGCCGTTTCGCGGATGCCGCGCGCGAGCTCGGCGTGTCGCGCGTGACGCTCTACCGGCTGATGTGCGCGCACGGGATGCGCGATCGCGGCGACACGCTGGCAGGGTTTTCGCCGCCGTTGGCGGAGCTTCCTCGCCACGCTTGCTAAAATCGGCGGGTACGGCCGCCCTCGCGGCCGAAGGAACCCGCATGAAACAGTATCTCGATCTCGTTCGTACCATTCTCGATACCGGCACCTGGCAGGAAAACCGCACGGGGATCCGAACCATCAGCATGCCGGGCGCGATGCTCCGCTTCGACCTGCAGCAAGGCTTTCCGGCCGTGACGACCAAGAAGCTCGCGTTCAAGTCGGCGATCGGCGAACTGGTCGGCTTCCTGCGCGCGTCGCGCAGCGCGGCCGATTTCCGCGCGCTCGGCTGCAAGGTGTGGGATGCGAACGCGAACGAGAACGCGCAGTGGCTCGCGAACCCGTATCGCCAGGGCGTCGACGATCTCGGCGACGTGTACGGCGTGCAATGGCGCCAGTGGCCGGGCTACAAGGTGCTCGACGCGGGCGCCGACGCGCAGATCGCCGATGCGACGCGCCGCGGCTTCCGGATCGTCACGCGGTTCGACGAAGACGGTGCGCCGAAGGTGCTGCTGTACAAGGCGATCGACCAGCTGCGCCAGTGCCTGGATACGATCATGGAGAACCCGGCCGACCGCCGCATCCTGTTTCACGCGTGGAATCCGGCCGTGCTCGACCAGATCGCGCTGCCCGCATGCCACCTGCTGTACCAGTTCCTGCCGAACGCGACGAAGCGCGAGCTCTCGCTGTGCCTGTACATCCGCAGCAACGACGTCGGCCTCGGCACGCCGTTCAACCTGACGGAAGGGGCCGCGCTGCTGTCGCTCGTCGGCCGGCTGACGGGCTACACGCCGCGCTGGTTCACGTATTTCATCGGCGACGCGCACATCTACGAGAACCAGCTCGACATGCTGCAGCGGCAGCTCACGCGCGAGCCGTACGAAAGCCCGCGGCTCGAGATTGCCGAGCGTGTGCCCGAGTACGCGAAGACGGGCGTTTATGCGCCGGAATGGCTCGAGCAGATCGAACCGTCCGATTTCTCGCTGGTCGGTTATCGCCACCATGAGCCGCTGACCGCGCCGATGGCGGTCTGAGCGCGCGCGGTTTCGTCGAGCCGCGCCCCGCAGGAAAAAGCCCGACCGGCTGAAACCGGTCGGGCTTTTTTGTTTCACGTTTGCGGCACTTACTGGCGATGCCGTTCTTCGTGACCGCCTTGCGGCGGCGGGCTGCTCTGGCGCGGCGCCTCGACGTGCGGTGCCGGTTGCGGCCGCGGTTCCATGTGCGGAGCGGGCATCGGCGGGCGCGGTTCCATACGGGGCGCCGGCTGCGGCCGCGGCTCCATGCGAGGCGCGGGTTGGGGGCGCGGCTCCATGCGCGGCGCTTGCGGCTGCGGGCGCGGCATGTCGTGCACGACAGGCGCCGGCGGACGGTACTCGTTCACGCGCGGCGGTGCGACTTCGCGGTGCGGCGCCGGTTGCGCGAAGTCGGGGCGCGGTTGCGGTGCCGGGGCGGCCCGCTCCGGTTGCGGCTGCGCGTGCTGGGCCGGCGTCTGGAAATCGGGGTGCGGACGCGGCTGCGAAATCTGCGCCGTGTTGTCGATCCTCGGTTGCGGCAGCGCTCGCGGTGCTTCGTTCCGGCTGCCGGGCTGCATGCCCTGCGGCGTCGGCACGCCCTCCGGATGCGGCACCGCTGCGCTGCGTACGGGCGGCAGCGCGTTCTGTCCTGCCGCGTGAAGGGCGCTCGGCGGTGCTTGGCGCTGACGTTCCATCGGCGTGTGCGGCTGCATCCACGCGGGTGACGGCGTCTCGGCGGCGTGCGCGTTGCCGAGTCCCGGCGGCGGGTTGCTCGCGACCGGCGGATGCGGGACGCCGTTGCCGGCCCCGAAAGCCTGATGCGGCGTCGTGTTGCCGGGCGCCTGCGGCATGCCGCCGTTGGCGAAGTGCGGTGCACCGGGGTTTTCGCCGTTCGCCGGCCGTCCGGGATTCGGCACGCCCTGCACCGGTACGCCCGGCCGTCCGGCCTGTACGGCAGGTGCCTGGCCTTCACGCGGCGCGTGCGACGGCTGCACGACGGGGCCGTGCGGATTCACGAGCTGCACGTTGCGCATTGCCCACGCGCCACCGCCCGGGTTACCGGGCACGCGGATCGGGCGGGGCCTGTAATCGGCCGGCACGCTCGTCTTCACGACCGGTGCGCCGGCGCCCGGCACGCGACCGCCTTGCTGCGCGAGATGCGCGGCGGCCTGGTCACGATAGGCAGCCGGCACTGCAGGGTTGCGCGTCGCGACGTACGGATGCTGCGCGATCGCCGCCGGCGGACGGTAGCTGGCATTGCGCAGCCCGCCGGTAAAGCTCTGGCGTACCGGCGCGATGCCGGGTGTCCCCGGCGTGACGTGCGCATTGCGCCATTGCTGCGGATCGACGCGTTGCGAGAAGTGCGCGACCGGCTGGCCGTGCACGAACGCGGAAGCCGGCACGGCCGTGATCGCGTGCGGCGCATGGAAGTTCAAGTACGTCTTGTTGATGTTGGTGATATTGGTGATGTTCGTCACGTTCACGGTCTTGTTCACGTTCACGTTGACGTTGTTCACCACGACGTTGCGGTTCACGCGGTCGTAGTAGTGCGGGCTCCAGCCGCCCCAGCCGGGGTGCCACGGTTCGCCGGGGCCGAGCGCGAACCACGCGCAGCCGGCCGCGGCGACGCCGCCGACCGTGAGCGCGACACTCCAGTCCGGGCCGCCGCCGCCGCCGCCTACGAACGCGACGAGTGCCGGCGCATAGACCGGCGGCTGGCTGACGACCATCGGGCCGGGCACCCATGCCCAGCTGTCGTCCACGTACGCCCAGCGGCCGTAGTGATACGGCGCGAAGCCCCACGGTGCGTCATCGACCCACGTCCAGCCCCACGGTGCCTGCCAGATCCAGTGGCCGTCGTGATACGGCGCCCAGTCGGCCGGCGTGTCGTTCGGTACCCAGACCGAGCCGTAATTCGGCGTTTCGCGCCACGTACCGTTCGCGTCGAGATCCTGGTAGCCGGGAATGTCGCGCGACACATAGCGGGCCGACACCGAGCGCTCTTCGGCCGCGTCGCGGCTGGCGGCCCACTGGTCGAGCGGGTCGGGGCCCGGCGCCGCCGATTGCTGCGCGACCTGCAGGTCGGTGCCCGTGAACACGACCTGCTGCCCGGGCGACAGCGGGTACTGTCCATTGCTGCCGTAGACGGTGGCGCTGCCGCTGCGCATGGTGACCGTCGTGCTCGCACCGTTCGGCGCGACATCGACGCGATAGTCGCCGGGGCCCGTGATGCTGAGCGCGAGGTTCGGCGTGTCGATTTCGTACGATCCGCCGCGCGGGAGATCGCGCACGTGTGTGGATACGGTGCCGAGGCCGACCTTCAGCTGGGTCGTCGTGTCGTCGAGATTCAGTACCGACAGGCTCGTCGAATCGCCGAGCCGCACCGCGGTCGACCCGATGTGCAGTTCCGAGCGGGCGCCGGCATCGTTCCAGAGCTGGTCGCCGGTCGTCAGCGGCCTGTTCACGGCCGCGTACGACCACGTGTCGGTGCCCGCCGGTTCGGTCGTCACGGCGCCCGACAGGTAGTTGAGCCGCGCGACGCGGCCGGGTGGATCGCCGCCGGGTTGCCGTGCGGCCGCCGCGTACGGCGGCGCAGCGGCCGATTGCGCGAATGCGGGCGGCAGGGCCGCAAGCGCGGCGAACGCGAGCAGCGTGTAGCGGGCGGTTCGCTTGAGCGTGAACAGGGTGGCCATGGTGAGCGTCATCGTCGTTATCGCGGCGCGTCGATTCGTGCCGATGAATTCACAATATCTGCTTGGCCTGTTTCAATGCCCTATGTTTTGTAAGTCGGATGGCCTGCGATGTAACAAAACCTGTCCATCGCACGTTGTTGTCGTGCAGACGCAATACAGGCGTCAAGCGGACGTAAGCCACCCGTCGAAAACCTGCTGGCCGGGCACGGTGACGCGCAGCACGCGCGGTCGTGCGGAACGTTCGATCCAGCCGTGTTCGCAGAAGCTCTCGAGCAGCGCCGCACCGAGCGCGCCGCCGAGATGCGAGCGCCGCTCGCTCCAGTCGAGGCAGCCGCATGCGAAGCGGCGCCGGCGCGTGCGCTGCTGCGCGACGTCGATGCCCCATTGCGCGAGCGCTTGCGTGCCGAGCTCGGTGGTGTCGATCGCGTTGCCGTCCGCGTACAGCCAGCCGCGCGCGGTCAGGCCGTCGAAGATGCGTACGGCGAGTTCGCCGGCCATGTGGTCGTAGCAGGTGCGCGCGTAGCGCAGTTCGGCCGGGACCGTGCGCGACGGCGGCGGAACCGGGCGGTGCGGGGCCGCCGCGCGGGCGACGTTCGCGAGCGCCTCGAGCGACGCCGCGATGTCGGCCGACGCGATGCGGTAGTAGCGGTGCCGCCCGCGCACGTCGAGCGCGAGCAGGCCGCCTTCGGTCAGCCGCGCGAGGTGCGCGCTTGCAGCGGACGGCGACAGCCCCGCGATCAGCGTCAGTTCGCCGGCCGGGCGTGCGCTGCCATCCATCAGCACCCACAGCATCGCGGCACGCCCGGGGTCGGCGATCAGCGCGCCGATGCGGCTCAGGCCCGGAAAGTGGTGGTCGTCTTGATCGGTCATCATCGTCTCTGGTCAGGCGGGATGAGTTGCAGTGTAGTGCGTGCGGGCATTCGATGTTTCGCTTCCGGATGAAATGTCGGATGCAGCGGCGCCGTCCCGGCGGCGGGCGCGGCTGCGGCCCGTTGCAGCGCGCGCGTAGAATGGCCGGACGCGGCGGCAGCGGGCCGCCGCATGCGACTCGACGCAATGATGAAGACGATTTTCTGTGTGTTGGCCGCCGCGCTCGTCTGCGCGGCCTGTGCGCAGGGCGGCGCGGGCGCCGCCGGCGGGCAGGGCGGCAGTATCGAGATGTACGGGACGATCGACCAGGGCATCACGGTGCGCCGCTGACCGGAACCGATCGGCGCGCGTGTCGGGCATGGCCGCCACAGCCGCGCCACACGGGGCTTGCCGCGACGCGTTGCCGCAGTGCAACGTATAATGGCCCGATTACAGCGCCCCCGCCGCCTGGAGCCAGAACGATGTCCCAACCGTCCCCCGTGCCGGCCGCCCTCGACCGCACCGAAACCGTATTCCGCTTCCTCGCCGAGCCTTCGTCCGTGAACTTCGGCGGCAAGGTGCATGGCGGCGCGCTGATGAAGTGGATCGACGAGGTCGCGTATGCGTGCGCGGCCGTCTGGTCGAGCCGCTATTGCGTGACGGTCAGCGTCGGCAACATCCGTTTCCAGCGTCCGATCCTGGTCGGCAACCTGGTCGAGCTGAAGGCGCGCGTCGTGGCGACGGGCCGTACCAGCATGCACATCCATGTGTCCGTGCACGCCGGCGATCCGAAGGGCGGCGTGCTGCGGCAGACGACCGATTGCCTCGTCGTGTTCGTCGCGGTCGACGAGAACGGCAACCCGGTGCCGGTGCCGCCGTTCGTACCCGAGACCGACGAGCAGAAGGTGCTCGCGAAATATGCGGCCGACGTGCGGGCCGCGCTCGACAAGATCGTCGAGATGAAACCGGAAGAAGTCGCGAAGGGCGCGGTCTGACCGCGACGGGCGCCGCGCTCGCCGCGCCCGCCGTCCTGCCTTTACCGCGTCCCGATCATCTGTTCGGGGCGCACCCACGCATCGAATTCCGCCTCGGTCAGGTAGCCGAGCGCGAGCGCGGCCGCCTTCAGCGTCGTGCCCTCCTTGTGCGCCTTCTTCGCGATCTGCGCGGACTTGTCGTAGCCGATGTGCGGATTGAGCGCCGTCACGAGCATCAGCGATTCGTTCAGCAGCAGGTCGATCCGCGAACGGTTCGGCTCGATGCCCACCGCGCAGTGATCGTTGAAGCTCTGCGCGCCGTCGGCGAGCAGTCGCACCGACTGCAGCACGTTGTGCGCGATCATCGGCCGGAACACGTTCAGCTCGAAATTGCCGCTCGCACCGCCGACGTTGACCGCGACATCATTGCCGAACACCTGGCAGCACAGCATCGTCACGGCCTCCGACTGCGTCGGGTTCACCTTGCCCGGCATGATCGAGCTGCCCGGTTCGTTCTCCGGAATCGACAGTTCGCCGAGCCCGCAGCGCGGGCCGCTCGCGAGCCAGCGCACGTCGTTCGCGATCTTCATCAGGCCGGCCGCGACCGTCTTCAGCGCACCGTGCGCGAACACCAGCGCGTCAGCGGCCGCCATCACCTCGAACTTGCTCGGCGCCGTCACGAACGGCAGCTTCGTGAGCCGGCCGATTTCGTCGGCGACGCGCACCGCGAACTCCGGATGCGCATTCAGTCCGGTGCCGACCGCGGTACCGCCGAGCGCGAGCTCGTACAGGTGCGGCAGCGCCGATTCGACGTGACGGATGCCCTGGTCGAGCTGCGCGACATAGCCGGAAAATTCCTGGCCGAGCGTGAGCGGCGTCGCGTCCTGCAGGTGCGTGCGGCCGATCTTCACGATGTCGGCGAACGCCTTCGACTTCGCGTCGAGCGTCGTGCGCAGCGTGCGCAATGCCGGCAGCAGGTGGTTGACGATCGCGTAGGCGGCCGCGACGTGCATCGCGGTCGGGAACACGTCGTTCGACGACTGGCCGCGGTTCACGTCGTCGTTCGGATGCACCTTGCGCGCTTCGCCGCGCTCGCCGCCCATCAGCTCGCTCGCCCGATTCGCGATCACCTCGTTGAGGTTCATGTTGGTCTGCGTGCCGGAGCCCGTCTGCCACACCGCGAGCGGGAATTCGCGCGGATGCTTGCCGGCGATGATCTCGTCGGCCGCGTCGATGATCGCGCGCGCCTTGTCGTCTGCGAGCACGCCGAGCGACTGGTTGACGGCCGCCGCGGCGCGCTTGACGATCGCCAGCGCGTGGATCAGCTCGGGCGACTGCTTCTCGGTCGAGATCCGGAAATTCTGCAGCGAGCGCTCGGTTTGCGCGCCCCAAAGGCGGTCGGCCGGCACGGCGATCTCGCCGAACGTGTCGCGTTCCATCCGAACTGCTTCGTTCATGATGCACTCCTCCAGGAAAGGGGAAAGGCCGCGCGTCGTCGCGCGGCGTCAGACGTATCGTGAGGCAGTCGCGCCGCTCGCGCGGCGTCTTGAGGGGTTCAACCGACAAGCATAGCGCCGGCCGCGATTTCGCGTCGTGTCGCGCCTAGGGCCCGTTATTAGCGTGAATAGGCCCTAGTGCGCCGCCGCAATCAGCGACGCGGTCTTGCGGTGAAAGCGCCAGGCCATCAGCGCGGCGACGCTCGCGAGGCCGGCCGCGAGCCCCCACCACAGGCCGCGTGCGCCGAGGCCCGCGTGGAACGCGAACCAGTAGCCGGTCGGAAAGCCGATGCCCCAGTAGCCGAAGGTCGCGGCGAGCATCGGGATGCGCGTGTCCTTCAGGCCGCGCAGCGCGCCCGACCCGACGGTCTGCATCCCGTCGACGATCTGGAACACCGCGGCGATGCCGAGCAGCGACGCGGCGAGCGACACCGTGGCGGCGTTGGCCGGGTCGTCGAGGTGCAGGTACAGGCCGACGATCGTATGCGGTGCGACGATCATCACGACGCCCGACAGCGACATGAATGCGACGCCGAGCGCGAGCGCGACGAAGCCCGCGTGCCGTGCGGCGACGGGCGAGCCCGCGCCGACCCAGTAGCCGACACGCACGTTGGCGGCCTGGCCGATCGCGAGCGGCACCATGAACGACACCGACGCGACGTTCAGCGCGATCTGGTGCGCGGCCAGCGACGTCGCGCCCAGCACGCCGACCGTGAGGCCGGTGGCGAGGAACAGCGTCGATTCGACCCCGTACGTGATCGCGACGGGCCAGCCGATGCCGATCAGTTCGCCCATCACGGGCAGCTTCGGGCGCGACGCGGTCACGAAATGGCGGAAGCGCTGCCGGCCGTGCAGCAGCCAGATCAGCGCGAGCGCGGTGAGCCAGATCGTGATCGTCGTCGCGACCGCCGAGCCGAGAAAACCGAGGCGCGGCAGCCCGAATGCGCCGTGGATCAGCCCGTAGTTCAGCACGCCGTTGACGCCGACGCCGCCGATCGACACCCACAGCAGCCGCTTTGCGGCGCCGATCGCCGGCAGGAACGCGCGCATCAGCCCGACGCCGATCAGGCTGCCGAGCGCCGCGTAGCGCAGGATGCCCGTGTATTCGCCGACGTGATGCGCGAGCAGCGGCGGCTCGTGGAACATCAGCAGGATCGATTCGGACAGCGACAGCGCGACGATCGCCGGAATCGCGAGCAGCACGGACAGCGCGAAGCCGGTCCAGTAGATGTGCGGCACGCGGTCCTCGGCCTGCGCGCCGCGCGCGTGCGCGACGCTCACGCTGACCGACGACAGCACGCCCTGCAGGATGGTCACGATGACGAAGAAGAAGTTCGCGCCGAGCCCGCCCGCGGCGAGCGAATCGGGGCCGAGCGAACCGAGCAGCACCGTGTCGGTGACGCTCATCGCCATCTGCGAAAGTTGGGCGATCGCGAGCGGCGCGGCGAGACGCGCGGTATCGGCGGCGTGACTGGAGAGCGACGGCGGCGCAATGACCGTCCGCGTAAGACCGGAATGCGACATGGAATGGGCGCTCGCGCGGGTGCGGGCCCGCGCTATATGTATTTATTTTGAGAGACGCTAGCTTACGGCTTTATTCAAACCGTGTCGAACGCGTGCGCCGATGGCCATGTCGCGGACAGGGGGAACGCGCGAGTGCTAGGGCCTGTTCACGCTAATAACGGGCTTGCGCTGGCCCCACGAATGAATTTTCCAAAAAACAGGGGAACGTGCCTTGCCGGCTGCACTGCGGCGTCGATCGTCGCTTGTTTGGCGCGGCCAAACGGCGCTCCTCCCTCCTTGCATTGCGACCGGCAAGGCACGTTCGCAAGCCCGTTATTAGCGTGAACAGGCCCTAGGCCTCGCGCACCGCGATGCGCGTGTCGCCGAGCAGCACGACCTGGCCCGCGCGGATCTTGCAGGTCTTGCGCAGCTCGACGTTGCCGTCGACTTTCACCGCGCCGGACGCGACGATCAGCTTCGCGGTGCCGCCGCTGTCCGCGAGGCCGGTGATCTTGAGAAGGTTGTGCAGCTCGACGTATTCGCCGGTCAGCGTGAAATCCAGATTGGGCATGACGAAGAAGGTGCGCAGGGCGCGGGAGGAAACGCTCCGCATCATACGGCACCGCGGGCCGGCACGCGAGCGCGGGCCGCCGCGGCACGCAGTTGTTAAGGACTGTGAGCGATTCGTCAGCAAATGAAACGGTGGGTAACAGTCTGAGAGATTCGAGAACCGGCCGGGCGCGCCGCGGGTCTTTTGTCGTACCTGCTGCGTGTTGCGGCGGGGGACGCGACGGACCGCATCGATGCGGTCCGGGCTCACAACTTCTCGAGGAGAATTGCCATGTCCAAGATTCGTACGATGCTGATCGGTGCCGCGCTGACGGCGTTCGCCACTTCGGCCGCATTTGCCCAGACGGGCACGGCGGCGCAGGGTGCGGCCGGTGCCGGCGTGCAGGCGCAGGCTCCGGCGGCAGGTGTCGGTGCCGGCGTGCAGGGCGGTGCCGGCGCGAACGCGTCGGGCAACGCGGTCGGCGGTGCCACGGATGCGGTCGGCGCGGCAGCCGACGGTGCGAAGGATTCGGCGTCGTCGGCCGTCCATTCGGCCAAGAAGCACACGAAGCATGCCGCGAAGTCGGCCAAGGGCCACGTCGGCGCAGCCAAGGCGAAGGCCGGGGAAGCGACCGAAGGCGGCGCGTCGGTCGGCGCGGAGGGCGGTGCATCGGCCCAGGGCGCCACGCAGTAAGCGGCGCCTGGCGCCGCGTGACGCTCGCCCCCTGGGCGTCGCGCCGGAGGCCATCCGACGGCCCGGTTCGCTTTGCGCGAACCGGGCCGTTTTCATGGGTTCATGCTTTCGGCGGGAGGGCGGGGCGCGGTCACGGCCGGCGCTGTCCTGGCCCCTGTCCCTGTTGCCCTTGCGCCGGTCGCACGGCGGCCGGCGTGAACACGCCGCGCAGCCATGCGGCGAGCCGCGCGAAGACGTCGTACGGTTCCTCGACGAAGATCTCGGGCTTCAGCAGCCGCAGGTATTCCATGATCTGCTGCGCTTCCTGCTTCTGGAACGAGCCATGCGCGAGCCCGAGCCGCAGCAGCCCGCGCAGTTCGCCGAGCTTGTCGCGCGCGGTGCTGCCGACGCTCATCTCGCACGCGAGCTTGGCCTCGTAAATGCGCTGGCGCAACGATTCGGCGAGCCGCCACGCGGGCGTCTGCATCAGTTCCTCGAGCGCCTGGATGTCCTGCGCGGCGCCCTTAATCTGCGATGCAAGCGGGTCGATCAGCGACGGGTCGCCCTGCGCTTCGGCGACGATCGCCTTCGCCCAGTCGCGGCATGCTTTCGCGAGTTCGTCGGGGGTCCATTCGGAGCGCGATGCGAAGCCGAAGCCGAATTCGCCGGCCTGTCGCATCAGGATCGCGACGACGTCCGGAAATTCCTTGTCGAGCGTGCGCTTGGCCCACGCGTACTGGCCGCCCTGCAGCATCCGCTGCACCGCGTGCTCGGTCAGCGGCACCATGTTGTCGAGCAACTTGGCGCGCAGGAAATCCTCGAACGACGGCGTCGCGAACTGCGGGTCGAGTTTCAGCGACACGCGGACGAACGCGTCATAGTCCTTGCGCAGGGACTCGAGCGTGTCGTCCTTGAGGGAAAGGGTGATCTGGCCCATGAATCGTCTCGATGGCGGCCCGCGCAAGCCGACGGCCGGCACGGCGCACCGGAGCGGGCGCAGCGTCGACTGACCGGTACGCGCCGAGGCCGGTGGCGGGTCTTCATTCCCTATATCGGCGCGCCGGGCGAAAACTTGAGCGCGCGGGTAGAGCGACCGCTCAGGCGGGCAGCCAGTGCGGGATCACGACCCCTTGCCAGAAGAAGAACACCGCGAGCCCCGCGGCGATCGTCACGAGCGGGCGGCGGGTTGCCGCCGACACGAGCACGGCGGCGAGCGCGCCGACGAGTTGCGGATTGCGCAAGGTGAGCTCGGCCGTGCCGCCGTGCGGCGAGACGGTCATCGGCACGATGATCGCCGTCAGCACGGTGACGGGCACGAAGCCGAGCGCGGTCCGCACGAGCGGCGGGAAGGTCAGCCGTTCGCCGAACAGGAACAGCGTCGAGCGAATCGCGTACGTAATGACGGCCATGCCGAGGATCAGCAGCGCGTAGCTCATGATGCGACCTCCGTGCGCGAGCCGGTGCGCGTGCGTTCGTGCAGCAGCGTGAGCACGACGCCGATCGCGACGCCGGCGGCGACCGCGCCGAGCAACCCGAGCTTGTACGGCCAGTCCTGCCAGAAGTACGCAAGCGTGCCGGCCGTCGCGGCCGCCGCGAAATAGCGCAGCGTGCCGAGCTGCGGGACGACGATCGCGATGAAGGTGGCCGCCATCGCGAAATCGAGGCCGAGCGACTGCAGGCCCGGGAACGCCGCGCCAAAGCCGATGCCGGCGAGCGTCCAGACCTGCCAGTTCAGGTACATCGCGAGCCCGGAGCCGAAAAAGTAGTGGGGGCCGATCGTGCCGGGCGCGAAGTGCCGGTAGTGCGCATAGGCGACCGCGAACACCTCGTCGGTCATCAACGCGCCGAGCGTCGCGCGCCAGCGCAGCGGCAGGTGCGCGACATAGGGTGCGAGCGTCGCGCTGTACAGCAGGTGGCGCAGGTTCACGATCAGCGTGGTCGCGAGCACGACGACGAAGCTCGCGCTGCCGGCGATCAGGCCGAGCGCGATGAATTGCGCGGAGCCCGCGAACACGGCGAGCGACATCAGCGCGCCGTGCCATGCGGCGAGCGGGCCGCCGCCGACGAGCGTGCCGAAAATCACGCCGAACGGTGCTGCGCCGATCATCATCGGAATCGTGTCGCGCGCGCCGTCGAGCCATTCGTTGAGCGGGCGGCGAGGCGGCGATGCGGGTGTCGGGTTCAAAGGGTCTCCTCCATGAACAGGAGGATAGCCAGCGGACGGCGAGCCGGCTTGTATGTTCTTGCGCTCGCGGAATCGGGCCGGCGCGATGCCCGGGTGCCGGCCGGCGCCGGATGGCGGCGCGGTTGCCCGCTGCCGGGCGCCGCGCGTCAGCTCGCCTGCCAGCGCCCGGGCGGTACGCCGAACATCCGTTTGAAATGTCGCGTGAAGTGGCTCTGGTCGACGAAGCCGCTGGCCGCCGCGACGTCGGCGACGGGCACGCCCGCGCGCAGCGGCGCCAGCGCGCGCTGCAGCCGCAGCTGGTTGCGCCATGCATGCGGCGGCATGCCGGTCGTACGCGTGAACAGGCGCGCCGCGTGGAACGGCGACAGGCCGGCCGCCTGCGCGACGTCGTCGAGCGTCACCGTGGACAGCAGGTCGCCAGCGAGCCGCTCGCGCATGGCGTCGACGCGTGGTTCGTCGGCCGCGAGCGGCGCCGGTTGCGGCCGCACGTCGGCGTGGCGCGCGATCAACGTCGACAGCGCGTCGAGCATCGCGGTTTCGGCGGCGAGCGGGTCGTAGATGCGTGGTGCGTCGGGCGCTGGATCATCCGCCGGCTGCCCGCGCGCATGCGCCTGCGACGACAGAGCGCGTTCGCTGCCGGCTTCCATCATCCGGTGCGCCAGCGTGAGCCGGGCCGCGAGATCGGCGTCGCGAATCACGCCGGGCGCAAACCACGGCGCATCCTGCGGGCGGCCGGCGATCTCGCTTGCGAGTGCGTGGATGAATTCCACCGGCATGTAGCTGACGCGATAGCACCAGCCTTCGTCGGTGGCACGCGACCCTGTATGCACTTCGCCGGGATTGATCACGGGCACGGTGCCCGTTTCGGCGACATAGCCGGCGCCGCGATAGGTGAAGCGTTCCGCGCCTTCGAGGATCACGGGGATCGTGTACGCGTCGTGCCAGTGAGGCGCGAACGCGTGATCGCGATAGGTGGCCGTGAGCAGATCCGCGTCCGGCAGCAGCGGCGTGCGCCAGTAGCGTGCGGCGTCGGGAAGGCGGGTGGCGGACATGATCGGGCGCGGGAGCGGTCGAACCGACAGTGTATCGCTCGCGCGCCCGGCCGGTGTGCGCGTTACTTGACCGGAATCGTCGTGCCGGCCGGCATCGGCACCGCGGTGACGGCGTTCTTCGGGCTGCCGCTGACGATGCGGTCGCTGTAGGTCAGGTAGACGATCGTGTTGCGCTTCGTGTCGACGACGCGCACGACGTGCAGCGTCTTGAAGATGAACGACATGCGCTCGCTGAACACGTCGGTCTGCTGCTTGAGCGGCTCCTTGAAGCTGATCGGGCCGACCTGCCGGCACGCGATCGACGCTTCGCTCGGATCCTCGGCGACGCCGAGCGTGCCCTTGATCCCGCCGGTGCGGGCGCGCGACACGTAGCAGGTCACGCCGTTCACGACCGGATCGTCATACGCTTCGACGACCACGCGGTCGGAGCCCGTGACGCGGAAATGGGTGTTGACGCTGCCGACTTCCTCCGCGTGCGCGAGCGGCGCCGCGGCGAATGCGGAAAACAGGAGGGCGAACGGGGCGGAGCGGAGGAGGCGTTGCTTCATCGACGGAACCGGATGCGAATGCGGGACAGAGACTCTAGCACGCGCGTGACCGGGCGATGAAAGGCGGAGAAGCGAGCGGGCGGCCGGAAAAACAAAAGGCCCGTCGAATGACGGGCCTTTCGCTGTCTGGCTCCCCGACCTGGGCTCGAACCAGGGACCTACGGATTAACAGTCCGGCGCTCTACCGACTGAGCTATCGGGGAATAAATCGGTACATCTGCATGTGTTGTTTCCAACAAAAAACCCGTCCACTTTCAACGGGCCTTTGTGTTTTTGGCTCCCCGACCTGGGCTCGAACCAGGGACCTACGGATTAACAGTCCGGCGCTCTACCGACTGAGCTATCGGGGAACAAACAACAACAGCAGAGAAACGAGATTGTATGGAGTGGTCGCTAACCTGTCAATACTTTTGGGCCACGATGCACAAAATTTTTTTCGCGCCCGCTGCGCGATCAGCGCTCGAGCAGGTGCAGCTTCTCCTGCACGTCCTTCCACTCGTCCGCGTCGGCCGGTGCCGGCTTGGTCTTCGTGATCGACGGCCAGCCCTTTGCCAGCTCGGCATTCAGCTCGGTGAACTGCTGCTGGTCGCCCGGAACGTCTTCTTCGGCATAGATCGCATTGGTCGGGCACTCGGCGACGCACACAGCGCAGTCGATGCACTCGTCCGGATCGATGGCGAGAAAGTTGGGACCTTCACGGAAGCAATCCACCGGGCACACATCCACGCAGTCCGTGTATTTGCACTTGATGCAGCCTTCGGTCACAACGTGAGTCATTAAAACGCTCCTGCTTGGCGGTATATATGGGGTGGCGTTTGCGCCAAAAGCGGCATTGTAACTGAAGCGCAAAACCCGCATGGCGTGGTCGGCTATCCGGCTTATATCGTTTCGTGATTAGTTTATGGGGTGCGCAAAGCGGATGCCCGCACGCGGGGCGGCGGGCGGTTTCACGATGGTCGGCCCCGCATTCGGGTAACATGGCCGACAGACCGGGCGGCGCGCGGTGCGCCGGGGCCCTGTCACGATATTGGCGGTGCCGTAAACATGATCATCACTTCGCTGCTCGACACGGATCTCTACAAGTTCACGATGATGCAGGTCGTCCTGCATCACTTTCCCGCCGCAAACGTCGAATACCGTTTCCGGTGCCGCACGCCGGGCGTCGACCTCGTGCCGTACATCGACGAGATTCGCGACGAGGTGCGCGGCCTGTGCGCGCTGCGCTTTTCCGACGTCGAACTCGACTACCTGCGGCGGATGCGCTTCATCAAGAGCGATTTCGTCGACTTCCTCGCGCTGTTCCACCTGAACGAGAAATACATCTCGATCACGCCGTCGCCGAAGGGCAATGGCGAGATCGACATCGTGATCGAGGGGCCGTGGCTGCACACGATCCTGTTCGAGATCCCGGTGCTCGCGATCGTCAACGAAGTCTATTTCCGCAACACGCAGCGCGAGCCCGACTATCGCGAGGGCCGCGAGCGGCTGCGCGAGAAGATCAAGCTGCTCGGCGCGAAGCCCGAGTTCGCCGACTGCAAGATCGCCGACTACGGCACGCGCCGGCGCTTCTCGAAGGTCTGGCACGAGGAAGTCGCGCTCACGCTGCGCGACGGGCTCGGCCCGCAGTTCGCGGGCACGAGCAACGTGCTGTATGCGATGAAGCACGACATCACGCCGCTCGGCACGATGGCGCACGAGTACCTGCAGGCGTGCCAGGCGCTCGGCCCGCGGCTGCGCGATTCGCAGATCTACGGGTTCGAGATGTGGGCGAAGGAATACCGCGGCGACCTCGGGATCGCGCTGTCGGACGTCTACGGGATGGATGCGTTCCTGAACGACTTCGACATGTACTTCTGCAAGCTGTTCGACGGCGCGCGCCACGATTCGGGCGATCCGTTCGACTGGGGCGAGCGGATGCTGCGCCACTACGAGGCGAACCGCTGCGACCCGCGCACCAAGGTGCTCGTGTTCTCGGACGCACTCGACATCCCGAAGGTCATGCAGTTGTACGAACGGTTCCGCGGCCGCTGCAAGCTCGCGTTCGGCGTCGGCACGAACCTCACCAACGATCTCGGCTACGTGCCGTTGCAGATCGTGATCAAGATGGTCCGCTGCAACGGCCAGCCGGTCGCGAAGCTGTCGGATTCGCCGGGCAAGAGCATGTGCGACGACAAGGCCTATCTCGCGTACCTGCGCCAGGTGTTCGGCATCGCGCAGCCGGTCGAGGAAGACGCGTCGAAGTAGGCGTCGGCCGTTCGGCCGAAGGTGCGTGGCGGCAGGGGCGGCCGGTATAATCGGACGGAATTGCATGCCACTGTCACGAGGACCGTTCATGGACACTTCCGCTGCCCGTCGCCAGATCCTCGCGCGCATCCGCGCGGCGCAGGGGCGCGCGGCCGAACCCGATGCAGCGGAGCGCGACGGCGTCGCCGACTATCTCGCGCAGCATCCGCAGGGCCCGCGCCCGCCGGCGCCGGCCGACCTCGTCGCCGCCTTCGTCGACGAAGCGGCGCGCCTGTCGACCACGGTCGACGAAGTCGCGACGCTGGCCGACGCGCCCGCCGCCGCCGCCCGCTATCTTTCCGCTCATGGCCTGCCGGCGCAGGCCGTCGCGTGGCGCACGCTGGCCGATCTCGACTGGGCCGGCGCCGGCCTGTCGGTCGAATGCCGCAAGCCGCGCGACGGCGATCTCGTCGGCCTCACCGGCTGTTTTTGCGCGACCGCCGAAACGGGTTCGCTGGTGCTGCTGTCGGGCCCCGACACCTATGCATCGGCCGGCCTGCTGCCGGAAACCCACATTGCGATCGTACCGGCTTCGCGGATCGTCGCCGGGCATGAAGACGCGTTCGCGCTGATTCGCGCGGAGCGCGGCGAATTGCCGCGCGCGGTCAATTTCGTGTCGGGCCCGTCGCGCACGGGCGACATCGAGCAGACCATCGTACTGGGCGCGCACGGCCCGTACCGCGTGCACGTGATCGTCGTACGCGGCGCATGACGCGCCCGCTGCACCCCCTATCACTCGAACAAGGAAGTTCTGCATGAAACGACATGCCGCCTGGGCGGGCATGGCGTCGGGAATCGCGCTTGGCGCGGCGCCCGCGCTCGCATCGGCCGCCACGCTCGACGGTGCCACGCTGTCCGCACTCTGGGGCATCCCGTTTGCCGGGATCCTGCTGTCGATCGCGCTGTTCCCGCTCGTCGCGCCGGTGTTCTGGCATCACCACTTCGGCAAGATCGCGGCCGGCTGGGCGGTCGTGTTCCTGATCCCGTTCGCGTTCGCGTTCGGCGCGGGCACCGCGTTCGGCACGCTCGTGCATGCGCTGCTCGAGGAATACATTCCTTTCATCGTGCTGCTCACCGCGCTCTATACGGTCGCGGGCGGCATCTGCGTGAACGGCAACCTGCACGGCTCGCCGAAGCTGAACACCGCGATTCTCGCGCTCGGCACGCTGCTCGCGAGCGTGATGGGCACGACGGGCGCCGCGATGCTGCTGATCCGGCCGCTCCTGCGCGCGAACGACAACCGCAAGCATGTCGTGCACGTCGTGATCTTCTTCATCTTCCTCGTCGCGAATGCGGGCGGTTCGCTGTCGCCGCTCGGCGATCCGCCGCTGTTCCTCGGCTTCCTGAACGGCGTGAGCTTCTTCTGGACCACCACGCATCTCGCGCTGCCGATGCTGTTCATCTGCGTCGTGCTGCTGGCGCTGTTCTTCGCGCTCGATACGTACTTCTACCGGAAGGGCGGCGAGGAGCGGCCGGCCGCGCTCGATCCGACACCGGATGCCGCGGCGCTGTCGATCGACGGCAAGATCAACTTCGTGCTGCTCGCGGCCGTGATCGCGCTCGTGCTGATGAGCGGCGTGTGGAAGCCCGGCATCACGTTCGACGTGTGGGGCACGCACGTGGCGTTGCAGAACCTCGTGCGCGACGTCGCGCTCGTGGGCGTGACGCTCGCGTCGCTTGCGCTGACGCCGCGCTCCGCGCGCGAGGGCAACGCGTTCAACTGGGCGCCGATCGAGGAGGTCGCAAAGCTGTTTGCCGGGATCTTCGTGACGATCGCGCCGGTGATCGTGATCCTGCGCGCGGGGGCGGACGGTGCGTTCGCGCAGATCGTCCATCTCGTTACGGGGCCGGACGGCAAGCCGGTCGACGCGATGTACTTCTGGGCGACGGGCCTTCTGTCGTCGTTCCTCGACAACGCGCCGACCTATCTCGTGTTCTTCAACCTCGCGGGCGGCGATGCGCAGGCGCTGATGACGACGGGCGCATCGACGCTCGCCGCGATATCCGCGGGCGCGGTGTTCATGGGCGCGAACAGCTATATCGGCAACGCGCCAAACTTCATGGTGAAGGCGATCGCGGAGTCGCGCGGCGTGAAGATGCCGAGCTTCTTTGCGTACCTCGGCTGGGCACTCGTGATTCTGGTCCCGGTGTTCCTGCTGACGTCGCTGATCTTCTTCCCGGCGTAACCTGACGACTTTCAACCCAGCGCGGGCGATCACGGCGGCGCGACGCGCACCGCGACCGGCCCGCGGCATACGGAGATGGCGATGCAGAAGATCCTGGTCGCGCGTCCGATCTTTCCGGACGTGATCGAACGGCTCGAGCAGTATTTCGAAGTCGACTGGAACAACGGCGACGCGCTCGCGCCCGACGCGCTCGCCGCGCGTCTCGCCGACAAGGATGGCGCGCTGACGGCCGGCGACCCGGTCGGCGCGGCCACGCTCGCGGCGGCGCCGCGGCTGCGCGTCGTGGCGAACATGGCGGTCGGCTACAACAACTTCGACATGGCCGCGTTCAACGCGGCGAACGTGCTCGGCACCAACACGCCCGACGTGCTGAACGAATCGACCGCCGATTTCGGCTGGGCGCTGATGATGGCCGCCGCGCGCCGGATCGCCGAATCCGAGCACTGGCTGCGTGCCGGTCACTGGCAGAAGTGGGCGTACGACGGTTTCCTCGGCTCCGACATCTACGGCTCGACGCTCGGCGTGATCGGAATGGGCCGCATCGGCCAGGCGCTCGCGCGTCGCGCCCGCGGCTTCGGGATGCAGGTGATCTATCACAACCGTTCGCGGGTCGCACCCGAGATCGAGGCCGACCTGAATGCCGAGTATGTGTCGAAGGACGCACTGCTCGCGCGTGCCGATCACGTCGTGCTCGTGCTGCCGTACACGAAGGAGAACCATCACACGATCGGGGCGGCCGAGCTCGCGAAGATGAAGCCCACGGCGACGCTGACCAACATCGCGCGCGGCGGGATCGTCGACGATGCGGCGCTGGCTGCCGCGCTGCGCGACGGGACGATCGCCGCGGCTGGCCTCGACGTGTACGAAGGCGAGCCGACCGTGCATCCGGCGCTGCTCGAGGTGCCGAACGTCGTGCTGACGCCGCATATCGCGAGCGCGACCGAAAAGACGCGCCGCGCGATGGCGAACCTCGCCGCCGACAACCTGATCGCCGCACTGGGCGAGGGGCCGCGCGCCGGGCAGCCGCCGAATCCGATCAACCCTGACGTGATCGGGAAGCCGCGCGCATGACCATGACGTTGTTGCTTGCGGCGGTCGTCGTGCTGGCCGTCGCGCTCGCGGTGGCGATTGTCGCGCTCGTGCGCGGCGGCGGCCGTCACGACGATGCGGCGGTACTGGGCGACCAGATCGAGGACGCCGCGCATGCGCAGGCGCGTGCGGTCGAGCGCCTCGAACGCGAATTGCGCGGCGAGATCGTCGAGAACGCGCGCGGCTCGCGCACCGAGCTGGCCGGCAGCTTCGCGCAGCTTCAGCAGACGCTCGCCGCGCAGCTGACGAGCGTGGCGACCGTGCAGAACAACCAGATCGAAGGCTTCGCGCAGCAGCTCGGCAAGCTCGTCGCCGGCAATGCGCAGCAGTTCGACGCGATGCGCGAGAGCGTGCAGCGCCAGGCACAGCAGGCGCGCGAGGAGCAGACGGGTGCGCTCCGGCTGTTCGGCGACACGTTGAACCGGCAGCTCACGCAGCTGACCGAGGCGAACGACCGCCGGATCGGCGAGGTGCGCGCGACGCTCGAGCAGCGGCTGAAGGAAATCGAGACCAACAACGCGGCGAAACTCGAGGAGATGCGCCGCACCGTCGACGAGAAACTGCATGCGACGCTCGAGCAGCGTCTCGGCGAATCGTTCAAGCTCGTGTCGGACCGGCTCGAACAGGTCCATCGCGGGCTCGGCGAAATGCAGACGCTCGCGGCCGGCGTCGGCGACCTGAAGAAGGTGCTGACCAACGTGAAGACGCGCGGCACCTGGGGCGAAGTGCAGCTCGAGGCGCTGCTCGAACAGATGCTGACGCCCGACCAGTATGCGAAGAATGTCGCGACGGTGCCGAAGAGCACCGAGCGCGTCGAGTTCGCGATCCGGCTGCCGGGGCGTGACGCTGGCACGCGCGATGCGCCGCCCGTGTGGCTGCCGATCGACGCGAAATTCCCGCGCGAGGACTACGAGCGGCTGATCGATGCGCAGGAGCGCGCCGACGCGGCGGCTGTCGAGGAGGCCGCTCGTGCGCTCGAGACGCGCGTGCGGCTGGAAGCGCGCACGATCGCCGAGAAGTACGTCGCGCCGCCGCACACGACCGATTTCGCGCTGCTGTTCCTGCCGACCGAGGGGCTCTACGCGGAGATCCTGCGCCGCCCCGGCCTGACAGACCTGCTGCAGCGCGACTATCGCGTGACGGTTGCCGGGCCGACCACGCTCACGGCGCTGCTGAACAGCCTGCAGATGGGCTTCCGCACGCTCGCGATCGAGCAGCGTTCGAGCGAGGTGTGGCAGGTGCTCGGCGCGGTCAAGACGGAGTTCGGCAAGTTCGGCGACGTGCTCGCGCGCACGAAGGCGCAGCTCGAAACGGTCACGCGCTCGATCGAGTCCGCCGAGCAGCGCACGCGCGTGATGAGCCGCAAGCTGAAGCAGGTCGAGGCGCTGCCGGGCGACACGGCGGCCGGGCTGCTCGGCGCGGAAGGCGCTGACGGCGCCGATGCGGATGACGCATGATGCGTATCGCCGGCGGCAGCCGGAACGAAAAACGGGCGCATCGGCGCCCGTTTTTCTTTTGAAGCAATGTCTGATGCGATCGCCGGCGCGGCCGGCCTGCGCTCATTGTCCGGCGAGCGTATCCAGCGCGTCGCCCGTCACGCGGACGATGCGCCAGTCGGGCAGCACGGCAGCGCCCATTTTTTCGTAGAAATCGATCGCCGGCTGGTTCCAGTCGAGGACCGACCATTCGAAGCGCCCGCAACGGCGCTCGACGGCCAGTGCCGCGAGATGACGCAGCATCGCGGTGCCGAGGCCCGTGCCGCGCTGCGACGGCTGCACGTACAGGTCCTCGAGATAGAGGCCGCGACGGCCGAGGAACGTCGAATAGTTGTGGAAGAACAGCGCGTACGCGACGATCGCGCCGTCCTGCTCGGCTACTCGCGCTTCGGCGGCGGGGTGTTCGCCGAACAGTGCATCGGCGAGATCGGCTTCGGTCGCGACGAACAGATCCGTGAGCTTCTCGAACTCGGCCAGCTCGCGCATCAGCGCGAGGATCGCGCCGACGTCGCGCGATTCGGCTGCGCGGATCAGCGGCATGCCGCTCACGCTTCCTCCGGCGGATCGGACAGCACGATCTCGATGCCGCCGAAACGCGATGCGACCCAGTTGTACGCGTGGCAGGCGATCCACAGCAGCACGAAGCCGAGAATGGCGTTCAGCAGCAGTGCGCTCAGGATCGTGCTCAACTCGACCATCCCGTAGCGGATGTACGCGACGAGAATGCCGAGCAGCACGATCGGCACGCTGAACGTCAGGTAGACGAGGATCAGCGCCTTTGCGGTCTGCCCCGCGGCGATCGACGAGATTTGCTTCTTCATGTGTGGATTGCCCCCGTAGAGATATACCGATGGTGGAATTCAGATCAGGCCGTCGAGCGGCAGGATGTCGACCGGGGTGCCCGCGTCGACTGCCGCGGCATCGTGGCCCAGGACGATGAAACAGTTGGCGGCCGCGAGGCCGCTCAGCGACGCGGAACTCTGCGAACCGGCCGGCGAGACGTGCCAGCGGCCGTCGGCGGCGCGTGTCGCGATGCCGCGCAGGTAGTCGGTGCGGCCGGGGCGCTTCTTCAGCGCTTGCGTGCTGAGTGCCGTGTACATCGCCGGCGGCGGGGTCTGCGCGCCGGACAGCGTCAGCAGTGCCGGGCGCACGATCGCGTAGAACGTCACGGCGGACGCGACCGGATTGCCGGGCAGCCCGAAGAACAGCGCGTGACCGGTGCCGCCTGCCGCACGTGCGAGCGTGCCGCAGGCAAGCGGCCGGCCGGGCCGCAGCGCGAGGCTCGCGAACGTCACGTCGCCGAGTTTTGCCATCACGTCGCGCGTGAAGTCGGCTTCGCCGACCGACACGCCGCCCGACGTGATCACCGCATCGGCCTGCGCGGCGACGGCGTCGCGCAGCGCGGCTTCGAGCGCGGCCGGGTCGTCGCGGACGATCCCGAGATCGATCGCGTCGACATGCAGCCGCTCCAGCATCGCGATCAGCATGCCGCGATTGCTGTCGTACAGCGCGCCGCGACCGAGCGGTTCGCCGGGCTCGCGCAGTTCGTCACCGGTCGAGAACACGGCGACGCGCACGCGGCGGCGCACCGTGACGTCGGTGAAACCGAACGAGGCGAGCAGGCCGAGATCGGACGGGCGCAGGATGCGGCCCGCGGCGAGCGCGCACGCGCCGCGCGCGAGATCCTCGCCGGCCTTGCGGCAGTTCGCGCCGGACGCGACGTCGTGCGCGGCGAAACGGATCGTGTCGCCGTCGACGCGCACGCGTTCCTGCGGGATCACCGTGTCGCATCCGGCCGGCATCGGCGCGCCCGTCATGATGCGCACGCATGAGCCGGCTGCCACGGCGCCGTCGAACGGATGGCCCGCGAACGCGGTGCCGGCAACCGTCATCTCGATATCACCTTGCGGTGACACGGGCGTGCCGGCGCTGCCGTCGAATGCATAGCCGTCCATCGCCGAGTTGTCGTACGCGGGAATGTCGAACGGCGCATTCACGTCGGCCGCGAGCACGCGGTCGAGCGCATCGCGCAGCGTCACCGCGTCGCACGCGTCGACCGGCACCGCGAAACGGCACGCGAGTGCCTGTGCGTCGGCGAGCGACAGCGGGGCGTCGGAATCGGGTGCGGTTCGGGGGGCGGGCGAGGATTGCGTGATCATCAGTCGGACTGCGCCGCAAGGCGTATCGGGTTCGTGGCCGGTGGCGCGAGGAGGGTGCCCGGACGCGGGTTTCGCGTGCGGCGGGTGCCGGGCGGGAACGGCGCGTGCGCCGTCAGCGACGGGCCAGCGCGGCGAGTTCCTGCCAGGAGTTGGCATTGTAAAACGCACGCTCGTCGCGAAACTCGACTTCGACCGTCTTGTGGCGTGCGTACCACGCACGCACCTTGCGGTCGCCGGCCGCGAGCCGGGCGGCCAGATCGTCGGCCAGCGACGTGCGCAGCAGCGCGAACGTCGGCTGCGGCGAGCGCGCCTGCCGTGCATCGACGGTCACGGCCATCGCGATGTCGGCCTGTTGCGCGTCGAGGGCTGCGCGCAGCCGCGCGACGAGGTCGGCGGGCAGGTAGGGCGTATCGCACGGCGAGCACACGACGAGCGGCGCGCGCGCCGCCCGCATGCCGGCGAGCAGGCCCGCAAGCGGGCCGGGGAAGTCGGGTGTTTCGTCCGCGACGATGCGCGCATCGAACGGCGCACCGAGCTCGGCATAGCGGTCGGCATGGCGATTTGCGCTGATCAGCGTCTCGTCGACCTGCGGCGACAGCCGGCGCAGCACGTGCAGCGCGAGCGGCGTGCCGTCGAGCAGCTGCAGGCCCTTGTCGACGCCGTCCATGCGCGTGCCGCGCCCGCCTGCGAGCAGCAGGCCGGCGATCGAGGGGGAGGCGGTAGCGGACATCGTGCGAGAGCGGAACGGGCCGGCGTGCGTCAGCCGCCGATATACGACATTTCGACACGCTTGCCGGCGCCGTCGGGCAGGGCTTCGGCCGACGCGCTGCCGCGCAGCTGCGAATAGCGGTCGGTGCGGGCCTGCCAGATGCGGGCAATTGCGGTCGCGATCTCGGCGTCGCTCGCGCCGCCGCGCACGAGCGCGCGCAGATCGTGACCCGTCGACGCGAACAGGCACAGGTACAGCTTGCCTTCGGTCGACAGCCGCGCGCGCGTGCAGTCGCCGCAAAACGCCTGCGTGACGCTCGAGATCACGCCGATCTCGCCGCTGCCGTCCGCGTAGCCCCAGCGTTGCGCGGTTTCGGCCGCCGTGTGCGGCTCGAGCGGCACCAGCGGGAAATGTTCGGCGATCCGCGCGACGACGTCGGCCGACGGCAGCACCTCGGTCATGTTCCAGCCGTTCGACGTGCCGACGTCCATGTATTCGATGAAGCGCAGGACCACGCCGGTGCCGCGGAAACGCTCGGCCATCGGCAGGATCTCGCTGTCGTTGGTGCCGCGCTTCACGACCATGTTGACCTTGACCGGCGCAAGGCCCGCGGCCTGCGCGGCGAAGATGCCGTCGAGGACGTCGGCGCTCGCGAACTCGGCATCGTTCATGCGCTTGAACAGCGCATCGTCGAGCGCATCGAGGCTGACCGTCACGCGTGTGAGCCCTGCGTCCTGCAGTGCACGCGCCTTGCGCGCCAGCAGCGAGCCGTTGGTCGTCAGCGTCAGGTCGAGCGGGCGGCCGGCATGCGTCGTCAGGCGCGCGAGGCGCTCGATCAGGAATTCGAGATTCTTGCGCAGCAGCGGCTCGCCGCCGGTGATGCGGATCTTCTCGACGCCATGTGCGACGAATAGCCGTGCCACGCGCTCGATTTCCTCGTGCGTGAGCAGTGCGCTGTGCGGCAGGAACGGATAGTCCTTGTCGAAGACCGCGCGCGGCATGCAGTACACGCAACGGAAGTTGCAGCGGTCCGTCACCGAAATGCGCAGGTCGCGCAGCGGCCTGGCGAACGTGTCGGCCAGCGTGCCGTCCGGGGCATGCGCGACGCCGGAGACGTCCGGCATCCCGCTGACGTCGGCAAGAGGAATGATGCGTCGGGACATGTTGAAAGAAGTGCGAACCAGACCTCTATTTTAGCCGCAAGCGGCCGGCTGGTCCGGTGGGCGGAAACCCGCAGCGCGGACATGAAAAAGCCCGCCGGGGGGCGGGCTTTTCCAGGTCAGGCGATGCGACTTAGTGATGCGTCGTTTCGACCTGCTGCATCGGGGCCGTATCGGCCGGCGGCAGCGCCTTGCGTTCACGCGGCACGCGGGCCGGGCGCGGCAGTTGCGACGCGGCTTCCTGCGCAGCGGCGAACTTGCTGGCGTCCGTGTTCACCCAGACGAGGCCGGCTTGCTCCAGCACGACATCCAGGCTCGCCGAAGCGGGCGCGGCTGCCGGTTGCGCGGGAGCCGCTGCCGGTGCTGCGACGGCCTCGACCGGCGCAGCTGCGACCGGTGCCGGCTCGACAGCCACCGGAGCGGCTTCGATCGCCACGGCCGGTGCGGCTTGCTCGACGGGCGCGGGCTGCGGTGCCTCGGCAACGGCCGGGGCCGCAGCCGGGACTGCCGGCACTTCGAACGCGTCGGTCGGCGAAACCTCGACCGGAGCCGGGCCGGCTTCGGCGACGGCGGCCGGTGCAACCGGTGCCGGTTCCGCTGCCTGGACGGCGACGGCCGGCTCGACCGGAGCAGCTTCGACGGGTGCCGGTGCCGGCTGGGTTTCGACAGCGGCCGGTGCAGCATGCTGCTCGACGACTGCTTCCACGACGACGGCGCTTGCCACGGCCGCGACGACTGCCGGTGCGGCCGTGTGGGCCGGTTCGACAGCAGCCGGTGCTTCCGGCGTCACGGCTTGCACGGCTGCTTCGCCGTCCGCGCCTTGCTCGGCCTGGTCGACGACTGCGCCGTCTTCGTCGCGTTCGCGACGACCGCCGCGGCGGCCGCGACGGCGACGACGGCGTTCTTCGCCATCACGCGCGCCGGCTTCCGCATCGGCTGCCAGGTCGGCGCCGGGCAGCGCCTCTGCGGCGGCCTTGTCGTCTTCCGGTTCCGGGTGGTTTTCACCGCGGTTGACGGTCTCGAGCGTGGCCGCATGCTGGGTCGGCTTGCGGCGCTCACCGCGCTCGCGACGCTCGCCGCGTTCCTGGCGCTCGCCACGGCCGGCTGCCTCGGCGGCTTCCGGCTGCTCGGCGCGTTCGCGCGGTTCGCGGTTCTCGCGCGGCTCACGGCTTTCACGCGGCTCGCGCGGTTCGCGGCCTTCGCGCGGGCCACGGCCCTCACGACCTTCGCGGCCTTCACGACCTTCGCGGTTTTCGCGACCTTCACGCGGCTCGCGACCTTCGCGCGGCTCACGGCCTTCACGCGGTTCGCGCACTTCCTTGCCTTCGCGCTCCTGGCGTTGCGACTGGCCACGGCCTGCCGCTGCCTGGTCGCGGCCGCCTTGCGCCTGCTGCGTGCCGCCACGACGGTTGCGATTGCGATCGCCGCCGCGCTGCTCGGTCTTCTCGGTCCGCTCGCGGGCCGGACGGGTGGCCTGCTCCTTTGCCGGTGCCGGAGCAACCGGTGCGGGCGCCGGCGCCGGCGACACGCCGAACAGGCCCTTCAGCCAGCCGATGAAGCCGCCGCTTGCCGCGGCGACAGGGGCGGGTGCGGCAACCGGTTCGACCGGACGCTGCGGTGCCGGGCTCGGGGCCGGACGCTCGGGCGTGATGCCCTTGACCGCGGCTTCCTGCTTCGGCTTCACTTCTGCCGCGCGCTTGCTGTAGCCGGTTTCCGACTCGAGTTCGCGGGCCGCTTCCTCGGCCATCTTCCACGACGCGCGCGGATCGTCGAGGCGTGCATCGTCGTGACGCAGGCGCTCGAGCTTGTAGTGCGGCGTATCGAGGTGCTTGTTCGGGATCAGCACGATGCCGACCTTGAAGCGCGACTCGATCTTGTTGATTTCCTGACGCTTCTCGTTCAGCAGGAAGGCGGTCACCTCGACCGGCACCTGGCAGTGGATCGCCGCGGTGTTTTCCTTCATCGCTTCTTCCTGAATGATCCGCAGGACCTGCAGCGCGGACGATTCGGTATCGCGGATGTGGCCGGTGCCGTTACAGCGCGGGCACGTCACGTGGCTGCCTTCCGACAGCGCCGGACGCAGGCGCTGGCGCGACAGCTCCATCAGGCCGAAGCGGGAGATCTTGCCCATCTGCACGCGCGCACGGTCGTGCTTGAGCGCGTCCTTCAGGCGTTGCTCGACTTCACGCTGGCTCTTGGCCGATTCCATGTCGATGAAATCGATCACGATCAGGCCGCCGAGGTCGCGCAGGCGCAGCTGGCGGGCGACTTCGTCGGCCGCTTCGAGGTTCGTGCGGGTCGCCGTTTCCTCGATGTCCGCGCCCTTGGTCGCGCGCGCCGAGTTCACGTCGATCGCGACGAGCGCTTCGGTGTGATCGATCACGATCGCGCCGCCCGACGGCAGCGGCACCGTGCGCGAGTACGCGGTTTCGATCTGGTGCTCGATCTGGAACCGCGAGAACAGCGGCACGTCGTCGTGGTAGCGCTTCACCTTCGCGACGTTGTCCGGCATCACGATGTCCATGAACGCACGGGCCTGATCGTGGATTTCGTTCGTGTCGATCAGGATTTCGCCGATATCGGGCTGGAAATAGTCCCGGATCGCGCGGATCACGAGGCTCGATTCCAGATAGATCAGCATCGGCTGGCCGGCGTTGCCGCTTTGCGACGCCGCTTCGATCGCGCGCCACAGCTGCAGCAGGTAGTTCAGGTCCCACTGCAGTTCCTCGGCGCTGCGGCCGATGCCCGCGGTACGGGCGATCATGCTCATGCCGTCTGGAATCTGCAGCTGCGCCATCGTTTCGCGCAGTTCCTGGCGCTCGTCGCCTTCGATCCGGCGCGACACGCCGCCGCCGCGCGGATTGTTCGGCATCAGCACGAGGTAACGGCCGGCGAGCGAGATGAAGGTGGTGAGGGCGGCGCCCTTGTTGCCACGCTCTTCCTTCTCGACCTGGACGATCAGCTCCTGGCCTTCGCGCAGGGCATCCTGGATGCGCGCGGAGCGCATGTCGATGCCTTCCTTGAAGTACTGGCGGGCGACTTCCTTGAACGGCAGGAAGCCGTGGCGGTCTTCGCCGTAGTTGACGAAGCACGCTTCGAGCGACGGCTCGATGCGGGTGATGACACCTTTGTAGATATTGCCCTTGCGCTGTTCGCGCCCGGCGGTTTCGATGTCGATGTCGATGAGCTTTTGCCCATCGACGATGGCGACGCGCAGCTCCTCCTGCTGCGTCGCATTGAACAGCATGCGTTTCATGAACGACTCCAGGCGGCTCCGCTACCGGCGCCTCGCGGTTGTCAGTCGCGAGAGCGGGAACGACGGCAGGCCGCACCTTGTTGTGTTGTCACGAGCACGCTGGAGCGGGAACGATGGCGGGGAGAATTGCCTGAAGAGGCGCTTGGGCCCGAAAGACGGGGCCGGCGGCCATAGGGCACCTGCGAATACGGCTTCAAAGCACGGCGTTCACACACCGCACGCTGCAAAAGCGCGCTAAGCCTGAGTCCGGGCATTGCCACGGGCGCGCGCAATGCGTCGCGCGCGCCGACGGGCGGCAGATGCTGCGGCTTGGGCCGCAGCGGGGAGTATCGAATCCAGCCCGACTTTCCCGCTTGGGGTGTACTTCCCTGGTTTGACGTCGCCAAGCCCCGCACGCTTCGCGGGACCAAATCGGGCGCAACGCCGTAATTTTCGCAACCGGCAGCCTGCGGACGCACCTCGCGCCGTCGGGCTGCCGATCAAATTCTTTTCAACCAACTTTCCGTTACCGCGGCGCCTTGCCGACCGAATCCGCCTGTGGGCGCGATCCTTGCCGACGGGCGGCGCCGTGCGTGCAACTTGCTGCATCTCTTTGATTAGGGGTGAGCAGCGGACCCCCGGCGCAAGTAAAATAGCGGTTTGCGCTTGCGCCTTGCCCGATTCAGCCGGGGCCGGCCGGTCAGGCCACCCTCAACGTCAGGCTGGGCAAAATTATATTCAGTATGAATGAGTTAGGCAAAATATCCCAGAATTCGGTCGCAAGCGGCCAGGTATCGATGATCGAGATCGACGAAAACTCGGCCGGTCAGCGGATCGACAACTTCCTGTTGCGCGTCTGTAAAGGCGTGCCGAAAAGCCATATTTACCGGATCCTCCGCAGCGGCGAAGTGCGCGTCAACAAGGGCCGGATCGACGCGCAGTACCGCCTCGAGCTTGGCGACCTCGTCCGCGTGCCGCCGGTGCGTGTGGCGGCCGCAGACCTCGCGCGCGCCGACACGCCGGTCGTGCCGCCCGCCAATTTCCCCGTGCTGTACGAGGACGACGCGATGCTCGTCATCGACAAGCCGGCCGGCGTCGCGGTCCACGGCGGCAGCGGCGTCGCGTTCGGCGTGATCGAGCAGATGCGCCAGGCGCGCCCGCGCGCGAAATTCCTCGAGCTCGTGCACCGGCTCGACCGCGAGACGTCCGGGATCCTGATGCTCGCGAAGAAGCGCACGGCGCTGGTCGGCCTGCACGAGCAGATCCGCGAGAACCGGATGGACAAGCGCTACTTTGCATGTGCGCACGGCGAATGGCAGCCCGACTGGGGCCGCCGCCGCGCGGTGAAGGCGCCGCTGTTCAAGTATTCGACCGCAGAAGGAGAGCGCCGCGTGCGCGTGCAGGACGACGGGCTGCCGTCGCATACGGTGTTCAACCTCGTCGACCGCTGGTCCGACTATGTGCTCGTCGAAGCGGAACTCAAAACGGGTCGGACCCATCAGATCCGCGTGCACCTCGCGCATCTCGGCCTGCCGATCGCCGGCGACGCCAAGTATGGCGATTTCGCACTGAACAAGGCGCTGGCGCGCGCGAACGCGCAGCCGTCGCTGAAGCGGATGTTCCTGCATGCACACCGGCTGCGGCTTGCCCATCCGATCACCGGCGAGGCGCTGCAGTTCGACGCGCCGCTGCCGGACGACTGCCGGCGTTTCCTCGATCAACTCAGCGCATTGCGCGATACCGCCTGAACCGCATGGCTCGACAGCAATTTGACCTGATCGTCTTCGACTGGGACGGCACGCTGATGGATTCGACTGCGCACATCGCGCACAGCATCCAGGCGGCATGCCGCGATCTCGGCCTGCCCACGCCGTCCGACGAGGCGTCGCGCTACGTGATCGGCCTCGGCCTGCGCGATGCGCTGCAGATTACCGCTCCGACCCTCGATCCGTCCGATTATGCGCGGCTGGCCGAGCGCTACCGCTATCACTATCTGCTCGACGACCAGCGCATCGAGCTGTTCGCCGGCGTGCGCGAACTGCTCGCCGAACTGCGCGACACGGGCTACCTGCTCGCGGTGGCGACCGGCAAGGGGCGGGTGGGGCTGAATCGCGTGCTCGACCAGTCGAAGCTGACGAGCGTGTTCGACGCGACGCGCTGCGCGGACGAGACGTTCTCGAAGCCGCACCCGGCGATGCTGCACGAGTTGTCGCGGGAATTGGGGCAGGACCTCGCGCGCACCGTGATGATCGGCGACACGACGCACGACCTGCAGATGGCCGCGAGCGCCGGTGCGGCCGGCGTCGGCGTCGCGTACGGCGCGCATACGGCCGATGCGCTGGCGGCGCTCGCGCCGCGCTTCGTCGCGCCTGATGTCGGCGCGCTGGCCGAATGGCTGAGGGAGTACGCATGAGCACGGTGCCGGACGCCGTGCGCGTATGCGCATCGGACGCGCTGAGCGACGGCGGCGCCGGCGTGCGCGTCGACGCGACGCTGCGCGGCGAGCAGGCCGTCGTGTTCTTCGTGCGCTACGAAGGGCGCGCCTACGGGTACCTGAACCGCTGCGCGCACGTGCCGATGGAGCTCGACTGGGCCGAAGGGCAGTTCTTCGAGTCGTCGGGCCTTTACCTGATGTGCGCGACGCACGGCGCAATCTACGCGCCGGATACCGGCAAGTGCGTCGGCGGGCCGTGCCGCGGCGGCCGCCTGCGGCCGGTCGAGGTCGACGAACGCGACACGCCCGACGGCCGTGCGGTATTCTGGGTGCCGGATGCCGACCTGCATCCGGCCACTCCTGCCACGACCGACTGACGACACCACTGCATGGCCGACCAACCGAATTCCCCGGATTCCTCCTCCCGTCCCGACAACCGTGAACCGAGCTGGGAGCGCGCGGCGCTCGAGCGGATCGCGCTCGCGGCCGTCAAGGAGCAGCGTGCGGCGCGGCGCTGGAAAATCTTCTTCCGCTTCGCGTTCCTCGGCGTGTTCGTGCTGTTCGCGTTCGCGCTGATCGATTTCTCGAGCGATTCGAAGTTTTCGTCGAGCGGGCGGCATACGGCGCTCGTGACGATCGACGGCGAGATCGCGGCCGGCGTCAACGCGAACGCCGACGACATCAACACGGCGCTCGGCGCCGCGTTCGACGACGACGGCACGGTCGGCGTCGTGCTGCGGATCAACAGCCCGGGCGGCAGCCCCGTGCAGGCCGGCATGGTTTACGACGAGATCCGGCGGCTGCGCGCGAAGCATCCGGACAAGCCGCTGTACGTCGTCGTGACCGACATGTGTGCCTCGGGCGGCTATTACATCGCGGCCGCGGCCGACAAGATCTTCGTCGACAAGGCGAGCATCGTCGGGTCGATTGGCGTGCTGATGGACGGTTTCGGTTTCACCGGGCTGATGGGCAAGCTCGGTGTCGAGCGCCGCCTGCATACGTCAGGTGAAAACAAGGGCTTCTACGATCCGTTCTCGCCGGAAACGCCGAAGATGGATGCGCACGCGCAGGCGCTGCTCGACCAGGTGCACGCGCAGTTCATCAAGGCCGTGAAGGACGGCCGCGGCAAGCGGCTGCACGAAACCCCCGACATGTTCTCGGGCCTGTTCTGGACGGGCGAGAAGAGCGTCGAGCTCGGGCTTGCCGACGGCTACGGCACGACCGACACGGTCGCGCGCGACGTGCTGAAGGCACCGGATCTCGTCGATTACACGGTGAAGGAAAGCCTGACGAACCGTGTCGCGCGCAAGTTCGGCGCGGCCGTCGGTGGCGCCGCGATGAAGGCGCTGACGTCCGGCGGCGCGTCGGTCAGCCTGCGCTGACCGATGGCGGCGGGCCGCGATGGCCCGCCTTCCAGTTGTCCGGTCGCCGGGCGCGGCGTCAGTTGGCGAGCAGCAGGAAGATCGCCGGGCGCTTGTGCAGATTCGGCGCAGGCGCCTTTTTCCAGTCGGCCACGGTGCGGCTCGCGATCGTCTCGGTCGCGAGGGTCAGGTCGGCCGCGACGCAGATCTGCGTCGACGGTGCGCAGGTCGCGACCAGCGTGTCGAGCATCGCGTGATTCCGGTACGGCGTTTCGATGAAGATCTGCGTCTGGCGCGCCTTGCGTGACAGTTGCTCAAGTTCGCGCAGGCGCTTCGCACGCGCGGCCGCATCGACCGGCAGGTAGCCGTTGAACGCGAAGCTCTGGCCGTTCAGGCCCGACGCCATCAATGCGAGCAGGATCGAACTCGGCCCGACGAGCGGCACGACCTTCACGCCGCGCTCGTGCGCGCGGCGCACCAGCAGCGCACCGGGATCGGCGACGGCCGGGCAGCCGGCCTCCGACACGAGGCCGGCGTCCGCGCCGGCCAGGATGGGCGCGAGCAGCCGGTCGATGGCGCCGGCCGGCGTATTGACGTTCAGTTCGCTGATCTCGATTTCCTGGATCGGGCGCGTCGTGCCGATCTTCTTCAGGAACGCGCGCGTCGTTTTTGCGTTCTCGCCGATGTAATAGCCGAGCGTGCCGGCGCGTGCCTGGACGGCAGCGGGCAGCACGGCGGCGAGCATCGATTCGTCGCCTTCGCCGAGCGTGTTCGGGACGAGGTAAAGCGTGCCGGCGGTCATGCGCGGTCTCCACGGGTGGTTGCAAACAGCGGGTATTCGGCGGCGCGCAGCATCCGCGTGAGCGCGATCAGCGGCAGGCCGACGAGCGCGGTCGGGTCGTCGGAGTCGATCGCGTCGAGCAGCGCGATGCCGAGGCCTTCGGATTTCGCGCTGCCGGCGACGTCGTACGGCGTTTCCGCGCGCAGGTACGCGTCGAGTTCGGCTTCGGGCAGCGAGCGGAAGCGCACGTGCGTGACGACGTCCTCGACCTGCGCTTCGCCCGTGCGGCTGTCGTACAGGCAAAGCGCGCTGTGGAATTCGACGGCGCGGCCCTGCATCGACACGAGTTGCGCGAGGGCGCGCTCGTGCGTGCCGGGCTTGCCGATCTGCAGGCCGTCGAAAGTCGCGACCTGGTCTGACCCGATCACGAGCACGCCGTCCGGCGCGTCGATCGTCGCGGCGACGGCGCGCGCTTTCGCGTCGGCGAGGCGCAGCGCGGTCGCGGCCGGCGTTTCGCCGTCGAGCGGGGTTTCGTCGAGATCGGGCGACACGACGTCGAACGGCACGCCGAGGCGCTCGAGGAGCGCGCGGCGGTAACGGGAACTGGAGGCGAGAATCAGCCGCGGCGGGCGGCAAACGGTATCCGGCATGGTCGGTTGGATCGGTGAGTCTTCAGGTGTGGCGCGGCGTTGCGCGGACGCAAGCTTAAGTGATTGACCGCAAAAGGTAAAACAGGTATGCTTTCCCGCTTTTCGTCGGCAGGCTTTCGTAGTGATGGCGCCTGCCGGGTCTTCGGAAGTAAAGTACGTCATCCGCGGATGAGCCGTACGCGAGCGGTACCAAGCCGGATTCGCAAGTCAGCCTGTAGGCAGGAGCGCACATGAACACTTCTTCTGGCAAACCTGCGGCGGCGCTTGATCCGCACGCGGTCGACCTGTTCGAGTTCGCCCGCAGCGGGCGGCAGGCAGCAGGAGCGGTGCGCCTCTCGCAACTGCCGCGCATGTTAAACGAAGTGCCGGCGGACGCGCCAGATCGCGACACGGTCTTCACCTGGCAGGCGGAAGGGTTCACGCAGAAGGAATTGCAGGACGACGGCGCCGATGGGCAGCAGCCGTACCTGCGCCTCGCGGTGCATGGCCATGCTTGGCTCACGTGCCAGCGCTGCATGACCCCGTACGACCAGACGTTCGACGTCGACATGACGTACCGGGTCGTCGCGACCGAAGAAGAAGCTGAAGAATTTCCGCTCGACGACGATGAAGCCGATGTGATCGTGGGCTCACGCCAGTTCGATCTCGTCGACTTGATCGAAGAGGAATTGCTGCTTTCGTTGCCGCTCGTGCCCAAGCACGAGGTTTGCCCGGCAGTCCACGAAAGCCTCGTGTCGGGTGCGAGCGGTCCCGCGGAAGAGACGGACGAGGAGTCCGACGAAGCCGGGGACGAAGGCAAACGGCCGAATCCGTTCGCAGCGCTGCAAGCGTTGAAGAAGGACGGTGACGGCACCAAGAAACACTAAGCAGTTGTGGCGCGGGAAGGCGTAAGGGCTTTGGGCCAGGGTAGTTAAGCGCCGGATCGGGCTGTGTTAGAATCCGGAAAATTATTTAGGAGTTAGTCATGGCAGTCCAGCAAAACAAGAAGTCGCCGTCGAAGCGCGGCATGCATCGTTCGCACGATTTCCTGACGGCAGCGCCGCTGGCAGTCGAGCCGAGCACGGGTGAAGTGCATCTGCGTCACCACGTCAGCCCGAACGGCTACTATCGCGGCAAGAAAGTCGTCAAGACGAAGAACGACTAAGCGTCAAGTCACGCGTTGCGCGCTACGCTCGCCGTTCGCGTGACAACTGGTTCGCTTGACACTTTCCTGGCGCAACAAAAAGGCGGCATTCAACTGCCGCTTTTTTGTGCCTGAAATTCGTCGCATTCCATGACCGTAAAGCTCACTATCGATTGCATGGGAGGCGACCACGGCCCGTCCGTGACCGTTCCCGCGGCAGTCAAGTTCGTCCGCGCGCATCCCGATGCGCACCTGATGCTCGTCGGCATCGAAAGCGCGATTCGCGCTCAGCTGAAGAAGCTGAAAGCCCTCGACGATCCCGCGCTGACCATCGTTCCCGCCACCGAAGTCGTGGCGATGGACGACCCTGTCGAAGTGGCGCTGCGCAAGAAGAAGGATTCTTCGATGCGTGTCGCGCTCAACCACGTCAAGGATGGCGCGGCGCAGGCCTGTATCTCCGCCGGCAATACCGGCGCGCTGATGGCGGTTTCCCGTTACGTACTCAAGACGCTGCCCGGCATCGAGCGGCCCGCGATCGCGTTCGCGCTGCCGAACCCGACCGGCTATACGATGATGCTGGACCTCGGTGCGAACGTCGACTGCGAGCCGCAGCACCTGCTGCAGTTCGCGGAGATGGGGCACGCGCTGGTGGCCGCGCTCGAAGGCAAGGAGCGCCCGACGATCGGCCTGCTGAACATCGGCGAAGAGGTCATCAAGGGCAACGAGACGATCAAGCGCGCAGGCGAACTGCTGCGCGCCAGCACGCTCAATTTCCGCGGCAACGTGGAAGGCAACGACATCTACAAGGGCACCGTCGACGTGATCGTGTGCGACGGCTTCGTCGGCAACGTCGCGCTGAAGACGTCGGAAGGGCTCGCGCAGATGCTGTCCGACATCATCCGCGAGGAGTTCGGCCGTTCGCTGATGTCGAAGCTGATGGCGCTGCTCGCGCTGCCGGTGCTGATGCGTTTCAAGAAGCGCGTCGACCATCGCCAGTACAACGGCGCGGCGCTGCTGGGGCTGAAGAGCCTCGTGATCAAGAGCCACGGTTCGGCCGACGCCTACGCGTTTGAGTGGGCGATCAAACGCGGGTATGATGCCGTCAAAAACGGCGTGCTGGAGCGCCTCGCGCGCGCGATGGCGGATAATTCGGTGTCGCTCGGCGACGGCGAACACGACGCGGGCGGCGCGGGCCAGGCAAGCCCGGCCGCAGGCCATCACGCCGAACCTTCCGCTGCGCAATCCTCTAAAGCATAAATGGCCCAATCGACTCTCTATTCCCGCGTGCTCGGCACGGGCAGCTACCTGCCGCCCGACCGCGTCACGAACCAGCAGCTGGCCGATCGTCTTGCGAAGGAAGGCATCGAGACGAGCGATGAATGGATCGTTGCGCGCACGGGCATCCATGCGCGCCATTTCGCCGCACCGGACGTCACGACGAGCGATCTCGCGCTCGAGGCGTCGCGTCGTGCGATCGAGGCGGCCGGTGTCGATCCGCAGTCGATCGACCTGATCATCGTCGCGACTTCGACCCCCGATTTCGTGTTCCCGAGCACCGCGTGCCTGCTGCAGAACAAGCTCGGCATCAAGAACGGCGGCGCGGCATTCGACGTGCAGGCCGTGTGTTCGGGCTTCGCATATGCCATGGCGACGGCCGACAGCTTCATCCGCAGCGGCCAGCACCGTACGGCGCTCGTGGTCGGTGCGGAGACGTTCTCGCGCATTCTCGACTTCAAGGACCGCACGACCTGCGTGCTGTTCGGCGACGGCGCGGGCGCGGTGATCCTGTCCGCCTCGGAAGAGCCGGGCGTGCTCGGCAGCGCGCTGCATGCGGACGGCAGCTATTCGCACATCCTCTGCACGCCGGGTAACGTCAACCGCGGCGTGATCGAGGGCAGCGCGTTCCTGTACATGGACGGGCAGGCCGTGTTCAAGCTCGCGGTCAACGTGCTCGAAAAGGTCGCGATCGAGGCGCTCGCGAAGGCGAATCTCGCGCCCGAGCAGATCGACTGGCTGATTCCGCACCAGGCCAACATCCGCATCATGACCAGCACCTGCCGCAAGCTCGGCCTGCCGCAGGAGCGCATGGTCGTGACGGTCGACCAGCACGGCAACACGTCGGCCGCGTCGATCCCGCTGGCGCTCGACACCGCGGTGCGCGACGGTCGCATCCAGCGTGGCCAGCACGTGCTGATCGAAGGCGTCGGCGGCGGCTTCACCTGGGGCGCGTCGGTCTTCCGCTTCTGATCCGCGGCGCGCGACAGCTGCGCGCGGATCCCATCGGCGCGCCGCTCGTGCGCGCCGTCCGAATCGATTCAATTGGGGACGATATGAAATTTGCATTCGTTTTTCCGGGGCAGGGCTCGCAGGCGATCGGCATGCTCAACGCATTCGCCGATCTGGCCGTCGTGCGCGAGACGCTTCAGGAAGCGTCCGATGCACTCAATCAGGATCTCGGCAAGCTGATCGCCGAAGGCCCGGCCGAAGAGCTGAACCTGACCACCAATACGCAGCCCGTGATGCTGACGGCCGCCTATGCGTGCTACCGCGCGTGGCAGCAGGCAGGCGGCCCGGCGCCGTCGATCGTCGCCGGCCACAGCCTCGGTGAATATACGGCGCTCGTCGCCGCGGGTGCGCTCGCGTTCAAGGACGCCGTGCCGCTCGTGCGCTTCCGTGCGCAGGCGATGCAGACGGCCGTGCCGGTCGGCCAGGGCGGCATGGCCGCGATCCTGGGCCTCGACGACGACACGGTGCGCGCGGTGTGCGCCGAGGCCGCGGAAGCGGGCGTCGTCGAAGCGGTGAACTTCAATGCGCCCGCGCAGGTCGTGATCGCCGGCAGCAAGGCCGCGGTCGAAAAGGCATGCGAGATTGCGAAGGCGAAGGGCGCGAAGCGCGCGCTGCCGCTGCCGGTGTCGGCGCCGTTCCATTCGTCGCTGCTCAAGCCGGCGTCGGACCAGCTGCGCGACTATCTCGCGAACGTCGACGTGAAGGCGCCGCAGATTCCGGTCGTGAACAACATCGACGTGGCCGTGATCAGCGATCCGGCCGCGATCAAGGACGCGCTGGTGCGCCAGGCCGCCGGCCCGGTGCGCTGGGTCGAGTGCGTGCAGCACATCGCCGGTACCGGCGTCACGCACGTGATCGAATGCGGTCCGGGCAAGGTGCTCGCCGGCCTGACGAAGCGCATCGACGGCAACCTGACGGGTGCGTCGGTGTTCGATCCGGCGTCGCTCGACGAAGCGCTCAAGCTGGTGACCGCCTGACGCGGCGCCTTTTCCCAAGAAACGGATATTCGATTCATGGACAAGACTCTCGATAAACAGGTCGCGATCGTGACCGGCGCGTCGCGCGGCATCGGCCGTTCGATCGCGCTCGAACTCGCGCGCCTGGGCGCGACGGTGATCGGCACGGCGACGAGCGAAGCGGGCGCCGCCGCGATCACCGCGGCATTCGCGGAAGCGGGCGTCACGGGCCGCGGCGCGGTGCTGAACGTCAACGACGCAGCCGCCGCCGAGGCACTGATCGATGCGACCGTGAAGGAATTCGGCGCGCTGAACTTGCTCGTCAACAACGCGGGCATCACGCAGGACCAGCTCGCGATGCGGATGAAGGACGAGGACTGGGACGCGGTGATCGACACCAACCTGAAGTCGGTGTTCCGCCTGTCGCGCGCGGTGCTGCGCCCGATGATGAAGGCGCGCGGCGGCCGTATCATCAACATCACGTCGGTGGTCGGTTCGGCCGGCAACCCGGGCCAGGTCAACTACGCGGCCGCGAAGGCCGGCGTGGCGGGCATGACGCGTGCGCTCGCGCGCGAGATCGGCAGCCGCGGCATCACCGTGAACTGCGTCGCGCCGGGCTTCATCGATACCGACATGACGAAGACGCTGCCGGAAGAACAGCAGGCCGCGCTCAAGACCCAGATTCCGCTCGGCCGCCTCGGCAGCCCGGAAGACATCGCCCATGCCGTCGCGTTCCTCGCATCGCCGCAGGCCGGTTATATCACCGGCACGACGCTGCACGTGAACGGCGGCATGTACATGTCGTAACGGTTTTCGTTTACCATCCGCGCCGTATCCCGATTTTCAGGCGGATCGGCGCTTGATCGACCATCAAGCCAACGCGCGTTTTGGCGTCAGCAAACCTGATAAAATGCGCGCACTTGTAAATCTGAACTTTCCCTCGGAGGGGTAATGGACAACATCGAACAACGTGTCAAGAAGATCGTCGCTGAACAACTGGGCGTCGCGGAAGCCGAGATCAAGAACGAAGCTTCGTTCGTGAACGATCTGGGCGCCGACTCGCTCGACACGGTCGAACTGGTGATGGCTCTGGAAGACGAGTTCGGCATGGAAATCCCGGACGAAGAAGCAGAGAAGATCACGACCGTTCAGCAAGCGATCGACTACGCTCGCGCAAACGTCAAGGCGTAAGCGCCTTTCGCGCTTGTCCGCCACGTCGCCGCGATCTTCGCGATTGACGCGCCATCCTGCCGGCTTCGCGCCGGACGGACTAACAGCCACAGGGCTCGCAGGGCTGGTTCCTGTGGCCACTGTGGCTTTTGTTTTTGTCATCCAATAATGGAAAAGAGGTTACCGTGAGCCGCCGTCGTGTTGTCGTTACAGGCCTGGGGCTGATTTCGCCTGTTGGCAATAGTGTTGCCGACGGCTGGGCCAATCTCGTCGCCGGCAAGTCCGGTATCGCCACCGTCACGAAGTTCGATGCGTCGAACCTCGCCTGCCATTTCGCGGGCGAAGTGAAGGGTTTCAGCGCCGAGGAGTACATCCCGGCGAAGGAAGCCCGGAACATGGATACGTTCATCCATTACGGCATCGCCGCCGGTGTCCAGGCTTTCCGGGACAGCGGGCTGGAAGTGACTGAAGCCAATGCGGAACGCATCGGCGTGCTGGTCGGTTCCGGCATCGGCGGCCTGCCGATGATCGAAGATACGCACCAGACCTACGTCGATCGCGGCGCGCGCCGGATTTCGCCGTTCTTCGTGCCGGGTTCGATCATCAACATGATCTCGGGCCACCTGAGCATCATGTTCGGCCTGAAGGGCCCGAACCTCGCGGCCGTGACGGCCTGCACGACCGGCCTGCACAGCATCGGCCTCGCCGCGCGCCTGATCCAGGCCGGCGACGCCGACGTGATGGTCGCGGGCGGCGCCGAATCGACGGTGTCGCCGCTCGGCATCGGCGGTTTCGCGGCGGCACGCGCGCTGTCGACCCGCAACGACGATCCGGCTACCGCGTCGCGTCCGTGGGACAAGGACCGCGACGGCTTCGTGCTGGGCGAGGGTTCCGGCGTGATGGTGCTCGAGGAGTACGAGGCAGCGAAGGCGCGCGGCGCGAAGATCTACGCGGAAGTCTCGGGCTTCGGCATGACGGGCGACGCGTACCACATGACCGCGCCGAACATGGACGGCCCGCGCCGCTGCATGGTCGCGGCACTGCGCGACGCCGGCGTGAACCCCGACGAGGTCCAGTACCTGAACGCGCATGGCACGTCGACGCCGCTGGGCGACAAGAACGAGTCCGACGCGGTGAAGGCGGCCTTCGGCGAGCACGCGTACAAGATGGTGGTCAACTCCACGAAGTCGATGACGGGCCACCTGCTGGGTGGCGCGGGCGGCCTCGAATCGGTGTTCACGGTGCTGGCGCTGCACAACAACGTGTCGCCGCCGACCATCAACATCTTCAACCAGGATCCCGAGTGCGATCTCGATTACTGCGCGAACACCGCGCGTGACATGAAGATCGACGTCGCCGTGAAGAACAACTTCGGCTTCGGCGGGACCAACGGCACGCTGGTGTTCAAGCGCGTCTGACGTCGAATCGCTTGACGAGTCCATTCGATGCTCCGGCCGGGCGTCCGCAGCGCTTTGCGTTGCGGGCCTCGGCCGTGTCGTATCTCCTGCTGGCCGCATTCGTCGCGTCGGCTGCCGCGTCGGCATACCTGTTCTGGGCGCCGCGCGCGGGCGCTGCCGCCGGCGCAGGCGTGTCGGCCGTGACGGCCGCCCTGCTGGCCGTATGCGCGGCGCGGGCTTGCGCCCGCCGGTTGCCAGCCGAGCTGCGGATCGATGCGTTCGGGGAGATTGCGGCGTTTGGCCGCACCGGGCGGTTGCTGGCCCGCGGCCGCGTGACGGGCCATGCGCACTGGAGCAGCCTGCTGCTGGTGCTGTCGGTCGGGCAGGGCGCCCGGCGGGCCCGGCCGCTGCTGATTCCGGCCGATGCGCTCGACGCGGCATCGTTCAGCGCGCTGTCCGTGCTGGCGAGAACCGCGGGCGCGGCGGGGCGGGCATGACGGTGGCATGGTTACGGACCGTAACCAGCGGCCGGCGCCGGAACGCTACAATAACGCTCCGCGTTGCATCCCTAGTTAACGGATTTGTCAGGTGAGTGAAAAAGAAATCGATCAGGCTCTGGTCGAGCGCGTACAGAAGGGCGACAAGGCGGCGTTCGAACTCCTGGTCTCCAAATACCACCGGAAGATCATTCGGCTGATCTCGCGCCTCGTGCGGGATCCCGCCGAGGTCGAGGATGTGGCCCAGGACGCGTTCATCAAGGCGTATCGTGCGCTGCCGCAATTTCGCGGCGAATCGGCGTTCTATACGTGGTTGTACCGAATTGCCGTCAACACGGCGAAGAACTACCTTGCGACGCAAGGCCGCCGGGCGCCGACTTCGACCGAGGCCGATGCGGAGGAAGCGGAAACTTTCTCCGATGCAGACCAACTAAGGGATATCAACACGCCTGAGTCGATGTTGATGAGCAAGCAGATTGCCGAGACGGTCAACGCTGCAATGGCTCTGCTGCCCGAGGAACTGCGCCAGGCAATCACGCTGCGCGAGATCGAGGGCCTGAGCTACGAAGAGATCGCGGAAATGATGGGCTGTCCGATCGGGACGGTCCGGTCGCGGATCTTCCGTGCGCGCGAAGCAATCGCTGCCAAATTGCGTCCGCTGCTCGATACGCCCGAAGGCAAGCGCTGGTAAGCGCCAGGGGCGGAACGACGCGGGTCGGGGTCTAGTTACGGTTAGAGTCGTGAAGTCACGACGGGGTGTGCAAGATGGGGAGCATCATGGGGTCGGTCAATACGCAATCGCAAGCGTGCTCGCGCGGCGAGCGCCTTTCCGCGCTGGTCGACGGCGAAATGTTCGATGGCCCGGAACACGGGCAGTTTCTGGCTGAGCTCGACCGCGCGGATCGCGCTGCGTGGGCCCATTACCACCTGATCGGCGATGCGCTGCGCTCGGACGAGCTCGCGCTGTCGCCCGCGCTGAGCGTCGCGTTCACCGCGCGCATGTCGGCTGCGCTCGAAAGCGAGCCGCACCTGCTCGCGCCGGCGGCCGCGCCGGTCGCGCGCAAGCTGCTGTCGCTGCGCCGGCGCGTCGTGCCCGCGTTCGCGGTCGCGGCCGCGGCAGCCACGCTGACGTGGATCGTCGTCCCGCAGATGCAGACGGCCGGTGCCCCGGGCGCCGTCCAGGTCGCGTCGGCCGGTGCGCAGCAAGGCGGCAACCTGCAGCGCGTGACGGTGGCGCAGGCATCGGCCCAGCCGGGCCTGCAGGACGTCAACATCATTCGCGACGCGAGCCTCGACCAATATCTTGAAGCGCACCAGCAATTCGCGCAGCAGCCCGTCGTCACGGGTTCGATGCCGCTGATCCGCGCAGCCGTGACCACCACGCCAGGCCAATAAACCCGATGCGGACATTGCAGTTGAATCACACCATCTCCGGATGGAAGCGGCTGCCGGCCCTCCTGCTTTGCGCAGCCGCCCTGTTGTCCGTTCAATCCCTTCCTGCCAGCGCCCAGCAACCGGACGATCCCGTCGCGACCCGCAAGGGCGCCGCGGACTGGCTCGACCGCGTCCAGCAGGCGGCGCAGCAGCAGAGCTACGAAGGCACGTTCGTCTACCAGCGCGGCGGGTATGTCCAGTCGTCGCGCATCGCGCACGTCGCGTCCCGCGACGGCGAATTCGAGCGGATCGAGACGCTCGACGGCAAGCCGCGCAAGCTGCTGCGGCACAACGACGAGCTGTACACGTTCGTGCCCGAGCGCAAGCTGTGCGTGGTCGAGCGCCGTCAGACGCGCGATTCGTTCCCCGCGCTGCTCGGCGCGAGCGGCGAGCACGTGATGTCCGTCTACGACGCGAAGTCGCTCGGCAAGGACCGCGTGGCCGGGATCGACGCGCAGGTCGTCGAGCTCGTGCCGAAGGATGCATACCGCTTCACGTACAAGCTGTGGGCCGACGCGCGCACCGGGCTGCTGCTGCGTTCGCAGACGCTCGATGCGAACGATCACGTGCTCGAACAGATTGCGTTCTCCCAGTTGCAGACGGGCGGCGCGAGCGGCGACAAGGCCGCGATCGCGGCCGGCATGCGCAACCTGAGCGGCTGGACGGTCGTGCGCCCGCCGGTCGCGACGGTCGACATGGAAGCGCAGGGCTGGCAGCTTGCACCGAGCGTGGCCGGCTTCCAGAAGATTCGTGAAGTGCGCCGGCCGATGGCTGCGCGCGACGCGGGCGAGCCGCCGATTCCGGTCGATCAGGCCGTCTTCACCGACGGCCTCGCGACGATCTCGGTTTTCATCGAGCCGGCCGAAAAGAATACGCGCAAGGAAGGCGCGGGCAGTACGGGCGCGACGAACGTTCTCGTGAAGCGCCGCGGCGACTACTGGATCACCGTGCTCGGCGAAGTGCCGCCGGCGACGTTGCAGCAGTTCGCGTCTGCCATAGAATACAAGGCTTCCAAGTAACGCTACGGCTTCCGACATGATGAAACTCACGCTGCGCAAATGGCTCGCGGCGGCGGCGTTGTCTGCCTGCCTGCCGCTCGTGCCGCATACCGCGTTCGCAGTGACGGCTCCCGCCGCCAGCCTGCCCGACTTCGCCGACCTCGTCGAAAAGGTCGGACCGGCCGTCGTGAACATCCGGACCACCGCCAACGTGCCGACGAACAGCGGCCCGCGCGGCATGCTCCCGCCGGGGTTCGACAACGGCGACATGTCGGAATTCTTCCGGCGCTTCTTCGGCATTCCGCTGCCGCAGGCGCCCGGCAACGGCGGCGGCAACGGCAGCAACCCGAAGAACGCGCCGGCGCCGGACAATCCGCCCGACACCGAGCAGAACCGCGGGGTGGGCTCGGGCTTCATCGTGTCGGCCGACGGTTACGTGATGACCAATGCGCACGTCGTCGACGATGCGGACACCATCTACGTAACGCTGACCGACAAGCGCGAATTCAAGGCGAAGCTGATCGGCGTCGACGATCGCACGGACGTCGCGGTCGTCAAGATCCAGGCATCGAACCTGCCGGTCGTCGCGGTCGGCGATTCGAACAAGGTGCGCGTCGGCGAGTGGGTCGTCGCGATCGGTTCGCCGTTCGGCCTCGACAACACGGTGACGGCCGGCATCGTCAGCTCGAAGAGCCGCAACACGGGCGACTACCTGCCGTTCATCCAGACCGACGTCGCCGTGAACCCCGGCAACTCGGGCGGCCCGCTGATCAACATGCAGGGCGAGGTGATCGGCATCAACTCGCAGATCTACAGCCGTACCGGTGGCTTCATGGGCATCTCGTTCGCGATTCCGATCGACGAAGCGATGCGCGTGGCCGACCAGCTGAAGGCGACCGGCAAGGTCACGCGCGGCCGGATCGCGGTCGCGATCGGCGAGGTGACGAAGGACGTGGCCGATTCGATCGGGCTGCCGAAGGCCGAAGGCGCGCTCGTCAGCAGCGTCGAGCCGGGCGGCCCGGCCGACAAGGCGGGCATCCAGCCGGGCGACATTATCCTGAAGTTCAACGGCCGTTCGGTCGACGCGGCGTCGGACCTGCCGCGCATGGTCGGGGACACGAAGCCCGGCACGAAGGCGACGGTCAGCGTGTGGCGCAAGGGTCAGGCACGCGATCTGCCGATCACGATCGCGGAGACGCCGGCCGAATCGACGGCGAAGGCCGAGCAGCGCAAGAACACGCCGCAGAAACCGCGCCAGACCAATTCGCTCGGCCTGACGGTCAGCGACCTGACGGCCGACCAGCTGAAGACGCTGAAGCTGAAGGGTGGCGTGCAGATCGACGGCGTCGACGGTCCGGCCGCCCGTGCGGGCCTGCAGCGCGGCGACATCGTGCTGCGCGTCGGTGACACCGACATCACGAGCGCGAAGCAGTTCGCCGACGTGACGGCGCAGCTCGATCCGCAGAAGGCGGTCGCGGTGCTCGTGCGGCGTGGCGACAACACGCAGTTCGTGCCCGTGCGGCCGCGCCAGCAGAAGTAACGCGCCGATGTTCACGCTCTACGGCCGCGGCTGGTGCCACCTGTGCGACGACATGCGCGACGCACTGGCGCCGGTGGCGGCCGAATTCGGCGTGGCGGTCGATTACGTCGACATCGATACCGATGCGGCGCTGGTCGCCCGTTATGACGAGGACGTGCCCGTGCTGATGCTGGACGGTGCGGAAGTGTGCCGCCACCGGTTCGACGACGCGCGGGTGCGCGACGCGCTGGCGGCCCGGCGCTGAGGCCGGCCAGCTGCCGGCCGGCGTCGCTTTGCGCGGGGCGCGGCCCGGCGTCCGAAATCCCGCCCGTCGTAAGCCTTTTCGGCTAAAATAAGCCGTTTTTTCACCGACTTACACAAGGCGTGCTCCGCAGTCGTCGAGCGCGCCTTTTTCGCTTGATCGGCACTGAATGGATCATATTCGCAATTTCTCGATCATCGCGCACATCGACCATGGCAAGTCGACGCTCGCGGATCGCATCATCCAGGTATGCGGCGGTCTCGCCGACCGTGAAATGGAAGCGCAGGTGCTCGACTCGATGGATATCGAGCGCGAGCGCGGCATCACGATCAAGGCACAGACGGCGGCATTGTCCTATCGCGCGCGCGACGGCAAGGTCTACAACCTGAACCTGATCGACACGCCGGGGCACGTCGACTTCTCGTACGAAGTCAGCCGTTCGCTGTCCGCGTGCGAAGGCGCGCTGCTGGTGGTCGATGCCAGCCAGGGCGTCGAGGCGCAGACGGTCGCGAACTGCTACACGGCGATCGAGCTCGGCGTCGAGGTCGTGCCCGTGCTGAACAAGATCGACCTGCCGGCGGCGAACCCCGAGAACGCGATCGAGGAGATCGAGGACGTGATCGGCATCGACGCGACCGATGCGACGCGCTGCAGCGCGAAGACGGGGCTCGGCGTCGAAGACGTGCTCGAGTCGCTGATCGCGAAGGTGCCGCCGCCGAAGGGCGATCCGGCCGCGCCGCTGCAGGCGCTGATCATCGATTCGTGGTTCGACAACTACGTCGGCGTCGTGATGCTCGTGCGTATCGTCAACGGCACGCTGCGTCCGAAGGACAAGATCAAGATGATGGCGACCGGCGCGCAGTATCCGGTCGAGCACGTCGGCGTGTTCACGCCGAAGTCGCGCAATCTCGACTCGCTGTCGGCAGGGCAGGTGGGCTTCATCATCGCCGGCATCAAGGAACTGACGGCCGCGAAGGTCGGCGACACCGTCACGCACGCGACCAAGGCCGCGGCCGAACCGCTGCCGGGCTTCAAGGAAGTGAAGCCGCAGGTGTTCGCGGGCCTGTATCCGGTCGAGGCGAACCAGTACGACGCGCTGCGCGAGTCGCTCGAGAAGCTGAAGCTGAACGACGCGTCGCTGCAGTACGAGCCGGAAGTGTCGCAGGCACTCGGCTTCGGTTTCCGCTGCGGCTTCCTCGGGCTGCTGCACATGGAAATCGTGCAGGAGCGGCTCGAGCGCGAGTTCGACATGGACCTCATCACGACCGCGCCGACGGTCGTCTACGAGGTCGTGCAGAGCGACGGCTCGACGATCATGGTCGAGAACCCGGCGAAGATGCCGGAACCGGGCCGCATCGGCGAAGTCCGCGAGCCGATCGTCACCGTGAACCTGTACATGCCGCAGGACTACGTCGGCTCGGTGATCACGCTGTGCGAGCAGAAGCGCGGCTCGCAGATCAACATGCAGTATCACGGCCGCCAGGTGCAGCTCACGTACGAGATCCCGATGGCCGAGATCGTGCTCGACTTCTTCGATCGCCTGAAGTCGGTGTCGCGCGGCTATGCGTCGATGGACTACGAGTTCAAGGAATACCGTTCGTCGGACGTCGTGAAGGTCGACATGCTGATCAACGGCGACAAGGTCGATGCGCTGTCGATCATCGTGCACCGGTCGCAGTCGCAATACCGCGGCCGCGAGGTGGCCGCGAAGATGCGCGAGATCATCCCGCGCCAGATGTACGACGTGGCGATCCAGGCCGCGATCGGCGCGCACATCGTCGCGCGTGAGAACATCAAGGCGCTCCGCAAGAACGTGCTCGCGAAGTGTTACGGCGGCGACATCACGCGGAAGAAGAAACTGCTCGAGAAGCAGAAAGAAGGCAAGAAACGGATGAAGCAGGTGGGTTCGGTCGAGATCCCGCAGGAAGCGTTCCTTGCGATCTTGCGCGTCGAAGACAAATAACAGGGCTGATCCTTTCATGAATTTTGCGCTGATTCTTTTTGTGCTCGTCATCGTGACGGGCGTAGCGTGGGTGCTGGACAAACTGGTGTTCCTGCCGCGGCGACGCAAGGCGGCCGACTCGGCGATCGAGGAGTTCGATCGCCAGCAGTCGCGCATCGACAAGCGTTTCGCGGATGAAAACGCGGTGCAGACGCGTTCGAAGCTGCGTGACGAAAAGCTGCGCCAGCCGTGGTGGCTCGAGTACACCGCGAGCTTCTTCCCGGTGATTCTCGCGGTGTTCGTCGTGCGTTCGTTCGTCGTCGAGCCGTTCAAGATTCCGTCGGGCTCGATGGTGCCGACGCTGCTCGTCGGCGATTTCATCCTCGTCAACAAGTTCGAATACGGGCTGCGCCTGCCGGTCACGAACACGAAGATCACGCAGGGCAGCCCGCTGTCGCGCGGCGACGTCGTCGTGTTCCGTTATCCGAAGGACGAGTCGGTCGACTACATCAAGCGCGTGATCGGCCTGCCGGGCGACACGGTCGCGTACCAGGACAAGCAGCTCACGATCAACGGCCAGCCGGTGCCCGAAACGCCGCTGCCGGATTTCTTCGACGACGAGCGCCAGAATTACGCGAAGCAGTTCGAAGAAACGATCGGCAACAAGAAGAACGCGATCCTCAACAACCCGGCCGTGCCGCCGTTCGTGATGGGCGCCTACGACTATCCGTATCGCGACAACTGCACGTACAACAGCCGCGGCGTGATCTGCAAGGTGCCGCCCGGTCACTACTTCATGATGGGCGACAACCGCGACAACAGTGCGGACAGCCGCTACTGGGGTTTCGTGCCGGACCAGAACATCGTCGGCCGCGCGTTCTTCATCTGGATGAACTTCGGCGACCTGAAGCGCATCGGTTCCTTCAACTGATCGCAGTCGACTCGCACGCAATACGCGACGCACGGGCCGCGTCGCGTATTGCCGAACTACTTTAAGAACCGGCGGTAACACCGCCTCGTCACGCCTTTTCGTGTCCGACCGTGCCGTTTCGGCCCGCCCGGCGCCCGCGTTATACTCCTGCACATGCCCTCATCCCAGTTGGAAAGCCGGCTGCGCTACGAATTTCGCAATGCGGAATTGTTGCGCCAGGCTTTGACCCATCGCAGTCACAGTGCCACGCACAACGAACGGCTCGAGTTTCTCGGCGATTCCGTTCTGAATTGCGCGGTGGCCGCCCTTTTGTTCCAGCGTTTCGGCAAGCTGGACGAAGGTGACCTGTCGCGCGTACGCGCCAACCTCGTCAAACAGCAGTCGCTGTACGAAATTGCTCAGGCCCTGAATATCTCGGACGGCCTGCGGCTGGGCGAGGGCGAACTGCGCAGCGGCGGGTTCCGTCGGCCGTCGATCCTCGCGGACGCGTTCGAAGCCATCATCGGGGCCGTGTTCCTCGATGGCGGCTTCGAAGCCGCCCAAGGGGTCATCAAGCGCCTCTACATCCCGATTCTCGACCACATCGATCCGCGCACCCTCGGCAAGGACGCGAAGACGCTGCTGCAGGAGTACCTGCAGGGGCACAAGATCGCGCTGCCGACCTACACGGTCGTCGCGACGCATGGTGCGGCGCACAATCAGCAGTTCGAGGTCGAATGCACGGTGCCGAAGCTGGACGTGAAGGTCTCGGGTTCCGGCGCGAGCCGGCGCGCGGCCGAGCAGGCCGCCGCGAAGAAGGCGCTCGACGAAGTGATGGCCGCCGCGCCGATGCTGGCCGCGAAGCCGAAACGTTCGAAAAACGCGCGCGGGTCGAAGCATGTCGAACCTGAAATCGTGCCGGGCGTGAAGGGCGTGCAGGAAGCGCTCGATCTGCGCTCGCCAGAGCGGAAGGAACGGGCGGCTGCACGTGAGGCCAGGGCGGCCGCCGGTGGGGTGCCGGCAACCGCCGCGACCGGCGCCGAGCCGGCCGTCGCGCCGATGGCCGCGATTCGCGCGGCGCATGTCGAGACGGCCGCCGACAAGGGCGAACGCGCGGCGAAGCCGGCGACCGACAAGGCGGCTGACAAGCCGGCCGAGCGGCCCGACAAGGCCGCGGAAAAGCCCGTCGAGGCCACGCCGCGTGTGACCGACAAGCCGGCCGGCCAGGCCGATTCGGCATCCTCGTCCGCCGACAAGTCTTCCGCCGGTTCCGACCCCGCTGCGCGCCCGCCCGCGCGTGCGCGCGACGCCGCGGCACCGGACGCCGAGACGCCGCCGGGCGGCGCGAGCCTCGCTGCCGCGCAGGCGCGCGTGGCCGATGCCGACCACTGAATTGCCCAGCGATCGTGCCGCGCGCCGCGCGGCCGTTTCCGAACCTGTCTCCCAAACGATATGAACACTCCCGCTCCTACCGGTTTCCGTTGCGGCATGATCGCGATCGTGGGCCGCCCGAACGTCGGCAAGTCGACGTTGATGAACGCACTCGTCGGCCAGAAGATCAGCATCACGTCGCGCAAGGCGCAGACGACGCGCCACCGCATCACCGGCATCAACACGTTCGACGACGCGCAATTCGTGTTCGTCGACACACCGGGTTTCCAGACCCGTCACAGCACCGCGCTGAACCGTTCGCTGAACCGCGCGGTCACGTCGACGCTGACGTCGGTCGACGTGATCCTGTTCGTGATCGAGGCCGGCCGTTTCGGTCCCGACGACCAGAAGGTGCTCGACCTGATCCCGCCCGGCATGCCGACGCTGCTGATCACGAACAAGATCGACCGTGTGGCCGACAAGGCCACGCTGTATCCGTTCATGCAGAAAATGAACGCGCTGCGCGAATTCGCCGAGCTCGTGCCGCTGTCGGCGCAGCAGCCGGACGACATCAAGCGCCTGCTCGAGACGATCAAGCCGTACCTGCCGGAAGGCGCGCCGATCTACGGCGAGGACGAACTGACCGACCGCAGCTCGCGCTTCCTCGCGGCTGAAATCCTGCGCGAGAAGGTGTTCCGCTGGACCGGCGACGAGCTGCCGTACACGAGCACCGTCGTGATCGACAAGTTCGAGGAGGAAGGGCGGCTGAAGCGCATCTTCGCGACGATCCTCGTCGAACGCGATTCGCACAAGGCGATGGTGATCGGCAAGAAGGGCGAGAAGCTCAAGCAGATCAGCACCGAGGCGCGGATGGACATGGAGAAGCTGTTCGACGGCCCCGTGTACCTCGAGACCTTCGTGAAGGTGAGGAGCGGCTGGGCCGACAACGAGGCCGGACTGCGCGCCTATGGGTACGAATGACGCGCTGACGTCGACTGAAGACGCGGTGACGGCCGGCGCGAACGACGCGCCGCTGCCGGCGCCGCCCGAACCGCCGCGCAAGGCGCGGCGCGCGACGTCTCGCACGTCCGATTTCCGCGTCGCCGAGCAGCCGGCGTTCGTGCTGCACAGCTATCCGTATCGCGAAACGAGCCTGATCGTCGACGTGCTGACGCGCGATCACGGCCGGCTCGCGCTCGTCGCGAAGGGCGCGAAGCGCCCGCACTCCGCGCTGCGCGGCGTGCTGCAGACGTTCCAGCCGTTGCTGCTGTCGTGGTCCGGCAAATCCGAAGTGCGCACGCTGACGGGCGCCGAGTGGGTCGGCGGCATGCTGCCGCTCGGCGGCGACGGGTTGCTGTGCGGTTTCTACGCGAACGAGCTGCTCGTGAAATTCTGCGCGCGCGAGGATCCGCAGCCGCCGCTGTTCAATCACTATGTGCTGACGCTCACGCGCCTCGCGCACGGCGAACCCGCGGTGCAGGTGCTGCGCTCGTTCGAGCGCGTGCTGTTGCGCGAGACCGGCTACGCGATGGCGCTGAACCGCACGGTCGCGCGCCGCGCGGTCGAGCCCGATCGCCGCTACGTGTTCGATCCCGAGCGCGGCGTGCGCAATGCGGACGACGACGTGCCGTCGCACTGGCCGGTGATCGCCGGACAGACGTTGCTCGACATGGAGCAGGACGATTACCATCGAGCCCAGACGGTCGCGCAAAGCAAGACGCTGATGCGCTTCCTGCTGAACACCTATCTCGGCGGTACGCCGCTTGCCACGCGTCAGATCCTGATCGACCTGCAAAACCTATGAGCTTCTTCCTGACAACGCCCACCGCCATCGACCTCGGCGTGAACATCGACCACGTCGCGACGCTGCGCAATGTGCGCGGCACGACCTATCCCGATCCGATCCGTGCGGCGCTCGCCGCCGAAGAGGCCGGTGCGGATGCGATCACGCTGCACCTGCGCGAGGATCGTCGCCACATCGTCGACGCGGACGTGCGCAAGCTGCGCCCGTTGCTGAAGACGCGCATGAACCTCGAATGCGCGGTGACGGCCGAGATGCTCGACATCGCATGCGAGGTGCGTCCGCACGACGCGTGCCTCGTGCCGGAGAAGCGCGAGGAACTGACGACCGAAGGCGGTCTCGACGTCGCCGGCCACTTCGAGGCCGTGCGTGCGGCGTGCAAGCAGCTGGCCGACGTCGGCGTGCGCGTGTCGCTGTTCATCGATCCGGACGAGACGCAGATCCGCGCCGCGCACGAAGCGGGCGCGCCGGTGATCGAGCTGCACACGGGCCGCTACGCCGAAGCGCACGACGAAGCCGAACAGCAGCGCGAGTACGAGCGCATCGTCGCGGGCGTGCAGGCCGGTTCGCAGCTTGGCCTGAAGGTCAATGCGGGGCACGGGCTGCATTACACGAACGTGCAGCAGATCGCCGCGATCGACGGCATCGTCGAGCTGAACATCGGCCACGCGATCGTCGCGCACGCGATCTTCGCGGGCTGGGACAACGCGGTGCGCGAGATGAAGGCGATCATGGTCGCCGCCCGCGTCGCCGCGCTGCACGGCGCCGCGCGCTGAAGGTACCGGCATGGCGATCTACGGCATCGGCACCGACATCGCCCAGGTGAGCCGCGTCGCGGCCGTGCTCGAACGCACGGGCGGCCGGTTTGCCGAGAAGGTGCTGGGTCCCGACGAGCTGCGCGTGTTCCATGCGCGCCGCGCCCGCTCCGAGGCGCGCGGCATCGCGTTTCTCGCGACGCGCTTCTCCGCGAAGGAAGCGTTCTCGAAGGCGATCGGGCTCGGCATGCACTGGCCGATGACGTGGCGCGCACTGCAGACGCTCAACCATCCGAGCGGCGAGCCGTATGTGGTCGCGTCGGGCGAGTTGGCCGACTGGCTGGCCGCGCGCGGCATCACGGCGCGCGTGACGGTCAGCGACGAACGCGACTATGCGGTGTCGTTCGTGGTCGCCGAAACGGACGCCGCGCCTGCCCCTGCACCTGTTTCCCGAACCTCCTCCTGACGGAATTCCCGATTCGTTGACGTCATCCACCGCCTAAAGGCGGAGGATTCCCACACCTGGCGATGCACGTCCGCATCGGAGAATGTTCTGCGCAGCGTTGATATCTCGATCATGCTCGACACCACAGTCACTGCAGGCCCATTCTCTTACTCGCAGTCCCGCGATACCTTTCGGCCGCGTCGTGCTGTCTTTCGATCCGCACGACGAACAGGACTGGGTCGAACCGCATTCGTCCACTTCCTCGAACGTGGCCCCGTGCGCGATCGCTTTGTAGCGGAGCTTGTTTCGGAAGGACGACCAGGACGCGTCGTAGACGCTCTTCGCCATCCTGGTTCTGGCGAGCTTCGCGGCCGACACGTTGCCGACCGCGATGTAATCGAAACGCCGCACCAGATCGAACGCGAGCTTGTGTTGGAAATCGCCACGCGCATTCGCGACCTTGGCGTGCAGCTTCGCGATATGCCGCTTGTGCTTTCGCGCCCGTTGCGCTTTCGCCAGCTTTTCCGCCGCTCGTCGACCGAATTGGTCATTGGGCAGCTTCTCGCCAGTCGAAAGTGTGGCGAAGTCTTTCAAGCCGAGATCGATGCCGACACCGGAACGGATAGGTCGGGCCTGCACATCGGGCATCTCGATCACGATGTTGAGAAACCAGTTGCCGCGCGCATCCTGCGCAAAGTTGGTCCCGTCCTTGATCTTGCCTTCGGGAAGCGGGCGGCTGTTGAACACGCGGAAGGTGTTGCCGGCGAAACGAAACGCGTCGCCCTCGCGCTTCAAGTCACGCCCCTTCAGCGGCACCCAGCCCAGCGATTTCCTGCCTCGATAGCGCAGGTAGGGCCGACGGTGCTGACTGCGCGACTTCGCATATTGCTCGCACGTTGCGTTAATCGTGCCGGAGTGGATGTCGAGTTCCTTGCTGCTACCGGTCGTCAGCACGTTCAGATCGAATCCCGTCGGCCACTTCTTGTTCCACTTCAGCGCGTGCTTCTGCGTATCGTTGCAGAAGTTCCAGACGTAGTTCACCGCGCGGCGCTGCTTGTTCAGCAGTCCGTTGAGCGACTTCACGCGGTAGCGGTAGACAAGAATCATGCCGGTGATCCTAACCCGTGGAAGAAGCTGCCTGTCAACAGCACGCCTTTCCTTCCCGCCATCAATGGCGGAGTTTCTCGGAGCAAATTCTGATGAAAACGACCCCCGGCCCGGTCATGCTCGACGTCGTCGGCACGGCCCTGTCGCGCGACGATGCGCGGCGCCTTGCGCATCCGAATACCGGCGGCGTGATCCTGTTCGCGCGGCACTTCCAGAATCGCGCGCAGCTGACCGCGCTGACCGATTCGATCCGCGCGGTGCGCGAAGACATCCTGATCGCCGTCGATCATGAAGGCGGGCGCGTGCAGCGGTTCCGCACGGACGGCTTCACGGTGCTGCCCGCGATGCGCCGCCTCGGCGAGCTGTGGGATCGCGACGTGCTGCTCGCGACGAAGGTCGCGACCGCCGTCGGCTACATCCTGGCGGCCGAATTGCGCGCCTGCGGGATCGACATGAGCTTCACTCCCGTGCTCGACCTCGACTACGGGCACTCGAAAGTGATAGGCGATCGCGCGTTCCATCGCGACGCGCGCGTCGTCACGCTGCTCGCGAAGAGCCTGAACCACGGGCTGTCGCTCGCCGGCATGGCGAACTGCGGCAAGCATTTCCCGGGGCATGGTTTCGCGGAAGCCGATTCGCACGTCGCACTGCCGACCGACGACCGCACGCTCGACGCGATCCTCAAGCAGGACGTCGCGCCGTACGACTGGCTCGGCCTGTCGCTGTCCGCGGTGATTCCCGCGCACGTGATCTATACGCAGGTCGACAAGCGGCCGGCCGGATTCTCGCGCGTGTGGCTGCAGGACATCCTGCGCGGCAAGCTCGGCTTCGCGGGCGCGATCTTCAGCGATGACCTGTCGATGGAGGCCGCCCGCGAAGGCGGCACGCTCACGCAGGCAGCCGACGCCGCGCTCGCCGCCGGTTGCGACATGGTGCTCGTCTGCAACCAGCCGGAGGCGGCCGAGGTCGTGCTGAACGGGCTGAAGGCGCAGCAGTCGGCCGAGTCGGCGCGGCGCATCAAGCGGATGCGTGCACGCGGCAAGGCGCTCAAGTGGGACAAGCTGATCGCGCAGCCCGAGTATCTGCAGGCGCAGGCGCTGCTGAAAAGCGCACTGGCGTAAGCGGGAAGGGCATGGCGCGGTGCGCGTCATGCCGCGCACCAAAACAAGAAGCCGCGCAATCGCGCGGCTTTTTCATGGGTTGCGACAAGGGCGAAGCGGGCAGTCGGCGCGGTGGGTCATTACGCAACTAACGGTCAAAGCCGACCAACGCCCGCATTCGCGGGCGCCCGCTCAGTTCACCTTCATCCGCTGCAGCTTGTTGTACAGCGTCTTCGGGCTGATGCCGAGCAGCGTGGCCGCACGATGACGCGTGCCGCCTACCGCGTCGAGCGTTGCACGGATCAGCAGGTCCTCGACGTCGGACAGCGGCGTGCCGACCTTGATCTGCACGCTGCTGCCGTTCAGCGCAGCGCCGGCGGAGAAGCTCGGCTCGCCTGCGCGCAGCGTCTCGATGAAATCGCCGGACGCGTCGTACGCGAAGCGCACGCGCTCCTGCAGTTCGCGCACGTTGCCGGGCCATTCGTAGGACAGGCATTCGCGCACGAAGCCCGGCGCCGCGCGCTTGTCGGTCGTGCTGCGGCCGGTGGCGCGCGCTTCGCGGTTCAGTTCGTCGATCTGCGCGTCCGCGATCGCGAGTGCGTCGCCGTCGCGCTCGCGCAGCGGCGGCATCGTGATCGACGCCGCATCGAGGCGCAACCACAGATCCTCGCGCAGCGTGCCGTTCGCGACCGCTTCGCGCGCCGGGCGGCGCGTCGTTGCGATCAGCCGGAAATCGCTCGTGATCGAGCTCGTGCCGCCGATCCGCATGAAGTTCTGCGAATCGAGCGCATGCAGCAGTGCTTCCTGCAGCACGAGCGGCAGCGCGGTGATCTCGTCGAGGAACAGCGTGCCGCCGCCGGCCTGTTCGAACAGGCCCGATTCGCGGCGCTCGGCGCCGTCGAATGCGCCGCGCTCGTGGCCGAACAGCACGCTGTCGAGCGACGCACCGTGCCGGCCGGCCTGCGCGATCGTCCGGCAGTCGAACGACACGAACGGCCCCTTGCGGCGCCGGCTCAGGTCGTGCAGCGTGCGCGCAGCCAGCTTCTTGCCGGTTCCGGCTTCGCCGGAGAACAGCACGGCGGTTTCGGTGCGCGCGTTGTGCTCGATCATGTCGTACACGTGCTGCATCGCGTCGCTGCGGCCGACCAGTGCGCCGAAGCGGCCGAGATGGCGCAGCGACGCACGCAGCGACTGCACTTCGTCGATCAGTTCGTACGGGCGCGGGATCCGCGCGAGCAGGCTGCGCAGGCGCGGGATGTTGATCGGCTTCAGCAGGTAGTCCCAGATGCCGTGACGCAGGCCCTCGATGGCGCTCTCGACCGTTGCGTTGCCCGTCAGCACGATGACGGGCAACGAGCCGTTCGGCTGTTGCTGCGGCAGGTGCTGGAGCAGGTCGAAGCCGCTGCCGTCCGGCAGGTTCAGGTCGACGAGGACGACATCGGGAATCGAGCGGCCGAGCGCCGTGCGCGCTTCGGCGAGCGACGTGGCCGTGTCGACCGAGAAGCCGTCTGCGGCGAGCAGCGCGGTGAGGCCGGAGAGACTGTTGGGATCGTCTTCGACAATCAGGGCGTGTGGCATGGTGGACGCGAGTCGAGTCAAGAGAGGCGGGCTGTCGGCTTTCGGAGCCGCAGCCGCATGTCAGATTAAAAACTGATTTTATGCCCCGCCGAACGCGTAACGCGCATTATTTCTCCGGCGCTATAAAACAGTTACCGATGATACAAATTGAATATCTTTATCGGTGGATTTTGTGCTTCTTGTGCCTCTGGCTCGCACCCGCTGTTGGCGCCAGACAAACAAAAAGCGCCCCGAAGGGCGCTTTGTTCGATGCGGCTATCGCTGACGATTACGCGCGGCTACGGTATTCGTTCGTACGCGTATCGATTTCGATCTTGTCGCCGGTGTTGCAGAACAGCGGCACTTGCAGTTCGAAGCCCGTTGCGAGCTTGGCGTTCTTCAGCACCTTGCCCGACGACGTGTCGCCCTTGACGGCCGGTTCCGTGTAGGTGATTTCGCGAACGAGGACCGTCGGCAGTTCGACCGAGATCGCCTTCTCGTTGTAGAACACGACTTCGCAAGCCATGCCGTCTTCGAGGTAGTTCAGCGCTTCGCCCATCATTTCGGCTTCGACTTCGAACTGGTTGTAGTCGGCGTCCATGAACACGTACATCGGATCGGCGAAGTACGAGTACGTCACTTCCTTGCGGTCGAGCACGACGACGTCGAACTTGTCGTCGGCCTTGTAGACCGATTCCTGACCTGCGTTCGTCAGCAGGTTCTTCATCTTCATCTTGACGACGGCGGAGTTACGGCCCGACTTGTTGTATTCGGCCTTGGCGATGACCCAGGCGTCGTTGCCGATCTGCACGACGTTGCCTACGCGGAGTTCCTGTGCGGTTTTCATAAAAAACTGTCCTGATCAAATCAAATAAATAGGTGCCTGAGCGTTGCACAACGGCTGACGGCGCAAGCAGACGCGTTCCGTTGGGCGCCAAAAGCGAGCGCTTGCGTGGTCGGCCGTCGGATAACCGCTTATTTTAACTGAGATTTTGCGTATTCCGCCAGCTTTCCGGCGAGATCGCCGACGGCCGCGAGCGCATCGGCCCAGCGGGCCGCATTCGCGTCCAGCGCGGCGCGGTGTTGCCAGAAATCGGCCCAGTCGGGCGTGCCGGCGCCGTTCCACGCATGCCAGAACCGCTCGAGCGCGGCGCGCGGCGCGTCGGCGAGGCCGGCCGACAGGTGCGCGAGCGCGGCGTCGAGCTTCGGCAGGTGCACGTCGTCGGCCTGCGGGTAGATGTGCCACACGAACGGCTTGCGCGCCCACTGCGCGCGGACGAACGAATCCTCGCCGCGCACGAAATTGATGTCGGCTGCCCACAGCAGTGGATCGTAGTCGGCCTGCGGGACGAATGCGAGCCCGTGGGCGACCAGGTTGCCGGCGCGTGCATGGGCGCCTGCCGCGAACGACTCGACCCCGAAAAAGCGCGCGACGGCCGGCGACAGGCGGCCGGCCGGCACGAGCGCGACGACCGGCGACGGGCCGTCACGCCATTGCGCGAGCAGCGCGTCGATGGCCGGATTCTCGTACGCGAACAGGCTGACGACCGTCGTGCCGGGCGCCGGCGGCGCGCCGCCGGTCACGCGCTGCCACCACGCGGCGCGCGCCGCGGTGTCGGTTTCGAAGGCCGTCCGGCGCGCGTCGAGGTCGTGCTCCTTCGGCACGCCGCCCGTGCTGGCCGACAGGCCCGGGAAGAAGAACGTCTTCAGCAGCGGGTAGCGCGGATGAGGCGACGGCCGCAGATGGAAATCGGCGACCCAGTCCTCGGCGCTCAGGTATTCGAGGTTGATCCACACGGGGCGGCGCTCGCGGCGCGCCATCGCCGCGAGATACGCGCCGGGCAGCTCGCACGCGAACGCCTCGATCACGACGTCGGCGATCTCCAGCGAATCGCCGACTTCCGCATGCCAGTGCTCGATCACGATCGTGTCGACCGTCTGCCGCCCGGCGTCGGGGTCGACCGCGGGCAGCAGGCGGGCGAACGTGCGCAGGTCGTCGACGAACAGCCGAACCTGCCAGCCGTGCTCGTGTGCGAGCTGGCGCGCGACGCGCCAGCACACGCCGATGTCGCCGAAATTGTCGATGACGGTGCAGAAGAGATCGCAGGCGATCGGTTCGCCCGGCGCGAGCGGCGCGGCGGGGAGTGGGGCAGCGGTGGTGCGTGGCATCGAAGCGGGCCGGTGAATGCTCTAAACTGGCGATTCTAATGGACCCGTTCCGCGTTACAAGGCGCCCGGATCACGCATGACAGCCCCAGAAGCCTCCGATACCCCGTTCGAACCGAAGAAGATCCTCGCGCAGTTGCCGCACATGCCCGGCGTCTATCGTTATTACGACGCGGCGGGCGCCGTGCTGTACGTCGGCAAGGCGCGCGACCTGAAGAAGCGCGTATCGAGCTATTTCACGAAGACCCAGCTGTCGCCGCGCATCGCGATGATGGTCACGCGCATCGCGCGCATCGAGACGACCGTCACGCGCTCGGAAGCCGAGGCGCTGCTGCTCGAGAACAACCTGATCAAGGCGCTCGCGCCGCGCTACAACATCCTGTTTCGCGACGACAAGTCGTACCCGTACCTGAAGCTCACCGCGCACCGCTTTCCGCGGATGGCCTACTACCGCGGGTCGGTCGACAAGCAGAACCAGTATTTCGGGCCGTTCCCGAGCGCGTGGGCCGTGCGCGAGAGCATCCAGATCCTGCAGCGCGTGTTCCAGTTGCGGACCTGCGAGGATTCGGTCTTCAACAACCGCACGCGGCCGTGCCTGCTGCACCAGATCGGGCGCTGCACGGCGCCGTGCGTCGGCGCGATCTCCGGCGAGGATTACGCGGTCGACGTGTCGAACGCCGCGCGGTTCCTGCTCGGCCGGCAGTCCGAAGTGATGAAGGAGCTCGAGCAGAAGATGCACGCGTTCGCGGCCGAGCTGAAATTCGAGCAGGCGGCGGCCGTGCGCAACCAGATGAGTTCGCTCGCGACGGTGCTGCACCAGCAGGCGATCGAGGTCGGCAGCGACAGCGACGTCGACATTCTCGCCGTCGTCGCGCAGGGCGGGCGCGTGTGCGTGAATCTCGCGATGGTGCGCGGCGGCCGGCATCTCGGCGACAAGGCGTATTTCCCGACGCACGTCGAAAGCGCGCTGACGCTGGCCGAAGGCGGTCTGGGCGACGAGGCTGAAGCGTCGGAAGCGGCCGATGCAACCGGCGCGACCGTCGCGGCGGTGCCCGACCAGCCCGCGGAAGAAGCCGGCAGCGTGCGAGGCGGCGCGGCGGCGGCGGCGTCGGTCGAGGCCGAGGTGCTCGACGCGTTCATCGCGCAGCACTATCTCGGCAACCGCGTGCCGCCGGTGCTCGTCGTCAGCCACGCGCCCGCGAGCCGCGACCTGCTCGAACTGCTGTCGGAACAGGCCGGCCACAAGGTGTCGCTGGTGCGGCAGCCGCAGGGGCAGCGGCGTGCGTGGCTGTCGATGGCCGAACAGAATGCGCAGATCGCGCTCATGCGGCTGCTGTCCGAACAGGGCTCGCAGCAGGCGCGTACACGCGCGCTGGCGGAAACGCTCAGCTACGACTGCGACGACCTCGCGACGCTGCGGATCGAATGCTTCGACATCAGCCACACGATGGGCGAGGCGACGCAGGCGTCGTGCGTCGTCTACCACCATCACAAGATGCAGTCGGGCGAGTACCGCCGCTACAACATCACGGGCATCACGCCGGGCGACGATTACGCGGCGATGCGGCAGGTGCTCACGCGCCGCTACGAGAAGATGGTCGAGCAGGCCGCACAGGCGGCCGCAGTGGACGAAGCGGCCGGTATCGACGGCGAGTCGACGCGCCAGGCCGAGGCGTCGAGCCTGCTGCCGAACATCGTGCTGATCGACGGCGGCAAGGGTCAGGTCGAAATCGCGCGCCAGGTGTTCACCGAGCTGGGGCTCGACACGTCGATGCTGGTCGGCGTCGCGAAAGGCGAGGGGCGCAAGGTCGGCCTCGAGACGCTCGTGTTCGCGGACGGCCGCGCGCCGCTCGAGCTCGGCAAGGAGAGCGCCGCGCTGATGCTCGTCGCGCAGATCCGCGACGAGGCGCACCGCTTCGCGATCACCGGCATGCGGGCGAAGCGGGCGAAGGCGCGCCAGACGTCGCGGCTCGAGGAGCTCGAAGGCGTCGGCGCGAAGCGCCGGCAGCGGCTGCTCGCGCGGTTCGGCGGATTGCGCGGCGTGGTGGCCGCGAGCGTCGAGGAGCTCGCGAGCGTCGAAGGCATCTCGCACGCACTCGCCGAACAGATCTACAGGCAGCTTCACTGAGCTTCACTGACATGGCCGTGCGGCCGGCTGCCGTGAGCGCTTTGTCGCGTTCTTGTGGCAGGCCGGTCGACACGGCACAATTGCGAATCCTTTACTGTCCCGCATGCCATGCCGTTCAATTTCCCGATTTTCCTGACGTGGGTACGGATCGTGCTGATTCCGCTCGTCGTCGGCGTGTTCTATCTGCCGGACACGGTGATGGGCGTCGCGCACCGCAATCTCGCGGCGGCGGCGATCTTCATCCTCGCGGCGCTGACCGACTGGTTCGACGGCTATCTCGCACGCAAGTGGAACCAGACGTCGTCGTTCGGCGCGTTTCTCGATCCGGTGGCGGACAAGCTGATGGTGACGGCCGCGCTGCTGATCCTCGTGCAGATTTCGCGGGTCGACGCGGCAATCGCGCTCGTGATCGTCGGTCGCGAGATCGCGATTTCAGCACTCCGTGAGTGGATGGCGCAGATCGGTGCGTCGAAGAGCGTCGCGGTGAACCAGCTCGGCAAGTTCAAGACCGCGTGCCAGATGGTCGCGATCCCGATGCTGCTGTTCTACGGGCCGCTGCCGCTCGGCGTCGTGACGATCGACACGCGCGTGTGGGGCGAGTGGCTGATGTATCTCGCGGCGGTGCTGACGATCTGGTCGATGCTGTACTACATGAAGCTCGCATGGCCGCAGATTCGTGAGCGCGGTGGTGCGTGAGGGGGGCGTCTCGCGATCGGTCGACGCGGTTTTTGTAAAAAGGGCTGGAAAAGCCCTTGACACACGAATGTGCCTTCGACATAATCTCGCTTCTCCGCTGCACGACGAAGTAAGTGTGTGACGGGGAAGCAGCAGCGCAGCAATACGCGGGAGTAGCTCAGTTGGTAGAGCGCAACCTTGCCAAGGTTGAGGTCGCGAGTTCGAGACTCGTCTCCCGCTCCAGATTTTTCTGGCAGCGTGTTGGTCGGCAAAGCGCTGCAGATGCAGGACACATGCGGGAGTAGCTCAGTTGGTAGAGCGCAACCTTGCCAAGGTTGAGGTCGCGAGTTCGAGACTCGTCTCCCGCTCCAGATTTTTTCTGGCAGCGTGTTGGTCGGCGAAGCGCTGCAGATGCAGGACAATGCGGGAGTAGCTCAGTTGGTAGAGCGCAACCTTGCCAAGGTTGAGGTCGCGAGTTCGAGACTCGTCTCCCGCTCCAAGTAATGGGGAAGCCAAGCTTCCCTTTTTATTTGATGGACCTCCGGTCCTCGAATAAGAATCTGTCACTTGCCTCACGGCATCAGGACAGTCCGCTTTTGGCGCGATAGCAAAGCGGTTATGCAGCGGCCTGCAAAGCCGTTTAGGCCGGTTCGACTCCGGCTCGCGCCTCCAGAAAAAGCCCCGCTTCGGCGGGGCTTTTCTTTTTTTGCGTCGCTTTGCAAGCCGCCGTGCATCGCGCATGCGACGGCCTCCGCTCGATCAGCCATCCACCGGCTGCGCCGGCGTCTCGAGCGTCAACTGATAGAACGCCGCATCGAGCCAGCGGCCGAACTTGAATCCCGCCTCCGTGATCGTGCCCGCGTGCACGAATCCCAGTTTCGTATGCAGTGCGATGCTCCCGGCATTGGTCGCGTCGATGCAGCCGACCAGCACGTGCACCTGCGCGTCGCGCGCACGCCGGACGACTTCGCGCAGCAGCAGCTCGCCGAGCCCGCGGCCGCGCTGGTCGCTGCGTACATAGACGCTGTGTTCGACCGTGTACTTGAACGCGGGGAACGCGCGGAACGTGCCCCAGCTCGCGAAACCGAGCAGCGTGCCCGCTTCGTCGACGGCGCCGACGATCGGAAACCCGCCCGCGCGCTTCGTCGCGAACCACGTGACCATCGCTTCCGGCGGACGCGGCCGGTAGTCGTACAGCGCGGTCGAGTTCGCGATCGCGTCGTTCAGGATAGCGAGGATGGCCGCTGCGTGCTCGGCCTCGCTGCAATCGATCAGGCGCACGTCGTCGTGCTGTTTCGGGGAATTCATACGGGTTCCTGGTGATATTGAACGGGGCATGCGCACGACGCGTGCATTACGCGCTCCGCACGCCGGCAGCGGCGGACGCATCGCAGATCACGACGACATAGCGTGCGGGATGCGGTGACGGATTGCTGAAGATCAGCGGCTGGTCGAGCCGCATGGCCAGGCAGTCGCCTTCGTGAAGTTCGTGAAGCGCATCGCCGAACGTGACGTCGACGCGGCCGCTGACGACCCACACCTGCTGATGCAGTGCGCTTTCGCGCCCACCGCTGTCGTACGCGACGCGCGCACCCGACGGGAAATCGACTTCGACGAGCTGGATCGGCGACGGCCAGCCGGCCGGGGAGAGGTTGCGCCGCACATAGCCGGACGCCGGATCGCGCCACTCGGCCTGGTGCGCGCGCCGGGACAGCGGCTGCGCGGGCGTGTCGGCCTGGTCGCCGCCGAACAGCCCGGCCAGCGATACGCCAAGGCCGGCCGCGAGCTTGTCGAGCACGACGGCCGTCGGGCTGGCCGATGCGCGTTCGATGAGCGAGATCATCGAACGGCTGACGCCGGAACGCGCGGCCAGCGCATCGAGCGTGTAGCCTCGAACGGTGCGCAGGTCGCGCACGCGCCGCGCGATGCGCTCGTTGATGCCGGTGTCGTCGGCCGCGATGATCGTTGATTCTTTCATGATGGATTTATTTTCCAGCAAACTGGAATTTGATGTCAACGGCATTCGAGGCGGCTGGCCGAAGGGGAGGCGGGACGCGGACGGCTTGCCCGACCGGCGCACGCGACGTAATATACGAAATAGCTACGTTTCGTTTAATTGGGGATATATGGGCATCATCAAGATTTCCGAGCACATGCATGAACGGCTGCGCTCGACGAGCACGGCGCTGAGCCGTTCGATCAACGCGCAGGCCGAACACTGGCTGCGCGTCGGGATGCTGGCGGAACTCAACCCGGCGCTGTCCTACGGCGACATCTGCAAGATGTTGATCGAGGCCGAGGCGCGGGGCGGCGACGTGGGGCCGGCGGATCCGGTCGCGCAGCACATCGAGCAGGTGGCGTAATGGCGAGGCGAGACATCCCGATCCGCGGCGCCGCGGAAATCGCCAAGTCGCGCGAAGCCGCGAAGCTCGCGTCGCAGGTGCTGACGATGATCACCGAGCACGTGAAGCCGGGCGTGACCACCGACGAACTGGACGCGCGCTGCCGCGAATACATCGTCGACGAACTCGGCGCGATCCCCGCGAACATCGGCTACCACGGCTATCCGAAGACGCTGTGCACGTCGGTCAACCACGTGGTCTGTCACGGCATACCGACGTCGCGGCCGATGCGCGACGGCGACATCGTGAACCTCGACATCGCGGTGATCAAGGACGGCTGGTTCGGCGACACGAGCCGCATGTATTTCGTCGGCGAACCGAACGAACTCGCGCGGCGCCTCGTCGCGGCGACCTACGAGGCGATGCACGCGGGCATCCGCGCGGTGCGTCCGGGCGCGACGCTCGGCGACGTCGGCTATGCGATCCAGCAGGTCGCGCATCGCGAAGGGTTCAGCGTGGTGCGCGAGTATTGCGGGCACGGCATCGGCGACGTCTATCACGACGAGCCGCAGGTGCTGCACTACGGCCGGCCGGGTACCGGCGTGCCGCTGCGGCCGGGGATGATCTTCACGATCGAGCCGATGCTCAACGCGGGCAAGCGCGACACGCGCGTGCTGGCCGACGGCTGGACGGTCGTCACGAAGGACCATTCGCTGTCCGCGCAATGGGAGCACATGGTCGTGGTGACGGAAACGGGCTTCGAGGTGCTGACCGAGGACGCGAAGCCGCAGGCGTTCGCGGCGCTGTCGGGCACGCACGCGGCCTGACGCCAGCAGCCGCCGCACACGGCGGCGCAGCGCTGCAATGAAACGGGCCCCTTCGCGGGGCCCGTGTCGTTTGCTGCGACCGGTGCGGGGAGGCTCAGCCGCGCGCCTTCTGCCACGCGTGTTCGACGAACACGCGGCACAGCGCTTCCATGCCTTTGCGGTCCTCGTCGTCGAAGCGCGCGGCGACCGGGCTGTCGACGTCCCACACGCCGATCAGCGTGCCGTCGCCGGCCACCAGCGGGACGACGATCTCCGATTCCGAGGCCGCGTCGCACGCGATATGGCCGGGGAATTCATGCACGTCGCGCACGACCTGCGTCTCGCGTGTCCGCGCGGCCGTGCCGCATACGCCCTTGCCGAGCGCGATGCGCACGCAGGCGGGCTTGCCCTGGAACGGGCCGACGACGAGCTCGGTGCCGTCGAAGAAGTAGAAACCGGCCCAGTTGAGGCGGTCGAGCGAGTGATAGACGAGCGCGGAGAAATTCGCCGCGTTTGCCGTCAGGTCGCGTTCCGACTCGACGAGCGCGCGCGCCTGCTCGACGAGCGTCGCGTATTGATCGGCCTTGGTGGCGTTGGGGTCGTTGGACAGCGTGAACATGGCGGGAAAGCGATAAGGGTTGTGAAAATGCGCGTGGCGCGTACCGCAGTCTACGGCACGCGCGCGCGCTCTGCAGGGCTCAGTCGGGTTCGAGTTCGGCAAACCGCTCCGCCAGGAAGTCGAGCAGCGCGCGTACCGCAGGCAGCAACCCCCGGCGCGACGCGAACACCGCGTGCACGATCTCGCGGCGCGGCGCCCAGTCCGGCAGCACGGTGACCAGTTCGCCGCGCGCGACCTCGTCGCGCACCATCATCGTCGGCAACTGCACGACGCCGACACCCGCGACGGCCGCCGCGCGCAGCGCGAGCATGCCGCCCGTCACGAAGCGCGGCTGGTGATGGATTTCCGCGTGCGCGCCGTCGGGCCCGCGCAGCCGCCACACGTGGGTGGACTGCGGCACGCCGTGATCGAGGCTCGGCAGGCGCGTGAGATCGGCGGGAACTGCCGGCGCGCCGTGCTCGCGCAGCAGTGCAGGGCTCGCGACGAGGCACTGGCCGCGCTCGGCCAGCATGCGCAGCGCGAGATCGCTGTCTTCGAGCGGCGGCGGGCGCACGCGGATCGCGACGTCGATCCCTTCGCCGACCACGTCGACACGCCGGTTGGTCGCTTCCAGATGAATTTCGACACGCGGGCACGCGGCCATGAACGCGGCGATCATCGTACCGACCAGCGAATCGAGCAGCACGATCGGGCAGCTGACGCGCACGATGCCGCGCGGCTCCTCGTGCAGCAGCGCGATCGCCTCGTCGGCCGCGTCGGCCTCGACGAGCATCGCGCGGCAGTGCGCGTAGTAGGTCTGGCCGACGTCGGTGACCGTGAAACGGCGCGTCGAACGCTGGATCAGCCGCATTCCGAGCCGCGCCTCGAGCAGCGCGATGCGGCGGCTGAGCTTCGATTTCGGCATGTCCAGCGCACGCCCCGCCGGTGCGAAGCCGCCATGTTCGACGACCTGCACGAAGTAGTAGAGATCGTTCAGATCCCGTGCTTTATCGTTCATGAAATAGAACGCTGAGTGCGATTTCGGCAGTCTACCGGATCGATCGTTCCACCTCTATATTGCTACTCATGGATGCGAAACACGTGTTTCGCCGCAATTCGGAGAAGGCAATGAAGAAGATCCAGGGTGTGTACAGTGCGCCGCGCGGCCATTGGGTCGGCGACGGTTTCCCGGTGCGTTCGATGTTCAGCTACCAGTCTCACGGCACGCACCTGAGCCCGTTCCTGCTGCTCGATTACGCAGGCCCCGCGACGTTCGAGCCGGCGACGGCGCCGCGCGGTGTCGGCCAGCATCCGCACCGCGGGTTCGAAACGGTGACGATCGTCTATGACGGCGAAGTCGCGCATCGCGACTCGACCGGCGCAGGCGGCGTGATCGGCCCGGGCGACGTGCAGTGGATGACGGCCGCGAGCGGGATCCTCCATGAGGAATTCCACTCGGAAGCGTTCACGAAGCGCGGCGGTGCGCTCGAGATGGTCCAGCTGTGGGTGAACCTGCCCGCCGCCGACAAGATGGGTGCGCCCGGCTATCAGACGCTGCTGAACGCGGACATTCCCGTGGTCGAGCTGCCGGAGGGGGCAGGGCGTGCGCGGATCATCGCCGGTGAACTCGACGGGCGACGCGGCCCGGCTCGCACGCACACGCCGATCGACGTGTGGGACGTGCGGCTCGTGGCAGGCGGTCATGCGCGGTTCCCGGTCGCCGAAGGGCGCACGCTCGCGGTGGTCGTGCTGAGCGGCACCGTGCAGGTGAACGGCGAGACGGTCGCTCGCGAAGCGCAGTTCGTGCAACTCGGTCGCGACGGCAGCGATGTCGAGATCGAGGCAAACGGCGACGCGAAGCTGCTGATCCTGAGCGGCGAGCCGATCGACGAGCCGGTCGTCGGCTACGGGCCGTTCGTGATGAACTCGCAAGCGGAGATCCGTACCGCGATCGAGGACTTCAACGGTGGCCGCTTCGGCCAGATGCCGGCATGAAGGTCATGACGGCATGACGAACAGGCCCCGCGCCATGCGGGGCCTTTTTTTCGTTCGCGAGCGAGCGGTCGCGCACGATGTGCGCTTGGAGGCATAATCGACGATTGTCGCGCGCCGGCCGGCGCGCCTGAATCAGGGCCGTACATGAACGCATCCGCCGCATCCCCGAGCGCCGCCGATCTCGACTGGCGCTGGAAATCCTTCGACGCGCTGACGGCGCGCGAAGTCTATTCGATCCTCGAGGCGCGCAGCGCCGTGTTCGTCGTCGAGCAGAACTGCGTGTATCGCGACATCGACGACGCCGACCAGGCCGCGTGGCACCTCGCCGCATTCGACCCGGCGGGCCGCCTGGCCGGCTATCTGCGCGTGCTGCTGCCCGATGCGCAAAACACCGACGTGCGGATCGGCCGCGTGCTGACGACCGCCGCATTTCGTGGCGCGGGCCTCGGCAACGGGCTGCTGTCGCGCGCGCTCGAGCATATCCGCGCGCAGTGGCCGGATACGCCGGTGAGCCTGCATGCGCAGGCTCACTTGCAGCGTTTCTACGGGGCATTCGGCTTCACGCCGAGTTCGGACGTGCACGACGAGGACGGCATCCCGCACGTGTGGATGAGCAGCGCGCGCGCGTGATGCGCGACGCGCCGCGGTCAGTGCGCGGCGCGCGGCACCGGCGGCTTGTCCGCGTGCCGCACCGCGCGTTCGCCGATCAGGCGGCCGCGCGCGGAGAGCCGCAGCCAGTGCCGCAGCGCGATCAGCGCGCCGATCACGCTCATCATCGAGCCCGGAATCCACAGCAGCAGCCCGCCGATCTGCTGATCGCGCAGCGGGCTCAGCCACGTGAACGCGCGGCCGCAGATCGAGTAGATCGGATACAGCTCGTGCGGCGTGAAGAAGATCAGCGCGCCGAGCGCGATCTGCGGCGGAATCGCCGCGACGACGATCAGGATCCGGCGGCCGGGCGACAGCCGCGCGGGCGGCGCGGGCCGCGGGTCGACCACGAGCCACCAGAACAGCAGCCCGTCGATCACCATGCTCCAGTTCATCACGCGATAGAGGCGCCAGTCGAGCATCGCGATGAAGTGGATCGGCGACAGCAGCCAGAAATAGATCAGCCCGACGAACAGCACGACCGCGACGACCGGATGGAACACCACGTCGAGCGTCGCGCGCACGGGCGCCCACGCGAGCGCGGGGCGCACGAAGCGCTGCCGCCAGCTGAACGGGATGCCCGCACGGATCGCCGCGCCCGGATACGACAGCGCGATGAAGAACGGCCCGAGGTGGTGCAGCACGAGGTGCTGCGCGCGGTGCAGGAAGAACTCGTGCTCGAAGAAATAGTCGAGCCGCGTATGCAGCGCGATATAGAGCGCCGTCAGCCCGAACCAGAACGAGAACTGCCGCAGCGGCGTCACCTTCGCCTTCTTCGCGCCGCGCGCGAACAGCACCGCCGCCGTCAGCACCGCGATGACGACCGTCGGCGACGGTTCCCACGGATCGAGCCAGTACAGGAGGTTCATCGCGCGCGGCTTACTTCGTCTGGGCCGGCGACTTCACGGCGAACGGCGCGTCGACCGTTTCGCCGTCGGAGAATTTCAGGCGCAGGTGCACGGTGTCGCCCGGCTTGATCGCGTGCTTCGGCTCCTCGAGCATGAAGTGATAGCTGCCCGGCGCGATGTCGACCTTGCCGCGTGCGGGGATCGTCAGCTTGTCGACCATTTCCATCTTCTGCGTCGAGCCGTTCGACACGGTCTGGTGCAGCATCGCCATCCCGTAGTCGGGACTGTCGACGTCGACGAGATCGACGGGCTTGTCGCCAGTGTTCACGAGCGTCACGTAGCCGCCCGCCGGCAGCTTGTTCGGCAGCCAGCGCACCCATGCGCCCTGCGCGGTGATCGCACCGGCGGCATACGCTTGGGCGCCGGCGCACAGCGCGGCGAGGAGGGCGAACGTCTTGAGGGTCGTCTTCGTCTTCATGTCGGAATTCAGGTCGTGGAGGCAGTGTCGATGATCCGGCGCACATCGGCGGCGATGGCGTCGGGCGAATCGCGATCGGTCGCGAGCAGGCGCGCGCGTCCGGTTGCGTCGAAGATGTAGACGGCCGAGCTGTGCGTGACTTCGTAGCCGCCGGACGGATCGCGTTTTTCCATCTGGTACGCGACGCGATAGCGTTTCGCGAGCGATTCGATCTGGCCGTCGGTGCCGGTCAGCCCGCGCGCGTGCGCGGCGTCGAACGCGGCGACGTACGACTGCATCAGCTGCGGCGTGTCGCGCGCGGGATCGACCGACACGAACAGGATGCGCACGTCGTTGGCCTGCGGGCCGAGCTTGCCGAGCACGTCCATCAGCCGCGCCATCGTTTCGGGGCAGACATCGGGACAGTGCGTGTAGCCGAAGTAGACGAGCGCGACGCGGCCGTGGAACGCATCGGCGTCGACGGGGCGGCCGTCGCCGCCCGTGAGCGTGAACGACAGGTCGGGCAGGTGGCCGGTGACGTTGGTCAGGTTCCAGCGCGGCTCGTCGTGCGTGCACGCGGCGAGCGCCACGGCGGCGGAGAAGGCCGCAGCCGTGCGGATGAGGCGGGAGAGGCGAGACGGCATCCTGGGGCTCGATCGGACTAAATGGGTGGCCGGCCGGCGCGATGCCATGCGTCGCGCGGCAGGCGGTTGCGACTGTAGCGCAATTCGCGCGCCCGCGTCCTTTCGAAACCCGTACGGGCTGGGCGAGCGGGGCAATATGTCGCAGTTGACGCAGGCGGCGGCGCGAGGCTGGCGACGCACCGGTTTCGCCCATCTCGGTGCGCAGGCGCGGTAAGATGCGCACAAACCCATTCGCGCAGTGGCGGCCTGCGTTTGCCGGCCGGCCCTCAGACTATCGAATCGATGCAATCCGTTCCGGCTTCCCTGTCCCTGACCGATACCGCGTTCTTCTTCGACTTCGACGGCACGCTCGTCGAACTCGCGCCGACTCCCGACAGCATTCACGTTCCGCCGTCGCTGCTGACGCTGCTCGACGAGCTGCGCCGCCGCACGCACGGCGCGGTCGCGGTCGTGTCCGGGCGCGGCATCGACAACCTCGACACGTTCCTGAAGATGCCCGACCTGCCGATCGCGGGCCTGCACGGCGCGGAGCGCCGCGATGCGAACGGCGACACGCAGCGCATCGGCTTCAACGACGAACGTCTGCTGCGCATCGAGCGCGAGCTGGCGGGCGTCGTCGACCGCCATCCGGGCATGCTGCTCGAAATCAAGGGCGCGGCCGTCGCGCTGCACTTCCGCAATGCGCCCGAGCGCGAGGCGGCGGCGCGCGAAGCGGCCGAGCGTCTCGTGGCCGACTATGCCGATGCGTACGTGCTGCAGCCCGGCAAGATGGTGTTCGAGATCAAGCCGAAGGGCGTCGACAAGGGGCGCGCACTGGCCGCGTTCCTCGACGAACCACCGTTCGCGGGGCGCGTGCCGCTGTTCGCGGGCGACGACCTGACCGACGAGAAGGGCTTCGCGGTGGTCAACGCGCGCGGCGGCCTGTCGATCAAGGTCGGCGCCGGCGAGACGTCGGCCCGCATGCGGCTCGATTCGGTCGACGCGCTGCACGAGCAGATCGCGCGCTGGCTCGGCGCGGGGCAGCCGCACGCATGAGCCGGCTCATCATCGTTTCAAACCGCGTCGCACCGATTTCGGAAGGCGAACCGGCGGCGGGCGGCCTGGCGATCGGGGTCTATGACGCATTGAAGGAGACGGGCGGCATGTGGTTCGGCTGGAGCGGCGAGGTCGTCGCGTCCGGCGCGCCGCAGCCGCAGATCCACGTCGAGGAGCGCGGGCCCGTGACGTTCGCGACCGTCGGGCTGGCGCGCCGCGATTACGACCAGTACTACCGTGGCTTCTCGAACGCGACGCTGTGGCCCGCGTTCCATTACCGCGCGGACCTGATCCAGTACGACCGCCACGAATTCGACGGCTACCGCCGCGTCAACGTGTGGCTCGCGCAGCAGCTCGTGCCGCTGCTGCAGGACGACGACGTGATCTGGGTGCACGACTATCACCTGATCCCGTTCGCGCGCGCGCTGCGCGATGCCGGCGTGAAGAACCGGATCGGCTTCTTCCTGCACATCCCGTTTCCGGCCGCGCAGGTGCTCGTCAACGTGCCGCCGCACCGCGAACTCGTCGAGTCGCTGTGCGCGTTCGACCTGCTCGGCTTCCAGACCGAACCCGACTTGCGCGCATTCTGCGACTACGTCGAATTCGAAGCGGGCGGCGAGGTCGAGCGCGACGGGCACAACACGGTGCGCGTGCGTGCATTCGGCCAGACGCTGCGTGCGGCCGCCTATCCGATCGGCGTATATCCGGACGAGATCGCATCGCTCGCGCAGGCCGGTGAGCAGGGCAAGGCCGTGCGCACGCTCGCGACGTCGCTGCGCGGGCGGCAGCTGATCATGAGCGTCGACCGGCTCGATTATTCGAAGGGGCTCGTCGAGCGTTTCCGTGCATTCGAGAAGCTGCTCGAGCACCAGGCGTCGATCCGCAACCGCGTGTCGTTCCTGCAGATCGCACCGTCGACGCGCGCGGACCTGCGCGCGTACCAGGACATCCGGCTGCAGCTCGAAGCGGAGTCGGGGCGCATCAACGGGCGCTACGCGGAGCTCGACTGGGCGCCGATCCTCTACATTCACCGCCAGTACGACCGCCAGGTGCTGGCCGCGCTGTACCGGCTCGCGCGCGTGGGCTTCGTGACGCCGCTGCGTGACGGGATGAACCTCGTCGCGAAGGAATACGTGTCCGCGCAGAATCCGGACGATCCGGGCGTGCTGGTGCTGTCGCGTTTCGCGGGCGCTGCACGCGAGCTGACGGGCGCACTGATCGTCAATCCGATCGACATCGACGGGATGGCCGATGCGCTGTCGCAGGCGCTGACGATGCCGCTCGCCGAGCGGCGCGCGCGCTACGCGGACATGATCGCGCAACTGCGCGAGAACAACGTGTCGGTGTGGCGCGACAACTTCCTGCGCGATTTGCAGCACGCCTGACCGGCTGCTTCCGGCGCAATGAAAAAGCCGCAGTGCGTGACGCACTGCGGCTTTTTTGTCGGCTGTATGCGGGCGGCGTCAGGCCACGCGCTCGCCGGTCGGCGTGTTGCCGTCGGGGGCGGCGTGATGGCGGCCGTGCTGTTTCGCGAGCAGGTCGCGGTACAGGCCGGGGCGGTTGCGCAGCACGTCGGGCGGGCCGTCGTCGATCACCTTGCCGTTGCTCATCACGATGATCCGGTCGAAGTTGCGCAGCGTCGACAGGCGGTGCGCGATCGCGATCACCGTGCGGCCGACCATCAGGCGGTCGAGCGCGCTCTGGATGGCTTCCTCGGACGCGCTGTCGAGTGCCGACGTCGCTTCGTCGAGCAGCAGGATCGGCGCATCCTTCAGGATCGCGCGCGCGATCGCGATGCGCTGGCGCTGGCCGCCCGACAGCTTGACGCCGCGGTCGCCGACGATCGTGTCATAACCTTCCGGCATCGCCTCGATGAACTCCGCGCAGCGCGCGTCGCGCGCGGCGGCGAGCACTTCGTCGCGGGTCGCCTCGGGGCGGCCGTACGCGATGTTGTCGTAGATCGTCCGGTGCAGCAGCGAGATGTCCTGAGGCACGAGCGCGATCGCATGGCGCAGGCTGTCCTGCGTGATCGTCTTCACGTCCTGGCCGTCGACCTTCACGACGCCGTCCTGCGTGTCGTAGAAGCGCTGCAGCAGCGCGAGCACGGTCGACTTGCCGGCGCCCGACTTGCCGATCAGGCCGACGCGCTGGCCCGGTTCGATATGGAGGTCGAAGTGGTCGAGGATCGCGCGGCGGTGCGGGTACGCGAACGTCACGCGCTCGAAGTCGACGCGGCCGCCGGTGGCCGTCAGCGGCTGCGCGTCGGAGCGGTCCGGCATCCCGTGCGGCTCGAGCAGCGTCTTCACGGCCTCGGACAGGCGCGCGACGTGCTGCGTGACGTCGACGAGCGCGACCGCGAGGTCGCGCGTGCCGTGCAGGATCGTGAAGCCGAGCGAGCTGACGAGCACGATGTCGCCCGACGTCGCGCGGCCCTGGTCCCACAGCCACAGCGCCCAGCCGAGCAGGCCGGCCGACAGCATCGCGGTGATCACCGCGTGCAGCAGGCGCAGCTTTTCGAGATAAAGCAGGCTTTGCTGGCGTGCGTCCATCTCGGCCTTGACCGTCGCGCCGAAGCGCTTCTGTTCGCGCAGCGTCATGCCGAACGCACGCACGAGCCCCATGTTGCCGATCACGTCGACGAGCTCGCCGTCGACCGCCGCGGCCTTCGCCGCGAACGCATGGTGACGGGCCGAGCCGCGCCCGGCGAGCTTGAACAGGATGACGGACAGCACGGCCGAACAGCCGAGCAGGCCGGCGGCCATCAGCGGATTGACGACGATGATCATCAGGATCGCGCCCATCACCGCGATGCACGGCGGCAGCACGTTCCACGCCATCGTGTTCTCGGACGTGTAGACCGCGTTCGACGTGGCCGTGATGCGGCTCGCGAGCGTGCCCGGCTGCTTCTCCGAGTAATACGTCGGCGAATGGCCGATCAGGTACTGGAACAGGTCGCGCCGCAGGTCGCCGGTCACTGCGACGAACGTGTGCGCGGCGACCCAGCCGCCGACGCGCCACAGCAGGTTGTCGGCCGCGATCAGCCCGACGAGCAGCGCGAACGCGCTCCATAGCGGGCCCGGGTGATGGCGCCCGGTCGCGAGTACGTCGATCAGGTGCTTGATCGCATACTGCGAGCCGAGCGCGCAGCCGACGGCGGCCAGCACGCTGCAGAGCACGATGAGGTGCGCGGCGGGATGGAGGCGGATGTAGCGGAACAGGAACGCGATCGGCCGGTGCGCGTAGCTCGACAGCTTCGCGTTGTGGGCGTTGCGCTGGGCAGGGGTGAGAGATTCCAAAATATGCGTGCGGTGATTCGGTGATTGAGCGTGGCGGCTGGATCGCATGCCGACGTTCGCCCGGACTGAATAATCCGGCATTGTAAACAAGGCCGTGCGTCGCGCTGCGCGAATCTTGCCTTGGCCAGGGGCTCGCGATCGATTTTGAGATAAAATCCGGCATCCCGTCCTGCCTCGTGTGCAGGAATCACGCTGCCGGCAGCCTCGGGTTAACAGGGATCGCCAAAACGGCCTTCCACTCTAGAACGGACACCCAAGTCCGCGGGTTGCAAAGTGTTGCACCTTTGTAACAAAGTAAAGTGTTTGAAATGTTGTGCGCCGTATCGGGATTAACCCTAGATAATCGGCTCCGGGTTCGATTCCAGGTTTTTTTACGAACCCCTGTCAACGGGTCTTCGTTTCAAACGTTCTATGCCTGTCGCGTCGCCGACGCTCCTTGAGCAGCGCGGGTTCGACGCCCCCGGCAGGCTGATTCGTCCGATTTTCGGATGAAATGCATCCAGCCCGGACCGCCGGCAGGTTGCCGACCCATACCTGGTTTTTAGCCGATTTTTTAGGAGTTACGCATGCGAATCGCCCAAATCGCTCCGTTGCACGAAGCGGTGCCCCCGAAACTGTACGGTGGTACCGAGCGAGTGGTGTCCTATCTCACCGAAGCGCTTGTCGAGATGGGGCATGACGTGACGCTCTTCGCGAGCGGCGATTCGCAAACTTCCGCGAAGCTCGAAGCATGCTGGCCGCAGGCGCTGCGCCTCGACCCGACGATCCGCGACGTGATGGCCCCGCACATGCTGCTCCTCGAGCAGGTGCGCCGCCGCGCGGAAGAGTTCGATGTCCTGCACTGCCACATCGACTACTACCCGTTCTCGCTGTTCTCGCGCCAGCCGGTCCCGCATCTGACGACGATGCACGGCCGTCTCGACCTGCCGGAACTGCAGCCGATCTTCAATGCATTCAGCGACGTGCCGGTCGTGTCGATCTCCGACAACCAGCGCATCCCGCTGCCGCAGGCGAACTGGCTGTCGACCGTGTACCACGGCCTGCCGGAAAACCTGCTGACGCCGATCCCGAACGTGAAGCCGAGCTACCTGGCGTTCCTGGGCCGCATCTCGCCGGAGAAGCGCGTCGACACGGCGATCCGCATCGCCGAACAGGCCGGCCTGCCGATCAAGATCGCCGCGAAGCTCGACAAGGCTGACCGCGCGTACTACGAAGAGAAGATCAAGCCGCTGTTCGCGCTGCCGCACGTCGAGTACATCGGCGAAATCAGCGAGTCGGAAAAGACCGAATTCCTCGGCAACGCGCACGCGCTGCTGTTCCCGATCGACTGGCCGGAGCCCTTCGGCCTGGTGATGATCGAGGCGATGGCATGCGGCACGCCGGTGATCGCGTTCAAGCGCGGTTCGGTGCCGGAAGTGATCGACAACGGCGTGTCGGGCTTCGTCGTCGAAGACGAACTGTCGGCCGTCGCGGCGCTCAAGCGCCTCGATACGCTGCCGCGCGAGAAGGTTCGCGCCGCGTTCGAAGCACGTTTCTCGTCGAAGGTGATGGCGCAGAACTACGTGAAGGGCTACGAGGAACTGCTGCGCCAGAAGCACCGTACGGTGCTCCGCGAAGTCAACGCAGGCTGATTCGCCGGCCGCTGCCGCGCTGCGGCGCGCGGCCGTCATCGACGCCCCGTCCGGGTTTTCCGGCGGGGCGTTGTCACATCCGCGGCGCGGATGTGTTGTATTCTCGCCGCGCCCGGCGCCGCGAACGGCCCCCGAAGCGGCCCGGCACGCCATCCGGCCGTCTGTCCAGACGGTAATGTCCCTATAATGGCCGTGCCGTGAAATCCGGCCCTGTACGAATATCAAGAGGAGAGCAGTCTTGGCGAGAACGAAAACCACGCGCGCAGCGCCGGCCCCCGGCGCCGGTGTGATCTTCGCGTTGCGCGCGATCGGTCTCGTGCTGCTCGCGCGCTGGCTGTTCTCGATGTCGCAGATGGGCTATCGCTCGTCGCTGTCCGCGATGGTGTCGTCGCCGTGGGCGTTCGTCTACCTCGTGCTGATCTTCCTGCTGCTCGCGCTGCCGGGCGCCGTCGCGCGTGCCGAGCGGCCGTTCCATCCGCTGCCGCAGTGGCTGCGCCAGGCGCTGCGCGTCTTCGCGCTGATCGGCTTCCTGTTCGCGGTCTGGTCGATCGGCATGTTCGCGTGGGTGGCCGGCTGGCGCCACGCGCTGCATGCGGTGACGGCGACCAACGGCTGGCTCGTCGCCGCGCCGGCGCTTTACGCGGCAATCGTCTGGATCTGCCGCCCGCGGCCGCTGTGGCGCACCAACGTGGCCGCTCGCCGCTTCGCGGTCGGCCGGTACGCAATTTCACTCGACGTGCTGACGCGCACCGCGATCGTCTGGATGGAAAGCCGCAAGGTCGGCCAGTACGACGCGCGCGAGCTGTCGGTGCGCTGGCCGGGCCGCAAGGCTGCCGCGCCGAGCGAGCAGGGCGCGGCGGACGCGCAGCCGGCAGTCGTGCCGCCGCGTCGCGGCAGCCTGTTCAATCGGCCGAAGGTCGAGCTGCTGTGGGATTCGCCAGCGGCCGTCGGCCATAACCGGCAGATCGTGATGCGCGCGCCGCTCGCGACCGAAGGCGACCGCGTCGCGGTGCTCGCGCTCGACGCGGCGCTCAAGCAGATCGTCTGACAGGGCCCGCGCACCGGGCGCGGGCGACAAGGGCCGGCCGCCGGTAACCGGGCGACCCCGCCGCCCGGTTCGCCAAGTGCTCAGCGCACGAGGCAGGGGCGCTTGTTGTTGAACGTCCACCCCGGAATCAGATACTGCATGGCCGCCGCATCGTCGCGGGCGCCGAGGCCGTGCTGCTTGTACAGCTCGTGCGCGACCGCGACCGCATCCATGTCGATGTCGACGCCGAGACCCGGCCGCTTCGGCACTTCCACCAGCCCGTTCTCGATCGTCAGCGGCTCGCGCGTCAGCCGTTCGCCGTCCTGCCAGATCCAGTGCGTGTCGATCGCGGTGACCTGGCCGGGCGCGGCGGCCGCGACATGCGTGAACATCGCGAGCGACACGTCGAAGTGGTTGTTCGAATGCGAACCCCACGTGAGACCCCAGTCGCGGCACATCTGCGCGACGCGCACCGAACCCTGCATCGTCCAGAAGTGCGGGTCGGCGAGCGGGATGTCGACGGCCTGCAGCTGCACCGCGTGACCCATCTGCCGCCAGTCGGTCGCGATCATGTTGGTCGCCGTCGGCAGCCCCGTCGCGCGGCGGAATTCGGCCATCACCTCGCGGCCCGAGTAACCGTTCTCCGCGCCGCACGGATCTTCCGCGTACGCGAGCACGTGATGCTGATCGCGGCACAGCCGCACGGCTTCGTCGAGCGACCAGGCGCCGTTCGGGTCGAGCGTCACGCGTGCGTCGGGGAAGCGTTCGGCGAGCGCCGTCACGGCCTCGATCTCGCTTGCGCCTTCGAACACGCCGCCCTTCAGCTTGAAGTCGTTGAAGCCGTAGCGCGCATGCGCCGCCTCGGCGAGCCGCACGACGGCCTCGGGCGTCAGCGCGGCTTCGTCGCGCACGCGGGTCCAATCGTCGCTCGCACCGCTGCCGTCGCGATACGCGAGCGCGGTCTTCGTGCGGTCGCCAATGTAGAACAGGTAGCCGAGCATTTCGACGCGGTCGCGTTGCTGGCCTTCGCCGAGCAGCGCGGCGACCGGCACGCCGAGGTGCTGGCCGAGCAGGTCGAGCAGCGCGGCCTCGAGCGCGGTGACCGCGTGGATCGTCGTGCGCAGGTCGAAGGTCTGCAGCCCGCGGCCGCTCGCGTCGCGGTCGGCGAAGGTGCGCCGCACGTCGTTGAGCACCGCATGGTAGTTGCCGACCGGCTGGCCGACGACGAGTGCGCGCGCGTCCTCGAGCGTGCGGCGGATGCTTTCGCCGCCCGGCACCTCACCGACGCCGGTCCGGCCCGCGCTGTCCTTCAGGATCACGAGGTTGCGGGTGAAGAACGGACCGTGCGCGCCGCTCAGGTTGAGCAGCATGCTGTCGTGGCCGGCGACCGGAATCGCTTGCAGGTCGACGATGCGCGGCGTGTCGTGGGAAGGCGAGGCAGTGACGGCGTTCATGGGCGGCGATGGCAGAAGAGTGGGCAATGCCGTGCGGCAAAAGCTTTGCCGCGCGCGGCGGGAGGTGCGATCATTCGACAACCGACGTGCGCGGCGCGCAAGGCCCGCAGGTCGACAGCAACCCGGAACGGGGTGGGCGCGACAACGAGACCAGCAGCGCGCAGAACGCGAACGCTGGCTGATCGTCAGGCATGGGACCGGGCGGCGCTGGAATGCCGGCTCGAGTCGACAGGAGATCCGTGCATCGATCATCAGTCGTCGGATGACTTGTGACGCAGTATAATGAATCATCGGCTTTCGCTCAAACCCCGCGTAAACCCTCGGCTCACATTACGATCATTCAAAAAGGAACCGGCCTCATGTCCGTGCCCACGCTTCCCGCAGCGCCGCGCCGTCGCGCACGCAGCCTCGCACAAGATGTCGTCGACGCGCTGACCGCGCAGATCGAAAACGGCACGCTGCGTCCCGGCGACAAGCTGCCGACCGAAACCGAAGTCATGGCGGCGCAGGGCGTAAGCCGCACGGTCGTGCGCGAGGCGATCTCGAGGATGCAGGCGAGCGGCCTCGTCGAGACGCGCCACGGCATCGGCAGCTTCGTGCTGGAGCCGTCGCGCCGCCAGGCGCTCGGCATCGACCCCGCGACGATCACGACGCTGCGCGACGTGCTCGCGGTGCTGGAACTGCGCATCAGCCTCGAGAGCGAGTGCGCGAGCCTGGCCGCGCAGCGCGCGAACGATACCGACCTCGCGGCGCTGCGGCGCGCGCTCGACGCGATCGCGACGGGGGCGGGCGGCGGCCGCGACACCGCGCAGCTCGACTTCCAGTTCCACCTGCAGATCGCGCAGTCGACCGGCAACCGCTATTTCGTCGACATCATGACGCAGCTCGGCACGTCGATCATCCCGCGCACGCGCGTGAATTCGGCACGCTTTGCCGGCGACGACCTCGAGCGCTACGTGGGCCGGCTGAACCACGAGCACGAGGACATCTACGAGGCGATCGCACGCCACGACCCCGAAGCCGCGCGCGCCGCAATGCGCACGCACCTCACGAACAGCCGCGAGCGGCTGCGTCGTGCGCACGAAGCGGCCGAGGCGGAGGCCAGCTGACCGCCGTGCGGCGCGGCCCGCGTTGCCGCGGGCCCGTGCCGAATCGCTTCAATGTCAGTCGTCATACGAGATCGATGTCGCCGCATCGATCTGCGCGGCCAGGCGGCGTATCCGCCGCCGGCCGCCGAACCCGCCGATCAGCCTCCCTTCGTCACGATCGTCTTCCACGCGCCGCTCTTCACCTGGTACAGCGTCGACATCCCGCTCTTCAGCGAACCGTCGTTCGCGAACGAGATGCGGCCGGTCACGCCTTCGAAGTCGATCTTCTTCAGCGCCGGGCGATAGACCTTCGGATCGGTCGAGCCGGCCGCCTGCATCGCCTTGATCGCGGCCCACGCCGCGTCATAGCCGAACTGCGCATACGACAGCACGTCGACGCCGAAGCGCTTCTTGAAGCGCGCCTCGAAATCCTTCCCCTGCGGCAGCTCGTCGAGCGGCTGGCCGTATTCCCATGCCATCGCGCCTTCGGCGGCCGGGCCCGCGATCTTGATGAACTCGTTGTCCTTCACGCCGCCGCCGCCGACGAACTGCGCGTTCAGTCCGAGCTGGCGCATCTGCTTGATGAAGTTCGCGGCGAGCGAATCGAGGCCGCCGAAGAAGATCAGGTCGGGATTCTTGCCCTTCAGGCTCGTGATCTGCGCACGGAAGTCGACCGCCTGGTTGTTGGTGAACTCGCGGCCGATGATATTGCCGCCCGCAGCCTTCACGGCCTTCTCGAATTCGTCGGCCTCGCCCTGGCCGAACGCGGTGCGGTCGTCGATGATCGCGATGCGCTTCGCCTTCGTCACGTCGACCGCGTACTTGCCGGCGTTGCCGGCGTTCTGGCCGTCGGTCGCGATCACCATGAACATGTTCGCGAGCCCGCGCGACGTGAGCGTCGGGTTGGTCGCGGCCGGGTCGATCACCGGAATGCCGGCCTTGTCGTAGACCACCGACGCCGGAATCGTCGTCCCCGAGTTGAAGTGACCGACCACGACCGACACGTTCTGGTCGACCAGCGCCTGCGCGGCCTGCACGCCGATGCGCGGATCGGCCTGGTCGTCCTGCACGACGAGATTGAAGTGGGCCGCCTTGCCGGCGATCTGCACCTTCTGCGCGGCCGCATCGTCGAGCGCGAGCTGGACGCCGTTTTGCAGATCCTTGCCGTAGCCGGCGTTCACGCCCGTGAGCGGCGCGGCGAAACCGACCTTTACGTCGGTTGCATCGGCAGCCTGGGCGGCCTGTTGCGAGAGGAGGGCAAGCGCGGATGCAATGGACACCGACAGCAGGGAATGACGGAATTTCATGTTGTTCCTCTTGTTCGACACCGGCGAGTGGGTACCGCGCGCGTCCGGGCGGGCCGGGCGCGTGCGACGGGCGGGCGGTTCGACCGCTTCTCGGAATCGGGCGGGGAGGTCGGCAGCGTGATCCTCGGAAACATCTCCCGTCAGGCTCTCTACGAAGAGCCCCGATTGCTTCGATATATAGGTCGCCGATATGCGCGGGTCTTGGAAATTTGTCGCGCATTCGATGCGGATTTGCGCATAGCTTCCGCGCGGGCGGGTCCGGCCGGTATCGGGAGTTTCCCGTCGCGAACGGAACGGGCGCAGAGAGGGGGGGAGCGGTGCGGGGCAAAAACGCGGCGCGGCCCGCCGGGGCCGCGCCGCGCGTGGGGCGACGTCAGTCGGACAGTGCGTCCGAGGCGGCTTCGGCGTCGTCGTGCGACGCGTGCGTGCGGATCAGCGGGTCGCTGGTGCTCGGGCGGCCCGTTTCGACGTGGCCCGCGAAGCGGCGCAGGAAGCCGAGCAGCCGGCCGTCGCTGACGGTCAGGTCGTACCAGCCGTGGCTGCCGCGCAGGTCCCAGTAGTCGTCGACGTGCGCGCCCGGCGCGAGGTCGAACGTGCGCGAGCGGCCGTGGCCGTACGCGTTCGTAACCTTGAGCCGCACGGCCTTGTGGCCGCGGTTCATCAGGCGCAGCGTGATGTTGCCGTTCGCGACGTCATAGCCGTAGATCACCTCGGGGTTCACGTTCGCGCTGCCGACGCCGGTCGCGAACGGGCCGCGGAAATGGCAGTAGAAGCCGTTCGGGCCGTACACGTCGAGGTCGTACAGGCCGAGCGATGCCGCCGCACTCCACGTATCGGCGATCCGCTTGCCGGCCTCGACCGTGTACGTCCACGGACCGTCGAGGCGGTTGCGCGACTGGACCTGGAACGCCGCGCCCGCGCGGCCCGTGTTCGCGAAGGTCAGCCGGAACAGGCCGTTCACGGATTCGACGCGGCCGTGCACGAACAGCTCGTACGGCAGCGCGCGCGCCGGACGCAGCCCGGCTTCCTGTTTCGGCAGCTTCTGCAGGGCCGGCGGCACCGGGATGTAGTCGGGATGCCGGTTGCGGTCGGGCGGCGCGTAGCTGCTCGTGTCGGGCAGCGTCGGCCACGCGGCATCGGACGTCGCGAAGTCGAACGCGGCGGTCAGGTCGCCGCATACCGCGCGGCGCCACGGTGACACGTTGGCGGCCGTGACCGGGTATTGCGCGCCGAACCGCGCCTCGATGAATTGCAGCAGCGACGTGTGATCGAAGGTCTGCGAGCAGACCCAGCCGCCCTTGGTCCACGGCGACACGACGAGCATCGGCACGCGCGGCCCGAGCCCGTACGGGCCGGCCATGTGCGATGCGTCGCCGGCGAACACCTCGTTGGTCGTCGCGACCGTCGACAGCCCGTTGTCGCGCGACTGCGGCGCGAACGGCGGCTGCACGTGGTCGAAGAAGCCGTCGTTTTCGTCGTACGTGATGAACAGCGCGGTCTTGCTCCACACCTCCGGATTCGACACGAGCGCCTTCAGCACCTGCTCGATGTACCACGCGCCGTAGTTCGCGGGCCAGTTCGGGTGCTCGGAATACGCTTCCGGCGCGCAGATCCACGACACCTGCGGCAACGTGCCGTTCTTCACGTCCTGCTGCAGCACGTCGAACAGCGTGCCGCCGGCGCTGATGTTGGTGCCGGTGCGCGCCTTGTCGTACAGCGGCGTGCCGGGCAGCGCGGTGCGGTACTGGTTGAAGTAGAGCAGCGCGTTGTCGCCGTAGTTGCCGATGTACGGGTTCTGCGTCCAGCCCCACGAGCCGTTCGCGTCGAGCCCCGTGCCGACGTCCTGGTAGATCTTCCACGACACGCCGGCCTGTTCGAGCACTTCCGGGTAGGTCGTCCAGCCGTAGCCCTTTTCCTCGTTGCCGAGCACCGGGCCGCCGCCCGTGCCGTCGTTGCCGACATAGCCTGTCCACATGTAGTAGCGGTTCGGGTCGGTCGAGCTCGGGATCGCGCAGTGATACGCGTCGCAGATCGTGAACGCATCGGCGAGCTGGTAGTGGAACGGGATGTCGTCGCGCTTCAGGTACGCCATCGTCGTGGTGCCCTTGTTCGGCACCCACTGGTCGTAGCGGCCCTTGTTCCACGCGGCGTGCATGTCCTGCCAGCCGTGCGGCAGGTCCTGCAGGAACTGCAGGCCGAGCTTGTCGGCGCCGGGATGGAACGGCAGCAGTTCGGCCGGGCCGACCGGCTGGTGGAACACCGACTTGCCGTTTGCGAGGCGCAGCGGGCGCGGGTCACCGAAGCCGCGGACACCGCGCATCGTGCCGAAGTAGTGGTCGAACGAACGGTTCTCCTGCATCAGGATCACGATGTGTTCGATGTCACGGATCGTGCCGGTGCGGCGGTTCGCGGGAATCGCGAGCGCATCGCGGATCACGGGCGGAAACAGGTTCAGCGCGGCGGCGCCGGCAGTGCCGGCGGCGACGCGCAGGAAGTCACGACGGTTCGATCGGGTCATGGTCGTTATCGTGCGGTAAAGGGGGGAGCCGATTGGCGGGACCTACAGGAAGGGCGCGCTCCGGGTTGCAGGATGCGGCTGCGCCGGTTCGTGCCGCCGCGAGCATAGCGAGGAATCGGTGTCATTCATGTGAAGTCCGGAAACGTTTGCATGTGCGGCGAAGCGGCAGCGGGACGCAGGGCGTCTGCGGTCATGGAGCGGCAGGGAAAGCAGGGAAAGCAAGACAGCGGGAAAGCAGGACAGCAGGACAGCAGGACAGCGGTACCAGTGCCTCAGGCGTCGGTCACCCACGCGCCGAACCATTCGCTCGGGCGGGCGATCTCGTCCTGCGCGGCGATGAGTTCGAGTTCGTAGCGGCGCGCATCGTAGGTGGCCTTCACGACCGCATGCACGGCCGCGAGCGTGTGTTCGAACGCGGCGCGCACCGAGTCGCCGCGCAGCCGACGTGCGACGAAGATCGCGCTGGTCAGGTCGCCGACGCCGACCGGATGCCGAGGAAACGCGTACAGCGGGCGCTGGCCGATCCACGCTTCGGTTTCGGTGACGGCGAGCATGTTGAACCGGTCGGCCGGACTGTTGCGGTCGTGCAGGTGCTTGACGAGGATGATCTGCGGGCCGCGACGGATCAGCGCGCGGCACGCGTCGACGGCTTCGGCGACGGTTTCGATGCGCCGCCCGACGAGCTTCTGCAGCTCGGTGTGGTTCGGCGACATGCCGTCCGCGAGCGCCGGCACCTCCTGCACGATGAATTCCTCGACGCCGGGCTCGGGCCGGATGCCGCCCGTCTGGCCCATCGCGGGATCGCAGAAGTACCACGCGTCCGGATTCATCGCCTTCACCGAGCGGACGATCTCGACGGCCGCGCGCGCCTGCGGCGGCGACCCGAGGAAGCCGGACAGCACGGCGTCGCAGCGCTTGAGCGCACCGATCGCGGCAATGCCGTCGACGAGCTGTTCCATCTTCGCGGCATCGATCGCGCTGCCGGCCCAATGGCCGTACTGCATGTGATTCGACAGCTGGACGGTGTTGAGCGGCCAGACGTTAACGCCGAGGCGCTGCATCGGGAACACGGCCGCACTGTTGCCGGCATGGCCGTAGATGACGTGCGACTGAATGCTGAGGACGTTTTTCATGGGAAGCGCCTGCACGCGTTTCAGGGTCACGTCACACGATACCCGAGTTCGTCGCACGCGCGGAAGTCGCGCGGCCCCGGAGTGTTGCGCGCCGTCGTCAGCCCGACCGCGTAGAATCGCGGGGCGCGAGGCGGCCCCGCTTGCCCGCGTGCGTCCCCAATCACCGTGATCGCCATGCTTTCGATTTGCAAGATGCTGTCTGTTGTACGCGCTGTCGTGCTCGGCGCGGCTGCCGCCGCCGTGTGCGCGCTGCCTGTCGCGGCCGTCGGCGCGACGCCCGCCGGCAACGACGGGCCCGCGTACGGCCCGCGCCTGGAAGGCTTCACCTATCCGGCGCCCGTGCACCTGTACACGTTCGTGTCGCAGCGCGAAACGCTCGAGATGGCGTTTCTCGACGTGCAGCCTGCGCACCCGAACGGCCGCACCGTCGTGCTGCTGCACGGGAAGAACTTTTGCGCGGCCACCTGGGAGGACACGATCGGTGTGTTGAGCCGTGCCGGCTACCGCGTGATCGCACCGGACCAGATCGGCTTCTGCAAGTCGTCGAAGCCCGAGCGCTATCAGTACACGTTCCAGCAACTCGCGCGCAACACGCATGCGCTGCTCGAATCGATCGGTGTGAAGTCGGCGACGATCGTCGGCCATTCGACCGGCGGGATGCTCGCGATCCGCTATGCGCTGATGTATCCGAAGGCGACCGACCAGCTCGTGCTCGTGAACCCGATCGGCCTCGAGGACTGGAAGGCGCTCGGCGTGCCGCCGCTGTCGGTCGACTACTGGTATGCGCGCGAGCAGAAGACGACGGCCGACGGCATCCGCCGCTATGAGCAGGCCACGTACTACGCGGGCAAGTGGTCGCCGTCGTACGAGCGCTGGGTGCAGATGCTGGCCGGCATGTATCGCGGCGCCGGCCGTGACGCGGTCGCGTGGAATTCCGCGCTGATCTACGACATGATCCTCACGCAGCCGGTGGTCTACGAACTCGGCGCGATCCGCGTGCCGACGCTGCTGATGATCGGCGACAAGGACACGACCGCGATCGGCAAGGACGTTGCACCGCCAGACGTGCACGCGAAGCTCGGTCGCTATCCGGAACTCGCGAAGCGCACGCAGGCGGCGATCCCCGGTGCGCAGCTCGTCGAATTCCCGGCGCTCGGGCACGCGCCGCAGATCCAGGACCCGGACGCGTTCCACAAGGCGCTGCTCGACGGGCTGGACGCCGTGCACCCGCAGTAACGCAGGGCAGGCCGCCGGCGGCGCGCGGCCGTGCCGTCAGCGCGCCTCGTTCGCGAGCTCGTCGCGAATCTGCGCGGTCAGTTCGAACGAGCGCAGCCGCGCGGCGTGATCGTAGATCTGCGCGGTGACGATCAGCTCGTCGGCGCCGGTCTGCGCGATGCGGTCGCGCAGCTTGTCGCGCACCGTGTCGCGCGAGCCGACGGCCGCGAACGACAGCGAATGCGCGACGGTCGCGAGTTCGAGCTCGTTCGCCTCGAGCACGTCGACGGGCGGCGGCAGCTTGCCCGGCGTACCGCGCCGCAAGTTGATGAACTGCTGCTGCAGCGACGTGAACAGGCGCCGTGCCTCGTCGTCGGTATCCGCCGCGAACACGTTGACGCCGACCATCGCGTGCGGCTTGGGCCACGCGGCCGACGGCCGGTACTGCGCGCGATAGATCTCGAGCGCCCGCATCAGGTAGTCCGGCGCGAAGTGCGACGCGAATGCGAACGGCAGCCCGAGCATCGCGGCGAGCTGGGCACTGAACAAACTCGAACCCAGCAGCCACACCGGCACGTCGAGCCCCGCGCCTGGCACCGCACGCACGCGCTGGCCGGGCACCGGCTCCGCGAAATAGCGCTGCAGCTCGGCGACGTCGTCCGGAAACGAGTCGGCGCTGCCGATCAGGTCGCGGCGCAGCGCGCGCGACGTGGTCTGGTCGGTGCCGGGCGCGCGGCCGAGGCCGAGGTCGATGCGCCCCGGATACAGCGAGGCCAGCGTGCCGAACTGCTCGGCGATCACGAGCGGCGCGTGGTTCGGCAGCATGATGCCGCCCGAGCCCACGCGGATCGTCTGCGTCGCGCCCGCGACATGACCGATCACGACGGCGGTGGCCGCGCTCGCGATGCCCGGCATGTTGTGATGCTCGGCCAGCCAGTAGCGCCGGTAGCCCCAGCGTTCCGCGTGCTGGGCGAGATCGACGGTGTTGCGGAACGCCTGGGAGGCGTCGGCGCCGGCCGGAATGGGGGCGAGATCGAGTACGGAAAACGGTGTCATCGGGTGGCCTTCGAATGGGGGAGCGCGGTGATGCGCGTACGCAACAAATGCCAAGGATTTTGCCAAAGGGTTCCGGAACGTGCTGGCGACGCGCCGATACCCATGCGCCTTACAGGGACGCAGGGTTGACTACCTCGATTGTTGCAAAAATCCACCCAATCGCAGATTAATTACCAATCTTTACGGCGATTGGACGTGAATCCGCATCGACCTACAAATTTGCACGAAACGTTTGATTTTCAAGACTGCAATACGCCTGCAAACTGCTTACGCTAATGTGAACGTGGCCGTGCCGATAAGGTTCGTCGACGACTCAGCTTTGCCGGAATTGCACCAGTCCGTTTCGCGTAGTGCCGAGCGCGGGGTGCCGCGGACTGCTAAAATCCGGCGCCTGCCCATGTTGTGCCGATGGTAGCCATTCGAGTCTTCCCGCATCCCGTCCTCCGGGCATTGTGCGGAGAGAAGCCACGCGAAGCCGGGCTTGGCCGTACCCGAACGAAGGGTCGTGCTTCCCCCATTACAGACGCTGCTGGAACAAGGAGTCGGGTCGTGCCCGCGTTCGTCGTAGTCGGAATACCGCATCACGCTCAATCACGCTCGAGCGTTCTCCATGGCGTTCAGGTCGCCGGGAGGCGTTGCGCATGACGCCAACCGCCACGCTGCTCGACTGGTTGCTGATCGCGTTCACGCTGGCCGCGGCCGGCTATGCGCTCGCCGCCGCGTTTGCCCCGCGGCCGCGTACGCCGCGCACCGCTGCGCGCGACGGTTTCGAGCCGGTCAGCGTGCTCAAGCCGCTGTGCGGCGCGGAGCCGCACCTGTACGAAAACCTCGCGACGTTCTGCGAGCAGCGCCATCCGCGCTACGAGGTGCTGTTCGGCGTCGCGTCGCCGGCCGATCCGGCGATCGCCGTCGTCGAGCGGCTGCGCGCCGACTATCCCGAGTGCGACATCACGCTGGTGATCGACGCGCGCGTGCACGGCAAGAACCTGAAGGTCAGCAACCTGATCAATCTCGCCGCACGCGCGAAATACGGCCGCATCGTGATCGCGGACAGCGACATCGCGGTGCAGCCCGACTATCTGGAGCGCGTGACGGCGCCGCTCGCCGACGTGTCGGTCGGTGTCGTCACGTGCCTGTATCATGCGCGCAGCGTCGGCGGGTTCTGGACGCGGATCGGCGCACAGTTCGTCGACGCGTGGTTCGCGCCGTCGGTGCGGATCACGCACCTCGGCCGCTCGAGCCGCTTCGGCTTCGGCGCGACGCTCGCGCTGACGCGCGACACGCTCGATCGGATCGGCGGCTTTTTCGCGCTGAAGGACGAGCTGGCCGACGATTTCTGGCTGGCCGAATTGCCGCGACGCCTCGGGCGGCGCACCGTGCTGTCGGAGGTCGAGGTCGCGACCGACGTGATCGAGCCGTCGTTCGGGCCGCTGTGGCACCGCGAGACGCGCTGGCTGCGCACGATCCGTTCGCTGAACCCGGCCGGCTTCGCGTTCCTGTTCATTACGTTTACGGTGCCGTGGCTCGCGATCGGTGCGGCGCTCGCACTGCGTCTCGACGGCACCTTCGCCGGCACGCTGGCGGGCGGGGCGGCCGTGGTCGGCGCATTCGGGCGGCTCGTGCTGCATGCGCGCGGCGAAGATGGCTGGCGCGCGTTCTGGCGCGACCTGCCGCTCGTCGCGGTGCGCGACACGCTGCTCGCGCTCGAATGGCTCGCGGCCGCGTTCGGCACGCACGTCGTGTGGCGCGGCGCAAGGATGACGGTCGTCGGCGGCAAACGCGCGACGGCTGCAGTGGAAGCAGTGGACGGCCGCTAGGGCCGTCGCTCGAACCCGGCCCGACGGCCGAGACGCGCTGCGCGACGAAGCCGCGCGGCGCGACATGACAGAGAGGCGGGCGCCGGCATGGCGGCCCGCGGTTTTTTGACTGAATCGTTGTGACGAATCGAACTATGCAGGCTACCGGAGCATTCATGAAAACGCTGTTCTTGCAGGCCCCTTCGTATGACGGCTTCGACGGCGGAGCCGGCTCGCGCTATCAGGCGAAGCGCGAAATCCGTTCCTTCTGGTATCCGACGTGGCTCGCGCAGCCGGCCGCGCTCGTGCCGGGCAGCCGCGTCCTCGATGCGCCGGCCGACGGCCTGTCGGTCGAGGAAACGCTGAAGATCGCCAACGACTACGACCTCGTGATCATCCACACGAGCACGCCGTCGTTCCCGACCGACGCGATGTTCGCGCAGGATCTCAAGAAGATGAAGCCGTCGATGCTGGTCGGCATGGTGGGCGCGAAGGTGATGGTCGATCCGCACAACTCGCTCACGGCGAGCGAGGCCATCGACTTCGTGTGCCGCGAGGAATTCGACTACACCTGCAAGGAAATCGCGGAAGGCAAGCCGTTCCCCGAGATCAAGGGCTTGAGCTGGCGCGCGAAGGACGGCTCGATCGAGCACAACGAAGCGCGTCCGATCCTCGAGAACATGGACGAACTGCCGTTCGTCGCGCCCGTCTACAAGCGCGACCTGAAGATCGACAACTACTTCATCGGCTACCTGAACTATCCGTACGTATCGATCTACACGGGCCGCGGCTGCAAGTCGCGCTGCACGTTCTGCCTGTGGCCGCAGACGGTCAGCGGCCATCGCTACCGCACGCGTTCGGTCGAGAACGTGCTCGCGGAAGCGAAGTGGATCCGCGACAACATGCCGGAAGTGAAGGAACTGATGTTCGACGACGACACCTTCACCGACGACCTGCCGCGCGCCGAAGCGATCGCCATCGGCCTGGGCAAGCTCGGCATCACGTGGTCGTGCAACGCGAAGGCCAACGTGCCGTACAAGTCGCTGAAGATCATGAAGGAAAACGGCCTGCGCCTGCTGCTGGTCGGCTTCGAATCCGGCGACGACCAGATCCTCGTGAACATCAAGAAGGGCGTGCGCACCGATTTCGCGCGCCGCTTCAGCGCGGACTGCAAGAAGCTCGGCATCAAGATCCACGGCACCTTCATCCTCGGCCTGCCGGGCGAGACGCAGGAAACCATCAAGAAGACGATCGAGTACGCGAAGGAAATCAATCCGCACACGATCCAGGTCTCGCTCGCCGCGCCGTATCCGGGCACGACGCTCTACAAGCAGGCCGTCGAGAACGGCTGGATGGAAGAGAACAAGACGATCAACCTGGTGAGCAAGGAAGGCGTGCAGCTCGCGGCAATCGGCTATGCGCACCTGTCGCGCGACGAGATCTATCACCATCTCGAGCAGTTCTATCGCCAGTTCTACTTCCGTCCGTCGAAGATCTGGGAAATCGTGCGCGAGATGCTGACGAGCTGGGACATGATGAAGCGCCGCCTACGCGAAGGCGTCGAGTTCTTCCGCTTCCTGCGCGCGCACGAGGCGTAATCCGTGGCGACGCAGCCGGCGGCGCGGGCGCTGATCTTCACCGCGGACGACTTCGGGCTGCACCCGCGCGTCAACGCGGCGGTCGAGCGTGCGCACCGCGACGGCGTGCTGAACGCCGCGAGCCTGATGGTCGGTGCGAGCGCCGCGCAGGATGCGATCGACCGCGCGCGGCGGCTGCCGTCGCTCGCGGTCGGCCTGCACCTGGTGCTCGCGGACGGGCCGGCCACGCTGCCCGCGCATGAGATTCCCGCGCTCGTCGGCGCCGACGGGCGGTTCGGCGACGCGATGGCGAAGGACGGCTGCCGCTTCTTCTTCCTGCCGCACGTTCGCGCGCAGCTGCGCCGCGAGATCCGTGCGCAGTTCGATGCGTTCGCGGCGAGCGGCCTGCCGCTCGACCACGTGAACGCGCACAAGCACTTCCACCTGCATCCGACCGTGCTGTCGATGATCATCGAGATCGGCCGCGACTACGGGCTGCGCGCGGTGCGGTTGCCGTACGAGACGAGCGCGCCCGCGCTGCTCAAGCCGTGGATCGCGCTCGTGCGTGCGCGGCTCGACCGCGCGGGGCTCGCGCACAACGACTACGTCGTCGGGATCGAGCATACGGGCGCGATGGACGAGGCCGTGCTGCTCGACGCGCTCGCGAAGCTGCCGCCGGGCGTCGGCGAGATCTACTGCCATCCGGCCGAGGCCGGCGACGGCCCGATCACGCCGACGATGGCCGGCTACCGTCCGGTCGACGAACTCGATGCGCTGCTGTCGCCGCGCGTCGCGGCCGCGTTGAAGGCGGCGGGCGTCGCGACCGGCGGCTTTGCCGACGTATTCGGCCAGCCTGCGGCACGTCGCGGCGCGCAAGCGTCGCGTGCACCGGGAGCGCAGCCGTCATGAGCAAGTGGATCAAGTGGCTCGGCTGGCCGATCGGCATCGGCATCCTGCTCGCGCTGGGGTTGCACGAAGGCGTCGGCGACGTGTCGCAGATGCTCGCGCGTGCCGGCTATGCGCTGCTGTGGCTCGTGCCGTTCCACGGGCTGCCGCTGCTGCTCGATGCGTACGCATGGCACCTGCTGCTCGACCGGCGCAGTTCGCTGCCGTTCCTGTGGTGGATCGCGACCGTGCGCGAGGCCGTGAACCGGCTGCTGCCCGTGGTCGGGATCGGCGGCGAGATCGTCGGCATCCGGCTCGCGCGCTGGCAGGTGCCCGACGCGAGCCGCGTGACCGCGTCGGTGATCGTCGAGGTGCTCGTGACGATCGTCGTCCAGTATGCGTTCGCGGCGCTCGGCCTCGTGCTGCTGCTCGCGACGACGGACAACATGGGCGGCGGCACGATCGGCCTCGCGCTGCTGCTGACGCTGCCGTTGCCGGTGCTCGGCGTCGTGCTGATGCGGCGCGGCGGCATCTTCCATGCGATCGAGCGTTTCGCGGGCCGCCTGCTCGGCGATTCGCACCGGCTGCTGCAGGGCGTCGACGGACGCCGGCTCGACGCCGACATCGATTCGCTGATGTCGCGCACGGGCCTGCTGTTCAGCGCATTCTTCTGGCAGCTGGCCGGGTATGTGCTCGGCGCGCTCGAGATCTACTGGGCGCTCGCGCTGCTCGGCCATCCGGTGTCGATCGGCGGCGCGATCGCGATCGAGGCGATGACGCAGGCCGTGCGGCATGCGGCGTTCATGGTGCCGGGCGGGCTCGGCGTGCAGGAGGCGACCGTCGTGCTGCTCGCGCAGATGTTCGGCGTCGACCGCGAGACGGCGTTGTCGCTCGCGGTGGTCAAGCGCGGCCGCGAGGTGCTGTTCGGCTGCCTGGCGCTCGGCTCGTGGCAGCTCGCCGAGCTCGTGCGTACGCGCCGCCGCGTCGGCGCGCCGCGTGCGCCGCAGCCGGCGGGCCGCGTGTCCGAAGCCGAAACGGAAACCGAAACGACGCATTGAACACGAGACGGGCCGTGCGCCCGTCTCGCGCTTTTGGCGTTGCGCGGGTATCCTTGCCGCGTGTTTTCTTCACGCGCATTTCTTCCGATGATTTTCCGATTCCGGCTGCTTTCCGTGACGATGCTGGCCGCCGCGCTGGCGCTAACCGGTTGCGACGACCAAGGCCATCTCGACGTGCAACGTATCAGGGACTTCTTCAACGCGATCAAGCCCGCGCCGCTGCTGCTGAAGGGGCTGAAGGTCGGCGAATCCACCGAGGCCGACGTGCGCGGCACGATGGGCAAGCCCGAGACCGTGCGCGAGTTCACCGACGGCTCGAAGCGCTACGAATATCCGCGCGGCCCGATGGGCAACCAGACCTGGTTCGTCGATCTCGATGCGAACGGGCGCTACACAGGCGCGACGCAGGTGCTGACCGCCGAGAATTTCGCGAAGGTGCGCCCGGGGATGAACGAGGACGAGGTGCGGCGCCTGCTCGGCAAGCCCGGCGACGTCGCGCAGTATCCGCTGAAGCCCGAGACGGTCTGGAGCTGGCGCTGGCTCGAGGACGGCGTCAACACCGACGCGTTCTTCAACGTCCATTTCGGCCCGGACGGGCTTGTCTATACGACTTCGCGCTCCGACATCCTGAAGGGGCGCTGACGGTCACGCGCGGCGCTGCTTCAGCCAGTCGCGCAGCGCGGCGCTCAGGCGCGTCTGCCAGCCGGGGCTGTGGCGGGCCAGGATGTGCCTGTTCGGCCCGATGGCCAGTCCGGCGCTATATCGAAAAAGCGACCGGAAAATTGCAAAAAGTCCGCTTCCCTGCGTGTCATCCGACTGTCAGGAAGCGGCTTTTTTCCTTTGGAAACAGCGGAGTAAGGCCGGGGTGTAAATGGCGGGACTGATTGTTGCGATGCAGCAATCGAGCGCAAGGTGATTTGAGGCAATCAATTTCGCTTGCGACTATCCGCGTCAGCCCGGCGCGGGACAGCATACGCGTCGGCATTCATTCCAACTCTGGAGACGCGCGTGTTCCTTTACGGCTTTGGTCCCGTCCTCTGGGCCGGCACCGTGCAGACCATCGAGCTGTCGGTGCTGTCGCTCGCCACTGCGGTGGCGCTGGGGCTGATCGGCGCGGTGGCGAAGCTGTCGCACAACCGGGTGCTGCGAGCGATCGCGACCGGCTATACGACGCTGATCCGCTCGGTGCCCGATCTTGTGCTGATGCTGCTGCTGTTCTACAGCATCCAGATCTGGCTGAACCAGTTCACCGACCTCGTCGGCTGGAACCAGATCGACATCGACCCGTTCGTGGCCGGCGTGCTGACGCTCGGCTTCATCTACGGCGCGTACTTCACCGAGACCTTCCGCGGCGCGTTCCTGTCGGTGCCGCGCGGCCAGCTCGAGGCCGGCGCGGCTTACGGGATGAGCGGCGCGCGCGTGTTCGTGCGGATCATGTTTCCGCAGATGATGCGCTTCGCGCTGCCGGGCATCGGCAACAACTGGCAGGTGCTCGTGAAGGCGACGGCTCTGGTGTCGATCATCGGCCTCGCGGACGTCGTGAAGGCCGCGCAGGACGCCGGCAAGAGCACATTCAACATGTTCTTCTTCATTCTCGTCGCGGCGCTGATCTACCTCGCGATCACGACCGTTTCCAACCTCGTGCTGATCCAGCTCGAGAAACGTTATTCCATGGGCGTGCGGCACGCAGAACTATGATCGAGATCCTCCAGGAATTCGGCAAGGCGTTCCTTTTCTGGGACGGCCAGCGCCTCTCCGGCCTCGCGGTGACGTTGTGGCTGCTCGTGGCGTCGATCTCGCTCGGCTTCGTGTGCGCGGTGCCGCTCGCGGTTGCGCGCGTGTCGCGGAAGAAGTGGGTGTCGATGCCGGTGCGGTTCTACACGTACGTGTTTCGCGGCACGCCGCTCTACGTGCAGCTGCTGCTGATGTACACGGGCATGTACAGCCTCGAGTTCGTGCGGTCGCATTCGCTGCTCGACGCGTTCTTCCGCAGCGGTTTCAACTGCGCGATTCTCGCGTTCGCACTGAACACCTGCGCGTACACGACCGAGATCTTCGCCGGCGCGATCCGGGCGATTCCGCACGGCGAGGTCGAGGCGGCGCGCGCGTACGGGATGTCGCCGTTCACGATGTACCGCCGCGTGATCCTGCCGTCGGCGCTGCGCCGTGCGTTGCCGCTGTACAGCAACGAGGTGATCCTGATGCTGCACGCGACGACCGTGGCGTTCACGGCGACCGTGCCGGACATCCTGAAGGTCGCGCGTGATGCGAATTCCGCGACCTACATGGCGTTCCAGTCGTTCGGAATCGCCGCGCTGATCTATCTTGCGGTATCGTTCGCACTCGTCGCGGCGTTTCGCCGCGCGGAGCGCCACTGGCTCGCGTATCTCGCGGCCGCCCGTCATTGATTCACTTCGAGGAGAGCCAGTTGGCCGAGATCACTCAAACGAACGGTGCCACCAAGCTTGCGGCGCTCGACATCCACAAGCGCTATGGCGACAACGAGGTGCTCAAGGGCGTGTCGTTGAACGCGAAGGCCGGTGACGTCATCAGCATCATCGGTGCGAGCGGCTCGGGCAAGAGCACGTTCCTGCGCTGCATCAACTTCCTCGAGCGGCCGAATGCGGGGCAGATCGTCGTCGACGGCGAGGCCGTGCGTACGAAGGCCGACCGTGCCGGCGCGCTCGAAGTCGCCGATCACAAGCAGTTGCAGCGTATCCGCACGAAGCTCGCGATGGTGTTCCAGCACTTCAATCTGTGGGCGCACATGAACGTGCTCGAGAACGTGATGGAGGCGCCCGTGCACGTGCTCGGCATTTCGAAGAAGGAAGCCGAGGAGCGGGCGCGCGAGTACCTGGAGAAGGTCGGCCTGCCGCCGCGTGTCGAGAAGCAGTATCCGTCGCATTTGTCGGGCGGCCAGCAGCAGCGCGTGGCGATTGCGCGTGCGCTCGCGATGCATCCCGACGTGATGCTGTTCGACGAGCCGACGTCGGCGCTCGACCCGGAGCTGGTGGGCGAAGTGCTGAAGGTGATGCAGAAGCTGGCCGAGGAAGGCCGCACGATGATCGTCGTGACGCACGAGATGGGTTTCGCGCGCAACGTGTCGAATCATGTGATGTTCCTGCATCAGGGGCGGACCGAGGAAGAGGGCGATCCGAAGGAGGTGCTGGTGCGCCCGCAGAGCGAGCGGCTCAAGCAGTTCCTGTCGGGCAGTCTCAAGTAACGCGACGGGACAGGTTTCAGACGTGGTACCGGTGTCTCGTCCCGCAGGCGCCACCCGCACGACGCAGGTGGCGATCGTTGCATTGCCGCCCGTGTCGATGTCGGGTGTGGGTCCGATCGTCGATGCGTTGAACCTGGCGAACGAGATCGATGGGCGGTTGTTGTACCGCTGGCAGGTCTGTTCTTGGGACGGGCGGCCCGTGCCGCTCGCGGGTGGTGCGCAGTGGCATGCCGATGCGGCGTTCAACGATGCGATCGCGTGCGACTGGCTGATCGTCGTGACGGAGCGGTTTCAGCAGTTTGCCGATTACCGGTTGTTTCTCGCGAGTCTCGCGCGGGTGGGGCAGCGGACGCCCGTCGTCACTGGCATTCACCACGGCGTGTGGTGGCTCGCGATGGCCGGGCAGCTGTCCGGGTATCGCGTGAGCGTGAACTGGGAGACGTATCAGCAGTTCGCCGAGCAGTTCGAGCGGTCGATCGTCACGCAGCAGATCTTCGAGATCGATCGCGATCGGGCGACCTGTGCGGGTGGGCAGGCTACCGTGGATTTCATGCTGGCCATGATTGGCCTGGAACATGGGGCGGATCTCGCGGAGCGGATTGCCGATGCGCTCGGCGTTGGCGCTTTGCGCAGCGGCGAAGAACGACAGCGGATTCCCTTTGTCACCGCGCCCGGCGAGCGGCATCCTCGGTTGAATGACGCATTGCTGCTCATGGAAGCCAATGTCGAGGATCCTCTGACTACCGATGAAATCGCCGAGCTGGTCGGCGTTTCACGCCGGCAGTTGGAGCGGCTCTTTCGACAGTATCTCGGGGCGATGCCCTCCAAGTATTACCTCAATCTGCGGTTGCTCAAGGCTCGCACTCAGTTGCAGCGGACCAGCAAGTCTGTCGTTCAAGTTTCTCTCGCCTGTGGGTTTTCTTCTGCTGCGCACTTTTCTAATGCTTATCGGGAAAGGTTTGGGGTCACGCCTCGGGAGGATCGGCGAGCTTGGCTCGAGAAGCAGACGGGTGGCGGCAGTGAACCTCGTGGTGGGGCGCTCGTCGAGCGCGGGAAGGATTGAGGTTTGGTTTTGACTTGGTTTGGTTTGGCGGTCTGCCCGCGGTTGGCGTGAAGCACCTGCAATCGTGTCGGTCTATTAGCGTCGCCCCTCCGCGGGGCAGCGGTCACTTTTCTTTGTCTTGCCAAAGAAAAGTAACCAAAAGAAAGGCGCTCAGATCACGCATGACTTACCGGTGCCATCGCCAACAGAGTGGCCACCATCTAAGTGTCCGCGCCAGTCAGGAACCCGGAGTGGTTCGAGCAATGGTTCTGACATCTCTCGCTACCCCACGGAGTGGTATACCTCCCGCTAGCTCCATCCTCGCTACGCTCGGCTGCAAGGTACTTCAGGGCGGGCGGTTGCGTTCGTGCTTCCTGCATGAGATGTCGACTGCCAGGCACTTTTTCGGCTCTCCACATTTGTGTGACTGGATCGTTTGACGAACAGTGTCTTCGCGAGACGATGTGTTTGCGTCCCCCATTTTTCTCGCGGGCAGAGCAGCGAATTCTCCGTTTATCGAAAGTACGTTGAGGGGTGATATTGGTATTGGTTGGGATGGACCTGTCGTCCGAGCGAAGCGAGGACGGAGCTAGCGGGCGGTATACCGCTCTGTTGTGTAGGCAGTGGTGTCAGAACCATTGCTCGAACCACTCCGGGTTCCTGACTGGCGCGGACACTTAGATGGTGGCCACTCTGTTGGCGATGGCACCGGTAAGTCATGCGTGATCTGAGCGCCTTTCTTTTGGTTACTTTTCTTTGGCAAGACAAAGAAAAGTGACCGCTGCCCCGCGGAGGGGCGACGCTAATAGACCGACACGATTGCAGGTGCTTCGCGATTGCAGGTGCTTCACGATTGCAGGTGCTTCACGCCCCCGGAAGCAAGCCCCAGACAAGCCAGAAAAAGCCCCAAAATACCGACACGGCGTAGCCGCCCCCCGCCCCGGGAGGGCAAAACCCAAACCTTCCGATAGAACCCGTCGCAAATCTGCAAGACGCTTGCGTCGCCCTTACCTAAACTTGATCCTGTTGAACCCTCTTACGAAACCGAAAGGAACGACCATGACGACCTCGACCGTGAACCGCCAGACATTCGACGAAGTGATGGTGCCGGTATTTTCCCCCGCCCCGTTCGTGCCGGATCGCGCAGAGGGCTCCCGCGTGTGGGACACGGCTGGCCGCGAGTACATCGATTTCGCGTGCGGCATCGCAGTAACGTCCCTCGGCCACGGCCACCCGGAACTGCTGAAAGTCCTGGACGAACAAAGCCGCAAGCTCTGGCACATCGGCAACGGCTACACCAACGAACCGGTGCTGCGCCTCGCGAAGCGCCTCGAATCGCTGACCTTCGCCGACCGCGCATTCTTCGCGAACTCGGGCGCGGAAGCGAACGAAGCGGCCCTGAAACTCGCACGCCGCGTCGCGTTCGACCGCCACGGCGCCGATAAAGCAGAAATCATCTCGTTCGTGCAGTCGTTCCACGGCCGCACGTTCTTCACGGTCAGCGTCGGCGGCCAGCCGAAATACTCGGAAGGCTTCGGCCCCGTGCCGGCCGGCATCAAGCACCTGCCGTACAACGACATCGAAGCCGCAAAGGCCGCGATCGGCCCGCAAACCTGTGCCGTGATCGTCGAGCCCGTGCAAGGCGAAGGCGGCGTGATCCCCGCCGATCCGGCCTTCCTGAAGGCACTGCGCGAAGCGTGCGACGCACACGGCGCACTGCTGATTTTCGACGAAGTGCAAACGGGCGTGGGTCGCACGGGCCAGTTCTACGCGTACATGGACACGGGCGTCACGCCGGACATCCTGACGACCGCGAAGGCACTTGGCAACGGCTTCCCGATCGGCGCGATGCTGACGACCAACGAGCTCGCCGCACACTTCAAGGTCGGCGTGCACGGCACGACGTACGGCGGCAACCCGCTCGCATCGGCGATCGCCGACAAGGTCGTCGAACTGATCGGCGACCCGGCACTGCTCGAAGGCGTGCGCGAACGCAGCGTGCGCCTGAAGGGCGCGCTCGAACGCATCAACGCACGCTTCGGCATCTTCAAGGACGTGCGCGGCAAGGGCCTGCTGGTCGGCGCGGAACTCACCACCGCATTCGACGGCCGCGCGAAGGACTTCGTCACGGCCGCCGCCGAGAACGGCCTGATCATGCTGATCGCCGGCCCGAACGTGCTGCGCTTCGTCCCGTCGCTGGTGATCCCGTTCGACCTGCTCGACGAAGGCATGAAGCGCTTCGAGAAGGCAGTCGAACAAGTGCTCGCCGCACAGGAAGCCACCGCGCGCTGATCGGCGCCCCCATCGCAGACAGGAACGACGATGCTATTTGTTCGCCCCGGCAAACTCACGGATCTCGATGCGCTCGCGCACATGGCGCGCACCGCGCAGCCGGTCCTGCACTCGCTGCCGCACGACCGCGCCGCGCTCGAAGCGCGCGTGGCGCTCTCCGAGGATTCGTTTCGCGCGGACGTCGACTTCGCCGGCGAAGAGTTCTACCTCTTCGTGCTCGAGGATTCGTCGACCGGCAAGCTGCTCGGCACGGCAAGCATCGTGGCCGCGGCCGGCTACTCGGAACCGTTCTACGCGTTCCGCAACGACGCACTGATCCACGCGTCGCGCGAACTGCACGTGAACCGCAAGATCCACGCGCTCACGATGTCGCACGAGCTGACCGGCAAGAGCCGGCTCGCGGGTTTCTACGTCGATCCGTCGCTGCGCGGCGACGCGGCCGCGCACCTGATCTCGCGCGCCCGGATGATGTACATCGCCGCGAACCGCCGCCGCTTCACGCCGGAAGTGTTCACGCTGCTGCTCGGCGTGAGCGACGGCACCGGCGCATCGCCGTTCTGGGAAGCAGTGGGGCGCAAGTTCTTCGGCCGCAACTTCACCGACGTCGACATCGCGTCGGGCGGCCGCAGCCGCACGTTCATCGCGGAAGTGATGCCGGCCTATCCGCTCTACGTGCCGCTGCTGCCGGAAGCCGCGCAGCGCGTGCTCGGCGAGCCGAACGAAACGGCCTTGCTCGCGTACGACATCCATCTCGAGGAAGGCTTCGAGCCCGACCGCTTCGTCGACATCTTCGACGCAGGCCCGGTGCTGACCGCGCAGGTCGATCGCACCGCATGCGTGAAGCAGGCGTCGGAGCGTGTCGTGCGCGAGGCCGCGCACCAGCAGGGCGACGTCGCCTACATGGTGTCGACGGGCAGCGGCGAATCGTTCCGCTGCGTGCTGGCCGACCTGCCGGGCGATACGCCCGATGCACCGCTGGCAGGCGACGTGCGCGCGGCGCTCGATGTGAAGGATGGCGATGTCGTGCGCTGCGTGCCGCTGCACCGTCGCGACGATGAAGATTTGAAGGGAGACGCAGCATGATCGTCGTTCGGGTCGTACAAACGGGCGACGTCGACGCGCTCGTGTCGCTCGCGAAGGAAACCGGGCCGGGCCTGACCACGTTCAAGCCCGACCGCGACGCGCTCGCCGCGCGCATCGAACGCTCGCGCCGCACGCTCGACGGGCAGGCCGCGCCGGGCGAAGCCGGCTACTTCTTCGTGATGGAAGATTCGAAGACGGGCGACATCGCGGGCGTGTGCGGGATCGAAACGCAGGTCGGCCTCGAACAGCCGTTCTACAACTACCGCGTGAGCACGGTCGTGCACGCGAGCCAGGAACTCGGCGTGTGGACGCGGATGTCCGCGCTGAACATCTCGCACGACCTGACGGGCTACGCGGAAGTGTGCTCGCTGTTCCTGAGCCCACGCTATCGCACGGGCGGCGTCGGCGGCCTGTTGTCGCGCTCGCGCTTCATGTTCATCGCGCAGTTCCGCGAACGCTTCCCGGAACGCATCTGCGCGGAACTGCGCGGCCACTTCGACGAGGACGGCACGTCGCCGTTCTGGCGCGCAGTCGGTTCGCACTTCTACCAGATCGATTTCAACGCAGCCGATTACCTCAGCTCGCACGGCCGCAAGTCGTTCCTCGCGGAACTGATGCCGCGCTACCCGGTGTACGTCGACCTGCTGCCGCAGGACGCGCAGGACGCGGTCGGCCTCACGCACCGCGACACGCTGCCGGCCCGCAAGATGCTCGAAGCGGAAGGGCTGCGCTACCAGAATCACGTCGACATCTTCGACGCGGGCCCCGTGCTCGAATGCCACGTCAACGACCTGCGCACGGTGCGCGAGAGCGTCGTCGTGCCGGTCGCGATCGGCGTGCCCGATGCACGGGACGACGCCCCGAGGTCGCTCGTGTCGAACACGTCGCTCGGCGATTTCCGCGTCGGCGTCGCGCCGGGCGTGGTCGCGAACGGCTCGTTCGTGCTGTCGGCCGACGACGCCGTCGCGCTCGACGTGAAGGCCGGCGATCCGGTCCGCGTGCTGCCGCTCAAAGTCAAACAGGGATAAACGAATCATGACGGAACTCTTCATCGACGGCGCCTGGGTCGCAGGCTCGGGCCCCGTCTTCGCTTCGCGCAACCCGGGCACCGACGAGATCGCATGGCAGGGCGAAAGCGCGTCGGCGGCCGACGTCGACCGCGCGGTCGCGAGCGCGCGCCGCGCATTCGCCGGCTGGTCGGCGCTCGACTTCGAATCGCGCTGCGCGATCGTCAAGCGCTTCGCCGCGTTGCTCAACGAACGCAAGGAAGCGATCGCGACCGCGATCGGCCGCGAGACGGGCAAGCCGCTGTGGGAAGCACGCACCGAAGTCGCGTCGATGGCCGCGAAGGTCGGCATCTCGATCCAGGCATACCAGGAACGCACCGGCGAGAAGCGCCAGGACATGGCCGACGGCGTCGCGGTGCTGCGCCACCGCCCGCACGGCGTCGTCGCGGTATTCGGCCCGTACAACTTCCCTGGCCACTTGCCGAACGGCCATATCGTGCCCGCGCTGATCGCCGGCAACGCGGTCGTGTTCAAGCCGTCGGAGCTCGCACCGGGCGTCGCGCGCGCGACCGTCGAGGTGTGGAACGAAGCCGGGCTGCCGGCCGGCGTGCTGAACCTCGTGCAGGGCGAGAAGGACACGGGCATCGCGCTCGCGAACCATCGGCAGATCGACGGGCTGTTCTTCACGGGCAGCTCCGATACGGGCACGCTGCTGCACAAGCAGTTCGGCGGCCGTCCGGAAATCGTGCTCGCGCTCGAGATGGGCGGCAACAACCCGCTCGTGATCGGCGAAGTCGAGGACATCGACGCGGCCGTGCATCACACGATCCAGTCGGCGTTCCTGTCAGCCGGCCAGCGCTGCACGTGCGCGCGCCGTATCTTCGTGCCGCAGGGCGCGTTCGGCGACCGCTTCCTCGCACGCTTCGCCGACGTCACGTCGAAGATCACGGCCGACGTGTTCGATGCCGATCCGCAGCCGTTCATGGGCGCGGTGATCTCGGCGCGCGCGGCCGCGAAGCTGGTCGACGCGCAGTCGCGCCTGATCGAGCAGGGCGCGAAGCCGATCATCGCGATGACGCAGCGCGATCCGCGCCTCGGCTTCGTGAATGCCGCGATCGTCGATGTGACGGGCGTCGCGAACCTGCCTGACGAAGAGCACTTCGGCCCGCTCGCGCAGATCGTCCGCTACGCGACGTTCGACGAAGCGATCGAGCGCGCGAACGACACGGCGTTCGGCCTGTCCGCCGGCCTGCTGGCCGACGACGAGAAGGCATGGGAACACTTCCGCCACACGATCCGCGCCGGGATCGTCAACTGGAACCGGCCGACCAACGGTGCGTCGTCCGCCGCGCCGTTCGGCGGCACGGGCCGCTCGGGCAACCATCGCCCGAGCGCGTACTACGCGGCCGACTATTGCGCGTATCCGATGGCGTCGGTGGAAAGCACGCAACTGACTTTGCCCGCGAGCCTGTCGCCGGGCCTGCATTTCTGATCGAGGGAACGACGATGAACGCACAAGAAGCCAATTTCGACGGGCTCGTCGGCCCGACCCACAACTACGCCGGGCTGTCGTTCGGCAACGTGGCGTCGCTCAACAACGAGAAGTCGGCCGCGAACCCGAAGGCCGCCGCGAAACAGGGGCTGCGCAAGATGAAGCAACTCGCGGATCTCGGCTTCGCCCAGGGCGTGCTGCCGCCGCAGGAGCGGCCGTCGCTGCGCCTGTTGCGCGAGCTCGGTTTCTCGGGCAAGGACGCGGACGTGATCGCGAAGGCCGCGAAGCAGGCGCCCGAGCTGCTCGCCGCGGCGAGCTCGGCGTCGGCGATGTGGACCGCGAATGCGGCCACCGTCAGCCCGTCGGCCGACACGAGCGACGGCCGCGTGCACTTCACGCCGGCGAACCTGTGCAGCAAGCTGCATCGCGCGATCGAGCACGAAGCCACGCGCCGCACGCTGTCGACGCTGTTCGCCGATCCCGCGCACTTCGCGGTGCATGAAGCGCTGACGGGCACGCCGGCGCTCGGCGACGAAGGCGCGGCGAACCATACGCGCTTTTGCGCCGAATACGGCAAGCCGGGTATCGAGTTCTTCGTGTACGGCCGCGCGGAATACCGCCGCGGGCCCGAGCCGAAGCGCTTCCCGGCACGCCAGACCTTCGAGGCGAGCCGCGCGGTCGCGCATCGCCACGGTCTTGCCGAAGAAGCGACGGTCTACGCGCAGCAGGACCCGGACGTGATCGACGCGGGCGTGTTCCACAACGACGTGATCTCGGTCGGCAACCGCGACACGCTGTTCACGCACGAGCGCGCGTTCGTCAACAAGCAGGCGATCTACGACACGCTGACCGCCGCGCTCGACGCACGCGGCGCGCGCCTGAACGTGATCGAGGTGCCCGATGCGGCCGTGAGCGTGAACGACGCGGTGACGTCGTACCTGTTCAACAGCCAGCTGCTGTCGCGCGCGGACGGCTCGCAAGTGCTCGTCGTGCCGCAGGAATGCCGCGAGAACGCGAACGTCGCCGCCTATCTCGACCAGCTCGCGGCCGGCAACGGCCCGATTCACGACGTGCTCGTGTTCGACCTGCGCGAAAGCATGAAGAACGGCGGCGGCCCCGCGTGCCTGCGCCTGCGCGTCGTGCTGAACGACGCGGAGCGCGCGGCCGTCACGTCGAACGTGTGGATCAACGACACGCTGTTCGCGTCGCTCGACGCGTGGATCGACAAGCACTACCGCGATCGCCTCGCACCGGAGGACCTCGCCGACCCGGCGCTGCTCGACGAATCGCGCACGGCGCTCGACGAACTCACGCAGATCCTGCGCGTCGGTTCGCTGTATGACTTCCAGCGCTGAGGCACGGATGCCGGCCACCGCGCTGCTCGACGACTTTCTCGCGTTCACGCTGGCCGGCAGCACGCCGGCCGAGCGGGAGGGCACCTGTGCGGGCGGCGCGGTGCGCTGGCAATGGCCCGGCGACGGGCTGCTCGTGCTCGAACCGGCCGCGGCCGACGAGGCGGCACGCGCGAGCGTGCTCGTGTCGGCCGGCGTGCACGGCGACGAGACGGCGCCGATCGAGCTGCTGTCGATGCTCGTGCGCGATCTCGCGTCGGGCGCGCTGCCGCTCGCATGCCGGCTGCTCGTCGCGCTCGGCAACGTGCCGGCGATGCGCGCGGGCGAGCGCTATCTCGACGACGACCTGAACCGCCTGTTCAGCGGTCGTCACACGCAGGTGCCCGCGAGCCGCGAGGCGCCGCGCGCCGTGCAGCTCGAAGCGGCCGCTGCCGCGTTCTTCGCGGCCGCGCCGGCGGGCGGCGCGCGCTGGCACATCGACATGCACACGGCGATCCGCGCATCGGTGTTCGAGCAGTTCGCGCTGCTGCCGCACACCGGCACGCCGCCGACGCGCAAGATGGTCGAATGGCTCGGCGATGCGCGCATCGCGGCCGTGCTGCTGCATACCGCGAAGGGCAATACGTATTCGCATTTCACGGCCGAGCACTGCGGCGCGCTTGCGTGCACGCTCGAACTCGGCAAGGTGCGGCCGTTCGGCCAGAACGACCTGGCGCGCTTCGCGCCGGCCGACCGCGCGGTGCGCAAGCTCGTGTCGGGGGCGTGGGGCGGCCATCCGCCGACCGACGCCGACGCGCAGGGCGATCATCCGCCGCTGCCACGCGTCTTCACGGTGATCGACCAGATCACGAAGCAGAGCGACGCGCTCGAGCTGTTCGTCGCGGCCGACGTCGCGAACTTCACCCCATTCGCACGCGGCACGGTGCTCGCGCAGGACGGCGATTACCGCTACACGGTCACGCACGACGAGGAACGGATCGTGTTCCCGAACCCGACCGTGAAGCCGGGGCTGCGCGCGGGCCTGCTCGTGATCGACACGACGCGCGAGACGATCGCGGCACTCGTCTGACCGATCGGCCCGGCCGCATCGACGTGCGGCCTGCCTTGCATATTTGCGACATCGTCTTGCAAGTTCGACGGCCGGCCCGGCCGGTGTCGTATGCGCGCCGCAGCATCGCGCGGCGGCCGCCGCTTTGCCATATCGGGCCGCGTGGATTGGTACAATCGCGGCCTTGCGGCTGTTGCGCCGCATCACGGCGCGGCAGCTATGTTGTCGCGGTCATCTGACCCTGCAATGATGCATGCGCCCGTAGTTCCGGAACATTCGAGTATCGAGGAGAGCACCTGATGAAGTTGGATTGGCGTAAAGTGGCCGCGCATGCGGTGGTGGCGGCATCGGCCGTGGCGGCAGGCAGCACGTTTGCCGCGGATCTGAAGGAGATCCGGTTCGGTGTCGAGGCCTCGTACGCACCGTTCGAATACAAGACGCCCGACGGCAAGCTGACCGGCTTCGACATCGATATCGGCAACGCGGTGTGCGCGAAGCTGAAGACGAAGTGCGTGTGGGTCGAGAACGACTTCGATGGCCTGATCCCCGCGCTGCAGGCGCGCAAGTTCGACGCGATCAACTCGGACATGACGATCACCGACCAGCGCAAGCACGCGATCGCATTCACCGACCCGATCTACACGATTCCGAACCAGCTGATCGCGAAGCAGGGCAGCGGCCTGCTGCCGACCCCGCAGTCGCTGAAGGGCAAGCGCGTCGGCGTGCTGCAGGGCACGATCCAGGAAGCGTACGCGAAGAAGAAGTGGGCGCCGGCCGGCGTTGAAGTCGTGCCGTACCAGACGCAGGACCTGGCGTATGCCGACCTGAAGTCGGGCCGTCTCGACGCGACGTTCCAGGATTCGGAAGCTGGCTCGAAGGGCTTCCTGACGAAGCCGCAAGGCCAGGGCTTCGCGTTCGCGGGCGGCACCGTCAGCGACACCGAGATCCTCGGCTCGGGCGTCGGCTTCGGCCTGCGCAAGAACGACGCGGCGCTGAAGACCGCGCTCGATCAGGCGCTGAAGGACCTGAAGGCCGACGGCACGATCGACAACCTCGCGAAGAAGTACTTCAGCGTGCCCGTCACGCTCAAGTAAGCGTCTCGTTCGAACGCACGATGTAAAAAACCGGCTGCTGATGCGGCCGGTTTGCATTTGTGGCGCAGAAACGGCGAAAACGACGGAAACGACGGAAACGGCGAAAGCGGGCCGGCCGTCAGCCGTGCTGCGCGGGAAAGAACCGGCCCAGTTCGCTCGCGAGCTCGTTGAGGATGCTCATTTCCTGCTGCGAGATCTTGCGGGCCGGCTGCGCGCCGGCCCAGTCGCCGTACAGCAGCGCGACCGTCGTCGCATCGACGCGCACCGGCAGCAGCACGAATGCGCGCGTGTCGTCGAACACGTCGAGATACCACGCGGGCAGGCGCTTGAGCATCTTCGGTTCCTGCGCCTGCTCGATGAAGATGCCGACCGAATTGGTGATCGCGAGATGAAACACGTCGGGCTCGAAGCGCTCGTCGAAGCGCAGCCGGTAGAGGGCGTCGTCGACGCCGGGACCGAAGCCCAGGCGTGCGGCGAACGTGCCGTCGTCGTGCCGGACGAACGTGACGGTGCGCGTGAACGCGAGGCTCGCGAGCAGGCTTTCCGACGCCAGGGCGAGCACCGGCGTCAGCACGTGCTCGGACGGCAGTGCGCGCAGGTCGGCGAGGCCGGCTTCGAGGCACGCCTCGGGTTCGGCCTGCGCGCGCGCGATCGCATCGGCGTTCGCGCGCAGTTCGTCGATCTCGCGCATCACGGTGTCGCTCGCTTCCTCGTGCGCGAGCCGCTCGGCAATCTCGACGAGCGCGTCGGGTTCCGTATCGAGCGCCAGCGCATAGTGCTGCGCGAGCGCCGTGACGTGCGCGTCGCGCTGCGGGCCGTCGGGCATCGCGAGCGCACTCGCGACGTCGGTCGAACAGCGGCTCACCGCACGCAGCCAGTTCACGCGTTCGATCATGTCCTCGTCGGCGGCGAGTTCGCGGCCGAACGCGTCGACCCGGTTCAAGTGGTGATGATCGTCGGCGATGCCGTCCCGGATCATGTCGGGCAGCCGCCAGCGCGTTGCTGCCTCGAGCCCGATCTCGTCGAAGCCGACGCCGAGCACCTCGATGCAGGCGGCCGATTCGTCGCCGTGCAGCTCGGCCGCATGGCGGCGGATCTTGTCCCATTCGCTGTCGAGATAGCAGACGACGAGCAGCTTGCCGACCTGGCGCATCAGCGTGCAGACGACGGCTTCCTCGCCCGCGCGCAGGTCGGCGCGCTCGGTGAGCTTGCGCGCGACGCAGCCGGACAGCAGCGCACGGTTCAGTTCGAGCTTCGCGTCGATGCGCCGCGGCGTGCTGTGATGGAAATGGTCGACGAGCTTCAGCCCGACGACCAGATGGCCGACGGCGTCCATGCCGAGCACCATCAGCGCGCGGGTCACGGTCGTGATGTTGCCGCCGAACGCCATGTACATCGCGGAGTTCGCGAGCCGCAGCACCTTCTGCGTGAGCGCGAAGTCCGACAGCACGACGCGCACGAGCGCGGTGAAGTCGAGGTCGTCGTTCTTCATCGCAGCCATCGTCGCGCGCAGCGATTCCGACAGCAGCGGGAAATCGCCCCGTTCGTTCATCCGGGCCCACAGCTTGTCCAGCAAGGCCGTGCGGGGCATGTGTTCGGTGATTGACATACGGATCTGTCCGGTTCGCCGCGCGCGTCAGGCGGCGGCGTGCAGGTGCAGCTGATGCGCCGCGAAGCGCCGCGCGAGCTCCTCGGACGGCAGCGCCTGGCAGACGAGCCAGCCCTGGATGTGGTTGCAGCCCATCTCCGTCAGCAGTTCGCGCTGCGCCTCGGTCTCAACGCCTTCGGCGACGAGTTCGAGATCGAGCGTCTGCGCGAGGCCGACCACCGCCGATACGATCGCGCGGTCGTTGCGCGACGTCAGCAGGTTCTCGACGAAACTGCGGTCGATCTTCAGCTTCGCGAGCGGGAAGCGCTGCAGGTAGGCGAGGCTCGAATAGCCGGTGCCGAAATCGTCGATCGCGAAGCGGATGCCGAGATCGGTCAGCTCCTCGAGCAGCACTTTCGCATGCGCGGGATCGTGCATCAGCAGGCTTTCGGTGATTTCGAGCACGATGCGGCGCGGGTCGATGCCCGTCAGCGCGATCGCCTCGCGCACGCTCTGCGTGAAGCGCGGGTCGCGGAACTGCTGCGGCGACACGTTGACGGCGACGTACTGCAGCGCGAGCCCCTGGCTGTCCCACGCGACGAGCTGCATGCACGCGGCCTTGAGCACCCAGTTGCCGAGGTAGTTGATCAGGCCGATCGATTCGGCGAGCGGAATGAAGGTCGCCGGCGGCACGAGCCCGTGCACCGGATGGCGCCAGCGAATCAGCGCCTCGACACCGACCACCGCGCCCGACTGGCTGCGCGTGATCGGCTGGAAATGGAGCGAGAACTCGCCGTTGCGCACGCCGTCGTACAGGTCGGCCTCCAGCTTCAGCCGTTCGGCGTCGGCCGGGTCGTCGACCGGCGCATGGAACGCGAGCGCGTTGCCGCCCGATGCCTTCGCCTGCGCGAGCGCGTGGTCGGCGCGGCGCAGCAGCGGGCTGTGATGCTGCGCGCGATGCGGCGCGGCCCGTTCGTCCGGATACAGCGCGATGCCGATGCTCGCGGACAAGTGCACGGTCTGCCCCTGGTACACGTAGGGCTCGCGCACCGCGGCCTGCAGCCGGCGCGCGAGTGCGTCGGCGGCATGGGTCGCCTGCGCGCGGTCGGATGCGCCGAGCACGACCGCGAACTTGTCGCTCGCGACGCGCGCGAGCTGCTCGTTCGGCGTGACGAGCGCCTTCAGCCGCTGCGCGGTATCGCGCAGCAGCGTGTCGCCCGCGTCGTAGCCGAGCGCGCGGTTGATCCGCTGGTAGTCGTCGAGGTCGAGCAGCAGCAGCGCCGCGCAGGTGCCGCCCTCGTCGGCGGTCTGCTGCGCGCGCATCAGTGCCGGCACGAGCGCGGACAGGTTGTCGAGCCCCGTCATCGGGTCATGGTGCATTTCGTACGTCAGCTTCGCCTCGAGCGCGCGCCACGACGACACGTCGAATGCCGCGATCGCGAAGCCGTCGACACCGTGGTGGCGGCTCTTGAACGCGCGGACCTCGACGTCCAGCGGGTAGGTGAGCGACTTGACGATGCACATCGTCGCCTTCTCGACCTGGCCCGAACGCGAGGCGCGCGCGAGCAGGCCTTCGAGCACCGAGGTATCCTGTTCGGCGATCAGGTCGCGCAGCGTCAGCGTATGCAGGTAGTCGCGGTGGTAGCCGATGAAGCGCAGGCTCGCGTCGGACACGTACAGAAAGCGCAGTTCGCGGTCGACATGGGCGAGGAAGTCCACCGTGCCGACCGTCTGTTCCAGCCAGTTGCGCACGGAGTCGTCGCGGCGCGGCGCGCCGGCGCGCGCGGGCATCAGCGCGCCGCCCGACCAGGCGAAGCGGCGCAGTGTATGCAAGGCACTGCGCCAGGAGCCCTTGCGTGACGTCTGTTTCCTGTTGGCTTCCATGTTTCTCGCTGACGTGAAGGGCTGGAACCGGTTGTCCGCAAGGAATAACGGCAGATTGTGCGGAATCTTTAACGGGCCGGCCGCGGATGGCATTGCCGCTGGTCCGGATCGCATAGCGGGTGTTCGACAGGCGAACGCCGGTGTGGCCTACATTGAGGCTGACTTTATAAGAAATGAGGACGCAGATGAAGCGAAAACTGTTGCTGGGCGCCGTGGCGGCGCTGGTGGCCGGCCATGCGCTGATGGCGCAGGCGGAACTGAAGCCGGGCGCCGCGGCGCCGGATTTCACGACGCAGGCATCGCTGGGCGGCAAGACTTACACGTATTCGCTCGCGGACGCGCTGAAGCAGGGGCCGGTCGTGCTGTATTTCTACCCGGCCGCGTTCACGAAGGGCTGCACGATCGAGGCGCACGCGTTCGCCGATGCGGTCGACCGTTACAAGGCTTACGGCGCGACGGTGATCGGCGTATCGGCCGACAATATCGACACGCTGACGAAGTTCTCGGTGAGCGAGTGCCGGAGCAAGTTCCCGGTCGCGGCCGATCCGGACGCGAAGATCATCCGTGAATACGACGCGAAGCTGCCGGCGCTCGACCGCGCGAATCGCGTGTCGTACGTGATCTCGCCGGAAGGGAAGGTGCTCTACGAATATACGAGCCTGTCGCCCGACAAGCACGTCGAGAACACGCTCGCCGCCGTGAAGGCGTGGGCCGACGCGCATCCGAAGCAGTAAGCGCGCCCTGGACGTCGACGCGGCCCGCCGTGCGGGCAGGCGACACGGGAGCACGCGCGCGCAGCCGGGCGGCGGCGCCCGGCCGGCTGCTACGCGCGCAATGCCTGCTCGATCGGCACGCTGCCGCCGACGAAGCCGACGATCTTGCGCGAGATGCCGAGCTTGATCGCCTCGATCGCGGCCCATGCAACGTCCTGGCGCGACACGGGCGGCGCGGGATCGAGCCATGCGTCGGTCAGCGCGATCTTGCCGACGCCCGGATCGTCGGTGAGCGGGCCCGGGCGCAGGATCACGTAGTCGACGCCCGACGCGGCCACGCGGTCGTCGCCTTCGCGTTTCATCTGCGAATAATGGCGCAGCGCGTCCGGCGCCAGCTCGGGCCGGTAGGCCGACAGCGAGCTGATCACCACGAGCTTTTGCGCGTTGTACGCCAGCGTGTATTCGGCCGCGCGGGCCACCGCGTCGCGGTCGACCTGTTCCTCTTCGGTCGCGCCGTCCGATTCAGCCGAGCCGGCCGCGTAGATCACGTGCGTGATGCCCTGGAATGCGTGCGAGAAATCGTTCGTCAGATCGGCCTCGACGACCCGTGCGCCCGCCAGCGCATAGCCGTGCCGGCGTACGAGCGCCGTGACCTCGAACTCCGGCTGCTTGAGCAGCAGATCCGCGCAGGCGTGGCCCGTTCGGCCGGTCGCGCCAATCAGCAGTACCTTCGTCGTCATGAAACCGCTCCTTGCTCGATGCGTCTTCCGTCCAGATAGGGACGGACGACCGATAACTCAAGTGTAATGTCGATTTGCCCCGGCGGCGGGTGCGTATTGAGGGGCATACCGGCATCGGGCGTACCGGCACCGGGCATACCGGCACCGGGCGTTCGGGCGTTCATTCGTTCACACGGATGCGGGAATGATGCGCCGACCGGCTATCATGTGCGCGATGCTTTTTTTGCCGCACCGTCATACAACGCGTCGGCCCACTGGTTGGAGTACACATGGCAATACCCCTGGACAACGTCAGCATGGCCGTGTTCTGCGACTTCGAGAACGTCGCGCTCGGCGTGCGCGACGCGAAGTACGAGAAATTCGACATCAAGCCCGTGCTGGAGCGCCTGCTGCTGAAGGGCAGCATCGTCGTGAAGAAGGCTTATTGCGACTGGGATCGCTACAAGGGCTTCAAGGCGTCGATGCACGAGGCGAGCTTCGAGCTGATCGAGATTCCGCACGTGCGCCAGTCGGGCAAGAATTCGGCCGATATCCGGCTCGTCGTCGACGCGCTCGACCTCTGCTACACGAAGTCGCACGTCGACACGTTCGTGATCATCAGTGGCGATTCCGACTTTTCGCCGCTCGTGTCGAAGCTGCGCGAGAACGCGAAGAAGGTGATCGGCGTCGGCGTGAAGAAATCGACGTCGGACCTGCTGGTCGCGAACTGCGACGAATTCATCTTCTACGACGACCTGGTGCGCGAGCAGCAGCGCGCGCTCGCGAAGCGCGAACAGCAGCAGCGTGCGGGCAACGGCGGCGCGAAGCGGCCCGACGAGCCGTCGTCGCGCAAGCACGACATGGATGCACGCAAGGCCGAGGCGATCGCGCTGGCGGTCGAGACGTTCGATGCGCTCGCGTCGGAGCGCGACGACGTCGGCAAGATCTGGGCGTCGGTGCTCAAGAGCGCGATCAAGCGCCGCAAGCCGGATTTCAACGAGTCGTACTACGGGTTCCGCGCGTTCGGCAACCTGCTCGACGAAGCGCAGGCGCGCGGCCTGCTCGAAGTGGGGCGTGACGACAAGTCGGGCGCGTTCGTGTCGCGGGCCCGCCAGCCGGCGGCCGTCGAGCATGTCGCGACGGCCGGTGACGGCGGCGCGCACCACGGCACGCGTGCGGCAGAGCCGGCGCGGGCCGGGCGCCATGCGCAACGTCGCGGCCAGCGGGCGGAAGCGGTCGTGCACGAAAACGTGCAGGTCGAGGCGGAAGCGGCGGAGCTGGACGACGTCGCCGACGCCGTGCCGGCTGCACCTGCCGAAACGATCGAAGCGACCGAAGCGACCGAGGCCCACGGCGAAGCGCAGGAAGGCCGCAAGCGGACACGCAAGAGCGCGGCGAAGAAGACCGGCACGAAAAAGGGCGCCGCCGCGAAGCGCGCCGATGCGGCGAAGCACGGCGGCGACAAGCATGCGCAAGGCAAGCCTGACGACGGCGCGCATCGCGACGCGGAGCAGGGCGGCGCACCGCACGTGGCCGTGACGCACGCCGAGCCGGTAGCTGGCGATGTCGGCGGCGAGCTTGCCGCCGCGCAGCCGTCGCATGACGCGGCGCCGGTCGAAGCCCATGCCGAAGCGGCTGCCGAAGCGCCGGCCGCCGCCAGGAAGAAGCCGGCCCGCAAGGCCGCACCGCGCGCGCGTCGTCCGCGCAAGACGACGGCCGCTGCCGAGTAACGGCAGCCGCGCTGGGTGCCGTCCGAAACCGGGCGGCATCCGCGCCGCACCACACGGGCCGGCGCAACGCCGGCCTGCCGCACTAGCCGTTCAGCGCATACGGCCGCGTCATCACTTCGAGGAAGTGGCCGTCCGGATCGTCGAAGTACACGCCGCGGCCGCCGTTGTGGCGGTAGATGTCGCCGGCTTGCCGCTTCGCCGGATCGGCCCAGTGCGCGAGCCCGCGCGCGCGGATGCGTGCCAGCACACGATCGAAGCCGGCTTCGTCGAGCAGGAACGCGTAATGCTGCGACCGGATTTCCCCCGCCTGCTCATAGAAATCGAGCGACACGCCATTGTCGAGCGCGACGACCAGCATCGCGCCGAACGGTGTCGGCGGCGGCAATTCCAGGAGTTCGGTGAGGAAGCGGCTCGACGCGCGCTTGTCGCGGCACCAGACGATCGTATGGTTCAGCTGGACGTTCATGGCGGATTCCCGGCGAAGGGCATCGCGGTGGGCATGGACTCACGATAGCCGATCGCTGCGGCGGTGCAAGCACGAAAAAAGCGGCCGCCCGGTGAACTGCACCCCAAAGGCTGGATCCAGGTCCAGCTTCGCGGGGCAGTTCGCCGGGCGGCCGTTTCCCGTTACTCGCCTGCCACCGCCGGCCCGCCGGTATTCCCGCGGCGGTTGCGGCGCTTCTCGCCCCACACGCGGAACCGGTCCATGTACAGGTAGACGACCGGCGTCGTATAGAGCGTCAGCACCTGCGACACGATCAGGCCGCCGGCGATCGCGATGCCGAGCGGCGCGCGCAGCTCGGCGCCGTCGCCGCTGCCGAACGCGAGCGGCAGCGCGCCCAGGAGCGCCGCCATCGTCGTCATCATGATCGGGCGGAAGCGCAGCAGGCACGCCTCGTGGATCGCGTCGAACGACGACTTCTGGTGGTTGCGCGTCTGGTCGATCGCGAAGTCGACCATCATGATCGCGTTCTTCTTCACGATACCGATCAGCAGGATCACGCCGATCAGCGCGATGATGCTGAACTCGGTCTTGAACAGCAGCAGCGCGAGCAGCGCGCCGACGCCGGCCGACGGCAGCGTCGACAGGATCGTGATCGGGTGGATGTAGCTCTCGTACAGGATCCCGAGCACGATGTAGACGGCCAGCAGCGCGGCGAGGATCAGGATCGGCTGGTCGTTCGTCGACTGCTGGAACGCCTGCGCGGTGCCCTGGAAGCTGCCGACGATCGTCGGCGGGACGCCGACCTGCGCCATCGTCTGGTAGATGATCTGCGTCGCCTGCGACAGCGACACGCCCGGCGGCAGGTTGAACGAGATCGTCGTCGCGACGAATAGCCCCTGGTGGTTGACCGACAGCGGCGTCGTGCTCGGCCCGAACGTCGCGATCGCCGACAGCGGGATCATCGTCGACTTCGACGTCGATACCGATGCACCCGACGACGCGCTCGACTTGCCGCTTGCGGCGATCGCGTTGAGCGCCTGGTTGCGCGCGGAATCCGACGCGATCGCCGCGGCGCTCTGCGTGGCCGTGCCGGCGCTCGACGTGCCGGCCGACGTCGCGACGTAGGTGCCGGCGGCCGCGTTGGTGGTTTGCGAACCGTTCGCGCTGCCGCCCGACGTGCTGATCCACACCTGGTTCAGCATCTCCGGGCTCTGCCAGTATTTCGGCGCGACTTCCATCACGACGTGGTACTGGTTCAGCGGGTTGTAGATCGTCGAGACCTGGCGCTGGCCGAACGCGTCGTACAGCGTGTTGTCGATCTGCGCGGGCTTGATGCCGAACCGCGCGGCCGTCGCGCGGTCGATCGTCACCATCGCCTCGAGGCCGCCTTGCTGCTGGTCGGAGTTCACGTCGGTCAGCTCGGGGCGCTTCTGCAGCGCCTCGGTCAGGATCGGCCCCCACTTGTACAGGTCGGCGCTCGAGTCGCCGAGCAGCGTGAACTGGTACTGCGCGTTGCTTTGCCGGCCGCCGACGCGGATGTCCTGCGCGGCCTGCAGGAACGTGCGCGCGCCCGCCACGTCCGCCAGCGGCGGGCGCAGCTGCTGGATCACCTGGTCGGCCGACAGCTTGCGCTCGGTGCGGTCCTTCAGCGTGACGAACATGAAGCCCGAGTTGGTCTGCGTGCCGCCGGTGAAGCCCGCGACGCTCTTCACGTTCGGGTTGGCCTGCACGATGCGCATCATCTCGGAGAACTTCAGCTTCATCGCCTGGAACGACGTCGACTGGTCGGCCTGGATGCCGCCGATCATCAGCCCGGTGTCCTGCTGCGGGAAGAAGCCTTTCGGCACGACGATGTACAGGTAGACGTTCAGCCCGATCGTGGCGAACAGCGTCAGCAGGATCAAGAGCGGCCGGCGCAGCGCCCACGACAGCGAGCGCTCGTAGCCGCGCTGCATGCGCGAGAAGCCGCGCTCGAGGAAGCGCCCGAAGCGGCCTTCGTTTTGCGGGTCGTGCGACTCGGGCAGCAGGCGCGCGCACATCATCGGCGTGACGGTGAGCGAGACCGCGAGCGACACGGCGATCGCGAGCGACAGCGTCAGCGCGAACTCGCGGAACAGCCGCCCGACGATGCCGCCCATCAGCAGGATCGGCAGGAACACCGCGACGAGCGAGATGCTCATCGACAGCACCGTGAAGCCGACCTCGCGCGCGCCGTCGAACGCGGCTTGCATCCGCGACTTGCCGTTCTCGATATGCCGCGCGATGTTCTCGAGCACGACGATCGCATCGTCGACGACGAAGCCGGTCGCGACGATCAGCGCCATCAGCGACAGGTTGTCGATCGAGAAGCCGAGCAGGTACATCGCGCCGAACGTGCCGATGATCGAGATCGGCACCGCGACGCTCGGGATCAGCGTCGCGCGCCAGTTGCGCAGGAACAGGAACACGACCATCACGACGAGGCTGACCGCGATCAGCAGCGTGTGCTCGGTGTCCTTCAGCGACGCGCGAATGGTGGTCGAGCGGTCGAGCACCGGCGTGACCGTGATGTCGGCCGGCAGCGACGCGGTGAGCTGCGGCAGCGCCGCGCGCACGCGGTCGATCGTCTCGATGATGTTCGCGCCGGGCGAGCGGTAGAGGATCACGAGCACCGCGCGCTTGCCGTTCGACAGACCGAGGTTGCGCAGGTCCTCGACCCCGTCGACGACGTCCGACAGGTCGGACAGCCGCACGGCCGAGCCGTTGCGGTAGGCGACCACGAGGTCGCGGTATTGCGATGCCTGGGACGCCTGGTCGTTCGTATAGAGCTGGAAGCGCTGCGGGCCGAACTCGATCGCGCCCTTCGGCGCGTTGGCGTTCGCGGAAGCCAGCGCCGCGCGCACGTCCTCGAGGCCGATCCCGTAGTGGAACAGCGCCTGGGGTTCGAGCTCGACGCGCACGGCCGGGTTCGCGGAGCCGCTGACCGAGACCTGGCCGATCCCGTCGATCTGCGACAGCGACTGCTGCAGCACCGTCGACGCCGCGTCGTACAGCTTCGCGGGCGACGAAGTCTCCGACGTCAGCGACACGATCATGATCGGCGAATCGGCCGGGTTGACCTTGCGGTAGGTCGGGTTGCTCTTCAGCGCGGCGGGCAGGTCGGCGCGCGCCGCGTTGATCGCGGCCTGCACGTCGCGCGCGGCGCCGTCGATGTCGCGGTTCAGGCCGAACTGCAGGATGATCCGCGCGTTGCCGACCGTGCTCGTCGACGTCATTTCGGACACGTCGGCGATCGAGCCGAGGTGCCGCTCGAGCGGGCTCGTCACGCTGGTCGCGACCGTTTCCGGGCTCGCGCCCGGCAGCGACGCCTGCACCGAGATCGTCGGGAAGTCGACCTGCGGCAGCGGCGACACCGGCAGCTTGATGAACGCGAACAGGCCCGCGAGCGCGACGCCGAGCGCGAGCAGCGTCGTCGCGACGGGGCGGGTGATGAAGGGGCGCGACAGGTTCATCGGTTATGCACCCGTGTGCTTGCCTGTATCGGCGCCCGGCCCGTGGCGTTCGAACCAGCCGCGCACACGGCGCGCGAGCGAGTCGAAGCCGAGGTAGATCACGGGCGTCGTGAACAGCGTCAGCACCTGCGACACGATCAGGCCGCCGGCGATCGCGATCCCGAGCGGCTGGCGCAGCTCGGAACCCGCGCCGGAGCCGACGATCAGCGGCACCGCGCCGAGCAGCGCGGCGAGCGTCGTCATCAGGATCGGCCGGAAGCGCAGCAGGCACGCCTGGTAGATCGCCTCGCGCGGCGGCTTGCCTTCGACGCGTTCGGCCTCGAGCGCGAAGTCGATCATCATGATCGCGTTCTTCTTCACGATGCCGATCAGCAGCACGATGCCGATGATCCCGATGATGTCGAGGTCGTGCCCGGTGATCATCAGCGCGAGCAGCGCGCCGACGCCGGCCGACGGCAGCGTCGACAGGATCGTGATCGGGTGGATGTAGCTCTCGTACAGCACGCCGAGCACGATGTACATCGTGACGATCGCCGCGAGGATCAGGAACAGCTGGTTCGACAGCGATGCCTGGAACGCGAGCGCCGCCCCCTGGAAGCGCGTCTGGAACGACGCGGGCAGGTTGATGTCCTTCTCGGCGGCCTCGATCGCCTTGACGGCTTCGCCGAGCGACGCGCCCGGCGCGAGGTTGAACGAGATCGTCGTCGACGGGAACTGCGACAGGTGCGCGACCAGCAGCGGCGACGGCCGCTCGTGGAACGACGCGATCGACGCCAGCGGCACCTGGCCGCCGCCGGCCGACGGCAGGTAGATGTCGTTCAGCGATTGCGCGTAGTGCTGCTCCTTCGGCTCGGACTCGAGAATCACGCGGTACTGGTTCGACTGCGTGAAGATCGTCGACACGATGCGCTGGCCGAACGCGTCGTACAGCGCGTTGTCGACGGTCGCCGGCGTGATGCCGAAGCGCGCGGCGCTCGCGCGGTCGATCTCGATGTAGACCGACTGGCCGTTGCTTTGCAGGTCGGTCGCGACGTCGGCGAGCGACGGCTCCTGCTGCAGCCGCGCGACGAGCTTCGGCACCCAGGTCGCGAATTCGTCCGAGTTCGGGCTCGTCAGCATGAACTGGTACTGCGTCGGGCTGACGGTCGAGTCGATCGTCAGATCCTGCACCGACTGCATGAACAGCGAGATGCCGGTGATGTTCGCCACGCGGTGCTGCAGGTCGCGGATGATCTGCGCGGCCGTCTCGGAACGTTCGTCACGCGCCTTCAGGTTGATCAGCATGCGGCCGCTGTTCAGCGTGATGTTGCTGCCGTCGACGCCGATGAACGATGTGAGGCTGTCGACGTTCGGATCCTTCAGGATCTCGGCGGCGAGCGCCTGCTGGCGTTCGGCCATCGCGCCGTACGAGATCGACTGCGGCGCCTGCGTGATCGCCTGGATCACGCCGGTGTCCTGCGCGGGGAAGAAGCCCTTCGGCACATAGATATAGAGCAGGGCGGTCAGCGCGAGCGTCAGCAGCGCGACGACGAGCGTCGAGCGCTGGCGGTTCAGCACCCATTCGAGCGCGACCGCGTAGCGTGCGATCACCCAGTCGATCGCGCGGTGCACGCGCGCCTCGAAGCGGTGGCTCTCGGGCGGCGGCGAATGGCGCAGCAGCTTCGCGCACATCATCGGCACGAGCGTGAGCGACACGATCGCCGAGATCACGATCGTCACCGCGAGCGTGATCGCGAATTCGTGGAACAGGCGCCCGACCACGTCGCCCATGAACAGCAGCGGAATCAGCACCGCGATCAGCGATACCGTCAGCGAGATGATCGTGAAGCCGATCTGCCGCGAGCCCTTCAGCGCGGCCTCGAGCCCTGTTTCGCCTTCCTCGACGTAGCGCGCGATGTTCTCGATCATCACGATCGCATCGTCGACGACGAAGCCGGTCGCGATGGTGAGCGCCATCAGCGACAGGTTGTTCAGCGAGAAGCCGGCCATGTACATTACCGCGAGCGTGCCGATCAGCGACAGCGGCACCGACAGGCTCGGGATGATCGTCGCGTAGACGTTCGCGAGGAACAGGTACATCACGAGCACGACGAGCGCGACCGCGAGCAGCAGCTCGAACTGCACGTCGCGCACGGCCGCGCGGATCATCGTCGTGCGGTCGGTGACGATTTCCACGTCGAGCGCGGCCGGCAGCGTTTCCTGCAGCTTCGGCAACTGCGCCTTGATCGCGTCGACGGTCGCGATCACGTTCGCGCCGGGCTGGCGCTGCACGTTCAGGATGATCGCGGGGTCCGAATTCACCCACGCGCCGAGCTTGGTGTTCTCCGAGCCGGCGACGACCGTCGCGACGTCGGTCAGCATCACCGGGTGGCCGTTCTTGTACGCGACGACCGCGCTGTTGTACTGGTCGGCGCTCGTCAGCTGGTCGTTCGCGTTGATCGTGTACGCGCGCGTCGGCCCGTCGAAGTTGCCCTTCGGCGTGTTCACGTTCAGGTTCGAGATCGTCGTGCGCAGGTCGTCGAGGTTCATCCCGTATTTGGCGAGCGCGGTCGGGTTCGCCTGGATCCGCACGGCCGGACGGTTGCCGCCCGACAGGCTGACGAGGCCGACGCCGGCGATCTGCGAGATCTTCATCGCGAGGCGCGTGTCGGCCAGGTCCTGCACCTGCGTGAGCGGCAGCGTCTTCGATTTGACGGCGAGCGTCAGCACCGGCGCATCGGCCGGGTTGACCTTCGCGTAGATCGGCGGGGCAGGGAGGTCGGACGGCAGCAGGTTGCCGGCAGCGTTGATCGCGGCCTGCACTTCCTGCTCGGCGATGTCGAGCGGCAGGTCGAGCGAGAACTGCAGCGTGATCACCGACGCGCCGGCCGAGCTTTGCGACGACATCTGGTTCAGCGACGGCATCTGCCCGAACTGCCGTTCGAGCGGCGCGGTGACCGACGAGGTCATCACTTCCGGGCTCGCGCCCGGATAGAAGGTCTGGACCTGGATCGTCGGGTAGTCGACTTCGGGCAGCGCGGCGAGCGGCAGGAAGCGCAGCGCGACGAGACCGGCCAGCATGATCGCCGCCATCAGGAGGGCGGTGCCGACCGGCCGGAGAATGAAGAGGCGGGATGGATTCATCGAGCGGCCCGCGCGTTACTGGGCCGCGGGGGCCGCTGCCTGCGACGCGCCGTGCTTGTGTCCGCCGCGATGGGCGGCGGCGCCCGACGCTGCCGATGCACCCGACGCCGCGCGTGCGCCGCGCGCGCCCGATGCGCCTTTCGGCTTGTCGGCCGGAATCGAGATCTTCGAGCCTTCGCGCAGGCGGTCGGAGCCGTCGGTCACCACGCGCTCGCCGAGCGCGACGCCGCTGACGATGCTCGTGCGTTCGCCGTCGATCGGGCCGATCGTGACCTTGCGGACCGTGACCGTGTTGTCGGGTTTCACGACATAGACGAACTGGCCGATCGAACCGGTCAGCACGGCGGAGGTCGGCACGATCGTCGCGTTGCGCAGCACGTCGACGAGCAGCCGCGTGTTCACGAACTGATTCGGGAACAGCATGCCTTCCTTGTTATCGAAGTTCGCGCGCAGCTTGACCGTGCCGGTGCTCGTGTCGATCTGGTTGTCGAGCGTCGCGAGCGAACCCGTCTCGAGCGGCACCGTGTTGTTGCGGTTGTACGCAGTGACCGACAGCTTCTGGCCCGCGTTCACCTGCTTGAGGATCTGCGGCAGGTTGTCTTCCGACGTCGTGAAGATCACGCTCATCGGCTGCAGCTGCGTGATCACGACGATGCCGTTGGTGTCGCCCGGCGTCACGTAGTTGCCCGGGTCGACCTGGCGCAGGCCGACGCGGCCCGACACCGGCGCCGTGATGCGCGCATACGTGAGGTTCAGCTTCGCGGAATCGATCGCGGCCTGGTCGGTCTTCACCGCGCCTTCGTACTGCTTGACGAGCGACGCCTGCGTATCGACGGTTTGCGACGCGATCGAGTCCTGCGACAGCAGCGTCTGGTAGCGCTTCAGGTCGAGGCGCGCCGTCGCGAGCAGGGCGGAATCGCGTGCGTGCGTGCCTTCGGCGTTCTCGAGCGACACCTGGTAAGGGCGCGGGTCGATCTGCGCGAGCACGTCGCCCTTCTTGACGATCTGGCCCTCCTGGAACGACACCGACTGCAGGTAGCCCGACAGCTGCGTCTTGACCGTCACGTTCGCGAGCGGCGTGACGGTGCCGAGTGCGGACAGCACGATCGGCATCTCGCCTTGCGTCGCGGTCGCGACCTGCACGGGCTGCGGAACGTTCGCCATCGCAGCGGGGCCGCCGCGGCCGCGATGGCCGCCTGCGCCGCTGCCGGCGGCTGCGCTCGCACCGGTCGCCGTGCTGCCGGCCGACGGCGTGCGGTTCCACGGATGCCACCACAGCAGGCCGCCGATGACGACGACCGCGACCGTGCCGAGCATCAGCGTGCGGCGCGGACGCCGTGCGGCGGGCGACACGGGGTCTTTCGAAGGGGGCGTGGGCTTTTGTTCGTTATCCATCGTGATCTGTCAGGAAGACGGCGCGGCGTGCCGGAAATCGGACTGCTGGGCTGCGCGTGGGCGGGCGGGTGACGGGACGGGGTGGCCCGGCTCGGTCCGGGGCCCCGCCGACTCGCGAGAAAAGAGCGTTGTGCACCGCGAATGCGGCGCGACGATGGGCATGATCCTACGTCCCGTCCCCGTTACAGTCCAGTGGTCTATCTTTCAACGGGTTACGGTCGTTACAGAACGCGACAGGACGATGACGGAACGATTACACGCTGATGCGCCGGGCCGGTGCGCCGCCGATCTCGCGCGTGATTTTCGCGATGCATTCGTGCAGCGCGGGCACGACGTGTTCCTGCAGCCATTCGGGCGAGCACTGGTGCGCCGCGCCGCCGCAATTCACCGAGTAGCGCTGGCCCGACGGGCCGACGAAACCGGCCGCGACCGCATTCAGGCCCTCGCGCCATTCGCCGATCGCGATCGCGTGGCCGTCGCGCATCGCATCGTCGAGCGCGGGCGTCAGGCGCGCGGACACGTGCGGCCAGTCGTCGCCCGCCGTGGTGCGCAGCGACTCGAGCAGCAGGCGCCGCTCGTCTTCCTCGAGCGCGGCGAGATACGCGCGGCCCACCGCCGTGCGTGCGATGTCCATCCGCGAGCCGATTTCGAGGCGCGTGACGAGCACGGCCGAGCGCGGCCGGATCACGTCGATCGCGACCATGTCGAGCCGGTCGCGCACCGCGAGGTGTACGGACAGCGACGTGCGTTCGGCCAACTCGATCATGAACGGCCGCGAACGCGCGCGGATGTCGAAGTTGCGCAGGAAGCCGTGGCTCAGCTCGAGCACCGACGCGGTGAGCACGAAGCGCTCGCTGTCGGGCAACTGGAACAGGAAGCCGGCGCTGACGAGCGTCGCGGTGATGCGCGAGACGGTCGGCTTCGGGATGCCGGTCAATTCGGTCAGTTCACGGTTGCTGACGGGGGCGTCGGCGGCCGCGATGCGGCGCAGCACGGCGAGGCCGCGGGCGAGGGCGGTGATCTCGTCGGGTGACGATTCACGGTCCCGCGACGCGGGAAGGGTTACAGTTGTCGACACGAGGGATTCTCTCTAATTCCGAAACTCGATTTCAATTTTGTTGGTATTGTAGGACTATTGTCAAAGGATGCATGTTCTGCGGGTGAACCGGTCATTGGATGAGATTTTACGGGTTCACCCTTGGTTTATTAGGAAAACGCTCAAATCAGCGTTGCCAGAAAGTGCATGAACCGGTGCAAATACCGCTTGACTTGTCGGGCGGAAACGGAAAGAATGTCTCACGTTTTCGAAACATCGTTTCAAGAGTTTAACCGGCAACGATGTTTCGCGCAGTCTCTCAGGTTCTAGCACGGCCCTCGGAATGGCTAGAACTTTTTTAGCGCCACGGTCTCCGTGGCGCTTTTTTTTGCCCGTTCTCCGGCGACCGCCCGGTTTGCCGCGATCGAAAGCCCGCCGCTTCGCTGCTTCGGGGCCGGCACCGCTTGCCGCATCCTGCACCCTCCACTGCCTACCCCCCGATTTTAATTAATTTCTGCTATCGGGAAAATTTCGCCGATACGTCGCCGGTCGTCGCGCGTTTTTCATCGGACAAATCCGGTGCATCGACGGGGCTGCTCGAACCTCGCCCATCCGTCCTTGAGGAGCATGTCGCCCCCGCGTGCCGGAGCCCCCCTATGCAAAAGTAGGGGGGTGACCCATCCCGGCCAGACGCGCACATCTTCAGAATCCAGATACGGGCTGATGCGAAGACCTCGCCGGCCCGCGTCCGCAGTACAGCATGACGTCCAGCCCGTATCGCTGGTTGACCCCTTGGATGGAGGTCATATGTTCAGTACCCGCGCGTGTTGCAGCAGTGTGGCGGCACTGTTGCTCCTGATGTGCGCCGTTCCCTCGTTCGCCCAGTCGTTCCGCGTCCAGTGCCCGTTCACCACGCCGTCGCATCCGACCGCGCTGGCGCCCGGTGTCGGCGAGCCCGCCTACACGAAACCGACCTACACCGGCCAGACTTCCACGTCGACCGGCACCGTGAACGGCGCGATCAAGTGCCAGCAGATCTCGGGCGGCGACGGCTATGCCACGATGGCCAACGGTGTGCAGACCTATCTGTTCGCGTTCGGCCCGCTGTCCGGGCTCGCGGACGTCAAGGCCGGGCTGCCCGGCACGCAGCTCGCGTCGGTGTTCAACACCGTCGGCGATCCCAGGACGGACCCGACCTACAACGGCGCGGTCGGCCTCGCGCCCGATCCGGATGCAGGCGGTGCGCTGACCGGCCACGTCGATCCGCGCCCGATCATGGACATCGGCGTGATGAACGGCAACCAGCCCGCGCCGCTGATGGCGATCGACGAGGACGACGAGTTCTTCCTCACGCTCACGAACGTCGGGATGATCATGCGCCCGGACCTGTTCGAGAGGCATACGGTGCACTTCCACGGCTATCCGAACGCGTCGTCGTTCTATGACGGCGTGCCGGACGCGTCGGTCGCGATCAACATCGGCGCGAGCTTCACGTACTACTATCTCGCGCCGGATGCGGGCACCTATTTCTGGCACTGCCACATCACGCCGCCGGAGCACCTGCAGATGGGCATGGTCGGCCAGATCTACGTGCGGCCGCGCCAGGATCGCGTGCCGAAGGGCGTGTCGCTGTACGAGGCGCTGGTGACGCAGCAGTCGGACCTGCGCACGCGCTGCGGCAACGACATCCTGTGCTCGACGCCGCTGCCGCCGCAGAACAACGGCCTCGTGCGTGCGGCCAACGCCAACATTCCGGCGACCACGCCCGAAACGCTGTCGCTCTACGCCTACAACGACGGTGACGGCTCGACCGCGTACGACGTCGAGTATCCGATCCAGATCCATGGCTTCGATCCGAATTTCCACTTCGTCGGCATGACGTTCAATCCCGAGCCGTTCACCGACATGAAGGACAAGTTCTTCCTGCTGAATGGCCGCAGCTATCCGGACACGGTGACAGAAGGGGCGATGTCGACGCCGGCGTCGGACAGTTCGATGCATCCGTCGCAACCGCTGTCGACGCTGATCAACATTCCCGCCGGCGGCCGCGCGCTGTTGCGGATCTCGGATCTCGACGTGACCGAATACCAGACGCTGGCGTCGCTCGGCATCCCGATGCACGTGATCGCGATCAACGCCCGCATGCTGCGCGACATGGCCGGCAACAACATGGCCTACGACACGAACTCGATCACGCTCGGAGGCGGCGAGTCGCTCGACCTGATTCTCGACGCCAGCGACAAGACGAAGTACCACTCGGGCCAGATTTTCTACCTGTACACGCCGAACCTCGATCACCTGTCGAACGATCAGGAGAACTTCGGCGGCCTGATGACCGAAGTCCACATCTGCAGCGCGGTGGACCCGGTCACGAAGCACTGCACTCTTTGATGACCAGGGCCCGCCCGCAGCAGCGGGCGGGGCCCGGCCGGGAAGTCCTGCCCTGAGGAGAAAAGCCGTGGGACACATCACTCATCATGCGTGGACCGCGACGCTCGCCCGTCTCGGACGGCTCGCACGCGTCGGCGTCGCAACGCTCGCCGCGTTGCTGTCGGTGCACGCGCAAGCCGCCGCGCCGGGCATCGCCGGCAAGGTTTTCAACCTCACGGCCCAGGAGGCGCGCATTACCCAGCCGGACGGCACGAGCGTCTATTCGTGGGGCTACGGCTGCGCGGCGACCAGCGCGACGCCGCTCGTCTTCTCGCCGTCGACGATTACCGGTGCGACCTGTCCGACGATGCAGATTCCCGGTCCGACGCTGATCGTCAGGCAGGGCGACGTCATCACCGTGACACTCACCAACAACCTGCCGGCGGCGGCCGGCAACACGTCGATGCTGTTCCCCGGCTTCGTCGTGTGCACGGGCACCCTGAGCCCGGACGGCAAGACCTGCACCGGCACCTCCGGCGTTGCCGGGCTACTGGCGCAAGAAGCGCCGCACGGCGCGACGGTCACCTATACGTTCGTCGCGGCGACGCCGGGTACGCATGCGTACTACAGCGGCACGCAGGGCGACCTGCAGATCGAGATGGGGATGTACGGTGCGATCATCGTGCTGCCGAATACGGCGGTCAACACGGCGGGCTGCATGGCGCTGCCGGATTCGGGCCGGCCGTTCGGCCAGCGCGATTTCCGCAACGCAGTGGCGGCATTCGACAACAGCGCCGCCTGCTATGACCGTGAGTATCTTTTTCAGTTCTCCGAAATGGATCCGCGCATCCATCAGCAGGCGGAGCAGCAGGTCGCGGCGAATACGTCGTGCACCAAGCCGACCGGCTGCATGACGGTCGAGACCGAGCCGTATCACCCGGCCTATTTCATGGTCAACGGCCGCTCGATGCCGGACGACATGGATCCGAACTACGCGCCGCAGTACCCGCACCAGCCGTACAACGGCAACCCGCACATGCATCCGGGCGAACTGGTGCTGCTGCGGATCATCGGCACCGGCCGCTGGCAGCATCCGTTCCACGAGCACGGCAACCACGTGCGCGTGCTGGCGCGCGACGGCAACCTGTTGCTCAGCCCGGTCGACCCGAGCCACCCGGCGAACCCGCGGCAGCCGGCCGGGCCGCTGCTGTTCACGACCACCACGACGCCGGGCGCGACGATGGACGGGATTTTCTACTGGACCGGCAAGGGCCTGAACTGGGACGTCTACGCGCACTACGCGGGCGACGGCTCCGTCTGCGTGCCGGACGCGAACGGCTACTACACGACGGCGTCGAATCCGCCGGCGCCGCGCAGCGCGCCGAACTACTACGAGTGGTGCCAGGACCACGGCAAGGCACTCGAGAAGGCGCCGTTCGGCAAGGTCGCGAGCGGCGGGCCGGTCACGTTGCCGGACTCGAACATCCTGACGAACGGCTTCTGGTATGGCGGCAGTCCGTATCTCGGGCCGGACGCGACCGTGCGTGCGACGGCGCCGACCGGCACGTCGCCGCCCAGCAACACGATCCTGAACCCGCCGGCGACGGAAGCAGGCTTCGCGTTCATGTGGCACTCGCATAACGAGCGCGAGATCACGACGAACAACATCTTCCCGGGCGGAATGATGATGATGATGCTCGTTGATCCTCCGGTATTTCCGATCGACGAATCCAATTAGGGGTGGGGAGAAAGGCGATGAGATCCACCAAGCTCACGGCGACGCTCCTTGATCTGTTCAAGGCGGGGGTCGCGGCATCCATCTTGCTGACGGCAGGCGAAGCCTGTTTCGCGCAGGCAGTCGTCAATCTGACGGCGAAGGCGTCCACGGCGTTGATGCCGGACGGGCAGGCCGTGCCGATGTGGGGCTACACCTGCACGACGGCCGCCAACGCGACGGTGCCGGTGGCAAACGCCACCTGCGCGGCGGCGAATCCGGCCGCCGGCGCGAACTGGTCGCCGGTGGTCGTCACCGTGCCGGCAGGGCAGCTGCAGATCAACCTGACGAACAACCTGCCGGCGCCCGTGCCGACCTCGCTCGTGATCGTCGGCCAGCTGGGCGGCGGTCTGGGCGACAAGCCGACGACCACGCCGAGCCCGGTCCATCCGACGCAGACGGCCACGACCTGGCCGATCGTCACGGCCACATCGACCGCGCCGCTGGCATCGTTCGTGCCGCCCGCGCAGGGGCCGCGCGTCCAGTCGTTCGGGACCGAGGTGGCGCCGTCGACCGATCCGAAATCGCACACGACGCTCACCTGGGCCAATCTCAAGCCCGGCACCTACCTGCTCGAGTCGGGCACGCACCCGTCGATCCAGGGGCCGATGGGCCTCTACGGGGTGCTGGTGGTGAAGAGCCCGACCGTCCCCAGTTCGACGTGCGCATCGACGAAACAGGCCTATCCGAATTCGGTGTCCTGCTATGACGCCGACGTGCCGCTCGTGATGGGCGAGATCGATCCGGTGCAGAACGCCGCGGTTGCCGCGGCCGTCGCGACCAAGGGCTTCAGCGAAACTGCTGCATGGTCGGGCCAGCCCGGCGGGTGCGGCGACTCGAAGTCGGTCACGTTCGGCACCTGCTATCCGCCGGTGGTGAACTACGATCCGCGCTATTACCTGATCAACGGCGTGGCCTTCGATCGCACCAACCCGAACGCGTCGGCTTTCCCGCCGAGCGCGACCGTGCCGCCGTCGACCGGGCAGGTGCTCGTGCGCCTGGTGAACGCCGGGCTGCGCATGCACGTTCCGGCCGTGGTCGGCGCGCAAACGGGCAATCCGTCCGTTCCCGGCTTCACGCTGGTCGCCGAGGACGGCAACGTGATTCCCGGCGCCGCGCGCATCCAGAACGCCGTGTTCATGGCGGCCGGCAAGACCTATGACGTGATGCTGAACGCGCCGGCCGCAGGTGCGATGCCGGTGTACGACCGCGAGTTGAGCCTGTCGACCAACAATATGCGCGATGGCGGGATGCAGGGCTACATCGCGGTCAACAACGCCCAACCGTCGGCGACTGCCGGCATCGGCGAGACGCCGACCGCCGCGGGCGCGAACTATTACTTCGTGCCGGGCACGACGCTTGCCGTGTCGGATCCGGCCAAGGGCGTGATCGCGAGCGACTCCGGCGTGTACGGCGTGAAGGTCCAGACGCCGCCCGCGACCGGCACGCTCACGTTGAACACGGACGGTACGTTCACGTATCTGTCGAGTAGCACTGCGAACGACAGTTTCGTCTATCAGTCGACCAACGGCACGCCGCCGGTGACGGCGAAGGTGACGCTGACCGCCTGCACCACGAGCAACAAGTGCCTGTCGGTCCCCACGGCCGGCAATGCGAGCTTCTCGAGCAACATCGCGTCGCAGGTTCAGATCGGCGCGCCCGGCGTGCTCGCCAGTGCGAGCGATCCGGCCGGGCTGCCGCTCACCGCGCAGATCGTCGCGTCGAGCGCGACGAACGGCACCGTGACGCTGAATCCGGACGGCTCGTTTACCGCGGTGCCGGCGACGCCGCGGGTCGGCAACGGCGCGGCGGCGCAGACGATGACGTTCCAGTACAAGGTCACCAATACGCAGAACCAGACGAGCGCGAATGCAGGGACCGTGACGGTCACGTTCAATCCCGGCAGCGGGCTGGTCGTGAACGTGATGGACGCGCCGAGCATGGCGCCGGATGCGACCGCGCCGAACAAGGCGGTCAAGCTCACCGACTATCGCTGGATCATCGAGGAAGACCGCACGATGCAGATCGATCCGGCCTGCCAGGTGAATTCCGCGACAGGAAGGCCGGCGAACTGCCCGCCGCTGCCGGTCCCGAGTCTCGGCACGAACTTCCACACGAGCTACATGCCGGTGGTGGCGGCGGGCTGCGTCGGCACCGTGGCATGCGAATCCGGGCAGACCGTGTACGACCCGGTGTCCAACACGCACGTGGCGACCGTGTGCGACGTCGGCAACGGCGTGTGCCGTACCGGCCCGAGCGTCTCGCAACAGACGCCGGTCGATCCGAAGTACGTGGCGCTCGATCCGACCAAGCATTACTACATCTCGATCCTGCCCGGCGATGCGGGCAACACGTTCACGAACGGCGGCGGTGTGTCGCCCGACGGCAAGCGGCAATTCAGCATCGCGCTCGACTGCCCGTCGGGCCCGAGCGGCGCGGATTTCGCGCCAGGCACCGGCAAGTGCGGCCACGGCATGGGTGGCGCGCCGATCGCGCCCGCGCAGATCGCGGCCGCGAAGGCAGGGCAGACCGGCGCCGGACAGGCCGGGCAGCTCAACGTGCTGCTGACGGAAACGCCGTACCAGACCGCGAAGCTGTCGGTGTTCGTGTTCGAGGACGATGCGCCGCTGAACGGCGAAGTGGATGTCAGCGGCGGGTCCGACGGATTCGGCACCTCGCGCGAGCCGGGGCTCGGCGGATTCGAGATCAAGCTCTGGGACGATGCCGGCGGCACCGGCGACCCGACCGGACAGATGACCTACGACATGTTCAACATGCCGCTGTCGAATTCGCTGCAGGGCACCATTGATCCGCTCACCGGGCTCAATGCATGCCCGATTTCGACGGCGACCGACGGCCTGGTCGGCATGATCCCGACCTGCCCGAAATACGAATCGGACGGCAAGACGCTGTCGCCGCTCGTCGGCCAGGCGATCATCGCCAACCTGATGCCGGGCCGCTACGGCGTGATCGCGACACCGGCGGCCGACCGGATCGGCCGCGGCGAGGAATGGCTGCAGACCAACACGCTCGACGGACAGAAGGCGCACGACGCGTTCATCAAGGTCGGCGGCCCCGCGTACTTCCAGGAGTTCGGGCCGGCCGGCTATCACGTGTCGATCGGCTTCGCGAATCCGAAGATCATCAACGGGCGCAGGACCAACGCGGCCAAGACCGGGATATGCGACACCGGTCCGTGCCCGAACACGCTCACGGGCCGCGTGACGAACCTGCACTACAGCCGCCCGCCGAACGAGAACCTGTACAGCAGCGGATCGCGCGATTCGCTGGCGTTCTCGCAATGCTATGTGAGCGTCGGCGATCCGGACAGCGAGGATTACGGCTTCACGAAATGCGACAGCCAGGGCCGGTTCACGATCAGCGGCCTGCCGAGCGGCACGACGCGCATCACCGTGTTCGATCAATGGAACGACCAGATCGTCGACGGGCTGGCCAAGGCGGTGCAGTTGCCCGCGGCCAACGGGAGCACGACGGTCGACGTCGGCGACCTGTCCGTGCTGCAGTGGCATACGAACCTCTATACGCGGACCTTCATCGACCTGCACGGCGACGGCATCTCGCACCCTGACGACCCCGGCGTCGCGCTGGCGTCGGTCAACATGCGGTTCCGCGACGGCAGCTTCTCGAACTTCAACAACACGGACGGCAACGGCTATGCGCCGTTCAACGAAGTGTTTCCGCTGTTCAACTGGTATGTGGTCGACGACGACCTGACGCGCTTCAAGTCGACCGGCACGCACGTGGTGTACGACGCGGGCGGTCCGGTGGACGGCACCGGCGCTGCCGGCAGCGGGAACTCGACGCTGGCCGCGAACTTCGCGAACACGGCCGAAACCCTGCCGCTGCCGTCGAACCTGCGGGTGCCGGGCGCCCGGTATTGCGCGGACGCGGACTGCGCGTCGACCGGCAGCGGATCGACCGGGCGGGTCGATCCGCCCTGGGTGACCACGGAGGCATGGCAGGGCTTCTCCGGCCAGAACTCGTTCATCGAGTACGGCAAGGCGCCGTTCGCGAAGGGCGAGAACGGCGGGATACGCGGCGAGGTGATCTATGCGTCGACGCGGCCGTTCGACGATCCGACGCTGCTGATCCACACGAAGTGGACGCCCAACGTGCCGAACGTCACGGTCAACCTGTACCAGGAAGGCACGGCCACCGACGGCACGACCAACCTGACGCTGGTGGACACGACCAAGACGGCGAGCTGGGACGACTGGGCGCAGGGCTTCCGCGCGGACGGCGTGACGCCGAACATGAACTGCCCGGGCCAGGATCCGAACGACCCGTTCTACTTCACGCTGAAGAACAGCACCAACTGGCTCGATCCGCAACATCGCCAGCTGCCCGCGAACGCACAGTACAAGTGCTACGACGGCATGCACGCGTTCAACCAGATCCAGCCGGCGCCGTATGACGGGATGTACAAGTTCCCGAGCGTGACGGCGACGGATGCGAACGGCAAGCCGGTCGCGTCGAACTGCACGATCTGCGTCGGGAAGAATCCCGTCGACGGCACGCCGATGCTGCCTGCCGGCAAGTACGTGGTGGAGATCATCGTGCCGCCGGGCTACGAACTGGTGAAGGAGGAAGACAAGAACATCCTGATCGGCGACAACTACATCGCTCCGGTGACGCAGCAGTTCGGCGGGATCGGTGCGATCTTCATCCTCCCCGACCAGGCCGCGGTGAATTCGACGTACAACAAGAACAACCCGCAGAATCCGACCACGAACCTCGGTTCGACGCCGCATGCCGAAGGCGACACCGGCAGCGTCGAGCGGTTCTGGCCGTGCGTCGGCGAGTTGCGCATCGTGCCGGACTACATCAGCCTGTTCCCGGGATCGAAGGAAGTCGCACCGTTCGCGGGCGCGTCCCGGCATCTGTGCGATCGCAAGGAGGTGATGCTGACCGACGAGGAATCGGTGCTCGCGAAGTTCTGGGTCTTCAGCTCGACGCATGTCAGCGCGCACTACACGGGCTTCATGCTCGACGACTTCTCGTCGGAGTTCGATCCGTATTCGCCGCAGTTCGGCGAAAAGTTCGCGGTGCCGAACGTGCCGGTCTCGTTCAAGGATTTCTCCGGCAACGAAGTCTCGCGCACCTACACGGATCAATGGGGCATCTACAACGGACTGACGTTCTCGACCTGGGAAGTGAACCCCCCGAACCCGACCGGTTATGCGCCGACGATGATGGTCACGTGCATGAACGATCCGGGCCCGATCCCCGATCCGCAGCACCCCGGCAAGACGATGACCGATCCGCTGTACAACCCGGCATACAGCCAGTTCTGTTACGAGATTCCGTTCATGCCCGGACAGACGCAGTACATGGATACGCCGGTGGTGCCGGTGCAGTCCTTCGCGGACGGCTACAACCAGCCCGACTGCGCGTATCCGGATGCGACGCCGGCGATCTCGAGCGTGACCGGCGACACGATCGGCGCAGGTGCGGGCCCGTGGGTCAGCGCGCCAGGCAAGCCGCTGACGATCAACGCGCTGGGCGACCAGCAGGTGGTGAACCACGCGTATACGGGACCGAGCCAGACCGCGGCGCCGTTCAACCAGAAGTTCATCACGCGCCACTACGGCTTCGGCGCGACGCAGGGCACCGGCACGGTCACGATCGCGGGCGTCAATGCGCCGGTCGTGTCGTGGAGCGACTCGAAGATCGTCGTGCTCGCGCCCGACCTGAGCCTGCCGTCGCTCCCGTCGCTGAAGGTGCCGTCGACCTGCACGATCCAGCAGATGGGCGCACCCGCGACGCAGTGCGGCGAGCTCGTGATCACGGCCGGCAACGGCAAGCGGTCGATCGATGCGATCACGGTGACGATCGGCGGCAAGGCGCCGACCTACGTGAGCGGCGAGAACGGTGCGAGCAATGCGCTCCAGACCGCGATCAACAATGCGAGCGCGGGCGACATGATCGTCGTCGGTCCGGGCACGTACAACGAGATGCTGGTGATGTGGAAGCCGGTGCGGCTGCAAGGCGTGGGTGCCGCGTCGGTGACGATCAATGCAAATACGCATCCGTCCGGCAAGCTCGATCCGTGGCGCAGGCTGATCGCGTGCCTGTTCGGCACATCGCTGGACGGCGGGCTGATTTCGTCCACGTACGACTCGACGAAGCCGATCTCGCCGACCAACAACCCGTACGATCCGTCAGGCACCTATCAGTGCTCGACGCAGATGCAGGGGCACGTGGACCCGATTCCGTTCGAACCGACCGTCGGTTGGGACAGCACGCAGAACGGCAACCTGGGCGAGCTGCTGATCGAACCGTCGCTGATGGGCGCGTACGAAGGTGCGGGCATCACGGTGCTGGCCAAGGGTGTGCAGCCGAGCACGAACTGCACCGCGAACGGCATCTGCACGCTGCTCACGGCGCACGACTGCACGACGGACCCGAACAACCCGAACTACAGCAACTTCCTGTGCAACCCGTCGCGCATCGACGGGGTCACGGTCACCAACAGCTCGCAGGGCGGCGGCGGGATTTTCCTGCACGGCTGGAACCATTACACGGAGGTCTCGAACAACCGCGTGACCGGTAATGCCGGCACGCTGTCGGGCGGCATCACGGTCGGCCAGGTGGAAGTGCCGGACGCCAACATCGCCGCGGACGGCGTGACGCAGTTGCCGTTCATGTACAACACGTTCGTCAACGTGCACCACAACGCCGTCACGGCAAACGCGTCGTATGGCGACGAGATCAACTCGACCACGCCGTCTTCGGCCGGTGGTGTGACGCTCTGCACGGGTGCCGACTACTACCGCTTCAACTACAACTGGGTCTGCGGCAACATGACCAGCGGTGACGGCGGCGGCGTCGCGCACTTCGGGTTCAGCTACAACGGCGACCTGTCGCACAACGTGGTGTTGTTCAACCAGAGCAACAACCCGACGTTGCCGACGTATGGCGGCGGGATCATCGCGCAGGGCGTGCCGCCCGACGGCACGTTCTGCGAGAACAGCCTCGTCGACGTCGACTGCGCGCCGCAGCTGTCCGACGGTATCGGTCCGGATCTGGTGATCGACGGCAACCTGATCATGGGCAATACCGCGGAAAGCGGGAAGGGCGGCGGCCTGCGGCTGCAGAACGTCAACGGCACGGAGGTGCAACGCAATCTCGGCAACCCGAACAAGTGGTACCAGGTGCGCGTGATCAACAACATCATCGCGAACAACGTGGCCGGCTGGTCGGGCGGTGGCGTGTCGCTGCAGGATGCGGTGCGCGTGAGCTTCATCAACAACACGGTGATCGCGAACGATGCGACGGCGTCGGCGGGCGTGCTCTTCAATACGCCGGCCGCGGCGCAGTCGAACGTGGCGCCGCCCGGATGCACGAGCAGCCCGAACAGCGCGGAGTCGACCTGCACGAGTTTCATCGAGGCATCGACGCAGCAGCCGGCCGGACTGGAGACGGCGACGCATACGCAGAACCTGATGACGGCGTTCGTCCCGCCCGCGGGTTTCACGGGGCAAATCACCTGTCCCGCGAACGAGCCGAACTGCACGAAGTTCTCGAACCCGGTGCTGAGCAACAACCTGTTCTGGCAAAACCGCTCGTTCTACATCTCGGTGAGTTCGCAGCCGAACCCGAACATCCCCGGCGTGCAGAACGCGGTCACGCTGAACCCGACCTTGAACCAGAAGGGGCAATCGACAGGCTTCTGCGTGACGGGCGGCACGACCCCGCCGTTCTACTGGGACATCGGCGCGTACGGCGACACCGGGCCGGCCAATCACCAGTCCGGGCTGACCATGAACCCGCAGTACTCGATCATGACCAGCACGGCGGGCTATGCGGCGACCAACAAGGCATCGGACCCGCAGACGATCAGCCAGTACTGCAACGGCTCGCGCGTGCCGCCGGAAGCCGGCGGGAACGGCTTTGCCGTACCGCCCGGGATCGCCGACGCGGTGTTGCCGAACCCGCTGTTCGGGCTGATGCCGGCGGCCACGCCCGATGAAGGCAACCAGTGGATCAACATGTCGTACGGGCCGCTGTCGCTGTTCAACGAGGCGCTCACGCCTGGCAGCGCGGGCTACAACGTGATGATGGGCAACTACTCGATCAAGGGCTCGTCGCCGGCGATCGGGGCGGCCACGGCATCCGGCGCGCCGAACCACGACTTCTTCGGCACGCCGCGGCCGCAAGGCAACGGCTACGACATCGGCGCGGTCGAGTACGTGGCGCCCGGCCTGCTCGGCGGCCTGCTCGGTGGCGGCACGCCGATCGACCCGCTCGCACTGGGGAGCCAGCTGACCGGCCTGGCCGCACTTCTCCCGCCGGGCCATGGCGGCTTCCCGGGTGGTGGTGGCTTCCCGGGTGGAGGCGGATTCCCGGGCGGACACGGCTTCCCGGGCGGCGGAATCCCGGGCATCGGCGGAATCCCGGGTCTGTTCAACGGTGGCGCGCCGCTGCCGCCGATCGTGGCACCGGCGCTGAGGCGGCTGCAGGCAGGGGCGCGGCTCGCCCCCAGGGCGACTCGGCCGCTGCCGACCGGCGCGTTGGGGCAGTCTCCGGCGCTGGCGCGGCCGCCGTCGAATGCGCTGCTGCAGGCCCCGGCCAGGGTGCCGCCGCGCGCCCGCCCGCAGGCGCCTGCGCAGACACGTGCACAGACACGCGCGCTGCCGCCCGTGCGGCTCCCTGCGCCGACCCCGGCGCAGGCGCTACCCGCGCCGCTTACGGGAGCGATGCGATGAAACGGGCGGCCTTCCGCGCGGCATCGATGCTGCTGCTCGCGGGCGGTGCGAGCCTCGTCGCGGTCCGGCCTCAGCCGGCCGCGGCCGGGCAGGATGCGCCGGCCAAGCCGGCGGCCGGCCGGCACTCGCCTTACCTGCCGGTGAGCCTGCCGCGTGAGGCGAAGGCTTATTACCAGATGGCGAAGGGCATCGACGACCTGCACGTGCGCAGCACCGCGTCGGGCAACCTGATCCGCTTCAGCTACCGCGTGGTCGATCCGGACAAGGCGCGGCTGCTCGCCGACACGAAGGCGACCGTCTACCTGTACGGCGAAACGAGCCACGCGATGCTCGTGATTCCGGTGATGGACCAGATCGGCGCGCTGCGGCAGACCGGCCAGCTCGAGACCGGACACGAGTACTGGATGGTGTTTTCCAACAAGGGAGGGCCGATCAAGCGCGGCGAACGGGTCAGCATCCTGATCGATTCGCTGCATATCGACGGGCTGGTGGTCGAGTAATCACATACATGCGCATGCCGCCGCGCATCGACAACGGGCGGCCTGCATGCGGGGAGAGCAGTCATGAACCGGTTTCTTTTCAAGTCGATTTCGGCGGCGTGTGCTGCCGGCTTGTTGACTTGCGGCCAGGTCGCATCCGCGGCCTCGGCGGCGGGGAATGCGCAGGCGGCGTCGGCGTCGCATATGGACGCGGCGCAGATCGCCGAGCGCAATGTCGCGGCCCGTGGCGGGCTGCAGGCGTGGCGGGCGGTGTCGTCGATCAGGATGACGGGGCAGCTCGATGCGGGCGGCAAGAAGAACGTCAGGCTGCCGTTCACGCTGACGTTGAAGCGGCCGCACAAGAGCCGGCTCGAAATCCAGTTCGAGCAGCAGACCGCGCTGCAGGTGTACGACGGTTCGCAGGGCTGGCTGGTCCGGCCGTATCTCGGCCGCAACGACGTCGAGCCGTATACGCCGGCGCAACTCAAGTCCGCCGCGTCGTCGGCCGAACTCGACGGTCCGCTGATCGACTACGCGAACAAGGGCACCACGATCCAGGCGCTTGGCATGGAGCAGGTGGAAGGGCATCGCGCGTATGTGCTGAAGCTGACGTCGAAGGACGGCGCGTCGCGCCGCCTGTGGGTCGACGCGTCGAGCTTTCTCGAACTGAAGATCGATGGCGAGCCGCGCGTGCTGGACGGCAAGACGCACGGCGTCGCCGTGCTCTATCGCGATTACAGGAAGGAAAACGGCCTCGTCATGCCGCACACGCTCGAGACCGTCGTGAGCGGCGTCAAGGAGACGCACCGGATCACGATCGAGCACGTCGCACTCAACGAGCCGGCCGACGACACGATGTTCGGCAAGCCGCCGCTCACTTTCGCGAAGGCGCCGAGTCACCCGGCCGAGACCCGGACGAGGTGACGACCATGGGACGGATCGGATCGTGGGTGCTCGCCGGCTGCGCGATGGCGGCCTTGTGCGGGTGCGAGCAATTGCCGGGGCAGGGCCTCGGCGTGGACCAGATCGTCGAGAAGAACATCGCGGCGAGAGGCGGGCTCGACGCGTGGCGCAAGGTCCGGACGATGGTCTGGTCGGGCCATGTGGACAGCCCGAACGCGCCCGTGCGCGACATGCCGTTCGTCCTTGCGATGAAGCGGCCGAACAAGACGCGCTTCGAGATCACCGTGCTCAACCAGAAGGCCGTGCGCGTGTTCGACGGCCGCGAAGGCTGGAAACAGGCCGCGGGCGGCAGCGCCGGCCTGCGGCCGTATACGCCGGGCGAGCTGATGTCCGCGCGCGACGAGCAGGTGATCGACGGCCCGCTGTTCGACCACGATGCGAAGGGCATCGGCGTGACGCTGGACGGCGTCGACCGGATCGGCGGGCACGATGCGTACCGCCTGGCGGTGAAGTTGCCGTCCGGCGCGGTACGGCACGTGTGGATCGACGGGCGGAGTTTCCTGGACGTGAAGGCCGACCGCCAGGTGCGCGGGCCGACGGGCCCGCTCACGGTGGAGGTGAACTATGGCAACTTCAAGCTCATCGACGGCCTGCAAATCCCGCTCAGGATCGAGAGCGGGACGGCGGCCTCGCCGACCAAGGACACGCTGATCATCGACAAGGTGTCGCTGAATCCGCCGCTCGACGACGCGCTCTTCGCCCGGCCCGTCGCGCCGGGCGGACGCCGTCCGGCGTCGCTCGATGCGCGCGTGTCGCCGGCCCCGCCGGGCGCGGGCCGGCCGACGGTACGGCCATGAACGGCATCCGGGGGCGAGCGCGCGCCCTCGCGGCGGCGTGCCTGCCGGTCTCGCGCGGGCAGCTGGCGCGGTGGGTGGTGCTGGCCGCGTTGTGCGCGGGCGCAGGCCACGCGATCGGCGACGAGACAGCGGCACCCGCCGTGCCGGCGGACGCGGGGGAAGCAATCTTCCAGCGCGGCATCCTCGGTTCGGGCGCGCCGCTCGAAGCCGTGCATCAGGACGGCGTGCGCCTGAAAGGCGCCGCCGCCGCCTGCATCAATTGCCATCGGCGCAGCGGGCTGGGCTCGAAGGAGGGCAACACCACCATCCCGCCGGTCACGTGGCGCTACCTGGTGCATCCGCGCGCGCAGACCGCCGAGGATCTCGACATCCCGTACGTTCCCGGCATGCGCACCGATCGCGAGCCGTACACGGAAGAACGGCTCGCGCGTGCCGTGCGTGACGGGATCGATCCGGAAGGCAGGCCGCTCGGCAGACTGATGCCGCAATACGCGCTCGGCGACGCCGACATGGCCGCGCTGACCGGCTATCTGAAGCGTCTCGATCGCCGCAAGCCGTCGGGCGTGACCGACACGGTGCTGCATTTCGCGACGATCGTCACGCCGGACGCGGACCCGGTGAAGCGGGCGGGCATGCTCGACGTCCTGCAGCACTACTTCGCGGACAAGAACGCGTTTCCGTTCGGCACGACGCCGCCGCTGCGTTCCACGCGAAAAATGATGTTCATGGTCAATCGCCGCTGGGAACTGCACGTCTGGTCGCTCACCGGGCCGCCGGACACGTGGCATGCGCAACTGAACGCGTATCTCGAGCGGCAGCCGGTGCTGGCCGTGGTGTCGGGGCTCGGCGGCCGGAACTGGGCGCCCGTCCACGACTTCTGCGAGGCGGAGGCCGTGCCGTGCCTCTTTCCGAACGTCGAAGTGCCGGTCGAGACCGATCACGATTTTTACTCGGTGTACTTCTCGCGCGGCGTGCTGCTCGAGTCGGACCTGATCGCGAAGCGCATCCTGGACGAAGCCGGCGCGCGGCCGGTGAAGACGGTCAGGCAAGTCTATCGCGCGGGCGACAACGGCGAGCGCGGCGCACAGGCGCTTGCAGCCGTACTGAAGGCGCGCGGCATCGCGGTGTCGAATCACGCGCTCGCCCCGCGCGACGGCGTCGCGCGCGCGTTGCGCCGGACGCCGCGCGACGACGTGCTCGTGCTGTGGCTGCGGCCGCCCGACCTCGCGGCGCTCGAGCACGTGCCGCCGGCGGCGGACACCGTGTTCATGTCGGGGCTGCTCGGCGGGCTCGACAGCACGCCGCTGCCGACGAGTTGGCGCGCGGTGACGCGCGTCGCCTATCCGTTCGACTTGCCCGAAGGGCGGCGCGTGCGCGTCGACTATGCGTTCGGCTGGTTCACGATCCGGAAGATTCCGATGGTCGCGCCGCAGGTGCAGGCGGATACCTATCTCGCGTGCGGCCTGCTCGCCGAGACGCTGAGCCACGTGGTCGACGCGTTCGTGCGCGAGTACCTGGTCGAGCGCATCCAGGACATGCTCGAACGCCGCATCCTGACCGGCTACTACCCGCGCCTGACGCTCGCGACCGGGCAGCGCTTCGCGTCGAAGGGCGGCTATATCGTCCGGTTTGCCGGGCCGGACCGCACGAAGATCGCCGCCGACGGAGACTGGATCGTTCCCTGAGCGGAGCGCGCGTCGAGATGGGGGAGGAATCAGACCGCGTATGGAGGAAGTCTCCCCATGCCGGTTCTCGCGGGCGCTTCGCACAATGAAGTCATCGCGCGACGTTCCGATGTCGCGGTGGCGCAGCGCGGTGCACACCGCGTGAGGGGGAAAACAGCCATGACAACGTTTCCTGTCGATCGTGACATGCGTCATCGCTGGCTGCATCGCGGCTGGATGATCGTGATCGCGGCGCTCGCGATGCTGCAGGTGTCCGTCGGGCACGCGTTGCCGATCTTCGCGCGCCAGACCGGGCAGAGCTGCGTCGCGTGCCATGCCGGCGGACAGTTCCCCGAACTCACGCCGTACGGGCGCCTGTTCAAGCTGAACGGCTACACGTTGGGCGAGCGCACGATTCCGCTCGCGGCGATGGCGATAGGCGACCTGAGCAAGACACGAGCGAACAGCGACGCCAGCGGCAATCCGGTTACGCCGAAGAACGGCCTGCCAATCTTCGACTTCGCGAGCGTGTTCCTCGCCGGGAAGATCACCGACCATCTCGGCGGCTTCGCGCAATTCACCTATACGAACTACGATCATCAGGACGCCAACGGAAAATGGAAAGGCTGGTGGGCATCGGACAACACCGACTTCCGCTTCGTCGACCGGATCATGTCACCCGCCAACGATCTGATCTTCGGCCTGACGCTGCACAACAACCCCACCGTGCAGGACGTCTTCAATACCGCGCCGGCCTGGAGTTATCCGTACATCGGCTCGGCGATCAGCCCGGTGGCCGGCGTGCCGGTCACGCCGATCATCGAAGGCGGTCTCGCGATGCAGGTTGTCGGCATGGGCGGATACCTGTACTGGAACAAGACGGTCTATGCGGAGTTGACCGCCTACAGCACGGCCGACGGCATCTGGTCGTTCCTGAGCAAGGGCAACCACGCGGGCAATCCGGACCACCCGCAGGTCTATTTGCGCGGCTACAACCCGTATGCGCGCATCGCGCTGACGCGCGACTGGGGCCCGCACAGCCTGATGGTCGGCGCGTTCGGGCTGAGCGTCGACGTCTATCCGAACGATCCGAACAGTTTTCCGATCTTCGGCTCGGGCGTGACGCGCTATCGCGACTACGGTTTCGACACGCAGTACCAGTACCTGCTGGAGCCGCACACGATCACCGCGCAAGCGCGCTACGTGCGCGAGAACATTCACGATCCGAACAATTTCATCGTGAGCGACAACACGGCCGCGAACCTGAATTCGTTGCGGCTCAAGGCGTCGTACATCTACCAGGCCAAGTATGGCGTCAGCCTGTCGTTCTTCAATACGACGGGGACCGCGGACAGTACTGCCTATGCGGCGAGCGCGAACTTCCATCCGAATACACAGGGCTGGACGCCGGAAATATTCTGGATGCCGGATCAACACGTGCGCGTCGGCATCCAGTACACGCATTTCACCAAGTACCTCGGCGCGACGACCAACTACGACGGCAACGGACGCAACGCGAGGGACAACGACACGCTGTTCATCTATCTATGGCTCGCTTCGTTCTGACATCCGGCGGGGCGACGGGTATTACGGCAGGAGAGCGCTGACATGAACAAGGTGACCCATTTCGCTTGGCTTGCGCTGGTGCTGGCGGCATCGGGTTGTCACGACCTGGAGCGGTCGCGGGAAGTCGACAATCCGGCCGTATCGGGCAAGACCATCGCGCTGCAGGTGTGCTCGAACTGCCACGGTGCGACCGGCGTGTCGGTGTCGCCGGTATTTCCGAAGCTCGCCGGACAGCGCAAGGAATATCTCGTCGATCAGTTGAACGATTTCAAGCATCACGCGCGCGCCGATCCGAATGCGAAGCGCTACATGTGGGGCTTCACGCATCTGACCGATGCGCAGATCGACCAGCTCGCGGAGTATTTCTCGAGCCAGCCGGCGGTGCTCGGCGAGGTCGGCGATCGCTTGCTCGTTGACACGGGCAAGGCGATCTTCATGGCGGGCCTGCCGGACAAGGGCGTGTCGGCCTGTGTCGGGTGTCATGGCCAGCATGGTGAGGGCATGACCGGGTTTCCCCGTCTTGCCGGCCAGCACGCGGACTACGTGCTGAAGCAGCTGAGGGTTTTCCGCGAAACCGACACGCGGCCGCGCGGCGCGGTCATGAAGTCGGTGTGCTCGAACATGACGGAGCAGGACATGCGCGCCGTCGCGGCGTATGTCGAGGCGTTTCCGCTGGAAGCCGACGCACCGGCGAGCCCGGCGGCCGAGCAATGAGCAGGCGCCGCCGAACCGGCGTCCCGTGCGGCTGGTGCCGCGCGGCGGGCAGACGAACGGCGCCGGCGGCGATCGTTTAGGTGTCTCGTCTCCCCCGGGGCGGGGCGCCTCTTTTTATTCGAACCCGATGGTTCCATCCTGGTGAGCTCATGAAAGCCATTCCATCGTCACGCGGCGGCATGACATCCGTTGCCGCGTCACTGCTTCGGCTGCATCGGCGCCTTCGTGCGCCGGCCGCGGTTCGCGCGTATGAGCCGGGCGGCGACCGTCCGTTCCTCGCGCGCCTGTCGCTGTTCGACTGGCTGTTCGCACTGGCGCTCGTGGCGGGCGCGGGCCATGCGCTCGTGCACTACCACGCGCACATGGACTATTACGACAAGGCGGTGATGATCGGCACCGTGCCGGCGCTCGTCGCGCTCGGCTGGCGCTGGAAGCCCGCGCGGCTGATGATGGCGTCGATCGCCGTGCTGTCGCTGCTGTCGATCCAGATCTACCAGGGCGATCTCGCCCGCGCCGATTCGGCATTCTTCCTCAAGTACTTCCTGTCGAGCCAGTCGGCGATCCTGTGGATGAGCGCGCTGTTCGTGCTCGCGACGGTCTTCTACTGGATCGGCCTGCTCGCGCGCTCGGAAACGGGCGCCGCGATCGGCCAGAAGCTCACGTGGGTCGCCGTGCTGATGGGCTTCACGGGGCTGATTGTGCGCTGGTACGAGTCCTACCTGATCGGTGCGGACGTCGGTCACATCCCCGTGTCGAACCTCTATGAAGTGTTCGTCCTGTTCAGCCTGATCACCGCGCTGCTGTACCTGTATTACGAAGGCCACTACGGCACGCGTTCGCTCGGCGCGTTCGTGCTGCTGGTGATCAGTGCGGCTGTCGGCTTCCTGATGTGGTACTCGGTCGCGCGCGACGCGCAGCAGATCCAGCCGCTCGTGCCGGCGTTGCAGAGCTGGTGGATGAAGATCCACGTGCCGGCGAACTTCATCGGCTACGGCAGCTTCGCGCTGTCGGCGATGGTGTCGGTCGCGTACCTGATGAAGGAGCGCGGCGTGCTCGCCGATCGCCTGCCGACGCTCGAAGTGCTCGACGACGTGATGTACAAGTCGATCGCGGTCGGTTTCGCGTTCTTCACGATCGCGACGATCCTCGGCGCGCTGTGGGCGGCCGAGGCATGGGGCGGCTACTGGAGCTGGGACCCGAAGGAAACCTGGGCGCTGATCGTGTGGCTGAACTACGCGGCGTGGCTGCACATGCGCTTGATGAAGGGGCTGCGCGGCGCGGTCGCCGCGTGGTGGGCGCTCACGGGCCTGCTGGTCACGACGTTCGCGTTCCTCGGCGTCAACATGTTCCTGTCCGGGCTGCACAGCTACGGGCGGCTCTGAAACGCGCGGCGCCTCCTACCGTGTTCTACCCATGCACTTCGGCGAGCATTACCACTACAAGCCGGACGCGCGCCGCACCAGAATGTCTGAAGGGCGTATCGCCGCACGGCGCGGTGACGTGGGAGGAGCCATGAGAAGGGTCTATTTTCTGTTGCCGACAGCACAATGCGCGCAGTCGGTCATCGGCGAACTGCTGTCGCTGCGAATCGAGTGGCGCCATATCCATTGCCTCGCGAATCACGACGTAATGCGCGACGGGTTGCCGGAGGCGACGCTCGCGCAACGCAGCGACCTGCTGCCGTCGCTCGCGCGCGGCACCGCGGTCGGCTTCGGGACCGGCATGCTGCTCGGGCTGCTCGTGCTCGTGTTCCCGCCCGACGGCTTGCGGATCGGCGGCGGCATCGTCGTGGCGATCACGCTGTTCGGCGCGGCCTTCGGCGCATGGGTGGCGACGATGATCGGCGTCGACGTGCCGAGCACGCGCCTGAAGCGCTTCGAGGACGGCATCGAGCACGGCGAATTGCTGATGATGATCGACGTTCCGACCGATCGCGTTCACGAGATCGAGGACGCGATCAAGCTTCATCACACGGATGCACATCTGCAGGGCGAAGATCCGACCATCCCGGCATTTCCCTGATCGTCACCTGACCCGTCGGCCGGTGTCGTGCCGGCCGCGGATCGTACGCGCGGCGCCGGCGTTTCAATTCGCGGCGAGGAGCCGTTTGTAGCGCGCCAGTACGCGAGGCACGTACTCGCGTGTCTGCGGAAACGACGGAATGCGATAACCCGCGCGAATCACGGCGTTCTCCCCGGCATTGTAGGCAGCGAGCGTGAGCTCGACGTTTTCCTTGAACAGGTCGAGCAGGAAGCGCAGATACCGCGCGCCGGCCAGCACGTTGTCGCGCGGATCGAGCATGTCGCCGCCCGAAAAGCGCCGGGCCGTGTCCGGCATCAATTGCATCAGCCCGCGCGCGCCTTTGTCCGAGACCGCCTTCGGGTTGTATCCCGATTCGACATCGATCACCGCGCGAAGGAGTTCGGGCGGAACATTGAACGACCGGCTTGCCTCGGCGATCACGTCCGCGAACGACGACGCGACCGCCGACTTCGGCGCGGCACGCTTCGCTTCCGATGCGGCCGGCGCTGCGGCCGCGACGATCACCTTCAGATTGGCCGTGCCGGGCTCGTTGGTCAGGACGATGGCGCCATTGCTCGCCACCGCGCCGAAGATCTGCGCGTGCGCGGCGCACGACCATGCCGAGCCGAATCCCACGCATGCGGCAACGAGCGCTGTTCCCAATCCGGATGAACGGTGGCGGTGCATCTTTTTGGCCTCCTGCACTTGCATTGTTGTGGCCGGTTCATCGGATCGGCAATGGGGCGACCTCCTACACTTCGATGCCGCAAGAGCACCCGCGGCGGCGATGCAAAACTGTTACGCAAGTAATCGCAGGTAACGCCTGGTAACCGGGAGAAGTTGACGATTCTTACGCGGAACAGTTGTTTTCTGCTCAATGCGCGCGTCGTCGCGGAATGAATCGTTTCCGGCGCGACGGAAGCGATCGGATAGTCCCGCTATCCGTAGTCCTACCGATGCGACGCACAACGTCAAATCGATTCAACTCTGAAACATTCAGGCCGTTGCGCCGCATGTAGGCGGGCGCATGTCGGTCGCGGATGCTCGCGCGCGGCGCACTGGCGCGATCCTTGCTCCGAGCACGAGTGTGACCCGTCGCTCGCGAGATGGGGCGCCAGACCGGATGAAGCAACGAACGAGCGTCCGGCACCGTGCAAACGAGGCGTCGAGATCCGACGTGGTGCAAGCGCGGAAAAACTTGGGGGAAGTCGTGAATACTAAATATCGCGTACTGATTGCAGAGGATCACGATCTGCTGAGAAACGGGCTGCGGTCGATGCTTTCCGCACAAGGCGATTACGAAGTCGTCGGCGAAGCGCGAGACGGCAAGGAAGCGTGCCACCTGGCCATGACGCTCGCGCCGGACCTGATCCTGATGGATCTGTCGATGCGCGGGATGAACGGCATCGATGCGAGTGCGACGATCAAGCGGCGGGCGCCGACGATCCGGATCGTCGTGCTCACCGTGCATCAGAACGAGGAGTACGTGCGCGAGGCGCTGCGTGCAGGCGTCGAAGGCTACGTGCTCAAGGATGTTTCGTTTGACGAATTGCTGCTCGCGATGCGCATGGTCATGCAGGGAAAGCGGCACCTGAGCGCGGATGTGTACGGCTACATGGTCGACTCGTTCGTGACCGGCCGCGAAGCGCCCGCGCCCAAGAAGGCGTGGGACATCCTGACCGCGCGCGAACGCAGCGTGCTGAAGCTGATCGCGGAAGGGCGTACGAACCGGCAGGTCGGCCAGTACCTGAACCTGAGCCCGAAGACGATCGAGAAGTACCGGGCGAGCATGATGCACAAGCTCCATCTCGCGAATCTGACGGAACTGGTGCTCGTCGCGATGAACATGGGTCTGCTGACCACGCTCGCGTCCAAGTGCGCGGAACCGAACGTGACCGACCTGCCGGCTCACCCGATCGTCGACGGCGTGCAGGCGCCCGATGCCGTCGCGCGGCTGGACGACTATCCCGCCGGCGGGGCAAAGCACTGAGCGTCGCCGGTGTCAGAGCGGCCAGGTTGCCGAGACGCGCGTGCCCGTCGTGGCGGACGACTGGATCGCGAACGTGCCGCCGTGCGACTCGATGCGATGTTGCATGCCGATCAGCCCGAGCCCCGCCGCGCGCGCGTCGTCCGTCGCAAGCGGATGACGCTCGTAGCCGGCGCCGTTGTCGTCGATCGTCAGCAGCAGCCCGCCTGTATCGTGTCGCAGGCCGAGCACGATTTCGGTGGCCTGCGCATGTTTGACGACGTTGTGCAGCGCTTCCTGCGCGACCCGGAACATGTCCGCCTTCAGATGCTCGGGAATGTCGTCGTCGTCGACGTCGCAATTGAACTCGACCGACAGCGGGCTCGCGTCGCGCTCGATGCGGCGGCACAGCGACGCGAGCGCGGCCGGCAGCCCGAGCCGGTCGAGCATCGGCGGCTTCAGTTCGCCACAGATCTGGCGCACTTCGCCGATCGTCTCGCGAATCCGCAGCACCGCGACGTCGAGCAGATTCGTCGCGTCGGCGATCTCGCCGCGACGAAGCCGCATGAGTGCGTCCTCATTCATCAGCTTGATCAGCGTCAGCGCCTGGCCGAGCCCGTCGTGCAACTCCGCGGCGAGCCGATGGCGTTCCTTCTGCTGGCCCATCAGCAAATAGGTGTGGCATGCATGCACGCCCGCATCGTTGGCCGCGTCGCCGCGTCGTACGGGTTCGGGCATCGGCGGTTCTTCGAACAGCGTCAGCGACAGTCGGGTGCCGGGCAGTGCCTGCTGATGGATGACGAATTGCACGGGATGGCCGCTTCGCCCGCCGAGCATCGCCGTGAACGAATGATGCTGAAGAGCGGCGCTCGTGGACAGCTCGTTCGCCAGCCCGAGATGGGCGTCGTCGGGTGCCAGGTCGAGCAAGTGCCGGCCGACGAGTTCGGTGGTCTTGTAGCCGAACAGCGCAGCGGCGCTGCGATTGACCGATACGAACGCGCCGTCGTCGGCGAGAAGGGCGAGCGCGGCGCCCCGTGCATCGGTGACGACGGTGGTGCGGCGATCGTCGTGACGAAGCGCACTGCGCAGCTTGCGCATCGCATCGATCAGATCGAGCAGCCTGATCCGTGGCCCGTCGGGCTGGCGTTCAGTCATGGTGGCTCCCGAGGTGCATCTTCAGGAAAACGTAAGGTTTCGATCATTCTAGGACGTGACCGACGCGGGCCGCAACATGGGGATTTCGCGCGTTCGTCATAGGGAAATGCCTGCCGCCTGCATCGCGGAACGCGCCGAGCGGGCATGTCCTACCGGCCTTTGGGGGGCGTCATCCCATGACGCTCGCGGGCAACTTCATGACACTTCATGGACGGGGCACGGAATTGTCCGCTGCCTGGCTCGTGTCATGGAGGCTGGTATGAACAGGATCGCCAGATCGACGATGGGCGTATTCGTGGTCGCGAGCGTCGCGCTTACCGCGGCGCCCGCGTGGTGTGCGTCCGATGGCGGCGCGATGGAGAGCGCCGGGGCAGCGGCGGCCGAAGGTGCGGCGGCGAACATGAGCGCGACGGAAAACCCGGCGCCGGATGCCGTCGACAGCCTGATGGGAAAGGACACGCAGAACGGTGCCGAACATCCTGCCGCAAACGCGGTGGACAGCGCCGCCGGGGATGCCGCCGGGAGCGCCGCCGACAGCGCAGCGATGCCCGCGATGGGACACGGGATGGAACACGCGATGGAGCCGGCGGCCGAGCCTGCCGCCGAGCCCGCAGCGGGACCCGCGATGACGCCCGCCATCGACGTCCCGGCACAGCCCGCTCAGCCCGCACCGGCCGCGCCTGCCGGTAACGCGGTCGACAAGGCCGGCACACCCGGCACGCTCGGCACCCCCGTGACCGAGGGCGCGACGGAAGCCGCGGGCATGCACATGCATCACGCGATGATGCCGGGCACCCTGCACACGATGGTCCAGTATGCGACGCCGGCGGTTCAGCTCGTGCGCGACGACGGTCAGTCCGTCTCGCTGGCCAAGGAGCTCGACGACGGCCGGCCGGTGATCCTGACGTTCGTCTACACCAGCTGCACGACCATCTGCCCGATGATCAGCCAGACGCTCGAGCAACTGCAGGGTGAACTCGGCGCCGACCGCGACAAGGTCCACATCATGTCGATCTCGATCGATCCGGAGGCGGACACGCCCGAGCGGCTCAGGACCTACGCGGCGCGCTTCGATGCCGGCCCCGAATGGCAGCACTACACCGGGACCGTCGATGCGAGCGTGGCCGCACAGCGCGCGTTCAACGTGTATCGCGGCGACAAGATGAACCACACGCCGGTGACGTTCGTGCGGGCCGCGCCGGGCCAGGCGTGGCTGCGGATCGACGGTTTCGCGACGCCCACCGAGCTGCTCGCGGCCTATCGCGACGTCGTTGCGTCCAACTAGGGCCCACTCCCGCGAATAACGGGTTTGCGCTGGCCCCACGAATGAATTTTTCCAGACAGGGAAACGTATCTTTCCGCCCGAGTGGCGGCATCGTTCGTCGTTGCGATAGCTACGGCTATTGCGACCGCTTTCTCCTTGCGCGCGCCCAACGGAAGTCCCCTGGCGGGACGGGCGGAAAGGCACGTTCGCAAGTCCGCCATTAGCGGGAACAGGCCCTGGATGCCACGTTTCTGCGAGGGAGCGTCGAAATTGAACAACAAGCATCGTGTGCTGATCGTCGAGGACCAGCATCTGTTGCGAATCGGCCTGAGTCATCTGGTTTCCGAGCTGGCCGACTACTGCATCGTCGGCGCGGCGAGCGGCGGGGTCGAGGCCTGTCATCTCGCCGAGAAGACCCGGCCCGACCTGATCCTGATGGATCTGTCGATGCCGGGCGGCAGCGGCTTCGAAGCAATCGCGACGATCAAGCGCGACGTGCCGCATGTGCGGATCATCGTCCTCACGGTTCATCGCAGCGAAGATGACGTGAGCGACGCTTTCGCCGCCGGTGCGGACGGCTACGTGCTCAAGGACGCGCCGTTCGCCGACCTGGTGCGCGAGATGCGCTTCGTGATGCAGGGCAAGTGCGTGGTCAGCCTCGACGCCTATCGCGCCCGCGTCGGCCTGCAGGGGTTGCGCGACGCGAACGCGCACAAGGCGCGCCTGTGGAGTGCGCTGACCAATCGCGAGCGCACGGTGTTGCGCCTCGTCGTCGAGGGGCACACGAGCCGGCAGGTCGGCGAGTGCCTGAAGGTCAGTCCGAAAACCGTGGACAAGCACCGCGCCAATCTGATGCGCAAGCTCGGCATCGCCAACCTGACCGGCCTGGTTCACTTCGCGATCGACATCGGCGTGCTCGCGCTGAACGACGACGACCATGTGTGAATCCCCTCCATCGGCACGTTGCCCAACTGGGGGGGATCTACCCATGGGGATGGACGGCACCTCCTACTTCTGGCGCGTACCGGCGTGAACAAGAATGCAATCAACGGCATCGGCAGCGCCGACGCCGCGGGTCGATACAGGGAGGGAAGCCGTGAGCCATGAATCGTCCTCGATACCGGCCGGCGGGCCGGGCCGGCGGCCGCGCGACGAACGAAGCGTGTGCCGTGCATGCGCGAGCCGCGGCTTCACGTTGCTCGAACTGCTCGTCGTGATGGTCATCATCGGGTTGCTGGCGGGGCTCGTCGCGCCACGGTATTTCGAACAGGTCGGCAAGTCGAACGTGAAGATCGCGCGTGCGCAGATCGTGTCGCTCGGCCAGGCGCTGGATCAATACCGGCTCGACGTCGGTTCGTATCCGACCACCGAGGAAGGGCTCGACGCGCTCGTGAACAAACCGCAAAGCGCGGCGCGGTGGAGCGGCCCCTATCTGCAGAAGGCCGTCCCGGTGGATCCGTGGGATCGGCCCTATCAGTATCGTTCACCAGGCGAACACGGCGACTACGACCTGTTTTCGCTCGGCAAGGACGGACGCGGCGGCGGTACCGGCGAGAACGTGACGATCTCGTCGTGGTAGGGGCGTGGCCAGTGTGCACGGCATGAGCAGGCCGCAAGGAGAGTCGACGTGAAATTCGTGCTGCGGGTATTCGATACGAGCGGCTCGGTGCAGACGCTGCGGATCGACAGCGATTCGCCGGCGAACGCCGCATCGCTCGCTCGCGCGCGCGGCCTGCGTGTCGTGTCGGTCAACGCGGACGCCGCGCGGCAGCGGCGCGGCGCGAACCGGTTCGGCATGCCGCGTGCGCGCTTCGACGTCGACATGTTCGCGCGCGAGCTCGCGGCCCTGCTCGATGCGGGTGTCGGCCTCGTCGACGCATTGCGCACGCTCGGCGGCAGCACCCGGCGCGAAGCGTCCGCGCAGGTGTATCACGACCTGCTGCGGCATCTCGAGGAAGGGCAGTCGCTGTCGATGGCGCTCGAGCACGCGAGCCCGATCTTTCCGCCGGTGCTGGTGGCGTGCGTGAAGGCGAGCGAGCAGACCGGCGGACTGGCCGACAGCCTCACGCGTTATTCGGCCAACAGCGCGACGCTGCGGGAGCTGCGCGCACGGGTCGTGTCGGCGGCGATCTACCCGACGGTGCTGCTGTTCGTCGGCGCGGCCGTCGTGCTGTTCCTGCTCGGCTTCGTGGTGCCGCGGTTCGCCACGCTGCTCGAACACAGCGGGCGCGAACTGCCGCTGATGTCGCGGCTGCTGATGGCGTGGGGCAGCATGGTGCACGCGCACGGCGCCGGGCTGGCGGCGGGCCTGGCCGTGCTGGCGGTCGCCGCCGGCGTCGCGCTGCGGCGGCCGGCCCTGCGGATCTGGATCGCCGACCGGCTGCTCGCGCTGCCCGGCATCGGGCAACACTTCCGCGTGTTTCGCCAGTCGCAGTTCTATCGCACGACCGCGATGCTGGTCGATGGCGGCATTCCCGCCATTCGCGCGTTCGACCTCGCCCGCGGCCTGGTCGGCCGCGCGGATCAGGCCGCGCTTGCAGCCGCGCTGCAGCAGATCCGCAACGGCGCAAAGATGTCCGATGCGTTCCAGCAGGCCGGCCTCGCGAACGCGATCGGCTATCGCCTGCTGACGGTGGCCGAAAAGACCGGCGGGCTCGGGCCCGTCCTCGACCGGATCGCCGCATTCCAGGAAGCGCAGGTGTCGCGCACGATCGACCTGATTTCGCGGCTGATCGAACCCGCGATGATGATCGTGATCGGCGTGGTGATCGGCGGCATCGTCGTGTTGATGTACATGCCGATCTTCGAGATCGCATCGAGCATTCAGTAGACCGTCCAGGAGACGCACGTGGACATCGTCACTTATCCCCTCGATCCCGATCCCGACGCGGATGCCGGCCTGCGCGACTTGCTTCGCACGCTCGGCGAACGCCACGGGTCCGGCATTCGCGCACTCGAGGCGTTGGCGGCGCACACGGCGCTCGGCGCGGACGACATCCGCGAACGGCTTGCCACGCAGTTCCGGATGAAGCCGATCGGCATCCGCGAGCTGAACCGCCTGGAGCCGGATTTCGAGCTCGTGCCGTTCGTCGAGGCGATGGCGCGTCTCTGCGTGTGCCTGCGCGATCCCGACGGCGGCGCGCTGCTGTTCGCGATCGCCGATCCGCTCGATGCGCGCACGCGCGGCTGGGTGGAACACCGGATGCGTGCGCACCCGGCACTGCCGTACGGATGGGCGCTCGCGAGCGCGGGCGACCTGAGCGCGTATCTTGCGGTGCGCGAGAAGGACATCCGCGCGATGGATTCGCTCGCGTTCGACGACCCGATCCAGTGCGCGCCCGATCCGGCGTCGCTCGCGCTGACGCTGCAGGGCATCAGCAACGACGACAGCCCGGTGGTGCGCCTGCTCAACTCGACGATCTACGATGCGCTCAAGATGCTGGCGAGCGACATCCACCTCGAATGCAGGGCGGCCGGCCTGATGATCAAGTGCCGCGTCGACGGCGTGCTGACGGTGGTGGGGCGCGTGGAGGGCCGCGACGTCGCGGATCAGGTGCTGTCGCGCGTGAAGGTGATCTCCGAGCTCGATATCGCGGAGCGCCGCATCCCGCAGGACGGGCGCTTCAAGGCGATGTACGCGGGACGCGAGATCGATTTCCGCGTGTCGATCATGCCGAACCAGTTCGGCGAGGACGCGGTGTTGCGGATTCTCGACCGCTATCAGCTTTCGCAGGCGTCGGGCGGCCTGACGCTCGAGGCGCTCGGGTTCCAGCCGGCCGACACGCGCTTCATGCGGTCGGTCGCGTCGATGCCGTACGGCATGCTGCTCGTCACGGGCCCCACCGGCAGCGGCAAGACCACGACGCTTTACGCCATCCTCACCGAAATCAACAACGGGCTCGAGAAGATCGTGACGATCGAGGATCCGGTCGAGTACCAGCTGGGCGAGATCCTGCAGATCCCGGTCAACGAGGCGAAGGGCCTGACGTTCGCGCGCGGCTTGAGGTCGATCCTGCGGCACGACCCGGACAAGATCATGGTCGGCGAAATCCGCGATCCCGAAACCGCGCAGATCGCCGTGCAGGCGGCGCTGACCGGCCATCAGGTGTTTACCACCGTGCATGCGAACAACGTGTTCGACGTGATCGGCCGGTTCACGAACATGGAGGTCGATCCGTACAGCTTCGTATCGGCGCTGAACGGCGTCATCGCGCAGCGGCTGCTGCGCCAGTGCTGCACGGACTGTCTCGACGAGGACACGGTGGACGCGGATGCGCTCGTCCGTTCGGGCATCGACCCCGATACGGCCGGCAGCTACCTGTTTCGACGCGGTACCGGGTGTGCGATGTGCCGCGGCAGCGGCTATCGCGGCCGGCGGGCGATCGCGGAGGCGCTGCGCATGAACGACGAACTGCGGCAACTGCTGTCCGAGCGCGCACCGCTCGGACATATCAAGGCCGCGGCGCTGCGCTACGGGATGACGACGTTGCGGGCGTCGGCGCTCGACCTGGTGAAGCGCGGCGAAACGACGCTCGAGGAGATCAATCGTGTCACCATGGTCGAATGAATCGCTTGCCGTGGGCGTCGGTACGCGCGAGATCGTCGTCGGCGTCCGCATGCGCGCGCCGTGGCGGCTGGGCCGTCGCGGGTTCGTCGCCGAGCCGCTGAGCGTCGTCATTCCCGACGACCAGTTCGGCAGCGAGGCGGGGATGCTCGACGCGCTGCGTGCCGCGCTGACTCCTGCGCTCGGTGCCGATGCCGATGCCGATGCTGGCGCGAAGCGGGCGCCGGCGCGCGGCGCGCACGTCGTGCTCGACGACTTCTGGTGTTGTCATGCGATCCTGCGCGGAGACTTCCGCGCGCTGCACGCCCGCGAGCTCGAGGAAATCGCACTCGCGCATTTCTCCGACACGTACGGCGTCGCCGCCGAGTCGCTGGTCGCGCGCTTCGACGTGCGGCATGGCGGCCGTGCGCTCTTCGCCAGCGCGCTGCCGCGCACGCTGTACGACGGCATTCTCGGTACGGGCGCGTCCGGCGACGTGCGAATCTGCTGCCTGCGCGCGGCACTTCCGGAGACGCTCAACCGGTTCGCGCTGAAGCCGGACGGCGACGCGATGCTGCTCGTCGTCGATGAAGCGCTGCTGCAGGCGGTCATGATCGAGCGCGGCGAGTGGGTCGCGTACGACACGCAGCGCCTCTTTCCGGGCGAGTCCGGCGACGCGTCGCGGCTTGCCGAGCTCGCCGAGCAGCTGTTCGAGCGCTCGGCGATGCGCACGGGCCTGAAGCGTGATGCCTGCAAGGTCTATCTGTCCGGCGTCGACATGGATGCCGCGCCGTTCGACGCGCGTTTCGCGGCGGTCGCGCTGCCGGGCCGCGCTGCGCTCGATGGTTCGCCCGCGCGCCGGTTGCTGGAGTACGCGCCATGATCCGCACGCTCGACATCGATTTTTGCCGGCGCCGCTCGCGCATCGGCACCCGCGGCGCGATTCTCCTCGGTATCGCCGCGTTGCTGTGGGGCGCGTGCGCCGTCCGGCTCTGGTACGCGTACGCGGAGAACGATCGCGTCAGGGACAGCCTGGCGGTCGTCCAGCATCGCATGTTCGTGCAGCAACACGTCGCGAAAGCGCCGCCCACCGCGGCTGCCAAGCTCGCGGAAAAGCAGAGCCAGGCCGTGCTGCGCGAACTGACCGTGCCATGGCAGACGCTCTTCTCGATCGTCGAGGACTATCCGGGCCATGACGTCGCGTTGATCGGCATCGACCAGAATCCCGCGCAGGGCCAGATTCGCATCACGGCCGAAGCGAAGGACCCGGACGCGATGATCGCGTACCTGAAGTATTTGCAGACGAGCGTCGTGCTGCGCGAGGCGACGCTCAACGGCCATCTCGTCGAGGAGAACGTGGCGGGCAAGCCGGTGCGTTTCCAGATCACGGCCGTCTGGAGGAAATCATGAAAGCCGATCGCTTCGCGGACCGCCTGCTCACGCTTCGCTTCGAGTGGCGGCGCGCATTCGGCCTGCCGGGCCTCGCCGGGCTGCTGATGCTCGGCGCCGCCGGCATCACGTGTGCGGCGATCGCGGGCGTCGAGTCCGACACGCGCGCGATGCTGGCGCCGGCCGGGGTGGTGCGCGCTGCCCGCGGCCATCGTCCTGCCGAGGTGCGCGACACGGCCGCGGATGCGACCACGCTCGACGCGCTGCCGCTGCTCTTTCCGGCTTCGTCGCAAAGCGCGGACGACATCGCATCGATCTTCGAACAGGCGCGCGACAGCCATCTGACACTCGGGTCCGCCGAGTACCAGATGACGACGGAGTCGGGCGGACGCTTCGCGCGCTACCAGGTGCTGCTGCCCGTGAAGGATCAGTACGGCGCGATCCGGCATTTTCTCGCGTCGGTGCTGAACAACGTGCCGAACGCGGCGCTGCAGGAAATCCACGTCGAACGTCCCGCGGTGGGCAGCAGCATTCTCGACGCGCGCGTGCGTTTCGAGCTCGTCTATCGGAGCGCCCAGCCATGATCTCCGCCGTCATGAAGCCTGCTTCGCGCCATCGACTGGCACTCGCACTCGCGCTGGGTTGCCTCGTCGCCGCCGGTGCCGGATATCGCGTGCTGGTGGCGGCGATGCAGCAACCGGTATCGCCTGCTGCGAGCGTCGTGGTCCATCACGACGGTGCGCGTGTGGCGCCCGCGCCGGCCCGCGCGCGCGTCGCGCCGGCCTCTCATGCCGCGGCGCCCGCGCCTGCGTCGCATGCAGCGGCGGCGACCCCGCGCGACAAGCTCGCTGCGTTGCGTACGCCTGTGTCGGTCGAAGCCGCACACGATCCATTCACGGCGTCGTCGTGGCTGCCGCCGCCGCCCGTCGTGCCGCCACCGCCCGAAACGCGTCCGGCGCCGCCGACCGCGCCACCGGTGCCGTTCGTCTATCTCGGCCAGCAGGATGCCAAGGCGGCGAAGCCGCAGGTGTTTCTCGGCAACGGAGACCAGTTGCTGATCGTTTCGCCGGGTGACGTGATCGGCGGCCAGTATCGGGTCGATTCGGTATCCGAATCGAACGTGGTGCTCACCTATCTGCCGCTGAACCAGGTCCAGATGGTGCTCATTCCAGTGGAAGGAAAGTAAATGAAAACCATACGCACACGGGATGCGCGCCGCGACGGGGACGACGGCCGGTCGACATGCCTTTGCTCCGCCCCCACGGCCGATGCGCGATCGGTACCGCCGTTCAACCGGTGCGCGACGAAACGCGCGCTGGCGATCGCCGTGGCGCTGCTCGCCTGCGGCGGCTGTGCGCATGTGCCGAACCTGCACGACGATCCGACCAATGCGCAGGTGAAGATCGACGCATTGCATGACCGCAAGGATGCCGTCGACGAGCTGCTCGACAATGCGGACGCGTTTCGCCAGAAGAACGAGTTCGACGACGCGGCGCGCTCCGTCTACATGGCGAAGCAACTCGATCCCGCCAGCGAGCGCGCGCGCCGGATCGGCACGATGATCGACCAGGACCGCAAGCATCTTGCGATCCTGCAGGAAGCCGACCGCATGATGAAGCGTGGTTCGTACGCGCAGGCGGCCGAACGCGTGCATCGCGTGCTGGTCGAGGATCCGGCCAACACGATGGCGGCGCAGATGCAGGCGGAGCTCGACGAAAAGCGCCGCCAGCAACATGCGGATCGCGACGACAAGCTCGCGGCGTCGTCGATCATGCGCACGCCGGTGTCGCTGCAGTTTCGCGACGCGAACGTGCGGATGGTGTTCGAGGCCTTGTCGCGGACGTCCGGGCTGAACGTCATTTTCGATCGTGACGTGCGTGCCGATCTGAAGACGACGATCTTCGTGCAGAACGCATCGCTGCAGGACACGGTCGACATGATCCTGTTGCAGAACCAGCTCGACAAGAAGCAGATGAACGCGAACACGCTGTTCATCTACCCGGCGACGCCGGCCAAGGAGCTCGAATACCAGGAGCTCAAGGTGCGTACGTTCCAGTTGTCGAACGTAGACGCGAAGCAGGTCCAGTCGCTCCTGAAGAGCCTGTTGAAGGTGAAGGAGGCCGTGATCGACGAGCGCGCGAACACGGTGACGATCCGCGGCACGCCGGACATGATCAAGGTCGCCGAGGAGATGATTGCCGCCCAGGACTTGCCGGAGCCGGAAGTGATGCTCGAGGTCGAGGTGCTGGAGGTGTCGCATGACCGGATGTCGCAACTGGGCATCAACTGGCCCAGCTCTTTTACGGTGTCGACCCCCAGCTCGGCCAGTACGTGGGGCGTGCTGCACCATCTGCCCGTCAATGCGCTGAACGTCAGCGGCCTGTCGGCCACCGCGGACTTCAAGCTGACCGATACCGACGCGAACCTGCTCGCGAGCCCACGCATCCGCGCGCGCAACAAGGAGAAGGCGCGCATCATGATCGGCGACAAGGTGCCGGTGATTTCGAGCTCGAGCACGCCGAGCACCAGCGGCCCGTCGTTTACGCAGATGATCCAGTACCTCGACGTGGGCATCAAGCTCGAGGTCGAGCCGCAGGTCTATCGCGACGGCGACGTCGGCATCAAGCTGAACCTCGAAGTCAGCAATATCACCAACACGATCTCGAGCGGCAACTCTCAGGGACTGAGCTCGCTCGCCTATCAGATCGGTACGCGCAGTGCGTCGACCAGCCTGCGGCTTCGGGACGGCGAAACGCAGATCATGGGCGGCCTGATTTCGGACGAGGACCGCCGCAATGCGAACAAGGTGCCGGGTCTCGGGCAGTTGCCGGTGCTCGGCCGCCTGTTCTCGGATCACGGCGGCGATCACAAGAAGACCGAGATCGTGCTGCAGATCACGCCGCATATCGTCCGGCCGCAAGTGGCGGCCGATGCGGACACGCAGGAAGTGTGGTCGGGCACCGACGTCAACGTGCACGCCGACCAGTTGCGACTCGATCCGGTGATGCTGAGCGCGGAGGCGGCGCCCGCGGCGCCGGAGGCCAAGGTCGTTCCGGGCAGCGTGGGCGGCGGGACCTCGGGTCGCGCGGCGCCGTCGCCGCTGGAGGCCGCGGCGAACCGCACGCAAGCGTCGCCGGGGACCGGCGCGTTCGGGCAGCTGCCGGCCGCCCCGCGCACGACGCCGCCGCCTGAACCGTACGGCGGGCGGTTCTCGCGGCCCCAGCCGGCGCTCCCCGCGCCGGCCGCCGGGGCCGGCGGGACAGCCGCGGCGGAGCAGCCGGCCGCACCGGCGGGCAATGAAGTCGCGCCCGCGCCGGGCACCTCCGTGACGCCGGTTGCGTCACCTGCGCCGGCCGAGCAGGCTGCCGCGACGGCCAATGCACCGGCCCCCGCACCGGCGGCCCCGCCCCCGACGCTGCAGATGCCCGCGGGCGACATACCGAGCGAAAACCCGCTTCGCCCGGTCGGGAAGTGAGCCGTGGCCGCGCGCAACGCAGCGATTCGCGTCGGCCGTGTCGGCCGCGTGGGCCTGCGCGGCTTCACGTTGATCGAGATGGTCATCACGCTCGCGCTCGTGGCGATCCTCGCGCTCGCGATCATGCCGTTCTCCGAACTGATCGTGCAGCGGCAGAAGGAGCAGGCGCTGAGTGCCGCGTTGCGCGAGATCCGCACCGCGCTCGATGCGTACAAGGACGCGAGCGATGCGGGGCAGATCGAGAAGGAGGCGGAAGCGTCCGGCTATCCGCCGTCGCTGACCGTGCTCGTGACGGGCGTGAAAAACGTCCGCGACCCAAAGGGCGGCCTGGTGATGTTCCTGCGCCGCGTGCCGCGCGATCCGTTCTTCAATGGAGACCCCGATACGGCGGACGAGGACACCTGGGACGTGCGTGCGTACGGCACGCCGCCGGACCCGGCGGTCGACGGGCCCCCCGGCGGCTTCGAGCCCGGCAAGGACGTGTTCGACGTGACGTCGAAATCGGCGCGTATCGGCATCAACGGCATTCCGTACAAACAGTGGTGACGATTCATCATGAAACCCGCTTGCATCCGCAGGATCCGCGGCTTTACGCTGATCGAAATCGTGGTCGTGATGGCCATCATCGGACTGCTTCTGACGTTGGCCGTGCCGCGCTACATGCACAGCATCGAGCGCGGCAAGGAGCAGGTGAGACTGCAGAATCTCGCGGTGATGCGCAACGCGATCGACCAGTATTACGGCGACAACGGGCAGTATCCCGAGACGCTCGACGAACTGGTCGCGAAGCACTATTTGCGCGCGGTGCCGGTCGATCCGGTCAACGGCGACGACAAATGGGCGACGCTTGCGTCGCCGGACGAGACCAAGCCGGGCGTGTACGACGTCGGGCCCGCGAGCAGCACGCAGGGCGTGCCGCCGGGCGTCGCGGCAACGGCAACGGCTGCGGCTGGGGCGGCGAAATGAAGCGGGCCAGGCGCCACGTCGCGCGCGCGCCGCATGGCCGCCGCCGCGGGCGGCAGCGCGGGCTGGTGCTGCTTGCGCTGCTGATCGCGCTGATGCTGATGTCGATCGCGCTGGCCGGCGCGCTGGACGTCTGGTCGCTGCAGCGGCGCCGCGAGCAGGAGCGGCAACTGCTGTTCGTCGGCGACCAGTACCGCAGGGCCATCGTCGGGTACTACCGTGTCGGGCGCGTGTATCCGCAAACGGTCGACGACCTGCTGGACGATACCCGCTTCGCAATACCCATGCATCATTTGCGCCGCGCGTATCCGGATCCGGTCAGCGGCAAGAACGACTGGTCGTTCCTGTGGCGGGCCGACCGCTTCTACGGCGTATCCAGCAGCTCGGACGGGGCGCCGATCAAGCGCGCGGGATTTCCGGAGCGATATAGGGACTTCGAGGGCATCGAAACCTATCGGCAATGGAAGTTTCTTTACCTCGCCCCTGGTCTGGCCGCATCGGCCGACGAAGCGTCGCCGGCGTCGCCGGCGCTGTCGGCCAGTGCGCCGAGCCTGTCCGGTTTTCCGGGCGGTGCGCTGCCGGGGCGGAGCCCGGCCGGCCTGCATTGACGCGCTGGCCACACGCAAAAAAGCGCGACGCCCGTCACGGGCATCGCGCATCAAACGGCGTGGAGCGCCGACGAATGAAACGTGATGAAGAATGCGCGCCAGGGGCACGCGGCCCCACGGTGCCGCGGGTCAGGCCTTCGCGAGCTTGATGCTGGTCTGCTCGGCCGTCAGGTAGCCGACGCTGGCGCCGAAGCGGTCCTTGAAGTTCGCGCGCACGAGCGGATCGAGCGTCGGCTTGACCTTGTCGTGCAGCGGCGACTCCCAGTCGCCGGCGTGCTGGAAGTTGCTCATGATGTACGTCCAGCCGTTGATCTCGTCGACCGCGTGCAGGCCCGTCGATTCCGCGCCGGCCGGGCACGACAGCACGCGCGAGAGCGACTTCGTGTCGACGTTGTACGCCCACAGGAAGTTGTTCACGTGCATGCCCGAGTCTTCGCCGATGAACAGCGTGCGCAGCTTTTCGGAGAACTTCAGGTTGTCCGGGTTGGCGATCCTGTCCGGGTTCGCGAGGTTGCCGAGGCCGTCGGCCGCGGCGAGATCCTCGCCGACGAGCGCGGCCGGCGCGCCCATGTCGACCGGCACCCATTCGCTGTCGATCGTGCCGCCCGTCGTGTCGCGCTGGCCAGCCTTCAGGTTCAGCGCGTAGACGGCGCCCGCGGCGATCTTCTTGTCGACCGCGACGTCGCGCGACACCGCGTTGCCCTTGACCATCGACGTCTCGATCCGCGACATCGCCGTGTAGACGATCTTGTCCTTCGCGTTCACCGTCGTGCCCTCGAGCTTCGTGAAGGCCATGCTGCCGCCGAGCAGTGCCGCGTAGCGGTGCGTCTCGAGGAATGCGGCCGCCTTTTCCATCCCCGGCTTCACGCGCATCCAGTTGAACTTGCCGCCGAAGTGGATCTTCGTGTAGCTCGCGTCGTTCGGGTCGGCGGTCACCAGGTCCATGATGTCCGACGCCTTCAGCGTGTTCGCGAGCGCTTCGATCTCGCTGCTGGTCGCGTGGCCGATCCTGATCCACGTGAGCGTCGCGGTGCCGGCGCCGGCCGACGACGTCTGCGTCCACTTCGCGACGTACAGCGTGCCCGCCGACAGGTCGGCCGCCTTGTCGGCGACGAACATGAACAGGCCGCCGTTGGTCGCGTCGTCGCCCATCATCACCGTGCGCTGGTCCGGCATCACCTGGATCAGCTCGTGCGAGATGCGGCCGAGGCAGTAGTGCTTCTTCACGGTGCCCGTGCCGTCCGGGTTCACGGTGATCTCGGGCAGGTGGCCGTAGTGGTAGGGGTTCGCCTTCGTCTCGTCGCCGAACGTGTTCTTGCTGAACGCCTTGAACTGCGCGTCGGTGGCAGCCTTCGTCGCGTCCGGCTCGTATTCCTCGCTCGACAGGTGGGTGCCCCACGGCGACAGGCTCGCGCCGCAGGTGATCCACAGGCCATGCGCCTTCGACGTGTCGACGTTGTGGTACTTCACGACCTTCAGCGCGCCGGTGGCCGGATCCTGGTCGAGCGAGAGCACCGCGATCGGCGACGGCAGCTGGCCGTACTGCGACGCGCTCGCCTGGTCGCGCGTCGTGTATTCGAACTGCACGACCGCGAACACCGTGTTGCCCTTCACGCCGGGCACGTTCGCGTTCTTCAGCGTCAGCAGCGAGCTGCCGTCCGGGCAGTCGGAATAGAACTGGCGTTCCTTGCCGGCGATCGAGCGATCGATGATCGGCTGGTTGTTGATGTCGTAGTAGCCGCCCGCGAGCGTCGTGCCGCCCTTGCCGTCCGGCACCATGTCGCCCGTCACGAAGAACGGCCGGTACGCGAGTTTGAAGTTGCGCGACGAGCCGTCCGAGAACGACACCGACAGCGTCGAGCCGACCGTCGTCGTGGCCATCGCGGCTGCATTGTCGAGCGTCGGCGCGGCCATCGCCGAGAAGGCGGCCGACGTATAGGCGGCGGCCACCGGGGCCGGCGTCGATGCGGGATTGTCGTCGCCGCCGCAACCCGTCAGCAGGGCCGGCAGCGCGAGACCGGAAAGGGGAAGCATCGGCGCGCCGGCAAGGATCTTCAGGGCCTGACGACGGGCAGCATTGGGCAACGCGGGCATGTGGAGTCCAGTTTCAGTTGTTGGAGGAATGGCCGTCGCGAAGCAGGCGGTCGGCAAGCTTCGCGAAGGCAAATTGAAAACTGGACCGAAGTGTAAGGACGCTAGATGAAAGTTTTTTGAATTGAAAACGTAATGATGCGTCGGGTGTTCGTCGGCGAATAGCGAATCAATCGCGCTCGGGCGTCGCCGAGATGCGATGGAGCGACAGGTCGGCACCGTCGAACTCGGCTTCGCGGTCGAGGCGCAGTCCGACGGTCGCTTTCAGCGCGCCGTAGACGAGCGTGCCGCCCGCGGTGGCGATCGCGATGCCGCCGAGCGTGCCGACGAGCTGCGACAGGAACGACACGCCGCCGAGGCCGCCGAGCGCAGGCAGGCCGAACACGCCGGCCGCGAGGCCGCCGAGCGCGCCGCACATGCCGTGCAGCGGCCACACGCCGAGCACGTCGTCGATGCGCCACCGGTTCTGCACGCAGGTGAACATCGCGACGAACAGCGCGCCGGCGGCCGCGCCCGTGACGAGCGCGCCGATCGGATGCATCACGTCGGAGCCCGCGCATACCGCGACGAGGCCGGCGAGCGGCCCGTTGTACGTGAAGCCCGGGTCGTTGCGGCCGGCCATCCATGCGGCGAGCGTGCCGCCCACCATCGCCATCAGCGAGTTCACGGCGACGAGGCCGCTGATCTTGTCGAGCGTCTGCGCGCTCATCACGTTGAAGCCGAACCAGCCGACCGCGAGCACCCATGCACCGAGCGCGAGGAACGGGATGTTCGACGGCGGGTGCGCGGCGATCCGGCCGTCCTTCGCATAGCGGCCGTGGCGCGCGCCGAGCAGCAGCACGGCCGGCAGCGCGACCCAGCCGCCGAACGCGTGCACGACGACCGAGCCGGCGAAATCGTGGAACGGCGCACCGAACGCGTGCGTGAGCCAGGCCTGTACGCCGAAGCGCTCGTTCCACGCGATGCCCTCGAAGAACGGATAGATGAAACCGACGATGATCAGCGTCGCGACGAGCTGCGGGTTGAACTTCGCGCGCTCGGCGATGCCGCCGGACACGATCGCGGGAATCGCCGCCGCGAAGGTCAGCAGGAAGAAGAAGCGCACGAGCGCATAGCCGTTGTGCTGCGACAGCGTGCCGATGTCGTCGAAGAACTCGACACCGTAGGCGATCGTGTAGCCGATGAAGAAATACGCGAGCGTCGACACCGAGAAGTCGACCAGGATCTTCACGAGCGCGTTGACCTGGTTCTTCTTGCGGACCGTGCCGAGTTCGAGAAATGCGAAGCCCGCGTGCATCGCGAGCACCATGACGGCGCCGATCAACAGGAACAGTGTATCGACGCCGGATTTCAGACCATCCATGCCGTGGCTTCCTTGCGCAAAAAACGGGCAAGGAACGCAAGTATCGAGCCAACTTGGTGAACGGCTGCGTGCAGTTGGTGCTTTGGTGCCGTGCGGTGCGGTATTCCGGTGAATCGTGCACGGGATGGGGGCGTGGCCGGAGGCGACCGGCGACCACAAGCGGTGCACGCGCATGGTGCGGCGTGTGCTGAACTGGTGCGTTGTGCGGGCGAGGTGATGCGGCGTGGTGCGCAGAGGCGCCGATGCGCACCGACCTGGCGCGTCAGTGGCGGGCGAACAGCGCGGGAGGCCGGCGCAGCCGCAGCGCGCATGCGGACCAGTAGGCGGCGACGGTCGACAGCCCGAGCGCGGCGAACGCGAGGGCCGCGAAGCCCGCAAGCGACTGGCCGTCGCCGTCGGCGCCGAGGATGCCTTCCGCGACGATCAGCGCGGCCGTCCAGAAACCGATCACGGCCTGCGTGAGCAGGCGCGCGGACGCGACGCGGCGCGGGCGTCCGGATTCGGCCAGGCGGCGCGCCGACGGCGCGCGCAGGCACAGGAACAGGGTGGCGGCCAGCAGCGCGGCCAGGACGATGAACCAGTCGACGAGGAAAGCCATAAGAAAAAGGGGACACATACGAAACGGATTGGAGCGTGCCCACTTTAGTGATGTAGCGCCTGCGATTGAATCAGACGAATCCGAAATTGAAAGGCATTTTTAATAACGGGTCGTTATTTGGCCTGTTCCACAGGCGGTATCATCGACACCGGTCCAACCCACCATAAGGCTGTGCGATGCGCGGCCGGAGATTGCTGATGAACATGAAGACATCGCGGGCGCGTCGCGTGCCCGGGTCCGTGCTGGCGGCTGTGGCCGCCGGCGCGCTGCTGTTGCTCGCGGGCTGCGAGAAGTCCGGCACGCCGGTCGCCCAACCCGATACGGCCGCGAGCGCGGCCGCCGATGCCGCGAACAATGCGGCCAAGGCGCTCGATCAGGTCGCGAGCACCGTCAACCAGCAGATCAATGCCGCAAAGGCCGGCATTGCATCCGCGGCGTCGGCCGTGCCGCCGCTGTCCGCGAGCGGCATCGCGTCGGCCGCGCAGGCGCAGATCGACGCGGCTGCTTCCGCGGTCGTCGCGCATGCGGCTTCCGAAGCGGGCGCGAAGATCGCGGAAGCCGGCAAGAAGCTCCAGCAGTGGAGCCAGCAGAACGCGTCGGGTGCCAAGCCCGCCAGCGGCGAATGACGCGGGCTTGCACGATCCGCAAAATGTAATTATCATGGTTACACATGTCGCCGGTTGCGGGTCGGACCGGCGTCGCCGAGTGAGTGAGCAATGAATACCAGCAGCCGGTTCGCGTTTGCCGTCCACGTGCTCGCCTTGCTGTCGATGCAGGAAGGCGTGCCGTTGTCGTCCGACATCATCGCGGGCAGCGTGAATACGAATCCGGCGCTGATTCGCCGGTTGCTGTCGATGCTGGCAGCCGCGGGGCTGACCACGTCGCAGCTCGGCGCCGGCGGCGGCGCGCTGCTGGCGCGCGAGCCCGGCGAGATCACGCTGCTCGACGTGTATCGCGCGGTCGACGATGCGCAGCTGTTCGCGCTGCATCGCGAGGCACCGAATCCCGCGTGCCTCGTCGGGCGGCACATCCAGGGCGTGCTGACCGGCTATATCGGCGATGCGCAGCGCGCGATGGAGGCATCGCTCGCCACGCGCACGCTCGTCGACGTGACGGCCGACATGCTGGATCTCGAGCAGCGCACGCAACAGGCAGCACGCGCCGCCGGCAGATAGCCGGCAGCAGGCAAGGCAGGAAGCCGGACGGCGCGCGGCGCGGTGTCCGGTGCAACGGGGGCTTCGCCCCGTTTTTTTCGGTCTTATGTGTAATTAATTGTGTTACATATTTTTCTTACTGGAGAATCGTCATGACGCAACGTTCCTTGAATATCGCGCTGTTCGGCGCCACCGGCATGATCGGCTCGCGCATCGCGGCGGAAGCCGTGCGACGCGGCCATCGCGTGACCGCGCTGTCGCGCCATCCGGGCGCATCGGGCGACGGCATCACCGCGAAGGCGGCCGACCTGTTCGACGCGGCCAGCATCGCGGCCGCGCTGCCGGGCCACGACGTCGTCGCAAGCGCGTACGGCCCGAAGCAGGACGACGCGGCGAAGGTCGTCGCGGCTGCGAAGGCGCTGGTCGCCGGCACGCGCCAGGCCGGCCTGAAGCGTCTCGTCGTGGTCGGCGGCGCCGGCTCGCTCGAAGTCGCGCCGGGCAAGCAGCTCGTCGACACCGAAGGTTTCCCGGACGCGTACAAGGCGGTCGCGCTCGCGCACCGCGACGCGTTCGACTACCTGGAGACGGTCGCCGATCTCGACTGGACCTTCTTCGCGCCGGCTGCGCTGATCGCGCCGGGCGAGCGCACGGGCACGTTCCGCACGGGCGTGGGCAAGCTGATCGTGGACGCGCAGGGCAACAGCAAGATCTCGGCAGAAGACTATGCAGTCGCGTTCGTCGACGCGCTCGAGCAGGACAGCTTCGTGCGCGAGATCGCGACGGTCGCGTATTGAGCGGCGCGACGGCCGGCGGCGCATGCGCGCCGGCCCGGCCGGAACGCTGCCGGCAGGCTGCAGCGCGCAGCGATTTCAGGCGACTCCACCTTGACGGGCGGAGTCGCCTGTTTCGTTTGGCGACGAAAGGTTGGCGGCGGAATCGTTCAGGATTGGTATTTATACCGGTCGACGCACGGAAGCCGTTTTCATATTGTTCCCCGTTGTGCAAGATGAATAGAATAAATTTCTATCTACGAGGGACTGGAGAAATGGACGCCATCGATCGCAAGCTGCTGGAACTGCTGCAGGCGGATGCCACACTGCCGATCGCGGAACTGGCGCAGCGCGTGAACCTGTCGCAGACGCCATGCTGGAAGCGCGTGCAGCGGCTCAAGGAAACCGGCGCGATTCGCGCGCAGGTTGCGCTGTGCGATCCGCGCAAGCTCGGCGTCGGCACGACCGTGTTCGTCGCGATCCGCACGAACCAGCACACCGAGGAATGGGCGCAGCGCTTCACGCAGGCCGTGCGCGACATGCCGGAAGTGGTCGAGGTCTACCGGATGAGCGGCGAGACCGATTACCTGCTGCGCGTCGTGGTGGCCGGCATCGACGACTACGACCGCGTCTACAAGCAGCTGATTCGCACGGTGCCGCTGTTCGACGTCAGTTCGTCGTTCGCGATGGAGCAGATCAAGTATTCGACCGCGCTGCCCGTGCGCGATCTTGCCGAGCCGGCGTAGCCTGCTTCAGCGGCCGCGCGCCAGGGCGCGCGCGCGTTCGTCGGCCAGCGCGTCGCGGCGCACGAAATCCGCGACGAATGCGCTCGCCGGATGATGGTGCAGCGCGTACGGCGTGTCCCATTGCGCGAGCCGGCCGTCCTTCATCACGCCGATCCGGTCGGCGATCGCGAACGCTTCGGCCTGGTTGTGCGTGACGAGGATCGCGGTGTGGCCCGTCCGCTTCAGGATGTCGCGCAGCTCGAACGCGAGCCGCTCGCGCGTATCGACGTCGAGATTCGAGAACGGCTCGTCGAGCAGCAGCAGCTCCGGCGACGGCGCGAGCGCACGGGCGAGCGCGACGCGTTGCTGCTGGCCGCCCGACAACTCGTGCGGATAGGCGCCGCCGGCATCGGCGAGGCCGACGAGGTCGAGCATTTCGGCGACCCGCATGCGCCGTTCGGCCTTCGGCATGCGCCGCAAGCCGAACGCGACGTTGTCGGCCGCGCTGAGGTGCGGGAACAGCGCGTAGTCCTGGAACATCATGCCGATGCGCCGCCGCTCCGGCGGCACGTCGAGCGACGGCGCCGCGACGGGCGCGCCGTCCAGCACGATGCGCCCCATGCGCACGGGTTCGAAGCCCGCGATCGCACGCAGGACGGTCGTCTTGCCGCAGCCCGACGCACCGAGCAGGCAGCCGATGTCACCGCGCGGCAGCGCGAGGCTCAGCCCGTCGACCACCATGCGGCGGCCGTGCGGCGTGTCGTAGGCGACGCAGAGATCATCGAGTTCAAGCAGGTTCACGGGTTCAGGCTCCGATCTTGTGACGGGTGCGGGCGAGCAGGATCACGGGCACGAGCCCGGCCAGCACGATCGCGAGCGCGGCGACCGCGCCTTCTTCGTAGGTGCCGCGTGCAGCTTCCGCATACAGCCAGGTCGCGAGCGTGTCGAAATTCAGCGGACGCAGCAGCAGCGTGGCCGGCAATTCCTTCATCGCGTCGACGAACACCAGCAGCGCGCTCGTCGTGAGCGCGGGCCGCAGCAGCGGCAGGTGGACGCGGCGCAGCGTGCCGCCGGCCGTCTCGCCGAGCGAGCGCGCCGCGTGTTCGAGCGACGGCGGGATGCGCGCGAGGCCGGCCTCGATGCTGCCGGCCGGGATCGCGAGAAAGCGCACGGTGTACGCGATCACGAGCGCGGCGACCGAGCCCATCAGCAGCAGCCCGTCGCGGCCGAGCGCCGCGCCGAACAGCCGGTCGGCCGCCGCGAACGGGATCAGCAGGCCGATCGCGAGCACGGTGCCCGGCACCGCATAGCCGAGGCTCGCGATCCGCGCACACAGGCGGGCAGGGCCCGCACGGGCGCTGTCGCGTTGCGCGCGAGCGGCCCACGCGACGACGAGCCCGCACGCGAGCGTCGCGGCCGTGGCGGCGGTAGCGATCGTCAGCGTGTTCGCGAGCCCCGTCATCAACTGGTCGGACACGCCGCCGACGAGATGCAGCCGCTTGCCGGTCTCGACCGCGAGGTACGCGGCCGGTGCGCCGAAGCCGAGCAGCACGGGCAGCCAGCCGAGCGCGGCGGCGCCGAGCGCGGCCGCGCCGGTGAGACGACGCGGCGAGACCGGCCGCATGCGCCGGCCGTGCGCGTAGCGCTGGCGGCGGCGCCCGTAGCGTTCGAGTGCGATCATGCCGACGACGATCGCGAGCATCGCCAGCGCGATCTGCGCGGCGCCGGCGAGGTCGGAGCGCGTGATCCACGTCGTGTAGACGGACACGGTCAGCGTCTGTACGCCGAGGAATTCCGACGCGCCGATGTCGTTCAGCGTTTCGAGCAGCGCGAGGCTCACGCCGACCGCGATCGCGGGCCGCGCGAGCGGCACGACGACGCGCCAGAACGTCGCGATGCGTCCCGCGCCGAGCGTGCGCGCGGCTTCGAGCAGGCTCGCGGACTGCGTGACGAACATCGCGCGCGTGCTGAGGTACACGTACGGATACAGCACGAAGCCGAGCACGAAGATCGCGCCGGGCAGCGAGCGCAGGTCGGGCAGGCGGAACTGGCGAGGGCTGTCGAAGCCGAGCAACCAGCGGATCGTGCCCTGGACGGGGCCGATCGGGTGCAGCAGGTCGAGATACGCGAATGCGACGATGTAGGTGGGCACCGCGAGCGGCAGCAGCAGTGCCCACGTCAGCATCCGGCGGCCGGGGAAATCGTACGCGGTGACGAGCCACGCGCAGCCGGTGCCGACGATCGACACGATCGCGCCGACCCCCGCGAGCAGCAGCAGCGTATTGACGAGCGCCTGCGGCAGCACGAATGCGGCGAGATGGCGCCAGTGCGCGAGATCGGCATCGAGCGCGGCGGCCACGAGCACCGCGAGCGGCGCCGCGACCGCCGCGGCGATCACCAGCGCCGCGAGCAGCCACAGGCTGCCCGCGCGCGGCCGCAGGCGCGGCCGGGATGGCTCGCGGCATGCGCCGGCCGGCGACGCGTCAGTTGTCAAAGCCGACCTTGTCGACGAGCTGGCTGGCCTGCTGGCGATGCTTCGCGATGTCGACCAGCGGCAGCGGATCGACCTTCAGCGTACCGAAGCTCGCGATCACCGGATCGAGCTTGACGTTCGCGCGCACCGGGTATTCGTAGTTCGCCTGCGCATACAGCGCCTGCGCTTCCGGCGACACGAGGTATTCGAGCAGCTTCACTGCGTTGGCCTTGTGCGGCGCGTGCTTCGCGACCGTCGCGCCGCTGATGTTCACGTGCGTGCCGCCGCTCTTCGCGTTCGCGAACGTCGGGCGCACGACCTTGATCGCGTCGCCCCACTTGCGCGCGTCGCTGCCGGCTTCCGCGTTCTTCATGTGACCGACGTAGTACGCGTTCGCGAGGCCGACGTCGCAGATGCCGCCGAGGATGTCGCGTGCGACATCGCGGTCGCCGCCCGTCGCCTTGCGCGCGAGGTTCGCCTTCACGCCGCGCAGCCACTTCTCGGTCGCGGCTTCGCCGTCGTGCGCGATCATCGCCGCGACCAGCGCCGTGTTGTACGGATGCTGGCCCGAGCGGATGCAGACCTTGCCCTTCCATTTCGGATCGGCGAGATCTTCATAGCGGAACGCGTCGACCTTCAGGTCCTTTTCGACATACAGCACGCGGTCGCGCAGCGACAGCGCATACCAGTCGCCGTTCGTGCCGCGCAGGTTCGCGGGAATCGCGTCGTCGAGCGCCTTCGAGCGCACCGGCTGCGTGAGCCCGCCGTCGACGAGATCGAGCAGGTTGCCGACGTCGACCGTCATCAGCACGTCGGCCGGCGACTGCGCGCCTTCCGCCTTCACGCGCTCGAGCAGGCCGTCCTTCACGAACACCGTGTTGACCTTGACGCCGCTCTGCTTCGTGAATGCATCGATGAGCGGCTGGATCAGCTTGGGTTCGCGGGTGGTGTACAGGCTCACTTCCTCGGCTGCCTGGGCAAGCGGCGCGAAAGCGGCCGCAGCCAGGGCGAGGGCGCCGGCGAGCGGCAGCAGGCGGGTGCGCGGATTCGACATGGAGACTCCGGTGGGACAGGTGGACGAAGAAAATATTACAAAATGAAAGACTTCGGATTCTAGATCGAAATGGGAATGATTACCAACTGAAAGCTCGCGGAAAGCGGCGGGATCGATGAAGGCGGGGATCGGAAACGGCGCGTCGCAGCGGCGGCGCAAGCGCGTAGAATGCCCGCTTCGATGAATTTGACGAGACGCACCGACCATGAACGATCAGCGCAAGAAGAACCCTGTCCGCAACGTGAGCATCCTGATCGTCGTCGCCGTGCTGCTCGTGATCGGGACGATCCTGTACAACGCGATTTCGCAGAAGCGCGCGTACGACGAAGCCCATCCGGCCGAGGCCGCGAGCGCGGCATCGCACTGACGTGTCGGTGCGCGGCCCGGCCGGGCCGCGTGCGCGGGGCATGAGAAGGGAGGCCATCCGCGGCTTCCGGCGCGGTTGACGCCGCGCGGAGCCGGGGCAGCAGCGGGCGCCGATGAAGGCGCGCCGCGTATTCAGGTCAGCCGTGCGTCAACGTGACGCAGGTGCGAATTTCGGGCGGATCCGTGTGTAGAACACGGCCGCGAGCAGCGCGAGCCACGCCGCGCCGACATACAGCGCGACGCGCGTATCCTCGAACCAGCCGAGCATCACGATCACGAAACCCATGAACGCGATCGTCAGCGCCGGCGCGACCGGCCACAGCGGCACCTTGAACTTCAGTGCGGCGACTTCGGCGCTCGACAGGCGGCGACGCATCGCGACCTGCGACAGCAGGATCATCAGCCAGACCCACACGGTCGCGAACGTCGCGATCGCGGCGACCACCAGGAACACATCCTTCGGCATCAGGTAGTTCAGCACCACGCCGACGAGCAGCGCGCCGGCCATCACGAGCACCGTGACCCACGGCACGCCGTGCCGCGACGTCGTCGTCAACACGCGCGGTGCCTGGCCCTGTCGTGCCATCCCGAACATCATCCGGCCCGCGCCGAAGATATCGCTGTTGATCGCCGAGATCGCCGCGCTGATCACGACCAGGTTGAGGATCGTCGCGGCCGACTTCACGCCGAGCGCCGAGAAGATCTGCACGAACGGGCTGCCGTCGCTGCCGACGCCCGTCCACGGGCTGATCGACATCAGCACGACCATCGTCAGCACATAGAACAGCAGGATGCGCGCGGGCACCGCGTTGATCGCGCGCGGAATCACGCGTTCCGGGTCCTTCGCCTCGCCGGCGCTCATTCCGATCACCTCGATCCCGCCGTACGCGAAGATCACGACCGACAGCGACGCGATCAGCCCGCCAATGCCGTTCGGCAGGAAACCGCCGTGGTTCCACAGGTTCGCGAACGTCGGGACATCGGCCGAATGGCCGAAGTGCATGCCGGCCAGCAGGATCGCGACGCCGCCGCCGATCATCGCGACGATCGCGCCGACCTTGATGATCGACAGCCAGAATTCGAGCTCGCCGAACACCTTGACGTGGCACAGGTTCAGCCCGCAGATGACCGCGACGACGCCGAGCACCCAGATCCATTGCGGGACATCCGGAAACCAGAAGCCCATGTAGATGCCGAACGCGGTGATGTCGGCGATCGCGACGATCACCATTTCGAGCGTGTAGGTCCAGCCGGTGACGAAGCCCGCGAACGGGCCGAGGTTTTCGGTCGCGTAGTGGCCGAACGAGCCGGCGACGGGTTCGCGCACGGCCATCTCGCCGAGCGCACGCATCACCATGTAGACAGCCGCGCCGCCCAGGATGTACGCCAGGATCACGGCCGGGCCCGCGAGCTGGATCGCGGACGCCGAACCGTAGAACAGGCCCGTGCCGATCGCCGAGCCGAGCGCGAGAAAGCGGATGTGCCGCGCGCTCAGGTGGCGCTGCAAGTTTTTCATCGAGTCTCCGATATCGTTATGCGACGAACCTGGCGAGCGAAGCCGGTTCGACTGCGTCAAGTTGTCTATACAACTTGAATGTGAACGAATGATAACAAGCCAGGCCCGGTGACCGGAATCGGGTATTCCCTGACTGGCGCGGCGAGCGGAATGGGACATGGGGCGGTCGCGCGATACTGGCGCGGGCCGCATGGAGCAGGCAGGTCATGCTTCGGGGATCGTTGAATCGCGGTGCGCCGGTGGCCGATCCGCGGCATGCGCGGGCCGGGCCACCAGCGCGGACATTCGGGTTCAGGCGGGCAGGCGGATCACGCTCGCATCCTTGCGGATCAGCAGCGACGACGCGAGCATCTGCTTGCACTGGTGCGCGAGCACCTTCAGGTCGTGCGTGAGCTCGGCGCCGACCGCATCGGATTTTTCCGCGGACACGACCATGGCGTCGAGATCGCGCGTGATCTGCTTCGATGCGTCGATCTGGTCGGCAGGCGGCGGCTCGCCGGCTTCGGCCTTCTCGAGATTGTCGAGTACGGCGGCAAGGCCGCGCTGCAGCGCGTCGTCGTGCAGGATGCCGCCATCGGCCGCGCACGCGGTGCGGATCAGCGGTGCGGCGGCCGTGATCTGCGCGCCGAGCACGTGCGTCTGCACGAGCAGATCGTTCAGTTCGGGCACGAAGTGCTGGTGCGCCTTCGGCTCGATCATCATGCGCTGGAACGCCTGCCCGAGGTTCGCGAACGCGATGTGCACGTCCTTGCGGGCGAGGCGGTAGCGATAGTCGTCGTCGAGGCTCGCGGCCGGCGACTCGACCACGGCCGCCACGCCCGGGACGACGGCCGCGCCGTCGGCGGCCGGGACCGGCGGCGGCGACATGCCGCGCCCGGCGCGCCACACGGCCTCGAAATACTTGCGAGTGGACGTCAGCATGTCGGTCACGAGCTTGCCCATCAGCCGGTATTCCCAGTACGGGAACAGCCGGCTCGCGGCGATCGCGATCATGCAGCCGACCACCGTGTCGATCGCACGCTCGCCGATGATCCGCATGCTGCCCGGTGCGAGCAGATGGAACATCAGAAGCACGTATGACGACGTGAAGACCACGCTCGCCGCGTAGTTGAACAGCAGCAGGCTGTAGCTCATCACCATCGACCCGAACATGATCGCGATCAGCAGGTGCGTATCCTTGACCGTGTAGATCAGCGCGACGCTCGCCGCGCAGCCGATCAGCGTGCCGACGATACGCGCCGCGTTGCGCTGCTTGGTCAGCGAATAGCCGGGCTTCAGGATGATGATGGTCGTCATCACGATCCAGTACGCGTTCGTGAGCGGCAGCAGGCGGCCGATCCAGAAGCCGACCGCCACCGCGATCGTCACGCGCAGCGCGTGGCGAAAGCTCGGCGAGCGCATGTTCAGGTTCGAGAAGATCAGCAGCGGCGACATCCGGCGGCGCTGCAGGAAGCGCGTGAGCGCCTTGTCGATCTTCAGTTCGGTTTGCTGCGGATCGGCGTGGCCCGACAGGTTGCGGCGCATCCGGTCGATCAGGCGCGTCGCACTCCAGATGCGCCGGAACGTCGCGAGCACGGCCGCATACGCTTCCGCGTTGGTGGCCGCGAAGTTCTTCTTGCGCATCAGCTCGATCTCGTACTCGATCGCGCGCAGCTCGGCCTTCACGCTGATGTGCGAATGCGGCGCGCGGTTCTCGAGCACCGCGAGGCCGACCTCCTCGAGATCGGCCGCGGCCTTGCGGATCAGGTCGCGGTAGAAAATGATCAGATCCGAACCGCCGAACGTGTTGCGCACCAGCGGGTAATCGGTGTGCGCGCCGACGAACAGCTCGTGCAGGTCGACGCTGTTGATGAACAGGTTGTACATCGCCGTGCGGCCGGGATCGAGCTTGCCGCGCCGCAGTTTCGGCAGGTTGCGCAGCACGATGTCGCGCGCGGTCTCCTGCGTTTCGACCGCGGTGATCTGCCGGGCGACCAGATTGCGGTAGCACTCGTCGAGATCGGCGTCGAGATCGTAGAACTGCGCGCGTGCGAGCAGGTAGTCGGCACAGGCGAACAGGCTCTCGGCCAGCGCCTGCTGCTCGATCCGGCGTGCCTGCCATTGCGACACGAGCGTGGCCCAGTACGTGTACCAGAGGCCGCCCGCGAGAATCCAGCCGGCGTTGATGAACGCCTGCAGCGGCGTGAACTTCTCCTCGAGCGTCATCACCATCATGAACAGCGTCGCGAAGCTGATCTGCGGCCAGCGGTTGCCGTAGACGACGATCAGCGACAACACGAACGTGAGCGGCACGATCGTGAGCCACAGCGCGAAGATGTTCGGGGTGGCGAGGCCGGTGGCGAGCGCGGCCAGGAAGCCGATCACGCTGCACGCGAGCATTTCGTTGTGCTTGTACTTGAGCGGGCCCGGCATGTCGACGACGCAGGCGCCGAGCGCGCCCGTCGAGATCGTGAAGCCGAGTTCGCGGTTGTGAAACACGATCAGGCACAGCACGGCCGGCAGCGAGACGCCGACCGCGATCCGCAGGCCGCCGAAAAAGTACTGGCTGTAGAAAAACTTTCTGATTTCGACCGAATAGCGCATCGATGGGCTGAATGACAGACGAAGACGCCCGGGGCGGCGTATTGACTGGCGACGAGTCTATCGTATTTCGTGGTCCGCAAAACCTGGCTTTCCGGCCGAGGTTCGCGGCGGCGGTCCATTTGCTATCCTTGGTGATCCTATTCGCCCGGTCCGGCCGGTGCGAGGTTCCGACGCCTGCTTCATGCTCCATCTCTTCTATTCGAATCGTCACGAAACGCTGGCCGACGCGCTGCTCGAGGATCTGGCCGCGTTCCCGGCCCGCAACGGCCCGTGGGCGCCGCAACAGGTCATCGTGCCGAGCGCGGCGCTGCGCCGTCGCCTCGAGCTCGACATCGCCGCGCGCAACGGCGTGTGCGCGAACGTCGAGTTCACGTATCTCGCGCAATGGCTGTGGGCGCAGATCGGCCGCGTGATGGCGGTCCCCAAGCGTTCGCCGTTCGCGCCCGACCGCCTCGTGTGGCGCTGCTACCGGCTGTTCGCGCAGGCGGCCGGCGGCGCGCCGTGGCTCGCGTCGCCGCGGCTGGCCGCGTATCTGTCCGCCTCCGACGATGCGATGCGCTACGAGCTCGCGCACCGCGTCGCGGCCGTGCTCGATCATTACCTGACCTATCGTCCCGAATGGCTGGCCGCGTGGCAGGCCGGCGAATCCGTGCTCGCGGGCGACGGCGCGCCGCGCGGGATCAGCGATGCCGCGCGCGACGACGAGCACTGGCAGGCCGCGCTGTGGCGCGCGCTGCTCGCCGAGCTGAGCGACAGCGGTACGCCGCCCGCGCACCGCTTCCTCGTCGAGGCGCGCCACCTCGATGCTGAAACGATCGCACGTGCGGACTGGCCGGAATCGGTCAGCGTGTTTGCGCTGCCGACGATGCCGCCGCTGCACGTCGCGCTGCTGCGCGAGCTGTCGCGCTGGATCGACGTGCGCGTCTATGCGCTGAATCCGTGCCGCGAATTCTGGTTCGACATCGTCACGGCCGCGCATGCCGAGGCGCTCGACGCGGCCGGGCGGCTCGATTACCAGGAAGTCGGGCATCCGCTGCTCGCCGAGTGGGGCAGGCAGACGCAGGCGCAGCTGCACATGCTGCACGAACTGACTGAAAGCGCCGCGTCGGGCGATGCGTCGCGCTTCGTCGAAAATCCCGGGTCCACCTGGCTCGCGCGCGTGCAGAACGCGATCCTCGAACTGCAGCCGGAGGCCGAAACCGGCGGCACGCCGGCCGAGCGCGGCATCGAGGTGCACGTGTGCCACAGCCTCGCGCGCCAGCTCGAGGTGCTGCACGACCGCCTGCTCGCGTGGTTCGACGCCGACGCGAGCCTGCAGCCGTCCGACGTGCTGGTCGCGGTGGCCGATCTTGCGGCGGCCGGGCCGTTGATCGATGCCGTGTTCGGCACGGCCGGTGCCGGCGGCGCGCGCGTGCCTTACCGGATCACCGGCCTGCCGCCGTCGCAGGCAAACCCGGTCGCCCGCGTGCTGCTCGACTGGCTCGCATTGCCGGAACGGCAGGTCGGCGCGCCGGAGCTGGTCGAGTGGCTGCGCGTCGACGCGGTGGCCGCGCGCTACGACATCGACGCGGCCGCGCTCGAGACGGTGCAGACCTGGCTCGCGGCCGCCGGCGCGCGGCGCGGACTGTCGCCGCTCGCAAGCGACGACGCGGCCGTGCCCGCGCCGCGCCACACGTTCTCCGATGCGCTCGCGCGGCTCTTTCTCGGCTATGCGATGCCGGAAGGCGCGGCGCCGATCGGCGCGTGGCTGCCGATCGAGGCGGCCACGGGCAGCGAGGCCGAACTGCTCGGCCGGCTTGCACGCTTTACCGACGATCTCGACGGCTTTGCGCGACGCCTGGCCGAATCGCACACGCCGGGCGGCTGGAGCGAACTGTTCGCGGACACGCTCGCGCGATTCTTCGATTCGGGCGCCGCGTATGCAGACGCGCTGGCCGGCGTGCGCGACGCGCTCGACGCGATGCTGGCCGCGATGACGGAGGGGGCGCCCGACGAAGCGCTGCCGGCTGCCGTCGTCCGCGCAGGGTTGGCCGCGGCGCTCGACGATCCGGCGCGCGGCGGCGTGCCGTGGGGCGGTGTCACGTTCTCGTCGCTGACGAGCCTGCGCGGGCTGCCGTATCGCGTCGTCTGCCTGCTCGGGATGGACGACGGCGTGCTGCCGAGCCTTGCGCGCGCGGACGAGTTCGACCTGATGGCCGTGTTGCCGAAGCTCGGCGACCGGCAGCGCCGCGACGACGAGCGCAACCTGTTTCTCGACCTGCTGCTCGCCGCACGCGACCGGCTGCTGATCGCCTATACGGGGCGCAGCATTCGCGACAACGCGCCGTTGCCGCCCGCCGCGCTCGTCGACGAATTGCTCGATCATCTGGCGATCGTCACGGCCGGCCCCGACGCTGCACCCGATGAGGTCGACGCCGCGCGGCGCGCGTTCATCGTCGAGCATCCGCTGCAACCGTTCGCGGCCGCGTATTTCCAGCCGGGCAGCGCGCTCGTGTCCTATGACGCCGAGCGGGCGACGCTTGCGTCGCTGCTCGCCGCCGAAGCGTCGCGTGACGGTCCGCGCGAGTTGCCGTTCTTCGCGCAACCGCTGCCGCCCGAACCGGTCGAGCCCGTCGCGTTCAGCGAATTCGAACGTTTCTGGCGTCATCCGGCGCGCGCGTTGCTGCGCGGCAGGCTCGGCATCGTGCTTGCCGATGCGCAGGCCGAACTGCTCGATACCGAGCCGTTCTCGCTCGACTTCGCCGGCAGCGATGCGCTCGCCGAGCGCGTGTTGCCGCTGTTGATCGAATCGGACGAGGGCGGCGTGCACGATCATGCGCTGCGCATTGCCGACGCGAGCCCCGAACTGCCGGGCGGTGCGACGGGCGCGGTGTGGCGCGACCAGGCGCTCGGCTCGATGACGCAGCTTGCGTCGAGCGTCCGCCGCGCGCTGGCCGACGGCATCGAGCGGCGGCAGTTCTCGCTCACGGTCGCACCGGCATGGCCCGATACCGAGCAGGCGTTGTTCGGCACCGACGACGCGATGCTGTCGGCCGACGCGGTAAGCGCACCGCTCGAACTGCACGGCACGCTGAACCGGTTGACGCCGGCCGGTCAGATCATCTATCGCTATGCACGGCCGAGTGCGCGCGACTATCTGTCCGCGTGGCTCGCGCATCTCGTCTATTGCGCGGTCGAGCCCGACGGCCCGCGCCGAACGCTGTGGTTGGGCAGCGGCGGTGCGTTCGAACTGACGCCCGTCGTGGCGCCGCTGGAGCGGCTCGCGCCGCTTGCCGCGCTGTTTCGTGCGGGGCGGCGCATGCCGCTGCGGTTCTTTCCGCGCAGCGCGTGGGCGAGGGTGTCCGACGGCGAGGCCAAGGCTGCGAGTGTCTGGATCAACGAGCGCGTCGTGAGCGAAGCCGACGATCCGGCCATCGCGATCGCGTGGCGCGGTGCGCACCCGTCGCTCGACGAGCCGTTCGGCACACTCGCGCGGCTCGTGTTCGAACCGCTCGTCGAGCATCTGAAGGAGGTCGCATGAGCGCCGTGTCGCAGCCGCAGCAGGCGCTCGAACTCGACGTGTTCGCGTGTCCGCTCGACGGCGTCAACCAGATCGAGGCGTCGGCCGGCACCGGCAAGACCTGGAACATCTGCGCGCTGTATGTACGCCTGCTGCTCGAGAAGGATCTCGGCGCGGACGAAATTCTCGTCGTGACCTTCACGAAGGCGGCGACTGCCGAGCTGCACGAGCGGATTCGCAGCCGGCTCGCGCAGCTTGCGCATGCACTTGACACGGGTGACGACGGCGGCGATCCGTTCATCGCACGCCTGCTCGAGACCACGCTCGGCGCTGCCGGTGCGCTCGATCCCGAGACGGCCGCGAAGCGGATCCGGCGTGCGCTGCGCGCGTTCGACCAGGCCGCGATCCATACGATCCACGCGTTCTGCCAGCGTGCGCTGCAGGAAGCGCCGTTCGCGGCCGCGATGCCGTTCGCGTTCGACATGGAGGCCGACGATGCATCGCTGCGCTTCGAACTCGCGGCGGATTTCTGGCGCACGCGCGTCGAGCCGGCGGCCGCACGCTGGCCGGGTTTCGCGACCTGGCTCGTCGAATCGGGCGCCGGCCCGGCCGCGCTCGATGCGCAGCTCGCGCGCCGGCTGAAGAAGCCGCTCGCCGCACTGCGCTGGGACGGCGTGACCGAGCCGGACGAGTCGGCCGAGGCCGCCGCGGCCGAATGCTTCGCCGAGGCGGCGCGGCTGTGGGCGGCCGAGCGCGATGCAATCGATGCGTTGCTGCGTACCGCACAGCCCGCGCTCAACCAGCGCTCGCACAAGCCCGACGCGCTCGCCGATGCGCTGGCCGCATGGGCCGCGCATTTCGCACAGGGCGATGCGACGGCCGCGCTGCCGAAAGCGGCCTTGAAGCTCACGCAGTCCGCGCTGGTGAAGGCGACGAAGAAAGGCGGCGCGACGCCCGAGCACGCGTTCTTCGATGTCGCCGACGCGCTCGAAGCCGCGGTGGCCGCCGCCGAGGCCGCGCAGCGCGCGCGCTGGCTCGCGCTGATCGCCGACTGGCTCGACGTGGCGCCGGGCGAGCTGGCCGAGCGCAAGCGCACGCGGCGTGTCGTGTCGTTCGACGACTTGCTCGCAAACCTGTATCACGCGCTGCATGCGCATCCGTGGCTCGCCGAGACGCTGCGCGCGCGCTATCCGGCAGCACTGATCGACGAGTTCCAGGACACCGACCCGCTGCAGTTCGCGATCTTCGACCGGATCTTCGCGCCGGGCGGCCCGCTGTTCCTCGTCGGCGATCCGAAGCAGGCGATCTACAGCTTCCGCGCGGCCGATCTGCATACCTATCTCGCGGCGCGCGCGCGGGCGAGCGCGTGCTACACGCTCGCGGTCAACCAGCGCTCGACGCCCGCGATCGTCGAGGCGTGCAACCGGTTCTTCATGTCGAATCCGCGTGCCTTCGTGCTCGACGGGCTCGACTATTACGCGGTGCGCGCCGGCACGCGCGTGCGCGCGACGTTCGTCGACGAAACCGATCCGGGCCCGGCCGGTGACTTCCGGGTCTGGGCGCTGCCGGGCGGCGAAGGCACGTTGCTCAAGCGCGATGCACAGGCACAGGCCGCCCAGGCCTGCGCCGCCGAGATCGCGCGACTGATGCGCGGCGCGCGCGAAGGGCACGTGCGGCTCGGCGAGTCGCCGCTGTCGCCGGGCGACATCGCAGTGCTCGTGCAGACACACCGGCAGGGCAGTCTCGTGAAGCGCGTGCTCGCCACGTGGGGCATCGGCAGCGTCGAGCTGGCGCAGGCGTCGGTGTTCTCGACCGGCGACGCCGAGCAGCTCGAGCGCGTGCTGGCGGCGATCGATGCGCCGGGCGACTTGCGGCGTCTGCGCGCGGCGCTCGCGTCCGACTGGTTCGGCCTCGATGCCGGTGCACTGTGGCGGATGGAGCAGGGCGACGGCGACGCACGAAGCGAAGCATCCGACAGCACCGACGCGATGAGCTGGGTCGAGCGCTTCTCGCGATATCGGCTGCTGTGGCGCGAGCGCGGTTTTGCGGTGATGTGGCGCACGTTCATGCGCGAGCTGCGGATCGCCGAGCGGCTGATGGCCGGTGCGGACGGCGAGCGCCGCGTGACCGACATCAACCATCTGGCCGAACTGACGCAGGCGCGCGCGTCCGCGCAGCCGGGCATCGCGCCGACGCTGCGCTGGCTTGCCGCGCAACGGCTCGACGGTGGCGGCGAGGAAGCGCAGTTGCGGCTCGAATCCGATCGCAACCTCGTGCAGATCGTGACCGTGCACAAGTCGAAGGGGCTGGAATACGCAATCGTGTTCTGTCCGTTCCTGAACGATGGCGGATTGCGCGAACCGCCTTCGTCCGCGCTGCCCGATGCGCGCGAGTATCACGACGAAGCGGGCGATGCCGTGCTGCATTACGGATGTGACGACGAAGCGGCCGCGCACGCGGCGCGGCAGGCGTTGCGCGAGCAGGCCGCGGAACGCGCGCGGCTCGTCTACGTGGCGCTCACGCGCGCAGTCTACCGTTGCTATGTCGTGGCCGGGCCGTACGTGTCGTCGCGCTCGACGCGTGAAGCGCGGCGCAGCGTGCTCAACTGGCTCGTCGCCGGTGCCGGCCAGTCATTCGATGCGTGGCTAGACGAACCGCCCGACGAAGCGGCGCTCGATACGGCGTGGCAGGCGCTCGCGGGCGGCCCCGTGAGCGTCGCGCCGCTGCCGGCGCCTGCGCGCCGCGAGCGTCTCGCGGCCGGGCACGATACGTCGCAGACGCTCGCGGCGCGTCATGCGACGCGCGTGCTGCGCGACGCGTGGCGGATGGCGAGCTTCAGCTCGCTGACCGCGTCGATGGCGCGCGAGGAGGCAGGCGTCGCGGCTGTCCCCGACGACGAGCTGCGGCCCGATCACGACGCGCTTGCCGAGGTGACGCCGGACGGCGAATGGATCTTCGCCGAGCTGGCCGTTGCCGAACCGCCGGACGACGACATCCTCGTGTTCCCGCGCGGCGCGGCAGCCGGCGAATGCCTGCACCGGCTGTTCGAGCTCAGCCGCTTCACGGAGCGCGAGTCGTGGCACAAGGCCGCGCTCGGCGCGCTGCACGACCGGCCGGTCGAGGCGGCACCCGAGCTCGCCACGCGGTTGCCGGCGATGATGGCGCAACTGGTCGACGACGTCGTGCACACCGAGCTCGTGCCGGGCATGCGGCTCGTGGATCTCGATCCGGCGAAGCGGCTCGACGAAATGGGTTTCCTGTTCCCGGCGCCGTCGCTCGACCTGATGGCGCTGCGCCGCTTGCTGGTCGCACACGGCTATCCGGACGTTGCACTGGAGGCGGGCATGCTCGCCGGTTTCATCAAGGGTTTCATCGACATGATCGTCGAACACGACGGCCGCTTCTGGATCGTCGACTGGAAGTCGAACCATCTCGGCACGACGCCGGATGCCTACGGCCCGCGTGCGCTCGACGTCGCGATGGCCGATCACGCGTATCACCTGCAGGCGCTGCTCTACACGGTCGCGCTGCATCGCTACCTGCGCGCGCGGCTGCCCGACTACGACTACGACACGCACATCGCGGGCTACCTGTACCTGTTCGTGCGCGGCGTGCGGCCCGACTGGCGCAGCGGCGGCGAGCCGTCCGGCGTGCATGCACGCCGGCCCACACGTGCGCTCGTCGATGCCCTCGACCGGATGATGGAAGGGGGCCGCGCATGAAAGCACCGGAAGATTCGCTCGAATTTACCGGCGGCCTCGTCGCGCGGCTGCCCGAGCCGGCCGATTTCGGCATCGCGCTTGCGGAGGGCTTCGCGCGTCGCATCGGCGACCTTGCGCGGCGCGCCGGCGCACCGTCCGCAGCGGCGCGCTGGGCGGCACGCGCCGCGTTCGCGACGAGCCGTGCGACGGCCGGCGGCCACGTCTGCGTCGCGCTCGGCGCGCTCGCGCAGCGCTACGAAGCACCGCTCGACGAGGTGCGCGCCGCGCTCGCCGCGAGCGGTGTCGTCGCGTTCGGCACGCTTGCGCGCGGCGACGAGCGGCCGCTGATCGTCGACCGGCACGACCACCTGTATCTGTCGCGCTATTTCGATTACGAACGGCGGCTCGCCGATGCGCTCGTCGCGCAGGCCGGTGTGGCCGTGCCGGACGAAGGCCTGTCGCCCGACCGGCTGCGCGACAACCTGGCGCGCTACTTCGGGCCGGCCACCGGTGAAGTCGACTGGCAGCGCGTGGCGGCGATCGTCGCATTGACCGGCCGCGTGACGATCGTCAGCGGCGGCCCCGGCACGGGCAAGACGACGACCGTCGTCGGCGTGCTGGCCTGTCTGCTCGACGCGCACCCGGGGCTGCGCATCGCGCTGGCCGCACCGACGGGCAAGGCCGCGCAGCGGATGCAGGAAGCGCTGCATGCGCGGGCCGGCGACCTGCCGCCCGAGCTGGCGGCGCGCCTGCCCGACACGTCGTATACGCTGCATCGGCTGCTGGGCGGCGGCGGGGCGGCCGGCTTCCGCCATCATCGCGACAATCCGCTGCCGTACGACCTGATCGTCGTCGACGAGGCGTCGATGATCGACGTCGCGCTCGCCGCGCACCTGCTCGACGCGCTTGCGCCGGGCGCGCGGCTCGTGCTGCTCGGCGACAAGGATCAACTGGCCGCGGTCGAAGCGGGCGCCGTGTTCGCGGAGCTGAGCGCGCGGCCTGCCTTTACGGCCGCGGCGCGCACGCGCATCGCGCAGGCGCTCGGCATCGACGAGGCGGCGTTCGTCGCGGCGTTGCCGGTGCCGGACGAAGCGGCAGCCGCAGCGAGTCCGGCTTCTGCTTCGGCACCGGCCCCGGCGTCGCCTTCGGCATCGGCTTCCGTTTCGCGCAAACCGGCGCTCCGACCGAAGGCCGATCCGCGACAGGCGTCGCTCTTCGACGACGAACCGCAGGATGACGAAGTTTCGTCGGCCGGCATCGCGTCGGCACTACCCGTTGCGCCGGTGCCGGCCGATACCGGCGATACCGGCGATACCGGCACCGCGGGCGACACGCCCGCATGGATCGAAGCCGACGAACTCGCCTGGCTCGACGCCGTCGAACTGCCGCCGTTCGACGCGGGCGACGTGGCGCTTGCGTCGGTGACGGCGGCTGCATCGGCATCGATATCGAGCGGAGCAACCGCCGCCGCGTCCGCCGCCGCCGCGTCCACCGTCGCCGCGCCGGCCCCGCTCGCGGACTGTGTCGTCTGGCTCGAGCGCAATTACCGTTTCGGTCTCGATTCGCCGATCGGGCGGCTGTCGCTCGCGATCCGCAGCGGCGACGTGCAGGCCGCGCTCGATGCGCTGCCCGCCGACGACGCGGCCGCCGCGTCGTTCGTCGACGACGCGGGCGATACGCTTGCCGCGTCGACGGTCGAGCGGCTCGCGCGGCGGTTCGGCGCGTACCTCGACGCGTTGCGCGACGCGCTGGCCGCGCCGGTGCCCGATCCGCTGCCGCTGTTCGACGCGCTCAACCGGTTCCGGATCCTTTGCGCGACCCGCAACGGCTCGCGCGGCGCGGAGCACGTCAACGCGCTCGTGGCCGCCCACGTGCGGCACGCCGCGCGCGTGCCGCTCGCGGTCGGCGCGCACTGGTTCACCGGGCGGCCGATCATGGTGACGCGCAACGACTATGCGCTCGGGCTGTTCAATGGCGACATCGGCATCGCGTTGCCCGATGCGCACGGTGTGCTGCGCGTGTGGTTCAGGCGCGCGGACGGCACCGCGCGCGCGGTGTCGCCGGCTGCGCTGCCGCCGCACGAAACGGCGTTCGCGCTGACCGTCCACAAATCGCAGGGCTCGGAATTCGACGAAGCCGCGCTCGTGCTGCCGGCCGCGTTCAGCCGGGTGCTCACGCGCGAGCTGGTCTATACGGCCGTCACGCGTGCACGCACGCGGGTCCAGGTGATCGGGCCGAGGCGCGTACTGGCGCAGGCGGTCGCGACACGCACGCAGCGCGATTCGGGGCTCGCGGCGCGCGTCGACGAAGCGCTTGCACGACGCCGCACGGAGGTGTCGCGATGATGATCCGCTATACGCTCGATCCGGCGGAGGTCGAATGGACGGCCGTGCGCGCGCAGGGCGCGGGCGGGCAGAACGTGAACAAGGTGTCGAGCGCGATTCACCTGCGCTTCGACATCCGTGCGTCGTCGCTGCCGCCGGTCATCAAGGAGCGGCTCCTCGCGCTGTCCGACCAGCGCATCACGCGTGACGGCATCGTCGTGATCAAGTCGCAGGAATACCGCACGCAGGAGAAGAATCGCGAGGCCGCGCTGGCGCGGCTCGACACGCTGATCGGCAGCGTCGCGTTCACGCCGCGCGCACGCGTGGCGACGCGGCCGACGCGTGCGTCGAAGGAGCGGCGGCTCGAGCACAAGTCGCGCCGCAGCGTGGTGAAGTCCGGAAGAGGGAAGGTGACCGACTGACGCAGGAACGGCCGGCCGCCCGCGCAGGCCGACGTCCGCTGCTCGCGCTCGCTAGCGCATCACCGTGCCCGCGCTGTCGAGCACGAAGTCGACGCAGAACACGACGAGCCGGCTCTGCGCGCGGATCGCGACGGCGGCCGTATAGCAGTCGCGGCCTTCCGTCAGCGAGAAGTGCGGGCCCATCAGCGCGACGCGCCCGGGCGCGGCGATCGCGCGCTGGAAATACGGGCGCCGCGACCAGTTGCTGTGGGTTTCGGGGAACAGCGGCGCGAGGCGGGTAGCGCCCGCCTGGCCGTCGTCGGTGCGGGCGCCGATCGACGGCAGGAACTGCTCGCCGGTCTCGTCGGTGACGAACACGCGGCGCGCGGCCGGTACCGTGAACACGCGTTGCGCGGCGTCCTGCAGGTCGCCGCTCGCGGAAAACGCGGCCGCACCGGTGAGCACGAGCCGTTCGATCGCGTCGAAGCCGGGCTGTTCGGCGACGACCGGCGTATGCCGCTGGCCGATGAAGCGCCGCCACGCGGCATCGAGCATCGCGGGCGCGGCCGCGCTCGCGTGCGCGATCGACGCATCGGGCTGGCCGAACCGAAAACCCTGCACGAAATCGATATCGGCTTCCATCAGCGCCTGCAGCGCGTCGTCGCTTTCGACGCCTTCGGCCAGCACCATCGCGCCGGCCTGGTGCAGCATCGACACGAGGTGATGCATGATGCGGCGATCTTCGGCCGACCCGGTCGAGCGCTCGACGAGCGAACGGTCGAGCTTGACGATATCGGGCCGTGCGCGCCATACGCGGTCGAAATTCGAGAATCCGGTGCCGAAATCGTCGATCGCGATCAGGAAATCGCGATGCTGAATCATGTCGATCGTGCGGGCGAGCGCGGCTTCGTCGCGCGCCGGTTGCTCGATGACTTCCAGCACGATGCGGTTCGGCGGCAACGAGAAATGCCGGCACAGCGCCTCGACGAACTCGCGCTGCACGAGGCCCGTATCGAGCACGCGCGGCGTCACGTTCAGAAACAACCAGCCGTCGCCGATCCCTTGCGCGACGAAGTTGGCCGTGTGCAGGCAGCGCGCGAGCCGGTCGAGCAGCAGCGCGTCGGCGTCGCCGCGCGCCCGGTCGAACAGCGCGGCGGGCGACACCAGCGTGCCGTTCGCGTCGACGACGCGCAGCAGCGCTTCGTAGCCGACGACGCGCTTGTGCGTGATCGACAGCACGGGCTGGAACACGCTGCGCAGCGTCGTGGTGCGATAGGTGGCGAGCCAGCCGCCGGGCGTCGGCGTGAGGCGTTCGAGCAGGGAGTCGAGCGACAGGTCGCGGGCGGGCTTCATGTCAACGGTGCCCGGGGGCGAGCGGCGGGGCGGGAGCGAGCCGCCACGCCGATGCAGTCGCATGCGCAGGCGGACGCGAAAGAACGTGGAGCATCGAGGCCGCCTTCTGCGGATAAGTGTTTCGAGTGTAACGGGATTGCAGCGTCGCGCGTATCAGGGTAACTCCAGACGCAAACGGTATACGCGCGTCCGCGGCCTGCGCCCGGCTCCTCAGGCCGCTTCACCGCCGCGCGGCCGCAGGCCGGGAATCCGCTTGATCACGCCCGTTGCGAGCGCGGTGCCGACGAGTACGATCGCGCAACCTTCGATCATCACGGCCGACACGTGTTCGCCGAGGAACAGTGCCCCCCACAGCAGCCCGAACACGGGAATCACGAACGTGACGGTAATCGCGCGGGCGGGGCCGACATGCGCGATCAGGTGGAAGAAGATGAAGTACGCGACGCCCGTGCACGCGATGCCGAGGGCGAGTACCGCGCCCCATGCGTGTGCACTGACCGGCGCGGCCGGCCAGGTGGCGATCGCGAACGGCAGCAGCAGGACGGACGACCCGATCATGCTGCCGGCCGCGTTGACGAGCGGATCGACGCCGCCGAGCTTGCGCTTCGTGTAATTGGCCGCGATGCCGTACAGCAGCGTCGCGCCGAGCGCCGCGGCGGCAGCAAGCGCGGTCGCGCTGGCGCCCGTGTCGCCGTGCGCGTTCGCGATCTGGTTCCATACGAGCGTGAGCACGCCGGCAAAGCCGATCACGAGGCCGAGCGCGCGCGGCAGCGACAGCTTGTCCTTCAGCCACAGGTAGGCGACGAGCGCACCCCACAGTGGCGTCGTTGCATTGATCACCGACGTCAGGCCGGCCGACAGCGTCAGTTCGGCGAACGCGAACAGGCAGAACGGGATGCCCGAGTTCAGCGCGCCGACGACGAACAATGGCCACGCATGGCGGCGCAGCCGCGTGCCGAGGTCGGCGGGTTTGAAGCGCGTCAGCGCGAAGCCCGTGAGAAACAGCGCGCCGATGCCCACGCGCAACGCCATCAGCGGCGCGACGCCTAGATCGATCACGCCGATCCGGATGAACAGGAATGACGCGCCCCACAGGGCAGCAAGCACGGTCAGCAGGAAGGCGTTCTTGGGCGACATCGATCGTGAGGGCGGGGACGGGATGCGATGAATCTTACACCGCGTTACCGCGCCGTCGTTTCACGATCCGATGAAATGACAAGAAGCGGGAAAGTCGCCGGTGGCAGAGGCCGGGCGGCCGTCCGTCGGCGGCCGCGTCCGATCAGTGATGGTGGTGCCAGCCGCCGCGTCCGCCGAAGCCGAAATTGAGCGACAGCGCCGGTCCCCAATAACCTCCCCACGCGGGCGCATAGGCCGGCGCCGGGTAGTAGTAGGCGGGGGCCGGATCGACGTACACGGGTGCCGGCTGCACCGGCGCGGCCGTGTAATAGCCGCCAGGATAGTACCCGTACGGGTAGTAGCAGCCGGCGAGCGTCGTGCAGGCGAGCGCCGCTGCGACGAGGGTCCTGTTCATGATGTCTCTCCGGCGGAGCCGGCAATCGGCAGATGCTTAAGCTTAGGCCGCGCGCGGATGACACGGTGTGCGAAACGGTAACCGATCATTTCCGGGCCGCTGCCGGAGATATTGCGGCGCCGCATGCGAAAACGGCGCTTCCGCTTCGCGGAAACGCCGTCTGGACGAAGGTTGCGCCGGGTCCGGCCGGCCGCTTACTTGCCGACCTGGTTGCCGATGATGCCGCCGGCTGCCGCGCCGCCCAGCGTCGACAGCGCGTTGCCGCCGATCGCCGCGCCGGCGACGCCGCCGACACCCGCGCCGATTGCCGTGTCGCGCTGGCGCCTCGTCATCGAATCGCAGGCCGACAGGCTGGCCACCGTCGTGACGAGGAGCGCGCATACCCCAATACGCCGAATCGAAATCATGATCGTTGTCCTTGTGGTAGTGAACGGAGGACGCGCGACCGGCTGGCGGTCACGCATGTCCCCAATCTACGCGCCGCTCCGCGGTGCTGCTGTAAGGACTTGTTAAGGCTCGCGCGGTTTCGTAATCAATTGTTTCCCGTGCGTCGGCGGGCACGCGACATGCGCAAAAAAGCCCGCTCGAAAGCGGGCTTCGTGCATCGCGAAGCGACCCGAGGCGGGTCGCTGTCTGCGCTTACTGACGGTGGTAGATCTCGGCCCCGGTCTTGACGAACTCGACCGCCTTCACTTCCATCCCTTTCTTCAGCGCTTCGGTTTCCGACACGCCCTGCTGCGCCGCGAACTCGCGCACGTCCTGCGTGATCTTCATCGAGCAGAAGTGCGGGCCGCACATCGAGCAGAAGTGCGCGACCTTCGCCGAATCCTTCGGCAGCGTCTCGTCGTGGAATTCGCGTGCCTTGTCCGGATCGAGACCGATGTTGAACTGGTCTTCCCAGCGGAATTCGAAGCGCGCCTTCGACAGCGCGTTGTCGCGCACCTGCGCGCCGGGGTGACCCTTGGCGAGGTCGGCGGCGTGCGCGGCGAGCTTGTACGTGATGATGCCTTCCTTCACGTCGTCCTTGTTCGGCAGGCCGAGGTGTTCCTTCGGCGTCACGTAGCAGAGCATCGCGGTGCCGAACCAGCCGATCATCGCCGCGCCGATGCCCGACGTGATGTGGTCGTAGCCCGGCGCGATGTCGGTGGTGAGCGGCCCGAGCGTGTAGAACGGCGCTTCCTTGCACCAGTCGAGCTGGAGATCCATGTTCTCCTTGATCAACTGCATCGGCACGTGGCCGGGGCCTTCGATCATCACCTGCACGTCGTGCTTCCACGCGATCTGCGTGAGCTCGCCGAGCGTCTTCAGCTCGCCGAGCTGCGCTTCGTCGTTCGCGTCGTAGATCGAGCCGGGACGCAGGCCGTCACCGAGCGAGAAGCTCACGTCGTACGCCTTCATGATCTCGCAGATCTCTTCGAAGTGTTCGTACAGGAAGCTTTCCTTGTGATGCGCGAGACACCACTTCGCCATGATCGAGCCGCCGCGCGACACGATGCCCGTCATCCGGTTCGCGGTGAGCGGCACGTACTGCAGGCGCACGCCCGCGTGGATCGTGAAGTAGTCGACGCCTTGCTCGGCCTGCTCGATCAGCGTGTCGCGGAAGATTTCCCAGGTCAGGTCCTCGGCCTTGCCGTTGACCTTTTCGAGTGCCTGGTAGATCGGCACCGTGCCGATCGGCACCGGGCTGTTGCGGATGATCCACTCGCGCGTTTCATGGATGTGCTTGCCGGTCGACAGGTCCATCACCGTGTCGCCGCCCCAGCGGATCGCCCACGTCATCTTGTCGACTTCCTCGCCGATCGACGACGTGACGGCCGAGTTGCCGATGTTCGCGTTGATCTTCACGAGGAAGTTGCGGCCGATGATCATCGGCTCGGATTCCGGGTGGTTGATGTTCGCGGGAATGATCGCGCGGCCGCGGGCGATTTCGTCGCGCACGAATTCCGGCGTGATCTCGGCCAGCGCATTCGCGCCGAAGGCGGCTGCGCCGAACGCCTGGCCCGGGTGCTGGCGGCCCATCATCGCGGCGAGCTTCGCGCCGTTCGGGCCGCTCGACTTCAGGCTCTCGATGTACTCGGCGCGGCGCTGGTTCTCGCGGATCGCGATGTATTCCATTTCCGGCGTGATGATGCCCTGACGCGCGTAGTGCATCTGCGTGACGTTCTTGCCGGCCTGGGCGCGGCGCGGATTGCGGTGCAGGCCCGGGAAACGCAGGTCGGCCGTGGCCGGATCGGCCGCGCGCTCGAGGCCGTACCGGCTCGACAGGCCGGGGAGCACTTCGGTGTCGCCGCGCGCTTCGATCCAGCGCTGGCGCAGCGCGGGCAGGCCCGCACGGATGTCGATCTTCGCGTCCGGATCGGTGTAGGGGCCCGACGTGTCGTACACGTAGATCGGCGGGTTCTTTTCGCCGCCGAAGCCGGTCGGCGTGTCGGCCTGCGTGATTTCGCGCATCGGCACGCGGATGTCGGGCTGCGAGCCGGTGACATAGACCTTGCGCGAATTCGGCAGCGGCGCGACAGCAGCGGCGTCGACGTGAGCGTCGGCGGACAGAAACTTCGGATTGGCGTTCATGCAATCTCCTGTGCGGGCGCCGGACAGGCGCTTCGGCGCTTGCCCGGAGCCCTTGACGAATGTGGGGCTCGAGCTAAGCAGGAGACGAGGCTTGGTGAGGCGGCGGATTTCGTCAGAAGGATGGCGGCGAAATCCGTACGCTTCCCTGCGCTGGCATTATCCAGATCAGGTTCAAAGGGTATTTCTCACCCGCAATGCCGGTAACTTGACCGAGCGCATTGCAGGACCCCCGCGTTAGCAAGGGCACACGATACACCGGCTTGGCGGCGGTTTCAACCGGGAACGGATCGGATGCCGCCGGGCGATCGCCGGATCGCCGCCGGCGAACCGGGCAGGGTGCGGCGCAGCAAGCGCGGCCGCCGATCCGCGTCCCGAACCGGCCGGAAAGCGCCACGCGGTGCAGCATTTCCCCCCTTCATTTCAGGCGTCTAGAATTTTTTTTAGCACCGCTGTCATTTCCGGCGGTGTGCTCCGTCTATTCGGCTCCTAAACCCATGTAGTGGAGAGATGTCATGAAAAACGTATTCCTGGTTGCCTGTGTCGCCGCACTTGCCACGATCGCAACGGGCGCGTATGCGCAGAACGATGCGATGTCGAAGGATGGCATGTCGATGTCGAAGGACGCGATGGGCCACGACGAGATGGCCAAGGACGGCGCGATGAAGAAGGACGGCATGAAGAAGCACGCGATGAAGAAGGACGCCATGAAAAAGGACGCGATGGGCCACGACGCGATGTCGAAGGGCGACGCGATGAAGAAGGACACCATGAGCCCGTCGAACTGATCGATGCGCGCGGGGCGCGGCCGGCCGGCTGCGGACACATCGCGTCCCGTCGCATCATTCCGGGAGTCTTCATCATGCAAACGGTTCCTGTCACGGATCGCGCGAGTACGACGCCGCCCGCGCCCACGATCCATCCGCCGTGGGTGCGCGTGAGCCACTGGCTCAACGCGCTCGCGGCGATCCTGATGGCGCTGTCCGGCTGGCGCATCTACGACGCGTCGCCGATCTATCCGTCGTTCACGTTCGCGCACGGCATCACGCTCGGCGGCTGGCTCGGCGGCGCGCTGCAATGGCATTTCGCGGCGATGTGGCTGTTGGTCGGCAACGGGCTGTTCTATCTCGCGATGTCGATCACGACGGGGCGCTTCGCGCGCAAGCTGTTGCCCGTCACGCCGGCGTCGGTGTGGCGCGACGTGCGCGCCGCGCTCGGCGGGCGGCTGGCGCACGACGACCTGAGCGTCTACAACGCGGTGCAGCGCGCCGCGTACCTGACCGCGATCGTCGATCTCGTCGTGCTCGTGCTGTCCGGGCTCACGATCTGGAAGTCGGTGCAGTTCCCGCTGCTGCGCGAACTGTTCGGCGGCTACGACAATGCGCGCGTCGTGCATTTCTGGGCGATGTCGCTGCTCGTCGCCTTCTTTGTCGTTCACGTCGCGATGGCGCTGCTGGTGCCGCGCTCGCTGCTCGCGATGCTGCGCGGTCGCTGACCGCCCCATCGCGGGCGAAGGAAATCATCATGTCGGAATCCGAAAAAAGCCGCGGCGAGCCGCGCTGGACGCTCGACCGGAAGTCGCTCGAACTCGACGTGCGCCGCGAGCTCGAGATGCCGTCGCGGCGGCTCTTCAACCGGCGCGTGCTGACGCTCGGCGGCCTCGCGATGCTGACCGGCTGCACGTTGCAGGACGATGCGTCGGTCAACACGTTCCTCGAGAAAGTGTCGCGCATGAACGATCGCGTGCAGGCGTGGCTGTTCAACCCCGACCGGCTCGCGCCGACCTACACCGAAGCCGACATCACGCGCCCGTTCCCGTTCAACGCGTACTACGGGATCGACGAAGTGCGGCACGTCGACGAGTCGACCTATCGCCTCGTGCTGTCCGGCCGTGTGACGGGCAAGCGCGTGTGGACGCTCGACGAGCTTCGCGCGCTGCCGCACGCGGAGCAGATCACGCGACACATCTGCGTGGAAGGATGGAGTGCGATCGGCCGTTGGGGCGGCACGCCGTTCGGCGCGTTCCTCGCGCGTGCCGGCGCCGACACGCGCGCGAAATACGTCGGCTTCAAGTGCGCGGACGATTACTACGAAAGCATCGACATGCCCACCGCGCTGCATCCGCAGACGCTGCTCGCGCTCGAGTACGACGGTCGCCAGTTGCCGCCGGAATATGGCTTCCCGATGAAGCTGCGGATGCCGACCAAGCTCGGCTACAAGAACCCGAAGCACATCATGGAAATCTTCGTGACCAATACGTTCCCGGGCGGCTACTGGGTCGATCAGGGGTACAACTGGTTCGGCGGATCGTGAGCGGCGCGCGAGGCGCGCTCGTCCATCACGCGGATTCGCGCACCTGCAGATCGACGCGCAGGCCGACGGCCGCGGCCATGTTCACGAGCGCGTCGAGCCCGAACAGGTTGATCTTGCCGCGCAGCAGATCGGACACGCGCGGCTGCGTGACGCCCAGCTGCTTCGCGGCCTGGGCCTGACTGAGTTCGAGCTGCGCGATGCGCTGCTTGAGCGCGATCATCAGTTCGGAGCGCAGCTTCATGTTCTCGGCTTCGGCCGGCCGGCCCTCGATTGCGTCCCAGACGCTCGTGTAGCGTTCGTTGGTCGTCACTTCTTCAACTCCATCGTCAGGGCGCGATAGCGCCGGGCGGCCAGGTCGATATCGGCCTGGTTCGTGCGCGCCGATTGCTTCCGGAAGCAATGCAGCACGTAGATCGCTTCGGCGAACGTCGCGACGTAGACGATCCGGAACGCGCCGCTCGCATCGCGCACGCGGATTTCCCGCACGCCGGCGCCGATCGTGCGCATCGGTTTCCAGTCGTCGGGCGCGAGGCCGCGCTGTACCTGGTCGATCTGGTGGCCGGCTTCGCGCCGCGCGGGCAGCGGAAAGCCGCGGAGATCGCCCAGTGCGCTGCCGACGAACACGACGGGCTTCGGCGGAAGGATGGTGGAATTATACAAAATTTTGTATGGATGTGCGGGTTTCGAAAAGCGGCTCTGGACGGCAAGAGGAGGGCACGTCGCCCATCACGATAGGCGTGACGGGAAGCATCGGCGTGCATGACTGGCCGTTCGGCCGACGCCCGATCCGACGCCTGCGGGTTGCGATCGCGTGTGTGCGAAACCGGCGCCGGCAACGTGTGCGTCCTGCGCATCCGGCCCCGGATTTCACGCGCCCGCCGGCCGAATAATGTCGCGCCGAAACGTCAGTCGTTATCCTTTCAGACAGGTCTGACGATGCTTTCGAATCCTTGGTGCCATAATGCCGAGCGTGTGCAGCCAAAGTGGCTGCGCACGTTTTTTTTGTCCCGTTTTTTGCCCCATTGCCGCCGCTCGCCGGTTCTCTTTCGTCGCCGTTCGCACTGCCATGTCGTCCCGCACGTTCGCTCTGCCTTCCCGGTCCCGCCAGGACCGTTTGCCGGCATGGCCGGCGCCTTTCAGCGGAGCACGCGGCGTGACGTGCGGGCAGGCCGCACGATGACGCCGCTCGACCGCCTCCTCGATTTCTTCGCGCGCTTTTCGTTCCGGATCCGCCTGCCGCAAAGCCGCGGCGGCCGCGTCGCGCTGGCGCTCGTGTTCATCTATTTCGTCTGGGGTTCGACCTACAGCGGCCTGCATTTCGCGCTGCAGTCGTTCCCGCCGCTGCTGCTGTCGGGGCTGCGCAACCTGCTCGGCGGGATCGGCCTGTTCATCTTCGCGCTGCGGCGCAAGCCCGAATGGCCGACGCTGCTGGAAATCCGCAACGCGGGGATCGTCGGCACGATGCTCGTCGCGCTGTCGTCGGGCACGATCGCGCTCGGGATCAGTTCGGTCAGCAGCGGCTCGGCCGCGGTGATGGTGGCCACGGTGCCGCTGTTCGCGACCGTGATCGCGGCGGTGGCCGGCCGGCCGGTGACGAAGGGCGAGTGGGCGGCCGTCGCGCTGGGGATGGTCGGTATCGTCGTACTGAATTCGGGCGGCGCGGCCGCCCAGAATTCGGCGCTCGGCACGATCTGCGTGCTGGCCGGCGCGCTGTTCTGGGCAGGCGGCGCGCACCTCGCGACGCGGCTCAAGCTGCCGTCCGACCTGTTTCTGTCGACGTCGCTGCAGATCGGCCTCGGCGGCCTGATCTCGACGCTCGTCGCCTGGCTGATCGGCGAACGCATCGAGCACGTGATGGCGGGGCCGGTGTTCGCGTTCCTGTACCTGATGGTGTTCTGCACGATGGCCGCGTATGTCGCGTACGGCTACCTGATCCGTCACACGAGCCCGATCATCGCGAGCAGCTGCATGTACGTGAACCCGATCGTCGCGGTCGCGCTCGGTGCGCTGCTGCTCGGCGAACCGGTGACGATGGCGACCGTGGTCGCGACCGTCGCGATCCTCGGCAGTGTCGGGTTGTCGTTCGTGTTCGATCCGGCACGCCGGCCGGCGGCACGCGCGGCGGCTGCCGGTCCGACGGTCGCGACGGCCGCGGCGGCCGAGCAGGTGTCGGCAGCGGACCCTGCGTCCGCCCCCGAGCAGATCGCGATTCCCGATGCGGCGCCGATCCTCGCGCCTTCCGCCGTCCCGCTCGCGGTGCCGACGCCGGCGGCCGTGATGGATCCCGCCGCGGTGATCGACCCGGCGCCGGCGTTCGCGCCGCCGCCCGTCGACGAACCGGTCGCGCCGCGCGCCGACGCGTAATGCCGTCGCGGCCGGTCGCGCTCAGCCGCGCCGGCCGCCGCGATGGTGGGACCACCCGGCGAGCGCGGTAAACAGCAGGCCGGCCGCGCACATGCCGGTCCAGCCGAACGCGCGCCATGCGGCGACGCCGGCCGACGAGCCGAGCGCGCCGCCGATGAAATAGCACACCATGTACACCGTGTTCACGCGGCTGCGCGCCTCCGGCTTCAGCGCATAGATGCGCGACTGGTTCGAGATCTGCGCGGCCTGTACGCCCACGTCGAGCACGATCACGCCGATCACGAGCCCGACGAGGCTCGAACCCGACAACGCAAAGATCACGAACGACAGCGCGAGCAGCGCGATCGCGAGCGAGATGACTGCGCGCGGGCCGCGCGTGTCCGCGGAGCGGCCCGCATACGGCGCGGCGAGCGCGCCCGCGGCCCCGACGATCCCGAACAGGCCGGCGGCCTGCGGGCCGAGATGGAACGGTGCGCCGGCGAGCAGCAGCGTCAGCACGGGCCAGAACGCGCTGAACGCCGCGAACAGCGCGGCGCCCGTCAGCGACGCCTCGCGCAGCCCGCGCAGTTCGACCGCCAGATGCCACATCGAGCCGAGCAGCTTGCCGTACGGCAGCGTCGACGTCGGCGAACTGCGCGGCAGCCGCATCACGATCACGGCCGCGAGCGCGACGAGCGCCGCGACCGACGCGGCGAACACCGCGCGCCAGCCGAAATACTCGGCGACGAAGCCGGCGGCCGTGCGCGCGAGCAGGATGCCGAGCAGCAGGCCGCTCATCACGGTGCCGACCGCCTGCCCGCGTTCGGCAGGCGGTGCGATTTCGGCGGCGAACGGCACGGCCTGCTGCGCGATGGTCGCGAGGATGCCGATCGCAAGGCTCGCGACGGCAAGCACGGCCAGCGACGGAGCGGTGGCCGCCACGATCAGCGCGACGGACAGGCCGGCGATCTGCATCAGGATCAGCCTGCGGCGATCGAACCGGTCGCCGAGCGGCGCGAGCAGGAACATGCCGGCTGCATAGCCGAGCTGCGTCGCGGTCGGCACGACGCCGATCCATGTCGCGCCGTCCGGAAAGGACGCACGGAAGCTGTCGAGCAGCGGCTGGTTGTAGTAGATGTTCGCGACCGACACGCCCGCGATCGTCGCGAGCAGCAACAGCAGGCTGCGCGAGTAATGGGGCGAGGCGGCGTCGGTCGGACGGTCGGTGGAGGCGGTGGACATGGCGGCGCGGACGAAGTTGGGCGGCGTGGCAAGCGGCGCACGCGTCGGATGCGCAGGCGGGCCGGGCGCCGGTCGAGGCTGCCGATCATACCGGAGCGTCGTGAATCCTGCCGGGCGCGCGGCGAACCGGCCGCCGCCCGTCATCGTGCGCGCCGCCAGCCGTCAGTCGACCAGCCACCAGCCACCAGCCACCAGCCACCAGCCACCAGCCACCAGCCACCAGCCACCAGCCACCAGCCACCAGCCACCAGCCGCCAGCCGCCAGCCACCAGCCACCAGCCGCCAGCCACCAGCCACCAGCCGTCAGCCGTCAGCCGTCAGCCGACCAGCTCGCCCGTCGGCTCGTAGAACGGATACGGCCCCGCGCCTTCGTCCACGTAGACGTGATGCGACGTCATTCCCGTATCGGGCGTATGACGATGGACCGCGAACGCCGGCGGTTCGAGCCGGAATGCCGACGGCGCGTCGGTCCGCAGGTCGAATGCGACCTGGTGCGCGGGTGACGGCACCGCCGATGCAAGCGTGCCGCCGAAGCGTGTGAACATCGTGCGGTGCACGTGACCGCACAGCACGCGCTCGACGTTCGGATGACCGCGCAGCAGCGCATCGAGTTTCGCGGAGGCGGCGGGCGCGAGGCGCAGCTTGTCCATGTGGCCGATGCCTGCCACGAACGGCGGGTGATGCAGCGCGACGATCACCGGCCGGTCGCGTGCGGCGTCGAGCTGGGCGGCGAGCCAGGCGAGCCGTGCGTCGCACAGGTCGCCGTGGCTCGCGCCGGGCACCTGCGAGTCGAGTGCCAGCACGCGCACCGCGCCGACGTCGAGCGCGTACTGCACGAATTCGCCGTCGTGCAGCTCGGCGCGCTCGGCGAACGCGCGGCGCAGCCCGGCGCGGTCGTCGTGATTGCCGATCATCAGGTAGTACGGAATCTCGAGCGCGGCGAGCAGCCCGCGCAGGTTGCCGTACTCTTCATCGTGGCCGAAGTCGGTGAGGTCGCCGGTGACGAGCACGGCGTCGGGGCGCGGCTCGAGTGCGTTCAGCTTCGCAATGCAGCGCGCGAGCGCGGCCGCCGTGTCGACGCGCCGGTACGCGAGCTGGCCCGGCCGCTTGATGTGGAGATCGCTGATTTGAGCAAGCAGCATCGTCGTTTCTCGGAATCGTCTGGTTGTTGTGGGGGCGGCGTCGTGCGCCGCGGTGGGGTGCTGAATGAATGATGCCCGAACGACGGATTACGCGCCGAGCGCGATCAGGCCTTCCGGGGCGATCGTGAGGCCGACCGCCGTGCCGCGTGCGAGTGCGATGCGGCCGGGCACGTCGATCACGAGCGCGTCGGGCGCCGCATGCTCGATCGTGAGCCGCGTGCGCTCGCCGAGGAACGCACACGCGCCGACCGCGCCGCGCAGCGGCGCATGCGCGGGATCGGCGAGCTGCGCGTCCTCGGGGCGGAAGAACCATTCGTCGGCGGCATGCGGCGTCGCGATCGCGCCGCCCGTCGTCACCAGCGCGCCGTCTCGCCATTGCCCTGCCAGCCGGTTCAGCGTGCCGATGAACTGCGCGACCGTGCGATTCGCCGGGTGGTAGTAGATGTCGCGCGGCGTGCCGATTTGCTCGATGCGGCCCGCGCCCATCACGACGATCCGGTCGCCGAGCTCCATCGCCTCGGCCTGGTCGTGCGTCACGTAGACGGTCGTCACGCCAAGCTCGCGCAGCAGCGCGTTCATCTCGCGGCGCAGCACGTCGCGCAGCTTCGCATCGAGCGCGGTCAGCGGTTCGTCGAGCAGCAGCACGCGCGGCCGCACCGCGAGCGCGCGCGCCAGCGCGACGCGCTGCCGCTGGCCGCCGGACAGCTGATCGACCGGCTTGTCCGCATGTGCGTCGAGCCGCATCATCGCGAGCAGCTCGTCGACGCGTTCGCGCAGCGCGCGCGGCTCGGTCTTGCGGATCTTCAGCCCGTAGCCGACGTTGCCGCGCACCGTCAGGTTCGGAAACAGTGCGTAGTTCTGGAACACCATGCCGACCTGCCGGCGCTCGATCGGCAGCGCGGTGACGTCGTCGTTGCCGAACGCGATCGTGCCGCCGGCGTCCGGCGTGTCGAGGCCCGCGATCAGGCGCAGCGTCGTCGTCTTGCCGCAGCCGGAGGGCCCGAGCAGCACGAGTGTTTCGCCCGCGCCGATCGACAGGTCGAGCGGTTCGAGCACGCGGGTGCCGCGGAACGTTTTTGCGCAGCGGGTCAGCGTGATGGGAGTGGAATCGAGTTTCATGTCTGCGAAAAATTCAGCGCGGGCGCTTCTTGAGCGCGCGCGTGCCGGACGGATCGACGCCGAGCCACTGCATCGCCACGAGCAGCGGCAGCGTCATCAGCAGGAACAGGATCGTGTACGCGCTGCCGACTTCGAGGCGCAGCGACGCATAGGTATCGGCGAGCCCGACCGGCAGCGTCTTGGTATCGGGCGTATGCAGCATCCACGTCAGGTTGAATTCGCCGATCGACAGCGTGAGCACCGCGAGCGCGCCTGCCACGATGCCGGGGCGCAGGTTCGGCAGCACGATCGTGACGAAGCGCGTGACGAACGACGCGCCGAGGCTCGCCGCGCCTTCCTCGAGCGTGCGCAGGTCGGCACCGGCCGCGACGGCGGCCACCGCGCGCACCATGAACGGCAGCGTGAACACGACGTGGCCGACGACGATGAACCACAGGCTCATCCGGAACGCGGTGAAGCCGCCGTACACCACCAGCAGCGCGAGCGCCGAAGCCAGCCCCGGCAGCGCGACCGGCAGCACGAGCGCTTCCTCGATCGCACGCGCGGCGCGGTGCTTGCTGCGCGCGAGCGCATAGCCGGCCGGTACGCCGGTGACGAGCACGATCGCGAGCGTCGCGAATGCCACGTAGAGCGACAGCGCGACCGAGCCGTGATACTGCTGCCACACCTGTTCGAGCCAGCGCAGCGTGAGGCCGCTCGACAGGCCGCGGAAATAGTTGACGGTCAGGCCCGCGAGCACGGACATCACGACGGGTACGATCAGGAACGCGCACAGCAGCAGCGTGATGGCCCATTGAAGCGCGGCGATCGCGCGCGCGCCCGTGACGCGCGGCGCGCGGCGCGCGACGCCGTTCGCCTGCGCGGGAGCAGGCGCCGGTGACGGTGACGGCGCGGAAGAGCCGGAAAGCGATTGCATGCGTAAATCCTCAGGCCGCGGCGGCGGCGGTGTGGCCGGTGAAACGGCGCGCGAGCGCGAGCACGGCCCAGGTGACGATGCCGAGCACGATCGACAGGCCGGCCGCCGTCGCGATGTTCGCGTTGAGCGTGAACTCGGTATAGATCGTCATCGGCAGCACGTTCAGGTCGGTGGCGAGCGTGAACGCGGTGCCGAATGCGCCCATCGCGGTCGCGAAGCAGATCGCGCCGGCCGCGATCAGGCCCGGCGCGAGCGCGGGCAGCACGATGTCGACGAAGATGCGCCACGGCGACGCGCCGAGCGAACGGGCGGCTTCCTCGAGCGACGCGTCGAGCTTCGACGCGGCCGCGATCACGGTGACGATCACGCGCGGAATCGAGAAGTACAGGTAGCCGATGAACAGGCCCGCAACCGAGTACGCGAATACCCACTTGTCGCCGGTGAGTTTCGCCGACAGCATCCCGATCAGCCCCTGGCGGCCGGCGAGCATGATCACCATGAAGCCGACGACGACGCCCGGGAACGCGAGCGGAAACGTGAGCAGCGCGAGCAGCACGCGCTTGCCGGCGAATTCGCGGCGCGCGAGCAGGAGGCCCGAGATCGTCGACAGCGCGAGCGTCGCGAGCGTGACGCCCGCGGACAGCGCGACCGTCTCGCCGAGGCTCCTCATGTAACGCGCATTGCCGAGCAGCGCCGCGTAGTGCGAGAAGAACGCGCCGTCGGCGGACACCTGTACGAGCGATGCCATCGGCAGCAGCCAGAACGCGGCGAACACCGCCAGCGCCGGCGCGACGAGCGCGATGCGCCAGCGCAGCGGGAAAGTCAGGTCGAGCATCGGTGGCGTCCCGCGGCTTACTGCATGATCTGCAGGTACTGCTGGCCGAACGCCTGCTGGCCGGCCGCCATCTTGCCGAAGTCGACCGGCTTCGCCCGTGCGTATTCGCTCGCCGGCAGGAACTTCGCGGCGATGTCGGCGCCAAGCGCCTGCGCGCGCACCGGGCGCAGGTAAGCGTTGGCCCACAGCTTCTGGCCTTCGTCCGACAGCACGAAGTCGAGCACCTTCTTGCCGTTCGCATCGTGCGGCGCACCCTTCACGAGGCTCATCACGTACGGCACGGCGATCGTGCCTTCCTTCGGGATCACGAACTCGACGTTCGCGTTGTCCTTGTACTTCGCGCGATAGGCATCGAAGTCGTAGTCGAGCAGGATCGGAATCTCGCCGGACAGCACGCGCGCATAGGCCGTTTGCTTCGGCACGATCGGCGCGTTGGCCTTCAGCTTGTGGAACCAGTCGAGGCCCGGCTTGAAGTTGTCGAGGCTGCCGCCGAGCGCCTGGTTGACGGCGACCGCACCGGCGTAGCCGACGAACGCGCTCGACGGATCGAGATAGCCGACCATGCCCTTGTATTCGGGCTTCAGCAGATCGGCCCACGAACGCGGCACCGGCTTGCCGTCGAGCGCGTCCTTGTTCACGAAGAAGCCGAGCGTGCCCGAGTGGATCGCGAACCAGTAGCCTTGCGGATCCTTCAGGTTCGCGGGGATGTCGTTCCAGTGCGCGGGCTTGTACGGCGCGATCACGCCCTTGTCCTTCGCCTGGAACGCCGACGACACGCCGAGGTAGACGACGTCGGCGACCGGGCTCTTCTGCTCGGCGATCAACTGCGCGATCGACTGGCCCGAGTTCTTGTTGTCGAACGGCACGCGGATGCCGGTCTTCTGCTTGATTGCCGCGATTTGCGCGGCCCAGTCGGCCCATTCGGGCGGGCAGTTGTAGCAGATCGCCGTTTCGTCGGCGTGGGCGGCGGGCGCGCCGGCGATGAGCGCGGCGCAGGCGACGGGAGCTGCGAGCGCGCGCAGCAGCGAGGTCAGGCGAAAGGACACGGTGAATCTCCGGGCGAGTGGGTGTGGCGCTGGGGTGGTGTGGTGTGGTTGTCGGGGGGCGGTGGTGCGGCCTGCGTTCAGGCCTGGTGCAGTTGCAGGTCGGCGGCCGGCGGTGCGACCGTCGCGCCGTCGCGCACCGTATGCGGCAGGATCAGCGACGTGCGTTCGATCGTCGCGCCGCCGATGCATTCGACGAGCCGCTGCCATGCGCGGCGGCCGATGTCGCGGTTCGGCGTCGCGACGCTCGCGAGCGGCGGCGCGAGCAGTTCGCCGAGCGCGATGCCGTCGAAGCCGAGCACCGACAGGTCGTCCGGGATCGAGAAGCCGGCGCGGCGCAGGCCGCGCATCACGACCATCGCGAGCAGGTCGTTGCTGCAGAAGAGGGCGGTCGGGCGCGTCGCTTGCGCGGTCAGGTGCGCGAGCACGGCATCGGGCAGCTCGGGCGCGTTGAAGTCGACTTCGACGGGCGGCAGCGTCGCGACGCCGCTTTCCTCGAGGGCCTGTGCGTAGCCGAGGTGGCGCTGGCGCGCGCGATCCGACGCGGCGAGCGAACCGGCCAGCATCAGCACGCGGCGGTGACCGCGCGCGGTCAGCAGCCGCACGCCGTCATACGCGGCGCGGCGGTTGTCGACCGACACCGACGGGCGGCGCTGCGTGTCGTTGTGCATCAGCACGTAGTGCGGGCCGTCGCGGTCGAGCATGTCGAGCAGCGGGTGCGTGTCCGCATCGGCGACGGTGAGGATCAGCCCTTCGACGCGCTGCTCGCGCAGCGTCTCGATCGCGTGACGCTCGCGCGCCGCGTCGTACTCGGTCGTCATCAGGATCAGCTTGAAACCGGCCGCGGTCGCGAGCGCGTCGATGCCTTGCAGGCAGTCGGCGAACACGGGGTTCGACAGCGTCGGCACGACGACGCCGACGAGCCGCGTGCGCTCGCCGCGCAGTTGGCGGCCGAGCGGGCTCGGGCGGAACTGCAGCGTTTCGATCGCGGTGCGGATCGTTTGCAGCGTCGCGGGGCTGACGGTATGCGGGGCATTGATCGCACGCGAGACGGTGGCGATCGAGAAGCCCGCGAGGGCAGCGACGTCCTTGATGGTCGAGGTCATGAAGTCATGCGATGTAAACGTTTTCGGCCGGGGAATTATCGAAAACGTTTGTGACTTCGCGATGACGCACGCGACGCTTGTTTCGCGAAAAGCACGATACAAACGTCAGACGGTTGGGGCCGTCGGACGACGCGCGGTCGATTGTATCGGGGTTGTTGCGGCGCGGGAGAAAATCGGCGGACGTGTCGTATCGGTGGGGACGACACGCGCCGAGCGCGTGGGGCGCGGCGGAATAAGGGAACGCATGCGCAAGCAATGGTAGAATCGCGTCCGCCCTCTTGCCGGGGTGATGAAATTGGTAAACATAGCGGACTTAAACGATTGAGTGCCCGGCCGGAAACGGTCGGTGCAGAACCCTTCAAATTCGGCGAAACCCCTGATGTGCGCATCGAGGCAACGCCGAGCCAAGCCTCGCCGTAATCGCGAGGAAGGTGTAGAGACTAGACGGGGGGCGCCTAAGGCGCACGGGCAGCGGTCACGCCCGCGCGCGACGGTGAAGGCATAGTCCAGCGCACGAACGGCTCGCGTACGCGACGCCGGCTTTGAAAGAAGCAGTGTGACGAAAATCCGCCGCCTTAACTGGCTTGCCGGTTCGAGTCCGGTCCCCGGCACCATCGATTGCGTTGATGCGATTCGATTCGATAAAGGTGTAAAAAACCCGCGAGAAATGCAGCGCTCGCGGGTTTTTTGTTTGGCGCAGGCACGTGCAGCGGCATGCCAGCGCGGCTCACGATGCGCTTCACTGCGCCGAATACGGCGCCATGTGATACTGGCACGCACGTCGGACCGGCGCCTGCGTCGCTGCCGGCAAACGCGTTCCGCCGTCCGCTTCGTCATCGTTCGCCTCTCGCAATCCCATCCGTCATGACCGACTCGACCCATCACTATTACGAACCCTCGCAAGGCCACGGGCTGCCGCACGATCCGTTGAACGCGATCGTGGGTCCGCGTCCGATTGGCTGGATCTCGTCCCGCGGCAGCGACGGCACGCTGAACCTCGCGCCGTACAGTTTCTTCAACGCGTTCAACTATCGCCCGCCGATCATCGGTTTTTCGAGCACCGCCGCGAAGGACAGCCTGCGCAACGTGCAGGAAACCGGCGAGTTCGTGTGGAACCTTGCGACGCGCGATCTCGCCGAGCGGATGAACCAGACCTGTGCGGCGGTGCCGTACGAAGTGAACGAATTCGAACTCGGTGGCTTGACGGCGGTGCCGTCGCGCCTCGTCGACGTGCCGCGCGTCGCGGAAAGCGGTGTGAATTTCGAATGCAAGGTGACCGACGTGATCCGCCTGCGCGATCATCGCGGTGTCGAGACGCCGGCCACGCTGGTGCTGGGCGAGGTCGTCGCCGTCCATATCCGCCGTGATCTGCTGAAGGACGGCATCTTCGACACGTTCGGCGCGGGCATCATTCTTCGTGCGGGCGGCCCGTCGGCCTATGCGTACGTGACGCCCGACAGCCGCTTCGACCTCTTGCGTCCCGACGCATGATCGATCGTGCGCCGCAGTAAGCGGGCAGGCAGGAGCATGTCCCTTCCGCACGCGTGACGACCCGATTCAGGCGGGCGGCGTACCGGACACCGGGCCGTGCGGCTAGCGTCGTCGACGCAAACCGGCGCCACGCCACGCCTTCAGATCAGTCCCATTGACGATGCCTTGAGCGTCGCTGCTGCGCGCGTCGAACAGCCGAGCTTGCGAAACACGCTTTCGACGTGCGTGCGTACCGTGCTCGGGCTGATGGTCAGTGCCCGTGCAGCCTCCTTGTTGCTCGCTCCGCGCGAGATCACGCGCAGCACGTCGATCTCTCGCTCGGACAGGCCGGCACCGGCCGGCACGTTTCTGGATACGCGTCGGGCGACGGGGATCGATGCCGACGTCAGCACGCCGACCGCTTCGCCGCATAGCCGGCCATTGGCCGCTTCGTCCCGCAGCAGGCGGGTGGCCGCGTCGTCGGGCAGCGCGGCGCGCCAGGGGCGCGGCGATCGCAACGCGACCCACGCGACGGACGCCGCCAGCACGCGCGCTTCCAGCGTCAACGCCGGGGCGTGAGCGCCGCGGAAGTACCCTGAACCGTCCAGCCGCTCGAATGCGTGCGATGCAAGCAGGGCGGCCTGGCTCAGCGCGCCGGATTGCTTGCCGGCGCGTTCGGTCCAGTACGGTACCAGCCGTACCTTCTCCCACGCGCTTGCCGGCAACGTCGAGGGCAGGTTCCATACGTCGTTCGGCACGGCGGCCCTGCCGATGCCGTGAATCAGTCCGGCCAGGTAAACAAGCGAACGCCCCGCATCATCCGGTTTGAGTCGCGCATGACAGTCGGCCGCCGTCGTCGCGACGGCACGGGAAAACCCCGTCATCCACGGCAATTTCAGGTCGACGATGTCGGCGATCAGTTCCGCGGATGTCATCCGCTGCATATCGGACGTTGCCAGTGCGATGTCGAACTCGGCCGGCGACGAGCGCGCCAGTTCCGCCAGCCAGGCCTCCGCGTGGCGAACCGTCGTATCGACGAGATGCGCCGGATACCGCGAGTCTGCACGCTGCCTGATCAGCCCCAGGGCTGGCTCGACGCCATATGTGCGACTCAGCACCTCCAGATCGCCGGCAAGCGCAACGACCGGCACGGCAACGGGTACCTGTTCGCGTGCGAGTTGTGCCGGGAAGCCGTTGCCGTCCCAGGCCGCGAAAATATGACGCAGCGCCGTTTCCGTCGCCGTCGAGAGCCCCAGTATTTGCGCGACCTCGCCGGATACCTCGCAGTGAATCCGTGCGAGTTTCATCATCGACGCGCCGGCATTTCCGATTGCCTCGGCCATGCCGGACCTGTCCTCGAGCATCGCCGTGCGGATCGCGATGTCGTCGCCGAACACTTCCGCGAAACCTGGCGCATTCGCCGTGCAACCCGACCAGCGAAGCAGCGATGCCTCGCGAACCGTATCGCAAACCGATGCGCCCAGTCCGGCTGCGTCCGCGAGTCGTACCCCCAGCCACGCGGTGCGAAGCGAGTGGTCGGTCGGTTGTCCCATGCTCAGGTCACCGATGAAAGCGATGGCCCTCACGGAATCGAATATGCGCAGTGCGGCGTGGCTGGCTTCGGTGTTGAACATCGGGCTCGGCTTGGAAAATCGCTGGGACGAGTGACCGATCATACGCGACGGCGCGGGAGCCCTCGGTTGCGTGACGCTGTCCGGGGTCGGTCATTTGACCGATCCCGGCGAGCCCGCACGATCGGGACAATCTGGCTGCATGCGGAGCAAGTGAAATGCAAGGCTGCTCGAACGCTTCCGTGTGCCGCGGATGTTACCGGTGTCGCGGCGATCGGGGCCGATTTTTTCAGAAGGAGTCGTCTTATGCCTCATCCCGTTTCCACTCTGGGTGCCGGTCACACCATCGTCAGCCTCGCGACGTTCGCCGCGGGCCTCTACAGCTTCGCCCGATATCGGAAGATCGACAGCACGACGCGGTCAGCCAGGCTTTACGTCGCAGGAATGGTGATGTCGGTGTTCACGTCGTTTGGCTTGTCCAGCACGGGCGGTTTCAATGCCGGGCATGCCCTCGGCATCCTGGCGCTGATCGCGACGGCGGGCGGACTCCTCGTTCCGCGCATCGAAACGCTGGGGCACGCGCGGCCGTACCTGGCCCAGTTCGCATTTTCGTTCAGTTTCTTTCTGTTGCTGGTTCCCGGGATCAACGAGACGCTGACGCGGTTGCCGATCGGTCATCCGCTTGCGGACGGTCCCGAATCTCCCATCGTGCGCGGGTCGCTCGTCGCGTGGTTGGGCATCTTCGTGCTTGGCGCCGTGTTGCAGGGGGTGCGGCTTCGGTCGCGCCGCAGTACCTGAAGGCGCGGCGAGCGGGCTCCCAGTCGTTTCATTGTTCGGAGCGCCCGGCCGCGCGGCGTTCCGGACCGGCGCTTGCCGACTGAACCCGCAACGTGTCGATCAGCGCGCGCAACCCGCCGGAAACATGGCGATGGCCGGGGTAATACAGGCACAGTCCCGGCATGACCGGACACCAGTCGGTCAACACACGTTCGAGATGTCCGTCGCGCAGTGCATCGTGGACGAGATGATCGGGCACGAACGCGATCCCGATGCCGTCGATCGCGGCATCGACCATCAAGGGCTGGTCGGTCAGCGTGAGCGGGCCGCCGACATTGACCGTTTCGACGACGCCACGACGCTCGAACTCCCAGCGGTAGATCGCGCCGCTGTCGAAGCGAAAGCGAATGCAGTCGTGCCGGTGCAGATCCTGCGGGACGTCGGGGCGCCCGCGCGCGGCGAAATAGGCCGGTGAAGCGACGGCGGCGAACCGCACCGGTTCGGACACGCGAACCGCGATCATGTCTTGCGGCACGGCTTCGGTCAGCCGGATCCCCGCATCGAATCCGCCGGCGACGATGTCGCCGAGTTTCCCGTCCGTCACGATGTCGAGATGAACCTGCGGGTAGTCGCGCAGGAAGCGCGCGAGCACCGGCTTCAGCACCATGCGGATCGCGCCTTCGCTGGCGTTGATGCGCACGGTGCCACTGGGCGTGTCGCGCATCCCGTCGACCGCGCGCATCGCGTCGGCCACCGACGAGATCGCCGGACGGAGTTTCTCGAGGAGGCGTTCGCCGGCGTCGGTCAGCGACACGCTGCGGGTCGTGCGGTTGAACAGGCGAACGCCCAGGCGCTGCTCGAGGCTCTTGATCGAATGGCTGATCGCAGACGGCGTGACGTCGAGCTCGATCGATGCCGCGCGAAAGCTGAGGTGCGTTGCCGCGGCAAGGAACACGTTGAGCGAGAAGAGATCGCCGCTTTTCAATTGATGAGCAGAATTCATCGTGATGTAAAGATTGGCGAGATTGTCATGATAATGCGCCTTTTTTAGACTAGGGCGTCCGTCAATGCAATGGGCGGTTGCGGCGCAAGCGCCGCGGCGGCTGCATGCGCAGGCGGACCGCGCAATGAACCCTACGTTCGGTTGAAAAAGGAGCAAGCAATGAAGATGAAGGCGGTCGTGATGACCGGCGCCAATCGCCCCTGGGAAGTGTGGGAAGTGCCGGTGCCGGTAGCCGGGCCGGGGCAGGTGCTGGTGAAGGTTCATGCGTCGGGGATGTGCTACACGGATGTCTGGGCAACGCAAGGTTACGGCGGCGACATTTACCCGCAGACACCCGGCCACGAGGTCGTCGGCGAAATTGTCGAAGTCGGTGCCGGCGTCCATGCGCGCAAGGTGGGCGACCGGATCGGCACGACGTGGGTGCAGTCCGCATGCGGGCGCTGCGCGTACTGTCGCGAGAATCGTCCGCTTTCCGGTCAGACGGCCGTGAACTGCGACGCGCCGCGGACTACCGGGTTTGCTGCGCAGGGCGGACATGCGGAGTACATCGCCGTCGCGGCCGAGGGGACGGTGCTGCTGCCTGACGGACTGGCCTATGTCGATGCCGCGCCGATGATGTGCGCCGGCTACACGACGTGGAGCGGCTTGCGCGACGCGGCGCCGCAGCCGCATGAGAAGGTCGCCGTGCTCGGCATCGGCGGATTGGGACACGTGGCGCTGCAACTGTCGCGGGCCTGCGGTTTCGAGACCATCGCGATCACGCACTCCGAGGACAAGCGCGAACTGGCGATCCGGCTGGGCGCGGATCAGGTCGTCGCGAACGGCGAAGGACTTCGCGAGGCAGGCGGCGCAGACGTGCTGCTCGTCACGACCAATGAATTCAGTACTGCAGAGGAAGCGATGGCCGGGTTGCGAGTCGACGGTCGCGTGATCCTCTGCGGGCTCGACTTCACGAAGCCGTTCTCGATCGCGTCGGCGCGCAAGCCGTTCCACATGATGCGTCAGCAGGTCATCGGCTCCACGCATCGCGGTTTGCGCTATCTGAGCGAAGTGCTGGAGCTTGCCGCCAAAGGCCGGGTCAAGCCGATCGTAGAAACATTCGCACTGAACGACGCGACCGAAGCCTACGACCGCCTCGCGTCGGGGAAGATGCGCTTTCGCGGCGTATTCACGCCTGCACAAGGACGCTGAAACCGAAGTTTGCCCGCGGTGCGGGGAGGTATCCCCAGGCAAGCTCGAGATTCGTCCGACCTGGCCGCCACCGATTGCGGCATTCTCATTCTCTGTCCATTCCCGTCAACGCTCGATGCAGCGCAGCACGGCACCGAGCGGCCGCCAGCCGGGACAGGCCCGCCGGGCCTCCCTCCCGCGCCCGACATGGCAAATCTGCTCACCGCAGTCGAGCGGCTTGGACATCGACGTCCGGCGCCGCAAGGCATAAATTTCCAAGGTTGACGTGCTTATCCGCGCGTCAGCCCGCGCGCAGGCCGGCAACCGGCCGCGCGTTCCTAATCAGCGTGAGACACAATCGAGCGTGGAGACGACACGATGAGCCTGTCAGAGCCATTGCGTCTGCATGTGCCGGAGCCCACCGGGCGCCCGGGCTGCAAGACGGATTTTTCCTATCTGCATCTATCGCCGGCCGGCGCAGTCCGCCGCCCGCCGATCGACGTAGCCGCGGCGGACACCGCCGATCTCGCCCGCAGCCTCGTGCGCGTGCTCGACGACAGCGGCAAGGCCGTCGGCCCGTGGGCGCCCGATCTCGACGATGCGCGACTGATCGCCGGGCTGCGCGCGATGCTCAAGACCCGCATTTTCGACGCGCGCATGATGATCGCGCAGCGCCAGAAGAAAATCTCCTTCTACATGTTGAGCCTCGGCGAAGAGGCGATCGGCACCGCGCACGCGATGGCGCTGCGCGACGGCGACATGTGCTTCCCGACCTACCGGCAGCAGAGCATCCTGATCGCGCGCGACGTATCGCTCGAGCGGATGATCTGCCAGCTGATGTCGAACGAAGGCGACCCGCTGAAGGGCCGCCAGCTTCCGGTGATGTATTCGGACCGCGAAGCCGGCTTCTTCTCCATTTCCGGCAACCTCGCGACGCAGTTCATCCAGGCGGTCGGCTGGGCGATGGCGTCGGCGATCAAGGGCGACACGAAGATCGCGTCCGCGTGGATCGGCGACGGCGCGACGGCCGAAGCCGATTTCCACACCGCGCTGACGTTCGCGCACGTGTACCGCGCACCGGTCGTGCTGAACGTCGTCAACAACCAGTGGGCGATCTCGACGTTCCAGGCAATCGCGGGCGGCGAGGGCACGACCTTCGCCGGGCGCGGCGTCGGCTGCGGGATCGCGTCGCTGCGCGTCGACGGCAACGATTTCCTCGCGATCTACGCGGCGTCGAGCTGGGCGGCCGAACGCGCGCGCCGCAATCTCGGCCCGACGCTGATCGAGTGGGTCACCTACCGCGCGGGCGCGCACTCGACGTCGGACGACCCGACCAAGTACCGGCCGAGCGACGACTGGTCCCATTTCCCGCTCGGCGACCCGATCGAGCGCTTCAAGCGCCACCTGATCGCGAAGGGCATCTGGTCGGACAGCGCGCACGACGCGCTGACGGCGGAGCTCGAAGCCGAGGTGATCGCCGCGCAGAAGGAAGCGGAGAAATACGGGACGCTGGCCGACGACCGGATTCCGTCGCCGGCCTCGATGTTCGACGACGTATACAAGGAGCTGCCCGCGCACCTGCGCCGTCAGCGCCAGGAACTGGGAGCATGATCATGGCGCAACACGAGACAGGCACGGCGACGCAGCCGATGACGATGATCCAGGCGCTGCGCTCCGCGATGGACGTGATGCTCGGCCGCGACAGCGACGTGGTCGTGTTCGGGCAGGACGTCGGGTACTTCGGCGGCGTATTCCGCTGTACCGAAGGACTGCAGAACAAATACGGCAAGTCGCGCGTGTTCGATGCGCCGATCTCAGAAGGCGGGATCGTCGGCGCGGCGGTCGGGATGGGCGCGTACGGGCTGCGCCCCGTGTGCGAGATCCAGTTCGCCGACTATTTCTACCCGGCGTCCGACCAGATCGTGTCGGAAGGCGCGCGACTGCGCTATCGCTCGGCCGGCCAGTTCACCGCGCCGATGACGATCCGTATGCCGTGCGGCGGCGGCATCTACGGCGGGCAGACGCACAGCCAGAGCCCGGAGGCGATGTTCACGCAGGTGTGCGGGCTGCGCACGGTGATGCCGTCGAATCCGTACGACGCGAAAGGGCTGCTGATCGCATCGATCGAGAACGACGACCCGGTGATCTTCCTCGAGCCGAAGCGGCTGTACAACGGGCCGTTCGACGGCCATCACGAACGGCCGGTCACGTCGTGGCTCAAGCATCCGGCGAGCGCGGTGCCCGAGGGGTATTACACGGTGCCGCTCGATACGGCCGCCGTCGTGCGGCCCGGCAGCGACGTGACGGTGCTGACGTATGGCACGACCGTGCACGTGTCGCTCGCCGCAGCCGAGGAGACGGGCATCGATGCGGAGGTGATCGACCTGCGCACGCTGTGGCCGCTCGATCTCGACACGGTCGTCGCGTCGGTGCGCAAGACCGGGCGCTGCGTCGTCGTGCACGAGGCGACGCGCACCTGCGGTTATGGCGCGGAACTCGTGTCGCTGGTTCAGGAACACTGCTTTTACCACCTCGAAGCGCCGGTCGAGCGTACGACAGGCTGGGACACGCCGTATCCGCATGCGCAGGAATGGGCGTACTTTCCGGGCCCGACCCGGGTCGGTGAAGCGTTGCGACGCGTGATGGAGGCGTGAGATGGGGATTCATGTCATCAAGATGCCGGATATCGGCGAAGGGATTGCCGAGGTCGAGCTGGTGGCCTGGCATGTGGAAGTCGGGCAGGTGATCAAGGAAGACCAGCCGCTCGCCGACGTGATGACCGACAAGGCGGCGGTCGAGATTCCGTCGCCGGTGACGGGCAAGGTGATCGAACTGGGCGGCCGGATCGGCGAGATGATGGCGGTCGGCAGCGAGCTGATTCGCCTCGAGGTCGAAGGCAGCGGCAACCTGAAAGCCGGTGCACCGGTGCGAGAAACAAAGGTAGAAACCGCACCGGTCGCGGCGGCGCCGTCGAAGCCGGCGGCCGAGGTGCCGGCCGAACCGCCCGCACGGCCCGCGGCGCAGCGCGCACCGGCGGAGCCGCGTCGCGCGGCGGAACCTACGACGCCGCCGCGCGCGGCGCTCGCGCCGGGCGAACGGCCGCTCGCGTCGCCGGCCGTGCGTCAGCGTGCATGGGACATGGGGATCGAGCTGCGCTATGTGCGCGGCACCGGTGAAGCAGGGCGGATCCTGCATGCGGATCTCGACGCGTATGCGGGCTCCGGCGGCGGCGCGGCGCGTCCGTCGCACACGCATGGCTACGAGGAGCGCAACGACGAAACGGACGTGCCGGTGATCGGCTTGCGACGTGCGATCGCGCGCAAGATGCAGGAAGCCAAGCGCCGCATCCCGCACTTCAGCTACGTCGAGGAAATCGACGTCACCGAGCTCGAATCGTTGCGCACGGAACTGAACCGGCGCCACGGCGATACGCGCGGCAAGCTCACGCCGCTGCCGCTGCTGATCCGCGCGATGGTGATCGCGCTGCGCGACTTCCCGCAGATCAACGCGCGCTTCGACGACGAAGCGGGTGTCGTCACGCGCTACGGTGCGGTGCACATGGGCGTCGCGACGCAGACGGACGGCGGTCTCACGGTGCCCGTACTGCGGCACGCGGAAGCGCGCGACGTGTGGTCGATCTCGGCGGAAATCGCACGGCTCGCCGATGCAGTGCGCGCGAACCGCGCGCAGCGCGACGAACTGAGTGGGTCGACGATCACGATCTCGAGCCTCGGTGCGCTCGGCGGCATCGTGTCGACGCCGGTCATCAATCATCCGGAAGTCGGCATCGTCGGCGTGAACCGGATCGTCGAGCGGCCGATGATCCGCGACGGTGCGGTCGTCGCGCGCAAGATGATGAACCTGTCGTCGTCGTTCGATCATCGCGTCGTCGACGGCGCGGACGCCGCCGAATTCATCCAGGCCGTGCGCGCGGTGCTCGAACGCCCGGCCCTGCTGTTCGTGGAGTGAGCGCGATGAAGAACGAACACACTACCTTGCTCGTCATCGGCGGCGGCCCGGGCGGCTACGTCGCCGCGATCCGCGCCGGCCAGCTCGGCATCCCGACCGTGCTGGTCGAGCGCGACCGGCTCGGCGGCACGTGCCTGAATATCGGCTGCATTCCGTCGAAGGCGCTGATCCACGTGGCCGACGCGTTCGAACAGGCGTGCGGTCATGCGGGCGAGGGCGCGCTCGGGATCCGCGTGCGTACGCCCGAGATCGACATTGCGAAAGGCGTCGCGTGGAAGGACGGCATCGTCGACCGGCTGACGCGCGGCGTCGGCGCGCTGCTCAAGAAGAACGGCGTGCGCGTGTTGCACGGCGACGCACACGTGGTCGACGGCAAGACCGTCGATGTCGTCACCGGCGGCCATTCGGTACGGATCAGTTGCGAACACCTGTTGCTCGCGACCGGTTCCGAGCCGGTCGCGCTGCCGACGATGCCGTTCGGCGGGCACGTCGTGTCGTCGACCGAGGCACTGTCGCCCGCGACGCTGCCGAAGCGGCTGGTCGTCGTCGGGGCCGGGTACATCGGGCTCGAACTCGGGACCGTCTATCGCAAGCTCGGGGTCGACGTCAGCATCGTCGAAGCGGCCGACCGCGTGCTGCCTGCGTACGATGCGGAACTCGGGCGGCCGGTGGCCGATTCGCTCGCACGGCTCGGCGTCCGGCTGTGGCTCGGCCACAAGGTGCTCGGGCTGGCGGAGCACGGCGCGGTGCGCGTGCAGGCTGCCGACGGCGCCGAGCAGGTGCTGCCGGCCGATCGCGTGCTGGTGGCCGTCGGCCGCCGGCCGCGCGTCGACGGTTTCGGGCTCGAGACGCTGCAGCTCGATCGCAACGGCCGCGCGCTGCGGATCGACGACGAATGCCGGACGTCGATGCGCAACGTGTGGGCGATCGGCGATGTTGCCGGCGAGCCGATGCTCGCGCATCGCGCGATGGCGCAAGGCGAGATGGTCGCCGAGCTGATTGCCGGCCGGCGCCGCCAGTTCGTGCCGGCGTCGATCCCGGCCGTGTGCTTCACCGATCCCGAGATCGTGACGGCCGGCTGGTCGCCGGACGATGCGCATGCAGCCGGTGTCGATTGCCTGAGCGCGTCGTTCCCGTTCGCGGCGAACGGGCGCGCGATGACGCTGCAGGCGACCGACGGTTTCGTGCGCGTCGTCGCGCGGCGCGACAATCACCTGATCGTCGGCTGGCAGGCGGTCGGGCGCGGCGTGTCGGAACTCGCCGCGGCGTTCTCGCAGTCGCTCGAGATGGGTGCGCGGCTGGAGGACATCGGCGGCACGATCCATGCGCATCCGACGCTCGGCGAGGCGTTGCAGGAAGCCGCGCTGCGTGCACTCGGACACGCGTTGCACATCTGACGGGCGCGCCTGACAGGCGCCGCCGATGCGTCACGCACGCATCGGCGGCGCTTGGGCCGTCCGTGCCGATTCGGGCGGCTGCTGCGGCACATTCGATGACCATGCGCTCGCCGCGCAATGCGTGAATGCGCGCGACACGCGGACCGGCGCGCATGTCGCGCCGGCCCCACCTGATGGCGCCGTAATTTTTCGAGACGAGGGGAGGGTTGCCGGCGCTGCGCCAGCCGACGATCATGTCGATAGCCGGAAACCGGGCCGCATCGGGCCCGCCAACGCAGGCTTCACACGGAAGAAGCGGACATGAAACTGCTGCTTGTCGGCGCGACCGGACTCGTCGGGCGCCACGTCCTCGAAGTCGCGCTTGCCGATTCGCGGGTCGATCAGGTGGTCGTCCTCGCGCGTCGGCCGCTGTCGCCGCATCCGAAGATGCGCGCGCTGGAGGTCGATTTCGACCAGTTGCCCGACACGGCCGACTGGTGGCAGGCCGATGCGGTCATTTGCACGCTCGGCACGACGATGCGGGCCGCCGGCTCGCAGGCGGCCTTCCGGCGCGTCGATCACGACTATCCGCTGGCGGTCGCGCGCCACGCGCACCGGCACGGCACGCCGACCTATGTGCTGAATTCCGCACTCGGCGCGGATGCCGCGTCGCGTATCTTCTACAACCGCGTGAAGGGCGAGGTGGAGCAGGCACTGGCCGCCATCGGGTTTGCATCGCTCACCTATGTGCGGCCGGGCCTGATCGGCGGCAGCCGCGATGAATTCAGGTTCGGCGAGCGGCTGTTCGTGTTTGCGCTGAACGCGCTCGGGCCGGTGCTGCCGGCGAAGTGGCGCGTGAACCCCGCGTCGCGGATCGCGCGTGCGCTGGTCGATGCCGCGATCGACGCGCGGCCGGGCGTTCACGTCGTCGCATCGGACCGGCTTGTCTGACGCGCAGCGGGCTGCGCGCGCGACGGCATCGAGCGGCCGGCGCGCGGGTCACCGTCGGTTTGTAAAACTGTTTCGTCATACAAAGCGATAGTGCCGTCCCGGCGCGTGCGCTGATCTACGATGGAAACATTGCGTCCATCGTCTGCCCGACCGTGTGCACTCACTACCGCGCTCCCGGTGAAGACCCGGGCATCAGCGAACTGAAGATCGGCATCGGCGATCTGTATCGTCGCGACCCGTGGGCACCCGACGTGTATCCCGATTACGCGGCGCCCGTCGCATGCGCCGACGGCGATGGTCTCGCGGTCGTGGCGGCCGTGTTCGGCTTCTGGCCGAAATTCATGCAGCCCGAACGGCTCGACGAGCACGGCCGGAAGAAAAAGAAGCTCGACACGATGAATGCGCGCACGGAAACGGTCGGCACGTCGCGTCTCTACGCGAATGCCTGGCGCAACGGCCAGCGCTGCCTGATCCCGGTGCGCTGGATCTGCGAGCCGTGCTACGAGACCGGCCGCAACGTGTGGCACCGGATCGGCATCGACGGCTGGCAGCCGTATTGCGTCGCCGGTATCTGGCGCCGCTACGAAGACAGCGACGGGCGCGCATGCATCGGCATGACGATGCTCACGGTGAACGCCGACGCTCATCCGCTGTTCGCGCGAATGCATCGGCCCGGCGACGAGAAGCGCGGTGTCGTGATCCTGCGCAGCGACGATTACGACGAATGGCTGCACACGCGCGACGTCGAAGCCGCACGGCGCATGCTGAACCTGCTTCCCGCCGACGACATGACGGCCGAGCCTGACCAGGCACCACCGGCCGGCACCTGACCTTTCGTTTTCACGACGCCCGACTGGCGGCGAAATCGCCCGCCTGCGCGCCGCTTGCTCGGACGATTTCGAAAATCGGCCGATACCGGGTAATTACCGATATCTCGCAAGTTGTATATACAAGATCATCCGCTGGCAATGTCGGCACACATCGTGCCGCTTGCGCGCCAGCGTGCTGACCGTGCGTGCGTGGCGCATGCCGGCGATCCACGGCGCCCCGCACCCGCAGAGCCGAAAGGGCGGCTCGCAGCATCCTGTCCCGTTCAAACCATGTGTGGTCCTGAGTATTTTGGAGATTGACCCGTGTCAACGAATTCCAGTGGAAAAGCCGGCGGACTGATCGAGGTACGCTCGATCGACTTCATTCCCGATGCCGAGCGCCATGGCGGCCTGCTGAGCCAGTTCACGCTGTGGCTGTCGGCGAACATGCAGATCACGGCCATCGTCACGGGCGCACTCGCGGTCGTGCTCGGCGGCGACGTGTTCTGGTCGCTGGTCGCGCTGCTGCTCGGCCAGCTCGTCGGCGGCGCCGTGATGGCGCTGCACGGCGCGCAGGGGCCGCAGCTCGGGCTGCCGCAGATGATCTCGAGCCGCGTGCAGTTCGGCGTGTACGGCGCGATGATCCCGATCGTCCTGGTGTGCCTGATGTATATCGGCTTTTCCGCGAGCGGCTCGGTGCTGGCCGGGCAGGCCGTCGCGCAGCTGCTGCACGTCGACGACGCAGCCGGCATCCTGCTGTTCGCGGCCGTGATCGTCGTGCTGACCGTGTTCGGCTACCGCGCGATCCACTTCGTCGGCCGGATCGCGAGCGTGGTCGGCATCGTCGCGTTCGTCTACATGTTCGCGCAGCTGTTCGCGAACCACGACGTCGGCGCGCTGCTCGCCAACCGTCATTTCTCGCTCGCGAGCTTCCTGCTGTCGATGTCGCTGTCCGCGTCGTGGCAGATCGCGTTCGGCCCGTACGTCGCCGACTATTCGCGCTACCTGCCGCGCTCGACGTCGTCGCTCGCGACGTTCCTCGCGGTCGGCCTCGGCTCGGTGATCGGCGCGCAGGCGGCGATGGTGTTCGGCGTGTTCGCGGCCGCGCTGGCCGGCAGCCAGTTCGCGCACCATGAAGTGTCGTATATCGTCGGGCTCGGCTCGACGGGCGCCGTGGCTGCGCTGCTGTACTTCAGCATCGCGTTCGGCAAGGTGACGGTGACGGCGCTCAACGCGTACGGCAGCTTCATGTCGATGGCGACGATCGTCAGCGGCTTCCGCGGCAAGGGCGCGGTGTCGTCGAAGAGCCGCCTCGTGTACATCTTCGGGATGATCTGCGTGTCGACGCTGATCGCGCTGGCGGGCCGTCATTCGTTCCTGAAGGAATTCACCGCGTTCATCCTGTTCCTGCTCGCGTTCTTCACGCCGTGGAGCGCGATCAACCTGGTCGACTATTACTGCTTCACGCGCTCGCGCTACGACGTGCCGGCGCTGTCCGATCCGGACGGCCGCTACGGCCGCTGGAACGTGATGGCGATCGCGATCTATGTCGTCGGCATCCTGGTGCAGCTGCCGTTCATGTCGACGCACATCTACACGGGGCCGCTCGTCGATGCGCTCGGCGGGACCGACATCTCGTGGATCCTCGGGCTGATCGTGCCGGCCGTGCTGTATTACATCGGCGCGCGCGCGTCGCGTCGCAGCATTCCCGAACGCCTGATCCTGCCGCTCGAACGCGGCGAAGTTCAGCACTGACCGCGCATCTCGCGCATCGGGCCGGCTCGTTGCCGGCCTGAGCGTCGAGCCCGGCGCCGTCTGCGCCGGGTCGACCCGACCGATTTCCATTCCTGCGATACCGGTACGGCGTGATTGCCGCGCCCGGCGTCGTGTCATTCTTCGTTTATTAAATAGTATGACTAATTATATTGAAGCGCACGGCAGCGATTGCCGAGCGTGGCCGGTGTACGCCGGTCTTCGCACGACGGTCGCAGTCGCGTGCCTCGCCGCCTCGGGAACCGTGCTCGCGCAGGACGGCGTCACGCTGTACGGCGTGATCGACGAATTCGCGCAGGTCGTGAATACGGGTAACGGATATACGGCGGCGCTCAACTCGGGCGGCCAGTGGGGCAGCCGGTTCGGATTGAAGGGCGGCGAGGATATCGGCGGCGGCCAGAAGATCGAGTTCGCGCTGGAAAACGGCTTCAATCCGAACGACGGTTCGCTGGCGAGCACCGGCAGCCTGTTCAACCGGCAGGCGTGGGTCGGCCTTTCGGGACAATGGGGCAAGGTGCGCGCGGGCCGGCAGAATTCGCCGCTGTTCAACGACCAGGGCGGGCAGGATGCGTTCGGCGGCGTCACGCAGGCGTCCGGCATGGACAACCTGACCGTGTTCGCGTTTCGCACGAGCAACACGCTGTCGTACCAGAGCCCGGAGATCGCCGGTTTCCAGGGCGGGCTGTACTTCGGGTTCGGCGACGCGGGCGGCGTGCGCTCGGCCCGCTCCAGCCAGCAGTTCGACCTGACCTACGAACATGGGCCGTTCGGCGCGTTCGTCGCGGGGCAGTGGTTGAAGAACGCGACGGCGACCACGACCGACCGCACGATCATGGCCGGCGCATCGTACGAGATCGGCAAGGCCACCGTGTACGGCGGCTTTTCGGCGGTGAAGTGGGCCGACCTCGGCATCGATTCGCGCGTGTACGGGCTGTCGGTCAAATACCGGTTCAACCCGGCGAATACTGTCGCGCTCGGCTATGCGTACCTGCACGACCAGTCGTCGCAAGGCAACCATGCGGACCAGCTCGGGCTGATGTACGAGTACGACCTGTCGAAGCGCACGAGCTTCTACGGCGCGCTGTCGTACCTGCGCAACCGCAACCAGGCCGGCTACACGCTCGCCGGCGCGGCGAACCCCGGCTTGCCGCTCGCGTATCCGGGCGCGAATGCGCGCGGCGCGCAGCTTGGCATCGTGCATCGCTTCTGACGTTGCCGACGCGCCGGGCCGCGTGCGCCCGGCGCTTTCCTCCGGCGCATGCGCGCCGTCATTTCCCGAGCCGCTCCGCGAGCGAATAGCGCTGCATGCAGCGCTCCATCGCGTCGAGAAACGCATGCTCGGCCGCGTTCATCTTGCGGTCGCGATGCCACAGCAGGAACACGTCGACGTCGACGAGCCCGTCGTCGGGCGGCAGCCGCCACAGCCGCTGCTGCGCGATGTCGTCGCGCACGATGTGCTCCGGCAGGCAGCCGATTCCGTAGCCCGCAAAGATCAGCCGCCGCACTTCCTCGAGGCTCGGCGACGACGCGACGATGCGGCCCGTGAAGCCCTTCTGGTCGCGGAACACGGTGAGCGGCGACAGGCTGTCGCCGATCTGGTCGCTCGTGAACGACACGAAATTCTCCGCGAGCAGGTCGTCCATCCGCAACTGCGTCTGCCCGAACAGCCGGTGATGGCGGCCGCAGTAGATCGCATAGCGCTGGCGCAGGAAACAGCGCATCTCCAGCTTGTCGTGCGGCGTGCGGCACAGGCCGAGCCCGGCCGTGGCCGTCTTCTGCAGCAGCGACGAAAGGATGTCCGACGAACGCATCACTTCGATCTGCAGGTCGATGCGCGGATACGCGCGATGGAATTCCGCGAGGAACTCGTCGTAGACGGGCGATTCGATGCGGCTCACCGTCAGCAGCCGGATCGAGCCGGTCAGGTCGGCCGTGCTGTCGTCGATTTCGGTTTCGAGACGCGAGATGCCGCCGTAGATGTCGCTCGCGATCCGGTACACGGCTTCGCCGGCCGGCGTCGGCGCGAAGTGTGCGCCGCGCCGCTCGATCAGCCGGCGTTCCAGCGTCTCCTCGAGCCGCCGCAGCGCCTGGCTCACGGCCGGCTGCGTCACGTGCAGGCGCGCGGCCGCACGGCTCACGCTGCGCTCCTGCATGATCACCAGGTAGGTGCGCAGCAGGTTCCAGTCGAGGCGGTCGTTCAGGAACGGGGCGAGGTCGGGGCGCATCGGGTCTCCGGGCGGGCGGCGATCAGTCATTAGTTAAATTTATACGGCGAATAATAACTTGAAATTTGACTAATGATTTGCGGCCACCGATAAAGGAGGGGCGCCGCAGCGTGCGGCGCGAGGCCGCGACAGACGGCCATCACCCGATATTGCGTGTCGCCCCGCCGCGGCGCGCGTCAGGAGCCCGCATGACCCAGTCCCTTCCTTCCGCCCGCCAGCCGGCACGCGCCGCGACGGCCGCGTTCATCGGCACGATGATCGAGTGGTACGACTTCTACATCTACGCGACCGCAGCCGCGCTCGTGTTCGGCGAACTCTATTTCCCGTCGCACGACCGCTTCGTCAGCACGATGGCGTCGTTTGCGACGTTCGCGGTCGGCTTCTTCGCGCGGCCGCTCGGCGGTGTGATCTTCGGCCATCTCGGCGACCGCATCGGCCGCAAGAAGGCGCTGATGACGACGCTGATGATGATGGGCGTCGCGACCGTGTGCGTCGGGCTGCTGCCCGATTATTCGAAGGTCGGCATGCTCGCGCCGGTGCTGCTCGTCGCGCTGCGCGTGGTGCAGGGGATTGCGGTCGGCGGCGAATGGGGCGGCGCGGTGCTGATGGCCGGCGAGCATGCGCCGCAAGGGCGCCGCACGTTCTTCGCGTCGTTCGCGCAGCTTGGCAGCCCGGCCGGGCTGATCCTGTCGCTGATCGCGTTTCGCGCGGTCACGTCGATGGACAAGGCCGACTTCCTCGCATGGGGCTGGCGCCTGCCGTTTCTCGCGAGCGCGGTGCTGCTCGTGGTCGGCATCCTGATCCGGCTCGGCGTGAACGAGTCGCCGGAATTCGCACGCGTGAAGGAAACCAACCGCACGGTGAAGCTGCCGGTCGCGGAAGTGTTCCGCTCCGCGTCGGGGCTCGTGCTGCTCTGCATCGGCGCGAACACGATCGGTATCGCGGGCGTCTATTTCACCAACACGTTCATGATCGCGTACACGACGCAGTACGTCGGCGTCTCGCGTTCGCTGATTCTCGACAGCCTGTTCGCGGTTGCGATCATCCAGTTCATCGCGCAGCCGATCGCCGCCTGGACCGCCGAGCGGATCGGCGGCGCACGCTTCCTGAAGCTCGCGGCGCTGCTCGCGATGCTGTCGCCGTATCCGATGTTCATGCTCGTGCAGGGCGGCACGTCCGCGTCACTGATCGCGGGCATCGCACTCGCGGTCGTCTGCATGGCCGGCTTCTATTCGGTGATCGCGGGCTTCGTCAGCGACGTGTTTCCCGCGCACGTGCGCTATTCGGCGATCTCGCTCGCGTATCAGATATGCGGCGCGATCGCAGGCGGCCTGACGCCGCTCGTCGGCACGTGGCTCGCGCATCGCTTCGCCGGCCAGTGGTGGCCGCTCGCGGTGTTCTACACGTGTCTCGCCGGTATCTCGCTGCTCTGCATCGTCGCGCTTGACGCACGCAGGGCAGCACGGCCGGCCGCCGCCGAAGCGCTCGGCTCGCACTGAACTTCAACGAACGAATTCATCCGGAGTGCACATGAAAGACCTGCTGGAAATCGACAGCGCCCGCTTGTGGCAGAGCCTGGCCGACATGGCGCGTGTCGGCGCGACGCCGCGCGGTGGTGTGCGGCGCCTCGCGCTCACCGATGATGACCGGCGCGGGCGCGACCTGTTCGCGCAATGGTGCCGCGACGCGGGGATGACGGTGAGCGTCGATGCAGTCGGCAACCTGTTCGCGCGGCGCGACGGCACCGATGCGCAGGCCGCGCCCGTGCTGATCGGCAGCCACCTCGATACGCAGCCGGAAGGCGGCCGTTTCGACGGCGTCTATGGCGTGCTCGCCGCGCTCGAACTCGTGCGCACGCTGAACGACGCGGGCATCGCGACCGGCAAGCCGCTCGAGATCGTGTCCTGGACCAACGAGGAAGGCGCACGCTTCGCGCCGGCGATGCTCGGGTCGGCCGTGTTCACGGGCGCGTTGCCGCTCGACGAAGCGCTCGCGAAGCAGGACGCCGACGGCGTCACGCTCGGCGCCGCACTGGACGCGTGCGGCTATCGCGGCACGCGTGCGACGGGCGGTGCGGTCGACGCGTATTTCGAAGCGCATATCGAACAGGGGCCCGTGCTCGAGGCGAACGGCACGACGATCGGCATCGTCACGGGCGGGCAGGCGATCCGCTGGCTCGACGTGACCGTGACGGGCGTGGCCGCGCATGCGGGCACGACGCCGATGCCGTATCGCAAGGACGCGTATTTCGCGAGCGCGCAGATCGCGCTCGAACTCGAACGGATCGTCGCCGGCCACGCACCGCGCGGGCTTGCGACGATCGGGCAGGTCGGGATCCGCAATGCGTCGCGCAACACCATTGCCGGCGACCTGACGTTCACGGTCGACCTGCGCCATCACGACGATGCCGAAGTCGATGCGATGGAGCGCGACCTGCGCGAGGCGTGCGCACGGGTCGCCGCCGCGCGTGGCGTGCAGGTCGCGATCGACACCTGCTGGCGCAGCCCGGCGACGCCGTTCGACCGCGGCTGCGTCGAACTGGTTGCGCAGGCGGCCGAAGCGTTCGGCTACACGAACGAGCGGATCGTCAGCGGCGCCGGCCACGACGCGATCCTGCTCGCGCGCCGTTTCCCGACCGCGATGGTGTTCATCCCGTGCGTCGATGGCCTGTCGCACAACGAGGCCGAGGACGCGCTGCCCGACGACGTGACGCGCGGCACGAACGTGCTGCTCCATGCGGTGCTGGCGCGCGCAGGCATCGCGGCGCGCGTCGAAGCGGCGGCCGCCGCGCACGACGCGTGACGCGGGGAATCGACGAGGACGAACGATGAAAACCTATTTCCATCCCGAACAACTGCTGCACCATCCGCGCAGCTACCTGTCGCGCGGCCGGATGCGCGAACCGCAGGAAGTGCCTGAACGCGCGGCGCGGCTCGTCGCGGCCGTGCGCGCGCTCGACTTCGACGTGCGCGAGCCGGCCGACCGCGGCACCGCGCCGATCGCGGCCGTACACGACATGAACTACCTGCGCTTTCTCGAAGAGGCGCATCGCGACTGGAAGCGGATGCCCGACGACTGGGGCGACGAAGTGATGTCGAACGTGTTCGTGCGCGACCCGAACCCGTTGCGCGGGGTGCTCGCGAAAGCCGCGCGCTATCTCGCCGACGGCAGCTGCCCGGTCGGTGCGAATACGTGGCGCGCCGCGTACTGGTCCGCACAGGACGCGCTCGCGGCCGCGGCCGACGTCAACGACGGCGCGCGCGCGGCTTACGCGCTGTGCCGGCCGCCCGGCCATCACGCGCGCCGCGATGCGGCCGGCGGGTTCTGCTACCTGAACAATGCGGCGATCGCCGCGCAAGCGCTGCTCGGTCGCCATCGTCGCGTCGCGATCCTCGACACCGACATGCATCACGGGCAGGGTGTGCAGGAGATCTTCTACGGCCGCGACGATGTGCTGTACGTATCGATCCACGGCGATCCGACCAACTTCTACCCGGTCGTCGCGGGTTACGAGGAAGAGACCGGCGCGGGTGCCGGCGACGGCTTCAACCTCAACCTGCCGATGCCGCACGGTTCGCCGGAGTCGGCATTCTTCGAGCGGCTCGACGACGCGCTGCGTGCGCTCGCGCGCTTCCAGCCCGACGCGCTTGTGCTCGCGCTCGGCTTCGACATCTACAAGGACGATCCGCAATCGCAGGTTGCCGTCACGACCGACGGGTTCGGGCGGCTCGGCGGCGCGCTCGGCGCGCTCGGGTTGCCGACGGTGATCGTGCAGGAGGGCGGTTATCACCTCGACAGCCTCGATGCGAACGCCCGTGCGTTCTTCGGCGGGTTTGCCGCGGGGCGCTGATCGTTTCGGCGGGGCCGGATCGCGCGTGTGCGGGTTCAAGTTTTTCGTGCATACGCCGATAATTCGCGCATATGGACGGATGCACGAAGGAGGGCCGCACGATGACAGCCGGCCAAATCGGACGCGCTGCGATCGCGCTCGCGATGCTGGGCGCCGGGGCGGGCGCGGTCGCAACGGAACCGTCGATTTCGCTGCGCGTCAGCCTCACCATTCCGGAAACCTGCACGATCGGTCCTCCCGTTCGACAGGCCACCGCCCCCGACATGCCGAGCGTCAGCTGTGCGCACGGTACGCCGTTCGTGGTGAGCCACGCGCCCCTGCCCGATCCGCGATCGGCGCCGCGCGGTGTCGGCGCGGGCGCGTCGCCCGCATGGACCGTCATGTTCTGAACGGCGGCCCCGCGCGCGCCGGCCATTTCCGCTAGAAACTGATCGTCGCCGTGATCGTGTCGCTGTAGTTGCCGGGCGCCGGTGTGGTCTGCGCCGGCACCGCGCCGTACACGGTCACGACCTGCGACGTGCCCGTGCCGACGCCCGTGGCCGTCGAGCTGCCACCCGTGCCGTCGCCCCACGGGATCGAGCGTGCGGCATCCGTGTACAGCCCGTAATTGATTGTGCCGCCACCGCCGCTGCGCTGCATCGCGCGTGCCATCACGTTGCCGGTACCGCCGCCGTTCAGCGCGATTTGCCACGCATCGCCGTTCGTGCACAGTGCGGTGATCGAGCCGGTTGCCGCGAGTGTGCCCGACAGCACGCTCGCGGTGCCGAAGTTGACGTTGGTCGCGCTGATGTTGCAGTTGTTGGTCACGTCCGCCGTCGCGGTGAACGGGAAGGTGCCGTTCGACGCCGTCAACGACGCGCAGGTCGGCGCGCCGAGCAGGTAGAACCCCGCGTTGAGCGACGTCGTGTTGCCGCCGAACGTCTGCGAGTAGGTCGTGGTGCTGTTGCCCGTCGTCGGCACGGTCGGCTGGTTCGACGTGATCTGTCCGTAGATCGTGACCGTGGCGCTCGCGCTCGTGCCGAGCGCGGGTTTGGCGAGCGTGACGGCGGCGGGTGTCGTGCCGGAATAGATGGAGCCCCACGCGACCGAATGCCCGCCGTCGAGAAAGAGGTCGTACTGCATCGCGTTGGTGCCGTTGACGAGGCTGCGCGGGCTCGTGCCGCCGAGATTCAGGCAGACGAGCACGTTCGGTGTCAGCGTGACGGCCGACCAGGTGCACGTGACGCTGACGGTGCCGGTCGCTGTGACCGATGCGCGCGAAATCGGGCTGACCGAGCCGAAGCTCACCGTCGACGCGGTGGCCGTGCATGTCTCGGCCTGCGCGTGACGCGGCACGCCGCACCATGCGACGACCGCCAGGACGAGCAGCAGCGCGACCCTCATGGCGCCGCCCGGCAGGTGAGCGGGCCGACGGTCGGCAGCGTGCCGTTGCCCGGGGCGGCAAACGCGAATGCCACGGTGCAACGCCGGGTGCCGTAGTCGACCGCGAGATGGTTGTCGTCCTTCAGCCCGTCGATGAACGTCAGTCCGTCGTAGCCGACGATCGTGTCCGCGCCGCTTTCGGCGTGATGCACGCGTGCGCCGGCCGGCAGCGGATTTCCGGCCGCGTCGCGCAGGATCACCGACGCCGCGCGATAGCGCGACACGCCGAAATGCGCGACGACGCCCGATCGCGCCTGCGGCACGATCGTCATCGACGTGCGGGCGATCCGTGCATCGGCCGGCAGCTTCATCGAGTCGATCGCGACTTGGTTGTTCTGGTACGCGTTCAGGTCGGGTACGAGCAGATGCCCCGCGTGATCGGTCGTGCCGATCACGCGGTTCTCGTGCAGCACCGGGATGCCCGCGACGCCGTCGGTCGACACCAGCGCGAAGCCGTCGTCGATGCGGCGCGACAACTGCAGGCTGCTGTCCATGAACACGAGCGCGCCGCCGACGTCGAGCGACGCACCGGTCTGCCGGTCGATGTTCTGCGCGGCCGCGATGACCTCACCCGCACGGCCGAGATAGCGGACCTGCGCTTGCCGGTAGGGCACCGCGCTCGTGCCGCCGGTCTGCACGCCCCAGCCCCAGCCGCCGTCGTAGTCCGGCGGACGGCTCGCGTCGACGGTGTAGTTCGACTGGCCGCGCTGACGGCCGACGGTCGCGTTGATCGACGTGTTGCGGCCGAGCCCGATGTTCAGCGACACGAACGCGCCGCTCGCACCCTGCTGCGCGAAATCGCGATACGCGCTGACGCTCATCGATGCGAGATCGCCGAAGCTCAGCGTGTACGACACCGTGCCGATCCGCGCACTCGGGCCCTGCGGCAGCCGGAAGCCGATATAGCTGAGCGACAGCGTCTGGCGGTAGACGAACGGCAGCGCAAGCGTCGCCTGGTCGGTCGCCGACGGCACCGGTGCGCCGTCGCGCGACGCCAGGTCGCCGTAGCGGCCGAATGCGCGGGTCGTCTGTGCGTTGATCGAGAAGCGCGGTTCGATCAGCTGGTAGCCGACGCTCGCCTGCGTGCCGGGAAAGCGGCCGGCGCTCCCCGCGACTGCGCCGCTCACGACGCCGGCATAGCCGAGCCGCATCAGCGCGCCGACGCCGGCATTGAGCACGCCGCCGGTCGCTTCTGCATGCCCTTCGACGGTCAGCGTGTCGCTGACGCCGCGCCGCACCGAGCCGCTGACGGCCGGCCGCGCGTCGTAGTCGAACGACTGCAGCGCATAGTTGCGGCGCAGGAAACCGGCTTCGAACGAGTAGCTCGACAACCCGGCCGACAGCATGCGCGTATCGACGTACAGCGGCACCGACGTCGCGACCGTGCGCCCGAGCGCGTCGCGCGTGATGACGGTCGCCTGGCCGGCGCCGGTGATGCCGGGCACGTCGTGGATGATGAACGGGCCGCTCGGCACGTTGCCGGTGTACTGCCGCACGTTGTTGATGTACAGGTCGACCGCCGACGGCACCGCCGCGGAGCCCGCGAGCGACGGAATCGGGAACGTCACGAGGTCTGGCCGCAGTGCGAAGTTGCTGCGCCACTGGAAGCCGCCGAAGCGCACCGAGCGCGTCCACGCGAGCGATCCCGAGATCGCGTCGCCGATCTGCGTCGTGCTCGGCCGCGCCGGGTCCGAGCGGCTCCACGACGTGTCGAAGCGCGTGTAGCGCCGCTGGCCGTTGTAGAAATACGCGGTGCCGGTGGTATTGAACACGCCGTTCGGATCGAAGTAGCGCACGTCGGTATAGAGCGAGAACTGCCGGTCGCCGATCATCTGCGCATAGGCCTCGTAGTTGATCGCGAGCCCGCGCGACGCGGTGGCCGCTTGCGTGGCCGGCAATGCGCGGCTGTCGAGCGCGTAAGGGCGGCGCAGCGCGTCGGTCATCTCCAGGTCGACGCTCTGGCGTGCGGCGTCGTAGCGGTAGTGCAGGCCGGGAAGCGAGTCGAGCTCGACCGTCGCCGCGTCGGCGATGCCGAGCCGGTCGGTCGCGACGCCGATCGTGCGCAGGTCGGCGCCGCTCGCGGACAGGTGGCCGTCGCGTTCGCGGAAGTGCGCGAGCAGCGCCGTGTTTTCGCCGTTGACGCTGACTTCGAGGATCACGTCGTGGGTGCTGTCGGTCATCACGAGCGCCGCCGGTTCGTCCGCGCGAGCGCCGCCGGGCACGAGCAGGCGGCCCGCCACGACGGCCGCGAGCACGATGCGCCGGGTGCGTCGCGACGTTCCGCGTCCGTTGGCCGGGCGCGTGCCGGCGCGTGGCGAGGGGGAAGAGGCCGGGCGGCGCACCGGCGATCTAGCCCGGCGGCTCTACCGCCACGACCGCGCTGGCCGGCTGGGAATTGACGGCCGCCCGGACCGTGACCTTGCCGCCGAGCGTGACGCCGGCCGGCAGCGGCACGCTCCACTGGCCCGTGCGGCCGGCGAGCGCATAGCCGAGCAGGCCGCGCGTGAGCGGGTACGCATGGCCGTCGCCGGTCACGAGCTCGACCGACGCCAGTTGCGCACGCCGCGCGCCGCCGTTGCGCACGCGCAGCACCCAGCCGCCGTTGCTGCGCGCGAGCGCCCAGTCGAGCTGCGGTGCGCCGTTGGTCGGCGGTTCGACGAATACCGGAATGGAATAGCGGAGCCGGATCGACACGCCGTTGGTCGGTGTCTCGCCGGGCGGCGGCAGTTCGTCGATCAGCAGCCGGTAGCTCTGCTCGATACCGGACGGCGCACGCGAGGCGCGGACGACGCGGATCAGCTGCTCGGACTGCGTGCCGACCTCGATCAGCGGCGGGCTCGCGACGAGATCCTGCGTGGGCGTCAGCGTGTCCTGGCCGTCGGCCTGGTCCCAGCGGAACACGCGCACCTGTCCGTAGACGGGCCGCTCGCCCGGATTGCGCAGCGTGATGCCGGTGGCCGTGTCGTCGGTGCCGAATTCGATCGTGACGGGGGAGATCTGCAGCGACGCGGCGTGCGCGGCGCCGGCCGCGCACAGCAGCGCGGCGAGCGTTCGACGTAATGCGGTCATGCGAGGCGGCGCCGGTCAGAAGTAGACGGTTGCGGTGACGGTCGTCTGATAGGTGTCCGGCTTCGGCGTTGCTTGCGCGGGCACCTGGCCGTAGACGGTCAGCGCCTGCGCGGCGCCAGTGCCGGTGCCGGCCACCGTGTTCGTGCCTTGCGTGTTGCCCCAGATCGTCGTGCGCCCGGCGTCCTGGTACAGCTGGAAGTCGATGGTCGTCGTCGTGTTGCCGGTCGACGTGCCGGCCATCAGGCGGCTGGCGACGCTCGATCCCGTGACCGAACCGGCATCGAGGCCGACGTTGTACGGTGTCGTGTTGGTACAAGTGACGCTGACGGTCGTCTGCTGGTTGATCGCGGTCGCCAGTACGCCGTTGGTGCCGAAGGCCAGCGGGTTCGCGGCGATCGTGCAGTTCGGCTGCAGGGTCAGCGTGACGTTGAAGGTGGCGGTCGCGGTGCCGTTCGTATAGACGGCTGCGTCGGCGGTGGGTGTCGAAAGGCCGATTGACAGCGCGAGCGACAATGTCGTGGATGCGATGGCGACTTTCACACTGATCCCCTCATCGAGCGGTTTTTCGTTGGATTTATGCCGCGTTCCGCATGCCACGGCGTAGTAAATGCTGATACGAATCGATGAGTCTTTCAATCTTAAAATCTGGTCAGTTTCATTTTGTTACAATTAATGGATTATTAATTGAATGAATCTGGAGAATATTGCGCTTTTTGATTTTATTCTTGTCCCGCTGGATGAAAGCTTTTTTCGCGACATGGAATCGGACGTGCAGGTCGGACAAGGCGGCACGCTTTTCGACCGACGCAGCGCGCGGTGTCGACTGTCGCTGGATTGAGAATTAATCTCAGTGCTGAAGCGAAGAACTGGATGCGAATCATTCGAATGGATCGAATCGATTTTTTTGCTTGTGAATCGATCCGATTTGAATGGCGCCATAAAAGGAAGGCTTCGGGATTTCTCCGGATTGAAAAGCGGAGAATCTCGACTAAGTGCTGAAAATAAAAGCGGCCGCATTGCGCGGCCGTAAAAATGCGTGCGGAACGGGCCCCCGCAGTCCGGGCCTTGCCCGCGCTTACGAGTTCGCGGCGGCCGGCGAGCGGCGGCGCTGCGTGACCTGCAGCATGACGAGCGCAAGTCCGGCCGCGGCGATCAGCCCGCCGACGAGCGGCACCGCCGCGTAGCCGAACCCGGCCGAGAGCGCCGCACCGCCGGCAGCCGCGCCCACTGCATTGCCGAGGTTGAACGCACCGATGTTGACGGCGGACGCGAGGCCCGGCGCTTCATGGGCGGCGCGCATCACGCGCATCTGCAGCGGCGGTACGACCGCGAACGTCGCGACACCCCAGACGAGCAGCGTGACGGCGGCGCCGACATGCGTGCTGGCGAGCAGCGGGAACGCAGCCATCGTCGCGATCAGCAACAGCAGGAAGCCGATCAGCGTGCCGTCGAGCGAACGGTCGGCGAGGCGGCCGCCCGCGATGTTGCCGATCGAGAAGCCGACGCCGATCAGCACGAGCATCGCGGTCACGAAGCCGGGCGTCGCGCCGGTCACGTGTGCGAGCGTCGGCGCGACATAGGTGTAGAGCGTGAACATCGCGCCGGCGCCGAGCACCGTCGTCGCGAGCGCGCCGAGCACGACAGGGCGCGTCAGCACCGAGAGTTCGGCACGCAGGTTGGGCATCTCGCCGGCTTCGCCCTTCGGCAGCGCGGCGAACAGGCCGGCGATCGCGATCAGGCCGAGGCCCGCGGTTGCCGCGAACGACATGCGCCAGCCGATGATCTGGCCGAGCCAGGTCGCGGCCGGCACGCCGCCGACGTTCGCGATCGTGAGGCCCATGAACATCGTCGCCACCGCGCTCGCCTGCTTCTCGCGCGGCACGAGGCTGGCCGCGACCACCGAGCCGAGCCCGAAGAACGCGCCGTGGTTGAGGCTCGTCACGAGGCGGGCGAGCAGCAGCGTCGTGTAGCCCGGCGCGACGGCCGACAGCAGGTTGCCGATCGTGAAGATCGACATCAGCGCGATCAGCGCCGAGCGGCGCGACCAGCGTGCGAGCAGCAGCGTCATCAGCGGCGCGCCGACCATCACGCCGATCGCATACGCGCTGATCAGCATGCCGGCCTGCGGAATCGACACGTGCACGCCGTCGGCGATCACGGGCAGCAAGCCCATCGGCGAGAATTCGGTCGTGCCGATGCCGAACGCACCGGCGGCGAGCGCCAGCAGCGGCAGCGCGGCGCTGCCGCCCGGGCGGGAAGGAGAAGATGTCGTGGCGTTCACGCGATGGGCTCCTGTAGTCGAGGGGCAACGGCACGGGACCGTTGCGGACAGGGCGAAGTGTGCCTGCATTACTTTTGCGGAAAAAGCCGCGCGCGGACGAAATTATCTTGATTTCATGTCAACAATGCGGACGGTGAGCCGTGCGCTCGAGAGGCCCGTGGGCGTTGTGCCGGCGCGGTTGGCGAGCGACGGTGTCTTTTGTGAAAGGCATTGGTAATGCGGGCGCCGGATCCGTCGGCCACGCGGTTGCGATTCGGAGGCGGTTTCCGGCCGGTGAAGGACCATCCGGCATGGCACGCCGGACGTTGCCCCGGCGACGTGCCGCCAGGCGGCCCGGGCCCGTCGCCCCGGCGCTTTCCATCACCTGGAGCCGGAATCGCGCGACGGCCGGAAACCCTTTTCAGGCAAGGCACCAAAGCAAAAAAGCCCCGACCACAGGGGGACCGTGACCGGGGCGGAAACGCATCCTCTCTTTGGCACGAGGGTTGGATGCGGGCGCAGTATATTTCGGCCCGTGGCAATTCGAATGGGCGTTAAACGACCGTTTTTGGTGTCAATTTGAATATTCCGGTGCCGCGGTATGGGTCGTCGGGCTTTTGCAAGATTTTTTGTCAGCACGGCAGGCTTGCCCGACCCGAAGCCGGGCGGATCCGGCATTCGGCTCATGGCTCACGATCAACCCGTCTCGCCGGCCGCGTCGCGCACGGCCGCGAGAAACCGCGCGACGATCGGCGACGGTGCCGCCGCCGCGCCGTCGAACACGAATTCGATATCGAAGCGGCTCGCCAGCTCGTCGAGCGCGACGAGCCGGACCGTGTGCGGGCAGGTCGGCGACGCGCTTTCCGGCACGAACGCGCAGCCCATCCCCGCCGCGACGAGGCCGATCAGCGTCGGGATGTCGCTGCCGACCTGCGCAATGCGCGGCGTGAAGCCGGCTTGTTGGCACTGCGCCATCAGGAACCGGTGGTGCGCGGCCGAGCGCTGCGCATCGAACCAGACGAACGGTTCGCCCGCGACGTCGGCCAGCGTGCGCGGCGCCTCGAAGCGCCCGCCCGGCGGCGCGGGCATCGCGAGCACGAAGCGGTCGCTCAGCAGCCGCACGCCCGACAGGTGCGGCGCCTCGTCGCGACGCCACGCCATGATCCCGGCGTCGAGCTGGCCGCGCATCAGCGCGCTCGCCTGTTCGGCAGACAGCATCGGCGCGATCGACAGCTTCACGTCCGGGCACGCGTCGCGAAACGCCTTGAGCACGTTCGCGACGATCGGTAGCGGCAGGCAGTTCGGCAGCGCGCCCAGCCGCAGTTCGCCGAGCTGGCCGGCCGCGCTGCGCAACGCGCGTTCGCGGCTGTCCTGCAGCGTCGCGAGCAGGCCGGTCGCGTCCTTCAGGAAGCTCGCGCCGGCGGCCGTGAGCGTGACGCCCGTCGCGCGGCGGACCAGCAGCGGCGTGCCGATCGCGTCCTCGAGTTCGCGGATCTGCCGCGACAGCGCGGGCTGGACGATGCCGGCCGCGCGGGCGCCGGCCATCACGCTGCCGGCTTGCGCGACGGCCACGAAGTAGCGCAAGTGACGCAGTTCGATCTGGCGCATGCGGTGTTCGCTCCGGTTTGTCGATATACCTGACAAGCATAGCAAACGCTATTGGATGGTATTGGAAAGCATGACTGGCCTACCGTACGATGATCGTCATTGCCGCACGCGCTTGCTCGCGAGTCGCGTGCGCTTCGTCCGTTCCCACTGCGCCCCGTCCCATGCCGCTTCATATCCCGACCCCTTATATCCGCTCGCAAATCGTGTCCCGCCGGCTCGGCCGGACCATCCGGCTGAAGCTCGATGCGCTGCAGCCGTCGGGCTCGTTCAAGCTGCGCGGCATCGGTGCCGTGTGCGAAGCGCGGCACGCGGCCGGCGCGCGGCGGTTCGTGTCGTCGTCGGGCGGTAACGCGGGTATCGCGGTCGCGTATTGCGGCCGCGAACTCGGCGTGCCGGTGCTCGTCGTCGTGCCGGAAAGCGCGTCCGCCCGTGCGCGCGAACGGATTCGCGTCGAAGGCGCGGAAGTGGTCGTGCATGGCGCGAGCTGGGCCGAGGCGAACGCGTTTGCGCAGTCGGCGCTCGGCGAGCACGACGCGTTCGTCCATCCGTTCGACGATCCCGTGCTGTGGCAGGGCCACGCGACGATGATCGACGAGATGGCGGCGGCCGGACCGAAGCCCGCTGCGGTTGTGGTCGCGGTCGGCGGCGGCGGGCTGCTGTGCGGCGTGCTCGAAGGGCTGGCGCGCAACGGCTGGCACGACGTGCCGGTCGTCGCGGCCGAAACGGACGGCGCCGACTGCTATGCGCGGTCGCTTGCGCAGGGGCGCCCGGTCGAACTGGCCGCGATCGCGAGCATCGCGACGTCGCTCGGCGCGAAGCGGCCGTGCGATGCGGCGGTCGAATGGGCGACACGGCACGAGATCCATCCCGTCGTCGTGTCCGATGCGGACGCGGTGGCCGCATCGCTGCGGTTTCTCGACGAACACGGGATCGTCGTCGAACCCGCATGCGGCGCCGCGCTGGCCGCGCTCGAGCTGCCGGTGCCCGTGCTCGAGAAGGCGTCGGACATCGCGGTGATCGTCTGCGGTGGCGTGACGGCGTCCGTCGAGCATCTGCAGACGCTGCGCGCGACGTTGCGGTAAAACGCCGCGCAAGCGAGCAGGGCGGTCGGGAAAGCGCGGGCGGTCAGTAACGCTCGGGTTGCGGCGGCCGCGGGCATCGGCTGCGCAGGGTATGTCGCGTTGCGTCGGCGTGATTGCGCCGTCGGCATCGCGCGGCCCGGCCGGAAGTGCGGAAATCGCGTTGGAGAATGGTGCGCAGGGAGCGCGTATCGTCGCGCTGCACCGCGTGCGGCCGGACGCGACGATACGGGACGGCGGAGCCGGTCAGTTCGCGGCCGGAGCGCTCGCGCCGGACGGTGCCGACGATGCGACCGGGTTGGCGGCGGCAGGCGCGGGCGATGTGCCCGACGGGGCAGACGCCGAGGCGGGTGCGGAGGTTGCGGACGCAGGCGCGGGCACGGACGAGGCCGGCTTGGCAGCGGTCGGTGCCGAAACGGCAGGCGTCGATGCCGCGGCGGCAGGCGCCGCCGTCGGGCTGGAAGCCGATGCAGGTGCGGAAGCAGAAGCAGGCGCGGACCCGGAAGCTGCAACCGGTGAAGCCGCCGACTGCGAACCGGACGCCGCTGCCGGTGCGACAGCACGCATTGCAGCCGGTACAGCGACAGCCGACGCCGCGGCCGGCACGGCATTCGCACCTGATTCGGGCGCCACGCCCGGCACGGAAAGCGGGACCGGCGCCGCGGGCGGCGTCGGCACGACCGGCGTCGTCATCTTCATCGGTTCGCCTTGCGGCGTCGGCGCGGGTTCGGGCAGCGGCGCGACGGGCTCCTTCTCGGCAGCCTTCACGGTGGCGCGATCGCGGCGCGCCGGGTCGATCTTCAGGAAATGGTCGACGAGATTGAAGAAGCGCTCGTAGAACACGCCGGCCGGAATCGTCTCGCTCGCGGTCTTGACGAGCGCATCGTCGCTCGACCCGATCGGCAGCGACAGCGAGCCGAACACGCTCAAGCCGACGCTGGCCGACGTATTCGACTTCTTCAGCGTGTAGCGGTCCTGCACCGCGTTCACGTACGCGATGCTCGACGTGCCGTCGGCATTCGCATCCGCGCACACGACGTGAAATTCGATCACGACGTGCATGTCGTTGCTCGGCTGGAAATTCTTGCTGCCGTCGACCGCGTCGTTGCGCGACGACGACACCACATAGCCCTGGCTCAGCAGCGCGCGCCGCGCGGCCTCGCAGGCCGCGTCGGATTTCGAGTGGAACGTATGCGCATACGGGCTGCTGGTCGCGTCGAACTGTTCCTGCTGGTAGATCGGCTTGGGCGGCGACGAGCACGCCGCCAGCACGGCCGCGGCCGCGAGCGCGCACGAAACGGAAAACAGGCGAAGTCGGTTGTGCATGGCGTCTTTCAGAAGGCTTGGCGAGAGGTCGCGCAATGGCGGTGCCCGCGATGATGCGCGTGCACATCTCGTAAGGCCGGGGCGCCATTATAGTTTCGTTTGATGTCGCGCTCGCTTCAGTCGGCCGGCGCAACGCGCGCCGCGGCCAGCAATTGCGACGTCAGCGGGTGATGTTCGCCGCGCCGCGAGCGGATCGCGTGGATCTCCTCGGTCACGTCGCCCGCGCGCCCGAGCCGCCGCAATCCGCGCAGCAGCGACGCATCGTTCGCGCCCAGTTCGCTCAGCGGAAACACGCCGAGGCCGCGCGCCGCGAACACGGCCATCAGCGCGCTGTCCTCGAATTCGCCGGCCACGCGCGGCACGATCCGTTCGCCTTCCAGCCACAGGTCGAGTCGGGCGCGCAGCGCCGAATGCGCGGTCGGCAGCAGCACGGGCAGGTCGGCCAGGCACTGCGGAAAGTGCTGCCGCGCGGCCGGCGTGACGAGCGCCGCGGGGCCGTACCAGTCGACCGGCGACGCGACGAGCCGCTCGCTCGTCACGCGTAGGTTCGACCCCGACGGCGCACCCTGGCCGGCGAGCACGAGATCGAGATGATGCAGCGCGAGTTCCGCGAGCAGCGCATCGTGTTCGCCCTCGTGGCACAACAGCCGCAGCGTGGGCGTGTCGAGCACGGGAGCCAGGATCGCGTGCGCGGCGAGCTTGGAGATGCCGTCCGCGAGCCCGACCGCGAGCCGCACGGTCGGCCGGCTGGCTGCCGCGCGCACTTCGTCGGGAATCAGCCGCCCCATCTCGAAGATGGCCTCCGCACGCGCAAACGCGGCCTGGCCCGCGTCCGTCATCGTGACGCCGCGCCCGGCCGGGCGCAGTAATTGGTGCCCGAGCGATTTCTCCAGCTCGCGCACCTGCGCGCTGATCGTCTGCACGGCCATGTCGAGCCGGCCGGCCGCGCGCGCGAAGCCGCCTTCCTTCACGACGACCCAAAAATAGTACAGATGTCGAAAATTGAGCATCGGATCGATATATCGTAAAAACCGAACCTAAAATCAGATTCTCTCTGATTTTTTCGAAGTTCGGGGCGGCCTATCATCAGGCTTTCCACTTTCGTATCGGCCCACTCCATGGACTACCTGCTGACGCTTGCCGTCGACCCCGCCGTCTGGGCTGCGCTCCTGACGCTCGTCGTGATGGAAGTCGTGCTCGGCATCGACAACCTGATCTTCATCTCGATCCTCAGCAACAAGCTGCCTGAAGCGCAGCGCGCCCGCACGCAGCGCCTCGGCATCGCGCTCGCGCTGGTGATGCGCCTTGCGCTGCTCGGCAGCGTCGCGTGGATCGCGAGCCTCACCGAACCCGTGTTCACGCTGTTCGACCATGCGTTCTCGTGGCGCGACATGATCCTGCTGTCCGGCGGCCTGTTCCTCGTGTGGAAGGCGACCACCGAGATCCATCACCACGTGTCGCACGACGGCGGCGGCGAGGGCGGGGCCGGCGGCGCGGCCGGCCTGACGGTGTGGGCAGCGATCGGCCAGATCGTGATGCTCGACATCGTGTTCTCGATCGACAGCATCGTGACCGCGATCGGCATGACCGAGCACATCCCGATCATGTTCGTCGCCGTGATCGTCGCGGTGACCGTGATGCTGTTCGCTGCGCAGCCGCTCGCACGCTTCATCGACCGCAACCCGACCATCGTGATGCTGGCGCTGTCGTTCCTGGTCGTGATCGGCATGACGCTGATCGCCGAAGGTTTCGGCTCGCACGTGCCGAAGGGTTACATCTACGCGGCCATGGCGTTCTCGGCATTCGTCGAGGGCATGAACATGCTGGCACGGCGCGCGAAGGCGAAGCGCGCGGCGCAAGTGGAACGCGACTGAGCCGGCTCGCGTGCCTCGTACGGAATCCAGATGAAATTCGCACCGAAAGGAGAAACGCGATGAAATGCCCTGTCTGCAAGACGCCCGACCTGCTGATGGCCGAGCGCCAGTCGATCGAGATCGACTACTGTCCGACGTGCCGCGGCGTGTGGCTCGATCGCGGCGAGCTCGATAAGCTGATCGCCAGCGAGACCGGCGATGCGCCGGCCCGCCGCGACGCCGCACCGACGCAGCACACGGCGCCGGCGCAGCGCGGCCGCGACGATGGCTGGGGGCGCGACGGCCGCGTGCACGACGAGCGTTACCGGCACGACGGGCAGCGTCGCAAGAAGTCGGTGTTCGACCTGTTCGATTTCGATTGAATCTGTAGCCCGCGTGTCTGAACGCGCGCGGCACAATGCAAAAAATCCCCGCCCGGCATCGCGCCGGGCGGGGATTTTTCATGTGCGTCGCGTTAGGACACGTGTCAACACTTACGCGTTGCCGGCCGTCACGTCGATGCGGCGCGGCCTTGTTTCCTCGCGGCGCGGAATCGTCAGCGTCAGCACGCCGTCGCGCAGGTTCGCGTCGATCCGCGACGTGTCGAGGTCGGGACTCAGCACGAACGTGCGTGCATAGCGTGTCGAGCGAACTTCGGCGTGTCGCACGCGCAGGTCTTCCGGCGTATCGATGTGCGTGCCGGCTTCGATCGTCAGCGTGTTGTCGTACACCTTCACGTCGAGGTTCTCGCGCGGCACGCCGGGCAGGTCGGCCCGCAGCGTGACGCCGCGATCGTTTTCGACGATGTCGACGGCCGGCGTGATCGCGGGCCGGCGCGCGGCCTCGGCGGCGACGGCAGGATGAACGGTGTTCGTTTGGCGCTCGGCCAGGGTCGGGTTCGTATTCATGTCGGTATCCTGAAGGTTACTGAACGGTGATCGCACGCGGCTTCGAGGCTTCGCGCCGGCCGACGCGAATCAGCAGGCAGCCGTTCTCGTAGCGCGCGCTGACCTGGTCGGGATCCGCGTCGCGCGGCAGTTCGACGACACGGCGGAACGCGCCGTGAAAGCGCTCCTGCGCATAGGTACGCACGTCTTCGCCTTCGGCACGCGGCGCCGGTTTGCGCTCGCCGCTGATCGTCAGCAGGTCCTTGTCGATCGACACGTCGAAGTCGCCCGCGGCCATGCCGGGTGCGAACGCAACGATCTCGATGGCTTCGTCGGTGGCGCCGACGTTGAGTGCGGGAAACGCGCCCGGACGCACCGCGCGGATGCCGGACGGGCGCTCGCCGAGCAGGTTCGCCACTTGCCGCTGCATGCGGGTGAATTCGTCGAACAGGTCGTAGCCGTGATGGATACCGCTCATGTTGGTCCTCCTGAACAGGGAACACGGGAGACGTGACGGCGCGACGCCTGCGGCGGGCGCGACGGGTGGCTCCACTGGATCGAAACGGGGGCCGTGCAAGCGATGAAGCACGGCCCGACGACGGTTAATTAGTGGCCGCTGCCGCGCATTTCAAGAGGGCATCCGCAATCTGCGTCAACACATGCGCAGAGGATTCGATGCGACAATCGCCGCGAGCGATCTGCAGACCAACCACACGGGACAATCATGGACATTCGACGTATCGCGATCGTCGGCGCCGGCGTGATCGGCGCGAGCTGGGCGGCTTTCTATCTGACGCAGGGTTTCGACGTCGTCGCGACCGATCCGGCGCCGCAAGCCGACGCGCGGCTGCGTGACGCGCTGGCCGCATTTCTCGGCGAGCGGGTCGCCGAACTTTCCGCGCGGCTGTCGTTCGACGCCGATCTCGTGCGCGCGCTCGACGGCGTCGACTTCGTGCAGGAAAACGGCCCGGAACGGCTCGACCTGAAGCGTGCGCTGTACCGGCAGATGGACGACGTGTTGCCCGCGCATGTGCCGATCGCGTCGAGTTCGTCGGGCCTGAAGATGTCGGACATCCAGTCCGCGTGCGCGAAGCATCCGGAGCGCTGCCTGATCGCGCATCCGTTCAATCCGCCGCACCTGATCCCGCTCGTCGAGCTGGTCGGCGGCGACGCGACCGGCCAGGACGTGATCGCGCGCGTGAAGCAGTTCTACGATGCGCTCGGCAAGCAGACGATCGTCCTCAACAAGGAGATGACCGGCCACGTCGCGAACCGGCTCGCGGCCGCGCTGTTCCGCGAGGTGTATCACCTCGTCGGCGAAGGCGTCGTGAGTGTCGCCGACGCGGACAAGGCCGTCGCGTGGGGGCCCGGCCTGCGCTGGGGGCTGATGGGGCAGTGCCTGACCTATCACCTCGGCGGCGGCGCGGGCGGGATCGCGCACTTCCTCGAACACCTGTCGGGGCCGATCACGAGCTGGTGGGACGATCTCGGTACGCCGTCGTTCGATCCGGAAGTCGACCGCAAGCTGACCGACGAACTGCGCGCGATCCAGGGCGAGCGTTCGATGCAGGAACTGGCGGCCGAGCGCGACCGCTTGCTCGTCGAGCTGATCGACGCACGGCGCCGCAGCTTCCTGCCCTGATCCTGATCCGGTCGTGCCGGCGCGGCGGCGCCGGTCATTGCTGCGACGTCGCCTGGCCGGCCGGCGGCACGTGAGCCAGCCAGGCCGGGCTCGCGGCCTGCACGAGTTCGCGATTGCGTGCGCGGGTCGCGGCGTTCGGCGGATAGTTGCTGTCGTTCGTCGGCAGTTCGCCGTCGAGATAGGCCTGCTTGAGCTGGTCGATGACTTCCGCGCGCGTCAAGCCCTGTTGTGCGGGCGCCGACGCGTCGGTCTGGGCAAAGGCGGGGGACAGCAGCGCGGCTGCAGCGGTCGCGACGGCGAATCGCAAAACGTTCATGGCGGGCTCCGATCAAGGGGACGGGGAACCGGACGTGCACGGCGACCTGCCGTGCGTTCCGATGGGTCCCATTGTCGCGAGCGGGTGCTGCGCGGACGATGACGCGTTCCGGGCAAAGCTGTCAGGTGCGGGCGCGGCCGTGCCCGCGTGCGGCGCGCCCGGCGCGGTTACAGCTCGGCCGCGGCGGTGATCAGCGTCGCTTCGAGCGCGAGCGTCGAACGCGACGCGGCCGCCGGCCGGTCGATCACGTATTCGAGTTCGCCGAGTTCGGGCAGCCCGGCGTCGAGCCGTGCGAGCCCGGCCGGGATCACGTAGCCGGCGAACGCGCTGACGCCGAGCCCCGCGCTCGCGGCCGCCCGCAACACCGCGACGCTGCTGCTGACCACCGCGATCCGGTACGGCCGCCCGACGGCCTCGAGCGATTCGAGCACGCGGCGGCGCGAGACGCTCGGCTCCGGGTGCATCGCGAGCGGCAGCACGGTTTCATGGCCGGTGAGTCGCGATTCGGGGCCGGTGCACCAGTACAGCGGTTCGCTGCGGATCACGCGGCCGCGCCGGCTGCCCGCGATGCGCTTCGCGAACACGAGATCGTGCCGGCCTTCGTCGAGCGCGTCGAAGAGGTCGCCCGACAGCCCGGTCGAGATCGCGAGCTCGACGTCCGGGTTGCGCTGCACGAAGCTCGCGAGCGCGGCCGTCAGGTGCGCCGACGCGAAATCCTCCGACATCGCGAGCCGCACCTTGCCCGACAGCGGCGGCCCGCAGACCGACGTGACGGCCTCGTCCATCAGCTCGAGAATGCGCACCGCGTAACGGAACAGCGCGTCGCCGTGCTGCGACAGGTGCACGTTGCGCGTGTCGCGCTCGAACAGCGGCCGGTCGAGCAGTTCCTCGAGGCGGCGGATGTGCTGGCTGACGGTCGATTGCGACAGGCTCACGCGCTCGGACGCGGCGGTGAAACTGCCGGACTGGGCGACGGCGACGAAGCTGCGCAGCAGCTCGGGCGGTAACGGACGCATTGCTAAATCCACTGAATCGGTTTCGACAACTTCATAAATGGCCGGATTTTGCGGCGCTAGTATCGGATCACGCGCCAGTGCGGCCTCCGCGAACGGGGCGTATCGGACGCGTAGCCCGTGTCGCGCCGCCGGCTGCTTCGGTCAGTCTAAGCCATCCGGCGTCCGGCCCGAAACCGCATCATCCCATCGACCCCGAGAACGTGCTCGCACGACGAGCCGCCGGGCCGCGGCGCCCCCGCCGCAGGAGACACAAGTCCGCGCCCGGGATCGGCGTGCGGGCCCGGTTCCTGCGTGCGTCCGGCGCCCGTCACGAAGAGACTGGAGACGACTCATGATCATCTACGGAACCGCGCTGCTGGCGTTCTGCCACCTGGCCGGACTGTTTCTCGGCGACCTGCTCGGCAGCGCGATCGGCGTGAAGACCAACGTCGGCGGCGTCGGCATCGCGATGCTGCTGCTGATCTACCTGCGCCTGTGGCTGCACCGGCGCGGCTGGCTGCCGAAGGAGACCGAGGCCGGCGTCGGCTTCTGGGGCGCGATGTACATCCCGGTCGTCGTCGCGATGGCCGCGAACCAGAACGTCGTCGCCGCGCTGAAGGGCGGCCCCGTCGCGCTGCTGGCCGCCGTCGGCGCGGTCGCGATCTGCGCATGCTGCATCGCGGTACTCGTGCGCACCGGGCGCGACGACACGGCCTTCGCGGGCGTGCCGCAATTCGAAGAACAGTAACGGAGGCCGCCATGCTGCAGATGCTCGAAAAAACCGTCGCCCACAACGGGCTCGTCGCGTCGTTCGCGCTGGTCGGCCTGATCATGTGGCTGTCGTCGATCGCGTCGCGCAAGCTCACATTCGGCCGCGTGCACGGCTCCGCGATCGCGATCGTGATCGGTCTCGTGCTCGCCTACGTCGGCGGCGCATTCACCGGCGGCGAGAAGGGGCTGGCCGACGTCAAGCTGTTCGCCGGCATCGGCCTGATGGGCGGCGCGATGCTGCGCGATTTCGCGATCGTCGCGACCGCGTTCGAAGTGCAGCCGACCGAGGCGCGCAAGGCCGGGCTCGTCGGCGTCGTGTCGCTGCTGCTCGGCACCGTGCTGCCGTTCATCGTCGGCGCGTGCATCGCGCGCGCGTTCGGCTATACCGACGCGGTCAGCATGACGACGATCGGCGCGGGTGCCGTCACTTACATCGTCGGGCCCGTTACCGGCGCGGCGATCGGCGCGAGTTCCGACGTGATCGCGCTCAGTATCGCGACCGGGCTCGTGAAGGCGATCATCGTGATGGTCGGCACGCCGGTCGCGGCCAACTTCATGGGGCTGAAGACGCCGCGTTCCGCGATGATCTTCGGCGGGCTGGCCGGCACCGTCAGCGGCGTGAGCGCGGGGCTCGCCGCGACCGACCGCCGGCTCGTCCCGTACGGTGCGCTGGTCGCGACGTTCCATACGGGCATCGGCTGCCTGCTCGGGCCGTCGCTGCTGTTCTTCACGACGCGCGCGCTGGTCGGCGCGTAGCGCGTTGCGGTGCGGCCCGCGCGCGGGCCGCACCCATCGCGGCGTCCTCTGAGTCGCATTCGTCAACATCATCAATCGGCGGCGGCGCGAGGCTTAGAATGCCGCTGAACCATCGAAGCGGGAGAACTGTTCATGACGGGATGGAATCACGCGCGGCAGGCGCGCGATGCACGGCTCGCGGCCGGCGCGGCTTACGCGCAGGGCAAGCGGGTCGATGCGCGCGACACCGTCGCGTTGCTCGAAGCGGTGCTGCGGCCCGGCGACCGCGTCTGCCTCGAAGGCGACAACCAGAAGCAGGCCGACCTGCTCGCGACGGCGCTCGCCGACGTCGACAGCGCGAAGATCCACGACCTGCACATGGTGCAGTCGGGCGTCGTGCTGCCCGAGCATCTCGACGTGTTCGAGCGCGGCATCGCGAAGCGTCTCGATTTCGCGTACTCGGGCCCGCAATCCCAGCGCATCGCGAAGCTGCTGTTCGGCGGCAAGATCGCGCTCGGCGCGGTGCATACCTATCTCGAGCTGTTCGCGCGCTACTTCATCGATCTCACGCCGCAGGTCGCGCTGATCGCAGCGGTCAGCGCCGATCGCGACGGCAACCTGTACACGGGCCCGAACACCGAGGACACGCCGACCGTCGTCGAGGCCACCGCCTTCAAGGACGGCATCGTGATCGCGCAGGTCGACCGCATCGTCGACAAGGTGCCGCGCGTCGACATTCCCGGCGACCGCGTGCATTTCGTCGTCGAGGCCGGCCGGCCGTTCTACGTCGAGCCGCTGTTCACGCGCGATCCGGCCGCGATCACCGAAACGCAGATCCTCACCGCGATGCTCGCGATCAAGGGCATCTACGAGCCGTACGGCATCAAGCGCCTGAACCACGGGATCGGCTTCAACACGGCCGCGATCGAGCTGTTGCTGCCGACCTACGGTGAAAAGCTCGGGCTGAAGGGCAAGGTCTGCACGCACTGGGCGCTCAATCCGCACCCGACATTGATTCCCGCGATCGAGTCGGGCTGGGTCGAGCAGATCCACTGCTTCGGCTCCGAGGTCGGGATGGATGACTACATCCGCGCGCGCTCCGACGTGTGGTTCACGGGCCCCGACGGGTCGCTGCGCTCGAACCGCGCGTTCTGCCAGACGGCCGGCCTCTATGCGTGCGACATGTTCATCGGCTCGACGCTGCAGATCGACCTGTCCGGCCATTCGTCGACGGTCACGGCCGAGCGCATCGCAGGCTTCGGCGGCGCGCCGAACATGGGCAGCGACGCGCGCGGCCGGCGCCATCCGAGCGAGCCGTGGCTGAAGGCCGGCGCGGAAGCCGATCCCGACACGCCGGCGGCGCTCAGGCGCGGCCGCAAGCTCGTCGTGCAGATCGGCGAGACGTTCGGCGACAAGAACGTGCCGATGTTCGTCGAGAAGCTCGATGCGCTGAAGCTTGCCGACAAGCTGCAGCTCGACCTCGCGCCGATCATGGTCTACGGCGACGACGTCACGCACATCGTCACCGAGGAAGGGATCGCGAACCTGCTGATGTGCCGCGACAAGGACGAACGCGAACACGCGATCCGCGGCGTTGCCGGCTATACGGAAATCGGCCGCGGCCGCGACCGGAAGATGGTCGAGCGGTTGCGCGAGCGCGGCGTGATCCGCCGCCCGGAGGATCTCGGCATCGATCCGCTCGACGCCGACCGCCGCTGGCTCGCCGCGCGTTCGATCAAGGATCTCGTGCACTGGTCGGGCGGGCTCTATGCGCCGCCGGCCCGGTTCCGCAACTGGTGAGGAAAAGGGCATGGAACAGTTGAACTATCGCTTCACCGCGCGTGAACGCGCGAAGGGCGAGCAGGCCGCGGTGCTGGTCGGCGTGGTCGCGTCCGGCAATCTCGAGGTGCTCGTCGAGCGTGTGCTGCCGGGCAACGAGTGCGAGATCGACATCCGCACCGCGGCGGTTGGCTTCGGCGCGGTATGGCAGGCCGTCGTGTCGGATTTCGTCGAACGGCGCACGCCGGGCGGCCTGAAGCTGTCGATCAACGACGGCGGCGCACGGCCCGACATGGTGTCGTTGCGGCTCGCGCAGGCCGTGCGCGCGATCGAGGGGGACGCATGATGAGCGACGCGATCCACGACGCACCGGCGTTCGTCGCGAACGGCGCGAGCTGGTACGAAGCCTCGGCGCGGCAGCGTATCGACGGGCTGCTCGACGCGGGCAGCTTCGACGAATTCCTCGGGCCGGCCGAACGCGTGACGAGCCCGCACCTGCCGCTGTTCGGCCTGCCGCAGCAGTTCGACGACGGGATGGTGGTCGGCCACGGCCGGCTCGACGGCCGGCCGGTGTTCGTCGCCGCGCAGGAGGGCCGCTTCATGGGCGGCGCGTTCGGCGAGGTGCACGGCGCGAAGCTCACGGGGCTGCTGCGCGCCGCGCGCGAAGTCGGCAAGCCGGTGCTGATCCTGTTCGATACGGGCGGCGTGCGGCTGCAGGAAGCGAACGCGGGCGAGCTCGCGATCGCCGAGATCATGCGGGCGCTCGTCGACGCGCGTGCGGCCGGCGTGCCGGTGATCGGGCTGATCGGCGGGCGCGCGGGCTGCTACGGCGGCGGCGGCTTGCTCGCCGCGTGCTGTTCGGCGCTCGCGGTTTCGGAGCAGGGGCGCATCAGCGTGTCGGGCCCCGAAGTGATCGAGACCAATCGCGGTGTCGAGGAATTCGATTCGAAGGATCGCGCGCTGATCTGGCGCACGATGGGCGGCAAGCACCGGCGGCTGATCGGCGGCGCCGATCGTTACGTGGCCGATACGCCGGACGCGTTCCGCGCGGCGGCACTCGACCTGATCGGCCGTGCGCCTGAATTCGATACGGCGATGCTGCGCGCGGAGCAGGCGCGTCTCGAAGCGCGTGTCGAACGGTTCGGCGCGTGCAAGGATGCGCTCGACGTGTGGCGCTCGCTCGGGGCCGACAAGCCGGAAGCGATTCCGGGGATGCCCGACGAAGCATTCGCCAAGCTCGCCGACCAGTTACAGGAGCCGCAGCATGACGCTCGATGAAGTTTTGTACTCGCTGTTTCCCCGAGGCCGTTCGATTGCGCGTAATGGCGGCCTGCTGACGGGCCACGCGGAACTGGCCGGCACGCGCGTCGACGTGATCGGCGTCACCGACCGCTTGCCGTTCGGCATCGACGAGGCGCTGACGCTTGCGTCGCATGTGCTCGACACGATCGCGCGCGGCGGCGACACGCCGATCGTCGTGCTCGTCGACAGCGACAGCCAGCGGATGAGCAAGCGCGACGAACTGCTCGGCCTGAACGAAGGGCTGTCGCATCTCGCGAAGTGCCTGATGCAGGCCGATCTCGCCGGGCACCGGACGATCGGCGTGCTGTATGGCCACACGGCCGCCGGCGCGTTCATCGCGACCGCGCTCGCGACGCGCACGCTGCTCGCGGTGCCGGGCGCCGAGCCGGAAGTGATGGACCTGCCGTCGATGTCGCGCGTGACCAAGCTGCCGATCGACGTGCTGAAGGAAATGTCGCGCTCGACGCCGGTGTTCGCGCCGGGGCTCGACAATCTCGTGAAGATGGGCGCCGTCGATGGCGTGCTCGATCCGTCTCGTGCGCTCGACGCACAGGTCGGCGAATGGCTCGGCAAGCCGACCGACCGTATCGACCGGCGGGCGTCGCGCGGCCGGCCGGTTGCGACCGACGTCGCGCTGCGCGTCGAGGCACTCGCGCGTGCCGCACGCTGAGCTGCCGCTGCGCCGCCACACGCTCGTCACGCTGACGGCGGCCGGGTGGAGTGCGGCCTTCGCGCGCGACCCTGCGCTCGCGGGCGAGCCGCTCGTGCGCGCATGGGCCGAGCGCGGCTGGCCGCTGATCGTGCGCCGTGCGTCGCCGGATGAAGCCGATGCCCGCCGCGTGCCGCTCGGCCTGCCGCTGCCGCCCGCGGCAGGCAAGCGGCGCATTGCACTGAACGTCGCCGCCGACGTGCTCGCGACGGTCGGCCCGCTGCCCGCGCTGGCCGACGTGCTCGCCGCCGCACCCGACGCATGGCACGTGCCGCTGCGCGAGCTCGACGCGCTCGGCGCGCGCTGCGGCGTGCAGGGTCGCGTGTTCGGCAGTCTTGCCTGGCAGGCGCTGACGGGCGAGCGGTACCTGACCGCATCGTCCGATCTCGATATCGTGTTTCCGCTGCCGGCGGCCGAGCCGCTCGCCGCGCTGCTCGACGGCCTCGCCGCAATCGACGCGCACGCGCCGATGCGCATCGACGGCGAACTGCTGCGCGCGGACGGCGCGGGCGTCAACTGGCGCGAACTGCACGCGCGGCGGCCCGAAATCGCGGTGAAGACCGCGATTGCCGTCGAATTGATGGCGGCCGACGCCTTCACCGGAGGCACGCGATGAGCGCCTGGGCTGCCTGCCGCGTACCGGCGTTGTCCGATGCCGAGCGCATCGCCGCGCTGGCCGAGCGCAGCCTCGTGCTGGAGATCGAGACCTATCCGAAGCCGGGTCTCGTCAGTCACGTCGACACCGGCAGTCACACCGACATGGATGCCGCGACGTTCGCGCGCAGCGCCGCCGTGCTGCGGCCTTACTTCGCGGAACTGGCCGCCGCGGGTGCGCGCGATGCGGATATGGCCGTGCTGCGCAAGATCGGCCTGCGCGCCGAGCACGCGATGCTGGCCGCGACCGGCGGCGTCAATACGCATCGCGGCGCAATTTTCGGGCTTGGGCTGCTGTGCGCGGCCGCGGGCCGGCGCGCGGTGCCGGGCGCCGTGCCGGACGGGACGACGCTCGGCGCGTTCGTCTCCGGCCGCTGGGGCGTCGATATCCTCGGCGGCCCGCGTTTGCCCGACAGTCACGGCGAACGTGCGAGCCGCCGCTACGGCGTCGGCGGCGCGCGTCGCGAAGCGGCCGACGGCTTCGCGACCGTGTACGCGGTCGGGTTGCCTGCGCTGCGCGCGGCGCAGCGCGATCTGCCCGGCGATCCGGAAGCCGCACGCGTCGACGCGTGCTTTGCGCTGATCGCCGCGCTCGACGACACGAATCTGTTGCACCGGGGCGGGCAGGGCGGCCTCGATTTCGCGCGGGCGACCGCCCGTGCATTCGTCGCACGCGGCGGCGTGCGGGCGCGCGACTGGCGGCTGCGCGCGGCCGCCGCGCACCGTGCGTTCGTCGCGCGCCGGCTGAGCCCCGGCGGCGCGGCCGACCTGCTTGCGATGAGCGTATTCGTCGATGCGCTCGAAGCCGACGGGGAGGCGCGATGACGCTGGCCATCCTCTGTTCGGGGCAAGGCGCGCAACGCGCCGACATGTTCGATCTGACAGGCGCGGCGCCGCAGGCCGATGCGTTGTTCGCGCACGCCGGCCGGCTCCTCGGCGACGATCCGCGCACCTGGGTCCGGCAGGCCGGCCCCGACGCGCTGCGCGAGAACCGTGCGGCGCAGATCCTCTGTACGCTCCAGGCGCTCGCAGCGACCGCGCTGCTCGACGCGGCGTGGCCGCGCCGGCGCTGCGTCGCCGGCTACAGCGTCGGCGAGGTCGGCTCGTGGAGCGTCGCGGGGATGATCGAGCCGCATGACGCGCTGGACCTCGCCGACGCTCGCGCCCGTGCGATGGATGCGGCGAGCGGCGGCGACGAGCGGATGGTGTTCGTGCGCGGCCTCACGCGCGCGCAGCTCGCGCGGCTGTGCGACGGCCGGGAGGCGGCCATCGCGATTGCGAATCCCGGCGACGCGTTCGTCGTCGCTGGGCGGCAGGCCGACGTCGATGCGGTGGCCGACGCCGCCGCTCGCGCCGGCGCATCGCGCGTCGCGCCCGTCTGCGTGCGCATCGCGTCGCACACGCGCCGGCTCGCGGCGGCCGTACCGGTGTTTCGCGCGTCGCTCGCCGCGCCGCGCGTGCGGCGGCCGTTGCCCGGCACGCGGCTGTTTTCGGGGATCGACGGCGCGTCGGTGCTCGACGTCGACACGGGCCTCGACAAGCTCGCGCGGCAGATCGCGGAGCCGGTCGAGTGGGCGGCCTGTCTCGCCGCCTGCGTGGAGGCCGGTGCAACGGCGTTTCTCGAACTCGGACCCGGGCGCGCGCTGGCCGAGATGGCCAGTGGCGCGTATCCGGCGCTGCCGGCGCGCAGCCTCACGGATTTCCGTTCCGTCGACGGCGTGACGAGCTGGCTCGCGCGCGTCGCGGCCGGTTGATCAATGGCCCCGAAAACGGCCTGAAACACAGCCGCGCGACACGCGTTCCACACTGTGTGTTGCGCCGGCGCAGCAGCGTCGCAGCCGGTGCTTGCCACGCGAATTGGCGTCGCTACAATGGCGCCCGCCATGAGACCAGCCGCCATTCTTCTCGCCGCGCTTTGCTGCGCGACGAGCGCCCACGCCAGCCTGATTCCGTCCGACGCCGCATCGGTCGGCACATACTTTTCGTATGACAATGCGGCGGCCGACGCGACCGTCGACCTGATCGAACAGGCACAGCGTCGCGTGCTGCTGGCCGGCTATGTGCACGTGCCGCCGGCCGTCGCGAGCGCGTTGCGCGCGGCCCGCGCGCGCGGAGTCGAGGTTCGTGTCGTGCTCGTGCGCTCGCCGCACGCGGGCCGGTACAGCGGCGCCGGTTACCTGAAGTCCGCGGGCATTGACGTCGCGATCGATTCGCGGCATGGCGGCTCGCCGCCGCGCTTCGTGATCGTCGACGACAGCGTCGCGCTGACGACGCTGTCCGACGGCGCGGCCGCGCATGCCGAAACGGTGAATGTGTTCCAGCGTGCGCCCGAGCTCGCGCAATCCTACGCGCAGTCGTTCTGGCGGCTGTACCGGCAGGCCGGCGGCCTCTGATCCTTTCCCCGGCGCCGCGCACGCCGGTGTGACCCCGCTTGCATCGGCGCGGCCGATGAACCATGCTCGTTGACAGGCGCCGGCGCGGGTTTCGCGCATCCGGCGCAACGGCAGGGAGCCGATCGTGACCGAGTGTTTTGCCGATCGCGCCGATGCAGGCCGCCAGCTGGCCGACGCATTGTGCGATTACGCGGGGCGGAGCGACGTCGTCGTGCTCGCGTTGCCGCGCGGCGGCGTGCCCGTCGCGCATCCGGTCGCCTGCGCGCTGCGCGCGCCGCTCGACGTGCTGGTCGTGCGCAAGCTCGGCGTCCCGTTCGATCCCGAACTTGCAATGGGGGCGATCGCCACCGGCGGCGCGATGCATCTGCAGCGTTCGGTGATCCGTTCGATGGACGTGTCGGACGTGCAGCTCGCCGACGTGATCGTGCGCGAGACGGCCGAGCTCCATCGCCGCGAAGCGCTGTATCGCGGCGCGATGCCGCCGCTGCCGGTCGACGGACTCACCGCGATCGTCGTCGACGACGGCGTCGCGACCGGCGCATCGATGCGCGTCGCGCTGCAGGCGTTGCGCGAGCGCCGCCCCGCGCGCATCGTCGCGGCGGCGCCGGTCGCGCCGGCTAATGCGCGGCATGTATTCGACGATCTGGCCGACGCATTCGTCACGGTATCGCAGCCGCTGCGGTTCTTCGGGATCAGCCAGTTCTACGCGCGCTTCGAGCAGACGAGCGACGACGAGGTGCGCAGGCTGCTCGAAGCAGCGCGGCCCTGACGCCGGATCACGGCCGCCGGGTGCGGCGCGTGCGCGGGCGCGCCGCTTCCGCCAGCGCGAACACGCGCTGCAGCGCCGGGTGGACGTTGCCGCGCCAGCGCGGCCCCGTGAACAGCCCGTAGTGATCGCAATCGTCGATATCGACGCGATGGCGTTCGCCGGCCGCGAGGCCGCGACAGAGGTCGAGCGCCGCATGCGTCTGGCCGGCGCCCGTGACGGCATCGCATGCGCCTTCGACCGTCAGCAGCGTGACGCCGCGCAGCGCGGCCGGCTCGACGCGCGTGCCGCCCACGTCCCACGTGCCGGTCGCGAGGCTCATGCGCTGGAACACGATGTCGACCGTATCGAGAAAATAGTCGGCCGGCATGTCGAGCAGCGCGGTGTATTCGAGCAGCGCACGCCGCGCGCCGGCGAGCCCGGCCATGTCGAAGCGCGACGCGGCCAGCGCGTAAGCCTCGATCAGCGTCAGGAACCGCTGCGGATACAGCAGCGCGATCTCGCCCTGCTGCAGATAGGTCGGGAACACATGGCGGCCGTGCCCCGCGAAGCCGGGCGGCACGATGTCGATCAGGTGGCGGCGGCACCAGTCGAGCGAGCGCGCGGCGGCGGCCGTGCCGAGCGCGCTCGGATTCAGGCGCGCGTCGAGCGGGCCGCCGATCAGCGTGACGCTCGCGGGCGGTGCGAGGCCGCGGGCGGCGCGCAGCGCCAGCGCGCCGAGCGCCGGCACGGTCGCCTGGCATACGGCGACGACGTGCAGCGGCCGGTCGTCGTGCGCGAGCCCGCCAACGAAGCCATCGAGCAGCGCGACGTATTCGTCGAGCCCGAAGCGGCCTGCTTCGAGTGGCACGTCGCGCGCATTGCGCCAGTCGGTCACGCAGACGTCGCCGTCGGCGAGCAGCGTCTCGACGGTTTCCCGCATCATCACGGCCGCGTGCCCGGCGAGCGGCGCGCACAGCAGCACCGTGCGCCGCGCGTCGGCACGCGCGAAGCGCCGCAGGTCGCAGAACGGCGTGCGGGCGGCGACCTGCTCGTCGACGGCCGGCCGCCCGATGTCGAAGCGCGGCGGCCCGGCCGACGGCCCGAGCAGCGGTTCGAACAGGTCGTCGTAGCATGACGACGCGGCGTGCGGCAGCGTGGCCGCGGGCCACGCATCGAACGCGTGCCGCGTCGCCGCGCGCCAGGCGCGCATCCATTCCCGCTGCTGCTCGACGAGGGCATACCACATGGCGAACCTTGGGGCGGAAGGGGCGTGAATCTGCATTATGGTCACTGTCGCCGCGCAGCGGGAGCCGGAAAGCACGACCGTCTGCTGCGCATCAAGCGCGCGGGTACGCTAGCCGATGCCGCGCGACGCTGCTACAGTCGTCGATCCCATCCCCAGAAGCGGAGCGTTTGCGATGAAGCTGATCGGCATGCTGGATTCCCCGTTCGTGCGCCGCGTCGCCATTTCGGCGAAGCTGCTCGACCTGCCGTTCGAACACGAGTCGATCTCGGTGTTTCGTCATTTCGAGCAGTTCAGTACGTTCAACCCGGTCGTCAAGGCGCCAACGCTCGTGACCGACGACGGCGCGACGCTGATCGATTCGTCGCTGATCGTCGACTATCTCGATCACCGCGTTGCGCCCGAGCGGCGCCTGCTGCCGGAGGCCGCCGATGCGCGGCTGCGCGTGCTCGTGCCGGTCGGCTTTGCGCTGGCGGCGGCCGAGAAGTCCGTGCAGGTCGTCTACGAACAGGCGCTGCGCCCGTCCGACAAGCAGCACGCGCCGTGGCTCGAGCGTGTACTGGGGCAGGTCGAGGCCGCGTACGGCCAGCTGGAGCCGCTCGTCGCGGCCGCCAACGGCTGGCTCGGCGGCGCGCGCCTGCTGCAATCCGACGTGACGGTCGCGGTCGCGTGGCGCTTCACGCAGTTCATGGCGGCCGACTACCCGGCGCTCGCGCGGATCGATCCGGCCCGTTACCCGGCGCTGGCCGCACATTCGGCGCGGGCGGAACAGCTTCCGGCATTCGTCGAAACGCCGCTCGTCTAGGCCGCGCGGGGCGGCGCGAGGCGGTGCCACGCCGCTGTCGGTTGCCCGCCCGGCCTTGCCCGGCAAGCCGCTGCCGATTGTTCTCTGCGGCTGACAAGTGACTTCGCATTCGCGCTGTTTATCCGGAAGCGGCCGGTCCCTAGAATCCACTCCATCGAATCACGCATTGCCAGATGGAGCAGATGATGAAAGCCCTGATCGAATCGAGCCTGTACCACCCGTCCGTCGTGTTGCCGCTTGCCGCGCTGACGCAGTTGATGGTCGAGCGCGATTTCAATCTCGGCCAGGTCGGGTTGATCATGGCCACGCGCGGTGCCCAGGCGGCCGTGTCGCGTTCGCGCGCACTGATCTTCTGCCGTCACTGCGAAGCGCGCGCGTGAAGGCGTCTGCATCGAGAGCATGAAAAAAAGCCCGGCCGACGCAAGCCGGTCGGGCGGATCGGGTTCGATCGGGCCCCGGCTTCGGCCGGGGCTTTTGCATTGTGCGACGCTTACGCGCGGGCAGGAGTCACAACGCCGTAGATCTCCGACTCGTCGTCCTCCTCGCGCAGCTGGCGCGCGAGCTGGTGCGCTTCGCGGCGCGTCGCGACGGCCGGCGGCGAGCCCTTCAGCGGCTGGCGCGCGGTTTCGGCGAGCGCGACCACCGACACGATGCCGATCACGGCGGCGCCCATCATGTAGTACGCGGGCATCATCAGGTTGTGCGTCACGTCGACGAGCCACGCGGTCACCAGCGGCGTCGTGCCGCCGAACAGCGATACCGACACGTTGAAGCCGATCGCGAGCGCGCCGTAGCGGATCTCGGTCGGGAACAGCGCCGGCAGTGCCGACGGCATCACACCGGTGAAGCACGACAGCAGCACGCCGAGGATCAGCAGGCCGCCGAACACCGACGCGGTGGTGCCGGCGTGAATCAGCATCATCGACGGGATCGACAGCACGAGCAGGCCGACACAGCCGGCAAGCATCACGGGCTTGCGGCCGACCTTGTCCGACAGGCGGCCGGCGTACAGCGTCATCGGCATCATCAGCACCATCACGATCAGCACGAGCACGAGGCTGTGCGATTCGTCGAAGTGCAGCGTCGACGACATGAAGCTCGGCAGGTACGACAGCACCATGTAGTCGGTCACGTTGAAGATCAGCACGAGGCCGACGCACAGCAGCAGCGCACGCCAGTTGCGCATCAGCGTTTCGCGGAAACGCGCCTTCGGCACGGCCTTGTCCTGCGCTTCGCGCTCTTCCGCCTGGCGCTTGAACGCGGGTGTTTCCTCGAGCTTCATCCGGATGTAGAGACCGATCAGGCCGAGCGGGCCGGCGATCAGGAACGGCACGCGCCAGCCCCACGACAGCAGCGCTTCATGCGACAGCGACGCGGTGAGCAGCGCGACGACGCCGGCGCCCATCACGTAGCCGATCAGCGTGCCGAACTCGAGGAAGCTGCCCATGAAGCCGCGGCGCTTGTCGGTCGAGAATTCGGCGATGAAGGTGGCGGCGCCGCCGTATTCGCCGCCGGTCGAGAAGCCCTGCACGAGACGCGCGACGAGCAGCAGCACGGGCGCCATGATGCCGATCGACGCGTAGCTCGGGATCAGGCCGATCGCGAACGTGCCGACGGCCATCATGATCATCGTCGCGGCGAGCACGCGCTGGCGGCCGATGCGGTCGCCGAGCGGGCCGAACACCATGCCGCCGAGCGGACGCACGAGGAACGCGGCCGCGAACGTGCCGAAGGTCGCGAGCAGCTGCGCGGACGGGCTGCTGGACGGGAAGAACACCTTGCCGAGCGTGACGGCGATGTAGCTGTAGACGCCGAAGTCGAACCATTCCATCGCATTGCCGATGGCCATCGCGCTGACGGCGCGCTTGAGCAGGCTCTGATCGACGACGGTGATGTCGTCCGCGGCGAGCGGGGCCTCGCCGGACGGCGAAGCGGTGGAAGAAGCAGCGGTCGGGCTGACGTGTGTTGCGGTCAAGGTCATGCACTCCTTTGACTGCGCCGGAACGGGCGGGCCGTCCGACACGGTTTGCCGGCGAGCGCGGTGTCGGATGCGGCGCGTCGGGGCAGGCCATTAAGCACTTACTGCACACAAGGCGGCAAGAAGCCATAAGGGGCTGCTTCGACGCGGGCCCGATGGGCCGTCGCGACAGTGCGCTCATGAAGAATGGGCCGCGTGATGCTGGCGGCAGATGCCGGTGCGGACGATGTGTCCGGCGTTCCGGCAATGCCCCGAAGGGGCAACGAAACGAGAAAAGCGGGCCTGTCGGGCGGGCTTTCCTGTGGGTGCAATTTCGGTCGAAAGGCCGGCCCGCCATGCGCGGACGGACTTCTCTCGAAATTGAATAGACAGAGATTGAATGTCGAAACAGGCGACATGATAGCACGATGACGGATGATCGTGCAAATTGCCGGGCGACGCCCGCCCGGCGGGGCATTCGGCGCGGCCTGCTCGGGTATGATCGGCGGCGCGCGGCGGGGCCGTGCGGCACCCGGCGACGGGGCCGAATTCACGAGGAACCGGATGACCGAACTGATCAGGATCGCGGCGCTGTTCGCCGCTACCGCGCTCGCCGAAATCGTCGGCTGCTACCTGCCGTGGCTCGTGCTGAAGGGCGGGCGCCCGGGCTGGCTGCTGGTGCCGGCTGCACTGTCGCTCGCGCTGTTCGCGTGGCTGCTGACGCTGCACCCGAGCGCGGCCGGGCGTACCTATGCCGCGTACGGCGGCGTCTACATCGCGGTGGCGCTGGTCTGGTTGCGGGTGGTCGACGGCGTCGCGCTGACCCGCTGGGACGTGGCCGGCGCGGTGCTCGCGCTCGGCGGGATGGCCGTCATCGCGCTGCAGCCGCGCGTGTAGGCGCGGCCGCAGCGCGTGCCGTGGGCGTCAGGCCGCTTCCGCGCCGACCGCGTCGCCTGACGCGCGCCACACGCAGGTGCCCTTGACCGACTTGTCGAGCTCGTCGAGCTGCGCCTGGTGCGCGGCAAGCTCGTCGTCGCTCGCGGCCAGCACGGCCAGGTCGAGCGCGGCGAGCGACACGCGCTGGCCGTTCGCCGCGCCGCCGTCGGCGCCCCCGTCGTCGAGCATGTCGATCACGAGGCTGTCCTGGCCGCGCGTCATCGCGAGATACACCTCGGCGAGCAGTTCCGAGTCGAGCAGTGCGCCGTGCAGCGTCCGGTGCGCGTTGCTGATGCCGAAGCGGTCGCACAGCGCGTCGAGCGAATTGCGCTTGCCGGGGAACATCTGCTTGGCCTGCACGAGCGTGTCGATCACGCCGCCGCAATGTTCGGTGAACGGCGGCAGGCCGAGCCGCGCGAATTCGGCGTCGAGGAAGCCCAGGTCGAACGGCGCGTTGTGGATGATCAGCTCGGCTTCTTTCACGAAGTCGAGGATCTGGTGGGCGACTTCCGCGAATTTCGGCTTGTCGCTGAGGAATTCGGTCGTGAGGCCGTGCACCGCCAGCGCGCCCGGATCGCTGTCGCGCTCGGGGTTCACGTAGAAGTGCAGGTTGTTGCCGGTGAGCCGCCGGTTCAGCAGCTCGACGCAGCCGATTTCGATGAGGCGGTCGCCCGTGCGGGCGTTCAGGCCGGTGGTTTCGGTATCGAGAATGATCTGGCGCATGTCGGGAAAAACGAAGAAAACAGGGGAGCGGCCGGTGTTCAGGCCGTGAGCGATTCGACGCCGCGATTCGCGAGCGCGTCCGCGCGCTCGTTTTCGGGATGGCCCGCGTGCCCCTTGACCCAGCGCCACTCGACTTCATGCTGCGCGACGAGCGCGTCGAGCCGCTTCCAGAGGTCGGCGTTCTTCACGGGGGTCTTCGCCGCGGTGACCCAGCCTTTCTTCTTCCAGCCGTGGATCCACTCGCTGATGCCTTTCTGCACGTATTGCGAATCGGTATGCACGACCACCTGGCACGGCCGCTTCAGCGCTTCGAGCGCGGCAATCACGCCCATCAGCTCCATGCGGTTGTTGGTCGTGTTCGGCTCGCCGCCGAACAGCTCCTTCTCCTTGTCGCCGTAGCGCATCAGTGCGCCCCAGCCGCCGGGGCCGGGGTTGCCCTTGCAGGCGCCGTCGGTATAGATGTCGATCGTATCGATTGTCATGAATGTTCTTGATGGGTAGTCGGGGAGGCCGCCGGCGTCAGGCCCGGTGCGAGCACGGGCTTCTTCATCTTGATCTGGCCGACGAGACGCATGCCGCGCACGCGCTTGACGGCCGTCACCATGTAGACGGCGCCGAAGATCGGCCACCAGCGGTCGCCGGCGGCCTCCATGAAGCCGTAGCGCGCCAGCCACTTGTCGGTGGCAAGCGGCGGCCGGTAGCAGCCGAAGCGGCCGCGTTCGAGGTCGAAGCCGAGCAGCTTGATCCAGTCCTTGAGCCGGATGAACGCGATCTGGTCGCGCGTGGCCGGCACGAACGGGTGGTTCGCCATGCGCCCGAACGACTGGCGCATGCCCCACAGGCTGAGCGAATTGAAGCCGGTGATCACGAGCTGGCCTTCCGGCATCAGCACGCGCTCGGCCTCGCGCAGCAGGCGGTGCGGGTCGGACGTGAATTCGAGCGTGTGCGGCATCACGATCAGGTCGACGCTCTGCGACTCGAACGGCAGGTCGAGCAGGTCGCACCAGGTCGTGCTGCGATCGGCGGGCGCGTGCGCCGGCGCATGCGCTTCGCGTGCCCACGGGTACTGGTACGGCGCGCTCGCGCCGCTCGCCGGGTCGAGCACGAGGCCGCGATACGGCATGCGGTTCTCGCGCAGCGCGTCGAGCTGCGGCAGGCCGAGCTGCAGCGCGTGGAACCCGAAGACGTCGGACACGATCCGGTCGAGCTGCGCCTGCTCCCAGCCCAGCACGTAGCGGCCGGGAGGCGAGTCGGTCCAGGCGGGCCAGTCTATAATTTGACGGTCAGACATAACGATGATTGCGCGCCCATGAACGAGCTGGAATACGTGCCGGTTCCGGCATTCGAAGACAACTATATCTGGCTCGTCTCGGACGGCCGCGATGCAATCGCCGTCGATCCGGGTGAAGCCGCGCCCGTACGCCGGGTTCTTGCCGAACGAGGCTGGCGGTTGACCGCTATTTTACTCACGCACCACCACGCCGACCACGTCGGCGGTGTCGAGGCGCTGCGTAATGGCCAACCGGCCGATGCTCCGCTGACCGTTTACGGCCCGGCGGCCGAAGCGATCGGCGTGGTCACGCGGCCGCTGGCGGGCGGCGATCGCGTGACGCTCGACGCGCCGGCCGCCGCGTTCGACGTGCTCGACGTGCCCGGTCACACGCGCGGCCACATCGCCTATTTCCAGGCGGCCGGGCAGCGCAACGCCGCGCCCCACGTGTTCTGCGGCGACACGCTGTTCTCGTGCGGCTGCGGCCGCCTGTTCGAAGGCACGCCCGCGCAGATGCTTGCATCGCTCGACGCGCTCGCGGCGCTTCCGGGCGACACGCGCGTGCATTGTGCACACGAATACACGCTGTCCAATATCCGCTTCGCGCTCGCGTGCGAGCCCGGCAATGCGGCGCTCGCCGCGTGGCGCGACGAAGCGCAGGCGCTGCGCGCGCGGGGCGTGCCGACGCTGCCCACTACGATTGCTCACGAGCGTGCCGTAAACCCGTTCATGCGGGCGGACAGCGCGGCGATTCATGCCACGCTCGAGGCCGAGCTGCACGAAACAGTGCCGGATCGTCTGGCGGCATTCACGCTGATGCGCGAGTGGAAAAACCGGTTCCGATGATGATTTCCGGAGGACTCCAAAGCTCAAGCGGTGTCTGTAAAAATTGCTCCAAATGTAGGATTTCGCTGAGTTTTCGGTGTTTTTATTGACGTGAAGCACGCACTTCCGTAGTATCGCCTGCAATTTCCAGCCGTCGGAAGCCGAGATTTTCATGCGACTTATATTGAGTGCGATGGTGGTGCTGCTACTCGCCGCTTGTGCGAGCCAGCCCCCTGTCGCCAACAACGCCGCCGATTCGCAGGCGACGTCCAACTACCTCCGTAAATCAGCCACCGCCAAAGAAACTGTCGACGTCGACAAGCAATCCGTCGGCGACCTGACCAGTGCCGACTCCGATCTGTGGGGGCGCATTCGCCGCGGCTTCCAGATGCCCGACCTGCAGAGCGACCTCGTCGACATGCAGACGACCTGGTACACGCAGCGTCCCGATTACGTGCAGCGCATGACCGAGCGCTCGCAGAAGTACCTGTACCACATCGTCGAGGAGCTCGAGGCGCGTCACATGCCGACCGAGCTTGCGCTGCTGCCGTTCATCGAGTCCGCGTACAACCCGCAGGCGCTGTCGGTCGCGAAGGCGGCCGGCATGTGGCAGTTCATGCCGGGTACGGGCCGCACGTACAACCTGAAGCGCAACATGTGGCAGGACGAGCGTCGCGACGTGCTCGCGTCGACGAGCGCCGCGCTCGACTACCTGTCGCGCCTGCATGACATGTTCGGCGACTGGTACCTGGCGCTGGCTGCGTACAACTGGGGCGAGGGCAACGTGCAGCGCGCGATCGCGCGCAACCAGGCGGCCGGCCTGCCGACCGACTACCAGAGCCTGCGGATGCCGAACGAGACGCGCAACTACGTGCCGAAGCTGCAGGCGGTGAAGAACATCATCGCGAGCCCGCAGCAATATGGCCTGGCGCTGCCGGACATCCCGAACCACCCGTATTTCGTGACGGTCACGACGTCGCGCGACATCGACGTGGCAGTGGCCGCGAAGCTCGCGAACCTGCCGCTCGACGAGTTCCGCTCGCTGAACCCGTCGTTCTCGAAGCCGGTGATCCTCGGTGCGACCGAGCCGCAGATCCTGCTGCCGTTCGACAACGCGTCGGCGTTCGAGAAGAACCTGAAGGCCTACAGCGGCCAGCTGTCGACGTGGACCACCTATACGGTGAGCGAGCGGGCGCGGCCGGCCGCGATCGCCGAGAAGATCGGCGTCGACGCCGATACGCTGATGTCGGTCAACAAGATTCCGGCCGGCATGCGCCTGAAGCCGGGTTCGACGATCGTCGTGCCGCGCGGCGACGACGACGACGAGGACATCAGCGCCGACGTCGCCGAGAACGGCGCGCTCGCGATGGAACCGGACGTACCCGACACGCGCAAGATGCTGATCCGCGTGCGCCGCAAGCAGTCGATGGCGGCGATCGCCGGCCGCTACGGCGTGTCGGTCGGCCAGCTGAAGGCGTGGAACCGCACGCACCGCGATCTCGCGATGCCGGGCCAGGCGCTCGTGCTGCACGTGCCGGTCGGCCGTTCGGTGCCGGCGGAACCCGGCCCGGAACGGATCGCGACGTCGGTCGGCGGTGCGCACATCGAGCGTGCCAGCCTCGCGGTGGGCGGCAAGTCGCACGGCGCGAAGCGCGGTGCGGCAAAGCCGGCCGCCAAGTCGGCGAAGGCGGCGCCCGCCAAGGCTGCGCCGGCCAAGGCCGCTGCGCACAAGGGCAAGAAGAAGTAACGCAGCCGCCCCGCGCAGCGCGCGCCGATCCGCGCGATTGCGCTATCATCCGACGAAATGCGACGAAACGCCGTCACCGAGGTGACGGCGTTTTCGTTTGTGCGCGGCGCGGGGGCGCTGCTTCGGGTGTCTTCATGTGACAAGGGGAAGCAATGTCGTCGGTGCAGGTGAGGGTGCTCGCGCTGTTCTCGGTCGGGTATTTCGTGTCGTATGTATTTCGCGGCGTCAATCTGGGCTTCGCGCCGTTCGTCACGCACGAACTCGGGTTGTCGGCCGCTGATCTCGGCCTGCTGACCAGCCTCTATTTCCTCGGTTTCGCGGGTGCGCAGATCCCGGCCGGCGTGATGCTCGACCATTTCGGCCCGCGTCGCGTGACGGCCGGCATGCTGCTGTTCGCGGCGGCCGGTGCGGCCGTGTTCGGCGCCGCCCACAGCCTGGGCACGATGATGGCCGGCCGGCTGCTGATCGGCGTCGGCGTGTCGGTATGTCTCGGCGCGGCGTTCAAGGCGCTCGCGCAGCATTTCCCGGTCGGCCGGCTGCCGCTCGTCAACGGCCTCGTGATGGCCGTCGGCGGCCTCGGCGGCGTGATGGTCGGCTCGCCGCTGACCTGGCTGCTCGGCTGGGCGAGCTGGCGTGCGATCTGTTTCGGTCTCGCGGTATTGACGGTGGCCGTCGCGGCGTCGATCGGCTTCGGTGCGCCCGAAGCGACGCAGGCGCGCCACCAGGGCGGGCTCGTCAGCCAGTTCAAGGGCACGTGGCACATCCTGAGCAGCCGTGCGTTCTGGAAGATATCGTCGTTCTCCGTCGTCACGCAGGGCGTGTTCTATGCAATGCAGTCGCTGTGGGTCGGGCCTTACCTGCGCGATGTCGCCGGATTCGATGCACCGCGTGCCGCGCGCCTCGTGTCGGTGCTCGGCTTCGCGATGATGGCCGGCTGCGTCGGCTTCGGCGCGGCGGCGCGCGTGCTCGAGCGGCGCGGCGTATCCGTCTATGCGTTCTGCGGTGTCGGGATGGCGCTGTTCGTCGCGACGCAGGTCGCGATCGTCGCGGGCGTGCCGCTGCCGCCGGCCGTGCTGTGGGCGGCATACGGGATGTTCGGCGGCGTCGGCATCCTGACCTACGCGGTGATGGCCGGGCACTTTCCCGCCCACCTGATCGGCCGCGCGAACACGACGCTCACGCTCGTGATCTTCCTGTTGATCTTCGCGTTCCAGATCGGCGTCGGCGCGGTGCTGTCGCACTGGCCCGCGGTCGACGGCCGTTATCCGGCTGCCGCGCACTTCACCGCATGGGGTGTGCTGCTCGCGCTGCAGCTCGCGAGCGCGGTCTGGTACGTGTGGCCTGCGCGCAGCACTGGCCAAGCGCACTGATCCGGCGGTACGCTGAAGGGTAGGGCGGCTGCGGAAACAGGGCCGCAGCACGCTGCGCCGCGCTTCCGGGTGCGGCGCGCGTACGATCGGACGGCCATATCGATTGAAGATAGGGCCATTTTCAGGCTATAATTTGAAAGTTTGTGCTGATCAACCTCGCACCCTAGCGCCTACCTCTTTCATCCCGTTCATCCGCCGCACGCCGCCTGCCGGGCGATGCCGCGAAGCCTCGTGCGCCACGCGCCGGGTTCGCGACTCGACAACGCAGGCCGCGTCCAGCAAGCGACCGCGCGCGCCCACGCAGCGCGGCGCGCGCGCGGCAGGGTAAACAGGTCGGCAGCAGGGTGTTCCCCAAGGAGCCTCCCGTGTTGCCGTCTTTTTCTCCCGCCTTGCTTGCACTCGCCGACGGCACGGTCTTTCGTGGTTATTCGATCGGGGCCGAAGGCCACACGATCGGCGAAGTCGTGTTCAATACCGCGATCACCGGCTATCAGGAAATCCTGACTGACCCGAGCTACTCGCGCCAGATCGTCACGCTCACCTATCCGCATATCGGCAACGTCGGCGTCAATGCCGAAGACGTCGAAGCCACGAAAGTCCATGCCGCCGGCCTGATCATCCGTGATCTGCCCACGCTCGCGTCGAATTTCCGTATGGAGCGCACGCTCGGCGACTACCTGCGCGACGAAGGCGTCGTCGCGATCGCCGGCATCGATACCCGCAAGCTGACCCGCATCCTGCGCGACAAGGGCGCGCAGAGCGGCTGCATCCTGGCCGGCTCGGACGACGAGGCGAAGGCGATCGAGCTCGCGCGCTCGTTCGCGGGCCTCGCGGGCATGGATCTCGCGAAGGTCGTGTCGACCACCAAGCCGTTCGAGTGGAAGCAGACCGAATGGCGCCTCGAAGGCGGCTACGGCATGCAGGAAGCGCCGAAGTACCGCGTCGTCGCGTACGATTTCGGCGTCAAGTACAACATCCTGCGCATGCTCGCGGAGCGTGGCTGCCACGTGACGGTGTTGCCGGCACAGGCGAGCGCGGAAGATGCGCTCGCGCTGAATCCGGACGGCATCTTCCTGTCGAACGGCCCTGGCGATCCGGAGCCGTGCGACTACGCGATCGCGGCCACGAAGCAGTTCATCGAGCGTGGCGTGCCGACCTTCGGCATCTGCCTCGGTCACCAGATCATGGGCCTCGCGGTCGGCGCGAAGACGCTGAAGATGAAGACGGGCCACCACGGCGCGAACCATCCGGTGAAGGATCTCGGCGACGGTCGCGTGGTGATCACGTCACAGAACCACGGCTTCGCGGTCGACGCCGATTCGCTGCCGGCCAACGCGCGCGTGACGCACGTGTCGCTGTTCGACGGCACGCTGCAGGGCTTCGAGCTGACCGACAAGCCGGCATTCTGCTTCCAGGGCCACCCGGAGGCGTCGCCCGGCCCGCACGACATCGGCTACCTGTTCGACCGTTTCACCGCGCTGATGGACGCGGCGAAGCAGCGCAACGCCTAAGTCACTGACGCAACCGAAGGACGGGAGATTCACATCATGTTCGGCCACGCACTCGGCATCACGGATATCTGGACCTACGTGTTCGGCGTGATCTTCATCATCCTGCTGCCGGGGCCGAACTCGATGTACGTGCTGTCGCTTGCGGCGCAGCGCGGCGTGAAGGCCGGCTATCGCGCGGCCTGCGGCGTGTTCGTCGGCGATACGGTGCTGATGGTGCTGTCCGCCGCGGGCGTCGCGTCGCTGCTGAAGGCGAACCCGCTGCTGTTCTCCGTCGTCAAGTACGGCGGCGCCGCGTACCTGCTGTACATCGGCACCGGGATGCTGCGCAGCGCGTGGAGCAAGCTGCGCGCGCGCGGTGATGCGCCGGTCGATGCCCCGCAGGCGGTCGACGGCGAGCGGCCGTTCCGCAAGGCGCTGATCGTGAGCCTGCTGAATCCGAAGGCGATCCTGTTCTTCATCTCGTTCTTCATCCAGTTCGTCGACCCGGCATTTCCGCATCCCGCGCTGTCGTTCGTCGTGCTCGGGGCAATCGCGCAATGCGCGAGCTTCCTGTACCTGAGCACGCTGATCTTCGCGGGCGCGCGGCTCGCCGAGCATTTCCGCCGCCGCCGCAAGCTTGCGGCAGGCGCGGCGAGCAGCGTGGGCGGCCTGTTCATCGGTTTCTCGGTGAAGCTGGCGCTCGCGACCATGAGCTGAGCGCTGCCGGCCGACCCACGACAACGATTACTTATTGAATTCACAAGCCATGCCAAAACGCACAGACATCAAGAGCATCCTCATCATCGGCGCCGGCCCGATCATCATCGGCCAGGCGTGCGAGTTCGACTATTCGGGCGCGCAGGCTTGCAAGGCGTTGCGTGAGGAGGGCTACAAGGTCATTCTCGTCAACAGCAACCCGGCGACGATCATGACCGACCCGAACACGGCCGACGTGACCTACATCGAGCCGATCACGTGGGAAGTCGTCGCGCGCATCATCGAGAAGGAGCGCCCGGACGCGATCCTGCCGACGATGGGCGGCCAGACCGCGCTGAACTGCGCGCTCGACCTGCACCACCACGGCGTGCTCGAGAAGTTCGGCGTCGAACTGATCGGCGCGTCGCCGGAGGCGATCGACAAGGCGGAAGACCGCCAGAAGTTCAAGGACGCGATGACCAAGATCGGTCTCGGTTCCGCGAAGTCGGGCGTCGCGCACTCAATGGAAGAGGCGACCCAGGTGCACGCCGAGATCATGGCGCTCACCGGCGGCAGCGGCTACCCGGTCGTGATCCGTCCGTCGTTCACGCTCGGCGGCTCGGGCGGCGGTATCGCGTACAACCGCGAAGAGTTCGAAGAGATCTGCAAGCGCGGTCTCGACCTGTCGCCCACGCGCGAACTGCTGATCGAAGAATCGCTGCTCGGCTGGAAGGAATACGAGATGGAAGTCGTGCGCGACCGCGCCGACAACTGCATCATCGTCTGCTCGATCGAAAACCTCGACCCGATGGGCGTGCACACCGGCGACTCGATCACGGTCGCGCCGGCGCAGACGCTCACCGACAAGGAATACCAGATCCTGCGTAACGCATCGCTCGCGGTGCTGCGCGAGATCGGCGTCGACACGGGCGGCTCGAACGTGCAGTTCTCGATCAACCCGAAGGACGGCCGCATGGTCGTCATCGAGATGAACCCGCGCGTGTCGCGTTCGTCGGCGCTCGCGTCGAAGGCGACGGGCTTCCCGATCGCGAAGGTCGCCGCGAAGCTGGCGGTCGGCTATACGCTCGACGAGCTGAAGAACGAAATCACGGGCGGCCAGACGCCGGCATCGTTCGAGCCGACGATCGACTACGTCGTCACGAAGATCCCGCGTTTCGCGTTCGAGAAGTTCCGTGAAGCCGATTCGCGCCTGACGACGCAGATGAAGTCGGTCGGCGAAGTGATGGCGATCGGCCGCACGTTCCAGGAATCGTTCCAGAAGGCGCTGCGCGGCCTCGAAGTCGGTGTCGACGGTCTCGACGAGAAGTCGACCAACCGCGACGAGATCGCGATCGAGATCCACGAGCCGGGCCCGGATCGCATCTGGTACGTCGGCGATGCATTCCGCATCGGCATGACGGCCGAGGAAATCTTCGCGGAAACCGCGATCGACCCGTGGTTCCTCGAGCAGATCGAGCAGATCATCCTGAAGGAAAAGGCGCTTGCGGGCCGCACGCTCGCGTCGCTGACGTTCGACGAGCTGCGCTACCTGAAGCAGAGCGGTTTCTCCGACCGCCGCCTCGCGAAGCTGCTCGGCGCGACGGCGGAAGACGTCCGCCGCCGCCGCGTGGAACTGAACGTGCGCCCGGTCTACAAGCGTGTCGACACCTGCGCGGCCGAGTTCGCGACGAAAACGGCCTACATGTACTCGACCTACGAGGAAGAGTGCGAGGCGCAGCCGACCACCAACAAGAAGATCATGGTGCTGGGCGGCGGCCCGAACCGGATCGGCCAGGGCATCGAGTTCGACTACTGCTGCGTGCACGCGGCGCTCGCGATGCGCGAGGACGGCTACGAAACGATCATGGTCAACTGCAACCCGGAAACGGTGTCGACCGACTATGACACGTCCGACCGCCTGTACTTCGAGCCGCTGACGCTCGAAGACGTGCTCGAGATCGTCGACAAGGAAAAGCCGGTCGGCGTGATCGTCCAGTACGGCGGCCAGACGCCGCTGAAGCTCGCGCTCGACCTCGAGGCGCACGGTGTGCCGATCGTCGGCACGTCGCCGGACATGATCGACGCGGCCGAAGACCGCGAACGCTTCCAGAAGCTGCTGCAGGACCTCGGCCTGCGCCAGCCGCCGAACCGCACCGCACGCGCCGAAGACGAAGCGCTCGCGCTCGCCGACGAAATCGGCTACCCGCTCGTCGTGCGCCCGTCGTACGTGCTGGGCGGCCGCGCGATGGAAATCGTCCACGAGCCGCGCGACCTCGAGCGCTACATGCGCGAGGCCGTGAAGGTGTCGAACGATTCGCCGGTGCTGCTCGACCGCTTCCTGAACGACGCGATCGAATGCGACGTCGACTGCATCTGCGACGGCGAAGCCGTGTTCATCGGCGGCGTGATGGAGCACATCGAACAGGCCGGCGTCCACTCGGGCGACTCGGCATGCTCGCTGCCGCCGTACTCGCTGTCGAAGGAAACCGTGGCCGAGCTGAAGCGCCAGACGGGCGCGATGGCGAAGGCGCTGAACGTGGTCGGCCTGATGAACGTGCAGTTCGCGATCCAGCAGGTGCCGCAGGCGGACGGTTCGAAGCAGGACATCATCTACGTGCTGGAAGTGAACCCGCGTGCGTCGCGCACGGTGCCGTACGTGTCGAAGGCGACCAGCCTGCCGCTCGCGAAGATCGCGGCGCGCGCGATGGTCGGCCAGAAGCTCGCGCAGCAGGGCGTGACGAAGGAAGTCGAGCCGCCGTACTTCAGCGTGAAGGAAGCCGTGTTCCCGTTCGTCAAGTTCCCGACCGTCGATCCGGTCCTCGGGCCTGAAATGCGTTCGACCGGCGAAGTGATGGGTGTCGGCCAGACGTTCGGCGAAGCGCTGTTCAAGTCGCAGCTCGCGGCCGGCTCGCGCCTGCCGGAGTCGGGCACGGTGCTGCTGACCGTGATGGACGCAGATAAGCCGAAGGCCGTCGAAGTCGCGCGCATGCTGCACGACCTCGGCTACCCGATCGTCGCGACCAAGGGCACGGCTGCCGCGATCGAAGCGGCCGGCGTGCCGGTGAAGGTTGTGAACAAGGTGAAGGACGGCCGTCCGCACATCGTCGACATGATCAAGAACGGCGAGATCGCCCTCGTGTTCACGACGGTCGACGAGACGCGCCAGGCGATCGCCGATTCGCGTTCGATCCGCATGAGCGCGCAGGCGCACAAGGTCACGTACTACACGACGATGTCGGGCGCGCGCGCGGCCGTCGAAGGCTTGCGCTACCTGAAGGATCTGGAAGTCTATGATTTACAAGGTCTTCACGCTCGCCTAAACTAAGCAGTCAGTTACCTGTCGAAGCAACACGTGCCGCGATTAGGCGGTGTTTCCAGTGCATCGGAAGCGCGCTTAATCGCGGTGATTTTTTTTATAGCCGTTTTTAGCGATTGAGCCGTTTATGAGCACCATTCCGTTGACAAAGCGTGGCGCAGAGCAACTGCGCGATGAATTGCAGCGCCTCAAGTCCGTCGAGCGGCCGGCCGTGATCAACGCGATCGCGGAGGCCCGCGCACAGGGCGACCTGTCCGAAAACGCCGAATACGATGCCGCGAAGGAAAAGCAGGGCTTCATCGAGGGTCGTATCGCGGAAATCGAATCGAAGCTGTCGGCCGCGCAGGTCATCGATCCGACCGTGCTCGATGCCGAGGGCCGCGTGGTCTTCGCATCGACGGTCGAACTCGAGGATCTCGAGTCGGGCGATACCGTCAAGTACCAGATCGTCGGCGACGACGAAGCCGATATCGATCACGGCCTGATCTCGGTCAGCTCGCCGATCGCGCGCGCACTGATCGGCAAGTCCGAAGGCGACGTCGCGGCCGTGCAGGCGCCGAGCGGCGTGCGCGAGTACGAAATCATCTCGGTCAGCTACATCTGAAGCGGGGCGACGTGATGCCGCATCGCGTGTTCCGTCTGCTGTCGGCCGTGTGGGTCGGCAGCCTGCTGACGATCGGGTATGCGGTCGCGCCCGTGTTGTTCAAGACGCTGGAGCGGATGACGGCCGGTTCGGTCGCCGCCCAGCTGTTCCGTATCGAGGCGATCCTCGGTGTCGTGTGCGGCGTGCTGCTGCTCGCGTTGTCGAACCAGCAGGTGCGGCGCGGCAGCAGCGAATATCGCCGCGTGCGCTGGGTCGTGGCCGCGATGGTCGTGTGCGTGCTGGTCGGGTATTTCGCGCTGCAGCCGTTCATGAACGCGCTGCGGGTAGCCGCGATGGATGCGGGCACCGATATCGCGAACTCGCCGTATGCAAGCCGCTTCGGGATGCTGCACGGCGTCTCGAGCGTGTTCTACCTCGTCGAGAGCGTGCTGGGGCTGATGCTGATCTGGCGTCTGCCGGCACGCGACGCCTGAGCGCCGCGCGGGCAGGGCGGCACGGGATGCTCCGTGCCGCATGCGTGCTTACTTGTCCTGGAACGGCCGCTTGGTGCTGGCCTGGCGCTTTTTCGCACGCTTCACGTTGCCGCCGGCCGTCACGCGCTCGTTGCCGCGCACCGTGACCTTGACCGGCTTCGGGCGGCGCACGGGGCTCGCGTTCGGCGACACCTTGACGACCTTGACGGTGCGCGGCGCACGGCCTTTCTTGTCGTCGACGGCTTCGGCCGCGCTCGGCAGCGTGCCGGCACGACGGCCGCGGGTCGGGGCCGCCACGGCGGCTTCGGGCTTCCAGATCACCAGCAGCTTGCCGATGTGCTGGATCGGCGCCGCGCTCAGGCGGTCGCAGATCTCGTCGTAGATCGCGATGCGCTCGTCACGCTCGTCGCCGAACACGCGGATCTTGATCAGCTGGTGCGCGTCGAGGTGCACCTTGATTTCTTTCAGCACGGCGTCGGTCAGCCCTTCGGCGCCGATCAGCACGACGGGCTTGAGCGCATGGGCCTGGGAGCGCAGCGCGGAGCGCTCGGCGGGAGAAAGCGAAAGGGCGGGCATGGAAATGTCGAAATCTAAATAAGGGCGCGCTGACTGAATGGCGATCGCGGAAGTTACCGCGTCAGCCGTGCGCCGAAACCACGTAAAATCGCGGCTTGGGCCTGAAAAGGGGCCGCAGCCGCGCGAAGAAGACGCGTATTATCCGCTAAAAGCGCGGCTTCACGAAGCAATTGGCAGCAATCTCTCTCTCGAATGGCAAAAAACCGCTTCAACCAGCACTGGCTGCACGACCACATCAACGACCCGTACGTCAAAATGGCGCAGCGGGAGGGCTATCGCGCGCGTGCCGCGTACAAGCTGAAGGAAATCGACGAACAGGACAAGCTGATTCGTCCGGGCCAGGTGATCGTCGACCTCGGCGCGACGCCGGGCAGCTGGAGCCAGTATGCCCGCAACAAGCTCGCGCAGGGCAAGAAGCGTGACGCGGAGCGCGAAGGCGGCATCGACGGCACGATCGTGGCGCTCGACATCCTGCCGATGGAGCCGATCGCCGACGTCCACTTCCTCCAGGGCGACTTCCGCGAGGACAGCGTCCTTCACCAGCTCGAAGAAGTGCTCGAAGGGCGCTCGGTGGACCTTGTTATTTCCGACATGGCCCCCAACCTCTCCGGCGTGGCCTCGGCGGACGCGGCGCGCATCGAGCATCTGTGCGATCTGGCGCTCGAATTCGCGCAGAATCATCTGAAGCCTGACGGTGCGCTGCTCGTGAAGTGCTTTCACGGCAGCGGCTACAGCCAGATCGTCGAGAAATTCAAACAGCAGTTTAAGACCGTCGCGCCGCGCAAGCCGAAGGCGTCCCGCGACAAATCGTCCGAAACGTTCATTTTGGGTCGGCATCTGAAGCATCCGCGGTGACGCGGAGCGGGATGCCGCAAACGGGCTCCGGCCCTTGCCAGACAAGCGAAGCGCTATCGCGGCGGTTGTCAATGCTTATGGCGGGGGTGGTCGGACTGGATTAGAATGACCGAGGGGCGCCGCAAGGAAAATGTAGGCGCTCGTCTACGAGTGAAGGAGTGGTGCTTTGAACAACAATATGTTTTCGAAGGCAGCGGTGTGGCTGGTGATCGCACTGGTGCTGTTTACGGTGTTCAAGCAGTTCGACAAGCCCCGCGTCCAGGAAGGCGTGTCCTATTCGCAGTTCATGGACGACGCCAAGAACGGCAAGGTCAAGAACGTCATCGTTCAGGGGCGGAACCTCACCGTCACTCCGGCTGATGGCCAGAAATACCAGATCGTGTCGCCCGGCGACATCTGGATGGTCGGCGACCTGATGAAGTATGGCGTGCAGGTCAGCGGCAAGGCCGACGACGAGCCGAACGCGCTGATGTCCGCGCTGTACTACCTCGGGCCGACGATCCTGATCATCGTGTTCTGGTTCTACATGATGAGGCAGATGCAGGGGGGCGGCAAAGGCGGCGCGTTCTCGTTCGGCAAGTCGCGCGCGCGGCTGATCGACGAGAACAACAACGCGGTGAACTTCTCCGACGTCGCGGGCTGCGACGAAGCGAAGGAAGAAGTGTCCGAGCTCGTCGACTTCCTGCGCGATCCGCAGAAATTCCAGAAGCTGGGCGGTCGCATTCCGCGCGGCGTGCTGCTCGTCGGCCCTCCGGGTACCGGCAAGACGCTGCTGGCCCGCGCGATCGCGGGTGAAGCGAAGGTGCCGTTCTTCAGCATCTCGGGTTCGGACTTCGTCGAAATGTTCGTCGGTGTCGGTGCGGCCCGTGTGCGCGACATGTTCGAGCAGGCGAAGAAGCACGCACCGTGCATCGTGTTCATCGACGAAATCGACGCGGTCGGTCGCCATCGCGGCGCCGGCATGGGCGGCGGCAACGACGAGCGCGAACAGACGCTGAACCAGATGCTCGTCGAGATGGACGGCTTCGAGGCGAACTCGGGCGTGATCGTGATCGCTGCAACCAACCGTTCCGACGTGCTCGACAAGGCGCTGCTGCGTCCGGGCCGTTTCGACCGCCAGGTCTATGTCGGCCTGCCGGACATCCGCGGTCGCGAGCAGATCATGCGCGTGCACCTGCGCAAGGTGCCGATCGCGAACGACGTCGATGCGGCAGTCATCGCACGCGGCACGCCGGGCTTCTCGGGCGCCGATCTCGCGAACCTCGTGAACGAAGCTGCGCTGTTCGCGGCCCGTCGCGGCAAGCGCATCGTCGAGATGCAGGATTTCGAGGACGCGAAGGACAAGATCTTCATGGGTCCGGAGCGCAAGTCGGCCGTGATCCGCGAGGAAGCGAAGCGCGCGACCGCGTATCACGAATCGGGCCACGCGGTGATCGCGAAGCTGCTGCCGAAGGCCGACCCCGTGCACAAGGTCACGATCATTCCGCGCGGCCGTGCGTTGGGTGTCACGTGGCAGCTGCCGGAGCATGACAACGAGACGTACTCGAAGGACTACCTGATGGACCGCCTCGCGATCCTGTTCGGTGGCCGCGTCGCGGAAGAGTTGTTCATGAACCTCGTCAGCACCGGCGCATCGGACGACTTCAACAAGGCAACGCAGACGGCACGTGCGATGGTCGCGCGTTTCGGCATGACCGATGCACTCGGACCGATGGTCTACGTCGACGACGAGAACGATGCATCGCCGTTCGGCCGTGGCTTCACGCGCACGATCTCGGAAGCGACGCAGCAGAAGGTCGACTCGGAAATCCGCCGCGTGCTTGACGAGCAGTACAGCCTTGCGCGCCGTCTGCTCGAAGAGAACCGCGACAAGGTCGAAGCGATGACCGCCGCACTGATGGAGTGGGAGACGATCGACGCCGATCAGATCAACGACATCATGGAAGGCCGTCCGCCGCGCTCGCCGAAGAGCTCGCCGGCTGTCGGCGGCGATTCGTCGGGCGGCGGCAGCAGCGCGGAGGTCAAGCCCGCTACCGCGCCGGCACCGGCTTCGCCGGCGGCATAACCTCCGCTGTAGCACCGTTCACGGGCTGGTGTGGCTTCACACCGGCCCGTTTTGCATTCATCCACGCCAGTCGCTCGTGTCCGATTCCGCAGTTTCCCCGTTCATTCCCGCGCCACTCCAGTGCGGCCGTTTCGAGCTGACGTTCGAACGCCCGCTCGTGATGGGCATCCTCAACGCCACGCCCGATTCGTTCTCCGACGGCGGCCGCTTCCTCGCGCGCGACGATGCGCTGCGCCAGGCCGAGCGGATGATTGCCGAGGGCGTGGACCTCCTCGACATCGGCGGTGAGTCGACGCGCCCCGGCGCGCCGCCCGTGCCGCTCGACGAGGAGCTCGCGCGTGTGATCCCGCTCGTCGAGGCCCTGCGGCCGCTGAACGTGCCGCTGTCGATCGACACCTACAAGCCAGCCGTGATGCGCGCGGCGCTGGCCGCCGGCGCGGACCTGATCAACGACATCTGGGGGTTTCGCCAGCCGGGTGCGATCGACGCGGTGCGCGAGGGCAACAGCGGGCTATGCGCGATGCACATGCTCGGCGAGCCGCAGACGATGCAGCTCGGCGAACCCGATTACGGCGACGTCGTGACCGACGTGCGCGACTTTCTCGCCGCGCGTGCACAGGCGCTGCGCGACGCGGGCATTGCACCGGAGCGGATTTGCGTCGATCCCGGCTTCGGGTTCGGCAAGGCGGTCGTCGACGACAACTATGCGCTGCTGGCCGCGTTGCCGGACACGGCGCCGGCGCGGCCCGACGGGCGTGCCTATCCGATACTCGCGGGCATGTCGCGCAAGTCGATGCTCGGCGCGGTGATCGGCGGCAAGCCGCCGATGGAGCGCGTCGCGGCGAGCGTGGCGGCCGCGTTGTGTGCGGTCGCGCGCGGTGCCGCGATCGTGCGTGTGCACGACGTCGCGGCGACGGTCGATGCGCTGAAAATATGGAATGCCGTGCGCGAAGCCGCGCGGCAACGATAAGTCAGAAGACGAAGGAGGAAGGACCCCATGGGACGTCGATATTTCGGCACGGACGGCATTCGCGGCACGGTGGGCGAGGCACCCATCACACCGGATTTCGTATTGCGTCTCGGCTACGCGGCCGGCAAGGTGCTGGCTGGTTCGGCCGGCGTCGCGGCGGGCTCGCGTCCGACCGTGCTGATCGGCAAGGACACGCGCGTGTCGGGCTACATGCTCGAGGCCGCGCTCGAGGCCGGCTTCTCGGCGGCGGGCGTCGACGTGATGCTGGCCGGCCCGATGCCGACGCCGGGCGTCGCGTACCTGACGCGCGCGCTGCGCCTGTCGGCCGGCGTTGTGATCAGTGCGTCGCACAACCCGTATCACGACAACGGGATCAAGTTTTTCTCGGCTGACGGCAACAAGCTGCCCGACGACACCGAAGCCGCGATCGAAGCGTGGCTCGACAAGCCGCTCGAATGCGCATCGTCCGACGGCCTCGGCAAGGCGCGCCGCCTCGATGACGCGGCAGGGCGCTACATCGAGTTCTGCAAGAGCACGTTCCCGGCGGCGTTCGACCTGCGCGGGCTGAAGCTCGTGATCGATTGCGCGCACGGTGCCGCGTACCAGATCGCACCGCACGTATTCCACGAACTCGGCGCGGACGTGATCCCGATCGGCGTCGCGCCGAACGGCTTCAACATCAACGACGGCGTCGGTGCGACCGCGCCGGACGCGCTGGTGCGCGCCGTGCGGGCAAACCACGCCGATCTCGGCATTGCGCTCGACGGCGATGCGGACCGCCTGCAGGTCGTCGATTCGACCGGGCGCCTGTACAACGGCGACGAACTCCTCTACGTGCTCGTGAAGGACCGGATCGCGACCGACGGCAAGGTCGACGGCGCGGTGGGCACGCTGATGACGAACCTCGCGGTCGAAGTCGCGTTGCAGCGCGAGGGCGTGAAGTTCGTCCGGGCGGCGGTCGGCGACCGCTACGTGCTCGAGCAGTTGCGCGAAAACGGCTGGCAGCTCGGCGCGGAAGGTTCAGGTCACATCCTGTCGCTCGACCGGCATTCGACCGGCGACGGCATCGTGTCGGCGCTGCTCGTGCTGGCCGCGCTGAAGCGCAGCGGCCGCACGCTCGCGCAGATGCTCGACGGCGTCACGCTGTTCCCGCAGAAGCTGATCAACGTGCGGATGAAGCCGGGCGCCGACTGGAAGGGCAGCGCATCGATTCGCGCGGCGATCGACGCGGCGGAAGCCGCGCTCGCCGGCAGTGGCCGCGTACTGATCCGAGCATCGGGCACCGAGCCGGTGCTGCGCGTGATGGTCGAGGCGCAGCAGGCGGCAGATGCGGTGCGCCATGCGGAGACGATCGCCGACGCGGTGCGCGCGGCGACAACCTGACCCGGATAGGCGCGTGCGCGGCGGCCCGGCCGGCCGCGCGCCGGCTCCCGACGAATGTGCGTGCGGCGCCCTCGGGCGCCGCAGTTTTTGTCAGACGCAAAGGTTTGCCCTACCTAATAACAGCGACCTTCGGCAAACGCATTCTTACGATCGAATCAGGCATCCGACCCCCGAATCGTGCCTGCTGCCGGGCCGGGCTTCCCGTCCCGCCGACGCTGCGCTACGATGCGCCGCATGCCCTCGAAAGCGGGCGTCCATCCCGCCCTCCGAGCCAGGCAATTCTTGCCGCCCGCGCCGCTCGCGCGCCCCCGACGCGCCACCCGATACTCCCTTTCAACCAGTCATGTTACTGTCACGCCAGTTTCATCGATTGTCACATTACCGTCATGAGGAGCCCCTAACCTTCGCGGTGCCGTAGTCATCCGCTCACACACTGGAGGTCTCATGAAATTGATGCAAACCGCGATTGCCGGCCTGGCTGGCGCGCTTTTCGCCGTCGCCGCCCACGCTGCCGACATCACGGGCGCAGGCAGCACGTTTGCGATGCCGATCTATACGAAATGGGCTGCCGACTACCAGCAGTCCGGCGGTTCGAAGGTCAACTACCAAGGTATCGGCTCGTCGGGCGGCCTGAAGCAGATCGTCGCGAAGACGGTCGATTTTGCCGGTTCGGACGCTCCGCTGAAGGATGAAGAGCTCGCGAAGGAAGGCCTGTTCCAGTTCCCGACGGTGGTCGGCGGCGTGGTGCCGGTCGTCAACGTACCGGGCGTGAAGGCCGGTGAACTGACGCTGTCGGGCCCGGTGCTCGGCGATATCTACCTCGGCAAGATCAAGAAGTGGAACGACCCGGCGATCGCCGCGCTGAACCCGAAGGTCAAGCTGCCGGATACGGACATCGCCGTGGTTCGCCGCGCTGACGGTTCGGGCACCAGCTTCATCTGGACGAACTACCTGTCGAAGGTCAACGACGAGTGGAAGTCGAAGATCGGCGAAGGCACGACGGTCAACTGGCCGACGGGTACGGGCGGCAAGGGCAACGACGGCGTCGCAGCCTTCGTGCAGCGCCTGCCGGGCGCGATCGGCTACGTCGAATGGGCGTACGCGAAGAAGAACAACATGGTCTACACGGCCCTGAAGAACTCGACGGGCACGGTGGTCGAGCCGAAGACGGAAACGTTCAAGGCCGCTGCTGCAGGCGCGAACTGGTCGAAGTCGTTCTACCAGATCCTGACGAACCAGCCGGGCAAGGAAGCATGGCCGGTCGTCGGCGCGACGTTCGTGCTGCTGCACGCCAAGCAGGAAAAGCCGGAGCAGGGCGCCGAAACGCTGAAGTTCTTCAGCTGGGCGTTCAAGAACGGCGAGAAGGCTGCTGACAGCCTCGACTACATCTCGCTGCCGCCGGCTGTCGAGACGGAAATCCGCAAGCAGTGGAAGACCAAGGTGACGGACGCGTCGGGCAAGCCGGTCGCCGCCGAGTAAGCAGTGCAGCGGTTCGCTGCCCGGCCGCGCCGGTCGGGCAGTGTGTGCGGTGAAGCCGGGCGTCATGGCGCCCGGCAATCAAAAGCAGGCACCCATGTCTGATATTTCCTACACGTCCTCCCGATCGCCCGACGGTGCGCAGCGCGCGCCTGGCCGTCTCGGGGATGTCCTGTTCGGCGGCCTCGCTCGGCTCGCCGCGATCGTGACCCTGCTGCTGCTGGGCGGGATCATCGTCTCCCTGATCATTGCGTCGCTGCCGACCATCCAGAAGTTCGGCCTCGGCTTCCTGTGGCAATCCGAGTGGGATCCCAACTCGGACATCTACGGCGCACTCGTGCCGATCTACGGCACGATCGTGACGTCGGTCATCGCGCTCGTCATCGCGGTGCCCGTCAGTTTCGGCATCGCCCTGTTCCTCACCGAATTGTCGCCCGTCTGGCTGCGCCGCCCGCTCGGCATCGCGATCGAGCTGCTCGCCGCGATTCCGTCGATCGTGTACGGCATGTGGGGCCTGCTCGTGTTCGCGCCGATCTTCGCCGAATACTTCCAGAAGCCGATCGGCCGCCTGTTCAAGGACGTCTGGGTGCTCGGTCCGCTGACGGCCGGCCCGCCGATCGGCATCGGCATCCTCGCGGCCGGCGTGATCCTCGCGATCATGATCATCCCGTACATCGCGTCGGTGATGCGCGACGTGTTCGAAGTCACGCCCGTGCTGCTGAAGGAATCGGCGTACGGGATCGGCTGCACGACCTGGGAAGTGATGTGGAAGGTCGTGCTGCCCTATACGAAGACCGGCGTGATCGGCGGCGTGATGCTCGGCCTCGGCCGCGCGCTCGGCGAGACGATGGCCGTGACTTTCGTGATCGGCAACACCAACCTGCTCGACAGCGTGTCGCTGTTCGCGCCGGGCAACAGCATCACGTCGGCGCTGGCGAACGAATTCGCGGAAGCGCAGCCGGGCCTGCATACGTCCGCGCTGATGGAACTGGGCCTGATCCTGTTCGTGATCACGTTCATCGTGCTGTCCATCTCCAAACTGCTGCTGCTTCGTCTCGAGAAGGGAGAGGGCAAGAAATGAGCGAGCCCATCATGAATTTCCCGGGGGCGGACGGCGCCGTGCTCGAAGCGATGCGCAACCGCCTGCAGCGCAAGCGCAAGGCGATCAATGCGATCGCGCTCACCGCGTCGCTCGGCGCGATGGCATTCGGCCTGCTGTGGCTCGTGTGGATTCTCTACACGACGATCCACCTCGGTGTCGGCGGCCTGTCGCTGCAACTGTTCACCGAATCGACGCCGGCGCCGAACACGGAAGGCGGCGGCCTGGCGAACGCGATCGTCGGCAGCCTGCTGCTGTGCGGTTTCGGCACGCTGGTCGGCACGCCGATCGGCATCCTCGCGGGCGTCTATCTCGCCGAATACGGCCAGAAGAACCTGCTGGCGAGCACGATCCGTTTCATCAACGACATCCTGCTGTCGGCGCCGTCGATCGTCATCGGCCTGTTTGTGTACGCGATCGTCGTGGCGAAGTCGGGGCGCTTCTCGGGTTGGGCCGGCGTGATCGCGCTCGCGCTGCTGCAGATTCCGATCGTGATCCGCACGACCGAGAACATGCTCAAGCTCGTGCCGAATGCGCTGCGCGAAGCGGCGTTCGCGCTCGGTACGCCGAAGTGGCGAATGGTGCTGAAGATCACGCTGCGCGCGTCGGTCGGCGGGATCGTGACGGGCGTGCTGCTCGCGGTCGCACGGATTGCCGGCGAAACGGCGCCGCTGCTGTTCACCGCGCTGTCGAACCAGTTCTTCTCGGTCGACATGGGCCAGCCGATGGCGAACCTGCCCGTCACGATCTACAAGTTCGCGATGAGCCCGTTCGCGGAATGGCAGTCGCTCGCATGGGCGGGCGTGTTCCTGATTACGCTCGGGGTGCTCGGACTCAACGTCCTGGCGCGCTCGATCTTCTCGAAAAAGTAACGGCGGAGCAATCCGATGAATATGGCAGAGAGCCACCTGAATCCTGTCGAGCGCACCGCTGCGCCGGCCGGCACCCATGACGCGGCGAACGATCGCCCGCTCGCGCCGCTGAACGCGAAGATCGAGGTCAACAACCTCAACTTCTTCTACAACAAGTTCCATGCGCTGAAGAACATCAACCTGCGCATTCCGGACGGCAAGGTGACCGCGTTCATCGGCCCGTCGGGTTGCGGCAAGTCGACGCTGCTGCGCACGTTCAACAAGATGTTCGCGCTCTATCCGGAGCAGCGCGCCGAAGGCGAAATCCTGATGGACGGCGAGAACCTGTTGACGACGAAGCGCGACATCTCGCTGCTGCGCGCGCGGATCGGCATGGTGTTCCAGAAGCCGACCCCGTTCCCGATGTCGATCTACGACAACATCGCGTTCGGCGTGAAGATGTTCGAAAAGCTCACGCGCTCGGAAATGGACGACCGCGTCGAGTGGGCGCTCACGAAGGCCGCGCTGTGGAACGAAGTGAAGGACAAGCTGGGCCAGAGCGGCTACGGCCTGTCGGGCGGCCAGCAGCAGCGTTTGTGCATCGCGCGCGGCATTGCCATCCGTCCGGAAGTGCTGCTGCTCGACGAGCCGTGCTCGGCGCTCGACCCGATCTCGACGGGCCGCATCGAAGAGCTGATCGCGGAGCTGAAGAGCGACTACACGGTCGTGATCGTCACGCACAACATGCAGCAGGCCGCACGCTGCTCGGATTACACGGCCTACATGTACCTGGGCGAGCTGATCGAGTTCGGCGAGACCGAAAGGATCTTCATCAAGCCGGTGCGCAAGGAAACGGAAGACTACATCACCGGCCGTTTCGGTTGATGACGGAGAACAACAGCCATGTCGGATAAACATCTGTCGAGCCAGTTCGACGCGGACCTGAATGCCGTGTCGTCGAAAGTGCTGGAAATGGGCGGACTCGTCGAGTCGCAGATCGTCGGCGCGATGCGCGCGCTGAACGAATTCGATCGCGATACGGCCGAGAAGGTGATCGCGGCCGAGGAAACGCTGAACGCGATGGAAGTCGACATCGACCAGGAGTGCGGCAACATCATCGCGCGGAGGCAGCCTGCCGCGCGCGACCTGCGTCTTTTGATGTCGATTTCGAAAACGATTACGAACCTCGAACGCGCCGGCGACGAGGCCGAGAAGATCGCCAAGCGCGTGCGCCGCCTGGTCGACGAGCCGGCCGCGCGTGCGGTCAACATCGCCGAGATCAAGGTGTCGGGCGAGATGGCCGTGACGATCCTGCGCCGCGCGCTCGACGCGTTTGCGCGTCTCGATACGGTCGCGGCCGCGCAGATCGTCAAGGACGACAAGGAAATCGACATGGAATTCCGTGCGTTCGTGCGCAAGCTCGTGTCGTACATGCAGGAAGATCCGCGCACGATCTCGGTCGGCCTCGATTACCTGTTCATCGCGAAGGCGATCGAACGGATCGGCGACCACGCGAAGAACATCGCCGAATTCATCATCTACATCGTGAAGGGCACTGACGTGCGGCACCAGCCGCGCGACACGCTCGATCGCGAAGCCAACAGTTAACACGACCCAGCACAGGAAGAACAGAGGTGCCGATGCCCAGCAACATTCTCGTCGTTGAAGATGAGCCCGCGATTTCCGAACTGATCTCGGTGAATCTCCAGCACGCCGGTCACTGCCCGATCCGTGCGTACAACGCCGAACAGGCGCAGAACCTGATCAGCGATGTGCTGCCCGATCTGGTGCTGCTCGACTGGATGCTGCCGGGCAAGTCCGGTATCGCGTTCGCGCGCGACCTGCGCAACAACGAACGGACCAAGCACATCCCGATCATCATGCTCACCGCCCGCGGCGACGAGCAGGACAAGGTGCTCGGCCTCGAAATCGGCGCGGACGACTATGTGACGAAGCCGTTCTCGCCGAAGGAACTGATGGCGCGGATCAAGGCCGTGCTGCGCCGCCGTGCGCCGCAGCTGACCGAGGACGTCGTGTCGATCAACGGGCTGCGCCTCGATCCGGCCACGCATCGCGTCGCCGCGCACGGCGACGGCAGCGAGATCAAGCTCGATCTCGGCCCGACCGAGTTCCGCCTGCTGCATTTCTTCATGACGCATCCGGAACGCGTGCACAGCCGCACGCAACTGCTCGACCAGGTGTGGGGCGACCACGTATTCGTCGAGGAGCGTACCGTCGACGTGCATATCAAACGATTGCGCGCGGCCTTGAAACCGGCCGGTTGCGATGCGATGATCGAGACCGTGCGCGGCAGCGGCTACCGGCTCGCCAAGCACGCGTAACGTATCCGGACATGCCGTGTGCCGCGGCATGCCGTTCATTCTTTCGGACGCTGAATCATGAACATCATCTGGGCGCGCTTTCTGGTGTCGCTCGTGCTGCTCGTGCTGATCGGCGTATTGGTCGGCGTCTTCGCCGGCCCGACCGCGGGCCTCGTGTTCGTGGTCGTGATGCTGGTCGCGCAGGGCTTTTTCAGCACCTTCCATACGCAGCGTCTGTGGCGCCTGCTCGATGCGCCCGTCTACGGCGAGGTGCCGAGCGCGCCGGGCATCTGGGGCGAGATCTACTATCGGCTGCACAAGCTCGCGAAGCAGTGGCATGCGCAGGTACGGCAGGTCGAACAGCAGCATTCGCGCTTCATCCAGGCGATCCAGGCGTCGCCGAACGGCGTCGCGATGCTCGACGACCACGACCAGATCGAGTGGTGCAACGCGATCGCCGAGGTTCATTTCGGCCTCGATGCGAAACGCGACCTGCGCCAGCACATCACGAACCTGGTGCGCCATCCCGATTTCGTCCGCTACCTGAATGCGCAGCATTACGAAGAGACGCTCGTGATGCGCGGCATGGGCGATTCGCGGCAGAACGTGCTGGCCGTGCAGGTGTTTCCGTACGGCGAGAACCGCAAGCTGCTGCTCACGCAGGACATCACCGAACTCGAGCGGACCGACGCGATGCGGCGCGACTTCGTCGCGAACGTGTCGCATGAGCTGAAGACGCCGCTCACCGTGCTGTCGGGTTTCCTCGAGACGATGCGCGAGCTGCCGCTGAACGAGGAAGACCGCGCGCGCTACCTCGACATGATGGAGCAGCAGGCATCGCGGATGCGGCACATCGTGACCGACCTGCTGGTGCTCGCGAAGCTGGAAGGCGAGAGCCGCCCGCCGCTCGATCGCGCGATCGACATGCGTGCCGTGTTCGACCATCTGAAGGAGGACGCGCAGACGCTGTCGAACGGGCATCACGACATCGCGTTTGCGATCGACGAGACGCTCGGCGTCACGGGTGCGCAGACGGAGCTGTTCAGCGCCTTCGCGAATCTCGTCACGAACGCGATCCGCTATACACCGGAAGGCGGCAAGATCGTCGTCACGTGGCGGCGCGAGGGTGCGCAGGGCGTGTTTTCCGTCACGGACAGCGGCTTCGGCATTCCGGCCGCCGACCTGCCGCGGCTCACCGAGCGCTTCTACCGCGTCGACCGCAGCCGGTCGCGCGACACGGGCGGCACGGGGCTCGGGCTCGCGATCGTCAAGCACGTGCTGCAGCGGCACGACGCGCACCTGTACGTGCAGAGTGAGGAGGGGCGCGGCAGCACGTTTACCGCGCGGTTCCCGGGTTCGCGCATCATCGCGATCCGGCCGGCCGCGTACGAGGCTTGATCGCGTAGCGTTCCGGCGTAAAAAAAAGCAGCCCGCGGGCTGCTTTTCTCATGGCGATGCGGCGCGCGACCCGCATCGCGCCGACGGCTCACGAGCAGAACTTCGCGAGCAGTCCGAGTTGCGCGTTGCGGACCGTCTTGCCGGCGCGGCGGCGGCGGTAGTGACCGTCGCTTTGCATCTGCCACGCGGACTGGTTGTCTCCGAGACACACCGACAGGCCTTCGGCGATCACGCGCCGCTTGAGCTTGCGCTCGCGGATCGGGAACGCGACTTCGACGCGGCGGAACAGGTTGCGGTCCATCCAGTCGGCGCTCGACAGATAGACGTCCTCGGCGCCGTCCGCATGGAAGTAGTAGATCCGGTGGTGCTCGAGGAAGCGGCCGACGATCGAGCGCACCGTGATGTTTTCCGACAGCCCCGGCACGCCGGGCTTCAGCGCGCAGACGCCGCGCACGATCAGGTCGACCTTGACGCCGGCCTGCGACGCTTCGTACAGCGCGGCGATCACCGACGGCTCCAGCAGCGCGTTCATTTTCGCGACGATGCGCGCGCGCTTGCCTGCCTGTGCATTGTCGATCTCCGCACGGATCGAATCGATGATGCGCGGATGCAGCGTGAAAGGCGACTGCCACAGCTCGTGCAGCGTCAGTTCGCCGCCGATCCCCGTCAGTTGCTGGAACACGTGATGGACGTCCTCGCAGATCTTCTGGTCGGCCGTCATCAGCCCGAAGTCGGTGTAGAGGCGCGCCGTGCGCGGGTGGTAGTTGCCGGTGCCGAGGTGCACGTAGCGGCGCAGCGACGCCTTGCCGGCCTGCACGACGCGCCGAACGATCAGCATCATCTTCGCGTGGCACTTGTGGCCGACCACGCCGTACACGACATGCGCGCCGACGGCTTCGAGCTGCGACGCCCAGTTGATGTTGGTTTCCTCGTCGAAGCGCGCGAGCAGCTCGACGACGACGGTCACTTCCTTGCCGTTGCGCGCGGCTTCCATCAGCGCGTCCATCAGCGGCGAATCGGTGCCGGTGCGGTAGATCGTCTGCTTGATCGCGACGACGCTCGGGTCCTTCGCGGCCTGCTGCAGCAGTTCGAGCACAGGCTGGAAGCTTTCGTACGGGTGGTGCAGCAGGATGTCGCCGTTGTCGATCGCGTCGAACATCGTCGGCGCGTTCGTGATCGCGGCCGGAATCGACGCGGTGAACGGCGCGAACTTCAGGTCGGGGCGGTCGACGAGATCGGGAATCTGCATCAGGCGCACGAGGTTCACGGAGCCGGCCACGCGATAGCAGTCCTTGTCGCCGAGTTCGCTCTCCTCGAGCAGGCGCCGCACGATGTGCAGCGGCGTGTCGGCCGACACTTCGAGGCGGACCGCGTTGCCGAGGTGGCGTGCGGGCAGTTCGCCCTGCAGCGCGACGCGCAGGTTCGTGATTTCGTCTTCGTCGACGAACAGTTCACTGTTGCGCGTGATGCGGAACTGGTTGCAGCTTTTCACGACGAGCTGCGGGAAGAGTTCGCCGACGAAACGCTGCATGAACGAGCTCAGCAGCACGAAGCCGTGTTCGAAACCCGACAGCGCGTGCGGCATCCGCACGACGCGCGGCAGCGCGCGCGGCGCCTGCACGATGCCCATCACGGCCTGGCGGCCGAACGCGTCGCGGCCTTCGAGCTCGACGACGAAGTTCAGGCTCTTGTTCAGCACGCGCGGGAACGGGTGGGCCGGATCGAGGCCGATCGGCGTCAGCACCGGCAGCAGTTCGTCGAGGAAGTAACCCCGCGCCCATTCGAGCTGCTCGTCGTTCCACGTGTCGCTCGCGTGGAAATAGATGCCTTCCTGTTCGAGCGCGGGCAGCACGGTTTCGTGCAGCATCGTGTACTGTCGATGGACGAGCCGCTGCGCGCGTTCGACGACGAGATCGTAAGCGTGCTGTAACGACATGCCGTCGGGTGTCAGCGCGCCGGGGTTGTCGCGGATCTGCTCCTGAAGGCCGGCCATGCGGACTTCGAAGAATTCGTCGAGGTTGCTGCTGGTGATGCAGATGAAACGGAGGCGCTCGAGCAACGGGACTTGAGGATCGGCCGCCTGGGCCAGCACGCGCTCGTTGAAACCGAGGATGCCGAGTTCACGATTGAGAAGCGGGTAACGGACGGACATCGGCAGAGTAGGGGGTGATTCAGGCGATGATTCGAAAGGACGCTCGGAAACTCTCACGGTACGATGACGTGCTGATGACACGATTGTATTTATATCGGCAAATTCTACGCTGGAACCCTTTCGTCTCATAAATGTTTCGGCTATATGGAATCAAGCAGTGTGCATGCCCGTGAAGCGTGGCAACGCCAAGCGTTCCACGCTTAAAATGTCGCCTTTGATTGATCGCCCTGGGCTGCCGGTCCGGCTGCCGCGGGCGAACGCGCACGGAGCCCCCTTCTGATGGTTACAACTCCCCACTTGCTGGCTGCCGTGGATCTCGGCTCGAACAGCTTCCGGCTGATCGTCGGTCGCGTCGAGGAAACGCCGGCGGGCAGCCAGATCTATCCCGTCGACGCGCTGCGCGAGCCCGTTCGGCTGGCCGCGGGCCTGTCGAGCGACAAGATGCTCGATCGTGCGTCGCAGGAGCGTGGCTGGGAGGCGCTCAAGCGGTTCGGCGAGCGCCTGCGCGATTTCCATCCCGATCACGTGCGCGCGGTGGCCACCAACACGCTGCGCGTCGCGAAGAACGCCGGCGAATTTCTCGGCGAGGCCGAAGCGGCGCTCGGTTTCCCGATCGAAGTGATCGCGGGCCGCGAAGAAGCGCGGCTGATCTATGCGGGCGCCGCGCACTCGGTGCCGGCGAGCGCCGGCAAGCGGCTCGTCGTCGACATCGGCGGCGGCTCGACCGAATTCATCATCGGCTCGCACTACACGCCGATCGTGATGGAGAGCCTGTATATCGGCTGCGTGAGCCACAGCCGTACGTTCTTTCCGGCCGGCAACGTCGACGAATACACGATGCGCCAGGCCGAACTCGCGGCCAAGCGCGAGATCCAGATCATTTCGAGCGAGTACAAGAAGGCCGGCTGGGACCAGGCGATCGGTTCGTCCGGCACCGCGCGTGCGCTCGCGGAACTCGTCGAGGCGAACGGCTTCAACGATCCGGGCATCACACACGGCATTTCGCGCGGCGGCCTCGAGCGGCTCAAGCGTGCGCTGATCAAGTCGGAGAACGTCAACCGGCTGAAGCTGATCGCGCTGAAGCCCGACCGCGTGCCGGTGCTCGCCGGCGGTCTGGCGATCATGCTCGCGGTGTTCGAGGAGCTCGGCGTCGATTACGTCGACACGACCGACGGCGCGCTGCGCCTCGGCGTGCTGTACGACCTGCTCGGCCGGACGCAGCACGAGGACATGCGCGCGGTGACCGTCGAGGGCTTCACGCGCCGCTACGGCGTCGATCGTGCGCAGGCCGAGCGGATCGGCGCGCTCGCGGGGCGTTTCTACGACGAACTCGAGGAAGACGACGAAGAGGCGCGCGAGGAAGGGCGGATGTTCCTCGGCTGGGCGGCCGCGTTGCACGAGATCGGCCTGTCGATCTCGCACAGCGCGTATCACAAGCATTCGGCCTATATCGCGAGCAACGCGGACATGCCGGGTTTCTCGCGCACCGACCAGGCGCGGCTCGCCGCGCTCGTGCTTGGTCACGCAGGCAAGCTGGGCAAGCTGTCGCAGGCGCGCGAGGTCGAGTGGCCGCTGCTGTTCTGCCTGCGGCTCGCGGCGCTGCTGTGCCGGCGCCGGACCGATGCGGGGCTGCCCGACATTTCCGTGTCGCAGATGAAGAAAGGCGGGTATGAAGTGCGCCTGCCGAGCGCATGGGTCGAGCAGAACCCGTTGACCGACTACAGCCTCAGCCAGGAGGCGGCCGAGTGGGAGAAGGTCGGTATTCCATATCGCGTGGTGTACACCGGCGCTTAACGGGCCGATAGCGGGGCCGTAGCGATGTCCGGAAGCCGCTGGGCGGGAAGGTGGCTGCGGTGCCCTCGAGCGTGCCGTGCGACCGCCCTGACGGCCCGCTCAATCCGACGAGCAGACGATCGCGGTCAGGAACGGGAACGCCTGCTTGACGGTTGCGTCGCTGCCGGCCTTGCGCACGGCTTCCTCCACCGAACTCTTCGTGCCGCGCACGACGACACCGTAGGCCCAATCACCGATCGGCGTGCCGTCGCCCGGACGGAAGATCGGGTCGTTCGCCTGATAGCCGAGCACGACGTAGACGCCGAAGCCGTACGCCGTCAGCGCGTGGTTCGTGCGGAACGCGTTGACCGAGTTCGATTCGACATGCATGGGCTCCGACTGGATGTCGCCGGCGGCGAGCAGCGGCGCGACGAACTTGTGGCCGGTCGAATGGCAGTCGAGCGCATCGTCGAGCGCCTTGGCCGACGCGGTGCCGGCGGTCGCCAGCGCGAGCAGAGACGCGCAGAAGGCGGTCTTGAGAATGTTGTTTTTCATGCGCGGGTGCAGGTTGTTCACGCGCATTATCGCGTGTTCCTGGAAGTGTCGCGCGGGGGTTGGCGGGCAGAGGCTCGTGCGGTGTCGCGTCGGTGCCCCAATGAATTTCTACAATGAATTGAAGTGCGCGAGCAGGGGCATGTGCGGGCGATACATGGGCCCAGAAACGGAAAAGGGGCTACGGTGTTTAACCGTAACCCCTTGATTCCTTGGTCGGAGCGATAGGATTCGAACCTACGACCCTCTGATCCCAAATCAGATGCGCTACCAGGCTGCGCTACGCTCCGACGAGCCAAAGATTATATCGGTTCATGATCGATCAGGTCAATCACGATATGCGGGTAAATGCCGCGGCGGCGAACCGGCCGCGATTTGCGACAATTCGCATGGTAATCGGCCGTAACCGTGCGCATGGGCGCGCACCGCTCGCCGACGCAAGGAGAACATCATGATGAACCTGATCCTGTGGCGCCATGCCGAAGCCGAAGACTACGCGTCGAGCGATCTCGCGCGCCAGCTGACCGTCCGTGGCCGCAAGGACGCGCAGGCAATGGCCAAATGGCTGCGCGGCAGGCTCGAGACGAACAGCGTGATCCTCGCGAGCCCGGCGGCCCGAACCGTGCAGACGGTCGAGGCGCTGACCGACCAGTACCGGACCGTCGATGCACTCGCGCCGGGCGGCAGCGTCGACGACGTGCTGGAAGCGGCCGGATGGCCGGAAGGCATCGCGCCGACGGTCGTGATCGTCGGACACCAGCCGACGCTCGGCAGCGTCGCCGCGCAACTGATCGCCGGCAGCGACGACAGCTGGAGCGTCAAGAAGGGCGGAATCGTGTGGCTGGCGAGCCGCACGCGCGACGGCAGCCGGCAGGCCGTATTGCGGGCGGTATTGACGCCGGACCTGGTGTGAAGCCCGGCTGAATTGGTTTGAAGGGATTGATCATACGGTTTCGCAAGCTTTCTGCTAAAGTCAATTCGGCGACACGTCATTGAAAGGACACAGTCGTGCCACATAACGGTCACGGCCGATTACTACATTGGCGGGCATGTCGTCCTATTCCTTACGACCAGGAAAGCCTAATGCGAGAACTGCCGACGCCTACGCTCCCTTTTGCCTCGCTGCCCCTCGACACGTCGCGGCGCCACCTGCCGCGCGCCAGTGAAACCGTCACATCGGAGTATCGCCTGCGCGCCGCATGGGCGCGTACGGAAGACGAATTGCGCGAAGCCCAGCGCCTGCGCTACAGCGTGTTCGCCGAAGAGATGGGTGCGCAGGTCAGCGGCCCGTCCGGTCTCGACGTCGATCCGTTCGACGCGTACTGCGACCACCTGCTGGTGCGCGATCTCGACACGCTGAAAGTCGTCGGCACGTACCGCGTGCTGCCGCCGCATCAGGCGGCGCGTGTCGGCCGCCTGTACGCCGAAGGCGAATTCGACCTGTCGCGCCTCACGCACCTGCGCGGCAAGATGGTGGAGGTCGGCCGCTCGTGCGTGCACAGCGACTACCGCAGCGGCGCCGTCATCATGGCGCTGTGGGGCGGCCTCGGCGCGTACATGATGCAGAACGGCTACGAGACGATGCTCGGCTGCGCGAGCGTGTCGATGGCCGACGGCGGTCACTATGCGGCGAACCTGTACCAGTCGCTGTCGGCAGGGTCGCTGACGGCGCCCGAATACCGCGCGTTCCCGCACACGGCACTGCCGGTCGACGAACTGCAGACGGGCACCGTCGTCGCGCCGCCGCCGCTGATCAAGGGCTACCTGCGTCTCGGCGCGAAGATTTGCGGCGCACCGGCTTGGGATCCCGACTTCAACTGCGCGGATTTCCTGACGCTGTTCCGCCTGTCGGACATCAACGCGCGCTACGCCCGCCACTTCCTGGGCTGAGCCGTCTGAACCGCGCCGCGCCCGTGCCGGGTGCGCGCAAGCGAACGCCGTCGCGCGGCAATGGCCACGCGACGGCGTTCATTCATTCGACCCTGATAATTTCCGCGGTACGCGGTTCCAAGCACGCCACTGGAATGGCGCGTTTCAGGACGGCCCGGGTTCGATCCGGACCGGACTGCGGGGTAGCTCGCTCAGTGCTTGCGCCGCCAGTCGAGCAGGTGATGTTCCGCCATCCAGTGGTGGATCATCCCTTCGCCGCCGTGGCTGCGCTTGTATTCGCGCGACTCGAAGTACGACAGCGCGACCAGCACCATCAGGCCAATGAACAGGCCGATCAGGCCCGCAATTTCCTCAGTCGACATGGCAGCCTCCTTTCCGCGGCACCGCGCCATGCGTACATAGTAGGACATGCGCGGCGCGACCCTGAAACCGGATTTCCGTTAGACTCGGCGCGGTCCCGGCGCGCGATGGGCGCACCGTTTTCCGGAGCCATACCCGATGACCCGTTTCATGCTGGCCGTGCTGGCCGCATCCTTCCTCGCCGGCTGCGGCAGCGATCCTCGTCAGGCCCGTCGCGGCCACCCGCCGGAAGATCCGGCCGACTATCACGGTGTGCCGACCGACATGACGCCGCCGTCGATGCTCGACGCGCCGTCGCCGAAACCGACGCAATGACGGCTCGGCCAGGCCGACGTCACGCGCGGCCGGTGGACGCGGCGTGCGCGTCGGCGCCGATGCGCCGCAGCAGCCCGGGCAGGTAGCGCGCGAGTGTCGCGCCGCGTGCGGCCATGAACAGCAGCAGCGCGAACCAGAGGCCGTGATTGCCGAACGTGCCGACGGCCGCGAGCGTGGCCGCGACGAAAATCGAGAACGACACGACCATCGCGCGCATCAGCGATTGCGTCTGCGTGGCGCCGATGAAGACGCCATCGAGCAGGAAGCCCCAGACCGACACGATCGGCGAGATCGCCGCCCACGGCAGGTAGCGCAGCGCGACGGCGCGGATCTCGGCCTGATCGGTCAGGCGCGCGACGATCCAGCCGCCGGCTGCCCAGTAGACGAGCGTGAACAGCAGCGCGCCAAGCGCCGACCAGAGCAGCGTGACGTGCACGGCCTGCCGGAATGCGCGGCGGTCGCGCGCGCCGGCCGCCGCGCCGACGAGCGCCTCGGCCGCATGAGCGAAGCCGTCGAGGCCATAGGCCATGAAGGTCTGGAAATTCAGCAGCAGCGCATTTGCCGCGAGCGTCGCGTCGCCCTGTTTGGCGCCGAGGTGCGCGAACCAGCCGAACGCGCCGAGCAGGCACAGCGTGCGCAGGAAGATGTCGCGATTGAGCGCGATCAGCCGCTTGAGCGCGGCGCGGTCGGCGAGCGCACGTACCGCGATCGGCGCAAGGCCGCGCGGGCGCAGCCGCCACAGCATCCATGCACCGAGCGCGAAACCGCAGGCATCCGCGGTGGCCGTTGCGGCGCCGATGCCGGCGATGCCCCAGCCGAAGCCGTACACATAGAGCAGAACGGCGCCGATGTTCACCGCGTTGATGAACACCTGCGCGACGAGCGCGAGCCGCACGCGCTGCATGCCGAGCAGGTAACCGAGCACGACGTAGTTCGCGAGCGCGAAGGGCGCGCTCCAGATTCGCGCTTGGCTGTACGCGAGCGCCGTCGCGCGCACGGCATCGCTGCCGCCGAGCGCGGACAGCGCGAACGACAGCAGCGGCACCTGCAGTGCGAGCACGGCGCTGCCGAGCGCGAACGCGACAATCAGCGCGCGCAACAGGTTCAGGCGAATACCGGCGGTGTCTCCGGCGCCATGCGCCTGCGCGACGAGGCCGGTCGTTCCCATCCGCAGGAAGCCGAACCCCCAGAACACGAAATTGAAGAACAGCCCGCCGAGCGCGACGCCGCCGAGATACTGCGCGCCGTCGAGGTGACCGGCGACGGCCGTGTCGACGGCGCCGAGGATCGGCTGGGTCAGGTTCGCGAGGACGATCGGGAAGGCGAGCGCGAGGACGCGCCGGTGCGTGACGGTAACCGAGCCGGCACCGGCCCCCTGCGGTAACGCGGATTTGGACATGGCGAACGCGTCAGGCGCGTTCCTGCACGCAGACCCACGGCGAAACGACGACCGCCCACAGCTCCGGGTTGCGCGCCGCGAAGTCGGCGGCCGTTTCGGCCGGCATGCGGGCGACGAGGCCGGCCGACAGCCAGCGCGTGACCTGTTCGGCATCGTCGCTGGCGACCGCTTCCGCGACGCTGACGAGATCGAGGTCGCGCGCGACGGAGAGCAGCTTGCCCTGCGCGAAGAAGCGTTCGAGATCGCACCAGTCGATCTTGGCGGTTTCGCCGAGGAGTTTGGCGTAGAGCGGGCTGTGCGACGCGCCCGCGGCGGATGGCTGATCAGAGGACATCGGTTTCTTGGAAAGACTGCGTGGCGCCACTATAAACCATCCGGCCGCACGGGCCGAGCCGCCGGCGGATGGCTCACGCGTCGCGCAGCGCACGGCGCACGATCTTGCCGGTCGCGGTCATCGGCAGGCTGTCGACGAACGCGATCGCGCGCGGATACTCGTGCGCGGCGAGCCGTGTGCGCACGTGTGCCTGCAGCGCGAGCACGAGTGCGTCGTCGCCGACGTGGCCGGAGTTCAGTACGACGAACGCCTTGACGATCTCGGTGCGCGTCGCGTCGGGCACGCCGACGACGGCCGCCATCCGCACCGCCGGATGCGTGAGCAGACAGTCCTCGATCGGGCCCGGGCCGATCCGGTAGCCGGCGCTCGTGATCACGTCGTCGTCGCGGCCGACGAAGCGCACGAAGCCGTCGGCGTCGATCGTGCCCGTATCGCCGGTGAGCAGGTAGTCGCCCGCGAACTTGTCGCGCGTCGCAGCCGGGTTGCGCCAGTATTCGAGGAACATCACCGGATCGGGGCGGCGCACCGCGATGCGGCCTTCGACGCCGGGCGGCAGCGGCGTGCCGTCCGCATCGACGATCGCGACCGCATGACCGGGCACCGCCTTGCCGATCGCACCGGGCTGCGCGTCGAACAGTGCCGCGCACGACGACAGCACCATGTTGCACTCGGTTTGCCCGTAGAACTCGTTGATCGTCACGCCGAGCGCATCGCGGCCCCACGCCGTCAGCTCGGTGCCGAGCGATTCGCCGCCGCTCGCGACCGATTTCAGCGACAGCGCGTAGCGTTCGCGCGGCGCCGTAACGGCGCGCATCAGCTTCAGCGCGGTGGGCGGCAGGAATGCGTGCGTGACGCCGTGACGCGCCATCAGCGCGAACGCGGCGTCGCCGTCGAACTTCTCGAAGCGGCGCGCGAGCACCGGCACGCCGTGATGCCATGACGGCAGCAGCACGTCGAGCAGGCCGCCGATCCATGCCCAGTCGGCCGGCGTCCAGAACAGGCGTGCATCGCGCGGGAAGCATTGCTGCGACATCTCGACGCCCGGCAGGTGGCCGAGCAGCACGCGATGGGCGTGCAGCGCGCCTTTCGGTTTGCCCGTGGTACCGGACGTGTAGATGATCACCGCCGGATCGTCGGCGGCCGTGTCGGCCGGTACGAAATCCGGCGTTTCGGCGGCAAGCGCCGCGTCGTAGCGCAGCACGCCCGGCGCATCGGGTGTATCGTCGCCGACGCAGTACATGGTGTGCAGCGACGGCAGCTGCGCGCGCAGCGGTGCGATTTTCGCGTAGCCGGCCGCGTCGGTGACGAGCGCGGCGGCCTCGCTGTTCGCGAGCCGGTATTCGAGCGCATCGACGCCGAACAGCGTGAAGAGCGGCACCGCGATCGCACCGAGCTTGTATGCGGCGAGGTGCGCAACGGCCGTTTCGGGGCCTTGCGCGAGAAAGATGCCGATCCGGTCGCCGCGTCGCAGGCCGGCGCGCGCAAAGCTGTTCGCGAGCCGGTTAGAAGCATTCTTCAGGTCGTCGAACGTGAGGCGGAACACGTCGCCGTGCGCCGTTTCGTAGATCAATGCGAGGCGTCCGCTGCCGTCGGCCCATTTGTCGCAGACGTCCACGCCGATGTTGTAGCGGGCCTGAATGTCCCACCGGAAGCGGGAGAGCAGGTCGTCGTAGCGGTCGGCGGCGGGCAGCATCGCATTGTCTCCTGGGTGTCGATCGTGGCGCCGGGCGTATCGCTTACATCAGGTTTTCACGCAGGCGAATCCACAATGGTGTCTGCTGATAGGGAATGTTCGGACTCGTCCAATAGCCACGGCTCAGTGCACGATTCCACAATGACGCATAAGATCAAGTCAAAACAGTGATGTGACCATGGATTTGCTTCTGATAGCTGCGGGGTTCAGCCTGATCGGAATCGGTGTGCTGGTGGCGTTTGCTCGTCACGTCGATCCGTTGTCCGGCCGTTTCACCGGACGTCTGCGCAAGCGCTGACTCAACCATTTCCCGTTTTCGCCGCGACGGCACGCGATGCGCGCCGGCATCGCGTGTCGTCCGTCGTGCGCTCAACGCGCCGGCAGGTAGCGTGACGGGTCGATCGACCGGCCGCCGTAGCGCAGCTCGAAATGCAGCGCGACGCGATCGCTGTCGCTGTTGCCCATCTCCGCGATCGACTGTCCCTGCGTAACCGACTGGCCTTCCTTCACCAGCAGCGCGCGGTTATGCGCGTAGGCGGTCAGGTAGTCGGCGTTGTGCTTGAGGATGATCAGGTTGCCGTAGCCGCGCAGCCCGTTCCCGGCATAGACCACGACACCCGGTGCGGCCGCGACCACCGGCGTGCCCGGTGAGTTCGCGATGTCGATCCCCTTCGATTTCGAGCCGTCGAACGTCCGGACCACGTTGCCGGCCGCCGGCCAGATCAGCCCGATGCTCGTGGCCGGCTTGACGGCCGATTCGACCGGCGCGGAAGGTGCCGGACGCGCGCGGCCGGCGCTGCCGGTGCCGGTGGTCGACGGCGTCGATGCGGTGGTCGTGCCGGGCGGCGGCGCGACGCGCAGCACCTGGCCGACTTCGATCGCGTCGGGGTTCGTCATCTGGTTCCAGCGCACGACGTTCTGCACCGACGTGCGGTTGTCGCGCGCGATCTTGTAGAGCGTGTCGCCACGCTCGACGCGATAGAACCCGGGGCCGACGGGCGCGGAGCCGCACGCGGCGAGCAGGGCGGCGCAGGCGGCTGCGAAGAGTCGCTTCGTTGTTGTTCCGAACATTGAACCTCGCAAAACCCTGCCGCGGGTGACGCGGCAGGCAACACAAAACGTCCGATTTTAACGGGTTCGACCCGCGCACCGCAGTTTGGGCCGTTGTCGGGGCCGTCGCGTGCCGGTTTGGCGGCCCGCGTATCAGCCGGCGAGCGGATGCACGCGAATGCGCAGCGCGGCCGTTTCGGTTGCGCCCGGCGCGAGCATGCGCAGCCCGAGGCCGTTGTGGATGGCGTCCGGCAGGCCGAGCCACGGCTCGACGCAATAGAAGTCGGAATCCGGCTTTTCGGTCCAGGTCGTGACCGCGTACCACGGGATCGAGCCCGGCACGTCGAGCGCGATCTCGATCGTGCGGCGGCGGCCCGGCATCACGATGCGCACCGGTGAAGACGGTTCGCCGTCGAGGCAGTGGAAGCGGTCGACGATGTCCGGATCGTCGAGGCGGTAATGCGCTTCACCGGGTTCGAGCGGGCTGATCGAGCCGTCCGCGTGCTGCTGGCAGGTGCGGGTCGGCGGCAGTTCGAGCGTGGTTTCGGCGCGTTCGCCATGCGGCAGCGCGAAATAGAAGTGGTGGCCGGCGTAGTAGGGCAGCGGCGTGTCGCCGCGATTGGTCGTCGTCAGCGCGACGTCCAGCGTGTGCGCGTCGGCCAGCCGGTAGGTCGTCTCGAACCGGAAGTCGAACGGGTAGCTCGCGCGCAGCGCGTCGCTTGCGTCGAGCGTCATCGACAGCGCGGCGCCGTCGGCCGACGGGTGCGCGTCGAACGGCAGGTCGCGCGCGAAGCCGTGCATCGGCAGGTCGCGGACCACGCCGGCGGCGTCGCGCCAGCGGCCGAGTTCGCCGTCGACGCGGTGACGACCGAGGAACGGGAACAGCAGCGGATTGCCGCCGCGCACGCGGGCGAGGTTGCTCCAGTCGGCCGTTTCCGGCCAGAAGATGACCGGTTCGCCGTCGACGTGCCAGGACAGCAGGCGGCCGCCGAATTGCGGAGCGACCCGGACGAGCGACGGGCCGGCGTGAAGTTCGTGGATATCGTGTTGCTGGAAGATCGGCATGGCGAATCGGATTGGACGGGTGGACGGAGCAACGCGCGTTCCATTATCGGGCCGCGGCCGCTCGGGGAAAACCCTTCTCGGGAAATTGCGAGTTTTTAAGACTGTCAACGGTCTGGATAATGCATCTAAACCGGTGATGTTGCCGGGTCATGACACTTCGTGGAGGGGGCCATGGATCTGGCAATGGCAATGGGAATCGCACTGTTCGGCATGTTCACCGGCAGCACGGTATTATTTTTCTATCAGCTCGGCCGCTGACGGCAATTCCTGCCGAAGTCGACAGGCCCGCCATGCAAATGGCGGGCTTTTTGCTTTCTGCGTGCTTACAAATTGCAAGCGTTTGTGTGCATTGCCGCAATAAGCTGCCAAATGCCTTGGCGCAGTAATCCTGGCTCGGCATAATCAGGGCGCGTTTTTTCGGACGCGCATCGCGTCGTCCGTCTTTCTTCCCGCTCAATCTCGACTAAAAGGACCGACGCGTGAGTCTCTGGTTTCTGGTATTCCTGAGCGTCCTGCAGGGCGTCACCGAACTCTTCCCTGTCAGCAGCCTGGGCCATACGCTGCTCGTGCCGGCGCTGTTCGGCATGCATATCGACAAGCACGCGCCGCAACTGCTGCCCTTCCTCGTTGCGCTGCACCTCGGCACCGCGCTCGCGCTGCTGTGGTACTTCCGCGCGCGCTGGATCGCGCTGATCAGCGGCTTCTTCGCGCAGCTCGGCGGCCGCAAGAACGACGACGGCCACCTGATGTGGGCGCTGATCATCGGGACGATCCCGACCGGCATCGTCGGGCTGCTGCTCGAGAAGCGTATCGAACGCGTGTTCCACGACCTGCGGATCGTCGCGATCGCGCTGATCGTGAACGGCGTGCTGCTGTGGCTCGGCGATCGCATCCAGCGCAGCCGCGCGCACCAGGCGCCCGAGAAGATGACGTTCAAGCAGGCGTTCTTCGTGGGTCTCGCGCAGATCGGCGCACTGATTCCGGGGTTCTCGCGCAGCGGGCTGACGATGATTGCCGGCAATGCGGCTGGGCTGACGGCGGAGAAGGCAGCGGAATTCTCGTTCCTGCTCGGCACGCCGATCATCTTCGCGGCGGGTGTGCTCGAACTGCCGAAGCTGTTTCATGCACGCGACCAGCTTGCCGACGCGCTGCTCGGCGGCGTGCTGACGGCGATCGCCGCGTACCTGAGCGTGCGGTTCCTGATGCGCTATTTCGAAGGGCGCGGGCGGCTCGCGTCGTTCGGCGTGTACTGCGTGATCGCCGGGGTGTTCTGTCTCGGCTGGTTCATGCTGCATCCGCAGCCGGTTTGAGGTTGCGATGGCTCGCGTCGCGTGATGTGACGCGATGATCGGGTATAATTTCGGGCTCGGTTCCATACCGGGCCCGTTTTGTTTCGGAGCGTTGAGTTCGGCGGTGCGGTTGTTGCCGTGCGTGACTCGAAAGCCCGATGCCGAATGCGGTCCGCGAAAGGCCGTGTCTTTTCTCCGCGACCGCCCTTAGCTCAGTTGGATAGAGCAACGGCCTTCTAAGCCGTAGGTCACACGTTCGAATCGTGTAGGGCGGGCCAGTTTGATTGCTTGACGACCTTCACGGGCCTGCCCGCCCGGGCAACGCAGCCTCATCACTCCACCGTCACCGATTTCGCCAGATTCCTCGGCTTGTCGATATCCGCGCCGCGCAGGCACGCCGCGTGATACGCGAGCAATTGCAACGGCACGACGTGCAGAATCGGCGACAACAGCCCGTAGTAATCCGGCATCCGCAATACCGACACGCCTTCGCTGTTGTCGATCCGCGTATCGGCATCGGCGAACACGTAAAGCTGCCCGCCACGCGCCCGCACTTCCTGCATGTTCGACTTGAGCTTCTCCAGCAGTGCATCGTTCGGTGCGATTGTCGCGACCGGCATCGTGTGCGTTACGAGCGCGAGCGGCCCGTGTTTCAGCTCACCGGCCGGATACGCTTCCGCGTGGATATACGAAATCTCCTTCAGCTTCAGCGCACCTTCGAGCGCGATCGGGTAGTGCAGCCCGCGCCCGAGAAACAGCGCGTTTTCGTGCTGCGAGAATTCCGCCGCCCAGCGCTCGATCTGCGGTTCCAGCCCGAGCACGTCCTCGAGCGCGCCAGGCAATCGCCGCAGCTGCATCGTGTAGCGCGCGAGTTGCGCGTCGTCGACGTAGCCGCGCAGCCGTCCGAGCGTGACGGCAAGAATGAACAGCGCGACGAGCTGCGTCGTGAACGCCTTGGTCGACGCAACGCCGATTTCCGGGCCTGCCCGCGTCAGGAAGCGCAGGCCGGTCTGGCGCATCATCGCGCTGGTCGGCACGTTGCAGATCGCCAGCGTGTCGATATGGCCGAGCGCCTGCGCGTACTTGAGCGCGGCGAGCGTGTCGGCGGTCTCGCCGGATTGCGACACGCTGACCACCAGCGTGTTCGGCATCGCGAGCGCATCGCTGTAACGGTATTCGCTCGCGATCTCGACCTGCGCGGGGATGCGCGCGATCGTTTCGAGCCAGCGGCGCGCGGTCAGGCCGGAATAATGGCTCGTGCCGCACGCGAGAATCAGCACGTTGTCGATCTGGTCGAACGCCCGCGCGGCATCCGGGCCGAATACGGCCGGATCGAACAGCCCCGCGTCCGGGATGGTCGCGGCCACGGCCTGCGGCTGCTCGAAAATTTCCTTCTGCATGAAGTGCCGGTACGGCCCGAGCTCGACCACACCCTGCGCGGATGAAACGGTCTGGATCGCGCGTTCGATCGGTGTACCGGTGCGATCGAGCACCCGTACGCCGCCGGGCGTCAACTCGACGATGTCGCCTTCCTCGAGAAAGATGAAGCGGTCGGTAATGCCGGCCAGAGCGAGCGCGTCGGACGCGAGAAAGCATTCGCCGTCCTTCACGCCGACGACGAGCGGCGAGCCGGCGCGCGCACCGATCAGCCGTTGCGGCTCGTGTTTGCTGAACACCGCGATCGCGTAAGCGCCGTGAAGCTGGGACGTCGCATCGCGCACGGCGGCGAGGAGGTCGCCGCGATACTTGCTGTGGATCAGGTGAGCGACGACTTCGGTGTCGGTCTGGCCGTCGAATTCGTAGTGCTCGTCTGACAGTTGCTTGCGCAACGTTTCATGGTTCTCGATGATGCCGTTGTGCACGAGCGCGATCTCGTCGCGAGAGAAGATCGGGTGTGCATTGCAGGTTGCCGGCGCGCCATGAGTCGCCCAGCGCGTGTGCGCGATACCTGTGCTACCGGTCAGGCCGGCGCTGCGCACGTGGGCGTCGAGATCGGCGACGCGCGACATGCTGCGCTCCCGGCGCGCCTGGCCGTCGACGACCGTCGCGACGCCGCATGAATCGTAGCCGCGATATTCAAGGCGGCGCAAACCTTCAATCAGAATCGGGACGATGTCCCGTTGCGCGACCGCGCCGACGATGCCACACATGACACGTCTCCTTCCCTGTCAATTTTTCTGGATCGCATGCACGCTGTGTCAGCGCGACGCAGTCTCCGTTGCCTCGGCCGTCGTGAAGCCGCACTGAGCGGGCGCGACGGGGTCGGCCATCCTGCTTTCGAATGCGAGATAAAGCGATTCCTCCAGTACGTTCCAGTGCGCACCATGCCGGTACGGGCCCGATCGCGCATGCCAGCAGGCGACCGTGTTCCAGTCGTTCATCTTGAGTGCGACCAGCGCAATCAAGCCCCACGGATAATCGCTGCCGGCCAGTTGCAGCCAGGTCTTGCCGTATTTCTGCATCCACTGCGCATAGATCGCCTCGTTCGATTGATCGGGAACCTGGATCCCCGACAGGAGCGGGAAGATCTGCGCGACTTTCGCCGGATAGAAGGTCGTGTCGCTGATGCGCTGCGTGCTCGCTCGAAAGCCGGATTGCGTGCCGCGCCAGAACACCTTCAGGATCGCGGACGAGAGCCGGTCGGCGCGCTGGCGCCACGGGCTCGCGTGCGTGTTGTCGGCATGCCGGACGTAGTACGCGGCGAGCGCCTGGAACGCGCTGTGGACCTCGACGTTGTCCATGAGCAGCGCGACGTGCAGCGTGGACGAGATCTGATAGACGCCGGTTGGCTTGCTGAGCAGCGTGTCCAGGTGCGCGCCCGCGTGGTTCAGGCTGAGTTCCCATGCGGCGGGCATGCCGTCGGGCGGCGCGAAGCGGGAGAGCAGTTCGATCCAGGTGGCCATCATCGCGTCGTCGGCGTCGGCTTCCGCGCATGCGCTGTACTGGCCGCTCTTCAAGCAGTAGCGATCGAAGCCGCCGTCGGGGCGCTGACGCGGCAACAGCCACGCGATCCACGCGAGTGCGGCCTGGTGGGTGTCGAGCCCGGCGTCGGCGGCGGCGAGCAGCGCCTTCGCCGCGAAATACGGATCGACGCCTGCGCCGTTCAGGCGCACGGTGATCGCGCCGTCGGGGCGCTGGTAGAGTCCGTTGAGCTGGAGCTCGGCGGCGCCCGCGTGCAGCGCGAAGCCGAATGCCGACACACAGCAGGCAACGCACCACAGGCGGCATAGCCGGGCGGTGGCCGCCACGCGTGCGCGTGCGGCCGGGAACAGCGCGGGCCGGTTCATGATCGGGGGCTCCTGCGCGGTGGTCCTGCGCAAATGCCGCCGGGCGCGACGTTGGCCGCGTCGCGCGCCGGCGGGTGGGTCGAGTTGCGGCTCAGTGCACCTTGGCGCTGGTGAACTTGATGCTGGTGCCGCTGTTCGCGGTCACGAGCCAGTACGTCGAGTCGGTGATGACGACGCTGCCCAGGCCTTGCGTGATGACCGGCAGTGCGTAGGCCTTCTTCGGCAGCAACCACGTCATGTTCGCGAGGCTCGTCGGGTGGCTGGCGGCGAATGACCAGCTGCTGCCCGTGTCGGTGGCCGACCATGTGACGTTCAGGCGTGCGCGATCGAAGATCGTGATGTCGCTCATCGTGTACCACTTGAACTGGCCGAGCAGCTTCAGCGTATTCGCTTGCGAGAAGATCGCATTCAACGTCGACGTATAGGACGACGCGCCGAGCGGGTGCGCATAGATCAGCCGGCTGGTACGGTTCGCGACGACGAAGTTCATCAGGGATGCATACCAGTTGTTCACGTCGGACGTCGGCACCGCGTATTGCTGGAACTCCTCGAACGTCGCGTACTTGCCGAACGGCATCACCGGGTAAGCCCACAGGCCCGGGTTCAGCAGCGCGCCGTTGCGGTATGCGCGGGTCGGCGCCGAGCCGGTGTGACCGGTGAAGTAATAGCCGTTGAAGCCGTTGCTTTCGAGCCAGTTGACCGACCAGGTCGGCGTGTTGCCTTCCGGTGCCGCGTACTCGACGTCCGGTTGGCCCGTCGCTGCCTGGACGGCCTGATGGTTCATCACCAGGTACTGCGTGAACGTGCTCGCGTTCGTTTCGCTGGCATTGGCTCCCCAGTAGTCGTGAATCCAGCCGCCGTGGCTACCGACGTGATGGCCCTTGCTCAGGAAATACTTCACGAGATTCTGTGCGGTGGCATTGTTCGCGAGATTGACGCCGTCACCGTCGCCGAACGTCGCTTCATCGGGGCCGGCCGTGATCACGAGCGAGAAGGGCCCGTTGTTCCACACGCCGAGGTTCTTCAGCTGGAGCGCCGGCTGGATCTGGTCGCCCGCGCAGAAGTGCCAGTTGAACACCAGCCCGGCCATCGCCTTTGGCAGCGGCGACAGCGACGGCAGGTTCAGCATCTGCGTGCCGAAATAGTGCAGGTAGCCGTGGATCAGCATGCCGTCGGTCTGGCCGTCGAGGTAGGCGAGCGGCAGGTTGACGAACAAGACGCCGCCGTTGCCGTATGTGTTGTAGCCGGACACCAGCCCGAACGTCGGTGAGGTCAGGATCGTCGTGCCGGTGTAGGTCCCCTGCGTGACGAAACTCGGATAGGTCAGGAATCCGTACACATAGCCGGAGATGCCTTCGAGCGTGTCGGTGGTGGTCGCCAGCGTCGACGCGAGCGTATTGGCCGTCTTGCCGGTCGACGTGCTCAAGAGCGAATTTGCGCTATACGTCGTGTTCTTCTTCAGCTTGCCGGTCACGGTGCCGGTCAGTTTCGGGAGCGTCTGGCTCAATACGCCGCTGCCTGTCGGCGACGTCTCGTACTGGAACCATGCCTGGTGATTGTAATTGGAGAGGCCACCGGGGTTGGACGGGCTCGCGGCCAGGAACAGCGCGTTGCCTGACGTCGATGTCGTCGACGTGCCCGACGTGCTGGTCGACGCGAGCGCACTCGCGGTCGTGGTGGTCGACGAAGTCGTGGTCCACGCCATCGACTTGCCGGGAGGCACCTGGAGCGTGCGCAGCCAGCTGCTCATGCCGGTTACGTTTCCGAGACCGATCATGTTGCCGCCGTATTGGTCATACAACACATAGTCCACACCCACCATGCTGCTGAAGCGGGATTTCGGGCTCACGTAGAAGCCGGCTGAATTCAGCACGCCGAAATCGTAGACGAGCATCACCTTGCCGCCGTTCAGCGCATAGTTCTGGATCGCCGTGACGAGCGTGTCGTCGGCCGTCGTATGCACCTGATCGGGCAGGATCAGGCCGGGATACTGCGACAGCGACGCGCCGGCCGCCATGAACTGGCTGTCGGTCATCACCGTGATCTGCAGTCCTTCCTCTTGTGCGGTGTCGAGCCATGCGGACACGCGCGGATCGGGCAACGTCAGCGTATTCGGCACCAGCAGGATGAGCTGGTTGGTGGCCGCCTGAACGCCGCCCGGACTGAATGCGAACGCGAGCGCGAACAACGCGAACAGGATCCGCAAGAACTTGCCTGACTTTGCCAACATGGTGTACTCCTCGCTCAAGGAAAGGGGGGCGTGCGGCAGCCGTGATGCGCGTGCCGCCGGGTCGACCAATCCTGCCCCGCAGGTGTGTGCGGCTGTCCGGTGTGTCGGGCATCGAGCGGCACCTGCCGACGGCAGCCGGACCAACGGGATACGTCGGTACGTCGCGCTGTCGGCGTTGACGAAAGGACTCGATGCGACGCATTGAGTGAAGCGAACAACGTGCCATTTGCGCCGGAGGCCCGGTCCTGCTGGCTTCATGTAACGCGAGTCGCGCGGCGCGGCAGCAAACGCAATGGATTCGTTTCATCGCTGATACGGCACGTTTGCGTGCGAAATCAGCAGACGGAATCGGCGTCGCGCGTCAGCGCGCCGGGCCAGCTCGCGCAGTAGGTGTAGAGCGTGACCAGCAGGCCGATCAACAGCGGTCCGCCGAGCAGGAAATAGCAGAACGGCAGGAACAGCAGCGTGCCGTGATGGATGATCATCGTGTGCAGCAGCATCACGAACGGCAGCGCGAAGACGAAGTAGCCGAGCACCAGTACCGACGCGAACGCCTTCTGCAGCAGCGAGAAATCGAGCGGGTAGTACAACGCCGCCATCACCAGAGGGATCATCGCGATCGCCGCACCGAGCAGCACGAACATGTCGCGCAGATGCAGCAATGGGACATACGGAAACGTGCCGGGCGCGAGCCAGAAATACACGCAAATCAGTAGCTGGGTGAAGCTCGCGATACGTAACAGATATGCAACGGGCAGCCAGCTCCGGTGCCGCATGAAGGACGCGCCGAAGCCGATCGCGCAGAGCGCCGCGGTGAGGGCCAGCAGCACGTCGCCCGGCATGCGCGCGGCGACGTCGATCGACAGCAGCGGCACGCGCGGCGCATCGGGCGGATAGCCGATCACGATCACGTGCAGTGCCGGATCGATCTGGTATGCGCCCCAGACCATCACCGCGCGCCAGTAGCGCCAGGCGATCGGCAAGCCGACCCACAGCGATGCATACAGCGCAGGCGTCAGCAGCGCAATCGACGACAGCCAGCGCTGCGGATGGGCATGAATCCGCAGCGAACGGTCGGCGGGAGGACGGACGGGATGCGTCTGCATGGCGCCCGCCCGGCTACCAGCGATAGAACACGCTCAGCTCGCCGCCGATCCGCGAGTAGTACGGGTTGTGGTAGTAGTCGAACTCGAGCTGCGTTCCCCACTTGCGCGTGAACCAGTAGCGCCATTTCGCGTCGATCTCGTGGCTGCGGAAATCCGCGATCTGCGAGCCGGAGCCGGTGACCTGGTAGGCCTCGCGGCCGAACCCGCCGCGCAGCACGATCACGCTCTTGCCGACTTCGCCGTAGGTGACGGCACCATAGTAGGCGGGCGCCTTCACCGAACCGGGCGAATCGACCGTGTAGTTCGTGCCCGCCTCGAAGATCCATTTCGGCAGTGCATACCAGATCACGCCGGCGTGATAGAGCTGATCGCGGTGGCCGCTGCGGTTCCATGCGTGGCCCGCGCCCAGCGACACGACCAGCGAACGATCCGGCAATAGCTTGCGATTGATCGACAGGTCGACGCGTGCGCTCGGCAGGATCGTCCCTGACGTGGTGCCGGCAAAGCCGATTCCGCCGAACCAGTCGGGGCCGATATCCTGCACGTAGGTCAGCGAGCCGAGCTGCGTGTTCTCGCCAAAGCGGTGCAGTTGCGCGAGTTCGCCGAGCACGGTGCGTCCGCCATCCTGGTAGACGCCGCGTAGATGCACGCCGTACCAGTCGCCGTAGCCGTGTGTCAGATGCGCGCTCGAATAGCCGAGCGACAGTTCGGCGTGCTTTTCTTGCGGTGCCTGGACATGTGTGACGATTGCGTCGGGCAGCGGCGGCCGGTTCGTATCGTCAGGCGTGAACTCGGCGAGCGACACGCCGTCCGGCAGGCCGTCGGCACTGACGCGCATGAACGTGGATTCGTCGCGCGGCCGTGGCGTGATGACGGTCGGGACGTCGGGTGGCTGCACGGGCGGCGCGGCGGCGCTGTCGTCCGGCAGTGCCGCCAGCACCGATGGCGTACCGAAGGCGACGCCGCACAGCACCGCGAGGGTGGCAACCGGCACGCGCGGGCCGCGATGGCAGGGGCGATCGGACATGGGGCGCTCCTTAACGGGATGCGTGGAACCAGCCGCTGCGCCACGCGACGAGGTCGCCATGCACGCATGCATGACCGACGACCGAGACATCGCGCGCACACGCGCTGACAGGATGGCCGGCGACGCCGATGCGCGCACCGGTCAGCCGCAGCAGGCCGCCGGCCGACACGACGCCGTCGATGCAGCTCGCATTGGCGAGCAGCACGTCGTCGCGCGCAAACACGGCGCCGTGCAGCAATGCGTGACGTTCGAGCTCGACGCGATGTGCCTTGACGCTGCCGCGCAGCACGCAGCCTTCGCCGAGCACGAGCGTGCCGTCGACGATGAGGTTGCCTTGCACGACCGTGTTCGCGGGCAGGCGCACGTCGCAATGCACCAGGTAGCGGCCGTGCAGGTAGCGATGCGGCAGCGACGCGAAGTGGCGGGTGAGCGAGATCGCGCGGCGTGGTGCGGCAGGCATGTCGGCTGCGCGTGTGCCCGGCGCAGCGCCGAAGACGATCGGTTCGCCGTACAGGCACGCGAATCCGCCGGCGCCGTGCAGGTGCACCGTGCCGCCGACCACGACGCCGCGCAGCACCGCGCCGTCGACGTCGATCTGCGGCGCGTGCGCCAGCGCGCCGATCGTCGCTCCTGCGTGAATGTCGATGCGTTCGCCGGCGAACGCATACGCCGCGCGGGCGCCGCCGTCGAGCGTGATCGCGCGATCGGCATGGAGCACGTCGTCGCGATGCTCGTCGTGTGCAACGTGAATCATGTCGGCATGCTGTACGGCCAGCCCGAGTGTTTGCCAGGGCGGTGCGGCGGACGGATCGGCCGGCGGTTCGCCGGCCGCGTCCGCCCGCAACGCGTCGTGCCATCGCGTGGCGAGCAATGCCTGATCGACGAACGGACCGTCGCCGATCGGCAGCGCCGCGACGTCGCTGCGCCGGATCAGTTCATGCAGCATCGGCAGGAACGGGAGGCTGAGCACACCGGCCACCGGCACCATTACGTTGAAGGTTGTCATCGATCATCGCTCCGGTTTCAGCTGCCGGCGGAAACGCTCGGTCTTGTCCCATTTCAGTTCGCGGCGGAATGCGGCGTCGAGCGTGAGCCCCCATAGCGCGGAGACGACGGCCGCGATCGTCACGCAGAAGCCGACGACGTTGACCGGCACGAGCCGCAGCCGCGTCGCGCGGCCGTCGAGCCGGGCCGCGACGACGATCTCGAAGAACACACCGAAGTTGCCGAAGGTGCTGAACGAAAACAGCGCGAACAGCGACACGATCAGGCCGAGCGCGGTCGAGTTGACGCCGTTGAACAGGTAGAGCGCGAGCGCCGCGCCCCATGCGACGGCGAGGAGCGCGGGCATCACGAACACGCCGAGCAGCAGCGCGCCGTCGAGACGGCAGCGCCGCGAGATCAGCGGATTGCGCAGCACTGGGAGCAGATAGCGCAGCAGCGTCTGGTTGTGTCCTTTCGCCCAGCGCGTCAATTGTCGGGCACGCACGGCCCAGCGCTCGGGCACTTCCTCATAGCATTCGGCGTGATTCAGGTAGACCGTGCGCCAGTCGCTCAGCAGCAGGCGATAGGTCATGTCGGTGTCCTCGGCGAGGGTGTCGTCGCGCCAGCCGCCCACTGCGTCGAGCGCGCCCTTGCGGATACCGCCGACCGTGCCGCCGTACTGCGGCACCAGGTTGAGGTTGTTGCGGGCTTGCTGGTTGACCTGGTAGCCGCCGGCGCGCTCGAGGTCGAGCAGCCGCGCGAGCAGGTTGCTGTCGGCATTCTGCGGCACGACGCGGCCCATCACCGCGCCGACTTCCGGATCGAAGAACGGTGCGACGAGTTCCTTCAGCAGCCCCGGGCGCGGCAGGTAGTCGGCGTCGAACACCACCATGATGTCGCCGCGAATGAAGCGCAGCGCATCCTTCAGCGCGGCCGCCTTGCCGGGCTTGCCAGTCTCGCGGTGAAACGGCTGGATGAGCTCGGGCGCGAGTGCATGAACCTTGTCGATCAGCGCGCGGGTGTTGTCGGTCGAGCGGTCGTTGACCGGAATGATCGTCAGCCTGTCGCGCGGGTAGGTCGTCGCCAGCAGCGCCATCAGGCAATCGACGACGACGGCTTCTTCGTTATGGGCGGCGACGAACACCGTGAGCCGCGGCCATTCGCCGTGCGTGATCGTCCGGTAGGGCGCGCATTGCGGCTTGAACAGGCGGTCGAGGCTGAACACGTAATGCCGTCCGGCGTAGACGCACGTCAACAGCATGAACAGCCACAGGTACGCGACGCAGGGCATCAGCAGCAGGTCGCGGTCGAACGTGAAACCCGGCGTGCCGGCGGGCGGTGGCTCGAGCGACACGTCCGCATCGTGCGATGCCGGTACGGCGATCGCGAACGGCGCGCTGTCGAGGGCCGTGCGCTCGACGACGACTGCGACGTTTGCGGCAGGCAGGGTGATCCGCGCCGGTTCGGCGATCGCCTGCGATGCGGTGTCGCGCACGGTCAGCGAGAAGGCAAGCAGGATCAGCAGCAGAATGCCTTGCTCGCAGAGCGACGCCATCCGCGCTTTCTTCATGTCCTGGTCCCCGGTGTCCGCGACGACGACCGATGAGAGCTGAAGGCGCCCGTGGATCGCGCGGATGTCAATGGGACGCGGCCGCACGTTCGTCGCGCGAGGGCGGATGTCGTTCGCCCCGGCGGACGCGTCGCGTCGCCTCCCGGCTTCGTTGCTTTTGCGTCCCCGTCTGTCTGCTGCTGCCGTGCGAGTGCTTCGGGACGCACCTGTCCGACATTAAGCAAGGCGTGAGCCATGGGTCGCAATGCCCCGTGCAGCAAGGGGCCGGGCGCGAGGCGCGCGCGTCGTCGCGGCCGCGGCGACGTGTTTTGATTCACTGACGAATCAGCGTAGGCGCATGCCAGTCGGCCCCAGGCAGTCTGCGGCCTGTCCCGCGTACGTCGCACGGCAGGCGGTTGGTGTGACGAGTCGCATTCTCCATGCTCGATGCGGCTTCGCGAGAGGCACTGTCGTGCATCGTTCGCCGCCCGCGGGGTGCCCCGGAGATCGAAACGGCGATCGCCGCAGTCCGCGCAGAATGGACCGGACTCCGATGTATCTGCCTGCGCCGGATCCGCGTTACACATTCGCAACGTTTCCCGCGCGTCCATTCGTGCGACGCAAGCGACACCGCATGTCCGGGAAATCGTGCGCACGCGACCTTGGCTGGCGGCCGTGTGCACGCCGGGCGCTGCACAGACAAAAGTGCCGAATCGAGACGACGTAAAGCGTTTCCAAAGATGCAGACGGTTCGATGCGTGATGGGTGTCCGACATGCATTCGCGATTCATCGGACGACGCCGTCAGACGGATCGCGCGGTCGGCCGGCTGTTTATCGTTGTCGTGCCTATCCGTAGACGAGACGTCCCGTAGCAGTTGTGAAACATTCCGTTACGCACCGCGCGCGCGCGGTGCGCGTCGCGCGAACCGGACCCGGCTGCAGTGCGGCTGGTTTGAATATTGCTGGTGTGGAAGCGACGTGACGGACAGGCGTGACGCTCGACACAGCGAGGAACGGCTCATGACGTGACTGATCAGTGCAACGGGACGCCGGTAGTACGACGATTCGCGCGGCCAGGACCGCACGGACAAGACGGCGCGCTCGCTCCTCGACGCCGCCGCGTGCTGACCGCGTGCGAGTGCGGGAAGCGCCGCCTGAATACATGCTTCGCGCCACGTGCAGGTCATCCGCGCGAAGTGGCTAAACGAGGATAACGATGAAGAAGATCTTGCTTGTGTTCGGGACTCGGCCGGAGGCCATCAAGATGGCACCGCTGGTGCGCGCGCTGAAGGCGCAAGCGGATGTCGACGCCCGGGTGTGCGTGACCGCGCAGCATCGTGAAATGCTCGACCAGGTGCTGACGCTGTTCGACATCAAGCCCGACTACGATCTCAATCTGATGCGGCAAAGCCAGACGCTGACCGACGTGACGACCGGGATTCTTCAATCGATCGGCATGGTCTTCGACGACCTGCGTCCGGACATCGTGCTGGTGCACGGCGATACGACGACCACGCTCGCGGTCAGCCTCGCGGCGTTCTACCGCTATCTGCCGGTCGGGCACGTGGAGGCCGGGCTGCGCAGCGGCGACATCTGGTCGCCGTGGCCGGAGGAACTGAATCGCCGCGTGACCGACGCGGTGTCGTCGTGGCATTTCGCGCCGACCGGGCAGGCGCGCGACAACCTGCTCAGCGAGGGCGTGCCGGGTAGCGGCGTCTCGCTGACCGGCAATACCGTGATCGATGCGTTGCACGAGGTCAAGCGCATGCTGGAGCGCACGTCCGCGCTGTCGGACAAGGTCGCCGCGTATTTCCCGTTTCTCGAGCCGTCGCGGCGCGTCGTGCTGATCACCGGCCATCGCCGCGAGAGTTTCGGCGAACCGTTCAAGCAATTCTGCGAAGCGCTCTGTACGCTCGCGGGCCGCTATCGCGACGCGCAGTTCGTCTATCCGCTGCACCTGAACCCGAACGTGCGTGAACCGGCGCGTGCGCGGCTCGGCGGTGTGCCGAACATCTACCTGATCGAGCCGCAGGAATACCTGTCGTTCGTATTCCTGATGTCACGCGCGCACTTCATCATCACCGATTCGGGCGGCATTCAGGAAGAAGGGCCGGCGCTCGGCAAGCCGGTGCTCGTCACGCGCGAGACGACCGAGCGGCCTGAAGCGATCCAGGCGGGCACCGCACGGCTCGTCGGCACCGACCAGGAACGGATCATCTGGGAGGCATCGCGCTTGTTCGACAGCGAGAGCGCCTACGAGGAAATGTCGCGGGCGAGCAATCCGTATGGCGACGGTCACGCGAGCGAGCGGATCGTTCACGCGCTGATGCGCACGCCGGGCGTGACCACCAAGACGACGAGCTTTTCGCTGGGGGCCGCGGAGATGCCGTTCAACGCCCTCACGCTGGGGTTGCAGGCGTTGCGGTCGCCGTGAGCGGGAGCACGCGATAGCGTCTTCCGTATCGTTCGCCGCAGTCGCACAAGGATCCGGTCCGGCCGCCAGGCCCGCCGGATCCTTGCATTTGTGCGACCCGGAACGAATTTTCCCACCGGGTTCAAAACGCGGCAGTTCCCGGTCAACCCGCTGGTGCTCGTCGGATAGCGGAAGCGATCGACGCGCGCGAAGCGCTGCATCGGGCGCGCCGGCGCAAAACCGTCGCACTTCGGTTAAAGTCGGAACTCGGCCCAATCCCCATACGAATCCGCCCGCCCGGGCAATGTCGACGCCGTTCGGGCCGAACGTCGCGCGCGGGTGACGACGATCGGGCGCGCCCATTCTGGCAGCCTGGACAGGATCGCGTTGCCGGCGTGACGGTTTGCGTGGGGCAAAATCGGGACCCACGGGTGCCCGCCTTCGAGCGGAGTCGTACGTGCGGCAGCCCTCGGCAGTCCGCGGCACCGGTAAACACATCGACCGCCGGTTCTTCCGGCGAAGCAGTCCACCAGGCGGTGCCGGGCCGGCACCGTTCGAATCCCCACACGGCACCCGTGGTGCGTCGCGGGCGCCTCGACCATGAGGTGAACGATGATCACGCTGACCATCAACGGTAGCGAGCAGCACTTCGACGGCAATCCCGACATGCCGTTGCTCTGGTATCTGCGCGACGTCCTCGGCCAAACCGGCACCAAGTTCGGCTGCGGCATGGCGCTGTGCGGCGCATGTACCGTGCACCTCGACGGCGTCGCGATCCGGTCGTGCATCACGCCCGTTGCGGCGGCGTCTGGTAAGCGCGTGACGACGATCGAGGGACTGTCGACCGACCTGACCCATCCGCTGCAGCAGGCGTGGCAGGAACTGAACGTCGCGCAATGCGGCTACTGCCAGTCCGGGCAGATCATGCAGGCCGCGTCGCTGCTGAAGACGAACCCCCGTCCCACTGACGCCGACATCGACGATGCGATGTCCGGCAACATCTGCCGCTGCGGCACGTACACGCGCATTCGCGCGGCGATCCGGCTGGCCGTGCGCCGCGGAGGTGCCGCATGAGCGCGCCCGAACTCTCCGTCCACAACGAAAGCCGTCGTGCGCTGCTGCTCGGCTTCGCGTCCGGCGGGCTGCTGCTCGCATTCGGCGTGCCGTCGCTCGTGCATGCAGCCGCGCCGGTGCAGCCGCCTGTCAGCGCGAATCCGCAGTACGGCGGTGCCGGGATGCCGCACGGGTTGCGTGACGATCCGCACCTGTTCGTTGCGATCGCACCGGACGGCGCCGTGACCGTGACCTGCATCCGCTCCGAGATGGGGCAGGGCGTGCGCACGAGTGTCGCGCTCGTGGTCGCCGACGAACTGGGCGCGGACTGGACACGCGTGAAGGTCGCGCAGGCCGTCGGCGACGAGCCGCGCTACGGCAACCAGAACACCGACGGCTCGCGCAGCCTGCGCCAGAGTTTCGCCGCATTGCGCCGCGCGGGCGCGGCCGCGCGCACGATGCTCGAGCAGGCTGCCGCCGCCGCGTGGGGCGTCGACGTGGGTCAGGTCAAGGCGACGGTGCACGAGGTCGTCGACACGAAGAGCGGGCGCAAACTCGGCTTCGGCGAGCTCGCGGCGAAGGCGGCCGCGTTGCCGGTGCCCGATACGACGACACTCGCATTGAAGGCGCCGGCCGAATTCCGCTATATCGGCAAGGGCAAGACCGCGCTGATCGACGGGCGCGACATCGTCGGCGGCCGCGCGCACTACGGGATCGACACGCGGCTCGACGGCATGCTGTATGCGGTCGTCGCGCGACCGCCGGCCTACGGCGACACGGTCGCGTCATACGATGCATCGGCGGCCGAGAAGCTGCCGGGCGTCGTCAAGGTCGTGCAGCTCGCGTCGGCGCCGTTGCCGTCCGGCTTCCAGCCGCTGGGCGGCGTGGCCGTCGTCGCGCGCGACACGTGGACGGCCACCCAGGCGCGCGCGCAGCTGAAGATCGACTGGAAGCACGGGCCCAACGCGGGCTACGACTCGGCCGTGTACCGCAAGACGCTCGAAGCGGCCGCCGCGCAACCGGGAGACGTGATCCGCAACGACGGCGATGCAGCCGCGGCGCTCGCCGGCGCCGCGAAACGCGTGCGCGCGACCTACTACATTCCGCATCTCGCGCACGCGACGATGGAGCCGCCCGCGGCCGTCGCGCGCGTCGCCGACGGCCGCTGCGAAGTATGGACCTGCACGCAGGCGCCGCAGACCACGCGCGACGAGATCGCGAAGGCGCTCGCGTTGCCGACCGAGCGCGTGACGGTCAACGTGACGTTGCTCGGCGGCGGATTCGGCCGCAAGTCGAAGCCCGATTACGTGGTGGAAGCCGCGCTGCTGTCGAAGGCGGTCGGCGCGCCCGTGAAGCTGACGTTCACGCGCGAGGACGACATCGCGCACGACTATTTCCACGCGGTGTCGCTCGAAGCGTTCGACGGCGGGATCGATGCAGCGGGGACGGTCGTCGCGTGGCAGCATCGCACGGTCGCGCCGTCGATCCAGTCGACCTTCAGGCCGGGCATCGTGCACGAGCAGCCGGGCGAACTCGCGCAAGGGATCGCGGACCTGCCGTTCTCGATTCCGAACGTGCGGATCGAGAATCCGGCTGCCGAAGGGCACACGCGGATCGGCTGGTTCCGCTCGGTCTACAACATTCCGCATGCGTTCGGCATCCAGAGCTTCGTGTCGGAGCTCGCGCACGCGGCCGGCCGCGACCCGAAGGATTTCCTGCTCGAACTGATCGGGCCCGCGCGGCGTTTCGAGCCGCACATCACGGTGAAGAACGTGAATTACGGCGAGGATCCCGCGTTGTATCCGGTCGATACGGGGCGGCTGCGGCGCGTGGTCGAGACGGTCGCGCGTGAAGCCCGCTGGGGGCGCAAGCTGCCGAAGGGGCACGGGCTCGGGATCGCCGCGCATCGCAGCTTCGTGTCGTACACGGCGGCCGTATGCGAGGTGCAGGTCGGCGCGGATGGCAAGATCGCGGTGCCGCGCGTCGACATTGCGATCGACTGCGGGCCGCAGGTCAATCCGGAGCGTGTACGCTCTCAGCTCGAGGGCGCGGTGGTGATGGGGCTCGGTATCGCGCTGCACGGCGAGATCACGTTCAAGGACGGTCATCCGGAACAGAGCAATTTCAACGGTTTCCAGGTGCTGAGAATGAACGAGGCCCCGCGCGAAATCCGCGTGCATCTCGTCGCGCCCGACGACTTCACGGTGCCGCTCGGCGGCGTCGGCGAGCCGGGCCTGCCGCCCGTCGCGCCGGCGCTGACCAACGCGATCTTCGCGGCGACCGGCACGCGCATCCGCAGCCTGCCGGTCGCCGATCAGCTGGCGAAGCCGCAGGCGGGTTGACGCACAATCCTCCCGCGCGGGTCCGCATTGTGCGGCCCGGTCCGCATCAACCCCTGAACAAGGAGTGTGACGTGGCCTCATCCGATGTCAGTGTGAAGCAGGCGGTTTCTCCCGCCGAGTGGGAGGCGCGAGTCAACCTCGCGGCGGCCTATCGTCTTACGGCGCTGTTCGGCTGGGACGATCTCGTGTTCACCCATATCTCGGCGCGCGTGCCGGGCCCGGAACACCATTTCCTGATCAACCCGTACGGGATGATGTTCGACGAGATCACGGCGTCGTCGCTGGTCAAGATCGATCTCGACGGACGCAAGGTGTCCGAATCGCCATACGAGATCAACCCGGCCGGCTTCACGATTCACAGCGCGGTGCATGCGGCCCGCGACGACGCGCTGTGCGTGATGCACACGCATTCGATCAACGGCGTCGCCGTGTCGGCGCAGGAAGCGGGCTTGCTGCCGCTGTCGCAGCAGTCGCTCGGCGTGCTGGCGTCGCTCGGGTATCACGACTACGAGGGTATCGCGCTCAACGAGGGCGAGAAGGCGCGCCTCGTGCACGACCTCGGCAGCAACACGAACCTGATGCTGCGCAATCACGGGCTGTTGACGGTCGGCGCGACGCCGGCCGACGCGTTCGTCGCGATGTACTTCTTCGAGGCGGCCTGCATGATCCAGGTCCGCGCGCAGGCCGGCGGCTCGGCGCTGCTGCCGATCGCGCAACCGATTCTCGACGGCATCAAGCAGCAGATCGCCGCGGTCACGCGCGGGATGGGCGCCGGCGCGCTCGTCTGGCCCGGCTTACTGCGCCGGCTCGATCGACGCAATCCCGGGTACGCGGACTAGCTCGGCCGTCGTTGTCGTTTACGAACGACCGTGCTAAATTCCTGCCAGCACTTGCAGTCACGGAACCCTTCATTCGGCTGACAAAGCCGGCCCCCCGGGAGGCAGCACGATGAGCCTGTTGATGTCGCGACGCGATCTCGCGTTCCTGCTGTATGACTGGCTCGACGCGGAAGCGCTCGTCGCGTTGCCGCGCTACGCGGAGCACAGTCGCGAGACCTTCGACGCGGTGCTCGACACCAGCGAGCGGATTGCCGGCGATCTGTTCGCGCCGCATGCGGCGCGCGGCGATCGCGAAGAACCGCATTTCGACGGCGAGCGCGTGACGCTGATCCCCGAAGTCGAACCGGCCGTGCGCGCGTTCGCGGACGCCGGGCTGATCGCTGCAGGCCATGACGACGCGCTCGGCGGCATGCGGTTGCCGAAGCTGGTCGAAGCCGCGTCGTTCCTGTTCTTCCAGGCCGCGAACATCGCGACGGCCGCCTATCCGTTCCTGACCGTCGCCAACGCGAACCTGCTCGTCGCGCACGGCAGCCCCGCGCAGATCGACGCGTTCGCACGCCCGGAACTGGTAGGGCGCTTCCTCGGCACGATGTGCCTGTCCGAACCGCAAGCCGGCTCGTCGCTGTCCGACATCGCGACGCGCGCGGATTTCGACGGCGACTCGCCGCTCGGCCCGCGCTACCGGCTGACCGGCAACAAGATGTGGATTTCCGGTGGCGAGCACGAGCTGGCGGAGAACATCGTCCACCTCGTGCTCGCGAAGATTCCCGACGAACACGGCCGGCTGCAACCCGGCACGCGCGGCATCTCGCTGTTCGTCGTGCCGAAGTTCCTGACGGGGGCCGACGGCAGCGTGCAGGGCGAACACAACGATGTCGTGCTCGCCGGGCTGAACCACAAGATGGGCTATCGCGGCACGACCAACTGCCTGCTGAATTTCGGCGAAGGCACGCGCTATCGCCCGGAAGGGCGCGCAGGCGCGATCGGCTATCTGGTCGGCAAGCCGAATCAGGGTCTCGCCTACATGTTCCACATGATGAACGAGGCGCGCATCGGCGTCGGCGCGGGCGCGGTGGCGCTCGGCTACACCGGCTATCTGCACGCGCTCGACTATGCGCGCAACCGGCCGCAGGGGCGTCCGCTCGGGCCTGCCGGCAAGGATGCGGCCGCGCCGCAGGCGCCGATCGTCGAACATCCGGACGTGCGGCGCATGCTGCTCGCGCAGAAGGCCTATGTCGAAGGCGGTCTCGCGTTGATCCTGTACTGCGCGAAGCTGGTCGACGAAGCACGCGCGCATGACGACGAGGCAGTACGCGTGCATGCCGAGCGCCTGCTCGACATCCTCACGCCGATCGCGAAGAGCTGGCCGTCGCAGTGGTGTCTCGCCGCGAACGACCTCGCGATCCAGGTGCACGGCGGCTACGGCTACACGCGCGACTACGCGGTCGAGCGGCTCTACCGCGACAATCGCTTGAATCCGATTCACGAAGGCACGCACGGGATCCAGGCGCTCGACCTGCTGGGCCGCAAGGTCGCGCAGGACGACGGCGCACTGCTGCGTGCGCTCGACGCACGGATCGGCGCGACGGTCGAACGTGCGCGATCGCTGGATGCCGGTACGCGCGAGCAGGCCGATGCATTGGCGCAGCGCTGGGCGCGACTGTGCGACGTCACGCGGCAGTTGGGCGCGATCGGCGACCAGCAGAAGCGGCTGGCGAACGCGAGCGTCTATCTCGAAGCGTTCGGCCATCTCGTCGTCGCATGGCTGTGGCTCGACGTGACGCTCGCCGCGCACGGGCATGACGGCGATTTCCACGACGGCAAGCGTGCGGCAGCCCGGTACTTCTTCCGCTGGGAATTACCGAAGGTGGATGCGCAGCTCGACCTGCTGTCGAGCGTCGACACGACGACGCTCGACATGCACGACGCGTGGTTCTGAACGTTGCGTCACCGACATTCCGGAATGCAGATGATATCGCGGGTGCCGGCTCCGCCGGCCGTCGCGTACTCGTCGTGAACCGGCCGGGCGGGGTCATCCCGCCGACCGCACCGATGCGCGGCCGCGCCGCGCAAGGAGAAAGAAGCGCATGAAAGCCCTGTTGTGTACCGCATTCGGCCCGATCGACAGTTTGCGCATCGAGGACGTGGCGATTCCCGAACCGGCCGCCGGCCAGGTGCGGATCCTTGTGAAAGCCGCGTCGCTCAATTTCCCAGATGCGCTGATCGTCCAGGGGTTGTATCAGGTGAAGCCGGCGCTGCCGTTCTCGCCGGGCGCCGAATTCGCCGGCGTGATCGACGCGGTCGGCGCCGGCGTGACCGCGTGGCGGCCGGGCGATTCCGTGGTCGCGTTCACCGGGCACGGCGGGTTCGCGCAACAGTGCGTGGCCGACGTGCACCAGGTCGCCGCGCTGCCGCCGGGGATGTCGTTCGAGCAGGGCGCGGCGCTCGTGCTCGCCTACGGCACGTCGCTGCACGCGTTGCAGCAGCGTGCGCGGCTGCAGGCGGGCGAGACGCTGCTCGTGCTGGGCGCGGCGGGCGGAGTCGGGATCGCCGCGATCGAGATCGCGAAGGCGCTCGGCGCGCGCGTGATCGCGGCCGCGTCGAGCGCGGACAAGCTCGCACTGTGCCGCGAGGCGGGCGCCGACGAGACGATCGACTATGCGACCGACGACCTGCGCCGCCGCGTCGACGAGCTGACCGGCGGGCGCGGTGCCGATGTCGTCTACGATCCGGTGGGCGGCGCGTACAGCGAAGCGGCGCTGCGCGCGACGGCGTGGCGTGGCCGGTTCCTCGTCGTCGGTTTCGCGGCCGGCGAGATTCCGAAGATCGCGCTGAACCTCGCGCTGCTCAAGGAGCGCGACATTCTCGGCGTGTTCTGGGGCGACGCGGTGCGCCGCGACCCGGCGCAGCATGCCGCGAACATGCGGCTGCTCGCCGAATGGTTCGCGGCCGGCAAGGTGCGGCCGGCGATTACCGAGCGCGTGTCGCTGGCCGGCGCGGCCGACGCGATCGCTCGGATGGCGAACCGGCAGGTGAAGGGCAAGGTGGTCATTTTTCCGGACGCATGATCCGGTTTGCCGCGCGACGAGATGAAGGCTGCGCGCGCCTCGTCAGCGCGTCAATCCTTCGGCAGACGCAGCGTGTCGAGCGCATCCTGCGAAAACTCCACCCAGAACCGCTCGTTCGCGATGCCGGCCTGCAGCACCAGGTGCTGCAGGCGTTTCGCGCGCGAGTCGGCACCTTCCGCAAAATCGCGCGCCTCGATCTTCAGATACAGGTCGAGCTTTTCCTGGTGAAGCGCGATGCGCCGCCTGATTTCGTCTTCGAGGCCGGACGGGCCGAGCACCGCCTCGGCGCGCAGGCGCACCATCAACGCTTCGCGCAGCGGCGTCGGATCTTCCTGTTCGGCGATCCAGCGGCGCAGTTCCTTCTTGCCGGCCGGCAGGATCCGGTACGCGCGCTTGCGGCCACGCCCCGATTCGGCGGGCAGCGATTCGATCCAGCCGGTTTCCTCGAGGCGCCCCAGTTCGCGATAGATCTGCTGATGCGTCGCTTGCCAGAAATAGCCGATCGAGCGATCGAAGCGGTCGGCGAGTTCGGACCCCGAACCGGGGCGTTCGGCAAGCGCGGTGAGGAGTGCGTGAGGCAGGGACATGTCGGATCGGAGGAGGGCACGAATGAATCGCATCTTGCCATATCGGGGCCACAGTACAAGCCGATGGCTCCGTTTATGCAACATGTTGCATAAACGGGACCGGTGAACTACCATCTGTGCAACTTGTTGCATAAAAATGGAGACACCGATGACATCCCGCTATCCGCATTTGACGACGCCGCTCGACCTGGGCTTCACGTCGCTCAGGAACCGCGTGTTGATGGGGTCGATGCACGTCGGCCTCGAGGAAGCGCCGAACGGTTTCGGGCGGATGGCGGCGTTCTACGCGGAGCGCGCGCGAGGCGAGGCCGGCCTGATCGTCACGGGCGGATTCGCGCCGAACGAGCGCGGCCGTCCGGCGCCCGGCGGCGCGCTGCTGACGACCGAGGCGGAAGCCGAACGCCATCGCGCCGTGACGCGCGCTGTGCAGGCGGAAGGCGGCAAGATCGCGCTGCAGATCCTGCATTTCGGACGCTACGCGTATCACCCGGCGCTGGCGGCGCCCAGCGCACTGAAGGCGCCGATCAACCCGTTCACGCCGCATGCGTTGAGCAGCGACGAAGTCGACGAGACGATTGCCGATTTCGTGCGCTGCGCGGCGCTCGCGCAGCATGCGGGCTACGACGGCGTCGAGATCATGGGGTCAGAAGGATACCTGATCAACGAATTCATCGCCGCGCGCACGAACCATCGCGACGACGCGTGGGGCGGCGCGTACGAGAACCGCATCCGCTTCGCGGTCGAGATCGTGCGGCGCGTGCGCGAGCGCGTCGGCACGCGCTTCATCGTCATCTACCGGCTGTCGATGCTCGATCTCGTCGAAGGCGGCTCGACGCTGGACGAAGTGATCCGCCTCGCGCAGGCGATCGAGGCGGCCGGCGCGACGATCATCAATACCGGCATCGGCTGGCACGAGGCACGCATTCCGACCATCGCGACCAAGGTGCCGCGCGCCGCGTACGCGTGGGTGACGCGGCAGCTGATGGGCAAGGTCGGGGTCCCGCTCGTCGCGACCAACCGGATCAACACGCCGGAAGTGGCCGAGCAGCTGCTCGCCGACGGCTATTGCGACATGGTGTCGATGGCACGGCCGTTCCTCGCCGATGCCGAGTTCGTGCGCAAGGCGCGGGAAGGGCGCGCGGACGAAATCAACACGTGCATCGGCTGCAACCAGGCGTGCCTCGATCATACGTTCAGCGGCAGGATCACGTCCTGTCTCGTGAATCCGCGCGCCTGCCATGAGACCGAGCTCGTGATCCGCCCCGCGCAGCAGCGCAAGCGCATCGCGGTGGTTGGCGCGGGGCCCGCGGGCCTCGGCTTCGCGGTCACGGCGGCCGAACGCGGCCATGCTGTGACGCTGTACGAAGCCGCTGCCGAGATCGGCGGCCAGTTCAATCTCGCGAAGAAGGTGCCCGGCAAGGAAGAGTTCAACGAAACGCTGCGCTATTTCCGCCGGCAGATCGAGCTGCGCGGCGTGACGCTGCACGTCAATACGCGTGCGACCGCCGAGATGCTGCTGCAGGGCGAATTCGACGAAGTGGTGATCGCGACGGGCATCGTGCCGCGCACGCCGCCGATCGACGGCATCGGGCATCCGAAGGCGCTCGGCTATCTCGACGTGCTGCGCGACGGCAAGGCCGTGGGCCGTAGCGTGGCGATCGTCGGTGCCGGCGGCATCGGTTTCGACGTCGCGGAATATCTCGTGCATCGCGGCGACGGCGAGCACGTCGCCGCGGACCGGTTCTTCGCCGAGTGGGGTGTCGACCGGACGTATGCGAATGCCGGCGGTGTCGGCCGTGCCCGGCCCGAACCGGCGGCGCGCCACGTCCATCTGCTGCAGCGCAAGGCGTCGAAGGTCGGCGACGGGCTCGGCAAGACCACCGGCTGGATTCACCGCACGGGGCTGAAGGCGCGCGGCGTCGGGATGTCGTCGGCGGTGACGTACCGGCGCATCGATGACGAAGGATTCCACGTGACGATCGACGGCGTCGAACAGACGCTGCCGGTGGACAACGTGATCATCTGCGCGGGGCAGGAGCCGTTGCGCGAGCTGGCCGTGCAACTGGAGGCGGCCGGATGCAAGGTTCACGTGATAGGCGGCGCATACGAAGCCGCCGAGCTCGACGCGAAGCGCGCGATTCACCAGGGCACGACGCTGGCCGCGACGCTTTGAGGCCGCTTCGTTTTCTTTCCGTTCGATGTTTCAGGAGTCTACGATGATGCATGCACCGACACAGGTTCATCCCGCTGTCGCGAAGTCGCTCGATGCGTGGCACGTGATGGTTGCAAACAAGGACTTTGGCGCGCTGGAGTCGATCGTCCACCCGGACGCCGTGTTTCGTTCGCCGATGGCGTTCAAGCCGTACGGGCCCGCGCCCGCGTTGTCGCTGGCGCTGCGCACGGTGATCGCGATCCTCCAGGATTTCGCGTATCACCGCGAGTTCGTCACCGACGACGGCAAGAGCGTCGTGCTCGAGTTCAGCGCAGCCGTCGACGACAAGGCGTTGAAAGGGATCGACATGATCCGCTTCGACGACGACGGGCTGATCGTCGAGTTCGAGGTCATGATCCGGCCGTTCAACGCGCTGCAGGCGCTCGGCGCGGAAATGGGCGCGCGGCTCGGGCAGCAATTGCCGACGTTCAAGATCGGCGGCTGAGCGGGGCGGCGGCTACCGGGTAGCCGTTCCGCCGCCGCGTGTCGTCACGCCCGCGTCAGCCGCTCGACGAACCAGTCGCACACGAACGCGGTGTGCTCGGACGCGTGGTTGTAGATCGTGTGCTCGCCATCGGGCCAGACTGCGGCTCAGCGCGCGGTCGACCCCGGCAGGCTGCCGTCGAAGGCATCCTGCAGCAGCGCGCGCAGGCCGTCCCGTTCGATCGGGCGCGGGTTCCAGTACGGATTGGCCGCCGCGATATCGGCTGCGCGATCGAGATCGGCCTCCTGCATGCCGATCGCCTTCAACGAGACCGGTGCGCCGTTGTCGAGTGCCAGCGCGTAGACGCCGCGTGCGGCGTCGTTCGTCCCGAGCGCGCGGGCGATCCGCTGCATCGCGTCCGGCGCATGCGCCGCGTTGTACGCGAGCGCATGCGGCAGCACGACCGTGTGGGTCGGCGCGTGCGGCAGATTGAAGCTGCCGCCGAGCGTGTGACAGAGCTTGTGATGCAGCGCCATGCCGACGTTGCCGAGCACCATCCCGCACAGCCACGCGCCGTAGAGTGCGTCGCCGCGCGCGTCGAGATCGGCCGCGTTGCGGCGTACGCCGGGCAGGCCGCGCGCCAGCGCGCGAATGCCTTCTTCGGCGACGAGGCTCATGACCGGATTCGTATTGTTTGCGTACAGGCCTTCCGCCGCGTGCGCGATCGCATTGAGGCCGCTCGTCACCGACAGCTCGACCGGCAGCGTCACGGTGAGTTCGGGATCGTAGATCACCGTTTTCGGCAACACGCGCGCATCGGTGCCCGTGCGCTTGAGACCGCCTTCGGTCAGGCCGTAGATCGGCGTCATTTCGCTGCCGGCATACGTCGTCGGTATCGCGAGGATCGGCAGGCTGCTTTCGAGCGCGATCGCCTTGCCGAGGCCGATCGTCGAACCGCCGCCGATCGCGATCGCGCAATCGGCGTTGGATGACCGCGCAAACGCCTGCGCATCGCGGGCGATTTCGATCGGCACGTGCATCGTCGCGCGATCGTACAGCCCGGCGGCACGTGCGCCGAGCCGGTCGACGATGCGTTGCGCGAGGTCGCGCTGCCCAGGTGTGCAGAGCACGATCGCGCGCTGTGCGCCGAGTTCCAGTACTTCGCGTTCGAGATGTTGCAGGCTGCCAGCGCCGAAGACGACGCGTGCCGGACGCGCCTGATGGATGAAGTTCATGTTGTGGTTACTCCGCACCGACCTCGAGGTGCATCATGCCGGGAATCCGGCCGCGCAGGCTTTCAAAGGCCGTCTTGACGCTGGCGCGTGCTGCCGCGCGCTCGTGGTCGGTTGCGCCGGCAACGTTCCACATCACGACGTGCCGGATCATGCGGCACGCTCCGCGCGATTCAGCACGAAGTCGTAGTCGAGCGTGTAGAACGGCGTGTCCATCCGCGATCCGTCGGGCGCGAGGCCCGGCGCATGCCGCACCCAGTCGGCGACGAGCGTCGAGCGCACGCCGAATACCGCGTCGGAGTCGAGATAGCGATCGCCGTCGCGGAACACGTGCGTGATCAGCGTTTCGTAGCCGCGCGCTTCGATCATGAAGTGCAGGTGCGCGGGGCGCCACGGGTGGCGGCCGAGCGCATCGAGCATCGCGCCGACGGGGCCGTCGTGCGGAATCGGATACGGCTCGGCGAGGATCGAGCGGAACGCGTAACGACCGTCGGCGCCGCTGCGCAGCCGCCCGCGCGCGCGATGCGTGACGGACCCGTCGTCGTCCGGCTGCTGCACGTCGTAATGGCCGTCCTCGTCGGCTTGCCAGACTTCCAGCGACGCGTTCGCGACGGCCATACCGTCGATGCCGCGCACCTGGCCGGACACGAAGCAGGGCTCGCCGCATGCGCCGTTCGCGATGTCGTCGAACATCGCGAACTCGCGACTGCCGTCGACGTAGAACGGGCCGAACACGGTCGCCTGGGTGCAGCCGGCCGGTTTCGCATGGTTCTGCGCGGTGACGAGCGTCGATAGCCCGAGCACGTCGGACAGCAGGATGAACTCCTGGCGCTTGTCGTCGGTGATATGGCCGACCGCCGTCAGGAAGCCGATCGCGGCTTGCCATTCGGCCTCGGTGAGCTTCGTCTCGCGGGCGAACGAATGCAGGTGCTGGACGAGGCTCGTCATCACCGTGCGCAGCCGCTCGTCGCGACAGCCGGAGAGCGACGCGATCACGGCCTGCGTGATGGTGTCTTCGTTGAGATTGCGCATAGGGGGTGTCTCCTGATGTCGTTCGATAGCGCGTTGACGTAACCTTAATTCCTCCCGGAAACGTAAAAAAGAGGGTTTGGAGGAGTTTTGTTCTCCGCCAGGTGGAAGAATCGAACGCATGGACAAGTGGACGCAGATCGAATTTTTCGTGCAGGTGGCTGAACTGGGCAGCCTGTCGAAGGCCGCCGAACGGCTCGGCATGTCGAGCGCGGCGGCGAGCCGCTGCCTGAATGCGCTGGAAGAGCGGCTGGGCGCGCGGCTCGTCGAGCGCACCACGCGCCGCCTGTGGCTCACCGATGCGGGGCACGAGTACCACCGGCGTTGCGTCGTGATCCTGACGGAGCTGTCGGAGGCCGATGCGGCCGTCAACGAGGCGAGCGTCAACCCGGCCGGCACGCTGCGCGTGACTGCGTCGGTGTCGTTCGCGTCGATCTATATCGCACCCGCGCTGCCGGAGTTTCACCGGCGCTACCCGAACCTGAACGTGCAGATCATCGCGGCGAACCGCTACCCGGATTTCATCGAGGCCGGCATCGACGTGGCGATCCGCACGCGCGAGCACGAGGCCGATTCGGGCATCACCGTGCGCAAGCTCGCCGAGACGCGGCGCGTGCTGGCCGCGTCGCCCGGATATCTGGCGAAGCACGGCACGCCGGCGACGCCCGACGCACTGCGCGACCACCGGCTGCTGGTCTACAACCTCGCGAACGATCCGTACGTGCTGCATTTCCGTCACGGCGCGAAGACGCAGTCGGTCACGATCAAGAGCGTGCTCGATGCGAACGAAGGGCAGGTGATCCGCGCGGCCGCGCTCGCCGGGCTCGGCATCCTGATCCAGCCGCTCTACATCATCCATGACGACATCGTCGCGGGGAAGCTGATGCCGGTGCTCACCGACTGGCAACTGCCGGCGCTCACCGTCAACATCGCGTACCAGAGCCGTCGTCACCAGCCGGCGAAGATCCGCGTCTTCACCGAGTTCCTGATCGAGCGATTCGAACGCCTCGGGTTCGCGCGCAAATGGAAGGAAGTCGGCCGCTGATCGCAGGCCGGCGACAAGCTGTGGGTGCAGTTCAGTTTCCCGCCGTAGCCGCTTGGTACGGCGGCGGAAAGCTGACAAATTCCTGACGAATCAAGTTGATATAATGTATCATCCGAGGTTTTCGTCGCCGGCGCGCGGCGACGGCACCCAACCAAGATCGATACGACGTGAAGAAATCCGGAAACCATCCGGCGCGCGGGGAGCGGCACCATGCCGCGCCGCGCCGCAACTCGGGCGCCTGGCGCGCACGCGCGGCGCGCAGCTGCACGGCGCTGCTCGGCTGCGCGATGGCCACGTCGGGCGCGCTGGCCGCCGAAGCCGCGGCACCCGTGACGGACGACCGGCACGCGCTGCCGGCCATCAAGGTCACAGCGTCATCCGCGCCGGCGGATCCGCTGACGCAGCCGCTCGAAACGGGCTCGCGGCTCGGGCTGGCCAGCCTCGATACACCCGCGAGCGTGGAAACCGTCACGGCCGCCACGATCGAGGCCCGAGGCGATCGCACGGTGCTCGACGCGGTGACGCGCACGGCCGGCTTTTCGAGTGCGATGGCGCCGGGCAATGGTGGCACCGCATTGAGCGTGCGCGGTTTCAGCGGACAGGAATCGGTGGCGACGCTGCTCGACGGCGTGCGGCTGATGCCGGCGGCCGGCACGATCACGTTTCCGTTCGATACGTGGTCGGTCGAGCGTATCGAGGTGCTGCGCGGCCCCGCGTCGGTGCTGTACGGCGAAGGCGCGATCGGCGGCGTCGTGAACGTGGTGCCGAAGCGGCCGCAGCGCACGCGCGAGACGACGCTGCAGGCAGGCGTTGGCCCCGACGGTGCGAAGCGCTTTGCGTTCGATACGACGGGCGCACTCGGCCCGCGGGCGTCATACCGTTTCTACGCAAGCGATGCGCGCGCGAACGGCCTCGCCGAACGGGCCGATACGCACACGACGGCCATCGGCGGCGCGTTGAAATTCGACGTGAGCCCGCAGCTCACGCTGACGCTCGACTACGACTACGGCCGCCAGATGCCGGCCACGTACTACGGTGTGCCGGCACCGAACGGCGTGCTCGATCCGTCGCTGCGCAAGCTCAACTACAACGTCGGCGACGCGACGATGGCGTACTACGACCAGTGGACGCGCCTGTCGGCGAGCTATCGGCCCGCGGCCGGCGTGACGATCGACAACCAGCTCTACTACCTGACGTCGAACCGCCACTGGCGCAATGCGGAATCGTACGCGCTCGATCGCGCGACGGGCCTGGTCACGCGCAGCGACTATCTCGACATCGGCCACCACCAGCGGCAGATCGGCGACCGGCTGAGCGCGCGCTTCGACGGCACGCTGTTCGGTCGTGCGAACCGCTTCGTCGTCGGCACGGAGTTCAGCCAGATCACGTTCAGCGGCATCAACAACTCGCCATACGGCGGCGAATCGACGGTGCCCGCGCACGGCTTCGATCCCGGTACATTCACGAGCCCCGACCCGACGGTGCCGCAGTTCAGCACGCGCGCAAGGCAGGCCGCGGTGTTCGCGGAGAACCGGCTCGAAGTGCTGGCGCGGCTCGCGTGGGTGAGCGGCCTGCGCTACGACCACATCGCATTCAGCCGCGAGCAGGCGGCGACCGGCGCGGGCTTCGACAAGCGCTTCGCGAACGTCGGCTGGCGCACCGGTTTCGTGTTCGAAGTCGCACCGACCCTCAGCGCGTACGCGCAGTACACGACGGGCGCGGAGGGTGTCGGCTCGCTCGTGACGCTGTCCGCGTCGCAGGCGAACTACCGGCTCGCGACCGGCGAACAATGGGAGGCCGGACTCAAGCAGACGCTGCTCGACGGCCGCGCGTACTGGACGTTCGCCGTGTACGACATCACGAAGCGCAACCTGCTCAGCGCCGATCCGTTCAATCCGGCGCTGCGTCGGCAGGTCGGCCGGCAATCGTCGCGCGGCGTCGAGCTGACGGGCGGTGCGCGGCTGCCGTACGGCTGGACGATCGATGCGAACGTCGCGCTGCTGCGCGCTCGCTACGACGAATTCAACCAGGCTGCCGGCGGTGCGACGGTATCGCAGGCCGGCAACGTGCCGTCCAACGTGCCGCAGCAGACCGCGAACCTGTGGCTCGGCTGGGCGTTCGCCGAGCGCTGGCAGGCGAATGCGGGCGTGCGCTACGTCGGCGCGACCTACGGCGACGATGCGAACCGCCTGCAGGTACCGTCCTACACGGTGTTCGATGCGTCGCTGCGCTGGCAGCCGACGTCGCGCACCGAGCTCGCGCTGTATCTGCGCAATCTCGCGAACCGCACGTACGCGGTGACGACGTCGAACGGCGGCGAGCAATGGCTGCTCGGCCCGTCGCGCTCGGCGGAGCTCGTCGCGACGATGCGCTTCTAGTGCGGCGCGACGTGCATCCCGTCACCCACATGCTCGACATCGAACGCGTGAGCTGGTCTCCCGGCGGCGCGATCGACGTGCTCGATTCGGTGACGCTGACGGTTGCCGAAGGCGAGTTCGTCGGGCTGGTCGGCCCGAACGGCAGCGGCAAGACGAGCCTGCTGCGCTGCATATTCCGCTACGCGCGGCCCGACGCGGGCAGTGTTGCGCTCGATGCGCAGGACGTATGGCGCATGCGGCCGCGCGCGGTCGCGCAGCGCATCGCGGTGCTGCAGCAGGAGACGCCGGACGATTTCGGGCTGACGGTCGACGAGCTGGTCGGCATGGGCCGCACGCCGCACAAGCGGCCGTTCGATGCGGAGTCGGCCGACGATCGCCGGATCGTCGACGCCGCGCTGCACGACGTCGGCCTCGTCGAGCGCCGCGCGCAACGCTTCGCGTCGCTGTCGGGCGGCGAGAAGCAGCGTGCGCTGCTGGCCCGCGCGCTTGCTCAGCAGCCCGAACTGCTGCTGCTCGACGAACCGACCAACCATCTCGACCTGCGTCACCAGCTCGAACTGCTTGCACGCGTGCGCCGCCTCCGCATCGCGACGCTCGCGACGATTCACGACCTCAATCTCGCGGCCGCATACTGCGATCGGCTCCACGTGCTCGCGCACGGCCGGGTCGTCGCGTCAGGCGCGCCCGGCGACGTGCTGACCGAAGCGCTGCTGCGCGACGTGTTCGGCGTTGCCGTGCTCGTCGACCGGCATCCCGTCTCGGGCCGGCCGCGCATCACGCCGCTCCATCCGGAATGATCGCCATGCCGTTTCCAGTGTCCTTTGTCGCACGCCGGCTGCTTGCCGCCGCCGTGCTCGGCTGCGCCGCCGCTCACGCCGGCGCCTATCCCGTCACCGTGCGCAGTTGCGACCGCGACGTGACGTTCGAGCGCGCGCCGACGCGCGCGGTCAGCAACGACGTCAACCTGACCGAGATGATGCTCGTGCTCGGCCTGAAGGACCGGCTCGTCGGCTATACGGGCATCGGCGGCTGGAAGACGGGCACCGCGCGCGTACGCGACGCATTGCGCGGGGTCCCCGAACTGGCGAGCCAGTATCCGTCGCTCGAGGTGCTGGCCGCCGCGCGCGCCGACTTCTATCTCGCGGGCTGGAACTACGGCATGCATGTCGGCGGCCCCGTGACGCCCGCGACGCTCGCGCCGTTCGGCATTCGTACCTATGAGCTGACCGAATCGTGCTCGCACGTGATGAAGCAGTCGGCCGCGTCGTTCGACGACGTGTTCCGCGACCTGAACAATCTCGGCCGGATCTTCGGCATCGATGCGCGCGCCGCGCAGGTCGTCGCCGCGATGCGTGCGCGGCTCGCGGCGGTGTCGCGCGCGATCGGGCAGCCGGCGCCGCTGCGGGTGTTCGTCTACGACAGCGGCACCGACAAGCCGATGACCGCGGGCGGCCTTGCGATGCCGACCGCGTTGCTGGCGGCGGCCGGCGCGCGCAACGTGATGGACGACCTGCCGCGCAGCTGGACGCAGGTGAGCTGGGAGAGCGTGGTCGCGCGCGATCCGCAGGCGATCGTGATCGTCGACTATTCGGCGGTGACGGCCGCGCAGAAGCAGCAGTTCCTGCTGAGCCAGCCGGCGCTCGCGCGCATGGCCGCGATCCGCGACCGGCGCTTCGTCGTGATTCCGTACGATGCGGCGACGCCGGGGCCCGAGAACGTCGCGGCCGTCGAGACGCTCGCGCGTGCGCTGCATCCGGCCGCGTTCACCGGGCCGGCGCGATGAGCGTGCGCGGACGGGCGTCGCGACCCGGCATGCGCGTCGTGCTGCCGGCGCTGGCAGTGCTGCTGATCGTGTCGATCGTCGTATCGGCCGCGTTCGGTCCGGCGCCGATCGCGATGCCGGCCGCGGTGCGGATCGTCGCCGCGCACATCGCGTCGGCGTTCGGCGGGGCCGGCGCGTTCGCGGCGGGCGCGGGCGACGACAGCATCGTGTGGCTGATCCGGATGCCGCGCGCGCTGCTGGCCGCGATCGTCGGCGCGACGCTGGCGGCGGTCGGCGTCGCGTTGCAGGCGGCCACTGCGAATCGCCTGGCCGATCCGCACCTGCTCGGCGTGAGCGCGGGCGCGATGCTCGGCGCCGTCGCGGTCACGGTGATGGTCGGCGCGGCGTTCGGCCCGTTCACGCTGTCGGCCGCCGCGTTCGCGGGTGCGCTCGCGGCAACCGCGTGCGTCGTCGCGCTCGCTCACCGCGGCGGCCGGCTCGAATCGGACCGGCTGCTGCTCGCGGGCGTGTCGGTGTCGTTCATGATGGCCGCGTTCGGCAACCTGCTGCTGTATCTCGGCGACCAGCGTGCCGCGTCATCGGTGCTGTTCTGGATGCTCGGCGGCGTCGGGCTCGCACGCTGGGACTTGCTGCCGGTGCCGGCCGTGTGTGCGGTGCTCGCCGGCGGCGCACTGTACGCGCGACGGCGCGAACTGAATGCGCTGATGTCGGGCGATGTCGCCGCGGCGTCGCTCGGCGTGCCGAGCGCGCGGATGCGGCGCGAGGTGTTCGTCGTCGCATCGTTCGCGACGGGCGCGATGGTCGCGGTGAGCGGTGCGATCGGCTTCGTCGGGCTCGTGACGCCGCATCTGTGCCGGCGCGTCGTCGGCGCCGAGCATGGCCGGCTGCTGCCGGTTGCCGCGCTGACGGGCGCGATCCTGCTCGTATGGGCCGATGTCGCGGCCCGCACGCTCGCGGCGCCGGAGGATTTGCCGATCGGCATCGTCACCGCGCTGTTCGGCAGCCTGTTCTTCGTCGCGCTGCTGCGCCGCCGCTGAGCGGTGCATTCCCGTCACGTCCGGTCAGGCGGGGACGGGGAGGCTGCCTGCCGCGCCTGTCATCGCAACGGCGTGGCCGCGCGCTTGCCTTCGGCGGGCGTGGTGGCACGTGAGTCGGTGCCCGTGACGTCGAAGAGACTGTCCGGCAGTGTCAGCGCGGGCAGCGTGATGACGAAGCGTGCGCCGCCGAGCGGCGAATCCTCGAGCCGCACGTCGCCGCCGTGCACCTGCGCGACGCGCCGCACGATCGCGAGCCCGAGCCCGAAGCCGCCGGTCTGCCGGTCGCGGCTGGAGTCGAGCCGCTGGAACGGTTCGAACACGCGCGCGCGTTCGGCGGCCGGAATGCCGGGGCCGTCGTCGTCGACGCTGAGCACGAGCGCGCCGGTCGCGTCGCTGGCGGCGGCCAGCAGGACCTTGTGCGACGCATAGCGTGCGCCGTTGCGGATCAGGTTCAGCAGCGCGCGGGCGACGAGCTTCGGATCGCACACGTGGGTCGCGGGCGCACCGAGCGCCGACACGTCGAGTGTGATCCCGCGATCGGCGACATCGTTCGCGACGTTGCCGGCGACGCTGTCGATCAGCGCATCGACGACGATTTCCATCGGCGCGAGTTCGCTCGCACCTTGTTCGAGCCGGCCGATCGTCAGCAGCTCGGTGACGAGTTCGTCGAGTTCGCGCACGTCGCGCCGCAGCGCGTCGCGGCGTTCGCGCATCCGTCCCGTTTCGTCGGGCTCGGCGAGCAGCGCGAGCCCGAACTCGAGCCGGGCGAGCGGCGTCTTCAGTTCATGCGAGATGCCGTGCATCATTTCGCGCTGCTGCTTGATCGACGCCTCGATGCGCTCCGCCATGTCGTTGAACTGCTTCGACAGCTCGTAGATGTTCGACTTGCCCGACAGCTTCATGCGCGTCGACAGCGTGCCGGCGCCGAATGCGCGCGCGGCATCCTGCAGCCTGCGAATGTCGCGCCAGTGATAGTGAATCCACAGCGCTACCGCAAACAGCGCCGCGAGCGCGAGCAACAGGTACGCATAGATCCGGATGTCGAGGTCCGGCGGCTCGATCGGGCGCGCATGCAGCACGGAGCCGTCCGCGAGCGGCATGTAGTAATCCTTGCCGTTGTAGCTGATCGCGATCCTGCCGGCATCGAGATCGCGCAGCGGCGCGCCGCTGAGTTGTGCGCGCGCGTCGGCCATCGACATGAAGCCGAATCCTTCGTTGCCGTGCAGTGCGAGTTCGCGCAGCGCGAGCTCGCGCTGCGCGCCCGGATGGCGCTCGAGGTAGTCGTTCAGCACGAACGAATAGGTCGTCAGCGAGTCGCGCTGCGCCTGCGCGACGCGTTCATAGAAGATCCGGTCGAACGCCAGCTGGATGAACATGATCGACGCGGCGACGCATACGATCACGATGAGGTACAGCCTGAGCAACGGGCGCAGCATTTATTCGTCCCACGCGGAAGGGCTGAACAGATAGCCGCGACCCCAGATCGTCTTGATCTTGTGCGGCTCCGATGATGCATCCTCGAACCGGCGGCGCAGCTTCGAGATGCCCGAGTCGACCGAGCGGTCGAGTCCGTCGAATTCGATCCCGCGCAACTGCTTCAGGATGTCGTCGCGGCTCAGCACGGTGCCGGCCGCGCGCGCGAGGATCAGCAGCAGGTTGAATTCGGCCGTCTTCAGGTCGACCGGCTCGCCGCGCCACGTGACGGTGCGGTTCGGCGGCGAGATCGTCAGTTCGCCGAACACGAGTGCCTCCGGCGCGGCGACGGGCGCTTCGGCGGCAGCCGGCTGCGCGCGGCGCAACAGCGCACGGGCGCGCGCGACGAGCACGCGCGGCTCGATCGGCTTCGTCACGTAGTCGTCGGCGCCGGTCTCGAGGCCGGCAACCTGGTCGTAGACATCCGCGCGCGCGGTCAGGATCAGCACGGGGACGTTGGTGAACGCGCGGATGCGCCGGCAGACTTCCATCCCGTCGAGGTTCGGCAGCATCAGGTCGAGGATCACGAGGGCCGGCTGGTGCTCGCGCACGGCCGCGACGGCGAGGTCGCCGCGCCGCACGACCGTCACCGCGAATTCGTAGCCGTCGAGATATTCGCGGACGAGCTGCGCGAGACGGTCGTCGTCCTCGATCAGCAGCACACGGTATTTGAGCGGGTTTTCGTTCATGGTCTCCTCTGGATGCACGCGCCATCTCGCACCTGGCAGGCTGATGGGGCGGCGCGGCACGCGAATTCTATCCGGCGTACCGAAGGGCTGGGGAGCAGGACGACAATCTCGAACAATCAAACACAATTGAGCACAGATTCTCCGCAGATTCAGGACAGTCTCGGCGCAAGGCGGCACCTAGACTGCTGGCTCCGTCACTCTTATCTCAATATTGTGCGCCCATTACTCCGCCGCTCTCGCTATTGCATGCCGCTCGCCGGCCTGACCCTTGCCGCCGCCGCCCACGCGGAAAACCAGTATTCGTTGTCGTTCGGCGGTGGAGTCGCACCGCGCTACCAGGGCAGCAAACAGTATCGCGGCGTCGTTGCGCCGTCGTTCTCCGCGACGTTCGGCAACGGCTTCTTCGTCGACAGCACGCAGGGCGCCGGCTACCGGCTGGACCTGCCGCATGGCGTGTTCGTGTCGGCGGCCGTGAACTACGACGCTGGCCGCGCGGACGAGAACCGCTTCGACCTGCCGGGCTCCGACTACCTGAAGGGCATGGGCCGGATTCCGGGCTCGGTGCTCGTCGGCGTGCGCGCGGGCGTGACGCTTTTCAATGCGGCGGAACTGAGCGTCACGATCGATACGCCGGTGACGCACACGTCGCGCGGCGTGTCGGGGCACATGGATCTCGCGGTGCCGGTGTTCAAGACGTCGCAGCACGAGATCATCGTGACGGGCACCGTGCACGCGGGATCGGGGCGCTATACGCAGACGTTCTACGGCGTGACCGACGCGCAGTCGATGACGAGCCGGTTCCGGCCGTATTCGGTGAGCGGCGGGATCGACAGCGCGTCGATGGCGGTCGCATGGAACTGGACGCTGTCGCAGCACTGGTCGGTACTTGCGACGGGCGGCGTGACGCGGCTGCTCGGCCGCTCCGGCGACAGCCCGATCGTCCAGTCGCGCAGCAACTATTACGGGATTGCGGGCGTGACGTACAAGTTCTGAGCGGGGTGCCGCGACATGCGCGACCGGGCGCGCATCCTTGATGCACAAGCCGGCACGCCTGTCAGCGTGCGGTAACATGCTGGCGGGTTCGGCGTCATGCCGGGCCTGCGACTCAGAGGCACCGAGGCGGCTCGGCCGGGTCGCGAAAGGCCGCCAATCGCTGGCTGGCTCCATCAGGAAACGGCCGGCCGCGTGCGGTACCGATCACGCATGCGATGCCCGGTCGTGCATGAATGCCGCACATGGACCGCCGGGCCGCGACACGGAGAAAACGATGAAGAACACGATCGCGATGCTCGTTGCACTCGTTGCTGGTGCAACTTTGTCAGGATGTGCCGACATGAACACGAAGCACCCCAACGCCACCGCCGGCGGCGCGGCTCCGATCCCCGCGCAGGTGTGCAAGGCCGACGCCACACCGGACGACGCGCTGATCGGCAAGACCGAGGCCGATGCGGCCGCGCTGCTCGACGGTTGCCTGTGGCGCGTGCTCGAGCGCGACGGCAAGTCGTTGCCGGGCACGATGGATTATCGGCAGGAGCGCCGCGACCTCGGTATTCGCGACGGGAAAGTGATCTGGGTGCGGCGCGGGTGACGGTCGGCGCCGCGTTATCTGCGCGTGTACTTCAGGAAGAACGGCACGGCCGAACTGCAATGGGTGGGCGACATGAACGCGCCCGAACTGCGGCCGACCGCGGACCAGTGAGCGCCGCGCCGCGCGTGCGATCGGACGCGCGTTACTTCGAGATGTACCACAGCGCGTCCGCGCTGGCGCGCGACGGCTGAGCGGCCGCAGCCGGTGCTTGAGCCGGCGCGGGCGGCGGCGTGTTCGACGTGATGGCTGTCGGCAGTGTGGCGGGAACGTTCGCGGTCGAAGGCGAGGCCGCCGCCGTTCCCGACGTCGACGGCGTATTCAGGTACCACAGCGCATCGGCCGACGCCGTGCGTTTCGCTGCCGTATCAGGTGCCGTGTTCTTCGCCGCATTCGCGGCCGTACTGGCCGACTTCTTCGATGCCGAGGTCGATGCCGTACCTGTCGTGCCGCCCTGCGCGGTCATGCCCGCGGCCGCCGCACCCCGCTGCGCACGCGCCTCGAACGGCCCGAGCTGAAAGATCAACGTTTGCGCGGGACGCGTCAGGACGGCATACGGAAACTGCAGCTCCCACGACATCAGCACGCGCCCGCTCGACGTCTCGGTGAAGATCGCCGGCACGTGCTTCATGTCGCTGAACTGCACGTAGACTCGCGCGCCGTCGTCGAATACCTGGGTCGGCTTCGCCTGGTCCGCACCCGTGACCGTCCAGCCGAAGTTGTACGAGCCGGCCGGGCCGGCGGGGCCGCCCTGCGGCGGAGGCGGCGGAGCCGACGATATCGTGCGCGGACGCGTGACCGGCGGCGCGGACACGCTCAGGCTCGCGAACGGGTTGTACGCCTCGGCCTGTTGCGGCGGCGTAAAAGAGGGGGGCAGGATAGGCATGGGAGTATCGGGCGAATCCGGCATGGTCCGGATTGCATCATAGACCTTGCGCGCATACGCGAGGCGCTTGTCTGGCGAGGCGGAGTTATATGCGCCGATCGCGTTCCAGTTCGGGCCGAGCTGGCGGATGTTCTGCGACAGGATCCACGCACCGACATACGCGTTCGTGCACGCATCGAACAGGCTTTCCCGCGTGATGCCCTCGCGCGCGAGCGTCGGCAGCCACGTGCTGTTGATCTGCATGAGCCCGATGTCGACCGTGCCGTTCGTATTCGTGTTGACGGCGCGCGGATTCATCCCCGATTCGACCTGCGCGATGCCGCGCATCAGGCTGACGCTCACGTGCTGGAACGCGGCCGCGTCGTCGAGGCAATCGGCCCGCGCGACGCCGTGCAGCGCGCACGACATCGCGATCGTCGAGGCGATTTTCAGCGTTTCGCGGCTGATCGAACGGGTGGTATGACGCGGCATGGCAGGTTGGGGCGGAATCCGGCCGCCCGGTGCAAGGAAATTACGCAGACGCGAAGTGTGCCATAGCGGGGAGGCAAATGGCTCGCGTCAAACTTTCCTTTGCATTTGTGCACGCGTTCGCCACGCATTTTTATCGCGTCGGATCACGCGGCCTGACGACGCCTGATCGGTAAAAATGGCTGGATTTTCGATGAATATCAGGACGATGACGGTGATCGGAACCTGACGCATTGCGTCAGCCGTGCCGTAAGCACGGGATTGAATGCCGTGAACGGGATTTCACCGGGCAATCCTTGCCCGGCTCGAATAAAAGCGGCAAAGAACGACGGCGGCCGAAGCCGCCGCGTGCGCAATGCGGATGCGACCGGCCTGCGCCGCGCGAAGCCGGCCGTTTTACATCAGAAGCGGTGACGCAGCCCGAGGTTGACCATCGTCTGCGAACTCGTCCCCGCATAACCGTACGAACCGATCGACGCCTGCGCGGCCATCGAGCCGCCCTTGCCGTCGCCGGTCTGGCCGCTCGCATGCTGGTACGCCGCGGTCAGGTAGACGTCGGTGCGCTTCGACAGGTTGTAGTCGGCGCCTGCCGAGACCTGGTGATAGGTGGCCGACGTGTCGCCGCCCGAGCGCGTATAGCTGTAGCCGACACCGACCAGCAGCCCATTCGTCGCCTGGTAGTTCACGAAGCCTTGCCCCGTGTTGTAGTGCTCGTTCGAGCCGAACGCCGAACTCGCGTCGCGGCGGTACTGCGCGTTGCTGTAGCCGAGGCCGAACGTGAACGGGCCGGCGACGTACTGGCCCGCGACGCGCGCGATGCCGATCGAGTGGGCGCTCGCATAGCCATTGTTGATCGGGCCGTCGAACGTGCCGTCCGACGAGCTGGTCCAGCCGGTGCGCAGGCCGTTCGATGCGGGACTGTTGGTCGCATGGAAGTAGCCGCCCGCGACGCTGAACGGCCCGTTGTTGTACGACACGGCGGCCGAGTACGACTGCGCGGCGCCCGTGCTGCCGGCAATGCCGCCGAACGAGTACATCGTCGAGAACTGCAGGCCCGAATAGACGGCCGACGTGTACTTCACCGCGTTGTCGACACGGAAGCTGTTGTCGTAGTTGTCGACGTCGCCCGGCGTCGCGAACACGCTGCCCAGGTAGTTGTCGGCGGTGATGCCCTGCACGAGATCGACGAGCGGATCGTACTGGCGGCCGAACGTGAGCGTGCCGTAGCGCTCGCTCGTCAGGCCGACGAACGCCTGACGGCCGAACATGCGGCCGCCCTGGCCCAGCCGGCCGTTGCTCGGGTCGAAGCCGTCCTCGAGCTGGAACAGCGCCTTCAGCCCGCCGCCGAGATCCTCGGTGCCTTTCACGCCCCAGCGGCTGCCGGCCAGGTTGCCCGCGCTGCTGTTGCCGAGCATCCACGCATTGTCCTTGCCCTGCGCATGGTTCACGTAGGTGATCGACGTGTCGATCACGCCGTACAGCGTGACGCTCGATTGCGCATGTGCGACCGGAATCGCCGCGAATGACGCGATCGAAATCAGCGAGAGGGTCGTGCGTTTCATTTCATCTCCTTGCGCATTGCGCTCGTGTTCGTGATCCGGAATGGCAGGAGACTACAGAGCCGGAATAAAACGGCAAAAATGAAATTCTCTTTTGTGGTCTGACGCAGACAGAGGCGTCCTCCGAAATGAACTATTGAGGGATTTGAATTATTGATGGTCGCGTATCAATGGGTTGTCATTTCGCGATTTGTTCATTGCGTCTTGCATATCCCGTGACAATCGCGCGCAATCGATGGGGGAATGGCGACGGTCCGAATATTGTCATTGATCCATCAAATAATTATTGAATGAATTGAAATTGGCCGCGATGTGACGGGTGTGTTAGGGACGTATCGTCCGCGGCCGGCGCCGGCATCGCGGCGCCACCATCACGCCGCGACCTGATCGCGGCTGCGCGCACCGGCGCGCATCGAAACCGGGGGCGCAGGCTTACTTTTGTATATAATAATCATTCTCATTTACAGAATCGTTGACGCCTGCGCACCCGGAACCCGGCCATGTCCGCTGACAAGCTGTCCCTCCATCGAGAAATCGACGCCCTCTATGCCGGCCACCACGCGTGGCTGCGCGGCTGGCTGAGCCGGAAGCTCGGCTGCGCGCACCGCGCGGCCGATCTCGCGCACGACACCTTCATGCGCCTGCTTGCACGCGACGAGCCGATCGGCGCCGACGAGCCGCGCGCGTTCCTGACGACGGTCGCGCAGCGCGTGCTGAGCAATCACTGGCGGCGCGAGCAGATCGAGCGGGCGTATCTCGATGTGCTGGCACAGCGCCCCGAAGCGTATGCGCCGTCGCCGGAAGAGCGGGCCGTCGTGCTCGAGACGCTGCTCGAAATCGATCGACTGCTCGACGGCCTGCCGCTCGCGGCGAAGCGTGCGTTCCTGCTCGCGCAGCTCGACGGGCTCACGCAGGCCGAGATCGCGCGTGAACTCGGCGTGTCGCTCGCGACGGTGAAGCGTTATCTCGTGAAGGCCGGCACGCAGTGCTTCTTCGCGATGGCGGCCTGACGATGGCCGCTCCACACGCACCGTCGGTGCCACCGCACGTTGCACGCCGCGCAGTCGAATGGTGGGTCGACCGGCAGTCGGGCCGCACCGACGACGCGTTCGCCGCCGCGCTCGCGCGCTGGCGTGCGGAGGATCCGTCGCACGATGCAGCATGGCGTCATATCGAAACGATGCAGGGCCGCTTCGGCCGGCTCGCGGCCGGGCTCGACCCGCAGGCCGCGCACGCGGCGCTGCTGCCGCCGCGGGCGGGCCGCCGTCGCGCGGCCGTCAAGGCGCTGGCCGTGCTGCTGTTCGCGGGCGGTGCCGCATGGATGGCCGAGCCCGCGCGGCGCGCGGCGATCTGGCCGGCCGACCTGCGCACGGCAGTGGGCGAGCAGCGCACGGTGACGCTCGCGGATCGTACGGTCGTCGTGCTCGATACCGACACGGCGCTCGACGTGCATTTCGACGACGCGGCGCGCCGCCTGCGCCTGCTGCGCGGCACGATCATGGTGACGAGCGGACATGACGATCGCGTCCCCGCGCGGCCGCTCGTCGTCGCGACCGCGCAAGGCGAGTTGCAGCCGCTCGGCACGCGCTTCGCGGTGCGGCAACGCGACGGCGCGACGCGCGTCGAAGTGTTCGCCGGCGCGGTGCGCGTGCAGCCGGTCGACGCGACGGCCGGCACGCGCGTGATCGCGGCGGGAGAGGGCGCGGACTTCACGCGCGATGCGATCGGCGTGCCCGCGCCGCTCGATCCGAATGCGTCCGCGTGGACGGGCGGCATGCTCGTCGCGTCGCGCATGCGGCTGGCCGACCTCGTCGCCGAGCTCGACCGTTATCGGCGCGGCAGCCTGCGCTGCGATGCGGCCGTGGCCGACCTGCGTGTGTCGGGCACCTATCCGCTCGACGATCCGGCACGCGTGCTCGACACGTTGAAGGCGACGCTGCCGATCGATGTCCACTACCTGACGCGCTACTGGGCGACGGTCGTGCCGGCCCGTTCGTGAGCCCACCGAAAAAAATCTTCGCCGACCTGAGCTGTTTCTCGATGTTCGCGTGACATGGGTATTGAAAGCAGCACTGGCCCATCGTCCACCGACTCTCCGATCATGGTTTCCATCCGTCTCACGTATCGGCGCCGTCCGGCGCCCGCCCGTCATCTGCCGCGCGCGGCCGCGACGGGCCGTCTTGCCTGCCGCCTGGCCGGCGCCGTCCTGTTGTCGGCGCTGCTGCCGCTGCCCGCGCTGGCCGACACCGATGCCGATGCGGCACCCGCCGCGCAGCGTGCGTCGCGCCGCGCGTTCGACATTCCAGCCGGCCCGCTCGAGGCGGCGCTGAACCGGTTCGGGCGCGAGGCGGGCATCCTGCTCGCGTTTCCGGCCGACATGACGACGGGCCTGACGAGCGGCGGCGTGCGCGGCCGGTTCGACGTCGACGGCGCATTCGATCGCCTGCTGGCCGGCACGGGGCTCGTCGCGCTGCGCCAGCCGGGCGGCGGCTACACGCTGATGCGCGCGGACGGCTCGGTCGCGCGGTCCGTGGCGGCCGGCATCGCACCGGCCGCCGAGCTGCCGGCGATCAACGTGCGCTCCAGCGCATTGCGTGCCGAAAGCTATCGCGCGCCGAAGGAAGCCGGCGTGCTGCGCTCGGAGATTCCGTTGCTCGACACCGCGCAGGCCGTCAACATCGTGCCCGCGCAAGTGTTGCGCGACCAGCGTCCGCGCAATCTCGACGACGCGCTCGGCAACGTGAGCGGCATCACGCAGGGCAACACGCTCGCGGGTACGCAGGACACGATCATGAAGCGCGGCTTCGGCGGCAACCGCGACGGCTCGATCATGCAGAACGGTATGCCGCTCGTGCAGGGCCGTGCGTTCAACGCGGCGGTCGACAGCGTCGAGGTGCTGAAGGGGCCGACCTCGCTGCTGTACGGGCTGATGGACCCGGGCGGCATGATCAACGTCGTCACCAAGCAGCCGCAGCTCGTGCGCTACAACGCGATTTCGCTCGGCGCATCGACGTTCGGGCACGGCAAGAACGGCGGCAGCGCGACGTTCGATTCGACGGGGCCGATCGGCGATTCGCGGCTCGCGTACCGGCTGATCGTCGACCAGTCGAACGAGCAGTACTGGCGCAATTTCGGCGAGAACCGGCAGACCTTCGTCGCGCCGTCGCTCGCGTGGTACGGGCGCGATACGCAAGTCGCGGTGTCCTACCAGTACCGCAAGTTCCACTCGCCGTTCGATCGCGGCACCGCGCTCGATCCGCGCACCAATGCGCCGCTCGACATTCCCGCGCGGAGGCGGATCGACGAGCCGTTCAACAACATGGACGGCGAATCGCATCTCGCGCAACTGACCGTCGATCACCAGTTCAATGCGGACTGGAGCGCGCATTTCGGCTACAGCTACAACCGCGAGACCTACGACGCGAACCAGCTGCGCACGACCGGCGTCGATCCTGTGAAGGGCACGATGACGCGCAGCAACGATGCGACGCACGGTTCGCTCAGCACCGACAGCTACGCGGTTGGCTACGTGAACGGCAAGCTGACGCTCGCGGGAATGCGCCACGACGTGCAGGTGGGTTTCGATACCGAATACCGCCGCATCTATCGCAAGGACATGCTGCGCCAGGCCGTGAAGACGCCGTTCAACTACGTCGATCCGGTGTACGGGCTGCTGCCGCCGTCGAGCACGGTATCCGCGAGCGACAGCGACCAGACCGACACGCTGCACGATGCGTCCGCGTTCTTCCAGGACACCATTCACCTGACCGACAAGTGGATCGTGTCGGGCGGCCTTCGCTACATCACGTACAACCAGGTCGCGGGGCGCGGCCGGCCGTTCAAGGCGAACACCGACCTGAGCGGCTCGAAGTGGCTGCCGCGCGCGGGCGTCGTCTACAAGTGGACCGATGCGTTCTCGCTGTACGGCAGCTATTCGCAGTCGCTGAAGCCGTCGTCGTCGATCGCGCCGATGACGGGCTACATCATTGATGGCGCGACGCCGCCCGAGGAAGCGATCGCGTGGGAAGTGGGCGGCAAGCTCGACCTGCCGGGCGGGCTGACGGGCACGCTCGCGCTGTTCAACATCGACAAGAAGAACGTGCTCGTGTCGCAGTACAACGACGCGACGAAGCTGACCGACTGGCGCACGTCGGGCAAGGCGCGCTCGCGCGGTGTCGAGCTCGACGTGTCGGGCAAGATCGGCGAACACGTGAACGTGATCGCGAGCTACGCGTACATCGACGCGAAGACGACCGAGGATCCGCTGTATGCAGGCAACCAGCTGTGGAACGTTGCGCGCCACACGGCGTCGCTCGCGGCCGTCTACGACTTCGGCACGGTGATCGGCGGCGACGACCTGCGCATCGGCGCGGCTGCGCGCTATGTCGGCGCGCGGCCCGGCGATTCGGCGAACAGCTTCACGCTGCCGTCGTACGTGCTCGCCGACGCGTTCGCGACCTACGACACGCGGATCGGCAAGCAGCAGCTGTCGTTCCAGCTCAACGTGAAGAACCTGTTCAACCGCACGTACTACCCGTCGAGCGCGAATCGCTACTTCGTCGCGATCGGCGATGCGCGACAGGTATCGTTGCTGACCACGCTGCAGTTCTGACCACGCAATCGCCGCGCAGCCGGTGCGCCGGCGCGTGGTTTTTGGAGAAGACCCGGATGAACCTGAAGATGAAGACCGGTGCCGCGCGGCGCCGCGCATTGCGCGCGATCGCGGGCTCGGTGCTCGCACTGTCCGCGGGCGTCGGCGTTGGCGCCGGCGTATCGACGCCTGCGTTCGCCGCCGATGCACCGCCGGCCGTCACGCGCGTCGCGATGCTCGTGCAGTTGCGCGGCCCGAACCTGAAGGTCGACGAACGTATCGGCCAGCACCTCGGCGAACGCGGCTACGCGGTGCGCCTGATCGACGAGTCGGCCACGCCCGATGCGGCGCGCGACGCCGACCTGGTCGTGATCTCGTCGACGGTGTCGTCGAAGAACGTGCGACCCGGCTGGCGCACGCTCGACAAGCCGCTCGTCACATGGGAAAACGATCTGCTCGACGATCTCGCGATAACGGGCAAGCGGCACGACGTCGATTTCGGCGAAACGGGCAAGGAGCGCTACCTGTGGCTCGTCAACGCGCCGCATCCGATCGCGGCCGGCTTGCCGGCCGGCGCAACCAACGTGTACGGCAAGCAGGCGCCGATGAGCTGGGGCAAGCCGGGGCTCGGCGCGATCACGATCGCGACCGTGTACGGACAGCCCGACAAGGCCGCTGTCTTCGCGTACGAGAAGGGCGCGACGATGGACTACGAGGCGCTCGCACCGGCACGCCGCGTGATGTTCTTCCTCGACAACGACACGTTCACGAACCTGTCGCCGGCCGGCGTTGCGCTGTTCGACGCGGCCGTCGACTGGGCAGCCGGGCGGCGTTGAGCGCTCACGCGCCGCTCAGGCGGGACGCGACGGCACGCCGATCCGCGCCGCTGTTTCGATCAGCTGCGCGAGCTGTTGTGCCGGTTCCGGCATCGTGTGCCGTGCGCGATGCACGAGCCCGATGTCGCGGTGGAACGTGTGCGGTCCGAGGTCGATCGCGCGCACGCCGGCCGGCCAGCGGCGATACACGGCCGTCTGCGGCACGATCGCGATGCCGACGCCGTTTTCGACCAGCTTGACGATCGCATCGAGCTCGTCGAGTTCGCAGGTGTCGCGCACCGCGATGTGCATCTTGCGCAGGAAGCGATCGACCTGGCGGCCGCCGAACGACGCGCGGTCGTAGCGGACGAACGGTTCGCTCGCGAGCAGTTCGGCCCAGTCCTTGCCCTTCACGCCGCGCGGCACGATCAGCCGGAACGGCTCCTGCGCGAGCGTCGTCCAGTGCAGGTCGCTCTGCAGCGAAAACGGCGGGCGGATGATCGCGGCCATGTCGATCTCGCCCGAATCGACCCGGTTCACCAGCTCGATCGACAGCCCGGGGATCACGCGCGTCCGGCACGCGGGATGCCGGCGATGGAACTCGGCCAGCGCGGCCGGCAGCAGCGCGCCCTGCACCGACGCGATCGCGCCGATCGTCACGCGCACGGCGGCCGGCGAGCCGGGCGCCGTCGAGCTCAGGTTCTCGTACAGGCCGATCAGCGCCTGCGCCTGGTCGAGCACGTGATGACCCATGTCGTTGAGCCGCGCCGCTCGCCCTTGCCGGTCGAACAGCGCGAAGCCGAGCTCGGCTTCGAGACGCTGAATTTGCGCGCTGACGGCGGCCTGCGTGAGCCCGATACGGTTGCCGGCGGCGGCGAACGTGCCTTCCCGGGCGACGGCGACGAGGGTTTTCAGCTCGCGGATCATTCATTAATTCCGTTTGTGAATCGCGAAAGTATATATTGATTTAATTTTTGCTCGACCTTGTCTACCATGGTGCCGTCCTCGCGCCACGCGAGCGTTTCTTCACGAGGCAACCATGAGTCTTTCCCCGTTTCACCTGGCGATTCCGGTCTACGACCTGCCGGCCGCGCGCGATTTCTACGGCCGCGTGTTCGGGCTGGCGGAAGGGCGCTCGAGCGCGCAGTGGGTCGACTTCGACTTCTACGGGCACCAGCTCGTGATCCACGAACATCCGAAGACCGCGTCGCAGGAAGGCGCGCACACGAATGCCGTGGACGGTCATGACGTGCCGGTGCCGCATTTCGGGATCGTGCTCGACTGGCCGAGCTGGGAAGCGCTGGCCGAGCGGCTGCGTTCGTTCGGCGTGACCTTCGTCATCGAGCCGTACGTGCGGTTCCAGGGGCAGGTCGGCGAACAGGCGACGATGTTCCTGTTCGACCCGTGCGGCAATGCACTCGAATTCAAGGCGTTCCGCGATATCGGCCAGCTGTTCGCGAAGTGACCGGCGGCAGCGCCAGCGCCGCTTGAAATTGGGTGCGAGAATGCGGCCTCCGGGCCGGGCGCGCGCAGCTGCGCCGGCCGGCGCCGCGCCGCACGGCATCCGTCCGTGCGTGCCGTTCTCCAAGGAACCCGTATGGACAGTCACATTGCTCCTGTGGAGCTGAAGAAAGCGTACCGTCTCCTCAATCACGGCCCGACCGTGCTGGTGTCGGCCCGCCACGACGGCGTCGACAACGTGATGGCGGCCGCGTGGGCGTGCGCACTGGATTTCCTGCCGCCGAAGCTGACGGTCGTGCTCGACAAGTCCGCGAAGACGCGCGAACTCGTCGAGCGCAGCGGCACGTTCGTGATCCAGGTGCCGACGACCGCGCAGCTGCAGCTCACGCATGCGGTCGGCAGCCACAGTCTCGCGGAACGGCCCGACAAGCTGCGCGAAGCGGGCGTCGCGCTGTTCGACGTCGAGGGCCACGACCTGCCGTTCGTCGCCGGCTGCTCGGGCTGGCTCGCTTGCAAGCTGATTCCCGAGCCGCACAACCAGCAGACCTACGACCTGTTCATCGGTGAAGTGGTTGGTGCATGGTCCGACACGCGCGTATTCCGTGACGGCCACTGGTATTTCGAATCGGCCGACCCCGCGCTGCGCAGCCTGCACTACATCGCGGGCGGCAATTTCTATGCGATCGGCGAATCGCTGCACGTCGATCCGGACGCGCAGTAAGCGTCGGGCGACCGGCCAATTCTCATCAGGGCGCGCGGTTCACGCGCGCCTTTTCAATTCGGCCAGCATCGCCTCGGCGAACGCCTGCGCGACGCGCGGCAGCGTGCGCCCGCGTTTTGCGACGAGCGCGATCGGCCGCACGAACGCGGGATCGTCGATCGGCTTCGCGACCAGCTCGGGCTCGGCGCGCACCTCGCGTGCGGTCGCGGGCAGGATCGTCACGCCGAGGCCGCCGCGTACCATCGCGACGGCGGTCATCATGTAGGTCGGCTCGCACGCGATGTCGGGCGTGCAGCCGGCCGCTTCCAGCGCGGCGTCGACGACGCTGCGCACGCTGGTGCCTTGCGCGGTGAGCACGAGCGGCACGCCGGCGACGTCGGCGGTGGTGACGCGGCGCTTGCGCGCGAGCGGATGATCCTGCGGGCATACGGCGACGAGCCGGTCGGCGCCCGCGTACAGCACCTCCAGCGACGCGTCGAACGTGTCGCCGCCGGTCAGCCCGAGATCGGCTTCCTCGTTGCGCACGAGTGCGGTGACGAGGCTCGCGACGCCGTCGCGGATCTCGAAGCCCGCGCGCGGCACGTCGCGCCGGAACGACTGGATCAACTCCGGCAGCACGCTGGACGCGAAGGTCGGCAGGCACGCGAGCCGCACGGTGCCGCTCGTGCCTTCGCCGAGTGCACGTGCATCGCGCAGCACGCGCTCCATGTCGTCGAGCGAGCGCTGCAGGAGCGGCAGCAGCTCGCGCCCGGTCTGCGTGAGCGCGACGCTGCGGCTGTTGCGGTCGAACAGGCGCGCGCCGACGATCTCCTCGAGCCGGCGGATCTGCACGGTCAGCGCCGGCTGCGACAGGTGCAGGCGTGCCGCCGCGCGCGTGAAGTTGCCGGCGTGCGCGACGGTGACGAAGGCGCGAATGTCGCGAAGATTCAGATCCATAACGGTTCGTGATTGCTGCAATCAAATCATTTCAATTGTGCTATCGCTGCGCCGACCTTACGCTCGTCTCCAACAAAAGACAAGGTAGGAGACACGGATGCTGCCGTTACTCGGGCTTGGCACGATCGTCGTGCTGCTGGCCGCGATTCTGTCGAAGCGGATGTCGCCGCTCGTCGCGCTGATCCTCGTGCCGATCGCCGCGTCGCTGATCGGCGGCTTCGGGCTGCACACCAGCAAGTTCGTCATCGACGGGCTGAAGGGCCTAGCGCCCGTCGTCGGGATGTTCGTGTTCGCGATCCTGTATTTCGGGACGATCACCGACGCCGGCACGCTCGACCCGATCATCGACCGGATCTTGCGCGCGGTCGGCACGCGGCCGACGCGCATCGTGATGGGCACGACGCTGCTGGCGTTGCTGATCCACCTCGACGGCTCGGGCGCCGTTTGCTTTCTCGTGACGATTCCGGCCGTGCTGCCGCTGTACGACCGGCTGAAGATGGACCGGCGCGTGCTGGCCGCCGCCGTGTCGATGGCCGCTGGCATCAATTTCCTGCCGTGGACCGGGCCGATGATCCGCGCGTCGGCGTCGCTGCACCTGCCGGTGTCGGCGCTGTTCAATCCGCTGATCCCGGTGCAGGCGATCGGGCTCGTGTTCGTGTTCGGCATGGCGTACTGGCTCGGGCGGCGCGAGGAGAAGCGCCTCGGCCTGTCGCGCGACGATGCGTCGATCCCGCTGCCGAAGCGCGAACTGACGGCCGACGAGCAGGCGCTGCGCCGCCCGCACCTGTTCTGGTTCAACCTCGTGCTGACGCTCGTCGTGCTCGGCACGATGGTCGTGATGGGCGAGAAGATCCCGCCCGCGATCATGTTCATGGTGGGGCTGTGCATCGCGTTGATGGTGAATTACCCGGACGTCGACATGCAGAGAAAGCGCATCGACGCGCATGCGCGCGCCGCGCTGATGATGGCCGGCATCCTGCTCGCGGCCGGCGTGTTCACGGGGGTCATGCAGGGCAGCGGGATGCTGAAGGCGATGGCGCAAGCGGCGGTCGGCTTCGTACCGCCGTCGATGGCCGGCCACATTCCGGTCGTGCTCGGTATCGCCTCGATGCCGCTCAGCATGCTGTTCGACCCCGATTCGTTCTACTTCGGCGTGCTGCCCGTGATCGCGGAAGTGGCCGGCCAGCTCGGCGTGCCGGCCGTACAGGTCGGGCAGGCCGCGCTGCTCGGCCAGATGACGACGGGGTTCCCGGTCAGCCCGCTGACGCCCGCGACGTTCCTCGTCGTCGGCCTGTGCGGGATCGAGCTGGCCGAGCACCAGAAATTCACGTTCCCGCTGCTGTTCGGCGCCTCGATCGTGATGACGATCGCGTGCGTCGTGCTGGGCGTCTTTTGAACATTTCCGGCGGCGTGATCCGCCGGACGACGGTACGGACATGACAGCAAATCAACCTGAACCGCGCGTGCGCATCGGCGCGGGCGCCGGCTACTCGGGCGACCGGATCGAGCCCGCGGTCGAACTGGCCGAACACGGGCAGCTCGACTATCTCGTGTTCGAATGCCTGGCCGAGCGCACGATCGCGATCGCGCAGCAGGCACGTCGCCAGGATCCGGCGCTCGGCTACGACCCGCTGCTCGACGCACGCATGCACGCCGTGCTGCCGGTCGCGGCGGCGAAACGCGTGCGCATCGTGTCGAACATGGGCGCCGCGAACCCGCGCGCGGCTGCCCGGCGTACTGCGCAGATCGCGCAGTCGCTCGGCATCGCGGGACTGAAGGTCGCGGCGGTCGAAGGCGACGACGTGCTCGACGTCGTGCTGCGCGGCGCGTTCCGTTTCGAGGAATCGGGCGACGACGTCGCCGCGTATCGGGATCGCATCGTGTCCGCGAATGCGTACCTCGGCGCCACGCCGATCGTCGACGCGCTCGCGGCCGGCGCGGACGTCGTGCTGACCGGGCGCGTCGCCGATCCGTCGCTGTTCGCCGCGCCGCTGATCCACGCATTCGGCTGGCGGATGGACGACTGGGACACGCTAGGGGCTGCGACCGTCGTCGGCCATCTGCTCGAATGCGCAGGGCAGGTGACGGGCGGCTATTTCGCGGATCCCGGCTACAAGGACGTGCCGAACCTGGCGCGGCTCGGCTTCCCGATCGGCGAAGTCGCGGCCGACGGCTCGGTCGTGATCACGAAGGTGCCGCACGCGGGCGGCCGCGTGAGCGCGGCGACCTGCAAGGAACAGCTGCTCTACGAGATTCACGATCCGGCGCGCTATCTGCAGCCCGACGTCGTTGCCGATTTCACGCGTGTGGCCGTCGTCGAGGAGGCCATCGACCGCGTACGCGTGACGGGCGGGCGCGGCACCGCGCGACCCGATACGCTGAAGGTGTCGGTCGCGTATGTCGACGGGTACATCGGCGAAGGCCAGATCTCGTACGGCGGACCGGGCGCGCTCGAACGCGCGCGCCTCGCGCTCGACGTCGTTCGCGAGCGGCTGGTGCTGACCGGCGTCGCGGCGACCGAGTGGCGTTTCGACCTGATCGGCGTCGATTCGCTGTACGGCGCCGCGACACCGGCCGTGCGCGGCGAGCCGGCCGAGGTGCGCGTGCGCGTGGCCGGCCGCGCGGCGAGCGCTGCCGAAGCCGCGCGGATCGGCAATGAAGTGGAGACGCTCTATACGAACGGGCCGGCCGGCGGCGGCGGCGCGTTCAAGTCGACGCGGGAGGTGATCGCCGTGCAGTCGGTGCTGTTGCCGCGGGCGACCGTGACGCCGTCGTTCTCGTTCGTGGAGGCATGATGCAACTGCGTGAACTCGCGCATGCGCGCACCGGTGACAAGGGCAATACGCTGAACGTATCGGTCATCTGCGTCGACCCGCGTCATTACGACCATCTGCGCATGCATTTGGATGTGGAAACGGTCAAGGCATGGCTCGCGGGCATCGTGCACGGCGGCGTCGTGCGCTACGAATTGCCGTCGCTCGGTGCGTTCAATTTCGTGCTGCGCGATGCGCTCGGCGGCGGCGTGACGCGCTCGCTCGCGCTCGACGCGCACGGCAAGTCGGTCAGCTCGGCGCTGCTGGCGATCGAGGTGCCCGACCCGGCGTGACACGTGGTGCCGCCGCGGGCTTTGGTCGCGGGCGCGTCACGGAATCAGCAGCTCGCGCCGACCGTCCGCATGCTCGATGCGCTCGCCGGCGATGTGCAGGCGCTGATCTCGCCGATAGTCGTAGACCGCGCGCGACGCGGCGAGCTGGTCGAATTCGAGTTCGATCGCGTGACGCGATTCGGTGCTGCCGGCTTCGAAGATCAGGTTGCCGTATGGGTCGACCGCCAGGCTGCCGCCGGCGAACACGACGTCGTGCGCGCTGTCGCCGACGCGGTTGGCGACCGCCGCGAATACCTGGTTCTCCATCGCGCGCGCCGACACCGACGTGCGGTGAACGTTGCGGTACGGCTCCATGTTGCCGTCGGTCACGAGGATCAGCTGCGCGCCGAGCGCGGCGAGCGCGCGGCCGGTTTCCGGAAACTCGCTGTCGTAGCAGATCAGCAGGCCGATCCGCACGCCGCGCCATTCGACCGTCGCGTAGCGGTCGCCGGGCAGCACGACGCCATGCTCGCTCACCCACAGATGCGTCTTGCGGTAGCGCAGCGCGATACCGTCCGGCGTGACGAACACGGTCGTGTTGTAGAAGCGGCCGCCATCGTTCTCGATCAACCCGACCACGACCGCGACGTCACGCTCGCGTGCGGCCGCGATTACCGCGCCGACGCTCGGCCCGTCGAGCGGCTCGGCGACTGCCGCGAGATTCGACGGTTCGAGGAAGCCGGTGAGCTGCGCTTCCGGAAACATCACGATGTTGGTGCCGGGCGCGCAGGTCGCGATTGCGTCGAGCGTGCGCTGCAGGTTGTAGCGTGTGTCGCCGTCGCGGCCGGCGAGCTGCACGATGTCGAGCTTCAGTTTCATGGGCGGTTTCGGGGCAATGGCCCGTCGCGACAGGCGACAGGCGGCTGAGCGGTTGGAGCGAGGTCCCAGTATGCGCCGAACCATACCGTTGGCCATCCCGCCGACGCGTTAACCCGTCGGGGGTATTGATCTTGTGGCAGGCCGCCGATCGTCACGTGCCGGTCTGCGCCTTCAGGAACAGCGAAAACAGTTCAGACTGCGAATTGATCGCGAGCTTCGCGTAGATGTTGCGCCGGTGCACCTTGACCGTTTCGGCCGAGATTTGCAGCTTGTTCGCGACTTCCTTGTTCGAGCGTCCGCTCAGGATCAGCCGGATCACGTCGAGCTCGCGCGCGGTAAGCGGCGTGCCGAGCCGTGCCATTGCGTGCTCGAAGCTGTCCTGTGTGCCGGTGCCGCCCACGCGCCGCCGTGCGGATTCGGCAGGCGCGTGCTCGTATGCGAGGCGCTGGCGCATCAGCGCGGCGACCCACGGACGGACGAGATCGAGCAACGCGACCTGCTCGGGGCTGAAACGCCGCTTGCTGCCGAGCGACAGGCACAGCGTGCGCGCATCGTCGAGCACGACGTTGAACTGCACTTCGTCTTCGACCACGTTGTGCGTGAAATAGCGCGTGTAGTACTCGGTGTCGCGAAAGCATTCGGGCGCGACGTCGGACAGCCGGAACAGGCCGCTCGCCGGCGCGTCGCGGTTCGCGATGTAGAACGGGTCCAGCAGGTACAGGCCCTGCAGGTAGTCGCGGAACAGCGGATCGGGGCCATCGCCTTCGTACGCGCATTCGGCGAATACCTGCGGGCGGGCGTCGTCGAACATCAGTGCGACCCAGCTGTCGATCGCGACGTATTCCTCGATCAGCCGGATCAGCGACAGCCAGAAGCGCGGCTGGTCGAGCGACTCGATGAGCCGCCCGACCGAGCGGTGCCAGGCGACGTCCTGCAAGGTCAGGTTCATGCGTTTGTCCGTGTCGGGCCGGCCGATGTGCGCGTGCGGTGGCGCGTCGTGCGTGTACGCTACGGGCTCGAGGGCAGCTTCCCGCACACATCGAACGGATCCTGGATGAAGAACGAGATCGTAACGCCGGTCGGCGCGAATGGCGAGGCCGTGCGTCGCACCGGTGCACGACACAGGTATCGCGCCACGGCAACCGTGATCGTGCACACTTGCAACCCTTCGCAACGTTTCTTCCCGACCAGAACGAACCTCGTCATGACCGTCCCGCACCGGAACTCACGTCTCAAGCCGCTCGCGGCTTCGCTCGCTGCACTGGGCGCACTCGCGGTACTCACGGCGCTCTCCGCGCTGTCGCCTGTTCATGCGGCCGAGCCGGTCCAGCTTGACCCTCCGTTGAAGACCTTCGTCCACGACACGTACGGCAACTGGCGTGCCGACCGCAAGGGCTGGCAGGCAGACGGAGACGATTTCATCTACGCGCCTTGCGGTTCGCTGCGCGTCGCGACCGCGGACGGCCCACGCACGCTGCTCGCGATGTGCGGCGAGACCGAGGCGGCGGTGCAGAACGGGATGCCGGGTATGGATTCGGACGCGACGCCCGGCACGATCGACCTGTACGTGCTGAAACCGACGGCCGACGGCAAGGCGCTCGAGCCGGTCGTGAAGAAGACGGAGATCGCGTCGGGTCAGCGCGGCGAGCCGGGCACGGTGCGTATCGAGCAGCTCGGGCCGCACGTGTTCGGCTTCGTCATCGGCGAAAGCGACTCGCGGCAAGGCTATACGCAAACCTTCCGGTCGATCTGGCTGCCGTACGGCAATGCGCTGGTGCAGGCGGCGGCACGCATCGACGAGGCGCTCGACAATGCCGAATCAAACGAATGTGCGCATGCGCGGGCACGCTGCGAGGAACGTCGCTTCGAGATCGCGCCGGACCTGACCGGCGCCGGCGACGTCTATCCGCTGACGGTCACGGAGACGGGCACGCGCGGCAACAAGGACATCCACGCGCGCCATACGGTGAAGTTCGACGCGGCGCGCGGCCGCTACGTCGTGCCGAAGGCATTGCGCGAAGGGTACTGATCCTTCGCGCGCAGGAACGGGCGGCGTCGCGCCGCCCGCGCATCACACGTACAGATAGCGTACGAGGTGGAAGAACACCGGCGCGGCGAAGCAGATGGAGTCGACGCGGTCGAGCATCCCGCCGTGGCCCGCGATCATCGAGCCCCAGTCCTTCGTGCCGAGCGAGCGCTTGACGGCCGACAGCACGAGGCCGCCGACGAAGCCAGCGATCACGATCGCGAGCGAGATGCCGAACGCCGACCAGAAGCTGAATGGCGTCACGCGATACAGCGACGCGCCGCACAGCGTGGCCAGCAGACCGCCGCCGATGAACCCCTCGATCGTCTTCGACGGCGACAATTGCGGTGCGATCTTGCGCTTCCCGAACAGCTTGCCGACCACATACTGCAGCACGTCGCTGATCTGCACGACGAACAGGAAGAAGAACAGCAGCAGCGCGTTCTGTCCCGCGTAGCGCGGAATGTCGAGGATCAGCACGGCCGGCGCATGGCTCAGGCCGTACACGCACACCATCAGCGCCCAGTTGATCTTCGCGTTGCGGCTCAGGAAGTCGCGCGTGTCCTGCGTGAGCGCGGAGACGAGCGACATCGCGAAGAACAGGTGCACGGGCACGAAGATCGAATACATCCCGTACCAGTTGATCCCGAGCAGCAGGTACTGCACGGGGATCGCGATGAAGAACGCGATGAACAGCGTCGTATGGTCGCTCGCGGTGGTCGGCGTGAGCGTGATGAATTCGCGCAGCGTCAGGTACGACAGCAGCGCGAACACGAGATACGTGACGTTGTTGCCGAGGCCGATCGCGATGGCCATGATCGCAATCATCGCCCACCATGCGCGGATGCGCTGGTTCAGGTTGACGATGGTCGCACTCTGGCCGCCGTTGCGCGCGCCGAGGATCGCGCCGATCACGGTCGCGACGACGAGCACGCCCGTGACGCCCGCGACCAGTTCCCAGAAGATTGTTCGCATGGTTGAAATCCGGAAAGGGAGAAGGGGGGCCGCGTTCAGCCGGCGGGCCGCTGCGGCGGCGCGAGCGCGACGACCGCGTCGCGCATGCGGGCGAGGAACGTCGGCTTGTCTTCCTGGGCGCCGAGTGCGTCGTTCGCGCCGAAATGCACCTTGCAGATCAGCGGCACGGGCCAGATCGCGCCCTTGGGCATGATGCGCTGCAGGTTCTCGAGGTAGACGGGCGCGAGCGCGACGTCAGGAAACTCGGTCGCGAGATGGAACAGCCCGCTCTTGAACGGCTGCGGCAGCACGTCGGCGCCGCGCGTGCCTTCCGGGAAGATGATGATCGAGTGACCTTGCCGCAGCGCGTCGCGTACGGGGTCGAGCGGGTCGCCGCCCGATTCGCGATGACGGTCGATCAGCACGACGTTCAGCAGCTTCTGCGCGATGTGGCGCTTCAGGTCGCTGCTGTCCCAGTAGTCGCGCGCCGCGACCGGCCGCACGACCGCGCGCACGTTGCGCGGCAGTGCGGCGAGGATCGCGAGCGTGTCGATATGGCTCGTGTGGTTCGAGAAATAGATCTTCTGCGTCGGGGACGGCGGCGCCTGATGCCAGACTGGATACGCGCCGGCGACGAGCCGCACGATGGACAGCAGGAAGTCGCGCTGCCAGACATTGAGAATGTTCATCGGCGCGGCGCCTCCTGCCTGCATGCGCGGCCCGCTGCGCACGCGCGGCGGGCGGAACCCCGGAATGCCGGCGCGGCAGGATGCGCGCCGGACGGCTCTTGTTTAAATTTTTTCAAATTCGTGGCTGCCTGTCGCAGGTCCGCGATAATCGGACGATTCGCCGTCACACGCTGTTGCGTCGCGGCGAATGCGCCGGTCGGCGGCGTGATAATCGGCTGTTGCACGAGTGCCCGTCTGCAGTTCGAATGGATCTCGCCGCGATCGGGCCAGCGGATTATCGCGAGTTTCCGTCAAAAACGCCAGATTGGCGCCACGCGTGCGAGCCGGGGGCGTGCTTGACGCATCGAGGCCGCTCGGCGACGATGAGGGCCGTTCAATCCAGGTCGACCAAGGCCGTTTCGCCGCCCGGGGCATGGCGGCGGGAAACGCATCCGACTGTGCCGCGCGAATAATACGAATACGAAACGATGAGCCTCTACGCACTCAAACCCAAATTCCAGAACCGTCTGCGCCCGTTCGCGAATTCGCTCGCCGAACGCGGCGTCACGGCCAACCAGGTCACGCTGTTCGCGGCCGGCGGCTCGATCGTCGTCGGCGCGCTCGCCGGCCTCGGCGTGTTCGCCCGCGCGCTGTTCCTGCTGATTCCGCTGTGGCTGTTCGCGCGGATGGCGCTCAACGCGATCGACGGGATGCTCGCACGCGAACACAACCAGAAGAGCACGCTCGGCGCGTACCTGAACGAACTCGGCGACGTCGTATCCGATATCGCGCTGGTGCTGCCGTTTCTCGCGATTCCCGCGTTCGCTCCGGCGGACGTCTGGCTGTTTGCGCTGACGGCGGTGATCGTCGAATGCGCGGGACTGATCGGCCCGCTGGTCGGCGTGAGCCGCCGCTACGACGGCCCGTTCGGCAAGAGCGACAGGGCGCTGGCCCTCGGCGCGTTCGCGCTGTGGATCGGCCTCGGGTTCCCGGTCGGCAGCGTCGCCGCATGGCTGTGGCGGCTGCTGATCGTGCTGTCGATCGTGACCGTGGTGCGGCGCGTGCAGGCCGGCATCGCGGAAAAGGGCGGTTGAAAAGGCAGTCAGCGTAGTTGCAGTACCGGGCGCCGGAGGGCGGCGCACCAAGATTCCAATAACGAAACGAGAGAAAACGCATGAGCGCACGCACGGCACGTGAGGCCGACTTCATCACGCACGACGGCGAAACGCTGTTCTATCGCCACTGGCCCGCGACGGGCCCGCATTGCCGCGGCGCCATCGTGCTGCTGCATCGCGGCCACGAACACTCGGCGCGCGTCGCACACCTCGTCGACGAGCTCGACCTGCCCGATTTCGCCTTCTTCGCATGGGACGCGCGCGGCCACGGCCGTTCGCCCGGCGCACGCGGCTACAGCCCGAGCGCGGCCGCGTCGGTGCGCGACCTGCAGACCTTCGTCGAACATATCCGCGACACGCACGGCATCGCGATCGAGGACATGGCCGTGGTCGGCCAGAGCGTCGGCGCGGTGCTCGCGGCCACCTGGGCGCACGACTACGCGCCGCCGATCCGCGCGCTCGTCGTCGCGTCGCCGGCATTCCACATCAAGCTCTACGTGCCGTTCGCGCGGCCGGGGCTGCGGCTGATGCACAAGCTGCGCGGGCTGTTCTACGTGAACAGCTACGTGAAGCCGAAATTCCTCACGCACGATCCCGAACGGATCGCGAGCTACGCATCCGACCCGCTGATCACGCGGCCGATCGCGGTCAACATGCTGCTCGACCTGCACGACACCGCGCAGCGGATCGTCGCCGACGCGGCCGCGATCACCGTGCCGACGCTGCTGCTGATCTCGGGCGCCGACTGGGTCGTGCATCGCGGCCCGCAGGACCGCTTCTTCGAACGGCTCGGCTCGGCGCGCAAGGAGCGCATCGTGCTGCCGGGCTTCTATCACGACACGCTCGGCGAACGTGATCGCGCGCAGGCGCTCGCGCCGCTGCGCGCGTTCGTGCTGCGCGAGTTCGATGCACCGAGCCCGCGCGTGTCGCTCGCCGACGCCGACCGGCGCGGCGCATTCCATGACGAATACGCGGCGCTCGGCCGGCCGCCCGCGAACGTGTTCGCGCGGGCGTACTGGGCGCTCACGCGCGCCGGCCTGAAAGCCGGCGGCGCACTATCGGACGGCATCGCGCTCGGGCTGCGGCTCGGCTTCGATTCGGGCTCGACGCTCGACTATGTGTACCGGAACCGTGCGCAGGGGCGGCTCGGCGTCGGCGCGCTGATCGACCGCACGTACCTCGATTCGCCGGGCTGGGTCGGCATCCGCCAGCGCAAGGTGCATCTGCAGGAACTGATCGGCGCGGCGATCGGCCGCCTGCGCAACCACGGCTCGCCGGTGCGGATCGTCGACATCGCGGCCGGCCACGGGCGCTACGTGCTCGACGCGATCGCGTCGGCCGCCGAGCGCGACGGCGCGGCACCCGACGACATCACGCTGCGCGACTACAGCCCGCCGAACGTCGAGGCGGGGCGCGTGCTGATCGCCCAGCGCGGCCTCGAGCCGATCGCGCGCTTCGAGCGCGGCGACGCCTTCGACGAGACGTCGCTCGCGACGCTCGAGCCGCGTCCGACGCTCGCGATCGTGTCGGGCCTGTACGAGCTGTTCGGCGAGAACGCGCTGATCGAACGCTCGCTGCGCGGGCTCGCGCAGGCCGTGCCGCCCGGCGGCTATCTCGTCTATACGGGGCAGCCGTGGCATCCGCAGCTCGAATTCATCGCACGCGCGCTGAACAATCATCGCGGCGAAGCGACCTGGGTGATGCGCCGCCGCTCGCAGGCCGAGATGGACGAACTCGTCGCGCGTGCGGGCTTCCGCAAGCTCGACCAGCGGATCGACGAAATGGGCATCTTCACGGTCAGCCTCGCGCAGCGGGTCGACGCGTCATGAGCGCGCTCGGCGGCGGCGCGGGCGCGCGCGACGCATCGTTCGCGCTGCGCTTCGGCTGGCTCGCGGTGATGGGCGCGGTGTTCTTCTCGACGTACGGCTTTGCGAACTGGCTCGCGGCGCGCCGCGCGGCGGTGCCGACGTTTGCGTTCGGCTGGGAGCATGCGATCCCGTTCGTGCCGTGGACGATCGTGCCGTACTGGTCGATCGACCTGCTGTATGCGCTGTCGTTCTTCTTCTGGACGCGCCGCGCCGATCTGCTCGATCACGTGAAGCGGCTGCTGACCGTGCAGCTGGTGTCGGTCGCATGCTTCATCGCGTGGCCGCTGCGCTTCGGGTTCGAGCGGCCCGACGCGGGCGGCGTGGCCGGCGCGCTGTTCACGCTGCTGATGGGCTTCGACAAGCCGTTCAACCAGGCGCCGTCGCTGCACATCGGGCTGCTCGTCGTGCTGTGGGCCGTCTATGCGCAGCACCTGCGCGGCACGTTCGCGCGCGCCGTGCTGCATCTGTGGTTCGCGGCGATCGGTGTGTCGGTGCTGACGACCTACCAGCATCACGCGATCGACGTGCCGACCGGCGCGGCCGTCGGCTGTCTCGCGCTGTTCCTGTTCCCGCTGCGCGATGCGGCGGGCCGGCTGCCGGGCGCCGATGCGTCGCCGAACGCGGCCGGGCGCGCGCTCGCACGGCGTTATGCGATCGGCGCGGCGCTGGTGGCGTTGGCGGCACTGTGGTGCGTGCCGCGCGCACCGGGCTGGGCGCTGGCGGCCGGGTGGGTCGCGCTGGCGCTCGCCTGTGTCGCGTGGGCCTATCGGCGCGGCGCGCCCGGCGCTTTCCAGAAGGATGAGCACGGGCGTCTTCCGGTATTCATCCGCTGGCTGCTCGCGCCGACGATCGCCGGCGCGTTCGTCAATTCGCGGCTGTGGACGTTCCGCCAGCCGGCGCCGGTGCGGATCGACGAGCGCGTGTCGATCGGCCGCACGCCGACGACGCGCGACGTGCGTCGCCACGGCTTCACCGCGCTGGTCGACCTGACCGCCGAGATGCCGCGCTGGGCGGCGGCCGATGGATCGCTCGCGTATGCGGCCGTGCCGCAGCTCGACCTCGTCGCGCCGACGGCGGCACAGCTTGCGCAGGCCGTCGCGGCGCTCGAGCGCCTGCACGGGGAAGGGCGCGACGTGCTGGTCTGTTGCGCGCTCGGCTACGGGCGCAGCGTGCTGTGCGCGGCCGCGTGGCTCGCGGCCCGACGCGGGCTGGGGGACGCGCGCGACGCGCTGGCCGCGGTGCGCGCGGTGCGGCCGCACGCGGTGTGGTCGGACGAAGGCGTCGCCGTGCTGCAGCACTGGATCGATCGTCGCCACGCAGGAGGGGCGTGATGGGCGATCCATCGGCGCCGTTCCGGATTGCCGCCGCGCGCGGCGCGCTCGATGCGGGCGCGTGGGCGATCGCGGCCGCACTGGCCGCGGCCGGCGCGGGCTGGTGGATCGCCGCAGGTTGGGCGCCGGCGACGGTCGGCCGTGTGCTGCTCGCCGTCGTCAGCACGGGGTCGGGGATTGCGGCGCTGTGGTACGCGGTGCGCATCGAGATCGATCGCCGGCTGTTCGCGGCGCTCGCGCGGGCGACGGCCGGCGATGCGTCGGTCGACGACGGGCTCGCGGCGCTCGACCGCGCACTCGCCGATCTCGGCTGGATCGATGCGGCCAAGGCCGGCCGCGCGCTCGATGCACGCGTACGCGGCGCGGTCGGGCTGTGCCGGGCCGGCGTGCTGGTCGCGATCGTGCAGTGGCTCGTGGTCGGGCTCGCGATCGCGGTGCCGCAAATCGGCTAGCGTCGCACGTGACGCGTCCGGCGTTATGCGAACGCCGTGCGCTGCGACCGCGTTCGCTTGGCCTCGTACATCGCCTGATCGGCATGCTCGATCAGCGCGGTCATGTCGGTGCCGTCTTCCGGCAACATGGCGATCCCGACGCTGACGCCCAGCCGCAGCGCGTGCCCCTCGAACTCGAACGGTTCGCCGACCTGCCGCGCGAGCCGCGTGCTTTGTACGTGCGCGTCGTCGCGGGTGCCGATGTTCGGCAGGATCACCGCGAATTCGTCGCCGCCGACGCGCGCGACCGTATCCGAGCGCCGCACCGCACCCTGCATCCGCGTGGCGATCTCGCGCAGCGCGGCGTCGCCCGCGCGGTGGCCGAACCCGTCGTTGATCGGCTTCAGCCCGTCCATGTCGATGTTGAGAATGCCGAGCCGGCCGTTCGCGCGCAGCGCCGTGTGCATCGACTGGCGCAGGCGGTCGTAGAACAGCGCGCGGTTCGGCAAACCCGTGAGCGCGTCATGGGTGGCGCGCAGGTACAGCTCGTTCGCCTCGTTGCGCGCCGCGTGGAACATCGCGGCGGCGATCAGCTCGGCCGTCAGCCGCAGCGTGCCGGCGTCGGCCGGCGAGAAGCCGTCGACTTCCGGCGACATCACCTTCAGCACGCCGACCGTCGTGTCGGCATGCGTGAGCGGCATCACGAGCATCGAGCGCAGGCCGACCCGGCGGCATGCGTCGCGATCGACGCGCGGGTCGGTTTCCGAATCGACGCAGTGCAGCAATTCGCCTTGCCGCACGCACAGGCCCGACAGGCTGCCCGAACGGCGCAGCCGCAGCCCGAGCATCCCGGCGGCGGTGCCCGACGCGGCGCGGTACACCATGTCGTCGCCCTCGGCGAATTCCACTGCGGCCGCGCTCGCGCCCGTGAGCAGCGGCACCTGCTCGGCCACGTAGGTCATCACACTTCCTAGGTCGAGGCCGAGCTTCGCGATCTCGGCCTGCACGGCGATGATGCGCAGCAGCGTGTCGGAGGACGGGGTGGCGGTGTCGACGATTTGATTCAAGTCAGTTTCCATGAAAGAAAGCGCATCCGGTGTCGCGGGATTGCGGTAGCATACGCGCCGCCTCGCGGCCGCGCGTCCCAGCCAACGGGCCGTCCGGCGGCCGGCTGCACAGCGCCGGCAGTATGCCGTTCGGCCCGTCCGGCGACAACGGCGCAATTCTTACCATTCGTCCCGCTCGTGCAGCATTTCCGACTGGATCGAGGTTTTTTTCGCTTCACCGTCACGAATTCGCGCAAGTTTTGCCCTTTTTTTGAGATAGTGTGACGAATGGGTGTGCGCCCGTGCCAGGCGCGCACAGCACGACGACGGCCATCCACGAATGCGCCGCGTCGTTTCGATAAATGCATCAGGCCAGTTCGCCATATGAGAGGAAGCAGTGGGGATGTGCACTCACGGGCATAGCTGCTTAGCGCGCGTCGGTTCCGACGTGCTTGATGACCGGATCAATCAGACGAAACGGAGCGGCGCATGAAGCCGGCCGCGTCGCTGCTCGTCCTGTCGGTCGCCATGGTTGGCGCTTTCCATACGGCCGCGCTGTCGGCCGCACCGATGCCGGCCGTGCCGGCCGCCGCGTCGGCTGCCGGGCCCGCCGACGCGTCCGCGCCGGTGCTCGCGGCTGCGCCGGGCGCGGCCAGCGCATCGTCGGCCGGCCTGCCGGCGACGACCGTGCGTCTGCCTTTCGCGTCGCTCGGCGCGTTCGATCCGCTGCGCCTGCGCGGCGCCGACGACGCGCGCACGATCAACGCAGGCGTGCGGCTCGACCGCGTGGTGACGGGCGCGCGGCTGCGCCTCACCTATGCGTATTCGCCGTCGCTGGTGTTCCCGATGTCGCACCTGAAGGTGTCGGTGAACGGCGAGGTGATCGCGACCGTCCCGTTCGACGCCGCGCGCGCGGGCCGCACGGTCACGCAAGAGATCCCGATCGATCCGCGTTACTTCTCCGATTTCAATCAGATCGGCCTGCGCCTGATCGCGCACTACACGCTCGATCATTGCGAAGATCCGACGAACTCGGCGCTGTGGGCCGACGTGAGCCCGACGAGCGAACTGATCCTCGACGAATCGCCGGTGCGCCTGCCGAACGATCTCGCGCTGCTGCCTGCGCCGTTCTTCGACCGGCGCGACAACGGCCGCGTGCGGCTGCCGTTCGTGCTGCCGGCCGCGCCCGATTCGGCGACGCTGCGCAGCGCGGGCGTGCTCGCGTCGTGGTTCGGCGCGCTGGCTGACTACCGGCATGCGCGCTTCCCGGTATCGTCCGGGCTGCCGGCCGACGACCAGGCCGTGGTGGTCGGGACGGCCGCGACGCTGCCGGCCGGCCTCGTGCTGCCGTCGATCAACGGCCCGCTGCTCGCGGTGGCCGACAACCCGGCCGCGCCGGGACGCAAGGTGCTGGTCGTCACGGGCCGCACGGCGGCCGAGGTCGACGATGCGGTCGCGACGCTCGTGCTCGGCCGCGCGGCGCTGTCGGGGCCGGCGGCGACGGTCGCGCACGTCGATCTCGGCGCGCCGCGCAAGCCGTACGACGCGCCGCGCTGGCTGCCGGTGAACCGGCCGATCACGTTCCGCGAGCTCGTCAACGATCCGCGCCAGCTCGAAGTGCGCGGCACGACGCCCGACGCGATCCGCCTGAACCTGCGCGTGCCGGCCGATCTGCATTCGTGGAACGGCGCGGGCGTGCCGATCACGCTGCGCTACCGCTACACGGCGCCGACCGTGCAGGACAATTCGACGCTCGCGGTCGAGATCAACGACCAGCTCGTGAAGTCGTACCGGCTCGGGCCGGCCCAGGCCGAGGACGCGCACGGCCGCATGCAGCTGCCGCTGCTGTCGGTGCCGGAAGGGCGCGTGACGAGCGACGTCGACATTCCCGCGTTCCGCGTCGGCAGCGGCAACCAGCTGCAATTCCGCTTCACGCTCGATTCGCAGAAGACGGGCCTGTGTTCGAGCACGGCCACCGAGCCGCAGCGCGCGGCGATCGATCCCGATTCGACGATCGACTTCTCGCACTTCGTCCACTACGCGCAATTGCCGAACCTCGCGTTCTTCGCGAACAGCGGCTTCCCGTTCACGCGCTTCGCCGACCTGTCGCAGACGGCCGTCGTGCTGTCCGACCGGCCGTCGCCGCAGGAGCTCGAGGCCTACCTGACGATGCTCGGCCACATGGGCGAATGGACCGGCTTCCCGGCGCTGCGCGTGCAGGTCGCGCGGCCCGGCGACGTCGCCGCGCTGTCGGGCCACAAGGATCTGCTCGTGATCGACGGCTCGCCCGCGTCGCCGCTGCTCGCGCACTGGCGCTCGGCGCTGCCGCTCGCGTTCGGCGAGCAGGGCGGCGCGGGCGGCGACGGCGCCACGCGCGTCGCGTTCACGGTGAAGGAACGGTGGCGCAACGGCGTCGGCCTCGCCGACGGCGGCGCGCATATCGAACAGACGGGCCCGCTCGCGACGCTCGCAGGGTTCGAGCTGCCGGGCAGCCGCGGCCGCAGCGTCGTCGCGCTGACGGCGACCGACCAGCCGCGCCTCGGCGATCTGCTCGACGTATTCGAGAACCCGGGCCTCGTGTCGCAACTGCAGGGCGACCTCGCGGTGGTGCGGCCGGGGCAGGTCGACAGCCTGCGCGTCGGCGAGCCTTACGTGGTCGGCTTCGTGCCGTGGTATGCGCGTGTGTGGACCGAGGCGGCGCGGCATCCGGTCGCGCTCGGCGCGGTCGGCGTCGTCGCGGGGCTGCTGCTGGCGCTCGGCGTGTTCAGCGTGCTGCAGAGAATCGCCGCGCGTCGACGGGGGATGTAACGGATGGCGCGGGCATTGACGAAGCGACGGGCAACGCAGCCGGCGCGACGTGTCGGCGCGGCACTCGCGCTGGCGCTGGCGATGACGTGCGCGGCGGCCGGCCTGGCCACGCGCGCGCAGGCCGCAGGCGCCGCCGCGCCCGATGCGGGATGCGGCGCGGCCTGGCCGCGCTGGGACGCGTTCAAGCGCGATTTCATCTCGGCCGACGGCCGCGTGATCGACGTCGGCTCGGCCGATTCACGCACGGTATCGGAGGGGCAGGCGTATGGACTTTTCTTCGCGCTGGTCGCGAACGACCGGCGCATGTTCGACACGATCCTCGCATGGACCGAGAACAACCTCGCGCAGGGCGACCTGAGCGCGCACCTGCCCGCGTGGCTGTGGGGCCGCGCGCCCGACGGCGCGTGGCGGGTGCTCGACGCGAACGCGGCGTCGGATGCCGACCTGTGGATCGCGTATGCGCTCGTCGAAGCCGGGCGGCTGTGGCACGAGCGCAGCTATACGGCTCGCGGCGCGCTGCTCGCGAAGCGCGTGCTCGACGACGAGACGGCGAGCGTGCCGGGCCTCGGCCTCACGCTGCTGCCGGGGCCGACCGGGTTCAGGCTCGCCAACGGCCAGTTCCGCGTGAATCCGAGCTATTCGCCGCCGCAAGTGATCCGCGCGCTCGGCGCGCGCCTGCCCGACGACCGGCGCTGGGCCGCGCTGGTCTCCAGCACCGGGCGCGTGCTGCTCGACACCGCGCCGAAGGGCTTTTCGCCCGACTGGGCGCTGTATCGCGCGGGCTCGGGCTTCGGGCCCGATCCGGACACGCATGCGGAGAGTGCGTACAACGCGATCCGCGTGTACCTGTGGGCCGGCATGCTCGATCGCGCCGATCCGCTGGCCGCGCCGCTGCTCGCGCGCTTCGCGCCGTTCGCCGACCATATCGCCGCGCATGGCGCACCGCCGGAGAAGGTCGACACGACGACGGGCGTCGCGGGACCGAACGACGGCAACGGCGGGTTTTCGGCGGCGGCCGTCCCGTTCCTCGACGCGCGCGGCCAGCGTGCGCTCGCGGATGCGCAGGCGGCCCGTGTCGAGACGCTCGCGCGCCAGTCGGCGCCCGGCTATTACACGAGCGTGCTGACGCTGTTCGGCCTCGGCTGGCGCGAAGGACGCTACACGTTCGGCGCGGACGGCACGCTCGACCCGCGCTGGGGAGGCCGCTCGTGCGCCGCCCGCTGAAGCGCGCTGTGCCGCATGTCGCGGGATTCGCGTGGCTCGCGTCGTCGGTGTGCGCGGCGGCGCCGGGGCCGGCATCCGGCACGGCGATGCCGAATGCGCCGGCGACCTCCGCGTCCACCGATGCGCGGCGTGAACTCGACACCGCGCGGATGTGGGGCACCAAGCATCGCGACGACCTCGCGCGCGACGCATTGCGCAAGGGGCTGCTGATCGCGCCGGGCGATCCCGAATTGCTGGCCGAACAGGTCCGCGTGCTGCTGCGGCTTGGCGACGCAAGGGGCGCGCAGGCGTCGCTCGCGCGCCTGCAGGCGCAGTCGCCGAATGCGCCCGCCACGCGGCGGGTGGCCGACGAATATCGTGTCGCGACGAGCGGGCGCGGCGAGATGGCGCAGATCCGCCTGCTCGCGCGCAGCGGCCGCGCGGACGAGGCGGCCCGGCGGATCGTCGCGCTGTTTCCGAACGGCGCGCCGTCGGGGGCGCTCGGCGCCGAGTACTACCAGATCGTGTCGAATGCGCCGGGCGGCCGCGAGCCGGCGATCGCCGCGCTGCGCCGCGCGGTCGCGGCCGATCCGCAGGACACGAGCGCGTCGATCGCGCTCGCGCGGCTCTTGAACCAACGCGACGACACGCGCCCGGAAGCGAACCGGATCGCGTGGTCGCTCGCGAAGCGCACCGACGCCGACCATACGGAGGCGATGGCGTTGTGGCGCCGCGTGCTGCAGTCGGCCGGCAGCGATCCCGCCTATCTCGATGCGCTGCATGCGTATCTCGCGCTCGTGCCGGACGACACCGAATTCCGCGATCGCATCGCCGGCCTCGACCAGCAGCGCGACGCGCAGCGCCGGCTCGAGCGCGATCCCGACTACATCGCGCAGCAGCGCGGGTTGCAGGCGCTCGCGCGCGGCGACCTGGCCGCCGCCGATCCGCTGCTCTCGCGCGCCGCGCGGGCGCGAGCGGACGACGCCGACGCGGTCGGCGGGCTCGGCCTGCTGCGCCTGCGCGAAGGGCGGCACGACGAAGCGCGTGCGCTGTTCACGCAGGCCGCGACGCGCGCGACCGATCAACGCGGCAAATGGCAAAGCCTCGCGCGTACCGCGCAGTTCTGGGGGCTGCTCGCGCAAGGCCGCGAAGCGGCCAACGCGGGACGTCCGCAGGACGCCGAGCGCGCGGCGCGGGCGGCGCTCGCGATGCAGCCGGGCAGCCCGGACGCGAAGCTGCAGCTTGCCGATGCGCTGCTCGCGCAGCGCGACTGGGCGCACGCGGAGCCGTTGCTGCGCGAGTTGCTGGCCGCGCGTTCGCCGGACCTGTCGGCCGTGCGCGGCACAGCCATGCTGTACGAAAACACCGGCCGCGCGGACAAGATCGGCCCGTTGCTCGACGCGCTGCAAGGGCGCGTGGCGGGGCGTGACGATCGCCGCGCGCTCGACGGCCTGCGGGCCGACCTGCTCGCGAGCCAGGCCCGCGTGCTGGCCGACAAGGGCGAACGCGGGCCCGCCGCGCAACGCTACGAAGCGGCCGTGCGCGCGGCGCCCGACGCGCCGTGGACGCGCTTCGCGCTCGCGCGTCTCTATCGAGACATGGGGTTGCCGCAGCTCGGCCGCACGGTGATGGACGACGGGCTCGCGCTGAGCGATACGCCCGAGATGCGCTACGCGACCGCGCTGTACCGCAATTCGCTCGACGACGTCACGGGTGCGCAGGCCGCGCTCGCGCCCGTCGACGACGCGCATCGTTCGGACGGGATGCGCGCGCTCGCGCGCAAGCTCGACGGCGAACACGCGCTGGCCGACGCACGCGGCGCGCTCGCGCGCGGCGATCGCGCAGCATTCGCCGCCACGCTCGCGCATGCTCAGGCGAGCGCGCCGGACGATCCCGACATGCTCGCCGCGATCGGCGCGCAGTGGATCGACGCGGGCGAACCCGATCGCGGCCTCGCGCCGCTGCACGACTGGATCGCCGCGCATCCGCGTGAAGCCGATGCGGACGTGCGGCTGCGCTACGGCGACCTGCTCGGCAGCGCGGGGCGCGACGATGCGCTCGCCGCATGGCTCGACACGTTGCGTCGCGACCCGTCGCTGACCGCTGCGCAGACGGCGCGGCTCGAGGATCAGTCGCTGCGGCTCGTGCTGCGGCAGACCGACGACGCGATCGCGCAGCAGGACTACGCACGGGCGCGCCAGCTGCTCGACCGCGCGAGCCCGGCCGGCCGCGCGGACAAGCGCCATGCGCTCGAACTGGCCGATCTCGAACGCGCGCAGGGCCATTACGGCGCGGCGCGCGACGCGCTCGCGCCGGTCGTGGCGCGTACGCCGGACGACGCCGATACGCAGCTCGCGCTCGCGCGGATCGACGAGGACAGCGGCAACCGTGCGGCTGCGCTCGCACGCGTGCAGGCCGTGCTCGCGCGCACGCCGGACGACGACGTCGACACGCAGCTGTCGGCCGTGCGCCGCCTGAACGCGCTGCGCCGCCCGGACGAAGCCGCGCAGGTGACCGACCGGCTGCAGGCCGCGTATCCGGCGCGCGCCGACGTGACGGTCGCGGCCGGGCGCGTGGCCGAGGCCCAGGGCCGCTATGACGATGCGGCGTCGCTGTATCGGCTGTCGCAGTCGCAGGAGCGCGCGACGGGCGTGAGCCCGGGCCGCGACGGATTGACGCCCGCGCAGGCCGCGTTCGCGGATCTGCAGCAGCGGCGCAATCCCGAGATCGAGACCGGCTGGCTACCCGCGTACAAATCGGGCGACGAAGGCGTCTCGTCGTATCGCGCGCAGCAAGTGCCGATCTACATGCAGATGCCGGTCCGTTACGACGGGCACGTGTTCGCGCAGATCGACACCGTGCACCTCGACCCGGGCACGCTCGATACGAGCGACCCCAACGCGTATTCGCTGAAGACGTTCGGCACCTATGCGGCGCTCAGGGCACAGGCGAATCCGTCGACCGCCGCGCTGATCGCGAATCCGCCGGGCTCGCTGCACCAGTCGACGACGGGCGTCGCGCTCGGCGCCGGCTATCTGTCGGACGCCTGGCGTTTCGACCTCGGCACGTCGCCGCTCGGGTTTCCCGTGCATTACCTCGTCGGCGGTGTGCGCTATCGTTTCGACGCGGGCCCGGCGAGCTTCAGCGTGAATGCATCGCGGCGGCCGGAAACGAGCAGCGTGCTGTCGTACGCGGGGATGCGCGACCCGTGGACGGGCGCGGTGTGGGGCGGCGTGCGTCGCGACGGCGTGAACCTGCGCGCGTCGGTCGACGTCGGCCGCACGAACCTGTTCGCGGAACTCGGCGCGGGCGTGCTGTCCGGCCGCAACGTCGAACGCAACGCGGAAGTCACGCTGCGCACCGGCTTCACGGTGCCCGTGTACGAACGTGCGACGATGAAGGTCAGCACCGGTCTCGTCGGCAATGCGTGGCACTACGCGCAGAACCTGCGCTACTACACGTACGGGCAGGGCGGTTACTACAGCCCGCAGCGCTACCTGTCGCTCGGCGTGCCGATCGAATGGGCGGGGCGGCGCGACGCGCTGTCGTGGGACCTGACTTTCACGGGCGGGATTTCGAACAGCTACGAGAAGGATTCGCTGTACTACCCGACGTTCTCGAGCCAGCGGGCCGCGCAGGTCGCGGCCGGATTCGTGTATGCGGGCAGTTCGACGCGCGGCGTGTCGTTCTCGTACGGCGTGAACGGCATCGTCGAGTACCGCGTGAACCCGCACCTGAGCGTCGGCGCGCAGTTGCAGATCGACCGGTCGCACGACTATGCGCCGAGCTCGGCGCTGGTGTACCTGCGCTATGCGTTCGAAGCGCGTGCGCCGCGCAACTGGCTCGTGACGCCTACGCCGGTGCGACTCTATTCGGATTATTAGGGGACCGTCGTGAATACGGAAATCGATGCCACCCGTTCCGCACTCGGCGCTGCCGGCCTGCTGGGCCGCCTGCGTGCGCTGCTGCGCATGGGGCCGGCCGGCGCCCGCGTCGGCACGCTGAGCCGGCTCGCGATCGACGGCCTGCCTGACGCATGGACGCAACTGGAGGCGGGCGGCCTGTACGCGATCTACGCGGCCGGCGGCACGCCGGGGTGCGACGCACTCGTCTGGGAAAGCGCGCGACAGGCGCGCACGCGCAACGTGACGGTCGTGCTCGCGCGCGATGCGGCGCACGTCGCGGACCAGATGGCGTCGCTCGGCTTCGCGGACGGCGCACAACCGGCCGGCTGGCCGCGCAACCTGAACGTGCTGGCGATGCCGGCGGCGGAGCCGGCCAAAGATGACGGCGCCGACGCACCGCGCCGCGCGGCGCCGGGCCCGTTCGCGCGGCTGACCGGCGGCCTGCGCGCGATGAAGCGCTACGGTTTTCGCGCGCGTTCGCTGTATTTCGTCGAAGGCGCCCAGCGCTGGTTCAGCTGGAACGACCCGCTCGCGCTCGCGGATGAAGCACGCGCGCTGGCCGACTGGTGCCGGACGCACCGGATCGCGCTCGTGCTGCTGCTCGATCCCGAAGCGGCGCGGGCGGGCGACGGCGTGCGCACCGACGATGCGCCGCTCGTGCGCGCGGCGGACCGTACGCCGCGCAGCGGCTTCCACGGGATCTGCTCGGGCGTCGCGCAGTTGCAGCGCACGCACGGCGAACTGCTGTGGATCGTCGATTTCTGGCGCGCGGGCGACACGCTCGCGGCCGGTGAAGTGCGGCCGCTGCGCTTTGCGCCGGGCGGTCGGTTGTCCGCGAGCGTCGACGGCGGCGCGACCGAGCCGGCGCACCGGATGAAGCTCGCGAGCGACGAGGATCGTGTCGTCGTCAGCCGCGCGGTGCTCGACGGCACGAATCGCGTGCCGGCCGACTGGGAAATCGTTGAAGACAACGCGGCCGTCGTCGCGGCGTGCGCGCATGCCCAGGCTGCCACCGCGGTGCTCGTGTTCCGTTCGCATGCGCAGCTCGAAGCGTTGTGCGCGGACGTGCATGCGTTGCGCAGGCAATGCGGCGGCGCGCTGAAGATCGCGGTCGTGGAGCGCGGCGAAGTGCTGCGCCAGCAGTTCGAGATGCTCGTGCTGAGTGTCGGCGCGAACCGTGTCGTCGCGCGCGATTTGCCGGTTTCGCGGATGCAGGCCGCCGTGCATGCGCTGCGCGGCCAGCTCTACGCACGGCCGGTCGCGCCCGACTATCGCGCGGCGCTCGCGGCCGCGCTCGGCGATTCGGTGCTCGGCTATCTACCGGTCGGCGCGTTCTGCCTGCGCATTCGCGCGGTGCTCGATCGCGGCGCCGTGCTCGCGCTGCCGCACACGCTCGCGAAGATCACGCTGTTGCCGGGCGTCTCGCACGTCGATGCATTGCGGCACTGCCGCCCGCGCCGTGCGGGCGACGTCGTGACGGCCGATCCCGGACACCTGTTCGTGTTCCTGTTCGCGTGCGAACCGGTCGACGCCGAGGACGCGCTCGCGCGGATCTTCGATGTGCCGGTCGACACGCTGTCCGATCGCGTCGTGTGCCTCGGGCAGGGCAGCATCGACACCGAGCTCGATGCGCTGAAGGCCGAGAACCGGCGCGCGCCGATCGCCGACTACAGCGACCTGTTCGCGGCGACGCACCCGGCCGGTGGCGCACGCACGCCGCCCGCGAGCGCCGATCTCGGCGTGACGCCGGCCGAAGCGAGCGAGGCGATCGATGAAATCGACGCGATCGTCGCGCTCGAGGCGATCGGCGCAACGCCGGTGCCCGATGCCGTCGACGCACCGGCGCCGCATCCCGTCATTCCCGCCGCGCGTGCGCGCGGCGCTACCCGCAGCGCGATGCCGCTGCGCAAGCAGGAGCGCGCATGATCGCCGTACTCGTCATCGGTTTCATCGCCGGCATCGTGATCGCGGTGCCGGTGTGGATCGTCGCGCAGCACCTCGGCATCGGCCGCGGCTTTCATGCGCCGCGCGGGATCGACCGGCACGACGCGGTGCCGTGCGAACTCGTGCCGGTTGCGCTGCGCGGCCGGTTGCTGCCCGGGGCCGTCGACGACAAGGCGGCGCGATGAAGACGATCGCCATCACGTCGACGACCGGCGGCGCGGGCCGCACGACGCTCGCCGCCGCGCTCGCGGTGCTGCTTGCGCGCCGCGGACGGCCGGTCGTCGCCATCGAATTCGATCCGCAGAACCTGATGGGTGCGGCGCTCGGCCTCGACACGCTGGCCGAACAGGGTCTCGCGCAAAGCGTGCTCGGCGGCGCGGAACCGTGGCACACGCATACGTGGCGCAACGCCGACGACGTGCTGTTCGTGCCGTACGGGCAAGTCGATGCCGCCGATGCAGCCGCATGCGATGCACGGCTCGCGGCCGATCCCGCCTGGCTGTCGCGCGCGCTGGACGAGATCGCGCTGCCGGCCGACGGCGTCGTGCTGGTCGACACCGCGCGCTATCCGTCGCCGCAGGCCGAGCAGGCGATTCGCCGCGCGGACCTGACGCTCGTCGTCGTGCCGCCGGAACCGGCCGCCTGCGCGACGACGGCCGCGCGGCTCGGTGCGCTGCGGGCCGGCGCCGGTGAACTGCAGATCGTCGTGAACCGGCTGAATCCGGCACGCGACATGCAGCGCGACGCGCTCGCGATGCTGCGCGCGGTCGCGGGGCCGGCATCGATGCTCGAACAGCGGATCCACGTCGACGCGGCCGTGCCCGAAGCGCTCGCGCGCGGCAGCTGGATCTTCGACGACGCGCCGTATTCGCAGGTGTCGCACGACCTGAACGGCGTCGCGAACTGGGTCCACGCATGGCTGACCGCCGTCGCCGTGGGCCGCAGCGGAGCGGCGCGATGAAGCCCGCGTTCGCGCCGCGGCTGCGCATGCTCGGCCGCCGTGTGGCCGACTGGTGCGCACGCGGCATCGGGCTGCCGGCCGAGCGCACGCTGGTCGACTGGTTCGTGCGGCTGTTCTTCCATGCACCGCCGCCCGGCCGGCCCGATCACGTGCGCCGCTGGGTGCGCGTCGCGTTCCTGCGGCTCGCGCACGACTGGGGCGTGCTGCAGCCGCTGAGCCCGCGCGAATGGCTGTGGCGCGCGATCGTGCGCGCACCGCGCGCGGCCGACGGCCGGCCTGCGCGCGATCCGCTCGCGTGGTTCGACAAGACCGTCGTGCCGGTTTACGTGGCCGGGCGCGCGGTCGGCCGGCGCATTAACGCGCTGCTCGACCGGCTGCCGTGGACGCGCTGGGGCGGCTGGCTCGATGCGCGCGCGAACGGCGTCGGCCGCCGCCGCTGGCTCGCGCCGCTGCTGCTCGTCGCCGGCGCGGTGCTGTGGGCCGCGGCCGGGATGTCGCCGCTGATGCCCGGCGCGCAGTTCGCGTTCTTCGCGATCGTCGCGGTGCTGGCGCTCGCGCTGCGCCGCCTGCCGGGCCATCTGCCGACGCTCGCGCTCGCGTCGCTGGCGCTGCTCGCGACGGTGCGCTACGTGTGGTGGCGCACGACGCAGACGCTCGACTTCCGCAGCCCGGTCGAGGCTGTCGCCGGCTACCTGCTGTACGGCGCCGAAGCCTATACGTGGATGATCCTGCTGCTCGGCTTCGTGCAGACCGCGTGGCCGCTCGACCGGCCGATCGTGCCGCTGCCCGACGACCCCGACACCTGGCCGACCGTCGACATCTACATCCCGACCTACAACGAGCCGCTGTCGGTCGTGAAGCCGACGGTATTCGCCGCGCAGAGCATCGACTGGCCGACGGAGAAGCTGCGCGTGTACCTGCTCGACGACGGCAAGCGCCCCGAATTCGAGGCGTTCGCGCGCGAGGCCGGCATCGACTACGTGACGCGCGACGACAACCGCCACGCGAAGGCCGGCAACATCAACCGCGCGCTGCCGAAGACGCACGGCGAATACATCGCGATCTTCGACTGCGATCACGTGCCGACGCGCTCGTTCCTGCAGACGACGATGGGCGTGTTCCTGCGCGACCCGAAGTGCGCGCTCGTGCAGACGCCACACCATTTCTTCTCGCCCGATCCGTTCGAGCGCAACCTCGGCACGTTCCGCGAGATCCCGAACGAGGGCAACCTGTTCTACGGGCTCGTGCAGTCGGGCAACGACCTGTGGAACGCGACGTTCTTCTGCGGCTCGTGCGCGGTGCTCAAGCGCACGGCGCTGGAGGAGGTCGGCGGCGTCGCGGTCGAGACCGTGACCGAGGATGCGCACACGGCGCTCAAGCTGCACCGGCGCGGCTATACGTCCGCGTACCTGCCGACCGTGCAGGCGGCCGGCCTCGCGACCGAAAGCCTCGCGGGCCACGTGAAGCAGCGCACGCGCTGGGCGCGCGGGATGGCGCAGATCTTCCGCATCGACAACCCGTTCCTCGGGCGCGGGCTCGGCTTCATCCAGCGGATCTGCTACGGCAACGCGATGCTGCACTTCTTCTACGGGATTCCGCGCCTGGTGTTCCTGACGATTCCGCTCGCGTACCTGTTCTTCCACCTGTATTTCATCAACGCGTCGTCGCTCGCGCTCGCGAGCTACGTGATCCCGTACCTCGTGCTCGCGAACGTCGCGAACTCGCGGATGCAGGGACGCTACCGCCATTCGTTCTGGGCCGAGGTGTACGAGTCGGTGCTCGCGTGGTACATCGCACTGCCGACCACCGTCGCTTTCTTCAGCCCGAAGCACGGCAAGTTCAACGTGACCGACAAGGGCGGAAAGATCGACGAAGGCTACGTCGACTGGTCGACGTCGAAGCCGTATCTCGTGCTGTTCGGGATGAACGTGCTCGCGATCCTCGCCGGCCTGTGGCGGCTCGCGGCCGACCAGGGCGACGAGGCGTCGACGATCCTGATCACGCTCGGCTGGACCGTGTACAACCTCGCGATGCTCGGCGCGGCGCTGGCCGTCGCGCGCGAGACCAAGCAGGTGCGCGTCACGCACCGGATCGCGATGCGCGTGCCGGCCATGTTGCTGCTGGCCGACGGCTCGACGGCCGCGTGCTTCACGAGCGACTACTCGACCGGCGGCCTCGGCCTCGAAGCCGTGCCGGGGCTGCCGCTCGCCGTCGGCGACACGCTGACGGTGTGCGTGACGCGCGGCGACCGCGCGTTCCCGTTCCCGGTGCGCGTGACCCGCGTGACGCCGACGCATGTCGGCGTGAGCTTCGAGGAACTGACGCTCGAACAGGAGCGCCAGCTCGTGCAGTGCACGTTCGGTCGTGCCGATGCCTGGCTCGACTGGCACGAGGGCGAGCGTCTCGACACGCCGCTCGGCGGGCTGAAGGAAGTGCTGCGGATCGGGCTGGACGGCTATGTGCGGATGTGGAAGGGTGCGGCGCGCGGCGTGCAGGCGATGCTGGCGCCGAAACTCGATCGGGCGCGCGACTGACGCGGCGCCCATCATGGAGTGGTTTAGATGACGTTCTGGAATCTGTATTTCATCCTGAAGTTCGCGCTGTTCGCGACCGGGCACCTGCAGCCGTTCTGGCTCGCGAACCTCGCGTTCGCGGTGGCGCTCGTGGCGAGCGCGCCGATCCGGCGGCGCGCGTGGCGCATCGTCCGGCAGGTCGTGGCGATCCTGGTCGCGGTGCCGCTGCTCGCGCGCGAGATGCATGCGCCGCCGCTCGCGCGTCTCGCCGAGGCCGCGCGCGAAGTGAGCACGTTCCGCCTCGACTACTGGATGGAACTGCTGCCGCGCCTGCTGCCGCCGGTGCTGGTGCTGACGGTCGTCGGCGCGCTGATCGTCTATTTCATCGTCAACCGCTGGCTGCGCGTCGCGACGTTCGTGCTGGCCGTGCTGATCGTGATGCCGCTGTGGCAGGCCGGCAGCGGGCTGATGGCGCGCGTCGTCACGCCCGCCCAGCAGCAGGCGAACGCAACGGGCGCCGCGCGCGCCGACCAGCCCGAGGACCACAACGCCGCGCTCGCGACGTTCCGCGCCCAGGAGTCGCAGCGGCAGGTCGCGTTCGGCCATCTCGGCAGCGATCCGGCCGCGCAGTTCGACGTGATCGTGCTGCACATCTGCTCGCTGTCGTGGGACGACCTCGACGCGGCGAAGGTGCGCAACCATCCGATGCTGAGCCACTTCGACTACCTGTTCTCGAACTTCAGCACGGCGGCGAGCTACAGCGGCCCGGCGGCGATCCGCGTGCTGCGCGCGAGCTGCGGCCAGGAAGCGCATGCCGACCTGTACAAGCCCGCGCCGCAGCAGTGCCACCTGTTCTCGCAACTGGCGAGCGCCGGCTACTCGGTGCAGTCGCTGCTGAACCACGACGGCCATTTCGACAACTTCCTGCAGGTGGTCCACGACAACATCGGCGTGGCCGATGCGCCGATGATCTCGAACGCGGCCGCGCCCGTCGCGATGCACGCGTTCGACGGCTCGGCGATCAAGGACGACTATTCGACGCTCGCGAACTGGTACGCGCAGCGCGCGTCGGTGCCGGGCCCCGTCGCGCTGTACTACAACACGATCAGCCTGCATGACGGCAACCGCATCGTCGGCAGTTCGCTGACGAGCATCGACTCGTATCCGCAGCGTGCGACGAAGCTGATGAACGACTTCGACCGGCTCGCGGACCTGATCGCGCAGTCGGGCCGCCGCGCGGTGATCGTGTTCGTGCCCGAGCACGGCGCCGCGCTGCGCGGCGACAAGAACCAGGTCGCGGGCCTGCGCGAGATCCCGACGCCGCGCATCGTGCACGGGCCGGTCGGCGTGCGGCTCGTCGGCTTCACCGGCAACCACGGCGCGACGACCGTGATCGACCAGCCGACCAGCTTCCTCGCGCTGTCGCAGTTGCTGTCGAACCTGGTGTCGAACAGCCCGTTCAAGCCGGGCACGACGCTCGCGCAGTACGCGGCGGACCTGCCGCGCACGCGGATGGTCGGCGAGAACGAGGGCACGTTGACGATGCAGACGGCCGCGGGCTACGCGGTGAAAACTCCGGACGGCGTATGGATCGACGAACAGTAATCCTTCCCGGCGACGGCGACGACGATCGCCTGTCGCAACCGAACGACGTGATCGGTCTCGCGCGGCATCTGCCCGCGCTCGATCCCGAGCGTTATGTCGACGAGCAGGCGCGCCGCGCGTTCATCGAGTCGCTCGACCGCTGGCCGACGCTCGCGAAGCTGATGGGATTGAAGCCGTAAACGCACGACGGCCGGCATGGGTGCCGGCCGTCCGTGGTCGGGGGCACGCGTCCGCCTATGGCGCCTTGCGCGCCGGCTGGCGCGTCCATTCGTCTTCTTCGCCCGGCACCTTGCCGAACGTCTGATCGGCCCACGCGGCACGCGCCGCGTCGATCTTCGCGCGTTCGCTCGAGATGAAATTCCATTCGATGAACCGCTCGCCCGGCAGGTGTGCGCCGCCGAGCAGCATCACGCGCGCGCCGTTCGCGCTGGCGAGTGCCACGGTCGCGCTCGGTTCGAGCACGGCCATCGTCGCCGGGGCGAGCGGCGTGCCGTCGACGGTGAGATCGCCGTCGATGAGATACACGCCGCGCTCGTCATGCTCCGCATCGAGCGCGAGTTGCCCGCCCGGCGCGAATTCCACGTACGCATAGAGCGTCGGCGAGAACACGGCGACCGGCGACGTGAGCCCGAACGCGGTGCCCGCGATCACGCGCACGTTCACGCCGTCGCGCGCGAACGACGGCAGCGTATCGGCCGCGTGATGAACGAACGCGGGCGTGGTGTCCTCATGCTCGACAGGCAGCGCGACCCAGGTCTGGATTCCGTGCACCGGCTGCTCGCGCGGCCGGTCCTCGTCGGGCGAGCGTTCCGAATGCACGATGCCGCGGCCGGCCGTCATCCAGTTCACGTCGCCCGGCACGATCTTCTGCCGGAAGCCGAGGCTGTCGTGATGCATCAGCGAGCCGTCGAACAGGTAGGTGACGGTCGCGAGCCCGATGTGCGGATGCGGCAGCACGTCGATGCCGCGGCCGGCCGGCAGCACGGCCGGGCCCATTTCGTCGAAGAAGATGAACGGGCCGACGAGGCGCGCGGCACGCGCGGGGAGCACGCGGCGCACGACGAGGTTGCCGATGTCGCTTTCGCGCGGCGTGAGCAGGGTCTTGATCGAGGCGGACATGATGGGGATCTCGGGAAGCGTCAGGCGATCGCCGTGTCGATCGTGATCGGGTGCGTGAGGATCTTGTGTACCGGGCACGCGTTCGCGATCTGCAGCAGGCGCTCGCGCTGCTCGCCGGTCAGGTCGCCGTCCAGCGTGATGCGGCGCACGATCGTGCTGCCCGCGCTGCCCGATTCGTGCGCGAGCTTCACGTGCACTTCGGCGAGCGGCCAGCCTTTTCGTTGCGCATACATCTTCAGCGTGATCGCGGTGCACGCACCGAGGCTCGACAGCAGCAGCGCGACGGGCGTCGGTGCCGCATCGCCGCCGCCGAGCGACGCGGGTTCATCGGCGCGCCACTGGTGGACGCCATCGCTGAAGTGGACGAGGTAATCGACCGAGCCGATGCTCGCTTCGACGGACAGTTCGCTCATTGAAATTCCAGGTGGAGAAGGAGGGCAGCCCGACGGCGTGGCCGGCCGGGCGTTACGGTTCGAGCAGCCGCTGCAGCCGCAGTTCCTCGAAATCGAGTTCCGATTCTATGCGGTGCAGCGTCGCGTCGTCGACCTTGCCGTCGCGGTGCAGGTCGAGCAGCGCGCCGCGCGACACGCCGACGAGTTCGAGCTCGACGCGCAGCATGCGGGCGCGCACGCCGGCCGGTTCGGCGCCTTGCCGGTGCGCGCGTTCGTTGAACATGACGCGGTTGCGGTATTCGGTGAGCAGGCGGTCGAGCGACGGGCGTTCGAGATCCGACCCGCGCCGCTCGCGCGCGTCGAGTTCGGCGAGCGCCGCGCCGAACGTATGCGCCCGCACCGCGTGTTCGGACATCGTGTGGCGCGCGGCCGGGCGCAGCTTCAGCACGCGGATCAGCGGCGCGAGCGTGCCGCCCTGCACGACGAGCGTCGCGATGATCAGCAGGAACGTGCTGAACAGGATCAGGTCGCGGCCGGGGAAGTTGCCCGGCAGCGCGATCGCGGCCGCGAGGCTCACGACGCCGCGCATGCCCGACCAGCCGAGCACGACGGCTTCGCGCCACGACCACGGCGCGTGACCCGTGCGCGGCGCGCGCAGGCGGCCCGGCAGCCACATCGCGACGAATACCCACACGACGCGCGCACCGATCGCGGCGGCAGTGGCCGGCAGCGCGACGCGCAGGCCGGCCATCAGCACCGCGCCTTCGTGGTTCACGCGCGCGAGGATCGCGTGCAGCGCGAGACCGATCAGGATGAACACGAGCGCGTCGAGCACGAACACGATCGCTTCCCACGTTGCCTTGGCCTTGATCCGCATGTCGGCATCGAAGACGCGATGCTGGCGTACGCCGAGCACGAGGCCGCAGGTGACGACCGACAGCACGCCCGAGCCGTCGACGGCTTCCGCGATGCCGTAGCTGCCCCAGGCCATCGCGAAGGTCACGACGATGCCGAGCATCGGGTCGCGCAGGCGCGGCAGCACCCAGCTCATCGCATGGCCGCAGGCGAGGCCGACCGCGATGCCGATCAGCGTGAGCGAGAAGAACAGGCCGGTGGCGCTCGCGGCCGTGATCGAGACGGCGAGCGCGGCCGATACGGCCATCTGGTACAGCAGCAGGCCCGATGCGTCGTTGACGAGGCTTTCGCCTTCGAGCACCGCGACGAGCCGTGCGGGCAGCGGATGGCGTTGCAGGATTGCTTTCGCGGCGACCGCGTCGGGCGGCGAGACGATCGCACCGAGCGTGAAGCACGCGGCCCAGGGCAGCGCCGGGTTCGCGGCATGCACGGCGAGCGCGACCGCGACGGTCGTGAACGCCACCGCGCCGAGCGCGAGCGACGCGATCGATGCCAGTTGCTCGCGGAATTCCTTCCACGCGGTGTAGAACCCGCTCGACATCAGCAGCGGCGGCAGCACGGCCGCGAGCAGCAGCGCCGGATCCATGTCGGGCACGCGCTTGCCGGCGACCGCGATCACGCAGCCGCCGAGCAGCAGCACGACGGCCGGCGGAATCGAGATCCGCTCGGCGAGCCACGTGAGCGCGCCCGCGCCGCAGATCAGCAACAGCAGGTAATGGAACAGTTCGACGTTGGTCATGCGCGGCCGCGAGCGAAGGGGGGCATCACGACGGCTACCGGAACGGCACCGTCAAAGTCTTGAAAGCGTAGCGGGTTTGCATAAAGAAAAAAAGGACGGCCCCGAGGGGCCGTCCTTCGTTGGTCCGGCCCGGCCGTGCGACCGGCCGGTTTGCCGTAACGGTGAGGCGATTACAGGTTCGGCGACAGCGCGAGCGCGTTCGTCAGGTCGCCCATCGGCTGCGACCCGTTCGCCTTCAGCGCGTCGTCGCGCTGTTGCAGGCCCGCGAGGCGCGGCAGCGAGAAGCGGCGCGTGACGAAGCGCAGGATCGAGCCCGTGTCGTACAGCGTGTGGTCGACGAAGCCCTTCTTCGCGAACGGCGACACGATCAGCGCCGGAATGCGCGTGCCCGGACCCCAACGGTCGGCGGTCGGCGGCGCGGCATGATCCCAGAAGCCGCCGTTTTCGTCGTACGTGACGACCACGACCATGTTCTTCCATTGCGGGCTGGCCTGCAGGTGTGCGATCACGTCGGCGATGTGCTGGTCGCCGGACGTGACGTCCGTGTAGCCCGGGTGCTCGTTCAGGTTGCCTTGCGGCTTGTAGAACGTGACCTGCGGCAGCGTGCCCGCATCGATCGCCTTGATGAACTCGGCGCCGTTCGCGCCGCCGTCGAGCAGGTGCTGCGCGCGGCTCGCGGTGCCCGGCGCCTGGTTCGCGAAGTAGTTGAACGGCTGGTGGTGCGGCTGGAAGTTCGGCGTCGACAGGTCGGCGCCGTAGATCACGTTCGACGTGCCGTTCTGGCTCGCCTGCAGCGCCTGGCCCCATGCGCCGCCATACCACGCCCACGACACACCCGCGTTGGTCATCAGGTCGCCGATGTTGGTCGCCGTCTGCGGCGGCATCGTCGACGGATTGGCGGGGTCGGCGAGCAGCGGGTCGCCGCCCGTGGCTGCCTTGTTGCCGCTCGGCTGGTACGCCGGCTGCATCGTGTTGACGCCGTAGAAGTCAGGCGTCAGCGCGCCGTCGTTGACGAACTTCGGCGGGCCGCTCAGCGCGGAGGCCGGCGAGTTCGTCGCGACCTTCAGCGACTTGCCGTCCGCGTTCAGCACGGCGATCTTGCCGGCCGCCGGGCTCTTGTCGGCGTTCGCGTAGAACGGCGCGCACGCGCAGATCAGGTACTGGTGGTTCAGGAACGAACCGCCGAACGCACCCATGAAGAAGTTGTCGGCCAGCACGTACTGCTGCGCGATTTTCCACAGCGGCAGCTTCGACGGATCAGGCGTGTAGTGGCCCATCGTCAGGCCACCCGCGTCGGTCCACGCGGCGTACATGTCGTTCTTGCCGCCGTTGATCTGCATCTGGTCCTGGTAGAAACGGTGCACGATGTCGCGCGTCGCGATGCTCATCGACTGGTTGAAGCCCTTCGGGTCGTCGATCGCGAACGGCGCGTTCGGCAGGTTCGCCGTCATCGCCTCGGTCACCGCCGGCGTGATGCCGGTCGCGGTCAGGCCGCCCCAGATCTTCGGCAGCGTCGCCATCGTCGAGCCGTCGCGATCCTTCTGCACCGAGTTCGCGGCCGTCGCGTTCTGCAGACCGTTCGCGCCCGGGAAATTGCCGTACAGGTTGTCGAAGCTGCGGTTTTCCGCATAGATCACGACGACGTTCTTGACGGCCGACAGGCCTTGCTGCGTGACATCGTCACCGCCGCAGGCGGTCAGGCTCAGCGCGGCCGCGAGGGCGATCGGCGTGTAGCGAATCCAGGCGTACTTCTTCATGCGATGTTCTCTCTCATTCGTCGTTGGTCGCGTGTGGGAACCGGGTGGCGGGAGGGCCGGCGCACGAACCTCGCGGTACCGCCCGGCTGCGCGCATTATCTGGAACCGATTTGACAGCCGGGTGTAGGCGCGCTTTCAATTGACTGTCGGTCGAACGTCATTCAACGGTCACGAAACTGACATAAGCTCCGGCCGATCGCTCACCTGCCCACCGCTACTAGAACAACGACGATGCACACCCTTCTGAAATCCTTCGCGTCCGCACGCTCGCTGATCCCCGCCGCGGCGACGCTGGCGCTGGTCGGCGCGCTCGCGACGCTCGCCGGTTGCGATGCGCAGCCCGGCACGAATGCGTCGGCCGCTTCCGTCGTACCGGCGGCCCAGGCTGCTCCGGCCGCCCCGGCGGTCGCGCCGGCCGGCCAACCGCAGACGCGCGCGCAGGTGTTCGAGGGCGTGAAGCAGATGACGGCGCTCGGCAAGCAGCTGTTCTTCGATCCGTCGCTGTCCGGGTCCGGCAAGCTCGCGTGCGCGTCGTGCCATAGCGCCGAGCATGCGTTCGGGCCGCCGAACGCGCTGTCGGTGCAGCTCGGCGGCGACGACATGCACCGTACCGGCTTTCGCGCGGTGCCGTCGCTGAAGTACCTGCGCGGCATCCCGCCGTTCAGCGAGCACTTCCACGATTCGCCGGACGAAGGTGACGAAAGCATCGACGCGGGTCCGACCGGCGGGCTGACCTGGGATGGCCGCGTCGATACGCGCGATGCGCAGGCGCGCATTCCGCTCATGTCGCCGTTCGAGATGAGCAGCTCGCCCGCGCGGGTCGCGAAGGCGGTTCGCGCCGCACCGTATGCCGACGCGTTCCGCAAGGCGTTCGGCGACCAGGTTCTCGGCGACGACCAGGCGACGTTCGGTGCGGTGCTGCGCGCGCTCGACGCATTCCAGCAGCAGCCGGCACTGTTCGATCCGTACACGAGCAAATACGACGCGTACCTGGCCGGCCACGCGAAGCTCACGCCCGCGGAGTTGCACGGGCTGCAGCTGTTCAACGACGAGAAGAAGGGCAACTGCGCGAGTTGCCACATCAGCCAGCGCACGCTCGAAGGCGGCCCGCCGCAGTTCAGCGATTTCGGGCTGATCGCGATCGCGGTGCCGCGCAACCGCGCGCTGCCCGTCAACCGCGACCCGCGCTTCTTCGATCTCGGTGCGTGCGGCCCCGAGCGCACCGACCTGAAGGGCCGCGACGAATTCTGCGGGCTGTTCCGCACGCCGTCGCTGCGCAACGTCGCGCTGCGCAAGACCTTCTTCCACAACGGCGTGTATCACTCGCTCGAGGACGTGATGCGCTTCTACGTCGAGCGCGACATCCATCCGGAGAAGTTCTACCCGGTCGTGCACGGCAAGGTGCAGATCTACGACGATTTGCCGAAGCGCTACTGGCCGAACATCAACCGCGAAGCGCCGTTCGACCGCAAGCGCGGCGAGCAGCCGGCGCTGAACGCGGCCGAGATCAAGGACGTGATCGCGTTCCTCGGCACGCTGACTGACGGATATCAGCAAACGGCCGCGCCGGCCAAGCCCTAGAAGACGTTCATTACAGCACGCATGCTATGCTCGCTCGCTGACGGGCGCGGTGCGTGCCGGAGCGCCGGCCGCCGGTTCGCCGGCACGCACCGCGCCGTTCGATCGAACATCCAAGGAGAAAAACATGTCGATGCGTGCATCCCTTTCCGTCGTCACGCGTGTGCTGGCCGGCGCCGCGTGCGCAGCCGCGATGCTGCCCGCCCATGCGCAGAACAACCTGAACTTCCTGAACGACACGCCGATCAGCTATTTCAGCAAGACCGATCGCGCGTCGCTTTCCAAGGCGGTCGTGCAAGTGCGCGACGAAGGCAAGGACGGCGAAACCACGACGTGGCAGAGCAGCGGTCGCGGCACGCAGATCGACGCGAAGCTCACGCCGACCACGTCCGAGAGCGACGGCAAGACCTGCCGCGAGATCGCCACCGAAATCACCGCGAAGGGCCAGACGATGACGCTCAAGCCCGTCTACTGCAAGACGGCCGCGGGCAAGTGGCAGCTGCAGAAGCGCTGAGCACGCGTGTGATGAGACGGGGCGGTGCGCCGCGCACGGTGTCGTGCGGCGTCGTGATCCTCGATGCGGCCGGCCGCGTGTTCCTCGCGCACGCGACGGATACCACGCACTGGGACATCCCGAAGGGGCAGGGCGAGCCGGGCGAGACGCCGGCCGACGCCGCGCTGCGCGAGCTGCTCGAGGAAACCGGCATCGAATTCGCGCCGGCCAGGCTGCTCGATCTCGGCCGCTTTGCGTACCGGCACGACAAGGACCTGCACCTGTTCGCGGTGCAGGTGGCCGAAGGGGAGATCGATCCTGCGCACTGCACGTGCACGTCGCTGTTCCCGAGCCGTCGCGACGGTTCGATGATTCCCGAGATGGATGCGTACCGCTGGACCGTGCCGGGCGACGTCGACGCGTATGCGAGCCGCAGCCTCGCGCGGCTGTTTCGCACGAAGCTGTCGCTGGCTGAGTTGCATCGGCGGTTGTCGGGCGGGTGAGCGGGCCTTGCGCTGTCGCGTTCCGCTTCGATACACGCAATAAAAAAACCGGCCTGAGTGCCGGTTTTTTCATGGTCACGCGACGGCGGCCGTCGAAGCCGCGCGCCGCGTGCGGGAGCAGGCCGTCAGGCCGGCTTGCCCCAGCTGTCGCGCAGCCCGACGATCCGGTTGAACACCGGCTTGCCCGGCTTCGAATCGACACGGTCCGCAACAAAGTAGCCGTGCCGCTCGAACTGCAGGCGCGTTTCCGGCGCGATGTCGCCGTTGCCCGGCTCCAGATAAGCCTGCACGATCTTCTTCGAATCGGGATTCAGCGCTTCGAGGAAGTTCGCGCCGCCCGCGTCCGGGTGGGGCTCCTTGAACAGGCGGTCGTAGATCCGCACTTCGGCCGGCTGCGCGTGCTTCGCGCTGACCCAGTGGATGTTGCCCTTGACCTTGTACGTGTTCGCGCCTTCCGTGCCCGACTTGCTGTCCGGGAAGTAGTTGCAGTGCACGGCCGTCACGTTGCCGTCGGCGTCCTTGTCGAAGCCCGTGCATTCGATCACGTAGCCGTAGCGCAGGCGCACCTTGTTGCCCGGGAACAGGCGGAAATAGCCCTTCGGCGGGTTTTCGACGAAATCCTCGCGCTCGATCCACAGCTCGCGCGAGATCGGGAACGTGCGCACGCCGCGGTCCGGGTGGTGCGGATGCACGGGCGCCGTGCACGCTTCCTCGAGGTCTTCCGGATAGTTGTCGATCACGAGCTTCAGCGGATCGAGCACCGCGACCGTACGCGCGGCCTTGTCGTCGAGGTCGTCGCGCAGCGCGCCTTCGAAGATGCTCATGTCGATCCACGAATCGATCTTCGTCACGCCGATCCGTTCGCAGAACAGGTGGATGCTCTCCGGCGTGAAGCCGCGACGGCGCACGCCGACGATGGTCGGCATCCGCGGATCGTCCCAGCCGTCGACGTGGCCTTCGGTGACGAGCTGCAGCAGCTTGCGCTTGCTGGTGATCGCGTACGTGAGGTTCAGGCGCGAGAATTCGATCTGTTGCGGCAGCGGGCGCGTGAACATGCCGGCTTCCGCGAGTTCGTTCAGCACCCAGTCGTACAGCGGGCGGTGATCCTCGAATTCGAGCGTGCACAGCGAATGCGTGATGCCTTCGAGCGCATCCGAGATGCAGTGCGTGTAGTCGTACATCGGATACACGCACCATGCGTCGCCGGTGCGGTAGTGATGCGCGTAGCGGATCCGGTAGATCACCGGGTCGCGCATGTTCATGTTCGGCGAAGCCATGTCGATCTTCGCGCGCAGCACATGCTCGCCTTCCTTGAACTCGCCGGCCTTCATGCGGCGGAACAGGTCCAGGTTCTCTTCCGGCATGCGGTCGCGGAACGGCGACGGCTTGCCGCCTTCCGTCAGCGAGCCGCGGTTCGCGCGCATTTCATCGGCGCTCTGGCTGTCGACGTACGCCTTGCCGCGCTTGATCAGCAACTCGGCGAACTCGTACAGCTTGTCGTAGTAGTCGCTCGCGAAATACTGGTGATCGACCGCGTCCTTGCGCCAGTCGAAACCGAGCCAGCGCACCGCGTCGACGATCGAGTCGACGTACTCGACGCTTTCCTTTTCCGGGTTCGTGTCGTCGAAGCGCAGGTGGCACACGCCGCCGTAGTCGCGCGCGACGCTGAAGTTCAGGCAGATGCTCTTCGCATGGCCGATGTGCAGATAGCCGTTCGGCTCGGGCGGGAAGCGCGTCTCGACGCGTCCGCCCCATTTGCCGGTGCGGTTGTCGTCGTCGATGATGTTGCGGATGAAATTGGAAGCCGCGGGGGCGTCGTTGCGTTCGGTGCTCATGCGGTTGGCGTCAGGTTGTGTCGGCGCGTCGCGCCGGTTTAATCCTGTAATTCTACCTGACCGGGGTCCGTCCCGCGCGGCTCGCGGGTCCGGCACCGTGCGTTCGCGATGCGTACCGCAATATATCGAGTGTGTGTCGGCTGTAACACGACGTAAATCGGATTGCTGGCGCCGTTCGGGTTTTCCTATGATGGCTTTACCGATACAACGCCGCCATTCGTATATTTTTCCGGGCGGAAGGAAGCCAATAACCATGATGAAGAAGACCACTTTTCTCGTTCGTACCGCGGTGATCGTCGCGGCCCTGTCGCAACTCGGCGCGTGCGCGATGACGCATACGCAGCGTAATGCCGGTATCGGCGCGGCCGCCGGCGGCGCGCTCGGCTACCTGATCACGGGCGGCCCGGTCGGCACGGTGGCCGGTGCGGCGGCAGGCGGCCTGGTCGGCGCCGGCGTACGCTGATCGCAGCCGGCAGGCGCCCGCGATGCGGGCGCCATTGAACGCCGGACGGTCGTGACGTCGACCTGAACACGCATCACGGCCCGCTCGGCCTTCTCGCACATCCCTCCGGTTTTCGACAGGCAGCATCAGGGAGAGGAGGGTGTGCGACACTGCGTCGACGCCACAACACGATTCCATTCGTCGACGCATTCCTCCATGAGCGCCCCCTTCGTTTTCGTCCTGCCGGGCTACGCCAATTCGGGCCCGCTTCACTGGCAAAGCCGCTGGGAGCGCGCCGACGCGCGCTTCTCGCGGGTCGCGATGCCCGACTGGGACCGCGCGTTCCGCAACGGCTGGTGTCTCGCGCTCGATCGTGCGGTCGAAGCCGCGCGCGGGCCCGTGCTGATCGCCGGCCACAGTCTGGGCACGCTGACCACGGCATGGTGGGCGACACGCTATGCGCGTCCGGCCGCGCTCGCGAAAGTGCGCGGGGCGCTGCTCGTCGCGTTGCCCGATCCCGCCGCGCCGGCGTTTCCGGTCGACGCGCACGGTTTCGGCCCGGTGCCGCACGAGCGGCTGCCGTTTCCGACCTGCGTCGTCGCGAGCAGCGACGATCCGTACGGTTCGCTTGCGTTCGCGCGCGGCTGCGCGCACGCGTGGGGCAGTGAATTCCGTGACATCGGCCCGCGCGGCCACATCAACGCGGACAGCGGGCTCGGCGACTGGCCGGCCGCCCGCGGCTGGCTCGACGCGCTGGCGGTCGCAGGTTGACCGTGTTGCGCAGGGCGGATCGCAGGACCGTCAGATCGTCTGCTTCGCCTTCAACGCCGCGATCCGTTCGTCGTCGTCGCCGAGCAGCGGGGGGAGCCACGCGCTTCGGCAGTCCCCCGACGCATGTCGCGCCATCCGGGTTCATCGCTTGGTGGGCGTGTGCGGCAGCAGGCACGTCTGCCGTTGGGCAGCGCTCCGAATTTCTGACGTGTCCCATATCGCTTGAAGTCGGTAATGGGTAGTCTGGCGGGCCATTCGACCAGACTGAAAGCCTCCATGCCAGTCCAGCCCGCTCAATATCACGGACCAATGCCGCTCGGCGTCGTGCGGCTGGCTCGCCATTCGCTGAGTGACCGGTTCGGCTCGCGCGGATGTGTGCGGCTGAGCGAAGCCGATGCGCGGCAACTGTACGAATGGACACCGGTCGGAACAATGGTGCACGTGTCATGACGCGCGCGGCAACAGGCCGGGTTGTCCGCGCGACCGGCGTCGTGTTCGTCGCCGTGCTCGTTGGATTAGCTTGGCGAAGCATGATCGGAAGCACGGGCAGTCCCGCGCCTATCGCGCCGGGTACCGAAATACTCAGCGTGCAGCCGGATGAGGTGATGTCGTTTGTCTACACCGCGGGTACGCTGAGCGTGAACGCGCATCGCGTGCAGCCGGCGGCACCGTTCTCCGTGCGCGTCACGTTTGCCGATGGCCGCGCTTCCCGGCAGTGTGTCGCGCCACCTGGGCTGGCCGACCGGCTCGCGCCGCTCACCACGCTGATCGCGCGCGGTGGTGTGTCCGGCGCCGAGCTCGAGACGGCGTTCCCGGCGCCGCTCGGCACGCTGGAAATGCGCGATCGCATCGCCTCCGAACCGCTTCCGACATTAGTGTTCCGGGGGGCGGCCGACACGGACGCGGTGGTGGTCACCGGCCTCCCGGGCGCGGGCGATCGCGCAATCGTCATCGGTCCGGCCGCGCGTGCGGCGCTCGCACTGCTTGCTGGTGGGTGCGATACGCTTGCGCAGCGCTGACTCCCGATATACCCGGCCGACGCTCCTTACGTGGGCAGTCGGGCCGGGTGTCACGCGCGCTCAAATCGCCTGCTTCGCCTTCAGCGCGGCAATCCGTGCGTCGTCGTAGCCGAGCATGTCGCGCAGCACGTCGTCGGTCTGCGCGCCGAGCAGCGGCGGGGCCGTGCGCGCATCGGGCGGCGTCGCGCTCATCCGGATCGGGTTGCGCACGAGCTTCACGTCCGCGCCGCACGGGTGCGGCAGCGATACCTGCATCCCGCGCGCGACCACCTGCTCGTTGTCGAACACTTCGTCGAGATTGTTGATCGGCCCGCACGGCACGCCGGCCGCTTCGAGCACGGCGATCCAGTCGGCCTTGTCGCGTGCCTTCACCATCTCCGCGAGGATCGGCACCAGCGTGTCGCGGTGGCGCACGCGCGACGGGTTCGTCGCGAAGCGCTCGTCGTCGGCCAGTTCGGACCGGCCGCCGGCTTCGACGAACTTGCGGAACTGCCCGTCGTTGCCGACCGCGACGATGATCCAGCCGTCGCGCGTCTGGAACGTCTGGTACGGCACGATGTTCGGATGCGCGTTGCCCCAGCGTGCCGGCGGCTTGCCGCTCGCGAGGAAGTTGGTGTTCATGTTCGCGAGCAGCGCGACCTGCACGTCGAGCAGCGCCATGTCGATGTACTGGCCAACGCCTGTGCGGTCGCGGTGCGCGAGCGCGGCAAGCACCGCGATCGTCGAATAGAGGCCCGTCGCGAGGTCGGCGATCGCGACGCCGGCCTTCTGCGGGCCGCCGCCCGGCTCGCCGTCGCGCTCTCCGGTGATGCTCATGAAGCCGCCGATCCCCTGCACGATGAAGTCGTAGCCCGCGCGGTGCGCGTACGGGCCCGTCTGGCCGAAGCCGGTGACCGAGCAGTAGACGAGATCGGGCTTCACCGCACGCAGCGAGTCGTAGTCGAGCCCGTATTTCTTCAACTGGCCGACCTTGTAGTTCTCCAGCACGACGTCGCTTTGCGCGGCGAGCTCGCGCACGATCTGCTGGCCTTCGGGCGTCGCGATGTCGATCGTCACCGAGCGCTTGTTGCGGTTCGCCGCGAGGTAGTACGCGGCCTCGGCGGTATCCGCGCCGTCCGCGTCCTTCAGGTACGGCGGCCCCCAGTGACGCGTGTCGTCGCCGGCGCCCGGGCGCTCGACCTTGATCACGTCCGCACCGAAATCGGCAAGCGTCTGCGCGCACCACGGGCCCGCGAGCACGCGGGTGAGGTCCAGCACGCGGATATGGCTCAGGGCACCCATCGTCGAATCGTCTCCTTTCATGGCTGGCCCGTCTTGTCCGGCAGGGCCGATTGGCATGCCAAGCATCTTAAGGCGAATCGGCCGCGCGGGTGGCCCAGCCGGGCCGGCCGGATGGCCGAGCCGCTTTGCCGGCGCTTTGCCCGGAAGCCGGCCCCGATCCCGTATAATCGATCGTTTCCGAATCCATGCCGCCGCGCGCCCCGCCTGGGGCGCCGGCGTTTGAAGCCGTCTTTGCCAGACTGTCCCCGCACGCCATGAAAGCTGCCGAAATCCGCGAGAAATTCCTCAAATTCTTCGAATCGAAGGGCCACACGATCGTCCGCTCGTCGAGCCTCGTGCCCGGTAACGACCCCACGCTGATGTTCACGAACTCGGGCATGGTCCAGTTCAAGGACGTCTTCCTCGGCACGGATCCGCGCCCGTACTCGCGCGCCACGACGGCGCAGCGCAGCGTGCGCGCGGGCGGCAAGCACAACGACCTCGAGAACGTCGGCTACACGGCGCGCCACCACACGTTCTTCGAGATGCTCGGCAACTTCTCGTTCGGCGACTACTTCAAGCACGACGCGATCAAGTTCGCGTGGGAGCTGCTGACCACGGTCTACCAGCTGCCGAAGGACAAGCTGTGGGTCACGGTCTACCAGGAAGACGACGAGGCGTACGACATCTGGGCGAAGGAAGTCGGCGTGCCGACCGAGCGCATCATCCGCATCGGCGACAACAAGGGCGCGCGCTACGCGTCGGACAACTTCTGGACGATGGGCGATACGGGCCCGTGCGGCCCGTGCACCGAAATCTTCTACGACCACGGCCCGGACGTGTGGGGCGGCCCGCCGGGGTCGCCTGAAGAAGACGGCGACCGCTACATCGAGATCTGGAACCTCGTGTTCATGCAGTTCAACCGCGACGCGCAGGGCAACATGACGCGCCTGCCGAAGCAGTCGGTCGACACCGGCATGGGCCTCGAGCGCCTCGCCGCGGTGCTGCAGCACGTGCACAGCAACTACGAGATCGACCTGTTCCAGAACCTGATCAAGGCCGCCGCGCGCGTGACCGAGATCAGCGACCTCACGAACAACTCGCTGAAAGTGATCGCCGATCACATCCGTGCGTGCTCGTTCCTGATCGTCGACGGCGTGATCCCCGGCAACGAAGGCCGCGGCTACGTGCTGCGCCGGATCGTGCGCCGCGCGATCCGCCACGGCTACAAGCTCGGCCGCAAGGGTTCGTTCTTCCACAAGCTGGTGGCCGACCTCGTCGCCGAGATGGGCACGGCCTATCCGGAGCTGAAGGAAGCCGAGCAGCGCGTGACCGACGTGCTGCGCCAGGAAGAAGAGCGCTTCTTCGAGACGATCGAGCACGGGATGTCGATCCTCGAAGGGGCGCTGGCCGACGTCGAGGCGAAGGGCGGCAAGGTGCTCGACGGCGAACTCGCCTTCAAGCTGCACGATACGTACGGCTTCCCGCTCGACCTCACGGCTGACGTGTGCCGCGAGCGCGGGATGACGGTCGACGAGCCGGCATTCGACGACGCGATGGCGCGCCAGCGCGAGCAGGCGCGCGCGGCCGGCAAGTTCAAGGCCGCGCAGGGTCTCGAATACTCGGGTGCGAAGACCACCTTCCACGGTTACGAGGAAATCGCGTTCGACGACGCGAAGGTCGTCGCGCTGTACGTCGACGGTTCGGCCGTCAACGAAGTGAAGGCCGGCCAGGATGCGGTCGTCGTGCTCGACCATACGCCGTTCTACGCGGAATCGGGCGGCCAGGTCGGTGACCAGGGCGTGCTCGCGAACGCCGCGACGCGCTTCGCGGTGGCCGACACGCTGAAGGTGCAGGCCGACGTGATCGGTCATCACGGCACGCTGGAGCAGGGCACGCTGAAGGTCGGCGACGTGCTGCGCGCGGAAATCGACGCGCATCGCCGCGCCCGCACGCAGCGCAACCACTCGGCCACCCACCTGATGCACAAGGCGCTGCGCGAAGTGCTCGGCGCGCACGTGCAGCAGAAGGGGTCGCTGGTCGACGCGGAAAAGACCCGCTTCGACTTCGCGCACAACGCGCCGATGACCGATGACGAAATCCGTCGCGTCGAGCAGATCGTCAACAACGAGATCCTGGCCAACGCGCCGGGCATCGTGCGCGTGATGCCGTACGACGAAGCGGTGAAGGGCGGCGCGATGGCGCTGTTCGGCGAGAAGTACGGCGATGAAGTGCGCGTGCTCGACCTCGGTTTCTCGCGTGAACTGTGCGGCGGCACGCACGTGCAGCGCAGCGGCGACATCGGCTTCTTCAAGATCGTCGTCGAAGGCGGCGTCGCGGCCGGCATCCGCCGTGTCGAGGCGATCACCGGCGACAACGCGGTGCGCTACGTGCAGGAGCTCGACGCGCGCGTGAACGAAGCGGCGGCCGCGCTGAAGGCGCAGCCGTCGGAACTCACGCAGCGCATCGCACAGGTGCAGGACCAGGTGAAGTCGCTCGAGAAGGAGCTGGGCGCGCTGAAGTCGAAGCTCGCATCGAGCCAGGGCGACGAGCTCGCGCAGCAGGCCGTCGAAGTGGCCGGCGTGTACGTGCTGGCCGCGACGCTCGACGGCGCCGACGCGAAGACGCTGCGCGAAACGGTCGACAAGCTGAAGGACAAGCTGAAGAGCGCGGCGATCGTGCTGGCGGCCGTCGAAGGCGGCAAGGTCAGCCTGATCGCAGGCGTCACGCCGGACGCGAGCAAGAAGGTCAAGGCCGGCGAACTCGTGAACTTCGTCGCGCAGCAGGTCGGCGGCAAGGGCGGCGGCCGTCCGGACATGGCGCAGGCAGGCGGCACCGAGCCGGCCAACCTGCCGGGCGCGCTGGCCGGCGTGAAGGGCTGGGTCGAAGAGCGGCTCTGATCGTCACGTCGTCGAGGCGATGCCGTTTCACTGACGGCATTGGCTGACCAAAAAAACGACCCGATCGGCACGCGCCGGTCGGGTCGTTTTGTTTATGCGCGTCGCTCCGTGCGGCGACGCGCGAACACGGGTCAGGCCGTCACGGTCGCCGTCGGCTGCGTCGCATCGGCGGGCGGCCGCCCGGCTTCCGTGAGCGCATCGCGCAGCGCGGCGAGGGCGGCCGATGCATAGCCCTGCCGCCACGCGAGCAGCGTGTCGATGCCTTCGAGTTCGGGGATCGTGTGCGCGGCGATGTTGCCGGTTTCGGGCTGCAGATCGAGTACCGAACGCGGCGCGACCGCGACGCCCGCGCCGGCCGCCACACACGCGACGATCGCGTGATACGAGCCCAGTTCGAGCACGCGCGCCGGCTTCACGCCATGCGTCGCATACCACCGCTCGACGTACTTGCGATATGTGCAGCCGCGCTCAAACGCGATCAGCGTCGGCAGGATCACGTCGCGCGGCGTGCGCACCGGCGGATGGCCGCGCGGCGTCAGCAGCACGAGATCCTCGCGGAAGATCGGCACCGTCTCGAACGTGTCGGGCAGCGCGTCGGGCTCGGGCGGGCGGGCGAACAATGCCGCATCGACCTCGAAGTCGCGCACGCGATCGATCAGCCAGCCCGTCGTGCCCGTTATCAGTTCGAGCGACACGTCGGGCCAGGCGTGGTGATAGCGTGCGAGTATCGTCGGCAGCCGGCTCGCGGCCGTGCTTTCCATCGTGCCGAGCCGCAGACGGCCGCGCGGCGTGTCCTCGCGCACCGCGTCGCGCGCTTCGTCGGCGAGCGCGAGCAGGCGCTCCGCATACGGCAGCAGCGTGTGGCCGGCCGGCGTCAGCACCAGTCGGCGCCCGTCGCGCACGAACAGCGCCGCACCGAGTTCCTCCTCGAGCTGCTTGATGCGCGTCGTGACGTTCGACTGCACGCGATTGAGCTTGGCCGCCGCACGCGTCACGCCGTTCTCGCGCACGACCGCCCGGAATATCGCCAGCGCGGCCAGATCCATGATTCTCTCCAGGGGATGAGTCGATTCTCAATTATTCATTTTTCGAGAACGTTTGGTCAAGCTACGATGAAGGCATTCCGATTTCCGATCCGGTCGGCGCGCTGAGTGCCGGCCGATGCCGCCATGTCCCGCTTCGATGCCCCGACCGCCGCTGCAGGCGTGCTTTCGTCAGACCAGGCCGACCGTCGTGCCCGCGCGGCCGCGCTGGCCTGCATGGTCGGCCTCGCCGTCGTTCTCGGCGTCGGCCGCTTCGCGTTCACGCCGTTGTTGCCGCTGATGCTCGCCGACGGCTCGATCGGCCTGAAGGCCGGCGGCTGGCTCGCGTCGGCAAACTACGCGGGGTACTTCGCCGGCGCAGTCAGTTGCGCGGCGCTGCGTGTCGCGCCCGCGCGGATGGTGCGCTTCGGGCTCGCGGCCACCGTGCTGCTGACGGCCGCGATGGGCGTCGGGCACCTGTTGCCCGTGTGGCTCGCGGTGCGCTTCGTCGCGGGTGTCGTCAGTGCCTGGACGTTCGTGTTCGTGTCGCAGTGGGGATTGCGGCGCCTGGCCGAGCTGCACGCGCCGGAATGGAGCGGGGTGATCTACGCGGGGCCCGGCGTCGGCATCGTGCTGACGGGGCTGATCGGCAGCGCGCTGGCCGGTCAGCGCGCGGCGTCAGGATGGCTGGGCTTCGCGGCGCTATCGGCCGTATTGTCGGTGGCGATCTGGCGCACGTTCGGCACCGTGCCGGCACCGGCGCACGCGGCACCGCCGGCCGTTGCCGCACCGCATGCGGCCGCTGCAGCGGCGGCCGCTTCGACGGCGCCTGCCGCCGGCCTGCGAAGCCGCCGCCTGGATGCCGCGTGGCTCGTCGTGCTGTACGGGGCGCCAGGCTTCGGCTACATCATCACCGCGACGTTCCTGCCGGTGATCGCGCGCGCCGCGCTGCCGGCCGGGTCGCCGTGGCCCGACTTGTTCTGGCCGATGTTCGGCGCGGCGCTGATCGTCGGCGCGATCTCCGCCGCGCGGCTGCCCGCGCACTGGGACAACCGGCTGCTGCTCGCGGCCGGCTGCGCGACGCAGGCGCTCGGCATCGTGGCCGGAATCGTGTGGCCGAACGCGGCCGGTTTCTCGGTCGGCAGCGCGCTGCTCGGCCTGCCGTTCACCGCGATCACGCTGTTCGCGATGCGCGAGGCGCGGCGCCTGCACGGCGAGCGCGCAGCCGGGCTGATGGGCTATGCGACTGCGTCATACGGCATCGGGCAGATCCTCGGGCCGCTCGTCGCGGCGCCGCTGGCCGCGCGTTTCGGGTCGTTCACGCCGGCGTTGTGGGTCGCGGTGGCCGCGCTGCTCGCCGGTGCGGCCGGTTTCGCGGCGACTGCCGTGGGCGGGCGCCGGCAACCCTGACGGCGGCGGGGACGGATCGTCTGCGGCGCGGGCAAACTCGCTAGAATGAAGCCTTTCCCGCGCCGAGCGGGTGCGCGGGCAGCCGGGAGGCGGCCGTCCGGCGCTCGCCAGATCCTCACCGATGACCACCGCCGACTACCGCTTTTGCCCGCGCTGCGCGAGCCCGCTGACCGAGCGCGCCGATCCCGAACATGAAGGCGGCCGCGTGCGCCAGGCTTGCCCCGACGATACCTGCGGCTATGTGCACTGGAACAACCCGCTGCCCGTCGTCGCCGCGATCGTCGAGCTCGACGGCAAGATTCTGCTCGCGCGCAACGCGGCCTGGCCCGAAGGGATGTTCGCGCTGATCACCGGCTTCCTCGAAAACGGTGAGACGCCGGAGGACGGCATCGCGCGCGAGGTGTTCGAGGAAACCGCGCTGAAGGCCGAGCACGTGTCGCTCGTCGGCGTGTACGAATTCATTCGCAAGAACGAGTTGATCATCGCGTACCACGTGCGTGCGTCGGGCACGGTCGCACTGTCGCCGGAGCTGCTCGAATACAAGCTCGTCGATCCGCCGCTGCTGCGCCCGTGGCGTGCCGGCACGGGCATCGCGCTCGCCGACTGGATGCGCGCGCGCGGCCTCGATTTCGAGTTCGTCGACCGGCCGGGGCAGTGACGGGCCGGCCTGTCCGCAGGGTGTCTGCCGCCGCGCCGCGAGCGATCGCGACGCGGCGTTCCGCTTCTCGCCGGCGTGCCGTGCCGCATGGCCGTCGCGCGTCGTCCTCGCCGTTCCCATCGTCCTGACCGCCATCGCCATGTCCGACAAGCCGCAGCCGCGTCCGCGCGACGCCTATCGCCACTTCCTGCCGATCACGACCCGCTGGATGGACAACGACGTCTACGGGCACGTGAACAACGTCGTCTACTACAGCTACTTCGACACCGTCGTGAACGAGTACCTGATCCGCGCCGGCGTGCTCGACGTCGAGCACGGGCAGACGATCGGGCTGGTCGTCGAGACGCAGTGCAACTACTTCGCGCCGCTCGTGTTCCCGCAGTCGGTCGACGCGGGGCTGCGGGTCGTGAAGCTCGGCACGTCGAGCGTGCGCTACGAGGTCGGCCTGTTCGCGCAAGGCGACGCGGCGCCGGCCGCGCAGGGGCATTTCGTGCACGTGTACGTCGATCGCGAGACACGCCGCCCCGTGCCGCTGCCCGATGCGTTGCGCGCCGCGCTCGAGCCGCTCACGGCCTGACGGCACGCGGTGCACGCGTTCGCGCTCCAGGCCTTCAACGGCCTCAGCTACGGCTTGCTGCTGTTCATGCTGTCGGCCGGCCTCACGCTGATCTTCAGCGTGCAGGGCGTGCTGAACTTCGCGCATGCGAGCTTCTACATGCTCGGCGCGTATGTCGGCTACAGCATCGCGGCGTACGCGGGCTTCTGGCCCGCGCTGGTGCTCGCGCCGCTCGCGGTCGGGCTGCTCGGCGCCGGCTGCGAACGCGCGCTGCTGCGCCGCGTGCAGGCGCGCGGCCATACGAGCGAACTGCTGCTGACCTTTGGCCTCGCGTACCTGATCGGCGAGGGCGCGAAACTCTTCTGGGGCCTCGCGCCGCTGCCGGCGCCCGTGCCGCCGCTGTTCGACGGCGCGCCCGTGACCGTCTTAGGCCTCGCATTGCCGCGCTACCGGCTGTTCATGATGGCGATGTCCGCGACGATGCTGGTCGCGCTCGGCGCGCTGCTGCGCGTGTCGCGCATCGGGCTCGTCGTGCGCGCGGCGCTCACGCATCGCGCGGCCGTCGAGGCGCTCGGCTACGACGTGCCGCGCGTGATGACGGGCCTGTTCGGCGCCGGCACCGCGCTCGCGGCGCTGGCCGGCGTGATCGGCGCGCCGCTCGCGGTGATCGAACCCGCGCTGGCCGAGACCGTCGGGTCGGTCGTGTTCGCGGTCGTCGTGATCGGCGGGCTCGGCTCGCTCGGCGGCGCGTTCGTCGCGTCGCTCGCGGTCGGCTTCGCGCAGACCTTCGCGGCCGCGAGCGATACGTCGCTGCGCGACCTCGCGCAATGGGCCGGCGTCGCGCTGCCCGATCGCGTCGCCGCGGTGACGATCGCGCAACTCGCGCCGCTGGTGCCGTACCTGCTGCTCGTCGCCGTGCTGGTCGCGCGGCCGCGCGGGCTGTTCGGCGAGCGTGTCGATGCGTAGCCGCGTGCTCGCCGGCTGCGCGCGCTGGGCGCTGTTCGCCGCATGCTTCGCGCTGCCCGCGTGGCTGTGGCCGCATGGCGCGGTGCTCGGCTATCTCGCGCAGACGGCCGCGCTCGTCGTGCTCGCGCTGTCGTACAACCTGCAGCTCGGCACGACCGGGCTGCTGTCGTTCGGGCACGCGGCGTTCGCGGGCCTCGGCGCGTTCGCGGCCGCGCACTGGTTCAATCATGTCGGCGGCCCGCTGCCGCTGCTGCCGCTCGTCGGCGGCGCGGCCGGCGCGGGCTTCGGGTTCGTCGCCGGGCTGCTGGCGACGCGCCGCTCCGGCACCGCGTTCGCGATGATCACGCTCGGTCTCGGCGAATGCGTCGCGGCCGCCGCGTGGAGCGTGCCCGCGTGGTTCGGCGGCCTGGGCGGCGTGCCGATCGACCGCGCGAGCGGCGCGCCGTGGGGCAACTGGCATTTCGGCGCGCCGGCACATGCCTATGCGGTGATCGCCGCGTGGTGTGTCGTGTCGGCGTGGACCATGCATGCGCTGACGCGCACGCCGCTCGCGCGGCTCGCGAACGCGGTGCGCGACAACCCCGCGCGCGTCGCTGCGCTCGGCACCGATCCGCGCCGCGTGCGGCTCGCGATGGTCACTTGCGCGTCGTTCTTCGCGGGCGTTGCCGGCACGCTGACGCTGATCGACATCGAGATCGCGACGCCCGACAGCGTGTCGATGGCGCGCTCGGCAACCGTGCTGATCGCCGCGGTGATCGGCGGCACCGGCGCATTCTTCGGGCCGGCGGCCGGCGCTGCCGTGCTGACCGCGCTGAGCATTGGCGTCGCGGGCGTGTCGCGCGCATGGGCGCTGTATCTCGGCGTGCTGTTCGTCGCGATCGTCGTGGCCGCGCCGCGCGGGCTCGCGGGCATCGCACAGGCGCTCGCGCACGCGATGCGGCGCGATGCGCCGGCGGCCGAGCGGTGGCGGATGCTGTGTGCGCTCGGCGCGTGCGTGTTCTGGGGCGTCGCGATCGTCTGCGCGGCCGAGCTCGGCTACGCGTGGCGCTTCGCGCAGGACGACGGCACGGGCCTCGCGTTCGGCGCATGGGCGATCGATGCCGATACGCCGGCCGGCTGGGCCGTCGCAGGCTCGGCGGCCGGCATCGGCACGCTGCTGTGGGGCTGGCGCGCGCGGTTCGTGCAGGGCAGGCAGGCCGGCAAGCGGGAGGACGCACGATGAACGGCAATGCGATCGCGCTCCACGGCGTCGTGCAGCGCTTCGGCGCGCAGACGGTGCTCGACGGCGTCGAACTGAGCATCGCGGCCGGCGAGCGTCACGCGCTGATCGGGCCGAACGGCGCCGGCAAGTCGACGCTGTTCGGCGTGATTGCCGGTGCGACGCGGCCGACGCGCGGGCGCGTCGTGCTGCATGGCGTCGAGCTGCGCGGGCGCGGGCCGGTCGTCGCGAGCCGCCTCGGCATCGGCCGCAGTTTCCAGCAAACCAGTGCGTTCGCGCGGCTGACCGTGTTCGACAACCTGCGCTGCGCGGCGCTGCATGCGCCGGCCGAACGGCGGCGATGGTGGAACCGGCTGCGCGAATCGGCGTCGGTCGATCGCGCGGCCGCGCGCGTGCTGCACGACATCGGCCTCGATGCGCGGCGCGACACGCCGGCCGCTGAACTGAGCTATGCGGAGCAGCGCGCGCTCGACCTCGGGATCGCGCTCGCGAGCGGTGCGCGCACGCTGCTGCTCGACGAGCCGACGGCCGGCATGAGCCGCGCGCAGGCGGCACGGATGATCGCGCTGATCCGTGCGACGACGCAGGGTCGCACGGTGCTGATGATCGAGCACGACATGGACGCGGTGTTCGACTTCGCGGAACGTATCACGGTGCTCGTGCGCGGCACGGTGGTCGCGACCGGCGCGCCCGATGCCATCCGTGCCGATCCGCGCGTGCGTGCGGCGTACCTGGGCGAGGGTCGCGCATGAGCGCACTGCTCGACATTCGCGGCCTGCGCGCGTGGTACGGATTGCAACCCGTGCTCGACGGCGTCGATCTCGCGCTCGCGCCGGGCGAGACGCTCGCGCTGCTCGGCCGCAACGGCTCGGGGCGCTCGACGCTCGCGAAGGCCGTGATGGGGCTCGTACGCACGGCCGGCTCGGTGCGCATCGCCGGCGCCGAATGCGCGGGCGCACGCACGTTCGAGATCGCGCGGCGCGGCGTCGCTTACGTGGCCGAAAGCCGCGACGTGTTCCCGCTGCTGACCGTCCGCGACAACCTGCGGCTCGGCTTGCGCGGCGCACGCGGCCCGGCCGAACGCGCGGCGCTCGACCGCCTTTTCGACCGCTTTCCGCTGCTGGCCGCGCGCGCGGACGTGAAAGCCGGGCGCCTGTCGGGCGGCGAGCAGCAGGTGCTCGCGCTGGTGCGCGGGCTGGCCGGGAGCCCGCGCGTGCTGATCGTCGACGAGCCGGCCGAAGGGCTTGCGCCGCTCGCGGTCGACGAAGTCGGCGCCTGCCTCGCCGCGCTGCAGGCCGACGGCGTCGCGATCCTGCTGATCGAGCAGCGGCTGCAGTTCGCGCCGCGGCTCGCGCGGCGCGTCGCGGTGATGGGGCGCGGACGGATCGTCTACGACGGCGCGCTCGACGGACTGGGCGGCGAGGTCGCCAACGCGTGGCTGAGCGCCGGCTGACGGCGCGCGATCGATTGTTCGGCAAACTCCGCCAGTAAATTCGTCTCGAGCCGCTTTATCGCTGCGGTGCCGCAACGTAAATTTCCAGTCAGGCCGATTGCCGCGGCCACGCATCGACGCGGCAACCGGCGCCAACCATCGAAGGTCTTCTGACTGAGGAATGAAATCATGAGCAAGCTGACAGGCAAGGTAGCGATCGTCACGGGCGGATCGAAGGGCATCGGCGCGGCAATCGCGAAGGCACTGGCCGACGAAGGCGCGGCGGTCGTCGTCAACTACGCGAGCAGCAAGGCGGGCGCGGACGCGGTCGTGAGCGCGATCACCGAAGCGGGCGGCCGCGCAGTGGCGGTCGGCGGCGACGTGTCGAAGGCGGCCGACGCGCAGCGCATCGTCGATACCGCAATCGAAACGTATGGCCGACTCGACGTGCTCGTCAACAATTCGGGCGTGTACGAATTCGCGCCGATCGAAGCGATCACCGAAGAACACTATCGCCGCCAGTTCGACACGAACGTGTTCGGCGTACTGCTGACCACGCAGGCGGCCGTCAAGCATCTCGGCGAAGGTGCGAGCATCATCAACATCAGCTCGGTCGTGACCAGCATCACGCCGCCGGCCAGCGCCGTGTACAGCGGCACGAAGGGCGCGGTCGACGCGATCACCGGCGTGCTCGCGCTCGAACTCGCCCCGCGCAAGATCCGCGTGAACGCGATCAACCCCGGCATGGTCGTGACCGAAGGCACGCACAGCGCGGGCATCATCGGTTCCGATCTCGAAGCGCAGGTGCTCGGCCAGACGCCGCTCGGCCGCCTCGGCGAGCCGAACGACATCGCGTCGGTGGCCGTGTTCCTCGCGTCGGACGATGCGCGCTGGATGACCGGCGAGCACCTCGTCGTGAGCGGCGGGTTGAACTGACCCATCCTGCGTGACTGCGCGATCGGCGCGCGTGCGCCGATCGCGTCGTTACGCCAGCATTGCCAGCGCGTTCGCGCCGACGTGCCACTGCAGGCACTCGACGACGAGCGCGTGATTGTCTGCGGAGTCGAGCCCCGCGATCGTCATCGCGCCGACGATACCGGCCCCGGCGAGCCGCAGCGGCACACCGCCGCCGTCGAGCGCATAGTCGTCGTCGGACAGTCCCTGCGACTGCAGCGACCAGCCGGCACGCCGAAAGCACGCGCCGACCGCGAGCGAACTCTGGCCGAAACGCAGCACCGTGTTCTGTCGGCGGCGGATCGCGTCGCTGTCGTGCGCGCCGCTGCCGTCGAGCGCGCAGTAGAACAGCGGCGCCTGTCCGCCGACGATGCTCACCGCGATCGGCAGCCCGCGCCGCGATGCGAGATTGACCGCGATTTCCCCCATCTGCCGTGCGGCGGCCGCGTTGAAGCGCGGCAGCGCCGGATTCGATGCGTCGTCGTCGAAGGCGTGGGGTTCGAGGCGAAAATGGGTCGTCACCATGGCGGCTCCGTGGCGTCGCCGGCTCAGTGTGCGCGTGCCGGGCGTCGCATCGTCACGGGCCGCGCGGGCCCGTCTTCCGTTCAATGCGTCAGCATTCCTCAGCGTTTCGGCGCCGCATCGATCATCCACTCGTGCGCGGGATCGTTCTTGAATGCCCACGCGCGGCTCGGTCCGGCCATCACGTTCAGGTAGTACAGGTTGTAGCCGTGAGGAGCTACGACCGGGTGGTAGCCGCGCGGCACCATCACGACGTCGTGGTTCTCGACCGCGCACGCTTCGTCGAGGCTGCGGTCGTCCGTGTACACGCGCTGAAACGCGAAGCCCTGCGGCGGATCGATCCGGTGATAGTAGGTTTCCTCGAGCGACGTCTCGTCGGGCGCCGCGTCGCGATCGTGCTTGTGCGGCGGATAGCTGCTCGAATGGCTGGCCGGTGTGACGACTTCGACGACGAGCAGCCGGTCGGCCGCCGGGTTGTCGCCCATCAGGATGTCGCAGACGTAGCGCGTGTTGGTGCCTTGCCCGCGCACCGACCGGCGCATCCGTTCGCCGTCGAGGCGCCGCACGGGCTTGTCGCCGGTTGCGTACGGTGCGGTGCACAGCGCGATTTCCGCATCGCGCGTCGCAACCAGCGTGACGGTCTTGCCGCCCGGCACGTACAGCGCGTCCGGCGACACTTCCTCGAAGACGCTGTCGCGCTTGCCGAGCGCATCGTAGGTTTCGCCGTCGACTTCGGCACGCACGGTGCCCGTCAGTACGACGACGCACAGCTCGCGTGCGCCGGTGTCGAGCGTTTCGGTGTCACCGGCCTTCAGGCGCAGCGCCCGAAAGCCGACGTGCTTCCAGCCGGCCGATTCGGGCGTGACGTTGCAGATTTCGCGGTCGGCCGAGGCCTTGACCAGCAGGGGAGAAATCGTCATGGGGTGGGGCTCCGCAATAGAGTAGGGCTCACGCGTTCACGCGCTCATGCACTCAACCGGTCGACGATCGCGCGCAGCGACTCGTAGCCCTTTTTCGCATACGCATAGCTCGGCGCGACGGCCGGATCCTGCTCGGCCTCGACGACGAGCCAGCCTTCGTAGCCTGCGTCCTTCAGCGTGCGCAGCGTCGCGTCGTAATCGAGCGCGCCGTCGCCCGGCACCGTGAACGTGCCGTTGATCACGCCGTTCAGGAAGCTCCAGCCGCCGTTGCGCGCCTGCGTGACGACCTGCGGCCGCACGTCCTTGCAATGCACGTGTGCGACACGCGCCACGTGCTTCTTCAGCAGCGTGACGGGGTCGGCCGCGCCGCCGAAATAGGCATGGCCCGTGTCGAACAGCAGGAATACCTTCGCCGGGTCGGTCAGCGCCATCAGGCGGTCGACGTCGTCGGGCGACTCGACGTACGCGCCCATGTGGTGATGGTAGGCGAGCTTGATCCCGTACGTGTCGAGCAGGTGTGCGCCGAACGCGTCGAGGCGTGCCGCATAGCGCCGCCAGGCGTCGTCGTCGACGAAGCGCGGCCGTTTCGCGACCGGCGTGTCGATGCTGCCCTGGATCGTGCCCGCGCATTCGCCGTACACCACGACCTTCACGTCGTTGAACTGCAGCTTCGTCAGGTGCGCGCGGCAGCGCTCGATCTCCGCCGCGACCGCATCGGCGTCGCTCATGCCCGGCGTGACTTCCGCGAGGAAGCCCGAATACCAGCCCGACACGCATACGAGGCCGAACTCGGCGAGCTTCGCCTTCAGCTCGGGGCCCGTCTTCGGAAACTTGTTGCCGAGCTCGAAGCCCGCGTAGCCGATTTCGGCGCCTTCCTTCAGTGCCGTTTCGAGCGGCGTCTCGCCGCCGAGCGACGGCAGGTCGTCGTTCATCCACGACAGGGGATTGATGCCGATGCGGACGTTCCAGCTCATGAGGTGCTTCCTTGGTTCGGATGATGTGGGGTGCGGGGCGTGTTCGTGGCGCAGCGTGGGCGCTCAGCGCCGCTGCCGCGTTTTCGCGTCGAGATACGCGCGGTGTGCCGCTTCGACGTCGGTGCGTTCGGATACCTGCGGCACCGCGACCTCCCACCACGCGCCGCCGTCGTCGGTCGTGCGCCGGTGCGTGGTGTCGATCACGAGCACCTGGCTCTTCTTCGCCGCGCGGGCGCGTGTCATCTCGTGACGCAATTCGACGACGTCGCGCACGTGCACGGCTTCGGCGCCCATCGCCCGAGCATGCATCGCGAAATCGATCGTCGAGCGCTCGCCGCCTTCGGGCACGCAGTCGTCGAGCATGTTGTTGAAGCTCGCGCCGCCGCAATTCAGCTGCAGCCGCTCGATGCAGCCGTAGCCGCGGTTGTCGAGGATCACGACGATGATCTTGCGGCCGAGCATCACGGACGTCGCGAGTTCGGCGTTGAGCATCATGTACGAGCCGTCGCCGACGATCACGATCACTTCGCGTTCGGGCCGCGCGAGCTTCGCGCCGAGGCCGCCTGCCACTTCGTAGCCCATGCACGAGTACGCATAGTCCATGTGGTAATTGCCCGGCACGCCGCTGCGCCACAGCTTGTGCAGTTCGGCCGGCAGTGTGCCGGCCGCGCAGACGACGAGATCGTCGCGTGCGCTGTCGCGTCCGGCGTCGGCCGCGGAGTCGCGCACCGCGCCGATCACTTCCGCGTCGTACGGCAGCGTGTCTTTCGGAATCCGTGTGGTCAGCTCGGTCACGCGTGCGTTCCACGCGGCGGCCTGGTCGCGGTTCGCGGCTGTCCACGCGGGATCGGCGTGCCAGCCGGCCAGCGCGGCCGACAACTGGCCGAGGCCCGTGCGCGCATCGGCGATCAGTTGCCGGCCGCGTTTCTTGCCGGCATCGAGCGGCTGCACGTTCAGGCTCAGCAGCGTCGCGTTGCCGTAGAGCGCATGCGAGCCGGTCGTGAAATCCTGCAGCCGCGTGCCGACCGCGAACACCACGTCGGCCTGCGCGGCCGCGCGGTTCGCGGCGGGCGAGCCCGTCACGCCGATCGAGCCGAGGTTCAGCGGGTGATCCCACGCGAGGCTGCCCTTGCCGGCCTGCGATTCGGCGACGGGCACGCCGTGCGTGTCGGCGAACGCACGCAGCGCGTCCCACGCCTGGCTGTACAGCACGCCGCCGCCGGCGACGATCAGCGGCTTCTTCGCGGCCTTCAGCACGTCGAGCGCATCGGCGAGTTCGAGCGCGTCGGCCGGCGGCCGGCGCATCCGGATCACCGGCGGCGCGAAGAAATCCTCGGGCCAGTCGTATGCGAAGGTCTGCACGTCCTGCGGCAGCGCGAGACACACGGGGCCGCACTGCGCGGGATCGGTCATCACCTGGATCGCGCGCGGCAGCGCGACGAGCAGCTGCTCGGGCGACGTGATGCGGTCGAAGTAGCGCGTCACGGGCCGGAAGCAGTCGTTCGCGCTGACGTCGCCCTGTTCGAAATCTTCCACCTGCTGCAGCACGGGGTCGGGCAGTCGCGACACGAACACGTCGCCGGGCAGCAGCAACAGCGGCAGCCGGCCGACGTGCGCGAGCGCGGCCGACGTCAGCATGTTGGTCGCGCCGGGGCCGATGCTCGACGTCGCGGCCATCATCCGCTGGCGGAAGTTCGCTTTCGCGAACGCGACGGCCGCGTTGGCCATCCCTTGCTCGTTGTGCGCGCGGAAGGTCGGCAGCCGGTCTTTCTCGGCATGCAGCGCTTCGCCGAGCCCGGCCACGTTGCCGTGACCGAAGATCGCGAACACGCCGCCGCAGTACGGCAGGATTTCGGTGCGGCCGTCGGGCTGGACGACTTCGGCGCGCAGGGCGGCCAGGTAGCGCACGAGCGCCTGGCTGACGGTCAGTCTCACGGTGGTGGTCATCGTCGGTCGATAGAGAGGAGTCGGGTGGTCGTCACGGGCACGGGCATCAGGCTGCGGCGGCGCGCGCGGCGGCACGGCGGCCGAGCCACGCGTCGACCAGTTGCGTGAAGTTGCCGGCGACTTCGTCGATCAGCGCCTGGTCGTCGATGCGGCCGGCGAACCAGTTCAGCGATGCGTCGGCCCACAGCGTGCGCCCGACCATGAAGCCCTTGACGATCGGGTTGGTTGCCGAGCGGAAGCTGTCGACGAGGTATTGCAGCGGCTGGTTCAGGCCGAGGATCACCGCGCCGCGGCAGTGCGGATCGCGTTCGGCGATCAGCGCGGCGAGCCGGGTCCAGCCGTCCGCGCTCAGCGGCGTGAGCTTCCACCATTCGGGCTTCACGCCGAGGTTGTAGAAGCGCGCGATCGTGCGCAGCACCGCGTCGTCCTCGGTGCCGGCTGGCGTGACCGCGCGCGGCGGAATCATTTCGAGCAGCAGCTCGTTGCCGCTGGCGCGCGTGGCTTCCCACAGTTCCAGCACGCGCTGCTCCTGCTCGACGCGCAGGTCGACGTCGTCGTCCGGGTGATAGTGGACGAGGCACTTCACGACCTGTTCGGTCGGCCAGTGCGTGAGCGACGAGCCGACCGAGCGCGTCTCGTCGAACCGCAGCGGCCGCGAGCCCGGCAGCTCGACCGGGCGGCCGACCCACCAGCCGCGCCCGGTGGCCGACGCGAGTGCGTCGCTGCCGTAGGCGCCGCCGTCGATCAGCACGCCGACGTGGCCTTCGAGATGACGCTCGCGCTCGACCTGCTCGACCGCGCGCACGAGCAGCCGCTTCAGCGTCTTGATGCGCGCTTCGTCCGCGCCGGCCTGCACCGCGAGTTCGTAGAACTGGCTGCGATGGTCGAACGCCATCACGCACAAGTCGTCCCAGTCGCGGCGCGGCACCGTCACGCGGTGCAGGTGGGCGAGCGTGCGGTCGGCGTCGACCACCGGATTGCGGCTGCCGTCGAACCAGTGTGCGAGTTCGGCCGGCGTCGGCATCGCGGCCGAGCACGCGTGGCGCGACACGACGATCGCGCCGCACGCGTTCGCGATGCGCGTCGCGTCGGCCCAGTCGCTCCCGCGCAGCAGCCCCGACAGCAGGCCCGACAGGAATGCGTCGCCCGCGCCGAGCACGTTGAGCACCTCGACGCGCTCGCCGAGGAAGGTCGGCGCGGCGTCGATGCCGGCCGGAATGTCGCCTTCGATCACGCAGCAGCCGAGCGCGCCGCGCTTGACGACCAGCGTCGCGTTCGTGATGTCGCGTACCGCCTGCAACGAGCCGATCAGGTCGTGCGGCACGCCGCCCGCGATCAGGAATTCCTCCTCGGTGCCGACCAGCAGGTCGAATTCGCCGAGCACCTGCTGCAGTTGCCGCGTCACCTGCGCATCCGGCACGTAGCGGTTCTCGCCGGCGCCGCGCGCGGTCAGCCCCCACAGCACGGGCCGGTAGTCGATGTCGAGGATCCGCACGACGCCGTGGCGGCGCGCATACGCCAACGCGGTCAGCGACGCTTCGCGCGTGCCCGGCGTCGACAGGTGCGTGCCGGTGATCGCCAGCGCACGGCAACCGGCGATGAAGTCCTCGCGGATCTCGTCGGCGCGCACGGCCATGTCCGCGCAGTTCTCGCGCACGAACAGCAGCGGGAACGTATCGCGATCCTTGAGCCCGAGCAGCACCAGCGCGGTGAGGCGCTCGCGGTCGGTCTGCAGCTGGCTCGTGTCGCAGCCTTCGCGCTCGAGCGTCTCGCGCAGGAAGCGGCCCATCTGCTCGTCGCCGACGCGCGAGATCATCGCGGTCTTCAGCCCGAGCCGCGCGACGCCGAACGCGACGTTGCCCGACGAGCCGCCGAGATACATCTGGAAGCTGCGCGCGTCCTCGAGGCGGCTGCCGTACTGCTGCGCATAGAGATCCACGGCCACGCGGCCGAGGCAGGCGAGATCGATGGGGCGGTCACTCGGAAAGTTCAGCTGGCTCATATCACGTGTCACGCTCGCGGCCGGCGGTCGGCGTTGCCGGCAGATTAGGGGACCGATCCGGAGGCGGCTGTCCGCAGCAGGTGCTGCACGACACGAGACTGCCTGCCGCAGGGAATCGGGCTACGGAACGGAGTCTAGACTTTTTGGAAATCCAGTTCCCTAGGTGAAATCACGTAGAAATAAATTTCCAAATTTTCGAGGAAGTGATCTACAGTTTCATCCGGATGCTTCAGTCCCGATCGGACCAGATCGGACTCGGCCCGGCGGCGCGCAACGTGCCGTCTTCCGCCCCCCGGAGATGAGGAGACAGATTGATCATGAAGACCAAGCTGATGGCCGTCGCGGCCGCCGCGATCCTGGCAGCGCCGCTCGCGCATGCCGAGAAGATCGGCGTGACGATGGCATCGTTCGACGACACGTTCCTGACCATCCTGCGCAACAGCATCGCCGATTCGGCGAAGAAGGACGGCGCAACGGTGCAGATCGAGGACGGCGGCAATGACGTCGGCAAGCAGTTGAGCCAGGTCCAGAACATGATCGCGCAGAAGGTCGACGCGATCATCGTGAATCCGGTCGATACCGACGCGACGCCGAAGATCACGAAGATGGTGACCGCGGCGAAGATCCCGCTCATCTACGTGAACCGCAAGCCGGTCGATTTCGACAAGCTGCCGGCCGGCGTCGCGGTCGTCGCCTCCGACGAAAAGCAGTCGGGCACGCTGCAGGCGCGCCAGGTGTGCAAGCTGCTCGGCGGCAAGGGCGACCTGCTGGTGCTGATGGGCGAGCTGTCCAACGAATCGGCGCGCGCCCGCACCAAGGACATCGAGGACGTGATCGCGACGAAGGATTGCTCGGGCATGAAGATCGTCGACAAGCGCGAAGGCAAGTGGAGCCGCACGCAGGGCCAGGACATCACGATGAACTGGCTGAGCTCCGGGACGAAGTTCGACGCGATCGTGTCGAACAACGACGAGATGGCGATCGGCGCGATCAACGCGCTGAAGGCCGCGCGCAAGCTGACGCCGAAGACGGTCGTCGCGGGCATCGACGCGACGCCGGACGGGCTCGCGGCGATGAAGGCCGGCGAGCTGAAGGTGTCCGTGTACCAGAACGCGACCGGGCAGGGCGCGCAGGCCGTGGCGGCCGCGCTGAAGCTCGCGAAGAAGCAGCCGGTCGACCGCTACGTGAACGTGCCGTTCGAGCTCGTGACGCCCGAGAACATGAACCAGTACGCCAAGCACTGACCGGCGGTCCGTTGAACTGCGCGGGCCCGGCATGGCCGGGTTCGCGCGCGATTTGTCGAGGAACGTCCATGTTTACAGCCAGGGTCGCGCGCCCGATGGCCGGCGGCGACACACCGGCCGCCTCGTCCGGCGGATCGTCCGCCGCGCCGGCTTCTCCCGCGGCCGACTGCGTGCTCGAGGTGCGCGGCGTCGGCAAGTCCTTCCCCGGCGTCGTCGCGCTCGACGGCGTGCAGTTCCGCGTGCGCCGCGGCACCGTTCATGCGCTGATGGGCGAGAACGGCGCGGGCAAGTCCACGCTGATGAAAATCATTGCGGGCGTCTACACGCCCGACCAGGGCGAGATCCTGATCAACGGCGAGCCGGTCGTGCTGAACGGTCCGCTCGATGCGCTCGACCGCGGGATCGCGATGATCCACCAGGAACTGAACCTGATGCCGTACATGACGGTCGCGGAGAACATCTGGATCCGCCGCGAACCGAAGAACCGCTTCGGCCTGATCGATCACGCCGAGCTGCGCCGCCGCACGGCCGCGCTGTTCGAGCGGCTGTCGATCGACATCGATCCGGAAACCGATGTGCGCACGCTGACGGTCGCGAGCCGCCAGATGGTCGAGATCGCGAAGGCCGTGTCGTTCGACTCGGATGTGCTGATCATGGACGAGCCGACCTCCGCGCTGACTGACAAGGAAGTCACCCACCTGTTCCGGATCATTCGCCAGCTGCGCGAGCAGGGCAAGGGCATCGTCTACATCACGCACAAGATGAACGAGCTGTTCGAGATCGCCGACGAGTTCTCGGTGTTCCGCGACGGCAAGTACATCGGCACGCATGCGTCGAGCGACGTCACGCGCGACGACATCATCCGCATGATGGTCGGGCGCGAGATCACGCAGATGTTCCCGAAGGAAGACGTGCCGATCGGCGACGTCGTGCTGTCGGTGAAGGATCTCTGCGTCGACGGTGTGTTCCGCGACGTGAGCTTCGAGCTGCGCGCCGGCGAAATTCTCGGCGTCGCGGGCCTCGTCGGCTCGGGGCGCTCGAACGTCGCGGAAGCGTTGTTCGGCGTCGTGCCGGCCACGTCGGGCGAGATCCGCATCGACGGCAAACCGGTGCGGATCGCGACGCCCGCGCAGGCGATGAAGCATGGCATGGCGTTCCTCACCGAGGATCGCAAGGACACCGGCTGCTTCCTGAATCTCGACCTGCTCGCGAACATGGAGGCGGCGGTGCTCAGCCACCGCTACGTGAAGTTCAACTTCGTGCAGCACGCGCAATTGAAGCGCGACTGCGAGGAAATGAGCCGGATGCTGCGCGTGAAGTCGCCCGGGCTGCACGAGGAAATCCAGAACCTGTCGGGCGGCAACCAGCAGAAGGTGCTGATCGGCCGGTGGCTCCTCACGCAGCCGCGCATCCTGATCCTCGACGAACCGACGCGCGGCATCGACGTCGGTGCGAAGGCCGAGATCCACCGGCTCGTCAGCGCGCTCGCCGGCAAGGGCGTCGCGGTGCTGATGATCTCGTCGGAAATGCCGGAAGTGCTGGGAATGAGCGATCGCGTGATGGTGATGCACGAAGGGCGCATGACCGGCATCGTCGATCGCAAGGACGCCGACCAGGTCCGCATCATGGATCTCGCGTCGCGCTGAGCCGAACCAAGATTGGAGACAACTGAAATGGGCAACCTGAACCCGGTCGCGGATGCGCAGACCATGACACTCAAGTCGCGGCACACGAAATGGCCGCCCGAGCTGAGCATCTTCCTCGTGCTGGTCGGCATCAGCCTGTTCTTCGAGATCGTCGGCTGGATCGTCGTCGGCCAGAGCTTCCTGTTCAATGCCGAGCGGCTCGAGATCATCGTGCTGCAGATGGCCGTGATCGGCATCATCGCGGTCGGCGTGAACCTCGTGATCATCACCAGCGGGATCGACCTGTCGTCGGGGTCGGTCGTCGCGGCCGCGGCCGTCGTCTCGGCGAGCCTCGCGCAGGTGTCCGACTTCCCGCGCGCGGTGTTTCCGCACCTCACTGATCTGCCGATCATCTGGCCCGTGCTGGCCGGCGTGTGCGTCGGGCTGCTGGTCGGCCTGCTGAACGGCTCGCTGATCGCGATGACGGGCATCCCGCCGTTCATCGCGACGCTCGGCACGATGGTCGCCGCGCGCGGCTTCGCGAAGTGGTTCACCAACGGGATGCCGGTGTCGATGCTGACCGACCAGTTCGCAGCCATCGGCGCGGGCGCCAATCCGGTGATCATCTTCGTCGTGATCGCCGCGATCTTCCACGTCGTGCTGCGCTACACGCGCTTCGGCAAGTACACCTACGCGATCGGCGCGAACCGCCACGCGGCCGTCGTGTCGGGCATCAACGTCACGCGGCACCTGATCTTCGTCTATGCGATCGCAGGCCTGTTGAGCGGCATCGCGGGCACCGTGACGGCCGCGCGTGCGATTTCTGGCCAGTCGGGCATGGGCGTGATGTACGAGCTCGATGCGATCGCGGCCGTCGTGATCGGCGGCACGTCGCTGTCGGGCGGCCTCGGCCGAGTGACGGGCACCGTGATCGGCGTGCTGATCCTTGGCGTGATGACGTCGGGCTTCACGTTCATCCGCATCGACGCGTACTACCAGGAGATGGTGAAGGGCGCGATCATCGTCGCGGCCGTGATCGCCGACCAGTACCGCAACAAGAAGTCGCGTCGCTGAGCGCACGCGTGATCCCGAATCCACTTTAGCGAAGGACACCCGATGAAGATCGCGCTGGACCCCTACATGATTCGCCACCTGCCGCTCGACCGGCTGCCGCACGCGGTGGCCGATCTCGGCTACGACCAGATCGAGCTGTCGCCGCGCAGCGACTTTCTCGACTGGTGGGTGATGCCGCGTGCGACGCGCGAGCGCATGGCCGCGTTCCGCCAGGCGATGCGCGCGAGCGGCGTCGGCCTCGCGTCGCTGCAGCCGATGTACCGCTGGGCGAGCCCGTTCGAGGACGAGCGGCAATGGGCCGTACGCTGCTGGAAGAAGGCGATCGAGGTGGCGGTCGAGATGGAGTGCACGCTGATGGTGTCGGAGTTCGGCCGCGGTGCGTCGCCCGAGCGTTCGGTCGGCGAGCGGCCGGGCGCGAACCCTCAGGCGCTGTGCGAGGCCGCGTGGTTCCGGTCGATGGACGAGCTGCTGCCGATCCTCGAGCGCGAGCGCATCGTGCTGTCGGTCGAGCCGCATCCGGAGGACTGGATCGAGCAGCTGCAGCCGGCGATCGACATCGTCACGAACCTCGCTTCGCCGTCGCTGAAGCTGTCGTATATCGCGCCGCACACGTTCTACTACGGCGACGACATGGCCGCGCTGATCGCGGCCGCCGCGCCGATCCTCGCGCACGTGCGCGTGGCCGACACGTTCGACCACCGCAAGAGCAGCCAGCTGCGCTACATCGTGAACCCGCCCGGCTCGAACCAGATCCGCGTGCACCAGCATCTCGACATCGGGCAGGGCGAGATCGACTGGGACGTGTTTTTCCGCGCGCTCGGCGCGGCAGGCTTCGACGGCGTGATGTCGTCGTGCGTGTTCGCGTGGGAGGACCGCGCGGAAGCGTCGTCGCGCTACATGCGCGACACGATCCAGCGCTACGTCGATCGCCATTTCGACCGCACCGCGCGCTGACCGCTGACCGATTGCTGACCGGCGCGGCACGGGCCGCGCCGCTGATGAACGACTGGAGACTCGTAGATGACCTTGCAAATCGGCGTGATCGGCTGCGGCGCGATCGGCCAGGACCATATCCGCAGACTGACCCGCACGCTGTCCGGTGCGCGCGTCGTGGCCGTCAACGACATCGATCCGCAGCAGGCGCGCGACGCGGTGACGAAATACGGGCTCGACGCCGAGATCTACGGTGACGGCCATGAGGTGGTCGCGGCTGCCGACGTGCAGGCCGTGCTCGTCACATCGTGGGGCCCCACGCACGAAGCGTTCGTGCTCGACGCGATCGCGCACGGCAAGCCGGTGTTCTGCGAGAAGCCGCTGGCCGTCACGGCCGACGGCTGCATGCGGATCGTCGAAGCCGAAGTCGCGCACGGCAAGCGGCTCGTGCAGGTCGGCTTCATGCGGCCGTACGACGAAGGCTATCGCGCGCTGAAGCGCGTGATCGACAGCGGCGAAATCGGCGCACCGCTGATGCTGCATTGCGCGCACCGCAACCAGTCGGTCGGCGAGCGCTACACGACCGACATGGCGATCACCGACACGCTGATCCACGAACTCGACGTGCTGCGCTGGCTGCTCGGCGAGGATTACACGAGCGCGCAGGTCGTCTATCCGAAGAAGACGCGCCATGCGTCCGCGCATCTCGCCGATCCGCAGATCGTGCTGCTCGAAACCGCGAGCGGCGTGCGCATCGATGTCGAGATCTTCGTGAACTGCCAGTACGGCTACGACATCCAGTGCGAGGTGGTCGGCGAGCAGGGCATCGCGAAGCTGCCCGATCCGCCGGCCGTCGGGCTCAAGCATGCGGCGCGGCAGTCGGTCGAGATCATGACCGACTGGAAGGAGCGCTTCATCGCGTCGTACGACGTCGAGCTGCAGGCGTTCATCGACGGCGTGCGGCAGGGCGCGCTGACCGGGCCGTCCGCATGGGACGGCTACGCGGCGGCGGTCGCGGCTGACGCGTGCGTGCGAGCACAGAAGAGCGGCGCGGTCGAGGCGATCGCGATGGCCGATCGTCCCGCGTTCTATCGCGGCTGACCCGCGGCTTGCCTGCCGCTCACTTACCGGACCGACCGACATGACGATGAAGATTGGCTGCGCGCCGTGCTGCTGGGGCGTCGACGACGTGAAGAATCCGCACCTGCCGCCGTGGCGGCACGTGCTCGCCGAGGCCGCACAGGCCGGCTACTCGGGCATCGAGCTCGGACCGTACGGCTACATCCCGCTCGAACTCGACGTGGTGAGCGCCGAGCTCGAGCGGCAACGCCTGAGCATCACCGCCGGCACGATCTTCGACGATCTCGTGTCGCCGGAGAACCTGCCGAACCTGCTGCGCCAGACGCGCGACATCTGCGCGCTGATCACGCGGCTGCCGAAGCTGCCGACGCAGGACGGCCAGCGCTACGCGGCGCCGTACCTGGTCGTGATGGACTGGGGCCATGAGGAACGCGACTACGCGGCCGGCCACGGCGATCGCGCGCCGCGGCTGTCCGGCGAGCAATGGGCACGGATGGTCGACCATATCCGGCAGATCGCGACGGTCGCGCGCGACGAATTCGGCGTGCGCGCTGTGATCCATCCGCATGCGGGCGGCTACATCGAGTTCGCGGACGAGATCGACCGGATCGTCGCCGATATTCCGGCCGACACGGCCGGCCTGTGTCTCGACACCGGCCACCTGCATTACTCGGGCATGGACCCGGAAACGTGGCTGCGCCGCCATGCGGCGCGCCTCGACTACGTGCATTTCAAGGATATCGACGCGGCCGTGTACGACGCGGTGATGGGCGAGCACATCGCGTTCTTCGCCGCCTGTGCGCGCGGCGTGATGTGCCCGATCGGCACCGGCGTGCTCGACTACCCGGCGATCCGCCGCGCGCTCATCGAGATCGGCTACGCGGGCTACATCACGATCGAGCAGGAACGCGACCCGCGCAACGCCGGCACGAGCCTGCGCGACGTCGCCGCGAGCCGTGCGTTTCTCGCGTCGGCCGGCTTTGCATGACCCCCTTCACCCCTGAACCCGCACCAGGAACACCACCATCATGATTGACGGACAGATTCTGCTTGGACATTCGATTCGCTGGGGCATGGTCGGCGGCGGGCTCGGCAGCCAGATCGGCTACAGCCACCGGTCGGCCGCGCTGCGCGACGGCAGTTTCCAGCTGGTTGCCGGCGCATTCGATATCGATCCCGAGCGCGGCCGCCAGTTCGGCGTGAAGCTCGGCGTCGCGGCCGAGCGCTGCTATCCCGACTACGCGACGATGTTCGATGCCGAGGCACGCCGCCCGGACGGCATCCGCGCGGTGTCGATCGCGACGCCGAACAACACGCACTTCGAGATTTGCCGCGCCGCGCTGAACGCCGGGCTGCACGTGGTCTGCGAGAAGCCGCTGTGCTTCACGACCGAGGAGGCCGAGGCGCTGCAGCGGCTGGCGGTCGAGAAGAACCGGATCGTCGGCGTCGCGTACGGGTATTCCGGACACCAGATGATCGAGCAGGCGCGCGAGATGATCGCGCGCGGCGACCTCGGCGAGATTCGCATCGTGCAGATGCAGTTCGCGCACGGGTTCCACAGCGAGGGCGTCGAGGCCGCGAGCGCGGCCGCGCGCTGGCGCGTCGATCCGAAGTTCGCGGGCCCGAGCTACGTGCTCGGCGACATCGGCACGCATCCGCTCTACATCTCCGAGGTGATGGTGCCCGCGCTGAAGATCAAGCGGCTGATGTGTTCGCGGCAGAGCTTCGTGAAGAGCCGCGCACCGCTCGAGGACAACGCGTTCACGATCATGGAGTACGACACCGGCGCAGTCGGTTACGTATGGTCGAGCGCGGTGAACGCCGGCTCGATGCACGGCCAGAAGGTGCGCGTGATCGGCTCGAAGGCGAGCATCGAATGGTGGGACGAGCATCCGAACCAGCTGCGCTACGAAGTGCAGGGGCAACCCGCGCAGGTGCTCGATCGCGGGATGGGCTACCTGTATCCGCAGGCGCTGCGCGAGGACCGCATCGGCGCCGGGCATCCGGAAGGGCTGTTCGAGGCATGGTCGAACCTCTACGCGCGCTTCGCGCTCGCGATGGATGCGGCCGATCGCGGCGATACCGAGGCCCTGAAGCAGATCCGTTATCCGGACGTTCACGCGGGCGTGGAAGGGGTCCGCTGGGTCGAGAACTGCGTGCGTTCGGCCGACGCGGGCAGCGTGTGGGTCGACTATCGCTGAGCAGGGCAGGCCGGCTGCGGGGGGCGACGTCACGTTACGCACCGACCGCCGGCCTCGGTACACGCCCTAATCTTTACGACGCCGCGAGCGCGTCGGACAATCGCTTCAAGTCTTGCCGTGGAGCGTGTGCAAGTGATGATCGAGCGCGTGGGAGCGAGCGTGCGGCGCGGGCCGTGCCGCAAACGTGATTAAATTCGCCCTTCATGCATGGTTCCAGTCGAGCCCCGGGCCGCGTCCGCCAGCGTCGCGCGCGCATCGGGGCCGTCAACTTCGCGCTATCCGATGAGTTCATCCGAGAAACCTCCCGCCACCGTCGAGCAGTTCCTGCAGCACCTGACGCAGGAGTACGACGGCCTCAGCAATCGCCTGAAGGTGATTGCGCGCCACGTCGAAACGCATCGGGACCAGCTTGGCCTGGAAGGCATCCAGTCGCTCGCGGAGGCGTGCGGCGTCCAGCCGTCGGCCGTCGTGCGTTTCGCGAAGCACTTCGGCTTCTCCGGCTTCTCCGAGATGCAGCGGCTGTTCCGCGAAGGGCTCGCGCAGCAGATCGCGCCGGGGCGCGCGTACAACCTGCGGCTGCGCGACGTGATCGAAGCGGGCTCGTCGAGCCTGCAGCCCGAACAGATCGCCGACGAATTCATCAAGGGCAGCATTGCCGGGATGCAGCAGCTGCGGCAGACGCTCGATTCGCAGGCGCTCGCGCGCGCCGTCGACCTGCTCGCCGACACGCAGGCGATCTGGATTGCCGGCTCGCGGCGCGCGTTTCCGATTGCCGTGTATCTCGACTATGCGTTGCAGCACACCGACAAGCGCATCGGTCTGTTCAGCGCGCTCGGCAGCATGCACCTCGGCCAGATCCGCTCGGTGCGCGAGGGCGACGTGATGATCGTGATTTCGTTCATGCCGTATGCGGAGGAAACCGTGCAGGTCGCGCAGCAGGCCGTGCAGCGCGGCGCGCGCGTGATCGCGATCACGGACAGCCGGATGAGCCCGCTCGCACGGGAGGCCGAGGTGATGCTGATGGTGCAGGACAGCGAGACGTTCGGCTTTCGCGCACTGACGGCCACGATGGGTCTTGCGCAGAGCCTGTTCGTCGCGCTCGCGTACCGGCTCGAGCTGTCGTACCTGCCGACCGCCGACGGCGCGCACGGCTCGAAAGCCGGCTGACCGCGACTGCCGGCGCGCCGCCCGCGACTTCGATCGGCGGGCGGCATGCCGGCGGGCTTACTTCGCGGTCGGCATCGCGAATTCGGCACCCTTGCCGATGCTCGACGACCAGCGCTGCATCACCGATTTCTGGCGCGTGTAGAAGCGCACGCCTTCCTCGCCGTACGCGTGCATGTCGCCGAACAGGCTCTTCTTCCAGCCGCCGAAGCCATGCCACGCCATCGGCACGGGGATCGGCACGTTGATGCCGACCATGCCGACCTGGATGCGCTGCGCGAATTCGCGTGCGATGCCGCCGTCGCTCGTGAAGCACGACACGCCGTTGCCGAATTCATGCGCGTTGATCAGGTCGACCGCCTCGCCGAAATCCTTCACGCGCACGCAGCCGAGCACCGGCCCGAAGATTTCTTCCTTGTAGATCCGCATGTCGGGACGCACGTGATCGAATAGCGTGCCGCCGGTGAAGAAGCCGGCCTCGCGGCCCGGCACGCGCAGCCCGCGGCCGTCGACCACCAGTTGCGCGCCTTCGTTCACGCCTTGCTCGATGTAGCCTTCGATGCGCTTCAGCGCTTCGCCGGTGACGATCGGGCCCATCTCGACTTCCGGCGACATGCCGTCGCCGATCACCAGCCGGCGTGCGCGCTCGGCCACCGCCGGCACGATCTTGTCGGCCACGTCGCCGACCAGCACCGCGACGCTGATCGCCATGCAGCGCTCGCCGGCCGAGCCGTATGCGGCGCCGATCAGTGCGTCGACGGCCTGTTCGATGTTTGCATCGGGCATCACGACCAGGTGGTTCTTCGCGCCGCCGAGCGCCTGCACGCGCTTGCCAGACTGCACCGCGCGCTGCTGCACGTAGGCCGCGATCGGCGTCGAGCCGACGAAGCTGACGGCCTGCACGTCGGGGTGGTCGAGCAACGCGTCGACCGCGCCCTTGTCGCCCTGCACGACGTTGAACACGCCGGCCGGCAGCCCGGCCTGCGTGAGCAGGTCGGCAATGAACAGCGCGGCCGACGGGTCGCGCTCGCTCGGCTTCAGCACGAACGTGTTGCCCGTCGCGATCGCGACCGGGAACATCCAGCACGGCACCATGCACGGGAAGTTGAACGGCGTGATGCCCGCGACGACGCCGAGCGGCTGGCGCATCGTCCAGTTGTCGATGCCGGTGCTGACCTGGTCGGTGAAGTCGCCTTTCAGCAGTTGCGGCACGCCGCATGCGAATTCGATGATGTCGATGCCGCGCGCGACTTCGCCCTGCGCGTCGGAGAACACCTTGCCGTGCTCGGCCGTGATGATTGCCGCGAGTGTGTCGCGGTGTTCGTTCATCAGCTGCAGGAAGCGGTGCAGCACGCGTGCACGGCGGATCGGCGGCGTCGCGGCCCAGGCGGGGAACGCCGCGTGGGCCGACGCGACGGCCCGCTGCACTTCGCTGTCGTCGGCGAGCGCGACGCGGCGTACCGCGCGGCCGAGCGACGGGTTGAGGACGTCCTGGAAGCGGCCGCTGCGGCCGGCAACGGGCGCGCCGTCGACATAGTGGCCGACGTCTGCGTCGGACGTGTACGCGGGAACCGGATTCATCGTGTCTCCTGGGGATGAGGGGGGAACAGGATCCAGTCTAGGGAAACGGGCAGGGCGGGAGAAGACCGCGAAACTTGATTCACTGTTCAGAATTCTGAATAATCAGTGGATGAATCAGCAAAATGTCCAGGCACTCTGGCCGCATATCCATTCGCTGACGGTGCTGGCCGCGGCCGGCAGTTTCACGGCTGCCGCGCAGCGGCTCGGCATCAGCAAGGCCGCGATGAGCCAGCGCATCGCCGATCTCGAAAAGGCGGCCGGCGTGCCGCTCGTGCGGCGCACGACACGCAGCGTGCGGCTCACCGATGCGGGCCAGACGCTCGTCGACAGCACGCGCGATGCGTTCGAGTCGATCGGGCAGCATTTCGCGCGTGTGAAGGATCTGGCCGGCGAGCCGCGCGGCCTGCTGCGCCTGACGGTGCCGGTCGCGCTCGGCCGCCAGCAGGTCGTGCCGCACCTGCCCGAGTTCCTGCGGCAGCATCCGGGCGTGCAGATCGAGCTCGACCTGTCGGACCGGCTGCATTCGCTGACGCAGGAGGGCTTCGACCTCGCGATCCGCCACACGACCACCGCGCCGCAGACCCACGTCGCGTGGAAGCTGTGCGACACGCGCTCGCTGCTGGTCGCGAGCCGCGCCTATCTCGATGCGCGCGGCGCCCCGCGCCATCCGAACGAACTCGTCGATCACAGCTGCCTGTGCTACCTGCGCGACAACGAGCCGGCCGCCTGGAGCTTCGAGTTGCACGGCCGGCGGCGCGAGCGCGTCAGTGTGCCGGTGCGCGGCAGTTTCGCGGCGAACAACAGCGAGGCGATGCGCGAGGCCGCGCTTGGCGGACTCGGCATCGCGCTGCTGCCCGATTTCAGCGCGCAGCGCGATCTCGACGCCGGCCGGCTCGTGGCGCTGCTCGACGGCTGGCGGCCGTCGGGCGCGTTCGGCGACCACATCTTCGCGATCTGCCCGTACAGCCCGGTCGTGCCGAGCGCGGTGCGCGCGCTCGTGCGGCACCTGCGCGAGCGGCTCGCGGGCGGCTTTTCCGGCGCGTGAGCGCGGCCCCCGCGTGCGCCGCGCCACGGGCTGCCCGGGCAGGCGCGGCGGCGCTGCGGTAAAATCGCGACTTCCTCCCGCGCCGCATAGGGCGCGTCATTCGAAGGTCGAAAGCCGATGCAGATTCACAAGGAAGTGGACGCGCGCGGGCTCAATTGCCCGTTGCCGATCCTGCGTGCCAAGAAAGCGCTTGCCGATATGGAAAGCGGGCAGATCCTCAAGGTGCTTGCGACCGACCCGGGCTCGCAGCGCGATTTCGCCGCGTTCGCGAAGCAGACGGGCAACGAGATCGTCGAATCGACGACGCAGGACAAGACCTTCGTGTTCCTGATGCGCCGCCGCTGACGGCCCGCATCGCCTGTTGCGCCGTGCCGCGCGCCGGCCGGGCTTCTCTGACAATTCTTAAACCTCACCGCGTGACGGGCTGCGTATACTGACCCGGCCGGTCGTCCGCTCCCAGCAGACGCGCCGGCCACGGTACGTCGCAGGGCGGGCACGGGGGCCATGCCTGACGCTACCGTCGTACAACGGGGAGAGGACATGTCCTTCAGACCAGGGACCTTTCGAAGTCCGTCCGGAACGGAATGCACTGCGCCCGCGCGCGCGTCGGAATTGAGCCGGATCGAGCTCGATCCGCGACAGGATCGCCATGCGCGTGCCGCACTGGAGGCCTATGCGGATTCCGCCGCGGCCGAGATGCCGTGGCTGGCCGAGTGGCTTGACGAACGGCTGCGGGATGCCGCGCAGGACGACGGCCCGGGCCTGACCTACTGCGGTGCGACGGTCGAGCGCGTGTTCGATCTGGCGCAGGCATGGGCGGCAGCCCAGCCCGATTACGCAGCGACTGCGTGGGAGCGGGTGCGCGGCCAGCTGCAGCGGATGCTCGTTCAACCGGCGCTGCCGGAACGGCAGGCGCCACGCGTGCCGGCGGACGATCGTGCCGAGCCGGTGGCCGGCATCGCGGGCGCGGATTAAGCGTCCGATTGCGCGGCAGGAAGGATTATTCGAAGAAAGAACGATAGTCCGCGCAATTTCTTGGCGAATTTCATACTACTATGATGAAATCGCCGGTTCGTCCGTGCCCCGTTTTTGAGATATTGGACCGGGGTCGCCGGTTTGCGCAGTGGCGCGAGCGGCGAACGACGGCTCGCCGGCCGAAATCCGGACGCCGCGCACGTGCTGCGCGGCCGGGGGCAGGCGCGGGAGTTGAATGGACGAATCGATTTCGATTTGCGGGGTGCTATGAGAATTGCTGTACTGGATGATGATCCGGCCCAGACGGATTTCGTCAGTCAAACGCTGACGGCCGTTGGCCATACGTGCTATGCGTTCAAGGAAGGCAAGGCCCTGAAGAAGCGCCTGCAGCGCGAGACGTTCGATCTGCTGGTGCTCGACTGGAACGTGCCCGACATGTCCGGCGAGGAAGTGCTCAAGTGGGTGCGTGCGAACCAGACCGAGCACAGCCTGCCGATCATCTTCATGACGAGCCGCGACGACGAGGCGGGGATCACGCAGATCCTCAATGCCGGCGCCGACGACTACGTGGTCAAGCCCGTGTCGGGCCCGATCCTGCGCGCGCGCATCGGCTCGCTGCTGCGCCGCGCGTATCCGGTCAACGCCGAGGCCACCGTCCGCGAGTTCGACCAGTTCCGTTTCGACGTGAACCTGAAGCAGGCGTATGTCGGCGACAAGGCCGTGAGCCTCACGCAAAAGGAATTCGAGCTCGCGCTGCTGCTGTTCCAGCATCTCGACCGGCCGTTGTCGCGTGCGCACATTCTCGATCTCGTGTGGAAGCAGGCGACCGACATCCCGTCGCGCACGATGGATACGCACATCTCGATGCTGCGCACCAAGCTCGGCCTGCGGCCCGAGAACGGCTATCGCCTCGCGCCGATCTACGGCTACGGCTACCGGCTCGAGCGGGTCGGCCAGGGAGAACCGGAGTGACCACGGGCATCACGCAGCGCACGGCGAACCTGCGCACGGCGGCGCTGCACGCGGCCTGCGCGGTCGCGTTTGCGTTCGCCGCGCAGCACGCGGCGGCGCAGCCGCCTGCTGCCGCGGGCAAGATGGTCGTGTACCGCACGCAGGCGGGCGACACGCTGTACGACGTCGCCGCGCGCTATCTGCAGGGCTCGGACGACTGGCAGCTGCTCCAGCAGATCAACGGCGTGCCCGCGCCGAAGCACCTGCAGCCCGGCGTCGCGCTGAAGCTGCCGGTCGCGCGCCTGCGCAAGGAAAAGCTGACCGCACGCGTGATCGCGGTGCAGGGCACGGCCGAACGCGCGTCCGGCGACGCTTTCACGGCGCTGGCCAACGACGCGACGCTCGCGGAAGGCGACCGCGTGCGCACGGGCCCGAACGGCTTCGTGACGATCGAGCTCGCCGACGGCACGCACATGAGCCTGCCGCCCGACAGCCAGCTCGACCTGAAGTCGCTGCGCCGTACCGTGCTGACCGGCACGCTCGATCGCGAGTTCGAACTCACGCGCGGCTCGGTCGACAGCGAAGTCACCCATCTGAAGAAGCGCGACGACCGCTTCCAGATCCGCTCGCCGTCCGTCGTGGCCGGCGTGCGCGGCACGCATTTCCGCGTGAACTACGACGCGGCCGGCAATGCGTCGACGCGTGTCGAAGTCCTCGACGGCACCGTCGGCGTCGCGGGGCACCGGCAGGCGGCCGACCCGACGCTCGTGCATGCGAACTTCGGCAGCGTCGCGACGTCGTCCGGCACGGTCGGCGCGCCCGTCGAGCTGCTGGCCCCGCCCACGCTCGCGCATCCGGACAAGGTGCAGGACGAGTCCGACGTCGCGTTCGACGTCGCGCCGCTCGCGCAGGCACGCGGTTATCACGTCCAGCTCGCGCACGACGCCGGGTTGCTCGACCTGTTCCGCGAAGCGCGTACCGATGCGCCGCGCGTGGTGTTTCGCGACGTGCCGAACGGCAACTATTTCGTGCGAATCGCCGCGATCGATTCGAACGGCCTCGAGGGGCTGCCGCGCACCTATGCGTTCGAGCGCCGCGTGATGGGGCTCGACGCGAGCGCGTCGCCCGGCGCCGGCGGCTACGAGTTCCGCTGGTCGCCGAACGGTTCGGGCAAGGATGCGCGCTACCGGTTCGTGCTGTCGCGCTCGAAGGACCTGAGCGCGCCGGTCGTCGACCAGGTCGGCCTGCATGCGCGCCAGCTCACCGTTGCGCACCTGCCGCCGGGCGATTATTTCTGGGCCGTGACCGTCGAGGAATTCGAAGGCGGCAAGTTCTACGAGAAGACCAGTCCCGTCAGCGCGTTCACGTTGTCGCGCTGACCCGCGGCGCATGAAACCCCGCTCCGTGTCCCCGCGGCGGCATCTCGGCCGCCGCTTCCTCATCGAATGGATCGCGATCGGCTGCCTCGGGATCGCGGTGATCCTCGCGTGCGCGCTCGGCCGCCTGTCGTCGAGCGTCGACGGGCTGATCTACGACCGGCTGCTGATGCTGCGCAGCCTGCCGCTGTCGCCGGATGTGGTCGTCGTCGACATCGACAACCAGAGCGTGTCGGCGCTCGGCCGCTGGCCGTGGTCGCGCGACGTGCATGCGCGGCTGCTCGACACGCTGGCGCGTGCGCAGCCGGCCGCCGTCGTCTACGACGTGCTGTTCACCGAACCGTCGCCGGAGGATCGCGCGTTTGCGGACGCGATGAGCCATGTGCCGACCTTCCTGCCCGTACTGCTGAGCCCGGAGCAAGCGGACGGCACGCGCAGCGTCGATCCGCCGGTCGCCGCGCTCGCGGCGCGCGCCACGGGGCTCGGCCACATCAATCTCGAAGTCGATCGCGACGGCATCGTGCGCAGCGTCGCGCTGTTCGAAAGCGACGGCCGCGTGCGCTGGCCGCAATTGATGGTGCCCGTGTACCGTGCGATCCAGGCCGGCCGGCTGCATCCGGTCGGCGGCGCGCCGGGCGCGAATGCGCATGACCTGTCGCGCGATGCGGCAGGCGAGGGCCGCTACCTGATCCCGTTCAGCCGCAATACGCCCGCTTATCCGACGCTGTCGTTCGACGACGTGCTCGAAGGGCGCGTGAAACCCGATGCGCTGCGCGGCAAGATCGTCGTCGTCGGCGTGACGGCGTCCGGGCTGTACGACCGCTTCGCGACGCCCGTGTCCGGCGAGTTCGGCCCGCTGGCCGGCGTGTACATCCATGCGAACGTGCTCGACATGCTGGCGACCGGCAGCGCGATCTCGCCCGCGTCGCGCCTGGGGCTGTTCGCCGCGTCGCTGCTGCCGCTCGCCGTGCTGCTCGGCGGTTTCCTGATGCTGTCGCCGTGGCGAGCGCTGCTGCTGACGATGAGTCTCGCCGTGCTCGCCGTGGTCGCGAGCCTGGCGCTGCTGTTCGGGGCGCGCATCTGGCTGACGCCGGCACCGGCGATCTTCGGCCTGATCGCCGTCTACCCGATCTGGAACTGGCGGCGCCTCGAAATGACGATGTCGTACCTGCGCCGCGAGCTGCAGCGGCTCGCCGACGAGCCGCACCTGCTGCCCGAGGCGCCGCGCACGCGCAGCGTCGGCGGCGACGTGCTCGAGCGGCAGATGGCGCTGATGGCGCAGGCCGCGCAGCGCGTACAGGACATGAAGCGCTTCGTGTGGGACAGCCTCGACAGCATGCCGGAGCCGATCTTCGTGACCGACCTCGCCGGTACCGTGCTGATCGCGAACCACGCGGCGAAGCGCTACGGGTCGCGCCTCTCGCTGCCGCTGCCGGAAGGGCGTCCGCTGCGCAACGCGCTCGGCGAGCTGACCTTCATGAAGACCGTCGACGGCAATGCCGAACACGACGCGGCGATCCGCGAGCGCTGGCCGGCCGCGCTCGACCCGACGCTCGAGGCCGAACACGACGCGATGGCGCGCGGTATCGAGGTGCGCGATCGCGACGGGCTCGACCATCTGCTACGCTACGCGGCCTGTACGAACGCCCAGGGCCGCGTGACGGGCTGGATCGCCGGCCTCGTCGACGTGACCGAGCTGCATGCGGCCGAGCGGCAGCGTGAGGAAGCGCTGCACCTGCTGTCGCACGACATGCGCTCGCCGCAGTCGTCGATCCTGGCGCTCGTCGAGATCGAGCGCGACCGTGTCGACACCGATGCGATGCGCGGGCTGCTCGCGCGGATCGAGCGCTATGCGCATCGCGCGCTGTCGCTGGCCGACGAGTTCGTGCAACTGGCGCGCGCCGAGTCGCAGGCATACCAGCTCGAGGTCACGAGCCTCGTCGACGTGCTGATCGACGCGAGCGACGAGGTATGGCCGCAGGCGCAGGCGAAGCATATCCGCGTCGACACCGAGGTCGGCACCGACATGTGCTGGGTGCGCGCGGACCGCTCGCTGATCACCCGCGCATTCGTGAACCTGCTGAACAACGCGGTCAAATACAGTCCGTCCGACACCGTGATCACGTGTACGCTGACGGTCGAGCACGCATCGAAGCGGATGTTCTGTACGATTCGCGATCAGGGGTACGGCATTGCGCCGGAAGATCAGCGGCATCTGTTCGAGCGTTTCAAGCGATTCCATGCCGGCGAGCGGCCCGAGATCTCGGGTTCCGGGCTCGGCATGGCATTCGTGAAGACGGTCGTCACGCGCCATGGGGGCAGCGTGTCGGTCGACAGCGAGGTGGGTGTCGGCACCGCGGTGACGGTGTCATTGCCCGCGATCGACGAGCCGTCCGCCTGACAGGGCCGGGCACGACGGCAGGGATTTGGGGAAAGCCATGAGAAAGGAATGGGCAGCGACCGCACTGGCGGCGTCGCTGTTGACGGGTTGCGCCGGCGTGACGACCGGCGTGAGTGCGGTCGGGCAGCCGGATGCGTTTGCATCCGGTGCGCACGGCTACGATTTCGTGCGGACGGCCGCGCAGGCGGGCGATACCGAATACCGGCAGATCGAGACGCTCGTGCGCGACGAACTCGCGCGCCGCGGCTTCGATGCGCAGCCGCTCAAGGATGCGCGCTACCGGCTGTCGATCGCGTACGCGACGCAGCCGGCGTCGGTCGCGGCGATCGCCGACCGGTGCGGCGCCGCAAGCAGTGCGTGCGTGACGGTCGACGGGCCGGCGCCGCTCGCGCTGCCGTTCATGGGCACCGTGTATCGCCACGTGCTCACGCTGCGCTTCGTCGACGCGCGCTCGGGGGCCGACGTGTACCGCGTTTCGGCCGCGCTGCGCGATCGCGATCCGGGCACGCAGCTGGCCGCGCCGGCGCTCGTGAAGAGCGCGCTGGCGAAGGTGCCGTTCGGCGACGGCAACGGCTGGCTCGTGAAGACGAAAAAAGACGACGCGGGCGGGATGCCGGGCGTCGTCTCGGTGAAGCCGGCCGAAACGCGCTGAGCGCCGGCCGGTGAGGTGAGGGCGGGCTCGCCGCGGCGAGCCCTTGCCGCGTTCAGGCGGCCGGTTGCGTACCGCCGCGCGTACGCAGGTACGCGTCGAATTCGGCGCTGACTTCCGGGTGGCGCAGCGCGAATTCCACCGTCGCCTTCAGGTAGCCGAGCTTGCTGCCGCAATCATAGCGCGTGCCCTGATACTTGTAGGCCAGCACCTGTTCATCGGCGAGCAGCGCCTGGATCGCGTCGGTGAGCTGCAGTTCGCCGCCCGCGCCGGGCTTCAGCGCGCGCAGGTGTTCGAAGATCCGCGGCTTCAGGATGTAGCGCCCGACCACGCCGAGGTTCGACGGCGCGACTTCCGGCGCCGGCTTCTCGATGATCGCCGACATCTTGACGATCGACTCTTCCCACTCCTTGCCGTCGACGATCCCGTACGACTTCGTTTCCGACGGCGGGATCTCTTCGACGCCGATCACCGAGCTGTGATAGTGGTCGAACACGTCGACCATCTGCTTCATCACGGGCGGCGTGCCGTCGAGCAGGTCGTCGGCGAGGATCACCGCGAACGGGTTGTCGGCCACCAGCTTTTCCGCGCACAGCACCGCATGGCCGAGGCCGAGCGCTTCCGGCTGGCGCACGTAGAAACAGTCGACGTGGCTCGGCTTGATGCTGCGCACGAGTTCGAGCAGCTTTTCCTTGCCGCGCGCCTCGAGTTCGGCCTCGACCTCGTACGACTTGTCGAAATGATCCTCGATCGCGCGCTTGCTGCGCCCGGTGACGAAGATCATCTCGGTGATGCCCGCGGCGATCGCTTCCTCGACTGCGTACTGGATCAGCGGCTTGTCGACGACCGGCAGCATTTCCTTCGGGCTCGCCTTCGTCGCCGGGAGGAACCGCGTGCCGAGACCGGCAACGGGAAATACCGCCTTGGAAACTTTCAGCATGATCGAACCTTTATTCCTGTAATCGACTTGTCAGACGGTCTATGTTCACGTTCGCATTATAGTGAACGCAAACGACCTTACCCTTTGTTACGCAGGCAACCGATCGAGCTGCGCCCGCAGTTTTTCGAGCGTGCTCTGGAATTCCGCGACGCGTTTCTGCTCCTGTTCGACCACGGCCGGCGGCGCTTTCGCGACGAACGCCTCGTTGCCGAGCTTCGCGTTGCACTTCGCGACCTCGCCCGTCAGGCGCGCGATTTCCTTCGACAGGCGCTCGCGTTCGGCCGCGACGTCGATTTCCACCTTCAGTACCAGCTTGTTCTGGCCGACGATCGCGATCGGTGCGCCGTGCGCTTCCTTGTCGAGCGTCGCTTCGTCCGCGAGGATCTGCACTTCCGACAGTCGCGCGAGCGCCTGGACGTACGGCGCGAACGAGCGCAGGCGCTCGGCATCGCCGGCAGCCAGCAGCGGCACCTTGGTCGCCGGCGACAGGTTCATCTCGCCGCGCAGGTTGCGGCATGCGTCGACGATCGCCTTCAGGTCGGCCGCCCATTGCTCGGACGCCTCGTCGAGCTTCTGCAGGTTCGCGACCGGGTAGGGCTGCGTCATCAGCGACGCCTCGCCCTCGGCCTTGCCCTGCGGATAACGGCCGGCGAGCGGCGCGACCTTCTGCCAGAGCGCTTCGGTGATGAACGGGATGACCGGGTGCGCGAGGCGCAGCACCGTTTCCAGCACGCGCAGCAGCGTGCGGCGCGTCGCGCGCTGCTGTTCCGGCGTGCCGTTCTGGATCTGCACCTTCGCGAGCTCGAGGTACCAGTCGCAGTACTCGTCCCACACGAACTTGTAGATGCTGCTGGCGATGTTGTCGAAGCGGTAATCGGCGAAGCCCTTCGCGATGTCGGCTTCGGTGCGCTGCAGCAGCGACACGATCCAGCGGTCGGCCGCCGAGAAATCGAGGTAGCCGCCGGGGCCGCAGTCGCCCGCGCCGCACACTTCCGGCTTGTCGGCGCCGCAGTCGTGGCCTTCGCAGTTCATCAGCACGAAGCGCGTCGCGTTCCACAGCTTGTTGCAGAAGTTGCGATAGCCTTCGCAGCGCGCGAGGTCGAAGTTCACGTTGCGGCCGAGCGTCGCCATCGACGCCATCGTGAAGCGCAGCGCGTCGGTGCCGAACGCGGCGATGCCGTCCGGGAATTCCTTGCGCGTCTTCTTCTCGATCGTCGCGGCCTGCTTCGGGTTCATCAGGCCGGTGGTGCGCTTCGCGACCAGCGTCTCGAGGTCGATGCCGTCGACGATGTCGATCGGGTCGAGCGTGTTGCCCTTGCTCTTCGACATCTTCTGGCCTTCCGCGTCGCGCACGAGGCCGTGCACGTAGACGGTATGGAACGGCACCTTGCCGGTGAAGTGCGTGGTCATCATCACCATCCGGGCGACCCAGAAGAAGATGATGTCGAAGCCCGTGACGAGCACCGACGACGGCAGGAAATGCTGCAGTTCAGGCGTTTCGTTCGGCCAGCCGAGCGACGAGAACGGCACGAGCGCCGACGAGAACCACGTGTCGAGCACGTCCTCGTCGCGCTTCAGCGCGCCCGCATAACCCTTCGCGGCAGCCTGCGCGCGTGCTTCCTCCTCGTTGCGCGCGACGAATACCTCGCCGTTTTCGCCGTACCACGCGGGAATCTGGTGGCCCCACCACAGCTGGCGTGAGATGCACCAGTCCTGGATGTTTTCGAGCCACTGGTAGTAGGTCGTCGTCCAGTTTTCCGGCACGAACTTGATCTGGCCGTTGCGCACCACGTCGAGCGACGTCTCGGTGATCGACTTGCCGGGGTTGAACGTGCCTTCCGGCGCCGGCTTCGTCATCGCGACGAACCACTGGTCGGTCAGCATCGGCTCGATCACGACGCCCGTGCGGTCGCCGCGCGGCACCATCAGCTTGTGCGGCTTCACGGAGTCGAGGAAGCCCTGCGCGTCGAGGTCGGCGACGATCGCCTTGCGCGCGTCGAAGCGGTCGAGGCCGCGATACTGCTCGGGGCCGTTGTCGTTGATCTTCGCGTCGAGCGTCAGGATCTCGATCGGCGCGAGGTTGTGGCGCAGGCCGACCTGGTAGTCGTTGAAGTCGTGCGCGGGCGTGACCTTCACGACGCCCGTGCCGAACTCGCGGTCGACGTAGTCGTCGGCGATCACCGGGATCTCGCGGCCGGTCAGCGGCAGCGTGACGAGCTTGCCGATCAGGTGCGCGTAGCGCTCGTCTTCCGGGTGGACCATCAGCGCGACGTCGCCGAGCATCGTCTCGGGGCGCGTGGTGGCCACCGTCAGCGAGCCCGAGCCGTCGACGAGCGGGTAGCGGATGTGCCACAGGTGGCCGTTTTCCTCTTCGCTCGCGACTTCGAGATCCGACACGGCGGTGAGCAGCACCGGATCCCAGTTGACGAGGCGCTTGCCGCGGTAGATCAGGCCCTGTTCATAGAGCGTGACGAACACGTCGCGCACGGCGGCCGACATCTTGTCGTCCATCGTGAAGTATTCGCGCGACCAGTCGGTCGACGCGCCGAGGCGGCGCACCTGGCCCGTGATCGTCGAGCCGGACTTTTCCTTCCATTCCCATACGCGCTCGACAAACTGCTCGCGGCCGAGGTCGTGGCGCGACACACCTTGCGCGTCGAGCTGGCGCTCGACGACGATCTGCGTGGCGATCCCCGCGTGGTCGGTGCCGGGCACCCACAGCGTGTTCTCGCCGAGCATCCGGTGGTAGCGGGCGAGGCCGTCCATGATCGTCTGGTTGAACGCGTGGCCCATGTGCAGCGTGCCCGTCACGTTCGGCGGCGGCAACTGGATCGCGAAATCGGGGCGCGACGGATCGAAAGCCGGGGCGGCGTAGCCGCGTTTTTCCCACTCCGGCCCCCATTGGGACTCGATGGTATGGGGCTCGAAGCTCTTCGCAAGCGTGTTGTCGCTCATGTTGGAAATCTGCCGAAAAATGCGTGAATTGGATGCCGAATCTGACAATTATAAATGGATGCCCATCGGCCAGCCATCGCCTTGCCGGCACGGGCCTGCCGAGACGGGGCCGCAACGTGCCGGCAACGTGCCCGCCACGCGCGGCCGAACGGATCGGGAACGGCATCGCGCGGCCGACTTATAATGTCGGGTCCGCATTTTTCTCGCCCGTTAGCTGCCGCTCCATGCCCGATCTGCTCGCCAATCTGAACCCCGAACAACTCGCCGCCGTCACGTTGCCGAACGAACCGGCGCTGATCCTTGCAGGGGCGGGCAGCGGCAAGACCCGCGTGCTGATCACGCGCATCGCGTGGCTGATCCAGCAGGGCTACGCATCGCCGCCCACCGTGCTCGCCGTCACCTTCACGAACAAGGCCGCGCGCGAGATGATGGCGCGCCTGTCGGCGATGATGCCGATCGACACGCGCGGGATGTGGATCGGCACGTTCCACGGCCTGTGCAACCGGATGCTGCGCACGCACTGGCGCGACGCCGGCCTGCCGCAGACCTTCCAGATCCTCGATACCGCCGACCAGCTGTCCGCGATCAAGCGGCTGATGAAGGCCGCGAACGTCGACGATGAAAAGTACCCGCCGAAGAACGTCCAGTACTTCATCAACAACGCGAAGGAGCAGGGGCTGCGTCCCGACAAGGTCGACGCGACCGACAACTTCAACCGCAAGTTCGTCGAGCTGTACCAGGCATACGACCAGCAATGCCAGCGCGAGGGCGTCGTCGATTTCCCCGAGCTGCTGCTGCGCTGCTACGAACTGCTCGCGTACAACGCGCCGCTGCGTGCGCACTACCAGGCGCGCTTCCGGCATATCCTCGTCGACGAGTTCCAGGACACCAACAAGCTGCAGTACGCGTGGCTCAAGATGCTCGCGGGCGGCGAGAACGCGATCTTCGCGGTCGGCGACGACGACCAGTCGATCTATGCGTTCCGCGGCGCGAACGTCGGCAACATGCGCGACTTCGAAGACGAATTCCGCGTGCGCAACCTGATCAAGCTCGAGCAGAACTACCGGTCGCACGGCAACATCCTCGACGCGGCGAACCAGCTGATCTCGAACAACGCACACCGCCTCGGCAAGAACCTGCGCACCGACGCCGGCCACGGCGAGCCCGTGCGCGTGTACGAGGCGAGCACCGATTCGCAGGAAGCCGGCTGGATCGTCGAGGAGATCCGCTCGCTGATCAACACCGGGATGGCGCGCAGCGAAGTGGCCGTCCTGTACCGCAGCAACGCGCAGTCGCGCTCGATCGAGCACACGCTGATGTCGTCGGGCATCCCGTACCGCGTGTACGGCGGCCTGCGCTTCTTCGAGCGGCAGGAAGTGAAGCACGCGCTCGCATACCTGCGCCTGATCGACAACCCGAACGACGACACGGCGTTCGTGCGCGTCGTGAACTTCCCGACCCGCGGGATCGGCGCGCGCTCGATCGAGCAGCTCGCCGACGCCGCGCGTCTCTACGGCTGCTCGATGGCCGCCGCGATTCCGTACGTGACGGGCAAGGCCGGCACGAGCCTCGGCGGGTTCGCGAACCTGGTCGCGAAGATGCGCGCCGATACCCAGCACATGAACCTGCCCGACACCGTCGAGCACATCGTGCGCGCCAGTGGCCTCGCCGATTTCTACCAGGGCGAGCGCGAAGGCCAGGACCGCCTCGAGAACTTGCAGGAACTCGTGAACGCGGCCACCGCGTTCATCGCCGAGGAAGGCTACGGGCTCGATACGCCGGCCCGCTCGATCCCGCTGCGCGCGGGCGCGATCGCGGCGCCCGAGCTCGGCACCGCGACGGACGATCCGGCGGTCGACGTGCTCGACCCCGAGTCGCCCGCGGACCCGGCGCAGAACCCCGACACGATGACGCCGCTTGCCGGCTTCCTGTCGCATGCGTCGCTGGAGGCCGGCGACAACCAGGCGCAGGCCGGCCAGGACGCCGTGCAGCTGATGACGGTCCACGCGGCGAAGGGGCTCGAATTCTCGGCCGTGTTCATCACGGGCCTCGAGGAAGGGCTGTTCCCGCACGAGAACAGCGTGCTCGAATCCGACGGCCTCGAGGAAGAGCGCCGGCTGATGTACGTCGCGATCACGCGCGCGAAGGAGCGGCTCTACCTGTCGTTCGCGCAGAGCCGGATGCTGCATGGCCAGACGCGCTACAACGTGCGTTCGCGCTTCTTCGACGAATTGCCCGAGCACGTGCTGAAGTGGCTGACGCCGAAGGTCGAGGCCGGTTCGCGCTGGGGCGGGCGTTCGGACAACGCCGGGTACGGGCGCGACTGGTTCGCGCGGCCGGGCGGCGGCAGTCGCGAGCAGATCGTCGATGCGGCCGTGTCCGCGCCGCTGCCCGCGTTCGCGGACAAGCAGCGCGCGGCCGACGCCGGCTTCCGGGTCGGCCAGCAGGTGTTCCATACCAAGTTCGGCGAAGGCACGGTCACCGCGCTCGAAGGCAACGGCACCGATGCGAAGGCGCAGGTGAAGTTCAAGCGGCACGGCGAGAAGTGGCTTGCGCTCGCGGTCGCGAAACTGCAGGCGGTGGAATGATGGATATCGACATGGATTCCACGCTTGCGGCCCGGCCGCTCGGCATTCTGGCCGCGCTGCCCGAGGAACTCGGCGACCTGATCGCCGCGATGCGCGCCGAAGGCGCGATGAAGACGGTCACACTCGGCCGCCGCGATTATCACGTCGGCACCGTGCACGGCGCGGCCTGCGTCGTCACGCTCGCGCGGATCGGCAAGGTCGCGGCCGCCGCGACGGTCAGCGCGCTGATCCACGTGTTCGGCGTATCGGGCGTCGTGTTCACCGGTGTCGCGGGCGGCGTGTCGCGCACGGTGCGGGTCGGCGACGTCGTCGTGGCCGATACGCTGCTGCAGCACGATCTCGACGCATCGCCGCTCTTTCCGCGCTACGAGGTGCCGCTGCTCGGCATCACGCGCTTCACGACCGACGCGGCACTGACGGCACGCCTGCGGGCGGCCTGCACGCTGTTCGTCGCGGAAGAGGGCGCGCAGTTCGCCGAGCGCTTCGGGCTCGCCGGCGCGACGCTGCACGCGGGGCTCATCATCAGCGGCGACCGCTTCGTGTCGAGCGAGCGCGAGGTCGTCGCGCTGCGCGACGCGCTGCCGGACGCGCTCGCGGTCGAAATGGAAGGCGCCGCGATCGCGCAGGTGTGCGCGGAGCACGACGTGCCGTTCGCGCTCGTGCGCACCGTTTCCGATACGGCCGACGATCATGCAACGCAGTCGTTCTCGCACTTCCTGTCGGCGATCGCGAGCAGCTACTCGTCCGGCATCCTCAAGCGTTTCCTGACGCTGCATGCGACGACGGCGGCCTGAAGCCGCCGTCGTACGCTCCCTTCCAGCCGTTCGACCTGCCGCGGCGCGCACGCCGCGGCCGGCTTGTCACGCCTTCTTGCGCCGGCTGCTTTCGAGGTTCGGCAGGAAGATCGTCAGCACGCCGATCAGCGGCAGGAACGAGCACACCTTGTAGACGAACGTGATGCTCGTCGCATCGGCGAGCTGGCCGAGCACGGCCGCGCCGACCCCGCCGAGTCCGAACGCGAAGCCGAAGAACAGGCCCGCGACCATCCCGACCTTGCCGGGCATCAGTTCCGTCGCATAGACGAGGATCGCGGCGAATGCCGATGCCAGCACGATGCCGATGATCACGGTCAGCACGCTCGTCCAGAACAGGTTCGCATACGGCAGCAGCAGCGTGAACGGCGCGACGCCGAGGATCGACACCCAGATCACGTACTTGCGGCCGATCCGGTCGCCGACGGGCCCGCCGATCAGCGTGCCGGCCGCGACCGCCGCGAGGAACACGAACAGGTGGATCTGCGCGGCCTGCACCGACAGGTGGAACTTGTCGATCAGGTAGAACGTGAAATAGCTGTTGATGCTCGCGAGGTAGAAGTACTTCGAGAACACGAGCAGCACCAGCACGCCGATCGCGCTCATCACGCGGCCGCGCGACAGGGTCGGGTGGCCGGCCGACACGCCCTTCTTCTTCATCGACGGATGCTTCTTGTACCAGTGGCCGATCTGCGTGAGCACGATCATCGCGACGAGCGCGGCCGCCGAGAACCACGCGATGCTGTGCTGGCCGTGCGGGATGATCACGAGTGCGGCGAGCAGCGGCCCGAGCGCGGAGCCCGCGTTGCCGCCGACCTGGAACACCGACTGCGCGAGCCCGTGCTGGCCGCCCGACGCCATCCGGGCGACGCGCGACGATTCGGGATGGAACACCGACGAGCCGCAGCCGACGAGCGCCGCGGCCACCAGCAGCATCGGGAAACTCGACGCCGCCGACATCAGCAGCAGCCCCGCGAGCGTGAAGCCCATGCCGACCGGCAGCGAATACGGCTTCGGACGCTTGTCGGTGTAGAGGCCGACGAGCGGCTGCAGCAGCGACGCGGTGATCTGGTAGGTGAGGGTGATCAGGCCGATCTGCGCGAACGACAGCGCGAACTGGCTCTTGAGCATCGGATAGATCGCGAGGATCAACGACTGGATCATGTCGTTGAGCATGTGCGAGAAGCTGATCGCGCCGAGCACCGGGTAGACGGTGCGGGCGACGGGTGGTGCGGACGGCTGGGCGGCGGCCGCGCCGGCCCGGGAGTCGAGGCTGGTTTCCATGTGAGCTGAACGAGTTGAGGTGGCGGGCGCGCTCTGATGGGGATCGGCGCGTCTTTGATTCGTTGATGCGTCAAAGAAGTGTAATGTGGCGTATCGAGAATGTCAGGCCAAGTTTTATCGCGAATCGGACATTCGTCGGACGGATTGGCCGCTGCGTGCTTTTTTGGACGGGTATAACGCTGGCGGCGCGTCCGCCGCTTCAGCAGGGCTGCGCCGGGGCTCGGTGGTGTTTTACCGGACTCAAGAAACGGCGGTGGCGGCCGTAGAACGACCCAATGACAACATGCGCGCCGCGTTCGGCCGGCTACCCGCCGGGCGGGCGCAGGACGCGCGGCATGGCCTGCCATCGCGGGATTGCCGGGACCGACCTTTCCGGCAGCGTGATCCATACGGGGATAGTTCGATGAAAGCAGCATCTTTGCATCCACAGCTTGGTGCGGCGGCCGCCGCACCCGACGTTGCCGCCGGTCGCGCCGCACGGCGCACGCGCGCGGCGCGCCGTGTGCGCCGGCCATGGACCGTCAAGGCGACGTTGCGCGCCGCGTTCGCGATCCTGCTGGCCGGCACGCTCGCGATCGGCGTGTTTTCGCTGTGGCAGATCAGCCGGCTGAACGCGTCGATCGCGTCGGTCTATGAGCAGGGCCACGTCGCGAGCCGCGCGGCGCAGGAGGTGCGGGCCGAGGTGCTGCGTGCGAGTCGCGCGCAGAAGATGCTGCTGACCGCGACCACCGCGAAGGAGCGCGACGAACTCGGCGCCGACGTCGGCGCGGGGCTCGCGTCGATCGGCCAGGCGCTCGGCACGCTGCAGCGCTACGCGGATCCGGCCGATGCCGACGATTCGGCGCGGCTGCGCGCATTCTCGACGGCCGTCGGCACATGGAGCGCGCATCTGCGCGATTTCGTCACGCTCGTGCGCGCGCAGCCGCTCGACCTGTCGCAGATGAACTGGCAGGTCGGCACGCAGGACGTGTCGCTGCTGGTCGAGACCGGCAAGCTCGAGAAGCTCGTCGCCGAACTCGTGAAGACGCGCGGCGAGAAGTCGAAGGCGACGCTCGATGCATCGGCCACCATCTTTTCGTCGTCGTTCGCGATGATCGCGGCGATGACGGCCGCGCTGATCGTGCTCGCGATCGTGATCGCCGAGCGCGTCGTGCGGCGCCTCGCGTCGCAGCTCGGCGGCGAGCCCGCGCTCGCGAAGGAGATTGCCGCGGACATCGCGCGCGGCGACCTCACGCGGCCGATCACGCTCGGCCGGCACGATCGCGACAGCATGGTGCGCGCGCTGGCCGACATGCAGACGGGGCTCGCGGCCACCGTCGGCGAGATCGCCGTCAGCGCCGAGGCCATCGCGGCCGCGTCCGGCGAAATCTCGACCGGCAACCTCGACCTGTCGCGGCGCACCGAGCAGCAGGCCGTCGCGCTCGAGCGCACCGCGGCCAGCATGGAGCAGCTCACGTCGACCGTGCGGCAGAACGCCGAGAACGCGCGGCAGGCGAGCACGCTCGCGGCCAATGCGTCGGCGGTGGCGGAGACGGGCGGGGAGGTCGTCGGGCGCGTGGTCGCGACGATGAGCGAGATCGACGACAGCGCGAAGAACATCCGCGACATCATCGGCACGATCGAGGGGATCGCGTTCCAGACCAACATCCTGGCGTTGAACGCGGCGGTCGAGGCCGCGCGCGCCGGCGAACAGGGGCGCGGCTTTTCGGTGGTCGCGGGCGAGGTGCGCCTGCTCGCGCAGCGCTCGGCGACCGCGGCGAAGGAGATCCGGGAACTGATCGGCGCGTCGGTCGAGCGCGTGGCGAACGGCGCGGCGCTCGCGCACGACGCGGGCCGCACGATGGGCGACGTCGTGCGCGCGGTGAAGCGCGTGACCGACATCATCGGCGAGATTTCGGCGGCGTCGGACGAGCAGAGCGCCGGGATCGACGAGATCGGCCGCGCGGTCACGCAGATGGACGCCGGCACGCAGCAGAACGCGGCGCTCGTCGAGCAGGCGGCCGCTGCCGCCAACGCGCTCGACGAGCAGGCTCAGGCGCTGAAGTCGCTGGTCGGGCGGTTCCGCATCGCGGCCTGAGCGCGCAGGGCCCCGGCCGTTACGACTTCTTCTGCTTGTCCGGATCGATGATGACCGTGCAGGTCGTGCCCGCCGACAGCACCACGTCGGCCGGCACGTCGTCGATCTTGATGCGCACCGGCACGCGCTGCGCGAGGCGCACCCAGTTGAACGTCGGGTTCACGTCCGCGACGAGGTCGCGGCTTTGCGGGTTGTCGCGATCGTAGATGCCGCGCGAGATGCTCTCGACGTGGCCCTTCATCACGCCGCCGCTCATCAGCCGCATTTCGGCCGGCGCGCCGATCTTCACGCGCGGCAGCTTGGTTTCCTCGAAGTAGCCGTAGACCCAGAACGAGTGGCTGTCGACGATCGCGAGCTTCGCCTGGCCGGCCACCGCGTAGTTGCCCTTGAACGTCTGCAGGTTCGTGATGTAGCCGTCGACCGGCGCGACGACGCGCGTGCGCTCGAGGTTGAGCTTCGCGGCGTCCAGCGCGGCGATCGCCTGCTGGTACTGCGCATCGGCGCTCGACGCGCTGTGCGCGGCGTTCTCGCGGTTTTCCTTCGACACGACGAGCGCATCGAGATCCGCGCGGCGCGCCGCGTCGTCGCGGCGCATCTGCAGTTCCGCGCGGCGGGCGGCGACGGCCGCCTGCGCCTGCTCGACCGCGATCTGGTAGTGCGACGGATCGATCTGCATGATCAGGTCGCCTTTCTTCACGAGCTGGTTGTCATGCACGGGCAGCTCGACGATCGCGCCCGACACGTCCGGCGCGACGTTGACGATCTCGGCGCGCACGCGCCCGTCGCGCGTCCACGGATCGTCCATGTAGTGCACCCACAGCGAGCGCCCGATCAGGATCGCGACGAGAAGGATGACGGCGGTCGCGACGAAGCCGAAGAGTTTTCTGAGAATCATGATGGTTCGGAATCAACGGTAAACGGCGAGACTCAGTCCGCCGCAAATGCAGACGAGAAGGCAGGCCCGGAACAGCGACGGGTGCCAGACGAGACGGTAGAGGCCCGTATAGGCGAGCAGGCGGTCGACGGCCCAGGTCGCGAGCGCGCCCAGGACGAACATCAGCACCACCGTGGGCATGTAGGCATCGAGAATGGCGATTTCACGCGGCATCATGACGAGGCTCCTGGTTGGGGACGCACGGGGCGGTTGCGGTTGAGCGGCTCGAGCGGCGATTCCGGATCGAGCAGCGCGGTCCGCACGAAATGCAGATGGCTCAGGATGCGCTGCAGCCGGTGGCGCTCCTCGCGCGACGGCTCGAACGCGTCGAGCGCCTGCCGCGTCGCGTCGATCGCCGCATTGGTCGCGGCGAGCGTCGCGTCGAAACGCGCGGCGTTCGGCTTCGAGAACAGCGCGGCCAGCGCGCTGCGCATCGTCTCGATCGCACGACGCCACGGCATCGCCGGCGCATAGCGCGGGTCGGGCGGCAGCGTCGCCAGCTCGTGGCGCAGGTCGATCGTCGCGTTGCCGGCTTCGAGCACCGCGAACATCCAGCGCAGTGCGTCGCGCTGCACGTCGGGCTGGTCGGCCGACAGCGTGTGTGCCTGGTACATCAGGTCGCGCGCGCCGCTCTCGAAGCGCGTGCGCAAGCCGGCGAGCCGCGCATGGCCGGCCGCGACGGCCTGGTGGCGCAGGTCGGCGAACAGCCGCTTCTTGAGCCACGGCGCGGTCGGCGGGAATAGCACTGCGAACGCGATCGCCGATACCAGCATCGACAGCACGAGCGCGAGCGCATCGTTCATGAAGCTGGTCGGGTCGTAGTGCGTGATGTTGTCCGGGCCGGCGAGGAAGCTGAAGAAGATCAGGTAGCCCATCCCGTACCCGGCGAGCTTCGGCTTCAGCGTCATGAAGATGCCGATCGCGAGCAGCGGCGCGAGCGCGACGCACAGCAGCGGGAAGCCGTCGATGTGCGGATAGATGCCGAACGTCAGCAGGAAACCCGTGCAGACGGCGAGCGCGGTACCCATGCCCATCTGCGCGGACATCGCGGTCGGACGCGGTGTCGACGACGCGAGCGCGCAGGTGGCCGCCGCCGTCAGCGTCATCGTCACGCCGCTCGGCCACGCGGTCTCGATCCAGAACCAGCCGAGCACGAGGATCACCGTCGCGGTGCGGATCGCCGCGATCACCATCGCGGTCATGTTGGTGCGCGGCTCGTAGCGCTCGATCCAGCGTTCGCGTTCGTGCGTCGCGGTCGACAGCGACGCGTAGGTCGCCGCGTACTCGTGCAGGTCGGTGATGAAACGGTACAGCAGCTCGGCGGCCGTATCGAAGTCGAGCAGCGGAAAGTCCGGCTGCGTTTCGAGCGCCGCGCGCGTCGCACGGATGCGGCGCGGCAGCGCGTCGCGCCAGGCGAGCAGCTGCTCGGCCGCATGACCGGCGTCGGCCGACGTGCGCACGGGTTCGCCGGCGGGCGTCAGCAGCAGCGGCGCGATCTCGCGGAAGTACGGCTCGATCGCGTCGATCGCGGCCTGCGCGCCGGCCGCATGCAGCCGGTTCATCAACTGGTGCAGCGCATGGAAGCGGCTCGACGCGCTCATGAATTCGCTGTTCAGCCGTGCGAGGCGGCCGCTGCGCATCCGCGTGTCCGGATCCTCGAACACGGCCATGCTGCGCGCGGCTTCGAACCCGACCACGTCCGCGACGAAGCGCGTATGGATGGTTTCGATATGCGCGCGGTCGAGCGTACCCGACAGCGCCGACGCGACGTAGTCGACGAAGCTGCCGAAGCGCTTGCGCACCGTCGTGCGCATCTGCTCGCCGGTGGTCTGCGGAAACACGAGCGCGGAGACCACGCCGGCCGACACGATGCCGACCATGATTTCGGCCACGCGCGTCATCGCGCTCATGAACGCGCCGTCCGGGTGCTGCGAGGCAGGCAGGCCGATCAGCGCGGTCGTGTAGCCGGCCAGCAGGAAGCCGTAGCTGCGGAAGTTGCGGTTGCGCGCGGCGCCGGCCGTGCACAGCGCGACCCACAGCGCGACGGCCAGCAGGAACAGCTGCGGCTGCTGCGGGAACAGCCCGACGAACGTGAGCGTCGCGATGAGCCCGAAGATCGTGCCGGCGACACGATAGAAGCTCTTCGCGAGCACCGCGCCGCTTTGCGGCTGCATCACGATGAACACCGTCGTCATCGCCGTTTTCGGCGCGGGCAGGTCGAGCCGCATCGACACGCCGGTCGCGATGAACGCGGCGAGCAGCGCCTTGAACAGGTAGAGCCACGCGGCGCCGTCGGTGCGGGCCCAGTCGCCGAACGCGGCGGTCCACGCCGCGAACGGACCGCCGGCGGGCGTGGAAGCGGGGGAGGAGGCTGACATGGCGGTCGCTCCGCGTTACCGTGCGGCCGTCACGCCGGACGCGCCGGCGGTCGCGACCTGCGCGGGCCGGGCGACGGCTGCCACGGGCTTCGTGCCCGACGCGGCGGCCGGCGCAGCGGCGCCGGCAGCGGCCTCGTCCTTCGGCACATCCTTGCCCGTCTCGACCCCGCCGCCGAGCGCGGCCATCAGCTGCGCGTGCGCGGCGAGGCGTTCCGCATCGATGCGGGCGGCCGTCTCCTGCGCGCGGAGCAGCTGCTGTTGCGCGACCAGCACGTTCACGTAGTCGGTCAGCCCGCGTCGGAAGCCTTCGCGCGACAGCTGGTAGCTGCGGTCGTTGGCGGCCACCGAGCGCGCGGCGTCCTTCTTCTGCGTATCGAGCGAGCGGATCCGCACGACCTGGTCGGCGATGTCCTTGAGCGCGCCGACGATCGTCTGGTTGTAACGCTCGACCGCCTGGTCGTAGCCGGCGTTCGCCGCGCCGAGCTGCGCACGCAGCCGGCCGCCTTCGAAGATCGGCAGCGACAGCGCGGGGCCGGCCGTCCAGCCGCCGTTCATCGCGCGCAGGAAGTCGGTGAACGGCGCGGTCACGCCGAAGCCGCCGACTGTCGCGAGCAGGTCGATGTTCGGGTAGAACGACGCTTTCGCGACGTCGATGCCGCGTGCCTGCGCGTCGACCGTCCAGCGCGCCGCGACGACGTCGGGGCGGCGGCCGAGCAGGTCGGCCGGCATCGCCGACGGCAGGCCGGCCGGCGCATCGAGCGACAGCTGCGGCCGCTTGAGCGCGTCGCCGGCGCCCGGGCCCTTGCCGGCCAGCGCGGCGAGCTGGTGGCGCGCGAGCTGGATCGCTTCCTCGTAGCTGTCGATCTGGCGCTCGTAGTCGGGCAGCGTCGATTCCGCCTGGCTCACCTCGAGCTGCGTGCCGAGGCCGGCCTGCAGCCGCTTGCGTGCGAGATCGGCGAGCGAACGCTGGCGTTCGAACGTTTCATGCGCGAGGTCGAGGAGCGCGTAGTTCATCGACATGCCGACATACGCGCGCACGACGTTGACTTCGAGTTCGAGCTTCGCCGCACGCGCGTCGGCGGCGGTCGCATGCGCGGTGTCGAGCGCGCGTTCGGTCGCGTTCTTGTCCTTGCCCCACAGGTCGAGGTGGTACGACAGGCCGAGCGTGCCGGTGTTGTTCCAGGTGTCGGCGTTCGCGAGCGGGCCCGGGCCGTAGAACACGTTGTCGGGCCAGTGCTCGCGCGTCAGCGACAGGTTGCCGTTGATCTGCGGCAATTCGGCCGAGCGGGCGACGCGCGCCATCGCCTGCGCTTCGCGCACGCGCGCCTCGGCGGCCGCGAGGGTCGGATTGCCGGCCTGGGCGGCGGCAATCCACGAGTCGAGCTGCGGATCGCGATAGGCGCGCCACCAGTCGGCCGCGGGCCAGCCCGCGTCGCGGTCGGCCGCGCTGATCGCGGCGCCGGCGTCGAGCGCGTTCGCCTCGAGGCGGGCCGATTGCGGCTTGTTGTTGTCGCCCATGCTCGCGCATCCGGCCATTATTAATGAGACTGCAAGAACCGCCAGTGCGAGCGTCCCTTTTGTCGCCGGAGACTGCACGATTTTCTCCCTTTCGGATATAGATGAGTCGGATGCGATTATATTTTTCAGTGATTCCTGAATAAACGGACAACGGTGCAAGTCATTTTTACGAATCCTGAGATAATATTTGTTGGCCTCTGTGCAACAATCCCTCCGGATTCAAACGGGTATTGGGATGGATACGCTACAAAACATGCGGGTGTTCGTCCGCGTGGTCGACGCGGGAAGCTTTACCGCGGCTGCCCAGCAGATGAACTCGACCACCGCCTACGCGTCGCGCGCGGTCTCGGATCTCGAGGCGCACCTGCGCACGCGTCTCCTGAACCGCACGACGCGCCGGATCGCGCTGACCGAAGCCGGCGAGCGCTACCTGCAGCGCTGCGAGCAGATCCTGGCGTACGTCGACCAGGCCGAAGCCGAGGCCGGCGACGCGCACGCGCGCCCGTCGGGCAAGCTGAAGGTCCATTGCTTCACGAGCCTCGGCCAGCACTACCTGGTGCCGGCGATCGCGCGCTACCGCGAGCGCTATCCGGACGTGCATGTCGAACTGACGCTCGCGCAGCGGATGCCCGACCTGCTCGACGAGGGGTACGACGTCGCGATCGTCGTCGGCCGCGACCTGCCCGATTCGGGGCTCGTGTCGCAGCGGCTCGGCGAGAGCTACAGCGTCGTCTGCGCGTCGCCCGGCTACGTCGCGGCGCACGGCGTGCCGCAGCAGCCGGCCGATCTCGCGCAGCACGTATGCCTCGGGATGGTCGCGCCGGGCTTTCACTTCGACGAATGGGCGCTGGCGGGGCCGAACGGCGACGAGATCGTGCCGATCACGGCGCCGCCGTTCCGCGTGAACGTCGCCGAGGCGCTCGCGGTGGCCGTGCGGGAAGGGATGGGGATCGGTGGGTTGCCGCTCTATTCGGCGATCGGCTGGCTGCGCAGCGGACACATCGTGCGCGTGATGCCGGCGTACCGGTCCCACGTGATGAACATCTACGCGCTGTATCCGTCGCGCCAGTACCTCGACGCGAAAATCCGCACCTGGGTCGATTTCCTGCGCGAAGAGTTGCCGCTCACGCTCGAAGCGGACGAAGCCGCGCTCGAGCAGTACACGCATGCGACATGACAGCGCGGTTGACCGCAATCTGACGAGATTTGTCCTTCACGCAACATTTTTTTACGAACGCGTGTCAGACAGTTTGATACTGTGGGAATTAACGAGATACGCAACCCCGGAGTAGCAATGGATACGCACCTGATGATCGGCCTTGGCGTCCTGCTGGGCGCAGCCTCTGCCGCCGCGGCGACCCGCGACCTGCTGCGCGCGATGAAGGCGAAGGCGCAGATGAAGCCGGTTCCGGTGCGCGTGCGCGAGCCGCGCGGCCGCGGCCGCTGATCCTGCCGTCACGCGCGGTGGCGGGAAGGCCGCGCAACGCGGCCTGGCGGGCCGGCGTTCAGCCGAGCTCGACGACCTTGTCCCACGCGAACGCGGGATTTTCGAGTTCACCGGTGCGCCGGTGGATGTAGCCGCGCGGGTTGCACACCACGCGCGTGCCGCCGCCCGCAACGTAGTCGAATGACGTATGGGTGTGGCCGTGAAGCCACAGATCCACCGGCGGCTGCACCAGTTCCGCCATGTCCGTCACGAATCCCGCCGACGCAAGATCTTCCGCATAGCGTGCCGCCAGCGAGCGCCGGTGCGGCGCATGATGGGTGACGACGATCGTCTTGCCCGCGAACGGCGTCGCGAGCTGCGTTTCCAGCCACATGCGGCTTTGCCGGTGCAGCGCGATCGCGTCGGCCGGCGAGAAATCCCGTTCAGGCGCACCCGGCGTACCCGGTGCCCCACGCAGCGCCGCGTCGTGCGGCCACGTCACCTGGATCAGTCCCTTGAAATCGAGCATCACGCGCAGCGCGGCGTCGATCGCGCCGGCCATGCTGGCTTCGTCGCGGCCGAACAGCGAAAAATCGGCCCAGAGCGTCGCGCCGAGCACGCGGAAGCGCTGCTCGGGATCGACGTAGACGCCGTTGTTCAGGTAGTGCACGTTGTCGAGCGTGTGCGCCGCGTCGCGCATCGCCGTCTCCAGTGCGCCAAATTCCCCGTCGTAGTACTCGTGGTTGCCCGGCACGTAGATCACCGGCACGGCAGGGTCGAACGTCTCGGCGGCCCAGCGCAGGCCCTCCGCGTGATTGTGGATGTCGCCGGCCAGCACGACGAGATCCGCGTCGGCATGTGCGATCACGTCGGGCTGGTTGCTTTCGAGATGCAGGTCGGACAGGACGCGGACTTTCACGGGCGGGGCTCCGGAGTGGGCGGCTTCAGCGCAGGACCTTGCCGGGATTCATCAGGCCGCGCGGGTCGAGCGCGGTCTTCAGCGTGCGCATCAGCGTCGTTTCGACCGGCGACTTGTAGCGCTGCGCGTCGTCGATCTTCAGCTGGCCGATCCCGTGCTCGGCGCTGATCGTGCCGTGATGGCGGTGCACGTTGTCGTACACGATCCGGTTGATCGGCGCCTGGAACGCCGCGAGGAACGCCTTCGCGTCGCCGCCTTCGGGCATCTGCACGTTGTAGTGGAGGTTGCCGTCGCCGAGGTGGCCGAACGTGACCATGCGCGCACCGGGCGCGGCCTGCTGGATCGCCGCGTCGGTCTCGTCGATGAAGCGGGCGACAGACGAGATCGGCACCGCGATGTCGTGCTTGATGTTGAGCCCTTCGTCGGCCTGCGCGAGCGGGATATGCTCGCGCAGGTCCCAGAACGCGCGCGACTGCGCGAGATTCTCCGCAACCACCGCGTCGACCACGAGCCCGGCTTCGAACGCCTCTTCCATCAGTTTCTCGAACAGCGCGCGCGCATGCGCTTCGCTTTCGTTGTCGGACAGTTCGAGCAGCACCGTCTGCGCATGCGTCTGCGCGAACGGGTAGCGCAGTTGCGGGTAGTGCTTGCCGACCAGCTGCATGCAGAAATCCGACATCAGCTCGAAGCCGGTCAGGAGCGGTCCGGCCGCGCGCTGCGCGAGCGACAGGAAGTCGAGCGCCGCGTGCGGCGATTCGAGCGCGGCAAGGGCCGTGACCTGCGCGGCCGGCAGCGGATGCAGTTTCATCACGGCCGCCGTGATGATCCCGAGCGTGCCTTCCGCGCCGATGAACAGGTCGCGCAGGTCATAGCCCGTGTTGTCCTTGCGCAATCCGCGCAGGCCGTCCCAGATGTCGCCCTGAGGCGTCACGACCTCGAGCCCGAGGCACAGCTCGCGCGCGTTGCCGTAGCGCAGCACCGCGGTGCCGCCCGCGTTGGTTGACAGGTTGCCGCCGATCGTGCAGCTGCCTTCCGCCGCGAGGCTCAGCGCGAACAGCCGGCCGCCTTCGCGGGCGCGCGCCTGCACGTCGGCGAGGATCACGCCGGCTTCGACGGTGATCGTGTTGTTGTGCGGATCGAGCGCGCGCACGCGGTTCAGGCGCGCGACGCTCAGCACGGCCTGGCTGCCGCTCGCGTCGGGCGTGGCACCGCCGGCGAGGCCCGTGTTGCCGCCTTGCGGCACGAGCGCGACGCCGTGCGTGTTGGCCAGCTTCACGAGCGCGGCGACTTCAGCCGTGTTCGCGGGCTTCAGCACCGCGCACGCGGTGCCCTTGTAGCGGCGGCGCCAGTCGGTCAGGAACGGTTCGGTATCGTGCGGGTCGGTCAGCACGTGGTCGGCGCCGATCGCGTCGCGGCACGCGGAAACGAAAGCTTCGGAGGACATCATCACCTTGTCGCGTAAGGGTCAGGACGCGGCGCGCGACTTTTTCGCCGCGCGCTTGTACGGCGCGACGTAGGCCAGCGCCGCCACGAAGAAGCCGACGGCAAGCGCGGTCTCGCACCAGCCGAGCGTCGCGGACAGCCCGCGATCGGACATGCCGCGCACGATGCCTTCGGCAAAATAGACGAGGATCAGCATGCTCGCCCACTGCATCGTATAGATGTTACGCCGCCAGACGCCGGGCAGGGCGAGCGCGAGCGGCACGGCCTTGAGCATCAGCGCGGAGCCGCCCGGGCGCAGCGGCGCGAGCCACAGTTCCCATGCGAGCGACAGCGCGATCAGCGCTGCGAGGCACGCGGCGGCGGCCAGCGCGTAGCGCGGCCGGGCCGCGACGGCGGGGCGGGCGGGGGCGTTCATGCGGCCTCGGCGGCCTGGGCGGCCGACAGGGCGGCCGCCGCGCGCGCCAGCCGCACGCCGAGCGCGGCCGCGAGCGCCTTCTCGTCCGCGGACAGCCCGCCGGGCGCCGTGCGATCGTGGTGCGCGACATGCGACGCGCCGTACGGCGTGCCGCCGGTGCGCGTCGTGCTGAGTGCCGATTCCGTGTACGGGATCCCGACGATCATCATCCCGTGATGCAGCAGCGGCAGCATCATCGACAGCAACGTCGATTCCTGGCCGCCGTGCAGGCTGCCCGTCGACGTGAACACGCTCGCGGGCTTGCCGGTCAGCGCGCCCGACAGCCATTGCGGCGTCGTACCGTCGAGGAAATACTTGAGCGATGCGGCCATGTTGCCGAAGCGCGTCGGCGAGCCGAGCGCGAGGCCCGCGCATTCCTCGAGATCGCGCAGTTCGGCGTACGGCGGGCCGTCGGCGGGGATGTCGGGGGCAGTCGTTTCGCAGACGGTCGACACGGGCGGCACGGTGCGGATGCGCGCCTGCATGCCCGGCACGCTGTCGATGCCGTTCGCGATCGCGAGCGCGAGATCTCGCGTGGCGCCGTGACGGCTGTAATAGAGGACGAGGATGTCTTTCATGGGCTACGGAGCCGCGTGCGGCCGCGCGCGTGCCCGGTGCAGTCGGCCCCTGCTGGAATCGAGCGGCTATTATAGGGGCTGAAGCCGTCGCGCAGCGCGGCGGCGGCGCGCCGTGAGGCGCGCGGCATCAAGAAGGAGAAGTCGTTTGCCGAAGTTGAGCGTCGATCTCGACACCCTCAAGCGCCTCGCGCAGTTCGCGGCCCGGCGCAGCGCAGAGGATCGCATCCCGCAAGTGGCGGGCAGCCTGACCTTCACGACGATGCTGGCGCTCGTGCCGCTCGTGACGGTCGCGTTCGCGCTGTTCACCGCGTTCCCGATGTTCGCGTCGTTCCAGATCTCGCTGCAGGGCTTTCTCGCGGATCACCTGATGCCCGCGCAGTTCAACGTCCAGATCTTCAAGTACCTGAACCAGTTCGCATCGAAGGCCAAGGGGCTGACGACGGCCGGCCTGATCGTGCTCGTCGTCACGTCGGTGATGACGATGATGACGATCGAATCGGCGTTCAACCTGATCTGGCGCGTGCGCAAGCCGCGGCCGTTCGCGCAGCGCGTGCTCGCGTACTGGGCGCTGATCACGCTTGGGCCCTTGCTGTTCGGCGTGAGCCTGTCGATCTCGTCGTACCTGTTCACGCAGTCGCTCGCGTTTACCGGCGCGGGGCCGTCCACGTCGATCGTCGAGTGGCTGCTCGCGCTCGTGTCGCTGCCGCTGACGGTGCTCGCGTTCACGCTGCTGTACGTGTACCTGCCGAACTGTGCGGTCGCGTGGCGCGACGCGGTGATCGGCGGCCTGTTCGCGGCCGTCGCGTTCGAGCTCGCGAAGCGCGGCTTCGGCTACTACGTGCGGCGCATTCCGACCTATACGGCCGTCTACGGCGCGTTCGCGGCGCTGCCGGTGTTCCTGCTGTGGGTGTACCTGAGCTGGTTCATCGCGCTGCTCGGCGCGATGGTGGCGTCCGCGCTGCCGGCGATCCGCGTCGGCCAGTTCCACCGCATCCACTATCCGGGCAGCGACCTGCTCGACGCGCTCGAGCTGCTCGCGCGGCTGGCCGAAGCGCGCGCGGCCGGCAAGCGCGGCTACACGGCAATGCGGCTGGCGACCATGCTGCGCTGCGACATGGAAACCGCGCAGCGGTTGCTGACGACGATGGAGGAGCGCGAGTGGATTGCGCGGCTCGAAGGCGGCGGCGAGACCACGCCGCGCTACATCCTGCTCGCGAATCCGGAGCAGCTGACGCTCGCGCAACTGTTCGATGTGCTGGTGATCGACCGCACGGAGCTGACCTATCAGCTGCAGCGTCGCCGCAGCCACGTCGAAGGCGCGGCGCTGCTCGCGGTGCTGTCGAGCGACCGGTTCGACGTGTCGCTCGCGTCGCTGATCGCCGCGCACCGGCTCGCGGGCGCGCAGCCGGCCGGGAACGGCGGGCAGGCGCCCGACGGCGTGCCCGACCCGCACGCGCGGCCGCCGCGGCCTGCGTGAAGGCGGCGCCCGGCGGCTACAGCGGAATCTTGCCGGTGCAGATGTCCTTGAACATCACCCAGTCGCCCATCAGGCTGTAGATCGGGTGCCGGAACGTGGCCGGGCGGTTCTTCTCGAAGAAGAAGTGTCCGACCCACGCGAACGCGTAGCCGCAGACGATCGCCGCCGGCAGCCACAGCCAGTGGCCCGTCGCGATCGCCATCGCGACGCAGCCGATCACGCCGAGCGAGCCGATGAAGTGCAGCCGCCGCGACGTCAGGTTCTGGTGTTCGTTCAGGTAATACGGGTAGAAATCAGCGAAGCTGGCGAATTGCTCGGAATGCGTATGCGCCATGGCCGTCTCCTCGGGCCGCCATCGATAGGGTCATTGTGCGGCGGCCGGCCCGCGTCCGCAAGCGGGGGCGGGCCGCCGCGCCGGGCCGCGCTTTCCTTTTGACAGGCTTTCCGATAGGATCGAAAGAGATTTTGCATTCAAGCATGAGGGGACTACGATGCGCGTCAGCGATATTCTGAAAGTGAAGGGCAACACGCTGTTTACGGTGACGCCCGATAAGCCGCTGCGCGAAGCGGTCGATACGATGGCCGAACACGATATCGGTTCGTTGGTCGTGATGGAGTACGGCGATCTCGTCGGGATGCTGACGTTCCGCGAGATCATCCTGCGCCTGCACGTGAACGGCGGCGCGATCGGCGACGTCCAGGTGCGCAAGGTGATGGACGAGCCGCTCACGTGTACGCCGGAAACCGACGTCAACGAAGTGCGCCGGATGATGCTCGAGCGTCACGCGCGCTACATGCCGGTGCTCGACAAGAAGGTGCTGATGGGCGTCATTTCGTTCTACGACGTCGCGAAGACGGTCGTCGAGGCGCAGAGCTTCGAGAACCGGATGCTGAAGGCGTACATCCGCGACTGGCCGGAATCGGAAGCCGAAGCGCACAAGCCGTGAACCATGCCGCGCCCGGCACCTCGATGCATGGGCGCCGCCATCCGGCATGCGGCGGCGCAGGCTTGTCCTGCGCCGCCTTTTTTTTAACGACAACACGAGGCCCGCGCAGCTTCGCCGAGACGACGCGCGCGTATTCCGCATGAGCGATCACACGCAAGCCACTTCGGGGCGGCGCGACGAACGGCGCGCCCACGCATCGCAGTTCGACCTGCTGCGCGAGCGCCGTTTCGCGCCGTTCTTCACGACCCAGTTCCTCGGTGCGCTGAACGACAACGTCTTCAAGATCGGCTTCACGTCGCTCGTCACCTATCACACCGCACGGTTCTCCGGGGTCGATGCGAAGACGGCCGCGTTCCTGATCTCCGCGATCTTCATTCTGCCGTTCGTGCTGTTCTCGGCGACGTCCGGCCAGATCGCCGACAAATACGACAAGGCGACCCTCACGCGCTTCGTGAAGACCTTCGAGATCGTGCTGATGCTCGTCGGCGCGGCCGGCTTCGTCACGCACAGCGCGACGCTGCTGTATCTGTGCACGTTCATGATGGGGATGCACTCGACGCTGTTCGGGCCCGTCAAGTATTCGTACCTGCCGCAGCATCTGGGCGAGCATGAACTGGTCGGCGGCAACGGCCTCGTCGAAATGGGCACGTTCATCGCGATCCTGATCGGCACGATCATCGGCGGCGCGGCCGCGGGCATCGAAGGTGCCGGCGAGCGCGTGCTCGCGGTGAGCGTCGTCCTGATTGCGCTCGCGGGGCGGCTCGTCGCGCAGCGCGTGCCGTCGACGCCCGCGCCGCAGCCCGATCTCGTGATCAACTGGAATCCGTTCAGCGAAACGTGGCGCAACCTCGGGCTCGCGCGCCAGAACCGCACCGTGTTCCTCAGCCTGCTCGGCATCTCGTGGCTGTGGTTCGTCGGCGCGACGTTCCTCACGTCGTTCTTCAATTTCGCGAAGGACGTGCTGTCCGCGAGCCCCGACGTCGTCACGATCCTGCTCGCGACGTTCTCGGTCGGCATCGGTCTCGGCTCGCTGCTGTGCGAGCGGCTGTCGCAGCGGCGGGTCGAGATCGGCCTCGTGCCGCTCGGCTCGATCGGCATCAGCGTGTTCGCGATCGAGCTGTATTTCGCGAGCCATGCGCTGCCGTCGCCCGGCCACCTGCTGTCGGTCGGCGAGTTCCTGGCCGGCGCGCGCCACTGGCGCATCCTGGCCGACCTGTTCCTGCTCGCGATGTTCGGCGGCTTCTACAGCGTGCCGCTGTACGCGCTGATCCAGAGCCGCAGCGCGCCGACGCACCGCGCGCGGATCATCGCCGCGAACAACATCCTGAACGCGCTGTTCATGATCCTGTCGGCCGTGATGGCGATGGGGCTGACCAAGGCCGGCGTCGACATCCCGGGGCTGTTCCTCGTCACCGCGCTCCTGAACGTGATCGTCGCGACGTATATCTACCTGCTCGTGCCCGAGTTCCTGCTGCGCTTCGTCGCATGGGTGCTCGTGCATACGTTCTACCGGATCCGCCTCGTCCATGCGGAGCGGATCCCGGCGGAAGGGGCGGCCGTGCTCGTGTGCAACCACGTCAGCTACGTCGACGCACTCGTGCTGGCCGCCGCGAGCCCGCGCCCGATCCGTTTCGTGATGGATCACCGGATCTTCAAGACGCGCTTCGCGAGCTGGGTGTTCCGGCATGCGAAGGCGATCCCGATCGCGCCGCGCCACGAGGATCCCGCGATGCTCGCGCGTGCGTACGACCTGTGCGAGGCCGCGCTGAAGGAAGGCGAACTGGTGTGCATCTTCCCCGAGGGCAAGCTGACGAAGACGGGCGACATCAATACGTTCCATCACGGCATCACCGAGATCCTGGGCCGCACGCCGGCGCCGGTGATCCCGATGGCGCTGCGCGGACTGTGGGGCAGCTATTTCTCGCGGCATTCCGATGCGCGGATGCCGCGCCCCATCAAGCGCGGCGTGATGAGCCGGCTGACGCTGGCGGTCGGCGAGCCGATCGCGGCGTCGGTCGCGACGCCCGAGTTGTTGCAGGCGGCGGTGACCGAGCTGCGCGGCGCGCGGAAGTAGGCGGGCGCCGGGTCCGGCGCGGGATGATCGATCCGCGCACCGGGCCGGGATGGCGGCCCCGGTTCGGCGGGTCCCGAGCGCAACGCCGAGGGCTTGCGATCGCCGTACCTGCCTCGCATCTGCCCTTATCCGCGGCCGGCCCGTGTGGTCTGAACGGTTCACACGGCCCGCGGGTCCGGGACGGCTGGCATAATAGCGGTTTACCTCTTTTTCTCGACCGGCAAACGGATCGGCCTGCCTGCGGCCCTGGCAGTGCATCGGTTTGCCCATTTCTCTTTGGGCGGTTCCATCATGTCCGGCAATACCCTCGGCACGCTTTTCACTGTCACGACCTTCGGCGAATCGCACGGTCCCGCGATCGGCTGCGTGATCGACGGCTGCCCGCCGGGGATGGCGCTGACCGAAGCCGACATCCAGATCGAACTCGATCGCCGCAAGCCCGGCACATCGCGGCACGTGACGCAACGGCAGGAGGCCGACGAGGTCGAGATCCTGTCGGGCGTGTTCGAAGGCGTGACGACCGGTACGCCGATCGCGCTGCTGATCCGCAACACCGACCAGCGCAGCAAGGACTACGGCAACATCGTCGAGACGTTCCGTCCCGGTCACGCCGACTACACGTACTGGCAGAAGTACGGCATCCGCGACTACCGTGGCGGCGGCCGCTCGTCCGCGCGCCTGACCGCGCCGATCGTCGGTGCGGGCGCGGTCGCGAAGAAGTGGCTGCGCGAGCGCTTCGGCGTCGAGGTGCGCGGCTACATGAGCGGCCTCGGCGAAATCGACGTGCCGTTCGTCGACTGGTCGCACGTGCGCGAGAACCCGTTCTTCTCGCCGAATGCGGCGGTCGTGCCGGAACTCGAGGCGTACATGGACGCGCTGCGCAAGGATGGCGATTCGATCGGCGCGCGCATCGACGTCGTCGCGTCGGGGGTGCCGGTCGGCTGGGGCGAGCCCGTGTTCGACCGTCTCGATGCCGATATCGCGAAGGCGATGATGAGCATCAACGCGGTGAAGGGCGTCGAGATCGGCGCCGGCTTCGACAGCGTCGCGCAGCGCGGCTCGGTGCACGGCGACGAACTGACGCCGGGCGGCTTCGTCGGCAACCATGCGGGCGGCGTGCTCGGCGGGATTTCGACGGGCCAGGACATCACCGTGTCGATCGCGATCAAGCCGACGTCGAGCATCCGTACGCCGCGCCGTTCGATCACGAAGGCAGGCGACGAGGCGACGGTCGAAACGTTCGGCCGCCACGATCCGTGCGTCGGCATTCGTGCGACGCCGATCGCCGAGTCGATGCTCGCGCTGGTGCTGATCGATCACGCGCTGCGCCATCGTGCTCAGTGCGGCGATGTCGAGACGTCGACGCCGAAGATCGCCGGCAGCGCGACCTGACGCAAGCGGGCGGGGCGCCGGCGCGCCTCGCCTGACGGTCTGCCAGGAATGCAAAACGGGGCGCTGCGTCGAGCAGCGCCCCGTTTCGTTTGTGGCGATCCATAAAAGCGCGCCGCGCGTGGCGGCGCGTTCCGGCTGGTTACATGTTCGGGTAATTCGGCCCGCCGCCGCCTTCCGGCGTGACCCACACGATGTTCTGCGTCGGGTCCTTGATGTCGCAGGTCTTGCAGTGCACGCAGTTCTGCGCGTTGATCACCAGCCGATCGCCGCCGTCGTCGTTCTTCACGAACTCGTACACGGCCGCCGGGCAGAAGCGCGCCTCAGGCCCCGCATACGTGCGCAGGTTCACGTTCACCGGCACGCTCGCGTCCTTCAGCGTCAGGTGCGCCGGCTGGTTCTCCTCGTGGTTCGTGTTCGAGATGAACACCGACGACAGCCGGTCGAACGTCAGCTTGCCGTCCGGCTTCGGATACTCGATCGGCGTGCACTGCGACGCCGGCTTCAGCATCTCGTGATCCGCATGCTTGTGGTGCAGCGTCCACGGCACGTTGCCGCCCATCACCTTCTGCTCGAGCCCGACCATCAGCGTGCCGAGATACAGGCCCTTGGCCATCCACTGCTTGAAGTTGCGCGCGCGGTACAGCTCCGTGTACAGCCACGATTGCTTGAACGCGTCCGGGTAGGCGTTGAGCTCGTCCGACTGACGGCCGGCCTGCACCGCGTCGAACGCGGCGTCGGCCGCCAGCATGCCGGTCTTGATCGCCGCGTGGCTGCCCTTGATCCGCGACGCGTTCAGGAAGCCCGCGTCGTCGCCGATCAGCGCGCCGCCCGGGAACACCGTCTTCGGCAGCGACAGCAGGCCGCCAGCGGTGATCGCCCGCGCGCCGTACGACACGCGCTTGCCGCCTTCGAGGAACGCGCGGATCGACGGATGCGTCTTGTAGCGCTGGAATTCCTCGAACGGCGACAGGTACGGGTTCGTGTAGCCCAGGCCCACCACGAAGCCGACCACGACCTGGTTGTTGTCCATGTGATACAGGAACGAGCCGCCGTAGGTATCGGACTTCAGCGGCCAGCCGGCCGTGTGGATCACCAGGCCCGGCTTGTGCTTGGCCGGATCGATTTCCCACAGTTCCTTGATGCCGATCCCGTACGCCTGCGGATCGGCGTTCGCGTCGAGCTTGAACTTCGAGATCAGCTGGCGGCCGAGATGGCCGCGGCAGCCTTCGGCGAACAGCGTGTACTTCGCGTGCAGCTCCATGCCGAGCTGGAAGTTCTCGGTCGGCTCGCCGTCCTTGCCCACGCCCATGTTGCCGGTCGCGACGCCCTTCACGGAACCGTCGTCGTTATAGAGAATCTCGGCAGCGGGGAAGCCCGGGAAGATCTCGACGCCCAGCGCCTCGGCCTGCTGGCCGAGCCAGCGGGTCACGTTACCCAGCGAAATGACGTAGTTGCCGTGGTTCTGGAAGTTGGCGGGCAGCGCCCAGTTGGGCGTCGTGACGGCGCTCTTCTCGGACAGGAACAGGAAGCGGTCTTCCGTCACCTCGACGTCGAGCGGCGCGCCGCGTTCCTTCCAGTCGGGGAACAGTTCGGTGATCGCGCGCGGATCCATCACCGCGCCCGACAGGATGTGCGCGCCGATCTCGGAACCCTTCTCGAGCACGCACACGCCGATCTCGGTGCCTTTCTCGGCGGCCAGCTGCTTGAGCCGGATCGCCGCCGACAGCCCGGCGGGGCCGCCGCCGACGATCACGACGTCGTATTCCATCGATTCGCGCGGGCCGTATTGCTCGATGAGGCTTGCGGGGGTCATTGGCGTTCCTCTAACCGTTAGAATGCTTTTATTCGGGAGCGTATTGTCTGCGAAACGAAACGCTTGCCGCAACAACATGCGGCTAGATTAGCACGATCGTTCTATTTTTGTGCTAGGGTAATGTCGCCCGGGCTGTGCCGCCCGGGCTGGCGAAACGACATCGAAAGGGGATGTGCAAATGGGTCGGTCGATCAATCTGGAAGGCAAGGTTGCGCTGGTCACGGGCGCGTCGAGCGGCCTCGGGCAGCGCTTTGCGCAGGTGCTGTCGCAGGCTGGCGCGAAGGTCGTGCTCGCGAGCCGCCGCGTCGAGCGCCTGAAGGAACTGCGCGCGGAGATCGAGGCGGCCGGCGGCGCCGCGCACGTCGTGTCGCTCGACGTCACCGACGTCCAGAGCATCAAGGCGGCGGTCGCGCATGCCGAGACGGAAGCCGGCACGATCGACATCCTCGTGAACAATTCGGGCGTCTCGACGATGCAGAAGCTCGTCGACGTCACGCCGGCCGATTTCGAGTTCGTGTTCGACACCAACACGCGCGGCGCATTTTTCGTCGCGCAGGAAGTGGCGAAGCGGATGATCATGCGCGCGAACGGCAGCGGCAACGGCAAGCCGCCGTGCCGGATCATCAACATCGCGTCGGTGGCAGGGCTGCGGGTGTTCCCGCAGATCGGGCTGTACGCGATGAGCAAGGCCGCGGTCGTGCAGATGACGCGCGCGATGGCGCTCGAGTGGGGGCGCCACGGGATCAACGTCAATGCGATCTGTCCGGGCTATATCGATACCGAAATCAATCATTACCTGTGGGAAACCGAGCAGGGCCAGAAGCTGCAGTCGATGCTGCCGCGCAAGCGCGTCGGCAAGCCGCAGGATCTCGACGGGCTGTTGTTGCTGCTCGCGGCCGACGAGTCGCAGTTCATCAACGGCTCGATTATCTCTGCCGACGACGGCTTCGGCCTCGCCTGAGCGGATGACATTCAGCAACAAAGAAGACTGCAATGAGCGCAACAAGCGATTACTCCCCTGTATTTGAGATGTCGATGCCGATCCGCTGGGGCGACATGGACGCGTTCGGCCATGTGAACAACACGGTCTATTTCCGCTACATGGAGCAGGCGCGGATCTCGTGGTTCGAGGAGCTCGGCATTGCCGGCGGCAACGGCGAAGGGCAGGGGCCCGTCATCGTCACGGCGTCGATGGAATTTCTCAAGCAGCTGCACTATCCGGGCGACGTGATCGCGAAGATGTCGGCCGCGAAGCCTGGCCGGAGCAGCTTCGACACCGGCTTCGAGCTCACGCGCGCGGATGATCCGCAGCACGTCTATGCGCGCGGCAAGGCGCGCTGCGTGTGGGTCGACTACGCGCTCGGCAAGTCGGTGGAACTGCCGCAACTGCTGCGCGACACGATCGAGCGCGCACTCGCGACCAAAATCGACTGAGCGCCGGGTCGGCGAGACCGGCGCCGGCGCCGGTGAGCCGCCATGCCTGTCTTACCCGGAGTCATCCGATTCGGCCGCCCAGCGCGGCCGATCTTCATTCGGACGCCGCCACGCGGCGGGCTTTCACTGCCCGAGCAGACGCTGCAGCAGTTCCGGCGTGTTGTTCGTGCCGTATTTGCGCATCAGCCGTGCGCGGTAGATGTCGACCGTGCGCGAACTGATCTCGAGCACGCGCCCGATCTGCTTGCTGGTCTTGCCTGTGGCGAGCTGCGCGGCGATCTCGCGCTCGCGCGGGGTCAGCTCGACGGCGACGCGGCGCGTCGCGCTCAGGTCCTCGAAAGTCCACACGCCGGCCGCGAGCGGCGCGGTGCGGTCGAGCGCGCGGCCCGTCACGTGGCACCAGAACAGCTCGCCGTCCGCGCGCTTCATGATCCTGTCATCCGAGTAGATGCCGTTCGCGGCCATCACGCGCGCGATGCGCTCGCCGATGCGCTGGAATTCGTCCGTCGACGGGTAGAGCACCTCGTACGACTTTCCGATCAGGTCGGCCCGCGCGCAGCGGAAGATCGACGCGAGCGCGTCGTTGCAATCCTCGATCACGCGGTCGCGCGACAGCACGAGGCCGAGCGGCGCGAGGTGGAAGGCAGTCTGGTAATCGAGAGCGGGCATGGCGCAGGCAAGCGGAGGCAAACGCTTATGTATTTTTGCGTATTGTGCCGCATCCGTGCCGCATCGTACCCTTTCAGGCATCTCGCGGTGGTTTGCCGCGACATAAAAACAGCGTGCTTCGACGCAGGCATTGCCGCGCATGCATAGAATGATGCGGCGGGCTTGCGGTCCAACTGGGCGCGTGAACCGGTTTTGCTGGTTTCCATAGAGGAAGGGACAACTGATGAACAAAGTCTATCCAAGCGCGGCTGCCGCGCTGGAAGGGATCGTCCGCGACGGACAGACCTTCGCGGTGGGCGGCTTCGGCCTGTGCGGGATTCCGGAGGCACTGATCGCGGCGTTGCGCGACTCGGCCGTCAAGGGCATCACCTGCATCAGCAACAACGCGGGCGTCGACGGTTTCGGCCTCGGCCTGCTGCTGGAAACGCGCCAGATCAGGAAGATGATCTCGTCGTACGTCGGCGAGAACAAGGAGTTCGAGCGCCAGTACCTGGCCGGCGAACTCGAGCTCGAATTTACGCCGCAAGGCACGCTCGCCGAGAAGCTGCGCGCGGGCGGCGCGGGCATCCCCGCCTTCTTCACGAATACCGGCTACGGCACCGTGATCGCGGAAGGCAAGGAAACGCGCCAGTTCGGCGACCGTCACTACGTGCTCGAGCCGTCGCTGACGGCCGACGTCGCGCTCGTGAAGGCGTGGAAGGCCGACAAGTCCGGCAACCTGATCTACCGCCGCACGGCGCGCAACTTCAACCCGATGTGCGCGATGGCCGGCAAGATCACCGTGGTGGAAGTCGAGGAGATCGTCGAGAACGGCACGCTCGATCCGGACCAGGTCCACACGCCGGGGATTTTCGTGCAGCGCATCGTGCTGAATGCGACGCCTGAAAAACGCATCGAACAACGCGTCGTACGCGCGAAAGGAGACTGACATGGCCTGGAATCGTGACCAGATGGCCGCGCGCGCGGCGAAGGAACTGCAGGACGGCTTCTACGTGAACCTCGGCATCGGCTTGCCGACGCTCGTGGCCAACCACGTGCCGGAAGGCGTCGAGGTGTGGCTGCAGTCGGAAAACGGCCTGCTCGGCATCGGCCCGTCGCCGACCGAGGACGAAGTCGACGCCGATCTCATCAACGCCGGCAAGCAGACCGTCACGACGCTGCCGGGCTCGTCGATCTTCTCGTCGGCCGATTCGTTCGCGATGATTCGCGGCGGCCACATCAACCTCGCGATCCTCGGCGCGATGCAGGTCAGCAAGCAGGGCGACCTCGCGAACTGGATGATCCCCGGCAAGATGATCAAGGGGATGGGCGGCGCAATGGACCTCGTCGCGGGCGTGGGGCGTGTCGTCGTGCTGATGGAGCATGTCGCGAAGGGCGACCAGCACAAGATCCTCGAAGAATGCAACCTGCCGCTGACGGGTGTCGGCGTGGTCGACCTGATCATCACCGATCTCGGCGTGATCGAAGTGACGCCGGCCGGCCTGAAGGTCCTCGAACTCGCCGACGGCGTGAGCGCCGACGAGATCCAGGCGAAGACGGGCGCGCCGCTCGACGTGAGCGCGGTAGCCTGAGTCGTCGTTCGTCCCGATACGCCCCGCATGCCGGAAGGTATGCGGGGCGTTTGCATGGGCGGCCGGCGCGACAGGCCGCGCCGGCGTCAGACGGCGGCCCGCAACGATTCGCCGGCGCGCCCGGTTGCGGATGGGGGCTCGCCGGGCGAACCCAACTGCAGCGCATGAAACAGGAAGCGCTGTAGCGTCGCGGCCGCCGACGTGCGATCGCCGGTATCCGCGTGGCTGAACAGCCCGAAATCGGCGGCGGGCGGGGCCGGCAGTCCGGCTGCCTGTGGATCGAGCGCGCGCATCGTGTCGCGACGCACGTTCCAGTCCAGCAGCACCGCGATGCCGAGGCCGGCCTCGACCGCCGACTGGATCGCGGACAGGCTCGTGCTGGTGCAGATGACGCGCCATGCGCGGCCGGCTTCGCGCAACGTCGCGAACAGCCTGTCCTGCCACGGGCACGCACCGCCGAATGCGACGATGGGCACCGCTTCGTCCGTCGGAAGCCGGGGCGCGGCGAGCGCGGCGGCCCAGCGCAGCGGATGCCGCCACGTCGTGAGCGGCTCGGCGCGGATCAGTGCGGGATCGCCGATCACGAAATCGAGCGCATTGGCCGCGAGTCGCTGCGACAGCACCGGGCTCGTATCGACGACGATCTCGAGCGCGACGTTCGGAAACGACGCTGCGAACTGCCGCAGCGCGTGCGGCAGATGCCCGACGGCGATGTCCTCGAGAATGCCGAGCCGGACGGTGCCTGAAATGTCGCCCGCGGTGAGCGCGGCGCGGGCGGCGAGCCCGATGCCGAGGAGCTCGTGCGCATACGGCAGCAGCACGCTGCCCGCCGCCGTCGGCGTCACGCCGCGCGGCGAGCGTTCGAGCAGGCGCTGGCCGACTTCCTCCTCGAGCCGGCGCAGCGCCATGCTGACGGCGGCCTGCGTGCGATGCAGCACCATTGCCGCCGCGCTGACGCTGCCGGTTTCGATCACGGTGACGAACGTGCGCAGCAGCGTGCTGTCGAGATCGCGGATCATCAATTTTCCTGATGCAGACATAAGAATTATCAGCTTATATCAGGCGCGCGGCCGCGGTTAGCATCGGCGTGTCACTGATCTGGAGCGGTCGAATGAGCGAGGAATCGAGTACGGTACGGCCGGGTGGTGTCGCGCGCACGGCTGCCCCATTCGCGAACGCGGTCGCGCCGCTGCTGGCGGTCGCGTCGATGTGCAGCGTGCAGCTCGGCGCGGCGCTGTCGAGGCCGGCGACGATCGAGTACGGCACCGTAAGCACAACCTGGTTGCGGCTCTGTTTCGCTGCACTCGCGCTCGCGGTTGTCGTGCGGCCGCCGCTTCGCACTTATTCGCGGCAACGCTGGATTGTGGCCGTCGCGCTCGGCAGTGCGATGGCCGTGATGACGCTGTGCTTCTTCGAAGCCGTGCGCCGCGTGCCGCTCGGGCTCGCGGTGGCGATCAACTTTCTCGGGCCGCTGGCGGTCGCCGCCGTCGGCGTGCGCAGGCCGGCGATGCTCGTATGGCCCGTGCTGGCACTGGCGGGCGTGTTGTTGCTGGCGCGGCAGGACGGCATGTGGGTGACGGCGCCCGCCGCTCTGGTCTTTCCGGTCGGTTCGGCGCTCGGCTGGGCCGCCTATATCCTGTTGATGAAGCGCGTCGGTACGTTGTTCGACGGATTGCAGGGGCTCGCCACGTCGCTGATCGTGGCCGCGCTCGTCACGACGCCGTTCGGGCTCGCGCAAAGCGGCGGCCATCTGCCGGCCGGGCAACTGGTCGATGCCGCATATCTGGCGGTGCTGGTCCCGCTGTTTCCCTACGTGCTCGAGCTGATCGCCCTGCGGCGGATGAGCGCGTCGGCGTTCGGCATCCTGATGAGCGCCGAGCCCGCGATCGCTGCCGTCATCGGGTTCGTCGTGCTGGCGCAGCCGATGAGTGCGCTGCAGATCGCCGGCACGCTGTGCGTGGTCGGCGCGAGCATCGGTGCGGTCGTGCAGAAGTAGTCGCGTCGTCGCGAACGCATGGCCATGACGAGCTGGCGCGTGCGCGGGGTGTTTTGTCGCGAGTGCATGCGTCACGCGATCGCGCCGCCGCCGTCGATCAGTACCGTCGAACCGGTCGCATAAGGCGTTGCCGCCAGATACAGGATCGCATTCGCGACATCTTCCGGCTGGCCGACCCTGCGTGCCGGAAGCCGCTGTGCGGCGCCTGCATACATCGCGTCGCGTGCGTCGGGTGCGAGCTTGTCCCACAGCGGCGTTGCGATCAGGCCGGGCGATACGGTATTCACGCGAACCGGCGCCAGCTCGAGTGCCAGGCCGCGGGCGAGGGCTTCGAGCGCCGCATTGATCGCCCCCTGCAAGACCGACGACGCGCTCGGCCGCACACTCAGGTAGCCGGATACGAATGTCAGCGAACCGCCGGGCGCGATATCGATCGCGCGGGCGATGCGGTATGCGCCCCAGAACTTGCTGTCCATCGCCGCCTGCGCGTCGGCAAGCGGCAGTGCACGGACCGGGCCCGTGGCCGTCTTCGCGGCCGAAATCACGACGTGGTCGAACTGGCCGGTACGCGCGCAGAACGCGTCGACGTCCGTTGTATCCATGATGTCGAGCGTTTCGCGCCGCACATGTGCGGCTGGCATGGCGTCGATGTTGAACCTGCCCGGGTCGCGCGAGGCGATCGTCACTAGCGCGCCGCGTCGCGCGAATGCTGCTGCCGTGGCGGCGCCGATGCCGGAGCTTCCTCCGACGACGAGTATTTTCTTTCCGTGAAGCAGATCATTCATGAGCGTCTTTCCAGGGTGGGTGTTGAAGGGAATCCCGTCAGATCGTTTCGGTTTCGCGCAGCGTCGACGGGCTGTGCAGGGCGAAGCGCGCAATGTCGTCCTTGCGCATGAAGGCGACGCCCGGGTGTGATCGCGCGTAGTGCAGGAACGCGTCCCACGCACGGACCATCTGCGGCGTGCCGCTGATCCGGTCATGCGCACTGATCGACATCAGTCGGCGCCGCTGCCCGGCTTCCGCGTACAACTGGTCGAAATCGAGCTTGATCTGCTCGAGGAACATCGTCGGCGAGTAGTTGCGACCTTCGATCAGCAGGATGTCGTTGTTGCGCAGCGTGTACGGAACCACCGCGAAATCGCGACCGCCGACGGTCTCGATGAACGGTTCGTCCCGACTGACGTCGTCGATGTGATAGGCGTAGCCGAGTTCCTGCAGCAGCGGCAACGTATGCGGTCCGCGCCGCAGCCAGTTGCAGTTGTAGCCGGTGGGGCGCTGGCCGGTCGCCGCTTCGACCATGTCGCGTGCTTCGGTCAGGAAGCGACGCTCTTCGTCGCGGCTCATCGCGAATTGTGCGCGCCACGTCGGGCCGTGTGCGGCAGCTTCATGGCCGCGCGACACGATTTCGCGTGCCAGTTCGGGGTGCCGGCGCGCGGCTTCCCCGATCATGTGCGACGTGACTTTCACGCCGTGTCGGTCCCACAGGTCGAGCAGGCGCGGAATGCCTTCCCGGTAGCCATACGCGAACCACGTGGCCGACGCGAGATCGACCGGTACCGACGGCGGGAACGCGACGGCCGGGAACGGGCTGTCCGCGCCCGTGGGCGGCTGTCCGCCCGCCTCGAACTGCATCGAGATCGAGATCGCGAGGCGTGTGTCGTCTGGCCAGAACGGCGCGGCCCCCGATGCGGTGGGCGCCGGCGTTGGCGCGGCGGTTGCAGGCAGGGAGGCGCCGGCCGCCAGCGCGACGCCGGCTGTCAATCCGGCACCGGCCTGGACCAGGAACGTGCGGCGCGGCAGGGGCGTCGGGCGTTCGTCGTTTCCGTGGGGCATCGTTCCCTCCGTCAGCTGACGAGTCCAAGCTGACGCAGCAACGTCAGGTTGTCCTCGATGTGCCAGTTTTCCGCGATCCGGCCGTGGTCGATCCGGTAGATATCGGTCGCGATGAAGTCGATCGCCTGTCCGTGCCCGGCCGTTCCGTTGAAGGTGCCGGTGAAATGTCCGCGAAAATGCAGGTGCACGACGACACGGTCGCCCGCGACGATCATCTGTTCGATGTCGCAGCGCAGATCCGGGATCGCGCCGCGCATCGTGCCGGAGGCCGCGAGCGGCCCTGGCAGCCCTTGTTCGCGGCCGGGCGGCAGTGTCCGGTCGGTGAAGTCGGCGGCGAGTGCCGCGCGGGCGAGGGCGGGATCGCCGGTATTCCAGAAGGTGCCGTAGCGGCGCGCGGCCAGAATTTGCGCACGGGCCTGCGCGGCCGGCAAGCCTGCCGCGACGGTCAGGTCGTGCGGCGCGACGAGATCGGCAGCACGCGAAGCGGCTGGCGAGAGCGCAACGGCGCAAGCGGCGGCCGCCAATGCGTGTGCGATTGGGCCGGTGGCCGAACGAAAGCGGATCGACATGGTTTCGGAGGTCCTGTGAGGGGCGTCGGGAGACGACGCGGAACAGTTATGGTAGGTTTCCGCTTTGAATGCAAATACGGGCGAATAGCGAATGGATTCTTCGAAAAAAGGAAAGATTCGGATGAGATCGTGGCCAGGATGCTGATCGACGATTTCCCGGCGCTCGATACCTTCGCGAGGATCGTGGCGGCCGGCAGTCTGTCGGCGGCGGCGCGCGAACTCGATCTGTCGTTGTCAGTCGTCAGCAAGCGGCTCGCGCACCTGGAGTCGCGGCTCGGCGTCCGCCTGCTGCACCGGACGACACGACAGCAAACGCTGACCGATGACGGCGCGCAGTTTCACGCGCAGGTGCTGCGCATCCTGGAGGAGGTCGACCGCGCCGAAACGCTGATGCGCGATCGTCGCGGCACGGTCAGCGGCGTCCTGCGCGTGACGGCGCCCGGCGAGCTCGGCCGCTTGCGGATCGCGCCGCTCGTGGCGGCATTTCAGCAGCGACATCCGCAATTGACCGTGCAGCTGATGCTGACTGATACCGTCGTCGATCTGCTCGCAGCCGACATCGACGTCGCCGTGCGGATCGGCAATCTTGCCGATTCGACGATGATCGCGCGCGAGCTGGCGCCGAATCATCGCGTGCTGTGTGCGTCGCCGGGCTATCTGGCGGCGCACGGGCTGCCGGTCCATCCGGCCGACCTCCGTGCGCATCGATGCATCGTGATGGGCGACCAGCCGCGTGCCGAATGGCGGTTCGATGGCGCTCAAGGCGGCGTGACGGTCGAGGTGACGGCCGCGCTGCTGACGAACGACGGCGGCGCGGCGCGCACGCTGGCGCTCGAGGGCGCGGGCATTGCGTTGAAGTCGATCTGGGATGTCGACGCCGATCTCGATGCCGGTCGGCTCGTGCGCGTGCTGCCGGCTTTCGAGGCGTCCGCGGCGCCGCTGCATGCCGTCTATCCCGGCGGCCGTCACGTGCCGTTGCGCGTGCGGACCTTCGTCGATTTCCTGCGCGAGCAATTGCGGGGCGCCTGGCGCCGCAACGATTGAATCCGCCTCGGGCGATGGGGCCGGCCGCGTGGCGCCCCGTCGTTGCGAAGCGGTTTACAATCGTTTGCATCGGGTGTCGCAAGCGTTGCCCCGCGCGTCGCCCCCGTTCTCCACAGGATGCCAACGATGCCAACGACCCCAGCGAATCCTCCGGTTCCCCGCCAGCGGCGCGTGCAGTGTGCGAGCGCGGCCGGCCTTCACCATGTCGCCTATACCGAGTGGGGTGATCCCGCGAACCCGCGCGTGCTCGTCTGCGTGCACGGCCTGACGCGCTCGGGGCGCGATTTCGACCGGCTTGCCGCCGCGCTGTCCGATACGTATCGCGTCGTGTGCCCCGACATCGTCGGGCGCGGCCGGTCGGACCGGCTGGCCGACCCGCGGCTCTATGCGATTCCGCAATACGTGGCCGACATGGTGACGCTGATTGCGCGGCTCGACGTCGAATCGGTCGACTGGTTCGGCACGTCGATGGGCGGCCTGATCGGCATGGCGCTCGCGGGGCTGCGCGGTTCGCCGCTGCGCCGGATGATCGTCAACGACGTCGGTCCGCGCATCGAGCCCGATTCGCTCACGCGCATCGGCGAATACCTCGGCGTGCAGCCGCGCTTCGACACCGAGCAGGAGGCCATCGACTATCTGACGTCGCTGTCGCTGCCGTTCGGCGCGCTGACTGCGGACGAATGGCGCGAGATCAACGGGCCGCTGCTGCACGAGCTGCCCGAGGGCGGCTGGACGATGCGCTACGATCCGCGCATCGCCGAGCCGTTCAAGGCGACGACGCCCGAACTGGCCGCGCTCGGCGAAGCTGCGCTGTGGCATGCGATCGAGACGACGGATGCGTCGCTGCTCGTCGTGCGCGGCGAGACGTCCGACCTGCTGTCGCGCGAGACGGTGGCCGACATGGTGCGTCGCGGCCGGCATGTGACGCACGCCGAGATTCCGGGTGCGGGCCACGCGCCGGCGTTCATCAGCGCCGACCAGATTGCACTTGCACGACGGTTTTTCGTCGAAGGCGACGCATAAACGCGTCATAATATGCGGTTCGGCGGCACGCGGGCCGGGCCGCCGAACGATTCCTTACCCATCACGAGCGGAACATTCCATGGCAGTCATTCGTCACCACGTCGGGGCCCGTCTCTCCGAAACCGCGATCCACAACGGTACCGTGTATCTGGCCGGCCAGATCGCCGAAGACACCACGCAGGACATCAGGGGCCAGACGCGCGAAGTGCTCGGCCACATCGACCGCCTGCTCGCCGAAGCGAACAGCGACAAGGCCCATCTGCTGTCGGTGCAGATCTACATCTCGGATCTGGCGAACTTTGACGGCATGAATGCCGAATGGGACGCATGGGTCGCGCACGGCAACACGCCGCCGCGCGCCACCGTCGAGGCGAAGCTCGCGGATCCCGCGCTGCTCGTCGAGATCGTGGTCGTCGCCGCGCAGCGGAGCTGAGCTGAGCGTTATCCGACGATGACCGTTTTCCGCCAGGCCGTGCAATGACCGAGTCCGTTTCCGCTTCCCCCGTCGCGGCACCGTCGTTCGACGACGTACTGGCGTTCGTGCGCGAACGGGCCGGCGACGCACGCCTGTCGTCGGGCGAGTTGCTCGCCGATCACTCGGCCGGTACGGCGGCGATCATGCGCACGCTGAACGTCGACCCGTCCGCGATGCAGGCCGCGGCGCTGTTCGTGCTGACGCCGCACCTGAGCGACCCCGAGCGCGAGCTCACCGAGCGCTTCGGCGAAGAGGTGGCGCGGCTCGTGTCCGACGTGCGCAAGCTGTTGCGGCTCGGCACCGTCAGCCTGCGCGCCGCGCAGAACGCCAGGCCCGACACGGGGCGCGACGCGGCGGAAGAGCGGCGCACGCAGATCGAAGCGCTGCGCAAGATGCTGCTCGCGTTCGCGCAGGACATCCGCGTCGTGCTGATCCGGCTCGCGTCGCGGTTGCAGTCGCTGCGCTATTACGCGGCCGCGAAGATCGAGCCGCCGCCCGACGTCGCGCGCGAGACGCTCGAGATCTATGCGCCGCTCGCGAACCGTCTCGGTATCTGGCAACTGAAGTGGGAACTCGAGGATCTGGCGTTCCGCTTCGAGGATCCCGTCACCTACAAGCGGATCGCGAAGCTGCTCGACGAGAAGCGCATCGAGCGCGAGGCATACGTCACGCAGGCGATCGAGCGGCTGCAGCACGAGCTCGCGGAAGCGAGCATCCAGGCCGACGTGAGCGGCCGGCCGAAACATATCTACAGCATCTGGCGCAAGATGCGCGGCAAGGAGCTCGACTTCTCCGAGCTGTACGACGTGCGCGCGTTTCGCGTGATCGTGCCGGACATCAAGGATTGCTACGCGGTGCTCGGCATCGTGCATCACCTGTGGCAGCCGGTGCCGAAGGAATTCGACGACTACATTTCGCGGCCGAAGCCGAACGGCTACAAGTCGCTGCATACGGTCGTGATCGGCGACGATGGCCGCGCGTTCGAGGTGCAGATCCGCACGCAGGAGATGCACCGCTTCGCCGAGTACGGCGTCGCCGCGCACTGGCGCTACAAGGAGGCCGGCGCGCGCGGCTATGGCGGCCAGTTCTCGGCGAGCGACAAGTACGACGAGAAGATCGCGTGGCTGCGTCAGTTGCTGGCGTGGAAGGACGACGTCGAGGACGGCACCGAGGTGTCGGGCGACCAGGCGTGGGCGCAATTGCGCGAGACGTCGCTCGACGACGACCATATCTATGTGCTGACGCCGCAGGCGCGCGTGATCGCGTTGCCGCAGGGCGCGACGCCGGTGGATTTCGCGTACCACCTGCACAGCGAGCTCGGCCATCGCTGCCGCGGCGCGCGCGTCGACGGCGTGATGGTCCCGCTGAACACGTCGCTCGCGAACGGCCAGACAGTCGAGATCGTCGCGGTGAAGGAGGGCGGGCCGTCGCGCGACTGGCTGAACCTGCAGCTCGGCTACCTGAAGAGCCCGCGCGCGCGGCAGAAGGTGCGTGCCTGGTTCAACTCGATCGAGCAGGAAGAAAACATCGCGCATGGCCGGGCGCTCGTCGAAAAGACGCTGCAGCGCGAAGGCAAGACGTCGGTCAGCCTGGACAACCTCGCCGCGAAGCTCGGCTTCAAGTCGCCCGAGGAGCTGTTCTCGGTCGTCGGCAAGGAAGAGTTCAGCCTGCGCAATGTCGAGCACGCGCTGTCCGATGCGCCGCCGCCGGAGCCGGCGCTCGAGGCGCCCGCCGATTTCGAGAAGCGCAGCAGCGGCGCGAGCGTCGCGCACGGCGCGTCGACCGGCGTGCTGGTGGTGGGCGTCGATGCGCTGCTGACCCAGCTGGCGCGGTGCTGCCGTCCGGCGCCGCCCGATCCGATCAGCGGGTTCGTCACGCGCGGCAAGGGCATGTCGATCCACCGCACCGATTGCCCGACGTTCCGCCGGATGGTCGAGCGCGCGCCGGAGCGCGTGCTGCAGACGACCTGGTCGGCCGACGTGCTGGGCGGGCGCGGCGCGTCCGTCTATCCGGTCGACCTGATGATCGAGGCGAGCGACCGGCAAGGGTTGCTGCGCGACATCTCCGAAGTGTTCGCCCGCGAGAAGATCAACGTGGTGGGCGTGAAGACGCAGAGTCGCCGCAATGCGGCGTTCATGCAGTTCACGGTCGAGGTGTCGAACTCGGCGCAGGTGCAGCGCGCGTGCACGCTGCTCGGCGAGGTGCAGGGCGTCGTGCGGGCGGGGCGGAAGACTTGATGTGGGGTTGAAACGCCGTTATTTTGCTGCGACCGCATAAAAACACTTGCCAAGCCCGTAACGGCTCCATATAATCTTAGCTTCTCTAGGCTCGTAGCTCAGCTGGTTAGAGCACCACCTTGACATGGTGGGGGTCGTTGGTTCGAGTCCAATCGAGCCTACCAACGAATTGAGAATGCCCGGTCTCCGGGTATTCGATGCAGTAAAGAACTCAACGCGAACAAGGCGAATACGGTTATGACACCGCGAACGTTGACCGAAACTATTTCGGAGCGACGCTAGTCGAGGAACGTTTTCGCCCTTTCAGTTTGAGTGAAGTATCGAATGCGGCCCCTCGAAAGCGGGGCCGCATTTTTTTTGTCGCGAAATTTCTGCGCGTGATTTTTTGATCGCGCGTACCTGGTCTGCCGCCCACTGTCGGCATCACGGAGAATGCTATGGTTTCGATACGCTTGCCTGACGGCTCAGTTCGACAATACGAGCATCCGGTGACAGTTGCCGAGGTTGCAGCCTCGATCGGTCCCGGCCTTGCGAAGGCTGCGCTTGGTGGCAAGCTCGATGGCGAGCTCGTTGACACGTCCACGGTGATCGACCGCGACGCGTCGCTCGCGATCATCACGGACAAGGATGCCGACGGTCTCGACATCATCCGTCACTCGACCGCGCACTTGCTCGCGTATGCGGTGAAGGATCTGTACCCGGACGCGCAGGTGACGATCGGCCCGGTGATCGACAACGGCTTCTATTACGACTTCTCGTACAACCGTCCGTTTACGCCGGAAGATCTGGAAAAGATCGAAAAGCGCATGCAGGAGCTCGCGAAGAAGGACGAGCCCGTGACGCGTCGCGTCGTGTCGCGCGACGAGGCGGCCGGTTACTTCCGCAGCATCGGCGAGAAGTACAAGGCCGAGATCATCGAATCGATTCCGCAAAGCGACGAAATCAAGCTGTACTCGCACGGCGGCTTCACCGATCTGTGCCGCGGCCCGCACGTGCCGTCCACCGGCAAGATGAAGGTCTTCAAGCTGATGAAGGTCGCGGGCGCGTACTGGCGCGGCGACTCGAAGAACGAGCAGCTGCAGCGCATCTACGGTACGGCCTGGACGAAGAAGGAAGACCAGGATCAATACCTGCACATGCTCGAGGAAGCGGAAAAGCGCGACCACCGCAAGCTGGGCAAGCAGCTCGACCTGTTTCACATGCAGGAAGAGTCGCCGGGCATGGTGTTCTGGCATCCGAAGGGCTGGGCGCTGTGGCAGCAGGTCGAGCAGTACATGCGCCGCCGCGTGAACGACGCCGGCTACCTCGAGATCAAGACGCCGATGATCATGGACCGCTCGCTGTGGGAGGCGTCGGGCCACTGGCAGAACTACCGCGAGAACATGTTCACGACGGAGTCGGAGAAGCGCGACTATGCGATCAAGCCGATGAACTGCCCGGGCCACGTCCAGGTGTTCAAGCACGGCCTGCGCTCGTACCGCGACCTGCCGCTGCGTTACGCGGAATTCGGTTCGTGCCACCGCAACGAGGCATCGGGCGCGCTGCACGGCCTGATGCGCGTGCGCGGCTTCGTGCAGGACGATGCGCACATCTTCTGTACGGAAGACCAGTTCATCTCGGAATCGATCGCGTTCAACACGCTGGCCATGAGCGTGTACAAGGATTTCGGTTTCGATCACATCGACATCAAGCTGTCGCTGCGCCCCGAGCAGCGTGCGGGCACGGACGAGACGTGGGATCGCGCCGAGCAGGGCCTGCGCGACGCGCTGACGGCCTGCGGCCTCGCGTGGGAAGAGCTGCCGGGCGAGGGTGCGTTCTACGGCCCGAAGATCGAGTACCACATCAAGGATGCGCTCGGCCGCTCGTGGCAGTGCGGCACGCTGCAGCTCGACATGGTGCTGCCGGAGCGCCTCGGCGCCGAGTACGTGGCGGAAGACAACAGCCGTCGCCGACCGGTGATGCTGCACCGCGCAATCGTCGGTTCGATGGAGCGATTCCTCGGCATTTTGATCGAGCACCATGCTGGTGCAATGCCCGCCTGGCTCGCGCCGTTCCAGGCAATTGTGCTGAATATCGCCGAAAGTCAGGCCGAATATGCGCACTCTCTGGCCCAAACGTTGCAAAAACAAGGGGTTAGAGTGGCGGCCGATTTGCGCAACGAGAAGATTAGCTATAAAATACGCGAGCACACGCTGGAAAAGGTGCCTTATCTCCTCGTCGTGGGCGATAAGGAGCGTGATGCGCAAACGGTAGCCGTGCGTGCCCGTGGCGGCGTCGATCTTGGCGTAATGCCGGTCGAAGCCTTCGTTGAGCGTCTGCAGGAAGACCTGCGCTCGTTCAAGTAACCGCCCTGGCAGCGCGGCTCGTTTTTTTAATTTTTAGAGGAAACGTAACATCGCTACTGATAAGTCGTCGCACCGCATCAACGGTGAAATCACTGCGCCGGAAGTGCGTCTGGTCGGGATCGAGAACGAACCGCTCGGTATCGTAAAACTCGCTGATGCTTTCCGTAAATCGGAAGAACTGGATGTTGACCTGGTGGAAATCGCGCCGCAAGCGGTTCCCCCGGTTTGCCGTCTGATGGATTACGGCAAGTTCAAGTACCAGGAATCGAAGAAGCAGCACGAAGCGAAGCTGAAGCAGAAGGTCATCCAGGTCAAGGAAGTCAAGTTCCGCCCGGGTACCGATGACGGTGACTACAACGTCAAGCTCCGCAATCTCGTGCGCTTCCTCGAAGAAGGCGACAAGACGAAGATCACGTTGCGTTTCCGCGGCCGTGAAATGGCTCACCAGGAAATCGGTATGCGGATGCTCGAGCGTCTGCGCACGGATCTCGAGGAAGTCGGCCAGGTCGAGCAGATGCCGAAGATGGAAGGGCGCCAGATGATCATGGTGCTCTCGCCGAAGAAAAAGAAGTAACGGGCCCGCGCGCTTCGCGCGCTGGTTCGACAGTGGTTCGGCGCGTTGCCCGGTCAGGGCGGCGTGCCAACAATGACGGCGGCTGCGCAAGCGGGCCGCCGTACACAAGTGGACTGGGTTTCGAAGGGCGGGTCAAGGGCGCAAGCCAACCGCACACCCATCGCCATCTAATAAACTGGAGTTGTTCGTCATGCCTAAGATGAAGACCAAGAAGAGCGCTGCAAAGCGCTTCGTGGTGCGTCCGGGCGGTACCGTCAAGCGCGGTCAAGCCTTCAAGCGTCACATCCTGACCAAGAAAACCACGAAGAACAAGCGTCACCTGCGCGGCGCAACGGCAGTTCATGATTCCGATCTGAACTCCGTCCGCGCGATGCTGCCGTTCGCGTAACCCCTCAACTGATACTCTAAGGAGAGAAACATGCCTCGAGTCAAACGTGGGGTAACCGCACGGGCCCGCCACAAGAAGATCATCAACCTGGCCAAGGGTTATCGCGGCCGCCGCAATAACGTCTACCGCATCGCCAAGCAGGCGGTGATGCGCGCTGGTCAGTACGCGTACCGCGACCGCCGCAACAAGAAGCGTGTGTTCCGCGCACTGTGGATCACGCGTATCAACGCGGCAGTTCGCCAGCACGACATGACCTACAGCGTGTTCATCAACGGCCTGAAGAAGGCGTCGATCGAACTCGACCGTAAGGTCCTGGCCGACATGGCGGTGTTCGACAAGGCTGCTTTTGCTGCGATCGTCAAGCAGGTGAAAGCCGCCGTTGCAGCCTAATTGCGAAATTAGCACTGCGTGGTTAGTTGCAGCGATGTTCCGGTAGTCTCGGCCGCTGCAGCGAAAACGGGGCTCTTCCGAGCCCCTTTTTTGTTTGGCCGGGCGATTTTGCTCGCCGAAAACGAATGACGTTGGAAATGATGGGATCTATGGATCTGGACCAGATTGTCGCCGACGCGCAGCAGTCCTTCGAACAGGCTGCCGACATCACCACGCTCGAAAACGAGAAAGCACGATTTCTCGGCAAGTCGGGTGCGCTGACCGAGTTGCTGAAGGGCCTCGGCAAGCTCGATCCCGAAACACGCAAGACCGAAGGCGCACGCATCAACGTCGTGAAGCAGCAGGTTGAAGCCGCGCTGACCGCCCGTCGCCAGGCACTGGCCGACGCGCTGCTGAATCAGCGCCTCACTGCCGAAGCGATCGACGTCACGTTGCCGGGCCGCGGCGCCGGTGCAGGCAGCCTGCACCCCGTGATGCGCACGTGGGAGCGGGTCGAACAGATTTTCGGCTCGATCGGTTTCGATGTGGCCGACGGCCCCGAAATCGAGACCGACTGGTACAACTTCACGTCGCTGAACAGCCCGGAGAACCATCCGGCGCGTTCGATGCAGGACACCTTCTACGTCGAAGGCAAGGATGCCGACGGCCGCCAGCTGCTGCTGCGTACGCACACGAGCCCGATGCAGGTGCGTTATGCGCGCATGAACCGTCCGCCGATCAAGGTGATCGCGCCGGGCCGTACGTATCGCGTCGACAGCGATGCGACCCACTCGCCGATGTTCAATCAGGTCGAGGGGCTGTGGATCGACGAAAACATCAGCTTCGCCGACCTCAAGGGCGTCTATACCGACTTCCTGAAAAAATTCTTCGAGCGCGACGACATCCTCGTGCGCTTCCGTCCGTCGTATTTCCCGTTCACGGAACCGTCGGCCGAGATCGACATGATGTTCGAGCAAGGCAAGAACGCCGGCAAGTGGCTCGAGATTTCCGGTTCGGGGCAGGTGCATCCGACCGTGATTCGCAACATGGGCCTCGATCCCGAGCGCTACATCGGCTTCGCGTTCGGCAGCGGCCTCGAGCGCCTGACGATGCTGCGCTACGGCGTCCAGGACCTCCGGCTGTTCTTCGAGAACGACCTGCGTTTCCTGCGCCAGTTCGCATAACGCCGCTCGCCGCGCCGACCTGTGCCCGCGCACGCCCCGACCGACGTTTCCGAGGGGCCCGGGCGTCGATCTAACCTGTTTCGAACGTAGACATCCATGCAATTCCCTGAATCCTGGTTGAGAACCTTTGTCGACCCGCAGCTGACGACCGACGAGCTGTCGCACGCGCTGACGATGGCGGGGCTCGAAGTCGAATCGCTGAGCAAGGCTGCGCCGCCGACGTCGAAGATCGTCGTCGGCCGCGTGCTCGAAGTCGTCAAGCATCCGGATGCGGACAAGCTCAATGTCTGCCAGGTCGACGCCGGCACCGGCGCGACGCTGAACATCGTCTGCGGTGCGCCGAACGTCGCGCCCGGCATCAAGGTGCCGGTTGCATTGGTCGGCGCGGAACTGCCGCCGGCGGAAGAGGGCGGCAAGCCGTTCGCGATCAAGCTGTCGAAGCTGCGCGGCGTGGAGAGCCAGGGGATGCTGTGCTCGGCACGCGAACTGAAGCTGTCCGAAGACCACAGCGGCCTGCTGATCCTGCCGGAAGACACGCCGGTCGGTCAGGATATCCGCGAGACGCTCAATCTCGACGACACGATCTTCGAAATCAAGCTGACGCCGAACAAGGCCGACTGCCTGTCCGTGTTCGGCATCGCGCGCGAGACGTCCGCGATCACCGGCGCGCCGCTGACGCCGGTCGACATCCGCCCGGTGCGCGTCGAGCTCGACGAAACGTTGCCGGTGCGCATCGCCGCGCCCGATCTGTGCGGCCGCTTCTCGGGTCGCGTGATCCGCGGCGTGAACGCGCACGCGAAGACGCCGCAATGGATGGTCGAGCGCCTCGAGCGTTCGGGCCAGCGCAGCGTGTCCGCGCTCGTCGACATCTCGAACTACGTGATGTTCGAACTCGGCCGCCCGTCGCACGTGTTCGATCTCGACAAGATCCACGGCGGCATCGAGGTGCGCTGGGGCAAGCGCGGCGAATCGCTGAAGCTGCTCAACGGCAACACCGTCGAACTCGACGAAACGGTCGGCGTGATTGCGGACGATCGTCAGGTCGAGAGCCTGGCCGGCATCATGGGCGGCGACAGCACGGCCGTCACGCTCGACACGACCAACATCTATCTCGAAGCCGCGTTCTGGTGGCCGGACAGCATCCGTGGCCGTGCGCGCAAGTACAACTTCTCGACCGACGCGGCCCATCGCTTCGAGCGCGGCGTCGATTACGCGACGACCGTCGAGCACGTCGAGCGCATCACGCAGCTGATTCTCGAGATCTGCGGCGGCAAGGCCGGCCCGGTCGACGACCAGTCGGTGAACCTGCCGCAGCGCGCGCCGGTCAAGATGCGCGTGTCGCGCGCGAACCGCATCATCGGCGTGAAGATCAGCGCCGACGAGATCGCCAGCATCTTCACGCGCCTCGGCCTGTCGTTCGAGCGTGAAGACGACGCGTTCCTCGTCACGCCGCCGTCGCACCGCTTCGACATCGAGATCGAGGAAGACCTGATCGAGGAAGTGGCGCGCATCTACGGTTTCGAAAAGATTCCGGCGCGTCCGCCGGTCGCGACGAGCGAAATGCGCGCGACCAACGAGACGCGGCGCTCGATCCACGACATCCGTCACGCGCTCGCCGCGCGCGACTACGCGGAAACCGTCAACTTCAGCTTCGTCGATGCGGAGTGGGAGCACGATTTCGCGGGCAACGACAACCCGATCCGGTTGCTGAACCCGATCGCGAGCCAGCTTTCGGTGATGCGCACGACGCTGTTCGGCAGCTTGATCGCCGTGCTGCGCCACAACCTGAACCGCCGAGCCGATCGCGTGCGCGTGTTCGAGTCGGGCCGCGTGTTCCTCGCCGATGCGTCGGTGAAGGCCGGCGAGCTGGCGGTCGAAGGTCATGCGCAGCCGAAGCGTGTCGGTGCGCTGGCATACGGTCCGGCAGTCGACGAGCAGTGGGGCGTTGCGACCCGCGCGGTCGATTTCTTCGACGTGAAGGGCGATCTCGAGGCACTGCTGGCGCCGGCGGTCGCACGCTTCGTGAAGGCAGAGCATCCGGCCCTCCATCCGGGCCGCAGCGCGCGCATCGAGGTCGACGGCCGCGCGGTCGGCTGGATCGGCGAGCTGCACCCGCGCCTGATGCAGAAGTACGAGCTGCCGCACGCGCCGGTGATGTTCGAGATCGATGCGGACGCGCTGATTGCACGGGCGCTGCCGGCACCGACCGACGTGTCGAAATTCCCGCCGGTCCGTCGCGATATCGCCGTGGTCGTCGATCAGGCAGTCGAGGTTCAGGCACTTTTCGACGAAATGAAGAAGGCGCTTGCAGAAGAGGCCTGCCGATTCGTTCAGAAGGTTGTACTCTTCGACGAATTTCGTGCAAAATCAAATACTTCCGGTGGTCTTGCCGCGCACGAGAAGAGCCTTGCCTTCCGTGTGACGCTGCAGGACGCGGCTGGCACGCTACAGGACGAGGTCGTCGATCAGGCGATCCAGACGCTGGTCGAGCGGATGGCTCGTGCCGGTGCGCGCCTGCGCGGCTAAGGAGAAGGCCCGCCCGTTCGCGGGCGGCTTTTTTCCATCGTAAGTTTTGATTCAACGCGCTGTATGGCAGATATGAACGACATGACCTCGAGTGAATTCGAAGCCCTCCTGACGGCGCAACGCAGCGCCATGAACCGCGACGCTTCGGCGGCGGCGTCCCCCGAGACGCCCACGCTGACGAAGGCGGAGCTGGCGGAGCTGCTGTTCGACAGCGTCGGGCTGAACAAGCGTGAAGCGAAGGACATGGTCGAGGCGTTTTTCGAGGTGATCCGCGACGCGCTCGAAAACGGCGAGAGCGTCAAGCTGTCGGGATTCGGCAATTTCCAGTTGCGCGACAAGCCGCAGCGTCCGGGCCGCAATCCGAAGACGGGCGAGGCGATTCCGATCGCGGCGCGCCGGGTGGTAACCTTCCACGCGAGCCAGAAGCTGAAGGCGCTGGTCGAAAACGGCACCGAGTAAACGCCGCACGCAGCAGTCTCCGCGCGGCCGCCGCGCACCCTTTACCGACGGTTAACCGACGATGACCACTACGGTTGAGAAAGTCGTCTTGCCTCCGATTCCCGCGAAGCGCTACTTCACGATCGGTGAAGTCAGCGAACTGTGCGGGGTCAAGCCGCATGTGCTGCGTTATTGGGAACAGGAATTCACTCAGCTGCGCCCGGTGAAGCGGCGCGGCAATCGTCGGTATTACCAGCATCACGAAGTGCTGCTGATCCGGCGGATTCGCGAGTTGCTCTACGAGCAGGGATTCACGATCAACGGTGCGCGCAACCGGCTCGATTCGCCGGGTAGCGAGCGGGCCGCGGCGGAGCCGGTCGAACCCGAGCTGCAGGCCGCCGATGCGCGCGTAGCGGGCAAGCCGGGCACCACCGTCGACGTCGTCGCGCTGCGACAGGCGTTGCTCGACGTGATCGACGGACTGAAGCACGACTGAGCGCACAGCGCGAGCGAGATCAAGGAAAAAGCCCGGTTGGCGACACGCCACCGGGCTTTTTCATCGGTGCCGCACATGCGCATCAGCGCGACGCGAGTGGATTCTTCCGGCCCATGTCGACGACCAGCGTGCCGTCCGGCAACATCCGCACCGAACCCTGCGTGACCTGGCTGCGGTAGCCGTACAGGTCGAAGCGCATCGGGCCGGCCTCGGCCGAATTGCGGATCAGCGCGCGCACGTTCAGTTCGAGCACGTTGAACATCTTCATGTCGCCGCCTTCCATCCACATGTAGCTCGGTGCGTCGATCTGCGGCCGCTTCGGCGCGGGTGCGCCGGCCGCGCGCCGGAACGTGAGGCGCAGCCCGTCGCGCTCGACCGTGGCCTGCCCGAGCTTGCCGTTCAGTATCGGCGGCGGGAACACGGTGTACTGGTCGAGCACGAGCGTGTCGCCGCGCAGTTCCGCGCCGCGCCGCTGCAGCGGCGTCAGCGACGCGAGCTCGATGCCGAGCGAACGCAGGAGCTTCGCCTGCGGAATGCCGAGCACCGACACCTGCACAGGCTTGAACGCGAGGTGCCGGTCGTCGAGCACCGTCAGCGAGCCCTTCATGTCGGTCGGCAGCCAGACGCCCGGCACGTGATTCCACAGCTTGATCCCGCCCTGGACGCGCAGGTCCTGGCCGTCCGCGCTCAGTTGCAGGTCGTTCAGCGAACGCGGCGAGTAGTCGAGCAGGTAGTTGTTGAACAGCGCCGACATCGCCTTCCACGACTCGACGACCGTGCCGCCGAGAATGCGGATGTCGTACTGGTTCGGATCGTCGAGATCGACGGGTTCGCCGGGCCGCTTCGACACGAGCTCGACGTCGAGATCCTCGACATGAAAGCCGATGTCGCCGGACAGGTTGAAGTCGACGTTGCGCAGATGGATCGTCGGATTGCGGTTCGACACGTGCCGTTCATTGAACGGCGTGGTCGACGTGCGCCGCATCGCGACCTTCTGCATGCCGGGATGCACCGCGTCTGCCGCGAGCGCATAGGCTTCCCAGTGCTGGCGCACGTCGCGCAGCGCAGTCTGCTGCGCGGCGAGGAAGCTGTCGTTCAGGCGCGCGGTCGCATTGCCGAGCAGTGCGCCGCTGGCGGGGCCCGTGTACGAAGGCATCCGGATCGCCATCGCACCGCTTTCGTCGAAATTGAAGTAGCCGGCCGACACCTGGTCGCGATAGTGATACAGGTCGAACACGAACGTCTGGTCGCGCTTCGTCGGATCGACCGGGCCGATCAGGATGTCTGCGTTCATCGGCATCGAGCGCATGAACTTCACGTCGCCGCCGCGGATATACATCGCCTGCTGCGGCGCGTTCGCGGGCATCGCGAAGCCGGCATGCGTGCCGTCGTCGAGCTTCAGGTCGAGGCCGGCCGGCGTCACGCGCAGTGCGGTGATCGTGAGCTTCAGGCGCGGCGGCGGCATCAGCTTGTCGACCGCCATCACGAGATCGTCGCCGGCGAGCTGCGCGATCGGCGTCTGCACCTTCAGCAGGTCGGCCATCTTCACGTTGGCCGCGCGCATCACCGGCTGTGCGTTGATGCCCGACACGCGCACGCCGGTCGGGTGGAATACGAGCTGGCTGCCGTCGCGGATCGCGAGCGTGCCGGTCAGCGAGAACGGCACCCAGCCGTCGCGCTGCATCTCGCCTTGCAGATGGATCACGCCGTCGCCGGCCGATACGGCCAGCTTGCGCAGCGGCGCGTTGCGATAACCGAAGATATAGGTGTTGAAGAGGGCGGTCAGCTTCGCGTTGTCGAGCGTGACCGTGCCTTCGTGCGCGTCGATCTGGAAGCTCGTCGGATCGTCGAACACGATCGGCGCGCCGGCCTGTGTCGGCACGAGCGTGGCCGACAGCTGATGGATGAAGAAACCGAGGTTGTTGACGATACGGAAATCGACGTCGCGCAGGAACGTCATCGCGCCGTTCTGGCCCGAGTCGCGCAGCGTGAACGGGCGCGGCTGCGTGAGGCTGAGCGACGCGACCGACGGTACGGTGCGCGCGACCTGCTGCTCGCGCGCGAGGCGTTCGGCCTTGGTGCGTTCGATCTTCGTCGATGCGACCGGCGTATTGCCGTCGCGCTGCGCGGCCGATTCCGCGCAGCCGGCGCAGAGCAGCGCGAGCGCAAGCGCGCCGCAGCCGAACACGCGGGACGCGGTGTGCGACACCGGGGCGGCCGTGCGTCGCCGGCCGGACATCCAGTCGAAAATTGCCAAAGGCGAGCGATGGCCGCGCCGGACCGCATTCCGCATCGTCTGTCTCCATGTCTTGTCGTGATCGACGGTGGCGCGCGCCACTGCACGGCGCGAACGTCGATGCCGTGCAGTGTGTCATAGCGCGCTAGAGCGGCGTTACCAAACAACGGGCGCCCGGGGGCGGGGCGCCGACGGGCTGCGGGACAATGGATTCGCGGTGATCGGGCGACCGGATCAAACGGTCGTTTGGTTTTTGCCTCGTGTCGGCCGGTGCCTTTTGCGGGGCCGGGCAAATCCGTCGCGAGCCTTGGCCGGCGCGGGTTTGCCCGGATGGGCGAGGCGGCGGTCGGTCAGACCAGCAGGCGCTGCCGGATCGCGTTCTGCGTGGCCGGGTCGAGTTGCAGGCCGTTCTCGATATACGACGCCATCGAGCCGTACGATGCCGTGACCTGATCGAACGCCGCCTGCAGATAGTCGGCGTGCGCGCCTTGCAGCGCGGTCATCATGTCCGCGGCATTCTGCCCGCCGGCTTTTTGGGCCTGGGAGATGGAGGCGGCGATTTCGGCCGCGCTGTAGACGTTGGTCAGCAGGTAGTCGTCGACGATCGTGTGCTGCGGGACGCCGATGATCGTGTGCAGGATGGCGGTTGCCCAGCCGGTGCGATCCTTGCCGGCCGTACAGTGGAACACCCGGTTTTCATCCGTGCCGGCGAAACCGGCGAACAGCGCGTGATAGCTCGCATGTGCGGTGTCCGACGTCACGAACGCGCGGTACATGCTCAGCATGAAAGCGGTCGCCGTCGCGCCGCTGGTTGGCAATGGGTCGATGCTGGCGGCGCCGAGCACGTTGAGGTTTTGCCAGGCGGCGCCGACGAGCGTCACATCCGGTTGCGTCTTGATTTCGGCGGGCGTGCGCAGGTCGCAGATCTGCTTGATGCCGAGCGTGCCGACGGTCGCGACGTCGGCGCTGGACAGCGCAAGCGCAGACGACCGATAGATCACGCCTTTCTTCATCTTCGCGCCGCCGGTCGTGACATAGCCGGTGCCGTCCGGGCCGGCCGTGTCGCGAAAGTTCGCTGCGGAGGCCAGTCGCGGTGTCGTGACCGGCGCGACCGAGATCGAGTCGCCGCCGCATGCCGACAGCAGCGACGTGCTCCCCAGCGCGACGCCTATGGTGCCGGCGCTGAGCCGGAGAAATTGTCGACGGGAGATTTCGTTGTTCTGATGCATTCAATGCCCTTTGTCGAAGACGGTTACAAGACGTCGCGACCGCCGCGTGACCGAAGCCGCCTCCTGTCTCGCGCAACGCGGCAAAGCCGGGCGGGCCGGATCGATCGGCGTGCAGTCGGACGGTTCGCCGGGCGTGTCGATCTCGCGCCGGCTAACCGCACGGTAGCGATTTACGGTGAATCGGCCATCGTCCTTTTCGATTAGGGGCGTATGTGGGGAGGGCGGTGCGGGCCGTGCATCAACGGATACGATCGGTGTTGACGGCGAGGTAAGATCGGTGTCAGTGGCTGGTTCGATCACAACACGGTAGCCATCACGGGGAAGCGCCATGGATCTCAAGGAAGTCGACGTACTGGGTGCGGCGGTAGGCGATCACTGGTACTACGCGTCGAAGGCGAGCGCGATCCGGCGGTTCCTGGGCGGGGCGGGCGCGAACCGGATCCTCGACGTCGGGGCGGGCTCCGGCTTTTTCTCGAAGCACTTGCTGGAGCGCACGCAGGCATCGGAAGCATGGTGTGTCGATACGAGCTACGCCGGCGACACCGACGAGGAGACGGCCGGCAAGCCCATCCACTTTCGACGATCCGTCGAACGGTTCGATGCCGATCTCGTGTTGCTGATGGACGTGCTCGAGCATGTCGACGACGACGTCGGGCTGCTGACGCAGTACGTGAAGGGCGCGCCGTCGGGCAGCCGGTTCCTGATCACGGTGCCCGCGTTCCAGTTCCTCTGGAGCGGCCATGATGATTTTCTCGAGCACAAGCGTCGCTATACGCTCGGCAGTCTCGAGGATGTGGTGTGTCGCGCGGGGCTCGACGTCGAGCACGGCGCCTATTACTTCGGTCTCACGTTTCCGCTGGCGGCCGCGTTGCGGCTCGGCGAGCGGGCGCGTCGGCAGCCGCGCGAGCCGGCATCGCAACTGCGCCGTCACCATCCGCTCGTCAACGGCCTGCTCAAGACGATCTGTCGCATCGAGTTGCCGATGTTCCGCTTCAATCGCGTCGCAGGATTGACGGTCATCTGTGTCGCGCGCAAGCGGTGAATGCGATGTAACGACCATGCGGTTGGCGCGCAGGGCGTACCGTCGTGCGCACTCGCACATGCATCGGTGCGGCCACGCCAAAAAATTTCACAAGAACATTCACAAAATGCATGCGACCCGTTCTAAATCGGGAAACTGTCTGTTATAATTTTTTTCTTTCGGGGCGTAGCGCAGCCTGGTAGCGTACCTGCATGGGGTGCAGGTGGTCGGAGGTTCAAATCCTCTCGCCCCGACCAGACAAAGAACCCGCGTCAGTTCAGGCTGACGCGGGTTTTTTCTTGCCGGTCGCTTTTTTGCACATCGCGGCGCGGCCCCGGTAAAATGCAAGGTTGATCCACGGAAAGCGCCGTGATTTAGCGGAAGAGGATTCCCCGAACATGACTGATCTTCGTCTTACCATGCGGTTCGCTGCAGTGCTCGCCACCGGCGCGCTCGTCGCCGGTTGCGGTACGTCGTCGCCCACGAAAGTGGACTACAAGAGCGATTCGAAATCGAAGGAAGCGTCGCTCGCAGTGCCGCCCAACATGCTCGACGAGACGGCCGATCAGCGTTCGCTGCCGCCGCAGGGCGGCGCGACTTCCCTGTCTGCGCTTCAGCAGGTCCAGCAGGCAGCGCCTGCGCTGGATACCGTCGCACCGCCCGTGGCCGGCATGCATATCCAGCGCGACGGCACCGAGAGCTGGCTTGTGATCGACGGCAAGCAGCCGGCCGACATCTGGCCGCAGGTCCGCCGGTTCTGGCAGGAGCAGGGCTTCCTGCTCGTGGTCGACCAGCGCGACAAGGGCGTGATGGAAACCGACTGGAACGAAACCCATCCGCAGATCAACGACGGCCTGATCCGCAGCGTGATCTCGAAGGCGATGGGCAACTCGTACGTGACGGCCGAGCGCAACAAGTACCGCACGCGCCTCGATTCGGCGCCGAACGGCGGCACCTATGTGTTCATCAGCCAGAAGGGCATGCGCGAGGCGATCACGGGCGCGAACAACGATTCGAGCAAGTGGGAACCGAAGCCGAACGATCCGGCGCTCGAGACCGAATACCTGAAGCGGCTGATGGCCGTGCTCGCGCAGAATGCGCAGCGCGCGAAGAACGGCGAACCGCCGATCGCGAACATCAAGGACAACACGGTACCGGCGGAGAAGAAGGCCGACGCCGATGCATCGTCGAAGGCTGCCGCGGCGATCGCCGCGCAGAACGTCACGCGCACGTCGGCGCAGGGCAACGACGCGGCCGACGCGGCCGTGCCGTCCGAAGTCACGCTCGGCGAGCCGTACGACCGCTCGTGGCTGCACGTCGGCCTCGCGCTCGATCGCGCGAACTTCACGGTGGACGATCGCGATCGCACGAAGGGCCTGTATTTCGTGCGCTACGTCGATCCGAAGGATCTGACCTCGGCCGAGCAGGGCTTCTGGAGCCAGCTGTTCCACGGCAAGAAGGAAAAGCAGGCGAAGCAGTACCGCGTCAACGTGAAGGCGCTCACGGCCGACCAGACGCGCGTTGCGATCGTCGACGACGCGGGTGCGATCGACACGTCGTCGCCGGCACGCCAGATCATGGGGTTGCTCGTGAATCAGCTTCGCTGATCACGGTACTTCCCTGCATCACTGAAAAGCCCGCCTTTCGGCGGGCTTTTTCTTGGCCGTCCACTCCTGCATGCATATGTGCGAGCGGGTCGGTCCCTCCTCGTGACGTTACGTAACATCCGTGCGTTACGGCGGCAGAACACGTGTCACATTGTCGCCAACGTCAAAAAATCTCCTTTTAAATCAATGGAATGTGTGGTGTTCGAGGGTTGGCATGCAACCTGCTTTATATGTTGAAATTGTTGAACAGGGAGGATGACGTCAGATGCCGGGCGGGCGCCGCGAGCGCCGGATCATCGGTATCGACGTCTTCGAATGCCGGCGCGACATGTGCCGGCGCAACCGATGACGATCCGCGCCAGCGTGCGGATCTCGATGGCCCCGTCGCCTATCCTCGTAGGGCGACGGTTTCGCCCGCGCTTCTCCGAAGCGCGGGCTATTTTTTTGGGGCCGTCGGGCTGTGTCGCATCGGCGTGGCCGATGCGCGACGTGTGATTCGCGTATTCTCGGACTTTTATCGATGAAGGAGTCGGGAATGGCGGAAATTGCAGTCGTGGCGCTGATCGTGGCGAAGCCCGGTGCCGAGGAAAAGCTGCGCACCGCGCTCGAAGGGATTGTCGAGCCGACCCGCAGCGAAGCCGGTGCGTTGCAGTACGACCTGCACCGGGATCTGAAGGAGCCCCTGAGATTCGTATTCGTCGAGCGTTGGGAAAGCGAGGCGGCACTGGCTGCCCATGCGCGTTCCGCGCACATTCTCGCTTATCGCGAGGCGGCCGCGGACTGGATCGAAAGTTCCGAAATCCGCGTGCTGTCGAAGCTCGTCTGAGCCGGGCAGCGCGACCGGACGTATCCGGTCGCAGCGGCGCGTCAGTGCGACGCGCTGGGGACGTCGAGGATCAGGATGATCGTCCAGTCGGCGTCGCCGTCATGGTGATACTGGCGCTCGGCCACGATGAACGGCTGCTGCTTGCCTTGCGGGCCGAGGAACAGCACGTCGCCCTCCATCGGCAGGCACTCGATCGGCGGCAGCGCGAGGAACGCGTCGGCCGAGCCGCGGGGCATCAGTTGCTTGATCTGGCGAGTGGCGGCTTCGGTCCACTCGATGTCGAGTTGAATGTTGCTCATGCTGTCCTCCGCACCGGGGTGCGCACGGGTGGAAAATTTCGGTGCGCGACTTTAGCACAGCGCGCAGGCGCCGCAACCAAAAAAGCCGAACCCGGTTGCCCGGATTCGGCTTTTTGCTTGTGCGGTGCCGCCAAACTTACTGGCTGGCAGCGTCTGCGGCCTTGGCTGCCTTCTTGCCGGCCTTCTTCGCTGCTGCCTTGTGATGAGCAGCCTTCTTGCCGTGGTGATGCTCTTCCTGCACCGCCGGCTGAGCGGCTTCGGCCGCTTGCTGCTGCTGCAGCGCTTGTGCGCGCTGCTCGATCTCGGAAATCTTGGCCGGATCGGTGATGGTCTGGATCTGCGTGCTCTCTTGCGCATACGCTGCGCCAGTCAGCGCCGACATCGCTACCAGGATAGCCAGGGACGTCTTCTTCATTGCTTTACCTCCGCTAAGTGGTGATGAACCCGAGTGTTGCCGTTTTGTCTGGCGACTGCAATCGAGTGCGTGTCGAGTGTAACAAAAGTGACGGATCAATGTGCACCGGATCGAGGCGCGATGCAAGGCCTAGTTGAAGTCGCGCAACACTTCGCGTACTTCGTCACGCGCGTGCCATCCTGCGCGAAATCGCGATTTCCATGCCCGTTTCCTGGCAATTCTCAAAACCAGCCGAGCCACCGGTACACGTGGAATTGCGCGATGCCGACCAGCTCGTGCACTGCCTGCTCGGCGTTGGCCACATTGCGCCAGCGCGGGAGCCAGCCTGTTTGCGCAAGCCGGCGGTTCGCATAAACGGGCTGAGGATCGATTCCGAAACGGCGGAAATCGAGCAACGCGCGGCGCATCTGGTACGACGAGGTGACGAGAATGCGCGCGTCGTCATACTGTGAGCGTAGTATAGATGCAGTGAATTTCGCATTTTCGTAGGTCGTGCGGCTGTCCGGTTCGAGCACGAGGTCGGCAGGCGCAACGCCTTCGGCGACGAGTTGGCGCCCGTATACGGATGCTTCGGTTTCGCCGTGATGCTGCGGGTCGCCGCCCGACATCACCACGGTGCAGCGTTCGGCCTGCTGTCGGCACACGCGATAGAGCGCTGCAACCTTGTGGATGCGCGCGGTGCCGTCGGGTGGTGGACGCAGCCCGGTATCGGTGCGACGCGTGCCGGCGCCGATGACAATCAGCGTGGTCCGTCCGTGCATGTCCGGGCGCTCGACCGGCGTGACGCCAGCCTCGGTCCAGGCGATCAGCGGCGCGGCGAGCCAGCCCGTCGCGAGCAGCCAGAACAGCACGGCGGCGGCGATCGAGATGATTCTCCGCCGCTTGCGGCAGAGCATGAAACAGATGAAGAGAAGTACAAATGAATCGAACAGAATCAATTTGATTGGGGTATGGTGTCTTTTTATGGACGGCTGACGATCCGGCCCTGACGCGACGCCGAACGTCGGCCTCCAGAATCGGTGGCGGTATCGGCGGGCGGAGACCCCGCCCGACGCGCCGCTTCGCATTGTCGCTGCACTTTAAGAAAGAATCGAGATGGCCACGTATTCCAACGAAGCGGTGCTCGACGCATTGAGACGAGTGCAGTACCGCCAGGTACCGTGGGCACGCCGCCCGGGCGTGTTCGAGTATCTCCGTTCGCTCGGGCTGATGGACACGGTCAGGCAGAAGACCGTTGCCCCCGCACCGGGCTTCCACGCCCCGGTCGACATCGCCGTGCTGACCGACAGCGGTCGAGCCGAATTCTCGCGCCTCGAGCGTGCCGAGAAATTACTTTCCTGGACCGATCGCCGCATGGACGACTACGCGTTGAGCGAAGCGAGCGCCGTGGCGATTCTCGAAAGCCGCCTGTAGCGGCGAATCATCCCGGCTCGGGCGTCGCCGCGCGAATCGGTCATGCCGAAAAAAAGCCCGTATCACGAGGATACGGGCGTACCGGATACTTTTGCTGTTGCCACGCTGTGCTCATGGCAACGATGTGACTCGTCGCTTGCGGCGCAGTTCCCGAAAGTGGGCATTTTCTTTGGCGAATTCCTGAAATCGGCAGGACTACGGATGACGCGGCACGTCGGACGGCTGCGAGCTGATGCGCGCCCGTGCGTTGCTGGCAATGTCGCCGCGCAGGTCGCCGCGCGGCACGGTCTGCCGGCCGGACGCATTGGCGGACGGCTGCTGCTGGCGAAGGGTGTTGCGGTGATCCTGCTGGCGGTGGGGCGGCTTCGTGTGATCGTCGGCATGGGCTGGAGCGGTCAGCGCCACGGAAATGACAATGCCGCATGCAACGAGCAGTGACATTGGTTTCATGGCGGGGCTCCCTTCAAGCCGTCGACGCGGCCTGTTGATATGTCGCTAAGGTAAGCGCGGGAGTGCAGGCAAGCTGTAAATATTGGTAAATAGATGTATCGCGGCACGACAACGGCAATCGACGGCAGTGCGGGCGCCGCGAAAAAGTCGCGTCGCAGAAAAGAAACCGGGCGGCCGAAGCCGCCCGATCGAGCATGCGTTACGCCATCTTGACGGGGGCGCGCCAGGATTCCGGGTTGGTCCAGAAGGCGCCGCGTAGCCGGTCGCGGCTCGGCGGTGCGGGCGGCTTCGCGGCGCTTGCGCCGATGCGTCCGCGCAGCGAGATCTGCCGGCCGCTCGTACCGAGCCGCTTCACGATTTCGGCGAGCGTGCCGTCCGCCTGCCATTCGTCGAAACGACGGCGGCAGGTCGGCGGCGATGGGTAGCGGCCCGGCAGCTTCGACCAGCCTTCACCCGTCGACAGCACCCACAGCACGGCGTTGACCACCGAGCGGGCTTCCACGCGGGGACGGCCGCGCCGTTCACTCCGTGCGGGTTCCGAGCAAAACAGACCCTCGACCAGCGCCCACTCGTTATCTCTCAAATCGTCGAACAGCATCATGTCCTCACCTCAGCGAAGCTAACTCCGGTGCGCTGCCCTGCGCCGCGCACTCTTCAAGCACTCGATCGTCGAGTGCCGGGTGGGGGCGTCCGGTTGGCCGGCAGCGGTGTTTCTGCTCTTCCGTCCGACGGAACCTACGCCCTGTGCGCCAGGTAATGCACGAAGCGTGCCATGTCGGAGGTGAATCCCTCGAGAGCCGCTTGGCAGCGAGCTAACGGCTAAGTCAGCTAGGGGCGTATAAGACGCCAAAATAACCCGGCAGCAAATCGGGACAATCACCAATCTTGTGCAGTTCGCCCGCACCACGTGCGTTCGCGAACGTATTGCACCGCAGCGAAACATTCGCGGCAGGTGCCGGATTCGCACATCGAGGCCGGATTCGCGCATTACAATCGTGCATCGATATCGACGATTGATGAGGTCAGGGGATGAACGTCACGCTGCGCCAGCTTCGCGTATTCATCGAGGTCGCGCGGCTCAGGAGCTTCAGTCGCGCGGGCGACGAGATCGGGCTCACGCAGTCCGCGGTCAGCCGTTGCGTGCGCGAGCTCGAGGCCGAGCTCGGACTGAAGCTGATCGACCGCACGACGCGCGACGTGCAGCTGACCGACGTCGGTGCGAACCTGATCGCGAGCGTGTCGCGCCTGATCGACGATCTCGACGACACGCTGCGCGAGATCCGTGAGATCGGCGAGCAGCGCCGCGGGCGTGTGATCGTCGCGGCGAGCCCGACGATCGCCTGCCGGCTGATGCCGCGTGTGGTTGCGTCGTGCGAGCGCCAGTTCCCGTTCGTGACGCTGGGCCTGCGCGACGACGTGCAGAGCGACGTCTTGCGCAAGGTGAAGTCGAGCGAAGTCGACTTCGGTGTCGTGATCGGGCCGCTGACGGTCGCCGATCTCGTGTGCGAGCCGTTGATGACCGATTCGTTCTGTCTCGTCGCGCGTGCCGACCACCCGCTCGCGGCACGGGCCGAGGTGCCGTGGACGGCGCTGGACGGCGAGCGCCTCGTGCTGCTCGACCATGCGTCGGGCAGCCGGCCGCTGATCGATGCCGCGCTGGCCGCCCATCACGTCAATGCGACGGTCATGCAGGAACTCGGGCATTCGGCGACGGTGTTCGGGCTGGTCGAGGCGGGCGTCGGCGTGAGTGTGCAGCCGTGGCTGTCGTTGCCGCTCCCGGCCGGCTCGACGCTGGTCGCGCGGCCGCTCACGCCGCGCACCGAACGAACCGTTGAGCTGGTGCGTCGCCGCGACCGGTCGTTGTCACCTGCGGCGCAGGCGATCTGGGAGCTCGTGCGCCAGATGCCGGCGCGGGCGGAAGACCTCGACTGACGCGTGCCGACTTGCGCCGGCCGCGCTTGAGGGCCGGTACACTACGCGGATCGTGTTCGTCGACGGTGGTCCTCGATGGTGCAATCCGATGATTTCCTTCCGGTGGCCGGCGAGCCGGCGGCGCGTGCGGCGGTGCAGGCGCTGCGTCCGTCGCTGATCCGGGAAGTGGCGAACGCCGGCTTCGGCGTGCCGGACATGCTGCCGTTCTGGTTCGGCGAATCCGATCGCGTGACGCCGGATTTCATCCGTGACGCCGCGGCGGCTGCGCTGCGCGACGGCGCGACCTTCTACACGCACAACCTTGGCACCGCGCCGCTGCGCGCGGCGATCGCAGCCTACGTCGGCGCGCGCCACGGTGCGACGGCGGCCGACACGGTGGCCGTGACGAGTTCCGGCGTGAGCGCGTTGATGCTGGCCGCGCAGATGCTGGTCGGTCCGGGGGACCGCGTCGTCGCGGTCACGCCGCTGTGGCCGAATCTCGTCGAGATTCCGAAGATCCTCGGGGCGCAGGTCGAATGCGTGCCGCTCGACTATGGCGACGCGGGCTGGCGGCTCGATGTCGGGTGGCTGCTCGGCGCGCTGACGCCCGGGACGCGGATGCTGCTGATCAATTCGCCGAACAATCCGACCGGCTGGACGATGTCACGCGACGACCAGCAGGTCGTGCTTGCCCATTGCCGGCGTTACGGCATCTGGCTGGTCGCCGATGAAGTGTACGAACGGCTCGCATTCGATGCGGGCGGCGCGCCGTCGTTTCTCGACATCGCCACGCGCGACGAGCGGGTCGTCGTCGTGAATTCGTTCTCGAAGGCTTGGGCGATGACGGGCTGGCGGCTCGGATGGCTCGTCGCGCCGGCATCGGTGACGAGCGACCTGTCGAAGCTCGTCGAATACAACACGTCGTGCGCGCCGGGCTTCGTGCAGGCCGCGGGCGAGGTTGCGTTGCGCGACGGCGAACCGTTCGTGCGGTCGTTCGTCGCGTCGCTGCGCGACGCGCGCGATCACCTGGTCGCCGCGCTGCGGACGTTGCCCGGCGTCGAGGTGCCGCCTCCGCCGGGCGCGATGTACCTGTTCCTGCGCCTGCCGGGCGCGGCCGACAGCCTCGCGTTCTGCAAGACGCTGGTTCGCGAGGCAGGCGTCGGCCTCGCGCCGGGGCGCGCGTTCGGCCCGGAGGGCGAGGGATTCGTACGGTGGTGCTACGCGTGCGATCCGGCCCGACTGGATGCGGGCGTCGAGCGGCTGCGCCGGTTCCTCGCGCACGGTTCGGCCGCCCGCTGAAGCAGGGCCGGAGCGCACACGCCGGGCTGGCGGCGGCCCGCTCGGCTCATCTTTACGCACCGGGCAATTTTGCGTAATATGGCGTTCAGTCACGCGGTTCCGTCGTTGAGCCGTGCTGTTCCGTCCGGTTTGGGCCTGGCCTGAAGTTGGTTCGCCGCCCCCGGTTCGTGCTCCCATCAATATGACCGATCAGAATCGGGCGAGCGCGTCTTCCGTTCCTTTCGTCTGTTTGTTGATCCGGTTCGTTTGACCACAGGGTCTGGCCTAGCTGCATGAATACCCAAGAGGCGAAGATCGTCCTCGAGACTGCTTTGATCTGCGCGCAGGAACCGCTGAAGCTCGGCGATTTGCGCAAGCTCTTTGCCGACGGCGTGTCGGCTGACACGGTCCGCACGTTGCTCGAAGATCTGAAACAGGATTGGTCCGGCCGCGGCGTCGAACTGGTGGCGCTCGCGACCGGATGGCGCTTCCAGAGCAAGCCGGCGATGCGTCATTATCTGGATCGCCTGCATCCCGAGAAACCGCCGAAGTATTCGCGCGCGGTGCTCGAGACGCTCGCGATCATCGCGTACCGGCAACCCGTCACGCGCGGCGACATCGAAGAGATTCGCGGCGTCACGGTCAACACGCAGGTGGTCAAGCAACTCGAGGATCGCGGCTGGATCGAGGTGATCGGCCATCGCGACGTGCCGGGGCGCCCGGCGCTGTATGCGACGACCAAGCAGTTTCTCGACGATCTCGGCCTGAAGGCGCTCGACGACCTGCCTGCGCTCGAAGAGCCGGCCGCGAACATCGAGGCCGCGCTGCTCGCGCAACAGGCCATGGATTTCGACGGTGACGTGCCGGTTGCAGACGACGCAGCGGGCGATCTGCCGCAGGCGCCGGCGGACGACGCATCGGTCCGCCAGCCGGGCGATGCCACGGCCGACGTCGCGTCGACGCAGGAAATTCCGGGCCGCGATACGCTCGAGGCTGATCGCGGGCACGCGGAACAAACGGAAGAGGTTGGCGCCGAAGCAGTGCCGACCGATGTGCAGTCCGAGCCGCTGCGAGCGGATTGGAGCGAGGAAGATCGCAAGCCGGCCGCCGAAGCGGCTGCCGGAGACGGAGCGGAAGCGGCCGGCGTCACGCCCGGCGAGGCTGACCAGGCCAACGCGTCCCGTTCCCGTCCTGCGGACGACGAGATGCTGGACGACACGTCCGACAGTCTCGCGGATGCCGTACGAAGCGCCAGCGCGCCCATCGGCGCCGACGCGTTGCCGGACGACGAAGCAGAACCCGAACAGCGTCGCGCCTGATCGCGGCCAACATCTTGCCGCGCCCGCGCCGGGCGCGAGACCTGACATTTTGAGGTTGTTTTGACAGATATCCACGATATTGAATCGTCCGCGCCTGCCGTGCAGGCAGCACGCGCCGACGATGCGCCGGAGCAGGACGCTTCGGCCGGTGGCGACGAGCGTCCCCGCCGCGGTTTGCGGCGCGGCCCGCGCAGCCTGATCGCGCGGCGTCGCGCGGCCGCCAAGTCGAAGGGCGAAGGCGAGCAGCCGGGCGGCGAGGGCGCGGATGCGCAGCCGGCCGAGGCTGCCGAAGCGCAGCCGGCGCGTGCGCCGCGCAGCAAGGACGGTGCGGCCAAGGGCGGTCGCAAGCCGGCCGGCAAGCGCGAAGGTGCGGCCAAGTCCGGCCAGGGCGGTCAGAGCCGGCGCGGTGCGCCGAAGGCCGAAGGCGGCCCGGTCAAGGCGGAAGGCGATGCGTCCCAGGACGAGCTGTTCGCGTACGTGACGTCGCCGGCATTCGACGCGGACAACTCCGCGGGCGGCGGCGGCGTGCGTGCACCGATGCTGCGCCGTGGCCGCAACCAGCCGGCGAACAAGCGCGTGCTGTCGCCGGACGACGACGCGCCGAAGCTTCACAAGGTGCTGGCGGAGGCGGGCATGGGCTCGCGCCGCGAAATGGAAGAACTGATCGTCGCCGGCCGCGTGTCGGTGAACGGCGAGCCTGCACACATCGGCCAGCGCATCATGCCGACCGATCAGGTGCGGATCAACGGCAAGCCGGTCAAGCGCAAGCTGCCGAACAAGCCGCCGCGCGTGCTGCTGTACCACAAGCCGACCGGCGAGATCGTCAGCCACGCGGATCCGGAAGGCCGTCCGTCGGTGTTCGATCGCCTGCCGCCGATGAAGACGGCGAAATGGCTTGCGGTCGGCCGCCTCGATTTCAACACCGAAGGTCTGCTGATGCTGACGACTTCGGGCGATCTCGCGAACCGCTTCATGCACCCGCGCTACAGCGTCGAGCGCGAGTATGCGGTGCGCGTCGTCGGCGAGTTGGCTGAAGGGATGCGGCAGAAGCTGCTGCACGGCGTCGAGCTCGATGACGGCCCGGCGAATTTCCTGCGCATCCGCGATGGCGGCGGCGAAGGGACGAACCACTGGTACCACGTCGCGCTGGCCGAAGGCCGCAACCGCGAAGTGCGCCGGATGTTCGAGGCGGTCGGCCTGATGGTTAGCCGCCTGATCCGTACGCGTCACGGCCCGATCCCGCTGCCGCGCGGCCTGAAGCGTGGCCGCTGGGAAGAGCTCGACGACGCACAAGTGCGCAAGCTGATGGCGACCGTCGGCCTGAAGGCGCCGACCGAGGAGAAGGGCAAGCGCGGCGGTGCCGGCGCGGCCGAGCGCCGTCAGCCCGATCCGATGGAAACATCGATGGGTTTCATCAGTCGTGAGCCGGTGCTGACGACGCACGGGCAACTCGACCAGCCGCGTCGCGGTGGCGGCCGGCGCGGCGCGCCGGGCCTGCCGGGCCTGAGCGGCTACGGCAGCCTGCCGGTTTCGCCGTCGGGCTACGGTAACCGTGCCGGCGGCGGTCGCGATGGCAACCGTGGCGGCATGGGCGGTCGTGACGGCAACCGTGCGGGCGGCGGCCGCGATGTCGACGGCAATCGCGCGTCGTACGGTGCGGGCCCCAAGCGCGAAGGCGCGGGCGGCAAGCGCGGCGGCAGCAAGGGCGGCGGCAATCGCAATCCGAACGGCAATCGCGCTGAAGGCGCCGGCAACGGCGGCGGTCCGCGCGGCGGCCAGCGTCCGCAGCGCAGCCGCACGCGCAGCCGCTGAACGCATGTCGGCGCACGGCGGCGCAAAGCCGCCGGCGTGCCGGCCCGATTGGCATCCCGCCGGTTTTTCCGGCACGGCGCAGTGCGCCGATCGCTTTCGACTATATATAGTCGCGTGCCGCTGCATCGCAGTCGGCATGGCCGATCTCCGGCCTGGCAGGGTGGGGTGCCGGCTGATCGGATAACCCGATTTCGCATTTTTGGGTCGGTAAAGGCGGACGACGCGCTGCTTTTACCGGCTGGCTTGGCGTTTGCGCCAAAAATCGCTATAATCGCGGAGTCGCTGGGCGTACGGATTCAATGTGCGGCTCAGGTGCGACCACCAGTAAGAAGATGGGCGTTCCGCCCATTTTTTTTTGCTGAAACGGTTAGGCATCTCGGGTAGCGCTTCCTGCGCCGGCTAAGGCGCGCGCCCGCGGGTGAATCGCGAGCGGCGGGCGCGAACACCTGAGAGGACACAGTGCAACTGACGGAACTGATAGAAACCACGGTCACCGGGCTCGGCTACGAGCTGGTGGATCTCGAGCGCACCGGGCGCGGCATGCTTTGCATCTATATCGATCAGCCTGCCGGCATCTCGCTCGAAGATTGCGAAAAGGTCACGCGTCAGCTCCAGCACGTCTTGACGGTCGAAAACATCGATTACGAACGGCTCGAAGTCTCGTCCCCGGGGCTCGACCGCCCGTTGAAGAAGCTGGCCGACTTCGAGCGCTTCGCTGGCAGCGAAGTCTCCGTGACCTTGAAAAAGCCGCTGGACGGGCGCAAGACGTACCGGGGCATTCTGCACGCGCCGAATGGCGAAACGATCGGTTTGGAATTTGAGGGGAAGAAGGGCGAGGCAGCCATGCTGGATTTCACGCTGGCCGATATCGACAAAGCCCGCCTGATTCCGCAAGTTGACTTTAGGAGCCGCAAATAATGAGTCGCGAAGTGTTGATGCTGGTGGATGCGCTGGCGCGCGAGAAAAACGTCGACAAGGATGTGGTGCTGGGCGCCCTCGAGGCTGCGCTCGCTTCCGCTTCCAAGAAGCTGTTCGACGAAGGCGCCGAAATCCGCGTCCATATCGATCGCGAAAGCGGCGAGCACGAAACCTTCCGTCGCTGGCTCGTCGTACCCGACGAGGCAGGCTTGCAGGAGCCGGATCGCGAGATCCTGCTGTTCGAAGCGCGTGAGCAGAAGCCCGACGTCGAAGTCGGCGAATATGTCGAGGAACCCGTTCCGTCGATCGAGTTCGGCCGCATCGGCGCGCAGGCCGCGAAGCAGGTGATCCTGCAGAAGGTGCGCGACGCGGAGCGCGAGCAGATCCTGAACGACTACCTCGAGCGTGGCGAAAAGATCATGACCGGTACGGTGAAGCGCCTCGACAAGGGCAACTTCATCGTCGAATCGGGCCGTGTCGAGGCGCTGCTGCGCCGCGATCAGCTGATCCCGAAGGAAAACCTGCGCGTGGGCGACCGTGTGCGTGCGTACATCGCGAAGGTCGACCGCACCGCGCGCGGCCCGCAGATCGAGCTGTCGCGTACGGCGCCCGAGTTCCTGATGAAGCTGTTCGAGATGGAAGTGCCGGAAATCGAGCAGGGCCTGCTCGAGATCAAGGCGGCTGCCCGTGATCCGGGCGTGCGCGCGAAGATCGGCGTGATCGCCTACGACAAGCGGATCGACCCGATCGGCACCTGCGTCGGCATCCGCGGTTCGCGTGTGCAGGCCGTGCGCAACGAGCTCGGTGGCGAAAACATCGACATCGTGCTATGGTCGGAGGATCCCGCCCAGTTCGTGATCGGCGCGCTCGCGCCGGCAGCCGTCCAGTCGATCGTCGTCGATGAAGAAAAGCATTCGATGGACGTCGTCGTCGACGAGAACGAACTGGCTGTCGCGATCGGCCGCAGTGGTCAGAACGTTCGCCTCGCCGGTGAACTGACCGGCTGGCAGATCAACATCATGACGCCGGACGAATCCGCCCTGAAGCAGGGTGAAGAGCGTGACCGGCTGCGTGCACTGTTCATGGCGCGTCTCGACGTCGACGAAGAAGTTGCCGACATCCTGATCGACGAAGGCTTCACGAGCCTCGAAGAGATCGCCTATGTGCCGCTCAACGAAATGCTCGAAATCGAAGCGTTCGACGAGGACACCGTGCACGAACTGCGCAACCGCGCACGCGACGCGCTGCTGACGATGGCTATCGCGAACGAAGAAAAGGTCGAGAACGCCGCGCTGGATCTCAAGAGCCTCGACGGCATCACGCCGGAGCTGCTCGCGAAGCTGGCCGAACACGGTGTGCAGACGCGGGACGATCTCGCCGAGCTTGCAGTGGATGAACTGGTCGACCTGACCGGAATGGAAGAGGATGCCGCTAAGGCGTTGATCATGAAAGCACGTGAACATTGGTTCCAGTGAGAAATGACCATGGCGCACTGATTTGATGGCGGCCGTATGGCCTGACCCGATGCTAACCGCAAGGAATCGGTCCTTGCACTAAGAGGAATGAATGGCGAGTAACAACGTAGCCCAATTTGCCGCGGAACTGAAAATGCCTGCTGGTGTGCTGCTCGAACAGCTGCAGGCAGCGGGCGTCCAGAAAGCGAGTGAAGACGATGCGCTGTCCGAAACGGACAAGGCGCGTCTGCTCGATCATTTGCGCAAGTCGCACGGCGCAACCGACGGCGACAAGCGCAAGATCACGCTGACCCGCAAGCACACGTCGGAGATCAAGCAATCTGACGCGACGGGCAAGGCTCGCACCATTCAGGTCGAGGTCCGCAAGAAGCGCACGTTCGTCAAACGCGACGACGTGAGCGAGGGTGCGGAACAGGGTCAGGCGCAGGTCGCCGAAGCGGACGACGATGCCGAACTGAAGCGTCGCGAGGAAGAAGCGCGCCGCGAGGCTGAGCTGCTCGAGAAGCAGGCGCAGGAACTGCGCGAGCGCCAGGAACGCCTGGAGCGCGAAGAAGCTGAACGCCGCGCCCGCGAGGAAGCGGCTGAAGCCGAGCGCCGTCGCGCCGAGGAAGAAGCGGCGACGAAGCGTGCCGCGGCCGAAGCTGCCGCAGCACAGCAGCAGGCGGCCGCGCAGCAGGCTGCCGCGGCCGAGCAGGAAACGGCAAGCGCACAGTCCGCGCAGGACGAAGCCCGTGCGGCCGCCGAACGTGCGGCCCAGCGCGAAGCGGCGAAGAAGGCCGAGGACGCAGCCCGCGAGGCGGCGGACAAGGCGCGCGCCGAGCAGGAAGAGATCAGCAAGCGTCGCGCGGCGGCGGAAGCCGAAGCACGCGCGATCCGCGAAATGATGAACACGCCGCGCAAGGCCGTGGTCAAGGCAGTCGAGCCGCCGAAGCCGGTCGAGCCGCCGAAGCCGGCCGAAGCGAAGGGTACGCTGCACAAGCCGGCGAAGCCGGAAGGCGCGCAGGCGCGTCCGGCCGTGAAGAAGCCGGCCGGTGCTGCCACCCCGGCGACGACGCAGGCGCCGGCAGGCGCGGGCGACCGCAACAAGAAGCCGGGCGCAGGCAAGGGCGGCTGGCAGGACGATGCGTCGAAGCGCCGCGGCATCAAGACGCGCGGCGATTCGAGCGGCGGTGTCGACCGCGGCTGGCGCGGCGGCCCGAAGGGTCGCGGCCGTCACCAGGACAGCTCGACGTTCCAGGCGCCGACCGAACCGATCGTCCGTGAAGTGCACGTGCCGGAAACCGTGTCGGTTGCCGATCTCGCGCACAAGATGTCGATCAAGGCCTCCGAAGTCATCAAGGTGATGATGAAGATGGGCCAGATGGTCACGATCAACCAGGTGCTGGACCAGGAAACGGCGATGATCATCGTCGAGGAACTGGGCCACCGCGCGGTTGCCGCGAAGCTGGACGATCCGGAAGCGCTGCTCGTCGAAGGCGAAACGGGTACCGATGCGGAGCAACTGCCGCGTCCGCCGGTCGTCACGGTCATGGGTCACGTCGACCACGGCAAGACCTCGCTGCTCGACCACATCCGCCGCGCGAAGGTTGCCGCTGGCGAAGCGGGCGGCATTACGCAGCACATCGGCGCTTATCACGTCGACACGCCGCGTGGCGTCATCACGTTCCTCGATACGCCGGGTCACGAAGCGTTCACGGCAATGCGTGCACGCGGCGCGAAGGCGACCGACATCGTGGTGCTGGTGGTGGCAGCCGACGACGGCGTGATGCCGCAGACGAAGGAAGCCATCGCCCACGCGAAGGCGGGTGGTGTGCCGATCGTCGTGGCGATCAACAAGATCGACAAGCCGGACGCAAACCCCGATCGCGTCAAGCAGGAGCTGGTCGCGGAAGGCGTCGTGCCGGAAGAGTACGGTGGCGATTCGCCGTTCGTGCCGGTGTCGGCCAAGACGGGCGCGGGTATCGACGATCTGCTCGAGAACGTGCTGCTGCAGGCCGAAGTGCTGGAACTGAAGGCACCGGTCGAAGCGCCGGCCAAGGGCATCGTGATCGAAGCGAAGCTCGACAAGGGTAAAGGCCCGGTCGCGACGATCCTCGTGCAGTCCGGTACGCTGAACCGTGGTGACATCGTGCTGGCCGGTACCGCTTACGGCCGTGTTCGCGCGATGCTCGACGAGAACGGCAAGCCGGCGAAGGAAGCTGGCCCGTCGATCCCGGTCGAAATCCAGGGTCTGTCGGAAGTGCCGGGCGCCGGTGAAGAAGTGATCGTGCTGCCGGACGAGCGCAAGGCGCGTGAAATCGCCTTGTTCCGCCAGGGCAAGTTCCGCGACGTGAAGCTGGCGAAGCAGCAGGCCGCGAAGCTGGAAAGCATGCTCGAACAGATGGGCGAAGGCGAAGTGCAGAACCTGCCGCTCATCATCAAGGCAGACGTGCAGGGTTCGCAGGAAGCACTCGTGCAGTCGCTGCTCAAGCTGTCGACCGACGAAGTGCGCGTACAGATCGTGCACAGCGCGGTGGGCGGCATCAGCGAAAACGACGTCAACCTCGCGACGGCATCGAAGGCGGTCATCATCGGCTTCAACACGCGTGCGGATGCACAGGCACGCAAGCTGGCCGAGGCGAACGGCATCGACATCCGTTACTACAACATCATCTATGACGCAGTGGATGAGGTGAAGGCGGCAATGTCGGGCATGCTGGCGCCGGAGAAGCGCGAAGTCATCACCGGCATGGTCGAGGTGCGCCAGGTCTTCAAGGTGCCGAAGATCGGTGCGGTCGCCGGCTGTATGGTGACGGACGGTATCGTCAAGCGCTCGTCGTCGGTGCGCGTGCTGCGCAACAACGTCGTGATCTTCACGGGCGAACTCGAATCGCTGAAGCGTTTCAAGGACGACGTGAAGGAAGTGAAGCAAGGCTTCGAGTGCGGTATGTCGGTGAAGAACTTCAACGACATCGTCGAAGGCGACCAGTTCGAAGTCTTCGAAGTGACCGAAGTCGCGCGTACGCTGTAATCGTCGCGCATCGGCTCATGGGCGGGGCAGGCTTGGGCCTGTCCCGCCCATTTTCATGGTGGCGTGCCGACAATGGCCGCCGCTTTATCCTGATAAACGGATCACGGATCGATCATGTCCAGGAAACGTACTTCCCCCAATCGCAACGTTCAGATCGCCGACCAGATTCAGCGCGATCTGTCCGAGCTCATCATGCGCGAGGTCAAAGACCCGCGTATCGGCATCGTGACCATCCAGAGCGTGGAGCTCACGCCGGACTACGCGCACGCGAAGGTCTACTTCACTGCGCTCACCGGCGATCCGGAAAAGACGCAGGAGGCGCTGAATCACGCGTCGGGTCACCTGCACAACCTGCTGTTCAAGCGCCTGCACATTCACACGGTGCCGACGCTGCATTTCCATTACGACCAGACGATCGAGAAGGCCGTCGAAATGTCGCGCCTGATCAAGGAAGCGAACTCGACGCGCGCGAAGGACGACGACGAGGCCGACGCGCCGGCCAAGGACGACTGAGCTCGACCGGCCTATGACGACTGCAGCACCCCAACGTCCGCGCGTGCCCCGGCGCATGCTGGACGGCGTCCTCCTGCTCGACAAGCCGGTCGGCCTGTCGAGCAACGATGCGCTGATTCGCGCGAAGCGCCTGCTCCTCGCGAAGAAAGCCGGTCACACCGGCACGCTCGATCCGCTGGCATCGGGCCTGCTGCCGCTGTGTTTTGGCGAGGCGACCAAGTTTTCGCAGGACTTGCTCGAGGCCGACAAGACCTACGAAGCGACGATGCGTCTTGGCCAGCGCACGGCCACCGGCGATGCGGAAGGCGACGTGATCGACACGAGGCCCGTCGAATGCGACCGGGCCGCGGTGGAAGCCGCGCTCGTGCGTTTCACCGGTGAGATCGTGCAGGTGCCGCCGATGTATTCGGCGCTCAAGCGCGACGGCAAGCCGTTGTACGAATACGCACGCGCGGGCCAGACCGTCGAGCGGGAAGGCCGCAACGTGACGATCCATGTACTCGAGCTGCTCGCTTGCGAGATGCCCGACGTGACGTTTCGCGTGACCTGCAGCAAGGGCACTTACGTGCGTACGCTCGCGGAAGATATCGGCGAGGCGCTCGGTTGCGGTGCGCATCTGACGATGTTGCGTCGCACGGGCGTCGGTGCGCTGACGCTCGAACATGCGGTGACGCTCGATGCGCTGTCGGATGCAGCGGAATCGGCGCGTGATGCGTGGCTCCAGCCGGTCGATGCGTTGCTGTCGACGTTCCCGTCCGTTCGTCTCGACGATGCGTCCGCGAAACGGTTCCTGCATGGCCAGCGCCTGCCGCTGTCGGAACTCGGGCCGATCGAGGCGGCTGACGGCGAGCGCGTGCGCGTGTACGACGCCACGCGGCTGCTCGGCGTGGCACGCAAGGCGAATGGCGTGCTCGCACCGGAACGGCTCGTCGTGACGGCGGCCTGACGTAGCGGCGCCAGCGTGCCGCAATCGGCACAAGAAAAAGCCCGGTCGAATCGACCGGGCTTTTTTGTTTGACGCGTCAGCGTTACGGCATCGTGCTCAGTGCGCCGCGGACGCCGCCGCTCCCGCATCGCCGCCGCCCGCGCGCTCGGGCTTGGTGATCCAGATCAGTCCGATCAGCAACACGAAGATCGCCGCCGAGATATAGAACAGATCGTTAACGCCGAGCTGTGCGGCCTGCTGCGTCGCCAGGTTGTTGATGAGCCCGTGTGCCTGGTCCGGCGTCAACCCGAGGTTGCCCATCTGCGTGACGGCCTGGTTGAACGTCGGGTTGTACGGGTTCGCCTGCTCGACCAGTTGCGCGTGATGGAAGTTGTTGCGGTGGTCCCACGCGGTCTGGAAGATCGACGTGCCGATGCCGCCGCACATGATCCGCACGAAGTTCGACAGGCCGGACGCCGCAGGAATGCGGTGGCCGGGCAGGCCGGACAACGTGATCGACACGAGCGGGATGAAGAAGCCGGCCATCGCGATACCTTGCACGAGTGTCGGCAGCGTCAGCGACCATTCGTCGACGCCCGTCGTGTAGCGCGAGCGCATCCAGAAGCACAGTGCGAACGTCAGGAACGACGCCGTCGAGATGAAGCGCGGATCGGTGCGTGGCAGATACTTCCCGGTGAGTGGCGACAACAGGATCGCGAACAACCCGACCGGCGCCATCACGAGGCCGGCGTCGGTTGCGGTGTAGCCGATCTGGGTCTGCAGCCACAGCGGCAACAGCACGAGGTTGCCGAAGTACAGGCCGTACCCGATCGACAGCGCGACCGTGCCGCCGGTGAAGTTGCGCATGCGGAACAGCGACAGGTCGACCACCGGATGCTCGGCGGTGAGCTCCCAGATGACGAAGAACGCAAACGCAATGACGGCGGTCAGCGCGAGTACGACGATGGTCGTCGACGCGAACCAGTCGAGATCCTTGCCCTTGTCGAGCATGATCTGCAGCGAGCCGACCCAGACGACCAGCAGCGCGAGGCCTACGCCGTCGATCGGCGCGCGGCGCACGGCCGACTCCCGATCGCGGTAGATCATCCACGTCGCGGCGGCGGCGGCGATGCCGACCGGGATGTTGACGTAGAAGATCCACGGCCACGAGTAGTTGTCCGAGATCCAGCCGCCCAGGATCGGGCCGGCGACCGGTGCGATCAGCGTCGTCATTGCCCATAGTGCGAGCGCCATCGGTGCCTTCGCACGCGGATAGCTCGACAGCAGGAGCGCTTGCGACAGCGGAATCATCGGGCCCGCGACCGCGCCCTGCAGCACGCGCGATGCGAGCAGGAACGGCAGGCTCGGCGCGAGGCCGCACATCCACGACGAGATGACGAACAGGATGATCGATGCGAGGAACAGGCGGACCTGCCCGAAGCGATCGGTCAGCCAGCCCGTCAGCGGCACCGAAATCGCATTTGCAACCGCGAACGACGTGATGACCCACGTGCCCTGGTCGGACGATACGCCGAGATCGCCCGAGATGGTCGGGATCGCGACGTTCGCGATGGACGTGTCGAGCACGTTCATGAACACCGCGAGCGATACCGCGACCGTCCCGAGCAAAAGTTTCCCGCCCTGCAAGGGCGGGTAGGAGACAGGAGCCTGTGCCATGTCGGTTGTCTTTCCGGAGTCGGAACGATTACATCATTTTCGCGGCGCTGGTCGGCTTCGCCGCGACGGGGGCCGACGCGTTGCCGCCTGCGTTCTCGGCGATGATGCGCGCGATTTCGGCGTCGGCTTCGTCACCGTACTTCGCGAACACGTTGGTCTCGTAGACGGTGTTCGGCGCGTTGACGAGCTGGTCGCCGCGTTCGTCCTTGATGTCCACGTCGACCTGCATCGACAGGCCGATGCGCAGCGGATGCTTGTCGAGATCCTTCGGGTCGAGCTCGATCCGCACCGGCAGGCGCTGCACGACCTTGATCCAGTTGCCGGTCGCATTCTGCGCCGGCAGCAGCGAGAACGCCGAGCCCGTACCGGCCGAGAAACCGACGACCTTGCCGTGGTAGGTGACCGACGAGCCGTAGATGTCGGCCGTCATCTCGACCGGCTGGCCGATGCGCATGTGCTTCAGCTGGACTTCCTTGAAGTTCGCGTCGACCCACACGGCGTTCAGCGGCACCACCGACATCAGCGGCGTACCCGGCGACACGCGCTGGCCGACCTGCACCGAGCGCTTCGCGACATAGCCGGTGACCGGCGCCGGCAGCACGTTACGCGCATTCGCGAGGTACGCGTCGCGGACCTTCGCGGCGGCGGCCATCACGTTCGGGTGCGATGCGATCGTCGTGTTTGCGGTCAGCGCGCGATTCGACGCGAGCTGCTGCTGCGCGGCGTCGACCGATGCCTGCGCGGCCTTCACGGCGTCGCGTGCATGCGAGATTTCTTCCTGCGACACGGCGCCCGTCTGCGCGACGGCCACGCGGCGGCGCAGGTCGTCCTGGGCCTTCGACAGGTCGGACTGGCGCAGCGCGACCTGCGCGCGGTATTGATCGTCGTTGACGAACAGGCCGCGCACCTGGCGCACCGTCTGCGCGAGGTTGGCTTCCGCCTGCTGCAGCGCGACCTGCGAATCGGCCGGGTCGAGCACGACCAGCGGGTCGCCGGACTTGACCGTCTGCGTGTCGTCCGCCTTCACGGCGATCACGGTGCCGGTGACCTGCGGCGTGATCTGCACGACGTTGCCGTTCACATATGCATCGTCGGTGCCTTCATGGAAGCGGGCAACGAGGAAGTAATACAGGCCGTACGCGATGGCCGCGATCACGATGACCGCGACGAGCAGCGTCATCATTCGCTTGCGCTTGCCGTTGTTCTGCGGCTGCGCGCTGGCCGCGTTTTGTTGGTCGCTCATGGCGATTCTCTCCGTCCGTTATTTCGAGTGTCTGCGTAGTGGTGGCGCCGGATCAGTTGGCGGCCTGTTTTGTCGGCTTGGCTGCGTCGGGCGCGGCGAGCGGCGTACCGGTCGCATCGAACCCGCCGCCCAGCGCCTTGATCAGTGCGAGCTGCATGTCGCGACGGCGCATCTTCAGGTTGGTCACCGTCTGCTCGGAGGCGAGGCGGTTGCTGTCTGCGGTCAGCACCTGCAGTTGCGGCGACAGGCCGGCCTTGTAACGGATCACCGCGAGATCGTAGGCGCGCGTCGACGCGTCGAGTGCGTTCTGCGCATCGCCCATTTGGCGGTCGACCGCGCGGATCGATGCAACCTGCGTCGCGACGTCGTTCAGCGCGCTGATCAGCGTCTGGTTGTAGTTCGCCACCGACAGGTCGAAGTCCGCATAGCGGCCCTTCAGCTGCGCGCGCAGCGCGCCGGCATCGAAGATCGGCAGGTGGATCGCCGGGCCGAACTGGGCCTGGCGGCTCGCGAAGTTCAGGAATTTGCCCCAGCCGAACGCATCGAAACCGAAGCCGGCCGCGAGGTTCACGTCGGGGAAGAACTCGGCCTTCGCTTCCTTGACGTCGTGCATCGCGGCCTCGACCTGCCAGCGCGCGGCGACGATGTCGGGGCGGCGCGACACGAGATCGGCCGGCAGGTTGCCGGGCAGCGCGACTTCGGCGGTCGGGTTCATCACGGGTGCGGCGATCTGCAGCCCGCGATCTGGCCCCTTGCCGAGCAAAGCGGCGAGCTGGTAGCGCACCGTCGTGATCTGGCCGTCGAGGTCCGACAGCGAAGCCTGCGTCGTCGCGATGTTGCCGCGGGCCGTCTGGCGTTCGACGTTGGTATCGAGGCCGGCCGACACACGGCCGTCGGTGATCTTGCCGACCGTTTGGCGGTTGGTGATCTCGCGTTGCGCGATGTCGCGCAGCGCATAGAGTTGCGCGAGCGAGTTGTAGGTGCGTGCGACCGACGACGCGAGCGTGATGCGTGCCTGCTGCATGTCGGCTTCCGCGGACTTTTCCTGCGACACGGCGGTGTGCAGGCGTTCGCGGTTCTTGCCCCACAGGTCGAGTTCCCACGACGCGCTCGCGAGCGCGTTGTTCTCGCTGTACCACTGGCCGCCGTACGGGGGCGGGAACAGCGCGTTCGACGAGTACAGCTCGCGCGTCCATGAATAGCTGGCTTCGGCCTTCGGCATCAGGTTCGAACGCGACGACTCGATGTACGACGACGCCTTCGCAATGCGTGCCTGCGCCTGCGCGATCGACGGATTGCCCTGCAGCGCTTCGTCGATCAGTTTCGGCAGTTGCGGATCGCCGAACTGGTTGGCCCAGTCGAGCGCCGGCCACTGGCCGCCCTGAGCGGGGATGCTCTGGGCGGACTCGAATTGCGACGCGGGGGCGATCTGCTTGTCGCTCTTGATGCCGATGTAGTTTGCGCAGCCTGCCAGTGCGAATGCGGCGACCGCGGCGGCGACGGCAGCGCGGTACGACCCGCCGCGCACGGACAACGGGGAGGATTTCATCGCGCTGACCCCTGACTCGGAATGAATGATGGACACTGCAAGGATTTCCTTACATTAATCTGTCAAAAGTAATTGTTATGGCAACTATTACGCGATGCTACTGCCGGCCGTCTCGCAATAGTTGCTGAGAATGCGGCGCAGCATGCTCTTCAGGAACCCGACTTCTTCCGGCGTAAACCCGTCCAGCACCTGGTCGAGCACGCTGCGGAAAATGGGCGGCAGCCGTTCGGCGAGCGCGCGGCCTTCGTCGGTCAGCTCGAGGCGGACGACGCGACGATCTTCGATGCTGCGCACGCGGGACAGCAGGCCGCGTTTCTCGACCCGGTCGAGCAGGCGCGTGACCGCGCTCGCATCGATCCCGTATTCGCGCGCGAGCTCGGCGGCCGTCGAGCATTTGCCGACCGCGATCATGAACAGCATGCTCGCCTGCGTGCCCGTGATGCCGAGCTCTTCCTGCGTGCGTTGCGTGACGAGGTTGGTCATCACGGATTTCACGCGCGACATCAGATAGCCGACGCTGTCGTTCATCTGATACGTGGACAGCGGCGAAACGGGCGGTTGGGTAGAAGAATCCGACATAAAACCCTGAAGCTGCAATAGTTGACTAGGCAGCAGTATAGGCACAATTGCTTGCCGCGGCAAATGTTAATCGAACGGCAAAACGCGCGCTCTGTGCGGCGAAAATCCCTTATTTTGATAAGGTTTTTCGGCCGGCCGCGGTGGGGCGGACGAGGGTTGGCCGATTCGGGAGAGGGCGCTGCGCTGCCCGTTTTGCTGCGTTGCAACGCGAGGCTCAGCTATCGACACGCACACGTGCTATAATTTGTGGCTCTTCAAGCTGCAACGCGCGCGCCCCGTGAAAAACGAGCGCGCGCGTTTGCGCGTTCAAACGATTTCCAGGTTTCTATGACCCGCGCCCTTCGCAATATCGCCATCATCGCCCACGTCGACCACGGCAAGACCACGCTCGTCGACCAACTGCTCCGCCAGTCCGGCACCTTCCGCGACAACCAGCAGATTGCGGAGCGGGTGATGGATTCGAACGACATCGAAAAAGAGCGCGGGATCACGATTCTCGCGAAGAACTGCGCGGTCGAATACGAAGGCACGCACGTCAACATCGTCGACACGCCGGGGCACGCGGACTTCGGTGGTGAAGTCGAGCGCGTGCTGTCGATGGTCGACTCGGTGCTGCTGCTGGTCGACGCCGTCGAGGGCCCGATGCCGCAGACGCGCTTCGTCACGAAGAAGGCGCTGGCGCTCGGCTTGAAGCCGATCGTCGTCGTCAACAAGATCGACCGCCCGGGCGCGCGGATCGACTGGGTGATCAACCAGACCTTCGACCTGTTCGACAAGCTCGGCGCGACCGAAGAGCAGCTCGACTTCCCGATCGTCTATGCGTCGGGCCTGAACGGCTACGCGTCGCTCGACCCGGCTGCGCGCGACGGCGACATGCGCCCGCTGTTCGAGGCGATCCTCGAGCACGTGCCGGTTCGCCCGGCCGATCCGGAAGCGCCGCTGCAGCTCCAGATCACGTCGCTCGACTATTCGACGTACGTCGGCCGGATCGGCGTCGGCCGCATCACGCGCGGCCGCATCAAGCCGGGCCAGCCGGTCGTGATGCGCTTCGGCCCGGAAGGCGACGTGCTGAACCGCAAGATCAACCAGGTGCTGTCGTTCAAGGGTCTCGAGCGCGTGCAGGTCGAGTCGGCCGAAGCGGGCGACATCGTGCTGATCAACGGTATTGAAGACGTCGGCATCGGCGCGACGATCTGTGCGGTCGATACGCCGGAAGCGCTGCCGATGATCACCGTCGACGAGCCGACGCTGACGATGAACTTCCTCGTCAACTCGTCGCCGCTCGCAGGCCGCGAAGGCAAGTTCGTGACGAGCCGCCAGATCCGCGATCGTCTGATGAAGGAACTGAACCACAACGTCGCGCTGCGCGTGAAAGACACCGGCGACGAAACGGTGTTCGAAGTGTCGGGCCGCGGCGAACTGCACCTGACGATTCTCGTCGAGAACATGCGCCGCGAAGGCTACGAGCTGGCCGTGTCGCGTCCGCGCGTCGTGATGCAGGAAATCGACGGCGTGCGTCACGAGCCGTACGAACTGCTGACCGTCGACCTCGAAGACGAACACCAGGGCGGCGTGATGGAAGAGCTCGGTCGCCGCAAGGGCGAAATGCTCGACATGGCGTCGGACGGCCGCGGCCGCACGCGTCTGGAATACAAGATCTCGGCACGTGGCCTGATTGGCTTCCAGAGCGAATTCCTGACGCTCACGCGCGGCACGGGCTTGATGAGCCACATTTTCGATTCGTACGCGCCGGTCAAGGACGGTTCGGTCTTCGAGCGCCGCAACGGTGTGCTGATCTCGCAGGACGACGGCGCAGCGGTGGCCTACGCACTGTGGAAGCTGCAGGATCGCGGCCGCATGTTCGTGAAGCCGGGCGACGCGCTGTATGAGGGCATGATCATCGGCATCCACAGCCGCGACAACGACCTCGTCGTGAACCCGATCAAGGGCAAGCAGCTGACCAACGTGCGTGCGTCGGGTACCGACGAAGCCGTGCGTCTCGTGCCGCCGGTCCAGATGTCGCTGGAATACGCGGTCGAATTCATCGACGACGATGAACTCGTCGAAGTGACGCCGCAGTCGATCCGCCTGCGCAAGCGCTTCCTGAAGGAGCACGAGCGTCGCCGCGCGAGCCGCGAAGGTGCGGTCGACTAAGCATTTCGACCGTTCGCTGCGTCACGGAAAAGGCTGCCTTCGGGCAGCCTTTTCCGCATCTGCGCGAAGCGCAACCGGATTACCCGCAAAACACTGTTCCCGCGGGTCGTGGCAATCCGGCAAAACCCCGTCGCGCGGCGCTTTCAGGCACATTTCCCCGTGAACTCCGGTATCGGTTCTGTGATATGCTGCGCGCACGCAAGTTTTAGGTCCTTCCAAGCAAGACTTGATTCGCAATCCGCTAAACGGTCAGGCCGTGTCGCGGAAGGTTGAGTAACCCGCTATTTCTCGAGAAGCTCGAAGAAAGGTGAGCGTAAAATGTCAGATGTAATGAAGCAGTTTCAGCTGAACTCCTATCTGTTCGGCGGCAATGCTTCGTACGTTGAAGAACTGTACGATGCATATCTCAACAATCCGGCGTCGGTGCCGGAGAACTGGCGAGAGTATTTCGACGCGCTGCAGAACGTGCCTGCAACGGACGGCTCGAATGCCAATGACGTCGCTCATTTCCCGATCGTCGAATCGTTCGCCGAGCGCGCGAAGGCCAATGCCTTCATTCCGCGCGAAAGCACGAGCAACCTCGCGACCGCGCGCAAGCAGGTCCACGTCCAGTCGCTCATCAGCGCCTACCGCTTCCTCGGCTCGCAATGGGCCAATCTGGATCCGCTGAAGCGTCGCGAACGTCCCGCCATTCCCGAACTCGAACCCGCGTTCTACGACTTCTCCGAAGGCGACCTCGACCAGACGTACAGCGCAAGCAACCTGTACTTCGGTTTCGACCAGGCTTCGCTGCGTGACATCGTCAAGGGTCTGCGCGACACGTACTGCGGCACGATCGGCGCCGAGTACATGTACATCAGCGATCCGGAACAGAAGCGCTGGTGGCAGGAGCGCCTGGAGTCGACCCGTGCGACGCCGTCGTTCTCGATCGACAAGAAGAAGCACATCCTGAATCGCCTGACGGCAGCGGAAGGCCTCGAGCGCTATCTGCATACCAAGTACGTCGGCCAGAAGCGCTTCTCGCTCGAAGGCGGCGAAAGCTTCATCGCGGCGATGGACGAAGTCGTCCAGCACGCAGGCAAGAGCGGCGTGCAGGAAATCATCATCGGCATGGCCCACCGCGGCCGTCTGAACGTGCTGGTCAACACGCTGGGCAAGATGCCGGCCGACCTGTTCGCCGAATTCGAAGGCAAGCACGTCGACGACCTGCCGGCCGGTGACGTGAAGTACCACAAGGGCTTCTCGTCGGACGTGTCGACGGAAGGCGGCCCGGTCCACCTGTCGCTCGCGTTCAACCCGTCGCACCTCGAAATCGTGAACCCGGTGGTCGAAGGTTCCGCGAAGGCGCGGATGGACCGTCGCGGCGACGAAGACGGCCTGCAAGTGCTGCCGGTGCAGATCCACGGCGACGCGGCCTTCGCTGGCCAGGGCGTCGTGATGGAAACGCTGAACCTCGCGCAGACGCGCGGTTACGGCACGCACGGCACGCTGCACATCGTCATCAACAACCAGATCGGCTTCACGACGTCGGACCCGCGCGATGCGCGCTCGACGCTGTACTGTACCGACGTGGTCAAGATGATCGAAGCGCCGGTGCTGCACGTGAACGGCGATGATCCAGAAGCCGTCGTGCTCGCGATCCAGATCGCGATCGACTACCGGATGCAGTTCCACAAGGATGTCGTGATCGACATCGTCTGCTTCCGCAAGCTGGGTCACAACGAGCAGGACACGCCGGCCGTCACGCAGCCGCTGATGTACAAGAAGATCGCGCAGCACCCGGGTACCCGTGCGCTGTATGCCGAGAAACTCGTGCAGCAGGGCGTGATCACCGCGGAAGATGCCGACAACTACGTGAAGGCATACCGCAAGGCGATGGACGACGGTCACCACACGGTCGACCCGGTCCTGTCGAACTACAAGAGCAAGTACGCGGTCGACTGGGTTCCGTTCCTGAACCGCAAGTGGACGGACGCAGCCGACACGGCCGTGCCGCTCGCCGAACTGAAGCGCCTCGGTGAGCGCATCACGACGGTCCCGGAAAACTTCAAGGTCCACCCGCTCGTCGAGCGTGTGATCAACGACCGCCGCAACATGGCGCGTGGCGACCAGCCGCTCGACTGGGGCATGGGCGAACACCTCGCATTCGCGTCGCTCGTCGCATCGGGCTACTCGGTGCGCCTGACGGGCCAGGACTCGGGCCGCGGCACGTTCACGCACCGCCACGCGGTGCTGCACGACCAGAACCGCGAGCGCTGGAACGACGGTACGTACGTGCCGCTGCAGAACATCGCCGAAGGCCAGGCGAAGTTCACGGTGATCGACTCGGTGCTGTCGGAAGAAGCGGTGCTGGGCTTCGAATACGGTTACTCGACCGCCGAGCCGAACACGCTCGTGCTGTGGGAAGCGCAGTTCGGCGACTTCGTCAACGGCGCACAGGTCGTGATCGACCAGTTCATCTCGTCGGGCGAAGTGAAGTGGGGTCGCGTGTCGGGTCTCACGATGCTGCTGCCGCACGGCTACGAAGGGCAAGGTCCGGAGCACTCGTCGACGCGTATCGAGCGTTTCCTGCAGCTGTGTGCAGATCACAACATGCAGGTCGTTCAGCCGACGACGCCGGCGCAGATTTTCCACCTGCTGCGCCGCCAGATGATCCGCCTGTTCCGCAAGCCGCTGATCGTCGCCACGCCGAAGTCGCTGCTGCGTCACAAGGAAGCGGTGTCGGACCTGTCGGAACTGGCGAAGGGTTCGTTCCAGCCGGTGCTGGGCGAAACCGACGGCGGCATCGACGCGAAGAAGGTCAAGCGCGTGCTGGCCTGCTCGGGCCGCGTGTACTACGACCTCGTCGCGCATCGCCGCGAAGCGAAGGCGAACGACGTCGCGATCATCCGGATCGAGCAGCTGTATCCGTTCGCGCACAAGCAGTTCGAAGCCGAAATGAAGAAGTACGAGAACGCGACTGAAGTGGTCTGGGTGCAGGACGAGCCGCAGAACCAGGGCCCCTGGTTCTACGTCGAGCACCATCTGAAGGAAGGCATGAAGGAAGGGCAGAAGCTGGCATACAGCGGCCGTCCGGCTTCGGCCTCGCCGGCGGTTGGCTACTACGCGAAGCACTACGAGCAGCAGAAGGCCCTGATCGAAGGGGCATTCGGCCGCCTGAAGAGCGGATCGATCGCGAAATAACCGACGGAAGCGAAACGGGAAGGCGCGCGGCGCTTTCCCGTCTTCCTTGGCCTGCCGGGCGCGTGGCGCGCCGCATCGGCCGGAGGAATCGCACGAACCTCGTCATACCCCAGATTAAGCATCCAGGAAAATCACATGGCTATCGTAGAAGTCAAAGTCCCCCAGCTTTCGGAGTCGGTTTCGGAAGCGACCATGCTGCAGTGGAAGAAGAAGCCGGGCGAAGCAGTCGCGCAGGACGAAATCCTGATCGAACTCGAGACCGACAAGGTCGTGCTCGAAGTGCCGGCACCGGCAGCGGGCGTGCTCGCGCAAGTGCTGCAGAACGACGGTGACACGGTGGTTGCCGATCAGTTGATCGCGACGATCGACACCGAAGCAAAGGCAGGTGCTGCCGAAGCAGCGGCAGGTGCCGCCGAAGTCAAGCCGGCAGCAGCGCCTGCTGCAGCCGCACCGGCCGCACAGCCGGCCGCCGCAACGGCATCGAGCTCGGCCGCCGCATCGCCGGCCGCAGCGAAGCTGCTGGCGGAGAAGGGCCTGTCGACGGGCGACGTCGCAGGTTCGGGCCGCGACGGCCGCGTCACGAAGGGCGACGCGCTGGCCGCAGGCAGCGCACCGAAGGCTGCTCCGGCCGCCGCACCGGCGAAGACCGCTGCTGCGAAGCCGGCGCTGCCGGAAGTGAAGGTGCCGGCGTCGGCAGCGACGTGGCTGAACGACCGTCCGGAACAGCGCGTGCCGATGTCGCGCCTGCGTGCGCGTATCGCCGAGCGTCTGCTCGAATCGCAGCAGACCAATGCGATCCTGACGACGTTCAACGAAGTGAACATGGCTCCGGTCATGGAACTGCGCAACAAGTACAAGGACAAGTTCGAGAAGGAACACGGCGTGAAGCTCGGCTTCATGTCGTTCTTCGTGAAGGCGGCCGTGCACGCGCTGAAGAAGTTCCCGCTCGTGAACGCGTCGATCGACGGTAACGACATCGTCTACCACGGCTACTTCGACATCGGTATCGCTGTCGGCTCGCCGCGCGGCCTCGTCGTGCCGATCCTGCGCAACGCGGATCAGCTGAGCCTCGCCGAGATCGAGAAGAAGATCGCCGAATTCGGCCAGAAGGCGAAGGACGGCAAGCTGTCGATCGAGGAAATGACGGGCGGTACGTTCTCGATCTCGAACGGCGGCGTGTTCGGTTCGATGCTGTCGACCCCGATCATCAACCCGCCGCAGTCGGCCATCCTCGGCGTGCACGCGACGAAGGAACGTCCGGTCGTCGAGAACGGCCAGATCGTGATCCGTCCGATCAACTACCTCGCGCTGTCGTACGACCACCGCATCATCGACGGCCGCGAAGCCGTGCTGTCGCTTGTCGCGATGAAGGATGCGCTGGAAGATCCGGCCCGCCTGCTGCTCGACCTGTAAGCCGAGTTTCACTGCATCGACCCGCTCCGCGGGTTCGCGTACACGCGCGAACCCGCGGGCGTACAAGTAGAAAGGATTGTCATGTCCAAGGAATTTGACGTCGTCGTGATCGGCGCCGGCCCCGGCGGCTACATCGCCGCGATTCGCGCCGCGCAGCTCGGCAAGACCGTTGCCTGTATCGAGAAGTGGAAGAACCCGGCCGGCGCGCTGAAGCTCGGCGGCACCTGCCTGAACGTCGGCTGCATCCCGTCGAAGGCGCTGCTCGCATCGTCGGAAGAGTTCGAGAACACGTCGCATCACCTGGCCGACCACGGCATCACGGTCGATGGCGTGAAGATCGACGTCGCGAAGATGCTCGGCCGCAAGGATGCGATCGTCGAGAAGATGACGAGCGGGATCGAGTTCCTGTTCAAGAAGAACAAGATCACCTGGCTGAAGGGCCATGGCAAGTTCGCCGGCAAGACGGACGCCGGCGTGCAGATCGAAGTGAGCGGCGAGGGTGAAACCGAAGTCGTCACCGCGAAGAACGTGATCATCGCGACGGGCTCGAAGGCGCGTCACCTGCCGGGCATCCCGGTCGACAACAAGATCGTGTCGGACAACGAAGGTGCGCTGACGTTCGACTCGGTGCCCAAGAAGCTCGCCGTGATCGGCGCAGGCGTGATCGGCCTCGAGCTCGGCTCGGTATGGCGCCGCCTGGGTGCCGAAGTGACGGTGCTCGAAGCGCTGCCGGCATTCCTCGGCGCAGCCGACGAAGCGCTCGCGAAGGAAGCGGCCAAGCTGTTCAAGAAGCAGGGCCTCGACATCCATCTCGGCGTGAAGATCGGTGAAGTGAAGGCGACGGAGAACGGTGTGTCGATCGCCTACACGGACAAGGACGGCAACGCGCAGACGCTCGACGCCGACCGCCTGATCGTGTCGGTCGGCCGCGTGCCGAACACCGACAACCTCGGCCTCGAGGCCATCGGCCTGAAGGCGAACGAGCGTGGCTTCATCGACGTGGACGACCACTGCCGTACGGCGGTGCCGAACGTGTACGCGATCGGCGACGTGGTGCGCGGCCCGATGCTCGCGCACAAGGCGGAAGACGAAGGCGTGCTGGTCGCGGAAGTGATCGACGGCCAGAAGCCGCACATCGACTACAACTGCATTCCGTGGGTGATCTACACGTACCCGGAAATCGCATGGGTCGGCAAGACGGAGCAGCAGCTGAAGGCGGAAGGCCGCGAGATCAAGTCGGGCAAGTTCCCGTTCTCGATCAACGGCCGCGCGCTCGGCATGAACGCGCCGGACGGCTTCGTGAAGATGATCGCGGATGCGAAGACCGACGAACTGCTCGGCGTGCACGTGATCGCCGCGAATGCGTCGGACCTGATCGCGGAAGCCGTGGTGGCGATGGAATTCAAGGCGGCGTCGGAAGACATCGCCCGCATCTGCCATCCGCACCCGTCGATGTCGGAAGTGATGCGCGAAGCGGCGCTCGCCGTCGACAAGCGCTCGCTGAACAGCTGAGCACGGCGTAGCGCCTGCCGGCCGCCGGCCGGCGCAGCCGTCTCTTGACGAAGGCGGGCGGGGTTTCCCGCTCGCCTTCGTTCTTTCCGGTTTGCCCGATGAACGTCACCGAATACTACACGCGCGAGCTGACCACGCGCGGCTATCAGTCCGATCCCGCCCAGCGCGCGGCCGTCGATCGCCTGCAGCGCTGCTTCGACGAGTGGGTCGAGTACAAGGCGCGTCGCTCGAACGCGTTCAAGAAGCTCATCAATCATCCGGACCTCCCGCGCGGCGTCTACATGTGGGGCGGCGTCGGCCGCGGCAAGAGCTTCCTGATGGACAGCTTCTATGCGGTCGTGCCCGTGCAGCGCAAGACGCGCCTGCATTTCCACGAATTCATGCGCGAAGTGCATCGCGAGCTCGAGGAACTGAAAGGGCAGGCCGATCCGCTCGATGAGCTCGCGCGGCGCATCGCGAAGCGCTACCGGCTGATCTGCTTCGACGAATTCCACGTGTCGGACATTGCGGACGCGATGATCCTGTACCGTCTGCTCGACCGCCTCTTCAACAACGGCGTGCAGTTCGTGATGACGTCCAATTACGATCCCGACGACCTGTATCCGGACGGCCTGCATCGCGACCGCATGCTGCCGGCGATCGCGCTGATCAAGGACAAGCTCGACGTGCTGAACGTCGACGCAGGGGTCGATTATCGCCAGCGCACGCTCGCGCAGGTGAAGATGTATCACACGCCGCTCGGCGCGGACGCCGATCGCGAACTGCGCCATGCGTTCGGCAAGCTCGCGGCGGTACCCGATGAAAGCCCGATCCTGCATATCGAGAAGCGCGAACTGAAGGCGCTGCGCAAGGCGGACGGTGTCGTCTGGTTCGACTTCGCGACGCTGTGCGGCGGCCCGCGATCGCAGAACGACTATCTGGAACTGGCGAGCCGTTTCCATGCGATCGTGCTGTCCGAGGTGCCGCAGATGTCGCCGCGGATGGCGTCCGAGGCGCGTCGCTTCACGTGGCTCATCGACGTGCTGTACGACCACAAGGTCAAGCTGCTGATGTCCGCGGCGGTGCCGGCGGAGCAGTTGTACGTCGAAGGCCCGATGGCCAACGAATTTGCGCGCACGGTGTCGCGAATCGTCGAGATGCAGTCGAAGGAGTATCTCGAGACGCCGCGTCGCATCGTCGATACGTCGCTGACCTGATTGCGCTGTCCGGTAATTGACGGGATTCAAACGTCAATTCCGGTCAAATTCATGCAATCTCGGGGTATTTTCGGATTTGTCTTATATTCATCGTTGAGGTGAGCCGATATCGTTGTGTCATGGTTACCAAGGCTGGAGATGTCCATGACACCGTATCGCGATCTGACCGACCACGAGTGGCGCTGTGTTGCGCCGCTTCTGCCCGAAATGCAGCCGCGCACCGAGTTGCGCGGCCGTCCGCTAGCCAATACGCGGGCCGTCCTGAACGGCGTGCTCTGGGTGATCTACAGTGGCGCAACGTGGTCCGCCATGCCGCGCCGTTACCCGTCGTATCAGACATGCCATCGCCGCTTCAAGGTCTGGCACGAGACGGGCACGCTGTTGAGCGTGATGCGTGAACTCTATGGCGATTCGGGCGTGGATCTGTGCAACGAATTGTCCGCGCGAATGCGCAAGCATACGCAATCGAAGGCGGCGGAGGCACGTAGCAACGCGGTACCCGCGTATCGCACACCGGGCGGCTATGCGCCCGACTCGCTGAAGCGTGCGGCGTGATGCCAGTCGGCTTCTGTTGCGCCCGCATCCAAAGAAAATCGGCCTGACGACTTCGTCGCAGGCCGATTTTTCATTGAGCCGCGCGTCTTCGCGCGCTGTGTTATTGCTGGCGAATCCAGGTCTGCGACCGGCCGAGCAGCGATACGCCGATGTAACCGCGCACCACGAGTTTCTGGCCGCCGTCTTCAAGCGTCATCTTGCACTTGTAGACCTTGCCGTTCTCCGGGTCGAGAATGTTGCCGCCGTCCCAGTGGTCGCCTTCCTTCTTCATTGCCTTGATGATCGTCATGCCCTTGATGAGCTGATCCTTGCGCTCGTCCGTGCAGGCGGTGCAGCGGCGATCGGGCGTATCGTTCGCGCCGAGGCCCTTGACGACCTTGCCCGTCAGTGCACCGTCGCCGTCCTCGGCGATCTGCACGAGTGCCTTCGGTTGATGGGTGTTGTCATCGATCGTCTGCCACATGCCGACGGGATTGTCGGCTTGTGCGAACGTGGGGGCTGCACAGGCGAGCAGTGCACCGGCAACGGCGATTGCACGCAACGGGCGGGTCAGTTGAATCATTGTCATCCTCCTTGTTTTGCATGTCGTGTTCGATTCGCCCGCACGCCCGTCTGCATGGGGCGGGCATGTTGCGAGCTTCGCCAGAATACGTGAAACCGCGCGCCACGTTTGATAGAGGGGACTCTAATCGAAACAGCCCGCGTGACGCGGGCTGTTTGGTGTCCGATCAGTTCAGCTGATACGAGAATGCGGCGTTGATGCGCGGGCTGCGCGACGCGCTTTCGACGGGCGCGTCGCCGATCGGCTTCGCAACGTTCAGGTCGAGGCTGTAGAAGCGGCTGTCGGACAACCGCACACCGATGCCGACCGACGACATGCGGTTCGGCGACGGCGTGCCTGAGTGCAGATACACGCGCGCCATGTCGTAGGCCACGTACGGCGTGATCGATTTCAGATACGTCCAGCCCGGCGTGAAGCCGCGGTTGACCTCCAGCGACATCGCCCAGCCCGAGTCGCCCGACGCTTCGCCAGGCTGATAGCCGAGCGCGTAGCGCGTCGAGCCGAACGAGATCTGTTCGGACGTCGGCAGCGAGTCGGGACTGTATTGGCCGGTCAGCGAAACCGACGTGCCGATCCGGAACGGCCATTCGTTGGTTTGCGTGACAGTCGCGCCGGTACGAACGAAGGTCAGCGAAATCGGATCCGCATACGTGACACCCACGCCGTTAACCAGGCCGGTCTGCGATTTCGATGCGCCGAGGACGTCGAACGCCTTGGCCACGTTGATGCTCAGTTTTCGCACCTGTTTCGGTTCGACACTGGTGTAGTCGAGTTGCAGTTGCAGCACGCGAACTTGAGACCGGTTGTCGAGCGTATTGCCGTTGACCTGGCTTTGGTAGCGATCTTCGTTGTGCGATGCGTAACCCGACACGGTGCCGAGCAGGCTGCGCTGGTTGTTCAGCAGAATCGGATAGGATGCCGAAAGACCCAGTTTCTCGTTCTTCACGGTGCGCTCGACGGTCGACGGCAGCCCCGGGTTGTCGGTCGGCTTGCCGCGATACGTACTTGCGTCGAGGCGCGTGATCAGGCCGCTGCTGCCGACGGGTACCGCGCCGCTGAACGCGAAGTAGGTCTGTTTGTCACGTCCGGGCGGCGCGAGCGCCGAGATGCTCAATTGCTCGCCAAACCGCGTCAGGCCGTTTTCGGTCGCGGTGATGAGGCCCTGGACACCGGGGTGGTTGAAGTCGATACCGGTGCCGATGTTGAACGGCTTGCGGTCGACCGCGAGTTCGAGCGTCGTGGCGCCATCGGTGGTTTGCGGCGGCGGGACATTCGCCTTCACCGTGAGGCCGGGCAGCAGGCCGAACGTGTTCACGTAGCGTTCGAACGTCGCGCGGCGCAGCGGGCGATCGTCCGTGATGTGGGCAGCGATCGCGCGGATCTTCGGTTCCATCGCACCGGGCTTGCCGGTGATCTTGACGTCCGACACATAACCTTCGACTACCGTGATGCGCACGACGCCATTCTCGAACGTCTGCGCGGGGACGAACGCGAACGACAGCGCGTAGCCGCGTTCCTGGTACAGCTTCGTCACGCCGTTGGCGGTTTCGATCAGGTCGCCGATCGTGATGTCCTTGCCGACGAGCGGGGTGAAGCGACGCGAGATTTCCTCGAACGGCACCGACTTCACGCCTTCGACCTGAAACGTCGACGGCGTCAGGTGTCGCGACAGCAACTCCTGCAGTTGCGGCGCTTGCGGGGCGACCTGCACGGTCACGTTCGGGCCGGTCTTCGGTGCGTTGATCTGGGGAAGGGAGTCGAGCGGGTTACCGCCGACGCGCGATTGTGCATGTGCCGTGCCTGCTGCCGCGATGGCGAGCAGCATCATCCATCTGTCGAGTCTGGATTTCATTGTTCTTCCTCGTAGGCCTTGCTTTTCGTCTTCTTTGTAATGCCGGCGCGCGACACCAGGGTGTCGCGCGCCGCGTGCCGCCATGCCGGTTGTGTTTGTACGGCCGCGCCATTCGCTCCGGCTGCGATGGTGCGACCGTCCTCCTTACTTGCCAACGCTGCCCAGCGTGCCCAGCAACCCCGTTACCGGTGCCAGCAGGCCCGTCGAGCCGCTACCCGACGATGCCGTGCCCGTGACACCGCCGACCAGCGACGTGACCGGCGCGAGCGGGCTCGCGCCTCCCGATCCTGCTGCACCGCCCACTGCTCCGGTGACAGTATTCAGCAAACCGGTGACGGGCGCGAGAGGGTTTGCACTGCCTGCGCCGCCTGTCGCGCCACCGAGCGTGCCGGTGACCGTCGACACGAGATTCGTGACGGGGGCGAGCGGACCGCCGCTGCCGCCTGCCGCGCCACCGAGTGCGCCGGTGACCGTCGACACGAGGCCCGTGACCGGAGCGAGCGGGCCGCTGCCCGCGCCGCCCGTTGCGCCGCCGAGTGCGCCCGTGAGCGAGCCGAGCGGCGTCGAGCCGAGACCCGACAGCAGGCCGCCGAGCGGGTTCGTCGAGCTGGAACCCGACGACGTGCCGCCCTGGACGGTCGCCGTCGAGCCGCCGACGAGGCTCGTGATCAGGCCGGGGATCGGTGCCGCGCCGTTCGGGCCGTTCGGGTTGACGAGGCCGCCTGCGTTGGTCACGGTGTTGCCGACCGCGGTCACGAGCTGACCGACGTCGCCGACGAGCGGCTGGCTCGACGTGCCCGCGACCTGCTTGCCCGCCGAGCTGATCGCACCGCCGATCTGGCCGAGCAGGCCGGATACGGGTTGACCGAGGCCGGTCGTCGTGCCGACCTGTTGCGTGACCTGACCGGCCGTGATCACGAGCGGCGTGATCGCCGAGCTGATCGGTTGCGTGACCTGCTGGACCGCGCCCGACGACAGCGTCGAGCCGATCGTCGTGCCGGCGGCCGTCAGGCCGTTGGCGACCGTGTCGAGCACGGTGCCGACCGGCGTCGTGACCGGCGCGAGCGGTGCGAGCGGGCCTGTGCCGAGCGCCTTCACCGTCGAGCTCAGGCCGGACACCGTGTTGCTCGTCGCGCCGACGACATTGCCGAGACCGGCCACCGTCGTGCCGACCGGATCCTTCGTCGAGCCGATCTGTCCCAGCCCGTTGCTCACGGCATCGGCGGCCGCGCCGACGATCGTGCCGGTGCTGGAGAGCGTGCTGCCGACGCCCTTCGTCACACCGTCGCCGAGGCCCGGCAGGCTGATGTTGCCGACCGTGCTGCCGAGGTCCGTGGCCGTCTGGCCAACCGTGCTGACGACACCCTTGGTGCCGGTCGACGTGCCGCTGGTGCCGCTCGTGCTGGGCGTGCCGCTCGTGCTTGGATTGTTGTTGCTGCTGCTGGACGGCGTCGCGCTGACACCACCGCCGCCGCAGGCGGCCAGCAGGCAGGCTGCGGCGAAGGCGGTGAGGGGCACGCGCCACTGGCGCAGGGTGACGGTCGTGATGGAACGTTGCTGGGACATGATGGACTCCTCGCTGTCTTTTCGATGAATGGATGCCGGATTACTTGCCGTGCGTGCCGCCGAGCAGGCCGCCGATCAGCGACGTGACCGGCGCGAGCGGGTTCGACGACGAGCCCGAGTTCGTGACGGCGCCCGTGCCGCCGGTCAGTGCCGGTGCGCCGACCGTGCTGGTGACCGTCGAGACGGCGTTCGTCACGGGAGCGAGCGGGCTGCTGCCGCCTGCGCCGCCCGTCACGCCGCCGAGGGCACCCGTGACTGCGCCGAGGAGACCCGTGACCGGTGCGAGCGGGCTGCCGCTCGTTCCGCCGGTTGCGCCGCCGAGTGCGCCGGTGACCGTCGAGACGAGCCCGGTAACCGGAGCGAGCGGGCTGCCGCTGCCGCCTGCTGCGCCACCGAGTGCGCCGGTAACCGTCGAGACGAGGCCGGTGACCGGAGCGAGCGGGCTGCCGCTGCCGCCTGCTGCGCCACCGAGTGCGCCGGTGACCGTCGAGACGAGGCCGGTGACCGGTGCGAGCGGGCCGCTGCTGCCGCCTGCTGCGCCGCCGAGTGCACCGGTGACCGTGGAGACGAGGCCGGTGACCGGAGCGAGCGGGCCGCTGCCGCCACCCGTTGCGCCGCCGAGTGCTCCAGTAACCGTGGAGACGAGGCCGGTGAGCGGTGCGAGCGGATTGGTCACGCCGCCGGTGCCGCCGGTGAGCAGGCCGCCGACGGCCTTCACGGTGTTGCCCGTGGCCGAGACGGTGTTGCCGAGGCCCGTCGTGACAGGGTTGCCGCCTGTCGACGCGAGCAGCGCGCCGGCCTGGTTCAGCCCGTTGCCGACCGTGCCGAGCAGCGTGTTGACGGGGGCGCCGAGGCCAGTCGCCGTACCGATCGTCTGGGTCGTCTGGCCGACCATCGTCGTGATCGGCGTGATGGCCGAGCTGACCGTCTGCGTGACTTGCTGGATCGGGCCGGTCGACAGTGCATTGCCGAGGGTCGTGCCGCCGTTCGATACGGCGCCGCCGAGCGTCGACACGAGGCCGCCGACGGCCCCCGTGACCGGTGCGAGCGGCGACAGCGGGCCGCTACCGAGGCTCGTGACCAGCGCGCCAGTCTGCGTGACTGCGCCGCCGAGCTGGTTGACTACGCCGCCCGTGCTGGCGAGCGTGGTGCCGACCGGATCCTTCGTTGCGCCGAGCTGGCCGAGACCGTTGCCGAGGCCGTTGCCGAGTGCGGTCACTGCGCCGCCGACGCTTTGCACGATGCCGCCCGCGGCTTGCGTCGTGGCAGGATTGACGCCCGGCAGCGTTTGGCTGCCGAGGGCGGAGCCGAGGTTGGAGACGGCGCCGCCGGCAGTCGTGACGATATTGCTGGTGCTTGCGAGGACAGTTCCCACCGGGTTCGCCGACACACCGGAGGTGCCGGACGTACCGCTCGTGCCCGAGGTTCCGCTGGTACCGGACGTGCCGCTCGTGCCCGACGTGCCGCTGGTGCCGGACGTGCCGCTCGTGCCCGAGCTGCCGCTGGTACCGGACGTGCCGCTCGTGCCCGAGCTGCCGCTGGTGCCGGACGTACCGCTCGTACCCGAGGTGCCGCTCGTACCGGAAGTGCCGCCGCCCGAGCTCGAGCCGCCGCCGAGGCCGTGGCTGATGGAACCGGAGCCGCCGCACGCGGAGAGGGAGAGCATGGCTGCAACGGTGGCCGCGATCAGAGTCGTCCGGAACACGCCATGAGGGATAACCTTAATGTCCATTTCTTCCTCGCATTAAAAATGTGTTGTGAACTGCGTTGTGTTGAGTGGTGCGAGGACTACTCTGCAACTGTCGTGCCATTTCGACGCCCGACAGTTCGACAACCGGTTTTAAACGAGGCAATTCCTTGTCGGGAAAGGAAGTGGTGGAAATTGAAAGATTGTTGAATCTGTTTAAGCGCTGGCGAATGAGAACGATTTCGGCCGTTTCGTAACGTAACGTCACAACATTGGCGTTACGCGTGCGGCGTAACGTGGGCGGAGAGCCGGCTTGGTGGACAAGGCAATTGTTTTACTGGTGGATTAGGTGTGCACATCTAACCTATCGTAAATCCTATGTGTAAGTCGTACCGAAACGCCGTACAAATACGTTGTGCTCCTGAAGACTTTTTTTCCGACGGAGTCGTTAAAAGAGGTTGGAAACTAAATCGGTTCGGATATAGAATCGGGAGCAGATGTAAGGAAATGTACGGTTCGGTACACAACGTTCGAGGAGGGTCACTATCGCGAATGTTAACTTGCATCAAATCGTGAGCAATGCCCTTCGGGGCGACCTATAAAGAAAGCGCACCCGGTTGTCGCTGCAGCAGATGTGGCGAACGGCGCGGGGCAACGGCCAGATATGCGGGGACGTATACGTATAAAAGGCCAAAGATCGTAAATACAGGCACGAGGAATAAAATGAAAGCATTGATGATTCGCTTCCTTCGGGAAGAAGACGGGGTTACCGCGATCGAGTATGGGCTGATTGCGGGTCTGATTGCTATCGCGATCCTGGCTGGTGCTTCTTCGATCGGCACTAATCTGGGCAATATGTTCACCAACCTCGGGACATGTCTCACGACCCCGGCGGGCGCGAACTGCTCGGCTGCCAAAATCTTTTCGTAACCTACCTGACGTTAATTTGTACGGCCTCGAAACATGAGGCCGGCTTAGTGTTGTTGCAGGGGAATTGCCCTTTGGCAGTTCCCCTGCGGCGACATTCGTTGCGGGTTGTGGTGCGATGGCATATTTCATTTTCAGCGGGGTGTTTCTGGTCTGGGCTGCGTTCGTCGCAACCAGCGACATCCGTTTTCGACGCGTTTCGAATTCGCTCGTCCTGACGGGGTTGGCCTGTGGCTTGGGTGGAGCGTATTTGAACGCCAGTCCGTTTGGCACTCTCCCGAAGCAGGCGATGATCGGTCTGCTGGTCGGATTGGCCGCCTTTTTTCCGTTTTTTCTGTTACGCATTATGGGCGCGGCGGACGTCAAGATATTTGCCGTGATCGGCGTGTGGTGCGGCCCGAATGCGCTGCTATGGGTCTGGATCGTCGGAAGCCTTGTCGCCGGAATTCATGCCCTCGCACTGATGCTGCTGTCGCGCACATCGATCGGCGCATTGTGGCGCCGGGACACGCCGGCGATGGCGCTCGGAAGCTACCGGGCAACACCCTATGTGGCCTGCCTCTCGGCGCCGGCCGCTGCATGGGTCGTCTTTCTTGTTGCAACGGGGGCTGTGCGATGAAACGACAGAAACAGTCGCATGGGCAGCGACGGCAGCGTGGCGCGACGGCTGTCGAGTTTGCGATCGTGTTCCCGCTGCTGTTCGTGGTTTTCTACGGCATCGTCAGTTTCGGGATGATTTTCACGATCCAGCAGAGCCTGACGTTTGCTGCCAGCGAGGGCGCACGGGCCGGATTGAGCTATGCCCCAAGTCTTGCTGCACGCATTACGAACGCGACGACGACCGCACAGAGCGTCGTGGGCTGGCTGAATGTCGGCACGCCGCAGGTCGCGGCGCCTCAGTGCAGTTATGACAAGTCGACTCCGCCGTCGTTGTACTGCTTGTCGGTCACGGTGAATTACAGCCCCGATAGCTGGATGACCAGCATGCCATTCCTGGGAAGCATATTGACTCAACCGTTGACGAGTACGGCGGTCGTTCAGATTCCGCAATCGCTCCTTTGACGTAAGCATCGTGACGCGGCAGATGAGCGAACGCGTGAATCGGGCAAGAAATTTATCGGACTTTTATTCCGGCACGCACATAACAACATGGCCAACAACTTAACGAAAATCATTGCAGGGCTGCTGATTGCGATCGCCGTATTGCTTGGAATTTACGCGTGGATGCTCGGACGCAGTACGCCGAACCCCGGGCTGGCCCAGCAAACCGTCGTGGCAAGTCCGGTTCCGGTAGTGGTTGCGACTCGTGTGCTGCCTGCCGGGCAGCCGATCACTGCGGATGCGCTGAAGATTCGGCCTACTGCGCCGGCGCCGGCAGGATCATTTGCAGATCCGTCCCTACTCATTGGCCGGGTGCCGGCTGCGGACATCCCGGCATCGTCGCCGGTCGTAATGGGTGCGTTGGTGTCGGGGCTCGCCGAGGATGTGCAGCCGGGCGAGCGTGCGGTCGCCGTGCGTGTCGATGAAACCAATGCTGTTGGCAACCGCCTGCGGCCCGGCAATTTCGTCGACGTGTTCCTGAACCTGAAACGCGAGGGCGGCGGCACGATGCTCGACGGCGAAGTTTCGCAGACGCAGGCGCGGCTTCTGTTATCGAAGGTGCGCGTGCTGTCGTTTGGTGATGCGACACCCGAGCGCGACAGCGGCAACAACAACGCCAGTAATGGTCAAGCATCCGGTACCCGCATCGCGGTCCTCGCGGTGCCGACCGCGCAGGTCGACGCGCTGACGCTCGGCGAAGCGAGCGGCCGTCTGACATTCGCGTTGCGTAACCCGCGCGACGACGAGCTTGCGACTCAAACGGTTGCAGTACGTACGGACAACAAACTGTCGCCGTCGGCACTCGCTGCGGCGGGCGTCTCGCTGCAACAGTTGTCGGGTACACCGAAAACACCGGTGGCCAACGTGAACGTGCCGCCGTTGCCGTCGCGTCTGCCGCCTGCGATTCAGCGGGGGGGAGGTAGCGGCATCGAAGTGATCCGTGGCGGCCGGTCGGAAACGGTTGCCTATTGAACGACATCGACGGCCATCGATACCAGCGACGACAAGCATAGGGCCGCGTGACGGTCTACCAAACAATGAAAAACTCACTGATTGCATTCGTGATTGCTATCTGCACCATGACTTTCGCATCGTTCGCGAGCGCGGCCGGCACGATCGAGCTCGCGGTCGGCGCACAGCGGCAGATTTCGGCGGGCCGCACGCTGCAACGTGTCGCGGTCGGCGATCCGGCGATCGCCGACGTGCTGATCATGAAGGGCAGCCGTTCCGGTTCAGTGCTGTTGACCGCAAAGGCGCCCGGCGCGACAAACGTGATGCTGTGGGAGCGTGGTCACGACGAACCGACGGTCTGGAGCGTCGAGGTCGTCGACGCGGCTGCGCAAGCGGTGCTCGACGGTTCCACGCCGCGCGTGAATGCATACGGTGGCACCGCAGTGCTGCAGGGTTCGTCGGCGTCGCTCGATTCGCATGCGCGTGCGGCTGCGGTCGGCAAGAACATGAGCGGGAAGGGCACCGTGATTGATCGATCGACGGTCGCGGGCAAGAGCGTCGTGCAGGTCGACGTACGGGTCGTCGAATTCAGCCGCTCGGTGCTCAAGCAGGTCGGGTTCAATTTCTTTAAGCAGAGCAACGGCTTTTCGTTCGGATCGTTCTCGCCCGGCGGTGTGCAATCGTATAACGGTGGGTCCCCCGGCACGGCAGGATACATTCCGACGCTCGGCTCGCCCGTTTCGTCCGCATTCAATCTGGTCGTGAATGCAGCGGGTCGCGGGATCTTCGCCGACCTGTCGTTGCTCGAGGCGAACAATCTTGCCCGAGTGCTCGCGGAGCCGACGCTCGTCGCGCTGTCCGGACAGAGCGCCAGTTTCCTCGCGGGCGGCGAGATTCCTGTTCCGTCTCCGCAAGGGCTCGGTTCGACCGCGATCCAGTGGAAGCAATACGGCGTCGGACTCTCGTTGACGCCGACGGTGCTGAGCCCGCAGCGGATCGCGCTGAAGGTTGCGCCCGAGTCCAGCCAGCTCGATTTCGTGAACAGTGTGACGATCAGCGGTGTCGCTGTGCCGGGCATCACGACCCGCCGGGCGGATACGACGGTCGAGCTTGGCGATGGCGAGAGTTTCGTGATCGGCGGCCTGATCGATCGCCAGACGATGTCGAACGTGAGCAAGGTGCCGTTGCTCGGCGATCTGCCGATCATCGGGACATTCTTCAAGAACATGAACTATCAGCAGAACGACAAAGAGCTGCTGATCATCGTCACACCGCATCTCGTCGCACCGATCGCGAAGGGCGCGGTGCTGCCTGCGACGCCGGGTGAGCTGTCCGAACAGCGCAACGGGCCGGTCTGGCAGTCGTATCTGGGTGGCGCCGCATCGCCGGACGCGGCACCGGGATTTTCGAAATGAGTGCGAAGCATCGCGCGTTGCGATGCTTCGGCACGCCATGCGTAATCGGGGGTGTTCGACATGAACGCGCGAATCCAATCATTGTGTGAACCCGCCGTGACCGATTATTTCGTTTGCGCATCGCAACAGGAAGCGCATGTCCGCTGGCTGGCCGATACGCTGGTGTCGGCCGGCGCGGTCGAGGCTGCGTCGCTCGAGCCGGGGGTACTGGCACAGCGCATCACCGGCCTCAATCCGGCGCTCGTCTTCATCGACTTCTCGGATGGCAGCCCGGCCGCGAGCGTTGCCGCCGCAGCGGTTCGCGCGACGCACCCGGGGCTGCCGATCGTCGCGCTCGGTTCGCTCGCGCATCCGGAGAGCACGCTTGCCGCACTGCGCGCCGGCGTGCGTGATTTCATCGACGTGTCGGCTCCGGCGGAGGAGGCGCTGCGTACGACGCGCGGGCTGCTGGCGAACGTCGGCGAGCCGGCGAGCCGCCACGGCAAGGTCGTCGCACTGCTTGGCGCACGCGCCGGCATGGGCGTCAGCACGCTCGCGGCGAATCTCGCCGTTTGGCTGCAGAAGCGCGCGTCGAGCGCGGGGGCGGGCGGCGTGCCGAACGGCGGCACCCCCGCAGGTCGCCAGACCGCACTCGTCGACCTGGGGCTGCCGGCAGGCGACGGCGCGCTGTTCCTGAATACCCGCTGCGAATTCCATTTCATCGATGCGGTTCACAACCTGCGCCGCATCGACCGGACCTTCGTGAATACCGCGTTGACGCGGCACGAGAGCGGTGTCGCGTTGACGACGCTGCCGGCCGATCTCGGCGCATTGCGCGACGTGTCGTACGCGTCGTGCGCCGGTTTGTTGAACCGCTTCCGCGCATTCTTCGATCAGCAGATCGTCGATCTCGGCGGTTTTTCGAATCGCGAGTTCGTCGCGCAGATCACGAGCTCGGCCGACGAAGCGTGGCTCGTCTGCGATCAGGGCGTTGCGTCGATCGTGTCGGCAGCAGATCTGCTGACCGGGTTGCGCGACGCAGGTGTCGAGACCGATCGCGTGCGGCTCGTCGTCAACCAGTACGACCCCGCACTCGACCTGACGCCCGCGCAGATCGCCGAGCGTCTCGGGCTGTCGCTGGTCGGCACGTTGCCGTCGCGACGCGTCGCGATCGGCCATGCCGCGAACCAGGGCCGGCTCATCGTCGACATGGCGGAGCGCGACCCGTACGTACGCGCGCTCGAGTCGCTTGCCACGCGGCTGCCGGGCGTATCGGTCAGATCGGCCGTACCGCGTCCGGCATCCGGCCTGTCCGCGCTGAAGCGCTTCATTCAACCCTCGTCCAAGCGGTCGTAAGCGATGGCACACGACATTCAATTCGCCGACGGCGCAGCGCCGTTCTCCCAGACGCAGCATTTCCACGACATCAAGAATGCCGCGCACGAGCACCTGCTGACGCGCATCGAAGAGCTGGGCGCCGAGTTCGGCCGATGGTCCCGCCAGGCGATCAACCAGTTCGTCGATCTCGAGATCGACAGCTTCGTGCGCCTGCGTCGCATCCCGCTCAACGAAAACGAAGTGCGCACGATTGCCGAGGCGCTGACGAAGGAGCTCGCGGGCTTCGGGCCGATCGAGGACCTGCTTGCGGACCCGGCCGTCGAGGACATCCTGATCAACGGCTACAACGACGTGTACGTGTCGCGCCACGGGATTCTCGCGAAGCTGCCGGTGCGTTTCACCGACAACGCGCACCTGCTGCGGATCGTGCGACGGATCCTCGCGCCGATCGGTCGCCGTCTCGACGAATCGAACCCGATGGTCGATGCGCGGTTGCCGGACGGCGGCCGCGTGAACGTCGTGATCGAGCCGCTGTCGATCGACGGTCCGGTCGTATCGATCCGGAAATTCCGCAAGGATCCGCTGAAGCCGTCCGACCTGCTTGCCAACGGGACCTTCAACGAAGAGATCAACACGCTGCTTCAGGCAGCCGTCGAGGCACGCTGCAACATTCTCGTATCGGGCGGGACGAGCTCCGGCAAGACGTCGCTGCTCAACGCGCTCGCGTTCCACATTCCGGAGATCGAGCGTGTCGTGACGATCGAGGATACGGCCGAGCTGTCGCTGAACCACCCGCACGTCGTGCGGCTCGAGAGCCGGCCGGGCGGGTTCGACGGCACCGGCGTGGTGTCGATTCGCGACCTGCTGCGCAATACGCTGCGGATGCGCCCGGACCGGATCATCGTCGGCGAAGTGCGCGGCGGCGAAGTGCTGGAGATGCTGCAGGCGATGAACACCGGCCACGACGGCTCGATGGGGACCGTGCACGCGAGTTCGCCGCGCGAGTGTCTGTACCGTCTCGAGATGCTGGCCGGCTTCGCGGGCTTCCAGGGCACGGAGTCGAGCCTGCGCCGGCAGATCGCGAATGCGATCGACTTCATCGTGCAGATCGGGCGCCTGTCGAACGGGCGTCGGCGGATCCTGTCGATCACCGAAGTGACCGGACTGTCCGACAACATCATCGCGACGCAGGAGCTTTATCGCTACGAGGCGCGCGTGACGGCGGAGGGCGAGGAAGTCGACCACTGGGAAACGCTGGGCATTTATCCGCATTCGCCGAAGCTTGCGCGCTTCCGTCAGACGCTGACGAGCGGCGGATTCGGCGAGGGCGGGTTTGGTGGCGGCTTCGGCGGCGGGTTCGGCCGTGGCGGCGGGGGCTTCAATGTATAGCGCGATGGTGTGGGTGCTGGCGATCGCGATGCTGTGCGTCGCGGCTGCGATGATGCTGTGGCGTCACGCAGAGACCCGGCGCGTGCGGACCGACGTGAAGCGCTTCATCGACAGCCGGCTCGACCCGGGCATGCGTGCTAAGGCCGCGACACAGGCAGTCCGGTCCGCAGTGGCAGGCGGACAACATATTGCGGCGCAGCCTGGCATCGCGCGAAATGCGTCGACAGGCTCATTCTCGGCGCATTGGTATGCGGTGGCCAGTGAGTATCTGACCAATTTCGCGAGTCGGGCGGGGATCGAGGGGGCACGCGGCAAGGCACTGGCGGCGCTCGTCGTGCTGGTCGTTGTCGCGGGCTTCGCGGGCAGCCGTGGTGGCGCGCTGGCGTGCTTCGCCGCGCTCGCGTGCGGCAGCTCGATTGCCGGCGTTTGGCTCGCGTCGCGAATTCAGCGGCGTAGGTTGAAGATTGTCCGGCAGATTCCATCGTTCCTCGACGGGATCGTGCGTCTCGTGACACTTGGCAACAGCGTGCCGGCAGCGTTTCAGTCGGCACTGCTGACGACTGAGGAACCGCTTCGCGGATGTCTTGATCATGTATCGCGGATGCTGCGCGGCGGTGTCGAAATCGATCGTGCGATGGTGCATATCGCGAAGATTTACCGGACCCAGGAGTTCGAACTTGTCGGCTCCGTGCTGCGCTTGTCGGTGAAGTATGGGGGGCGCGCTGACGTGATGCTCGAGCGCATGGCCGTGTTCATGCGCGATCTGGAGCAGGCTGAGCGCGAACTGACCGCGATGTCGGCCGAGACGCGGCTGTCAGCCTTTGTGCTCGTGATGTTGCCGATCGCGATCGGTAGTTTCATTATTTTGAACAATCCGAAATATCTGCATGGAATGTGGAACGATCCGGGTGGACGGACGCTCCTCATGTTCGCGTTTCTATTGCAATTGGCCGGCAGTGTCTGGCTATATCGAATGGCTCGGCTCAGGTGATGCTATGACAGCGACTCAGATCGGAGCGATTGCCCTGGCGACCGGCGCACTCGGCGTGTTGCTGTTCGGCATGATCGCGCTGTTGCGTGCGAGCGCCGCAACGCGTGCCGAGCGCGCGCTTGTCGATGCGTTGGACCGACGCATGGCTGCGCTTGAGGCAGCGAAAGCGCGGCCTGCGCCGGACGGCGAGACGCCCGAGAAACCCGACGTGCGTGGTGGGCAGCGCGTTGGACGGTTTCTCGATCGGTTGTCGGCAGCCGGCGTGCGCTGGCTCGATACCGGGTTTGGAAAATATGCCGTCGCGGAAGAGGATCGCCGCCTGCTCGAGCAATGTGGCTATGTCGACGCGCGCATGCGCGGGTTGTTCCTGAGCGCGCGGGTTGTATGCGGGATCGCGCTGCCGCTGTTGTTCGCGATCTTCGGGAGCGGGCGGATGAAGGGCGGGATGTGGATGTTTGGGATGTTCGCTGCCTTCGGGCTCGGCTTCATGTTGCCGAAGCTTTACGTGCGGCGGCGTGCGACCTCGCGTCGGCAAAGCGTGATCGACGAACTGCCGTTGCTCGTCGACATGCTGCGGCTGCTGCAGGGTGTCGGGTTGTCACTCGATCAGAGCCTGCAGGTTGTGACGAACGATTTTCGCGGAATGATGCCGGTACTGTCGTCGGAGATGGGGATCGCGCAGCGTCAGTTCGCAGCGGGCCGGACGCGTGAGCAGTCGTTGCAGCGTTTGTCTGGCGGATTCGACAACGAGGATCTGCGTGCGATCGTGCGACTGATGATTCAGGTCGACAAGCATGGCGGTGCGGTGCAGGAGCCGCTCAGGCAGTTCGGGGACCGGTTGCGCGAGACGAGACGTGCGATGTTGCGCGAACGGATCGGTCGGTTGACCGTGAAGATGACTGGCGTGATGGTGCTGACGTTACTGCCCGCATTGCTGATCGTGACGGCCGGGCCTGGCATGCTGGCAGTGACGCGCGCGTTGTCGGCGCATCATTGACGGCGGAAGGAAAGACGATGAAGCGGATCTGCGAAATGACAGCGCAAGCGGGTGTGGTGGTGGCAGCGATGCTGTTGCTCGGCGCGTGCGCGACCAAGGAAAACGGGTATGGGGTCAACGCACAGGCCGAGAGGGCGGCGTTGATGCAGGCGGCCGATCAGAAACAGTCCGTGCCGGATACGCCGGGAATGTATCTGGGCCTGATTCAACGAATGCAGGCACAGGGGCTCTACTTTGCGTCGCTTGCGCACATCGACGCCTACGACAAGACATATGGTGTGATCCCGGAGTCGATCCTGTTACGTGCGGACGCGCTGCGGATGACTGACCAGCCGGTCGCGAGCGCGGCCGTCTACACGCAACTGCTGAAAACGCCGCTCGCCGCGCGAGGCTATCGCGGGCTCGGATTGATTGCGGGTGCGGCAGGGGATTTCGATCGCGCGGCGCAGGCGCTTGCACAAGCGTCGGATCTTGCGCCGACCGATGCGTCACTGCTTTCCGATCTCGCGTACGCGAAGCTGCGTAGCGGCGATGTGGTTGGTGCACGGGTGCCATTAATGAAGGCAGCCGAACTGGATCAGCGCAATCCGAAGATCGTCAGCAACCTCGCGCTTTATCTGATTGCGGCCGGTCGCACACAGGATGCTCAGCGGTTGATGAACCAGCAGCATCTGCCGGCGGATATTCGCAAGGACATCAACGGTGACGCCGCGAAGATCGTCGCGGCGGTACGTGCGCAGCAACGCGCTGTCGCGACGCCGCCGGTGGTGTCGCGTCATGCCGCCACGACCCCCATTACACCGATGGCGAACAATTTCGGTTACGACCAGACCGTGCCGCTGTTACAGCGCTTTGCACAGTAAACAGACATCCGGGGAACGACATGAACAACAAACATCATCGAAACGTGTATGCAGGCCGGATCGCGGTGCTGGGAGCGATTGTCTGGATGGCGGGGTCGGCGGCCGCCTATGCGCAAGCCGTAGACGGACCGTACGCGTCGGACGTCGGGCGCGCTGCTAGGGATTGGCTCACGATGCAGCGCGACAATCGCGCGGCGGCTCCAACGCAACCGGTGCTGGGAGATGTCGCGTCGCTCGTCTATCAGCGCTATCTCGACTCGTTCAAGAACAAGATTCCGGATTCGATGAGTTCGCAGCTCGGCTCCGCCAGCGGCATGTCGGGCGGCGGGCAAAGTGCGCAGTAAGCGAGGTGGTGATGCGCGCAGTCCAATCACACATGGCTAGGCGGAGCCGGGCGGGCTACCTGGGAATACGTCATCAGCGTGGCGGCGCTGCGATCATGGCGACGATTTTCCTGGCGATCGCGGTCATCGTGCTGGGCGCGACGGATATCGGTCGCTATTATGCCGAGCGACGTCATATGCAGGCCGCCGCCGATACTGCCGCGCTCTCCGCAGTGACACAGGTTGCCAGCGACGCCACGTGTACGGCCGCTACGACTGCGGTCAATCAAGTCACGAATGTGCCGGCGAGCCTGCTGTCGGGAACATCGACTGCAACGGTGACGTGCGGCATCTGGAGTCCGCCGCCAACCAGCGGCGGCAGCGCACAGTTTACGCGTACCTCGGGAGCACCGCTGCCAGCCAATAACCAATGCGCGGGCCTATCGGGTGGCGCCGTCAGTGCCGGTCAATCGGTCAACGCCGTCTGCGTTACTGTGTCCGAGCCCGTGAGCGGAATTTTTATCAATGGCGTGACGATTAGCGGGTCGGCGATCGCGAAGAGCGTGCCGACCGACACCTTTACGCTGACCACATCGCTGGCGGCGTTGAACGGCGGATTGGCGAACCAGTTGCTCCAGGCATTGCTGGGTACGCCCAATCCGCTGAGCCTGCAGCTCGTCGATTATCAGGGGCTTGCGCAAGTCAATCTGAAACTGGCCGGCATTCTCGCCAATCTGCCGGTCGGCACCAGCACGTCCGTGCTGAACGGTACCGTGACGCTGGGTCAACTGGCCAATGCGGCAGTCCAGGCGGCGACGCAACAGAACCTGGTCGGCGCGAACCTGAACGTGCTGAACGCGATCGTCGTCGCTCTCTGTTCCGGCGGCGTGTGCGGCGGGCCGCAAATCGCGCTCGGTCAGCTGGTTTCCGCTGCAACGGCGACGGGAAGCTCCGCCGTCAACGCCAGCGTCAATGCGCTCGGCTTGCTGTCGACTGCATTGCAGCTCGCAAACGGCACGAATTCGGTCAGCATCCCGAGCGTAACGGTCCAGACGCCGACCTTGCTCGCACCGTTGCTCAACGTGACCGTGTCGGGTTCCGTCAAGCTCGGCGCGAACCCGCCGGCCACCGCGAGTGGTCCGCCCGGGCCGGCGAATTGCGCGACCACCAATTGCACGACCAACACGTCGACCGCACAGGGGAACGTGTTCCTCAATACGTCGATCTCGCTGCTGTCGACCTGCTCGAACGGCGCGCTGGTCTTTCCGGGCGGCAGTTGCTCGTCCGGCACGGCGACGCCGCTTGCCGCGGTGCAATTGCCGATCACCGCCTATGTGGCGCCGGCGACGGCGGGCCTGATGTCCGTCACCTGCACCGCGGACGGCACGAAGACCGCACAGGTGAACGTGCAGACCGGGGTCGTGGCCGTGTACATCGGCGGTTCGGCGAATACGCCGATCAACCTCAACGCGCCTTCCGGATATACGACCGGCAGCGGAACCCCGATCACGCTGGTCGCAGTGAACCTGCAGAGCCTGCTCAGCTTGCTGGGGCTCAATACGGTGATTTCAGCGCTCAACGTGTTGACGCTGGGGCTGATCAACCTGAACCAGATATCCGTCAATATCAGCCTCAAGCCCGGACAGTTGACGGTTCCCGTTGCCAATCAAACGCCAACGCCGCTGACGTTCACGTATCCCGGCCCAGGTTCATCCGCTTCGCCGAGTCCGGCGTCGCCGTACATGCTGGGCACGGGAACGGACCAGTTCCTGTCGCCGGCGGTTCAAGGTATCGTCGGCAGCGGCTTGTCGGTCTCCGTGTCGGCAAGCGGCGGATTGGCATCGGTGTTGGCCGGCATCCTGAACCCGTTGCTGGATATCCTGACCGGGCCGCTTCTGACTGCATTGGGAAGCACGCTTGTCCCGCTCCTCCTGCAACCGATCGATTCGCTCCTGACCTCGGTCACGGGCCTGCTCGGCCTGAGCCTGGGGAATGCCTATGTCACGAACACACCGGACTCGATCAAATGCGGCAATCCCATGCTTGTCCAATAAATGCCTGAGCGTTCCGTCATCGAAGCGGGCGGCATCGCCGTCGCCCGCAATCGGTCACTGACCTGCAATGCCGAGCAACTCGTCAATAACTGAAGCCGCACCCGAAACATGAGAACCACGCCCGCAATCGAAGAGCTCGACCTGTATGTCTGGGAAGGCAAGGCGGACATTGTCGACCGCGTCGCCCGGTGCATGGCGAGCTTCGACGTCGAAGTGATCCGCGCCGACAACGCGGAGATCTCGCCCGAGCGCGCCGCATTGCGGCCGTCGCTCGCGATCATCAGCGTGACGATGATCGAGGGCGGCGCCGCGTTCCTGCGCGACTGGCAGGCCAACATCGGCATGCCGGTGGTCTGGGTCGGCGCGGCGCGCGACAACGACGCGTCGCAGTACCCGCCCGACTATTCGCACATCCTGCCGCTCGACTTCACGTGCGCCGAGCTGCGCGGCATGATCGGCAAGCTCGTCACGCAACTGCGTGCGCACTCGGCCGAAACGTCGCGGCCGTCCGAACTCGTCGCGCACTCCGAATCGATGCAGGCGCTGCTGCACGAAGTCGATACGTTCGCCGACTGCGACACCAACGTGCTGCTGCACGGCGAAACCGGCGTCGGCAAGGAACGCATCGCGCAACTGCTGCACGAAAAGCATTCGCGCTACCGGCACGGCGAATTCGTGCCGGTGAACTGCGGCGCGATCCCCGACGGCCTGTTCGAATCGCTGTTCTTCGGTCACGCGAAAGGATCGTTCACGGGCGCGGTTGTTGCGCATAAAGGCTATTTTGAGCAGGCGGGCGGCGGCACGCTGTTCCTCGACGAAGTCGGCGACCTGCCGCTGTACCAGCAGGTCAAGCTGCTGCGCGTGCTCGAAGATGGCGCGGTGCTGCGCGTCGGCGCGACGGCGCCGGTCAAGGTCGATTTCCGGCTGGTCGCGGCGAGCAACAAGAAGCTGCCGCAACTCGTCAAGGATGGGCTGTTCCGCGCCGATCTCTATTACCGGCTCGCGGTGATCGAGCTGAGCATTCCGTCGCTGGAAGAGCGCGGCGCAGTCGACAAAATCGCGCTGTTCAAGTCGTTTGTCGCGCAGGTCGTCGGCGAGGAGCGGCTCGCGGAGTTGTCCGATCTGCCGTACTGGCTGACGGATTCGGTCGCGGACAGCTATTTCCCCGGCAACGTGCGCGAATTGCGCAACCTCGCCGAGCGTGTCGGCGTGACGGTGCGGCAGACGGGCGGGTGGGATGCCGCGCGGCTGCAACGGCTGATCGCGCACGCGCGCAATTCGGCGCAACCGGTGCCGGTGGAGAGCGCGGCCGAGGTGTTTGTCGATCGCAGCAAGTGGGACATGAACGAGCGCAGCCGCGTCATTGCGGCGCTCGACGCAAACGGTTGGCGTCGTCAGGATACGGCGCAGCAGCTCGGCATCAGCCGTAAGGTTCTGTGGGAAAAAATGCGCAAATATCAGATCTTCGACGAAGAGCCCGAGACCCGCGAAAGCGAGTAATTAATGAGATAAAATCGCGCTGAATTACAACGACTCGGGCGGGAATAAAACTTCATGAGCCATATGACGGGGTTGGGGCGGGTGGGCGTGTTGCTCGCCCTGGTGGGAGGCATGCAGGGCGTGTACGCACAGGGCCTGGCCGGCAGCGATTCGCCGGCGGTGCAGCAGGCGTCGGCGCCGGTGGCGGCGATTCCGGTGATCGATCAGCAGGGCCAGACGTCCTTGCAGCCGCAGGCGGGCGAATCGACGGGGCCGAGCACGGTCGACGATCTGCAGCGCCAGATTCAGGCGCACTCGCTGACGGAAATGCGCACGAGCTACAACGGCAGCTACGGTGCGAGCCTGCTGTTCAACGTGAAGGACGGTGCGTACTTCGTCGCGCTGTTCCAGCAGAAGGCGTTCTGGCGCGTGATCAAGACGTACGACGAAACGCGCGCGGAAGCGATTTATCGTGATTTCTCGCGTCAGGCGGAGCGGCTGGCCGTCAACGAACTGCGGGCGGCGAAGCTGGAATCGCAGAAGGCGCAGATGGACAAACAGATCGAGGTTACGCAGGATCGCGCACGGCGCCTGCAGGCCGATATCTCGATCGCACGCCAGCAGCAGGCGGCGGTCGCGGATCGCCAGAAGAACGTACGCAACGAGACGGCGGCATTGCAGGCGCAGCAGGCTGAGCTCCAGTCGCAATTGCGCGCGTTGCAGCAGCAGGTGCGTTCGCTGCAGCGTGAGGCCGACGCGGGCCTGCCGACGACGGCACGCTGAACCCGGCAGCGGTGCGGCGACATGCCGCGCCGGCTGCACCAGCAAAAAGGGCAAGCCGTTTGGCTTGCCCTTTTGTTTTACTGGCCGTCCGGCACGATTCGCCGGCGGCGTGTGACGATCACCGGACCGTTGCCGCCGCGGGAATCCGACGACGACGTGTTGCCGGATGCGTCGCCGCTGTCGCGCGGCGCGCCATAGCTTTCGCGCGGTTCGCGGGGCTCGCGCGGCGCGCCGTAGCCTTCGCGTGGTTCGCGCGAGCCATAGCCTTCACGCGGTTCGCGGGACCCGTAGCCGCTGCCGTCGCCGCGCGATTCGCGCGGGCCGCCGTGCGAGCCGTACGGGCTGTGACCGCCGCCTTCACGGCCGCCGGGGCGACCGCCGGTGCGCGGCCCGCGGGGACCGCCGCCGCCCGGGCGCGAGCCGCCCGTGTCGAGCTGGATGGTGGAAATCGCGCGCTTGTAGATGCCTTGCAGACCCACGGGGGTGCGCAGCATCACCAGGTACTGGTCGAACGACTCGATGCACCCCGTCAGACGAATGCCGTTGACGAGATAGATTTCAACGCGCTTACGTTCCTTGCGCGCCGAATTGATGAAGTCGTTTTGCGGATGGGATTCTGCGGGATTGGCCATTGAGGTGCGGCAGGAGCCTGCGTCAGAGAATGTGTTGTGCGTGTGTGTGGCGTATTCGTCCACAAGGCGTTTGGCGGAATTCTACCCTGTTCGATAGGGAAGCGCGCAGTCGTGATTGTGTCGAACCGTAACCCACTATAGACGTTCCAGCGCATTTTCGCGATTCGGCCGAATAGCTAGCGCCGTTTCGTTACGTCGCGTTACGACTCTCGCAGTGCCGTATCACCTCGCCGTGTGCGGTGCGCTTACATTGAGCGCGCGCGCCGGGCGGGCTGGCGTATCAGGGATGCAGAACATGAACATGAGGCAATGGGCAGGGTGGGTCGGCGGCGTGGCGTTGCTGGCTTCCGGCAGTGCAATGGCGCATGTCGACCTGTCGGTCGGCATCGGCGTACCGGTCGCACCGGTCTATGTCGAGCCGGCACCGGTCTATGTGGCGCCGCAGCCGGCCGTCGTCGCCTATCCGGGCTACGGATACGGCTACTACGGCGATGACGACGACGATCGCTACCGGAAGTGGCGCAAGCACTATTACAAGCATTGGCGCAAGCACCACGGCGACGACGATGACGATTGATCGCGGCGTCAACCGCGCCGGCACGCATCAGAACGCGTAGTCGGGGTTTTTCGGGTCGAATGCGGTGTCGTCGAGAGTGGCCGGCGCGATTTTCTCGATGACGATCCGCTCGAAGATCCTGCCGTCGTTGTCATAGGACTCGACGGTCCGGAAATAGGGCGCGTGCAGGTCGAGCCCGAGGACTTCCTTCTTCGCGTAGAACTGCGGCCGGCCGGTCGGCGTCTCGTAGGTGAGCGCGACCACGCGCACGCCGCCGATCGATTTCGCTTCGACCTGGGTCGGCCGCTGCACGCCGGCTTCGAGATACTTCTTCCCTTCGGTCAGGTACAGGTTCGTGATGAACTCGGTACCGAGATCCTTCACCTGGTGATTCGACTGCGCACGCGCCAGCGCGCCGTCGAGCGCCGTCCACAGCGGAATCTTGCCGAGCAGGCCGCCGAGATGGCCGTACATCTCGTCCTTGCGCTGCGTCGTGTCGTAGATCGTCTCCTGTCCCGCATGCGCGCCGCCCGGCAACCATTTCGCATACACGCGCAGCGGCTCGCGGGTGGTCTTCACCAGCATGCGGTCGGGCGTGTCGGACCATTTCCCGCTGATGCGCTCCTGGCGCACCATCGTGAACTGGTACGCCGGATAGCCGTTAGGACCATTGCGGATATAGAGCGGCACGGCGAGCGGGTCGAGCGCCTTGAAGAGCGCGGTGAGCGTCGCGTCGTCGAGCTGCGCGAGCGTGCCGCGCTGCGCGGCCGTGCGCAGCCAGCCTGCCTGTTGCGCGAGCGGCTCGCGCGTGACTTTCGCGAGGTCCGCCGGCAGTGCGACCTCGTGTGCCGCACTCGCGGCATCGGCCGTTTCCTGCGCGTGCAGGCCTGCGTGCGCGAGCGACAGCAGGCCCGCGACGGTCGCGGCGGCGGCATGCCGTGCGCGGCGCTTCATTCCTTCGTTCATCGACAGCGTCTCCCGGAGCGATGGATCGTTCAGCCTTGCTTCGCAGCCTTGACTTTGGCGAGTTCCTCGTCGCGCAGCGCGCGGCGCAGGATCTTGCCGACGTTCGTCTGCGGCAGCGCGTCGCGGAACTCGACGAATTTCGGCATCTTGTAGCCGGTCAGGTTCTTGCGGCAGTGCGCGAGCACGTCGTCGACCGTCAGCGACGGGTCGCGGCGCACGACGAACACCTTGATCCGTTCGCCCTGTACTTCGTCCGGAATGCCGATCGCCGCGGCCTCGCTGATGCCCGGATGCATCACGAGCACTTCCTCGATTTCGTTCGGATACACGTTGAAGCCCGACACGAGGATCATGTCCTTCTTGCGGTCGATGAGGCGGATGAAACCGCGCTCGTCCATCACGCCGATGTCGCCGGTGCCGAGCCAGCCGTCGGCGTCGATGACCTTGGCCGTCTCGTCCGGGCGCTGCCAGTAGCCGCGCATCACCTGCGGGCCGTGCACGCACAGCTCGCCCGGCTCGCCGACGGGCGCCCAGGTGCCGTCCTCGCGACGAAAGCGCACGACGGTCGACGGCGCGGGCAGGCCGATCGAGCCGCTGAACGCGGCCATGTCGTTCAGGTCCACGGGGTTCATCGTGACGATGGGCGAGCATTCGGTGAGCCCATAGCCTTCGACGACCGGCCGCCCCGTCACCTGCTGGAAGCGTTCCGCGACCGCGCGCTGCATCGCCATCCCGCCGGCCATCGCGAGCTTGAGCTTCGAGAAGTCGCGCTGGCGGAATTCCTCGTTGTCGAGGAACGCGTTGTACAGCGTGTTGATGCCGGTGATGCCCGTGAACGTTTCGTTGCGGATGATCTTCATCACCATCTTCATGTCGCGCGGGTTCGCGATCAGGATGTTGCGCCCGCCGAGTCCCATGAAGATGAACGCGTTCACCGTCAGCGAATAGATGTGATACAGCGGCAGCGGCGTGAGCACGGTTTCGACGTCGCCCGACACCTGGTCGGCGATCCACGCCTTCGCCTGCAGCAGGTTCGCGATCAGGTTGCCGTGCGTGAGCATCGCGCCTTTCGCGACGCCGGTCGTGCCGCCCGTGTATTGCAGGAACGCGAGGCCGTCGCGTGTCGTCTGCACGGGCTGCGGCTTGACGCGCGCGCCGAGCGCGAGGGCCGGGCGCAGTCGGACGGCCTGCGGCAGGTGGTAGGCCGGCACGAGCTTCTTCACGTGTTTCAGCACGAAATTGATCAGGCGTCCTTTCGCATTGAAACCGTCGGCGAGCAGGTCGCCGAGCGCGGTGACGACGATGTTCTTCACCTGCGTTTCCGGCAGCGCGTCCTGCAGCGTGCGCGCGAAGTTCTCGAACACGACGATCGTCTGCGCGCCGCTGTCCTTCAACTGGTGTGCCAGCTCGCGCACGGTATAGAGCGGATTGACGTTGACGACGATCGCGCCGGCCTTCAGCGTGCCGAACAGCGCGACCGGGTACTGGAACGTGTTGGGCAGCATGATCGCGACGCGGTCGCCCGGCTTCACGCCGAGGCTCTGCAGATACGATGCGAATGCGTCGACTTTCTGCGCGAGCGTGCGGTAGGTCATCGACGCGCCGGCGCTCACGTAGGCGACGCGATCGGCGAAGCGGGTCGTGCATTCGTCGAAGAACTGCACGAGCGACGCGTATTGCGCGACGTCGATTTCGTGCGGGACGCCGGGCGGATATGACGCGTACCAGATGCCGTCGGTGTTCGGCGGGATCTGGGTCGCTGCGGTTGCTGCGGAAGATGACATGACGTGTCTCCGGTCTTTGCTTCTCGGCGAGGGCAGGCGGACGCTTCGGCGCCTGCCCATGCCCCGTGCTTCGCGGCCGGTCGGTGCGGGCGCCTCGACGCCCCGCATGACCGCGCGCATCAATCAAATCGTGAACAAGACGCCGCGCGTGGCCCCGCGCGCTCAGTTCGTGGAATGCAGTGTCGCCGTATCGGCGGTCGTGGCACCCGACTGCGGCAACCCGAACGCTTCGCTGGCGCCTGCGTCGTCGAGCACCGCCGCGAAGATCGACAGCTGCGCGCTGTCGGGCATCGGCGCCTTCAGCGCGGCAACGATCAGCGACGACAGCCGCGCGATCATCTGCACGTCGTTCATCGTGCGGCCTTGCGAGAACTCGTCGATCAGGCTTTCCGTCTCGGCACCCGCGAGCGCGCCGGACAGTGCGCCGATCGCGAAGTGCAGCCGCCAGCCGAGCTCGGTGCGCGGCAGATGCGGCAACGCGCGCTGGAACGCGTCGAAGAAGCGGCCCGCGACGCTCGCGTAGTGCGCGGTCAGGAAGTTGCGCACGAACGGCGACGGATCGGTATAGGCGCGGCCGATCAGCCGCAGGAATCCGGGGCCGCCGCGTTCGGGATTGCGCGAGGCCTTCAGCGCGGGAATGAACATCGCGCCGAGCACGTGCTCGCAGGTGATGTGCGTGCCGAGCTGCGCATCGAAGCGGTCGAGGATGCCGAGGCGTTCCTGGTTGAGCTGGTCGAGCCGGCGCGACAGCATCGCGTGGATCAGCGCTTCCTTGCTGCCGAAGTGATAGTTGACCGCCGCGAGGTTGACCGCCGCACGTGACGTGATCTGCCGCATCGACATCGCTTCGAAGCCATGCTCGATGAAGAGATCCTCGGCCGCATCGAGGATGCGCGCCTTCGTGCCGCCGGTCTGCCGAGTGCCGGATGACCGAGCCCCGGACGGCCGTCCCGCGGATGGCCGCCCCTCCTGACTTACTGCCATGTTCCGCCTCCCATGCCGGTTTCCCGGCCGCGAACAGGTGATTTGATTATCTGATTCAAACAGTCGTTTTTATTAAGATAAAAAATCGCGGGCAGGGCGGGCAAGCGGGGAATCTGGATAAATTCCTCTAGTTCGATGTGCGAATGCGGAAAGTGTGACGCGCGGCCCCGGCCAGGCGGGGCGCGCGCGATGGTGCGATGCGGCAATGCGCGGAATCAGGCGACGGTGCTACGCGTATTGACCGATTGCGTCATGTCGATGCCGCGTCGTTCGCGGCTGAACAGGATCAGCACGGCGATCACGACGGCGACGGTGCCGGCCACGAGCGCAAGCGCGAGGCCGTAGTTGTTGCCGTGCGAAACGGCGAGCGACGCCTGCATCGTCGCGTTGCCGGACGCGAGCAGGTTGCCGAGCTGATAGACGACGCCGGGGAAGGTCGCGCGGATTTCGTCGGGCGAAATCTCGTTCAGGTGGACCGGGATCACGCCCCACGCGCCCTGGACCGAGATCTGCATCAGGAACGCGCCGGCGGCGAGGGCGACGGGGCCGCTCGAGAATGCCCACAGCGGCAGCACGGGCAGCGCGATCAGCGCGGCGATGAAGATCGCGCGGCGCCGGCCGATGCGCTCCGAGATCGAGCCGAACGACAGGCCGCCGACGATCGCGCCGATGTTCAGCACGATCGTGATCCACGACACGGTATGCGGATCGAAGTGATGCTGTTCGCGCAGGAAGGTCGGGTAGAGATCCTGCGTGCCGTGCGAGAAGAAGTTGAACGCGGTCATCAGCACGATCGCGTAGATCGTGAGCTTCCAGTTCTGCTTGATCGTGGCGCCGAGGCTCGGGCGCGGGCGCTTCTCCATCTGCTTCCACGCAGGCGACTCGGGCACGTGCGTCCGGACGTACAGCACGAGCAGCGCGGGCAGCACGCCGACCATGAACATCCCGCGCCAGCCGATGTACTGGTAGAACAGGCCGAACACGACGGACGCGAGCAGATAGCCGCTCGGGTAGCCGGCCTGCAGTAGCCCCGACACGAAGCCGCGCGCATGGGTCGGGACGGTCTCCATCGTCAGCGCGGAGCCGACGCCCCATTCGCCGCCCATCGCGATGCCGAACAGCGCACGCAGCACGAGCAGCGCGGTGAGGCTCGGCGCGAAACCGGACGCGAGCTCGAGCAGGGAATAGCACGCGATGTTGATCATCAGCGTCGGGCGTCGGCCGAAGCGATCGGCGAGCCGGCCGAAGATCAGGGCGCCAAGCGGGCGCATCGCAAGCGTCAGCGTGAGCGCGAACGCAACGGCGGGGATCGTCGACGCGAATTCCGCGGCGATGTCCTTCAGCACGAAAACCATCAGGAAAAAATCGAACGCATCGAGCGTCCACCCCAGATAGGCGGCGATCGTGACGTTGCGTTGTTCGCGGGTCCAGCTCATGTCCGAGGTCTCCACGTTGGCGTGTGCGCTCACGCATAGGCATGCGGATGCCGGCCCGGCCTGCGCGCGGTGCGGGGGCATGGATCAGTGTAGGCCGCGGTGCCGCGCGATGTGGGGCGCGATAACGTCGAATCAGGAATAATCCCTACGAAATGAACTGTTTCGGAAACGGCAACGGCGCCGCGCGAGCCAGGCGACACGCGTCTGTATCATTCCGGAAGGCTGTTTGTATTTGTTCTGTAATGTGCGCGATGCACATCGTCACCGAATCAGGAGTCCCGATGACCGAACGTTCCGCCGACTTGCTGCCCGTGCTCGAAACGGCGAGGTTGTGGTTGCGTCCGCGCGTGCTGGCCGATCTCGATGCGTGCCTCGCGATGGATCGCGATCCCGAGGTCACGCGGCACATCGCGGGCCCGTGGCACGACCCCGACGAGCATCGCCGCTTCGTCACGCACCGGATCACGCGCGACTATCCGCCGGGCCTCGGCTACTGGTCGATCTTCGAGAAGGCCGCGCCCGACACGTTCATCGGCTGGATCCTGCTGATTCCCGACTATGCGGGCGGGGCGCGCGACGTCGAGATCGGCTGGCGGCTCGTGCGCGCGACGTGGGGGCGCGGCATCGCGAGCGAGGCCGCGCAAGCCGTCGTGCGTCACGCGTTCGACACCGTGCGACTGCCGCGCGTGATCGCCGATATCGCGGAAGCCAACCACGGCTCGCTGAACGTCGCGCGCAAGCTCGGCATGCGTCGCGTGAGCGTCGTGCACGATGGCATTCCTTACATTCGTCATCGTCTCGAACGCAACGACCTGCGCGCGTAGCGCAGCGTCGTGCGCAGGCACGGACGGTTGTCGGAGATCGTCAATCGAATGCGTATCGAGGTCATGACGTATTAACGGCTCGCGCGATCAGGAGTATCGTTGCCGAAATTTCGCAACATGGGGTACGACCATGGCACTCGGCAACGACGTTCATCTCATTCCCGTCCGGCTCGACGCGCTGCGTCCGACGCAGATGACGGTCGGCTATCGCGAAGTCAAGGCGAAGCGCAAGCACTGGAAGGGGCTCAACAAGCGCGCACGCAAGGCGGCGATCGAATCGCACTGGTTCCCGGCCATCCTCGGCCCGGGCGGGCTGCACTACATCACCGATCACCATCATCTCGGCCTCGCGCTGATCGAGGAGGGCGAATCGCGCGTGAACGCCATGTTGCTGAAGGATCTGTCGTGGCTCGACGACACGATCTTCTGGCGGATGATGGAACACAACCAATGGGTGCATCCGTTCGGCGCGGACGGCACGCGCCGTGACTACGCGAATCTGCCGAAGGCGCTGACGGGGCTCGTCGACGATCCGTACCGCAGCCTGGCCGGCGAGCTGCGCACGGCCGGCGGCTATGCGAAGGACGCGACGCCGTTCAGCGAATTCCTGTGGGCCGACTATCTGCGCCAGCACATCACGCTCGACCAGATCCGCAAGAATTTCGCCAAGGCGCTCGACGTCGCGCTGCACCGCGCACACGACCAGGACGCGCGCTACCTGCCCGGCTGGTCGGGCGTCATCGCCGTCAAGCCCTGACCGGCGCACGGCGCCGACCGCCTCATGACGACCGCCCCGATTCGTCCCGACGCCGGCCCGCAGCATGCCGACCATTTCGCTCCGCTCGATGCCGCTTCGCCGCCGCCCAAGCGGCGCATCGGCCTCGATGCGCTGGCCGGCCTGTCGATCGCCGGGCTGCTGATTCCCGAAGCGGTCGCGTATGCGGGGCTCGCCAACCTGCCGCCGCAGGCCGGCCTGATCGCGCTGCTGTCGGGGCTCGTCGTCTATGCGCTCACGGGCAGCAGCCGCTTCGCGATCGTGTCGTCGACGTCGTCGTCGGCCGCGGTGCTCGCGGCAACCGTGCTTGCCGAATCGGGGATGGCGCTGGCCGCGCAGCTCGCGCTCGCGGCGGCGCTCGTCGCGATGACGGGCGTGCTGTTCATGCTCGCGGGCGCCGCGCGGCTCGGCGGCATGTCGGATTTCGTCGCACGGCCCGTGCTGCGCGGCTTCACGTTCGGCCTCGCGCTGACGATCGTCATCAAGCAGTTGCCGAAGATCCTCGCGATCTCCGTGCAACACAGCGATGCGCCCCATGTCGCGCTCGACCTGATCGCCGGCGCGCCGCATGCGAACCTCGCGAGCGTCGTGCTCGGTGCGATCGCGCTGGCGCTGCTGTTCGTGCTCGGGCGGAGCTCGCGCGTGCCCGCGACGCTCGTCGTGATCGTGCTGTCGATCGCGGCCGGCTACGCGATCGACTGGCAGCGATACGGGATCGCGATCGTCGGCCATATCGACTTTCGGCACCTCGAATTCGGCCTGCCGACGCTCGACCGCAACGCGTGGATGCAGACGGTCGAGCTCGCGTTCGCGCTGATGCTGATCCTGTACGCGGAGTCGTACGGTTCGATCCGCAATTTCGCGCTCAAGCATGGCGATACCGTGTCGCCGAACCGCGATCTCGTCGCACTCGGCTGCGCGAACCTCGTGTCGGGCCTGCTGCACGGAATGCCGGTCGGTGCCGGCTATTCGGCGACGTCGGCGAACGAGGCGGCCGGTGCGCAGTCGCGCTTTGCCGGCCTGTGGGCGGCCGGCGTGGTCGCGCTGATCGTCTGGCTGCTGCTGCCGCAGCTCGCGCGCACGCCGGAGCCCGTGCTCGCGGCGATCGTGATCTTCGCGGTCAGCCACTCGTTGCATCCGTCCGTCTTCCGGCCGTACTGGGCGTGGCATCGCGACCGGCTCGTCGTGATCGCCGCGTTGCTCGCGGTGCTCGTGCTCGGCGTGCTGCACGGCTTGCTTGCGGCCATCGGCGTGAGCCTGTTGCTGACGCTGCGCAAGCTGTCCGAGCCGAACGTCAGCGTGCTCGGCCGGCTGCGCGACAGCCACGACTTCGTCGACGTCGCGAGCCATGCCGACGCGAAGTCGGTGCCGGGCGTGCTGATCGTGCGGCCCGAGGCGCAACTGTTCTTCGCGAATGCGGACCGGATGCTGAATCGCGTGCGTGCGCTGATGAAGGCCGCGCCGGACACGCATACCGTGATGCTGAGCCTCGAGGAAACGCCGGATGTCGACGGTACGACGATCGAATCGTTACGCACCTTTGCGGCCGAATGCGCGGCGCGCGGGTTGCGGCTCGCGATCGTGCGGCTCAAGGTGCACGCGCTGCATGCGCTGCGCCGCGCGGCGGACGATACGCTGCACGACGACGCGATGTCGGAATTGAGCGTCGACGAGAGCCTGCAACTGCTGAAGGCAGGCATGCCGCCGGACGGCAGCGACGGCACGACCGCCGCGTGACGCGGCGGCACGGCGGCGCCGTCTATTGCTAAAGCGCGGCGACGCCGGCCGTGCGATCGATCATGCCGGCCACTTCCTCTGCCGTCGGCGCATAGGCGCCTGCGTGCGCACAGGCCACCGCCGCGCATGCGGCTGCGTAGCGCAGATGGTCGGCGGCCGTCGCATCGGGGCGCGCAAGTTGGCTTGCGAGCCAGCCGCCGATGCTCGCATCGCCGCAACCGACCGTGTCGGAGACTTCAGTCGGGAATGCGGGCTGGAACAGCTCGGTGTCGCAATGCAGGAGCTGCATGCCCGATGCGCCGCGCGTGACGAGCAGCGTCGCGTCGGGCGCCCATTCGCGCAGTTGCGCGAGCGCGGCCGCCTCGTCGAGCTCGGGAAACAGCCCGCGCAGATCTTCGTCGGATACCTTGATCCAGTCGGCGAGCGCGGCCAGCCGTCGCAACGTGCCGCGATAAGACGGCGCAGCCATCGGCGCGCGGAAGTTCGGGTCGAACGAAATCCGCTTGCCGGCCGCACGCGCGGCCTGCGCGACGTCGATCAGGCGCGACGCGAGCGGCTCGCGCACGACACCGAGCGAGCCGATGTGCACGATCTCGGCCGCGTCGAAGGCGCCGGCGGGCAAGTCGGCCGGATCGAAGGCAAGGTCGGCGCTGTTTTCGCCGATGAAGAAATAGTGGGGCGGCTGCTTCGACACGACCATCGCGAGCAGCGGCGCGCGGTCGACCTGCCGGATGAAGCGCATGTCGAGTCCTGCGTCGGCGCTCTTGCGCATCAGCTCGTCGCCGAAGGTGTCGCGGCTGACCGTGCCGGCGAAGGCCGTCGGCACGCCGAGCCGTGCACCGACGCGCGCAACGTTCCAGCATGAGCCGCCGGCGACGCTGTGCCAGTGCTGCGCGTCGTCGCGGATGAAATCGGTCAGCGCTTCGCCGAATACGATCAGGCGGGGGAACGTCGTCGTCATGTCGAAACCTTGTGCCGCGGCGTTGCGCGCGGCCGTACAGCGGTTGATCCAAGAAAGCGGGCAGTGCGGGCCGTCGCGCATGGCGACACGGCCGGGCACTGCCCGGTTGCGCGGGCGGACTGGGGGCGCGATCAGCGCGGCGCGCTCCAGCCCTTGTAGGTCTTCACGTTGTCGCGCGTGATGAGCGTCGGCTCGATCAGGATCATCGGATTGGCCGGCTTCTGGCCGTTCATGATCCCGTAGCCGACGTTGACGGCCTGCTGCGCCATCGCCCACGGATCCTGGCTCGACGACGCCTGCACGAGCGTGTTGGACTTGAGCGCGACTTCGATGTCGGGTGCGCCGTCGACCGACGTGATCACGATTCCCGGACGGTTCAGCTGCTTCGCGGCGAGGTCGCTGCCGATCGCCTGCGGGTCGTTGATCGTGAACACCGCGTCGAGCTTCGGAAAGCGCGTCAGGTAGCCCTGCATCGCATTCATCCCGCCTTCGCGCGAGCCCTTGCCGTCCTGGTCGCTCGACAGCAGCTTGATGCCGGCGTTTTTCGCGAGCACGGACTTGCAGCCGTTCACGCGATCGATCACGGCGGACACCTGCGGGCCGTTCTCGATGATCACGTTCCCCTTGCCGTTGAGTTTCTTCGCGATGTAGTCGCACGCGAGTTCGCCGGCCTTCACGTTGTTGGTCTGCACGGTCGCATTCGCGCCGGCCGCGGCGACGTCGACCGCGACGACCGTGATGCCGGCCGCCTGCGCCTTCTTCACCGCCGGTTCGATCGCCTTCGGATCGGTCGCGTTGAGCAGGATCATGTCGACGTGCGCGGAGATGAAGTTGTCGATCTGCGTGAACTGCTTGTTCAGGTCGTAGTCGGCCGAGACGGCCGTGACCTTCGCGTTCGGGTTGAGCTGCTTCGCGCGTGCTTCGGCGCCCTTGACGATCGTGACGAAGTACGGATTGCCGAGCGACCCGACCGTGACGCCGATCGATTTGAGCGGCTTGTCGGCCGCGTGTGCGGCGGAAGCGCCGAAGGCGAGTGCGCAGGCGACAGCGGTCAGGGCGGCGGTGTGCTTGAACATGTCGTTGTGTCTCCGTGAGGTCTGTTGGCGAACGGCGCAGGCGGACCGGCCTGCGCCGCGAGGTTGAATCGACGGGAAGGGATCAGGTGCGCGCCGAGTCGCGCTGGCGGTAACGATCGAGCGCGACGGCGCCGATGATCACGAGCCCCTTGATGATGTATTGCCAGATGTCGGACACGCCGAGCAGCACGAGGCCGTTCGTCAGGACCGCGATGATCAGCGCGCCGATCAGCGTGCCGACGATCGAGCCGACGCCGCCGACGAAGCTCGTGCCGCCGAGGATCACCGCGGCGATCGCGTCGAGTTCGTAGGACTGGCCGAGCTGCAGGCCGTTGGCCGCATAGAGCCGTGCGGCCGACATCACCGCGCCGAGGCCTGCCAGCAGCCCGGACGCCGCATAGACGAACATCTGGATCGCGCGCACGTTGATGCCCGACAGGCGCGCGGCTTCCGGATTGCCGCCGACCGAATAGATCCGCATCCCGAGCACCGTGCGGCGCAGGATGAACCACGAGATCGCGATCACCGCGCAGGCGATCACGACGAGCCACGGCACGCCGAGGATCGTGCCGTTGCCGATGAACGCGAACGGCAGTTGCGGGTTGAACACGGTCGTGTCGTTGCCGATCAGGCGCGCGACGCCGCGCACGGCCGTCATCGCGCCGAGCGTGACGATGAACGGCGGCAGGCGCAGGAACGAGATCAGCCCGCCGTTGATCGCGCCGAACACGAGGCCGACGACGAGTGCGAACGGCACGCCGAGCCAGCCCCAGCCGGGGATCGTCGAGGCGAGCAGCGCGGCGACGGCCGCGGCGGCGAGCACCGAGCCGACCGACAGGTCAATGCCGCCCGTCAGGATCACGAAGGTCATGCCGGCCGCGAGCACGATGTTGATCGATGCCTGCTGCGTGACGATCGACAGGTTCTGCAGCGTGAAGAAGCCGTCGGTCAGGAAGCCGAAGCCGATGCACAGCACCAGCAGCACCGGCAGCATGCCGGCCGTGCGTATCAGCGACTGCATGCGGGCGCGTTGATCGGCGCCGCGCAACAGCGGCGTACGGTTGGCCACCGGCTGGGCCGTCGCGGAAGCGAGGTTCCGCTGCTTGGTCGGGTTGATCATTTCGGTAACCTGAATGTAAGAGTGGTATGAAAGAGCGGGCTCAGTGCGCGTCGGCGAGTTCGGCCTGCGAGCCGGTGGCGAGCGCGATGATCGCTTCCTGCGTGATGGACGTATGCGTGTGGCCGCCGAGTTCGCCCGCGATCTCGCCTTCGCGCATCACGAGCACGCGATCCGCGACGCCGATGATTTCCGGCAGCTCGCTCGAGATCACGATCACGCCCACGCCGGCACGGGCCAGTTCGTTGATGATCCGGTAGATCTCGGATTTCGCGCCGATGTCGACGCCGCGGGTCGGTTCGTCGAGGATCAGCACGCGCGGCTTCGTCTCGAGCAACCGCGACAGCAGCACCTTCTGCTGGTTGCCGCCCGACAGCGCGCCGACGTTGACGTTCGCATGGGGCACGCGGATCGACAACGACGCGATCGCGTCGCGCGCGCGCTCGGCGCCGCGTGCGAGGTCGAGCGCGCCGAGCCGGGCATCGCGGTTGCATACCGAGATGTTGATGTTGTCGCGCACGCTCATGTCGAGGAACAGGCCCTGGCGCTTGCGGTCCTCGGTCAGGTAGACGAGGCCGGCGTCGATCGCGTCGCGCGGCGAGTGGGCGCCGAACGTGCGGTCGCCCAGCTTCACCTCGCCGCGCACGCGCGGTTCGGCGCCGAAGATCAGCCGTGCGAGTTCGGTGCGCCCCGCGCCGACGAGGCCCGCGATGCCGAGCACTTCGCCGGCGTGCAGGTCGAGGCTGCAGCCGCGCACGCGCGCGCCGTCGGCGATGTCGCGGACCGACAGCAGCAGGTGGCCGGGGTCGTACTGCGCGTGTTGCTTCTTGTAGAAGCCGGAGATGTCGCGGCCGACCATCATCGCGACGAGTCGCTCGGCCGACAGCGATGCACGTTCGAGCGTGCCGACGTACGCACCATCGCGCAGCACCGACACGCGATCGGACAGTTCGTAGATCTCCGCCATCCGGTGGCTGATATAAATGATCGCGAGGCCTTCCTCGCGCAACTGGCGGATCAGGCTGAACAGGTGCTCGGTTTCGCGCGACGACAGCGGCGTCGTCGGCTCGTCCATCACGAGGATGCGGGCACGCGTATGCACGGCGCGTGCGATCTCGACGAGCTGCTGTTCGGCGATTGACAGCGTGTCGACGAGCGTGTCGGGCCCGAACGGCGCACCGAGGCGCGCGAGCACGTCCTGGCAGCCGCGTGCCATCGCCGCGCGGTCGATCGTGCCCCAGCGCCGGTTGCCGCGCCGCAGTTCGCGGCCGATGTAGATGTTCTCGGCGACGGTCAGGTTCGGCGACAGGCACAGCTCCTGATAGATCACCGCGACGCCCGCATCGCGTGCGGCGAGCGGGCCGTCGATCTCGATGCGTTCGCCGTCGATCAGGATTTCGCCGCCGGCGTCGGCGCGGTATGCGCCCGACAGAATCTTCATCAGCGTCGATTTGCCCGCGCCGTTCTCGCCCATCAACGAGTGGATCTCGCCGGGATAGACGGTCAGGCTGACCTTGTCGAGCGCGCGTACGGCCGGGAACGTCTTGCTGATCCCGCGCATCTCGAGCAATGGACGGGGCGACTCAGAACGCGACATGGTGGACCTCCTGCGAGTCGGTGCGGGCGCCCTTGAGGATGCCGGCCCGCGGGGAAAAGTTGAAGAACATCGGCAGCGTGGCGGCGCCGATCGCGCCGGCATCGGCGCCGAACGTGCCGCGCACGAGCGTCGGCGTGCCGCGTGCTTCGGGGGCGGTCGCAACCAGCGCCGAGCGCAGGCGCGTCATGACCGCGTCGAGCAGGCCCGCGTCGGTGTCGGCGTCGAGCACGACGACCGGCGCATCGACCACGCACAGCACCGCGCGCAACGCCGGTGCAAGCGCGTCGACGCAGTCGTCGATCCACTCGTCGACGGCCGGAAGGCCGCGGGCGATGCACGCTTCGAGATCGGCGCGGTTCTCGACCGTCTCGCCGTGATGGCGCAGATGGCGCACGAGTGCATGCAGCGATGCGCGCGCGAGCAGGATGTCCCACGAGCCGCGTGGCGGCGGCGCGGAGGCGAGCCGGCTCGGCAGCACCGGAATCACGGCGATGTCGCCTGCGTTGCCGGTCACGCCGCGCAGGCAGTCGCCGTCGATCGCGATGCCGCCGCCGATCGCCGGTCCGATGAACAGGTACACGAAATCGTCGCACTGCCGGCCGTATCCGTAGAACAGTTCGGCGATCGCCGCTGCATTGCCGTCGTTTTCGCCGAAGACGGGCAGCGACAGCGTGCGGCCGAGATCGGCCGCGAAATCGACGTCTTCCCATGCGCGAAACGTGTCGGGCGCAAGGCCGAGCTCGCGCATCCATGCACCGAGGTTGTAGGGCTGCGCGACGCCGACGCCGGTCAGGCGCGCACGTTCATGGTCGGGGAGCAGGGCCTGCATCGCGTCGATGTCGTGACGCACGATCTCGAGCACGTCGGCAGGGGGTGGCAGCAGCGTGTCGTGCGAGCGGCGGCCGAGCACGTCGCCGGCGAAGTTGACGAGCGCGGTCTCGATGCGCATCCGGTCGAGATGGACGCCGATGCCGAACGCGCCGTGCGGGTCGAGGCGGATCAGCGAAGCCGGCTGGCCGCGCTGGCCTTCGGTGCGGCCGGCGAATTCGATCAGCTTCGCGTCGGCGAGCGAGTCGATGATGCTGCCGACCGCCGTGCCCGTCATGTTCGCGAGACGGGCGAGGTCGGCCTTCGACGCGCTGCCCACGCGGCGCAGCGTCTTCAGCAGCAGGCGCTCGTTGTAACGGCGCACGTTGGCCGAATTGCTTCCCTGGCCGATGTGCGGGCTTCTCATGGCGTCTCCTTCCATGTCGCACCGCTCGGCGGTGCATTAAATAAATCACGTTGATTTATTTAACCGCGTGAGCGCAGCGCTGTCAGCCTAGGGAAATCCCGATTTGGTGCGGTGATCGGGCGGGTATGCGGAATCAGGGATGGATCGTGGCGGCCGTAATAACTTGCCGTTCGTGAAGATGGCGATGGACGAAATCCGGCGAGCGGGGGGCGGTTAGCGGGGTGGTGTGCGTCGTGCGGAAGCATCGCGAGCGCGACCGCATCGATTCCGGCGCCGGAAATGAAAAAAGGTCGGCAAAAGCCGACCTTTTTAAAATACAGATGGTGCCCAGGAGAGGACTCGAACCTCCACGATGTTGCCACCGCTAGGACCTGAACCTAGTGCGTCTACCAATTCCGCCACCTGGGCACGTTTTGCAGTGAGCTGCTTGCTGCAAAGAAACGAAATTATAGCGCGTCTTTCAGGGCTGTCAACACTATTTGAGGTCGCGAACGAAAATAATTGGTCGGGCGTGTTCGGGTGGGGCGGGCAGAGTGCGCGAACTCGTTGCGGCGAACCGAACGTGAGTCATCGATATCGGTGTACGCGTTGCGCATCGATTCCGGCGCCGGTGTCAAGTCCTGGAATAGGTTGACAGTATCCAGACGCTAGAACGCCCGATGCACCGCATCGGGCGTTTTGTATTTCAGGGCGGTATGTGGCCGCTCATGGTTGTAGATGCGTACCGACTGTTCAACCATCTTGGCAGCCTGCTCAAGGTCCGCGGGACGCTGCAGCAGGAACTCCCCCTTGAGGATGCCGTTGACCCGTTCGGCCAGCGCGTTCTGATAGCAGTCGTAGCCGTCCGTCATTGAACAGCGCAGGCCGTGACGTCGGTGGATGTCCTGATAGTAGGTCGAGCAGTACTGGATCCCACGATCGGAGTGATGGATCAGTGGCTGACAGGTCTGGCGCTTGCGCAACGCCTTCTTCAGCGCCTGACTGACCTGCTCGGTCTGCAGGCTGTCGTGGACGTGATGTCCGACGATCTTGCGCGAGAACGCATCCGTGACGAGGCTCAAATACACAAACCGGCCCGCCGTCGGCAGGTATGTGATGTCGGCTACCCACACTTGTTCGGGACCGGTGGGTACGATTTGCTCAGGCCCGCGTTTCAGCAGATTTGGATGACGCCGGTAGTGATGGTGGCTTTGCGTCGTCTTGTGATACGCCCGGTGCGGCACGACCAGCAGCCGCGCCGCGCGCAGCATCTCGAACAGCCCATCTCGCCCCAGCTTAATGCCGCGCTCGACCAACGCCGGCCCAAGCAGATGATGCAGTTTGCGCGTCCCAAGCCTGGGCTGGCGCAAACGGACGTCGCGTACCAGTGCCGTCACAGTCTCGGCTTGCGAACAGCGGCGTTTCTCGCTGCGACATCGCTTGTAATACGCTTGGCGGCTGATGCCCATGTAGCGGCAGGCTCGCTCGACGCTCAGCTTTTCGATCCGCCTTTGCGCGACGACCTGCCCGAAGGCTTTTTTACGGTGATCCCGTAGTCCTTGCGCATCACGTCGAGTACGGCTTCGAACAGCGCCGCTTTCTCCTGCGCCTCGCGCAACTGCACCTCCAACTCCTTGATGCGCTGCTCCGGTGTGAGTGGCTTTGAGTCTGGCTTTGGCATGGTGGAACCCGATCGCGCACGGCCGGATGGATCGGCCCAATCCTGCAAGCCGTGCTTACGTAACCATACCAGCACGGTCGAGCGTCCCTGGATACCGTAGCGCTGCTGCGCCTCTCTGTACGTCAGTTCGCCTTTTTCAACCTGCGCTACCACCGACAATTTAAAAGCCAGGCTGTAGTCTCGCTGCGTTCGCTTGATCCCTTGCTCCACTTGGCACCTCTTCGCTTCGGCGAAAAAGTGTCAACCTATTTCAGGACGGGTCACGGAAATGAAAAAAGGCCGGCAAAAGCCGACCTTTTTAAATACAGATGGTGCCCAGGAGAGGACTCGAACCTCCACGATGTTGCCACCGCTAGGACCTGAACCTAGTGCGTCTACCAATTCCGCCACCTGGGCACGTTTCGCTTGCTACAGTGCGAAGACCGCTATTCTAGCGTGTCGGCGGAGTCTGTCAACACAATTTCATCCGAAGTGATAAAAATATTCGCCCTGCGCGTGGCAGGCACTCACGCGCCGACCGGCTCCGCGCGTCTTGCCGTGAAATTCCAGCGCTGAGCCTGTCCCGTATCGACGCGAGCGGGCAGCAATCCGGCTGCGAGGAAGGTGTCGGCGATCTTCTGTTGTTCGCCGAAGTTTTGCGCGACCACGGCGCGGACGAGGTAGCTGCGTCGCGCATTCGCACGTGCGATCGTTGCCGCGTCGAGCCCCCAGATCGGCGCGAGCGTGTTCGCGGCTTCCTGCGGGTGGTCGCGCAGCCACGTGCCGGCTTGCGACAACTGGTCGAACAGGATCTGGACGACGTCGGGTCGCGCGGCGGCGAAGCTGCTCGACGCGAGGTAGTAGCGCTGGTACGACGCGAGTCCGTCGCCGTCGGCCAGAATTCGCACGTCGGGATTCCGGTCGACCGATGCGACATAGGGATCCCACGTGATCCATGCGTCCACGCTGCCGCGCTCGAATGCAGCACGGCCGTCCGCAGGCGTCAGGTAGTGGATCGCTACATCTGCGGGCGTGAGCTTCGCGCGTGCGAGTGCGGCAAGCAGCAGGTAGTGGCTGCCAGCCGCCTTCGTGACCGCGATGCGCTTGCCTTTGAGGTCGGCGAGCGTGCGCAGCGCGCTGTCCTGCTTCACGACGATCGCCTGCGCTTTCGGTGAAGGCGCTTCCTGCGCGACGTACACGAAACGCGCATGCGCGGCCTGCGCGAAGACCGGAACCGTATCGGCCACGTCGGCGCTGAAATCGACGGCGCCGACGTTGAGCGCTTCGGTCAGCGGCAATCCGCTCGCGAATTCATGCCACGATACGCGCAGGCCGAGCGGTGTCAGCGCCTGCTCGAGCGTGCCGCGCGTCTTCAGCAGCGTGATGAGCGTCGACGACTTCTGGTAACCGATGCGCAGCGTGGCGGGCGCGTTCTCCGCGTGCGACCGTACGCCCGCGACAGTGAGGCCTGCGGCCAGCATCGCACGCGCGAATGCGCGGCGGTTCATCGACGTCATGAGTCGTGCTCCTCGTTGGATGCGTTGAAAGCAAGGCGGCTAACGTAGCAACGGGGAGGGCGATTGATAAACGATTAATTCTGCTATCGATCGGAATGGCCGACATAAGGGCCTAAGGGCCGATGGCCGGCGCCGCGATGCGGGCGCTGAAATGAAAAAAGGCCGGCTAGAAACCGACTTTTTTATCAATCGAGTGGTGCTCAGGAGAGGACTCGAAAATATATTATAAGATGTTGATTTTTATAAAAAATTATTTGTTTTTGTCGAAATGTGTACTCATTTATGTACTCATTTTGCCGTCGCTGGGAGGGAGGGGCGTAGCGTCTAAACGCTCAATGAATGGGAGTCAGCGCTCGGTGTTTTTGTTGCGGTAATACGACACTCCGGCGGAATCGAGTCGACGAGCGGCAGCAGTTGCGTGACGCCACTGGCGTTTGCACCGGTCAGGATTGCGACGACGGGAATGCCGCTGACATCTAGAGGATGTGATGCTTGGAACCCGGACGCGCGCGATCCGTGGGGTTCGGGCTAGTTTTTCGCCCGCCCCAACAGCGGGTACCGACGATGAATCGACCGCTGCATATGAGAGGTCGAGTTGGCCCGTCGCACGCAGCTTGTCGAGCAGCAATTCGTGCAGCCGATCCCGCACGCCAGCCTTCTGCCAGTCGTCCAGTCGACGCCAGCAAGTCGCGCCCGAGCCGAAGCCCAGCCGGGTCGGCAAGTGGTTCCAACGGATGCCTTTCCTGAGCACGAACAGGATGCCGTTCAGCGCCCCGCGATCCAGCACACGCGGACGCCCCGGATCGCTCTTCGCGCGAGGCTTCACGACAGGCAGCAAGGGTTCGATCAGTTTCCACCGCTCGCCGTCAATGATCGGCGCTTCTATTCTGGGCCCCGTTGTTCCGGTGACCTGCCCCCGGTTTTAGTCCGAACTGCAGTTAGAGTCCGAGGTTAAAAACTGCTGCTTTGCATCGTGCGCCCGCGCGAACTGCGCAGGCGTCAGATAGCCGAGTGAACTATGAGGCCGCTCGGTGTTGTACTCGATACGCCATTCCTCAATCAGCCGCTTGGCGTGGCGCATTGAGACGAACCAGTGTTCGTTCAGGCGTTCATCGCGGAACCGCCCGTTGAAGCTCTCGATATAGGCATTCTCCACCGGCTTGCCAGGCCGAATGAACGATAGCGTGACACCGGCTTCGTAGGCCCATGCATCCAGCACCTTACCAGCGAACTCCGGCCCGTTGTCGACCGTGATGGATGCGGGTAAGCCTCGCATCTCCTTGAGCCGCTCGAGCACTTGCTGCACGCGTAGGCCCGGCAATGAAGTATCGACCTCGATGGCCAGGCACTCGCGCGTGTAGTCGTCGACCACGTTCAAGCATCGAAACCGCCGACCATAGGCCAGCCCGTCAGAACGGCAGCGGCATGCGCTCGACAGCCGCAATACGCTTGCGTCGCCGCTTGCGCACGCTCAGTCCCGCCTTACTGTACAGGCGCCAGATGCGCTTGTGGTTGGCGAAGCAGCCCTCACGCTGCAACAGCACGTGAATTCGGCGATAGCCGTATCGGCGCTTCTGCGCCGCGATGGCCATCATCCGGCCAGTCAGCGTTTCGTCGTCAACCCGGCGACGTGATTCGTAGCGGAACAGCGAGCGCGAAATCCCTACCAGCCAGCAGGCCCGGGTAACACCCATGGCACGTTCGGTCATCAATATCCGGACCGCTTCGCGCTTGGCCTGCGGGCTTGCTACTTTCGAGCCAGCAGGTCCTTCAACGCGGCGTTGTCGAGCATCGATTCGGCCAACAGGCGCTTGAGCTTGTTGTTCTCCTGCTCCAGTTCCTTCAGGCGCTGCGCTTCGGAGACCGTCATCCCGCCGAACTTCGCTTTCCAGTTGTAGTAGGTCGCTTCCGAGATGCCGTACTTGCGGCACAGCTCCGCCGGCTTCAGGCCAGCCTCGGCTTCCTTCAAGATGCCGATGATTTGCTCTTCGGTGAATCGCTTTTTCATTGCCGTTCCTCTCTGGAACGGACTCTACACCGTCACCGTACTAAACGCGGGGAGCAGGTCAGGTTGCAGACGGCCTCGATCGAGGCCGTCTGTCAGTCAGAGGTCGACGACCTGCATTCGTGTCGACCCGACGGCATGTGCGTGGACCCGGCCGGCATACAGGTGCTGGCCGGGCCGTGTCACACTTTACGCCTCTTGCGGCTTGCGCCAGTCGTCCGAGGCCTCGGTGCCGGCCACAGAGTGGGTCCAGGTGATCTTGCGGTAGGCCATGGCGACCTTGACGAGCTGGGTGTACTCGGCCTTGCTCGGATCCTGAGCATGCGGCAGCACGGTGTTGATGGTCACGATCGTGGCGTCTTCGAGCTTGGTCGTGAAGAAGTGCTCCTGCTTGCCTTCGGTGGAGGTGCGGTACCACTTCACTTCCACTTCGGGGAGCGTCTCGCCTGCCGCTAGCGCCTGGTACAGCGGCGGCGTGGCCTTGTTCAGCGGCGCGGTGAAGGTGAACGGCTTGTGCACGCGCTGGCCGGACGGCTGGCCGCTCTGCGGATCGGTCGGCGTGGCGATCAGGTGTTCGATTTCCTGGACCAGGATCTGGTCTTCATGGCCTTCCTGGTAGACGTTGCCAACGGAGTCGGCAGTGAAGGCGCCTTGCGTGATGTTGCCCTGGGTCTTGCCTTGGATGCTGATGTAAGCGGGTGTCGGCATAGCTGTACTCCAAATTATGCGGGCCCCCATGGCCCGATGTGCCATCGGCGATGACAGGGGCCTTAATTGCAATCGCTATGCCAGGTGCTGAGACACTCGATAAAACTATTAAATATCAATGTGTTGCATGGGTTTTGATAGTGTTGGATTGGCCTTCGAGAGCGTCGCGCAGGCCCATTTCCCCCGGCCTGCGAGCCACAAATGGCTCGGGCCGGAGCAACTCGTTGAAATTGCAAGGGAAAGTGGCGGGCCATAACTGACCTGCCGGGCCATTTGTGGCCCGCTCTCGCACATGGCAGTTACCGGGCTGTTTCAGCGAGCAGCGATACGCGAATTTCGGACAAGGCTAGGCGGGCTTTTTGGCCGGTGAGGGTTGAGGCCGTCGCGCGTGCTGAACCGCGACGCAAGCCTGCGTGAGCACATCGATGAAATCGAGAGCCCTTTCTCGAATGCGCCTGCCACGGGCTTCATATTCGGCGAATGGATTGGAACAAAAGAGCTTCACGAATTCATTCTGCTGTTCGTCCGCATCGGGGGAACCGCTTTGCCATTGCCGAGACTCGTGAAACGTGTGCCGCTCGAAGAGCACTTTGGCAAGGGTTTTGTCCATCGTCTGTCCGAGCATGACTGTATCGAAGCGTTGCTTGTACTGCCGCGACACGTCGCATATCTGCAGTAGATCGATGTCGCCCAGCCCCTTGAGTATGCCGCGTTTCAGCTCGTTCATTTGGGCAAGTGCTTCCGACAAGTTTCCGCTGGCAAACACTGGCGCATCGGGCTCGCTACCAGACTGCTGCCGTATGAGCTGCTCGATTCGGCTCGCGAATGTGAATTTCACGTACCACGGGCTGAAGTACTGGAGCGGCAGGTCGTCGGGAATTGCCTTGTAAGCGATGGCGAGCGGAATCTTGACGCGAGTTCCTTGCCGGAGGGTGAGCTTCCAGTCAGCCGTGTCGATTTCCTGGACGAGTTTCGCCAGAAAGCGCGCGTCGCTATCAACAAGGTTCAGCGCGCTCACAAGGTCTTCGGGCGTGCTGAAGCCAATGGCATGAACGGGCAATTGCGTAATAGAAAGGATTCCTAGCAATTCTGACATTGCGGACCATGCACCATCCGTGGTGACTGCTGCCCGGCGCCCCAGGTGTTCGTACACCGCCACGGCAGAAATGGCCAAGCGGGTGGGGCGGTCGCTCCATCCGCTAACAAACCGGCAGAATGCGGTGTAAGCGTATGCATGCAGGGCGCGCTTCGCATTGTTTTCGCGATGCTTGAAGTCCTGAATCAAACTGTTGTCCAAGACCAGGCAAAGCTCTGCATCAAGCTCGTAGCCGGTTGCATAATCGGTCACGAACTGCATTGTCAGGTGGAAAAACTTGCCCAGCTCTTCGTCGTTTCGGTTCGCCAGGAATTCACTGACTTCGCTGATAAAGCCTTCCTTCACGGAGGCCGCAGCTTCAAAGTTTTTTTCCACGCTGGTCATGGCTTCTTCGGAGAATATGGCCTGCTTTTGTGTATCGGCAGTCGATCGCAACGGCAACGCAGTATGACCAACTGGCATGTCGGCAGCACGGCGGGAACAAAGCCCGCGGCGGAGGCAGTGGCTACATCTTTGCGACTATCTTCGCTGCGAACTCACCTGCCGCCTTCTCCACATCCTTGGGCGTTCCTAGTAGGGCCGGCAGGTCCTTCACGCGATGGTAAATGACGGCCCGCAGCTCGCTTTCCGTGGGGCGTGGGGTGAGCTTCTTGAGGTTGGAAACCGCCTGCTTGAGCACCCTGGTATCGCTGGGGTGAGGGCTGAACCAGGTAGGCCGTGAGGCCCAGCATTCGATCGCCTGTTGAATGTCTTCTCGCATGGAAATTTCCTATTCGTTGGTTGTTGGGTGTTCGGAAAGTCTGTCACTTTTGGCGCGGCCGCATCCAAAGGAAACTGGGGTTTTATCTAAATTGCTCATGAATTATATTCCATGGATGCATGCCTAAGAGCTACCAAAGCGTGATTCCAACGACCAGTACAGCTATTGCCAGCAGAACCAGCAAGATAACCGACATGCTGACGAGCATAATGTGATTGGCTGCTTCCTTGTTCTGCCGTGCAGCCATATAGCCATGAAAATCGGCCACATTAACCGGATCTACGACCACATGCTGTGGGTTGCGCATAAGTTGAATGGCATCGTCATACTGCGTGTCCAGTACGGCGTTTACAAGGTAGCCTAGTTGGCGACTCCCTCCGAAAAAGGTTCCAATGCGCGCGCTGGCATCGACACACAGTACGGAAATACCTTTCTGTTCCAGATGATTCTTCAACGCGTAGGCGGCATCGCTGGTATGAAAGATGGCGAGAAGTTGCACGCTTGATTCGATAAAACGAAGATTTGTGGTTGAGATAAGGCACCGTGCCGTGATCAGCAAGCCGCAGGCAGTACAGTAGTACGACAAGGCTAAGCGCTGACTTCCCAGTTGAAGGCAGTGCTCAGGGGAGTGAGCCGTCAGGATGGGGCCAGCAACGCTGCGCCCGCTGCGGACACCGATGTACCAGCACGGCGCACGCGCCGCTTCCATTTCAATGCGCAAACGCTGGCGGCGAAGCGGGAGCAGTTGGGAATCTCGCAGCAGGCCATGGCAGCCCTGCTGGAGGCTTCCACGCCGTCGGTGAGCAGGTGGGAGAGCGGCAAGGCCACGCCGCGTGCGGCGCAATTGGAGCGCATTCAGGCCGTGCTGAAAATCGGCAAGCGGGAAGCGAAGGCCAGGTTGGTTGGCTGAATCGTAGGCACACGCCCGAATATTTGCACGCTGAAAGGGATGGGAATCCGCATTTCGCGGTGGATTCGTCTCGTGCGTTGAAATGTGAGGGTAGGAAACTCAGGAGAACCACAGAGCGGCCACAAACGAGGCAGACGACCCGACTACGTCCCGCATCTCCCTTTCTGAAATATCAGATCCCGGAGGTCTGGATGGCGCAGATAGATTTCCTGCTAGTGTATTCTTGCGTGTATTTGCTGACAAAGCCTTGGGTTACCGGGGGCCGTAGGCTAGGTGTGGCTGCGTTGAGGCATACATAAGACAAAGAATGGCGCTCTATCCAATGGGTGCTGAAATTAAGGGGAAGTCATGAAGCTGTTTTTGACCATCGGGGTTTCGGAAGCACCACCGCTTTCGCATTTGCCGGGGGCGATTACAGTCGCTCGCGAAATGGGTGGTTGGGCACGAAAAGCCGGATTCGTCACGCAAGTGATCACTGATGAGGGTAAAAACCCCGTCACGATTGCACGCATCCGTGAAATACTTCTCGGAATGCTTCCTGCCAATGACGAAGTGGAACTTTTCATTTTGCACTTCGCCGGGCATGGGTTTCGATCTGGGGCAGAACAAAATGTCTGGCTCCCCAGTGACTGGTACAAGGAGATGCGTGCCATATCAGTGGAAGGGCTGAAAAGACAGCTCTACAGACATGGAATAAAAAGCCTGTCGATCTTTGGCGACGCCTGCCGGTCGTTACCCTTAGACATCGACACTGCAGACATTTTCGGTGACCCGGTACTCCCAAGAGGGCCGTACGATGCAGTGGCCCCCATCATTGATCGCTTCAACGCGGTAGTGGATGGTCAACAGGCATACATGCTGAAAGGAGATGGCATTGCCCCGCCTAGATGCGTTTTTTCCACTGTCTTGGTTGAAGGGCTGTGCGGCCTCAAGGATGAGGCATTTGACAAGTACAATCCGGATTGTGTGATTCCCGAGTCGCTTGCGTTGTTCTCAAAGGAGCGATTAAAGGAGATTGGTGAAACATACGATCTGAAATGTTCTCCCGATTACGCTACTGGCATCCCCAGAGAGCATGCGATTTACTTCAAACGAGGTGAGAGTCCAACCGATCTACCCATTCCCCAATGGCCTGCGCCGCCTTCCCGAGGTCAAATGCCGGATAACGCCGGCGAAGATTTGCAGGCTGGCGGCGAAGATCTGCAGGCGAGCCCCCCCTATATCGAATTCCGCGTTCTCAAACGACACTTCCGAGACAGCCTGTCACTGCATTCCGATTTCGCTCCGTGGAGATTCAACCTAGCTATCCGCGGCGCGGTGCCAAGGAAGATATGGAGCACATCCCCAGTTGAAAAAATCTTGATCAATGATGATGATGGAGCAATCTTTCGAGTTCGAGGCACGGTAGATGGTGCCATTCAAATCCTCGTCGAATTTGACGATGGCGTGTTCGCATCGGCCGTAGTATATGAGAACCTCATCACTCTGATAAGTCGAGACGAAAAGGGTGAGATAAATTGGACCTGCGTTTCTGAATGGGCTGAATTCAGGAGGGATCTGAACACGTCTATAAATGTGATCAAGGATCTTCAGACGGGTAATCTCTCTGCTGACCAAGTGGACGATATCGCGGTAAAGCTGCGAGAAGTAAAACACATCAATCCAACCTTGGGCGCCATCGCGAGCTATTTGTACGACTACACAGGGGACATCGATAGTATACGTCGGATGGCATTCTTTTATTGCCATTACCATCAACCCATGCCGTTCGATGTGGCATTTATGGGCCTTCTTTCAACCAAAGACACGGAACGGGGCGGTATTGTGGCGGACGTACCACCAATTCCAGCAAGGCCGCAGTCGTCGGAAAATGGTAAGTTGCCACATTGGGTTACGAGAGCGACCGATGGGGCGTCGGGGCAGGTTGCGGGCTTATGGCCTTGGCTTCGCCAGGGGTGGCAATTCATGGAGAATCCAGAGCCGCAAGAGAAAGCGGCCGCGGAAGGATTGCGTGGTGTCACCAATTTTCTATTGCCTTCACAATTCTCTTCATTCAGAGAACGAGGGGCGATAATACTGATAGATAGATTTAACTTGGAGGCAAGCGAATGAACGTTCTGATGATTCATGGAATTGGTCAAGAGGCTTCCACTAAGGATGAACTCCTCAAGAAATGGACAGAGTCCCTCCACACCGCCCAACCAGGCTTGCTCGACGGGGCGTTGGTCGAAATGGCGTATTACGGTACGACGCTTGCCGACTGGACAAATGGCAAAGCAAAGAATGCCATCGGTATGGGCACTGAGTCCACGGCCGTTCACGTCGGTGATGCTGATGAATTGAAGTTCCTCAGCGCCGTAATGGAAGAGTTCGCCAGCAACCATGGTATCGGCGAGGCTGAAATTGAGGCCGCGATAGAGTCGACAGGAAATGATGCAGTACCGATGGATAACTTCATCGCAAGACGCCTCGTCGGTCTAGTGCGCGTGGTCGAGAAGATTTCTCCAGCCAAAGGCTCGCTTCTTCTTCGGGTCATTAGGCAGGGGCATACCTATCTTTCTTCACCTGGGGCAGCAAAGGCGGTCGATAGTATCGTGCGACCATTCTTGCAAAGAAGCCCCCAAATGCTGATTACTCACTCGCTCGGAACCGTTATTGCTTTCAAGCTGCTGCGCGAGATGGAAGCGAAGGGCGTTGAAGTCCAGATTCCGCTTCTTATAACCATGGGTTCGCCGCTGGGCCTGGATGCGTTCAAGGCGAAACTTGGCGCACCGCGGCGCAAACCTGCCTTTGTAGAGCAGTGGATGAATTTCTATGACCCATCTGATTTTGTCGCGCTTGGAAAGCCGTTGAGCGAAGAGAATTTCGCAAGCAACATCGATAACGATGGCACCGTTGATAACAAGACCTTCAACGCCCATGGCATTGTTGGCTATCTCCCTCACAAGGGCGTCATCGACGCGCTCAAACGCGTTCTATAGCAGCCGTTATCGCAGATCGAAAGTGGCCTATGGGTAGCCCAAAGATAAGCAGGGCTTGTCTACTTTCTTAGGGGTGGCGCAGGCGCATGTACTCCAGCACGTGAGCTTGTAGCTCACTCCTAAAGGTCTCCGAGTAGATGAAATACACATTGTTCTTGCTTGTAATGGCAATGAAGGCTTTGACTGCAAAGCCCACGACTCCATGGTACTTCCTGATGAAGGGGATAGTGAAGCTGCCAGTTGGCTGCTTCACTTTGATCAAAAAGCAAAGAAATTCCCCTGCAAGGTCGATGTCTTCGCAGCCTTCTTCAACGTGGGTTTCATGGTAGCGGGTGATGGGGGCGATGGTGAACGTCCGGTCACTTTGGGTTGTGAGATTATCCTCATCCTCGTCATAGTGCATTTCCATGCTCCTGATTTTGAGGTCATCACCGCGATAGGTGGACTTGAGTAGGAATTTTGGTAGTTCGACCTGAAGCATGCCATCGGCGTCGACCTCTGCCTCTGCATAGACGTAAACTACGTCTGAGATCTTGTGGAACTGGCCACCGTGGTATGCCACTACCTCGTACCCGCCTCCGAACAGGTCACTAATGGTATCGGACTCAAATTTGTTTTCGAATTCATCAATCACGTGATGTGCGAACTGATAGAGAGCCATGCAGGTGCCTTGCACAGCAATGTCCTCCAAAGAAACATCGAATACATGAAGAGGGAACTGCTCATAGTGCTGAATGGCATGTATTGCCCCTGATCCGCCCACGTGAAGTTCGAAGTGCTCGTTGGAAAATCCAAACTTCGCGCAGTGGTTCGTGATCTGGATTTCATCGTCCTCGACACTGAGTGCGATAGCGGTCAATTGAGCTTCTTTTAGCTGTTCGTCAGCCAGGATGGCATCCACGAAACGCTTGCCGGTCAAGTCGGGGCATTGCGCTAGGAGCGAATCAATCAGCCGTACAGCATTCTGGATGGCGGCAACACTCCCAGCGAAAGCGACGGCGAAGTGTTTGTTGACTACCAGAATCTTTTGGCAAAGCCCGGCCACGGTGCGAGTCTTCAGGGGCGCGCAGTCAGTACTGGGGTTGAACGACGGAATCTGCGAAGGGCGCATCCGGGTGCTCTTCGTACTAGTGAGCAGAATGTCGGCTTGGAGGAAACCACCTTTCTTCAGGCGATAACCTGTGATCATGGTCATGTGAAGTACTTTCAGAGGGAGTGGGTTCAGTAAGATGCAACACTATGCGCCTGGTTGCCGCAACGTGCGGCCCACTCGTCCAGCACGGCTTGCCGTAGGGTGGCGTCCACTTGCTGCAATGCCATCCTGGCGCCTACCTGCTGCTCCGCTTTCAATTCCGTGAAGCGTTTGGGCCATTGCAGATCGCCCAGTGCGTGCGCTCGCGCGGTAGTACGTAGTTCATTTATACCGCTACTACGTACAGTACTGTCCTGCTTCGAATTCCGAAGAGCGGTGTCTGGCGGGGCTTCCCGACCTGGTTCGGATTCCGAAGAGAGGCGTTCGAAATTCCGAAGAAGGCTTGAAATCCCTTCTTCGGATTCGTGGGAGCCGTCCTCCTGCGGATAACTTTCTGTCGCCTGGATGCCCCGGGAGGCCATCCGTCGTCACCCACAAGAACAGTCCGTTTCCGTCAGGCAGTCCGTAGGGCTTTGATCTCGGCTTGGCCGCCTGAACCTGTAGTGCAGTCAGTGTCATCTGAGTACATTTCCTTACATCGAACTTTCAATGCACTCAAAAATGTACTCGTTTGCAGGTGGCTTTGGGTGAAGTTCGGAAGACGCCAGAAGACAAAAAAGCCCGCAGTTGCGGGCTTTTCTGAGGATCAGAAGACTTCGTTAGAAGCCTCTGGAAGTATAAGTGGTGCCCAGGAGAGGACTCGAACCTCCACGATGTTGCCACCGCTAGGACCTGAACCTAGTGCGTCTACCAATTCCGCCACCTGGGCACGTTTTGCAGTGAGCTGCTTGCTGCAAAGAAGCGAAATTATAGCGCCCCAATTATTCGTGTCAACACTTTTTTGCGATGCATCGCAAACCGGCCGCCGTCATGCCCGCTCGCGGCATTCCCGTCTTTTGGCGACACAGGCGGGTGATAGAATGACCCGCCGCCGTCAATATAGAACTGTCTGACGGACACCTCTATGTTGATGCCGTGCACCATCAGTCAACGCAACGAGAACAATCATCGACAAACCCTTGAGCAAATATCCGTACCCCATTCCGAGCCGTGAAGAAATTCTCGGCGTGCTGCGTACGAGCGACGCGCCGCTGGCTGCCAACGACATCGCCGAAGCCCTGTCGATCAAGCGCCAGGAGCGCGAGGGGTTCTTCCGGCGTGTCGCCGCGATGGAGCGCGACGGCCAGATCCGCCTCGACAAGCGTGGTCATTACCAGTTGACCCATCCATCGAACTTCGTCGCCGGGCGCGTGCAGGGGCATCGCGACGGCTACGGGTTCGTGATCCGCGACGACGGCCAGGACGACCTGTTCTTGCCGAACGGCGAAATGCAGAAGGTGATGCACAACGATCGCGTGCTCGCGCGGATCGTCGGCTACGATCGCCGCGGCCGTCCCGAAGGGCATGTCGTCGAAGTCACCGAACGCGCGAACAAGCGCGTGATCGGCCGCCTGCTCAACGAGAACGGCGCACTGATCGTCGCACCGGAAGACAAGCGCATCGGTCATGACATCCTGATCACGCAGAACGTGAAGAAGGCGAAGGTCGGGCAGGTCGTCGTCGTCGAACTGACCGACTTTCCGAGCCGTCATTCGCAGCCGCTCGGCCGTGTCGTCGAAGTGCTCGGCGACATCGACGATCCGGGCATGGAAATCGAGATCGCGGTGCGCAAGTACGGCGTGCCGCACGAATTCAGCCAGCCGGCGCTCGACGAAGCCGCCGCGCTGCCTGACAAGGTGCGGCCGGCCGACCTGCGATTCCGCGTCGACTTGCGCGACGTGCCGCTCGTGACGATCGACGGCGAGGACGCCCGCGACTTCGACGATGCCGTCTACTGCGAGCCGGTCAAGGTCGGCCGGGGCGACGGCTACCGGCTGATCGTCGCGATCGCCGACGTGTCGCACTACGTCCAGCCGGGCACCGGGCTCGATGCCGATGCGCTCGAACGCAGCACGTCGGTGTATTTCCCGCGCCGCGTGATCCCGATGCTGCCGGAGAAACTGTCGAACGGCCTGTGCTCGCTGAATCCGCACGTCGACCGCTGCGTGCTCGCGTGCGACATGGTGATTACCGCGCGCGGCGAGATCAAGGCGTACCAGTTCTATCCGGCCGTGATCCATTCGGCTGCACGCCTCACGTACACCGAAGTCGCGGCCGTGCTGTCGAACACGAAGGGCCCGGAGGCCGCGCGCCGCGCCGATCTGCTGCCGCACCTGCAGGACCTGTACGGCGTCTACAAGTCGCTGTTCGCCGCCCGCCAGAAGCGCGGTGCGATCGATTTCGACACGACCGAGACCTACATCGTCTGCAACTCGCAGGGCAAGATCGAGCAGATCGTGCCGCGCCAGCGCAACGATGCGCACAAGCTGATCGAGGAATGCATGCTGGCCGCGAACGTCTGCGCGGCCGATTTCCTGAAGCGCCACAAGCACCCGGGCCTGTACCGCGTGCACGCGGGGCCGACGCCGGAGAAGCTCGAGAACCTGCGCGCGTTCCTGCGCGGCATGGGCCTGTCGCTCGGCGGCGGTGACAAGCCGCATGCGAGCGACTACGCGGCGCTGATGGCACAGATCCGCGACCGGCCGGACGCGCAGATGCTGCAGCCGATGCTGCTGCGCTCGATGCAGCAGGCCGTCTACAGCCCGGACAACATCGGCCACTTCGGTCTCGCCTACGAGGCGTATGCGCACTTCACGAGCCCGATCCGCCGCTATCCCGACTTGCTCACGCACCGCGCGATCTACGCGATCCTGTCGGGCAAGAAATACACGCCGAAGGCGCCGGAAGGCTTCGAGCTGAATACCGCGCTGTCGCCGCGTGCGCGCGCGATGCAGCAGGCCGACGACGAATCGCGCGGCCGCTCGCGCTCGAACACGGCGATCTGGGAAGAGCTCGGCCTGCACTGCTCGGCGAACGAACGTCGCGCGGACGAAGCGTCCCGTGACGTCGAAGCATGGCTCAAGTGCTACTTCATGCGCGACAAGCTCGGCGAGGAATACGGCGGGATGGTGAACGGCGTCACGTCGTTCGGCATCTTCGTGCAGCTCGACACGCTGTTCATCGAAGGGCTCGTGCACGTGACGGAACTCGGCTCGGACTACTTCCAGTACGACGAGATCAAGAACGAACTGCGCGGTGAACGGACGGGCATCCGCTATCGCCTGTCGGATCGCGTGCGCGTCCAGGTCAGCCGCGTCGATCTCGATGCGCGCAAGATCGACTTCCGCCTCGTGCGCGATACGCCGGTGAAGGCGCCGCGTCCGTCGCAGGCGCCGGCTGCCGCCGGTGGCGATCGCAACGGCAACGGTCCGCGCGTGCGCGCGCTGCCGCAGGCGGAGGAGGCCGCTCCGCGTCGCAAGAAGGCCGCGAGTGCGCCGAGTGTCGCGGTGAAGGACGCGCGCGCCGCGCGTTCCGCCGCGAAGAAGAAGGGCGGCGGCGGTGGCGCACCGGCGAAGCCGACTGCGAAGAAGACACACGCCCGCAAGAAGTATTGAGCGTTCGGGGTATGCGCACGCGCATGCCCTGCAGTATCGAGAGACGCCGCGTCACCGGTCATCGGCCGGCAACGCGGCGCTTTCCTTTTCCATGGATCGCGACTGCGCGCATCGCGCGGCCGCACGTTTGATCGAAGGTTGTTCCAGTCATGTCACGTCTGAAGGTTCTTTACGGTTTTCATGCGGTGACCGCACGTTTGCGGCACGATGCATCGACGGTTGCGGAGGTGCTGTACGACCAGACGCGCCGCGACCGCCGCATGCAGGACTTCCTGCACGCCGCGAAGGAAGCGGGCGTGCGGTTGATTGCAGCCGACGAAACGCGCCTGTGGGGCTTGGCGCACACCGAGCGCCACCAGGGCGTCGTCGCGCGTGTCGAGGACATGCCGCTCGCGCAGAACCTGTCGGAGCTGCTCGACGGCATCCAGGGCCCGGCGCTGCTGCTCGTGCTCGATGGCGTCACCGATCCGCACAACCTCGGCGCGTGCCTGCGTGTCGCCGATTCGGCCGGCGCGCATGCGGTGATCGCGCCGCGCGACCGCGCGGTCGGCCTGAATGCGACGGCGGCCAAGGTGGCGAGCGGCGCGGCCGATACGGTGCCGTACATCACGGTGACGAACCTCGCCCGCGCGCTGCGCGAGCTGAAGGAAGCCGGCGTGTGGATCATCGGCACGTCGGACGAGGCGCCGGCGACGCTCTATGAAACCAAGCTCGACGGCCCTGTCGCGCTCGTGATGGGCGCCGAAGGCGAAGGCATGCGCCGGCTCACGCGCGATACCTGCGACGAAGTGATGAGCATCCCGATGGCCGGCAGCGTGGAAAGCCTGAACGTGTCGGTTGCCAGCGGCGTGTGCCTGTACGAGGCCGTGCGCCAGCGGCGCGTGAAGGGCTGACGCCGGCCCGTCCCGCGCAATCCGCGCGGGCCTCGAATGATCCGAACGACGCGTGCCGTGCCGTGATGCGGTGTGGTGCGCGCCTCTCCGAAACCCGCGACCGATGACCCTGTTCCGTGTTGGCGCCTCCTGCGCCGTGCTGGGCCTGCTGGCGGCTTGCACATCGCCGTCGCTCGTCGAACACGGCACCTACTACGCCGACACGAGCCTCCATGCACGCGGCGCCGATTCACGGGTCCGCTTTCTCGTGATGCACTACACCGAAAGTGACGAGACGAAGTCGCTGCGCACGCTGACGGGCGATTCGGTCAGCGTGCATTACGTCATCCCGCCGCAGCCGCGCACCGAACGCGGCATGCCGGTCGTCTACCAGCTCGTTCCGGAAGCGCAGCGCGCATGGCACGCAGGTGTCAGCGAGTGGCAAGGCGCGACCGAGCTGAACGCGGTGTCGATCGGCATCGAGAACGTGAACCGCGGCCCGCTCGATCCACAGCATCGCACCTGGCAGCCGTATCCGCCCGAACAGGTCGACGCCTTGACGCGCCTGTCGAAGGACATCGTCGCGCGCTATGGAATCCCGCCGACGCGCGTGGTCGGGCACAGCGACATCGCGCCGCAACGCAAGATCGATCCGGGGCCGCTGTTTCCGTGGCATGCGCTGGCGCAGGCCGGTGTCGGTGCGTGGCCGGACGAGGCGACCGTGGCCGCCCGGCTCGGCGGCCGCGATCCGCACGCACCCGTCGACGTGCGTGAGCTGGAACTCAAGCTCGCGCGCTACGGCTACGACGTGCCGACCGACGGCATGCTCGATGCACGTACGCGGCGCGTGTTCGCGGCATTCCAGATGCATTTCCGCCCGTCGGACTATGCGGGCAATCCGGACGCTGAAACCGATGCAATCGCGCAGGCGTTGCTCGATAAATACTTCCCTGGCACGCAACCGCTGGACAACGCGCCCGCGGCCGGCGCACCCTGAATTCGCGGCGCGCCGCACGCCGAAAAACGCGGGCCGTCATCCGAGTCCGGTAAACTGGCGGTTTTCCGCAATCCCGCAGCATTCCCACTCCATGACTCAAGACGAACTCAAACGCCTCGTCGGCCAGGCCGCCGCCGACTATGTGATCCAGAACGTGCAGGAAGGCGCCGTGATCGGCGTCGGCACCGGCTCGACCGCCAACTGCTTCATCGACGCGCTCGCCGTCGTCAAGTCGCGCTATCGCGGTGCCGTGTCGAGCTCCGTTGCCACGACCGAGCGCCTGAAATCGCATGGCATCAAGGTGTTCGACCTGAACGAGGTCGACTCGCTGCAGGTGTACGTCGACGGCGCCGACGAGATCGACGCGGGCGGCGCGATGATCAAGGGCGGCGGCGGCGCGCTGACGCGCGAGAAGATCGTCGCGTCGGTGGCCGACACGTTCGTCTGCATCGCCGATGGCAGCAAGCGCGTGCCGGTGCTCGGCGCGTTTCCGCTGCCGATCGAGGTCGTGCCGATGGCGCGCACGGCGATCGGCCGGCGCGTGACCGCGCTCGGCGGCGTGCCCGTGCTGCGCGTGACGAAGGACGGTGCGCCGTACATTACCGACAACGGCAACGAGATCATCGATGTCAAGGGGCTGCAGATCGCCGATCCGCGCGGCTTCGAAGCGCAGGTGAACGCATGGCCGGGCGTCGTGACGGTCGGCCTGTTCGCCGAGCGCGGTGCGAATCTGTGCTTGCTCGGCACGGAAAACGGCGTTGAAACGATCGTTTATCCGGCTGGCTGAATCTGAATGAGAAGCAGTCCGTAATGGCGTGGTATCGCTCGTCACGGACTGAATGGTTAAATCTTGTGGAAATCCGGACCCGGCAGGCGCGGCGCGCTTTCCGGGTCTTTTTTTTAGACGTATAAATCACCCCGTCAAAAAGAGGGATAACCCTGTCAGGTGTTTACCAGATAGCGAAATATCGTCGAACTCATCAACTTATAGATCATAAGAACAGTAGTAACCAGGGCCGGCGGAACTGCGGAGCAGGTGTTCGCAAATCGACGCACGGGGAGGTGTCATGGAGCAGGGCAAAGACCGGTCACTGGTCGCCAAAGTGATGGATGGGCTTGTCGCGGGTATCGTCGAAGACAAGTACGGCGGCATCTTGCCGCCACAGGACGTGCTGTCGAAAGAGTTCGATGTGAGTCGTACGGTGATGCGGGAAGCATTGTCGATGTTGCTTGCGCGCGACATGCTCGACGTGCGTCCTAAAGTCGGCACGCGTGTGCGGCCGATGCGCGACTGGCGCATGATCGACGAAGACGTCGTGAGCTGGCGATTTCGGGCAAAACCGGATCCGCAGTTCATGCGCGACGTCATCGAGTTCCGGATGCTGATCGAACCGCGTGCGACCGCGCAGGCGGCCGTGCGTGCGACGGCGGCCGACATCGCGGGCATTCGCGAAGCGTTCGATGCGTTCAAGGTGCTGCAGCCGGGCGATCCCGGCTACGACACGGCAGACGAGTTGCTCCATACGCGGATCGTGCAGGCAAGCGGCAACCAGTTCTTCCAGCAGATGGCGGCGATCGTGCGCGGTGCAGTGCGCCTCGTGAATCCGCGTGTCGTGCAGAAGGAAGGGGCGCACGAGATTGCGGTGAAGGCGCATGCGCGCGTCGTCGATGCGATCGAACGGCGCGACCCGCGCGAAGCCGAGGCGGCATCGCTCGCGCTGATCGATTTCAGTGCCGACGAAATCTCGCGCGATTTCTCGGTCGACGTGCCGGTACGCGCCTGACGTTGTACGTGTCGCTCATCCGTGTGCCGCCGGGCCGTTTATCATGACGGCCGGTCGGCAGCGTGCCGGCCATCGTCTTACGACCGACACGGAAGATCAGGATGAACGACAACGACCATCGCCCGGTGCGCTTCGGCATCGTCGGCGCAGGCAGCATTGCGCGCCGCTTCGCGCAAAGCCTCGCGCACGTGCCGGGCGCCACGCTCGCCGGTGCCTGGGCCCGCCGGGCCGACGCCACCGCCGCCTTTTGCGGGACGAATGGCGGCACGCCTGCCGCGAGCCTCGACGCGCTCCTCGCGAGCGATATCGACGCGGTCTACATCGCGACGCTCCATGACAGTCATGCACAGTACGCGCTGGCCGCGCTGGCCGCCGGCAAGGCCGTGCTGTGCGAAAAGCCCGCGACGCTGAACGCGGCGCAACTCGACGCCGTACTGCAGGCGGCGCGCGATACCGGACGGCTGTTCATGGAAGCGATGAAGCCGCCGTTCTTTCCGCTGTACCGTCAATTGCGTGCGCACCTCCACGACGATCCGATCGGCGAGATCCGGCTCGTGCGTGCGGGATGTGCGTCGTCGTCGGTACCGGATGACCATCCCGTCTATCGCCTCGATCGCGCGGGCGGCGCGCTGCTCGACGTCGGCATCTACGAGGCGTTTCTCGCGGTCGACTGGCTCGGTGCGGCGCTCGACGTGCAGACGCTCGGCCGCGTCGGCGCAACGGGCGTCGACCTGTTTGCGAGCCTCAACAGCGTGCACGCGAACGGCGGGATCGCGCAGCTCTTTTGCGGGCTCGACGTGATGGGGCGTGGCGACGCACTGATCGCCGCGGCCGGCGGCCACGTGACGATTCACGAGAAGTGGTGGAATCCTGCGCGCGCGACGATTCGCTATGCGGACGGACGTACCGTCGAACTCGACGCACCGGCCGAAGGCGGCGGGTTGAACTACGAGACCGCGCATTTCTGCGACCTGCTGCGTGCGGGCAAGACGGAAAGTCCGATCATGACGCACGACCATTCGCGGCAGATGATCGCGATGACCGATGTGGCGCGCGCCGCGCTCGGCGTGCGCTATTCGGGCGAGTAGACGGGAAGGAGGGGGCGCCGGGCGCGCGTGCGCCGCCCGGCGAAATGGCGCGCGGTCAGTGCCGCGACGGCAGCGACAGGCGCTTTTCGTACCAGCGCTGCACCCATTCGAGGATCTGGCACAGGATCCAGTACACGGCCGCGGCGGCGAGGTAGAGCGGCAGCGGCTGATAGGTCGCCGCGATCACTTCCTGCGCGCTGCGCAGCAGTTCGGTCACGGTGATCACGGATACGAGCGACGTGTCCTTGATCAGGCTGATCAGGCTGTTCGACAGGCTCGGCACGGCGATGCGCAGCGCCTGCGGGCCGATCACGTAGCGCAGCGTCTGCCCCCACGACAGCCCGAGGCTGTACGCGGCGAGCCATTGGCCGCGCGCGATCCCGTTGATGGCGCCACGCATGCTTTCGGACATGTAAGCCGCGACGTTCGCGGACAGCGCGATGACGCCGGCCGGCGTCGGGTCGAGCGAGATGCCGAGGCTCGGCAGCCCGTAGTAGATGACGAAGATCTGAACGAGCAGCGGCGTGCCGCGCATCAGGCTCACGTACGCGCGCGCGAGCCACGCGAGCGCATTGACCCAGATGCGCTCGAAGCCGTCGAGTGCTTCGCTTTGCCGGATGCCCATCATCGCGAGCACGACGGCGCCAAGCAGGCCGAACACCATCGACAGCACGGCGAACTTGACGGTCAGTACGGCACCCTGGGCGAGCACCGGCAGCGATTGGACGAGCAGGGACGTTGTCGACATGGAGTACGAATCGAATGCGTGCGCGAAAGCGCAATCATAAACCGGGCGAATAAAACAAAGGGCGGCATCGTGACGGATGCCGCCCTTTCCGGCCCGCCGTCAGGCGGGAAATGCAGGCGTGCTTACTTGATCGGTTTGGTCACGTCGATGCCGAACCACTTGTCCGAGATCTTCGTGAACGTGCCGTCGGCCTCGAGTTGCACCATGGCGTCGTCGATCGCCTTCTGGAATTTCGGGTTGCCCTTCTTGAACGGGATGCCCGACGGGTTCGCCGAGCCGACGTTCGCGCCCGGGCGCAGCGGCAGCTGCGAGTTCTTCGTCAGGTACGCGAGCATCAGGCGGTCGTTCAGTGCTGCGTCGAGACGGCCGGCCGCGAGATCGCGCAGGTACTCGGGGGCGCCCGGGTACGTCTTCACGTCGATGCCGGGCACCGATTTCGCCATGTCCATGTAGTTCGTGCCGAGCGCGACGCCGAGCTTCTTGCCTTTCAGGTCATCCAGCGACTTGAACTCGCGCGTGTCGTCCTTGCGCTGGATCAGCTGCGCGGACGAGAACGTGTACGCCGGCGAGAAGTCGAGCGTTTCCTTGCGCTTGTCGGTGATGCCGACCTGGTTGGCGATCACGTCGAACTTGCCGGCCTGCAGGCCGGCGATGATGCCGCTCCATTCGGTCGTCACGAATTCGGCCTTCACGCCGAGCTTCGCCGCGACGGCCTTCGCGATGTCGACGTCGAAGCCGACGAGTTCGCCTTGCGGATTCTTCGAGTTGAACGGCGGGAACGTGCCTTCGAGGCCGACGCGCAGCGTGCCGCGCTGCTTGACCTGGTCGAGGAGGTCGGCCGCATGCGCGGTGGCGGCGGTGAACGACGTGCCGATCAGGCCGGCAACCAGCAGCTTCTTCAGCAGCGAAAATTTCATCGTGTGTGTCCTTGCCCTGTCCGGGTCAATGATTCTGATAGTGCGGTCGATGATAGCAAAAATACTATCGATCATTAAATACAGTTTGTTTATGTCTATATTACGCGGCGCGCTCGCGGGCGATCGCCTTCACGCATTCCGACACGAGCGCCGGGCCGCGGTAGATGAAGCCGGTGTAGAGCTGGACGAGCGCCGCGCCGGCCGCGAGTTTCGCGCGGGCGTCCTCGCCCGAGAAAATGCCGCCGACGCCGATGATCGGCACGTCGTTGCCGACTTCGGCGTGCAGCTTGCGGATCACTTCGTTCGACGCGTCGAACACCGGGCGGCCCGACAGGCCGCCGGCTTCGTCCGCGTGCGGCAGGCCCTGGACGGCTGCGCGCGACAGCGTCGTGTTGGTGGCGATGACCGCTTCGATCTTGTGGCGCAGCAGCGTGTCGCCGATTTCCTTGACCTGTTCGTCGTCGAGATCGGGCGCGATCTTCAGCGCGAGCGGCACGAGCTTGCCGTGCAGGTCGGCGAGGCGTTGCTGCTTGTCCTTCAACGCGGCCAGCAGGGCGTCGAGTTCGCCGGCGCCTTGCAGCTGGCGCAGGTTCTTCGTGTTCGGCGACGAGATGTTGATCGTCACGTAGCTCGCGAACGGGTACACGCGCTCGAGGCAGTACAGGTAGTCCTCGGCGGCGCGCTCGATCGGCGTGTCGGCGTTCTTGCCGATGTTCAGGCCGAGGATGCCGCGATAGCGGGCGGCCTGGACGTTCTTCACGAACTGGTCGACACCGTGGTTGTTGAAGCCCATCCGGTTGATCAGCGCTTCGGCCTGCGGCAGGCGGAACATCCGCGGGCGCGGGTTGCCGGGCTGCGCGCGCGGCGTGACCGTGCCGACCTCGATGAAGCCGAAGCCGAGCGCCGCGAGGCCGTCGATGGCCGCGCCGTCCTTGTCGAGGCCGGCCGCGAGGCCGACCGGGTTGCGGAACGTGAGCCCCATCACGGTGCGCGGTGCGTCGGGCACGCGGGCCGACAGCGCGCAGGCGAGGCCCGTGCGTCCGGCCGCGCCGAGCGCGCGCAGCGTGAGGTGGTGAGCGTCTTCCGCATCCATTTTGAACAGGGATGCGCGGGCCAGCGGATAGAGGGAACTGAACACGGGAATTGGGCGGACGGCCGGAATGAATGACAACCCGCTATTTTACCGGGAGTTGCGCGGCAGGGGCGCGCTTCGCTTCGTAGCCCCCTGCGGCGTGCGTCAACCTGAGCCGGAATGCCCGCCCGGCAACGGCGCGCGGGCCAGCGCCGCGTCGACGGGCGGCAGGTCGATCCGCTCCGGGTCGAGCGTCTTCCAGCGGCCGTCGATCAGCCCCTCGAGCGGGTGGAAGTTCGCCTTGTACGCCATCTTCGGGCTCTCGCGGATCCAGTAGCCGAGGTATACGTACGGCAGGCCAAGGCTCTTCGCCTGCTCGATCTGCCACAGGATGTTGTAGGTGCCGTAGCTCGTGTGCCGGTCGTCGGGCTCGAAGAACGTATAGACCGACGACAGCCCGTCGCCGAGGATGTCGATCATGCTGACCATGCGCAGCTTGCCGGGCTCGCCGCCCGGCGCGTCGAGGTCGCGGAATTCGACGAGGCGCGAGTTGATCCGGCTCTGCAGCAGGAACTGCTCGTACTGGTCGCGGCTGTCGCGATCCATGCCGCCGCCCGCGTGGCGCGCCGACTGGTAGCGCATGTAGAGCGCGTAGTGCTCCTCGTCGTAGTGCAGCGGAGAAACCGTCGCGATCAACGCGCGGTGCCGCTTCCACATCCGGCGCTGCGTGCGCGACGGCACGAATTCGCCCACCGGTACGCGCACCGGTACGCATGCGCGGCAGCCGTCGCAGTATGGGCGGTACGTGAACACGCCCGAGCGGCGGAAGCCGGCCTTCACGAGTTCGGTGTAGATGTCGGAGTTGATCAGGTGGCTCGGCGTCGCCACTTGCGAGCGCGCGATGCGGCCGTCCAGATAGCTGCACGGATAGGGCGCCGTTGCATAGAATTGCAGCGCCGAAAGCGGTGAAAGCGGCAGCTCAGTCGGGTGAGTCATGGGCAGCTCTCGATGCAGGGAAGGAGTGCCGCGCTAGCGCTCGCTCCCGGTGGGCGCCGCCGATTCGGCGGGGCCCGTCAGCGCGGCGAGCACGCGCTTGTCGAACTGCCACGGAATCGGCGGTTCGGCTACCGCGCTGCGCACGTGAGCGACAAACGCCTTGCGTGCGATCTCGCGGCCGCCGAGCGACGCTAGATGCGACGTATTCTGCTGGCAGTCTATCATCTCCAGCCCCTGCTCGCGAAGGTGCGCGATGAGCGTGGCCAGCGCGATCTTCGACGCGTCGGTCACGTCCGCATACATCGACTCGCCGAAAAACATCCGCCCGAACGACACGCCGTACAGGCCGCCGACACGGCGCCCGTCGTGCCACGTCTCGATGCTGTGCGCGTTGCCGGAGCGGTAGAGCGACGTATAGGCGTCGATGATCTCGGCGGTGATCCACGTGCCGCGCTGCCCGCGGCGCGGCGCCTGCGCGCACGCGCGCATCACGCCCGGAAAGTCGTGGTCGACGCGTACTTCCCATTCGGGCTCGCGCAGCACGCGCTTCAGCGTCTTGCGCAGCGAAGGCGACACCTTGAATTCGGCCGGCACGAGGATCATGCGCGGGTCGGGGCTCCACCACAGCACAGGCTGGCCGTCCGAGTACCACGGGAAAATGCCGCGGAGGTACGCGTCGATGAGGCGCGACGGCAGCAGGTCGGCGCTCGCGGCGAGCAGCCCGGACGCGCCGGTCGCGGGCCCGAGCGCGCGCTCGATGGGCGGAAACGGATCGTCCGGGCCGAGCCAGGGGACCATGGGGTGCGGCTCAGCCGTTGCGCAGCGAGCGGAAGATATCGCCGGTATGCACGCCGTAATCGCCGGCGGCGCGATCGGCGAAGAAGAATCGCAGGGTCTGGCTGACGGTCGGGAACGCGATCTCGTCCCACGGGATGTCGGCCTCGTCGAACAGCTTCACTTCGAGGCTTTCCTCGCCCGCTTCGAAGCCGGGATCGGTGAGCCGCGCGAGGTAGAACAGATGGACCTGGTGCACGTGCGGCACATTGAGCAGCGTGAACAGGTTCTGCACCTCGACGCGCGCGCCGGCTTCCTCGAGCGTTTCGCGTGCGGCGGCTTCCGCCGTCGTCTCGCCCATTTCCATGAAGCCCGCCGGCAGCGTCCAGAAGCCGTAGCGCGGTTCGATCGCGCGGCGGCACAGCAGGATCTGATCGCCCCAGACCGGGACCGTGCCGACGACGTTGCGCGGATTCTGGTAGTGGATCGTGCCGCAGTGATCGCAGATGAAGCGCTCGCGGTTGTCGCCGGGAGGAATGCGCGCGATGACTTCGTGGCCGCAGACGGAGCAGAATTTCATGTCGAGTGGAAGGGACGAGGTGATGCGAGTGTATCACCGGGGCGCGGCATTCTCGAACGCCTGCGCATGCGGGCGGCAGGTCGTGCGAAGCGGGGGCGCGCGTGCGCGAGGAGGGCGCTGTGCCGGACGCGGAAAAACAAAAAGCCCGGCGCTGGGCCGGGCTTTTTGCTGAATGCTGGACGGGTTGGTTGCGGGGGTAGGATTTGAACCTACGACCTTCGGGTTATGAGCCCGACGAGCTGCCAGACTGCTCCACCCCGCGTCCGTCGAAGAAATGAATTATATGGGTTATCCCGAATGCGTGCAAGCGCTTTCTGACAATTTCTTGTCGTTGCTTGTGGGGCCGGTACCGTGGGTACGTGCGCTAGAATCGGGCGGTTTGTTTCGTCTCCTATTCAGCGGGGCCGTGCGCGATTGCGCCGGCCCCGGTGCAACGCTCATTACTGCATCGACGGATTCATGGACATCGCTCACGATCTGCAATCGATCGGCGCGCAGGAACAGGCGCTCGTGTTTCCCCATTTCGACCCGGCCCGCGCGTGGGCGCTCGGCAACCGGATGCATGCGCTCGCGGCGTCGCGCGGCCATGCGGTCGCGCTCGACATCGTCACGTTCGGCCAGCCACTGTTCTATGCGGCGCTCGCCGGCGCGACGCCCGACAATGCCGACTGGGTGCGCCGCAAGCGCAATGTCGTCGCGCATTTCCGCCGCAGCTCGTACGCGATCGGCCTGCGCATGCAGCAGGCCGGCGCCACGCTCGCGGACAAGCACGGGCTGCCGATCGCCGAATATGCGCCGCATGGCGGCTCGTTCCCGCTGACGGTCGCGGGTGCCGGCGTGATCGGCTCGATCACCGCGTCGGGGCTGCCGCAGCGCGCGGATCACGAGTTCGTCGTCGAGGCGCTGTGCGCGGAGCTCGGCCACGACTACGCCGTGCTGGCCCTCGCAAGGAGCTGAGCGATGCAGCTGCCCGGTTACGCATGGCTCGCGATCGCGATCGTCGCGGAAGTGGTCGGCACGTCCGCGCTGCGCGCGGCGGACGGCTTCACGCGTTTCTGGCCGTCGGCGCTCGTCGTCGCCGGCTACGGCATCGCGTTCTACTGCCTGTCGCTCACGTTGCGCACGATGCCCGTCGGCATCATCTATGCAGTCTGGTCGGGCGCCGGCATCGTGCTGATCACGCTCGTCGCGATGCTGCTCTATCGTCAGGTGCCGGACCTGCCGGCGGTGATCGGCCTCGGGCTGATCATCTCGGGCGTCGTGGTGCTGAACCTGTTCTCGAAGATGCAGGCGCACTGAGCGTGCGACTGCCGTTTGCCGGATGACTTTCATGACCGATTCCACTTCCGCTGCTGTTTCCGCTTCCGCCGAATCCACCCGGCCCGATGTCCATGCGTATGTCGCGAACCGCATCGGCTTTCTCGAACTGAACCGTCCGAAGGCGCTGAATGCGCTGTCGGTCGGCATGATCCGGCTGATGCAGCAGGCGCTCGACGCGTGGCGTGACGATCCCGAGGTCGTCGCCGTCGTCGTGCACAGCCCGCACCCGCGTGCGTTCTGCGCGGGTGGCGACGTGCGTTTCTTCCACGACGCGTGGCAGCGCGGCGACCGCGATGCGGTCGACACGTTCTTCATCGAGGAATACACGCTGAATCATGCGATCTTCTCGTATCCGAAGCCGTACATCGCGCTGATGCACGGCGTCGTGATGGGCGGCGGCATGGGCATTTCGCAGGCGGCGCGGCACACGGGCGGCCTGCGCGTCGTGACCGACTCGACGAAGATGGCGATGCCCGAAACGCGTATCGGCCTGTTCCCGGACGTCGGGATGAGCTGGTTTCTCGCGCGCACGCCCGGCGCGATCGGCCGCTATCTCGCCGTGACCGGTGCGCCGCTCGGCGCGGCCGATGCGCTGTACGCGCAGCTCGCCGACGTCTATCTGCCCGATGCCGCGCTGCCGGCACTGCTCGAGACGCTGCGCAGCGCGCCGATCGTCAGCGGCGCGCAGGCGGTCGCGTGCGTTGCCGATGCGGCCGCCGCGCACAAGGTCGCGCCGACGCCCGACACGTCGACGCTGGCCGATGCGCGCGCCGGAATCGACCGGCATTTCGCGCAGCCGGACATCAATGCGATCCTCGCGTCGCTCGACGCCGAGCAGGATTGCGCGGCCGTCGACGGATGGGTCGAAAAGGCGACCCATGCGATGCGCGAACAGCTGTCCCCGCTATCGATGGCCGTGTCGCTCGAAGTCGTCGAACGCGCGCGTGGCGCGACGATGGCCGATTGCCTGCGACGCGATCTCGATCTCACGCGCTCGACGTTCGCGCGCGGCGACGTGATCGAAGGCGTGCGCGCGCTGATCGTCGACAAGGATCACCAGCCGGACTGGCGCTTCAAGTCGGCCGCCGATGTCGATCGCGCCGATGTGCTCGCGATGTTCGACTGCCCGTGGACGCCCGACGCGCATCCGCTGCGGAATCTGAAGGACTGACGTCGCTCGGGCCGGGAGGCACGCGTGACGAAAGCGAAAAGGCCGCCTGCAGTTCAGTTGCAGGCGGCCTTTTTTTGCGGATGTCGACCGGTCGGCGGTCGACGGGCGTCGCGCCCCGGGCGAGCGTCAATCGTCGCCCGCGTCGTCCGACATGAATGCGCGCATGAACACGAGCGCGCCGAAGCCCCAGACCGCGTTCGCCGCGAAGCCGGCCGCGAGCACGGGCATCATGTTGCCCGACGGCCAGATGCCGCGCAGCGGATCGATCGCGAACACGCGGGCGGCCGTCAGTACGATGCCGCCAAACACGAGCGCGCCGATCCACGATGCCTCGCGTTCCGGCGATACGCGCAGCAGCCACGCCATCGGAACCGCACAGCATGCGCTGATCAGCGCATTCGCGACAAATTCAGGAATGCCGAGCGGCGCGAACGGCTGTGTCGAGAAGCCGGTTGCGGCGATCAGGTCGGCCGTATGGAGAAGGGCGAGCGTGGCCTCGCGGAAGAACAGGGCGGCAAGGAAGCCGGACAGGAACGGCAGGATGACTTTCTGCATCGATGAGTGCACCGCAGGCGCGCACGGCCGGGGCTGTACGCGCGGAGTTATTCGGATAGGTGCGCCATTATAGGGCCCGCCTGCGGCGATATTCGCTCCAGCGTCGTGCTAATCACGAAAGCGGAAAACCTAAGCTCAAAAAAATCGTTCCAAAGCCCCGCACCGATCCCTAGACTGATTTCCCAGAAACAGCCGTGCAATCGCGTCCTCGTCCGCTGCACGGCCTGACCGGCGAGCCATCCCGAATCGAACGCACACCATGCATGCGTCGCGCATCCGCGACGCGAGCAGGGCGAAGTCTTTTCCAAATTTCGGCAGTGACAGTCAAGCAGGAGCAGCAGATGAATGTGTTCTGGTTTATCCCCACGCATGGCGACAGCCGCTATCTCGGCACGGCCGAAGGTGCGCGCGCCGCGGATTACGATTACTTCAAGCAGGTCGCCGTGGCGGCCGACACGCTCGGCTACGAAGGCGTGCTGCTGCCGACCGGCCGCTCCTGCGAGGATGCGTGGGTCGTCGCGTCGAGCCTCATCCCGGCCACGCAGCGCCTGAAATTCCTGGTCGCCGTGCGTCCCGGCATCGCGTCGCCGGGCCTGGCGGCACGGATGGCCGCGACGTTCGACCGCCTGTCGGGCGGCCGCCTGCTGATCAACGTCGTCACGGGCGGCGATGCGGCCGAGCTCGAAGGCGATGGCCTCTTTGCCGATCACGATACGCGCTACGAGATCACCGACGAATTCCTTAACATCTGGCGCGGGCTGCTGACCGCGTCGCACGACAACGGCGGCTTCGACTACGTCGGCAAGCACCTGCAGTCGAAAGGCGGCAAGGCGCTTTATCCGCCCGTGCAGCGCCCGCATCCGCCGCTGTGGTTCGGCGGTTCGTCGCCGGCTGCCCACGCGATTGCCGCCGATCACATCGATACCTACCTGACCTGGGGCGAGCCGCCCGAGGCCGTCGCGAAGAAGATCGCCGACATCCGGGCCCGCGCCGAAGCACGCGGCCGCAAGATCAAGTTCGGCATCCGCCTGCACGTGATCGTGCGCGAGACCGAGGACGAAGCATGGCGTGACGCCGAGCGCCTGATCAGCCGCCTCGACGACGACACGATCGCGCGTGCGCAACAGGCGTTCGCGAACATGGATTCGGAAGGCCAGCGCCGGATGGCCGCGCTGCACGGCGGCAAGCGCGGCGGCCGCGACGCGCTCGAGGTGTATCCGAACCTGTGGGCCGGCGTCGGCCTCGTGCGCGGCGGCGCGGGCACGGCGCTCGTCGGCAATCCCGAGCAGGTCGCGGAACGCATGCGCGAATACGCGGATCTCGGTATCGAGACGTTCATCCTGTCCGGCTATCCGCACCTCGAGGAGTCGTATCGCTTCGCCGAGCTCGTGTTCCCGCTGATCAAGGGCAAGGGCGCGGAGAAGGCGACCGGCCCGCTGTCGGGGCCGTTCGGCGAGATCGTCGGCAACAACTATCTGCCGAAGGCGAGCCAGAGCTGAGCGAGAGGAGGCCTGCGATGACAACGAAAACGTCGACGACGGGCGCCGTCGTGGCCGCCCGCGCGTGGCGCAGCGTCGCGCCGTGGCTCGTGCCGCTCGCGCTGCTGGTGGCGTGGGAGATCGGTGCGCGCACCGGCTGGTTGTCGACCCGCGTGCTGCCCGAGCCGGTGGCGGTCGTCCGCGCGGCCTGGTCGCTCGTGACGTCGGGCGAAATGTGGGCGAACGTGAAGGTCAGCACGTGGCGTGCGCTGTTCGGCTTCGCGATCGGCGGCGGCGTCGGCCTCGCGCTGGGGCTCGCGACCGGGCTGTCGAAGGCCGTCGAAGTGGCGCTCGATTCGACGATCCAGATGATCCGCAACATCCCGGCGCTCGCGATGATTCCGCTCGTGATCCTGTGGTTCGGCATCGATGAGAAGGCGAAGCTGTTCCTCGTCGCGCTCGGCGTGTTCTTCCCGGTCTACATCAACACGTATCACGGGATCCGTTCGGTCGACGCGAACCTGATCGAGATGGCGAAGAGCTATGGCGTGCGCGGTTTCGCGCTGTACCGCGACGTGATCCTGCCCGGTGCGCTGCCGTCGATCCTCGTCGGCGTGCGCTTCGCGCTCGGGCTGATGTGGGTGATGCTGATCGTCGCGGAAACGATTTCCGCGCAGTCGGGCATCGGCTACATGACGATGAATGCACGAGAATTCCTGCAAACCGACGTGGTGGTGGTCGGCATCCTGCTGTACGCGGTGCTCGGCAAGCTGGCCGATGTGCTGGCGAAATGGCTCGAGCGCGTGACGCTGCGCTGGCACCCCGCTTATCAATCAGGAGCAAAGGCATGAATGCGACGACTTCGGCGGCCGCCTACGGCCCGCTCGCCGGCGCAGACCTCGAGGTCGAACTGGTGCAGGCACGTGTCGCGGACAGCGACGCGCGCGACGCGGCGATTCTCGATCGTGACGGCGGCGCATCGGTCGTGCCGCTCGCGCGGCGGCGCGCAGGCAGCCCGGCACCCGACGACGCGGTGACGCTGTCGGGCGTCAGCAAGCGCTTCGGCGCACGCACGGTGCTCGACGACGTCGAGCTCGGCATCGCACGCGGCAGTTTCGTCGCGATCGTCGGCCGCAGCGGCTGCGGGAAATCGACGCTGCTGCGCCTCGTCGCGGGACTCGAGCAGCCCAGCAGCGGCGCGCTCGTGACGCGCGGCGAGGGCGGCGGTGTGCTCGATACGCGGATCATGTACCAGGACGCGCGCCTGTTGCCATGGAAGACCGTGCTGCAGAACGTGATGCTGGGGCTCGGGCGCGGTGCGCGCGACCGGGCGCGTGCGGTGCTCGATGAAGTCGGCCTGCTGGAACGTGCCAACGACTGGCCCGCGCAACTGTCGGGCGGTCAGCGGCAGCGCGTTGCGCTGGCCCGTGCGCTCGTGCACCGGCCGCAACTGCTGTTGCTCGACGAGCCGCTCGGCGCGCTCGACGCGCTGACCCGCATCGAGATGCATGCGCTGATCGAGCGGTTATGGCGCGAGCATCGATTCACCGCGTTGCTCGTCACGCACGATGTGCAGGAGGCCGTCGCGCTCGGCGACCGCATCCTGCTGATCGAGCAGGGGCGCGTGGCGCTCGACCAGCCCGTGCCGCTCGACCGGCCGCGTGCCCGTGCGTCGGCCGCGTTTGCGGCGCTGGAAGATCGCGTGCTGAAACGCGTGCTCGCCGGTGGGCCCGGCGCGGCCGATCAGCACGCGGAGCATGAGGCAGACAAGGTTCGACCGGTCGGGCAGATCCGCTGGGCCGTTTAATTCCGGGCGGCTCCGGCCGCCCGTTCTGAGACTTTTTTCTTCGGAGCGATCATCCCGATGAGCATCACTGCAATCAACGTACGTAACCAGTTCAAGGGCAAGGTGAAGGAGATCATTCGCGGCTCCGTGGTCTCCGAGGTCGACGTCGAGACGCCGTTCGGCATCGTCACGTCGGTGATCACGACCCGTTCGGTCGACGAACTCGAACTGAAGGTCGGCGCGGAAGTCGTCGCGCTCGTGAAGTCCACTGAAGTATCGATCGCGCGTCTCTGAACGCGCGTGTCCTGCGCCGGCGGCACCAGCGGGCAACGTGCCCGTTGGCGCCGCGTCGGCATTTCCGCAGCGCGTTTGCCTCGGTATTCGACGTCCGGATGAAGTGCTAGGATGGAGCGAAACCGATGCCGGAGGCCAACGCATGACCCCCATCCTTTCTCCTGAAGCCATCGAGGCGCTGAAATGGATCGACCAGTTTGGCGAAAGCCGGCCGGTTCCCGCTGCGTTCGACGACGTCGTCTATGCGTTGCTGAACGAGGGGCTGATCTACCAGGCCACGGCTGACCGGGTCGACCTGACGGCCGACGGCAAATCCTTTTTGTCCAACGAATACGATTGAGCGCCCGGCGCTGGCTGCGGGAGCGGCCTGGCGCCGCGTCGCCACGGAGCGTGCGATGGAACCGAGAGGCAGCGACCTCGGCGATTTCAGCGAGCCGTACCGCGGCTTCGAGATCGAGGTGAAGACCGAGCAGGTCTGGGACGGCGAGCATGCGCACTACCGCGTGCTGCAAGGCGATGCCGTGCGGATCGACTGGCGGCTCGTCAAGGTCGACGGGGTGCTGCTGACCGAGCGGCGCGTGCTCGAGCGCGTGTTCGACGAGGCGCGCCGGGCCGTCGATGCGGAGCTGGGCGAGGGCGGCTAGCGCGGGCGCCCGGCAGGTGCGGCCCGGGTTGCGGTAAAATAGCCGGTTGTTTCCGTGCCGCCTGGCCTGTTGCCCGAATTCCATGTCCGTTTCGTCCTCGCTTCCTCCTCGCCGCGTTTCCGTCGCGCCCATGCTCGACTGGACCGACCGTCATTGCCGGTCGTTCCACCGTACGCTGACGCGCAACACGTGGCTGTATACGGAGATGATCACGACGGGCGCGCTGCTGTTCGGCGATGCCCAGCGGCATCTCGCGTTCACGCCGAGCGAATCGCCGATCGCGCTGCAGCTGGGCGGCAGCGAGCGCGACGACCTCGCGCGCGCCGCGAAGCTCGGCGAGCAGTGGGGCTACGATGAAATCAACCTGAATTGCGGATGTCCGTCCGAGCGCGTGCAGCGCGGCGCGTTCGGCGCGTGCCTGATGAACGAGCCGCAGCTTGTCGCCGACGGCGTGAAGGCGATGCGCGATGCGGTGTCGGTGCCGGTCACGGTCAAGCATCGGATCGGTGTCGATGCGGTCGAGGACTACGCGTTCGTGCGCGACTTCGTCGGCACGGTGGCCGAGGCCGGTTGCGAAACGTTCGTCGTGCATGCGCGCAACGCGATCCTGAAGGGGTTGTCGCCGAAGGAGAATCGCGAGATCCCGCCGCTCAAGTACGATTATGCGTATCAGTTGAAGCGCGATTTCCCGTCGCTGGAGATCGTCATCAACGGCGGCATCACGACGCTCGACGAGGTTGCGCAGCATCTGGAGCATGTCGACGGCGTGATGCTGGGCCGTGAGGCGTATCACAACCCGTTTGTGCTGGCCGAAGTCGATATGCGCTTCTACGGATCGACCGCAGCGGTGCCGACGCGCGAAGAAGCCGAAGCGCAGCTGATCGAATATTGCGCGGCCGAACTGAAGCGCGGCACCTATCTCGGTGCGATCGTGCGGCACGCGCTTGGGCTGTACCGCGGCATGCCGGGCGCGCGTGGCTGGCGTCGCGTGCTGTCCGACAACAAGAAGCTCGCGCGCGGCGATCTGGCCGTGTTCGACGAGGCGCGCGCGCATCTGAACGAAGCCGAAGAAATTTTTGAAAAAAAGGCTTTGCAAGATTCAAAAGACTTCGTATAATCTTGTTCTTCGCTGCTGAAACAAAACAGCGAAACGAAGTAAGCAGTATCAGTGGTGGCTGTAGCTCAGTTGGTAGAGTCCAGGATTGTGATTCCTGTCGTCGTGGGTTCGAGTCCCATCAGCCACCCCAACAAATTCAAGCAAAAAGCCCGGTTCATTGAACCGGGCTTTTTGCTTTCTGGCGTCGGTATCAGGCAGTGCAGGCTGCAGCCTGCAATCGGCAACACCTGGATTGAGAGCGGCTCTGGTCCGTAAAGGCGTAGTCGAATCGATCAGGCAATATGGATTTCGACATTGCGCGTGACGCCTCGGACGATGCGCAGCGTGCAGGCGTCAAGTTGGGCACACGCATCGTGTGCGGCAATCAACCGATAGCGCTGCCGCTGTCGAATTTGTGATGTTGCCGTCGCGAATCGCGAATACCTTGGAAGGCCCGGGCTCGAATCGCTTCGCGTTCACCGGTCGTTGCGCTGACAACGTTTACACCCGTTCGCCTGCATTACTTCCTTTCCCGCCTAAGGTTCGCGCACGCCGTGCCGTTATCTTTCCTGGACAGCCCTCGTGCCTCGAATGCTGATCCGTGTTCTTGCCTGCTCGCGTTTCGCGCGAGCAGGCTTTTTTCGTTTACGGCGCGCTGTTGCTGGATGGATTGGCGGAATGGAACAGTGACTTGGCGCGAACCGACAAAGCGCAACAGTCTTACATTGGTGTAATGTGTCGGCTTCCTCGTGCCCTCATGCTTTGCAGGGCCGTTCGATCCCGACGACCCATGAAGGCGCCGGGATTTTTTTTGCATGCGCGCTGAGTCTCCGCGACACGCCACCGAGAAATGCATTCTGCAAAGCACGGTATATTTTGCGACGAGACATACCGATCGAGAGAACACGCTGCAAGGAGCCGCCACCCCATGCCGGACACCCGGACCACGCTGCGCGCCGCGACGACGCACGACGCGCCCCTCATCGCACGCCTGCACACGCTTAGCTGGCAGACCGCATACAGCCATATCCTTCCGGCCGCCTATCTGTCCGATGAGGTGCCGACAGAGCACGCGGTTCGGTGGCGCAAGTATCTCGATCGCAACGAAGGCGAGTGGGGCCTGGTGCTGATCGCCGAGTCGGACGGCGAGCCCGTCGGCTTCGTCAGTGCGGAACGTCCTGTCGATGCGGCACTCGGTGTGCTGCTCGATTGTCTGCATGTCCATCCTTCGCATCACGGCAGCGGGACGGGCAAGCGCATGATCGAAGCCGTTCGCGCCTGGGCGCGATCGATCGGCGTGGGCAAGGTCCACCTGCAGGTGCTGGACGGCAACGTGCGTGCAATCGGCTTCTACGAGCACAACGGCTGGCAACTGGCCGGTATCGAAACGAGCCGCATCGGCCGGACGGAGGTCACCGATCGGATCTACGTGATACCGGCCTGAAGGCTTGCCGGCATCCGGGCGCAAGCCGGATGCGCTTCGCCGTTACTCACCGCAATACCGAACGAGCAAATCGGCTTCGGTCTCGTGGATCTCGACGGGCAGCGCCGTTGCGCCTGCATAGGCAAGATAGCGCGCGCGATGCTGACCGTTGCGAAACGACGCGACGCCGATTTTCGACAGGCCGGGAATGCCGAGCAGCGTTCGCGTCCTGGTCTCGCGAAACGTGATGAACGGCATGTCGGGAATCCTGTCCTGGTCCGGGGCGAGGAATTCGCGAATTCCCGCGGCTTTCCCCGGCGCCCAGTACTGAACTGACGGCAGCACATAGTCCGTGGTGTCGCGGTCGGCGCAGGTCAGCAATTTCTTGAGGTCGATCGTCACGACCCGGTGTCGCGAGTCGTCGGACGAGAACACCCGCTTGAGGTGCGTATAGGCATACGGGGCGTGCCCGGGGAGCTGGACAATCCAGACATCTACGCCGCTCTGTTGTGCGTGGGCGAGTGCCATTATTTCCTCTTCTAGCGCAATCAATCTCTTTAGTTTGAGTTTAACAGCGCGATCACGGCCGCGGAGCAGGCCGATACCCGGAATAGAAAAACGGAGCGACTCGCCGCGTAGCCGGAAGTGCAGAACAAACAGGTGGCAAAGTAGAGGCGGTCATGCGTCGGCGATCGATATCGACAGGTTGCGAGAATATCGTGATACTGCCAGTCGAAACGACGCGCCGTGCAACAGTCATACAAGATTCACGCGGCGACACGAAGCGCGGCACGAGCGGTTCATCACGAGAACGGAGAGGGTGGAGTGTCGGGAGCGAACCATGTCGTCGAAACTTGAGATCGAGTATCTCGATTACTGTTTCACCGCGACGCTCGAAATCAGGGCGTCCGGCCGGACAGCCGTCGTCGACTGGCAACTCGAGTCCGACGCGCGAAGCAAGACACTCGCGTGGATCGTGTTCGATCGCTTTCTCGCGCGGAATGACTTCGCCGATGAAGAAGAGGCGCGTGCCAACATCGTCGATTGGCTGGAGCGGCTCGCCGATCCGAGGTCCGGCACATCTGCCGAGATCGCGAGGACGGGTGCGGTGGCGTCCGGGGCGGAGACTTCCGGGGCGGCGGTAACAGACGCGTCGGCTGCCGAAATCGTGGGCGAAACCGTTATTGAAATCGTCAGCGACGTGGACTGGATCGATATGGTTGTCGACTGGTTTTCCAGCGGCTCGCCTTGATGGCCAAACCAGATTAACGCGATTTCGGATGATTCCGGCTATTGCGCTCGCGAAATGCCTCTCCACAAAACCAGGCACATGAAAATGCAGCCGGAATTACGTCGCTTAAAAAATAGAATAAACCTGCTTTGACAATGCGCGTGATTTACCGGAAACTGCGTCGATTCCGAGAGAGGCCGCTTGAACCAGAAAAATAGAACACCAGACATGAAAGGAAAACCGCCGCTGAAGACGGGCGCGGTATTGGCGTCGTCTTGCCGGCAGTCGATCGCGGTGTTGCGATACGGGTTCGTCACGCAGGGTGGAGAAATCGCGGCACATTTCATTTCGTACTTCACTGCACCGCCATGACCGATTGCCGACCGCGCAATGGCGATCGGGGCGACGATACCGATGTTCGTCATCGTCGCGGTGCTCGATCGACCGTGGATCTTGTGCCCGGCCCGTGAGGCTGTCGACCGTCGACGCATTGTCACCAAAGGGTGAGTTTCCGCACAGACCGCGGTGCGACCCGCGATCACAATTTGGCCGGTTGACCGTTCTTCCCCGGCCCGGTCAACCATTTCCCCGCTCGCTCGCGCAGGAGCGGGGCTTTTTGCCCGCCCGACGCCGGAAGGCTGCGTCGGCGGAACCGGACAGGCGTTCGGCAGGCTGCGCGATGGCACCCACTGCGTGCTTCGGCAACCGTCCGCCTGATCCGCACGCATCGCTTTCCTCGTGCCTGAGCGAACCCTCAGGCCCATCGCCGGTTTCGGCCGGCGATGCCTTGATCCCGGCGGCGCGTCACAACGCTGCCGGGATGTTTTTTGCGCCAGACGCATCGCGTCAGCTCGTGCGCAGCGGCCATGCCGATCGACTTAGCCAGCCTGTCCGACGCTGGTCTCCCATCCGTCGTATTCCCCGCCGAGCGAACGCACCTCGCGATTGATCGCGATCGTATGGCGCGTGATGTCGGCCAGCGCCATCGTGCCTTCGTGCGAAAACCGTACGGCCGACTTGCCGTCTTCGGTCGGCGCGACCGATTCGACCGGATAGCCCTTTGCTTCGGCCCAGTCCGCGAACTGGTGCGCGTCGCTCGGGTCGGGGAAGTACGCCCAGTGCATCACGCGCCGGCTCACGCTGCTGGCGTCGCCTTTCTCCCGCAGTGCATCCAGTACGCGCATGTCGCGCATCATCTGCCAGTCGTCGTCGGTCGGGTAAAGGGTCTGCCAGTACGCTTCCTTGTCCGGATCGTCCTGGTGCGCGTACTGAAGCGCATAGGTCGTCTGTTCGTCCAGTGCGTCGACGATCTCGGCCGCGGCCGCTTCGTCGAACGGCACGTAGAACAGGAAATCGCGGTTGCCGTCGACGGTAATGCGGCCGACCTGCACGCCGCCTTGCGCGGTGATCGCCGCGTCCAGCAGGTCCTCGACCTTCGCGAGATCGGCGAATTCGTCGCCGGCCGGCAGGCCTTCGGGCGTCGGGTGCGCGAACGGAACGCGCACGGTGAGCAGCGACGAGCGCGGATCGCCTTCGGCCATTTCCGCGAAGCTGTGGTTGAAGCTGATGAAAGCCTGATGGTCGCCCATTCTGGCAGGGAAGGTTCCCCAGGCGTCGGTCATGTGTTTCTCCCGTGCACGATTGTCTGTTGACGGTTGCAAAGCGTCCCAATGTATCATCGAAAATCGCGTTGGCAGGGGAGGCGCGCTTGATGGCGGCCGCGCGGGGTGCAGGCGAGATCCGCGGGCGCTCGTGACTAGCCGCAGGTGTGCGACGGGCGGCAAGAAATTCGAAGGAGATTCCGATGTCGATGTTTGCGGTGAATGGTGTTCGAATCGACCCGCTCAGCGCGCGCGTGACGCACGTGCGCTGGGCGGCCGTGAATCCGGCCGACCGGTCGTGGGCGGCAACGCCGAGCGAGGCGCCGGTGGCCGATGTGGCGCGCGTGCTTGCGTCCGGCAGCGATGTGCGCGCGATCTTTTCGGCGGCGGACGCCACCGCGATCGGGCCCAGGCTGAAGCGCGTGTTGTATCGCGATGCGTCGGAAGGCATCGAGCTCGACATCGATGCAACGAGCGAGTCGCGCACGCTGCGCGATCTTCCGCAGATCTGACCGGAACGGCCCGCGCCGACACTCGCGCGCGCGTCCGCGTCGACTACTGCGCCTGGCCGAACGGTCGACTCGCGCAACGCCGATCGCGACGCGTAGTATCGAATCATCGCGATACCGCATGCGGCTTGCGCCGACCGGTTCGGCGAGCCGGCGTCCAAATCGAATCGCGCATACGCGTACGAGCTCATGTCCAGATCTGTCATTGCTCTGTCGGCATCCGCAGTTTGTCTGGCAGCTCGCTGCCTGCCAGACTGCGCCCGAGACGCCGTTTCCGCAGCCGTCGCCCGTGACCGCGTCGGCAGCCGTGCCGGCATCGTCGCCGGCCGAGCCGATTCGCGGCATGGGCATGGCGCCTCGTCTGGCAGGGCAGAGTCACTGGGCCGTCGGTCAGTGCACGACCAACGGCACCGTCAAGGTATGCAATTGACCGGAGCCGACGGCGCGGCACTGATTCGGCGTGAACGCGATCGGGACCTTGATAGGACGCCGGTGCCGATGGGCCGGTCGCCGTCGATGCGAGCAAGCGAGCAATGAACGACGAACACGCAACTCACGATTCCGGCATGCATCTCGACCCTGCCGGCGGAACGGTCCTCGGCCCGTTGCCGGTGACGTTGGCGGTCGACGGCCGGAGCCTGAAAAGAAGGGCGATGGTGTGTGCGGTGCTGGCCGCGGCGAGCCTGTGCGGTTATGCGGCCGATCCGACGCTCTGGCCCGTGGCGGCGCTGGCCGCGTTGCTGATGCTGGCCAGTGGGGCCTTCTTCGTCTCGTCGCGGCGCAAGCTGGCGCTGCATATCGACGAGACAGGTTTCAGGCTGATCGGGGCCGCGCGCGAAAAGCCCGTCACGCCATGGCGCGACGTCACCGAATTCCGGATCATCAGCGTGGCCGGAAATCGCTACATCGGCTACCAGTTCTCGCCGCATTCGTCGCGCACCAAGGTGCCGGGCGGCGTGATGCTGCCGATCGCCCGGTTTGTCGATCTTCCGCTCGACGCGGTGGCCGGATTGCTGGAGGCATGCCGCCGCCAGTTCGGTGTGCCGGATGAGCGGGTCGATCGCATGGGGTGACAGCAACCGATTCGGGCGTCCGTCCGACCCGCAACTCAAAAAAAGTCGGGCGTCGTGTCGAATTTCGCTGCGGTCGTCCGTCGTAGCATCGGAGGCGTGCGCATCGTGCGTCCGTCCCGATTTTCGATACGACAACCGACTGAAGGAGCGACACTCATGTCCACGTCCGTCAAACCGATCCCGGAAGGGATGCGCACGCTGACGCCACACCTGATCTGCGCCGGCGCGACAGCCGCCATCGACTTCTACAAGCGCGCATTCAATGCAATCGAACAGTTTCGCCTGGCGATGCCTGACGGCCGGCTCGCGCACGCGTGCCTCATGATCGGCGATTCGACGCTGATGCTGGTGGATGAAATGCCCGAACACGGCGCGCTCGGGCCGAAGGCGCTGAAAGGCACGTCGGTCTGCCTGCATCTGTACGTACCGGACACCGATGCGGCGATCGCAAAGGCTGTCGCGGCTGGTGCGACGGTCACGATGCCGGCCGCCGACATGTTCTGGGGCGATCGCTATGGCCAGGTCGAGGATCCGTTCGGCCATCGCTGGTCGCTCGCGACGCATCAGCGCGACCTGACGCCCGAGCAGATCGCGGAGGCCATGGCCAGCGCGCCGCCGTGCGGGAGCTGATGCAGCGGCGCCACCGCCGTTGAAAAAGGCGGCGCCTAGCGCCCGCGGCCGGTTCGCGCGCGGCTACGTGCCGGCCGTCTTGCCGCGCTGCTTGTCCTCGTACATCAGGTGATCGGCGGAGGCGAGCAGGTCGGCCACGGCCGGATGGCGGGCGGGATCGTACGCGACGTGGCCGACGCTGAACCGGATTGCGTAGCCGCGCGCGTCGGCCGCGTTGCGCACCGCGAGTGCCTGCGTCACGCGTTCGACCGGCTCGACGACGTCGGCCGGATCGGTGGCGCTCAGCAGCACGACGAACTCGTCGCCGCCGAGCCGGGCGATCACGTCGCTGTCGCGCAGCGCACCCGTCAACGTCTCGGCGAATGTCTTGAGCGCACGATCGCCTTCGGCATGGCCGAAGCGATCGTTGATCGCCTTGAAATCGTTCAGGTCGAAGAACAGCAGCACCGCGTGACGGTCGAGGCGATCGCACAGGCTCAGTACGTGACGGGCGAGGATCTCGAAGCCGCGCCGGTTCGTCAGTTGCGTGAGTTCGTCGGTGGTCGCGAAATGCAGTGCGGCGATCTCGCGTTCGGTCATGTGCGCGAGGTCGCCGAGCAGCGCGAGCTCTTCGGGTTCGAGCGAACGCGGCCGCGTGTCGATCAGGCACAGCGTGCCGATGGGGGCACCGTTCGGCGCCGCGAGCGGCCGGCCGGCGTAGAAGCGGATGCCCGGCGTGCCGGTGACGAGCGGGTTGTCGTGGAAGCGGTTGTCGTTCAGCGCGTCCTGGATGACCATCGTATTGCCCGCGAGCAGCGCGTGCGCGCAGAACGATACGTCGCGCGACGTCTGCGTGGCGTCGAGGCCCGCGTGGCTCTTGAACCACTGGCGATCCTCGTCGACGAGGCTGACGAGTGCGATCGGTACGTCGAACAGCCGGCGCGCGAGACGCGTCAGGCGGTCGAATCGCTCTTCGGGCGGCGTGTCGAGGATCGAGAGCGAATGAAGCGTGTCGAGTCGGGCCGCCTCGTCGGCCGGTTTCGGTGCGATTTGCATGGGCCTCGTCTCTTGTCCGGGCTGAAACGCCGGTCACGGGATCATATGTCGGACAGTATCGCGCATTATTCGGCGCATCGCCAACTTGCCGGCCCGGCGATGCGCATTTCGGCGTCGTCGCGATCGATGAAGATGCGGTGAGAAGCAGGTGCCATGAACCTGCGTTGCATTACGATGCAGAATCGGATGCGCGACGTCTCAAGGTGCTCGGCGCAATGCCGTAAATAGGGCGAGTCCAATCGTTCATCGCCCCCACCGCACCATGGTTCGAATTCTGTACGCGGGATATCTCGCGTTTGCGCTGTATCTTCTGTACCCGATGGTTCAGAACACACTGGCATTCAGCACGGATTGCGTGCGCAATGCGCTGCCCGGTTTGTCGACGTCTTCGGCAAGCGGCGTGGACGGGCACGCGAACCGCTGTGCGCCGACCACGCAGGCCGGCACCGCGACCGGGCGAACGACCGAAATCCATTGAGTGCGATGGCCGTTGCGTGTCCCGTTCGATGCACGAGGCGGCGTACTGGCCATTCGGCCGAATTGATCGTCGCGCCACACTCGCCGATCATCTGCAACACGACGGTTCGAATGCGCGGTGTCGAGCGGCGGCGCCAGGCGCGCGGCGTGCGTCAGTAGCTGGAGCGGTACGGCGTGCCCTGGTCGAAGCGGCTTTGCCAGTGTGTGAGATAGCGTGACGCGAGTTGCGGATTGTTCCACACCACGACGACGTTCTCCGAATTGCGGCTGGCCGCCGACGCGCTGTAGTTGAACGAGCCCGTTTCGACGTGCTCGGCGTCGATCACGAGGTACTTGTCGTGATGAATCGCATAGGCGTCGATCGTGCGAGTGGGAATGCCGGCGTTGACGAGCAGGTTCAGTGCCTGCTTGCTGCTCTTCGCGCGGTTGCCCTTGTCGTCGACGACCACCGCGACATTGACGCCACGTCGCTTCGCGTCCAGCAGCGCGCGCGTGACGGGCGGCGACGTGAACGAATACGCGGCAACGCGGATCGAGCTGCGCGCGGCGCCGATCGCTTTCAGCACGAGCGCCTCGGCGCCGCCGTCGGGCGAGAATGCCGATTCGACGACTTGTGTCGCGGGTGCTTCGTGGGTGGGCGCAGGCAGCCATCGCGACACGAGGTCGATCGCCTGCTGGAGCGGCGATTCACTTTGCGTCTTGCCGAAGGCGGCGAAGGGTGTGGCGAGCAGGGAGGCGGCGAGACAGGCAGCGGCGAGGCGATTGCGCGACAACATCGTGGACAGCGAATAATTTTGAGACAGCGGGCCGTGAGTGTAACGCAGACGTTGCGGCGCGGTCACGCGAGTATCGTGCGCGATCGCCCGCGCGATGTTCATTCACGCCAATGGAGCGGTCGCGCAGTTGCGGTGTGCGTCAATCCTTGACCGTCGGCGCGCCGGTTTCGCCTGAAGCGATCCACCCGGGCCCGGGCTCGGGCTGAACGTCGCGTGCATCGAGTGGTTCGCCGCAGGCCGAGCACACGGTGACCGCATGCATCAGCTGGCCGCAGGTACGGTGGCGCAATTGCACCGGCGGCCCCTGGCCGTCGTCCTTCCAGCGGTCGCCCCACGCCATCAGCGCGAGCAGGGCCGGGTAGAGGTCGAGGCCCTTGTCCGTCAACCGGTATTCGAAGCGCGGCGGGCGTTCCTGATACGCACGCTTGACCAGCACGCCTTCGTCGACGAGCCGCGCGAGCCGTTCGGCCAGCACGTGGCGCGTGAGGCCAAGCTGGGTCTGGAACGCATCGAAGCGGCGGCAGCCGAGGAATGCGTTGCGCAGGATCAGCATGGTCCAGCGGTCGCCGAGCACGGCGAGCGCGCGTGCGACCGAACAGTTCAGCGTGCCGATGTCATCCCATTTCATCGTCGAGTCTCTTGCCTTTTGCGGCGGTTCAGCGAAATAGCGGGTTTCATTATAGAACCCGCCCTCAGTCGTAACGGTCGCAGCTGCGTTGACAACGGCCGGCGTCGTTGTCAATAATGAGTTCCAATTTAGAACTTACTCGCGCGGCGACGCGCTTTCAACCCGGAGACAACCCGATGAATCCGCTTTCCCTGTCAGGTCTCGATCTGCTGCGCGCAGCCGTGTCGGGCGATGCGCCGCTCGCATCGATTTCCGAGACGATTCCGATGCGTCCGCTCGACGTCGAACTCGGTTACGTGAAATTTTCCGCACGGGCGGACGGCCGGCACCTGAATCCGCTTGGCGGCGTGCATGGCGGGTTCGCCGCGACGGTGCTCGATTCGGTCACCGGGTGCGCAGTGCATTCGATGCTCGACGCGGGCATCGGCTATGGCACCGTCGACCTGCACGTGAAGATGCTGCGGCCGGTGCCGCGCGACGTCGACCTGATCGCCGAAGGGCGTGTGATCCACCTGTCGCGTTCGCTGGGCGTCGCGGAAGGCACGCTGAAGACGCCGGACGACAAGATCGTCGCGCACGCATCGGCGACCTGCTTCATTCAGCGGCCGCAGTAACGGCGGGCGGCAGCGCCGTCAGCCGGCCACGCGCTTGAAGCCCCGGATCAGCGCCGCAGGCGGCTTGTAAGCGTGCGCGGCGCGCGCCTGAAGCGGTTGCTTCAATGTGATAGCGTTCCTGCTTTCCACCGACGCGACAGGAACAGCATGGAATACCGCACACTCGGCGATTCAGGCATCGAAGTCAGCCTGATCGGGCTCGGCACGATGACGTGGGGCGAACAGAATTCGGAGCGCGACGCGCACGAGCAGATCGACTATGCGATCGCCCAGGGCGTGACGCTGATCGATGCCGCGGAGATGTATCCGGTGCCGCCGAAGCCCGACACGCAAGGGCGCACCGAGCAGTACATCGGCACCTGGCTCGCGCAGCATCGCGCGCAGCGCGACCGCATCGTGCTCGCGACGAAGATCGCGGGTCCCGCGCGTCAGCCGCACAACCCGCGCCATATCCGCGGCGAGGGCAACCAGTTCGACCGCAAGAACCTGACCGAAGCGCTCGACGGCAGTCTCAAGCGCCTGCAGACCGACTATGTCGACCTCTATCAACTGCACTGGCCCGATCGCAGCACGACGACGTTCGGCCGTCCTGCGTATCCGTGGGTCGACGACGCCTACACGGTGCCGATCGAGGAGACGCTCGGCGTGCTCGCGGAATTCGTGAAGGCCGGCAAGGTGCGCGCGATCGGCGTGTCGAACGAGACGCCGTGGGGCGTCGCGCAGTTCCTGCGCGCGGCCGAGAAGCTCGGGCTGCCGCGTATCGCGAGCATCCAGAATCCGTACAGCCTGCTGAACCGCACGTTCGAGAACGGGTTGTCGGAATTCACGCATCGCGACGGCGTCGGCCTGCTCGCGTATTCGCCGCTCGCGTTCGGCTGGCTGTCCGGCAAGTACGAGAATGGCGCGCGTCCGGCCGGTGCACGCATCACGCTGTTCGAGCGCTTTCAGCGCTACAGCAAGCCGCAGTCCGTCGCGGCGACGTCGCGTTACGTCGCGCTCGCGCTGCGTCACGGGCTGTCGCCCGCGCAATTCGCGCTCGCGTTCGTCAACAGCCGGCCGTTCGTGCGCAGCAACCTCGTCGGCGCGACGTCGCTCGAGCAGTTGAAGGAGAACATCGGCAGCATCGACGTGAAGCTGTCCGACGAGATCCTGGCCGAGATCGACGCGCTGCACGAACTGCAGCCGAACCCGGCGCCGTAAACGGCGCGCGGCCCGCGCGGCAGCGAAGCCGCGACGGGCCGCAGCGGCGGCACATTGTTGCGCCGTCGTTTCCTTCGTTATCGCATCTTGAGCCGCGTGCGCGCGATAAACAGCGCGGCGAGGCTCAGCACCGCACAGCCCATCAGATAGAGCGCCGGCGACAGCCGGTTGCCGGTCGTGCTGATCAGCCAGGTGATCACGAACGGTGCAAAGCCGCCGAACAGCGTGACGCCCGTGTTGTAGCTGACCGCGAGCCCCGTCGCGCGTGTCTGCGACGGGAACAGTTCGGCCATCAGCGCCGGCAGCGCACCGCAGTACATCGCCTTCAGCATCCCGATCCAGACCAGTGCGGCGAGCATCGTCGCGAACGACGCGTGGTGCGTCAGCCACGCGAATGTCGGCCACACGGTGACGAGCATCAGCAGTGCCGCGACCGCCATCATGCGGATCCGCCCGGTGCTGTCGGACAGGTGGCCGACGATCGGCGTGACGAGCGTCAGCACGAAGCCGGTCGCGAGCGTGGCCGCAAAGCCCGTCGACGCGGGCAGCCCGAGCTGCTTGATCGCGTAGGTCGGCATGTACAGGATCATGTAGTTGATCGCGGTCGAGATCACGAGCGCGCCGATCGACAGCAGCACGCGCACCTTTTGTTCCGCGAACAGCTCGCGCACCGGCGCCGCGGAACGCGCCTGCGTCTTGAACTCGACGCCTTCGTCGACGTAGCGGCGGATATACAGCCCGACCGGGCCGATCGCGAGACCGAACAGGAACGGCACGCGCCAGCCCCAGCTTTCGAGTTGCGCGGGTGTCAGCGTGGCCGTCAGCAGCGCGCCGAAGCCCGACGCGAGCAGCGTCGCGAGGCCCTGGCTCGCGAACTGCCAGCTCGACATGAAGCCGCGCCGCTGCGGTGCGTGTTCGACGAGGAACGCGGTCGAGCTCGCGAATTCGCCGCCGGCGGAAAAGCCCTGCATCAGCCGCGACAGCATGATCCCGAGCGGCGCGAGAATGCCGATCGATGCGTAGGTCGGCATCAGTGCGATCAGCAGCGTGCCGGCCATCATCATCGCGATGGACAGCAGCAGCGACGCCTTGCGGCCCGCGCGATCCGCGTACGCGCCGAGCACGAAGCCGCCGATCGGCCGGATCAGGTAGGACAGCCCGAACGTGCCGAGCGTCAGCATCAGCGACGTCGCTTCGCTCGTCGCGGGAAAGAACAACTTGGCGATCGTCACCGCGAAGAAGCCGTAGACGATCAGGTCGAACCATTCGAGCGCGTTGCCGATCGACGCCGCGAAGATGAGGCGCCGGATCTTCGCGGCGCTGGGGCGCGCGGCGTCCTGCGAGGTCAGGGTGGTCGTGTTCATCGTATGTGCAGGTCCCGTGAAAGGGGCGAAGCGCGTTACAGGGCGGCGCCGGCTACGGCGGGGGCCGCGCGGCGAACGGGCGGGGCGTCGTCGCCGAGGTCCCAGAAGAGGCCGGCCATCATCTGCAGCCCCTCGCTGACGACGCTCGCGAGCAGGTGCTCGTCGGGTGCGTGCTGCGAGCACGCCGGATACGAGTGCGGCACCCACAGCGTCGGCAGCCCGAGCGTGTCGGCGAACACCTCGTTCGGCAGCGTGCCGCCGAGATTCGGCAGGATCGCGGGCTTCTTGCCGGTCGTGCGCGCCAGCGATGCGACGGCCCAGCGCACCCACGGATCGTCCGGCGGCACGCGCGTCGCCGGGGCGCCACGTTCGACGTCGATCTCGATGTCGGCGAAACCGTGCGCATCGAGGTGCGCGCGCAGGTGCGCAGGCAGCGCTTCCCAGTCGGTGCCGACGACGAAGCGCAACTGGCAGTGCGCATACGCGGCGGGCGGGATTGCATTGACGGGGTGCTCGGGATTGCCGGCCTTGAACGCGAGGATCTCGAACGTGTTCCAGCCGAACACGCGCTCGGCCGCGGACAGGCCGGGCTCGCCCCAGCCGGCGTCGAGCGCCGGATCGCCGGGACCGCCGCCGACGGTGAGGTCGGCGAGCGCGTCGCGCACGGCGGCAGGGATCGGCGGCGGGCGCAGCCCCTCGACGCGAATCGCGCCGCGCGCGTCGACGAGGCTCGCAAGTGCATGCGCGAGCACGATCGCCGGATTGCGCAGCAGCCCGCCCCAGTTGCCGGAGTGATGCGCGCCGTCGCGGGCGCGCAGGTTCAGCTTGAAGTTGACCGAGCCGCGCGAGCCGAGGAACACGGTCGGGCGCGCGGCGGCGATGCGTGGGCCGTCGGACGCGATCAGCACGTCGGCCGCGAGCGCGTCGCGCTCCTGGCGGCACAGTGCGCCGAGGCCCGGCGACCCCGTTTCTTCACCCATCTCGATCAGCAGCTTCGCGTTGAAGCCGAGCCGGCCGCCGCGCGCGTCGAGCACGCTGGCGAGCGCGGCCAGGTTGATCGTGTGCTGGCCCTTGTTGTCGGCGCTGCCGCGACCGTACCAGCGATCGCCGTCGGCCGTCAGCGTCCACGGCGACAGCGGCGCGCGCCACTGCGCGTCGTAGCCGCGCACGACGTCGCCGTGGCCGTAGATCAGCACGGTCGGCAGCGCGTCGTCTTCATGGCGCGACGCGAGCAGGAACGGACCGCCGCCGTCGACGGGGTTGTCGACGATCCGCGACGTGAAGCCGAGGCGGGCCGCCTCGGGGGCGATCTCGTCGGTCAGGTACGCGCGCAGCGCGGCGTCGTTGCCGCTGTCCTGGCTTTCGGTGCGCAGGCCGACGCGGCGGCTCAGGGTCGTGAAGAACGCACCGGATTCGAACTGGTTCAGCGCGTGCTGGATGGCGGCGGTACGGCTCAAGTCGGGTCTCCTCGGACGGGGCGCTGCAAGCGCGGAGCGCGCGTGCAACGTGAAGTGCGATCGATTCTAGAAAGCCGTTTTTTTTGTCACAATGATCGAATTTCGAACCTTTCTTTGCCGAAAAGGCAAAGCGGCGCGGCCAAAAATGGCCCGGGGACAGAACGATGGCGGCTTTCCTGCATGGCCTGGCGTTGCGGTATTTCGTCGAAGTGGCGCGCACCGGCTCGATCAGCGACGCGTCCGCGCGGCTGCACGTGGCCGTGTCGGCGATCAGCCGCCAGATCGCGAAGCTGGAAAGCGAGCTCGGCGCGCCGCTGTTCGAGCGCCGGCCGCGCGGAATGGCGCTGTCGGAGGCCGGCGAGCGGCTGCTGGCGTTCGCGCAGCGCAGCCTGCTGGAAGCCGAGCACGTGATGAAGGACATCGGCGGGCTCGACGCGCTGCACGGCAGCCTGTTGAAGCTCGCGTGCTCGGAAGGGTTCGCGATCGATTTCCTGCCCGGCGCGCTCGCGAGTTTCAAGGCGCGCCACCCGGGCGTCGATTTCACCGTGTGGGTCGTGTCGCCGGCGGAAGCGACGCGGCGCGTGCGCGACGGCGATGCGGACATCGCACTGACGTTCAGCCTCGCGCCGGAGAAGGGCGTACGTGTCGAGCATACCGAGCGCGCGCCGGTCTTCGCACTGGTGCGGCACGATCATCCGCTCGCCACGCGCGACGCGGTGTCGCTCGCCGATGTCGCGCGGCACGCGCATGTGCTGCCCGAGGCCGGCACGACGGTGCGCCAGCTGATCGACATCGCGTGCGCGCTGGACGGGCTGCTGCTCGAGCCCGAACTGACGAGCAACAACACGGCGGCGATGTACGGCTACGCGCGGCGCACGGGCGCGGTGATGTTCACGGGGCTGCTGTCGGTGCGCGACCGTTTCGATGCGGACGGCTTTGTCGTCGTGCCCGTGACGAACCCGCAACTGCGTGAACGCAGCATCCAGGTGCAGACGATGGCGGGGCGCGATCTGCCCGCGTCGGTGCGCGCGTTTCGCGACCACCTGATCGACGCGATGCAGGTCGCATCGGCGCCGCCGACTGCCGTGCGCGGCCCGAGACGCCGGCCCGTGAGATAATCGTCAATCCGCCTTCCGTGCCCATACGGCTCATCGAGCCGTATCGCCCCTGTTCGACGCCAAATTGAAGAACCTGATTGTCACCCTCGATCGCGCCGGCGAGTTCGACGAGATCATCGACGTGCGTACACCGCTCGAGTTCGCCGAGGACCATATTCCCGGCGCGCTGAACGCGCCCGTCCTCAGCAATGAGGAGCGCGTGCTCGTCGGCACGATGTACCGCCAGGTATCGCCGTACGAGGCGACGCGCGTCGGCGCGGCGATCGTCGCGCGCAACATCGCGCGCCATCTCGACACGACGTTCGCCGACCGGCCGCGCAACTGGCGGCCGCTGATCTACTGCTGGCGCGGCGGCAAGCGCTCGGGCTCGATGACGACCTGGTTCAACCTGATCGGCTGGAAGGCACGCCAGCTCGACGGCGGCTACAAGGCGTACCGCCAGTCGGTGTGCGCGACGCTCGACTCGCTGCCGACGCGCTTTCGCTACATCGCGCTGGTCGGCCATACGGGCTGCGGCAAGACGCGCCTGCTGAACGCGCTGCGCGACGTGGGCGCGCAGACGCTCGATCTCGAGGCGCTCGCATGCCATCGCGGCTCGCTGCTCGGCGCGCTGCCGGGCAAGCCGCAGCCGGCGCAGAAGGGGTTCGATTCGGGGCTCGTCGAAACGTTGGGACGTTTCGACCCCGAATGGCCGGTATTCGTCGAATCGGAAAGCCGCAGGATCGGGCTCGTGCAGTTGCCGATCGCGTTGATCGAAGCGTTTCACGCAGGGCCGTGGGTGCACGTCGACGCGGCGCACGACGAGCGGATCGCGTTCCTCCTCGACGATTACGCGCACCTGTTCGACGAACCGGAGGCGTTCAAGGCGCAGCTCCATCGGCTGATCGGCCTGCACAGCCGCGAGCAGGTGACGCACTGGAAGGCGCTGATCGACGCGAACGCACGCGCCGAACTGTTCACCGAGCTGATCGACAAGCATTACGATCCGGCCTACGCACGGACCTACCGCGCGGCATACAACAAGCCGAACCAGGCGCTGACGTTCACGTTCCGGCCCAACGCGGCCGACGGGTGCGATCAGGCGCGCATGCTGCTGGGCCAGCTCGCGCAGGCCGGGCTACCGGCATCGGCCGCGTTTGCTGCAGGCGCGACATTCGAAACCGACCAAAATCAATCGACGACCACACGATGACGACCACACGCACCCAACCCAATCCGGCCCTCGGCTGGATGACCTTCCTGCTGATCGCGGTCGCGGGACTGTTCTATGTGAAATGGTTTCCGTACTACAACAAGGCGTTCGTTGCCGCCGAGCACCATTCGATCGGCCAGTCGATCCTGATGGGCACGTCGGCGGCCGCTCCCGAGCCGTCGCTGAAGGCCGCACTCGACTACGCGTGGGCGTACGGCAAGGCGATCTGGCAGGCGATGGTGCTCGGCCTGCTGCTCGGCTCGGCCGTGCAGGCGCTGCTGCCTGCGCACTGGGTCGCGCGCGTGCTCGGCCGTACCGGGTTCGGCAGCGTGGCCGCGGGCGGCCTGTTGTCGCTGCCCGGGATGATGTGCACGTGCTGCGCGGCACCGGTCGTCGCGGGGCTGCGTGCGCGCCATGCGTCGCCGGGCGGTGCAGTCGCGTTCTGGCTCGGCAACACGGTGCTGAATCCGGCCGCGCTGGTGTTCATGGGCTTCGTGCTCGGCTGGCACTGGAGCGCGCTGCGCCTGGTGCTCGGCATCGCGATGGTGTTCGGCATCGGCTATTTGCTGAACCGCATTGCGCGTCCGGAAGACCGCAGCATTGACGATACGCAGCTCGCCGCGCTGGCGGCCGAGCAGGCCGCGGCCGGCAATCCGTTCGTCCGCTGGGTGAAGCTGCTCGCGCGCATGGCCGTGCGGCTCGTGCCCGAATACATCGTGCTGGTGCTGCTGCTCGGCGCCGCGCGCGCATGGCTGTTCCCGCATATCGGCCCGGACATCGGCAATCATCTCGGCTGGATCGTCGCATTCGCGGTCGCGGGCATGCTGTTCGTGATCCCGACGGCCGGCGAGGTGCCGATCATCCAGGCGATGCTGTCGCTCGGCATGGGCGTCGGCCCGGCCGCCGCGCTGCTGATGACGCTGCCGCCGATCAGCGTGCCGTCGCTCGCGATGCTCGCGCGTTCGTTCAAGCCGACCATGCTGGCGATCGTCGCGACGCTCGTCGTCGTGTTCGGGATCGTGAGCGGCTTGCTCGCGATCGCGTTCGGATTCTGACGCGCGCAGGCCCGGTGCGATAGCCGCATTCATATTCATCCGGCGCCGCCGCGTCACGCGTGCGGCGCCCTTTACAAGAAGCAAACAGGAAAACGCATGACCCAACCGAAGATTCATCCTCGACTCGAAAAGGCGCTGACGCGCGGCGATCTCGCGATCCGCCAGGCCAATTCCGCGCGGGCGACTGCCGTGCTGAGCGCACTCGGCATGATGATCATCGAGGCCTCCGCAACGATCGGTGTGGAAGCCAGCATCGACATTCCGCAGGGCGACCGCATTTACGATCCCGTCAACGGCCTCTGGCCGCAGAAGATGCTGGTGTCGTTCGACGGCCCGGTGGACGAGGCCGAAAAGGAAGAGCTGCGCACGGTCTATCTGGTCGCCGACGATCCGGGTACGCAGTTCCGCGTCGAATGGCATCGCGCGGACGGCAAGCTCGGTCGCCAGGAAGGCGGCCCGCTCGCGACCGTCGCGTTCCTGACCGACGTCGAGATTCCGTGGAGCGACGACGACGAGTAACGTCGTCGCATGAAGCCGGTGCCTCGCGCGCCGGCCGTCAGCGCATCATTCGCCGCCGGAACAGCCACGCGGACAGCAGGAATCCGCCGAGTGCGTAGCCGGCGAGCACCGCGACATGCAGCACGATGTCGGTCGCCGGCCGGCCGAGCATCGCGGGCCGGATCAGCTCGACCGCGTTCGCGAGCGGCAGCGCCTGCGCCGCGTGCTGCGCGAGCGGCGGCAACTGCGTGATCGGGAAGAACACGCCCGACAGCAGCAGCATCGGCGTCAGCACGAGCGTCTGATAAAACATGAAGAAATCGTAGGACGGCGCGAGCGCCGTGACGATCATCGCGATGCTGGCAAACGCGAGGCCCGCGAGCGCGATCACGGGCAGCGCCGCGAGCATCGACGGAAACTGCGCATAGCCGAGCGCGCCCGCGACCAGCATGATCGCGACGCCCGACAGCATCGCCTTGCTGGCGCCCCAGACGATTTCGCCGAGCACGATGTCGCCGAGCGCGAGCGGCGTATGCATGATCGCTTCCCACGTGCGCTGCACGTGCATCCGCGAGAAGCCCGAATACATCGACTCGAAGCTCGCGGACATCATCACGCTCGACCCGACCGTGCCGGCCGCGAGGAACGCGATATACGACACGCCGTCGACATGGCCGAGCATCAGGCCGAGCCCGAAACCCAGCCCGAACAGATAGATCATCGGATCGGCGAGATTGCCGAACATCGACGCGAGTGCGAGCTTGCGCCAGACGAGATAGTTGCGTCGCCAGACGGCAATCCAGTTGGTTGCGTTCGCGGGCATCGCGATCGCGAAGCGTGACTCGCGCAGCGGCGCGGACGGTGTGGCGGCGGAATAGTTGCGCACGTCCATGATCGATCAGTCCTGCATTTCGCGGCCCGTGAGCCGCAGGAACACATCCTCCAGATTGGCCGGGCGATGCAGATAGCGCAACCCCGTGCGACCCTTGAGTCGCGCACTGAGCGGCTCCGCGTCGCTCACGTAGCAGAACAGCGTCTCGCCGCTGATCTCGGTGTGCTTCGCGAATCCCGACAACTCGTCGCGCAGGGCGGCCGGATCGGGCCCGTAGATCTCGATCACGTCGCAGCCGATCTCCGATTCGATCAGCGCGTGCGGCGCGCCTTCGGCGATCTTGCGACCTTCCTCGATCACGCACAGCCGGTCGCACAGGCGTTCGGCTTCTTCCATGAAGTGCGTGGTGATCAGGATCGTCTTGCCGCGCGCGAGCAGCGAGCGCAACCGCTCCCACATCAGGTGCCGTGCCTGCGGATCGAGGCCGGTCGTCGGCTCGTCGAGCACCAGCACGTCGGGATCGTTGACGAGCGCACGGGCGAGCGTGAGGCGGCGACGCATGCCGCCCGACAGTTCGCCGACCTTCGCATCGGCCTTGCTCTCGAGCTTCGCGAATTCGAGCAGCGGCTGTACGAGTGCGCGTGCAGCCTGAGCCGACATGCCGAAATAGCGGCTGAACACGAGCAGGTTCTCGCGCACGGTGAAGTCGGGGTCGAGATTGTCGAACTGCGGGACGACGCCGACGCGCTGGCGTGCATGCCGCGCACGTGATGGAACCGGTTCGCCGCACAGGGAAATGGTGCCGGCATCGGGATGCGCGAGGCCGAGCAGCATTTTCAGCGTGGTGGTCTTGCCTGCGCCGTTCGGCCCGAGCAGACCGTAGCATTCGCCGGCCTGCACGTTGAAGGACAGGCCGTTGACGACGAGCTTGTCGCCATAGCGCTTTTCGACGTTGCGAAACTCGATCGGTGTGACGGACATGGGCATGTTGTCGTTGTAAGCGGGCACCTGGCTGCCCGATGCGCGGCCGGCTGGCGAACGGATCGCGCGAATGCGTGTCACACGAGCATGACCGAAGCGCGCGGCGCCAGTGTATTGATGGCCCGCTGGAGTACGAACGGGCCATTCTAGTGCATCGGCTGCGTCTCTTCAGGGCATGCCTGCACGGTGCGATGCATGCGCGCACCGATCGTGCACTGCATCATCGCGCACGAGCCGAGCGGGGCGAATCAGCGTTTTCCATCCCTTGCGTCCTGAATTGCGGCGCACCATGATGAATGCGTAGGCTCGTTGTCGCGATAGGGAGGTTTCATGGCTAGCTACAACAAGATTTTGCTGTGTTACGACGGCACGCTCGAAGGGCGCAAGGCACTGCGCTGCGGTGCCAATCTCGCGATGGACCTGAAGGCTGAAACGCACTTGCTGTCGGTCGTCGACATGCGTTCGAGCATTGCGCAAAGCGCAGGTCTGCTGACCGATGTCGCGTGCGGGCGCTTTGAGGAAACCGCGCGGGAAATCCTGCAGGAAGGCGTGAACTGGCTGCGTGAGCGCGGCGTGCAGGCCGAAGGCCATTTCGCATTCGGCTATCCGATCGACGAAATCGCGAATCTCGCGACGGAGCTGAAGGCCGACCTCGTCGTCGTCGGCCACAGATGCCGCAGCGGGCTGTCGAGATGGTGGATGGGGTCGGGCAATACGCAACTGCTCGATCGCGTGAACTGCAGCATCCTGGTGGCGTGTTCGTCGGCACAGGAGCAGAAGGAAGAAATCGCACGCGAGCGCGAAGCCGCCATGGCGAACGGCAAATGATCGAATGATTCGATGACGGCCCGACCGGCGATGGGCGCCGGTCAGGCGCCGTGCCGCATCAGCGGCGCGGGTCGCGCGCAGCTGTTACGCGTGCAGGTCGATCGCGGACAACTTCCACGAGAACAGCCCGAAGCGGTGAAATATCGCCGCATAGCGCGTGCCGTCGGCGCTGCGCTGGTACGTCACGACGAATTCATCGAAATTCCGGTATCCCGCACTGGTTTGCTGCTGATGCGGTGAATGCGTTGCATCGTTCGCGCTGGCCGGCGCGGCAGAGGTGGGTGCCGGGGATGACGCAGCTGCCGCGTTGTTGCCCGGAGCGGCAGCGCTTGCCGGTGCCGGACTGGCCGACGGTGCCGCTGGTGTGTTGGCCGGTGCATTGCCTTGCGGCTGATTCGACCATTCGGGCGGACGCTCGCCGGGATTGCCGCGCGGCGGCATTCCGCTCATCAGCGCGGCCACGCCGTCCGGTGTCGCGTACGCATCGACCAGCGGCCCGACCAGCGCGGACCCGATCAGCGCGCCGATCACCGCGAACGGATTGTTCTTCTTTACCGCGTCGATCCGGCGCATCAACTCTTCCGTGACTTGCTGCTTCAGGCTGATGCGCAGCGACGGGAAATCGACATATTCGCTGATGGCCTGCGCATCGCGCGCGTCGATCGCCGATTTCAGGCGACCGAGCGCGACGTACGGTGACGCGTACGCATAGCCGATCGCCACCATGACGGCGACGGCCAGCACGACGATCAGCAGGGGCTTGAGCCGCCATGCGCGGCCCGAAGATCCAGTCACGTTGCCTCCGGTGCGGGGATGTTCCGCAATCAGAGACCGCCGGGCGTAGCCGATCGTTCCTCGGCGATGCAGCGGTCGATCATCCGGCATACGGCATCGATCGTGCCGACCATGATCAGGCGCGAACGGCCGTGATAGACGCGTACCGGCGCGCGGCGCGCGGGTTCCGCATGATTCAGGCCGGCGTTCAGCGATACCCGCGCGAACGCGGGGAGCGCCGACGGCAGCAGGGACGCCTGCCGTTCGACTGCGACTTCTTCTTGCACGGGCGCGGCTGCGGACAGCGGAGCGCAGGGCGTACGGCCGCGCAGATGACGCAGGCGACCGAATTGACGGAAAGGCAGCAGGCGGGCAAGGCGTTCCATGATGTTCTCCTAGCGAGACGGAATGTCAGAGTTCGCCCGAGCGGATCAGCCCGACGGCGATGCCTTCCAGCGCGAATTCCGCGCTGCCGGCCTTGACGAAGATGTTTTCGTAATCCGGGTTCTCCGCGATCAGCTCGAGACCGCCAGGCCGGCGCATCAGGCGCTTGACCGTGACGTCGTCGCCCAGACGCGCGACGATGATCTGGCCGTCCTTCGCTTCCGTGCGTTTCTGCACGGCGAGGAGGTCGCCGTCGAGAATGCCGGCGTCGCGCATCGACAGGCCGCGCACCTTCAGCAGGTAGTCGGGCTTGCTCGTGAACAGCGCAGGATCGCACGCATAGTGCTGCGAGATGTGCTCCTGCGCCAGGATCGGGCTACCGGCCGCGACGCGGCCGACGAGCGGCAGCGACAGCTGCATCAGGCCGGCATGCGGCAGCGTGAACTGGTGCGGGGCGTCTTCGATGCCGAGCAGGCGGATGCCGCGCGACGCGCCGGCAGCCAGCTCGATCACGCCCTTGCGTGCCAGCGCACGCAGGTGCTCCTCGGCCGCATTCGGCGAGCTGAAGCCCAGTTCGGCCGCGATCTCGGCGCGGGTGGGCGGGAATCCGGAGCGCTCGATCGCGCGACGGATCAAGTCGAACACTTGCTGCTGACGGGCGGTGAGTTTGGTCATGGCTGAACTGTATGGATAGACAGTGAGCTGTATTTTTATACAGTACTTCGCGAATTTCAAGCGTTACTTGAGGTTCGACGTGATCGCGCCGGTTCCGACGTGATTTCGCGACGTCCGGACGGCGGTTTATCTGCCGCAACCATCCATCCCGTCTGCGTTAGCACTTTTGAGTATTAAAAAATAAGGAACGATTATTTTTAATCATGTAACCCGTTCGTTAGACTGGCCCGACATCGCAATACCGACAACACTGGAGAACCAAGGATGGCGAAGCGCAATACGGGGCTGGTGGGCGGAGTGGGCCGCCTGATCGCAACACTCGCGCTGGGCGCGGCGGCGGCGCTGGGCGTCGCGACGCATGCCCAGGCCGATACGACGTTCCTGAACGTGTCGTACGACCCGACGCGCGAGCTGTATCAGGACTTCAACCAGGCGTTCGGCAAGGAGTGGAAGGCGAAGACGGGCGAGACCGTCAACTTCAAGCAGTCGCACGGCGGCTCGGGTGCCCAGGCGCGCTCGGTGCTCGATGGCCTGCAGGCCGACGTCGTCACGCTGGCGCTCGCGTACGACATCGATGCGATCGCGAACAAGGGCCTCGTGAACAAGGACTGGCAGAAGCGCCTGCCCGACAACGCGTCGCCGTACACGTCGACGATCGTGTTCCTGGTGCGCAAGGGCAATCCGAAGGGGATCAAGGACTGGGACGACCTGACCAAGCCGGGCATCTCGATCGTCACGCCGAACCCGAAGACGTCGGGCGGGGCGCGCTGGAACTACCTGGCCGCATGGGCGTACGCAGTACACAAGCCGGGCGGCAACGAGCAGACGGCGAAGGAATTCGTCACGAAGCTCTACAAGAACGCAGGCGTGCTCGATTCGGGCGCGCGAGGCGCGACGACGAGCTTCGTTCAGCGCGGGATCGGCGACGTGCTGATCGCATGGGAGAACGAGGCGTTCCTGTCGGTGAAGGAGTTCGGTACCGACAAGTTCGAGATCGTCGTGCCGTCGGTGAGCATCCTGGCCGAGCCGCCCGTCGCGGTGGTCGACAAGGTGGTCGACAAGAAGGGCACGCGCAAGCTGGCCGAAGCGTACCTGAACTTCCTGTACAGCCCGCAGGGCCAGGAGATCGCGGCGCGCAACTACTACCGTCCGCGTTCGAAGAACGTGCCGGCGGAACTGACGAAGCAGTTCCCGAAGCTGAAGCTGTACACGGTCGACGACACGTTCGGCGGCTGGACGAACGCACAGAAGACGCATTTCGCGGACGGCGGCGTGTTCGACTCGATCTACAAGCCGCAGTAACGCCATAACGACAGCGGCGCGCCACGCAGCGCGCCGCATCCCCGACGGTCCGCCGGCGCGAAGCACTGCGCCGGCGTTTGCGTCGGACCCATGAGCAGCATCGACCCAGCAAGAGCATCCGATGACGACGTACACCTTTCGCAAGCCGAGCGCGCTGCCCGGCTTCGGCGTGACACTCGGCATCACGGTGGCCTATTTGAGCCTCGTGGTGCTGATCCCGCTCGCCGCCACGTTCCTGAAGACCGCGACGCTGTCGTGGGACCAGTTCGTCACCGCCGTCACGTCGCCGCGCGTGCTCGCGTCGTACCGGCTGACGTTCTCGGCCGCGCTCGGCGGCGCGCTGATCAACGCGGTGTTCGGCTTCCTCGTCGCGTGGGTGCTCGTGCGCTACACGTTCCCGTTCAAGCGCCTCGTCGATGCGATCGTCGACCTGCCGTTCGCGCTGCCGACGTCGGTCGCCGGCATCTCGCTCGCGGCCGTCTACGCGACCAACGGCTGGGTCGGCCAGTATCTCGCGCCGCTCGGCATCAAGATCGCGTTCACGCCGGCCGGCGTGCTCGTCGCGCTGACCTTCATCGGGCTGCCGTTCGTGGTGCGCACCGTGCAGCCGGTGCTCGAGGATTTCGAGCGCGAGCAGGAAGAAGCGGCCGCGTGCCTCGGCGCATCGCGCTGGCTGACGTTCCGCCGCGTCGTGCTGCCGGCCGTGCTGCCGGCGCTCCTCACCGGGTTCGCGCTCTCGTTCGCGCGTGCGCTCGGCGAATACGGCTCGGTGATCTTCATCGCCGGCAACGTGCCGATGAAATCCGAGATCACGTCGCTGCTGATCATCACGAAGCTCGAACAGTACGACTACGCGGGCGCGACCGCGCTGGCTGTCGTGATGCTGGTCGTGTCGTTCCTGATGCTGCTGCTGATCAACACGCTGCAGTGGTATCTGCAGCGCAGGACGAGCAAGGGCGCAAGCGGCCCCGCGCCCGCCACCGTCACCGCCGTCGCAGCAGGAGGCCAGCAATGAGCCAGGAGGCCACCGTCGTGCTGAAAACCCCCTCGCCGGCCGTGCGTGCCACGAAACGGCTTGACCCCGTCAGCGAGTCGCGCGTCGTGCGCTGGCTGCTCACGGGCATCGCGCTGGTGTTCCTCGCGTTCTTCCTCGTCGTGCCGCTCGCCGCGGTGTTCGTCGAGGCGCTGCGCAAGGGCGTCGGCTTCTATCTCGAATCGCTGGCCGATCCCGACGCGTGGTCGGCGATCAAGCTGACGCTGACCGTCGCCGTGATCGCCGTGCCGCTGAACCTCGTGTTCGGCGTGTGCGCGTCGTGGGCGATCGCGAAGTTCGAATTCCGCGGCAAGGCGCTGCTCACGACGCTGATCGATCTGCCGTTCTCGGTGTCGCCGGTGATCTCGGGCCTCGTGTACGTGCTGCTGTTCGGCGCGCAGGGCTGGTTCGGGCCGTGGCTGCAGGATCACGACGTGCAGATCATCTTCGCGGTGCCGGGCATCGTGCTCGCGACGATCTTCGTCACGTTCCCGTTCGTCGCGCGCGAGCTGATTCCGCTGATGCAGGCGCAAGGCACCGACGAGGAGGAAGCCGCGCGCGTGCTCGGCGCGTCGGGCTGGCAGATCTTCCGCCGCGTGACACTGCCGAACGTGAAGTGGGGCCTGCTGTACGGCGTGATCCTGTGCAATGCGCGCGCGATGGGCGAATTCGGCGCGGTGTCGGTGGTATCGGGCCATATCCGCGGCCAGACCGACACGATGCCGCTGCACGTCGAGATCCTGTACAACGAATACAACTTCGCGGCGGCGTTCGCGGTGGCGTCGGTGCTGGCGCTGCTCGCGCTCGTCACGCTCGCGCTGAAGCTGATCGCCGAGCGTCATCTCGCCGCCGAACTGGCCGGCGCGAACGACACCGTTCCCGCACATGCCGGCCCCGCCGTTTCGTCGAAATCGTAAAGAGGCAACCAGAATGGGTATCACCGTCCGTAACCTTCAGAAGCGCTTCGGCGATTTCACGGCGCTCGACAACGTGTCGCTCGACTTTCCGCCGGGCGAACTGGTCGCGCTGCTCGGGCCGTCCGGGTGCGGCAAGACCACGCTGCTGCGCGTGATCGCGGGCCTCGAGCACGCGGACGCCGGCCAGGTCGTGCTGCAAGGGCTCGACGTCGCGTCGGTCGGCGCGCGCGACCGCCAGGTCGGCTTCGTGTTCCAGCACTACGCGCTGTTCCGCCACATGACGGTATTCGAGAACGTCGCGTTCGGGCTGCGCGTGAAGCCGCGCCGCGAGCGGCCGTCGGAAGCCGCGATTCGCGAGAAGGTGCACGAATTGCTCAAGCTCGTGCAGCTCGACTGGCTCGCGCAGCGCTATCCGTCCGAGCTGTCGGGCGGCCAGCGCCAGCGCATCGCGCTCGCCCGCGCGCTCGCGGTCGAGCCGAAGGTGCTGCTGCTCGACGAGCCGTTCGGCGCGCTCGACGCGAAGGTCCGCAAGGAATTGCGCGGCTGGCTGCGTCGGCTCCACGACGACCTGCACATCTCGACGATCTTCGTCACGCACGATCAGGAAGAGGCGCTGGAAGTCGCCGATCGCATCGTCGTGCTGAATCGCGGCCACGTCGAGCAGGTCGGCAGCCCGCAGGACGTCTACGATCATCCGCAAAGCGCATTCGTGTACGAGTTCCTCGGCGCCGCGAACCGGCTGCCGGGCACGGTGGCCGGGCGCGGCTTCGTCGCCGAGGGCGCGGCTGCGCCGATCGAGGTCGACGCCGATTTCGCGGGCCCCGCGAACGCCTACGTGCGCCCGCACGACCTGCAGCTGTGGCCGGTCGGCGAAGGGCACCGCGACGGCATCGCGGTGGACGTGCGCCGCGTGATCCCGCTCGGCGGGTCGGTGCGCGTGGAGCTCGAGGCACGCGCGGGCGGTGCGCTCGAGGCCGAACTCGATCGCGATGCGTGGCGGGCGCTGTCGCTGCAGGTCGGCGACGGTGCGACGGCCGTGCCGCGCGCGGTGCGTGTGTTTCCCGCGCGTTGACGAGCAAATACAGGGCAGGGGGCGGAACATGCTCCGAATCGACAATCAAACAACGACAGCCTAAGAGGCATACCCATGAATTTTCAGCAATTGCGGTTCGTGCGCGAAGCGGTGCGCCAGAACATGAACCTGACGGAAGTCGCGAACGTGCTGTACACGTCGCAGTCGGGCGTGTCGAAGCAGATCAAGGATCTCGAGGATGAACTGGGCGTCGACATCTTCATCCGGCGCGGCAAGCGGCTGACGGGGCTCACGGAGCCCGGCAAGGCGGTGCATCAGCTGATCGAGCGGATGCTGCTCGACGCCGAGAACCTGCGCCGCGTCGCGCGCCAGTTCGCCGACCAGGACAGCGGCCACCTCGTCGTCGCGACGACGCACACGCAGGCGCGCTACGCGCTGCCCAAGGTGATCCGGCAGTTCACCGACGTGTTCCCGAAGGTGCATCTGGCGCTGCGCCAGGGCAGCCCGCAGCAGATTGCGCAGATGATCCTGAACGGCGAAGCCGATCTCGGCATCTCGACCGAGGCGCTCGACCGCTATCCGGACATCGTCACGTTCCCGTGCTATTCGTGGCACCACACGGTCGTCGTGCCGAAGGGCCATCCGCTCGTCGGCCGCGAGAACCTGACGCTCGAGGAAATCGCCGAGTATCCGATCATCACGTACGACCAGGACTTCACGGGCCGCTCGCACATCGACCAGGCGTTCACGCAGGCGGGCGCCGTGCCGGACGTCGTGCTGACCGCGATCGACGCGGACGTGATCAAGACCTACGTCGAGCTCGGAATGGGGATCGGCGTCGTCGCGGCGATGGCCTACGATCCGCAGCGCGACACGGGGCTCGTCGCACTCGATACGCAGCACCTGTTCGAGGCGAGCACGACGCGCGTCGGGCTGCGCAAGGGCGCATTCCTGCGCGCGTACGCATACCGGTTGATCGAGATGTTCGCGCCGCACCTGAACGAAGCGGAAATCGCGGGGCTGTTGCGCGAAGCCGTTTGACGGTTGTTCGCAGCGCACGCCGTCCGGGCCGTTGCCGCGGACGGCGGGAAGTGCGCGCACGGAGCCGTGCACCGGGCTGCGGCAGCGGTAGCGCAATGGCCGCGGTCACGGTTGCCTGATTCATCGAACCACCGATTGCGGTCGCCGCGCCCGGCCCGGTTCTTCGCCGCGTGCGGCGACGACATCTGTTCTCCTGCCGACAGAACGACAAGACGGCAGATGCGAGCGCCTCGATCCGGTGTCGGCCATCCCTGGCCATCGCGGCCGGGCCATTTCTCGGAAGATATGATTCAATGCCCGTGCATTGTCTGAAGGCGGGCGTTCTCGCCGCACGACGAAGAGGCGAACAATGAATCTGAAATGGTTTCTCTTTTCCTTCAAAGGCCGGACCGAGCGCCTGCCGTGGTGGATCTACTCGCTGGTTTCCGGGTTGATCGGCGTGTTCTTCGACACGGGGTCGCGTGGTTCGTCGAACGACGACCTGCCGTCGCTGGTGGTGCTCGTCATGGTCGCGATCGCCGTCGTCGCGACGTGGTCGTGGCTGGCGGTCACCGTGAAGCGGCTGCACGACATCGACAAGTCGGGGTGGTGGATGCTGCTGCTCTTCGTGCCGATCGTCGGCGCGATCGCGTTGTTCGTGATGAACGGTTTCATCGCCGGTACGCCGCATGCGAACCGCTTTGGCGAACCGCCGGCGGTCGATGAAGACGAACCCGCGCCGCAAGACCCGGCGTGATTGCGGCGCGCGGTGTGGCAGCGTTGCGACTGTCGCATTTGCGCGTCGGGCGGCACGATCGCGCGCTCCGAATAAACCCTTAAATATTGATCAGACAGGTTGCGCGCCGAAGCGAATCGGTACAGCATAGCCTTCACTCCGCCGGCCTCCCGCCGGCGGCGGCGCGTCAACGACAGCACGCGCCAGGCAGTCGGCCGTCTGCCTCGCTTCCATTCCGTGGTACCGACAGCAGCATTGATGGCCATTGCCCGGGTAGTGTGGCGCAAACGTTTGCTCACATTAAAACAACAGTCCGGCCCTATGGGCCAGTCGCCAGGAGATGTGTATGAATGTCCGCTTTCGCCGTCGCTTCCTGACCGCCGCGCTCGCCGCCGTCGCGGTCGCTGCCGCACCGGCCGTCCACGCGCAATCGGCAGCCAAGCCGAAGGTCGCGCTCGTGATGAAGTCGCTCGCCAACGAGTTCTTCCTGACCATGGAAACCGGCGCGAAGGAATACCAGAAGCACAACGCGAATCAGTTCGACCTGATCACCAACGGCATCAAGGACGAGACCGACACCGCGAACCAGATCCGCATCGTCGAGCAGATGATCGTGTCGAAGGTCGACGCGATCGTGCTCGCGCCGGCCGATTCGAAGGCGCTCGTGCCGGTCGTGAAGAAGGCCGTCGACGCGGGCATCGTCGTCGTGAACATCGACAACCGGCTCGATCCCGACGTGCTGAAGTCGAAGAACCTGAACGTGCCGTTCGTCGGCCCGGACAACCGCAAGGGCGCGCGCAAGATCGGCGACTACCTCGCGAAGCGGCTGAAGGCGGGCGACCAGGTCGGCATCGTCGAAGGCGTGTCGACGACGACCAATGCGCAGCAGCGTACGGCCGGCTTCCAGGACGCGATGAAGGCGGGCGGGATGAAGGTCGTGTCGGTGCAGTCGGGCGAATGGGAAATCGACAAGGGCAATGCGGTCGCTGCCGCGATGCTCAACGAATACCCGAACCTGAAGGCGCTGCTGTGCGGCAACGACAACATGGCGATCGGCGCCGTGTCGGCCGTGCGCGCGGCCGGCAAGCAGGGCAAGGTGCTCGTGGTCGGCTACGACAACATCAACGCGATCAAGCCGATGCTGAAGGACGGCCGCGTGCTCGCGACCGCCGACCAGTACGCGGCGAAGCAGGCCGTGTTCGGCATCGACACGGCGCTCAAGGCGATCGCCGAGCATCGCAAGCAGGCCGACATGTCCGGCGTGGTCGAGACGCCGGTGGATCTCGTGACGAAGTGACGCGGCTCCGGGCCGGCCGCCGCCCTCAAGAATCCGGCGTGGCGGCCGTTATCCGGAGTGAGCGCGATCACGGCCACTGCATGCACATGCACTTGTGAGCGTCATACCCGCGCGTCGCGTGCGCGCGGCCGCAACCAGGATCGCGATGGAACCGACCTTCCAACCCTCCCGTTCAGCCATCCCCGTGCTGTCCGTATCCGGCATCGGCAAGACCTATGCCGAACCCGTGCTCGCCGACGTCACGCTGACGCTCGAGGCAGGCCACGCGCTCGCGCTGACGGGTGAGAACGGCGCCGGCAAGAGCACGCTGTCGAAGATCATCGGCGGGCTCGTCGACCCGACCACCGGCACGATGGAGCTCGCCGGCCAAGCGTACGCGCCGGCCAGCCGCACGCAAGCCGAGGCGCTCGGCGTGCGCATGGTGATGCAGGAGCTGAACCTGCTGCCGACGCTGACGGTTGCCGAAAACCTGTTCCTGAATCGCCTGCCGCGGCGCTTCGGGGTCATCGATCGTGCGCGGCTGCGCGAGGACGCGCGCGCCGCGATGGCGCAGGTCGGGCTCGACGCCGTCGATCCCGATACGCCGGTCGGCGCGCTCGGCATCGGCCATCAGCAGATGGTCGAGATCGCGCGCAACCTGATCGGCGACTGCCGCGTACTGATTCTCGACGAACCGACCGCGATGCTGACCGCGCGCGAAGTCGAGCTGCTGTTCGAGCAGATCGACCGGCTGAAGGCGCGCGGCGTCGCGATCGTCTACATCTCGCACCGGCTCGAGGAGCTCGCGCGCGTCGCCGAGCGCGTCGCGGTGCTGCGCGACGGCCGGCTCGTGCATGCGGGCGACATGGCCGCGACGACGTCCGACGGGCTCGTCACGCTGATGGTCGGACGCGAGATCGGCGAGCAGATCGATCTCGGCGAGCGTCATATCGGCGCGCCGCGGCTCGTCGTGTCGGGGCTCACGCGCGGGACGGCCGTGCGCGACGTGTCGCTCGAGGTGCGCGCGGGCGAGATCTTCGGCATCTCGGGGCTGATCGGCGCGGGGCGCACCGAGCTGCTGCGGCTGATCTACGGCGCCGACACGCCGGATGCGGGGATGATCGCGGTCGGCCAGCCGCTGAAGCCGGCGAAGATCGACTCGCCCGTCGATGCGGTGAAGCTGGGCATCGCGCTGATTACCGAGGACCGCAAGGGCGAGGGGCTGCTGCTGTCGCAGTCGATCACGTCGAATGTGTCGCTCGGCCAGCTCGACCGGCTGGCGCGCGGCGGCGTGGTCGATTCCGCACGCGAGACGGCGCTCGCCGAGCGGCAGATCGACGCACTGCGGATCCGCACGCACGGCGCGGCGCAGCCGGTCGGCGAACTGTCGGGCGGCAACCAGCAGAAGGTCGTGATCGGCCGCTGGCTCGCGCGCGACATGGGCGTGCTGCTGTTCGACGAGCCGACGCGCGGGATCGATGTCGGCGCGAAGTTCGAGATCTACACTTTGATGGGCGCGCTCGCGCGCGAAGGCCGCGCGCTCGTCGTCGTGTCGAGCGACCTGCGCGAGCTGATGCTGATCTGCGACCGGATCGGCGTGATGTCGGCCGGCCGCATGACCGCCGTGTTCGAGCGCGGCAACTGGACCCAGGATGGGCTGCTGGCCGCAGCGTTCGCCGGCTTCGGCCGCGAGACGCCGGTGGGCGGCGCGCCGCATCCGGACGCGGGGCAGGCGCGAGGCGCCGCTCCGGGCAATTCGACGACAGGACCACAGCAATGACCCAGCCTCCCGTATCCCCGACCGACGCAGGCGCGCAGCAGGACGTGACGGGGCGCCGCGCGCGCACGCTGTCCGGCACGCGCCTCGGCCTGTCGAATTATCTCGGGCTCGCCGGCGCGCTCGCCGCGATGATCGCGCTGTTTTCGGTGCTGAGCTCGCACTTCCTGACCTACGACACGTTCAGCACGATCGCGAACCAGATTCCCGATCTCGTCGTGATGTCGGTCGGGATGACCTTCGTGCTGATCATCGCCGGGATCGACCTGTCGGTCGGCTCGGTGCTCGCGCTCGCCGCGTCGATGGTCAGCGTCGCCGCGCTGAAATGGCAGTGGGGGCCGCTGCCGGCCGCGCTGATCGGGATCGCGGTCGCGACCGTCACGGGCGCGCTGACCGGCGCGGTCACGGTCGGCTGGCGGATTCCGTCGTTCATCGTGTCGCTCGGCGTGCTGGAGGCCGCGCGCGGCCTCGCGTACCAGCTGACGAATTCGCGCACGGCGTATATCGGCGACGCGTTCGATTTCCTGTCGAACCCGATCGCGCTGGGCATCTCGCCGGCGTTCGTGATCGCGGTCGCGGTGATGATCGCGGCCCAGTTCGTGCTGACGCGCACGGTGTTCGGGCGCTATCTGGTGGGCATCGGTACGAACGAGGAAGCGGTGCGACTTGCAGGGGTTAACCCGCGGCCGTATAAAATCCTCGTATTCGCATTGATGGGCGCGCTCGCGGGGCTCGCGTCGCTGTTCCAGATTTCGCGGCTCGAGGCCGCCGACCCGAATGCGGGCGCGGGTCTCGAACTGCAGGTCATCGCGGCCGTCGTGATCGGCGGCACGAGCCTGATGGGCGGGCGCGGCTCGGTGATCAGCACGTTCTTCGGCGTGTTGATCATCTCCGTGCTGGCCGCGGGGCTGGCGCAGATCGGCGCGAACGAGCCGACCAAGCGGATCATCACCGGGGCGGTGATCGTGGTGGCCGTCGTGCTCGATACGTATCGCAGCCGGCGCTCGCGCGTGCGGTAGAAAGACAGACAGAACAGACCAGAGAGAAACGGGAAATGGCGACGATCAAGGATGTGGCAGCCATGGCGGGCGTGTCGTTTACGACCGTCTCGCACGTGGTGAACAATTCGCGGCCGGTGTCCGCGGATGTGCGTGCGAAGGTCGAGGGCGCAATCCGCGAGCTGAATTACGTGCCGTCGGCCGTGGCGCGCTCGCTGAAGGCGCGGGCGACGGCGACGATCGGCCTCGTCGTGCCGAACAGCACGAATCCGTACTTCGCCGAGCTGGCGCGCGGCATCGAGGATCAGTGCGCGGCCAACGGCTATTGCGTGTTCTTCTGCAACTCGGACGACGATCCCGTCAAGCAGCGCAACTATCTGCGCGTGCTGCAGGAAAAACGCATCGACGGGCTGATCGTCGCGTCGGCCGGCGAGGACGCGGTGCTCGCGCAGACGCTCGCGGATATCCATGCGCCGCTCGTCGTCGTCGACCGCAACATCGAGGGGCTCGCGGCCGACCTCGTGCAGATCGACCACGAGCGCGGCGCGTACCTGGCGACGCGCCACCTGCTCGAACTCGGGCACGCGAAGATCGGCTGCATCACGGGGCCGACCGACACGGCCGTCAGCGCGATGCGCGTGCACGGCTTCATCCGTGCGATGGCCGAGCGCGGCGTCGACATCGTGCCGGGCGCGATCGCGGAAAGCGACTTCTCGTGCCTCGGCGGCTATCACGCGGCATCGCGGCTGTTCGAATCGGTGCGGCCGAGCGCGATTTTCGCGGGCAACGACCTGATGGGCGTCGGCGCGCTGCGCGCGGCGGCCGAGCGCGGGCTGCGCGTGCCGGACGACTGCTCGATCATCGGTTTCGACGACATCGAGTTTTCCCGCTACACGTATCCGGCGCTGTCGACGGTCGGCCAGTCGGTGCGCGCGCTCGGTGAAATGGCCGCGCAGACGCTGATCGAGCGGATCGGCGGCGGCTCGACGGCCGTGCCGAGCCGCCGCCGCGTGGTGTCGCCGCGCCTCGTGCTGCGCGAATCGACGGCGGTCTACCGCGAGCCGCCGGCATCGGGCGGTCGCGCATGACGGCGCCCGCAGCGGGTGCCGGCCGTGTGACGGTGGTCGGCAGCCTCAACATGGATCTCGTCGTGCGGGCACCGCGGCTGCCGCTGCCGGGCGAAACGCTCGCCGGGCATGCGTTTGCGCAGGCGGCGGGCGGCAAGGGCGGCAACCAGGCCGTGGCCGCCGCACGGCTCGGCGCGCAGGTCGCGGTGATCGGTTGCGTTGGCGCGGATGCGCACGGCGCGGCACTGCGCGAGGGCCTGGAAGCCGAGGGCATCGACTGCACGGGGCTCGCGACCAGCGCGTCGGCGTCGACCGGCGTCGCGCTGATCGTCGTCGACGATGCGAGCCAGAACGCGATCGTGATCGTCGCGGGCGGCAATGGCGAGGTCACGACCGGGACGGTTGCGCGGCACGAGGCCGCGCTGGCGTCGGCCGACGTGCTGATCTGCCAGCTCGAGACGCCGCCGGACACCGTGTTCGCGGCGCTGTCGGCCGGGCGGCGGCTCGGCCGCACGGTGGTGCTCAATCCGGCGCCGGCCGTTGCGCCGCTGCCGGACGGCTGGCTGCCGCTCGTCGATTACCTGATCCCGAACGAGGTCGAGGCGGCCGCGCTGACCGCGCTGCCCGTGCGCGACCCGGCGGAGGCGGAAGCCGCCGCGCGTGCGCTGCAGGCCGGCGGCGCGCGCAACGTGCTGGTCACGCTCGGCGCGCGCGGCGTGCTCGCGCTGACGGCCGACGGCACCGCGCGGCACTATCCGGCACCGGTCGTGCAGGCCGTCGACACGACGGCCGCCGGCGACACCTTCATCGGCGGTTTTTCCGCACGGCTGGCGGCCGGCGCGGATGTCGACACGGCGATCCGCTTCGCGCAACGCGCGGCGGCGCTGTCGGTCACGCGCGCGGGCGCGCAACCGTCGATTCCCACGCTCTCCGAACTGGCCAACCAGGCCTGATCCAGGATTCCGGGCCTGCATCGAGGCCGGTCCGTCGCACGAGACGGCCGGCCGCGCGTGCGCGTGCCGGCGCATTGCCGATCTCTTTCTCCCGTTGTCAAACCGGCCCGAATTTGCGTCAATTCGTTTAGCCATTTGTAATAATCAGACTAATAATTCGAAAAAATGGCCGAAAATCCGTCAAGTTGTGCGTGGTGCGGTCGTAAATAGACCCAGTGAAGCAATGCTTCGAGCCAACGGGCCTGGCCCGTTCATGACGACGCAACACAGGATGAATGATGGTGTTCAAGAACCTGACGATTCGTGCGCGCATCGGTTTGACGATGGCGTTTCTGGCGGTGCTGCTGGGTGTCACCGGCGTGCTCGGTCTGTACGGGATGACGCGTTCGAACGATTCGACGCGCGAGATATTCACGAACCAGATGCCGAGCGCGGTCGACGTGGCGCTCTCGGAAATGTTTGCCGCGCGCGAGCGCCTCGCGCTCGACCGGGCGGCGCTGCTGGCCGGCACGCCCGACTCCACGGCCGCCGTCGAGCGAAGCCGCGGGATGCGCACGCAGTCGGACGCGTGGTGGCAGAAATACCTCGCACTGCCGCGCGGTGCCGAGGAGGACCGGCTCGCACAGGACGTCGCCGCCCGCCGCAAGGCGGTGCAGGACACCTGCGACGCGTTCGCGAGTGCGATCGGGGCCGGCGATCACGACCGGATCGGCGAGGGTGCGAAGCAGCTTCAGGTGCGCTTTAACGACCTGGCCGTGGCCGGCGAAGCGCTGCGCAACTTCCAGTTCACCGATGCGCAGGCGCGCTTCGATCAGGCGGAATCGGTGTTCGAGACGATGCGCGTGCTGTCGATCGTCGTGTTGCTGGCCGGCGTCGGCGCCGCGCTGCTGTCGTGGCTGACGCTGAGCCGCGCGATCGGCCGCCCGATCGCCGACGCGCTGTCGCACTTCGACGCGATCGCCGCCGGCGACCTGCGCCGTCCGATCGTCGTGAACCGGCGTGACGAGATGGGCCAGTTGCTGGAAGGCCTCGCGAAGATGCAGCGCGGGCTGGTCGACACGGTGCGCACCGTGCGCGGCGGCAGCGAGTCGATCGCGACCGCGGCGCGCCAGATCGCGGCCGGCAACATCGACCTGTCGTCGCGTACCGAGGAGCAGGCCGCCGCGCTGCAGGAAACCGCGTCGAGCATGGAACAGCTGACGGGCACCGTGAAGCAGAACGCCGACAATGCGCGCCAGGCAAGCTCGCTGGCCGCCAATGCGTCGGAGATTGCAAACAAGGGCAATACGGTAGTCGGCCAGGTGGTCGGCACGATGGGCGAAATCAACGACAGCTCAGCGAAGATCGCGGACATCATCGCGATCATCGAGGGAATCGCGTTCCAGACCAACATTCTTGCGCTGAATGCGGCCGTCGAAGCCGCGCGGGCGGGCGAGGAAGGCCGCGGCTTCGCGGTCGTCGCGGGCGAGGTGCGCAGCCTCGCGCAGCGTTCGTCGAGCGCCGCGAAGGAAATCAAGGCGCTGATCGACGCGTCGGTGGAGCGGATCCGGACGGGTTCGACGCTGGTCGACGAAGCAGGGCGCACGATGAGCGACGTGATCGGCGCCGTGCAGCGCGTGACCGACATCATGGGCGAGATCGCGGCGGCGTCCGAGGAGCAGAGCGGCGGGATCGACCAGGTCGCGCGTGCCGTGGCGCAGATGGACGAAGTCACGCAGCAGAATGCGGCGCTCGTGGAGGAAGCGGCGGCCGCCGCGCAGTCGCTCGACGAGCAGGCCGGGCGCCTGCGTGAAACGGCAGCGGTATTCCAGCTCGATGACGAAGCGGCACGCGCTGTCGCGCCGGTTGTGGCGCGTCAGGTGTCGCGCGCGCCGTCCGCCGCGGTTGCCGCACCCGTGCAGGTCGCTGCGCGCGACGATCGCGATGCACCGCCGAAGCGCACGGCCGCGCCGCTGCCGGCACGCAAGCCCGCCGCGGCCGCTGCTGCGCCGGCACCGGCTGTCGCTACCGCCGGCGGCGACGACTGGGAGACCTTCTGATACGCGCGTGCCACGCATCTATCCCCATTTGGTGACGAACGACGCCCGCGACATGCGGGCGTCGTCGTTTCTGCGACAGACGAAGTGTGACAGTGCGAACGATCGATCGCGCATCGTCGTGTGCGTCGCGCGTCCCGCCTCGATGGATGCGCGTACGCATGCGGCATCGATGATGTTCCCGCGTCCGTCGTACGGGTATCTCCGTAAGGGCGCTGCGAAAAAAATTTGTAACGGTGCGCGCGACGTGTCATCGCACGCGGTTGCTCGAACGTCTAGGGATGAAGGGGGGAAGCGACGACGTCGGATGTGTCCAACGCACAGGATGTTCCGTCGTTCGACGAGACGCGGCGGATGCAGTTTCTGCGGCTCGGGAGATCGATTGTAAAACGACGAAATGCGTTGTCCAAGCGGTGTTGTCGAGAATGACGAACTTCATACGAAGAGTTCGTGAAAAAAAATAAGAAAGGGTTTAGGATGAATTCGAACGCGCTTGCTTCTGCGCAGTCGTACGAAGGCAGGCACGTCTTCAGACTCAGGCGAGGGAGGTAGCATGGATATTTACAGCAGCTTCGCGAACCGCTTCGAAAAGACGCGAGAGGAAGAGCTCTCGCTGGAGGAGTATCTCGCGCTCTGCAAGAACGATCCATCCGCGTACGCGACGGCTGGTGAACGCATGCTGGAAGCAATCGGGGAACCTGAACACATCGATACCCGCAACGATCCGCGCCTGTCGCGCATCTTTGCGAACAAGGTCATCAAGGTCTATCCGGCATTCCGTGAGTTCTACGGAATGGAGGAAGTGATCGAGCAGGTGGTCGCGTACTTCCGCCACGCTGCGCAAGGGCTCGAAGAGAAGAAGCAGATCCTCTACCTGCTGGGCCCGGTGGGCGGCGGCAAGTCGTCGATCGCCGAGCGTCTGAAGCAGCTGATGGAGCACGTGCCGTTCTATTCGCTGAAGGGCTCGCCCGTCAACGAATCGCCGCTCGGGCTGTTCGACTACGACGAGGATGGTCCGATCCTCGAGGAACAGTACGGCATTCCGCGCCGCTACCTGAAAAGCATCCTGAGTCCGTGGGCCGTCAAGCGCCTGCACGAATACAACGGCGACATCCGGCAGTTCCGCGTAGTGCGCCGCTATCCGTCGATCCTGCGGCAGGTCGGCATCGCGAAGACCGAGCCGGGCGACGAGAACAACCAGGACATCTCGTCGCTGGTCGGCAAGGTCGATATCCGCAAGCTCGAACAGTATGCGCAGGACGACGCCGACGCCTACAGCTACTCGGGCGGCCTGTGTCTCGCGAACCAGGGCCTGCTCGAGTTCGTCGAAATGTTCAAGGCGCCGATCAAGGTGCTGCACCCGCTGCTCACTGCGACGCAGGAAGGCAACTTCAAGGGCACCGAAGGGTTCGGCGCGATTCCGTTCGACGGCGTGATCCTCGCGCACTCGAACGAGTCGGAGTGGAAGGCGTTCCGCAACAACCGCAACAACGAGGCACTGCTCGACCGGATCTTCGTCGTGAAGGTGCCGTACTGCCTGCGCGTGTCGGAAGAGACCAAGATCTACGAGAAGCTGATCCGCAACTCGTCGCTCGCCGAGGCCGTGTGCGCGCCGGGCACGCTGAAGATGATGTCGCAGTTCGCGGTGCTGTCGCGCCTGCACGAGCCGGAGAATTCGAGTTTGTTCTCGAAGATGCAGGTGTACGACGGCGAAAACCTGAAGGACACCGATCCGAAGGCGAAGTCGTACCAGGAGTACCGCGACTACGCGGGCGTGGACGAAGGGATGACCGGCGTGTCGACCCGCTTCGCGTTCAAGATCCTGTCGCGCGTGTTCAACTTCGATTCGAGCGAGGTCGCGGCCAACCCCGTGCACCTGATGTACGTGCTCGAACAGCAGATCGAACGCGAGCAGTTCCCGCCGGAAACCGAGCAGAAGTACCTGTCCTTCGTGAAGGACGTGCTCGCGTCGCGCTACGCGGAGTTCATCGGCAAGGAGATCCAGACGGCTTACCTCGAATCGTATTCGGAGTACGGCCAGAACATCTTCGACCGCTACGTCACGTATGCGGACTTCTGGATCCAGGACCAGGAATTCCGCGATCACGATACGGGCGAGAGCTTCGACCGCGCCGCGCTGAACGCGGAGCTGGAGAAGATCGAGAAGCCGGCGGGCATCAGCAATCCGAAGGATTACCGCAACGAGATCGTGAACTTCGTGTTGCGCGCACGGGCGGCGAACGCCGGCAAGAACCCCGTGTGGACGAGCTACGAGAAGTTGCGCGTCGTGATCGAGAAGAAGATGTTCTCGAACACCGAGGAACTGTTGCCGGTGATTTCGTTCAACGCCAAGGGTTCGGCGGAGGAGCAGCGCAAGCATGAGGACTTTGTGAACCGGATGGTCGCGAAGGGCTATACGCCGAAGCAGGTGAGGCTGCTTTGCGACTGGTACCTGCGCGTGCGCAAGTCGTCATGACGCGCGCGGTATCGCGCCCGTACGGCGAGTCCGTACGGGCGCTTTCAGAGGCGCCGCCCGCATGACGGCAGACGGCATGCGCGGCGAGTGCCCCGGCAGATCGACTTTCGAGCGGGAGACCGGGAGTGCTTCATCAAATCATCGACCGCAGGCTGGCCGGCAAGAACAAGAGCATCGCCAATCGCGAACGCTTTCTGCGTCGCGTCAAGAACTACATTCGTCGTGCCGTGTCCGACGCGGTACGCGACCGTAGCATCAAGGATATCCAGAGCACGCAGAGCATCACGATCCCGCGCAAGGACATCGCGGAGCCGAATTTCCGGCACGCGCCTGGCGGGCGTCGTGAATACGTGCACCCCGGCAACGAGGACTACGTGCGCGGCGACAAGATCCCGCGCCCGCAGGGCGGCTCGGGCGGCGGCGGCAGTCAGGCGAGCAACGAGGGCGAAGGGCAGGACGACTTCGTGTTCGAATTGTCGCGCGACGAGTTCATGCAGTACTTCTTCGACGATCTCGAACTGCCGCGCCTCGTGAAGACGCACCTGCTGACGGTGCCGAGCTGGAAGAACGTGCGCGCGGGCTGGTCGGCGGAAGGCACGCCGAACAACATCGACGTCGTGCGTTCGCTGCGCAGCGCGCTCGGCCGGCGCATCGCGCTCGGCTCGCCGCTCGTCAACGAGTTGCGCGAACTCGAGGCGCAGCTCGAAGCGCTGAAGAGCGACCCTGAGGACCGCCGCGCCGAAATCTCGGCGCTCGAGGCCGAGATCCATCACCTGAAAGGGCGCATCTGGCGGATTCCGTTCATCGATCCGTTCGACCTGCGCTACATCAACCGCGTGAAGCAGCCGCAACCGTCGAGCCAGGCCGTGATGTTCTGCCTGATGGACGTGTCGGGCTCGATGGACGAGCAGCGCAAGGATCTCGCGAAGCGCTTCTTCATCCTGCTGTACCTGTTCCTCAAGCGCAACTACGAACGCATCGAGGTCGTGTTCATCCGTCACCACACGCGCGCCGAGGAAGTCGACGAGGACACCTTCTTCCATTCGACCGAAAGCGGCGGCACGGTCGTGTCGAGCGCGCTCGAACTGATGCGCAAGGTGATGAACGAGCGCTACTCGCCGACCGAGTGGAACATCTACGGCGCGCAGGCATCCGACGGCGACAACTGGACTGACGATTCGCCCAAGTGTCGCAAAATCCTGGAAGAGGATATCCTCACGAAGACGCGTTACTTCGCGTATATCCAGGTTGCGCCGGAAGAGCAGAATCTGTGGCTGGAATACGCGCAACTGGCGGTGTCGCAGCAGCATCTCGCGATGAAAAAAGTGGAATCGGCTGCCGACATCTACCCGGTGTTTCGCGAATTGTTCGAAAAGCAGGTGGAAACGTCATGACGACCCGCCATCTGCACAACGAGTCGCGCGGCTACGAGCCGCGCCCTTCCGGCGACGATACGGCCGGTCCTGCCGCAGCGCAGCAACGCGTGCAGGCCGAACCGCCGCCGCCGGCCGCCGACTTGCCCGGTTCCGGGCAGAAGGAAGCGCGTATGAACGTTGCCGAACGCAAGCCGCTGCCGTGCCCGTCCGACTGGACGTTCGAACTGCTCGAGGAATACGACACGCACATCGCGCAGGTCGCCGAACAATACGAGCTCGACATCTACCCGATCCAGCTCGAACTGATCAGCGCCGAGCAGATGATGGACGCGTATGCGTCGGTCGGGATGCCGGTCAACTACCGTCACTGGTCGTTCGGCAAGCACTTCCTCGCGACCGAGAAGAGCTACCGGCGTGGCCAGATGGGCCTCGCGTACGAAATCGTCATCAATTCGAATCCTTGCATCGCGTACCTGATGGAAGAGAACACGATGACGATGCAGGCGCTCGTCATCGCGCACGCGGCGTACGGACACAACTCGTTCTTCAAGGGCAACTACCTGTTCCGGCTGTGGACCGACGCGCACGCGATCATCGACTATCTCGTGTACGCGAAGAACTACGTCGCGGAATGCGAGGAGCGCTACGGCCTCGATCGCGTCGAGGAATTGCTCGATTCGTGCCATGCGCTGATGAACTACGGCGTCGACCGCTACAAGCGCCCGCAAAAGCCGTCGCTGTCGAAGGAATCAGCGTTGCGGCGCGAGCGCGAGGCGTACCTGCAGTCGCAGGTGAACGAACTGTGGCGCACGCTGCCGGGCAAGAAGCCCGAGCTGATGGAGGAGCAGGAAGACCGCTATCCGCCCGAGCCGCAGGAGAACCTCCTGTATTTCGCGGAGAAGAATGCGCCGCTGCTCGAGCCGTGGGAGCGGGAAGTGATCCGCATCGTGCGCAAGATCGGCCAGTATTTCTACCCGCAGCGGCAGACGCAGGTGATGAACGAGGGCTGGGCGACGTTCTGGCACTACACGCTGCTGAACACGCTGTACAACCAGGGGAAGCTGGAAGACGGCTTCATGATGGAGTTCCTGCATTCGCACAGCAACGTGGTTTACCAGCCGCCCGTCACGAAGCCGTACTACAGCGGGATCAACCCGTATGCGCTCGGTTTCTCGATGATGAGCGACATCAGGAGGATCTGCGAAGCGCCGACGGACGAAGACTACAAGTGGTTTCCGGAGATCGCGGGTACCCCGTGGCTGCCGGCGATGCACTACGCGATGCGCAACTTCAAGGACGAGAGCTTCATCGCGCAATACCTGTCGCCGAACCTGATCCGCGAAATGCGGCTCTTCTCGGTGCTCGACGACGACATGCGCGATTCGCTCGAGGTCTCGGCGATCCACGACGATTCCGGCTACCAGTACGTGCGGCAGGCGTTGTCGCGGCAGTACGACATCCATCACCGCGAGCCGAACATCCAGGTGTGGGCGGTGAACACGCGCGGCGACCGCAGCCTCACGCTGCGCCACTTCATGACCGACAACCGCCACCTGTCGAACGACAGCGACGAAGTGCTCAAGCACATGGCGCGGCTCTGGCAGTTCGACGTGTACCTGGAAAGCGTCGACGAGGCCGGAACCGTGCGCAAGCGCCATGAGTGCCGCTACGTGCCGCCGGAGATCCGCGTTTGACCGGTGTCTTCGAAAATGTTTGCATCGGACGCCAGCCTGTCGGCTGGCGTTTTCATATGACAAGCGCGTGGTGGGAGAAAATTCTTCTACATCCGGACGAACCCGGAGTGCCTGTTACTTTACATTTCGCTAAACTCCCGTAGCGCCGTGCGCCGGAACCGGTGCCACGTGCGACCGCATGCGGCGGCTCCAGCCGTCTCGCCCAGAAAGCACTAAAAGGAACAGACCAACCCATGGACGTCCAGACCGACCAAGCTGCGCTGTCCGCGCATGACACCCGGCGGCGCGTGTTCGCCATCGTCGGCGCCTCATCGGGCAACCTCGTCGAGTGGTTCGACTTCTACATCTACTCGTTCTGCGCGCTGTACTTCGCGCCGGCGTTCTTCCCGAGCGGCAACACGACGACGCAGCTGCTGAACACGGCCGGCGTGTTCGCGGCCGGCTTCCTGATGCGTCCGATCGGCGGCTGGCTGTTCGGCCGCATCGCCGACCGTCACGGCCGCCGCGCGGCGATGATGATCTCGGTGCTGATGATGTGCGGCGGGTCGCTCGTGATCGCAGTGCTGCCGACCTACGCACAGATCGGCGCGCTCGCGCCGGCGCTGCTGCTGGTCGCGCGCCTGTTCCAGGGCCTGTCGGTGGGCGGCGAGTACGGCACCAGCGCGACCTACATGAGTGAAGTCGCGCTGAAGGGGCGCCGCGGCTTCTTCGCGTCGTTCCAGTACGTGACGCTGATCGGCGGCCAGCTGTGCGCGCTGCTGGTGCTCGTGATCCTGCAGCAGACGCTGTCGGCCGACGAACTGAAGGCATGGGGCTGGCGCATTCCGTTCGTGGTCGGCGCGGCGGCCGCGCTGATCTCGCTGTACCTGCGGAAATCGCTCGACGAGACGTCGACCAGCGAATCGCGCGACAAGAAGAACGCCGGTACGATCCGCGGCGTGTGGGAACACAAGGGCGCGTTCTTCACGGTGGTCGGCTTCACGGCCGGCGGCTCGCTGATCTTCTACACGTTCACGACGTACATGCAGAAGTACCTCGTGAACACGGCCGGCATGCATGCGAAGACGGCCAGCAACGTGATGACCGTCGCGCTGCTCGTCTACATGCTGATGCAGCCGGTGTTCGGCGCGCTGTCCGACAAGATCGGCCGCCGCACGTCGATGATCCTGTTCGGCTCGTTCGCGGTGATCGGCACCGTGCCGCTGATGCATGCGCTGAAGGACGTGACGAGCCCCGTGGCCGCGTTCGTGCTGATCACGGTCGCACTGGCGATCGTCAGCTTCTACACGTCGATCAGCGGCCTCATCAAGGCCGAGATGTTCCCGCCGGAAGTGCGCGCGATGGGCGTCGGCCTGTCGTATGCGGTGGCGAATGCAATCTTCGGCGGTTCGGCCGAGTACGTCGCGCTGTGGTTCAAGTCGATCGGTAGCGAGGAAACCTTCTACTGGTACGTGACCGTGCTGTGCGCGATCTCGCTGATCGTGTCGTGGCGGATGCGCGATCCGAGCAAGGAAGGGTACCTGCGTCACGAGCCGTGATCGGCTGCGCGTTGCGCATACCTGCACCATGACGAAACGTCCCGCCGGTTGGCGGGACGTTTTTTTTGCGACGTGCGATTACGCGGGCGGCAGCTTCGCGCGGTCGGGTGCCGGGTCGGCCGCGCTCGACAGGATGCCTTGTTGGACCAGCCAGTCGAACATCTGCTCGACGATCGGCGAGCGCGACGGGCCTTCCAGCCGCGACAGCCACCACGTGGTGCCGGGCAGGCGCGGGTAGTCGGCGAGTACGGTCAGTATGTGCTGGTCGAGGCCGGCCTGTGCGACGAGACGTGGCAGGCACGCGATGCCGCGTCCGCGCTGCACGGCGTCCAGTACGAGCCGCTGATCGTCGTAGATCGCCTGCATCCGGAAGTCCGACAGCTGCTCGCGAAAGACGGTCGCCATGCGCTCGTCGGTCAGGCTCGTCTCGAGGCAGACGAGCCCCGTGTGCTGCGCGTGTTCGGCGCGCGGCACACGGGCGAGCGTCTCGGCCACCGGCGTCGCGCACACCATCACCCATTCGTCGCGCATGAACGGGATGTCGACCAGGCCGGGCTGCAGCATCGGTCGCGTACCGATCGTCATGTCGACGTCGATCTCGTCGACGTAGCGCGCGGTTTCGTCGGTCGACAGCAGCGGGCACAGGTCCGGCAGCACTTGCTGCAATTGCTCGAGGCGCGGCTGCAGCCAGCCGTGCAGCAACGGCGCCGGGCAGACCAGCACGACAAGCCCCGGGTTCAGGTAGGTCGCGATGCGGTCGAGCCCGCCGCGCAACGTGTCCATCGCGCGCTGCACGCTGCGATGCAGGACCTCGCCGGCGATGGTCAGCTCGACGCCGCGGCCGCGCCGGCGGAACAGCGGCTGCCCGAGTTGCGCTTCAAGCTGCTGGATCTGATGGCTGATCGCCGATTGCGACAGGTGCAACTCGTCGGCCGCACGCGAGAAATTGCCCAGCCGGGCCGCGGCTTCGAAGCCGGTCAACAGTTTCAGGGACGGAACGCGTCGCATCGAGATATGAGGTGAATTGATTGATTCGGCCAATAAATATCAATATTCATCAAGTTTAGCCTGACGGACAATCGCTCATCAATCACAACGGAGTCGGATCGATGGGTCGCTTTGATGCTCGCCAGCGCGGTTACCGGATGCCCGCCGAATGGGAAGCCTCGCATGCCACGTGGCTCGGATGGCCGGTTCTCGACAACCGCGAGGACCTGTGGGGGACGCATTACGCGCAGGTCTGCCGCGAGTTCGCGCTGGTCGCGCGGACCATCGCGCGCTACCAGCGCTGCGTGGTCGCGGTGCACCACAGCCAGGCCGATACCGCGCGCGAGCTGGTGGGCGCGAGCGTCGACGTGCTGCCGGTCGCGGCCGAGGACAACTGGCTGCGCGACTGCGGGCCGATCTTCCTCGTGAGCGAGCAGCACGGGCTCGGCGCGGCCGTGTTCCGTTTCAACTGCTGGGGCGAGAAGTACCAGCCGTACGACGGCTGCCAGCAGGCCGGGCAGGACATCGCGCGTGCGGCCGGCGCCGAGATCTTCAATTCGCACATGGTGCTGGAGGGCGGCTCGTTCTACGTCGACGGGCAGGGCACGCTGGTCACGACCGAGAGCTGCCTGCTGCATCCCAATCGCAACCCGCATCTGAGCCGTGTGGAGATCGAAGTGGAACTGCGCCGGATGCTGGGGGTGGAGAAGATCGTATGGCTGCCGGGCAACCCCGACGAAGTGGAGACGAACGGGCACGTGGACGGCATCGCGTCGTTCATCGCGCCGGGCCGGATGCTGTGCCAGACCGCCGTGCCCGAGCAGGGCGACTATTTCCGCGTGATGCGCGAGAATCGCCGCGCGCTGGAGCTCGCGACCGATGCGGCGGGGCGCCGTTTCGAGCTGCTCGACCTGCCGTCGCCGATCGTCAGCGAACGCTTCGGTTCCGAGCGCTACTGCGATTGCTATGCGAACTACATCCTGGTGAACGGCGCGGTGATCGTGACTGCGTTCGGCGTCGAGCAGGACGAGGCCGCACGCGACGCGTTCAGCCGCGCGTTTCCGGAGCGCAAGGTGGAGATGTTGCCGATTCCGACGCTGTCGATCGGCGGCGGCAGCATCCACTGTTCGACGCAGCAGCAGCCTTTCGTCGCGCACTGAGCGACGTTCCGTCAGCCGTTTCCGGTCTCACCGAGGAGCAACGCAATGCCGTCCAAACACATCACCGTCGCCGCCGTGCAGATGGCGTCGGGCAGCTGGAACTTCGAAGACAACATGGCCACCGCGGAGCGCCTGATCCGCGCGGCCGCCGCACAGGGCGCGAATCTCGTGCTGTGCCCTGAGTTGTTCGCGATGCCGTACTTCTGCGTCGACCAGAACGTGCGCCACCTCGAACTCGCGCAGCCGTTCGAAGGCAACGCGCAGATTGCCCGGTTCGCGGCGCTGGCCGGCGAGCTCGGCATCGTGCTGCCGATCGGCTTCTTCGAGCGCGCGGGCAATGCCGCGTACAACTCGATCGCGGTGGCGGATGCCGACGGGCGCGTGCTTGGCGTCTATCGCAAGACGCATATCCCGGACGGGCCGGGCTATACGGAGAAGTTCTATTTCACGCCGGGCGACACCGGCTTCAAGGTGTGGGACACGCGTTTCGGCCGGATCGGCATCGGCATCTGCTGGGACCAGTGGTATCCGGAGACGGCGCGCAGCCTCGCGCTGATGGGCGCCGAGATCCTGTGCTTTCCGACCATCATCGGTTCGGAGCCGTTCAGCAGCGAGTTCGATTCGGCCGGCCACTGGCAGCGCACGATGCAGGGCCACGCGGCGGCCAACATGGTGCCGGTCGTCGCAGCCAACCGGATCGGCCACGAAACGGGCTTCGGCAACGGCAATCCGCGGCAGCAGGGGCTCACCGGCGTGTTCTACGGGGCGAGCTTCATCGCGGATCACACCGGCGAGAAGCGGGCCGAGGCAAACCGCACCGACGAAGCCGTGCTCGTGCAGACGTTCGACCTCGACGCGATCCGCGCCGACCGCCAATCGTGGGGCTTTTTCCGCGATCGCCGCCCCGAGATGTATCGCACGTTGCTGACCAGCGACGGCGTGTCGTCCTGCTATCGATAAGGATTCGCAATGAAACGGAGAGGATGGCTGCGTGTCGCGGCGCCGGGTCTCGCGCTGTGCATGCTGGCCGGTGCGGCCCGCGCCGATGAAGAGAAGGTGCTGAACCTGTACAACTGGAGCAACTACTTCGCGCCGGATACGATTTCCGCCTTCGAGAAGGAAACCGGCATCAAGGTGCGCTACGACGCGTACGACAGCGACGAGACGCTGCAGTCGAAGCTGCTGACCGGCAACAGCGGCTACGACCTCGTGTGGCCGACCAACGACTTCATGGCCAAGCAGATCCAGGCCGGCGTGTACCGCAAGCTCGACAAGGCCCGGCTGCCGAACCTGAAGTATCTCGACCCGTCGCTGCTGAAGCAGATGGCGCAGTCCGATCCCGGCAACCAGTATGGCGTGCCGTACATGTGGGGCACCGTGGGTGTCGGCTACGACCGCGCGAAGGTGAGCGCGATCCTCGGCAAGGACATGCCGGCCAACAGCCTCGACCTGCTGTTCAACCCGGCGATCGCGGCGCGCGTCGCCGCGAAATGCGGGCTGGGCCTGCAGGACTCCGCGAGCACGGTGCTGCCGCTGGCGTTGCGCTACGTCGGCCGCGATCCGATGCGTCCGTCCGCGCAGGATTACGCGGCTGCGCAGGCGATGCTGATGAAGGTCCGTCCGTTCATCCGCCAGTTCGTCGGGTCGTCCGACGCCAACGAGCTGATCGAAGGCGAGCTGTGCGTGACGGTCGGCTTTTCCGGTGCAATCAACCTGGCCGCGCAGAAGGCCAAGGTGCGCGATCCGAAGCGCGACATCGTGTACGACATCCCGCGCATCGGCAGCCTGATGTGGTTCGACGCGATGGTGATTCCGGCGTCGGCGAAGCATCCGGACAACGCGCATGCGTTCATCAACTACATCCTGCGTCCGGACGTGATCGCGAAGATCTCGAACTCGACGCGCTACGCGAATGCGAACCAGGGTGCGCTGAAGCTGATGGACCCGGCGCTGGTGCGCGATCCGGGCGTCTATCCGGACGAGGCGACGCGGCGCACACTGTTCACGCCGATCGCCGAATCCCCGGCTGCGATGCGTCAGGAAGGCCGGACCTGGCTCGGCTTCAAGACCGCGCGGCCGTGATGACACACCACGAAACCATTGAAGTAACCGGCAAGCGAAAGAGGAATGCCATGACCACACGACGTCAACTGTTGAAACGCGGCCTGTCCGTCTCGGGCGCGGCGCTGGCCGCCAGCGCGATGGGCGGGTTGTTCGGCCGCGCCGCGCATGCGCAGCAGGGTGCCGCCTGGCACATGCCGGACGAAGGCGCACCGCACACGGCGACCTGGATGGCGTTCGGCCCGAGCGAGGACATCTGGGGTGCGCGCCTGTTGCCGGTGGTGCGCGAGAACCTCGCGGCCGTCGCGAAGGCAATTGCTGCGCACGAACCGCTGAAGATGCTGGTGCGGGAGCAGGACTACGCGATCGCATCGCGGCTGTGCGGTTCGTCGGTCGAGCTCGTCCAGCATCCGGTCGACGATCTGTGGATGCGCGACACGGGGCCCGTGTTCGTGAAGAGCGCGTCGGGCCAGCTCGGTGGCGTGAGCTTCAATTTCAACGGCTGGGGCAACAAGCAGGAACACGACCAGGACGCGGAAGTCGCGCCGTTCGTGGCCGAACGCGCCGGCGCGCGGCTGATCGACACGAAGCTCGTTCTGGAAGGCGGCGGCATCGAGGTGGACGGCGAAGGCACGGCGATCGTCACGCGCAGCTGCGTGCTCAATGCGAACCGCAATCCAGGCGTCAGCCAGGCGCAGTGCGAGGCCGAACTGAGCCGCCTGCTCGGGCTGAAGAAGATCATCTGGCTGCCCGGCATCGCGGGCAAGGACATCACCGACGGGCATACCGACTTCTACGCGCGTTTCACGAGCCCGGGCGTCGTGGTGGCCGGGCTCGACACCGATCCGTCGTCGTACGATCACGCGGTGACGCGGCAGCATCTGGAGATCCTGCGGAAATCCACCGACGCGAAGGAGCGCCCGTTGAAGGTCGTCGTGCTGCCGGGGCCGAAGACCGTCCGGCACATCTACGAGAACGCGGAGTTCGCGGCCGGCTACATCAACTTCTACGTGTGCAATCGCGCGGTGATCGCGCCGCAGTTCGGCGACAGCCGCGCCGACCGCAATACGCGCGACACGCTCGTCGACCTGTTTCCCGGCCGCGAAGTCATCCAGCTGAACATCGACGGCATCGCCGCGGGCGGCGGCGGCATCCACTGCACCACGCAACAGCAGCCGGCCTGAGAACGGCCGCGGGCCGGTTCGCGTGACCGGTCCGCATGCTGCTTCAAATTTCCAGTCTTTCCGAACGACTGAAAACAATGCGGAGTCCGTCCCGCGGGACGGAAGCCGGCGCGCGCCTGCGCGCCGTCCGCGCAATGGAGTTGAAATACATGACGAAGAAAGATACTCACGCGAGCCCGAACAAGCGCGAGCCGAACCTGCCGGATGCACGCCGACGCGGATTCATCCGCTGTTCGGCGGCATGGCTCGGCATGCCGCTGCTGGGCAGCCTGGCCGCGTGCGGTGGCGGCGACAGCGGCAGCGGCGTGTCCGACGCGGCTTCCGCGTCGCGCCCGACGCCGTCGGCACGGCAGGCCGTGTACCGGCTGCCGGCCGAAGATGCTCCGCACGCGTTGACCTACATGACCTTCGCGTCCGGCGCGGACGGCATCTGGGCACCCGTCACGTCGCAGAGCACGGACGCCGGCATCGACCGCGTGCGGGCCGACCTGATGGACGTCGCGAAGGCGATCGGCGCAACGGAACCGGTCAACATGCTGGTGTTGCCGGTCGATCTGGACGCGGCCCGTGTGCTCCTCGGGAACGCAAGCGTGGCGAATCCCGACCTGCATGCACGTTATGCGGCGCGCGCCGCAGGCACGGGCGGGATCACCCTCGTGCCGCTCGCCGACGGCTTCAACGATTTCTGGGTGCGCGACACGGGTTGCGTGTTCGTCAGGGATACGACGAACGGCGATGCGCTGAACGCGATCGGCTTCAACTTCAACGGCTGGGGCAACGCGAACACTGACGGCGCCGGCCAGAGTGCGGGAACGATTCCGCCGGCGCTCCTGGCCGCGAGCAACCGGTCGAAAGCGGGCAAGTTCTTCCAGGCGTTCAGCCAGGACAGCAGGGTGGCGGGCTGGATGGCGCAAACCAAAGGCGCGAACCTGATCCACAGCACATTGACGCTCGAAGGCGGCGCGATCGAATTCGACGGCGACGGGACGGCGATCCTCACCGAATCGTCGGTGCTGCACGTGAACCGCAATCCGCAGCTGTTCGACATCCCGAACGGCGTGATCGCCAATGCGACGCTGCGGCCGACGGCCCGCGATACCGTGCTGGCCGAACTGCAGCGCACGCTCGGGGTGCGGAAGATCATCTGGTTGCCGGGCACGGCGACGTTTCCGCGCGGCAGCGGCGTCGGTGGCGCGGGCGGTGCGTCGACGCCGGCCGGCGAAAGCGACATCACGAACGGCCACGTCGATTTCTACGCGCGCTTTCTCGCACCCGGCGTGGTCGCGTGCTGCTACGACGCGTCGAATTCGACCGGCGAACGCGCATTGACAGACGCCAACCGGCAACGCCTGGCCGGCCAGACCGATGCGAACGACCGGCCGCTGAAGATCGTCGAGCTCGTGCCGCCGGTCACCTACGGCACGTCGGCGGGCACTACGCTGAACGAGCGGCAGATGTCGCATTTCGCGGCCGGCTACATCAACTTCTATACGTGCAACGGCGCGATCGTCATGCCGAAGTTCAACGACGCGGCGGCCGACGCGGCCGCGGTCGCAGCGATCCAGCCGTATGCGGCGAACCGCGCGATCGTGCAGGTCGACATCCTCGGCATCGCGTCGGGCGGTGGCGGCATCCACTGTGCGACCCGGGAAGTGCCGGCGTGAGCGTGTCTCGTCATATCGATATTGAAATCGATTCGTTGTCCGTTTCAGGCGAATTCCTTAATCTGGGCCTGTAGTTCGTGTGACACCTCCTTGACTGGGATTCGCGCCCGCTGCTTGCAGCGGGCGTCTTTTTTGGTGCGCTGCATCTCACGCCGGCCCCGGCGGGGTTGGTGGCGCGCGTCTGCTCGCCTATGCTGGTTGCTGCATGTCCGCGCGCCGGTCCGGATCGGCTGGACCGGTGACGGTTCGATGACATGCCACGTCAAGGAGATTCACGATGAGCAAACCCGCGATCGTGCTCGTGCACGGCTTCTGGGGCGGCGCCGCGCACTGGGCAAAGGTAATCGTCGAACTCGCGCGCAAAGGCCACCTGTCGCTGCACGCGGTCGAGATACCGCTGACGTCGCTTGCCGACGACGCCGAGCGCACGCGCAAGATGGTGGCGCAGCAGGCCGGCCCCGTGTTGCTGGTCGGCCATTCGTACGGCGGTGCCGTGATCAGCGAGGCCGGCAACCTGCCGAATGTCGCGGGTCTTGTGTTCATCGCCGCGTTCGCGCCCGACGCGGGCGAAAGCCCCGGCGGGATCACGCAGGAACACCTGCCGGCGGCGGCGCCGAATCTCGCGCCCGACAGCGACGGCTATCTGTGGCTCAAGCCCGACAAGTTCCACGAGAGCTTCTGCCAGGATCTTTCGTCAGACGAAGCGCTCGTGATGGCCGTCACGCAGAAGGCGCCGCTGGCGAGCACGTTCGCGGACATCATCAGCACGCCTGCATGGCGTTCGAAACCGTCGTGGTATCAGATCTCAAGCGAGGACCGGATGATCGCGCCGGAGAACCAGCAGCGGATGTCGGCACGAATGGACGCGCGCAAGATCATCACGCTCGATGCCAGCCATGCGTCGCTTGCGTCGCAGCCGGTGGCGGTCGCCGCGCTGATCGACGAGGCCGCGACGGCGCTCGCCGGGTGACCGCGAGAGAGGGGCGCGGCGGCCATGCTGCGTCCCGGATCACATTCCCTTGATGAAATATCGAACCCGATCGCATCGGCGCCCGCCGTCGCGGCTCGTCGGGTACCGCAGCGGGACAGTTCTTCCGGTATTCGAAACGCGATGCAGATTCGAATGCCGGAAATTCGAATTTAAGTTGAAATTGATTGGACTTGTCCGATGCATGCACTGAATTTAGTGATGGTTTATTTGGAATTTTGTGATTTATTGATTGAATAATTGTTTTTTTGATGAATGATGCATCATCCGGTCGGCCTATGTGTTTCGATATAGGCGGAAGTGCCAAGGTCGAATGGATCGACTCTTTTCGTCTGCGCCCTGTGGTAGCGCAGATCCCGCCAGTACCGTCCGTGCTAGAAAGGCGGATGTCGCACGTCTCCCCCGCAGTCGCTTCGTTTTTCTCTGAATGAATATATCGGCATCATATTTCATACTTGTCTGATATCGCTGAATTTATCGAATCAATAGAATTGCCGGATCGTTGTTTTACAGTTAAAGATAGTTCGTCTTTTACGGAAAACACGATGCGATCCATGCTGCGGGCATGGAAAGGAATCCCGGTCGTTTGCATGCCGATCGGGGCGTTCCGTGAACAATCACCCATTTCCAGAGGAAATCCCAAGATGAAAATGAATCTGCTTCGGTGCTGCGTCGCAGCCGGCGTGGCGAGTGTTCCACTGGTGCCGTCGATGGCCCATGCATTCGACGGGGAAATCGACTTCTACGGCAGCATTTCCGATGTCACCTGCAACATCAACGGGGAAGCGCCGGGCGCGGGCAACAAGCTCGAAGTGCAACTCGGCGATCGCATCAGCCCGAGCACGTTCACCAAGATCGGTGCGACCTCGACGCCCGTCTCGTTCAGCCTGAAGATCGGCGGCAATCCGGGCTGCACCGACGGCACGAAGGTCGTGATCGATTTCGATCCCTACGCGACCAACATCAATCCGGTGACGGGCAATCTGAAACTCGTCGGCACCAAGCCGGCGGAAGGCGTCGAGATCCAGATCAGCGATGCCGGCAACGGCAAGAGCGGCAAGATCGTGCTCGGCAAGCCCCAGGAACTCGACAACGCGCAGGTCGCCGCCGTGGACAAGAACACGGCGACGCTCACGTACTCGGCGTCTTATGTGTCGACGGCCGAGACGGCTGCGATCAAGACCGGCACGGGCAATTCGTCCATCCGCTACACGCTCGCTTATTTCTGATCGCTGTCTTTCTTATTCCACGCCATGATTCATTCATTTCGCATTCCTAATTCGATTGTCGTGGCATGCGTCATCGCGTGGTCCGCCTGCGCCGCGCCGGCGCAGGCGGCACTCGTTCTGAACGGCACACGGGTGATTGTCCCGGAGCATGCGCGCGACGTCACCGTCCGAATGGAAAACGCCGGCGTTCAACCGGTACTCGCGCAAAGCTGGATCGACGACGGCCGCGCCAACGTGCCGCCGGAGCAGATGCAAACGCCGTTCGTCGTTGCACCGACGCTGGCGCGTGTGGAGGCGGGGAGAGGGGCGGTGTTGCGCATCACGCGCCTGCCGGCGACGTTACCGGGCGACCGCGAATCGGTGTTCTGGCTCAACGTGCTCGAAGTGCCTGCGGTGCAGGAGGGTGGCGACAACCAGTTGAGGCTCGGGCTTCGGACCCGCATCAAACTGTTCTATCGGCCTGCGGAGCTGGCGAACGACGTCGAGACGGCACCGGACCAGCTGGTATGGAAAGTGTCCGCCGGTACGGCCCGCAACGGCAAGCAGGGTATCGCGCTCGAAGTGTCCAACCCGACGCCCTATTACGTGTCGTTCGGCATGGTCGAAAGCGATGTCGGCGGCGCATTCGTGTCGGCCGGCGGCGGCATGGTCGCGCCGTTCGGCAGCGAGCGCTTCCCGTTGCCGGGTGTCACCACTCGGTCGCCGCGGCCGGCGGCCGTGCGCTTCATGGTCATCGACGACTACGGCGGTCGCAGCACGATAACAAGGAAATTGACCGACTGACCGGCTCGGTCGCGCAACACGTCTAGAGGCACTACCCGGCATGTCGAAATCGACGCCTGCTTTTACATCATCGGTTCGATATGCAAAACAACTGTATTGTGATGCGGAGTTCAGCAGGTTTCCATTCGTCGGTTGCGTCGTGCATTGCGCCAACATTCCCGTTGCGGCCCAGCCTGATCGCGATCGCAACGATATTCGCGCCGGTTGCGATAGCAGCAAGTGCGAGCGCCTGCGCGGACACGCTCGACGCGGTCGGTCGACACGACGCGAACGAGGCCGGAGCCGGCACCTCACCGGTCATACCCGCGACCGGCGAGACACGTTTCGACGATTCCATGCTGATGCATGGTCCCGACAGCGCACCGATCGACACGACACCGTTCGAACGCCCGAATGGTGTCGTGCCGGGTGTGCATCGCGTGGATATCATCGTCAACGGGCAATGGCGCGGTGTCGAGGAGATCACCTTCCGTCCCGACGCGAGCGGCGAGGTGCGGCCGTGCTATGACCGGGCGTTGATGCAGCGTGCCGGCTTCGATCTCGACCGAAGCGCACGCGGCCAGGACGGTGCCACAGCGCATGATCCGATGCCCGACGGCTTGGTGTGCGAGCCGCCGTCCCGTTACGTGCCGGCCGCCGAGTTCTCGTTCGATGCGTCGGAACAGAAGCTGTTCCTGACGGTGCCGCAGTTCTATATGCGGCTGGCGAGTCACAGTACCTATGTCGATCCGGCGAGCTGGACGAACGGCGTGCCGGCCGCGGTGCTGAACTACAACACGAGCGTGTTCACGACGCGCTCCAGCGGCTACGCATACTCGCAGTTCTATACGGGCCTGTCGATGGGGGCGAGCGTCGGCCGATTCCGGATTCGCCACAACGGCAACCTCACGTGGTCGCAACGCACCGGTGCGAACTACCAGCGCGGCTACATTTACGGGCAAACCGATTTGCCGCGCTGGCGCGCGCAGTTGCTCGCCGGAGAAAGCTCGACCAGCGGGGCACTGTTCGATGCCGTATCGTTTCGCGGCGTCGAGATCAGCAGCGACGACCGGATGCTGCCCGACGAGCAGCGCTACTACGCGCCGGTGGTGCGTGGCGTCGCCCAGTCGAACGCGAAGGTGTCGATCTACCAGCGCGGCTATCTCGTCCACGAGACGACGGTGGCCCCCGGCCCGTTCGCGATCGACAACCTGCAGGCAATGAGCTACGGCGGCGACCTGAACGTGACGGTGACCGAGGCCAACGGGGAGACGCGCAGTTTCGTGGTGCCGTTCGCGACGACAGTCCGGCTGCTACGGCCGGGAAGCACGCGCTTCAGTGCGATGGCCGGCCGCGCGATCGATCTCGGATCGGCCATCGGCACGCAGTACGTCGGGCAGTTGACCGTGCAGCGCGGCCTGAGCAATGCGCTGACGGCTTACGGCGGCATGGCGTTCGCGACCCGCTATCAGTCGATGCTGATGGGCGTGGCGCTCAATACCGCAATCGGCGGCTTCTCGGTGGACGTCACGGCCGCGCGGACGCAGCCGCCGGGCGGCGAGCACCTGACCGGCTCGAGTGTCCGCGTCACGTATAGCCGCAACCTGCCGAGCAGCGGGACGAACTTCTCGCTGCTCGCCTATCGATATTCGACGAAAGGCTATCTGGGGCTGCGCGATGCAATGCTGCTGAATGGCGGCCGCGATCAGGGCCTGTCGGCGTCGACGTTTCCGAGATTGCGAAACCGGTTCGACCTCAACGTCAGTCAGCAGGTCGGCCGGTCGGGCAGCATCAATGCGAACGGCTCGGCCATCAGCTACTGGGCGGGGGGCGGGCAAGCGCTCAGCTTCACGCTCGGCTACAGCACGCAGTGGCGCGATGCGACGTTGACGGCGTCGGTGCAGCGTACCCAGAACCTGTCCGGCCGGGAGCCGTCGTTTGCAGGCGCGGCGAACAGCACGCTGGCGAGCCTGAACGTGTCGATACCGCTCGGCCGCCATTCGCAGCGGGCACCGACCTTCAGTTCCCTTTTCACGCACGACAGCCGCACCGGCATGAGCGCCACGGCGAGCCTGGCCAGCCGCTTCGGTGAGCGCGGCGACGGATCATATTCGCTGTCGTCGAGCTACGACGGCAACAATCGGGCGTCGTCGGGCAGCTTCGGGGTCGGCTATCGGCTTCCGTCCATCTCCCTGACGGCGAACGTCGGTATCGGGCGCGACTATCAGCAGACGTCGGCAAGCGCGGCGGGCGGGCTGGTGCTGCATCCGGGCGGGTTGACACCTGGGCCCACGCTGAGCGAGACGATCGGTGTCGTCCACGCACCCGACGCGCGCGGCGCGCTGGTTGCCAACACGGGGGCACGCGTGAACCGGTTCGGTTATGCGGTCGTGTCGAGCCTCGTTCCGTATCAGCTCAACCGGGTCGACCTCGATCCGAAGGACGTCCCCGACGACGTCGAGCTGAAGACGGTGTCGCGCAACGTCGCGCCGCGTTCGGGCTCGATCGTCATGCTGTCGTACGACACGCTGAAGGCCCGTGCGTTGCTGATCGACGCCCGGACCGACGACGGACGGCCTTTGCCGTTCGCGGCGCGCGTGCTCGATGCGCGTACCGGCGCGCTGCTCGGCGCGGTCGGGCAGGGCAGTCGCGTGCTCGTACGTAGCACGACAGACGACGGGCAGATTCGCGTCGAATGGGGACCGCGGGCGGAGCAGCGCTGCGAGATCGACTACGCAGTGCCGGCGTCGCAGCGCGACGGCAGTGGCTACGTGACGCTGACCCGCGTGTGCCGTGCGCCGGTGACGATTCAGCCGGTTGCCGCAGCATCCGTCGGCCAGGCCAGGGGGCACTAGTCCGATGCGCCCGATGCGAGTGGAAGGTCGTTTCGATGAGCCAGCGGCTGGTTCGCCGTCGCGCCGCGCGCGTCGCGCATCCGGCGCGGCCCGGCTTGCCTGCATGGCGGCGGTGTCCTGCGTGGCGAGCATCCTCGCGATGACCTGCGAGGCCGCGCTGTCCGTCGTCGGTACCCGTTTCGTCTATCCCGGCGACGCGCGTTCGCTGTCGATTCTCGTCCGTAACGGCGGCAAGGCGCCGATCCTTGTCCAGGCGTGGCTCGATGACGGCGACGCGAACGCCGACCCGAGCCGCCTGCGCTTGCCGTTCATCGTCGCGCCGCCGCTTGCGCGGCTCGATCCGGCGCAGCCGGCGTCGATCCGCGTGCAGTCGATCGACGGCGGCCTCCCGCCGGATCGAGAGTCCTGCTTCTGGATCAACCTGCTTGAAGTGCCGCCTGCCGCGCCGGCGGGCGAGAACACGCTGCGCATCGCGTACCGGCTGCGAATGAAGGTGCTGTTTCGTCCGCGAGGCTTGCGCGGTGACCCGGACGACGCGCCGGGTCGGCTCGAATGGACGCACTCCCGCCAGGGCGATAACGGCTCGATCGTCATGACCAATCCCACGCCGTACTACGTGACGCTGACGCGCGTGCAGCTGCGCGGCAAGTCGGTTGCGCTGGCCGGCGGGTTCGTGGATGTCGCACCGTTCGGCCGGGCGGACATTTCGATCGGCACGGCGGCCGGCACGGGGTGGGAAGAGGTCGAGTTCGATTCCGTCGACGACAACGGTGCGCAACAGTCGCACCGCGCACGGCTGGAGTCGCGGTGACGTGCATCGCGCCGCGGCGCGATCGCGTTCCCATGTTTGCAGTACCCGTTCTGCCGAGGGCATCGGCAGCGTTTCAACTACAACAAGGAAAACGAAAATGAACCATGCATTCGCATTGGTATGGAACAGCGGGCAAGGCGTCTGGCAGGTGGCCGCCGAGCGCACGCGCCGGCGCGGCAAGTCGGCCATGCGCGCACGTGACGTCGCGCTGCTCGTGGTGCTGATCGCCGGCGGTGCGTTGACGCCGGCCCATGCGCTGCCGGCCGGCGAAAAGATCGTGTCCGGGCAGGCGGACATTCTCCGCTACGACGACGGGCGCCAGATGTCGATCAACCAGCACAGCGACAAATTGCTGACCGAATGGAAATCGTTCAACGTCGATGCGGGGCAGCGTGTCACGTTCCACCAGCCGTCGACGACGTCGATCGCGCTGAACCGGATCGTCGGACAGGACGGCAGTGTGATCCACGGCAGCATCGATGCAAACGGCAGGGTGTTTCTCGTCAATCCGAACGGGGTCCTGTTCGGCAAGGGCGCACAGGTCAACGTCGGCGGGCTGGTCGCGTCGACGCTGGACATTCGCAAGGACGATTTCGACGCAGGCCTCTACCGGTTTGCCGGTCAATCGCCGAACACCGTGCTGAACGACGGCAATCTCGTTGCCGGCGACCAAGGTTCGATCGCGCTGCTCGGCGCGCAGGTCGTGAACCATGGTGTCGTCCAGGCGCGGATGGGGACGGTCGCCCTTGGCGCGGGCAGCGACGTGACGCTGAATTTCGACGGCAGCAAGCTGCTGAGCGTGCAGATCGACAAGGGGATCGTCGATGCACTGGCGAGCAACGAACAATTGCTGAAGGCAGACGGCGGCCAGGTATTGATGAGCGCGAAGACCGCCGACACGGTGTTGCGCACGGTGGTCAACAACCAGGGCACCATCGAGGCCAAAACGCTCCGGAACACCGCGGGCCGGATTTCGCTGGACGGCCAGGATTCGGGCATCGTCAACGTCGCAGGCGTGCTGAATGCCAGTGCGGCGACACCGGGCAACGGCGGCACGATCGAGACGCGCGGCGCCGACGTGAAGGTCGCGCTCGGCGCGATGGTCGACACGCGTGCCGCGAACGGGCGCGGCGGCAGCTGGCGCATCGCGTCGTCCGGGCTGTCGGTCAAGGCCGGGGCGAACCAGCCGGGCACGATCGTCGCCGACACGCTATCGCGCAACCTCGCGACCACCGACGTCGAACTCGTGGCCGAACACGGTGCACTGTCGGTCAACGGGCCGGTGACGTGGGCGAGCGGTAACCGCCTGACGCTCGCGAGCCGGCAGGGCGATGTGGCGGTCAACGGCGCGCTGCGCGCAACCGGCGCGAACGCGCAAATCGCGATCGATGCGGGACAGCGCGCGCAGATCGCCGCACCGATCGCGCTGACCGGGGCGAATGCGTTGTTCACGCTCGATCACCGCGGCGGCCACACGCTTTCCAACGGCGCGACCGTGACACTGTCGGGCGCCGGTGCGGGTTTCCAGTCCAACGGCTATCGCTACAACGTGATCCAGACGCTCGCCCAGTTGCAGGCCATCGACGGGAACCTGGACGGGTTGTACGTGCTCGGCAACAACATTGCCGGCTCGTACTACGGCACTGCGTTCAAGGCAATCGGTGGCGGTGCGTCGTTTACCGGTGTGTTCGACGGTCTCGGCAACTCGATCAGCAACCTCGTCATTTCGAGCAGCGAGCCGTATGCGGGCTTGTTCGGCCGCAATGCGGGGACGCTCGCCAATCTCGACCTGAAGTCGTTGCGCGTCAGTGCGGCAGCGGGTGTCGGGCCGGCGGCCATTGGCGGGTTGGCCGGCGAGAACGTCGGGCGGATCTCGAACGTGACGGCGTCCGGCATGCAGGTGAATGCCGGCGCCAGTCGGACCAACACGCTCGGCGGTCTCGTCGGCATCAATCGCGGCACCGTCAGGCAATCGTCGTTCGCCGGGTACGTAGCGGGCAACGGGATGTCGTCCGCGGTCGGTGGCCTGGTCGGCGAGAACGTCCAGATCGGCCCGGATCAGCCTGCCGGCCAGGTGCTCGACAGCACGACGAATGCGAACGTCAGCGGCGGCGCGTCGAACCAGGCATCGATCGGCGGCCTGGTCGGCATCAACCGGGGCGGCGTGATCCGCGGGTCGACGAGCCTCGGTTCGACGTCGGGCTACAACCTCGCAAGCGTGAATGTCGGCGGGATCGCAGGGGCGAACCTGCGCGGTGAAATCGTCGGCAGCACGGCCTCGGGGCGCGTCATCGGCGGCTCCAGCGGCGGCACGGTCGGCGGCTTTGTCGGACTCAACACCGGCAAGATCGCCGATTCGGTGGCGAGCGGTGTGGTCGACGGTCGCTATGCATACGCGATCGGTGGTTTCGTCGGGACGAACGAGGGCATCGTGCGCGATGCCAAAGCGCTGGGTGCGGTGTCGAGTGCGTCGAGCGGTTCGACGGGCGGTTTCGTCGGCGTCAATGCGGGCGACAACGCGGAAATCGACATGGCCGAAGCGCACGGTGTCGTAACGGGCGGGCAGGGCGCCAACGGCGGCTTCGTGGGCAATCATGCCGGCGGCAGGATCATCCATGCGGTTGCGCGCGGCAGGACCTCGGGCGGCAACTACAGCAAGACCGGCGGGTTCGTCGGCCGCAATGCGGCCGAACTGATCGACGTCGATGCGAGCGGTAACGTGTCGGCCGGATCGTGGGCGTCCGCGGGCGGCTTCGCCGGCATCAACACGGAGTCCGGCACGATTTCGACAGCCTTCGCGACGGGCAACGTGCAGGGTAGTTCATACGGCACGGTAGGCGGGTTCGCCGGTGAAAACCTCGGCGAACTGACCGACGTGTCGGCATCGGGCGCGGTGAGTGCCGGCTACTACGCGACGCTTGGCGGTCTCGTCGGCATGAATGCGGGACAGGTGGAGCGCTCCGTCGCGAGCGGTCCGATCAAGCCGACGTCGGGTCAGACGTTTGGCGGTCTGGTCGGCGTCAATCGCGGCGTGTTCCGCCACAGCGGCACATCGGGTGACGCGGCGCTGCAGAAGATCGCGGGTATCAACACCGGCGTAATCGAGTAACGCGGCGGGCGGCAGGCGCTCGCGCGGGCGCCTGCCGCCGATTCGACGGGAGACAGCATGAAGAGGATTCAGTGGTGCACGCCCGCGTGGGCCGGGGCGGCAATGCGCCGATTGGCGATGGCCGGATGCCTGGTGCACGCATGTGGCGCGCTGGGGGCGCAAGGCGGGTCGATGGCGCTGGATTGTACGTTCAGCAACGTCGAAGCCTCGGCGTGGCGAATGGTGACGCCGTTGACGAGTGCGACGCCGGTCGGTTCGACGCTGTATCAGCGCACCATCTCGTTGTTCGTGTCGTTCAAATACGGCGGAAGCGCCGTGAAGCACGAACTCGTGAGTGCCGGACATTGGCGGGGCGGTGCCATCGTGTCGAACGGCATGGCGCGCACCAACGTGCCCGGCATCGGTTTCAAATGGGCGGGTGTTTCCGGCGAGGGTGTCGAATACGTGCTGCAGCAAAGCGTCAATCCGATGGCGGTCACCGTGCAAGAGGTCATCGACCCCGGCGGAGGCCCGTCCGACAAGGACACCCGGGTCGCCCGCTTCCGGCAGTATCTGGTACTCGACGCACCTGTCTCGGAGTTGCCGCCAGGCAAGCTGATCGTCAAGAACTTGCCGGGTAATCCGAGCGTTGCGCTGTATGCGATCGATATGCCGAAAGGCGACGCGTCGCTGGGTAGTGACGTGATGGTACCGCAGGCGACGATGCCGCCGAATCTGTGCAAGCAACAGAAGACTTATGTCGGCGTCGGGAACGTCTGCATCGGCACCGAGTGCGAGATCGCGGTGCCAAACCGCTGCGAGATCGAGTCGAACATGATCGTACCGGTGACGCTCGGCAATTTCTCGATCGACCGTTTCCGCGGCATGCACTCGACGTCCGCACCGGTCGATTTCAAGATCGCACTCAACCAGTGCGCGGCATCCGCGAAGCCGTCGATCAGCTTCCGCGACAAGGCCGCGCAGCCGAATGCGGACAACACGCTGCTGCAATTGAGTGCGCCGAAGGGGAAGGCGGTCGCACGCGGATTCAACATCGTGATGACGAACGGATTGACCGGCAAACGCATTGCATATGGCGAGCCCGGCACCGCCGTCGAATATCCGATGCGGCGTATCGGCGACATGGCGGAGATACCGTTGAGCGCCCAATACATCCGGACCGGCACCGACGACGAATTGCGACCGGGCAAGGCGGACGGCGGAGCGGAGTTTTCGTTTACGTTTCCGTGAAGTCGGCACGGCGGCCCGGCCTCATCACGAAACCCGCAGAGCAAAGCACCATTTGTTGGTTCGGATTCGCCGCACGCGCTGATACGTTAGCGGCTTCGCGACGGCACACCTCGTCGCGATGTTCTTCGAACCGGGCCGCCGCGCGATCCGCGGCGGCCTTCATAACAAATTCAGGTCGTGCTCATGAAATTCCACACTCTCGCTACGTGGCTCGTCGGGGCCGCGCTCATCACCGCAGGCACCGTCGCGCATGCGGACCGGCTCGACGACATCAAGAAGGCCGGCGTGCTGCGCGTCGCGACGTTCGACAGCAACCCGCCGTTCGGCTATGTCGATGCGAAGAACAACCACATCGTCGGCCTCGACGTCGACTACGCGAAGGCGCTCGCCGACAAGCTCGGCGTGAAGCTGCAACTGCAGCCGACCAATCCCGCGAACCGCATTCCGTTCCTGACGTCGGGCAAGGTCGACCTCGTGCTCGCGAACTTCACGATCACCGACGAGCGTGCGAAGCAGGTCGACTTCAGCATTCCGTACTTCTCGTCGGGCCAGCAGTTTCTCGCGAAGAAGGGCGTGCTGAAATCGGCCGACCAGCTGAACGGGCTGCGCGTCGGCGCAGACAAGGGTACGACCAACGAGATCACGCTGCGCGAGAAATTCCCGAAGGCGACGATCGTCGCGTACGACGACACGCCGTTCGCGTTCGCCGCGCTGCGCGCCGGCAACGTGCAGGCGATCACGCAGGACGGCCCGAAGCTGATCGGCCTGCTTGCGAACGTGCCCGACAAGCAGAACTACGAGATCCCGGCGTTCACGATCTCGAACGACTACATGGGCGTCGGCGTGCCGAAGGGCGAAACGCGCCTGCTCGGCTTCGTCAACGACACGCTGAAGGGCCTCGAAGCGAACGGCCGCGCCACGCAGATCTACGACGCATGGTTCGGGCCGACGACGAAGACGCCGCTCACGCGCATCTTCCGCATCGGCGACAAGACCTGACCTGTGCCGCACGCGCGCCGCGACCGGCCGGAACACCGGCTGCGCGGCGCTTTCCGTTTTCTTCCGATCGCGTGCTTCGCGCGCGCACCCCAGCATGCTCGGGTTGGCTCCCAAATATCTGTCCTGGCTCTGGCAGGGCTTCCTGCTGACACTCGGCCTCGCGGCCGCGGCGGCGATCGCCGCGACCGTCGGCGGACTGCTGCTTGCCGTCATGCGGCATGCGCGCGGCAGGGCACCGCGCGCGGCCGCCGCCGCGTACGTCGTCGCGTTCCGCAACACGCCGCTGCTCGTGCAGTTGCTGTTCTGGTATTTCGGCGTTGCGTCATTGCTGCCCGACACGTGGATCGCGTGGCTGAATGCGCGCCATGCCGTGAGCGCAGGCCCGGTCACGCTCGCGTGGCCGTCGTTCGAATTCGTCGCCGGCTGGGTCGGGTTGAGCGCATACACGGCCGCGTTCGTCGCCGAGGAGTGCGAGGCCGGCCTGCGCGGCGTGCGTCGCGCGCAGCATGACGCGGCGGCGGCGCTCGGCCTCACGCCGATGCAGTCGCTGCGCTACGTGGTGCTGCCGCAGGCCGTGCGGATCGCGCTGCCGCCGCTGTTCGGCCAGTACATGAATCTCGTGAAGAACTCGTCGCTCGCGATGGCGATCGGCGTTGCCGAACTGTCGTATGCATCGCGGCAGGTCGAGACCGAGACGTTCAAGACGTTCGCCGCATTCGGCGTCGCGACCTTGCTGTACGTCGCGGCGGTGGCCGCGATCGAGGCCGGTGCGTACGCGGCCACGCAATGGCGCGACCGGCTAGGAGCAGGGCGCTGACGATGGACCTTTCGCTGCTGTTCTCCAATCTGCCATATCTGCTCGTCGGTGCGTTCCCGGACGGCCCGCTCGGCGGCGCCGCGCTGTCGCTGGTGCTGGCGATTGCGTCCGCTGTCGCGTCGGCCGTGCTCGGCGTGGCGCTCGGTGTCGCGATGGCGCTCGCACGCGGGCCGGTGCGCGTGCTGCTGCTCGCGTTCATCGGCTTCTTCCGCGCGATTCCGGTGCTGATGCTGATCTTCTGGACGTATTTCCTGATGCCCGTGCTGCTGCACATGGATGTGCCGGGACTCGCGACGGTCGTCTGCGCGCTCGCGCTGATCGGCGGCGCGTATCTCGCGCATGCGGTGCACGCGGGCATCGTCGCGGCAGGTGACGGGCAATGGCAGGCCGGGCTGTCGCTCGGGCTCACGCACTGGCAGACGGTGCGCTACGTGCTGCTGCCGCAGGCGATCCGGATCATGACGCCGTCGTTCGTCAACCAGTGGGTCGCGCTCGTGAAGGACACGTCGCTCGCGTATATCGTCGGCGTGCCGGAACTGTCGTTCGTCGCGACGCAGGTGAACAACCGGCTGATGGTGTATCCGGCGCCGATCTTCCTGTTCGTCGCCGTGATCTACCTGGTGCTGTGCACGTCGCTCGACGGCGCGGCGCGCTGGCTGCTGACGCGGCGCCCGAGGGAGCGGAGCATTGAGGGCACGGCGGTCGAACGGATCAAATCCTTGCGATGATGTAACCCCCTGTATGCAGTTAAAAACGATCTGATTACGGGGCGCGTGCCGATTCGACCTCGCAATTCTGTCAGGGATTTTTTTGAGATGATGCGTGAGGTAAGATTCGCGCGGATTGCCATTAACAATACCGACGATATTAGTAGTCGACGGAATATGTCGTTATCCAAAATATCAAGATAGTCGGATTGGCGTGGCAGTAAGCGAGCGATATATCGAGTTGTTTCGTCCGTCGCATCTCTGCAACGATTGACACTCTTTGACGCTGCCTTGCCACGGTTTCAATTAGATTCCATGCGATGTTCGAGGTCGTGAGAGCAATTCGAACAAAAATCGCGAGTAGACCTGGGTTATGAACAAAAACCATTATCGGCTGGTGTTCAGCCGCGTGCACGGTATGTTGGTCGCAGTGGAAGAAACGGCCAGCTCAGCGGGGAAAGCAAGCGCAGGTGAAACGCGGCGTACCCTCGATCGCAGCGGTGTGCATGTAGTGACGCAGTTCGCGTTACGTTTTGCGGTATTTGCTGCGCTGATTGCCGCGGGCGCGATACCGATGTGGGTGCACGCACAAATCGTCGGAGCGGGGCCGAATGCACCATCGGTAATCCAGACGCCCAACGGCCTGCCGCAAGTGAATATCAACAAGCCGGGCGGCGCGGGCGTTTCGCTGAACACCTACAACCAGTTCGACGTGTCGCATGCTGGCGCGATCCTGAACAACTCGCCGACGATCGTCAACACGCAGCAGGCCGGCTATATCAACGGCAACCCGAACCTGAGTGCGGGGCAAGCGGCGCGCATCATCGTCAACCAGGTCAACAGCACCGCGGCCAGTCAGATCAAGGGGTATGTGGAGATCGCGGGCAGCCGCGCGGAGATCGTGCTGGCCAACCCCGCCGGTATCGTCGTGGACGGTGGCGGGTTCATCAATACCTCGCGGGCGGTCCTGACAACGGGCGTGCCGCAGTTTGGCGCGGACGGATCGCTGACGGGCTTCAATGTCAATCGTGGCCTTGTAACCGTGCAAGGTGCGGGCCTCGATACTTCGAGTGTCGATCAGACTGACATCATCGCTCGCGCTGTACAGGCTAATGCCGCGATCTATGCGAAGAATCTTAATGTAATCGCCGGTACGAATCAGGTTAATCACGACACGCTTGTCGCGACGAAGATCGCCGGTGACGGTCCTGCGCCCGCTGTCGCGATCGACGTGGCTCAGTTGGGTGGCATGTATGCCAACAGGGTGTTTTTGGTTGGCAACTCCGCAGGCGTGGGTGTCGCGAACGCCGGGACGATCGCGGCGCAGGCAGGCGATCTGACGTTGCAGTCGGACGGCCGGCTCGTGCTCACGGGCAAGACGACCGCGAGCGGTAACCTCGCGCTGTCGGCCTCCGGCGGTATCCAGAACAGCGGCACGACGTATGCGCAGCAATCGCTGTCGGCCAGCACAAGCGCCGATCTTACGAACACCGGCACGCTCGCAGCGCAGCAAAATACAACGGTCAACGCTGGCAGCGTCAACTCGACCGGCACGCTCGGCGCTGGCGTGAACAACGACGGTTCCGTCACGCACAGCGGCGACCTGAACCTGACGGCGTCGGGCCAGCTCACCGCAACCGGCCAGAATGTGGCGGGCAGCAATGCATCGCTGACGGGCGGCAGCATGAGTCTCGCCGGCAGCCAGACAGCGGCGAACGGCAATTTGTCGCTGAACGCGACAGCCGGCGATGTGAACCTGTCGAACGCGACGACGAGTGCGCAAGGCGCGATCCTGGCGAATGCGTCGGGCACCGTGATCAACGATCACGGCAGTCTGTTGAGCGGCGGCAGCACGACGCTGACCGGTGGTGCGCTCTCGAACCAGAGCGGCAAGGTTTCATCGCAGGGGCCGCTGTCGGTCAACGTCGCCGGCCAGATCGCCAACCAGTCCGGGGAACTGATCTCCGAAAGCGCGGCTGACGTGCGTGGCGGCACCATCGCGAACAACCAGGGCACCCTTCAAAGCGCGGCCGGCATGACGGTGGCCGGTGCGTCGCTGGACAATACGGCGGGTCGGATCACGTCGCTCAACGGCGACGGCCTGTCGGTGACGACGAGTGGCCAGTTGACCAATGCGGTGGGTACCACCGCGAATGGCGCGCAAGGCGGTGTTATCGGCGGCAACGGCGATGTTTCGGTCCGCGGCGCAAACGTTGTCAATCGCGGCGCGATCACATCCAACACGAATCTGCGGGTATCGGGCCAGTCGGTCGACAACGGCAGCGGCACGCTGCAGGCTGCGCAAAACGTCGCAGTCGATGCGGGCGCGCGCCTGACCAACAACGGCGGCTCCATCGTCGGCCAGACGGCAATGGTCAGTGGAACAACGCTCGATAACAGCGCGGGCACCGTGCAGGCGGGCCAGGTGTCGTTGAACGCGACCGACCTCGTGAACCACGGCGGCACGATCACGCAGACCGGTGCCGGCGCGATGAGCGTGAACGTGTCGGGCACGCTCGATAACTCGAATGGCGGCACGCTGCAAAGCAACAGTACCGACTTGACGCTCGCGCCGGCGTCGATCGTCAACGATGGCGGCACGATCACGCATGCCGGCAACGGCACACTGACGCTTGGCGGCGGTACAGGCTCTGTGTCGAACGTGGGCGGTTCGATCGCGAGCAACGGGCGTGTCGTCGCGCAAGCCGGCGTGCTGAACAACACGTCGGGCGCGATCAACGCGCAGAACGGACTGACGGCAACCGTTGGCGGCACGCTGAACAACGCAAACGGCAAGCTGCTTTCGAACACGGACGTAAGAATCACCAGCGGTACGCTCGCGAACGACAGCGGCCAGATCGGTGCCAGCACGAACGCGACGATCCACACAGGCTCGATGACGAACCAGGGCGGTTCGATCGTTGCGCCGAACCTGTCGGTCATCGCCGATTCGACGCTGGACAACAGCGGTGGCAAGCTCGAGGCCAATCAGCTTGCGCTGACGGCCGCCAACCTCGTGAACCACGGCGGCACCATCACGCAGTACGGTTCGTCGGCGATGGGCATGAACGTCAGCGGCACGCTCGATAACTCGGCCGCCGGCGTGATCCAGACGAACGCCACGGATTTGACGCTCGAGCCGGCCGAGCTGAATAACGCGGGCGGCACCATCACGCATGCCGGCACTGGCACGCTGACAATCGCGCCGGGCAATGGATCGAGCGCGCTGAACAATGCGTCGGGCACCATCGTGACGAAGGGACAGGCCATCGTCAACGCGGCCGCCTGGAACAACGCGAGCGGTATCCTCGCCGCGCAGCGCGGGATCAACGCCACGATTGCGGGTGACGTGAGCAACGCGCAGGGCCTGCTGCGATCGGACGCGTCGCTGTCGTTGAAGAACGGCGGCGCTCTGTCAAACCGAGACGGCCACATCCAGGCGGGGCAATCGGTCGCGGGCGACACCAGCACGCTCGCCATTCAATCGGCCTTGATCGACAACGCGGACGGCGCCATTGTCGACCTCGGTGCCGGCAAGATGACGGTGCTAGGCGGTAGCCAGATCGCCAACAGCCACGCCGGCGGCGTAGCGGGCATGGGTGCGATTACCGGCAACGGCGATGTGACGGTCAGCGCGGCGGCGATCAGCAACACGCAGGGCGGTCAGCTCAGCGGCGCATCGCTGCATGTTCAAGGCAACACCTTGGACAACAGCGGCGGCACGATCGGCAATATCACGAATTCGAACGGCGACGTGGACGTCACGACGACCAGCGCGATCACGAATACGAACGGCCAGATCAGCTCGACGCACGACTTGTCGGTCGCGGCGGCCACGCTGCAGGGTGGCGGCACATACAGCGCAGCGCATGATGCGAACGTGAACCTGCAGGGCGATTACACGGCGGCATCCGATACGCAGTTCAACGTTGGTCACGATCTTGCCTTCACGCTGCCCGGCACCTTCACGAACAACGCGAACCTGCAGTCGGTCAACAACCTGAGCGTCAACGCGGGCAACATCGTCAACGTGGGTGCCTTGACTGCCGGCGGCTTGCTGCACACGCAATCGACCAACCTGATCAATACCGGCGCGCTCGTCGGTGCCAGTGCCTCGCTCAATGCGACGAACACGATCTCGAACCTCGGGCCGACCGCGCTGATTGGTGGTTCAGACAGCAACGGCACGCTCGAAATCCTCGCGCACGACATCGAGAACCGCGATGACACGACCGCGACCGATTCGATGGCGACGACCGCCATCTTCGGCATGGGCAAGGTCGTGCTGGCTGGCGGCAAGGATGCCAGCGGCAATTACACGAACGCCGCGCTGGTCAACAACGTGTCCGCGCTGATTCAGTCCGCAGGCGATATGGAACTGCATGCGGACAAGGTGACGAGCACGCGCCGCGTGATGAAGACCTCGACGAGCTCGATCGATCCATCGCTGCTCGGCCAGTTCGGTATTCCGATCAGCGGCCGCACGGGTCAAGTCGGCGTGAAGGATCCGGACAGCATCGGGGGTGTCTACACCGAGCCGCCTCACGGTGGTCAGTGGAACAGCACGTATCAGTTCACGACCTACTATGCTGACAGCGCGACGGCGACGACCGTGACGGACATCAGCCCGGCCGCGCAGATCGTGTCGGGCGGCAAGATCGATGCGTCATCGGTCGGCACGCTGCAAAACTACTGGAGCAACATCGCCGCAGTCGGCGACGTCAAGATGCCGGGGCACTACGACGCCGACGGCTGGGCGGCGTCCGGCCAGAAACTGCCGGGCGTGACGGTCTCGTACTCGGGGCAGTATCACTACAACAACTACGACAATAGCGAACACGACTGGCAACTGCCGTTCGGTAACGCGCCGTTCGTGACGGGGCGCCCGGGCGGCTATACGCAGGCGGCGCCGGCATCGATCAAGGATTACACGCTGCCGGGCTACTTTTCGACGCTGAGTTCCAACGGCACGATTTCGGGAACGGGCGTCAGCGTCAGCAACACGGCGGGCAACGCATCGATTCCGTCGCTCGGCTTGCTGCCGGGGCAGTCGGTGCCGGGCCTCACGCCCACCAATCTGAGCGGTAACGCGAGCGGCGCGAAATCGGGTGCGTCGTCGGTGCACGGCGGTCCGTCGGCGCCGGTCGATCCGATCATCGCCAGCGCGACGGCGCTGAACGTCCTGAACAACCTCACGATTCCGCAGGGCGGGCTGTACCGGCCGACGACCGCGCCGAATGCGAGCTACGTGATCGAAACGAATCCGGCGTTCACGAACCAGAAGAATTTCATTTCCAGCGACTACTTCTTCGGTCAGCTCGGCGTCGACCTCACGCATATCCCGAAGCGGCTCGGCGACGGTTTCTACGAGCAGCAACTCGTGCGCAACGAAGTCACGGCGCTGACCGGCAAGGCCGTGCTCGGGCCGTACGCAGACCTGCAGACCATGTATCAATCGTTGATGGCGGCCGGCGCGGATCTGTCGAAGTCGCTCGATCTGCCGATGGGCGCGAGCCTGTCGGCCGAGCAGGTGTCGAAGCTGACCAGCAACGTGATCATGATGGAAACGCGCGTGGTGGACGGCCAGTCGGTGCTGGTGCCGGTCGTGTATCTCGCGCAGGCGAACCAGCAGAATGTCAACGGCCCACTGATCAGCGCGACAAACATCGATTTCCAGAACGCGCAGTCATTCACGAACAGCGGCACGATCAAGGCGGACGACACGCTGGCCATCCAGGGCAAGCAGATCGACAATGCGTTCGGCGCGCTGCAAAGCGGCGGGCTGATGGCGCTGAAGACCGAGAACAACATCGACCTGACGTCGGCGAACGTGAAGGCGGGCAGTTTGCAACTGGACGCCGGCAAGGACCTGATTCTCGATACGGCGACGAAGACGAACACACGAGTGAGCCGCGACGGTGCGACGAGCGTGGTGACGACGCTCGGGCCGACCGCCAAACTGGATGTCGCGGGCAATGCATCGATCGTCACCGGCGGCAACTTCCAGCAGAACGCGGGCAACTTGTCGGTCGGCGGCAACCTCGGGATGAACGTCGGCGGCAACTGGGATCTCGGTGCGGCGCAGACTGGCGAGCACAAGATCGTGCAGCGCGCGAACGGCGTGTCGAATACCGATATCAACAAGGTCACCGGTAGCTCGGTGACGGTAGGTGGACAATCGAATGTCGTCGTGGGTGGTGATCTGACGGCAAAGGGCGCGCAGATCGACCTCGGCCAGGGCGGGACACTCGCTGCCAAGGGCAACGTGACGCTCGGTGCGGCGAGCACGACATCGACGGTGAACAGCAACAGTTCGGGCAGCGACAGTCACGGCAGCTACGCGGAGACACTGCACACGTCCGATCAGGCGCTCACAGGCACGACGCTCAAGGGCGGCGATACGGTGAATATCGTGTCGGGCAAGGACATTACGTTGTCCGGCAGCACGATCGGCCTCGACAAGGGCAACGCGAACCTGCTGGCGGCCGGCGATGTGAATGTCGGCGCGGCAACCGAGACGCATGAGCTGAACTCGCACGAAACGCACAGCCACAGCAATGTGGTGAGTGGGTCGAAGGTTGCGAGCGGGATCGATCAGACTGCGACCTACAGCCAGGGCAGCACGATTTCGGCGGATGGCGTGACGGTCACGAGCGGCCGGGACATCAACGTGACGGGCAGCAATATCGTCGGTACAAACGATGTGTCGCTGTCTGCCGCGCGGGACGTGAACATCAAGACCTCGCAGGACACGATCCAATCGTCGACCTATTTCGACAAGAAGGAAACCGGTCTGATGTCGAACGGCGGCCTGTCGGTATCCGTCGGCTCGCGTTCGAACTCCGACAAGCAGCAGTCTTCATCGGTCACGAACAACGGCAGTGCGATCGGTGCACTGAACGGCAACCTGACCGTGAGTGCGGGTAACGATCTGCACGCGACCGGAAGCATCCTGCATGCGGGCAACGACGTGAATTTGGCCGGCAAGACGGTCAAGATCGATGCCGCGACGGATACATCCAGCTTCGCGGAGCAACAGCAGTTCCGTCAGGCCGGCGTGACGGTGGGGGTGACGAATCCGGTCGTGGCGGCGGTGCAGACCGGTCGGCAGATGACGAACGCGGCACAGAGCGTAGGCGGCGATCCGCGCTTGATTGCACTGGCAGCGGCTACGACGGGGCTCGCGGCGAAGAATACGTATGACTCGCTGAAGCAGATGGGCGGTGATCCGCTGAAGGCAGCCACGAGCGTCGGGGTCAACGTATCGGTCGGGGCAAGCAAAAGCGACAGTCAAATGCAGGCTCAGTCGAGCACCGCGGTGGGAAGTACCGTCTCGGCTGGCCGCAATGTGACGATCTCGGCGGCGGGTGCCGGCAAGGACAGCAATATCGACGTGATCGGCAGCACGATCTCGGCAGGTAACAACGCGAAGTTGGCGGCCGAAGGCAACGTGAATCTGCAGGCTGCGGAAAACACCAGCAGCCAGCACAGTACGAATAGCGGATCGAGTGCCTCGGTCGGGGTGTCGTTCACTGTCGGTGCAAAGACCGGTGTCGCGCTCACGGCGGGTGTCGCCGGCAATCGTGGCAACGCGGACGGCGATTCGTCGACATGGACGAACACGCATGTGACCGCCGGCAACCAGCTCGCGATCCAGTCAGGCGGCGATACGAATCTGAAGGGTGCAGTCGCGTCGGGCAAGCAGGTGGTCGCCGATGTCGGCGGCAGCCTGAACATCGAGAGCCTGCAAGACAAGGACGATTACGGCTCGAAACAACAGAATGCAGGCGTTTCGGTGAGTGTTTGTCCGCCGCCGTGCGTGTCGAGCGTGGCGGGCAGTGTCGGCCAGACGAAGATGAACAGCGATTACGCGAGCGTGATCGAGCAATCGGGCATCAGGGCGGGCGATGGCGGCTTCCAGGTCGACGTGAAGGGCAATACCGATCTGAAAGGTGGTGTGATCGCGAGCAGCGACAAGGCCGTGCAGGAGAACCTGAACAAACTGATGACCGGCACCCTCACCCATAGCGACATCGAGAACCACGCATCGTACGACGCCTCGTCGGTCGGACTGTCGGGCGGCTATGGCGGCACCATCGGCAAGGATCAGAAAGGCACGGCGGATAACGTGAATCCGGTGCCGGGGACGTCGCTGCCAAAGGGCGATGGCGGATTCCAGATAGCGCCGCCGGTAGCGTTGAGCGCGTCGGGTGATGCAAATTCGACGACGAAGAGCAGTATCAGCGGTGGCACCATCACGATCACCGACGGGGCGAAACAGGAGCAATTGACGGGGCAGACGGCGGCCGAAGCGGTTGCCAGCCTCAATCGCGATACGTCGGACACCGGCGGTGCGCTCGCCCCGATCTTTGACAAGGACAAGATTCAGGCCGGCTTCGACATTACGAGCCAGTTCATCAACCAGGCGGGAACATTCGTCGCGAATCGCGCGGCCGAAGCGGATGCGGCAAAGGCCGCTGCGAACAACCCGAATCTGACGCCGGAACAACGGGCAGCCGCCCAAAAGCGTGCCGATGAACTGAACGCCAACTGGGGACCGAGCGGCACGTATCGTCAGGTGCTTACGGCCCTGTCGGTGGCCGCAGGCGGCAATGTGACAGGTGGCCTGGGCCAATTCGCGCAGAACGCCACGGTGGCCTATTTGCAAGAGCTCGGTGCGAATCAGGTAAAGCAGATTGCCGACAACCTCGGCAGCGAAGAAGCGCGTGCAGCACTTCATGCGATTGTCGGGTGTGCCGGCGCGGCCGCCGGCAGCCAGAGTTGCGGTGCGGGCGCAATCGGCGCGGCGACCAGCTCCGTGCTCGGCAGTCTGCTCGCGCCGTCGACGAACTTGTCGGCATCGGAGCGCGAAGCGCGTGACAATCTGGTGGCCAGCCTGGTTGCCGGCGTCGCGGCCGTGTCGGGCCAGAATGTAGCCACGGCGACCGGTGCTGGCAAAATCGAGGTGGAGAACAATCAGATTTCACCGATGGCGCCGGTTCCAGGCTGGCTCGCTGGATTCAAGCTGCCGGGGTATAAGGGTGAGACAACAGGCAAGGGCGATGGTGTGATTGCTGATCCGGCAACGGAGCTGGATCCGAGTATCAAACCGGGTTCGTTGATTTCGCCGTTGCCTGATGCCAAGAAGATCAGTGACTGGATCACGGAAATCATTCCGGATCAGGCGAAGGGGCTCGTTGACTATGTCCTTCACTCGAATGGATCATCGTCATCCGGTAAGGAAGGATTGAATTTTGACACGAAAGTTGAAGCCAAGGATGGCGGTTATGTAGATGTCGAGTTATCCGCCAGACAGAAGTTTGATAAAAATGGCTCTGTTGTTGACAGCAAGTTTGCGCAAAGTGATCTGATTGGTCGTTACTCTCCAGATGGGAATTTTCACATAGACTGGTATGGGACTACGGTGTCTGGGCGAGGTGTTGGAACAGATATGATTTCCAAGGCGATAGAATCCGTTGGGGCAGACAAGGTGAAAACTGTGTCTGCTCAGTTGGGTAATGCAAACCGTGATGCTTACAATTCGGCGACCTCTTCTGGGATTTCGCCGGTTCAAGCAGTTTGGGCTACTCCGCTAGGGAAATCGATGAGCTCTCTCGGATTTAAAGGTGTTGAGGTCAATGGGTATAACGTTAAATTCTATCGGTAGATGATCATGGGAAAGGTGGAAATTATAAGGCTAATGCTGAGCGCTGGAAGGGCGAAGGATATGTTGGACTTCGTTGAGGGCGAGTCGCGTTATCTTTCCGAGGCGTCTGGTGGCGTGCCGCAGGATCCTGAACTCAAGCGAATTTGGATTATGGTGGTACATCATCTGCGTTTTTTAGCGGAATTTGGGGGGGATGTATCGATTCAATCGTCTGGCGGGAGGGTGTATAGATCATATCCTGACGAATTCGATAGGTGGTTAAGCGCGGGTGCGCCTGGAATTTCAGAAATTGATATTAAAAGATATTTGGAGGAAAATCCTATTGATGAGAGTGAGTAGGGCATTAGATGAGGCAAATGATGGTAAAGTGCCTTGCCGTAGAAGATGATTGTAAGGCCATGTTTGTATTTTCGGGGGCGCAACTTCAATAGAGATGATGGAGAGTCGATCGATGTCTTGAATGACATTCCGATCGAACTGAGTCACGAGCCCGTCCCCGCCCCCGCCCGTGATGGTGGGAAAGAATTCGTGCCTCGGTGGCCGCAAGACCGTGCAAAAGTAGATCCGTATCGCAGACCGGGATATTGACATGACGAACCTCTCATTAGCGCAGCGTTTCCAAGAAGCTAGAGCACCAAAAATTGAAGTTGACGGTCGAGAGATATACGGTTTGTATGAAATCGACGTATCTTCTGGTGAAACAGTACTGCCCCTTGATTTTTATCAAATAAAAAACGACAATTCAAGGCGTGAATATAAAGGCATCGAATTGTAGTGTTGAGATTAACAATCAAATTCTGACAGATTTTTTATATGGGCGGATCATGGCCCGAAACATATTCTGCTGAATGTCATGATTAAGGGTGGTGGGAAGGCCGTTCTTAAAGTTTGGAATGTTTGGAAATGTGATGACGTTTCGCATGCGTGGATTGGAAATGCTGGAATGTTGGTGAAAAAAGACGATCGGCATATCACATTCCATTGCAGCGACGGGATGGGTGATCCGGATTTCGAAGGCCTTGTGTTTACGATTGAGATCGGCAAAGTGGCCAAATAGCCACGGTATAGGGCCAGTAAAAAACTAACCATCAAATGACAATAACCAGACAGCTGGCGGCCGTGCCCTTCGTCGCCTTAATGGCGGTGGCCGTGCAGGCGCAGCAAGCCCCGACGCCGACAGACCAAGCCGCTGCTGCGCGCGCGAATGCGGAGCAGGAGCGCCAGGCGCAACAGCAACGCGATGCGCAGCAGCGCGACGCCGCGGTGCATGCGCCTTCGGTTCGTTCTGAGGTGCCGCGCATCGAAGCATATCCCGCGATTCCGGCCGAAACTCCGTGTTTTCGCGTTGACCGGTTTGCTCTCGACGTACCGGACGCGTTGCCCAGCGCAGCGAAGGCGCAGGGCGCGTCGACGTTGCCGATGGACCGCTTCGCCTTCGCGCGCGAATGGCTTGAGCACTACACCGGCCAGTGTGTCGGCAAACAGGGGCTCGACATGTTGGTCAAAGGCCTGTCGCAAGCGATCCTGGCGCGCGGGTACGTCACGACGCGCGTGCTGCTGCCAGAACAAGATCTTTCGACCGGCACCCTCAAGTTTTCGCTGATCCCCGGGGTGATCCGCCACGTGCGCTTCGCCGACGAGAAACTGCGCGGCACGTGGAAGACCGCGTTTCCAACGGACGACGGCGAACTGCTGAACCTGCGCGATCTCGAACAGGGCCTCGAGCAAATGAAACGCGTGTCGAGCCAGGACGTTTCGATGCAAATCGTTCCGGGCGAGCTGCCCGGCGAAAGCGATGTCGTACTCGACGTGCAGCGTGGCAAACCGTGGACTGTCGTCGCGTCCGTCGACAACTCCGGCACGCGTGCGACTGGCAAGCTGCAAGGCAATCTGGCGCTCGGTATCGACAACCCTTTGGGCCTGAACGACATCTTCAACATCGGCGTGAGCCAGGATCTGGAATTTGACGACAAGCGCCTCGGCTCGCACGGCTGGAACGGTTTCTATTCGATCCCGTGGGGCTACTGGACGGCCACGCTGTCCGCTTACACGAACACGTACTACCAGCAGATTGCGGGCGTGAATCAGACATTCGTCGCGAGCGGCAATTCGAAGACGGTCGATTTCAAGCTGGCCCGCGTGCTGTCGCGTAGTCAGAACGATGTGTTCGGCGCGTACGTTCGCCTGTCGCGCCGTTTTGGACAAAGCTTTATCGAAGATACAGAGATCTCGCAGCAGCGCCGCAATAACACGATGATCGAACTCGGCCTGACCGATCGTCACTACTTCGGCGGCGCGCAGTTCGACGGCTCACTTGCATATCGTCAAGGTGTCGGTGGGTTGGGCGCACAGGACGATATGTTGGCGGCGGGAGGCGGGCCGACCTATCGCTTCAAGATGGCGGTGCTCGACGCGAACCTGTCGGTGCCCTTCGCGATCGGCAAGCAGCCATTCCGCTATGTCGGCACATTCCACGGTCAGTACACCGGAAACACGCTTTACTACATCGACGACTTGACGATTGGCAGTCGCTATACGGTGCGCGGGTTCGATGGCGAGACGATGCTCGCCGCAGCACGGGGCTTCTACTGGCGAAACGAATTGCAGGCGCCGATCGGGCAGACAGGGCAGGCAGTTTATGCGGGACTCGACTATGGTCGCGTATGGGGCCCGCAGCCTGTCGTTCTTGTCGGGACGCAGTTGGCTGGCGCAGTGATCGGCATAAAGGGGAGCGTGGGTACGCGATTCGGAGCCTATGCGTACGATCTCTTCGCGGGTACGCCTGTCTACAAGCCGTCGGGTTTTCCGACTGCGCGAGTGACGCTCGGTTTTCAGGTGACTGCACAGTTCTGACAACGATGAGCCAAGGCACTTCTGCGACACGCACACGTCGCAAGCCAGATGTTGCATATGCCCGTATGATCGAGATTGCCGCCGAACGGGGCCTTACGCTTCTGACGCTCGAATGGCGAGGGCTGAAGTCCTACTACGAATTCCGCTGCGAATCGGGCCATAACTTCACGCGCATAGGCACAGTCGCGATGCGAGGCACGATAACTTGCCTTCAGTGCGAGCAAGTGCGCGTGCAGGACCGCTTTCGGGAACTGCTGAGTGAACGCGGTCTTGTTTGTCATGAGGGAACCTATCTCGGTCAAACGGCGCGGCAACATTTCACCTGTCGTTCTGGACACGAATGGACTACCGAGGCTCGCAAGATTCTAGACGGCCATGGATGTCCACGATGCGCAAAAGTTGAGTTGGCTGCGTGTCTCCTGCATTCCGATGGCTTGGAACGTCTTCATGAGGCGGCGACGGAGCGTGGCGGTCGTTGTCTGACTGACACGTACATCGGTATCGCTGCGCATTACGAATGGGAGTGTGCCGAAGGCCATCGATGGAAAGCAGTGGCTTACCGAGTCGTCGACGGCGGATGGTGTCCGCACTGTGCTCGAGTCAGACACGGAGAACAGCAACGCGATCCGAACGGGCTTCGGCGATTGCAGGCCGCAGCGGCGCTGCGCGGCGGACAGCTTCTCTCGACGGAGTATCGCCTGGCGAATTCGAAGTACCGATTCCGATGCGGACGCGGACATGAATGGACGACGTGGGGGCACTTAGTGCTTGGCGGGGCATGGTGTCGGCATTGCGCCAATCTCGCGAAGCGCCGAACGATAGAGGACATGCAGGCGGTTGCTGCGGCGCGCGGTGGCCGATGCTTGAGTACCGAGTATCACGGCAATCGAGTCAAATTGACATGGCAGTGCGCACACGGGCATGTGTGGAACTCAATGCCTAACACGGTGATCAATCGTGGCGCATGGTGCCCGAACTGTTTTCGGTTGCGGATCACACGGGACCCGGCATTGCGCCGGCGCTATGACCAAGAGGGGTAGCGCGAACCACCGGCGGTCTCGGGCGCAGTCTGAATTTGGCTTGCGCCAAAACATTGGCTCAAGCCCGTGACCAGATGACGGTGTAGAGAAGAGCAGCGGAGCATTTTGACCGCACACTCTTCCGCAACCAGGATTGTGTGCCTCGGAGTCAGCTTCGTTCCGCCGAGTAGTGCGTGTTGAAGACCGCGCGCAGCGTCGACTCGTCGGTGGCGAAATCGCCCCACAGCGGCCCGTCGTTCTGCGCGAACGCGAACGGCGTCGTATTGATCGACGCGAGGCGGAAGCGCCATTGCGCGGCTTCCTGGCGGAACGCGGTGAGCTGCATGTCGGACAGCGCCGTCTGCGCGCTGGCGAGCGTGACGAGCGGGTCGACCGGATCGTTCGCGACACGCACCTCGAAATGCAGGTGCGGGCCCGTGGCGGCGCCCGTCATCCCGACCGAGCCGATCCGCTGGCCCTGCTTCACGGTTTCACCGGTCTTGAGCCCGCGTGCGAACGCGGACAGGTGCGCGTAGTAGGTCGAGTAGCCATCCGCATGATCGACGATCACGTAGCGGCCGTAGCCGCCCGGATCGGTGCCGACGAACGACACGACGCCGTCGGCGGCCGCGTCGACGGGCGTGCCGCTCGGCGCGGCGAGATCGACGCCCGTATGGAACGCCATCGCCTGCGACAGCGGATGGATGCGCTCGCCGAAGAACGAGCTGATGCGCGTCCACTTGACCGGCATCGTGAATGCCGCGGCTTCGAGCGGCGAGCCGTCGAGCGCGTAGTACGCGCCGTGCTCGGCGCCCGGCGCGCGGAACCAGATCGCGCCGAACGTGCGGCCGGCGACGCGCAGCTCGAGCGCAGTGAGGCGCGGCGTGCCGTTGTTCGTGTCGAACGCGACGCGGTAGTAGTCGCCGCGCTGCGCGGTCGTACGCATCGCGACCTTGCCGGTGACGAGATCGCCGAGCTGGATGCGCACTTCGGGCGGTACGTCGAGACGGTTCAGCGTATCGGACAGCGTGAGCTCGATGCCGCCCGCGCGCATGCCGTGCTGGTTCTCGGGCGCCGCGAACTGGAACAGGCTCGCATAGCCGAGCATATCGTTGCGGTGCGCGCTGAGCGGGGCGAACAGGCCCGGTTGCGGGCTGCGGTCGTTGCGATCGACGTGCTCGTCGCGCACGCCGATCGTGCGCGCGAGTTCGCTCGTCACGAAATGCTGCGCGGTGGGAAATGGCGTGTCGGACAGCACGCGCTGCGGCAGCGCGGCCGTGCCGGAATCGACGGCGCCCGGCAGTTGCGAGACGGCCGGCAGCGCAGCGGCGAGACCGAATGCGGCGAGGGCGCCGAGCACGGCGGCCGGCACGAGCGCGCGCGCGACGCGCTGCGCGCGGCCGGGCGCGAAAGCATCAGGGGTAGCGGCAGACTTGACCAAGGTGTCCACATCCAGGAAAGCGGTTCAAAGGGGTGTGGGCAGGGGCCGCCGGCGGCTCATCCGTCGAATGGCGACGGGGCGGATGGCGGGCGTGCAACAAAACAGGCCCCGCCAGGGGCCTGTGTCGTTTCCGTTCGACCCAACACACGGGGCGGGCCCGCTTCGAACGGCGGCGTGCATACCGGGTCGAACCCGGTTATCACGAAGACGCTAAAGAAAGATGACAGCGTCAGTCTACCGGTGTTCCGCGAAACGTTAAAAATTTTAAAGGGGGTCAGCTCATTCGTTTCGCAGTGCGGTAAATCGGGTTAAATCAGCATTTGTTACGACGTTTTACGTCAGTCTGGCAATTTTTGCGCGCGGCCGCGCAGCGCGGCGGAGGTGCGGACGGTGTCGAAACCGGCGTCGAGCATCGCTTCCGCGTCGTTCCACAGGTTGCCGCGCAGCCGGTTGGTCCAGATCATCGACGCGAACACGCCTTCGAGCAGCGACACGAGATAGACGGCGGCCAGGTGCACGTCGAGATCGGCGACGAGTTCGCCGGCCGCGATCGCGCGGCGCAGCAGCGCCTTCGTGATGCGCAGCATCTGCAGTTCGAGCAGCATGCGGCGCCGCTGCAGCGCGCCGTTTTCCTCGCTTTGCTCGCACTTCGTATAGAGGATCACGAGCACGCGCTGCATCGGGCCCGGCTCGCCGCATTCCTGCAGGTAGTGTGACGCGGCGCGCCGCAGCGTGGCGAGCGGCGGCAGGCCGTCTCCTGCGTCGAAACCTTCCGACGTGCGCGCGAACGCGCGGTCGCACATCGCGAGACACACTTCCATCTTGTTGCGGTAGTGGCCGTAGACGGCGCCGCGCGACATCCCGGCGGCCTCGGCGAGGTCCGCCATCGCGGTTTGCGCGACGCCTTTCTCGAGCAGCACGAGCTCGGCGGCGTCGAGGATCCGGTGCTTGATGGCGAGCGATTCTTCCCGGGTCTTGCGGGCCATGTCGTGAAGTTCCTTACAGTTCGCTGTCGTTTTATTGAGACAGTGTGCCAGGCAGATTGAAAGCCCATGTATTTAATCAGTCGTGACTGATTATAATCGGCCACCCTGAGCCGCCGCATTGTATCGGCGGCGAACGATCCGAGGTCAGAAGATGAATAACAAACGCACCCTGTGGCGCCGCCTGCGGCTGGCGCCGTTCGCGCTGGCGGCCGTACTGGCCGTGGCCGGATGCGGAAAGGGCGACAAGGACGCCGCGCCGGAGACCGCGAAGCAGGCCACCGTCGTGACGGTGCGTCCGACGGCCGTGCCAATGACCGTCGAACTGCCGGGCCGGCTCGACGCGTACCGGCAGGCGGAAGTGCGCGCGCGGGTCGCGGGCATCGTCACCGCGCGCACCTACGAGGAAGGCCAGGAAGTGAAGCAGGGCGCGGTGCTGTTCCGCATCGATCCCGCGCCGCTGAATGCCGCACGCGATGCCGCGCAGGGCGCGCTCGCGAAGGCGCAGGCCGCCGCGCTCGCGGCGAGCGACAAGCGCCGCCGCTACGACGACCTCGTGCGCGACCGCGCGGTGAGCGAGCGCGACCATACCGAAGCCGTTGCGGCCGATACGCAGGCGAGGGCCGAGGTGGCATCGGCGAAGGCCGAACTCGCGCGTGCGCAACTGCAACTCGACTATGCAACCGTCACCGCGCCGATCGCGGGGCGTGCGCGACGCGCGCTCGTGACCGAAGGCGCGCTCGTCGGCCAGGACCAGGCGACGCCGCTCACGACCGTCGAGCAGCTCGATCCGATCTACGTGAACTTCTCGCAGCCGGCCGCCGACGTCGACGCGTTACGCCGCGCGGTGAAGAGCGGGCGCGCGACGGGCATCGCGCAGCACGACGTCGCGGTGACGCTGCTGCGCGCCGACGGCACCGCGTATCCGTTGAAGGGCAAGCTGCTGTTCAGCGATCTCGCGGTCGATCCGACCACCGACACCGTCGCGATGCGCGCACTGTTCCCGAACCCCGAACGCGAGCTGTTGCCGGGTGCGTACGTGCGGATCGCGCTCGACGCGGCGGTCGACCAGCGCGCGATCCTCGTGCCGCGCGACGCGCTGCTGCGCACGGCCGACCGTACGTCGGTGCGCGTGGTCGGCACGAACGGCAAGGTCAAGGACGTCGAGGTCACGGCCGACCGAATGAGCGGCCATGACTGGCGCATCACGCGCGGCCTCGCGGGCGGCGAGCGCGTGATCGTCGACGACGCATCGCAGTTCGCGCCCGACACGGCCGTCAAGCCCGTCGAGAAGGCACCGCCGTCGAAGGCGGCGCCGGCAGCGGCCGCTTCGCAGGCGGCCGCCCGTCAAACCTGACCGGTTCAAACCAACATGGCACGTTTCTTCATCGATCGCCCCGTCTTCGCGTGGGTGATCGCCATCTTCATCATGCTGGGCGGCCTGTTCGCGATCCGCGCGCTGCCCGTTGCGCAGTACCCGGACATCGCGCCGCCCGTCGTCAGCATCTATGCGACGTATCCGGGCGCATCCGCGCAGGTCGTCGAGGAATCGGTGACCGCGCTGATCGAGCGCGAAATGAACGGCGCGCCGGGGCTGCTGTATACGTCCGCGACGAGCAGCGCCGGGGCCGCGTCGCTGTACCTGACGTTCAAGCAGGGCGTGAACGCCGATCTCGCAGCCGTCGAAGTGCAGAACCGGCTGAAGACGGTCGACGCGCGCCTGCCCGAGCCCGTGCGCCGCGACGGCATCCAGGTCGAGAAGGCCGCCGACAACATCCAGCTCGTCGTGTCGCTGACGTCCGACGACGGCCGGATGACCGACGTGCAGCTCGGCGAGTACGCGTCGGCGAACGTCGTGCAGGCGCTGCGCCGCGTCGAGGGTGTCGGCAAGGTGCAGTTCTGGGGCGCCGAATATGCGATGCGGATCTGGCCCGACCCGGTGAAGCTGGCCGGGCACGGCCTCACCGCGTCGGACATCGCATCGGCCGTGCGCGCGCACAACGCGCGCGTGACGATCGGCGACATCGGCCGCAGCGCGGTGCCGGACAGCGCACCGATCGCGGCGACCGTGTTCGCCGACGCGCCGTTGAAGACGCCGGCCGATTTCGGCGCGATCGCGCTGCGTGCGCAGGCCGACGGCTCCGCGCTGTTCCTGCGCGACGTCGCACGCATCGAATTCGGCGGCAACGACTACAACTATCCGTCGTACGTGAACGGCAAGGTCGCGACCGGGATGGGCATCAAGCTCGCGCCGGGCTCGAACGCGGTGTCCACCGAGAAGCGCGTGCGCGCGACGATGGACGAGCTGTCCAGGTACTTCCCGCCGGGCGTGAAGTACCAGATCCCGTACGAGACGTCGTCGTTCGTGCGCGTATCGATGAACAAGGTCGTCACGACGCTGATCGAGGCCGGCGTGCTCGTGTTCCTCGTGATGTTCCTGTTCATGCAGAACCTGCGCGCGACGCTGATCCCGACGCTCGTCGTGCCGGTCGCGCTCGCGGGCACGTTCGGCGTGATGTACGCGGCGGGCTTCTCGATCAACGTGCTGACGATGTTCGGCATGGTGCTCGCGATCGGCATTCTCGTCGACGATGCGATCGTCGTCGTCGAGAACGTCGAGCGGCTGATGGTCGAGGAGGGGCTCGCGCCGTACGATGCGACCGTCAAGGCGATGACGCAGATCAGCGGCGCGATCATCGGGATCACGGTCGTGCTGACGTCGGTGTTCGTGCCGATGGCGTTCTTCGGCGGTGCGGTGGGCAACATCTACCGGCAGTTCGCGCTGTCGCTCGCGGTGTCGATCGGTTTCTCCGCGTTCCTCGCGCTGTCGCTCACGCCCGCGCTGTGCGCGACGCTGCTCAAGCCCGTGTCCGGCGACCATCACGAGAAGCGCGGCTTCTTCGGCTGGTTCAACCGCTTCGTCGCACGCGCGACGCAGCGCTATGCGTCGCGCGTCGGCACGATGCTGAAGAAGCCGGTGCGCTGGCTCGTCGTGTACGGCGCGTTGACCGCGGCCGCTGCGTTGATGCTCACGCAACTGCCGACCGCGTTCCTGCCGGACGAGGACCAGGGCAACTTCATGGTGATGGTGATACGCCCGCAGGGCACGCCGCTCGCGGAAACGATGCAGAGCGTGCGCGAGGTCGAGTCGGCCATCCGCCGCGACGAGCCGACCGCCTATACGTATGCGCTCGGCGGCTTCAACCTGTACGGCGAAGGGCCGAACGGCGGGATGATCTTCGTCACGCTGAAGAACTGGAAGGACCGCAAGGCCGAGCGCGATCACGTGCAGTCGATCGTCGCGCGCATCAACGAGCGCTTCACGGGCACGCCGAACACGACGGTGTTTGCGATGAACTCGCCGGCGCTGCCCGATCTCGGCTCGTCGAGCGGTTTCGACTTCCGGCTGCAGAACCGCGGCGGGCTCGACTACGCGACGTTCAGCGCCGCGCGCGAGCAGTTGCTCGCGGCCGGCGGCAAGGATCGCGCGCTCACCGACCTGATGTTCGCGGGTACGCAGGACGCACCGCAGCTGAAGCTCGACATCGATCGTGCGAAGGCGTCCGCGCTCGGCGTGTCGATGGACGAGATCAACACGACGCTCGCGGTGATGTTCGGCTCCGACTACATCGGCGACTTCATGCACGGCACGCAGGTGCGGCGCGTGATGGTGCAGGCCGACGGGTTGCATCGGCTCGATCCGGACGACGTGAAGAAGCTGCGCGTGCGCAACGCGCGCGGCGAGATGGTGCCGCTCGCGGCGTTCACGACGCTGCACTGGACGCTCGGGCCGCCGCAGCTCACGCGCTACAACGGCTATCCGTCGTTCACGATCAACGGCTCGGCCGCGGCGGGCCACAGCAGCGGCGAGGCGATGACCGCGGTCGAGCGGATCGCCGCGAAGCTGCCGGCTGGCATCGGCTATGCGTGGTCGGGGCAATCGTTCGAGGAGCGGCTGTCGGGCGCTCAGGCGCCGATGCTGTTCGCGCTGTCGGTGCTCGTCGTGTTCCTCGCGCTCGCGGCGCTCTACGAGAGCTGGTCGATCCCGTTCGCGGTGATGCTGGTCGTCCCGCTCGGCGTGATCGGCGCGGTGCTCGGCGTCACGCTGCGCGCGATGCCGAACGACATCTATTTCAAGGTGGGGCTGATCGCGACGATCGGGCTGTCGGCGAAGAATGCGATCCTGATCGTCGAAGTCGCGAAGGATCTCGTCGCGCAGCGCATGTCGCTCGTCGACGCCGCGCTCGAGGCCGCGCGCCTGCGGCTGCGGCCGATCGTGATGACGTCGCTCGCGTTCGGCGTCGGCGTGCTGCCGCTCGCGTTCGCGTCGGGTGCCGCGTCCGGCGCGCAGATGGCGATCGGTACCGGCGTGCTCGGCGGCATGATCACGGCAACCGTGCTCGCGGTGTTCCTCGTCCCGCTGTTTTTCGTGATCGTCGGCCGCCTGTTCGACGTCGGCCCGCGCCGGCGCGGCGGGGCGCAGCCGGCGACGATGGAGGGTTCGCAATGATGTCTGCGCTGAATGCACGCGCCGCGCTGCGGGTTCAGCTCGCGCTGGCCGCCGCGCTCGCGCTCGCCGGTTGCTCGCTCGCGCCGCGTTACGAGCGGCCGGCGGCGCCGGTGCCGGCGACCTATGCGCCGGTCGACGGAAGCACGGCGCCGGCCGCTGAACGGGCCGAGGCGCAGGATGCCGCGCTGCTCGACGACTGGCATGCGTATTTCACCGATCCGGCGCTGCAGGCGTGGATCGACGCCGCGCTCGAAAACAACCGCGACCTGCGGATCGCGGCCGGCCGGCTCGACGAAGCGCGCGCGCTGTACGGCGTACAGCGTGCGGACCTGATGCCGTCGGTCGATGCGAATCTCGGCTACGAGCGTGCGCGCCAGTACGACCCGGTCGTGCGCGAAAGCGCGATCAGCGGGCTGTACCGCGCGGGCGTCGGCGTCAGTGCGTACGAGCTCGACCTGTTCGGCCGCGTGCGCAGCCTGTCCGATGCGGCGCTCGCCGAGTATTTCGCGACGGCCGAGGCACGGCGCACGGTCCGCATCGGCGTGATCGCCGAAGTGGCCGGTGCGTATGTCTCGGAACGCTCGCTGCACGAACAGCTTGCGCTCGCGCAGCGCACGCTCGACGCGCGCGAACGCATGGCCGCGCTCACGCAGCGCCGCTACGCGGCCGGCACGAGCGACGCGATCGAGCTGCGCTCGGCCGAGATGCTGGTGGCATCGGCGCGCGCGTCGCAGGCCGCGCTGCAGCGCGAGCATGCGCAGGCCGTGCGGGCGCTGCAATTGCTGGCGGGCGATTTCGCGCGCAACGTGCCCGCCGACGCGACCGTGCTCGACACGCTGTCGATCGCGCCGGTGGCGCCCGGCGCGCCGAGCGAACTGCTCGAGCGGCGTCCGGACATCCGGCAGGCCGAGGCACGGCTCAAGGCCGCGAACGCGCAGATCGGCGCCGCACGCGCGGCGTTCTTCCCGCGCATTGCGCTGACGACCGACTACGGCTCGGTCAGCGACGCGTTCTCGAGCCTGTTCGCCGCCGGCACGAGCGTGTGGACGTTCGCGCCGCGCATCACGCTGCCGATCTTCGCGGGCGGCCGCAACCGCGCAAACCTCGACGTCGCGAACGCGCGCAAGCACATCGCGGTTGCCGAGTACGAGAAGACGGTGCAGACCGCGTTCCGCGAAGTGGCCGACGCGTTCGCCGCGCGCGACTGGATCGATCGCCAGCTTGCCGCGCAGCAGGACGTGTATTCAGCCGACGGCGCGCGGCTGAAGCTCGCCGAGCGCCGTTATGCGGGCGGCGTCGCGACGTATCTCGAACTGCTCGACGCGCAACGCAGCACGTACGAGTCGGGGCAGGAGCTGATTCGGCTCAAGCAGCTCAGGCTCGCGAATGCGATCGCGCTGTACCGCGCGCTCGGCGGCGGCTGGGCGCCGGCATCGGCGTCGGAGGAGACCGCGGCTTCCGCGTGATGGGTGTGACGTCGCCAGGCGCTGCCGTGTGCCGGGTGACATGATGGCGGCCGTACGATCCGACGTGCGGCCGCCGCTTCGATAGTCGTGCTGCCGTCGTATCGCCGATCGCTCTCGGCGCTTCCTTTCGCGGTCCAGCGAACTACCCCGATGTCTCTCATCTCGCGGCAGGGCGGAAGTGCGCCTTCCGCGGCAACGCGCATTCGGCGTCCGGCCGTGTCGCCCACCGGCGCAAACGTATGCGCCGCATCTTCGCCTTTCCATCTCGTCCATCCAGGCCGGCAAATCGAGTTCCGACTGCTGCACATGCGTGCGATTTACGATCCGGAATTGATGATCGGATTAATCAATTAATTGGAATTAATGAGAGCGACAAAGTGTCGCAGCAAAACGTTTGTATTCTTTTCGCAATCGTTTGCGCGGCAAATTGACATTGATGAAGTGCCTTGGTTAATTTCCTGTCAGTTGAAAATGACTTGATATGGGCGTTGTCGTCGAACAACGATGGCGGCATTGGACAATATTTTGTCTTTGAGATGACGGATATCGTCAGAACCAATACTGGCAAGGGCAGGTGGGGCGCGGTCGGTTATCGGAAGAAATTTCCCTTAATCTTCAATTGGTTCCGTAAAACTAAAAAGGACTGCGGATAAAAAGGTGCTGGATTGGAAATCAGGTGGAAATAATGTAATTCCGGAGGGGTGAATCGAACATTGTCAGATGCATTTGACAATGATTTACAGAAATCTTTCATGATTATCTCGATAATGCCGCCTCGTGTCGGACGGGAGCCACCATGCGCTGCCGTTTGTGTCCGCCACGTCGTCCAATCCATTTGCAGTCCTTACGGGAAACGTCATGAAAAAATCCATCCTGTCCGCCGTCGCACTCGCGGCCCTGTCGACCTCGGCCTTCGCAGCGGGCACCGGCACGATCAACTTCACGGGCGAGATCGTCGCGGGCGCATGCGGCATCGATTCGAACTCGGTCAACCAGACCGTGGAACTGGGCAAGGTGCCGACCAACAAGTTCAAGCAAGCCGGCGACAAGTCGGATCCGGTGTCGTTCGACATCAAGCTGACCGACTGCGACACCAGCATCGCGCAGAACGCGTACTTCACGTTCACGGGCACGTCGAGCGCAGGTCAGCCGAAGCTGCTCGCCACGATCGGTTCGGCAAGCAACGTCGGCATCCGCCTGCAAGCCGCGTCGGGCGAATACCTCGACAACGGCGCCGAGCAGAAGGCACCGACGCTGCTGCAGAACGGCACGAACACCGCGCGCTTCGCAGCGATGTACGAATCGACGGCAGCCGGCGTGACGCCGGGTACCGCCAACGGCGTCGCGAACTTCACGGTCCGCTACCAGTAAGCCGCCGTACCGGGGAAGGGTGCGCGCACCCTTCCTCGTTCGTTGTTCCTCCTTTTTTCCCCTCCCTGGACTTCCGGTAGCGCCGCGTGCGAATCAGACATTCCTTCCTTTGCGTCTCCGTGCTGGTGGTCGGCAGCCAGAGCCATGCGACGGAATTCAATTCGTCGTTCCTCGACATCGACGGAACGAGCAATGTCGACCTGTCGCAGTTCTCGCAGCCGGACTTCACGTTGCCCGGCGAGTACATGCTCGACGTGCAGGTCAACGACCTGTTCTACGGGCTGCAAGCGATCGAGTTCATCGCGGTCGACGCATCGGGCGCGGGCAAGCCGTGCCTGCGGCCGGAGCTCGTCGCGCAGTTCGGGCTGAAGCCGTCGCTCGCGAAGGACCTGCCGCGCTTCCAGGGCGGGCGTTGCGTCGATCTCGGTGCGATCGAGGGCGCGACCGTGCGCTACCTGAAAAGCGACGGCCGGCTCAGGATCACGATTCCACAGGCCGCGCTCGAGTTCACCGATTCGACCTACCTGCCGCCGTCGCGCTGGTCCGAAGGGATTCCGGGCGCGATGCTCGACTATCGCGTGATCGCGAACACGAACCGCAACTTCGGTACGGGCGGTAGCCAGACGAATTCGATCCAGGCCTACGGGACGGTGGGCGCGAACTGGGATGCGTGGCGCTTGCGCGGGGACTACCAGGCGCAATCGAACGTGGGCAACAAGGCGTATGCGGACCGCACGTTCCGCTTCAGCCGGCTGTATGCCTTTCGTGCGCTGCCGTCGATCCAGTCGACGGTGACGTTCGGCGACGACTACCTGACCTCCGACATCTTCGACACGTTCGCGTTGACGGGCGCGTCGATCCGCAGCGACGACCGCATGCTGCCGCCGTCGCTGCGCGGCTATGCACCGCTGATCTCGGGCGTCGCGCGCACCAACGCGACGGTGACCGTGTCGCAGGCCGGCCGCGTGCTGTACGTGACGCGTGTGTCGCCGGGCGCGTTCGCGCTGCAGAACATCAATACGAGCGTGCAGGGCACGCTCGACGTCGCGGTCGAGGAAGAGGACGGCAGCGTGCAGCGCTTCCAGGTGACGACGGCCGCCGTGCCGTTCCTCGCGCGTGCCGGGCAGCTGCGCTACAAGGCCGCGGTCGGCAAGCCGCGGCTGTTCGGCGGCGCCGGCATCACGCCGTTCTTCGGCTTCGGCGAAATCGCGTACGGCCTGCCGTTCGACGTCACGGCGTATGGCGGGTTCATCGCCGCGTCGGACTACACGTCGATCGCGCTCGGTGTCGGTCGCGACTTCGGCGCGTTCGGCGCGCTGTCGGCCGACGTCACGCATGCGCGGGCGAAACTGTGGTGGAACGGCGCGACGCGCAACGGCAACTCGTACCGCATCAACTATTCGAAGCACTTCGACGGGCTCGATGCCGACGTGCGCTTCTTCGGCTACCGCTTCTCCGAGCGCGAATACACGAACTTCGCGCAGTTCTCGGGCGACCCGACCGCATACGGCCTCGCCAACAGCAAGCAGCGCTACTCGGCGACGCTGTCGAAGCGTTTCGGCGACACGTCGACCTATTTTTCCTACGACCAGACGACCTACTGGGAACGCGCGAACGAGCAGCGCGTCGGCCTCACGCTGACGCGCGCGTTCTCGATCGGCACGCTGCGCAACCTGAACGTGAGCGTGTCGGCATTCCGCACGCAGAGCGCGGGCGCGAGCGGCAACCAGGTCTCGGTCACCGCGACGCTGCCGATCGGCGGCCGTCACACCGTCACGTCGAACCTGACGACGGGCAGCGGCAGCACGAGCGTGAACGCGGGCTACATCTACGACGATCCGAATGGCCGCACCTACCAGATCAACGCGGGCGCCACCGACGGACGCGCGTCGGCAAACGCGAGCTACCGCCAGCGCTCGTCGGCGTATCAGCTGACGGCGCAGGCATCGACGCTCGCCGACTCGTATGCGGCTGCGTCGCTCGAAGTCGACGGCTCGTTCGTCGCGACGCAGTACGGCGTGTCCGCGCATGCGAACGGCAATGCGGGCGACACGCGCTTGCTGGTGTCGACCGACGGCGTGCCCGACGTGCCGCTGTCCGGCACGCTCACGCATACCGATTCGCGCGGCTACGCGGTGCTCGACGGCATCTCGCCATACAACGTGTACGACGCGACCGTCAACGTCGAAAAGCTGCCGCTCGAAGTGCAGGTGACGAACCCGATCCAGCGCATGGTGCTGACCGACGGCGCGATCGGCTTCGTGAAGTTCACAGCCGCGCGCGGCAGCAACCTGTACCTGACGCTGACCGACCCGGCCGGCAAGCCGCTGCCGTTCGGCGCGTCGGTGCAGGACGCGGCGAACGGCAAGGAACTCGGCATCGTCGGCGAAGGCGGGGCGGCGTTCCTGACGCAGGTTCAGCCGAAATCCACGCTGGCGGTGCGGGCGGGCGAACGGACGCTCTGCACGATCGACGCACTGCCGAACCAGCTTCAACTCGAAGGCACGCCGATCCCGGTGACGTGCCAGACGCCCGGCGAGTCGCATGCAGCGGCCGCGCGGGCCGAACGATGATTTCACGGATCCAGCGATGAAGAATCTCTTTTCCCTTTCCTTTCCGCGGCGCACGCTGTGCGCGTTCGCGGCCTGCGGCGCGCTGCTTGCCGGCGCCGCCCATGCGGCGATCGTGCCCGATCGCACGCGCGTGATCTTCAACGAAGGCGAACAGGCCGCGGTCGTCACGATCACCAACAAGAGCACGACGTACCCGTATCTCGTGCAGTCGTGGCTCGAGGACGCGAAGGGCAACAAGATCACGTCGCCGCTGATGGTCGTGCCGCCGCTGCAGCGCGTCGAGGCGAACGAGCGCAACGTGCTGCGGATCGCGAAGCTGCCGGGCACCGAGCTGCCGGCCGATCGCGAATCGGTGTTCTATCTGAACATCCGCGAAGTGCCGCCGAAGACGGATACGCCGAACACGCTGCAGATCGCGCTGCATACGCAGATGAAGCTGTTCTACCGGCCGAAGGCCGTGCAGCCGGCGCGCGACGAGGACTGGACGCTGCCGATGACGCTGCGCGTCGATTCGGCTGCACACAAGCTCGTGTTCGACAATCCGACGCCGTATCACATCACGATCGTCGACCTGGCGTCGGGCGCGCAGAAGACGCCCATGCCGCTGGAGCCGGTGATGGTCAGCCCGATGAGCACGGCCGACGTGCCGTTCAAGGCGGCGACGCCGTCGACGCTGTTCGTCACGCATATCGACGATTACGGCGGCCAGGTGGCGATCGAGTATGCGTGCGAGGCCGGGGCTTGCAAGAGCGTGAAGAAATGAGCGGGGGCGCGAGACAACGCGTGTCGCCGCTCGCGACGTGGCTGCGCTGGGTCGTGCTCGCGGTGCTGATCGCGGCCGTGCAGCCGGCGTGGGCGCTGCGCTGTCTGGCCGACGGCGGCGCGGATTCGCTGACCGAGCCGATCGGCGGTGTCGCATCGTATCCGACGGATGCGCCGGACGGATACGTGATCTGGGTATCGCCGCCACGCACGACGACGGGGTATTGCTACAAGGACTACGGCGGGGCCGCACTGAACTTTGCCGAGCAGGTTTACTTCTACGCGAACCCGAGATCGCAGGATCCCGCTGCATGGGGGCTCGAGATCGGCATTCGCTATGGCGGCCGGGACTATTTCGGCCTGGGCAGCGGGCCGAGCGCGCGCGTGGAAACCACCACCACCGTTGGCACGTGTTCGCAATGGAACTTCGACCGCGGGCTCTGCCCGAAGGTGCCGCTCAGCATCACCTATCAGGTGGTGGTGCGCAAGAAGGGCCAATGGATACAGCCGCCGAACGATATCTATGCGGTCTTTCAGTTCGACGGCAGGGGCGGCCTCAACGCGGCTCGATCGAGTTTCCAGTACCGGTTGAGCGGGTTGTCGCGTCTGAAGCCGACACCCTGCCTCGTCGACGTGCTGGTGACGCCCGAACCCGGCATCGTCAATTTCGGTCAGGTGCAGACCACCGGCAACGGCTTCCTGCCTGCCGTGCCGCGCCGGCGATTCTCACTGTCGCTGTCGAAGAAATGCAGCATCCCGATTCGCGTCGACGGCTATTTCGAGGCGACCAAAGGCACCGTGCAGAACGGTTTGCTGGTGCCGGCGAAGGACAGCAATTTCGGGATCGGCCTCGAGGACAGCCAGGGCAAGGCAATCGACTTCAACAAGCAGTTCACGCTCACGCAGTTTGCGGCCAACGTCGCGAACCAGACCGTGATGCTCGATGCGGTGCTCAAGTCGTTCGGACCACCGAAGATCGGACCGTTCGACGCGGCCGCGACGATCCGGATCTTCCTGTATTGAGCGTTGTGCGGCCTGAGCGGTGCGCGCTGCGCAGCATGCTGCCTGCACGGGATTTTCATTGATGTACTGACGGAGGAGAAGGGAATGCATCTGAAACGCAGTGTCGTCGCGGCCGTGCTGGCCGTGTCGGCAATGAGTGCGGTTCATGCGCAGACGGTATCGGCCGGCGGTTATGCGCTGACGGTGATCGGCGACCTGGGCGGGCCGCGCGACATGCAGTACCAGGGCAATGCCGTCAGCGCGGACGGCAAGACGATCATCGGTTCCTACTGGAGCGAAGCGCAGTCCGGTGGCTCGATGGCGTTCTCGTGGTCGGCCGCGGCGGGCTGGCAGCGGCTGGCCGCGCCTGCGAACGCCTATGACTCGCAGGCACGGACGGTGTCGGCCGATGGGCAGATGATCGGCGGTTCGATCAGCGCGCTCCAGGCGGACAGCAGTAACGTCGATCGATGGGCGGTGCGATGGCCAGGCGACGGTCGCACGCAGAAACTCGTTCCGGATACGGCGGGCCGGGGCGCATCGGTCGAAGTCGCGAACCTCGGCGGCACGAGGATGGGGGGCAGCTTTACGACGAAAGGCGGCCGGAATGCACGGTTCATGTGGACCCAGCCGAGCGGTTTCCGCGAGTTGCCGCCGGGCGGTGACTATAACGTGCAGCTCCTGTCGATGACCTCGTCCGGGAATGCCGCAGCCGGGTTCGCCGGCAATGTCGACGGCGTGTATGGTTCGCGTGCGCTCTTTTGGACAGAACGAATCGGCGAACGACTGTTGCCGACGATCAACGCGGGCGTGGCCAGAATGGATCTGGCCCGCGGCGTGACCGAAGACGAACGCACGATCGCCGGCTCGCTCGGCACTCTGGTGGTCACGCCGGATGGGCAACAACGGGTCGACTCGGAGGCCGTGCTGTGGACGAACGGCGGCGACAGCATCCAGCGGCTCGGTTTTCTCGACGGCGACGACAGCAGCTACGCGTTGTCGATCAGCATGGACGGGCAGGTTGTCGTCGGTGGCTCGAGCAACGGGCAGACCGGTGTCGAGCGCGTCTTCGTGTGGACGCCGCACAGCGGCATGCGCAGCCTCGTCGCGTTGCTCGAAGGGGCCGGCCTGTCGGTCGGCACGCTGAACCTGGCCAACGTGATCGGCGTGAGCCCCGACGGGCAGACCATCACGGGGCAGGGCTATCGGGAAGACGACCCCGACGGGAAACCGCAGTTCTGGCAAGTGCACATCGATGCGGCAACACTGCGCGCGTTGCGGCCGGCGCTCCCGGGCGCCGACGCATTGCGGGTGCGGGCGGTGCAGCCGAAGGCGATGGCGGTGTCACGCACGCTGGCGGCGCAGCCGAAGGCGGCGATGCAGCGAAGCGTCTGCCGCATGCCAGTCACCCCGGCGCGGCTCGCGTCGTGCCGGCTGCTGTTGCCGGCCGTGCGCTAGCGAGCATGGTCGCTGGCAGGAGAAGCGATGAAACAAGACGCCGGGTCGACGGCGCCTTGTTTCGCTGCGAGTGCCGGACGAACCCTCGTCTTATACGTACGGACAACGATTCCGCCAATTGTTCAGACAAATCCCGACAACTGAAAGGGTCATCCGGTAATCAGATTGAGAATGATTTGCGTTTACGTTAAATTGCGCTATCTCGTAATTTGACGGAGCAGATCGATGGCCATGGCGGAAGTGCTCGACCGACCGGCGGCGGCAGCGGCGAACCCGTTCCTCGGCAGTTATCCGGACCTGCCGCCGCGCGCCGCGCCGCGACCGCGTCGTGCGTCGGAACCCCGCACGCAGGGCGCGCTGCTCGACGTGCTGATCTCGCATCGTTCGATGCTCGTCAATATCGCGCGCGGCTTCGTCGGGTGCGCGAGCCGCGCCGAGGACGTCGTGCACGACGTGTTCGTGAAGCTCGTCGAATTCCCGAACCAGGATGCGGTGCGCCAGCCGGTCGCCTACGTGACGCGGATGGTGCGCAATGCATCGATCGACGCATGCCGCCGGCAAAGCCTCGAGAACGTCTATCACACGGAAGAGGACGACGGCTTCGATGTGCCGTCGCCCGAGCCGACGCCGGAAGCCGCGCTGATGACGCGCGATACACTGCGGCGCGTGTGGGCCGCGCTCGACGACCTGCCGGCACGCAGCCGCGCGGCCTTCGAGATGGTGCGGCTGCGCGAGGAGACGCTGCAGACCGCGGCGCGCGCGCTGAACGTGTCGCAGACGCTCGTGCATTTCATGGTGCGCGATGCGGAGCGTCACTGCGCGGACTGCCTCGACGCGTGCCAGCGCGGCGTCGCGTGCCCGGTGTTCCTGGGCGGCCGCGCACGGCGGCGGTAAAAAAACGCGCCGGCCAATCGTCTATCAGACAGGAGCGGCCGAAACCGCCGCTTCGCTTCCTTCAACCGCCCAGCGATTTCCGATCATGACGCAAGCCCCGACGCCTTCCGCCGACACCGACGATCTCGTCTACACGGTCGTCATCAACGACGAAGAACAGTACTCGATCTGGCCGACGTTCCGGCCCGTGCCGGCCGGCTGGCGCGAGGTCGGCGTGAGCGGCCCGAAGGCGGACTGTCTCGCGCACATCGAGGCCGTCTGGACCGACATGCGCCCCGCGAGCCTGCGCCGCGCGATGGACGGCGAGCGCGCGTCGCGCGCATCGTGACCTGCTGCGCCGCGACCCGGCGCGCCACCTGAAGAGGACGTTGCATGACCCTGCTTTCGTTGCCGACGCTCGACGACCTGCGTATCGAGCCGGGGCTGCCCACCGTCGTGTCGCCGAGCGGCAGCGACGGCATGTCGATCGACGACGTCGCGCCGCTGGCGCGCGAGATCGCGGCCGACACGCTCGAACGGGCGGGCGGCGTGCTGTTCACGGGCTTCCACGTGCCGTCGATCGACGCGTTCCAGCAGTTCGCGGCGTCGTTCGGCGATCCGCTGATCGGCTATGAATACGCGTCGACGCCGCGCAGCCAGGTCGAAGGCGCCGTCTACACGTCGACCGAATACCCGCCGCACCGCGCGATTCCGCTGCACAACGAGCAGTCGTACACGCGCGAATGGCCGCTGCGGATCTGGTTCCACTGCGCGCTCGCCGCGCCGAAGGGCGGCGCGACGCCGATCGCGGACAGCCGCGCGGTGTATCGCGCGCTCGATCCGGCGCTGGTCGCGCGCTTCGAGAAGCGCGAGCTGCTGTACGTGCGCAATTTCGGGCAGGGTCTCGACCTGCCGTGGCAGCAGTCGTTCGGCACCGACGAGCCGGCCGAGGTCGAACGGATGTGCGCGGCGCGCGGCATCGAATGCACGTGGCGTACCGACGACGACGGCGAACTGCTGCTGCGCACGCGTGAACGCTGCCAGGCCGTCGCACGCCATCCTCGCACCGGCGACCGCGTGTGGTTCAACCAGGCGAACCTGTTCCACCTGTCGGCGCTCGACGACGACATGCAGGAAGCGCTCGTCGATGCGGTCGGGCTCGAGAACGTGCCGCGCAACGTGTACTACGGCGACGGCGAACCGCTCGAGGCCGATGCGCTCGCGGAGATCCGCGGCGTGCTCGACCAGCAGCGCATCGTGTTCCCGTGGCGCACCGGCGACGTGCTGATGCTCGACAACATGCTGACCGCGCATGCGCGCGACCCGTTCGAGGGGCCGCGCAAGGTCGTCGTCGCGATGGCGCAGAGTCATACGGTCCCGCGCGACCGAACGGAGGATTGATGACGCGTCGTACCGCCGCGCTTGCCGCGCGCGGGCTGTCGGTAGGATATCGCGACCATGTCGTGATCGACGGGCTGGACCTGTCGATCGCGGCCGGCCGCGTCACCGCGCTGTGCGGACCGAACGGCTGCGGCAAGAGCACGCTGCTGCGCACGCTCGCGGGCCTGCAGCCCGCGCGTGCCGGCCATGTCGAAGTGAACGGCCGGCCGCTCGCGTCGTTTCGCCGTCGCGCGCTCGCGCGCGAGCTGACGATGCTCGCGCAGTTCAACCAGATTCCGTCGGGCCTCACGGTGCGCGAACTCGTCGCCTACGGGCGCTATGCGTACGGCGGCTTCCTGCGCGGCCTGTCGCGGGCCGACCATGCGGCGATCGACGAGGCGCTCGACACGAGCGGCCTCGCAGGCGACGCGGAGCGCGACGTCGGCGCACTGTCGGGCGGGGAACGCCAGCGCGCATGGATCGCGATGGCGCTCGCGCAGCAGGCGCCGATCGTGCTGCTCGACGAACCGACGACCTATCTCGACATCCATCACCAGCTCGACATCCTCGACGCGCTGCGCACGCTGAACCGGTCGCGCGGGCTGACGATCGTGTGGGTGCTGCACGACCTGAACCAGGCGGCCGCATACAGCGACGAGATCGTGCTGATGCGCGCGGGCCGCCTCGTCGCGCAAGGCACGCCCGACGCGATGCTCGACCCGGCGCGGCTGCGCGCGGCGTTCGGCGTCGAGATGCTGAAGCTCGCGCATCCGCAGACGGGCGCGCCGATGTGCGTGCCGGCCTACGGGCCGTCGACCGACGGCGCGCCGCAGGCGGCCGGCGTGTTCGACCGGGATCTCGCCGTATGACGACGTTCGCGATGCGCAAGCGCCTCGCGGCGGCGGGCAGAGGGGCGACCCGCGGGCGAGCCGGCGCGCTCGCGCTCGGCCTCGTCGCGTTGATCGCACTGCTCGCGGCGCTGCGGATCGCTCCCGATCTGCGCGCGTGGTGGGACGCGGCGCCCGGCAGCGATGCCGCGTCGCTCGCGCACGTGTTCCTGTTCGACCTCAACCTGCCGCGCGTCGCGGCCGCGCTCGTCGCGGGCGGCTGCCTCGGCATCGCGGGCGCGCTGTTCCAGTCGCTCACGCGCAATCCGCTTGCGTCGCCCGACCTGCTCGGCGTGACGGGCGGCGCGCAGCTCGGCCTGCTCGCGGCGATGCTCGTGCCGGCGCTGGCCGGCGTCGCGTCGGTGCCGCTGCTGTTCGTGTGCGGGCTCGCTGCCGCCGCGTGCGCGATCGTCGCGGCCGGCGGCTGGCGCGCGACGCCGCTGCGGCTCGTGCTCGCGGGCAGCGTATGCATGCTGCTGTTCGCCGCGCTGTCGACGCTCGTGCTCGCGTTCTTCGAGCAGAACATCGCGGGGGCCGCGCTGTGGACCAACGGCAGCCTTTATCAGCCGGGCGCGACGGGCCTCGCGCTCGCCGCGCGCTGGCTCGTCGTGCCGCTGGTTGCATTGCCGTTCGTGATCCGGCCGCTGAATCCGCTCACGCTCGGCGACGATGCGGCGGCCGCAGCCGGCGTGCGCGTCGATGCGACGCGGCTCGCCGCGACGATCGTCGCGGTCGCGTTCACCAGTGTCGCCGTCAGTATCGCTGGCCCACTGTCGTATGTCGGCCTCGTCGCGCCGAACCTGCTGCGCCAGGTGCGCGGCGCGCGCGCGGCGCGACTCGGCGTGCTGGTGCCGCTGTCGGCGCTCACCGGCGGCGCGCTCGTGCTCGTCACCGACAGCGCGGTGCTCGCATCGGGCTTCGACGCGACGCTGTCGACCGGCGTCGCGATCGCGCTGGTCGGTACGCCGCTGATGCTCGCGATGATCCGGCGCGGCGCTGCCTGGTCGGGCGTGCTGCATGCGGATGCCGAACGCGCGGCGGGCGGCGGTTCGACGCGGCTCGTCGGCTGGCTCGAACGGCTCGGCTGGCCGCTGCGCACGGCGCTGTTCGTCGTGGCCGGCCTGCTGGTCGTGCTGGTCGGCGTATCGGCCGGCCCCGAATGGTTGTCGCCCGCGCGCTGGTTGGCTGCGCTGTCGGGCCAGGATGCGCTCGCGCGGATGCTGATCGACCTGCGCATGCCGCGCCTGCTGTGCGCACTGCTCGCCGGTGCGCTGCTGGCCGTCAGCGGCGTCGCGATGCAGAGCGTCGTGCGCAATCCGCTCGCGGGCCCCGAAGTGCTCGGCGTCACGCAGGGCGCGGGGCTCGTCACGCTGTTCGCGCTGTCGACGTGGCCGCTGATGGGCCACGTGACGCTTGCCGCCGCCGCGCTGATCGGCGGCGGGTTGTCGCTCGCGATCACGCTCGCGCTGAATCACCGGCATCGCTACGCGCCGCTCGCGGTCGCGCTGACCGGCATCGTGATCGGCGCGTTGTGGACCACGCTCGCGCAATGGCTGATCACGCAGGAAAGCGTGCAGCCCGCGCGCTTCGTCGTGTGGCTCGTCGGCGGCACGTATGGCCGCAGCTGGGGCGAGGTGTCGATGCTGCTGCCGTGGTGCGTGCTCGCGGTGCCCGTGTTCGCATGGCTCGCGAAGCCGCTCGACATGCTCGCGCTCGGCGACGACCAGGCGGCCGCGCTCGGCCTGCCGGTGGCCGTGCTGCGGCCGCTCGCGCTGACGATCGCGACGCTCGCCGCGTGTGCGGCCGTCGCGGCGGTCGGGCCGGTCGGCTTTATCGGGCTGATGGCGCCGCACGTCGCGACGATGCTCGGCGCGCGCCGGCATCGCACGCGGCTGTGGCTCGCGGCGGCATGCGGCGCGTTGATCCTCGGTGTCGCGGATCTCGCCGCGCGCACCGTCGTGGCACCGCGCGAGGTGCCGGCCGGCGTGCTGACCGCGTTGATCGGCGCGCCGTACCTGCTCGGGCTGTTGATCCTCGAGGGGCGCCGCGCCCGGCGCGCAGGGCGATGATTCCGGTGCTCGACGACACACGCGCCACGCGTTTCTCGGCGTTCGCGCCGGAACCGTTCGCCGGGCATCTCGACGTCGTCTGGCTCGGCATGCCCGACGACGCACACGCGCCGGGCCGCATCGTCGTGCCCGTCGCGGAATTGCCCGCGCATCGCGACGCGGTGCTCGACGCGATGGTCGGCCACTACGGCGGCGATCCCGCGCAGCATGCGCGCGCGCTGATGTCGCAATGGAGCAAATACTATTTCGGTCGTGCGGCGCCGGCCGGTGTCGTCGCCGCGCTGACGCTCGGCCGGCCGCTCGACATGCACCCGGAGCGCACCTTCGTCGCACTCGACGACGGGATGCCTGCCGCGCTGTATTTCGCAAGCGATGCGCTCGGCGCGCCGTGCGACGATCCCGCGCCGCGCTATGCAGGGCTCATCGCGCATCTCGGCGCGGTGATCGACCTGCTCGCGGCGATGGGCCGCGTCACGCCGCGCGTGCTGTGGAGCAACGCCGGCAACCTGCTCGACTATCTGCTCGGCACGTATCGTTCGCTGCCGTGCGCGGCCGATCCCGTGCGCGATGCGGACTGGCTGTTCGGTTCGGCCTGCGTGCACGGCGAATCGAATCCGCTGCGAATGCCCGTGCGCGACGCCGTGCCGCGCTCGGCGTTGCTGCCGACGCCGTTTCGCGCGCGCCGCGTGTGCTGCCTGCGCTACGAAATTCCTGGAGAAACGCAACTGTGTGGAAGCTGCCCCCTGCTACTGACGATGGACGACGCGGCGCTGGCCGAGCAGGACGCGATCCGGTGACGCACGCCGGCCGCCGGCATGCGCTCGGCGCACTCGCGGCGGCACTCGGCGCCGCGTGCTGCGGCGCGTTTCCCGCATCGGTTTCAGCATCGGTTGCGGCTGCCGCCGTTGCCGACGACGCACGCGGCGCGCAGGGCGCCGTGTCGCTGGCCCGCAATCCCGTCGTGTCGCAGGCGAGCGTGAAGATGCCCGTGCGGCCGCAGCGCGTGGTCGCACTCGACTTCATGTTCGCGGAAAGCGTGATCGCGCTCGACATCGTGCCGGTCGGGATGGCCGATACGGCGTTCTACCCGGGCTGGCTCGGCTACCGGAGCGAGCGGCTCGCGCACGTGATCGACGTCGGCTCGCGGCAGGAGCCGGGGCTCGAAGCGATCGCGGCGGTCAAGCCCGATCTCGTCCTCGGCGTCGGTTTCCGGCACGCGCCGATCTTCGACGCGCTCGACCGGATCGCGCCGACGATCCTGTTCCAGTTCAGCCCGAACGTGTCCGACGGCGGGGTACCCGTCACGCAACTCGACTGGATGCGGCAGATTTTCCGGACGATCGGCGCGGTGACGGGGCGCGACGCGCGTGCGCAGGCGGTCGATGCGCAACTCGACGCCGGCATCGCGCGCAACGCGGCGCGGCTCGCGGCCGCGGGCCGCAAGGGCGAGCGCATCGCACTGCTGCAGGATCTCGGCTTGCCCGATCGTTACTGGGCCTATACGGGCAACAGCACGTCGGCCGGTCTCGCGCGTGCGCTCGGGCTCGATCCGTGGCCGAAGAAGCCGACGCGGGAAGGCACGCTGTACGTGACGTCGGCCGATCTGCTCCGGCAGCGCGACCTCGCCGTGATGTTCGTGACCGCATCTGGGCTGGACGTGCCGCTGTCCGCGAAACTCGACTCGCCGGTGTGGCGTTTCGTGCCCGCGATGAAGGAACACCGGATCGCGCTGATCGAACGCAATATCTGGGGGTTCGGCGGGCCGATGTCGGCGCTGAAGCTGGCCGACGTGATGACCGACACGATGCTGAAGCTGCCGGCCGTGCGTTGAGCGCGGCTTGAGCGGCGGACGATGCCGCGTTGACGGGCAGGAGTGCTGTGATCGGCCTGACGACGAGCGGCTTCCGTCTTTCCTTTTCGCCACGCGCCAGCCAAATTGTTCCCCGCTGAAATGACAATCGCGGACACACTGCTCATGCAGCGTGTCCGCGATTTTTTATCGACTGTCGTCGTGTTACGCGCTCAGCGCATCGACGCCATCCTGCGCACGCAGGCGCGCCGGTTGCGTGTCGCTGACGATGCGCCCGTTGTCGAGCTTCAGCAGCCGGTCGGCGAGATCGAAGTAGCGGTCGTCGTGCGTGATCACGATCACGGCCTTGCCGCGTGCACGCAGTTCGGGCAGCAGCTGTTCGTAGAACACGGCCTTGAACGACGGGTCCTGGTCGGCCGCCCATTCGTCGAACAGGTAGAACGGCCGGTCCTCCAGGTATGCGACGACGAGCGCGAGCCGCTTGCGCTGCCCGGTCGACAGCGCCCGCGTCGAGAACGCGCCGTCGACCACTTTCACCTTGTGGTCGAGCGCCAGCTTCGCGACGAGCGCGTTCGCCCGTGCATCGGCCTGTGCGCGCGACGGATCGTCGGGGTCGACGATGCCGAGCAGCGCATCGAACAGGTGGAAATCGTTGAAGACCGCACTGAAGCGCTGCCGGTAGGCTGCGCGCTCGCGCCAGCCGATCATGCGGCCGTCGACCTCGATCGTGCCTTCCTCGGGCTCGTAGAGCCCCGTCAGCACCTTCGCGAGCGTCGTCTTGCCGCTGCCGTTGCCGCCGACGATGAACACGAGTTCGCCCGGCTTGATCGTCAGGTCGATCGGCCCGATGCTGAACATCCGTTCGTCGCGTTCGTGGAAGTACGCGTGCGTGACGCCGCGCAGCGTGACGGCGCCGGCCGGCGGCACGTCGGGTGCGTCGGCCGCGGGCGGCACCGTGCGCAGCGCGCCGAATTCGGCCATCACGCCTTCGATCCGCGTGAGCGACACGCGTGCGGCATTGACGGTCGGCAGGTTGTTCAGCAGGCCGTCGAGCGGCACGAGCATGAACAGGAACACGACGACGTAGCCGGCCGCCGCGGCCGGGTCGGCATGCACGCCGAGCTGCGGCCAGAACGACGCGACGCCGAGGAAGACGTAGAACAGGAAGATGATCCAGCCGACCCCGACCGCATACGCGCTGAATGCGCGGCGGCGGTGGTCGCGCACTTCGCCGATCGCGGCGCCGAGCTGGCCGTCGACGAACTGGCGGGCGCGCGCATCGTGCAGCTTCAGTTCCTTCGCGCCGGAGAACAGCGAGCCGAGATAGCCGAACAGGCGGTCCTGCGCGTGGCCGGCGGCTTCGAGCGCCGCGATCGCGCGGCGATCGCCGGTGTGATAGCCGAGCGAGCCGGCGATGATCGCGGCCAGCGCCAGCAGGCACACGGGCCACGACAGCCACGCCAGATAGCCGAGGCAGCCGAACACGATCGAGCCGTGCATGACCAGGTTCGGCAGCGCGAAGAACAGCATCGACACGTTGGTCGCGTCGTCGGTCAGTACCGACTGCACGGGCGCCGCGCCGATCCGCTCGATGTCGCGCAGCTCGGCCGCGCCGACGCGCCGCGCCAGATGCACGCGCAAGCGCGCCATCGTGTCCTGCGACAGGCGGGCGAACAGCGTGCCCGACACGATCCGCGTGACGAGCGCGATCACCGCGCACAGCGCAAAGCGCCACGCGAGCGACGCGTCGGCGGCGCCCGGCTGCGACAGCGCACGGTTCAGCGTCGCGACGAGCAGCACGCTCGCGATGCCGTTCAGCACGCACGCGGTGAGCGCCAGCGTGAACGACACGCGGCTTTCGCGCAACAGTGCAAGGATCAGGCGCGCGGCGGGGCGGCCGGGGGAGGCGTCGAGGGACGGCGGGGAGGAAGGCTCGTGGGCAGCTGTCATCGGCAACGTCGGTAAAAGGAAGGCAGGCAAAAAACGCGGAAACGGCAAATCTGACGCGAAAGCCACGGGCGAGGCGGGCCCCGTTGCGGCTTTCCTCCCTGATAGACGAACGGGCCACGCAAATATTTAGCAGCACCGTCAAAAAAATGCGGCCGCACGCACTTTGCGCGCAAAACGGTAAAAAATCGGCCGCGTCGTTCGTCACACCAGTGAAGCCGCCCCAAGCGGCCCCGAGACTTGGCCGAAGCGGCCGGACCGAAGGACTTCACGCACATGACGAGTTTCCCGACTGCGCTGCATCACCGAATCCGTGAACTGGCGCGCCTCGCGCCCGACGCACCCGCCATCGCGGTTCCTTTCCAGAATGACCTGCGCCTGTCGCGCGGCGCGCTCGACGCACGTGCGTCGCACCTCGCCCGGCAACTGCGCGCGGCCGGCGTCGGCGCGGAAGTGCGGGTCGGCGTATGTGTCGAGCGTTCGTGCGAACTGTTCGTCGCGCTGCTGGCCGTATTGAAGGCGGGCGGCGTGTTCGTGCCGCTCGATCCGCGTCATCCGGCCGCGCGCCTCGACTGGATCGTCCAGGATGCTCAGCTGCGGCACGGCATCGTCGATGCGGCCGGTCGTGCGGCGCTCGGCACGCCGTTCGAACACGCGTTCGATCCGGCAATCGCAACCGCAACCGCAACCGCAATCGCAGCCGTGGGCGAGCCGGCCCTCGGCACTGACGACGAAGCAGTGCCGGTCCACCCGCGTTCGGCCGCCTACATGATCTATACGTCGGGCTCGACCGGCACGCCGAAGGCGGTGGTCGTCGAGCACGGCCCGCTTGCCGCGCATTGCGCCGCGCTCGCAGCCGCACTGCCGATCGAGGCCGGCGACCGTCTGCTGCATTTCGCGTCGGTCAATTTCGATGCCGCGCACGAATGCTGGCTCGCGCCGCTCGCGATCGGCGCCAGCATCGTCGTGGCGCCGCCGCAACCGTTCGCGCCGGACGCCGCGCATGCGCTGCTCGTGCGCGAGTCGGTCAACGTGGCCGCGTTCCCGCCTGCCTACCTGCGCGAATTCGCGGCCGTCGCCGCGCGCGACGGCGTGCCGCCGGCGCTGCGCGTGCTCGCATTCGGCGGTGAAGCGCTGCCGCAGCAGGCATTCGAATTCGTGCGCGGCACGTTCCCGTCGGTACGCCTGATCAACGGGTACGGGCCGACCGAGGCCGTGATCTCGCCGATGCTGTGGCCGGTCGAGCCGGGCGAGACGCCCGTGCTGGCCGCGGACGACGCGTATGCATCGCTGCCGATCGGCCGCGTGATCGGCCCGCGCGTCGCGCGTGTCGACGGCGCCGCGGACGACGGCGCGGGCGAGTTGCTGCTCGGCGGCGTCTGCGTTGCACGCGGTTATCACGGCCGTCCGGCCTTGACGGCCGAACGCTTCATTCCCGATGCGGACGGCGAGCCCGGCGCACGCGTCTACCGCACCGGCGACCTTGCACGGTTGCGCGACGACGGCGCATTCGACTATCTCGGCCGCCTCGACGATCAGGTCCAGGTGCGTGGCGTGCGCGTGGAGCCGGCGGAAATCGCCGCGTGCCTGCGCTCGCATCCGGCCGTGGCCGACGCGGCCGTGGTGGCCGAGACCGGTAACGGGCCGACGCGGCTGATCGCGTGCGTCGCGCTGCGCGCGGCGGCCGACGATGCGGCATTGAAGGCGCATGTGGCCGCGCAATTGCCGGCTGCGTGGCAACCGCACCGGTTCGTGCGCTGCGACGTGCTGCCTTATACGTTGAACGGCAAGCTGGATCGTGCCGCGCTGCGCGAGCGGATTGCCGCTGCCCGCGACACGACGCAAGGTGCCGGCGATGCGCCGCGCACGCCGACCGAACAGCAGATCGCCGGCTTCTGGCAGACGCTGCTGGGCCTCGACGCCATCCCGTCGCGCGACGACCGGTTCTTCGCGCTGGGCGCCGATTCGCTCGCGGTAATGCAATTGCAGGCCGCGATCCGTGCGGCCGTGCGCGTAAACCTGAGGCTGGACACGCTGTTCGCCGATCCGGCGCTGGCCGAACTGGCCGAACAGGTCGATCGTGCGGAGCGCGAGACCGGCGAACCGCTAGCCGCCATTGGCGCGCGCCGCGCGCCGGCCGATGCGGCGGCATCGCGCGCACCGCATGTCGACCGTGCGGCCTCGCTCGCGCAACAACGCTTCTGGGTGCTCGCGCAAACGCGTGACGCGAGCGCCGCGTATCACATCGCCGCGCACTGGACGATCGACGGCGCACTCGACCGCGACGCGCTGCAGCGCGCGCTCGATCACGTGATCGGGCGTCACGAAGCATGGCGCACGACGCTCGTCGACAACGACGACGGCGTCGTGATGCAGCGAATTCATGCGCACTTGCCGGTGTCGATCGCCGACGTCGACTTGCGCGACCAGCCGCCGGCCGCGCGCGATGCCCAAGCCGCGCGTCTCGCCGAGCGCGACGCGGCCGAGCCGTTCGACCTCGCGCGCGGCCCACTGCTGCGTGCGACGCTCGTCGCGCTTGCCGACGACCGCCACCGCCTGCTGCTGACCGCGCATCATGCGATCACCGATGGCTGGAGCTCGCGCTGCGCGTTCGACGAGCTGTCGGCTGCGTATCGCGCGTATGCCGAAGGCCGCGAACCGTCGCTGCCCGATCTGCCGATCCAGTACGCAGACTATGCGGACTGGCAGCGCGACATGCTGGCCGGCGGCGAGGGCGCACGCCAGCTCGACTACTGGCGCGACGCGTTGCGCGACGTGCCGGGCCCGCTCGCGCTGCCGGTCGACCGCCAGCCGGGCGCCGTGCGTACGCTGCAGGGTGCGCGCGTGTCGGTGCGCCTGCCCGACGCGGTCGCGGCCGACGTGCGGCACCTCGCACGCGAGGCGCAGGCCACCGTCTTCACGGTCCTGCTCGCCGCGCTCGATGCGTGGCTGTCACGCCTGACCGGTGCAACGGACATCGTCGTCGCGGTGCCGGTTGCGCACCGCCAGCGCCCCGAAACGCGCGCGCTGCTGGGCCTTTTCCTGAATACGGTCGCGCTGCGCGTGCAAGTGGCGCCGACGCTGCCGTTCCGCGCGCTCGTCGATGCGGCACGCACGGCGGCGCTCGACGCGGTGGCGCACCAGGACGTGCCGTTCGAGCGCGTCGTCGATGCGGTGAAGCCGCCGGTCAGGCGCGGCGACGAATGGCTGCGCGTGAAGTTCGCGCAGCAGTTCGATGCGCGGCACGACAGCGTGCTGCCGGGCGCGACGGCAGTCGCGACGCCGGGGCCCGACCTCGCCGCACGCTTCGACTTCGCCGTGGATTTCACCGACGATGCAAACGGCATCGAACTGGTCGCGGCCTATGCGACGGACTGCATCGACGCCGACACCGCGCGCGCCTGGCTCGACAGCTATGCGGCGCTCGTCGGCGCAGCTGCGCGCGATCCGCAGCACACGACGGCCGCGCTGCCGTGCGATGCATCGGCCGCATCGCGCCAGCCGCGCGACGGACGCGCATTGCGCATCGAGCATGCCGACATCGTCGCCGCGTTCGCGCGGCAGGCGGCTGCGTATCCGCATCGCGTCGCACTGGCCGACGCATCGGCATCGCTGACGTTCGCCGAACTCGACGACGCGTCGAACCGCGTCGCACGCGCGCTGATGCAGCGCGGCGTGGCCGCCGAAGCGTCCGTGATCGTCTGCATCGAACGGTCGGCGCGTTTCGTCGTCGGCCTGCTGGGGGCGCTGAAGGCCGGCGCGCTCGCCGTGCTGCTCGATCCGGCGCAGCCGGCCGCACGACTCGGCGCCGCGGCAGCCGACTGCGGCGCGCGCTGGGCACTCGTCGCGGACATGGCGGCGTGGCCGGCCGGCATCGACACGCAGCCGCTCGACGTCGACACGCTCTCGCAGGATGCGACGCTCGCTCATGCCGCCGGCGTGCGCGTCGCGCCGCATCCGGAACAGGGTGCGTACCTGATCTATACGTCGGGCTCGACCGGCACGCCGAAGGGCGTCGTCGTCTCGCACGGTGCACTGGCCGACTATGTGCAGGGGATGCTCGACGAACTCGCGTTCGCACCGGACGCATCGTTCGCGATGGTGTCGACGGTCGCGGCCGACCTCGGCCACACGACGCTGTTCGGCGCGCTGTGCGCGGGCCGCACGCTGCATCTGCTGCCGGCCGCGTGCGCGTTCGATCCGGATCTGTTCGCCGACGAAATGCGTCGCCGCGAAGTCGGTGTGCTGAAGATCGTGCCGAGCCACCTGCAAGCGCTGCTCGACGCGCGCGTGCCGGCCGACGTGCTGCCGCGCCACGCGCTCGTGACGGGCGGCGAAACGCTCACGTGGGCGCTCGTCACGCGCCTGGCTGCACTCGCGCCGGCCTGCCGCGTGATCAACCATTACGGGCCGACCGAAGCGACGGTCGGCGCGATCGCCTGCGACACGGCGTCGATTGCCGCCGAGGCACGCGATCCCGCGACCGGCGTGCCGCTCGGCCTGCCGCTGCCGAATGCACGTGCGCTCGTGCTCGACGCGTTCGGCGCGTGCGTGCCGGCCGGTGCGACGGGCGAGCTGTATCTGGGCGGGCCGGGCGTCGCGCGCGGCTATCTCGGCCGCCCGGCACAAACCGCCGAGCGCTTCGTACCCGATCCGTTCACGCCCGGTGCGCGGCTGTATCGCACGGGCGACCGCGTGCGGTTGCGCACGGACGGCCGGCTCGCGTTCCTCGGCCGTATCGACGATCAGGTGAAGATCCGCGGCTACCGCGTCGAACCGGGCGAAGTGAGCGCGGCCGTGCGCGCGGCCGGGCCGGTTGCGCAGGCCGAAACGCTCGCGATCGAACACGACGGCCGCCTGCGGCTCGCGACGTTCGTCGTGATGCGCGACGGCGCGGCATTCGACGAAGCCGCCGTGCGCGCAGCGCTCGCGGCCACGCTGCCCGACTACATGGTGCCTGCGCAGTTCGTCGCGCTGGCTCGGCTGCCGGTAACGGCGAACGGCAAGATCGATCGCGCGGCATTGCGCGAACTGGCTGCTGCACCGGTCGCGGTCGCGTCCGGTGACGCACCGCGGGGCGCGGTCGAAACCGTGCTCGCCGAAGTCTGGCAGGCCGTGCTGAAGGCACCGAACGTCGGCCGCGACGACAACTTTTTCGAACTCGGCGGCGATTCGATCCTCGTGCTGCAGGTGATCGCCCGTGCGCGCAAGCGCGGCGTGCGCTTCACACCGAAGCAGTTGTTCGACGGCCCGACGGTCGCAGAACTCGCGCGCATCGCGAAGACCGACGAAGCGGCCGCCGCCGTCCAGCCTGCGAGCGCGGTCACGACGTCAGCCGCGACACCGGCTGCCGCGTCGATCCTGACGCCCGCGCAGCAACGCTTCTTCGCGCTCGATATCCCGCATCCGGGCCACTGGAACCAGTCGGTCGCATTCGACGTGCGCGGTCCGTTCGATGTCGACGCGTTCGCACGCGCATTCGACGCGTTGCTTTCGCATCACGACGCATTCCGCCGGCGCTTCGCGCGTGGTGCGGACGGCACGTGGCAAGCGAGCGACGCCGCGAAGCCGTACGACGTATTGCCGTTCGTCGAAGTCGCCGCCCGCGACGACGCAGACGCGCTCGCGCGCTTCGACGCGTTGCAGCGCCGTCTCGATCTCGGCCGCGGGCCGCTCGCCTGCGCGTGCGCGGCGCGGCTGCCGGACGGTTCGACGCAGCTTTATCTGGCGATTCACCATGCGATCGTCGACGGCGTGTCGTGGCGCATCCTGCTCGACGATCTCGACACGGCCTATCGCGCCGCATGCGAACGCACGCCGGTCCGCCTGTCGCAGCCGGGCCTGCGCGCCGACGCATGGGCCGCACGGCTCGCGCGTGCCGCGACGGAACCGGCGTCGCCGTTCGCGGACGAAGTCGCGTACTGGGTCGGCATGGCACAGGGCGGCGATGTCGTACCCGATCATCCCGACGCTGCGGCGACGAATGCCGATGCGGCCGTCGTCGTGCAGACGATCGACGCGGCATTGACCCGCGCCGCGCTGACCGACGCGCATGCGGCCTATAGCACGCAGACGATCGAAGTGCTGGGTGCGGCGCTCGCGCTGGCACTCGCCGGCACACGCGATGCCGCATCGTGCCGCGTCGAACTGGAAGGACATGGCCGCGAAGCGCTGTTCGACGACGCGGACGCGAGCCGCACGATCGGCTGGCTGACGAGCCACTACCCGGTGACGCTGCCCGTCGAAGCGACCGCCCGCGACACGCTGTGCGCGGTCAAGGACACGCTGCGCGCGGTGCCGCACAAGGGGCTCGGCTTCGGCGTGCTCGCCCACTACGGCGATGCGGCGACGCGCGCGGCGCTGGCCGCCGTGCCGCGCCCGCGCGTCACGTTCAACTATCTCGGCCAGTTCGACGCGCCGCGCGATGCGACGCTCGTGCCGCGCTTCGGCGGCACCGGCGTCGAGCGCGATCCGCAAGGGCCGCTCGGCAATACGCTCGCGATCCACGCGTACCTCGACACGGACCACGACGGCGCGCGCACGCTGAAGGTGCACTGGGTCTACGGTGCACCGCAGTTCGAACGCGCGACGATCGACGCGTTCGCCGAACGCTTCGCGTCGGCACTGCGCGAGCTCGTCGAAGCATGCGCGTCGCGCCTCGCGCATCGCGGTGCCGGCGCGACGCCGGGCGATTTCCCGCTCGCGCAGGCCGCGGGCCTCACGCAAGCCGCGATCGAACGCACGCCGCTCGACTGGCGCGCGATCGACGACGTGTATCCGCTGTCGCCGATGCAGCAGGGCATCCTGTTCCATGCGCTGTTCGCACCGGGTCACGCGAGCTACGTGAACCAGCTCGTCGCGACCGCGACCGCGCTGGACGCCGACCGGCTCGCCGCCGCGTTCGACGCGTCCGTTGCGCGTCACGACATCCTGCGCACGAGCGTGATGCCGGACGAGGCTGCGCCGCTGCAGTGCGTGCATCGTCATGCCCGGATGCCGGTCGAACAGCTCGACTGGCGCGATCGCGCCGACACGTTCGACGCCGATTTCGATGGCTGGCTCGCGGCCGACCGCGCGCGCGGCTTTGACTGGCGCGAGCCGCCGCTGATGCGGCTCACGCTGATCCGTGTGTCGAACGACGCATGGCGCGTCGTGTGGACGCGCCATCACGTGCTGCTCGACGGCTGGAGCACCGCGCGCCTGCTCGCCGACGTGTTGCGCGACTATCGCGACCCGGATGCCGTGTCGCCGTTCGCGAGCCGTCCGCCACTGCGTTACCGGGACTTCATCGCATGGCTCGGCACGCGCAACCGCGATGCCGACGAGCGCTTCTGGACCGAACGTCTTGCGCGTCTGGATGCGCCGACGCTGATTGCCGAGCGCACGGCCGATCGCGCCGATGCCGAGATGGTCACGTGGCGCGCGACGCTCGATGCGGACGCGATGGCGCGCGTCGCGCAGACGGCGCGTGCATTGAAGCTGACCGTCAACACGCTGGTGCAGGGCGCATGGGCGCTCGCGCTGCAGCGGATGACACACCAGCCGGCCGTCGCGTTCGGCGCGACCGTCGCGGGCCGTCCCGACGCGCTCGCGGACGTCGACGCGGTGCTCGGCCTGTTCATCAACACGTTGCCGGTGATTACCGCACCGGCCCCGCAGCAACGCGCGGCCGACTGGCTGCAAGCGCTGCAGCGCGAGAACGCGGCCGCCGCCGAGCATGCGCACACGCCGCTCGCCGACATCCAGCGCTGGGCGCGCGGAGCGGGCGGCGCACTGTTCGACACGCTGGTCGTGTTCGAGAACTACCCGGTCGACGACACGGCGCGCGACGCCGATCCGCGTGCGTTGGCATTGAGCGGCGTACGCAGCATCGAAGCGACCGATTTTGCGCTGACGCTGGTCATCGAAAGCGGCGCCGAACTGACGATCGACTACGGTTACGACACCGCCCGCGTCGATGCACGGCAGGTCGAGACCTGGCACCGTGCGTTCGCCTGCGCGCTCGATGCGCTGGCGCGCACGCCGGACGCGCTGCTCGGCACGCTGTCGATCGCCGACGAAGTCGCCCGCGACGCACTGGCGCTCGCCCAGGATACGGCGCGCGCATGGCCGGCGTCGCAACGGCAGCCGCTGCACCTGCAATTCGTCGACGCGGCGCAGGCGACGCCCGATGCGATCGCGCTCGAATATGCCGACGTTCACGGCGGCGTGCATCGCGCGACCTATCGCGAACTCGATGGGGCGACGTCGCGCATCGCGGCCGCGCTGCGCCGGCGCGGTGTGCAACCCGACACGCCGGTCGCGCTGTGCGTCGAGCGTTCGTTCGACATGGTGATGGCGCTCGTCGGCGTGCTGAAGGCCGGCGCCGCGTACCTGCCGGTCGACCCCGACTATCCGGCCGAGCGCATTGCGTACCTGCTGCGCGACGCGCGGCCGGCCGTCGCGATCACGCAGGCCCATCTGCGCGAGCAGGTCGAGGCCGCGCTGGGCGAGGGCGCCGACACGCAGTTGCTGACGGTGGCGGATCTGCTTGCCGACGATGCGGGCGACACGCCCGCGAGCGAGGCCGCCGCGATCGACGACGCGCAGCTCGCGTACCTGATCTACACGTCCGGCTCGACCGGCAAGCCGAAAGGTGCCGGCAATACGCACGGCGCACTGGCGAACCGGATCGCGTGGATGCAGCACGCGTACCGGCTGACGCGCGACGACGTCGTGCTGCACAAGACACCGTTCGGCTTCGACGTGTCGGTCTGGGAATTCGTGTGGCCGCTGGCGATCGGCGCGAAGCTCGCGATCGCCGCACCCGGTGACCATCGCGACCCGGCGCGTCTCGCGGCCGCGATCCACGCGCACGGCGTGACGGTCCTGCATTTCGTGCCGTCGATGCTGGCCGCGTTCGCCGCGCATCTCGACGACTTCTCGGCCGCCGCGCAATGCGACAGCGTGCGCCTGATCGTCGCGAGCGGCGAGGCGCTCGCACCCGAACTCGTCGCGAAGATGGCGCGCCTCTTGCCGAACGCGACGCTCGTGAACCTGTACGGGCCGACCGAAGCCGCGATCGACGTGTCGCACTGGACTTGCGGCCCCGCCGACGCGCACGCGGTCGCGGTGCCGATCGGTCATCCGATCGCGAACCTGCAACTGCACGTGCTCGATGCCGCGTGGCAGCCGGTGCCGGCCGGCGCGACCGGTGAACTGTATCTCGCGGGCGCGGGCCTCGCGCGCGGCTACCTCGGCCGTCCGGCGCTGACCGCCGAGCGCTTCGTGCCCGATCCGTTCGTGCCGGGCGCGCGCATGTACCGCACCGGCGACCTCGCGCGCCGGCGGGCCGACGGCGCGCTCGACTACCTCGGCCGCGTCGACACGCAGGTGAAGCTGCGCGGCCAGCGGATCGAGCCGGGCGAGATCGAAGCGCTGCTGCGCGCGGCGCCCGGCGTGAACGATGCGGTCGTGATCGTGCGCGACGAGCAACTGATCGGCTATGTCGCCCGTGGCGACGCAGGCCCGCTCGACCGCGCGGCGCTGCTCGACGCACTGCGCGCGCAATTGCCGGCCTACATGGTGCCGTCGCAACTGATCGAGCTCGATGCATTGCCCGTCACGCCGAACGGCAAGTGCGACCGCCATGCGCTGCCGGCCCCGGTGCGCGAAACGGCCGAAGCCGTCGAACTCGCGACCGATACCGAGCGCGCGCTCGCGGAGATCTGGCAGCGCGTGCTGCACGTGGACGCGATCGGCCGCGACGGCGATTTCTTCCTGCTCGGCGGTCACTCGCTGCTCGCGACGCAGGCCCATGCGCAAGCCAACCTGCACTGGGGGCTCGCGCTGCCGCTGCGCACGCTGTTCGACACGCGCACGCTGGCGCGCTGCGCGGAAGCGATCGACGCGGCCTGCGCGGCGCGCGGCGAGACCGATGCGGCGAGCGCGATCGACGCGCTGCTCGGCGAACTGGAAACCCAATAAGGACGACGGATGACGAAGGTTCAACCCGACTGGCTCGCGCTCGCGACGCGTTTCGCGCAACTGCCCGACGCGCAGCGCGCGGTCTTCATCGACAAGCTCGGCGCGGCCGGCATCGACTTCCGCGTGCTGCCGATCCCGCCGCGCACGCCGCGCAGCGATCGCGTGCCGGCGTCGTTCGCGCAGACACGGCTGTGGCTGCACGCGCGGCTGATCGATGCGCCCGACGCGTATCACATCACCGAGCGCCTGGCGTTGACGGGCCCGCTCGACGTGCACGCGCTGCGGCTCGCCTGCGATGCGCTGATCGCCCGTCATGAATCATTGCGCACGACCTTCGACGAAGCGCGGGACGGCGTCGCGCAGACGATCCACGCGCCGCTGCGCTGCCCGTGGCGCGAAACCGATCTCGAAGCGCTGCCGGACGCACAGCGCGTGGCGCGCGCGGAAACGGTCGCGACGGCCGACGAAGCCGAGCCGTTCGATCTCGGCGCGGCGCCGCTCGTGCGTGCGCACCTGGTGCGCTTCGACGCGACGCATCACTGGCTCGCGCTGACCGTGCATCACATCGTGTCGGACGGCTGGTCATCGGGCGTGATGCTCGAAGAACTTGCGGCGTTCTATCGCGCGTACGCGTCGGGCGAACCGGTGCCGCTCGCGCCGCTGCCGATCCAGTACGCCGATTACGCATTGTGGCAGCGCCGCTGGCTCGATGCCGGCGAACGTGATCGCCAGCTCGCGTTCTGGCGCGAACGGCTCGATCCGCAACGCGGCGTGCTGACGCTGCCGGGCGCGACGGCAAGGCCGGCGCGCCGCAGTGCGCGCGGCGCGCGCCATGTGTTTTCGCTCGACGCGCGCGTCGGCGCGCAACTGCGTGCCTTTGCCGCTGCGTCGGGCGCGACGCCGTTCGCCGTGCTGCTCGCCGCGCTCGATGCGCTGCTGGCGCGTGCGACCGGCGACGCACGGATCTGCGTCGGCGTGCCGGCCGCGAACCGCGAACGCGCGGAAGTCGCCGGTCTGATCGGCTTCTTCGTCAACACGCTGGCGATCGACGTCGACGTGCCCGCGCACGGCGATTTCTCGTCGCTGGTCGCGCGCACGCAGCGCGCGCTCGTCGACGCGCAGATGCACCAGGACGTGCCGTTCGAGCAGGTGGTCGACGCGCTCGGCGTGCCGCGCAGCGCGAGTCACCATCCGCTGTTCCAGGTGATGGCCGCGTATGGCGAACGCCGTGCGCTGCCGGCGCTCGGCGCGGCTTCGGCTGCGTTGCTGCCGTCCGGCACGCCGTCCGCGAAATTCGACCTGACGCTGTCCGTCGAGGCGACGCCCGACGGTACGTTCGACGCGGCATTCATCTATGCGCTCGATTTGTTCGATGCCGACGCGATCGCGCGCCTGGCCGCACGCTTCGTCACGCTGCTGACCGATGCGCTTGCACACCCCGACATGCCGGTCGGCGATCTCGACTGGCTGCCCGCCGCCGAACGCGCGCAGCTTTTTGCGTGGAATGCGCCGGCAGGCGCGACAGCAGGCGAACCCTTCGTCCCCGTGCATGCACGCATCGCCGCGCATGCCCAGGCGCGGCCCGACGCTCGCGGTGTCGCCGATATCGACCGCGCGCTGACACGCGGCGAAGTCGACGCGCGTGCGGCGCGCCTGGCGCGTCACCTGGTCGAGGCCGGCGTACGGCCCGAGATGCGAGTTGGCGTCGCGCTGCAACGCTCGGTCGACCTGCTCGTCGCGCTGATCGCCGTACTGAAGTCGGGTGCCGCGTTCGTGCCGCTCGATCCCGCGCATCCGCGCGAACGGCTCGCGCAGATCGTCGGCGACGCGAACATCGCGCACGTGCTGACCGACGGCGCGAGCGCCGCTTCGCTGCCCGAACTGCCGGCGCTGCGCGTATGGCGTGCCGATGCGATCGATACGCTCGACGAAGCCGAACACGTCGCACTGCCGGACGTGCTGCCGGGGCATGCCGCCTACGCGATCTACACGTCGGGTTCGACCGGCAAGCCGAAGGGCGTGATCGTCGACCATGCGTCGTTCGCGCTGCATTGCGCGGCGATCGCCGCGCGCTACGGTGCGGGTGAAAACGACGTGTTCCTGCTGTTCCAGTCGGTCAACTTCGATGGCGCGCACGAAGGCTGGTTTTCGCAATACATGTCGGGCGCCGCCGTATCGGTGACGGCCGACGTGCTGTGGCCGCCCGCGCAGACCTGCGCGATGATGGTCCGCGACGGCGTGACGATGACCTACGTGCCGCCCGGTTGCGCCGCGCAGCTCGCCGAATGGGCGATCGCGCACGGTGCGCCGCCGACGCTGCGTTCGCTGACCGTCGGCGGCGAGGCGACCTCGCGCGAGGCGTTCGCGCTGCTGCGCCGCGCGCTGCCGAACGTGCGCGTGGTCAACGGCTACGGCCCGACCGAGACGGTCATCACGCCGACGCTGTGGATGTTCCGGCCCGGCGACGATCTCGCGACGCTCGGCGACGCCGCGTATCTGCCGATCGGCACGCTGGTCGGCGCGCGTACGGCCCATGTACTCGACGCGCGGCTGCATCCGCTGCCGGTCGGCGTGATCGGCGAACTGTACCTGGGCGGCGAGGGGATCGGCGTCGCGCGCGGCTATCTCGACCGTCCGGCGCTGACGGCCGAGCGCTTCGTGCCCGACCCGTACGGTGCGCCGGGCGCGCGGCTGTATCGCACCGGCGACCTCGTGCGCCGTCGCGCGGACGGCGTATTCGACTTCATCGGCCGCGTCGATCACCAGGTGAAGCTGCGCGGGCTGCGCATCGAGCTTGGCGAGATCGAAGCGCAACTGGCCGCGCACGACGCCGTGCGCGAAGCGTGCGCGGTCGTGCACGGGCAAGGCGCGCTCGCGCAGCTGGTCGCGTATGTCGAGCTGACCGCCGATGCGCAGGCGGCTGCACAGCCGGTCGAAGCCGCGACGCTCGACGCGCACCTGCGCCGCACGCTGCCCGACTACATGGTGCCCGCGCAACTGATCGTGCTCGACGCGCTGCCGCGCAATGCGAACAGCAAGGTCGACCGCGCGCGGCTCCCGGCACCGGTGCGCGTCGAACGCGCGTACGAGGCGCCGCACGATGGCGACGAAGCCGCGCTCGCGGCGATCTGGTGCGACGTGCTGAATCTCGAACGCGTCGGCCGTGGCGATCATTTCTTCGATCTCGGCGGCCATTCGCTCGCTGCCGTGCGCGTCGCGACGCGCGTGGCCGAGCGGCTCGGCCGCGACGTCCCGGTGCGTGCGCTGTTCGAGGCGCCCGTGCTGGCGCAATACGCGCTGCAGGTGGCCGATGCGCCGCGCGCCGCGCATGCCGGCGCCGCAGCGCCGGGCGTCGCGGTGGCCAGGCCCGATGCGCACGGCGTGTGGCCGCTGTCGCCCGCGCAGCTCGGCCTGTGGTTCCTGTGGCGCGCGCAGCCGGACAGCGCCGCATACAACATTCCGGTCGCGCTGCGCGTGCGCGGCCCGCTCGACGTCGATGCGCTGCGCGCCGCGTTCTCGGCTACGGCCGCCGTGCATCCGGCGCTGCGCACGCGACTCGTTGCGCGCGACGGCGCGCTGCCGGGCCAGCGGATCGATGCGGACGTTGCTGTCGAACTGCCGGTGATCGACCTGTCGGCGCAAGCCGATGCACTTGCCCGCGCGGCGGCGCTGACCGACGAGGATGCACTCGCGCCGTTCGACCTCGCGGCCGACGCGCCGCTGTGGCGTGCCCGCGTGCTGCGGCTCGGTGCGGACGACCACGTGCTGTCGGTGACGATCCATCACATCGTGTCGGATGGCGAATCGATCGAGCTTTGGCTCGATGCGGTGCGCGCACGCTATGTCGCCCGTGTGCAGGGCAGCGCCATGCCGGCCGACGAGGCCGTCCAACCGGCCGTACCGCTCGTGCTGCCGGCGCCGTGCCATCCGGGCCGCGTCGCGTATTGGCGGGATGCGCTGGCCGATCTGCCGTCGCGCGTGCTGCCGCAGCGCATGGACGCACCGGCCGACCCGCAATGGCGCGCCGCCCGCATCGCGTTCGAATTCGATGCGCACCTGATCCGCGCCGCACGCGGCGCAGCATCGGCCGCGCACGCGACGCTGCCGATGCTGCTGCACGCGGCGCTCAATACCGCGCTGTTCCGCACGACGGGGGCGGCCGACCAGCCGGTCGGCGTGCTGGCGTCGACGCGTGAGCTCACCGGCGACGCGGCGCGCGAAGCGCTCGGCCTGTTCATCAACTCGGTCGTCGTGCGCACGCGGATCGACCCGGCTGCCCGCCGCGCGGACGTGCTGACGCAAGTACGCGACACGGCGCTCGCCGCGTACGCGCATGCCGACGTGCCGTTTGTCGACGTCGTCGCCGCGCTGCGCGCACCGCGTGCCGCGCAAGCAAATCCGCTGTTCCAGGTGATGTTCAACTACCTGCGTCCCACCGGCGCCGCCGCGCGCGACTGGACTGGCCTGTCGCTCGCCGGATTCGACGACGTGCGCCATCGCGTCGTGTTCACGCTCGAGCTGGATGTCGTCGAGCATCCGGACGGCCGCGTGAGCGCTGCGTTCTCGTATGCGGACGAACTGCTCGACCACGGTTTCGTCGAGGCGCTCGTCGACGTCTATCACGATGAAGTCGCCCGCTTCGCCGGCGCGCCGGAAGCCGCGCTCGGTGCGCCGGACGCACGCGTCGCCACGCACGCCGCGTTCAGCGCACATGCAGGCGCGCAGGCACGGGGCCACGCGCCGTCATCGCACGCGGCGGTCGTGCTCGCGGCCTTGTGGTCCGATACGTTCGCGACGCCCGCGCCCGAGGCCGATACGGACCTGTTCGAAGCCGGCGCGACGTCGTTCGACGTCGTGCGCTTCGTCGACGCGGCCAGCCGTGCCGGTCATGCGCTGACGGTCGCCGACGTGTTCGCGTCGCCGACGCTCGCGGCCCTCGGCGCACGGCTCGCTGCACAAGCGGAAACAGGACAGGAGGCGCGCCATGCTGGCTGAAGTGCGTCCGGACGGCTTCACGATGCTCGATACCTACCGCCTCGCGTTCGCGGACGGCCTGTTCGCGATGCGCGACGGCACGGAGATCCGCGTCGCGCAGGGCGACGGCATCGGCGCACAGCTGCTGCGTGCGCAGCTCGGCGACGACGGCGCACTGCGCCTCGTCGCCTACAACCATCGCGCGGCGCCGGCCGACCAGCGCCGTGCGCTGCTGGCGGCGCTGGCCGCTGCGTTTTCGGACAGTGCACGCCACGCGGCGATCCGGCTCGATCCGGCCGCGTGGCCGGCGGTCGCGCTCGATGCGCTGCGCGCGAGCGGCGTGCTCGCCGACGCCGGCCGCTGCGTGCGCGACGGCTGGGCGCAACAGGCCGACCTGTGGCTCGTCGGCCCGCACCTGCCGTGCGCGACGCTGCCGATGCTCACCGATGGCCGGCGTCACCCGCGCCGTCCGCCCGCGCCGCGCGGCGACGTCTACGCACGCGACCTGCCGGCGCTCGGCGTGCGCTTCACGTTGCGCGGCTGGCAGCCGGCGGAGGACGCCGAACGGCTCGCGCGCTGGTTCGACGAACCGCGCGTGCGCGACGGCTGGCCGGGCGCGCAACCCGCGCAACGCAGCACGGAAGGCGCGCCGGGTGTCGCCCCCGGCGCCGATCCGCACGTCACGCCGCTCGTCGGCTGCTTCGACGGCGAACCGTTCGCGTACTTCGAGGCCGTCTGGCTGAAGGAAGATGCGCTCGCGCCGCACGTCGCGGCACGCGACTACGACCGCGGGCTGCGGATGCTGGTCGGCGAGTCGCGCTGGCGCGGCCCGCAGTGCGTGGCCGGCTGGCTGCCGTCCGTCGTGCATTACCTGTTTCTCGACGACCCGCGTACCGAAGCGGTCGGCTGTGCCGTCCCGGCCGGCCACGCGCGGGTTGCCGACCATCTCGCGCGGCATGGCTTCGCGCGGCAGCGCCGTCTGGCGCTGGCCGACGCGCAGCCGCTGTGGATGCGCACGCTGCGCGAGACGTTCTTCTCCGGCCGTCACGTCTGACGGGCCGGATTCACCGATAAAGGGAGCTGAGAGACATGCAGAGAGAAACCGTATTCGACCTGATCGGCGTCGGCTTCGGGCCGTCGAATCTGGCGCTGGCCGTGCGCCTCGCGGAGCGCAGCGGCGCGCACACGCTCGCTCATTGCTTCATCGAGCGCCAGGCGGAGTTCGGCTGGCATCGCGGGATGCTGCTCGAGGACTGCCGGATGCAGATCTCGTTTCTGAAGGATCTCGTCACGATGCGCGATCCGAAAAGCCGCTACACGTTCATCAACTACCTGTTCGAACGCGGCCGGCTGAACGAATTCGTCAACCTGAAGAACTTCTATCCGACCCGCGTCGAATTCCACGACTACCTGAGCTGGGTGGCCGACGCGTTCGACGATCGCGTCCATTACAGCGAGACCGTGCTGGGGATCGAGCCCGTGCGCGGCGACGGCGCGAAGATCGACGCGCTGCGCGTGCTGTCGCGCGACGCGGCCGGCCACGAGCGCCAGCGTGTCACGCGCGCGCTGTCGGTCGGCGTCGGCGGCACGCCCGCGATTCCCGACGCGTTCGCCGCGCTCGGCCGCGACCGCGTGATCCATTCGTCGTCGTACCTGACCGACATCGACCGGCTCGTCGCGTCGCCCGACGGCGAGCGCCGCCGCGTCGCGGTGATCGGCGCGGGGCAGAGCGCGGCCGAGGTCTTCATCGATCTCGCGCGCCGCTTCCCGCACGTCGACGCGAGCCTCGTGATGCGCGCAGGCGCGTTGAAGCCAGCCGACGACAGCCCGTTCGTCAACGAAATCTTCAGTCCCGAGTTCACCGATGTCGTCTATGCGCAACCGCACGACGCGCGCCGCGCGCTGCTCGAGCGCTATCGCGACACGAACTACGCGGTGGTCGACCGGCCGCTGATCGAGCAGATCTACGAAATGCTGTACCTGCAGCGCATCGACGGCACGCCGCGCCACGCACTGCTCGCGAACAGCGCGATCGAGGCCGCGGTGCGCACCGCCGACGGCCGCGTCGAGCTGACGCTGCGCGACCGGATGAGCGGCGCCACGCGCGTCGAGCGCTTCGACGCGCTCGTACTCGCGACCGGCTACCGCCGCGACACGCATTCGGCGCTGCTCGAAGGGCTCGCGCCGCACCTGGGCGATGCGCTCACGCGCGGCGACGTCACGCGCGACTACCTGCTCGCGACACCCGAGCACTTCACGCCGCGCATCTACCTGCAAGGCTGCTGCGAAGACAGCCACGGCTTGTCCGACACGCTGCTGTCGGTACTGGCGCGCCGCGCGGACGAAATCTGCGCGTCGCTCGAAGACGGGATCGCGTCCGCCCATGACGAAGGCGCGACCCGGGCATCGCATGAAAAACGACGGGAAAACGGGGTGAGCGCGGGCCGGATGGCTTTCGCTCTTTGACAAAGGCGCGGTCGGAGACCGCATGAAAAAAGTGGAGCAGAGAAAGATGGAGTGGGCAACAGGCACGCGTTTGCGTGCGATCGCCGCCGCGGCAAGCGTGGCGTTCGGGATGGCGGCAGCAGGGCACGCATACGCCCAGACGGCGCCGGCCGTGAACGCGGGCGCCGCGGCGTCGGCCAGCAGTGCGCAAAACGGTGCGGCGACCAGCACGTCGACCGGTGCGCAAAACGGCACGCTGCCGGCGATCACCGTCAACGCGGCCTCGGCAAGCGACGGCACGGTCGGGCTCGTCGCGAAGCGCAGCAGAAGCGGCACCAAGACCGACACGCCGCTCAACGAGATCCCGCAGACGATCAACGTCGTCACCGCGCAGCAGATCGAGATGACCGGCGCCACCGACGTGAACGCGGCGCTGCGCTACGTGCCGGGCTTCTCGTCGTACGGTTCGGACAACCGCTCGGACTGGTACGCGGCGCTGCGCGGCTTCACGCCGACCGCCTACGTGAACGGGCTGCAGGTGCCGAACACGATCAACCTCGCGAGCTGGCGCGTCGATCCGTACATGATCGACAGCATCAGCGTGTTGCGCGGGCCGACCTCGGTGCTGTATGGCGCGGGCGACCCGGGCGCGATCATCGACGTACAGACCAAGCTCGCCGACGGCGAGCGCGTGCGCGAAGCCGGGGTGCAGATCGGCAACTACGCGCGCAAGCAGTTCATGATCGACGTCGGCGACAAGCTCGACCCGGACGGCAAGTACGCTTACCGGTTCGTCGGCGTCGCGCGCGACGGCAATGCGCTGACCGGCCCGAACAACGACCAGCGCGTCGCGCTCGCGCCGTCGTTCCGCTGGCGCCCGGACGCGGATACGTCGCTGACGCTGTCCGCGACGTACCTGCAGGACTGGGGCGACATCTCGTCGAACTTCGTGCCGGCGCAGGGCACGGTGCTGCCGAACCCGAACGGCCAGATCAACAAGGACGTCTACGAAGGCGACGGCGCCTTCAACTACTACCGCAAGAAGCAGTGGTCGGTCGGCTACCAGTTCGAGCGCAACCTGACGCCGGCGTGGACGTTCCGCCAGAACACGCGCCTGATGCACCTGTCGCTCGACAACGGCTCGGTGTTCGGCAACGGCTTCGTCGACGGCAGCACGACCGACGTGTCGCGCTGGGCCGGCGTGTTCCAGATGAACTACAGCCGCTTCGACATCGACAACAACCTCGAGGGCCGCTTCGCGACGGGCCCGCTGCAGCACACGCTGCTGCTCGGCTTCCAGTACAACCGCCAGACCGCGACCGACAGCGAGTGGCTGGCCGCCGCGCCGCCGCTGAACATCTACAACCCGGTGTACCAGCCCGTCACGACGGCGGTGTTCACGCCCGACGCGACGTTCCGCACCAACACGTACACGACGATGAACACGTTCGGCCTGTACGCGCAGGACCAGATCAAGTGGAACCGCTGGACGCTGACGCTCGGCGGCCGCGAGGACTGGGTCAACATGCGCCAGGACGATCGTGCGGCAGGCACGTCGACGAAGGCGGACGTCACGGCGTTCACCGGCCGCGTCGGCCTGACCTACCAGGGCGACTACGGTCTGTCGCCGTACGTCAGCTACGCGACGTCGTTCAACCCGCTGATCGGCGTGAACCTGCTCGGCGGCGGGCTGCCACAGCCGACGCGCGGCAAGCAGATCGAGGCCGGCCTGCGCTGGCAGCCGCCCGGCAAGAACCTGATGCTGAACGCGGCGATCTACCAGATCAACCAGACCAACGTGCTCACGTCGGCGCTGCCGAGCCAGGACCCGACCGGCACGAAGTCGGTGCAGACGGGCGAGGTGCGTTCGCGCGGGATCGAGCTGAGCGCGACCGGCAAGGTCACGCGGAACCTGTCGGTGATCGCGTCGTACGTCTATCAGGACGTGAAGAACGTGCAGGCCAACGACGTCTCGCTGAACAACTGGCCGGTCGACATTCCGCGTCCGCGCCAGATGGCGTCGCTGTGGACCGACTGGACGTGGCACACGGGGCCGCTCGCGGGCTTCGGCCTCGGCGGCGGCATTCGCTACCAGAGCGCGTCGGCCGGCGCGGCCGACAACTCGCTGACGGTATCGAGCGTCACGCTGTTCGACGCGGGCCTGCATTACGACACGCGTAACTGGCGCTTCGCCGTGAACGGGACGAACCTGTTCAACCGCCATTACATCAGCGGTTGCCAGTCGATGAACGTCTGCGTGTTCGGGACCGACCGCACGGTCATCGCGACCGCGAAATACAACTGGTGACGTCGCGCGCCGCGGCCAGCCGGCCGGCCTTCGTGGCCGGCGCGGGCCGGCCGCGGCGCCTTCGTCCGCTTTTCCACGACGCATCCATGCCGAAGAAAAATCTCGTCTACATCCAGTCGCTGCGCAACGGCGCGGCCGATCGTGCCGGCCAGCCGGTCGCCTATCGCGGCGGCACGCGCTACATGAAGGCGCCGCTCGAATTCCTCGTCGAGCGCCTGAACGATTCTCCGCTCGGCGAACGCTATACGTTGCAGGGCGTGATCGTCGACGACGACGAAGGGTCGCCCGCCGACCGCGCGAAAGTCGCCGACTACGGCTTCGCACGTACACCGGGCCGGCCGTGGATCCTGCCGGAAGGCCTGACGGTGCAGGGCCGGCCGGTCGACGAACTGTTCTGCACGATTGCGTCGACGTACCGGCGGCTGCCGCGCGACGCGCGCGAGCGCGTGGCCGGCAAACAGGCGTTCGAGCGGCGCCTGCTCGAGCGCCTGCTCGAACTCGACGCCGACATCGTCGTGCTCGACGGGCTGCTCGTGATCCTCGACGAGCTCGTGCGGCCCGGCGCGCGCTTTCACCGGCGCATCGCCAACATCCACCCGGGCATCACGGCCGACGATTCGCCGTACCAGCGGCGCGGCGCCTGGGCGACGCTCGACGCGCTGCACGGCGCGCGCGGCGAACGGGTCGACTGGGCGAGCGGCACGACGTCGTCCGTCGCGCCCGTGACGATGACGGGCGCGTCGTTTCACTACGTTGACAACGGCATCGATTCCGGCGAGGTGATCAGCGACGTGCTCGACACGCCGATCGCGCCGGACGACACGATTCTCGAACTGCGCTGGAACAACTTCCAGCGCAGCCTGTTCCCGGCGCTCGAGCGGGGGCTGCACGTCCTCGCCGACCGCCACGACGCGGGAGTACTTTGATGGAAGACACGCTGACGAAACCGGCCGGCGCCGCCGACGCCGTCGAAGGTGAGGTGGCTGCCGCGCTCGACGGCGCCGCGCAGGGGCAGGGCGTGTCGATCGTCGAGCACACGCTCGACGCATGGCGGCCCGACGATGCGCCGGACGCGCTGCTCGCGGCGTTCGTCGCGCTGTTCAACACCGACACGCGGCACGACATCGCGATGATCTCGGTGCCGCTCGCCGGCGCGGACGCGGCAGCCGTCGAGTCGTACGTCGCGCGCGCGGTGCGCGAGGGCGTGATCGACGGCGCGCAGGTCGCGGGCGACACGCTGCGGCTCACCGTGTCGCGTACGACGTTCTGGCAGAACCCGCGGCCGTGGCTGAAGGCGCCTGCATCGGGCGGGATGCCGCTGCGCTACGCGATCACGGACGGCCACCGGCATCCGGTGCGGCCGCCGTCGCCGGCCGGCGAGATCTATGCGCGGTACATGCCGCAGGTCGGGATGACGTTCAGCCTGCGCACCGTCGACATCGACGCGCACGCGGACCTGTTCAGCGGCTGGATGAACCTCGATCGCGTCGCGCATTTCTGGGATCAGCGCGGCACGCGCGACGAGCATGCGGCGTATCTCGCCGAACGGCTTGCCGATCCGCACATGCACCCGATGATCGGCTATTTCGACGACACGCCGTTCGGCTATTTCGAGTTCTACTGGGCGAAGGAGGACCGTCTCGCGCCGTTCTACGACGCGCACGACTACGATCGCGGGCTGCACCTGCTGATCGGCGACTCGCGCTTCCAGAGCGCCGGCAAGCTGCATGCGTGGTGGAGCGGGGTGCTGCACTACATGTTCGTCGACGAACCGCGCACGCAGCGGCTCGTCGGCGAGCCGCGCGTCGATCACGTGCGGCACATCGCGTACATGCACCGGCTCGGGTTCTACACGCTGAAGGAGTTCGACTTCCCGCACAAGCGGGCAGCGCTCACCGTGATCGAGCGCGATACGTTCTTTGACACTTTCCGGTTGCCGTGACGGGGCGCCACGCGCAGCGTCGGTGCGGCGTTGCGCGCGGCCTTGCGATGCGTGTGCATCGGCCGTCCGGGATATGGACCGCGCGGCCTGCGTCGTGAAGAATCGATCACTCCCTTCATCGACGACAGGCCGGCAACATGACCCGAACATCCGCGACAACGTGGGACGCGACGCCCGATTCGCACCCCGTCAAATTGACATATGCCGGCATATGCATAAAATGGACGCATCGTACTCCCATGGAGTGGCTCATGCGCACCGTTTCCATTTTCAAGAATGCCCGTAACCAGGCCATCCGCATCCCGAAGGACATGGAGTTCGAAGGGGTGACGGAACTCGAGATCCGCCGCGAGGGCGACACATTGCTGCTGCGGCCGGTACGTCCGACGTGGCTGTCGTTCGCGAACGAACCGCTGGCCGATGCCGATTTCCTCGCCGAACGCCCGGCCGTCATCGAGCCCGGTCGTTTCGACCTGTCCGGCGACGCCGACGCGCCGACGGAGTCCAGCCGGTGACCACGCTCTACATGCTCGATACGAACATCTGTTCGTTCATCATGCGCGAACGGCCGCCCGTGGTGCTGTCGCGGCTGCAGTCGTGCGTGAATGCGCAGCACCGGATCGTCGTGTCGGCCATCACCTATGCCGAGATGCGGTTCGGCGCGGTTGACAGGAAGGCGTCGCCGAAGCATGCGGAACTCGTGACGGCCTTCGTCTCGCGGCTGGACGGCGTGCTGTCGTGGGATACGGCGGCAGTCGATGCCACGGCCGCGATCCGCGCGGATCTCGCCGCGCGCGGCACGCCGATCGGCGCAAACGATGCGTCGATTGCCGGGCATGCGATCGCGGCGGGCGCGGTGCTCGTCACGAACAACGGCCGCGAATTTGGCCGCGTCGAGGGGTTGTCGCTCGAGGACTGGGCGGCATGAACACGTCCGGCCGAAAGTGCGATGACGTCGCTGCTGCTCGGCAGCGCGTCATGCGTGCGGAGCGGGCGAATCAACGAGAAACGCGCGGCGGAACGCATCGAGATACCGGTCGGCGTCGTCGCTGAATTCACCCGGCAGCGACGCGAACGCACGGGCCAGCAGATCCTGGCCGAGCGTTGTGTAAGTCGCTTCGTCGGACAAGAGCGTGCGGACGGCGTCGCGCGTTTGTGGCGAAGCGATCCGTTTTGCATCTCGTGCGAGCAGGCCGGCCGCGGCAAGGCCCGGCTGGAACGCATGCACTTCCAGAAGGTCCGGCGCGGCATCCCAGATGCGTTCGCGATTGCCGGCGTCGTGGTAATGGCGCAGCAGGAACAGCAAGTCGTATGCGTCGCTGTTCTGGCGCGCGCGCCGGTCCTTCCACGCGAGCAATTTCAGCAACGCAAGCGCAGGCAGGCTCGCCACCGGCACCACGTTGTCCGCACCGATCGACACGGCCAGTGCGGTATCGACCGCTTCCTGAAAGCCCAGCACGGTCAGCACGAATTCGCCGCCCGGCGGCCAGGCGATCTCGCCTGGCGTCGTTTCGAGCGGCCCGAACGGCACGAGATCGAGCTCGGTGCGAAAGCCGTGCGTGCCGCTGTCGAACAGCAGTTTCTGCTGCTGTTTGGGCGCACGCGTGAATTGCCCCGTCGCGACGAGTGTGTCGACGAGTTGCGCGTGAAACGGCCAGCTCACCGCGCACACGGCAACGTCGACGTCCCGGGTCGCGCGCACCGGCCGGATGCCGTGGACGTGCCACATCAGGATGTCGCGCGCGGTTGCGCCGGCGACGACGAAGGCTGCGTCGAGGCGCGCGCAGGCCGTGCCGACCGCTTGCAACAGCGCGACCGCTGCCGGTTCGAGCGGCCGGCTCGCGTCGACTTCAAGCGGGCGGATGGGCGAGGTATCGGTCATGAATCCGTTCGGCGGCGGTGAGATTGCGGCTGTCCCCGGACGACACGAGATCCGCGTAGATCAGCAGCGGCGGCACGAGCGGCACATCCTGCTCGCGCCAGTCGAGCGCCGGCGAGCGCGGCCAGAATGCTTCGAGGATTTCGACGTCGCCTTGCTCGTCCGGGCGCAGGCGCGCCTGCAACAGCAGCCGGTTCGACACCGCGCCGTGCGTATAGACGGTGATCGCGGCAGGCTTCAGATCGTGCGTCAGCAGATCGGCCGCCGGCTCGCCGCCGAGCTGCGCATCGAAGGCCGCGAAATCGAAACTGCGCCACCAGTCGGGCGTCAGGCCGGCAAACCGGCGGCTCGGCAGTTTCGCGCGCAAGCGGCTCGGGTACAGCGAGGCCCACTCCTGCACGAAGCGCGGCCAGTCGGGAATCAGGCGCTCACCATTGCGGCGCTGCCCGACCAGGCCGCGCGCGATCAGATCGTCCATCGCGAGATTGACGGTGCCGAGCGCGACGCCCGACACCGCGGCAATTCCCCGGTACGGCTGTGCGACGAGGCCTGGCTGCGTCGCGAGGGCGAACATCACGGCCAGCCCCTTCGGCGTGGTTGCGCGCGACGCGTGCCGGCGTGGCGCGCGTGCCGGTTTCGGCCGGCCAGCGATCATGATGGTTGCCTCCGGCTGGATCAGGCAGGTGTTGCCGGCGACGTCGAGAAACGGGATGCCCTGGTCGATCAGCGCGGCCGCCAGTTCGGCCGAAAGATGCGGCGTGACCAACATCAGCGGCCGCTCGCCGGGCTTCGTGGCATCGCCGCCGCGACGGCGCAGCGCCGCGAGCGCGGCTGCCAGCGATTCGGCACGCAGGCTCACGGCCGCCGGCATGTCGAATACGTGCCCGGCCACGTCGAAGCGGATCATCGCGTCGGCGCGCGCACGGTACGCAGCCGGCACCCGCACGGGCCGCGCGCTGAAGCGCCGGGTTGCACGGCCGAACGCGGCGCAGGCGTCGTCGAGCACGTGCTGTTCCGACAGAGGGAGAGTAGCGTTCTCTGGCATCAGGGAGGGATCGCTTGTTCACTTTTTTGTTAGCGTACACAAAAAATGTACAACCGTCAAAAAATGAACAAGAATCTGCAACCCTTTGATGTACAGGAAGTATTTCCGATATCTGAGCGAGCATCTCCGGATCCTCCTAGGCGGAAAATCGACGTGGAACGCGCAGTTTCACGTATCCGGACCATCAGCGGCAGTCGTCCGGATGGCCGGCTGGCACTCACTGCGAGAGCGATGATTTCGCATGGCAACCACGAGTTGCTACCGTGACGACTTTCCGTCTGCCCGGTTGCCATCGAACGGACTATTCTTGCGTGCACATTCCCCCGCACACCAGGAGACGACACCGTGGCGCACAGCGTGATCCCCGCAGGCCTTGCCGATGAAATGATCGAAATCCGGCACCGCATCCATGCCCATCCCGAGCTGGGTTTCGAGGAATTCGCGACGAGCGACCTCGTCGCGGCACAACTGCAGTCGTGGGGCTATACGGTGCATCGCGGGCTCGGCGGCACCGGCGTCGTCGGGCAATTGAAGGTGGGCGATGGCACGCAGCGCCTCGGCCTGCGCGCCGACATGGACGCGCTGCCGATCCACGAGGCGACCGGGTTGCCGTACCAGAGCACGATCGCCGGCAAGATGCACGCGTGCGGCCACGACGGCCACACGGCGATGCTGCTCGCGGCCGCGAAGCATCTCGCGCGCGAGCGCCATTTCTCGGGCACGCTGAACCTGATTTTCCAGCCGGCCGAGGAAGGGCTCGGCGGGGCGAAGAAGATGCTCGACGAAGGGCTGTTCGAGCAGTTCCCGTGCGACGCGATCTTCGCGATGCACAACATGCCGGGCTTTCCGACCGGCCAGTTCGGCTTCCTGCCGGGGCCGTTCATGGCATCGTCGGATACCGTCGTCATCGACGTGCAGGGCCGCGGCGGTCACGGCGCGGTGCCGCACAAGGCGATCGATCCCGTCGTCGTGTGCGCGCAGATCGTGCTGGCGCTGCAGACGATCGTGTCACGCAACGTGTCGCCGCTCGACATGGCGATCGTCACGGTCGGCGCGATCCACGCGGGCGAGGCGCCGAACGTGATTCCCGATCGTGCGCAGATGCGCCTGTCGGTGCGTGCGCTGAAGTCCGAGGTACGCGACCTGCTCGAAACACGCATCAAGGAAGTCGTGCACGCGCAGGCCGCCGTGTTCGGCGCGACCGCGGCGATCGACTACCAGCGCCGCTATCCGGTGCTCGTCAACGATGTGGAGATGACGGCGTTCGCACGCGGCGTCGCGCATGAATGGGTCGGCGAAGCCAATCTGATCGACGGAATGGTGCCGCTCACCGGCAGCGAGGATTTCGCGTTCCTGCTCGAGAAGCGGCCGGGCTGCTACCTGATCATCGGCAACGGCGACGGGGAGGGCGGCTGCATGGTGCACAACCCCGGCTACGACTTCAACGACGCGGCGCTGCCGACCGGTGCGTCGTACTGGGTGAAGCTGGCCGAGGCGTTTCTGGTGTGACGGGCGATGCGAGACATGCAGCACCGGGCGGACCATTGGCTCGACTTCGTAGGAGATGAATGCGAGATGTACCAAAAATTGGTACATGATGGCCGCATCGAAAGGAGATGACTCATGTCGCGAAACACATCTGTTTCCCTTGGTGATCACTTTGCCGAATTTGTCGATGCTCAGGTGCGATCGGGGCGATATGGTTCCGCAAGTGACGTCGTGCGAGCCGGGTTGCGGCTCCTGGAATCACACGAAACGCAGATGCGTGCGTTGCAGGAAGCATTGAAGGCGGGCGAAGCGTCCGGGGCGCCAAAACTCTTCGACAGCGAGGCCTTCCTCGCCCGCATGCGGGCAACGCATGGCAGTTAAAGTCAGACAACTTCGGCTGACCCCGTTGGCTGAACTCGATCTTGAAGACATTTGGCGCTATACCGCCGAGCACTGGTCTCCTGAGCAGGCAGAGCACTATCACCGTGATCTGATTGCCACCATGGAAGCGCTGGCGCGCGGAAAAAAACGGGGCGAATTTGCGCCGTTCGCGACGGGTATTTTCGCTACCCAGCTGGATCTCACGTTGTGTTTTACCGCGAAACGGATGACACGATCGATGTGATTCGGGTCCAGTATCAGCGAATGGACATCGAGCGACATCTGTAGCCGCGCACGTCGAATGCCGTAGTCGCTGCAAAGCGACGCTCGATCCCGACAGGATGCCGCCTCGATGCAGCCGCGGCATCGATCAGTCTAGAGCGCCGCCTCGCCGAACAACGCCACGACCGCATCCGGATTCGACGGCCAGTACATGTGCATGTACGTCGCGACGATCGCGCCGTGGCGATAGACGGCTTCGCCGCTGCCCGGCGCGCCGTCTGGGCGCGCGGCGCGCGCGACCGGCTCCAGCGGCGTCATGAGCCGCGAATAGTGGAACGTATGCCCTCGCATCGGCCCGGTGCGCGTGTCGAGCTGCTGCATGCCGAGCGCCGCGAACCGGCGCTGCATCGTTGCCTGGCCCGGCAGCACGCCGAGCATCGGCGTCGTCGAGCCGTCCACGTCGGTCAGCGATTCGCACAGATACACCATCCCCCCGCATTCCGCGACGATCGGCCGGCCGGCCGCCGCATGCGCGCGAATCGTCCGCGCGGTCGCGGCATTTGCCGCAAGTGTCGCCGCATGCAGTTCCGGATAGCCGCCCGGCAAAAACAGCGCGTCGCAATCGTCGGGCACCGGTTCGTCGGCGAGCGGCGAGAAGAACCGCAACTGCACGCCGAGCGCGTCGAGCAGCGCGAGATTCGCCGGATAGATGAACGAAAACGCCGCATCGCGCGCCACCGCGATCCGCTTGCCGGCGAGCGCGCGCGGCAGCGGCGCCGAGGCGTCCGGTTCCGCGAACGCGACGGCCGGCGGCAATTCGGCGAGCGCCGTCTGCGCGAGCGCGTCGGCCGCGCGATCGAGCCGCGCGTCGAGATCGTCGATGTCGGCCGGCTGGTGCAGGCCGAGATGCCGCTCCGGCAGCGCGATGCCCGCGTCGGCCGGGACGTGCCCGAGCCAGCGCAGGTCGTCCGGCAGCGCCTGTTGCAGCAGTTCCGCATGCCGCGCCGAGCCGACGCGGTTCGCCAGCACGCCGTGAAACGGCAGCCCCGGCCTGAACCGCGCGAGCCCGAACGCGATCGCCGCGAACGTCTGTGCCATCGCCTTCGCCGAAATCACCGCGACGACCGGCACGCCGAACGCGGCCGCGAGATCGGCACTGCTCGGCGTGCCGTCGAATAGCCCCATCACGCCTTCGATCAGGATCAGGTCCGCGTCGCGCGCGGCATCGGCGAGCAGCGCGCGGCAGCCGGCTTCGCCGACCATGCCGAGATCGAGCGCATGCACGCTCGCGCCGCTTGCGCGTTCGAGCAGCTTCGGGTCGAGAAAATCGGGCCCGGTCTTGAACACGCGCACGCGGCGGCCGAGCCGGCGGTGCAGCCGCGCGAGGCCGGCCGTCACCGACGTCTTGCCTTGGCCCGACGCGGGCGCGCTGACGAACAGCGCGGGGCAGGCCGGCACGCTCAGAACTCCACGCCGCGTTGCGCCTTCACGCCTTGCTCCTTGTACGGATGCTTGACGAGCCGCATTTCGGTGACGAGGTCGGCCGCGTCGATCAGCGCATCGGGCGCGTGCCGGCCGGTCACGACGACGTGCACCGAATCCGGACGCGCAACGAGCGTCGCGAGCACTTCGTCGAGCGGCAGGTATTCGTACTTCAGCACGGTGTTCAGCTCGTCGAGGATCACCATCCGGTAGTCGCCGCTTTCGATCATCCTGCGCGCCTCGTCCCAGCCCTTGCGCGCGGTCGCGATGTCGGCGTCGCGGTTCTGCGTGTTCCACGTATAGCCGTCGCCCATCGTCACGAAATCGCATTCCGCGACCGCGCCGAGGAAGTCGCGCTCGGACGTGTGCAGCGCGCCCTTGATGAACTGCACGACACCGAGCCGCATGCCGTGGCCGAGCACGCGCACGGCCATGCCGAACGCAGCCGTGCTCTTGCCCTTGCCGTTGCCGGTATTGACGATCAGCAGGCCCTTTTCCTGGGTGGCGGCGGCCTGCTTCTTCTCGTGGCCGGCGCGGCGGCGTTCGGTCATCCGCTGATGGGATTCGGCATCGGTCTTCATCGGAAATCGTCCTGTCGAAAGCGAAACAAAGGGTTCAGAGCGGGCCGGCGAGCGCGACCGTCACGCCGTCCCGGATGGATTTGGGGCCCAGCAACCTGCCGTGCGGCGCCGCGAGCTGCGCGCAGGGTTCGGCCACACCGGCAACGCCGAAGCGTGCAAGCGCGGCGTCCGAAGGACCGCTCGCGGCCAGTTCGGGAAGGCTCGCCAACCGCACCGCGTCGAATGCGACGAGCGGCCAGCCGCGGCGCGCGCACAGCGTGCGCAGCGCACGGGCACGCGCCTTGTCGGCGAGCGTCGCGACGAGCGCCGGTTCGGCGGCCGGGTAACGCGCCAGCGCCGCGCGGATCGCGGCATCGAGTTGCGCGGCCGTAACGCCTGCGCGAAAGCCGATGCCGAGCGCGACGCGCATCATGCGTGGCCGCCGAGCGCCGCACGCACCGCCGGATCGTCGGCGAGCGCCGCGACGCGGCCGATCACGACGATCGCCGGCGAACCGAGTCCGGTCGTGCCGACGCGATCGACGAGCGTATCAAGCGTCGCGAGTACGTGGCGTTGTTCGGGTCGCGTGGCATTCTCGATCGCCGCGCACGGCATATCGCCGGGCACGCCGCCGTCGCGCAGCGCGGCGGCAATCGCGTCGAGCCGGCGAATGCCCATGTAGATCACGAGTGTCATGCGCGTGGCCGCGAGCGCACGCCAGTCGGGCTCGTCGACGCCCGCGCCGTGGCCCGTGACGAAGATCACGCCCTGCGCGTCGCCGCGCTGCGTGACCGGGATGCCGAGCGCAGCCGGCGCGGCGATGCCGGCCGTGATGCCGTTCACGATCTCGACCGGAAAGCCCGCCGCGCCCAGCGCGACCAGTTCCTCGCCGCCGCGGCCGAACACGAACGGATCGCCGCCCTTGAGCCGCGCGACGCTGCGGCCCGCTCGCAGGTGCGCGAGCATCGCGGCGACGATCGCTTCCTGCGGCGTCGACGCATGGCCGCCGCGCTTGCCGACGTGCTCGATCTGCGCGCCGGCGCGCGCATGGCACAGCACGTCGGGGTTCACGAGATCGTCGACGAGCAGCACGTCGGCCATGCCGATCGCGCGCACGGCCCTGAGCGTCAGCAGGTCGGCATCGCCGGGGCCGGCGCCGACGAGCCACGCGCGGCTCATTGCACGCGGCACGGCATGCACCGTGTCGAAACAGTGGAACGGAAAAGGCGGGCGGCACATCGGCGGCCGGCGGGCAGGCAGTGCATGGCGAATCGGGTGAAGCTCGCGCGAACGCGGGCGGAATGCGCACCCCATCCGTCCCCCGCGGATCGGGCGTTCGGCGAGCATCGCGCTCGCCCCTTGCGTCGGCCGGTATCCGGGCTGGCCGCTTGCCAGGCCGCAGCCTTCCCGCCCGGCTGAAGGGCAGTGGCATCGCGGGCGGCCTGGGCGCAGGCGCGGGAAAGCGCGTCGCGCGGGCGGCGTACCGTTGCGGGGACAGCACAGGCCGGGCGGATTTCCGCCTCCTGTTTCCCGTTTAACTGCATGCACGGAATGCGCATGCGAGCACCGAACGCGGCGCATACGATAGCACAGGCATGCAACGCACGAGGCGCCCGGCGGACCGGCTGCGCAGGGCGTCGACGTGGTCCGCGCGGTCAGAACTTGTACGCCGCCGTCAGCGTGAACGTGCGTGGCGAACCGGGCATGATCTGCGCGAGGCTCGTCGCATTCGCGTAGTAGTCGCGATCGGTCAGGTTGACGGCCGCCAGCGTCACCTCGAAGTCGCGCGTGCGATATCCGGCCTTGCCGTCCCAGCGGACGTAGGCGGGCAGTTCGAGCAGGTTGTCGCGATCGGCGTAACGCGCCCCTTCGTACACGAGCCCGAGTTCGGCGAAAAATCCGCGCAGCGGCGCATGGCTGACGAACAGGCTGCCGTTCGCCCCGGACACGCCCGCCGACCGCTTGCCCGCGTATTTTGGTTCGGCGTCGACCACCCGCGCGTGTTGCCAGCCGATGCCGCCGCGGACGAACCAGTCGCCCGTGATCCGGCCGGCGACGCCCAGTTCCAGGCCGCGATTGCGCTCGAGGCCGGTGAGGTCGAAAAATCCCGGCCGAACCGGGTCGGCGACGCGGCGGTTGTACAGATCGAGCTGAAACAGTGCGAGCGTCGTGCTCAGCGCGCCGTCGCGCCAGTCGCTTTTCACACCGATCTCGTATTGGCGGTTGTATTGCGGGCCGAGATCGTTGGCGTTGCCGCGCGCGTCCGGCGTGATGCCGATCAGGTCGCCGCCGACCGGCGCGAAGCTCTTGCTGTACGACGCATACAAGCTGTGTGCGCCGACCGGCGACCACACGACGCCGAGCCGCGGGCTCCAGGCCGTCGTCGTGCGCCGCGAATGCAGACCGTTCAGCGCGTTGGTCGAAGCGACGTCGAAGCGTTCCCCGCGCAGGCCGCCGAGCAGCTTCCACGCTCGGCCGAGGTCGATGCGGTCCTGCGCGAAGATTGCGTAGTCGCTGACACGGTGGCGATTCATCGCATACGGGCGCGGCGCCGAGCCGGCCAGTGCGAAACGATCCGGTCCGCTGATCGGGACCGGCGCCGCATCGGCCTGCCAGAGCGTCGGATTGCGTTTCTGCCAGCCGTATTCGATGCCGAACAGCAGATGATGCAGCCCCGCTCCGGTCGCGACCTTGCCGCCCAGTTCGATACCGGTCTGCACGTTGAGATGCGTCATGTCCTGCAGGTAGCGCGCTCGCTGCACGCGCCGATAGTCGCGCGGCTTCGTGACGTAGCTTTGCGTGACGTAGGTATTGTCGAAGGTGCTGCGCAAATCCAGCACGCCCAGCGTATGACGCAGCTCCCAGCCGTCATCGAACGCGTGCGTGAAGACCGAGCGCCAGTTCATGTTCGCGTCGCGGATGGTGTCGCGGCCCGCCGCGCCGAAGAAGGTTGCTCGCCGCGCGGACGGCAGCGAGTACGCGACCGGCTTGCCGGCCGCGTCAAGCGCGGCGACCGGCGCCGGCATGCCGCGATCGGGCACGCGTCGGTACGCGTCGTATTCGAACTGCAGCAGCCAGCTGCGCCGCGCGCCCCGCCATTTGATCGACGGCGCGACGTACTGGCGCGTGCCGTCGACATGGTCGCGGAAGCTGCCTGCGTGTTCGCGTCCGGCATTCAGCCGCACGCTCCATGCGCTCGACAGGGTCCGGTTGAGATCGACCGACGCACCGAGCCGCCCATAACTGCCGGTCGCCGCCGACAGATGTCCGAAGTTTTCCGGCAGCGGCTGCTTGGTGATCCGGTTGATGACGCCGCCGCCGCTGCCGCGCCCGTACAGCGCCGCCGCCGGCCCCTTCAGCACTTCGACGCGTTCGATGTTGCCGAGACTGCGCACGTATTGCGCGTCGTCGCGCATGCCGTCGAGCAGCAGGTCGCCCGCGGCGGAAAAGCCGCGAATACGGAACGAATCGAAGCGCGTATCCGACGTGTTGGACACGCCCGGCACGCCGGCCAGCGCGTCGGCCAGCGTGCGGCCGCCATAGGACAGCGTTTCCTCGACCGCGACGCTGTCGATCGTTTGCGGTACGTCGCGCGGATCGCTCGCGGTGCGAGTCGCAGTGCTCACGCGTTCGGCGCGCGGATCGTTCGGATGACGGCGGCTGCGCACCTCGACCGCGGGCAGTTCTTCATCGAATTCGGCCGCCGGGGCAGGGAAGGAGGCGACGCCGGCGATCGAGCACAGCGACAGGGCCAGCACCGGAAAGCGCTGCCCGGATTTGTGTCGTTTCGACATGGAAATTTAAGGATGACTGAGTGATTGCCTCACATTGCCGTTGCGCAGTGGTTTCGTTGTTATCGGGTGAAGTTTATCTCGACTAGTTGAAAACGACAATCATTCGCGTTCGCTGCTGGCCGCTTGCCTTGACGCTCCCCGCACCGCCGCCTACACTCGCACGCGTTTTGGTGCTCGCGCGTGCCGCTCCGGCGCGCGCAGTTAAACGGGAAACAGGGAGCCTGCCTGCACCGCAGTCGAGCCAACCTGTGCTGCCCCCGCAACGGTAAGCGAACGTGTCGCGCGCAGCGCGATGCAGCGCCGCTTCGCCGCCTGCCTCGTGCAGGCGGACGACCGCCACTGGATGCCGCGCGCATCCGGGAAGGCGAAGCGGCGTGTTCGCCAGCCCGGATACCGGCCTAAACGTTTGGGGTTCAGCGCCGCGGGGAGGCGGCGCATCGTCCACGGCCGCAGCAGGCCCGACGCCCGGTGTTTCCCGCTTCCTCCGCCGATCTGCCCCCCGCGCGAACGCGTCCAGGCCGGTACGGCGAACGGCAGGCGGCGCGGGCAGGGCCGGCGGCAGCCGTGTTGGCATTCACGATGTCGACCGTTCGCAAGGAAGCGTCATGTCCGATTCGTTGTTCCGCCCGTCGTGCGGCCGTCCGCGCGGATCACGCGGCGATCTTCCTGCGCTTCGCCCGATGAATTGCCTCGCCGCCACCGACGCGACGATCCCGTCCTGATTCCCTCTTCGACACCGGACCTACCATGACCCTACGCAAGCTTCCCGTCACGATCGTCACGGGCTTTCTCGGCAGCGGCAAGACGACGCTGATGCGCCACATCCTGCAGCACGCCGAAGGCCGCCGCATCGCGGTGATCGTCAACGAATTCGGCGAACTCGGCATCGACGGCGAGATCCTCAAAGGCTGCGGCATCGGCTGCGAGGATGCCGACGGCGCGCAGGGCGAAGCGGCGGGCCAGCTGTACGAACTCGCGAACGGCTGCCTGTGCTGCACCGTGCAGGAAGAGTTCTACCCGGTGATGGAAGCGCTCGTCGAGCGCCGCGCGGACATCGACCACGTGCTGATCGAGACGTCGGGCCTCGCGCTGCCGAAGCCGCTCGTGCAGGCGTTCAACTGGCCGACGATCCGCAACAGCTTCACGGTCGATGCGGTCGTGACCGTCGTCGACGGGCCGGCCGCCGCGAGCGGCCAGTTCGCGGAAAACCCGCAGGCCGTCGACGCACAGCGCCGCGCCGATCCGAACCTCGACCACGAATCGCCGCTGCACGAACTGTTCGCCGACCAGCTGTCGTCCGCCGATCTCGTGATCGTGAACAAGGCCGATCTCGTCGGCGACGCGAAATTCGCGCAGATCGAAACCGCGATCCGCGACGAGATCCCGCCGCAGGTGAAGATCGTGCGCGCGACGCGCGGCGAGCTCGATCTCGCGATGCTGCTGGGCCTCGAGTCGGCATCGGAAGAAACGATCCACCTGCGTCACGACCATCACGGCTCGGCCGACGACGGCGATCACGATCACCATCACGACGATTTCGACTCGGTGGTCGTGTCGGGCGACGCCGGCACGCGCGAAGCGACGATCGCCGCGCTGCAGCGGGTCGTCGAAGCGCACACGATCTATCGCGCGAAGGGCTTCGCCGCGCTGCCCGGCGCGCCGATGCGGCTCGTGATCCAGGGTGTCGGCCGCCGCTTCGACAGCTATTTCGACCGCCGCTGGCAGGACGGCGAAACGCGTGCGAGCCGCTTCGTGCTGATCGGCGAGGATCTCGACGCGGCCGCGCTGCAGCGCGCGTTCGACGCCGCGTGCGCGGCCGAGCCGCAACAGGCGTAACGCACGATGCATCTGCTGCGCACCACGCCGGGCGGCTTCGTCGACGATACGCAGGGCGTCGTCCGGATCGACCAGCAGCCGGCCGACATCGTGATCCTGAGTTCGGCCGACACGACGCTGTCGCTGCTCGCGAGCGTCGTGCCGCAACTGCCGGCCGGCTTCCCGAGCGTGCGGCTTGCGAACGTCACGTTCCTGCGCCAGCCGGCGTCGGTCGATTTCTATGTCGACGACGTGCTGCGCCACGCAAAGACGGTCGTGATCGACCACCTCGGCGGCGAAGCGTATTGGCCGTACGGGATCGAGCAGGCCGTGTCGCTCGCGTCGAAACGCGGGCAGCGGCTCGCGATGTTCTCGGGCGACCTGCAGGAAGATCCGAACCTGGTCGCGAAGAGCACCGTCACGCCGGATCTGTGCCGGCTGTGGTGGCGCTATCTGCGCGAGGGCGGCGCGCACAACGCCGGCGCACTGCTGCGCAGCATTGCATTCCACACGCTCGGGTTCGGCGACGAACCCGAGCCGCCGCGCCCGCTGCCGGCCGCCGCGCTGTATCACCCGGCGCGCGACCGCGCGAGCGTCGACGACTGGCGGCCGCGCTGGACGCCCGGCGCGCCCGTCGTCGCGATCCTGTTCTATCGCGCGCACTGGCAGGCCGCGAACACGGCCGTGTTCGACGCGCTGGCCGACGCGCTGATCGACGCAGGGCTGAATCCGCTGCCGGTCGCGGTGACGTCGCTGAAGGATGCGGTGAGCCGCGAGGTCATCACGCAGCTCTGCGACACGCACGGCGTCGCGCTCGTGCTGAACACGACCGCGTTCGCGGCCGGCGCGATCGACAGCCCCGAACCGGACGTGCTTGCCGGCGACGCGCCGGTGCTGCAGGTGATCCTGTCCGGCGGCAATCGCGATGCGTGGGTGGCCGACAACCAGGGCCTGCACGCGCGCGACATCGCGATGCACATCGCACTGCCCGAAGTCGACGGGCGCATCGTCACGCGCGCGGTGAGTTTCAAGGGGCTCGCGTATCGCTGCCCGCATACCGAGGTCGACGTCGTGCGCTACCAGCCGGACGCCGAGCGGATCTCGTTCGTCGCGGCGCTCGCGCGCGGCTGGTGCCGGCTGCGCACGCTCGACAACGCCGACAAGCGCGTCGCGCTGATTCTCGCGAACTATCCGCAAAGCGAAGGGCGGATCGGCAACGGCGTCGGGCTCGACACGCCGGCGTCCGCGCTGCGCGTGCTCGCGGCGCTGCGCGACGCGGGCTACGCAGTGGCTGACCTGCCATCCGACGGCGACGCGCTGATCGCACGGCTCACCGAAGGCGTGACCAACGACACGGCCGTGCATGCGCTGCGCCCGGCGTTCCAGAGCTTCCCGCTGGCCGACTACGTCGCGCGTTTCGCGCGGTTGCCGGCCACCGTGCGCGACGCGCTGAACGAACGCTGGGGGCCGCCCGAAGCCGACCCGACGCTGCGCCACGGGCGCTTCACGATCGCCGGCTGGCGCGCGGGCAACGTGTTCGTCGGCATCCAGCCGTCGCGCTCGCGCGGCGAGAACGACTACGCGAGCTACCACGACGCGGATCTCGTGCCGCCGCATGCCTATCTCGCGTTCTATTTCTGGCTGCGCGACGCGTACCGGATCGACGCGGTCATCCATCTCGGCAAGCACGGCAACCTCGAATGGCTGCCGGGCAAGAGCGTCGCGCTGTCCGACGCATGCTGGCCCGACCTCACGCTCGGGCCACTGCCGCACCTGTATCCGTTCATCGTCAACGATCCGGGCGAGGGCAGCCAGGCGAAGCGCCGCGCGCAGGCCGTGATCGTCGATCACCTGATGCCGCCGCTCACGCGCGCCGAAAACTACGGCCCGCTGCAGGACCTCGAGCGACAGGTCGACGAATACTACGAAGCGCTGATGGTCGATGCGCGGCGCGCGAAACTGCTGCGCAAGACGATCCTCGCGACGATCGCCGAACATCGTCTGCATGACGAACTGAGCGTGTCGCCGCCGCGCGATGCGGGCGACGAGGATGCGCTGCTGACGCGCGTCGATGCATGGCTGTGCGAACTGAAGGAAGCGCAGATTCGCGACGGGCTGCACGTGTTCGGCCTGTCGCCGGCCGATCGCCAGCGCCGCGACACGCTGCTCGCGCTCGCGCGCTTTCCGGTCGGTGACGGCAAGGGCCCGCGCGCCGGGCTGATCGGCGCGCTCGCGCGCGATCTCGCGCTCGGCGACGACTTCGATCCGCTCGCGGCCGACTGGGCCGCGCCGTGGGTCGGCCCGCGCCCGGCGATCCTGCAGGCGCTCGACGCATCGCCATGGCGCCATGCGGGCGATACGCGCGAGCGGCTCGAACGGCTCGCGCAGCAATGGCTGGACGGGCTGTGCGCGCCCGACGGCAACACGGGCGCCGACGCGACGCCGCCTGGCGCATGGCCGCATACGCTCGCGGTGATCGGGCGCGTCCGCGCGACGCTGCTGCCCGCGCTCGACGCGTGCGGCGGCGAGGAAATGCGCCAACTGCTGCGCGGGCTCGACGGCCGCTTCGTGCCGCCGGGGCCGAGCGGCTCGCCGTCGCGCGGCCGCCCCGACGTGCTGCCGACCGGCCGCAACTTCTACTCGGTCGATACACGTGCCGTGCCGACCCAGGCTGCATGGTCGCTCGGCCTGAAATCCGCGCAGCAACTGATCGAGCGCCATCTGCAGGATCACGGCGACTATCCGCGCGCGATCGGCCTCTCGGTATGGGGCACGGCGACGATGCGCACGGGCGGCGACGACATCGCGCAGGCATTCGCGCTGCTCGGCGTGCGGCCGAAATGGGCGCACGGCAGCCATCGCGTGACCGACTTCGAGATCCTGCCGATCGAGATCTTCGACCGGCCGCGCATCGACGTGACGCTGCGCGTGTCGGGCTTCTTCCGCGACGCGTTCCCGAACCTGATGCACCTGTTCGACGCGGCCGTGCAGGCCGTCGCCGCGCTCGACGAGCCCGAGGAACTGAACCCGATCCGTGCGCGCATCGAGCGCGAACGCGCGAAATGGGTCGCGCAGGGCGTGGCGCCCGACGAAGCGCGACGCCGCGCCGGCTGGCGCGTGTTCGGCGCGCGGCCGGGAAGCTACGGCGCGGGCCTGCAGGACCTGATCGATCAGCGCCGCTGGCAGACCGACGCCGATCTTGCCGATGCGTACCGTCAGTGGGGCGGCCATGCGTATGCGCAGAACAGCGCGGGCGACGCGGCGGCCGACGTGTTCGGCGAGCGGCTCGCGACGATCGACGTCGTCGTGCAGAACCAGGACAGCCGCGAGCACGACATCCTCGATTCGAACGACTACTACCAGTTCCAGGGCGGGATGACGGCGGCCGTGCGGCACCTGTCCGGGCAGCAGCCGAGCATCTATCACGGCGACCATGCGAATCCGGTCGCACCGAAGATGCGCACGCTGCGCGAGGAAATCGCACGCGTGATCCGCTCGCGCGTCGTCAACCCGAAATGGCTCGACGGCGTGAAGCGGCACGGCTACAAGGGTGCGGCGGAAATGGCGGCGACCGTCGACTACCTGTACGGCTATGACGCGACCGCGCGCGTGCTGTCCGACCACCAGTACGCGCTCGTCGCCGACGCGTACCTGTTCGACGACGCGACCCGCGCGTTCCTCGAAAAGCACAACCCGAAGGCGCTGCACGGCATCTGCGAACGCTTCGTCGAGGCAATGCAGCGCGGCCTGTGGCAGCAGCCGAGCGACTATCGCGAGCGGATCGAAGCGGTCTGGCTCGCGAGCGAACAACTCCAGGAAGGGGGACGGCGATGACCGATCCGACGACGCACCGCGCACGCGCGGTTTTTCCGTTTGCGGCGCTCGTCGCGCAGGACGCGCTGCAGCAGGCACTGTTACTCGCCGCGATCGACCCGTCGCTCGGCGGCGTGCTCGTGAGCGGGCCGCGCGGCACCGCGAAATCGACCGCCGCGCGCGGCCTGGCGGAACTGCTGCCTGAAGGGCAATTCGTCACGCTGCCGCTGTCGGCGAGCGACGAGCAGGTGACGGGCACGCTCGATCTCGCGCATGCGCTGGCCGAAAACGGCGTGCGCTTCCGGCCGGGCCTGCTCGCGCGTGCGCACCTCGGCGTGTTGTACGTCGACGAAGTGAACCTGCTCGCCGACGGGCTCGTCGATACGCTGCTGGACGTCGCCGCGAGCGGCGTGAATATCGTCGAGCGCGATGGCGTGTCGCACGCGCACGACGCGCGCTTCGTGCTGGTCGGCACGATGAATCCCGAGGAGGGCGAGCTGCGCCCGCAACTGCTCGACCGCTTCGGGCTGATGGTCGAACTGGAGAACTGTTTCGACGCCGCGCAGCGCGAGCGGATCGTGAAGGCACGGCTCGCGTTCGATCTCGATCCGGATGCATTCCGCGCCCGTCATGCATCCGCGCAGCGCGAACTCGGCAACCGGATTCATGCCGCGCGTGCGCGGCTGGCGACGCTGGATTTCGACGATGCGGTTCATGCGCGCGTCAGCGCGCTGTGCATCGACGCGGCCGTCGACGGGCTGCGCGCCGATCTCGTGATGCTGCGCGCCGCGCGCGCACTGGCCGCGCTCGAGCAGGCCGATGCGGTGACGGTGTCGCATGTCGAGCGTGTGGCGGAAGCGGTGCTGCGGCACCGGCGCCATGCGGGTACGCCGCCTTCGCACGGATCGTCGCAACAAGACGGTGAACGCGACGATCGTTCGCCGCCGGATGCGCGCCAGCAGCGCGACAACCGACAGGGCGAGACACAAGGCGATGCATCGGCATCGCAGGGCGACTGGGGCTACCTGCCGCCCGAGCCGGCCGGCCTGCGCGACGTCAAGAGCGTGGTGCCGCTGCCGCTAAAAAAACGCTGAGCCATCGAGCCGGCGCCGCCGCGAACGCCGTTCGCGGTCCTCGATGGCAGACAGGCGCAGCCGCGCGCGTACCGGGTGCGGCACGCGCCGGCACGGCCGTCGCGTGGCCGGCGACGCTCGCCGCGAAACGTGTCGGCAAGCTGCATCACGATCATCTGCGCTTCCGGAAACGCGCGGGCACGCCGCATGCGCTGCATTGCTTCGTGCTCGACTGTTCGGCGTCGATGCTGTCGCACGACCGGCTCGCGCTCGCGAAGGGGCTGATCGTCGCGTATTTCGACCAGGCCGCGCGCGACCGTGTCGAAACCGCGCTGATCTGCTTCGGCGGTCAGGGCGCCGCCCGGCGATTCGGCCCGGCCGTGCCGCGCTGGTGGAATGCGCGCTGGCTCGAACCCGTAGACGGCGGCGGCGGCACGCCGCTCGCGGACGGCATCGCGGCCGCCGCGCAACTGCTCGCGCGCGATGCGCGGCGCGCGCCCGGCAAGCAGCGCTGGCTGTGGGTGCTGTCCGACGGGCGTACGCGCGAGACGCCGGCCAAGCCCGCGGCGGCCGATCACGTCGTATTCGTCGACTTCGACGATGCGGCCGTGCGGATCGGGCAGGGCGCGCGGCTCGCCGCCGCATGGGGCGCGCAGTGGACGACGGCCGACGCGCTTCGCACGGATCTTGCGGGCTGATGGCCGGCCGGCGGTGCGTTATGATCGCCGCTTCTGCTTTCTTCCCACTGGAACAACCCGCCATGCAAGTACTGGTCGATGCCGACGCGTGTCCCGCCGTCATCAAGGACATGCTGTTTCGCGCCGCGCGTCGTGCCGAAATCTGCGTGACGCTGGTCGCGAACCAGTTCCTGCGCACGCCGCCGTCGCCGTTCATCAAGGCGATCCAGGTGCCGGCCGGCTTCGACGTGGCCGATGCGCGCATCGTCGAACTGGCGGAAGCCGGCGACCTCGTGATCACGGCCGACATCCCGCTGGCCGCCGCCGTCCTCGACAAGGGCGCGCATGCGCTCGACCCGCGCGGCAACTGGTTCAGCCGCGAGAACATCGAGGAGCGCCTGTCGACGCGCGCGATGATGGACCAGTTGCGCAGCGCGGGCATCGACACGGGCGGGCCGGCGCCGTTCAGCGCGCGCGACGGCAAGGCGTTTGCGTCGCAGTTCGACCGGTTCCTGGCGCGGCACGGCAAGCCGTAATTAGCGGCACGTTGTGGCGAGCCGGCCGAGCCGGGATGCGGTTTTCCGCCGACGCTGATATCGTGGCACGAACCCCCAACACAGGAGTGCACGCGTGTCACCGACCCAACTTCTCGTTCCCACCTATACGCAGATGCTGCGCGCACAATCGGCGTGGCTCGACAAGGCCGTCGCGCACCGCCAGGCTGCGGGCGGCGAGCCCGATGCGGTGATGACGCTGAAGCTCGCGCCCGACATGTATCCGCTCGCCGCCCAGGTGCGGTTCTCGTGCTTCCAGGCGATGGAGCCCGTCTACCGTCTGCGCGGCGAAGCGCTGCCGGCGGCGCTGCTGGCATTGCGCGAGGCAGGATGGAACGCGGATGCGCAGCCCGGCTCGCCGGACGACGCGCAGGCGATCATCGCCGGCACGCTGGCCTTTCTCGGCGAACTCGCGCCGGACGCGCTCGACGGCGGCACCGCGCGGCCGATCGCGCTCGAACTGCCGAACGGGATCGCGTTCGACATGACGGGCGAACAGTACGCACGCGACTGGGCGCTGCCGCAGTTCTACTTCCACGCGATCGCCGCGTACGCGATCCTGCGCCATCACGGCGTCGAGCTCGGCAAGGCCGACTACGTGCCGCACATGCTCGCGTACGTGCGGCCCGGCACGATTCCGCAAGGTTGAGCGGGCCGTCATCGGGGCACCGCGACGCGACATGACACGGGCACTGTTCATCTGCGGCCGCAACCGGCTGCGCAGCCCGACGGCGGAAGCCGTGTTCGCCGCATGGCCCGGGATCGAGACCGACTCCGCGGGCCTCGCGCCCGACGCGGATGCGTGGCTGTCCGCCGAGCAGCTCGACTGGGCCGACATCGTGTTCGTGATGGAGCGCGCGCACAAGGCACGGCTGTCGACGCTGTTCGGTGCGCACCTGAAAGGCAAAAAGATCGTCTGCCTCGACATTCCCGACCGCTACGCGTTCATGCAGCCCGAACTCGTCGTGTTGCTCGAACGCAAGGCCGGCCCATTCCTGCGCGAGTGACCGGCACCGGCTTGGGCGGCACCGCCGTCAACGAAGCGGGCCGTTCACGATCGCCGAAAAACAGTCGAGACGCAGCAGCTCGATGATCTTGCGCGTCGGCACGCTCGCATGGAACGTATCGAGCCGGTCGACGGTGAACCACTTGCAGCGCGCGATCTCGTTGCTCGCGCGCGGCGTCAGGTGCGCGGGCACCTCCGCCACGAACACGTGATGGAGTTTCGTCAGCCCGCCGAACTGCACCGCATAGTCGAGCGCGAGCCCCTCCAGCCGCGTTTCTTCGGCGAGCTCCCGCTGCGCGGCTTCGAGCGGCGTCTCGCCGCGCCGGATCGTGCCGCCCGGCAGCGACCAGCGCGATGCCGGGCGGGCGACCAGCAGCACGCTGCGGCGCTGGCGGCACACGATCGTGGCGCGTTCCTTGGTGACGGCGAGGGTATCCGGCCCGGTGCTCATGTTCGGCAAACAGGTGCTGAATCGTGGAGAAGGTGCACACCGGCGGCCGGTAGTCCGGCAGCGGGCCGCGGCGGCGTACAGGCCGCCGCACGGATGTTACCGGCCGTTCGTGACAGTTCCGTGCACGGCGCAGCGCGCCGGGTGCCGCATCACGCGTGTGTGTAGATCCCGCTGCGCACCGGCTTCGCGTGGCGCGAATGGCGACGCGTGTGAACGGCGCGCCGATGATATGGCGATGCCGCCGTCGCGTGCCGGCGCGCAGGCGCGGGCCGGGAGGTGGGTGCACCGGCTTGCGGTGCGGCGCCCGGCATCCCGGTTTGTCCCTCGCCAAAGTGAAAAGTCTGATTTTCCGCGTGCGCGACGCCGAGCGTCGATGCCAGCACGAAGGCCGCCAGCCACATCCGTTTCATGAAAATCCCGCCTTGCTTTTGTCAGTTGAACGTCGTCCGCCAGCTTAGCGAAGGGCGGGGCGCCACCGCAACCGGCCCGCGTTCGGTGCCGTCCCCACTTGCGATCGGCGACGTTATCCGCCCGGCAGCCGGGTGCATCCGGGCTTGACAACATAATTCCTGAGTGTGAATATAAATTCACATACAAGAATTATTTTGTCGAATTCGGATGGTTGCGCGCCAGGAGCGCCGACCGCCGGAACCGGCAGTCCGATCAACCGGAACCAGGAGCGGGACGCATGGCGGAACACGAGCAGCAGGGCGCGCTGGCGGGATTGCGCATCATCGACCTGTCGCGGGTGCTGGGCGGCCCGTACGCGACGCAGATCCTCGCCGACCACGGCGCGGAGGTGATCAAGGTCGAACCGCCGTCCGGCGACGAGACGCGTACCTGGGGGCCGCCGTTCGACGGCGACACCGCGTCGTATTTCCTCGGCGTGAACCGCAACAAGCTCGGCATCGCGCTCGACCTGACGCAACCGGCCGACCGTGAGCGGCTGCTCGGCCTGCTCGAGCACGCGGATGCCGTCGTCGAGAACTTCAAGATCGGCACGATGGAGCGCTGGGGGCTCGGTTTCGATGCGCTGCACGCGCGGTTTCCGCGCCTCGTCCATTGCCGCGTGTCGGGTTTCGGCGCGGACGGCCCGCTCGGCGGGCTGCCCGGCTACGACGCGGCCGTGCAGGCGCTCGCGGGGCTGATGAGTGTCAATGGCGAAGCAGGCGGCGCACCGCTGCGCGTCGGCGTGCCGATCGTCGATCTCGTCACGGGGCTGAACGCGGCGCTCGGCGTGCTGATGGCGCTGCGCGAGCGCGATGCGAGCGGCCGCGGCCAGTTCGTCGAATCGACGCTGTTCGACTGCGCGCTGTCGATCCTGCATCCGCATACGCCGAACTACTTCCATTCTGGCAACGCGCCCGTGCGCACCGGCAACGCGCATCCGAACATCACGCCGTACGACAGCTTCCCGACGGCGGGCGTCGACATCTTCCTGGCGGTCGGCAACAACGGGCAGTTCGCGGCGCTGTGCGACGTGCTCGGCACGCGCGGCTGGCTCGACGATCCGCGTTTCGTCGACAACCGCGCGCGCAGCGCGAACCGCGCTGCACTGCGTGCACTGCTCGAAGCGGCGCTGGCCGCCCACGACGGTGCAGCGCTCGCCGAGCAGCTGATGCGTCGCGGCGTGCCGTGCGCGCCGGTACTCGGGCTCGATGCGGCACTCGATCATCCGCATGTCGCGCATCGGGAGATGAAGGTCGAGCTGGGCCGGCATCGCGGCATCGCGTCGCCGATCAAGCTCGGCCGTACGCCGGCGACGTACCGCCGGCCGCCGCCCGCGCTGAACGAACACGCGGCGCAGGTGTTTGCGGACGACGACAACCACAACGACCACCACCGGGACTGACCGGCATCGCGGCCGCCGGCCGCGCAGGCCGGCACGCCATCACTCGGACATCCCGCCGGCTCGCGCACGAACGACGCATGCCGGCTGAAGAGGAGACGCATCATGCTCGCATGGATCGGCGCGATCGCCATCGTCGCGCTGTTCGGCCTGATCATCACGAAGCGGCTGTCGCCGCTCGTCGCGCTGATCGTCGTGCCGGTGGTCGCGTCGCTCGCGGCCGGCTTCGGATTGGCGACCGGCAAGTTCATCGTGCACGGCGTACAGAACATCGGCCCGATCGCCGGCATGTTCGTTTTTGCGATTCTATTTTTCGGAATCCTCACTGATGCGGGGATGCTCGACCCGATCATCGCGGGCGTATTGCGCGTGATCGGCTGCCATCCGCCGCGCATCGTGATGGGCTCGGCGCTGCTCGCGCTGCTGATCCACCTCGACGGCTCGGGTGCCGTCACGTTTCTCGTCACGCTGCCGGCGATGATGCCGCTCTACACGCGGCTCGGGATGGACCGGCGGATTCTCGCCTGCGTCGCGTCGATGGCGGCCGGCGTCAACTTCCTGCCCTGGGTCGGGCCGATGCTGCGCGCATCGGCGGCGCTGCATATCCCCGGCTCGGTGATCTTCACGCCGATGATTCCGGTACAGATCGTCGGGCTCGTGTTCGTGTTCGGCACCGCATACGTGCTCGGCGTGCGCGAGGCGAAGCGGCTCGGGCTCGACCGTGCCGGCGCGGCGTCGCTGGCGATCGCGCCGCGCGAGCTGACCGACGCCGAACGCGCATTGCGCCGGCCAGGCCGGTTCGGGATCAACGTCGCGCTGACGCTCGTCGTGCTCGTCACGCTGGTTTCGGGCATCGTCGACCCGATGGTGATGTTCATGCTCGGCACGGTCGCCGCGCTCGTGATCAACTACCCGGACGTGCAGGCGCAGCGCGAGCGGATCGACGCGCACGCGAAGGCCGCGCTGATGATGGCGAGCGTGCTGCTCGCGGCCGGCGCGTTCACCGGCATCATGTCCGGCACGGGGATGCTGAAGGCGATGGCGGAAGTCGTCGTCGCGAACGTGCCGGTCGAGCATGCGCGCCACATGCCGTTCGTGCTCGGGCTGCTGTCGATGCCGCTCAGCCTGCTGTTCGATCCCGATTCGTTCTACTTCGGCGTGCTGCCGGTGCTCGCGGAGAGCGGCAAGCTGCTCGGCGTGCCGCCGATCCAGATGGCGCAGGCCGCGCTGCTCGGCCAGATGACGACGGGCTTTCCGGTGAGCCCGCTGACGCCCGCGACGTTCCTGATCGTCGGCCTGACCGGCGTCGAGCTCGCCGAGCACCAGAAATTCACGATTCCGTTCCTGTTCGCCGCCACCGTGCTGATGGTGTTCGCCGCGGTCGCGACGGGCGTGTTTCCGCTATGAACGGCCGAGCCGTTCACGTTCCCCGGGAGAGCAGTCCATGCAGTTCGACCTGACCGACGACCAGCGCGCGATCGAAAGCGCGATCGAGAAAATCTGCGAGCGCTTCGGCGACGACTACTGGCTCGAACGCGATCGTGCGGGCGGGTTTCCGGCCGATTTCCACGCGGCGCTCGCCGAAGCCGGCTGGCTCGGCATCGCGATGGACCCGGCTCACGGCGGCGCCGGGCTCGGGATGACCGAGGCCGCGCTGATGATGCGCACGATCAGTGCATCGGGCGCCGGCCTGTCCGGCGCGTCGGCCGTGCACATGAACATCTTCGGGCTGAACCCGGTGCAGGTATTCGGCAACGACGCGCAGAAGGCGCGCTTCCTGCCGCCGCTGATCGCCGGGCGTGACAAGGCGTGCTTCGCGGTGACGGAACCCGACGCAGGCCTCGACACCACGCACCTGACCACCCAGGCGCGCCACGACGGCGACGACTACGTGCTGAGCGGGCGCAAGATCTGGATCTCGACCGCACAGGTCGCGAACAAGATGCTGATCATCGCGCGCACGACGCCGCTCGACCAGGTCGCGAAGCCGACCGACGGGCTGAGCCTGTTCTATACCGACCTCGATCGTTCGCGCGTCGAGGTGCGTGAAATCGAGAAGATGGGCCGCAAGGCGGTCGACTCGAACATGCTGTTCATCGACAACCTGCGCGTGTCGCGCGACGACCTGATCGGCAACGAAGGCGACGGCTTTCGCTATCTGCTGCACGGGCTGAATCCCGAGCGGATCCTGATCGCGGCGGAGGCGATCGGGCTCGGGCAGGCCGCGCTGCGCCGCGCGACGCAGTATGCCTGCGAGCGCGTCGTGTTCGGCCGGCCGATCGGGCAGAACCAGTCGATCCAGCATCCGCTCGCACAGGCATGGATGCAGCTCGAGGCCGCGTGGCTGATGGTGATGAAGGCCGCGACGCGCTACGACGCGGGCCAGTCGTGCGGCGCGGAGGCGAACGCGGCGAAATACCTCGGCGCGGAAGCTGCGTTCCAGGCGTGCCAGACGGCCGTCGCGACGCTCGGCGGCATGGGCTACGCGAAGGAATACCATGTCGAGCGCTACCTGCGCGAGTGTATGATTCCGAGGCTCGCGCCCGTGAGCCCGCAACTGATCCTGTGCTACATCGCGGAGAAGGTGCTCGGGCTGCCGAAGTCGTACTGACCTGACCGACCCGGCGGCCCGCCCGGCGCGCGGTTTCCCGTTCCGATTCAAACGCTCGCCATGGACGTCAAACTCGTTGCCCGCACGCTCGACCTGTTCGAGCTGTTCGCCGCCGAACGGCGGCCGCTGCCGCTCACCGAACTCGCGCGCCTGCTCGACGTGCCGCCGTCGAGCTGCCTCGCGATGGCGCGCACGCTCGTGAGTCGCGGCTATCTGTACGAAGTGCGCAAGCGCGGCGGCTACTACCCGACGCGGCGCCTACAGACGATCGCCGCCGCGATCGACGCGACCGATCCCGTCGTCGACATCGTCCATCCGCATCTCGTCGCGCTGCGCGACGCGAGCCGTGAGACGGCCGTGCTCGGCAAGATCCACGGCGTGTCGGTCACGTATCTCGACGTCGTCGAGTCGGAGCAGGCGATCCGCTATACACGCCAGCCGGGCGAGCTGCGTCCGCTGCACGCGAACTCGATCGGCAAGGCGATCTTCGCGGAACTTACCGGCGACGCGCAGCAGGCGCTCGGCGCGCAACTGCCGTTCGAACGCTTCACCTGCGCGACGGTGGCCGACCTGCCGGCGCTCGTCGCGCAAACCGCGCGGTTTCGCGAACTCGGCTGGGCCGAGAACTTCGGCGAGAGCGCGCCCGAACTGTCGGCGATCGCGGTCGCGCTGACGCTCGACGGCGACTGGTACGGGCTGTCGGTCGTCGGGCCGACCGAGCGGATCCGCCAGCATCGCGACACGCACGCGGCGCTGCTCGTCGACGCGAAGGCGCGGCTGCTGGCCGAGCACGCGCGCGGGTAGGGCGGGCCGCCCGCCGGCGCGCGATCCTGCCGCGCCGGAAGCGACCCGCCGCGCGTCACACGCGAGCGCGTCGCGACATCACGATTTCACCCACACGCCGCCCGCGCTCGGGTTGTCGCCCTGCGTCCACCATTTCGCGCAGTACTTCGCACCCTGGTACATCACGCAGGTGCCGCCCTGGTAGGCGGTCGTCGCCGACCACACCGGCGAGCCGCCGCCGACCGGCTTCCACACGGCCGCCTGGCCGGGTACGTCGCCCTGCGTCCACCATTGCGCCTGGTAGGTCGTGCCCTGGTAGGTGACCGTCGCGCCGGCCGTATAGACCTGGCCGGCCGCCCACGGTGCGCCCGGCTGCGGCGTGCCGCCGCCAGAGCCGCCGCCGTAGTTCGGATCCTGCGTGACGCCCGCGCCCCACTTGCCGTCGAGCTGCTTGAAGATCGTCGCGAACGCGTACGGCTGCTGCGCGACGCCCGAGCAGGTCGGCGACGCATACGTGCCGCCCGATGGGCACGCCTGGTCGCGGCCGACCGACCAGTTGCCGAAGAAGCCGTAGCCGTTGCTGACCGCAGCGTTCAGCACGCTTTGCGCATTCGCGAGCGTGAAGGTTTCGCCCTGCACGTCGTTCACGCCGATCATCGGCGTGACGCCGACCATCTGCCACAGCTGCGCATTCGTCTTCGGCCGGCCGGCCGACTTGAACGCCGTGTCGAGCTGCGAATACAACGCCTGCGCGGCGCTGATCGCGGCGGCGCCCATGTCGATGTTCGCGGGGCCGTAGTCCATCGCCATCACGTTCACCGCATCGAACGCGGCCTGGTTGGAAATCGCCGCATTGACGACGTTCAGGCCGTCCTGCGTGAGCCCGGTCGGCATCGTCGGCAGCGTCAGCGTGACGTGCAGCGGCTTGCCCTTCGCCGCATAGTCGGACTGCAGCTGCGCGACGGCCTGGAAGTTGCGCGCGACCGCGGCCGTGTCCTGCTGCGACGCGCCCTCGATGTCGAAATCGATATGCGTGAGGCCGTACGTATCGATCACGATCTGGTAGGCGCTCTTCAGCGCGGGGACCGTCGAGCACGCCTGCATCAGCGGCGTACCGTTCGCGCCGCCGAACGACACGGCGACTTCGCCGCCTTTCGCACGGTAGCTCGCGATCGACGTCGACAGCGCGGTCAACAGGCCGCCGCTCGCGCCGTTGCCGATCGGCTGCACGCCGCCCCACGACGGCACGCAGCCGTTGCCCGCGACCACGAACGCGAGCGTGAATTGCTGGATGCCTTGCCGGACGCCGATCTGGTCGACGAGCGGTGTCGGATAGAGCGTCACGTCGACGAAGGGCGCATAGACGCCGGCGCCCTGAGACACGCTCGCCACTGCAAGCAGACAACCCGCGGCAACGGCACGCGGGATGAAACGCGGCAACACATTGTTGTTCATTGTGTTCTCCAAGTGGAAGAGGGATACGCTGGCCTGCGTATCGCCGCCGGTCGGGCGACCGGGCATGCCCGGCCGGCGGCGTGCCCATCTTGGAGGATTCGCGACGAATAGTGAATGCTTAGGTATTCTTTTTGTTATTTGATTTCCGATACGTAACGATCTTGCCGATTCGACACCGTTGCGCAACGCGCGAGGCGGGTGAATTTCCCGATCGGCACGCTGCAGCGCGGTACGCGCCGCTTACGTCGATGCAGGCAGCGCCTGCGAGCGAGCCAACGCAACGAAACGCTCGACGCAGGCCGACGAAAACGGCTCGTTCCACGACACGATCTGCTCGACCGCGCGCGTGCCGGCGAGCGGCACGTAGACGACGCCCGGGCGCTGCAGCGTCGCCGTGAAGCCCGGCACGATCGCGATCCCGCGTTCGGCGGCGACCAGCGACACGAGCGTCGCGATCTGCGCGGCAGTGGCCCCGATCCGCGGCGCGAATCCGGCCTGCGCGCACAGGTCGTCCAGCGCGGCGGTCAATGCCGAACCGTAACCGGGCGGAAAGGTCACGAAGGTTTCGCCGGCCAGTTCCGCGACGTCGAGGCTCGCACGGCCCGCGAGCGGATTGCCGGCCGGCACGGCCGCGACGAGCGGTTCGCGCGACACGACGAGCGATGCGACGGGCGTGCCGGGCGCGCCGTCCCACGACCAGCCGAAGCCGACGTCCATCGCGCCGTCGGCGATCTGCTGGCGCTGGCTGGCGGTCGCCGCCTCGCGGAACGCGAGTTCGACGTCGGGCATCGTGCGGCTCGCGGCGCGGATCACGTCGGGGAACGTATCGGACATCGGAATCGAACTCGCGTAGCCGATCACGATGCGCCCGGCGATGCCTTGCGCGATCTTGCGCGCACTTGCCTCGGCTTCGGCGGCCGCGCTGACGACGTGGCGCGCATGGTCGAGGAACAGTTCGCCTTCCGGCGTGAGCCGCACCGCGCGCGTCGAACGCTCGAACAGCCGCACGCCGAGTTCGCTTTCCAGCGCGGCGATATGGCGCGTCAGCGGCGGCTGCGCGATGCGCAGGCGCAAGGCCGCGCGGCCGAAGTGCAGTTCGTCGGCGACGACCACGAAATAGCGGAGGCGGCGCAGGTCGAGCATTGTTGTCGTTCCGGTATCAATGACGATGAAAACGGTATTGGCGTGCGCGCGGCGCGCTCGTCAGACTGTCGTCATCGACGATCAGGCATTTCCGATGAACGACAGGACCACGCGCATCGCGTTCTTTCTCTGCGGCTTCGCCGCGTTTCTCAATCTCTATTCGACGCAGGGCATCCTGCACGAACTCGCGGCGGCCTTCGGCGTCAGCGCGGAGCGCGCGGGGCAGGGCGTGAGCGCGACCACGGCGGCCGTCGCCATTATCGCGCCGTTCGTCGGCGTGCTGGCGGCGCGCATCGAGCGGCGCGTCGCGATCTCGCTGGCGGCGGTGGCCGTCGCGCTGCCGGTCGTGTGGTCCGCGCATGCGGCGGGTTTCGCGTCGTTTCTCGGTGCACGCTTCGCAGCCGGGCTGGTGATGCCGTTCATCTTCGCGCTGTCGATCACATATATCGGCGAACGCTTCGATCGCGGCACGTCGGCCGAGATCGGCGCGCTGTTCGTCGCCGGCACGACGCTCGGCGGTTTCGCCGGCCGTTTCGTCACGAACCTGCTGACGTCGATGTGGGGCTGGCGGCATGCGCTCGACGTCGTCGCTGCGCTGTGTCTCGTCACGGGCGTCGCGATCTACGCGAGCCTGCCGGCATCCGGCGCGGTCGCCCGGCCAGCGCCCGGCAACGATGCGCATGCGGGGCCGTCGTGGCGCATCGTCACGCGCGGCCCGCTGCTCGCGTCGTTCGCGATCGGCGCCTGCGTGCTCGCGTCGCAGGTCGCGACGTTCACGTTCGTCGGCCTGCGGCTTGCGCGTGCGCCGTTCGGCTTCGGCACGGTCGAGATCGGCGCAATCTATGCGGTGTTTCTGGTCGCCGTGATCGTGACGCCGCTGGCCGGGCGCCTCGCGCGGCATCGCGGCCCGCGCGCACCGGGGCTCGCCGCCGCCGCGCTCGCGATCGGCGGCGCATTGCTGACGCTGTCGAACAGCGTGCCGGTGATCCTGGCCGGCCTCGCGCTCAGCTCGACCGCCGTGTTCGTCGAACAGGCGTCGGCCAATACGTTCATCTCGCACGCGGCGGCAAGCGCGCGCTCGACGGCGATCGGCATCTACCTGTCCTGTTATTACTTCGGCGGCAGCCTCGGCTCGATCCTGCCGGTGCCCGGCTGGCATCGCTGGGGATGGGCCGGCTGCGTCGCGTTCGTGGTCGCCGCGCAGGCCGTCGTCGGCGTACTCGTGTACCGGTTCTGGCGCACCGGCGGCACGGCCGGCCTCGCGCATGCCGGCGCGTGCGACGGCACGCTCACGCGCTAGCCGCGATCAGCGATACCAGCGCGGCGTGTAGACCCATTCGCGCGCGTTGCCGATCGCGAAGCGCCGCGTCGTCGACGAACCGACGATCACCATCGTCCGCATGTCGACCTGGTCGCTGCGCAGTGCGCCGAGCGTCGTTGTCGTCAGCGTTGCGCCCGGCCGGCCGATGTCGCGGCCGAGCACGACCACCGTCTCGGCCGCGCGATGCGCGCGCACGACGTCGAGCGCACGGTCGAGCTGCCACGGCCGCGCACGCGAGATCGGGTTGTAGAACGCCATCACGAGATCGGCTTGCGCCGCATGCCGCAGGCGCGTCTCGATCACATCCCACGGCTTCAGGTTGTCCGACAGCGAAATCGCGCAGAAATCGTGACCGAGCGGCGCGCCGGCTTGCGCGGCCGTCGCGAGCGACGCCGAGATACCAGGCTCCACGCGCAGGTCGACCGCGGCCCATTGCGGGTCGCGCGCTTCGTCGAGCGCTTCGAGCACGGCCGCGGCCATCGCGAACACGCCGGGGTCGCCGGACGACACGACCGCGACGCGCCGGCCTTCGGCCGCGAGCTCGAACGCATGGCGCGCGCGCTGCATTTCCTCGCGATTGTCGGTGCCGTGCACGCGCTGGTCGCTGCGGAACGGGCCGGCCATGTTCACGTAGGTCGTGTAGCCGAGGATGTCGGTCGCGTCCGCGAGCGCGGCGCGGGCGGCCGGCGTGAGCCATGCGGCGGCGCCCGGGCCGAGGCCGAGCACCGTGAGGCGCCCGCGCGCGCGGCCGAGCGTGGCGGGATCGACGGGATGCGACGCCACCGCGCATGCAAGGCCTTTCGATGCCGGACGCAGCGTGTGCGCGACACGCAACGTGCGGCCAAGCAGCGTGGCCGCATCGGCAGGCGCGTCGCTGTCGGCATCGACGAAACGCAGCGGCACGTCGAGTGCTCGCGCGGCGTCCTCCAGTGCGGATTCGCCGATCGCCGATGCCGGTGCGACGAGGGCTGCGATTGCGAGCCGCGCGAGACCTTGTCCGGCGAGCAGGGCGTCGATGCGCACGGCGAGCGCTTCGCCGGCGTGCACGGCATCGGCGGCGACGCCAACGACCACGCTGCGCGGATGGATCACGAGTTCGTCGCGTGTGCCGCGCCATGCGTCGGGTGTCACGCGGATCGCATGCGCGGCCGCATCGTCGCGCGGCAGCGCGACATCGTCGAGCCACGCCGCTGCGCCGTCGACGCGCGTCGATGCACCCGCGAGCAGGTCGGACACGAACCGCTTGCCCTGCGCGAGATCGGCGAGCGCATAGCCTGCGGGCGGATTGAGCACGCAGGCGCCGAAGCGCAATTCACCGCTGGTCGTGATGGCCGGCGCGACGCCGACGCATTCGGCGATTTCGCGCGCGATCACGTTGACGCCCGTCAGCCCGCCGAGCAGCGGCACGACGGCCGAGCCATCCTCCGCGACCGCGAGCACGGGCGGTTCGACGCCCTTATCGGCGAGCGCGGGCGCGAGGCAGCGGATCACGATGCCGGCCGCGCACAGCGCGACGATCGGCAAACCGCGCGCATAGAGTTCGCGCAGGTGCGCGCCGAGTTCGTCGAACGGCACGTCGGCGTCGACGCGCGACGCGAGGCCGTGCACGCTTGCGCCCGGATAGCGCGCCTGAATGCGGCGCGCGGTGTCGAGCGCGCCCGCGCCGAGTATCACGATCGCGGGCGGGGTCGTCATCCTTGCCATTTTTCCCCCGGCACGACGAGCAGCGAGAAATACGGCGACGCCATCGGGTCGACCGCGTCGAGCGGCACGATGCGCTGGTTCGACATCGTCGCGCGCTCGACGTACAGCGCGCGTTTCGCGAGCCCGAGTTCGTCGAGCACGCGCCGCACCTTGTCGAAATTGCGGCCGAGCTTCATCACGACGGCCGCGTCGGCCCGTGCAAGCCGCTCGCGCAGCTCGTGTTCGGGCAGCACGCCGGACAGCACCGACAGGCTCTGGTTGCGATAGACGAGCGGCTGGCCGAGCACGGCCGTGCCGCCGAGCATCGCGCAGACGCCCGGGATCACCTCGGTGTCGTAGCGCGGCGCGAGGCGGTCGTGCAGGTACATGTACGAGCCGTAGAAGAACGGGTCGCCTTCGCAGATCACCGCGACGTCGCGGCCTGCATCGAGATGCGCCGCGACGATTTCGGCGGCCGTATCGTAGAAGTCGGCGATCACCGTCTCGTAGCAGAGCGGCGGCGGCAGCGCCTCGGTCGTTACCGGATAGACGAGCGGCAGTTGCGTCTGCCCGTCGAGCAGATGCGCTTCGACGATGCCGTACGCATTGCCTTTCTTGCCCTTCGCGACGAAATACGCGACCACCGGCGCCGCCTGCAGCACGCGCAACGCCTTGATCGTCATCAGTTCAGGATCGCCGGGGCCGACGCCGACCCCGAACAGCCGTCCGCGCGCGGTCGTCATTCGACCTCCGTCGCGAGTGCGTTGACCGCGGCGGCAGCCATCGCGCTGCCGCCGCGCCGACCGAGCAGCGCGACGTACGGCACGCCGCGGCTGTCTGCATCGAGCATCGCCTTCGATTCGGCCGCACCGATGAAGCCGACCGGAAAACCGAGGATCAGCGCGGGGCGCGGCGCGCCGGCATCGATCATGTCGAGCAGGTGGAACAGCGCGGTCGGCGCATTGCCGATCACGACGACGCTGCCCGCGAGATGCGGGCGCCACAGTTCGAGTGCGGCGGCCGAGCGCGTGTTGCCGAGATGGCGCGCGAGATCGGGCACCTCGGGCTCGCCGAGCGTGCAGATCACGCGGTTGGCCGCAGGCAGCCGTGCGCGCGTGATGCCTTCGGCGACCATCCGCGCATCGCACAGGATCGGCGCGCCGGCCGCGAGCGCCGCACGGCCCGCCGTGCCCGCGCCGGCCGAGAAGCGCAGGTCGTAGACGACATCGACCATCCCGCACGCATGGATCACGCGCACCGCGAGTTTCTCGAGGTCGGGCGGAACCTGCGACAGGTCGGCCTCGGCGCGGATCGTCGCGAACGACTGGCGGTAGATTTCCTGCCCGTCGCGAATGTAGTCAAGCATCGGTGGTGTCCTGGCTGTGCCGCGCGCCCGTCAAACGGGCCGCGGCCTGGTCAATCGTCAGATGGCGCGCGAGCGGGGCGCCGAGGCCCTCGGCCGCGTCGCGCCGGTAAAGGTCGTAATGCGCGGGCGCCACCGCGACGAGCGTATGCGTCGCGGGATGCGGCAGCGCGCAGTGGCGTTCGCACCCGGTCAGGTGCACGTCGACCGGCTGGCCGATGCGCGCGGCGAGTGCGAGTGCGTCGCCTTTCGTGTCGGCGCGTGCTTTCGCGCAACCTGCGCTACCGGTGCAGGCGACGAGCGTCGCGAGCGGGTCCGTCTGTTGGCACACGAGGCCAATCGACGCGAGCGCGTCGAGCGTGGCCGCCGCGCGCTCGTTCGGCACACCGTGCAGAAACACGCCTTGCCACGGCGTCATCGACAGCGTACCGTCGCCTTCGGCTTCGGCCAGCGCGGCAAGCTGTTCCAGCTGCGTCGCGTCAAGCCGCCCGAGTATGCATTGCGCGCCGACGTTGCAGCGGGCCGGATCAAGCGCAGGGCGTACGCCGAAACGCAGCTTCGGGTCGGCACTCGTGCGCCGCCAGCCGGCGAGCGCGGGATCGGCCGTGAGCGGGAAGGGAAGGTCGTGCTGCGCGCGGTCGAACAACGCACGTTCGCCGACTGTCGCGAGCACGGCGCGCATCCGCGTTACGTCGGCCGGCGCGAGATCGAGGAACGCGAGCAGCAGTGCGCGGACCAGCGCGACGGCCTGATCGGGCGATACGTCGACCGACGCGGGCCGATCGCCCTCCGCGACAGGCGGGCAGCCGGCCAGCCCGGCCGCGATGCGTACCGCGCCGTCCGCGCGCCGCCACGCGGCGAGCCAGATATCGTGCGGATGATCGAGCGCCGCGACCGATTCGCCGCCGTCGAGCAGGATCGAGAATTTCGGCGACAGCTCGCCGCGGCGCGGCTCGCCGGCCAGCATGTCGAGCAGCGGAATGGCGAGCGCGCGGCTGTCGACGAGTGCGGCGGGATCGTGCCCGGCGAGCGGGCTGAGCAGGATGTTGCGGACGTCGTCGCTCGCGGCAAGCGCGGCCGTATCGGCGCTCGAGTCTGCCGTTGCATCGACGCGCGGGCCGAGTCCCGCGTCGAGCAGGGCGCGCGTCAGCGCATCGGCGGCGCCGTCGCGAATGCCGCGCAACTGGAAATTCGCGCGATTGGTCGCGTCGATCGCGCCGGAGCCGTATTGGCGTGCTGCATCGGCAATCGCGCGCGCCTGGCGCGCATCGAGCCGGCCGCCCGGCAGCTTGATCCGGCACAGCCCGCCGTCGGCGGCCGCGACCACGCGCACGAGCCCCGGGCAAGCCGACGGGCGCACGACGGGCGACGCAGGAATCGAATCGGGGGCGGAACTCAACGGGATACCGGGACAGTGTCGCGCCGCGGCCAACGCATCGGTACACCCCGCCCGACGCCGACTGGCACGCACGCACTTTCTGGCCGGCAGGTCTCCTGGCTGACAGGTCGGCGCCGGCTCCCGGCCTTCCCGGTGAAACCAGTGGCATGAGGGGGAGATCGGCTCGCTGTCTACAGTTGCGGGGGCAGCCACAGCGGCGCGCGGCGCGCCCTGTGTTCCCTCTTCGGCCCCGAAGGGCACCGGCGAACGAACGGCCGTAGGATACCCGATTTCGACCGCGATTCGCGACCGGATGGCCGTTTGCGGCGGGTGAAACGGGCAGCGGCCATGCGCCGGCGGGCCGGCAGATGAAACGCGGGAGCGAACACGGTACCATGCCGTTTTTTGCAATGCGGACGGCAGCGCCGGCGCTTTCACGGCCGGGCGGCGACACGATGGAATCGAACGATGGGGAAGAGTGCATGACGACGTGGTTGACGGTGGTGGGCATCGGCGACGACGGTTACGCGGGGCTCGGCCGCAGCGCACGCCGCGCGCTGCTCGACGCGACGCTCGTGGTCGGCGCGAAGCGGCATCTCGACATGCTGCCCGCGCGGCTGCCGGCCGCGCGCGAAGCGTGGCCGTCGCCGTTCGACCTGGCGGGCGTGCTCGCACGGCGCCCGTCGCCCGTGTGCGTGCTCGCGAGCGGCGACCCGATGCTGTTCGGCGTCGGCGCGACGCTCGCACGCCAGCTTTCCCCCGATGAATGGCGCGCGCTGCCCGCACCGTCGTCGCTGTCGCTCGCGGCCGCGCGCCTCGGCTGGGCACTGCAGGACGTCGGCGCGGTCTCGCTCGTCGGCCGTCCGCTCGCGACGCTCGCGCGGCATCTGCTGCCGGGCCGGCGCCTGTTCGTGCTGAGCGCCGACGGCCGCACGCCCGCCGCCGTCGCGGCCGAACTCGCCGCGCGCGGTTTCGGGCCGACGCGCCTCAGCGTGTTCGAACATCTGGGCGGCCCGCTCGAGCGTCGTCTCGACGGCCTGGCGCAGGACTGGACCGTCGCCGAAACGGCCGCGCTCAACCTCGTCGCGCTCGACTGCCAGGCCGGCCCCGACGCGCCGCGTCGCGCGCTCACGCCCGGCCTGCCCGACGACGCCTATCGCCACGACGGCCAGCTCACCAAGCGCGACCTGCGCGCGATGACGCTCGGCCGCCTCGCGCCCGCGCCCGGCGAGCTGCTGTGGGACGTCGGCGCGGGCAGCGGCTCGATCGGCATCGAATGGATGCGCGCGCATCCGTCCTGCCAGGCGATCGCGATCGAAGCGCATGCGGAACGGCAGCGCTTCATCGAACACAACCGCGACGCGCTCGGCGTGCCGGGCCTGCAGCTCGTCGCGGGCCGTGCGCCCGATGCGCTTGCCGGGCTTGCCACGCCCGACGCGATCTTCATCGGCGGCGGGGCAACGGCGCCCGGCGTCCTCGACGCGTGCTGGGCGTCGCTGAAACCCGGCGGCCGGCTGGTCGCGAACGCGGTCACGCTGCAGGGCGAGCTGGCGCTCGCCGCGTGGCGCGACGCGCGCGGCGGCACGCTCACGCGCGTGTCGCTCGCGCATGCGGAACCGCTCGGCCGCTTCGACACGTGGCGCCAGCCGCTGCCCGTCACGCTGTACGACGTGCGCAAGCCCGACGCGGCCGAGATGGTCGATGCGATCGACGCGGCCGGCTCATTGAGCCCGGCGAGCCCGGCGAACCTGGCAAACGCCACGGACGCGTGATGCGCGACGAAACCCCCGAACAGCCCGCGCCGCTACGGTTCGGCTATACGACCGGCAGCTGCGCGACCGCGACGTCGCTCGCGGCGGCCCGGCTGCTGCTCGCGGGCCACGCGGACGACGCGGTCGAGATCGTGCTGCCGAAAGGGCAGCGCGTGATGATGCGGCTCGAGTTCTGCCGGACCACGGCCGACGGCGCCGAAGCCGGCACGATCAAGGATGCCGGCGACGATCCGGACGTCACGCACGGTGCGCTGATCTTCGCGCGCGTCGCGCTCGCGGCCGCGCCGGGCGTGCGTTTTCACGCGGGGCCCGGCGTCGGCACGATCACGCGCGCGGGGCTGACGCTGCCGGTCGGCGAACCGGCGATCAATCCGGTGCCGCGCCAGATGATGACGACGCACCTGGAAGCGCTGGCGGCCGATCAGGGCTACGCAGGCGGCTTCGACGTGACGATCGGCGTCGAAGACGGCGAGGCGCTCGCGCTGAAGACGATGAACCCGCGCCTGGGGATCGTCGGCGGGCTGTCGATCCTCGGCACGACCGGCATCGTGCGGCCGTTCTCGTGTTCGGCCTATATCGCGTCGATCCACCAGGGCATCGATGTCGCCCGCGCGAACGGCATCGCGCATATCGCCGCATGCACGGGCAACGCGAGCGAGGACGCGATGCGCGCGCACTACCACCTGCCCGACATGGCGCTGATCGAGATGGGCGATTTCGCGGGCGCGGTACTCAAGCACCTGCGGCGCGCACCGGTCGCGCGGCTGTCGATGTGCGGCGGCTTCGGCAAGCTCAGCAAGCTCGCGGCCGGCCACCTCGACCTGCACAGCCGCCATTCGAGCATCGATCTGCCGCTGCTCGCGCAATGGGCGGCCGAAGCCGGCGCGAGCGATGCGCTGCAGGCCGCGATGCGCGCCGCGAACACGAGCCAGGAAGCGCTGAAGCTTGCACGGGCCGACGGCGTGCCGCTCGGCGATCTCGTCTGCGCGCAGGCGCTGCACGTCGCACGCGACATCGTGCCGCCGTCGGTCGCCGTCGAAATGTTCGCGATCGACCGCCAGGGCCGCTTCGTCGGGGAAGCGCGATGAGCGCGCGCATCCTGCTGCTCGGCGGCACCGGCGACGCGCTGAAGATTGCGCGCGCGCTCGGCCCGCATCACGTGTACAGCCTGGCCGGACTCGGCAAGGTGCCCGACGACCTGCGCTGCGACGTACGCGTCGGCGGCTTCGGCGGCGCCGCCGGGCTGGCCGCCTATCTGCGCGATGCCGGCATCGGCCTCGTGATCGACGCAACGCATCCGTATGCCGCGCAAATCAGCGCGAACGCCGCTGCCGCGACCCGCGACGCGGGCGTGCCGCTCTGGGCGCTGCGCCGCGCGCCCTGGACGCCGCAACCGGGCGACGACTGGCGGATGGTCGACGACTGGGTCGGCATCGAAGCCGCGCTCGCGCCGTTCAGGCGGCCGCTGTTCACGCTCGGCCGCGCACCGCTCGCGCACCTCGACACGATTCCGCCGCACCAGTTCTGGCTCGTGCGCTGCCTCGACGCGCACCCCGGCAACGCGCAGGCGCAGATCATCGCCACGCGCGGGCCGTTCACGCTCGACAGCGAGCGTGCGTTGTTCGCGCTGACGGGCATCGACGTCGTCGTCAGCAAGAACAGCGGCGGTGCGGCCACCGAGGCCAAGCTCGATGTCGCACGCGAACGCAGGCTGCCGGTCGTGATGCTGCGCCGGCCGCTGCTGCCCGATGCCGACCGCGCGTTCGACTCGGTCGCGGCAATGCTCGACGCACTCGATCCGGCCGCGCGCGCATGACGCGGCGCGGCGGATCATCCAACGAATTGACGGAGAATTTTCGATGACGGTGTATTTCATCGGCGCGGGCCCCGGCGACCCGGAGCTGATCACGGTGAAGGGCCAGCGCCTCGTGCGCACGTGCCCGGTGATCCTGTACGCGGGCTCGCTGGTGCCGGCGGCCGTGCTCGACGGTCATCGCGCGGAGCAGGTCGTCAATACGGCCGAGCTCGATCTCGACGCGATCGTCGCGCTGCTCGCGGCCGCGCATGCGAAAGGGCAGGACGTCGCACGCGTGCATTCGGGCGACCCGTCGCTGTACGGTGCGATCGGCGAGCAGATCCGCCGGCTGAAGGCACTCGGGATTCCGTACGAAATCGTGCCGGGCGTGACGGCCACGGCCGCGTGCGCGGCGACGCTCGGCGTCGAACTGACGCTGCCCGGCGTCGCGCAGACGGTGATCCTCACGCGCTTCGCGGGCAAGACGACGATGCCGGAAGGCGAAGCACTCGGCTCGCTCGCCGCGCACCGCGCGACGCTCGCGATCCATCTCGGCGTGCGCCATCTCGCGCGCATCGTCGACGAAGTGCTGCCGCATTACGGCGCGGACTGCCCGGTCGCGGTGATCTATCGCGCAAGCTGGCCGGACGAGGAGCGCGTGACGGGTACGCTGGCGGACATCGCCGGCAAGGTGCAGGGCACGCAGATCGAGCGCACCGCGCTGATCCTGATCGGACGCGTGCTCGACGCCGAAGGGTTCGCGGATTCGACGCTGTACGCGAGCGCCGGCTGATCACGCGCGCGCCGGCCCGGGCGCAGCGTGCCGTTCGCGCAAGTGTGTGTAGAGCGCCGCGCCGATCGTGATCGCGCCGCCGACGAAGTAGATCGGAGATGCCGATTCGCCGAGGATCAGAATCGAGGCGGCGATACCGACGACGGGGATCAGGTTGAGCACGACCACGCTCCAGTACGACGGGTTGTCGCGTGCGCCGCGAAAATAGAACAGGAACGCGAGCGTGAACTGCAGCACGCCGATCGCGAGCGCGGGCCACACGGCCGACCATGGCGGCAGGCGGTGCAGCCCGTGGCCGCCGTCCGCATCGACGCCGAGCAGCACGAGCGCGAGCACCAACGAACCGGCCTGCTGGATCAGCAGCATCGCCGTCGCGGAAGGGATCGTCACGGCCTGCGTCGACAGCGACACGTACAGCGCGGCCACCATCACGCCGGCGAACACGAACGCGTCGCCGCGCAGCGAGGCACGGCCGTCCGCCGATGCATCGCCGAGCGTGATGACGACCACGCCCATCAACGCGACGACACCCGCGACCAGCAACCGCCGGTCGATCCGGAACCGGAACAGCACGATGTTGAACGCGAGGATGCCGAGCGGTTCGAGCGCAAAGATCACCGCCGTATGCAGCGCGGACGTCGATTGCATGCCGACGAACCCCAGGTAGTACGCCCCGCACGGTTCGAGCATGCCGATCAGCGCGACGACGGCAACCTGCGCCGGAGCAAAGCCAAGGCCGGCCAGGCTGACGCGTTGCGCCGCGGCGAGACACGCGAGCACCGCGACGCTGGCGGCGATCTGCAACACGATCAGCCACACGGGCGACAGCGCAGGCAACGCCATCTTGCTGAACGGAATCGCGACGCCCCAGCACAGCGTCGCCATGATCAGGCATCCGGTCTTGCGCGCGCTGTCGTTCATGCATGGACTCCACGGGGCAGATCGCATCGGCACGTAGAATGCGGACGTGCGGCTGACATTGTCGAGACGATGGTTTAAATTATATGCGTGACGCACACATATACTAGGAGCGCGGACGTGAAAAAGCAACGGCTGAACAATCTGCTGGGCGCGCTCGCGCTTGCGCTGAACGATCGGGTAGAGGACGCTATCGCCCGTGAAACCGGCCTGCACGGATCGATCGCGGATGCGCTCGTGCTGTTGTCGCAGGCCCATACGATGACGATCGACGCACTGGCACGGCAATTGACGCTCGTGCATTCGTCGGCCGTGCGGCTCGCCGAGCGGATGGCGCAGGAGGGACTCGTCGAGCGCGAGCCCGGCGAGGACAAACGGACGGTCGTGCTGACGCTGACCGAGGCCGGGCACGCTGCGGTACAGCAGATCCTGGCCGCACGCGGATCGGCGATCGCGGATGTCACGCGCACACTGACGCCCGAGCAGTGTGCGCAACTGATGCCGATCTGCGAGCAACTCGTCGGCGCGTTGGCCGACGACATGCACAATGCGATCCGCGTGTGCCGGCTGTGCGACGAGGATGCGTGCGACTTGCGGCGCTGCCCGTCGGAGCGCGCTTACCGGCGGTTCGCCGCGGAACGGGACGCGGGCGGCTGACGGCTGGCGCGGGGGCGATGGCCTAGGCGCGGGCAACCTGCCGCGCCAGCCGCGGTGCAAACCCGGCCGCCAGCGCGAACAGCACGACACACAGGCACGCCATCGCGATCCACGCGGGCGTCAAATCGGCGAGATGCTGGCGCACGATGCCGGCCGCGAACGGGAACAACCCGGCGATCAAATAGCCGACACCCTGCACGAACCCCGTCAGCGATGCGGCGTCGGCCGGCGTCGCCGCATGATCGACGGTAACGATCAGCGACAGCGGAAACAGCGCCCCGATCCCCGCGCCGAGCAGCAGCGCAGCCGGCAGCGCGAACGCGTCGGGCGCGGCCAGCATCACCAGCAACCCGACGAACAGCGACGCGATCGCCGCATGCAGCGCGGGCCGGCGATCGGGCAGGCGGTCGATCGTCGCCGAAATCGTCAGCCCCGCGACGACTTCCGCGAGCGTCACGCCGCCGAGCAGACTGCCGGCCGCCGTCGGCGACCAGCCGAGCCGCATGTAGTACGGCGGCAGCCACGCGAGCACGAGCGTGTAGGCGCCCGTCGCGATCCCGAAGAACAGCGCGAGCCGCCACGCGCGCGGCGAACGCGACGGCCGCGCATGCGACGTCGAGGCCGGCCCGGCCGCGAACCCGTCGCCGCCGCGGCTGGCCAGCGGCCAGGCCAGCGCGGCAACCGCCGCCGGCACCGCCCAGCCCGCGAGCGCGGCGAGCCAGCCCCAGCGTGCTGCCGCGAACGGCGCGACGACGCTCGCGAGCACCGCGCCGCCCATGATCGACGTCGAATAGACGCCCATCGCGCCGCCGATGCGCGTCGCGAAATGCGCCTTCACGAAGCCGGGCAGCAGCGCCTGCACCATCGCGATCCCGACGCCCGCGCAGCAGGCGCTCGCGAGCAGCAGCCACGCGTGCTGCGCGCCGATGCGTGACACGCAGGCCAGCCCGATCAGCGCGACACCGAGCCAGACGCCGCCCGCGATGCCGGTCACGCGCTGCAGGCGCCGCGCGCTCAGCGCGCCGAGCCCCATCAGCAGGACCGGGATCGTCGTCAGCAGGCTGGCCGCGCCGTCGCTGATGCCGGTCGCGCGCTGGATCATGTCGAGCAGCGGGCCGACCGCGGCGAGCGCGGGCCGCAGGTTCAGCCCGACGAGCACGATGGCGGCAAGCCTCCATCCGGGGGAAGTGAAGCGATTCATCGCGAGGCCCTCGATATCGATGCGCGGTCGCCGACGGGGCGCCGCGCGTTTTCAGGTAATGTATCTCGACATCAAGATAAATGCTGATTTATCTCGACGTCAAGATAACTGGTGAGCCGAGGAGGGTTAATGGATCGAGCCGCGCACGCGCTCGCGCAATGGCGCGCCGAGCGTCCGGATCTGGACGCGTCGTCGATGGTCGTGATGGGGCGACTGCAGGAAGCCGCGCTCGTGATCGCGCGCGACCGTCTCAATCCGCTGTTTGCGCGCTACGGGATGCAGCCGGGCGAATTCGACGTGCTCGCGACGCTGCGGCGCAGCGGGGCGCCGTTCGCGCTGACGCCGACCGCGCTGTACGACGCGCTGATGATGTCGTCAGGCGGGATGACCGCGCGCATCGACCGGCTGCAGAAGGCCGGTTGGGTCGAGCGCCGGCCGAACCCGGCCGACGGGCGCGGTACGCTCGTCGCGCTGACGAACGCCGGCCGTGCGCTGATCGACGACGCGGTCGTCGCGCACATCGACAATCAGCGCGCGCTGCTGGCCGCGCTGTCGGACGCGGAACAGGCGCAATTGTCGCAATTGCTGGGCAAGCTGCTCGCGGGGCTGGAAGGCGGGGCGTCGGACGCATGATGCGTGTACCCCGCGCGGGCAAAAAAGTGCCCGCCGCACCATGCGGCGGGCTCGAGCAGGACAGGAGCCGCGCAGCGTGCGCGCGCGGCCACCCGGTCGCTCAGCCGCGCGCCGGGATGTTGAGCCCCCGCGCAACAGCCGGACGCTCAACGAACGCGTCGAGCACTCGCTTGACGTGCCGAAATTCGCTGAAACCGACCAGGTCGCCCGCTTCGTAGAAGCCGACCAAGTTGCGCACCCACGGGAAGATCGCGATGTCGGCGATCGTGTAGGTGTCGCCCATCACCCACTGGCGGTTCGCGAGATGCGCGTCGAGCACGCCGAGCAGGCGCTTCGACTCGTCGACGTAGCGGTCGCGCGGACGCTTGTCCTCGAAGTCGCGGCCGGCGAACTTGTGGAAGAACCCGACCTGGCCGAACATCGGCCCGATACCGCCCATCTGGAACATCACCCACTGGATCGTCTCGTAGCGGCCCGCGAGATCCTTCGGGATCAGCTGGCCGGTCTTGTCCGCGAGATAGATCAGGATCGCGCCCGATTCGAACAGCGGCAGCGGCTTGCCGTCGGGGCCGTTCGGGTCGATGATCGCCGGGATCTTGTTGTTCGGGTTCAGCGACAGGAATTCGGGCGACAGCTGGTCGTTCGTGTCGAAGCGCACGAGGTGCGGCTCGTACGGCAGGCCGGTTTCCTCGAGCATGATCGACACCTTGACGCCGTTCGGCGTCGGCAGCGAGTAGAGCTGGAGACGGTCGGGATGCTGGGCCGGCCATTTTTTCGTGATCGGGAAGGCGGACAGATCGGGCATGGAAGTTCGCTCGTCAACGTGGAGGATCCGCGCCCCGCCGGCCTGCCGCGCGTCGCCGACAGCCCCTGACACGGCGGCAGGAACGGGACGAACGCATCGACCGGCGGGCGGGGCGCGCCGAAGACGCCCACTGTAGCCGATCCCTGCGATCGCTGCAGACGGCGGCCGCGCGTCGCACTCGAGCGCCGCCGCGCGCCCATCGCGCCGCGCCACACCGCACGGCATCGTCAGAAATTGTGCCGCAGCCCGATCATCGCGGCCGTCGTGCCGACGCCGGGCGCGACCGGCTGCCCGTACACGAGCATCTGGTCCATCGTGCCGCGGTTGTTCACGCGGCCGACCTGCGCGTAGACCATCGTCCGTTTCGACAGGCTGTAGTCTGCCGCGAGCACGACCGCCGTCGAACGGTTCTCCGAGCGGTTGCGGTCCTTCAGGTAGTACACGGCCGACGTCACCTGCAACGCGGGCGTGAAGCGATAGCCGATGCCCGCCGACAGCATGTCGAGGTTCACCTTGTCCGCATGCGACGGATTCCTGCCGTTACCGTACGACGCCGACACCGAGAAATCGCGGATCGTGTATTTCGCGCCGACGTAGACGAAGCGGTTGTTGTCGACGCCGGTCGGCGCGACGCCCGGCGCCGGGCTCGTGTCGTGGCCGTTGTAGTAGACGGCCGATGCGTTCAGCCCGTAGTTCGCATACCTGAGCACGACGGATTCGCGCGTGCCGCCCTGGAACTGCCCGGCGACGCCGCCCGGCGCGTATTCGAGCGCGATCGACGCACCCGCGAAGGTCGGCGACTGGTAGACGAGCGCATTGCTGTCGTACAGCGCGCCGATCGCTGCGTTGGTGCTCGTCCCCGACCAGCCGGCCGCCGTGTTCAGGCCGAGCCACGCGATCAGCACGCTGCCGAAGAACTGCGCGTTGCGCACATCGGTGTCGGCCATCGCGTAGATCATCGGCACGATCTGGCGGCCGGCGGTGAACGTGCCGAACGGGCCCGACACGCCGAGCGACGCGACCTGGTTGAAGATCGCGACGGCGCCCGGCGTGTCGCTCAGCTGCATCCTGCCGGTGCCGCTGTCGAACGAACCCTGCAGCTTGAAGTTGATCTTGTAGCCGCCGCCGATGTCCTCACTGCCCTTGATGCCCCAGAAGCTCGAATAGATGCCGCCGTCCTTCATCCGGAACACCTTGCCGGTATTCGGCGCGCTCGGACTGAACGACGCGGCCGACGTGCTCTGGTACAGCAGGCCCGAGTCGATCACGCCGTAAAGCGTGACGGAGGATTGCGCGTGCGCGAATGCGGAACAGCCGGCAAGCGCCGCGAGCGCGGCCAGTTTCGTCTTCATGAAGTCTCCAGGGTCGTATTGAACCGGACGGGATCGAGCCCGTCCGGGCGAAGCGGGGAAGCATCGGGGCTGGCGAGCCGGCGCGACAGGCGACGCCGGTGCGGGCCGTGCGCAAAGATTACGCAACGGCGTGCGGCCGCTCCCCCCCATGCGCGGGGGGCAGGGTTACGGAGAATCGGAAGGGAGGGACGGACAGCCGGGCCGCCACGGGCGGCCGGCCCGGACGGGCGTCAGGGCGCGCTTTCGAGCAGCCCCAGCACCAGCGCGCGGCGCACGGCGTGCTTGCGCGAGCTCGCGTCGAGCTTGCCGAACAGGTTCTTCAAGTGCCATTTCACGGTTTCCTCGCCGACGGCGAGGGCAACCGCGATCTCCTTGTTCGACAGGTTGCGTGCGAGCAGTTCGAGGATCGCGCGCTCCTTCGGCGTCAGCACGACGCTCGGCACCGCGCGCGGGCTCGCCACGCCGCGTGGCGCGGGCGGCACGATGCGCGGCTGCGGCAGCGCGTGCCGTGCGGGGCCGTCGCCGGCCGCCGCTTCGTCGCCGACGCGACGCGCCCAGTCGGCGACGGCCGGATGCGCGTCGGCAAGCGTGCGCGTCAGCCCGAACATGTCGGCGAGATTCATCGCCTCGTCGAGCAGCGCGCGGCCGCCACGCCCCGACTGTTCGAGCGCGAACGCGCTGAGCGCCATGATCTCGATGCGCTCGCGCCCCATGCTCATTTCACGCGCGAGCACGGCTGCTTCGTCGAGCGCCGCGCTCGCATCGTCCCAGCGTCGCGCGGCCAGCGCCGCACCCGCGTGCGCGGTCGCCTGCAGCAGCACGACGGGGCGCCGCCACAACGGCCCGTGAGACGGAAATTCCGTCGCGGCGATCGCGTCGATCCGCTCGACGAGCGCATGGCAGGTCGCCTCGCGATAGCGCGCCGCGTGAATGCGCTCCTGTTCGGCCAGGCTCGCGACCGACAGGCGCGGCAGCCGGCGCGCGACACCCATCGCGTCGAGCGCTTCGAGCAGGTCGATCGCGCGATGCTCGACACCGCGCAGCAACGCGATGCGTGCGGCCGTGAGATAGCCGAGCAGCACGGTATCGGGCGTGCCCGCATGCTCGAGCACGTCGAGCCGGTTCGCCAGCAGCGCGGCGGCCTGATCGACGCGGTCGGCCTCGTACGCGATGGCCGCGCACATCGCCGCGAGCATGCAGGTCAGCGGATGGCGGCGCCCGAGATCGGCTTCCGCGCGCGCCAGCGCCGGCGACAGCACGTCGTCCGCGAGCCGGATCTGGCCTTCGCGCAGATAGCTCAGGCCCGTGATCAGCTCGCCCCAGCGCGCGACATAGCCGAACCCGGCCGCCGTTTCGCCGCGCGGCGCGGCCTGCTGGAAGCGGCGCGCCTGCGCCGGTTCGCCGACGATGATCGCGCGCGCCGACAGCCGGTTCGCGTGCATCTGCGCGAGCCACGTCGCCGCCGGCGGCGTGAAGTCGGCCCACGGCTCGAACAGCTCGACGAAACGGTCGATCTCGTCGGCGTAGTACGCGGCTGCACTGAGGATCAGCGCGCATTCGTAGCGCATCGCGGCCGGCGTGCGGCTATCCGCGAGGATGCCCGCGATCTGGCGCTGCGCCTCGACATGGCGCTCGCCGAGCGCCAGCGCCCATGCGACCGCGATCCGCAGCGTCGGGCGCTTGTCGAGCTCCGCATCGGGCAGCAGCGCGAGCCAGTCGAGCACGTCGTTGATGCGGCCCTGCTTGATCGCATCCTCGAGGCAGCGCTGCGCGAGCGCATACGCCGTCTCGAACTGGCCGGCCGCGTACGCGTGGCGCGCGGCTTCCTCGGTCATCCCGTGTGCATCGAGCCATGCCGCCGCGCGAGCGTGCAGCGTGCTGCGCTCGGCGTCGGCGCGCGTGGCGAGGCGGTCGCGCAGCGTGTCACGCACGAGCGGATGCAGCCGGCACCAGTCCGACTCGTCCGATGCGATGAACAGCGGCGTGTCGCGCGCGAGGCGTGCGAGTCGGTCGGGCGCCTGCGCATCGTCGAGCAGCGCGGCGCACAGCGACGGATGCAGGCGATCGGCGACGCTCGTGCGCGTCAGGAACGCGGTGTCGTCCGCCGACTGGTTCGCGAGCAGCAGTTCGACGAGGCGGTCGCGCGTGCCGTCCATGCGTGCGGCGAGCGCATCGACGGCCTGGCGCGGATCGGCCGAGCGCGCCATCGCGGCCATCGCGAGCTGCAGCCCGAGCGGCCAGCCGTCGACGCGTTCGAACAGACGCGCGCACGCGTCGGCGTCCACCCGTTGCGCGAAGCGCGCGCCGACCAGCGCGATCGTCTCGTCGAGCGTGAAGCGCAGCCAGTCGGCGCCCGCGAGCGTGCATTGCCCGCCGGCCAGCAGATCGCCGGCCGCGTGATCGAGCCCGCGTCGCGCGGCGACGACGACATGCAGGTTCTGCGGCGCGTTGTGCAGCACGTAGGTCAGCGCGTCCAGGCCGGCGGCCGGCAGCCGCTCGGCATCGTCGACGATCAGCAATGCGTCGATCGACAATTGCGCGACTTCGGCGAGCCACGCGGTCAGGCCGTCCAGCGCGCGCGCCGCACCACCCGGAACCAGCCGCCCGAAGCCGGGCCGCGCGCAACCGGTGCGCACCGCCTGCACGAGCCCCTGTAGCAGCCGCTGTGCATCGTCGCGCTCGTCGGCCGACAGCCACACGACCGCACGGCCGAGCGCGAGGGCCTCGCGGCGCCATTGCGCAAGCAGCGACGTCTTGCCGTAACCGGCCGGCGCCTGCACCAGCGTGACCGGCCGGCCGTCGAACGCCGGTGCGGCAAGACTCAGCCGCGCGCGGGCGAGCAACTGCGCCGGCACGCGCGGCGCGGTCGTCTTCAGGACCAGTTCGGTGGGGGGCGCGTCGGCGCGATCGGGTGGGTGGGCCATCGGGGCAGCTGTCGGAGTCCGGCGATGCCGTGCGGGCCAGCGTCCGGGGTGGGCGTGGGGGGAAGGATCGGCCGAACCGCGTTCGCCCGTCAATCCCCCCCGCGACGAGTGGGGCCGCACCGGCGCCGCGTCGATAGCATGGGTTCCGATGCATGACGAACGCCGCGAGGAGGGCACCCATGAAGATCGTATCGACCGGCACACGGCGCAGCGCGCCGAGCGCCGGATAAGCGGAGCGGCGCGATGTACCGCCACCTGCTCGTGATGGTCGACGGCGTGCCCGGCGGCATCGACGCGATCGGCCATGCGCTCGAACTGGCGCGGGCGGTTGGCGCGCGGGTCACGTTCGTGCTGTCCGCCACTGCGCCGGACTCGTGTTTATCCGGAGCGCGGCTGCCGGAACACGGTGCGAAAGTGGAAGCCGCCGCCCGGGCGCAGGGCCTGTCCCATGTGATCGCGGGGGCCGGCCATCCGGCGGCCGGCGATCCGGGGGCCGGCCATCCGACAAGCGATGACGCATCGCCCGGCGCGCTGGCCGGCGAGCTCGGCTGTGACCTGATCTGCGTCGCGGCGCTGCCGCCGGATGCCGATGCGGCGAAACGCGCGCTGCGGCAGCACCTGCTCGCGACGAGCGCCGTGCCGGTACTGGTGTGCTCGTCGCACCGGACGCCCGCCGAAGCGCGCGTGATGGCGCGTTGTCTCGATGTGCATCGCATGGTCGGCGTGCTGCTGCAGGCGCTGATGGCGTGCGGTACAGACGCGAACGAACCGCTGCGGCTGGCGATCGACGCCAAGCGTGCACTGGCCTCGCTCGCCGCGCTGCAGCACGCGCGTTTCGGCACGGCCACCGAAGCGCGGCTCTTCGCGGCCTTGCGGGTCCGCGCGGAGTGCGTCGCGGCCGAACTGGACGAACTCGACCGCCAGCGGCAGCGCGACGCGCAAGCGCTCGGCGCGCTCGCCCGGATCGCCGCAGACGGGCTGCCGTCGGCCGCGTTCGACACGGCGCTGGCCCGCTATGCGCACGGCGCGTTCGAGCAGATGGGGCGGATCGAAGGCGTGATTTTCCCGGCCGCGCGGCGCTACCTGGGCGACGCCGACTGGAACGCACTGGACGAACCGTCGGCGGACGGCACGACCGCACCGCCGACGGGCATGAATGAACCTGACGATGCGCGACGCGCATCGGACTGACACCCTACGGAGAACACGATGGCACATGCAGTGCGATTCCACGAAACCGGCGGCCCCGACGTGCTGCGCTGGGAGGCAGTCGACGTCGGCGATCCCGGCGCCGGCCAGGTGCGGCTGCGGCACGAGGCCGTCGGCCTGAATTTCGCCGACACGTACTTCCGCAGCGGCCTGTATCCGGTGCCGCTGCCGGCCGGCATCGGCGTCGAGGCGGCCGGCGTGGTCGAGGCCGTCGGCCCGGGCGTGACGAACGTCGCCGTCGGCGATCGCGTGACCTACACCGGCTTCCTGAACACGCTCGGCGCGTACAGCACCGAACGGCTGATCCAGGCCGCGCCGCTCGTCCGGCTGCCGGCCGGTATCTCGTGCGAAACGGCCGCCGCGATGACGATGCGCGGGCTCACGTCGGCCTACCTGCTGCGCCGCATCCATGGGTTCGCGCCGGGCGACGCGATCCTGCTGCATGCGGCCGCGGGCGGCGTCGGGCTGATCGTGTCGCAATGGGCGAAGCTGCTCGGGCTCACGGTGATCGGCACCGTGTCGAGCGAGCACAAGGCCGCGATTGCCCGCGCACACGGCTGCGACCATACGATCGACTACAGCCGCGAGGACGTCGCGAAGCGCGTGCGCGAACTGACGGACGGCGCAGGCGTCGACGTCGTGTTCGACAGCGTCGGCAAGGACACCTTCGAAGGCTCGCTCGATTCGCTGAAGCGACGCGGGCTGATGGTATGCGTCGGCACCGCGTCGGGACCGATCCCGCCGTTCGATCCGCAGCGCCTCGCGATGAAGGGCTCGCTGTATCTGACGCGCCCGGCGCTGGCCGACTACATCGCCGATCCGGCCGAGAAGAACGACCTGGCCGGCGAACTGTTCGCGCACGTCGCGGCCGGCCGCATCAGGATCGAGATCAACCAGCGCTATGCGCTGCAGGACGCCGCGCAGGCGCACCGCGATCTCGAATCGCGCAAGACGACCGGTTCGTCGGTGTTCATCGTCTGAGGAGACGCGCATGCGAGTCGAACCCCTGACCTGCGCGATCGGCGCGGAACTGCTGGATGTGAGCCTCGCCGACGCCGTGCACGACGACGGCCTGTTCGCCGAGATCCGCGCGCAGCTGCTGCGGCATCGCGTGCTGTTCCTGCGTGACCAGGACATCACGCGCGCCGAGCATGTCGCGTTCGCACGCCGCTTCGGCGAGCTCGAGGATCATCCGGTCGCCGGCAGCGATCCCGAGCATCCGGGGCTCGTGCGGATCTACAAGTCGCCCGACCAGCCGAACGACCGCTACGAGAATGCGTGGCACAGCGATGCGAGCTGGCGCGTGGCGCCGCCGTTCGGCTGCGTGCTGCGCTGTATCGAGGGTCCGCCGGTTGGCGGCGATACGATGTGGGCGAACATGGTGCTCGCGTACGAGAACCTGCCGGATCACGTGAAGCAGCAGATCGCCGACTTGCGCGCGCGCCACAGCATCGAGGCGAGCTTCGGCGCGGCGATGCCGATCGAAAAACGCCTCGCACTGAAGGCGCAGTATCCGGACGCCGAGCATCCGGTCGTGCGCACGCATCCGGAAACCGGCGAGAAGGTGCTGTACGTGAACGCGTTCGCGACGCATTTCACGAACTTCCACACGCCCGGCCGCGTGCGCGTCGGCCAGGACGCGAATCCCGGCGCCGGCCAGTTGCTGCACTACCTGATCAGCCAGGCATATATCCCCGAATACCAGGTGCGCTGGCGCTGGAAGAAGAACAGCGTCGCGATCTGGGACAACCGCAGCACGCAGCATTACGCGGTGATGGACTACCCGCCGTGCGTGCGCCGAATGGAGCGCGCGGGCATCGTCGGCGACGTGCCGTTCTGAGCGCGAGCGCACCTTAACCGATCCGCAACGCTGCACACGACGCGCCGGGCCCGCCGCCCGGCACGGCGGGATACGCACGCCCGTACGCCCGAAACACAACGATTTCCACTGGAGGACGACATGCAATTTCTCGACGATTCGCTGCACCCGGAAAACCAGGACAAGGTGGTCATCACGGTCGCGCCGTACGGCCCCGAATGGATGCCGGCCGATTTTCCGGAAGACATTCCGGTGACGATGGACGAGCACGTGCAGAAGGCCGTCGACTGCTACAACGCAGGCGCGACCGTGCTGCACCTGCATGTGCGCGAGCTCGACGGCAAGGGCAGCAAGCGGCTGTCGAAATTCAACGAACTGCTCGGCCGGCTGCGCGAAGCGGTACCCGACATGATCCTGCAGGTCGGCGGTTCGATCTCGTTCGCGCCGGAAGGCGACGGCGCCGAAGCGAAATGGCTGTCCGACGACACGCGCCACATGCTCGCGGAATTGACGCCGAAGCCCGACCAGGTGACGGTCGCGATCAACACCGTGCAGATGAACATCACCGAGCTGATGAACCGCAAGGACATCGCCGGCACGTCGCTGAACGAAGCCGCGCTGTGGGACGCGTATCGCGAGATGACGGTCCCGGCCGGCCCCGGCTGGGTCGACGAGCACTTGCGCCGCCTGCAGGCGGCCGGCATCCAGCCGCATTTCCAGCTCACCGGCATGCATGCGCTCGAAACGCTCGAGCGGATCGTCCGGCGCGGCGTCTATCGCGGCCCGCTGAACGTCACGTGGGTCGGCATCGGCGGCGGCTTCGACGGCCCGAATCCTTACAACTTCATGGAATTCGTCCGGCGCTGCCCGGACGGCGCGTGCATCACGCTCGAATCGCTGATGAAGAACGTGTTGCCGATCAACACCGTCGCGATGGCGCTGGGCCTGCATCCGCGCTGCGGGATCGAAGACACGATCATCGACCAGAAAGGCAACCGGATGACGTCGGTGCAGCAGGTCGAGCAGTGCGTGCGGATCGCGCGCGAACTCGGCCGCGACATCGCGACCGGCAAGGAAGCGAAGGCGATCTACCGGATCGGCGTGCAGTACGACGGCGTCGACGAAACGCTCGCGCAGCTCGGGATGGCGCCGAACCGCCGGCCGGGCCAGCTGAGCGTGCCGCTGCGCGCGGCCTGACGCGCCGCGCAGTCGGGCGGCCCGCGAGCGCCGCCCGCCGATCGATGTGGTGCGGCACCCATCCTCGCGCGGCGCGCGAGGCAAGCTCCGCCTGACGGAGCGGGGCCGCGCAAGCCGCGCCGGCGCATGGCCGCCCGGTGCCGGAGGAGACACGCATGTTGATTCATCACGTCGAACCGTCGCTGCAGGACCTGACGGCCACCGAGCGGCGCGCGCCTGCGTATGCGTGGCTCGTGTTCGGGTTGACCGTCGGACTGCTGCTGTCGGACTACATGTCGCGGCAGGTGCTCAATGCGGTGTTTCCGCTGCTCAAGCACGCATGGGCGCTCTCGGACACGCAGCTCGGCTCGCTCTCCGGCGTCGTCGCACTGCTGGTCGGCCTGCTGACGTTTCCGCTGTCGGTGCTCGCCGATCGCTTCGGGCGCGTGCGCAGCATCGTGCTGATGGCCGCGCTGTGGAGCGTCGCGACGCTCGGCTGCGCGCTGTCGACCAGCTACGCGGAAATGCTCGTCGCGCGCGGCCTCGTCGGGCTCGGCGAAGCCGCGTACGGCAGCGTCGGCGTCGCGCTGATCCTCAGCATCTTTCCGGCCCGGCTGCGCGCGACGCTGACGGGCGCGTTCATGGCCGGCGGCGCGTTCGGCTCGGTGTTCGGGATGGCGCTCGGCGGGCTGGTCGGCGCGCATCTCGGCTGGCGCTGGTCGTTCGGCGTGATGGCCGCGCTCGGCATCGTGCTGCTCGTCGCGTATCGCTGCGTCGTGACCGAGCGGCGGCTCGCCGCATGCCGCGTCGAACCGTGCCGGCGCGACGCCGACGCGCCGCGCGACCTGCGCGGCAGCCTGCGCGCGCTGATGTCGGGGCTGTTCGCGTCGCGCTCGGTGATCTGCGCGTATCTCGGCAGCGGATTGCACCTGTTCGTGCCGGGCGCGCTGTTCGCGTGGCTGCCGAGCTACCTGAACCGCTACTACGCGATGGCGCCCGACCGCGCGGCCGTGCTCGCGGCCGGCTTCGTGCTGATCGCGGGCGTCGGGATGGTCGGCTGCGGCATCGTCACCGACCGCGTCGGGCGTGCCGACGGCTCGCGCAAATGGCTGACCGCGATCGCCTATTGCGTGCTCACCGGCGTTTGCCTCGCGGTCGCATTCCGGCTGCCGCCGGGGCCGCTGCAGCTCGCGCTGATCTGCGCGGGCATGCTGGTCGGCGCGGGCGCGTCCGGCGCATCGGGCGCGATGGTCGCGAACCTGACGCCGGCCGCGATCCACGCGTCGGCCTTTGCGACGCTCACGCTCGCGAACAACCTGCTCGGCATGGCGCCGGGACCGCTGCTGACGGGGTGGGTCGCCGATCGCGCCGGCCTCGTCGGCGCACTGCAATGGATTCCCGTCGTGCCGCTCATGGCCGCCGTGCTGTTCGCGATCGGACGCGCGAGCTACGCGGCCGATCTCGCACGCGCCGAACGCGAACGGCGCGCATCCCGACTTTCCTGAACCCTCCCGGAGGCTGCATGACCCTGGCGACCACGCCCACCATCCTGATCGTGCCCGGCTTGCGCGATCACGTCGAAGACCACTGGCAGACGCATCTCGAACGGCGCCTGCCGAACGCACGTTCCGTCGCGCCGCTCGAAGCCGACAAGCTGAGCCGCGCCGCACGCGTCGCGGCACTCGATGCGGCGCTCGCCGAGATCGACGGCCCCGTGATTCTCGTCGCGCACAGCGCGGGCGTGATGATCACCGTGCACTGGGCGCGGCAGGCCACGCGTGCGATCCACGGCGCGCTGCTGGCAGCACCGGCCGACCTCGACATGCCGATGCCCGCCGGCTATCCGCCGCCTGACGCGATCGACGCGCATGGCTGGACGCCCGTGCCGACGCAGCGGCTCCCGTTCCCGAGCATCGTCGCCGCGAGCCGCAACGATCCGCTCGCGCGCTTCGAGCGTGCCGAGGCGTTCGCGGCAGGGTGGGGCAGCAGGCTCGTCGATCTCGGCGAGGTCGGGCATCTGAACCCGGCGTCCGGGTATGGCGAATGGCATGACGCCGAACGGCTGATCGGCGAAGTGGCGGCGCTCGGCGCGGCCTGACTGAATACCGCTCCACCACGCGCCGGGCCGGCCGGGTTCCGGCGCGCCTCCCGTCGCCATCGGCCGTGATGCGGCCGCGAACCGATTCCATCTCGTCGCTCATCGAGATATGACGTCCTAACACGCGGTCCATTCGGCGCCGCGACGCTCCACCATGCCGGTCAGGACGCCAATCGTCATCAAACGGAAGGTTTTTGTCAGGGAAAGTCCCGCCCCGCGCGCCATGGTTTTTTGTTGACCGACATCGTATAACGCCGTCATGATTTCCTGAAAAGAAAGGTCCCATCCACCGACCGAAGTGAGGAGACATGAACACCACCACGATCGCTCGCCGTGTCCGCCGGATCGCACTCGCACTGGGTTTCACGCTGTCGGCCGCGGCGGCCGTTGCCGCTCCCGTGTCACTGAACATCGTCGACGTCGCGGGCAACCTGCAGCTCACGCAGAAGGCCATCGAGGCGTTCCGGGACAAGAACCCGACCCTCGTGTCGAACGTCACGTTCACCAATGCGCCGGCACCGCAGCTGCCGGGCAAGATCAAGGCGATGCAGGCGGCGGGGCGCTCCGACATCGACCTCGTGCTGACGGGCACCGACGCGCTGGCCGCCGGCATCGAACAGAACCTGTGGCAGAAGCTGCTGCCCGACAACGCAGCCGCGTTACCCGGCGTGCTCGACAAGTACGCGCCCGGCCCGCGCAAGATGCAGGATCTCGCGCAGGGCTTCGGCCTCGAGGTCACCTACATGCCGGCCGGCCCGCTGCTCGAATACAACCCGGCGAAGGTCAGCGACCCGCCGAAGACGCCCGATCAGTTGCTCGCGTGGTGCAAGGCGCACCCGAACAAGCTGATCTATGCGCGTCCGGCGAATTCGGGCCCCGGCCGCACGTTCCTGATGGGGCTGCCGTACGTGCTCGGCGACAAGAATCCGCAGGACCCGATCAACGGCTGGGACAAGACCTGGGCGTTCCTGAAGGCGCTGAACGATTGCGTGCCGTACTACCCGGGCGGCACGTCGGCGGTGATGAAGGAACTCGGCGAGGGCACGCGCGACATGACCGTGACCGTCACGGGCTGGGACCTCAACCCGCGTGCGCTCGGCATCGTCCCGGCCGAGTTCAGGATCCAGGCGTTCGACAACATGACGTGGGTCAACGACGCCCACTACATGGTGATCCCGAAGGGCGTGCCGAAGGAAAAGCTCGACGTGCTCTTCAAGCTGATGAACTTCCTGCTCGAACCAGCGCAACAGGCGATGACCTACGACGACGGCTACTTCTATCCGGGCCCGGCGGTGAAGGGCGTGACGCTCGAGATGGCGCCCGCGCACAGCCAGGAGGTCGTGCGCAAGTTCGGCCGCCCCGAATACGCGAAGCTGCTCGCCGATCGCCCGCACGTTCAGCCGCTCAACGCGCAGGCGATGGTCGCCGCGTTCCAGAAGTGGGACCGCGAGATCGGCTCGCAAAAGTCGAAGTGACGCCTGAACCGGCGGGCGCCGCGGCGCCCGCGTCGATGGAGTTCGCGCAATGAAGCACAGTTTCGAACGGTTGCGGCTCGACGGCGTGTGCCGCAGTTTCACCAATGCGGAAGGCGCGCAGGTTGCCGCGCTGAACGGCCTCGACCTCGAGATCCGGCGCGGCGAATTCATCGCGCTGCTCGGCCCGTCGGGCTGCGGCAAATCCACCGCGCTGAACTGCATTGCCGGGCTGCAGCCGCTGACGAGCGGCGGCATCTGGCTCGACGACACGCGCATCGACGTGCTGCCGCCCGAGCGCCGCGGCTTCGGGATGGTGTTCCAGAACTACGCGCTGTTTCCGCACATGTCGGTGCTCGACAACGTCGGCTTCGGCCTCAAGATGCGCGGCGTGCCGAAGCAGGAAACGCGGCGGCGCGCGCAGCAGGCGCTCGACCTCGTGCAGCTCGTCGGCCACGAGGGCAAGCTGCCGGGGCAACTGTCGGGCGGGCAGCAGCAGCGCGTCGCGATTGCGCGCGCGATCGTGATCGAGCCGCCGCTCGTGCTGATGGACGAGCCGCTGTCGAACCTCGACACGAAGCTGCGCATCGAGATGCGCGCCGAGATCCGCCGCATCCACACGCAGCTCGAACGCGCGACGATCTACGTGACGCACGACCAGGACGAGGCGTTGTCGATGGCCGACCGCATCGTCGTGATGAAGGAGGGCGTCGTGCAGCAGGTCGCGTCGCCGAAGGACGTCTACACGCGCCCGCACAACCTGCACGTCGCACGCTTCATGGGCTACCGCAACGTGCTGCCGTTCACGCTCGAAGGGATGGCCGGCGATGACGTCCGGGTCGCGGCGGGTGACGTACGGCTCACGGGCGTACCGATGGCCGGCTTCGACGCGAAGGACGTGGTGGTCGCGCTGCGCCCCGACGACATCGAGCGTGCGGACGAGGGCGGCGACAACGCGTTCGACGCGACCGTCGAAACGGTCGAATACGGCGGCCGCGACTCGCTGATCCGTGCCGTCACGCCGTTCGGCGCGATCTGGGCACGCGTCGCCGGCGAATTCGCGGAAGGCGAGCGGTTGCGGCTGCGCGTCGCGCCTTCGCGTACGCTCGTCTACGCAGCGGGGCCCGCATGAGCACGCTCGCGTCCGGCGCGCCGCGCGACGCGAAGGCCTGGCTCGTCACGCCCGCGCTCGCGTTCATCGCCGCGCTGTTCATCTACCCGTTCGCGTACGGCCTCGTGCTGTCGTTCCAGCCGATGAACGGCGGCGGCGCGCTCGCGAACTACGTGCAGTTCTTCACCGATACCGCGATGTGGCCGACCGTGCTCGTCACGCTGAAGCTCGCGGTACCGGCGACGCTGCTCAACGTCGGCATCGCGATACCCGTCGCGTTCGCGCTGCGCCGCAACTCGCCGTACCAGAAGTTCGTCACGACGCTGCTAGTGATTCCCGTCACGCTCGGCACGGTGCTCGTCGCCGACGGGATGCTCACCTATTTCGGGCCGAACGGCTGGTTCCCGCAGGCGCTGCAGGGGCTGCACCTGTACACCGACGAAGTGCGCCTCACGCACAACTACTGGGGCGTGCTGCTGTCGCTCATCGTGTCGGGCTTTCCGTTCGCGTTCCTGCTGATGCTGTCGTACATCAGCGGCATCGACCCGACGCTCGCACGCGCGGCCGCGACGCTCGGCGCAAACCCCTGGCAGCAGTTCCGGCAGATCTACCTGCCGCTGCTCGTGCCGGGGCTCACGATGGCCGCGTGCCTGTCGTTCGTGCAGGCTTTCTCGGTGTTCCCGTCGGCCGTGCTGCTCGGCGCGCCGGCCGGCCCGACACGCGTGATCTCGATCGCCGCGGCCGAAGCCGCGTTCGAGAGCTACGACTATGCGCTCGCATCGGCGATCGCGATCGTGATGGGCTTCGTCCAGCTGCTGGTGGTCGCGTCGATGCTCGGCGCGCGCCGCTTCTTCTATACGGGCGCGGTCACGGGAGGCAAGGGCTGATGGCGACCGACAATCATGCCGCGCGCACCTGGCCGCCGAAGCACGACGCGCCCGACGTGCGGCCCGTCGATGCAAGGAAACCGCACCGGATGAAAAGCAACCTCGCCGGCCGTGCCTGGAAGGCGCTCGTCTGGGGGCTGATGGCGTTCTTCCTGCTGAACGTGATGCTGCTGATCGCGACCGTCGCGGTGAACTCGGTCGCGACGCGCTGGTTCGGCACGCCGCTGCCGCAGGGCTTCACGCTGCACTGGTACGCGAAGGCGTGGGAGGACTTCCAGCTCGCGAGCGTGCTGTGGGTGACCGTCGAAGTCGTCGGCGCGGTCGTGCTGCTGTCGATCGCGCTCGGCGTGCCGGCCGCGTACGCGCTCGCTCGCGTGCAGTTTCGCGGCAAGCGCTTCGCGCTGCTGGTGTTCCTGCTGCCGCTGATGGTGCCGCCCGTCACGTACGGGATCCCGATGGCGACCGTGATGTACAAGATCGGGCTCGCGGGCACGCTGCCGGGCGTGATCCTCGCGAACCTCGTGCCAGCGCTGCCGTTCGTGATCCTCGTGATGACGCCGTTCATCGAGCAGATCGACCCGAACCTCGAATCCGCCGCGCGCATCTTCGGCGCGAACACGTGGCGCTATTTCCGCTACGTGCTGCTGCCGCTGCTGGTGCCTGGCATGCTCGCGGCCGGGTTGCTCGTGCTGGTGCGCACGATCGGGATGTTCGAGCTGACGTTCTTCACCGCGGGGCCAAGCACGCAGACGCTCGTCGTCGCGCTGTATTACGCGGTGTTCTCGACCGGCGTGCGCGCGCCGCAGTCGATCGACGCGATGGCGATGATCTACATGGCCATCACGCTCGTATGGGTCGTGATCGCGCTGCAGTTCGTGAGCCCGACGCAGCTGGTCAGCCGCGTGAAGCAGGAGCGGCAGTAGGCCAGCACGTCACTCGGCCGTGCCGGGCATCCGTGCAATTGGTTACAAATGGATACCGCGCCCGGCACGCGGACGTTGCAGACTACGCGCGTTCACCCGATCGACGGATATCCATGAAGTTTCAAACGCTGCTGACACTCGCCGGCGCCTCGACGCTGCTGGCCGCCTGCAACCTGCTCCACGACGGTCCCGGATCGAGCGACGTCGACGCCGCCGTGCGCCGCGCGCTCGAAGCGGAAAACCACGGCGGCCTGAACGCACTGTTCGGCCAGCCGCTGCCCGTGTCGGCCGATGTCGTGTCGGCCAAGCCCGACGGCGACTGCAAGAAACTCGGCGATCGCACGTACTCGTGCGACGTCGTCGTCACGTGGCGCAACGCCGATTACTCGCCGTCGCGCGCGAACCTGACCTTCGTGAAGGCCGCCGACGGATCGTGGCAGACGTCGGGCGTCGATGCGGCGCTCGTGACGGGCACCGCGAAATCGCTGATCGACCATATCGGCAAGGCGTGGCCGGGCAATGCGGCGAGCGGCGCGTCGGCGCCGCAGTGACGCGCCGGCGGCCAGCCTTCTTTTCCTTCTCCTGGTGGGCGGCCTCGTTCCGGCAGGCCGCGCCGTCTCGCTCGTTTTCCTGAAAAGGGCACGATCACCTGGCCCGATCTCGCTTGAACGCATCCTCGGTATGCGGGTCGACTTATAGGGAAAACCCTTATTTCGAGATATAATTACGGCCTAAGAGAAAGGTCGAACCATGCCTGAACGTTTCCAAACCCTTGAAAAATTTGTGTTTTCCCTCGTCGTGATGTCCGCCGTGATGTGCTCGGCCTTCCTCGCGTACGAGCGTCACCCCGAGATCAAGATCGCGCTGCACGAAGGCGAAGCGCTGATGCGCGAGAGCGCCAAGTACTCGGTGATCTGCTCCCCGTCCAAGGTCGATCCTTGCGTCGAGATGTCCGCTTACTAAACGGCTTTGCCGGACTTGTCCGATATCTTCGGTGATCTGAATTCCTTAAAGTCGCGTTCTTGGGAAGTTCAGCAACCGGCCGCAAGATAGGGCGGATGCACGAACCCGTTACGTGCCGAGTCGCTGGCGTAAGCAGCCCCCGAATTCAGTCGGCCCCGCTTCGAGCAATCGAGCGGGGCCGTTGCGTTTTTGCGCGTAGCGTGACACGGCATGCGGCGGCTCGCCGCCGACAGCCGTGCGGCCATGCTCAATCGGCCGGCACGAACGCCGTCCCATGAAACACGCGCACGGGGTTCCCGCGCGCCAGCGCAAAGTGCTGCATCCGCCGCTGCCGGCGCGCGTCCGACGCGTGACGATCGGCTTCCTGCTGCAATCGCACCTGCAGCAACTGCAGCGCCAGACGCTTGTTCGCATGCTGGCTGCGCTCGCTTTCCACGCGTACCGACAGGCCGGTCGCGACATGCGTCGCGCGGATGGCCGAACTCGTCTTGTTCACGTGCTGGCCGCCCGGCCCGCGAGCGCGCATCGCTTCGAACCGCACGTCGCCGTCCGGCAGCGGCTGCGCCTCCGCACAGCGCGTGACGCCGATGAACCAGTTCTTGCGCGGATGGCGCAACCGGTACGGGCTCGTGCAAATCCACTGCAGTGTGCCCATCCACCGTTCGGCGAGTGCCGGTGCCGCATCGCCGTCGAGATCGAGCAGCACCGAACGCAGCGTGCCGGGCCGTTCGCCCGGCTGCGCATCGAGGACCGTCACGACGACGTGCCGCGCATCGGCTTCCGCCTGCAGGCGCCGCAACGCGTTGGCCGCGGCGAGCTGGCATTCGGGCGGACCGTGCGCCGAGGAAATCTGCATCAGCATCGGCAGCCCTCCCCGGACGTCTTGTAGGTCAGCACCGGTTCGAGCCGTGCCAGCCTGCGCAACAGGCCGGCCGCCTCGAGCGCGTCGACGACGCTGTCGATCGGCTTGTACGCCTGCGGCGCTTCCTCGTACAGCAGTTCACGGTCTTCGCAGACGACGTGGCTGCCGAGCGGCGTGCGCGTGAGCTGCGACGGGGTGAAGCGCCGCTCGAGGCGGCCCTTGCAATCGCCACGTGTCCATTTGCGGCCCGCGCCGTGCGCGAGTGATGCGAGGCTCGCCGCATCGTCGGGCCGCACCGGCGCGACGAGGTAGCTGTAGTCGCCGCGCGAGCCCGGAATGACGACGGGCCCCGCGTCGGCCGGCGTCGCGCCTTTGCGATGCAGCCAGCCCGGCTCGCCGTCGATGTTCGCGCGGCTCACCAGGTTGTGATTCACGTCGAGCACGCACCGACCGTCGCTGCGCCAGCGCGCCAGCATGCGCCGCGCGATCAGGTCGCGATTCGCGATCGCATAACGCAACGCCGCGTCGTGCCGTGCAAGGTACGCCGCGCATGCGGCATCCGGCTCGTCGAGGCCGTTGTAGCCGTGCTCGCGCATGTGCTGCTCGAGAATCGACTGGCCGAAGCCGCGCGACCCGCTGTGCACGAGCAGCAGCAGGTACTCGCGATCGAGACCGAGCGCCGCGACCGCGTCGGCGTCGTACACCGTCTCGATCCGCTGCGCCTCCGCAAAGTGATTGCCGCTGCCGATCGTGCCGAGCGACGCGGCGAACGCGTGACCGGCGAATCCGGCGGCCGCGATCAGCGGCTGCCAGCTTGCATCGGGCGTGGCGTCGATCGAGCCGAGCCGGCTCGCGAGCTTCGACGCGCTGGTGCGCCGCGCATCGAGCGCGGTTCGCCACAGCGCCATCCCGCAGCCGATGTCGCCGCCGATCAGCGCCGGATACAGCCGGCCCGCCGAAAAGAACGCCGCGCCGACCGGGTAGCCGCGTCCGGGGTGAAGATCGGGCATGCCGGCGACGCGCCGCATGCCGGGGAGGGTGGCAGCCAGTTCGAGCTGCCGGATGGCCTCACCTTCGATCCAGGTGGTCGGGCTGGCGCACAGCGTGATGCGTTCGCCCAGGTATTGCATGGAATTGCCCATGGAGGTTTCCGTTCGATGAAAAGGAAGAACGGCGGGCCATGGCGCGGGCAGCGCACACATGCGCGGCCCGACATCGGAAGTCGGGAGGGAGGCGGCACGACCGGATCGGGACGACCCGGCTCATCGCCATGACGACGATGCGTAGTGCTACGTTGCGTGAACGATGAAACGGACGGACGCGAAAAACCCGAACTACGACCCGCGACGGGAGGAGCGCTGGCGTGACGTCATGATGTTCTTCTCCTTGCGAGTGAGGGGTTGATCGGAATGGCGGCGACTCTAGCATGTACGCAACGGGCGCAGCAAGCGAGTGATCCGGCCTTGCCGATGGAATTTCGATTCGATGTGGCGAAAAACACACAAATAGGATTCCGGATCATTTGCGCGGCGATGGCGTGCGCGGCGCGCCCGAGCAGGCATACGGCGCATGCGGACGACCGCAACCGACACACATGACGGCGCTTGACAGCACAAAAACCGTTTCGTAGCATCCGCCTGCTTCATCCCTGAACCCTCATCGAACCGGTGATCCAAGTGCCCGCAAACATTCGTCCCTTCGCCTGATACGCCGACGACTGCCGTCCCGGCCGCGTGTCGTCCGGCCCGTTTCCGTCTGCGTCGCAACGCCGGAACGATGATCGCAGGGCCGCGCCCGGACCCGCACTGACACCGCAACGCACTCCCATCCGTTCGTTCACGTCGTCGGCTTTTTCCCTGTTTCCGGAGAAAGACCATGACGCTGGATTTTCGCGCCTACGCGCAATCGCTCGACCTCGCCCGCTACCCGCGCACGCCGCATCTTGAAGGCTCGCGCCTGCAGGACGGCGACGAAGGTCACGACCACATTCCGTATCGCACGCTCGCCGGCGCGCACATCGTCGTCGAGGAAAAGCTCGACGGCGCGAACACCGGCATCAGCTTCAGCCCGGCCGGCGAACTGCTGCTGCAGTCGCGCGGTCACTATCTGGCCGGCGGCGGCCGCGAGCGGCAGTTCGGTTTCGTGAAGACCTGGGCCGCGGCCCATGCCGGCTGGCTGCTCGACCGCCTCGGCGATCGTTACGTGATGTACGGCGAGACGATGAGCAAGAAGCACGCGGTGTTCTACGACGCGCTGCCGCACCACTTCTTCGAGTTCGACGTGTTCGACCGCACGATGGGCCGTTTCCTGTCGACGCCCGCGCGTCGCGCGCTGCTCGCCGACGGGCCCGTGCTGTCGGTGCCCGTGCTGTACGAAGGCGTCGCGCCGGCGCGGCTGGCCGACCTCAAAGCGCTGCTCGGCCCGTCGCTCGCGAAGACGCCGGACTGGCGCCGTGCGTTCGAGGACACCGTGCGGCGCCAGGGGCTCGATCTTGCACGGGCATGGCAGCAATGCGACAAGTCGGAACGCTCCGAAGGGCTCTACGTGAAGGTCGAGACGGACGACACGACGACCGGACGCCTGAAGTGGGTGCGCCACGACTTCGTGCAGGCCATTCTCGATTCGGCACGCCATCACTCGGAGCAGCCGTTCATCCCGAACCTGCTCGCACCCGATGTCGACCTGTATGCGCCGCACCCGGCCGTGACATGGCAATCGGTCGCGGCCGCACATCCGAAAAAATGAACACGGAACGGCCGATCGCCGTTTCGGAAGGAGTATTGATCATGAAGTACGGACAGTTACAGGCACTTGTGCCTGCGCCCGGCCGGCAGCCGGACTATCACGCGTGCCTCGCGGCGTTTCCCGCGCTCGAACACGCGAAGACGACGCCGCAAGAGCCCGCTCATCACGGCGAAGGCGACGTGTGGACGCATACGACGATGGTGATCGATGCGCTGCTGGCGCTGCCCGGTTATCAGGCCGCTTCGCGCGCCGACCAGGAAATCGTGTTCCTGGCCGCGCTGTTGCACGATGTCGCCAAGTCGAGCACCACCGTCGTCGATCCCGTCACCGGCGCGATCGGCCATCCCGGCCACTCGCGCAAGGGCGCGATCGATGCGCGCATCGCGCTGTGGGATGCCGGCATGCCGTTCGCGGCGCGCGAGGCGGTCTGCCGGATGATCGCCGTGCACCAGGTGCCGTTCTTCGCGATGAGCGGGGCGCGCCACGGCACGCCCGAGTTCATCGCACGCGAGCTGTCGTGGCAGGTCAGCATTCCGCTGCTGTGCCTGCTCGCCGAAGCAGATATCCGCGGGCGCATCTGCGACGACACGCAGCGCGTGCTCGACAACATCGAGCTGCTGCGCGAACTCGCGCGGGAAGAGGGCTGCTACGGCCAGCCGCGTGCGTTCGCCGACGCGCACACGGCGCTCAGCTACTTCCGCGGCGCGGACGTGCATCCCAACTATCCGCTGTTCCGCACACCGGGCTCGCGGGTCGTCGTGATGTCGGGGCTGCCGGCATCGGGCAAGAACACGTGGGTCGCGCGGCATCATCCGGATCTGCCGGTCGTGTCGTTCGACGATGCGCGCGATGCGTTGGGGCTGCGTCACGGCCAGAACGAGGGCGCGGTTGCGCACCATGCGGTCGACGCCGCGAAGGCGCTATTGCGCGAGCGGCGCCCGTTCGTGTGGAACGCGACGAACCTGTCGCCGCTGATGCGCAAGAAGACGCTCGACCTGCTGTATGCGTACGGCGCCGACGTGACGCTCGTCTATCTCGAACAGCCGCGCGCGGAGTTGCTGCGCCGCAACGCACGGCGCGACACGTCACTGACGAACCGCGCGCTCGAGGCGATGCTGTTGCGCTGGGATCTGCCGCTGCCCACCGAGGCACATGCGGTGCGGTACGAGGTCTGATGCCGCAATGTCGTCGCACGTGCCGGTACGCCGGTTGTCACCGGCGGCGTACCGGCACGCGCATCATGCCAGGCACACGGCCACGCAGCCGATCCGGAACACGCGTCGGCCAGGGGGGATTTCATCGTGGATTCCGGCCTCAATGCGCGACGATGATGAATGCCGTGAGCGCGATCGGGAGCAGCGCCACGCCAAGCAGGCCCACTGCGCCGTCGGCCGCTATCGTGAGCGGCGACAGCGCGAGCTTCGCGCCCCGGCCGAGCAGCGACGGCCGCTCGATGACCTCGACGTTGTAAGGATGATTGAACGCCTGCGGAATCGACGACGGCGTGACGTCGTTCGGCTGGTAACGCGTGCCGCTGATCGTGCCGCGCTCGGTCAGCCGGTAGCGCTCGTCCTTGAAACCGTCGGCGACCGCGCGCGCACGCAGTTCGGAGCCGGGCGGGGCATCCTCGCTCGAAAGCTCCAGGATGTAACGCCCGGAGATCTTGTCGCCGTGCGTCTCGAAATCGTCGAAATCGGTATGAAGCTTGGGGCGATAGGGCGCCGTGAGGTTGACGGCGAGGGCAGGCGGCACATCGAAGATGTAGTGGTACTGCTTGCCGATCACGACGAGTTTCTTCCCGTCGGGGCTGATCAGGAATGCCGACAGCGTTTCCCGGTATTCCGGGTCTTTCATCATGCGATCGGTGATCGGCCCGATTTTGACGTCGGAGCAGCCGGCAAACATGCCGGACGCCGCCACGGCGGGCAGCGCGAGAAATGTTCTTCTTTTCATGTGTGCTGTGCTTATGTTGTTGGTTATTCAGCGGCACCGCTTGAATGTCGGACCCCGCGTTCAATGAACGCGGCACCCTGACGGCCGTTCGTGCGGTTTCTCGTCTGCGCATTGTAGGGCCAAATCCACGAGCGCGGCATTCCCCGCAAGGCGGCTGACGCACGTACGGTAGACTGCACGCTCGCTTGCCCGCCACCCCACGACACGATCGCCCGCGCACCTACACAGACCATGGATCGAATCGATGCGATGAAGGTGTTCGTCGCCACGCTGGACGAGGGCAGCCTCGCGGGCGCGGCGCGACGGCTCGGCCGGTCGCCGGCGGCAGTCAGCCGCGCGATCGCGTTCCTCAAGGAACACACGGGCACCGCGCTGCTGTACCGCACCACGCGGACGAATCGGCTCAGCGAGGCCGGCGAACGCTACGCGGCTGCGTGCCGCCGCATCCTGTCCGATCTGGAAGAAGCCGACATGCTGGTCGCCGACGAACGCTCGGCGCCGCGCGGCATGCTGACGGTCACCGCGCCCGTCGCGGCGGGTGAAGACGTGCTGCGCGCACTGCTTGACGCATTCATCGAACGCCATCCGGCCGTGTCGATCCGCCTGCAACTGCTCGACCGTCCCGTCAGCCTGATCGACGAAGGGATGGACGTCGCGCTGCGCATCGCACACCTGTCCGATTCCACGCTCGTCGCGATTCCGGTCGGCTCCGTGCGGCGAGTCGTCGTTGCGTCGCCCGACTACCTGGCGGCGCATCCGGCGATCGACGCACCGGCCGATCTCGCGCAGCACCGGATCATCTCGATGACGCACTTCGGACTCGACTCGTGGAGTTTCCCGCCGTCGGGGCCATCGGCCGTGCCGCAGGTCGTCCAGTTCGCCCCGCGCTTCACCATCAACACGATCCGCGGCGCGGTCGCGTCGGCCGTCGCCGGTCACGGCGTCACGCGACTCTTTTCCTATCACGTCGCCGAACAGGTACGCGACGGTACGCTGCGGATCGTGCTGCGCGACAGTGAACATGCGCCGCTGCCGATCCATCTCGTCACGCCTTACGGACGGCTGTCGGTGCCGAAGGTTCGCGCGTTCGTCGATTTTGCCGCGCCGCGCCTGCGCGAGCATTTCGCGCGGCTGGCGGCCATCACCGACGGCGATTGAACCGGGATGCGGAAGAATGACTTTCGCATGACGGAGATTCTCCCGATATTCGACTCAATCTAGACTTCCTTCAACCGACGGACACGCAGGGCGTCCGTCCAGCGAATGGAGGTCGACATGCATCAAGCACTTCTGGATCAACTGCACGCACGGGCAGTCAATGCGTGGTCCGGCAGGGTGCGCCCGATTTCCGCGAGGAGGGCGCGATGAGCACGACCGTCCACGCGCCAGCCGCCACGCCCGCCGATCGGCCCGCCGCGAGCTATGCCGAACGCAACGCGCGCTACTGGCGGCGCAATCTCGCCGTGTGCGTCTTCGGGTCGTTCACGACGCTCGTCAGCCTGAGCATGCTGCTGCCGTTCCTGCCGCTGTATGTGCGGCAACTCGGCGTCGATTCGCAGTCGGCCGTGATCCAGTGGTCGGGCATCGCGTTCGGCGCGACGTTTCTCGGCACGGCCGTCACGGCGCCGCTGTGGGGCCGCCTCGCGGACCGCTTCGGCCGCAAGCCGATGCTCGTGCGCGCGGCGATCGGGATGGCGATCGTGATGTCGCTGATCGGCGTCGCGCACAACGTGGTCGAACTGGTCGCGCTGCGGCTGATCGCGGGGCTCGTCGGCGGCTACGCGTCGGCGTCGACCGTGATGGTCGGCACGCAGGCGCCGCGCGAGCGCGCGGGCTGGGCGCTCGGCATCCTGTCGACCGGCGCGCTCGCGGGCAACCTGGTCGGGCCGCTCGTCGGCGGATTGCTGCCGGGCTGGGTCGGCATTCGCGGTACGTTCTTCGCCGGAGGCGCGATGATCGCCGTCGCCGCGTTGCTGACGATCTTCGTCGTGAAGGAAGACTTCCACGCGGGCACCGACGCGAAAACACGCACCGCCGGCGCGGCCGCAGGCACCGCACACCGTACGAATCGCGCGGCGGTCGCCGCGTTGCTGGTGACCGCGATGATGGTGCTGCTCGCGAACATGTCGATCGAGCCGATCATCACCGTCTATATCGGCGGCCTCGGCGTAGGCGGCGACCACCTCGCGCGGGTCGCCGGTGTCGTGATGGCGTGTTCGGCACTCGGCAGCATGCTGACAGCCGCGCGGCTCGGCGCGCTGGCCGACCGGATCGGCAGCTGGAACGTGATCGTCGGCTGCCTGCTGCTGACCGCGCTCGCGATGGTGCCGCAGGCGTTCGTCACGCACTGGTGGCAGCTTGCCGCGCTGCGCGCGCTGATGGGCATGACGCTCGCGGGGCTGCTGCCGTCGATCGGCAAGCTCGTGCGGCAGTCGGTCGACGAGCGTGCGACGGGGCAGATGCTCGGCTACCTGCAGTCCGCACAGTTCAGCGGACAGGTGATCGGCCCCGTGATCGGCGGGCAGATCGGCGTCGCGTTCGGCCTGCATTCGGTGTTCTTCGTGACGGGCGCGCTGCTGGCCGCTTGCGCCGGGCTCGCACATTGGGCACGCGGCCGCTAGCGGCTGGCCCGCGGATCGACGCCTGGCGTAGGATGGCACAGCGGCTGACGCCGCATCCGGAAGCCAGCGGCACCGCATGGCCGCCCATCGTTTTCTCGTGACCGGCTGCGCGCGAAGTCCGACCCACGCGCGTCGATCCGAACCTGAGTCACGCGCTTCGGCCTGCATGCAGCCGAAGCCTTTCGATCACGGATATCGCAAGAGGCAAGCGACATGAATCAACCGCCCGACAACCGGACACTGTTGCGCACGCTCGGCATCCGCGCACCGATCGTCCAGGCGCCGATGGCCGGCGTCAGCACGCCGGCGCTGGCCGCCGCCGTATCGAACGCGGGCGGGCTCGGCTCGCTCGGCGTCGGCGCGACCCACGCCGACGGCGCGCGCAAGATGATCCGCGACACACGTGCGCTCACCGACCGGCCGTTCAACATCAACGTGTTCTGCCACAGTCCGGCCCGCGCCGATGCAGCGGTCGAACGCGCGTGGCTCGACTGGCTTGCGCCAGTGTTCCGCGAATACGGCGCGACGCCGCCCGCGTCGCTGGCGGAGATCTACACGAGCTTCATCGCGGACACCGCCATGCAGGCGATGCTCGTCGAAGAAAAACCGGCCGTCGTCAGCTTCCATTTCGGGCTGCCGTCCACGGACGTGATCGCCGCACTGAAGCACGCGGGCATCACACTGTTCGCGTCCGCGACGAATCTCGACGAGGCACGGCAGATCGCCGCCGCGGGCATCGACGCGATCGTCGCACAGGGCATCGAAGCCGGCGGGCATCGCGGCGTGTTCGATTCGACTGCGCACGACGATCGCCTCGGCATGTTCGCGCTGACGCGCCTGATCGCGCGCGAATGCGCGCTGCCCGTGATCTCCGCCGGCGGCATCATGGACGGCGAAGGCATTGCCGCCGCGCTCGCGCTCGGCGCGCAGGCCGCGCAGCTCGGCACCGCGTTCGTCGCGTGCCCGGAAACGTCGATCGACGACGGCTATCGCCGCGCGATCCTCGGCGACGCCGCACGCCGCACGACGCTGACAGCCGCGATCTCGGGCCGGCTCGCGCGCGGCATCGCGAACCGTCTGACCGCGCTCGGCGACGACCCGCACGCGCCGGCCACGCCCGCGTATCCGATCGCCTACGACGCGGGCAAGGCGCTGCATGCGGCCGCGAAAGCGCGGGGCGAATTCGGCTACGGCGCGCAGTGGGCCGGGCAGGCCGCTCCGCTCGCGCGCGCGCTGCCGGCCGCCGAGCTGTTCGCCGCGCTCGAGCGCGAAACGCGCGCGGCGATCGAGCGGCTGCAGCACGCGCTGGACTGATCGCGCGAGCCGGAGATTTGCAATGATCTGTATCTGAACGGACCGCGGATACAGCACGATACAACCACCGCGCGCGGGTTCGCTATAAAGCAGGCATGACCTCTTATGGAGTCCATCATGTCTGCCACCTGGTTCAAGGGATCCTGCCATTGCGGGGCCGTCAAGTTCGAAGTCAGGACGACCGTTACGCCGGCCGTCCGCTGCAACTGCAGCCTGTGCCGCCGCCGCGGCGCGCTGATGAGCCCGATGTTCGCTGCCGCCAGCCTGAATATCGTCGAAGGCGAGGGCGCGCTGACGTGCTACCGCTTCAACACGCGCACGGCCCGTCACTATTTCTGCAGCCGGTGCGGCGTCTATCCGTTCCATCAGACGCGCAAGGACCCGGCATGCTGGCGCGTCAATCTCGGCTGTCTCGACGGCGTCGATCCGTACGCGCTCGACGCGACGGTCGCCAACGGCGCGAGCCTGTCGGTCGTGGAGGACGCATGAAACGCTGGCTGATGATCCTGCTGTTTGCCGCAGGCGGGCTCGCGACCGAAATCGCGCATCCGGTGCAATGCTCGCTGCTGTCGGTCAGCCGCCAGCCGACCGGCAAGCGCCGCAGGCAGGGCTGACGCCACACCGGTTCATCGAGGCCGATTATCATGCTTCCGATAAGATCGCATGCGATATATAATGTGTTCGTGTGCGACCGTTCGCGTCGCCGGAGGAAGCCCATGAAACCGACCGATACCTCATCGATCGCCGCGCCGAAGCTGTCCGAGTTCCTGTGCTTTGCGATCTACTCGACGAACCTCGCGTTCGGCAAGGCATACAAGCCGATCCTCGACGAGCTCGGCCTCACGTATACGCAATACATCACGATCATCGCGCTGTGGGAGCAGGACAACCAGACCGTCGGCCAGCTCGGCGAGAAGCTGTTCCTCGAATCCAATACGCTGACGCCGATCCTGAAGAAGCTCGAGGCGATGGGCTACCTGGAGCGGCACCGCGATCCGTCCGACGAACGCCAGGTGCTCGTCAGCCTGACGAAAAGCGGCCGCCGCGTGCGCGAGAAGGGCCTCGACATGGATCTGGTCGAAGCCACCGGGTTGAAGCCGGACGAATTCGCGAAGGTGCAGAAGGCGATCGTCACGCTGCGCGGCAACCTGATCCGTTCGACCGAAGCATAAGCCGATGAACCACCGGCGGCCGACGCGTGCCTCGCGTCGGCCGCGTCGTCATGCGTGCGCGTCGCCCAGCACCAGCAGGCGCATCTCACGGCGCACGACGAAGCCGAGCGCGACGTAGCGCTCGATCGCCACCTGGTTCGTCGTGAGGACGTGCAGGAAAGGCGTTTCCGATCGCGCGCCGATCGACGCAATCAACGACCGGATCAGGCGCGCCGCAAGACCTTGCCGCCGAAACGCGGCATCCACGCACACGGCGCTGATCTCCGTATACCCGTCGAGTTGCATCCGCTCGCCGGCCATCGCGGCCAGCCGGCCCTCACTGCGCACGCCGATATAACGGCCGAGCTCGAACGTGCGCGGGCCGAACGGGCCCGGCTGCGCCGCGGTGGTCAGCGCGAGCATGTCCGGCACATCGGCTTCGCCGAGCGTGACATGCTCCGTTTCATACGCCGGATCGGGTGTTCCTTGCCAGACCATTTGCAGCAGCGCCGCGCGCCGGATGACCGGCAATCCCGCAGGCGGTTCGATCTCGTCCGGCGTGACGAGGGCCGTTGGCCCGTATGCGGCGACCAGTTCGCGCAGCGCGTCGAACGAGGCCGCGCTCGTGTCGGCGATCGCGGCAAACGGCGCGACGGCCGCCGGAAATCGCCATACGTGTTCATTGCCGAGCGCAAAGCGGCGCTGCTTGCCCGTGAGTGCATTCCAGACAACCCGGTCGAGCGCGTGCGCATCGTCCGTCGCGTTTCCGGTCGTAGCATCCCGCATCGGCTGCTCCTCGATTGATAGTGGGGTGCCGCACAGCATAGACCCGTTCGGTCGAGCAGGTAGCGCCGTCGATCCGGATTCCATCACCTCAACAACAAAAAAGCGCACGCGATTACATCGCATGCGCTTTATATGATCGGGATCGGCGACTGTTGTCGTCGCGCCGTGCTCAATGACCGAAATAAATCGAGCGCTCGGCCGTGCGAACCACGTTGCGGCTGCCGGATTGCGTCGCGCTGCCGGCATCGCTCCCGTAACCGGCTGCCTGCGTGTCGGCCGCGACGGCACCGCTGTCGTGAATCCGGCTCAGCGCCGCCTGGATATTGTCCGGGTAGTTCGGATCGTTGGGACGGTTCGGCAGGTAGCCGGCCTGCTGCAGCGCGGCCAGTTCCGCGCGCACCTGCGCACGCGTCACGGTGATTTCGCTGGCGAACGCCGGTGCTGCAACGGCGGCCGACACAGCGACGAGGAGGGTGGCAATCAGTCGGGTCTTCATCATGTACCTCGAGACGGAAACGGGGATTCAGCGGATGCGCACTGCACGCCGGCCATCGGCGCCGTTCGCGGATTCATTCAATGGCCGAAGTAGATCGAGCGCTCGGCGATGGGCGTCGCAGGCCGGCTGCCCGACTGCGTCGTGGCGGCAGCGTCGCCGCCGTAGCCGGACGACGTGGACGTATCGGCCGCCACGGCGTCGTTCGCGTGAATGCGCGTCAACGCGACCTGCAGGTCATCCGGGTAGTGCGGATCGTTCGCACGGCCCGGACGATAGCCGGCCTGTTCGAGCTGGACGAGCTCGGCACGCACTTGCGCACGCGTCACGGTGGTTTCGTTGGCGAACGCCGGTGCGGCAACAGCGGCCGAAACAGCAACGAGAAGGGCAGCGATCAATTGGGCTTTCATCATTCACCTCATAGAAAAGGAATCGGATCTTCGGCAGGGCGGCGTTCGGCCGCCCGCTACAACGTTCAGGCGATACGGATGTCGACGTCGATGTTGCCGCGCGTCGCTTTCGAATACGGGCAGGTCTGGTGCGCGGCGTCGACGATCTGCTGCGCGACGTCACGGTCGAGCCCCGGCACGCTCACGTTCAGCCGGGCCTGCAGGAAGTACGCGTTGCCGCCGGTGCCGAGATCCACTTCGGCGTCGACCGCGAGATCGGCCGGCAGCGTCACCTTCGCGGCACGCGCCGCAAGCTGCATCGCGCCGATGAAACAGGCCGACCAGCCGGCTGCAAACAGCTGTTCCGGGTTGGTGCCGGTGCCGGCGCTGCCCGGCGACGACAGCTGGATGTCGAGGCGGCCGTCGGAACTGCGCGCCGCACCGTCGCGGCCGCCGGAAGTCGTATGCGTCTTGCCCGTGTACAGCACTTTTTCGATCTTGCTCATCATTTGCTCCGTCAGTTGTCTGGTTTGTTTCAGATGCGATTCGATCGCATGCGACGCAGTTTGGTCGCGTCGACCCACGCAGTCAAGCGCATTCGATTAAATCGCATGCGATATTTTGTATTCTAATGTATCTGAAACGTGTCGCGCCTTTCTGGACAAGGCTTTCGGGCGATCAAGCCCCGATATCGAACAGATCGACGACTGTGCCGGAATCCGGGCAGGGCACGCGCAAACGCCCACGAGAGTGCGAAATGGCCACCCGCAGGGCGGCCGCTCGGTCACGCTGCGTCGATCTCGGCGATCACGACGAGGATCACGGCCGCATCGGCCGGCAACTGGCGCTGGGAAAACGCGGAACGCGCGTGTCCGGCCTTGTTGCCGAGCACGGCGGCGAACAGGTCGGATGCCCCGTCGAACACGGCCGGCTGCCCGAAAAAGCCGTCGGCCGAGCTGACGTGCCCCTCGACACGCACGATCTTGCGCAGCCGGTCGAACCCGCCCAGTTGCTTGCGGATCTGCGCGAGCACGTTCAGTGCCGCCAGCCGGGCAGCGTGCTTGCCTTCGTCGACGCTCAACTGCTCGCCGACGCGGCCGGTATAGGCGACCTTGCCGTCGACGAGCGGCAATTGGCCCGACACGAACAGCAGGTTGCCGGCTTCGCTGGCGGCCGTATAGCTCCCGAGCGGAGTCTGCGGTTCGGGTAACGCGAGGCCGAGTTCGGCAAGCTTCTGTTCGATGGTCATGTCGTACTCCTGGGAGATCGATGGTTCGGGTGGCCGGAAGTGCCTGTCAGTCACTGTAGTCAGGCGCCCGAAGCCGGTAAATGTCAGCCGCGCAATTGATTCGGGACGCCATGTAACGAATCACGCGCGCGGCGCTGGCTGGTTTCCCGCGCGATATTCATGCACACTCGTTGCTCCATCGCGCGCACATGCGGAAGACGGCAGGAACCGCCCCATGCAACGTAAATTCGACGACCTGCTGCTGGGCAGCATCGAGCTGTTCTGCCTTGCTGCCGAACTCGGCAGCTTCACGCTGGCGGCCACCGCGGCGAGCGTCACGCCGGCCGCGGTCAGCCGGTCGGTCGCGCGGCTCGAGGAGCGTCTCGGCGTGCGGCTGTTCGTGCGCACGACGCGGCAGATTCGCCTGACCGATTCCGGCCGGCGCTATTTCGAGCAATGCCGCGATGCGCTGTCGCAGCTCGTCGACGCGGAACGCGAAGCGACCGGCCAGCAGGCGACGCCCGCCGGCGTGCTGCGGATCAGCATGCCGACCCCGTACGGGCACTATCGCGTGCTGCCGCTGTTGCCCGCGTTTCGCGAGCAGTATCCGGACGTGCGCATCGAAACCCACCTGAGCAACCGCAACATCGACTTCGCCGAGGAAGGCTTCGATCTCGCGATCCGCGGCCGCGCGCCGGCCGATTCGAACCTGGTCGCGCGCAAGCTGGAAGATGCCGAACTCGTGATCGTCGCGACGCCCGGTTACCTGAAGCGCGCGGGCATGCCGACCGCGATCGACGATCTGCATGCGCACGAGTGCATCCAGTTCGAGCTGCCGAGCAGCGGGCGGCCGATTCCCTGGCTGTTCGACGACGAGTCGGACGAACTCGACGTTGCGACGACCGGCAGCTACGGCACCTCGGGCGACGTCCTGGCCGGCGTGACGCTCGCACGTAGCGGCGCGGGGTTGTTCCAGACCTACCGCTTCATCGTCGAACAGGATCTGCGCGCCGGTACGCTCGTGGAAGTGCTGCCCGGCCTTGGCGGCCGGTCGCGGCCGTTCATGCTGCTGTATCCGCATGCGCGCTATCTGTCGTCGCGCGTGCGCGTGTTCGTCGATTTTCTCGTCGAGCAACTGGCGCGTGCGCCCGCCAAACAGGCGGGCCGCGCACGCGTCAAGCGCGCCACCGTACGGCGCTAGGCCGGCCGGCGCGTCATCCCGATGCCGAGGCTCAATGCCCCGCGCTCTGGCCGCCGTCGACGTGCAGGATCTCGCCCGTCACGAACGGCGCCGAATCCAGATACAGGATCGCGTCGACGATGTCGCTCATCTCGCCCATGCGGCCGACCGGGTGCAGCGACGCGAGCGTCGCATGCGTGTCGGGCGCATGCATCGGCGACTTGATGACGCCGGGCGACACCGCATTCACGCGGATGCCGGCCTTCGCATACTCTATCGCGAGCGACTTCGTCGCCGCATTCAGGCCACCTTTCGTCAGCGACGCGAGCACCGACGGCACGTTGCTGTTCGCGTGATCGACGAGGCTCGTCGTGATGCTGACCACGTGGCCTCCGCCATGCTTCTGCATCGCGTCGATCGCACGCTGCGTGACGTGGAAGAAGCCGTCCAGGTTGACGCTCGTGATCCGCGCGTAGTCATCCGCGGTGTATTGCGTGAATGGCTTCGCGATGAACACGCCCGCGTTGTTGACGAGCGTGTCGACGCGGCCGAAGTGTTCGATTGCTGCGTCGACCACACGGCGCGCGACGGCCGGATCGCCGATGTCGCCCGTGACGGTAACGAGATCGGGATCGTTCGACGGGCCGATCGAGCGGGACGTCGCGACGACGCGATGGCCGCGCGCGCGAAATGCGTTGACCGTTTCCGCGCCGATGCCTTGCGATGCGCCGGTGACGATGATGACTCTGGATGTGCTCATGATGTGCCTCGACAGGTGAGTGGTGTTCGGCTTCAGTGCCGACCGGATCGATGAATCCGATGGGCAGACTGTAGGCGTGCCGGTCGCGATTTCGAACACCCACCGTGGAGCAACAGTCTTGCGTCGCGGGAACAAATGTAGGGGAGGCTGGTTGCCGCACTGGCAACGGAAGCGCCGCCGCTGCGCCTTGCTGATCGGAAAATCGGCGTCGCCCTAAAGCACCTCGATGCGCTGCGTGCGACCGCTGAAGCGTGGCGCGATCTCGGCGAAGGGACCGATTTTCCGGCGACTCGACACGCGGATTTGCCTGCCACGAAACACGTAGTTGGATAAAACGATATCTCTATTCCGATAACTTTTCTTATCACAATAGCCTTATTACCAATTCAAACTGACGCCCATGGAAACGCGCTCGACCCGACGCGCTCCTATGCCCCGATGCCGAATCTGATTCCTAACAGGGCAGGGGAATTGCCGTAAAAGCGTGTTCGCAGTGGTCGGTGTGCATTGAAGTCGCTCTTCGGCGATTTCGCGAAGCGGGCGTAACAAGCGGCCATGAAAGAGGGCGCGCAAGCGTTGGCGTCGGCCACCGCGTTGATGCCGCGCAATCGCATCTCGCGAGGAGGTGAGCGGGCGCATCGACGGCTTCGTCGTCGATGCGCCCGCACGATGTCGGCATGCGATGCACGTCAGCCGCCTGACCGGACGCCGCCTATAATCGTTATCAACCTTTCGGGGAAATCGCGGTTACAAGGTGAGGGGGTGTCCAAATGGGACAGTGCCGTTACATCTGTTCGCGCTTCGTCCTCGCGAGCTCGATCGCCGGTCTGACGATACTGGCGGGTCCGGTACACGCGTACGCCGAGGATGGCCCTTCGAGTAGTTCATCGAGCAGGCTCAAACCATCGGAGAGAACGCTCAACGTCTATGCGGTGTACGGCGACGGACGCGCGACCGAGGGTGGCGATATGCACTGGCGTGCGTACGAAGTCGGCTTCGGTGACGTCTTGAACGATTATTGGTCGGTCTACCTCGCGTACCTGAACGAGGGGCATCCGCTGGATCACCACCGTGACGGTTTTGCCGCCCTGGGTTCGTTTCGTTGGCCGGTCGGCAGTCGTGTGGCGCTCGAATTTTCGGCGGGCCCGTATTTCAGCATGGACACGACACACGTCGACGACCAGCCACGCAATGACAAGCGCTGGGGCGTGCGCGCGTCGGCAGCGGTGCGGTATTACGTCGTTCCGAAGCGCTTCTTCCTCAAGGTGCAGTACAACCACGTTCAGATGATTGGCGGATTCAATTCCGACGCGGTGCTCTTCGGCATCGGCTCGGATTTCGGCGGCGATCCTGGCCCGGCGTTTTCGGACGGCAAGACGCAGGTCAGCGTTTGGGCCGGGACGTCGCAGACGAATCGTCCTCAAGTGCCGATCGAAAAGGGATACATGGTCGAAGTCAAGCGGCCGCTCGGCAATGCGTGGGCCTATTCGGCGAGCTTCATCTACGAAGGCAACAATGGCGTTGCCGGCCGACGAGGTGTGGCCGCGCAATTCTGGTACGTCGCGCCGATCAAGAGCAAATGGACGCTTTCGGCAGGTGTCGGCCCGTATCTCTCGCGGGATCGGGACGAGGCCTCGGGCAGGACGCGACTCAATGCGTTGCTCAGTGCGCAAGTGACCTATCAGGTCACGAACGATTGGGCGGCGAGCTTGCGCTTCAATCGTGTCGCAACCCGCAACGACAAGGACCAGGACATGTTCATGGTTGGTGTGGCGCGCAATTTCTAGGCATTCGTTCTTCTGCGCCGGCGCATTCCAAAACACGACATTTTTATTTAGCCAAAAGCGGACATTTCAATCTAGCCACTACAACACGAACTATCGATAATTATGATTATGTCAAATACAACATTTCCGTCCGAATTCGCACCATCCCGCCATTGATCCGACCGAAAACAACCCGCTGCCACCGTCAATCGACCTCCAGATCCCCGACCGTTTCCGCCCGCCGCGTGTCACGCCGCATCCCGGCAGCCTGCCGACCGCGCCGGCCTGCAGACACCACCAGACGAAACGCAACCGGCGCAAACACGAGCCCGAACATCGTCGCCGCCAGCACGCCTCCAAACGCGCCCGTGCCGATCGACCGCCGGCTTTCCGCACCCGCGCCCGTCGCCAGCACGAGCGGCACGACGCCCAGCAGGAACGCCATCGACGTCATCACGATCGGCCTGAATCGCGCGGCCGCCGCATCGATCACCGCCTGCCGCAGCGACATGCCGTGCGCGGCCAGATCGCGTGCGTACTGCACGATCAGGATCGCGTTCTTCGCCGCCAGCCCGACCACCGTGATCATCCCGACCTTGAAATACACGTCGTTCGGCATGCCGCGCGCGAGCGCTGCCGCGATCGCGCCGATCATGCCGAGCGGCACGATCGTCAGCACCGACAGCGGAATCGTCCAGCTTTCGTACAGCGCGGCAAGCGCCATGAACACCGCGAGCACGGACAGCCCGACGAGCAGCGGCGTTTGCCGCGCAGCGACCTGCTCCTCACGCGCCGCATCGACCCAGTCGAAGCCGATCCCGGCCGGCAGCGCGCCGGCGAGCCGCTCCATCTCCGCCATCGCCGCACCCGAACTCGTGCCGGTCGCCGCCCGGCCGCTGATGTCGAGCGACGGATAGCCGTTGTAACGGTTCAGCATCACCGGGCCGATCGTCCAGTGCGGCGCGGCGATGGCCGACAGCGGCACCATGTCGCCGGTGCGGTTCGGCACGGTCAGCGCCATCAGTTGCGTGTCGGTCGTGCGGGCGCCCGGCTCGGCCTCGATGATCACGCGCCGCATGCGGCCCGACGCCGGAAAATCGTTGATGTAGTTCGAACCGAACGTGCCGCCCAGGAGCCCCGCGATCCGCTCGAACGGCACGCCGAGCGCATACGCCTTCGCGCGATCGACGTCGAGCTCGATACGCGGCGCGTCCGGCAGGTCTTCGAAATGCACGGCGGCCAGCAGCGGATCGGCCTTCGCGCGCTCGGACAGCTGCTCGCGAGCCGCCTTCAACGCATCGAGCCCGACACCGCCGCGATCCTCGAGCCGGAACGTGAACCCGTCGGAATGCCCGATGCCGCGCACCGAAGGCGGCAGCGACGCCTCGACGTCGCCGTCGAGAATCTCGCCGAAACGCCGGTTGAGCCGGTCGCGCAACGTCATCGCGTCGACGTCGCGCTGCGCCCAGTCCTTCAACTCCACGAACGCCATCCCGACGTTCTGCCCGCTGCCCGCGAAACTCCAGCCGATCACGCTCGTCACGTTCGCGATCGCCGGCTCCGCGCGCAGGATCGCCTCGACCCGCTCGACGGCCACGAGCGTGCGCGCCTGCGTCGCGCCGGCCGGCAACTGGATCATCACCTGCAGCTGCCCCTGGTCCTCGGTCGGCAGGAAACCGCCCGGCATCATCCAGTACAGCAGCGCACAGCCGAGCACGAGCGCCGCGTAGACCGCGACGACGATACCAGTGCGGCGCACCGCGAACACGGCGACGCGGCGATAACCGGATTCGGCGCGTGCGAAGGCCGCACCGAACCGGTCGGCCAGGCGCGCGCCGAGGCCGCGTCGGCGCGCCTGGCCGGCACCGCGATCGTGCGGCGCGACCGGCTTGAGCAGGTTCGCGCACAGCGCGGGCGTGAGCGACAGCGCCATGAACGACGACACCAGCATCGACGCGATCATCGCCACCGCGAACTGGCGGTAGATGCCGCCGACGGTGCCCGGAAAGAACGCCATCGGCACGAATACGGCGGTCAGCACGGCCGTCACGCCGACGATCGCCCCGCCGATCCGCTTCATGGCCCGGCGCGTGGCGTCGCGCGGCGACACGCCCTCCTCCATCACGCGGTGCACGCTCTCGACGACGACGATCGCGTCGTCGACGAGGATGCCGATCGCAAGCACGAGCCCGAACATCGTGAACACGTTGATCGACAGCCCGAACGCCCACATCGCGACGAACGCGCCCATCAGCGTGACCGGAATCACGACCGTCGGCACCAGCGTGTAGCGCAGGTCGCGCAGGAACAACCACATCACGCAGAACACCAGCACGACCGCCTCGATCAGCGTCAGCACGACCTCGCGGATCGCGATCGTCACGAAATGCGCACCGTCGAACGGAATCTCGATCGCGACGCCGGGCGGCAACGTCCGCGACAGCTCGGCGAGCCGCGCACGGATCGCGTTCGACGTTTCGAGCGCATTGCCGCGCGGGCCGAGCTGGATGCCGACCGTCGCGGCCGGGCGGCCGTTCAGCCGCGAATAGAACGAATAGTCGTCGCGGCCGATCTCGACGCGCGCGACGTCGGCGACGCGCACCGCCGAACCATCCGTCTTCGACTTCAGCACGATCCGGCCGAACTCGTCCGGCGACGCGAGCTGCCCCTTGACGACGATCTGCGCGGTGAGCTGCTGGCCGCCCGGAAACGGCGCGTCGCCGATCGCGCCGGCCGTCACCGTCGCGTTCTGCGCGCCGATCGCCGCGATCACGTCGTCGGCGCCGAGGCCGTATTCGCGCAGCTTGTGCGGATCGAGCCAGACCCGCAGCGCTTCGTCGGCATCCCACAGCTCGGCCGCGCCGACGCCCGGTGCGCGCTTCAATTCACGCAGCACGTAGCGGTTCAGGTAATCGCCGAGCTGCGCGGAATCGCGCAAGCCGTCGGTCGACGTCAGCGTGACGAGCATCAGGAACGTGTTCGCCGCCTTGAACACGCCGATCCCCTGCTGGACGACCTGCTGCGGCAAGCGCGACTCGACCTGCTTCAGCCGGTTGTTCACGTCGACGAGCGCGATGTCGGGATCGGTGCCCGGCGAAAACGTCACGTCGATCTCGAGGTTGCCGTGACCGTCGCTGCTCGTCTCGTAGTACAGGAGCCCGTCGGCGCCGTCGAGGCTTTCCTCGATGATGCTGCCGACGTCGCCGTCGACCGTCTCGGTCGACGCGCCCGGGTAGGCGGCGGTGATCACGACGCGTGGCGGCGCCAGGCGCGGATACTGCGCGATCGGAAGCTGCGGAATCGCGAGCACGCCCGCGACGACGATCGCGAGCGCGACGATCCACGCAAAGACGGGACGATCGATGAAGAACGACGGCATCGACATGCGTCAGCGCACCGACGGCGTTGCACCGCGCGGCACGCGGGCGGCCTGGGCGCGCTGCGCCCGGTACACGTCAATCATCGGTTCTCTCTCGGGAGTCGCGCACCGGCGCCAGCATCGACGACGCAAGCAGCGCACGCGTATACGGATGGGACGGCGCATGCAGCACGTCGAGCGTATCGCCCTCCTCGACCACGCGCCCCGCCTTCATCACGACGACCCGGTGGGCCATCGCCCGCATGACCGCGAGATCGTGCGTGATGAACAGGTAGCTGAGTTTGTACTTCTTTTGCAGATTCGTCAGCAGATTCAGCACCTGCTTCTGGATCGACACGTCGAGCGCGCTCGTCGGCTCGTCCAGCACCAGCAGTTCCGGCTCCACCGCCAGCGCACGCGCGATCGCGATCCGCTGCCGCTGGCCGCCGGAAAATTCGTGCGGATACCGCAGCATCGACTCGGCCGGCAGGCCGACCTCCTGCAGCAGCGCGGCGATCCGCGCACGCCGTGCGTCGCCGGCCACCTGCGGCCGGTGCACGGCAAGCCCCTCGCCGACGATCTGCTCGACCGTCATCCGCGGCGACAGCGAGCCGAACGGGTCCTGGAACACGACCTGCATCCTGCCGTACAGCGTGCGCCTGCCCTCCGTCGTCCGCAGCGTGTCGAGCGGCAAGCCGTCGATCTCGATCGCGCCGGCCGCCGGCCGCTGCAGGCCGAGCACCGTCGCCGCGAGCGTCGACTTCCCCGACCCCGACTCGCCGACGATCCCGAGCGTTTCGCCACGCTTCAGCGTCAGCCGCACGTCATGCACGGCGCGGAACGTCGTCTTGCCGAGCACCGCACGCCAACCTTTCGCCGCGATGCGGTAGTCGACGGCGAGATCGCGCACGTCGAGGATCGTCTGCGCCCCGGCCGCGACGGGCTCGACGGCGCGCTGCGGCGCACTGTCGAGCAACCGGCGCGTGTACGCATGCTGCGGCGCGGCGAACAGTGCGTCGGTCGTGTTCGTCTCCACCAGCACGCCCTGCTCCATCACGGCCACGCGCTGCGCGAAGCGCCGCACGAGGTTCAGGTCGTGCGTGATCAGCAGCACGGCCATTCCGCGTGCGGCCGCTTCCTGCTCCTGCAGTTCGATCAGCAGATCGACGATCTGCTGGCGCACCGTCACGTCGAGCGCCGTCGTCGGTTCGTCCGCCAGCAACAGCCGCGGCCGGCATGCGAGCGCCATCGCGATCATCGCGCGCTGGCGCTGCCCGCCCGACAACTGATGCGGAAAACTGTCGATACGCCGCTCCGGCTCCGGAATCCCGGTGCGCCGCAGCAGCGCGATCCCGCGTTCGCGCGCGTCGCCCGGCCGCAGCCCTTCGTGCAGCCGCAGGCTCTCGGCGATCTGCTTGCCGATCGTATACAGCGGATTCAGCGCGGTCATCGGCTCCTGGAACACCATCGCGATGTCCGCGCCGCGAATCCCGCGCATCTGCCGTTCGGTCTTCGCGAGCAGGTCCTCGCCGTCGAACAGCATCCGTCCGGACAGCGTCGCCTGCTGCGCGAGCCGCAGGATCGACAGCGCCGTCACGCTCTTGCCCGACCCCGATTCGCCGACGAGCGCGACGCGCTCGCCGCGGCCGATCGACAGGCTCAGGTCCTGCACGGCCGGTTTCGCGCCGAAGCGTGCCGAAAACCCGTCGATCTGCAACAAAGCGTTAGCCATCATCGCCCCCCGCCGAAGGCCGAGCCGCGCGCGCGCGTGTCGAGCGCGTTGCGCAACGCGTCGCCCATGAAGGTCAGCAGCAGCAGCGTCACCACCAGCGCAGCGAACGCGGAGATCGAGATCCACCACGCATCGAGGTTGTTCTTGCCCTCCTGAAGCAGTTCGCCGAGGCTCGGCGTCGGCGGCTCCACGCCAAGACCGAGGAAATCGAGGCTCGTCAGCGACAGGATCGCGGCGCTCATCCGGAACGGCAGGAACGTGATCACCGGCGTGAGGCTGTTCGGCAGCACGTGGCGCCACATGATCTGCGCGTTCGTCAGCCCCATCGTGCGGGCCGCTTTCACGTAATCGAGCGTGCGGTTGCGCAGGAATTCGGCGCGCACGTAGTCGGACAGCACGAGCCAGCCGAACATCGACAGCAGGACGAACAACAGCCACAGCGACGGCGTGAAGATCGACGCGAAGATGATCAGCAGGTACAGGTCCGGCAGCGCGCTCCAGATCTCGATCAGGCGCTGGCCGATCAGGTCGGTGCGCCCGCCGTAGAAGCCCTGCAGCGCACCCGTGAGCACACCGACCAGCACGCCCGACACGGTCAGCGCGAACGCCATCAGCACCGACAGCCGGAACCCGTACAGCAGCCGCGCGAGCACGTCGCGCCCGAACTGGTCGGTGCCGAGCCAGTTGCTCGCCGACGGCGGCGCCGGATACGGCCGCGACGCGAAGTAGTCGATCGTGTCGTAGCGATAGCGGTTCGGCGGATAGATCGCGAAATTGCCGTGCGATTCGAGCTTCGCCCGGATGTACGGATCGAGATAGTTCGTCTTCGCGGGAAAATCGCCGCCGAACTCGGTCTCGGGATAGTCCTTCACGATCGGAAAGTAATAGTGTCCGTCGTAGCGCACGAGCAGCGGCCGGTCGTTCGACAGGCCATCGGCGCACAGACTGAGCGCGAACAGCACGACGAAGATCACGAGGCTCGCAAAGCCGAGCGGCTGCGCGCGAAAACGCTGCCACGTACGCCGCCACGGCGAAGGCGACGGCGCGCACGCGGGCTCAGTGGTCCAGGCGGCTGAACTGGATACGGGGGTCGACGAGGACATAGCAGATATCCGCGATAAGCTTGGTCAGCAGACCGATCAGGGTGAACAGGAACAGCGAGCCGAGCACGACCGGATAGTCGCGACGGATCACCGCGTCGTACGACAGCTGCCCCATTCCGTCGAGCGAGAACAGCGTCTCGATCAGCAGGTTGCCGTTCAGGAATGCGCCGACGAATGCCGCCGGCAACCCGGTGAGCAGCGGGATCGCCGCATTGCGCAGCACGTGCTTCCACAGCACGTCGCGCTCCGGCGCGCCCTTCGCCCGCGCGGTCAGCACGTACTGCCGGCCGATTTCCTCGAGGAAGGTATTCTTCGTCAGGATCGTGACGATCGCGAAATTGCCGATCACCGCCGCCGTGACGGGCATCACGATGTGCCACAGATAGTCGAGCGTCTTGCCGAGCAACGTCAGGTCGTCGAAGTTGTCAGACGTGATCCCGCGCATCGGGAACACCTGCCAGAACGTGCCGCCGCCGAACAGCATCAGCAGCAGCACGCCGAGCACGAAACCCGGCACCGCATAGCCGGTCAGCACCAGCACGCTCGTCACGGTGTCGAATCGCGAGCCGTTGCGCACCGCCTTGGCGATGCCGAGCGGCACCGATACGAGATACGTGAGGATCACCGTCCATAGCCCGAGCGTGATCGAGACCGGCAGCTTCGAACGGATCACCGCCCACACGCTGCGGTGTGCGAAGTAGGACTGGCCGAGGTCGAACGTCGCATAGCTTTTCAGCATCAGCAGGTAGCGTTCGAGCGGCGGCTTGTCGAAGCCGAACTGCTTGCGGATCTGCGCGATCTGTTGCGGATCGACGCCCTGGCTGCCGTGATAGCCGCCCCCGCCTCCGCCTGCCTCGCCCCCGCGTGCGCTGCCGTGCCGCAACTGCGCAAGGACCTGCTCCACCGGGCCGCCCGGCACGAACTGCGTAACCGCGAACGTGATCGTCACGACCCCGACCAGCGTCGGGATCATCAGCAGCAGTCGCCTGAATATGTATGCCAGCATCGTTGTTCCCCGTCAGGCCGCCGGCGCCGGTTGTGCCGCCGGTTTCTTCACGAACCAGTAGTCGATGATCCAGTCCTCGTACTGATAGGAGTCCGGCACGACGGCCGGATGACCGAGCGTCGCCTTGTACGCGATCCGCGCGTTCGGCAGGTAGTACTGCGGGATCAGCACGTACAGGTTGATCAGCACGCGGTCGAGCGCGTGCGTGGCCGTCTCGAGATCGTCCAGCGTATCGGCCGCGAGCGCCGCGCGAATCAGTGCGTCGACGGCCTTCGACTTCACGCCCGGATAGTTCTCGGAGCCCGGCTGCGACGCGGCCGCGCTGCCGAACCGGCGCGTCAGCTCCGCGCCCGGGATCGTCACGGGCAGGTAGATGTACGTCGTCATGTCGTACTCGAAATTGTCGAGCCGCTTCAGGTAGACGGCGCTGTCGATCTCATGCAGATACGCGTGGATGCCGAGCGTCGCGAGCGCCTGCGTGTACGGCAGGATCAGGCGGTCCATGCCCGGCTGGTCGTCGATGATCTCGATCGTCATCGGCGTGCCGTTCGCGTCGCGCAGCGCGCCGTCCCGGTAGTGCCAGCCGGCCTGCTCCAGCAGGTCGCGCGCTTCCTTCAGGTTCGCGCGCAGCGAGCCGGGCGGCAGCGTCGACGGCTGGCTGATCATCGGGCCGAACACGGCCGGCGGCAAGGTCGACCGGTACGGTTCGAGCAACGCGAGCTCCTTCGCGCTCGGCATGCCGGACGCCGCGAACGGGCTCGCCTCCCAGAAGCTGCTGGTGCGGCGGTACTGCCCGTAGAACATCATCCGGCTCATCCAGTCGAAGTCGAACGCCAGCGCAAGTGCATGCCGCACACGCACGTCCTGGAACATCGGCTTGCGCAGGTTCATCAGGAAGCCCTGCATCTGCGCGGGGCCGTCGGGGAATTCGCCCTGCTTCAGCAGGCCGTTGCGAAAATTCTTCCCGACGTACTTGCGCGCCCACTGTGTCGCGCTGTATTCCATCCGCGCGTCCACGTCACCGGCCTTGAACGCCTCGAGCGCCGTGTACTGGTCGAGGTACAGCTTGAACGACACGTGGGCGAAGCGGAACATGCCGCGCCGCGACGGCAGGTTCGCGGCCCAGTAGTGCGGGTTGCGCACGTAGCGGATCTGCTTGTCGTTCCTGCGCTGCTCGATCAGGTACGCACCGCTCGCGATCGGCGGCACGGCCGCGATCTGGTCGAACGGCGGCCGCGTGCCGTCCGCGCGCTGCCCCCATTTCGGCGAGAACACCGGCAGGTCGCCCGCAATCAGCGCCGCGTCGCGCTCCGCGTGCTTGAACTCGAAGCGGATCGTGTGGCCGTCGACCACCATCGCGCGCTTGATGATCGAGAACTGCGCGTTGTAGAGCGGCGACGCCTGCGGGCTCGTCAGCGTGTCGAACGAATACTTGACGTCTGCCGCGGTGATCGCGTCGCCGTTCGAGAAGCGTGCGGCCGGGTTGATATGGAACGTCGCCGACAGCCGGTCCGGCGCGACCTCGACGTCGTCGGCGATCAGCGCGTATTCGGAAGCGAGTTCGTCCCAGCTGCGCTGCATCAGCGTGTCGAACATCAGGTTCTTGATGTCGGGCGCGGGCGAGCCGCGCACGAGGAACGGATTCAGTGAATCGTAGCTTTGCGCTTCGTCGTAGTTTTCGAAATCGAGCGTGCCGTCGTCGGGCGCATTCACGTCCGCGTAGTCGAAATGCGTGAAGTCCGGCGGATACTTCGGCTGGTCGTATTGCGAGATCGCCGACACCGCGAGCGCGGCCCGCGGCATCGCACCGCCCGACACGAGCAGCGCCGCGCAGGCGAACAGCACGATCCGCGCGCGGTGCGGCACGCGTGCCCATCGCCATTTCAACAGTCTCATGGTCAGTCTGTCCGGAAGCGTGCGGACGCGAAGCCTGCACGCGGTCGATGCCTGTGCCGGACGCTGCGCACTGGCCGCGTCCCGCCGGTAGTTCGTGTTGCAAACGATCGAAACACTGCGCCGTCGCGTGCCGCGGTTGCGGGCATGCGTGGCGCCAGGCGAAAAAGGGCCGCTCCAATTAAAGGGGGGGTTGTGGACGTGGAGCGGCCCGTCCAAGCCTGTCAGTTCATCACGGCCTCCGTCAGAACTTGTACGTCGCGCCGACCTGCGCGAACCGGCCGATGTACGAGTACACCGACGTGTCGTACCCGCTCTGGCTCAGCGTGCCGTTCGCGAAGATCGGGTCGTACGGCGGCGTGCGGTTGAAGAGGTTGTCGATACCGCCGTAGATCGTCCAGTTCTTGAAGCCCGTGTACGTCACCATCAGGTTGAACTGGCTGTACGAACCGACCTTGCTCGGCTCGGGCATCAGGTTCTGTGCGTACGGGCCCGTGAACTGCCACGTCAGCGCCGCATCGAACTTCCGGTAGTTCCAGTCCAGCGTCGTGTTGCCGCGCCAGCGCGGGAAGCTGCCGCCGAACGGCTGCGTGATCGTGAAGTTGTTGCCCGCGCCGTTGATCGGCGCGGCGCCCGGGAAGCCGATCTTGTAGCTGTTGACGTAAGCCCAGTCGCCCGACAGCGTAAGCATGCCCCAGCCCTTGAGCGGCAGCCCCTGGCGGAACGTGCCTTCGAAGCCGTTCGTGTCGAGGTAGCCGAGGTTCTGGTACGGAATCACCTTGTACAGCAACTGGCCGGTCGCCGGGTCGGTCACGACCTGCGATGGCTTGCCCTGGCCGATCACGTTGTCGATGCGGATCTTGTACCAGTCGAAGCCGATATCCGTGTAGCGGGCCGGCGAGACCTGGAAGCCGATGTTGAGGTTGCGCGTGCGTTCCGGCGCGAGGTTCGGGTTGCCGACCGTGATCGACGTGTAGTTCTGGCCGGTAGCCGGGTCGACCTGGATGCCGAGGGTCTGCGACTTGCTGTCCTCGACGAAGGTCGGCGCACGGAAGCCGCGGTTGTACGACGTATACAGCGTCAGCGCCTTGATCGGCTGGTAGCGCAGCGCGAAGCGCGGAGAGAACGCACCGCCCACGTCCGTGTAGTGGTCGTAGCGGCCTGCCTGGCTGAACGTCAGGTTCTCCAGGATCGGCACGTTGATCTGGTAATAGACAGCCGCGACGTTGCGCGCGCCGTTCACTGTCTGCAGATCGGGCGAGATCACCGCGCCGCTCAGGTATTCCGAGCCCGGCGTCAGCGTTTCGCTCTGGTGCGTGAACTGCGCGCCGAAACCGATGCCGACGTCACCGGTCGGCAGGTGGAACAGGTTCGGCGTCGACAGCGTCGCGTCGATCGTGTCGAGCTTCGAGATGCCGAGGTTGTTCGCTTCCTGGTACAGGCCGTTGAATGCGTTCGGCGTCGCGGCCGGGTTCGCGAAATTCAGCGTGCCGTTCTGGTAGATGTTGTTCAGCGCGTTCACGTTCAGCTGGTTCGTGAACACGTTCGATACCGTGCTCTGCGAATGGCTGACCGACGTCGCCCAGTCCCAGTCGCCGTACGGCAGCGTGAACGAACCCTTGATGCCGGTCGACGCGCGCCAGTAGTTGGCCCACGTCTTCTGCGCGACCGTGTTCGGGAACGCGTAGGTGAGCGGCGTGGCCGCGCCCGTCGTGTTGTACGGGTTGCTGACCGGTACCGTGTAGTTGAACGGCGACAGCAACTGCGTCTGCGGATTCCACACCAGTGCCGGGTTCTGCGGGTTGCCGATCACGTTGTTCCACAGGCCGTCGTTGGTCGTGGTCGTGTTGTAGCTTTCCAGGAAGTCCGCGAAGGCCGTCGTCGTGTCGTTGATCTTGAAGTCGCCATGCAGCTTCGCGTTCAGGCGCTCGGTCATCGGCAGGATCGACGTGCTTTCCGCCGTGTTGTACCCGCAGATGGTGCCCGGCAACCCGGCCGACAGCGAATTCGACGCGGCCGGGCGGACCGCCCCGCCGAACGGGCAGCCGTTCAGCGCCTGCGCACTGCCGTCGGGCATGTTCCAGTACGACGGCGCGAGCAGCGAGAAGCCGCCCGGCTTGCCCGTGAAGTCCTGGTTGCGGGTCGAATCGCGGTCGGCCAGCGTGAAGCCGTTCGACTTGTAGTAGCTGAGCGCGGCCGTCACGTTGAAGCGATCCGCGTTCAGGTCGCCGAAGCCGCCGAGCACGCCGAACTTCATCGTGCCGTCGCCGTTACCAGCGTTGATCGCGCTGCCGAGGCTGCCGTCGAGCTGCAGGCCGCGGAAGTTGTGTTTCGTGATGATGTTGACGACACCGCCGATCGCGTCCGAACCGTACTGCGACACCGCGCCCGTCTTCACGATTTCGATCCGCTCGATATCGTTGAGCGGGATCGTGTTGAGGTCGAAGAACGAGTCGACGCTGTTCGAGAAGAATGCGTACGGCGCGACGCGCTGGCCGTCGACCAGCACGAGCGTGTACTTCTCCGAGAGGCCGCGCAGTGCAATGCCGGCCGCGCCGGCCGCGAAGTTACCCGATTGCCCTTCGCCCCAGCTGTTCGCCGAGTTGGCTGCCGCATCGCGCAGGAAGTCGGCGACGGTCACCGCGCCGCTGGCCTGGATCTCCTTCGGCGTGATCGTCTGCACCTGCTGAAAGCCGGTCTTGTCGGATTGCCGGATCAGCGAGCCCGTCACTTCGAACCGCTTGATCTGCGCGACCTTGCCCTGCCCGTTCGCGGCGGGTGCGGCAGGCGTCGCCTCGGCCGCTGCACCGGGTGCCCCATCGGGCGCCGCAGCGTCCGGTGCAGCGGCGCTGCCCGCCGTGCCGCCCGCCTGCGCGACGGTCACGGGCGCGCCGTTCGCGACCGCATCGGCGATCGCGACGGCGCCCGGCGCCGGCTGGCTCTCGGCGAACGCCGACGGCGCCAGTACGGCCGTCAACGCGAGTTCCGCCCAGACTATCCTCTTGATGGCCAACGCCAACACTCTCTGCTTCATCTTGTTCCCTCTCGCTCGTAGTAAGACCCCACCTGCTGTGCGCCGGAACCTTGTGAATTCCTTGCGCGTCCTGGGTGCCCGTGTACCGGAACCCGCGATTGCCACGCTTTCGACTGCCATGATTCGAACGGATCGGCCTCGGGGCACCAGTGCCATTCAGCACGACCGCTATTTATTGTTTTGCTTTGTCATACTAATTACCTACATTGAGCGCGCTACCTGCTTCTTCCCGATTCGACGGATGGCGCGTCGTGGTGCCGGCCTTTCCTTCGATCGGATACTTCTTTTTTGCGGCGGCCCGAAGCGCGGCCGCCGCCGCTAGAACAGCCTCGGCGTGCCGACCCAGACGATCACCGCCTCTTCGTCGGCCGTGTTGTGCCACGCATGCGGCATCGTCGACTCGTAGTGCGCGGTATCGCCCTCGTTCAGCGTGAACGTGCAGTCCTCGAGTGTCAGCGCAACCTGCCCACGCATCACGTAGACGAACTCCTCGCCCGCATGCGTGGTCATCTCGGACGACAGCTGCCCTGCCGGCATCCTGACGAGGATCGCGTCGAGCTTGCGGCCGTCGACCAGGTTCGTCAGCCGGGCGAACAGGCTCGTCGAGTTCGCGAACTGGAAATACTGCAGCGCGTTGCCGCGACACACCGAGCGCGCTTCCGTCGGCGTGTCGATGAAGTACTGCATCGTCACGCCCAGCGCCTTCGCGATCCGGACCAGCGACGTGATCGACGGCGTTGCCCGCCCGCGCTCGACCTGCGACAGGAACGGCTTCGAAATGCCGGCGATGCCGGCCGCTTCGTCGAGCGTGAGTTTCAGACGCTGGCGCAGCGCCCGGATCTTGTTGCCGAGCGACACGGCGACGAGCACCGACTCATCAGGGGGCACAACCATGGAAGAACTGAGCCTCGCAGTCGAAATCGGTTTGATGTCGGCGATCCGTGATCGATGCAACGATGCGCACGGCCCGGCGCGATACCCGCCCGCGCGCGGCAGCCGCGTGCGGGTGATGCGCGGCGCAGGACGGCACCATCGCAGCCTGTCCGCACACGTCTCGCATATTTCATTCGGTTTACTAACTAACAAGGCTGCTCCTTTTCCTCGTCGAACCTGAACGTCATGCCGTCATGCACCGGCACTGTTGCGGCGGCGCACCGCTCGCCGATCGCGCCTGCAGCGTGCGCCGCCCCCCCGTCGTTGCGTTACCGGGACGCCACCGCCGTCCACAGCCTGGCCAGGTCGCCGGAACCGTCGGTTCCCTTGACCGTGCGCAGCACCTGTACCGCATGTGCCTTCTGGCCGGCCACGTAGTACGCCTCGCCGAGCCGCAGTCGCGCCGCGTCGGGATGCTCGAGGCCGCCCTTCGCGATTGCCTGCTCCATCATCGGCAGCCCCTGCTGCGCGCGGCCCGCAAAGACGAGGTTCATGCCCGTGTCGAGCGGCGTCGCCGGCGTGGCGGCGTCTCCGCCCGATTGCGCGCGCTTCGCGGCGAGCGCCTGCAGCCGCTTCTCGCGGTCCGCCTGCGCGTCCTTGCCGAGTACGCCGGACGCGAACCCCTGGTCGATTACCTGCTTGCCCTCGGCGGGCGATCCCGCCACCAGCGCGAGCTGCGTCATCTCCATGTATGCGTCGGCCGTCGCAAGCGATCCCGTCGCGCGGCGCAACCGGTAGATGTCGAGGTCGAGCGACGACAGATACCCGGGCGTGCCGCGAATGGCCGTGATCATTTCGTCCCAGTACGCGGGGCTCGGATGGTAGGTCACCAGCAGCCCGAGCGCACTGCGATACGCGTTGCCGTCCTTCACTTTCTGCGCGCACGTCGCGAGCATCTGCAGTTGCCCTTCGTCCGGTGCGCGTCCGCTGTTTGCCTGTGCGTCAGTGCTCGCCTTCAACTGGCTCACGACCGGCGCGCAATCGTTCGACAGGTAATACGACTGCGTGAGCAGCGTGCGCATTTCAGGATCCGTGCCGCCTGCCTTCAGGTAGCGCTGCGCGGTCCGGATCGCCAGCGGATAGTTCTTCTGCTGGAAATAGATGCCGGCCAGTGCCGCTGTCGTCCGCTGCTCGTCCTCGCCCGACAATCGCCCCGAATTCAGCACGGTCTCGTACGCCTGCGCAGCCGTGCCCGAGTCGCCGGCCGCGATTGCCGCCGCGCCGCGCATCTCTTCCACCATGTACGTTTCATACGGTGTCCGGTTGGGCACGGCGGCCGCCTGGGCGATCCTGCCGAGCGCGTCGCGATACTTGTGCGCGCGGTACAGCTCCTGTGCCGCCGCGAGCGGTTTCGCCACGTCCGGCCGCAGCGCGTCCGCCGGCAGCGCCGGCCGGCCGAGCATGCAGGTCGCGCCGAGCGCCGTCACCGCCAGGATCCGTTTCCATCGTCGCTGGTTCATCGGCTCGTCCGTTTCGTCATTGCATGAACTGTTCGTTACCGATCAGGCCGATCTTGGTCGCGCCCACGCGTTGCGCGGACGCCAGCACGGCCGCCACGTCCTTGTACGGCACCAGCTTGTTCGGTCGCAGGTGGATCTCCGCCTGCACGGGTTCCGCCGCGACCTGGGTCAGTTTCGCCTCGAGTGCCGAACGGTCCGGCACTGGTGTGCCGTTCCACGTCGTCGTGCCGTCGAAGTCGATGTCGATCTGCACGACTTCCGGCGGCGCGGCCGGCGGCGGCGGGTTGCCGACCGGCAGGTCCATCTTCACCGAATGCATCTGGATCGGAATCGTGATGATCAGCATGATCAGCAGCACCAGCATCACGTCGATCAGCGGCGTGGTGTTGATGTCGACCATCACTTCCGGTTCCGCGTTGCTTCCGCCCGAAGGCACATTCATCCCCATCTTCGACTCCTGTCGACCCGCGTTAGCGCTTTAGCGCTTACGCGGGTCCCATGCTTTGCGGTCGACCCGCGTTAGCGCTTTAGCGCTTACGCGGGTCCCATGCTTCGCGGTCGATCAGCGTTCGCGCTTTAGCGCTTACGCGGATCCCATGCTTTGCGGTCGATCAGCGTTAGCGCTTTAACGCTTACGCTGATCCCATGCTTCGCGGTCGACCCGCGTTAGCGCCTCAGCACTGACGCGAGCCCCATGCCCTGCAGCCGATCCGCTCGGGCGCCTAACCGCCGCGTGCCGGCGGCTCCGTAATGAACGACAGCTTCGCGATCCCCGCACGCTCGCACATCGTGACCACCCGGCCGATGAACTCGTAGCGTGTGTTCTGGTCGCCCCGCACGTGGACGCTTGGCTGCGGCTGCTGTTGCGACACGCCTTTCAGCTTTGCGAGCAGTGTCGGTGCGTCCACCAGCTGCTCGCCCCAGAAGAAATCGCCGTCGCGATTCACCGCGATCTCGATGCTTTTCGGCGTCGTCTGCAGCGGCTGCACCGTCTCCTTCGGCAGCTGAAGCTGGATCGTGTGCGTCACGACCGGAATCGTGATCAGGAAGATGATCAGCAACACCAGCATCACGTCGACGAGCGGCGTCGTGTTGATGTTGGCGATCACCTCGTCGCTATCGTCCTGCCCGACGTTCATGGCCATCGCGCGTCTCCGTCACCCGGTCAGTTCGCGAGCGATGCCGCCGGCGACGCCGCACGCACCGGGCGCCGGTTGCCAGCCAGCAGCACCGTGTGCAGTTGCGCGCCGAAGTTGCGCACCCGCTCCATCACCGACTTGTTGCGCCGAACCAGGAAGTTGTAGCCGAGCACCGCCGGCACTGCGACGGCAAGGCCGATCGCGGTCATGATGAGCGCCTCGCCCACCGGGCCTGCGACCTTGTCGATCGACGCCTGCCCCGCGATGCCGATCGCGGTCAGCGCGTGATAGATCCCCCAGACCGTGCCGAACAGCCCGACGAACGGGGCCGTCGACCCCACCGTGGCCAGAAACGCGAGCCCGTCCTGCATCCGGTTCGACACGTTCGTGATCGAGCGCTCGACCGACACGTCGATCCACGTGTTGCGGTCCACCGCCTCGAGCAGCGCGTCTTCGTGATGCTCGCCGGCTTCGATCGCGGTTTCGGCGATGAACCGGAACGGCGACGCCTCGTCGAGCAGCTTGGCGCCTTCGGCCAGCGACGGTGCGCTCCAGAGCTGCGCGTCGGCCAGTTTCGCGCGACGATTCGCACGCAACTGCTCCAGGAACTTGGTGATCATGATGTACCAGCTTCCCATCGACATGATCACAAGCAGGATCAGCACGAAACGGGCGACGAAGTCGCCGTTCTTCCAGAGCGCGCCGAGCCCGTACGGATTCTCGACTGCGACCGACGTGGCCGGCGCGGGCGGCGGCGCCGGCTCGGCGGCGGCCGGTGCCGGAGCCGGCGCGGCCTGCGCCGATGTATCGGCCGCCCCGCTGGCCTGCGCATGGGCGAGCTGCGGCGCAACGAACCCGTCGACCACGGCGACGGACATCAACATGCTTGCCGCCAGCGCGGCCACAAAACGCTTCGTCATACCCACTCCAGTTCTTTCGTTGAACTTAATACACAAGTTCGAGACGGTTTTCCCCGACCCGGCTCGTGCCGGGCCGCCCACTGCATCAATTCAGATTGAACGAGAACGGCACCTGGACCCGCACCGACTGGCCCTGAGCGACGCATTTGAACCGCTTCACGGTGTTGAACGCGGCGCGATCGAGGATCGGATCCGCCGACTGAGCGACGCGCTCGTTCGTGATGTTCCCTTCCGCATCCACGACGAACTCGATCGTCACGTCACCCGTGATGTTGTTTTCCTGTGCTTCCTTCGGATACTGGATCGACGCGCGCAGCGTGTCCGAATTCGGGCAGACGACCCCGACGTCATGGCTGACCGGCTTGGCCGGTGCCGGAGGCGCCACCACCGGCGCCTGCACGGCCGGCGCAGAAGGCACCGGGGCCGACTGGTGCGTGATCGTGGCCTGCGGCGGCGCCTGCACCTGGACTTCCGGCGGCGGCACGAACGGCGGCGGCGGCGGCGCGAATTTCGGCGGCGGGAGTTTGACCACGGGCATCGGCGGTGGCGGCGGCGGCTTGACCGGCTCGATGATGCGGGTTTCGATCGGATGCTGGATCACCTGCACGACTTTCGTCGCGAGGCCGTTGAGCAGTGCGTAGATCAGCACTGCATGCAGCACCAGGACGATCCCGATGCCGCCGAACCGGCGCACCGGGTTCTGCTGCTTCTTGCCGAACTCTCTCGGACGCCCCAGCGTGGCCAGTCCGCTGTTCGAAGTAGCCAGATGTTCCTCGACTTTCATGCCCACCATCCATCCCCCAAGCGATTCGCCCAGTTTCGGGTTGCGGCCGGCAGCGCAGCCAGGTCGGCATCGCCACCGCATCATCCCGAAAATTTCATTTCAAATTCAATTAGCAATCCGAATTGAAAGATTCACATTCGAATTCCAATTAATTCTTTATCAAGGAATCGTTCCGGCCGGCGCGATCCGGCTCTACACCGGAAACCACGCGCCCGCACGGTCAGGCAATTGTTAGCTGAGCAGACGCCCCTCACATTTCGTATGACGAATCGCCGATCGTTACGCGGTGATGTCAATGGCGCCGTTCACTTGGGTGCAGAAGATAGCAAGGAAAAAATTTTTCCGTCAAACTTTATTTGATGCCCAAATACAAAGTTTGGAGGCTTTATTCAAATAATATTCCGGTAAGCACAAATCAAGTCTTTATTATCCAAATGGTAATTGATTTGTATGGATATATCGAAATCCGGATATCAAACCCTTTTCGACATAAATATTCGCGTATTTCCTGCGTTGCACCAGGATGGACGGTCCTGGGAGACGACGGACCGGCCCCATCGCGTCACCCCGGCAATGCCGGCAGCGGTCGTTCCGCGCCCTTGGTCACCCGCACGGAAGCGCGCCGGCATGGTATGTCGTGGCACGTCGAAGGCATGCGCCATCCTCATTAAACTAGGAAGTAGTCCTAGTCAACAAGGATGATGTGAAACCCGTCGAATCATCAAAAAATCACTTCGCATATCAAATTAACTTTCCGGAACAATGTCATTATCCGGGCACACACCCTCCTCATCGGCGCGCACGCACGCGCGCCGCCCCTGCGCGTCATCGCACTTGCCGTCCCGTCAGGACAGCATCATCCCCTGCATCTTGTGCGAGAAATGCGCGCGCTCTGCCGTCTCCATCAGCATCAGGAATTCGTCCTGCATCATGTGGATCAGCGCTTCGTGGTCGCCGGCCTCGAAATAGACTTCCGGCTGCTGCGCAAGTTGCTCCTCGAGGAACGTCTTCATCCCGTATGCCATGCAGACCGGCGGCAACGCGCCCATGTCGCAGTCCTTGAAGAGTTCACGCAGTTCGACCTCCCGGGCGAGCACGAGATGACGCCCGGTCTTTACCCAGAGATCTGACAGGCGCACGGCGTGCGTCGTCGGCACAACGGCGGCGACGTAGCCTTCGTCGTCCTCGAGCAGCACGGTTTTCGCAAGACGGTCGCCCGGAATATGCGCGGCGGCGGCCGTCTCCATGCTCGTATGGCTATAGGGGTGGTACACGACTTCGTACCGCGATGACTTCTGGCGCAGGCAATCCTGCAGGGTCGCAGACATGGACATGGCACACCTCGTCTAATCGCTGGCGCAAATGACATTCGCACCGGGTTCGTTCAGCATAGGTCGCAATCGCACGTTTGGAAAATCCCGGTACGCGCCTCCTTCAGACCGGGTCCAATCCCTTCTCCCGCAGCCATTCGCTGTTGAAGAGCCGTGCGCGATAAATGTCGCCGCGATCGCACAGCAGGGTCACGATCGTATGTCCCGGCCCCATCCGGCCGGCAAGCCAGACCGCCGCCGCAACGTTGATGCCGCTCGATCCGCCAACGTACAGCCCTTCCTCGCGCAACAGCCGGTAGACCATCTTCACGCATTGCAAATCGTCGATGCGCACGGCGTCGTCGATCGGCGTGCCTTCGAGATTGGCGGTGATCCGCGTCGAGCCGATGCCCTCGGTGATCGAACTGCCTTCCGCGTTGATCTCGCCGGTTTTCACGTGGCTGTAGAGCCCGCTACCGTGCGGATCGGCAAGCACGATCCGGATCTCCGGCTTCTGCTCCTTCAGATAGCGGCTCACGCCGGCCAGCGTGCCGCCGGTGCCGGTCGCACACACGAATGCATCGACCGTGCCCGCTGTGTCGCGCCAGATTTCCGGGCCGGTGGTCTCATAGTGCGCCCGCCGGTTGACGAGGTTGTCGAACTGGTTGGCCCACACCGCGTTGTCGAGTTCGGCCGCGAGCCGCCCGGCAACCTTCTGATAGTTGTTCGGGTCGCGATACGGCACGGCCGGCACCTGACGCACCTCCGCGCCGAGCGTGCGCAGGATCTCCATCTTTTCCGGCGATTGCGTTTCCGGTATCACGATCACGCAGCGATAGCCCCGCGCCGCGCAAATATGCGCGAGACCGATGCCGGTGTTGCCCGCCGTGCCTTCGACGACGGTGCCGCCCGGCGTCAGCGCGCCGCGCCGCTCGGCGTCGCGAATGATGTAGAGCGCGGCGCGGTCCTTCACGGAGCCGCCCGGATTCATGAATTCCGCCTTGCCCAGAATCTCGCAGCCCGTCTCGGCGCTCAGCTTCTCGAGCCGGATCAGCGGCGTGCGTCCGACGCACTCGACGAAGCCCTGTCGCACGTCCATGCCCCCTCCTTTGCGTTTACGCTCGCTCGCGCGTCACACAAATAAAGGATAGAACGCCCTCGCCGCTTTCGACGGCGGCCGTCGCGTACTAAGCTGGGAGAGCCCACTCGCGACGCCTGCGTCGCATCGCCAGACGAGGTCCGACATGCTGCAATTGCACACCGTGGCCGTCCAGAAACCCGAGACGGTGAACTTCGTTCTCGGCCAGACGCATTTCATCAAGTCGGTCGAGGACATTCACGAGGCGCTCGTCGGAACCGTGCCGGGCATCCGCTTCGGGCTCGCGTTCTGCGAGGCGTCCGGCAAGCGGCTCGTGCGGCGTTCCGGCACCGATACGGAGCTGACCGAGCTCGCGTGCCGCAACGCCACCGCGATTGGCGCCGGGCACGGCTTCATCGTGATGCTCGGCGACGGTTTCTATCCGGTCAACGTGCTGAACGCGATCAAGGCGGTGCCGGAGGTCTGCAGGATCTACTGCGCGACCGCGAATCCGACCGAGGTGATCGTCGCGGAAACCGCGCAGGGCCGCGGCATCATCGGCGTCGTCGACGGTTTTCCGCCGCTCGGCGTCGAAAACGACGACGACGTGCGCTGGCGCAAGGACCTGCTGCGCGCGATCGGCTACAAAGCCTAGATTCGGAGGCGCCGTTCAGCTCGTGCGCGCGTGCTCGACAGGAATCTCCTGGCCCCTGTAATTCCCCTCTACAGACAGTGCTGCATCGATGTCGCGAATGCGCCGCAAGATTCCAGTGCAAATAAAAAACAGACCGTTAGTTGCATTAATGGCAAGCCGATGCTTCTGCGTGCCGCGCGCCATGTTCGCACGGCTGCCCTATACTGCCAGCACACTGACTGACGGCTGCTGACGCACCGGCCGCCGCCGATTGCTCCGGGAGCGACACATGCATTACCAGTTGATCTACGAACTCGTCGACGATTACCTGGCGCGACGGGAACCGTTCCGTGCGCAGCATCTCGCGCTCGCGCAGGCCGCGACCGAGCGCGGCGAACTCGTGCTCGCCGGCGCGCTGGCCGATCCGGCCGACCAGGCCGTGCTCGTGTTCGAAGGCGATTCACCGGAAGCGGCCGAATCGTTCGCGCGCGCCGATCCGTACGTGCAGAACGGCCTTGTGAAATCGTGGCGCGTGCGGCCGTGGCGCGTCGTGATCGGCAAGCACGCGCCACGCTAGGCGCGCGGGATGCCTACAGCCACCCTGCCCGCTTGAAACGCCACCACAGCGCGAAGTCGGCCACGACCATCACCGCGATGCAGCCGTAGAAGCCGTACTTCAGGTGCAGTTCGGGCATGTTCGCGAAGTTCATCCCGTAGATGCCGGCGATCATCGTCGGTATCGCGAACAGCGCGGCGAACGAGCCGAGCCGCTTCGTCACTTCGCTCTCCGCGAGCGAAATCATCCCGAGGTTGACCTGGATCGCCGTGACGACCATCTCGCGGCGCCCTTCGATCGTCTTCACGATCCGCTGCAGATGGTCGTACACGTCGCGAAAATAAGCGGCCATGCCGCTGCAGACCTGCGGCACGCGCCCGCCGGTGAGCTTCGCGAGCGGCTCCATCAGCGGCGCCGTGTGCTGGTACAGCAACACGAGCCGGCGTTTCAGCGAATAGAGATCCTCGATGATCGCGCGCGACGACGCGGGCGTCGCCTTCGCGAAGATGCGGTCCTCGAGTTCCTCGAGCTCGGTGCCGAGCGTTTCGAGGATCGGGAAATAGCGATCGACGACCTGGTCCATCAGCGCATAGAACACGAACGCCGATCCTTCCCGCAGCAGATGCGGCTCGCGCTCGCAGCGCTTGCGCACTTCGCGGAAATCCTGCTCGGTATGGTTGCGGATCGACAGCACGTAGTTCGGGCCGACGAACACGTTCAGTTCGCCGACCTTGAATTCACCGTCCTCGTCGAGCTCGACCGTATGCAGCACGGCGAACAGCGAATCGCCGTATTCCTCGATCTTCGGCCGCTGATGCCCTTTGCGGGCATCCTCGAGCGCAAGCTCGTGCAGCCCGAACTCCTCGCCCATCAGGTCGATTTCGTCGGGCGTCGGATCCTTCAGCGCGACCCACACGAAGCATTCGGGCTTCGACACGTAGTCGCTGATGGCATCGATATCGATGTCGGCCAGCTTGCGGCCGTCCTGGTATGCAGCGCAGTTGATCAGCATGTTGTCCGTGATGTTGCGGTTTGCGCATCAGTTTACCGCTTTGCTGCGCGGACGGCCCGGCTTGCACGGCACGCCGATATTGGTCATGATCGGGCTGCGTGCGCCGCAGCACGCGCATCGCGGTACGTCGACAGGCCCGCGGCACCTGCGTTGCGCGATGCACAACGCCCGCGCGATCCAACCGTCAAGGAGGCAGACCTATGTGGTATTTCTCGTGGATACTCGGCATCGGCGTGGCGCTCGGCTTCGGCATCATCAACGCGATGTGGCTGGAAGCGGAGGTGTTCTCGCGCGGCGACAAGCGCAACGACACGTCGAGCCCGCGGCCGGGAGGCAAGGCTTCGTGACGCACCTGGTGTTCTTCTGCGGTCACGCCGGCACCGGCAAGACCACGCTCGCGAAGCGGCTCATCGGGCCGCTGATGCGCGCGACCGGCGAAGCGTTCTGCCTGCTCGACAAGGACACGCTGTACGGCCGCTACAGCGCGGCCGCGATGGGCGCGCTCACGGAAGATCCGAACGATCGCGACAGCCCGCTCTACCTGAAACACCTGCGCGATCCCGAATACCAGGGCCTGCTCGATACGGCCCGTGAAAATCTCGCGCTCGGCATCGGCGCGGTCGTCGTCGGCCCGCTGTCGCGCGAAGTGCGCGACCGGCGCATCCTCGACCGCGCATGGCTCGGCATCGCACCCGACGTCGCGCTGACGGTCGTCTGGGTCCACACGTCGGAAGATGTCGCACATGCGCGGATCGTCGCACGCGGCAACCCGAACGATGCGTACAAGCTCGCGCATTGGGACGAATACCGGCAGCGCCGCTTCGTGCCGACCGGCCGTGAATGCGACGGCATCGTGATGTTCGACAACACCGTGCCGTCCGACGCGGACGTCGACGCGCTGCTGTACCGCATCGTGCCGCCCCCGCAACCCGCGACGATCGTCCCGCCGCTGCCGGCCTGAGCGCGCCGCCCGCCGCCGTCCCGCTTTCCGCCCTCCCAAAAAACAACGCCGGAAGCGCTGCTGCGCTCCCGGCGTCGTACGGCCCTCGTGCCAGAGGCTGGCGGTCGGTCAGGCAACCGCGTGCACGCGCTCCATCGTGCCGCCTTCGTACAGCTTGCCGAAGCGGTTCGACAGGAACGCCTTCAGCGACACCTTTTCCTGCGGGATGAAACCGCTCTGCGGCAGCTTCTTCTCGCGGAACAGATCCAGCACCGCGCACATCGCGCCGGCCGTCGTGATCTGGATCGCGCTCATGTGCATCCCGCACACGTCCTTCGCGAAGATCTTGCGCGTGAACACGTCCTGCACGAGCTGGCCGTCCTTCACGCCCGTTACCGTGACGAACACGAGCACGACGTCCTGCTTCGTCGACGGCACCGCACGGCGCATGATCGACTTCAGCGTGTCGCGATCGGTCGACAGGCGCAGGTCTTCCAGCAGGAACTGGACGAGCTCGCGGTGGCCCGGATAGCGCACCGACTTGTAGTCGAGCGTCTCGACCTTGCCCGACAGCGTCTCGCACAGCGTGCCGAGGCCGCCGGACGTGTTGAACGCTTCGTATTCAGTACCGTCCAGCGAGAAATGCTCGAGGCCTTCGAGCGGCTGCACCCACTGCTTGCGGCCGTCGCGGATCGCTTCGCACGGTTGGCAGTACTCGTTGATCAGGCCGTCGACGCTCCACGTCAGGTTGTACTTCAGCGCGTTGGTCGGATACTCGGGCAGCGCGCCGACACGCATCTTCACGTCGCGCACTTCGCTGAAGCCGTTCACGAGTTCGTGTGCGGCGATGCCGATGAAGCCCGGCGCGAGGCCGCACTGCGGCATGAACGCGCGGTCGGAGCCGTCGGCCAGTTCGCGGATCGCGTGGGTCGCGCGCACGTCTTCGGTCAGGTCGAAGTAATGGACGCCGGCAGCCTTCGCGGCGGCGGCGACGTTGACCGCGAGGTAGTACGGCAGCGCGTTGACGAGCGCATCGAAGCCCTTCACCGCTTCGCGAATCGCATTCGCGTCGGCCGAATCGACCCGTTGCGTCGCGATGCCTTCGCGCGACAGCTTCGCAAGCGCATCCGCGTCGCGGTCGAACGCGACGACTTCGTAGTCGCCCGTTTCACGCAGCATGTGAGCAATGGTGTGGCCGATCAGACCTGCGCCGACGATGGCGATTTTCATGCGCTTATCTCCTGATGATGGGTTGGTGTTGTGAACGGCGTTGAGCCATGAACACAGTTTACAGACGCTCAAAATCAGTTCCAAGACGAAGAATGATGCGAAACGACCGATAATTTCGACGTTGTGACGATACATTTCGTCTAAACGTCGAAACGAGACTTTTTCACCCGCTGCGGGCCCGCTATGGCTGGCCTAAGTCTCGCGATTCAGACTGCATGCCGATTACCCGATTTCCACGGAGGCATCGCATGCAATCACTGCCCGTCAATCGCGCGTCGCACTGGCTGAACAAGGTGCCCGACGTCGCCCTGTCGTTCTGGATCATCAAGATCATGTCGACCACGGTCGGCGAAACCGGCGCGGACTTTCTCGCGGTCAACGCGGGGCTCGGCCAGACCGTCACGCGCGTCGCGATGGCGTCGCTGCTCGCGATCGCGCTGTGGCTGCAGTTGCGCACGCGCCGCTACGTGCCGTGGATCTACTGGCTCACGGTGGTGCTCGTCAGCATCGTCGGCACGCAGATCACCGACCTGCTCACCGACGGCCTGAACGTCAGCCTGTATACGAGCACCGCCGCGTTTGCCGTCGCGCTCGCTGCGATCTTCTTCGTCTGGCATCGCGTCGAAGGCACGCTGTCGATCGACACGATCGTCACACCGCGGCGCGAGCTGTTCTACTGGGCCGCGATCCTGTGCACGTTCGCGCTCGGCACCGCCGCCGGCGATCTCGCGACCGAGGCGCTCGGGCTCGGCTTCACGGTCGGTGCGCTTGCCTTCGGCGCGTTGATCGCAGCCGTGTTCGCCATGTGGCGGTTCGGCGCGAACGCGGTGCTGGCGTTCTGGATCGCGTACATCCTGACGCGTCCGTTCGGCGCGTCGCTCGGCGATCTGCTCACGCAGGCCCGCGCGTACGGCGGGCTCGGTTTCGGCGCCGCGTGGACGAGCCTGCTGTTCCTGACCGTGATCGTGCTGCTCGTCGCCGTCGCGCAATTCGGCAGCGGCGCGCAGACGCGTGCCGGCGCCGCCGATTGACACCCTCTATTTCCCTTCATCGCATCGAGGACATCCCATGACCATCCCCCATTCCGTTTCCCGTCTCGTCATGACCGCAGCCGCGATGGCCGTGCTCGGCGCCGCCGCCGGCTGCTCGAAGCAGGATGCGAACGCATCGACCGCGGTGCCCGCCGCGGCTGCCGCGTCGTCCGCTGCCCCCCACGCATCGAAGCTCGGCGATCTGTCGCAGTTCCGCACGATCGCCGCCGACGTGAACACGCTCGTCGCCAAGGGCGACCTGCCCGGCGCGAAAACACGCATCAAGGATCTGGAGATCGCGTGGGATTCGGCTGAGGCCGGCCTCAAGCCGCGCGCCGCCGCCGACTGGCACATGGTCGACCAGGAGATCGACCGCGCACTGTCCGCGCTGCGCGCCGACCATCCGACTCAGGCCGATTCGGCTGCCGCAATGAAAAACCTGCTCGCGGCCTTCGGCCGGTTCGGCGGCAAGTAAGCACGGATCGGCGATGCGCCGGGCGCGTCGCACGTGACGGGCGCGCGGGAATCGCATACGCTGGCGGCGATTGCGCGGCACGGAGAACACGCATGCGAATACTGCTCGTCGAGGACGACCCGATGATCGGCGAGGCCGTCCATGCCGCGCTGAAGGACGCGTCGTACGCCACCGACTGGGTCGACGACGGCGGGCGCGCGCTAGCCGCGTTCGCCGCTCAGCCCTACGACCTGGTCCTGCTCGACCTCGGCCTGCCCGGCCGCGACGGGCTCGACGTACTGGCCGGCATCCGCGCGAAGGACGCCGGCACGCCGCTGCTGATCGTCACCGCGCGCGACGGGCTCGACGATCGCCTGCGCGGCCTCGACGGCGGTGCCGACGACTACATCGTCAAGCCGTTCGACATGGCCGAGCTGCTCGCCCGGATTCGCGTAGCGATCCGGCGCCGCGCCGGTTCGGCCGCGCCGCTGCTCGGCAACGGAATCGTGTCGCTCGACCCCGCCACGCGCGAAGCGACCGTCGACGGACAACCGCCGGTCGCGCTGTCGAACCGCGAGTTCTCGCTGCTGCGTGCGCTGCTGGTACGCCCCGGCGCGATCCTGTCGCGGCGCGAGCTCGAGGATCGACTGTACGGCTGGGGCGAGGAAGTCGAAAGCAACGCGGTCGAATTCCTGATCCATTCGCTGCGCCGCAAGCTCGGCAGCACCGTGATCAAGAACGTCAGGGGGGCCGGATGGATGGTTTCAAGAAGCGCCTGAACGAGTCGATCGGGTTCCGCCTGTCGGTCGCGCTGTCGGCCGCGATCCTCGTCGTCGCCACCATTGCCGCCGCGTTCGCGTTTTCATCGGCGTTCGATGAAGCGCACGAATTGCAGGACGACGTGCTGCGCGAGGTCGCGACGCTGCTCGACCGCCAGCGTGCGCCTGCGCCGCATGCGGCGGGCGCCGGGCCCGCACGCGAGAGCGACGAGCTGTCGCGCGTGATCGTGCAGCCGCTCGGCGCCGATCCGCAAGCACGGCAACCGCGCACCGACGGCGCGCCTCAGCTCGCACTGCCGCCGACGCTCGCCGACGGGCTGCATACGGTCGATGCCGGTGGCAACGCCTATCGCGTGATGGTCCGTACGTTCGCGAACGGCGAGCGCATCGCGGTCGCCCAGGCAGCCGGCATGCGCGACGACGTCGCGCGCGAGAGCGCGTGGCGTACCGCGTTGCCGCTGCTGATCCTCGTGCCGATCCTGCTGCTGCTCGTCGCCGATCTCGTGCGCAAGCTGTTCCGTCCGGTCGCCGCGCTGTCCGCCGGGATCGACGCGCGCGACGAACACGACCTGCGCCCGGTGCCGGCCGAGCACGTGCCGGTCGAGGTGCGGCCGTTCGTCGTCGCGATCAACCGGATGCTCGCGCGCGTCGCGCAATCGGTCGATGCGCAGCGCCGCTTCGTCGCCGACGCCGCCCACGAACTGCGCTCGCCGCTCACCGCGATGTCCCTGCAGGCCGAGCGGCTGGCCGACATCGAACTGCCGGACGACGCGCGCACACGGCTCGCCGCGCTGCGCGGCGGGCTCGACCGCAGCCGCCACCTGATCGGGCAGCTCCTCGCGCTCGCGCGGGCGCAAAGCGCGCCGGCCGCGCCGCCCGGCGCCGTCTCCGTGCATGCGATCTATCGCCGCGTGCTGGAAGACCTGATGCCGCTCGCCGAGGAGAAGGCGCTCGACATCGGCATCGACGACGGCCCGGACGCCCGCGTGAGCGTCGACGAACTCGAACTCGCATCGCTGGTCATGAACCTGGTCGACAATGCGATCCGCTACACGCCGGCCGGCGGTCGCGTGGACCTGTCGACGTCATGCACCGATACGCATGCGTGCGTGACGATCGTCGACAGCGGGCCGGGCATCGCGCCGCAGGAGCGCGAGCGCGTGTTCGATCCGTTCTACCGCGTGCCCGGCAACGCGCAGATCGGCTCCGGGCTCGGCCTGTCGATCGTGAAGATCCTCGCGGACCGGATGGGCGCCGACATCACGCTCGCGTATGCGGACGAGCGGGCCGCGCACGGGTTGCGTGTATCGGTGCGGATTCCGCTCGCGCGGCCGTCACGTGCAGCGCAGCCGCGCGACCGGACCGACGGCTGATTGAGCCGCTGCGTGCGATACAAATGCGACCGAAGCGTCAGCCGCCGATCGTCCCGCGATCGATCTTGCGCGACAGGATGATCGACGTCGTCGTGCGCTCGACGCCTTCGAGCGTGCCGATCTGGTCGAGCAGGTCGTTGAGCCGTTCGGGCGAATCGGCGCGCAGCCACGCGACGTAGTCGTACTCGCCGCTCACCGCGCACAGCAGCTGCACTTCGGGCATCCGGTCGAGCTTGCGCAACACGTCCTTGCCGAACTTCGGCGTGAGGATGATGCCGACGTACGCGTAAATGCTCGCGTCGAGCACGTCCTGCCCGAGCCGGACGCTGTAGCCGGCGATCACGTTGGTGCGTTCGAGCCGCGCGATGCGTGCGACGACCGTCGTGCGCGCGACGTCGAGCTGGCGCGCGAGATCCGCGACACTGGCGCGCGCATCGGCTTGCAGCAGCGCGACGAGTTGCCGGTCGAGATCGTCGAGTTGGTCGAGGCGAGGTGGACGCATGAGACTGGGCCGGTGCGCAACGCGCCGGCTGAGTGGAAGGTGACGCGATGATAGCGCCGAACGCCGGTGCGCCCAACCGCCATCGCCCGGGTTCGAACCTTTCGATTTCGATTCGTATCGGATGTAAGCAAGTGTCGCATTCCCTGCTGCGCCGCACGCGGCGTGCTACTAATAGCGTGCGACGCGAGATGCGCGCTTGCGGCAGCAGCCGCCGCGCCCGCTCGCACGACATCACCCCGGAGAGCCAACCATGAAGAAAATCTCGCTCACCCTCGCTACGCTCGCCGTTGCAGCCAGTGCGTTCGCGCAAACCCCGGCCCAGCCGCAAGCGCCCGCCCCGGCTCCGGCCACGACGGCCGCTGCGTCGGCCCCGAGCGCCGAGCAGCGCGCGGCACGCCATGAAGCGCGCATCGAGCAGCGCATCAAGTACCTGCACGATCAGTTGAAGATCACGTCGGCGCAGGAACCGCAATGGAAGACGTTCGCCGATACGATGCGCGACAACGGCGAAACGATGGGCCGCCTCTACAGCGAACGGATGGCCAAGCACGACGTCTCCGCGATCGACGACATGAAGCAGTATGCGGAACTGTCGCAGGCGAACGCCGACGGCGCGAAGAAGCTTGCCGAAGCCTTCGCCCCGCTCTACCAGAGCTTCCCGGCCGAACAGAAGGCGCTGGCCGACACGACCTTCCGCGGCTGGCTGCACCATGGCGGCGAGCACGGCGGCAAGGGCAAGACGAAGGGCAAGGAAGGCAAGGCGGCGGCCGCGCCGGCCGCCAGCGCACCCGCGCAGCCCTGACGCCCGCCGCGCCGGCGCAGTGCCGTGCCCGCGCGGGCCGGACGGCGCCGCGCCCCTGCCGGCGACCGGCGCGCCACACGGCGCGCCGAATTCGGGATAAGCTCCCGGCTTTTCCAGCTTTCCCGCTCCTTCCCGCCATGCTCGAACTCAAGCAACTCGATCTGCGTACCGACCCGCAGGCCCGTCGCGTCGTCAAGGACGAAACCGTCGCCGTGGATTTCGCGGATGTCGATGGCGAACTGATGAGCCTCGAAGGCCCGAACCGCTATGTGGCGGGCGACGCATTGATCACCGGCTCGACAGGCGACCGCTGGGTCGTGTCGCGAGCTCGCTTCGACGCCAAATACCTGCCCGCCGATCCGGCACTCGCGCACGGCACGCCGGGCGCCTACCGGAACCGGCCGGCCATCGTGCTCGCGCGCCGGATGGACGAGCCGTTCACGATCGCCCGCTCGGAAAACGGCGACACGCTGCGCGGTGTCGCCGGCGACTGGGTCATGCAGTACGCACCCGGCGACTATGGCGTCGTGCAGGCGCAGCGCTTCGCGCAGGTGTACCGCGACGCATGATTCGCCGCGCCGGCGCGATGCCGGCGCCGTCGCTCACGCAAAGTCTTCGTCGAGTTCGAGTTCCGCGTCGCGCTCGACGGCCTCGCCGGCCGCGTGCCGCTCCTCGAGCGACCCGAGCATCGCTTCCGTATACGCATGCAGCACCGCATGGCTGCGCGCGCGCTGCATCGGCTTGAGCGCCAGGTAGCGCGCGAGTGCCGCCGGCACGATACGGATCGCGAGCGTCATCCGCTTCGGCGTCGCGCCGAAACGCATCGCGAGCCAGTGCACGGACAGGAAGCGCCCGCGCGCGTCGCTGCTTTCGGCAAAGCGCGTCTGCTCCGGAAAAAGATCGCAGATCACGCGCGCGAGCGCGTCGAATTCCGCGCTCTGGCATTCGATCAGATAGTCGTCCATTCCGCTCTCCCGTCAGGCCGCCGCGCGCGACGGCCGGCACGTCTTCACCAGCACGACCACCAGGGCCGCGGCCAGCACGAAATACACGGCCTCGACCCACGCGGCCGGCAGCGCGCGCACCTGGTACAACAGCGCCGGCACGGCCGCGAGCGCATGCAGCACGATCGCGAGCGGCAACACGCCCGCGCGGCCGGCACGCACGCCGCGCCACACCAGCACCGACAGCGCCACCTGCACCGCGAACGCCGAGCAGCGCTCGAGCAGCAACAGCAAGATCGACTGTGCCGACAGCGTCGCGAGCATCATGTGCAGCCGCACCACGGTGTCGACCGGCAGGTCGGACAGCTGCGTCTCGAGCTGGCCGCGGCCCGCGAGCCATGCGAGATACGACCACTGGCCCCACACGAGCACGCCGACGAACCATGCTTCGGCACCGGCGTGACCGATCCCGTAGCCGATCCCGCGACCGTCGCCGGCCGATTCGCCGTAGCGGCGGTTCAGGAAACGCATCCCGAGATAGCGGCCGACTTCCTCGAAGACGGCCGTCGCGAGCGCGCCGTACGCGACGAACGCGAGCGGCTGCGTCAGCCAGCCGTCTTCAGGCGTGTGGCTCAGCACGAGCCCGTGGAACGCACGCTCGACGATCATCGCGAACAGCGTGAAGACGGCGACACCGACGATCGTGTCGCGGCGGTTGAGTGCAAGCGGCTTGCGCAGGATGCGGAAGAGGACGAGCGGCAGCAGCGCGATGATCAGCGTGGCGGCGATCAGCAGCGCCAGCGTGACGGGAGCGACAGTCATGTATTTCCTTGTTCGGGGCAGCGCACCTGGCGCGCTGCGTGCCCCGAATGATACTCAGCTTGCGGTCGACGCGCGCGCACACAGCTCGCCGGGCAGCATCGCGACGCGCACGTCGCCCGCCGCGCCGTCGATCCGCTCGTGCACGAATTCGACGGCCTTGTAGCCGATTTCGTAGGTCGGCTGACGGATCGTCGTGATGCCGATCAGCTCGGCCCACTCCGGATCGTCGATCGACAGCAGCGCCGCCTTCTGCTGCCACGCGGCGCCGAAACGCGCACGCAGGTGGCGCGCGATCGCGAGCGCCACCGGCGCGTTCGCGGCGAACAGCGCCGCGCGCACGCCGCGCCGCGCCGCGGCGTCGATGCGGGTGTCGATGTCGGCAAGCGCCGCGGCGGCCGCGTCGGGCGCGTTCAGGTCGAGCACGACCGTCGGCGGCACCGGCAGCCCGCGCGCGTCCAGCGCCGCGCGGAACGCGGCCTCGCGCGCGCGCCGCGAGCTGACGCGCTCGAACGGCTGCACGACGAAATGGATCGCGTCGAAGCCGTGTTCGACCAGGTGCGCGAGCGCCGTCTCGATCGCGTCGGCGTTGTCGAGGCCGATCAGGTCTGCCTCGAAGCCCTCGACCGTGCGGTCGACGAGCACGGCCGGAATGCCCGCGCCGCGCAGCGGGCGCAGCACGTCTTCGTCGGCGCCGAGCGCGTTGACGATCAGCCCTTCGACACGGTAGGTCGTGAGCAGCTGCAGGAAGCGCCGCTCCATCTCGACCTCGTTCGCCGCGTGACAGATGAGCGGCATGTAGCCGAGCGCATGGCACGCGGCCTCGACGCCCTGCAGCACTTCGACGGTGTAAGGATTGGTCAGGTCGGCCGCGAGCATGCCGAGCAGCCGGTTGCGGCCGCGCTTGAGCCCGCGCGCCATCTGGTTCGGCCGGTAGTTGAGCCGCGCGATCGCCGACTCGATCCGCTGGCGCAGATCGACGGACAGCACATGCGTCTCGCCGTTCAGGTAGCGCGACACGCTGGTCTTGCCCGTGCCGGCCTCGCGCGCGACGTCGCTGATCGTCGCCGGACGCGTCGTGGAAGGTTGCGAATCGGTCACTGTCGTGCCTCGCGACGTGCGATCCGCGCCGCTTCGTGAGCAGACGGACCTTTGTTGTTGGAAACGTAAGCCACCCGGCGGACTCCCCTGTCTGAGCGCTTCTGCGCCTGCACTGATCCCGTGCTTCGCGGTCGATCAGCGCCCGCGAGTCGCGTGCGTCGGCAGTCGGCCGCCCGGACCTGGCGCGGATACCCGCCGCGCGACGCCACCGGCCATGCAGCCGGGCCGTCGATGCGACGAGAGCGGGCGATCATAACGCAGCCAGCCCTCCCGCACCAAGATCATCGCCTCTAACCGCGCCGCCGCCGCGCCGGGCGGCTGCCGGATGCGGCTCACGCGTGCGCGAGCGCGTCCGGATTGACGAGATTCGTGCGCAGCGTGCCGGCCAGCGCGCCGACCAGGTTTTCCGCGGCGCAGCGCGCCATCGCGTGGCGCGTCTCGTGCGTCGCCGAGCCGATATGCGGCAGCGCGACGACATTCTTCATCTGCAGCAGCGGCGAATCCGCCGGCAGCGGCTCCTGCTCGAACACGTCGAGCCCCGCGCCGCGGATCGTGCCCGCGCGCAGCGCATCGACCAGCGCGGCTTCGTCGACGACGGGCCCGCGCGACGCGTTGATCAGGATCGCGTCGCGCTTCATCTTCGCGAATTCGGGCGCGCCGACCAGATGGCGCGTTTCCGGCGACAGCGGCACCTGCAGGCACACGAAATCCGACTGTGCGAGCAGCTCGTCGAACGTCACGCGCCGCGCGCCGTACTGCGTCTCGGCTTGCGCGTGCGCGGAGCGGTTCGCGTACAGCACCTGCATCCGGAAGCCGAGCGCGGCGCGGCGCGCGACCGCGCCGCCGATCCGCCCGAGCCCGACGATGCCGAGCGTCTTGCCCTGCACGTCGGTGCCGTACAGGTCGGGGCCGATGCTGCGATGCCAGTTCCCGGCCTTGACCCACTCGGCCAGTTCGACCACGCGCCGCGCGGACGCCAGGATCAGCGAAAACACCGTATCGGCGGTCGACTCGGTCAGCACGTCCGGCGTATGCGCGAGCACGATGCCGCGGCGCGTCAGGTCGGCGACGTCGAAGTTGTCGTAGCCGACCGAGATCGTCGACCACGCCTTCAGCCGCGGTGCGCCGTCGAGCATCCGCGGCGTGACCTTCAGGCTCGCGCCGATCGCGCCGTCCGCGTCGCCGAGTGCGGCGGCAAGCGCGTCGGCGCCGTCGGCCTGCACGACGTCCGCATGCTCGCGCAGGTACGCGAGAACGTCATCGGGCAGCGGCTTGTACGCGACGATACGGGGCTTCATGTTTCATTTTCCTTGCAGCGGCGCGGCGAGCGGATGCGCATCGCGCGCCTGGGGTTTGACGGACAGCGTGAGGATCACCGCGGCGACGAGCGCGGCGCTCATGAACGCATACGACGCGACGGGCGACCCGGTCGCACCGTTCAGGTAGCCGACGAAGTACGAGCCGACGAACGAGCCGAGCGCGCCCATGCTGTTGATCAGCGCCATCGCGCCGCCGGCGACGTTCTTCGGCAGCAGCTCCGGCACGATCGCGAAGAACGGGCCGTACGGCGCATACATCGCGGCGCCCGCGACGACCAGCAGCGCATACGAGATCCAGAAATGCGACGAGCCGAGCGCGTACGACGCGGCGAATGCGGCTGCGCCGATCAGCAGGAACGGCCACACGAAGCCGCGGCGCGAGCCGACCTTGTCGGACGCCCACGATGCGGCGAGCATCGCGATCGTCGCCGCGAGATACGGCAGCGCGGACAGCCAGCCGGTCGCGACCATCCCGAGGTCGGACCCGTTCTTGACGATCGACGGCAGCCACAGCACGAAGCCGTACACGCCGATGCTCCAGCAGAAATACTGCGCGCACAGCTTGATCACGGCCGGCGAGCGGAATGCCTCGCCATAGTTGCGCACGGGCTTGATCGCTGCCTGCTCGGCCACGAGCGCGGCGTCGAGGTCGCGCTTTTCCTGCGCGGTGAGCCACGGCGAATCGGCCGGCTTGTCCTGCACGAGGAACCACCAGCACACGGCCCAGATGATGGCCGGCACGCCTTCGGCGATGAACATGTGGCGCCAGCCGAATTCATGCACGAGATAACCCGACACGATCGACATCCACAGCACGGTGACCGGGTTGCCGAGGATCAGGAACGTGTTCGCGCGCGAGCGCTCGTTCTTGGTGAACCAGTTGCTGATGTAGATCAGCATCGCCGGCATCACGGCCGCCTCGACCACGCCGAGCACGAAGCGGATCGCCATCAGCGACGGGATGTTGCTGACTACGCCCGTGAGCGCCGCGCAGCCGCCCCACAGGATCAGGCTGACGAACACGAGCTTCTTCACGCTGCGGCGTTCCGCATAGATCGCGCCGGGGATCTGGAAGAAGAAGTAGCCGAGGAAGAACAGCGCGCCGATCAGCGACGACAGGCCCTTGCCGATGCCGAGATCCTGATTGATGCCGGCCGCTGCCGCGAACCCGTAGTTCGCGCGGTCGAGGTAAGCGAGGCTGTACGTGATGAACACGATCGGCATGATCGTCCACCAGCGACGGGCTGCGAGATTGGTTGCCATGAGAGTGTCTCCGTATGTCGACCGGACTTGGCGCTTCGGCGCCCGTCCGGCCTCCAACAAACTAAGTGTGCGTCGTGCACGAAATGGATCCGCGGATTGTGCCGTGTCCGGCCTCTCATTGCGCGGTGACGATTTCCTCTAAGCGATCGGCGCGATTGCTGACATTTTCGAGTCGGTCGAGGGCTTCGCGCGTCGGCAAGCCTTCCGAATCGCCGATCACCTGGATCGCGAGCGCGCCGATCCGGTTGCCGCGCGCGACCGCCTGCTCGACGCTCCTGCCTTCCAGCAACGCGCTGACCACGCCGACCGCGAAGCCGTCGCCGGCGCCGACCGTGTCGACCACCCGTTCGACACGCTCGCCCACGACCGTGCCCTCGCGGCCGTCGGCCGTGCGGAAATACGCGCCTTGCTCGCCGAGCTTGATCACGACGCCGCGCGCGCCCCGCGCGAGATAGAAGCCCGCGATGTCGGCCGGCGTGTCGTGCCCGGTCAGCTGGCGCCCTTCGGCGAGGCCCGGCAGCACCCAGTCGGCGAGCGTCGCGAGCGCGTTCAGCGTCTTCGCCATCACGTCGGCGGACGGCCACAGCGTCGGGCGCAGGTTCGGGTCGAACGAGATCGTCTTGCCGGCCGCGCGCATCTCGCGCGCGAGCCGGAACGCCAGTTCGCACGAGGTCGCGGAGATCGCCGGCGCGACGCCCGTCAGGTGCAGATGGCGCGCGCCGAGCACGTAGTCGGCCACATAGTCGTCGCACGACAGGTAGCTCGCGGCCGAACCCTTGCGGAAATATTCGACGGTCGGGTCGCTGCCGTCGTCGTTGCGCGACTTCAGCTGGAAACCGGTCGGGTAACGCGGATCGACGGTCACGCACGACGCGTCGATGCCTTCGCGCGCGAGCGTGTCGAGCACGTAGCCGCCGAACGAATCGCGGCCCACCCGGCTCATCCAGCCAACCCGGAAACCGAGCCGCGACAGGCCGATCGCGACGTTCAGGTCGGCGCCCGCGATCCGCTTCGTGAATTGACCCGCGTGCGCGAGATGGCCGGGCTCGGTCGCGACGAACATCGCCATCGCTTCGCCGTAGGTCACGACATCGAGTGCTGCTTTCATGAATGAACTCCTCGGGATCCTTCTGCGGTCAAGCGGTCGCGAGCCACGCGACACGGCGGCAGGCATCGCCCGCCAGGTCGGCCGCGTCGAACGGGAACTCGATGCCGCGCGGCACCTGCGGCGGCAGCGCCGCGAGCACGCCGGTCACGAGCGCGTCGTTCGGCGCCGGCGCGACCGCGAAGCGGCGCGCGCCCTCACCCTCGACGGCCTTGCAATGAATGTATTCCACGTGCGGCGCGAGCACGTGCGCGCAGTCGAGCGGCGCTTCGCCCGGCCACTGCCAGTTGCCGATGTCGAACGTCATCCCGAGCGCATCGTGCAGGCCGGCCGCGGCCAGCGCGTCGAACAGCCCGCGGAACTGCGCGAACGCGCCGCCGACCTGGAGCTGGCCATTCTCGACCACCACCCGCGCGTTCGCGCCGCGCGACAACGCAACGATGTCGGCGGCATGAGCGTCGCCGGCAAAACCGCCCAGCTGGAATTTCACGAAGCGCGCGCCGAGCGCGTCGGCTTCCGCGAGCGCGTCGCGCAATGCGTCGGCATCCAGCGCCCCCGTTTCCGTATACAGCGTGGCCGGCGTCGAATAGACCGACCACAGCCCGTGGCCGGCGATCTGCGCGCCGAGCGCGGCCAGCGCGCCGGGGGCCGTGTCGTCATCCGACGCGAACAGTTCGCGCCGCACCTCGAAACCGGTCGCACCGGATGCCGCCACGGTCGCGATGAATGCGCTGTGGCCCTCCTGGCGCACGCGGTCCATCCCGAATGCGCTCGCCACGATCACGATGTCTGCCATGTTGCCCTTTTTTACCGGAATGGAACCGGTTCCATTTGCTTGAGACGGATGGTGCGCCTCGCGTCAGGCCCACGCCATAGAGGAAATCCCTAAGATAGTGCACCGCACCAGTACGCGCCCGACGGTGCGCAACGCATGTTCCCGGCGCGGCGTCGGCCGCTCAGGCGAGGTCTTGCGCGAGACTCATGTCGAGGAATTGCGCGGCGACCCGCGACGGCGCACCGCCGTGCGGCACGAGAATGGAGAAATGGCGCGTGAGCGGCGCCGGCGCGAGCGAGCGCAGCACAAGCGCCGCATCCTGGTGGCGCAGCGACATCGCGGACACGAACCCGACGCCCATCCCGGCTCGCACGGCCTCCTTGACGGCCTCGACGCCGGCGATCTCGAACGCGACGCGCATCGGCGCGCCGCCGTGCGCGAACGCGCGCTCGACGAGCTGCCGCACGGCGGAGCCCGCCTCGCGCAGCACGAGCGGGTGCGCGGCGAGCGCATCGAGCGTCACGCCCGCGTCGTAGCCGGGCGCGGCCAGCGGATGGCCGGCCGGCACGATCGCGACGATCTCGTCCTCGTGCCACGCATGGACGGCCGTGCCGGGCGGCAACGCCTCGCCGGGCGGCCCCTCGATCAGCGCGATGTCGAGCGACGGCAGCGCGGCCACCACGTCGGCCGTATTGCCGCTCATCGTCTGGATCGTCACGCGCGGCGCGAGCGGCTGGAACGCCGCGATCAGGTATGGCAGCAGGTAGCTCGCCGGCGTCGTGCTCGCGCCGATGCGCAGCGTGCCGGCTTCCAGCCCGCGCACCGCGTCGCGAAACGCACGCGCCTGCGCGAACGTATCGCGCTGCGCCTTCGCGTACTGCGCGAGTTGCTCGCCGACCGGCGTCAGGCGGATGCCACGGCCGTCGCGCTGGTACAGCGGCTCACCGAATTCGTCCTGCAGCAGCCGCAACTGGCCCGACACGGCCGGCTGCGACAGATGCAATGCCACGGCGGCGCGGCTGATGTTCAGGTGTTCGGCGACAGCGGCGAACGTTATCAGTTGATCCGGGGTCATGGGGATGAATTATCGGCTTTCCGGATAGTTTACGTCACAAATCACAATTTTTCATATCGATATAACAAAATTAGGATTACAGCATCGCAACACGCTCCATACGGTGCTTCCATGTCCACTGCTCCGACTCCCCATCTCAGCCATGCCGCGCCGTCGATGCGCGGCCAGTTGAACGGCGTGCTGTTCGTCGCGCTGTTCGCCGCCGCCGTCACGAGCCTGTCCGAGCTTCCCGCGGTCGCGGCGCTCGGCCTGTCGCCGCTGATCGTCGGCATCGTCGCAGGCGCCTTGTACGGCAACGCGCTGCGCGACGGCATGCCGGCCAGCTGGGCGGCGGGCGTCAATTTCTCCGCGCGCAAGCTGCTGCGCATCGCGGTCGCGTTCTTCGGGTTGCGCGTGAGCCTGCAGGAAATCGCGCAGGTCGGCCTGCCGGGCCTCACGGTGTCGGTGCTGGTCGTCGTCAGCACGCTCGTGATCGGCACCTGGGCCGGCATGAAGCTGATGAAGCTCGACCGCGACGCGGCGCTGCTGACCGCCGCGGGCAGCGCGATCTGCGGCGCGGCCGCCGTGCTCGCGTTCGAATCGACGCTGCAGTCGAAGCCGCACCAGAGCGCGATGGCCGTGGGCAGCGTCGTGCTGTTCGGCACGCTGTCGATGTTCCTGTACCCGCTCGCCTATCACGCCGGGCTGCTGAACCTCGATCCGGCCGGCCTCGGGCTGTTTTTCGGCGGCACGATCCATGAAGTCGCGCAGGTGGTCGGCGCGGCGAGCGACATCAGCCCCGAGGTCGCGCACGTCGCGACGATCGTGAAGATGACGCGCGTGATGCTGCTGGTCCCCGTGCTGCTGGCGCTCGGCTGGTGGCTCGCCCGCTCGGCCCGCGCAACGGCCGGCGACGCGCAGAGCAAGCGCAAGGTGGCCGTGCCCTGGTTCGCGCTCGGCTTCCTCGGCTTCGTGATCGTCAATTCGCTGAACGTGCTGCCGACCGCCGTCACGCATACGCTGAACGTGCTCGACACCTTCGCGCTGACGATGGCCATGACGGCGCTCGGCATCGAGACGCGCGTCGCGCAGATCCGCGCCGCCGGCCCGCGGGCGCTGATGACGGGCCTGATCCTGTACGTGTGGCTGATCGCCGGCGGCTACGCGATCACCTGGGCCGTGCAGCACTGGCTTGGCTGAGCCGCACGCCCGTGACGGTTCGCGCGCCGCGCCCGACGGGGAAGTCCCGCGGGCGCGGCGCAGTGCTATGCTTCGCGTCGTTTTCCATCGCCCTCTTTCAGCCGTGCTCTCGTTCCTGCTGAAGCTGCGCACTCGCGCCCAAAAGCTGTTCCGCCTGTCGGACGCCCATACGATGCTGATCTGGTCGGCGATCGTCGGCGTCGGCGGCGCCTTTGCCACGATGGCGTTCCGCGAGGGCATCGACCTGATGCAGCGGCTGATCTCCGGGCAAAGCGGCAGCTTCGTGCAGATGGCCAAGAGCCTCCCGTGGTACGTCCGGTTCTGGATGCCGGCAGCCGGCGGCTTCCTCGCCGGCTGCGTGCTGCTGCTCGCGACGCGCGGCGACAGGCAGGCCGCCAAGACCGACTACATGGAATCGGTCGCGCTCGGCAACGGCGTCGTGCCGGTCCGGCAGAGCCTGTGGCGCAGCGTGTCGTCGCTGCTGACGATCGGCAGCGGCGGCTCGATCGGCCGCGAGGGCCCGATGGTGCAGCTCGCGGCGCTGGCCGCGTCGCTCGTCGGCCGCTTCGCGCACTTCGACCCGCCGCGCCTGCGCCTGCTGGTCGCCTGCGGGGCCGCCGCCGGCATCACGTCCGCGTACAACGCGCCGATCGCCGGCGCGTTCTTCGTGTCGGAAATCGTGCTCGGCACGATCGCGATGGAAAGCTTCGGGCCGATGGTCGTCGCGTCGGTCGTCGCGAACATCGTGATGCGCGAATTCGTCGGCTACCGGCCGCCGTACGAAATGCCGGTGTTTCCGGCCGTCACGGGCCCCGAGGTCCTGCTGTTCGTCGTGCTCGGCGCGCTGTGCGGCGTGCTCGCGCCGCAGTTCCTGCACCTGCTCGACGCATCGAAGAACCAGTTCAAGCGGCTGCCGGTGCCGCTGCCCGTGCGGCTCGCGCTCGGCGGCCTCGTCGTCGGCGTGATCTCGGTATGGATTCCGGACGTCTGGGGCAACGGCTACAGCGTCGTGAACCACATCCTCCATTCGCCGTGGACCTGGCAGGCACTCGTCGCCGTGCTCGTGTTCAAGGTGATCGCGACCGCCGCGACGGCCGGCTCGGGCGCGATCGGCGGCGTGTTCACGCCGACGCTGTTCGTCGGCGCGGTGTTCGGCTCGCTGTTCGGGCTCGCGATGGAAGCGCTGTGGCCCGGCCATACGTCGGCCTATTTCGCTTACGCGATCGTCGGGATGGGTGCGTTCATGGCCGGCGCCACGCAGGCGCCGCTGATGGCGATCCTGATGATCTTCGAGATGACGTTGAGCTACCAGGTCGTGCTGCCGCTGCTGGTGTCGTGCGTGTTTGCATATTTCGTCGCGCGCGCGACGGGCACGACGTCGATGTACGAGATCACGCAGCACCACTACCAGGACGCGCAGGAGCGGCAGCGGCTGCGCACCACGCAGATGCGCGAGCTGATCCAGCCCGCGCAGACGGTCGTCCCGCTCACGGCGAGCGTCGCCGACATGACGCGCGTGTTTCTCGAATACCCGGTGAAGTACCTGTACGTGACGGACGACGCCGGGCGCTTCCGCGGCGCGGTCGCGCTGAAGGACATCACGTCGGACCTGCTCGACAAGCGCGACACGACCGACAAGACGGCCGCGCACTACGCGCATACGCCGTTTCCGCTCCTCACGCCCGACATGCCGCTCGCGACCGCGCTCGAACGCTTCATGGCGTTCCAGGGCGAACGGCTGCCGGTGATCGAAAGCGAAGCCGAGCCGACGCTCGCGGGCGTCGTCTACAAGACCTCGCTGCTCGACGCATACCGGCGGATGACCGGCGAGCGCTGACACGCGGCCGCCGATCCGCCCGCGCCGGTCAGTCCGGCGCCCGCCCCAGCACGACCCGCGCGAAGAATCCCGCGAGCACCGATTCGGCCACGTCGACCGATACGTGCTGCGGATCGGCCGTGTAATACGACTGCACGCCGTCGCACAGGCACATCAGCCCGAACGCGAGCGTATCGGCCGGCAGCAGCAGCGGCGTACCCGAGCGCTCGGCGAAGCGCTCGATGAATTCCGCCATCTGCACGCGCTTGCCGTGCAGGAACTGGTTGAAGCGCACGCGGAACTTCGCGTCGCGCGCCGCCTGCAGCTTCGCCTCGCCCCATAGCAGCGAGTATTCGTCGTCGCGAAACAGCGTCCGGTAATACGCGAGCGCCATCGATTCCATCTGCTCGCGCGTGCCCCCCTCTTCGAAAATCGCCTGGAAGTCGGACCGCACCTCCTCGTGGTTGCGCTCCAGCAACTCCAGCAGCAGGTCGGACTTGCTGTGGAAATTCGAATAGAACGCACCGCGCGTATAGCCGGCCGCCGCCGCGATGTCTTCGACACTCGCGGCCACATAGCCTTTCTTCAGAAAAATGCGATGCGCGGCCGTCAACAGACGCTCACGCGTCTGGTCCCGGCTCTGCTCGCGAGTTAAGCGCTGTGGTTTCATGGCGCGCAGTCTAGCACCATTCCCCTTTCATATTCATCTTTGCATTCAGATACAGGTGTGTATTAGAATTCGCCACAGTTTCTGAATGTGCCGTCCGCACGCCCGTGCCGGCGTCGCCTGGGGCAAGCGCCCGCCGCGCTTGCCGACCTCGTTCCGCTCCACCTCACCTGGGGGTTTCGTGAATCGCTCCGGTTCCCGCGCCGCGCTGCTGATCGGCGCCGCGCTCGTCCTTGCCGCATGTCATCCAAAAGAATCCGCGCCGCCCGCGCCGCGCCCCGTCGTCGCGCTGCCCGCGCGGGCCGACACCGCCGCGGCCGCACGCACACTGCCCGGCGACATCCAGCCGCGCTATGCAACGCCGCTGTCGTTCCGCATCGCCGGCAAGATCATCGAGCGCAAGGTGCGCCTCGGCGATACGGTCAAGGTCGGCCAGATCGTCGCGCTGCTCGATCCGTCCGACGTCGAGAAGAACGCCGCGAGCGCGCAGGCGCAGTTCGATGCCGCGACGCACAGCCTCGCGTTCGCGAAGCAGCAGCTCGACCGCGACCGTGCGCAGGCGCATGAAAACCTGATCGCGACCGCGCAGCTCGAACAGACGCAGAACAGCTACACGTCGGCGCTCGCGCAGCGCGACCAGGCGCAGCAGCAGCTCGCGCTCGCGAAGAACCAGCTCCGCTACGCGACGCTCGTCGCCGATCACGCGGGCTTCATCACCGCCGAACAGGCCGATACCGGCCAGAACGTGTCGGCCGGCCAGCCGGTCTACCAGCTCGCGTGGTCGGGCGACGTCGATGTCGTCAGCGACGTGCCCGAGGCCGCGCTCGCCTCGCTCGCGCCGGGCCATGCGGCGACCGTCACGCTGCCGTCGCTGCCGGGCCGCCAGTTTACGGCGAAGGTGCGCGAAATCGCGCCGGCCGCCGATCCGCAAAGCCGCACCTATCGCGTGAAGCTTACGCTCGCCACGCCCGATCCGGCGATCCGTCTCGGGATGACCGCGAACGTCGCATTCGACGGCGCACCGGCCGCCGACAACGCGCAGCCGATCACGCTGCCCGCGACCGCGCTGTTCCACGACGGCGCGCAACCGGCCGTGTGGGTCGTGCGCACGAAGGACGACACGCTCGAATTGCGCCGCGTCGACGTCGCGCGCTTCAACGAGCGCACCGTGACCGTGTCGCACGGGCTGCAGCCGGGCGAACGCGTCGTGCTGCAGGGCGTGCATACGGTCAGCGCGGGCGAGAAGGTGCGCGCGATCGCGCCGCTGCATCCGGAGGACTCCGCATCGTGAGTACGCCCCACGAAGAAGGCCGCTTCAACCTGTCGGCATGGGCGTTGCGCCACCAGGCGCTCGTCGTCTACCTGATCGCGCTCGCGACGCTCGCGGGCATCCTCGCCTATACGCGGCTCGCGCAATCCGAAGACCCGCCGTTCACGTTCCGCGTGATGGTGATCCGTACGTTCTGGCCCGGCGCGAGTGCGCGGCAGGTGCAGGAACAGGTGACCGACCGGATCGGCCGCAAGCTGCAGGAAACGCCGGCCATCGACTTCCTGCGCAGCTATTCGCGCCCCGGCGAATCGCTGATCTTCTTCACGATGAAGGATTCGGCGCCCGTGAAGGACGTGCCCGAGACCTGGTACCAGATCCGCAAGAAAGTCGGCGACATCGGCTACACGCTGCCGCCCGGCGTGCAGGGCCCGTTCTTCAACGACGAGTTCGGCGACGTCTACACCAACATCTGGACGCTCGAGGGCGACGGCTTCACGCCCGCGCAACTGCACGACTACGCGGACCAGCTGCGCACCGTGCTGCTGCGCGTGCCGGGCGTCGGCAAGGTCGACTACTTCGGCGACCCCGACCAGCGGATCTTCATCGAGGTGAACAACGCCCAGCTCACGCGCCTCGGCATTTCGCCGCAGCAGCTCGGGCAGGCGATCAACGCGCAGAACGACATCTCGTCGGCCGGCGTGCTGACGACCGCCGACGATCGCGTGTTCGTGCGGCCGAGCGGCCAGTTCGACAACGTCGACGCGATCGCCGATACGGTGATCCGCATCAACGGCCGCACGTTCCGGCTCGGCGATCTCGCGACCGTGAAGCGCGGCTACGACGACCCGGCCGTCACGCAGATGCGTACGAACGGCAAAGCCGTGCTCGGCATCGGCGTCACGATGCAGCCGGGCGGCGACGTAATCCGGCTCGGCAAGGCGCTCGACGCGGAATCGAAGGACCTGCAGGCGCAGCTGCCGGCCGGCCTCAAGCTGACGCTGGTGTCGAGCATGCCGCACGCGGTCTCGCATTCGGTCGACGACTTCCTCGAAGCCGTCGCCGAAGCGGTTGCGATCGTGCTGGTCGTGAGCCTCGTGTCGCTCGGCCTGCGCACCGGGATGGTCGTCGTGATCTCGATTCCGGTCGTGCTCGCGGTCACCGCGCTCTTCATGTACCTGTTCGACATCGGGCTGCACAAGGTATCGCTCGGCACGCTCGTGCTCGCGCTCGGGCTGCTCGTCGACGACGCGATCATCGCGGTCGAGATGATGGCCGTGAAGCTCGAACAGGGCTACAGCCGCGCGCGCGCCGCCGCGTTCGCGTACACGAGCACCGCGTTCCCGATGCTGACGGGCACGCTCGTCACGGTGTCGGGCTTCCTGCCGATCGCGCTCGCGAAATCGAGCACCGGCGAATACACGCGCTCGATCTTCGAAGTGTCGGCGATCGCGCTGATCGCGTCGTGGTTCGCGGCCGTCGTGCTGATCCCGCTGCTCGGCTATCACATGCTGCCCGAGCGCAAGCGGCACGCGCACGAGGCACACCTGCCCGACGACCACGAGCACGACATCTACGACACGCGCTTCTACCGGCGGCTGCGCGGCTGGATCGACTGGTGCATCGAGCGGCGCTTCGTCGTGCTGCTGATCACGGGTGCGCTCTTCGTCGTCGCACTGATGGGCTTCACGCTCGTGCCGCAGCAGTTCTTCCCGAGCTCCGACCGGCCCGAGCTGCTGGTCGACCTGCGGCTGCCCGAAGGCGCGTCGTTCGCGGCGACGCTGCGCGAAACCGAGCGCCTCGAGAAAGCGATCGACAAGCGCCCCGAGATCGACCATTCGGTGAACTTCGTCGGCAGCGGCGCGCCGCGCTTCTACCTGCCGCTCGACCAGCAGCTGCAACTGCCGAACTTCGCACAGTTCGTGATCACCGCGAAATCGGTCGAGGATCGCGAGAAGCTCGCAACCTGGCTCGAAACCACGCTGCGCGACCGGTTCCCGGCCATACGCTGGCGCCTGTCGCGGCTCGAGAACGGCCCGCCGGTCGGCTATCCGGTGCAGTTCCGCGTGAGCGGTGATAGCATCGCGACGGTCCGCTCGATCGCCGAGAAGGTCGCGGCGACGATGCGCGGCGATGCGCGCACGGTCAACGTGCAGTTCGACTGGGACGAGCCGGCCGAGCGCTCGGTGCGCTTCGAGATCGACCAGAAGAAGGCGCGCGAGCTGAACGTCACGTCGCAGGACGTGTCGAGCTTCCTCGCGATGACGCTGTCCGGTACGACCGTCACGCAGTATCGCGAGCGCGACAAGCTGATCGCCGTCGACCTGCGCGCGCCGCGCGCCGACCGCGTCGATCCGGCGAAGCTCGCGGGTCTCGCGCTGCCGACGCCGAACGGCCCCGTGCCGCTCGGCTCGCTCGGCCGCTTCACGCCGACGCTCGAATACGGCGTCGTGTGGGAGCGCGACCGCCAGCCGACCATCACCGTGCAGTCGGACGTGCGCGCCGGCGCCCAGGGCATCGACGTCACGCATGCGGTCGACGCGAAGCTGAACGCGCTGCGTGCGCAACTGCCGGTCGGCTATCAGATCAACATCGGCGGCTCGGTCGAGGAAAGCGCGAAGGCGCAGACGTCGATCAATGCACAGATGCCGCTGATGGCGATCGCCGTGTTCACGCTGCTGATGATCCAGCTGCAGAGCTTCTCGCGCGTGCTGATGGTCGTGCTGACCGCGCCGCTCGGGCTGATCGGCGTGGTCGCGACGCTGCTGCTGTTCGGCCAGCCGTTCGGCTTCGTCGCGATGCTCGGCGTGATCGCGATGTTTGGGATCATCATGCGCAACTCGGTGATCCTCGTTGACCAGATCGAGCAGGACATCGCGGCCGGCCACGGCCGCGTCGACGCCATCATCGGCGCGACCGTGCGGCGCTTCCGGCCGATCACGCTGACGGCCGCGGCCGCCGTGCTCGCGCTGATCCCGCTGCTGCGCTCGAACTTCTTCGGGCCGATGGCGACCGCGCTGATGGGTGGCATCACGAGCGCGACCGTGCTGACGCTGTTCTACCTGCCTGCGCTGTACGCGACGTGGTTCCGCGTGAAGCGCGACGAACGCGACCCGCAGGACGGCCCGCCGCCAGGCGCCACGCCTGCCGCGCCGTCGGGAGCCTGACCATGGATCGATCGATGACCCTGAAAACGAAAGCCGTGCGGGCGCTTGCCGTGGCAAGCCTCGCCGGCCCGCTCGCGGGCTGCGCGTGGTTCGCGCCGAGCGGCGAGCCGCCCGCGATGCCGTCGCCCGCGCACTACGGCAGCGTGCCGCAGATCCAGCAGACCGTGTCCGCGCAAGGCGTCGCGCAGCAGTTCGAAGTCGGCGCGCAGCCGGTGCCCGACTGGTGGAAGCAGTACCGCTCCGATGCGCTGAACGCGCTCGTCGACGAAGGGCTGCGCAACAGCCCGACGCTGAGTGCGGCGTCGCATTCGCTCGATGCCGCGCGCGAACAGCTGCGCGGGCAGATCGGCAGTTCGATGCTGCCGTCGATCGACGCGGTCGGCCAGGCCACGCGCCAGCGCGCGCTCGGCGTGCCGATTCCCGCGCTCGGCGCGCCGACGCTGCTGTACGACACGTTCGTCGGGCAACTGCAGGCGAGCTACACGGTCGACCTGTTCGGCGTGTCGCGCTTCGCGAACCGCGCGCTCGCGAAACGCGTCGACGTCAGCGCGTTCCAGCTCGAATCCGCGCGGCGCGCGCTCGCCGCGAACATCGTCACCGCGTCGATCACCGTGTCGGTGCTCAATGCGCAGATCGACACGACCGAGCGGCTCGTCGCGCTCGCGAACGACCAGGCGCACGACGCAGAGCGCCGGCATGCGCTCGGTTCGGCATCGCGCAGCGACGCGCTGAACGCGCGACAAAGCGCCGACACGTTCGCGGCGAGCCTGCCCGCGCTGCGCCAGCAACGCGACTCGGCCCGCCATGCGCTGGCGGTGCTGGTCGGCCGCACGCCCGACCGGCCGCCGGCCGACCTCACGCTCGCCGATCTGCACCTGCCCGAACAGGTGCCCGTCGTCGTGCCGTCCGACCTGCTGAAAAGCCGGCCGGACATCCAGGCAGCCGATGCGGGGCTGAAGGCCGCCGCCGCCGAAGTGGGCCTCGCGACCGCGCAGATGTTCCCGCAGCTGTCGCTGTCGGCGGCCATGGGCAAAGGCGGCTTCAGCTGGCCGACGATGCTGTCGGGCGCCGGCGCGATCTGGAACGTCGGTGCGTCGCTGAGCCAGCCGATCTTCCACGGCGGCGCGCTGCTCGCCCAGCGTCGCGCGGCGAAGGCGACCTACGAGGCCGCGGTCGACCAGTACAAGCAGGCCGTGCTCGGCGCGTTCCAGAACGTCGCCGATTCGCTGGCGGCGCTCGAACACGATGCGGAAGCGCTCGATGCGTCGTCGCGTGCCGCGCTTTCCGCGCGCGGCGCCTACGACGACGCGGCCGCCCGTGTGCGGCTCGGCGCGCTGCCGCCGTCGGCCGCGCGTGCGAGCGAACTGCAGTACCGCAATGCGCGGCTCGACGAGATTCGCGCGACCGGCGCGCGGTTCGCGGATACCGCGCGCCTTTACCAGGCGATGGGCACGCCGCCGACCGGCAAGGACGACCAAGCCGGCCAGCCCGGCCAGAACGGCAACGCGGCCGGCGACAGCACGGCCGGCCGCGAAGCACGCGCGGCCACGCCCGACACCACGCCTTCGCCGCAATAAACCGGCCCCTCGATCGGGCGCGTGCGGCACGGCCCCGCGCGCGTCCGATCGCCGAACTTCCGCTTGACCCTCACGTAGCGTAACGTTCGAGACTCCAGTGTGCGTACCGAACGGAGGAACGAATGCGACTGAAAGTGGGAGAACTGGCGAAACGCAGCGGGCTGACCGTCCGCACGCTTCATCACTATCACGCGATCGGTTTGCTGACGCCTTCGGCGCGCGCCGACAACGGCTACCGGCTGTACGACCGCCACGACATCGCCCGGCTCCACCAGATCCAGGCGTTGCGTCGCTTCGGCCTGTCGCTCACCGAAATCGGCGATCACCTGAACCAGCCCGGCACCCCGCTCGTCGAGCTCGTCGCGAAGCAGATCGCGCTGCTCGACCGCCAGCTCGCGCAAACCGCGCAGCTGCGCGAGCGGCTCGCGAGCCTGCATGCGCAGCTCACGGCGGGCACCGAGCCGGAACTGGCCGATTGGCTCACCACACTGGAGTTGATGACCGTGTACGACAAATATTTCTCCGAGGAAGAACTCGCGCGCCTGCCGATGTACCGGAAGAGCCAGACGGGCGACGCGGAATGGATCGCGCTCATCGATGAGGTCCGCGTGCTGCACGATGCGGGCGTGCCCGCCGAGGACGAGCGCGTGCGTGCGCTCGCCGCGCGCTGGATGGCGCTGCTGGTACGCGACACGAACAACGATCCGCGGTTGCTCGCGAAGCTGAACCTGATGCACGAGCACGAACCGTCGATGCAGTCGAAGATCGGCATTTCGACCGCGTTGCGCGACTATGTGCTGCGCGCTTCGGCGGAAACGAAGATGCGGATCTTCGAGAAGTATCTCGCGCCGGACGAGATCCGCTTCATGCGCGCGCACTACGGCGAACGTTCGATGGAATGGCCGCAACTGATGGCCGACGTGCGCGACGCGATCGATGCGGGCGCGCAGCCCGATTCGCCGCAAGGCCGCGCGCTCGCGCAGCGCTGGCTCGAGCTGTTCTGCAGCTACGCGGGCCACGATCCGGCCACGCATGCGAAATTCCGCCAGGCGCTGATGAACGAGCCGGCGCTCACGAAGGACTCGTGGACCGACGATACGCTGCTCGGTTTCGTGCGCGCGGCGATGGCACAGTTGGCGCCGGTGCGTTGATCGCATGACGGGCGGGCGGCACGCGGGTTGCCCGTGTGCCGCCCGTTTCACCATTGGCAGCCGGACTCGCGCGCAACGGCCGGGCGCCCGCCTAGTCGTTGCGCACGCTGATCCCCCGCCAGCGCTGCGTCATGTAACGCAGAAACGCAGGCTGCGCCTTCAAGTCCGCGTTCGGTACGGGCGCCGCGCCGCCGTCGACGAACTTGCCGTTGACCGTGACCGTTTCCTCGCCGCGCAGCACGTATTTCGTCCCCGTGTCGATCAGGAAGTACTTCACCTGATCGGCGCTGATGTCGCCGCGGCAGCCGATCTTGTACGCGAACAGGAACTGCTTGCGGCCGTTGCCGAGCAGGTCGCGCATTTCGATCGACTTCGGTACGACGTCGAGAATCAAGTCGACCGGGCATGCCTTCACGTAATCCCGCACCGTCCAGTCGGGACGGCCGTCGAGCGTCGCGGATACCTTGAGTTCAACATCGTCTCCGGATTCGGTTCTGGCCAGCGTCACCGCGTGCGCGCCGGCCGCATCGGTCCATGTGTAGTCGGCGGCGTGCGCCGGGCTGGCCAGCACTGCGACGGCAAGCAACAGGCAACGCGAAAGGGCATGTCTTTTCATCGGCGACGGTGACAACACTGAAATCGAACGCGCCATTATCGGCAAAGCCGCGTGCCGCCGCCAGCCGCGCGCCACTCGCCCGCTCACCGCTCGCGCGCACCGAGCCCGAGTGCCTTCATCCGCCGGTAAAGCGTCCGCTCGCTCAACCCGAGCTGCTCGGCGAGCGCCTTGCGCGTGCCGTCGAACGTGCGCGCGATGCGCACGAGTTCCGCATCCGACAGGCCGCGCCCATCGGCCGCGCGATCCTGCGGCGCCGCCGCGGCCGCGACGAGTTCGGCGGGCAGATGCTCGACGCGGATCGTTCCATCGTCCGCGAACAGGCACGCGCGTTCGAGCACGTTGCGCAGTTCGCGGATGTTGCCGGGCCATGCATACGCATCGAGGCACGCACGCGCGCGCTCGGTCAGCACGTACGGCCGGGCGCTCGCATCGCCCGACTTGCCGCGCGCATTCGCGATGCGCCGCAGGATCGATTCGGCCAGCAGCGCGACGTCGCCGCGCCGCTCGCGCAGCGCCGGCAGCGGAATCGGAAACGCGTTGATCCGGTAGTACAGGTCCTGCCGGAACCGGCCGTCGTCGATCATCTCGCGCAACGGCTTGTGCGTGGCCGCGACGAGCCGGAAATCGGCGCGCAGCGCCTCGACGCCGCCCACGCGCCGGAACGTGCCCGACTCGATCAGCCGCAGCAGCTTCACCTGCATCGGCAGCGGCACGTCGCCGATCTCGTCGAGAAACAGCGTGCCGCCCTGCGCCGTTTCGACGAGGCCCGGCTTGCGCTGGTTCGCGCCCGTGAACGCGCCTTTCTCGTAACCGAACAGTTCGCTCTCGAACAGCGTCTCGGCAATCCCCGAGCAATCGACGACGACGAACGGCCCCATCGCACGATCGCTCGCCTCGTGCAGCGCGCGGGCGAACAGTTCCTTGCCGGTGCCCGATTCGCCGAGCAGCAGCACCGGCAGCGTCGAGGGTGCCACGCGCTGCAGCGCGCCGAGCGCCGCATTGAACGCATCGGCGCCGCCGACGAGCCCTTCCGCGCTCGGCTGCGCGGACGCGCTGCGCACCGTCGTCAGCCGCTCGACATAGGCGATCACGTTGCCGTCCGCATCGAAGATCGGCCGCAGCTCGACGTCGACGTGCTCGGGGCCGCGCGGCGTGTGATGGATGTGCAGCACGCGGTTCAGCCCGCGCGACTCGAGCGCCTGCTTCATCGGGCAATGCTCGCCGGCCTGGTCGCACGGCACGTCGTAGTGATGCGACACCTGGAAGCAGTGCCGGCCCACGTGCTCGACGCCCGCCACGCCGAACTGGCGCCGGTACGCATCGTTCGCCGCGAGGATGCGGTAGTCGGGGTCGACCACGATCATCGGCTGCGGGTCCTGCTCGAGATACGCGACGAGCGCGCGCACGTCGGGCATCGCGTCGCGACGCGGCGCGGGAACGATCGGGATGGTGTCGCGCGGATTCATGCGGCGGCTCGCTCGGTGAAGAAGCGCCCGGACGGACTGCCAGGCAGACTGCCAATTCTGCCACGACACTGCCAGCAATGGCAGTCCTCATCGTCGCTCGGACGCCACCGGCACCTTCACGCCGCTGCCGGCACGCCGGAAATCCGAGCCGAATCAAGCGGCTGGCACATCGGCCAGTGCCTTGTCGCAGGCTGGCACGCTTCTTGAAAGAAAGACCCCGATTGCAGATGCAGAACCCGATCGAGGACACCCCGTGAGCAACGCCCCCGCCCTGTCGGTCGAAGGCTTTTTCGACCCGGCGACCCACACCGTCAGCTATCTCCTGCTCGACACCGAGAGCCGCGCGTGTGCGCTGATCGACAGCGTGCTCGACTACGACCCGAAATCCGGCCGCACGCGCACCGCCAGCGCGGACCGGCTGATCGCCCGCGTCGCCGACCTCGGCGCGACCGTGCACTGGCTGCTGGAAACGCACGTGCACGCCGATCACCTGTCAGCCGCGCCCTACCTGAAAGCACGGGTCGGCGGCCGGATCGCGATCGGCTCGCACGTGCGTCGCGTGCAGCACGTGTTCGGCACGCTGTTCAACGCGGGCCCGGGCTTCGCGGAAGACGGCCGCCAGTTCGACCGGCTCGTCGACGACGGCGACACGCTCGCGCTCGGCGCACTGACGATCCGCGCGCTGCATACGCCGGGCCATACGCCCGCCTGCATGACCTACTGCGTGGACGACGCGACGCAGCGCGCGGCGTTCGTCGGCGACACGCTGTTCATGCCCGACTACGGCACGGCCCGCTGCGACTTCCCCGGCGGCGATGCGCGCACGCTGTACCGCTCGATCGCGCGCGTGCTCGCGCTGCCGGCCGACACGCGCCTGTACCTGTGCCACGACTACCAGCCGGGCGGCCGCGACGTGCAGTTCGTGACGACCGTCGCCGAGCAGCGCCGCGCGAACGTGCACGTGAAGGACGGCGTGACCGAGGACGATTTCGTCGCGATGCGCACCGCGCGCGACGCGACGCTCGACATGCCCGTGCTGATGCTGCCGTCCGTGCAGGTCAACATGCGCGCCGGCCACCTGCCCGAACCCGAGAACAACGGCGTGCGCTATCTGAAGATCCCGCTCGACGCGATCTGAGCGCCTGCACCCCACCGAGAACCCCGACATGACGACCATCCGCAAGCTGACCGGCACGCTGTCGGTCTCGCCGCAGATCGCGGCGGCCGACCTGCCCGCGCTTCACGCGGCCGGCATCCGCGCGATCATCTGCAACCGGCCCGACGGCGAAGGCGCCGACCAGCCGACCGTCACCGAGATCCGCGCGGCCGCCGCGCCGCTCGGCATCGACGTGCATTACCTGCCGGTCGATACCGGCAAGGTGACCGACGAACAGGCCGCGCGGTTCGGCGCGCTGCTCGCGTCGCTCGACGGCCCGGTGCTCGCGTACTGCCGCAGCGGCACGCGATCGGCCACGCTGTGGGCGTTGTCGCAAGCGGCGCTGCGTCCGCTGAACGACATCGTCGCCACCGCCGGCGCAGCCGGCTACGACCTGAGCGCGCTGGCATCGCGCGTCGCACCGGGTGGCCGTCAGGCGGCACCGGGCGTCGACGCGCGCCACGACATCGTGATCGTCGGCGCGGGCGCGGCCGGCATCGCGGTTGCATCGAGCCTGCTCGCGCGCGACGCGTCGCTCGACATCGCGGTGATCGATCCGGCCGACGTCCACTACTACCAGCCCGGCTGGACGATGGTCGGCGCGGGCGTGTTCCAGCCGGAAACCACCGCGCGCCGGATGACCGACGTGCTGCCGCGCGGCGTGCACCGGATCCAGGCCGCCGTCGCGGGCTTCGAACCCGACGCGCACGCGATCGTGCTCGACGGCTGCCGCCGCATCGGCTATCGCAAGCTCGTCGTGTGCCCGGGACTCAAGCTCGACTGGCACGCGATCGACGGCCTCGCCGACACGCTCGGCCGCAACGGCGTCACGTCGAACTACCGCTACGATCTCGCGCCGTACACGTGGGAGCTCGTGCGCGCGTTCCGCGGCGGCAATGCACTCTTCACGCAGCCGCCGATGCCGATCAAGTGCGCAGGCGCGCCGCAGAAGGCGATGTACCTGTCGTGCGATCACTGGCGGCGCACGGGCCGCCTCGAAGCCGCGAACGTCGAGTTCCTGAATGCAGGCAGCGCGCTGTTCGGCGTCGCCGACTACGTGCCCGCGCTGATGGAGTACGTGAGAAGCTACGACATCGCGCTGTCGTTCGGCCACAACCTCGTCGCGATCGATGGCCCCGCGCGCCAGGCGACGTTCACGCGCGCGTTGCCGGACGGCGGCAAGGAAACCGTCGTGCGTTCGTTCGACATGATCCACGTGGTGCCGCCGCAGAAGGCGCCCGATTTCGTGCGATCGAGCCCGCTCGCCGACGCGGCCGGCTGGATCGACGTCGATCCGGCGACGCTGCGGCACAAGCACTTTCCGGACATCTACGCGCTCGGCGACGTCACCAACACGACCAACGCGAAAACGGCCGCGGCCGCCCGCAAGCAGGCGCCCGTCGTCGCGCACAACCTGCTCGCGTCGCTCGGCCGCGCACACGGCGACGCCGCATACGACGGCTACGGCTCGTGCCCGCTCACCGTCGAGCGCGGCAAGATCGTGCTCGCCGAGTTCCTGTACGGCGGCAAGGTCGCGCCGACCTTCCCCGCGTGGCTGATCGACGGCAAGCGCCCGTCGCGGCTCGCGTGGCTGCTCAAGGAGCGCGTGCTGCCGCCGCTCTACTGGAAGGCGATGCTCAAGGGCCGCGAATGGCTCGCGAAGCCCGCCGTCGCACGTTGACCGGAGCGCGATGACGTCATGTTGATCTCCCTCGTACTGGGCGGCTTCGTCGGTGCCGTGCTCGGCCTGACCGGTGCCGGCGGCGGCATTCTCGCGGTGCCCGCGCTCGTCGTCGGGATGAGCTGGCCGATGCAGCAGGCCACGCCCGTCGCCCTCGTCGCGGTGGCGGGCAGCGCCGCGCTCGGCGCGCTCGAAGGCTTTCGCCGCGGGCTCGTGCGCTATCGCGCGGCGCTGCTGATGGCCGTGGCCGGCGTGCCGCTGACCACGCTCGGCGTGCGGCTCGCGCACGTGCTGCCGCAGCGCCTGCTGCTCACGCTGTTCGCGTTGACGATGCTGGTCGTCGCCGGCCGCCTGCTGCGGCAGGCGCTGCGGCACGCCCCCGCCGACGCGGACGCGTCGCCGCTGTGCGTCGGCCGCATCAACCCCGACACGGGCCGGCTCGTCTGGTCCTGGCCGGTCGGTGTCGCGCTCGCGTCGACCGGCGCGGTGACGGGCCTGATGACGGGGTTGCTCGGCGTCGGCGGCGGCTTCGTGATCGTGCCGATGCTGCGCAAGTTCACGAACGTGTCGATGCACGGCGTGGTCGCGACATCGCTGATGGTGATCGCACTGGTCGGCACGGGCGGCGTACTCGCGACGCTCGTGGCAGGCACGCGCGCGCCGCTCGACGTGACGCTGTGGTTCACCGTCGCGACCGCGCTCGGCATGGCCGCCGGCCGCGTCGCATCGCACCACCTCGCCGCGCGGCACGTGCAGGCCGGTTTTGCTGCCGTGCTCGTATGCGTGGCGCTGGGGTTGCTGGGGAAGGCGGCGTTCGGCGCTTGAGCCGGACGCGGAACGGATCCACGCCCCTCCAAACAAAACGCCCGGCCCGACTCGTCGTCGGCACCGGGCGTTTTTCATTGCGGCCGCAACCTGTGGATCAGGTCGCGTATCCTGCCATCCGCTTGCGTTCCTGGCGCAGCATCACGAAGTTCGCGATCACGACGCCGGCCGTCACCGCGACGATGAACAGCGTCGCGAGCGCGTTCATCTCCGGGTTCAGGCCGAGGCGCACGCGCGAGAACACGACGAGCGGCAGCGTCGTCGAGCCGGGGCCCGACAGGAACGCCGACAGCACGAGGTCGTCGATCGACAGCGTGAACGACAGCAGCCAGCCGGCGATCAGCGCCTGCGAGATCAGCGGCAGCGTGATCGTGAAGAACACCTTCAGCGGCGTCGCACCGAGATCGAGCGCGGCTTCTTCCAGCGACGGGTTCAGCTCGCGCACGCGCGACTGCACGATGATCGCGACGTACGAGATGCACAGCATCACGTGGCCGAGCCAGATCGTGAACACGCCGCGCTCGGCCGGCCAGCCGATCCATTTCGCGAGCTCGATGAACAGCAGCAGCAGCGAGATCCCCTGGATCACCTCGGGGATCACGAGCGGCGCGTTGATCATCCCGCTGAACAGCGCGAAACCGCGAAAGCGCCCCATCCGCGCGAGCACGAAACCGGCCCACGTGCCGATGAACACCGACGCGAACGCGGTCAGCACGCCGATCTTCAGCGACAGCCACGCGGCCGTCAGCAGCTCGTCATCCTCCACGAGCGCCGCGTACCAGCGGAACGAGAAACCCGACCACACGGTAACGAGCTTCGACTCGTTGAACGAATAGACGATCAGGCTGAGGATCGGGATGTACAGGAACGCGAAGCCGGCAAACAGCGCCGCGAACTGCAGGTAACGATTCGGCTTCATCGACGGCCTCCCTGTTCCTTCGCCTGGAAGTGCTGGAACATCGCCATCGGCACGAGCAGCAGCAGCACCATCGCGCAGGTCACGGCCGACGCCATCGGCCAGTCTGCGTTGTTGAAGAACTCGTTCCACATCACGCGGCCGATCATCAGCGTGTTCGCACCGCCGAGCAGCTCCGGAATCACGTACTCGCCCACCGCCGGGATGAACACCAGCAGGCAGCCCGCGATGATCCCGTTCTTCGACAGCGGCAGCGTGATCTGCACGAATGCCTTCCACGGCTTCGCACCGAGGTCGTACGCAGCCTCGAGCAGGCGCAGGTCCATCTTCACGAGGTGCGCGTAGAGCGGCATCACGAGGAACGGCAGGTACGAATACACCATCCCGATGTAGACCGCGTAGTTCGTGCGGTACAGCTCGATCGGCGTATGCGTGAGGCCGACCCACATCAGGAAGTTGTTCAGCAGCCCGTTGTTCTTCAGGATGCCGATCCACGCGTACACGCGGATCAGGAACGACGTCCAGAACGGCAGCATCACGCCCATCATCAGCAGGTTGCGGGTCGCCGGATTCGAGCGCGCGATGTAGTACGCCATCGGATAGCCGACCAGCAGGCACAGCAGCGTCGTGATCGCGGCCACCCACACCGAGTTCACGTAGGTCGCGAAATACAGGCTGTCCGTGAACAGGAACGCGTAGTGCGACAGGTTCAGCGCAATATGCACGACGCCGTCGGTGTACGACGCGAGTTCCGTGTACGGCGGAATGCCGAGCTGCAGCTCCGCGAAGCTGATCTTGACGACCAGGACGAACGGCACGAGGAAGAACAGCACGAGCCACGTGAACGGCCCGGCGACGACCGCCGACGCGCCCGTCAGGTTGAAGCGCCGCACCGGCCACTCGAGCAGGGACTTGAACGCATTCATGACGTCAGCACCACACCGGCCGTCGCGCTCCAGCGCACGTAGATCTCGTCGCCGAGCGCCGGCGTGTCGAGCTCGGAAATCGCGAGGCTCGACACGTTCGCGATCACCGTCTTGCCGCCGTCGAGCTTCACGTGATACAGCGAATAGCCGCCCATGTACGCGACGTTGCTGATCCGACCGCGCGCCCAGTTGAACGCGCCTTCGGGCGGCTTGCGCGTGAGCGCGATCCGCTCGGGGCGCACCGACACCGTGACAGGCATCCCGAGCGGGCCCGAGATCCCGTGGCTCACGTACAGCCGGCTCGGCAGCTCCGGCGATTCGATGTACACGTGGTCGGGCTCGTCCTCGACGGTCACGCCGTCGAACAGGTTCGTCGAGCCGATGAACTCGGCCGAGAAGCGGCTGTTCGGGTATTCGTACACTTCGTTCGGCGAGCCGATCTGCACGATCTGGCCTTCGCTCATCACCGCGAGGCGGTTGGCCATCGTCATCGCTTCTTCCTGGTCGTGCGTGACCATGATGCAGGTGACGCCGACCTTGTTCAGGATGTTGACGAGCTCGATCTGGGTGCGCTGGCGGATCTGCTTGTCGAGCGCGGACATCGGCTCGTCGAGCAGCAGCAGCTTCGGGCGCTTGACCAGCGAACGCGCGAGCGCGACGCGCTGCTGCTGGCCGCCGGAGAGCTGATGCGGCTTGCGCTTCGCGTACTTGCTCATCTGCACGAGTTCGAGCGCGGACGCGACGCGTTCCTTCAGCTCGGCCTTCGGCGTGCCTTCCTGCTTCAGCCCGAACGCGACGTTCGACTCGACCGACATGTGCGGGAACAGCGCGTACGACTGGAACATCATGTTCACGGGCCGCTTGTACGGCGGCATCTGCGCGAGATCCTCGCCGTCGATCAGGATCTTGCCCGACGTGACCGTCTCGAGGCCCGCGAGCATCCGCAGCAACGTCGACTTGCCGCAGCCCGAGCTGCCGAGCAGCGCGAACAGCTCGCCCTGGCGCACGGTCAGGTTGACGCTGCGCACGGCTTCGGTGTCGCCGAATTTCTTGACGACGTCGACGATCTGGACAAAATTCTCGGCGCGCGCATCGGCGCCGGAGGAGGAAACGGAGAACGGCGCGCCCGCAACCGGCGCACCCGACTGGCTATTCATGATGTGCTGCTTCTCTCCTGCGTTAGACGAACAAAGCCCCCGGGGGCACCAGGGGCTTCATGACTGCTGGTTCACTTCGGCTGGCGTCAGCGGCCCGACTTCAGCTCGGTCCACAGACGCGTCTGCAGACGCTGGATTTCAGGCGGCAGCGGCTTGAGCAGGAACAGCGTCTTCACGACGTCGGCCGGCGGGTAGACGGCCGGGTCGTTCGCCACGTCGGGCCGCACGTACTTGCGGGCCTCGGCGTTGGCGCTCGGGTAGTACACCGCGTTCGTGATCGCCGCGTGCACCTTCGGATCCTCGATGTAGTTGATCCACTGCAGCGCGGCATCCTTGTTCTTCGCGTCCTTCGGGATCGCCATCACGTCGAACCACACCGGCGCGCCGCCCTTCGGAATGTAGTATTCGACCTTGTACGGCTTCTTCGCCTCGATCGCGCGATGCTTCGCGATCACGACGTCGCCCGACCAGCCGAACGCGAAGCAGATGTCGCCGCCGACCAGGTCGTTGATGTAGCCCGACGAGTTGAATTGCGTGATGTACGGACGGATCTTCTTCAGCACTTCCATCGCGGCCTTGTAGTCGGCCGGGTTCGTGCTCATCGGATCCTTGCCGATGTAGTGCAGCGTCGCCGCGAACATCTGGTCGGGCGCGTCGAGCACCGACACGCCGCAGCTCTTCAGCTTCGAGATGTTTTCCGGCTTGAACAGGATGTCCCAGTTGTCGAGCGGCACCTTGCCGAGCGCCTGCTGCGCCTTCGTCAGGTTGTACGCGAGACCGGTCGTGCCGTACGCCCAGGGCACCGAGTACTTGTTGCCCGGATCCGCGCCGGCGACGAGCGCCATCAGTTGCGGATCGAGATACTTGAGGTTCGGCAGCTTCGACTTGTCGAGCGGCGCGAAGATGCCGGCGGCGATCTGCTTGCCCGCGTAGTTGCTGGTCGGCACGACGATGTCGTAGCCCGAGCTGCCGGTCAGCAGCTTCGCCTGCAGCGTGTCGTCGCTGTCGTAGTTGTCGTAGCGGACCTTCACGCCCGCCTGCTTCTCGAAGTTCGGGATCGTGTCCTTCGCAATGTAGTCCGACCAGTTATAGACATTGAGCTGCGTATCCTTCGCCGCTGCCGCCGACGCACCCACGCACAGCGCGAGCGCTGCGAACCGGCCCACTACCTTTGCTTTCATCCCGTTCTCCCTCCGGCCGGACGCGTTGCCCGGCTGCCGTCTGCCTCGTCATGGCGGCGCATTCTGGCGCGCCGCCCCTCGAAAACCCCGAAAACTACCATCATTCGCGCCCCGTCACAAAAAAATCATGCCGGTGTCGCGCAAACGGAACAGATTCCCGCCGCCGGCCCGTCGGGCCGCCCGTGCGACGGGGCGCTCCGGGGGAATTCTATCGGGTAATCGGCGTCTGTCCACCGGGAAAAACAGGCGGCGGCGAAACCGCGTTCACGTTCCGGCCGCGCAGCCGGACAGTCGTGCGTGCGCACCCGGACAGCATGCCGGCCGGCGCCGCCCGACCCGGCGGCCGCGATGCATTAAAATGGCGGTTGACGATTCAACTGCGCGAACCCTTCCGATGGCCTCCAATCTCCACGACCTGCCCGACAGCCCCTGCATCGGCGTGTGCTCGACCCTCTTCGACGAAGTCTGCAAGGGTTGCGGCCGCACGGCCGCCGAAGTGTCGAACTGGGTGTTCCTGAGCGACGACGAAAAGCGTGCGGTGTGGGAGCGCATCTCGCGCGAAGGCACCGCGATGCGCTTTCAGTACGACAAGCTGTAAATCCGCCGGACATAAAAAAAGCGGCATGCCGACCGCCATGCCGCCAACCCCAACTCTGTTCTTTTCCTGCCGCGTCAGAACTTCATCCCGACGCCCACGCCGACGATCAGCGGATCGATGTGCAGCGTGCCGATGCCCTTGTCGCCCAGCGTCGCATCGGTACTCATCCAGATCTTCTTCACGTCGACGTTCATGAACACCTTCTTCGTCAGCTGCACGTCCACGCCGAACTGCAGCGCGGGGCCAAAGCTGCTCTTGTTGATCGACACGCCTTCCCCGCCGACGTTCAGCCCGTTGTTGTAGAAGTACGTGTAGTTCAACCCGGCGCCGACGTACGGACGCACCTTGCCCGCATGGTTGAAGTGATACTGCAGCAGCAGCGTCGGCGGCAGCACGCCCACGCCGCCGAGATTGCCGAGGCTCGACGTCAACTGGTGCCGCGACGTGCCGAGGATCAGCTCGACACCAAGGTAGTCGCGGATCATGTACGTGAAGTCGAGCTCCGGCACGATCGCGTTGTTCACGCCCGTGTTGATTGCGCCGAGCGTGTCGCTCGCGCGCTCGTTCGGCTGGATGCTGATCGCGCGAAGCCGAACCAGTACGTCACCCTGATTGATGCCGTCGCCCGGCGATGCCGCGTGCGACAGCGAAGGCATCGCGAGAAGACTCGCCGCGAGAGCGGCAGCGGTGACACAAGTTCGAATCGTTTTATGCATGGTACGGACCCCCAAAGAATGGTTTCCATTCTCCCTGTAGGGTCTTTTCGCCATCTTGATATTCATCAAGCCAGCGTAAACGTGGGACGGTTTGCCGCAGGCTCGGTCGCATTGCCGGTCAGCAGCAGGTCGAGCAGATCGCGCACGCTGCGGATCGCACGGCCGAACGGCAACGCTTCGCGGCCGCGGAAGAACAGCCCGTTCGCGACGTCGCCGCGCAGCGCCGCCGCGAGCCGCGTGTCGATGCAGAAGTGGCCGAACTTCTCGATGCCGTCGCGCAGGCCGCATACGCTCAGGCATTCGAGCGCGGTCGGGCAGCGCTGCTTCAGCGCGCCGAGCTTGGTGCGGATGCGCGTCTCGTTGCGCAGGTAACGATCGAGCCACGGCGTCTTCACCGCGCGTGCGGGCAGCCCCGTCACGCTGACGAATTCGACGATGTCGTCGGGCGTCGCGTCGGCCAGCACGCGCTTGAAGTGCGGATGCGCATCGCCTTCTTCCGTCACCGCGAACGGCGTACCGACCTGTACGCCGTTCGCGCCGGCCGCGAATGCCGCGCGCACCGTGTCGTGACTGTTGACGCCGCCCGCAACGATCAGCGGAATCGTTTCGCGTTCGAGACCGAGCGACGCCATCACCTGCGCGGTCTCGTCGAGCACGCGTGCAAAGTCGAAACGGTGATCGTGCATGTCGTCGATCTGCGTGACGCCGAGGTGGCCGCCCGCATGCGCCGGATGCTCGATCACGATCGCATCGGGCAGGCGCCCTTTCTTCATCCACTTCTTCAGCACCAGCGCGATCCCGCGGCTGTCCGACAGGATCGGGATCAGCGCGATGTCGTGCCCTTGCGTGAGGTCGGGCAGATCGAGCGGCAGACCCGCGCCCATCACGATCGCGTCCGCGCCCTCGTCGCACGCGACTCGCACGTAGTCGGCGTGCGCGCTCACCGCCTTCATCACGTTGACCGCGATCATGCCGCGCCCTTCACTGTAAGTCTTCGCGAGACGGATCTCGCGCGCGAGCGCCTCGAGGTTCGCGGCTTCGAGCGTCGCGCGATCGGGTTGCGCGCGGCAGCGGGCGAGCAGGTCCGCGTGATGGTGGCGCAAGTCGATGCTCGCGATCGTGCCGACCGCGCCTTCGCGCGCGACGCTGCCGGCCAGCCGGTGCGCGGAGATGCCGACGCCCATGCCGCCCTGCACGACGGGCAGCAAGGTGCGGCCGCGAATCGTCAGCGGCGGAAAGGAAGTGCGTACGGTCATCTGAAACCTCGTCGGAACATCGGAACCGCGATGATCGACGATCCACCGACGCGCACCTTGACGGCCGTCAATAAAGAAACGGCACGCGAGCGTGCCGTTTCCCTTTCATGCCACGAGAAGCGCTCAGGCGGGCTTCGCCGGCTTCAACTGCATCGACTTGTACTCGAGATACTCTTCGAGCCCGTACACGCCGTTCTCGCGGCCGTGCCCCGACTGCTTGTAGCCGCCGAACGGCGCGGCCATGTTCCACGTGCCGCCGTTGATGTCGACCTGCCCCGTGCGGATGCGGCGCGCGACGCGCATCGCGCGTTCGTCGCTGCCGGCCCACACCGCGCCGCCGAGCCCGTACGGCGAATCGTTCGCGATGCGCACGGCCTCGTCTTCATCGCGATACGTAATGATCGACAGCACCGGCCCGAAGATCTCTTCCTGCGCGATCGTCGATTTCGGATCGACGCGGCCAAACACGGTCGGCTTCACGAAGAAGCCCTTCGCCAGTCCTTCCGGCAGGCCCGTGCCGCCCGTCACGAGTTCCGCGCCTTCGTCGATGCCGCGCTGGATGTACGCCTGCACGCGCTGCTGCTGCACGGCCGACGCGAGTGCGCCGAGGCGCGTCGCGTCCTGCCGCGGATCGCCCGCGACGTACGTTTCGGCCGCCGCTTTCGCGATCGCGCGCGCTTCGTCGTAGCGTGCCTCCGGCACCAGCATCCGGGTGTGTGCCGAGCAAGTCTGTCCCGCGTTCAGGTAGCACGCGTTGACCGTACCCTTCACGGCCGTCGCGAAATCGGCGTCGTCCAGGATCACCGACGCCGACTTGCCGCCCAGCTCCAGCGCGACGCGCTTGACGCCCGCGGCCGCCAGCTCGGCCACACGCTTGCCCGCGCGCGTCGAGCCCGTGAACGACACCATGTCTACGTCCGGATCGGTGGCCAGCACTTCGCCGACGACCGGCCCGTAGCCGCACACGAGGTTGAACACCCCGGCCGGCAGCCCGGCTTCGTGAATCGCTTCGGCGAGCATGAACGCGTTGAGCGGCGCGACTTCAGACGGCTTCAGGACCACCGTGCAGCCGGCCGCGAGCGCCGGCGCGACCTTCAGCGTGACCTGGTTCAGCGGGTAGTTCCACGGCGTGATTGCCGCGACCACGCCGACCGGCTCGCGCACGACGAGCGAGTTGCCGACCTGTGCCTCGAATTCGAACGACTCGGCGAGCTTCGCGTACGCCTTCCAGTTGTAGATCGGGCCGCCGACCTGGATCGCGCGCGACAGCTTGATCGGCATTCCGACTTCGCCGGTGATCGATTGCGCGAGTTCCTCGCTGCGCGCCTGCAGATGCTCGACGATCTTGCGCAGGTAGCCCGCGCGCGTCGCGGGCGGCGTAGCCGCCCATGCATCGAAGGCCGCGCGCGCCGCGCGGATCGCGTCTTGTGCGTCGGCTGCGACGCCTTCGGGAATCCGCCCGATCACGGCCTCGGTGCCCGAGTCGATCACATCGATCGTGCCGGTTCCGGCCGGTTTGCGCCATGCGCCGTCGATGTAGAACTGGTCGTAGATTTTCATCGTTTTCCGCCTCCAGGAAAGCCGACATTCTAGCGAGCGTTCCGGTCGGCCGGCGTGACGATTGACAGCCATTCGAAAGGACCTTAGCCTCGGCGCCTCATTCATCATAAGAAAGGAGAATGCCTTGAGCATCCTGACCAAAATCGAGGGCGGCTATCTTCAGGTACTGCGCGTGATCGTGCTGCTGTTCGCGACCGCCGTGCTGATCGGCGGGGTCATTTTCGGCGCGGTCGCACTCGACGCGCGCCTGTCGAAGCCGCAGAAAGTCGAATCGGCCGTCCAGGTCGATCCCGCATCGTTCGCGTGGGAGAACGACGCACCCGCCAAGGCCGCGCCGGCCGCCGGCGGCGCCGCCAGGGACGACAGCACATCGCCCGCGCTGCGCCTGTCGACGCAGTTGTCCGCCATCGTGCAGAAGCACGGCCGCGCGGCCCTGTCGCCCGACTACGCGGTCGACCGCGACGCGTACGAGCCGTCGTTCCAGCGCGTGCTCGGCGACGACGACCACCCGGATATCGGCTACTTCGAGCAGCAGATCGCGTATCTCGACAAGGTGCTGTCGCGCACCGACGTCGCAGCCGGCGTGAAGAAGAAGGTCACCGCACACGGCGACGAGTATGCGCGCGAGCAGGCGTACACCGACATCGTGTCGGCCGTCATGCGCGATTTCTCCGAGCGCTACGACGCACGCCGTACCGCGATCGAGAACGAGAAGAAGGCCGCGGAAGACACGGCCGCCGAGAACGGCCAGACCGCGCGCTACGCCGGCGCCGCCGCGCTCGTCGCGCTGTATTCGTTCGTGTCGCTGGCGGTGCTGATCATCCTGATCCGCGTCGAGCGCAGCATCCGCTCGATCGCGCGCGCCACGCACACGCCGACCTGAACCCCGCACGCCGGCGGCCCGCCCGCCGGGCTGAGGCGGGCCCGACGACGGGCCCGCTTCGCGGCGAAAGCGGCCGCGCACGGCCGCCCGTTGCTGCACTTTCGCGCACTTTCCGTTCCCGCTCCCCCTTCCTCTGCCGCCGGCCGTGAACGCGCGCGCCGCGTCCGTCTCGCCGCCGCCACGTCAGCATCCATCCGGGTGCGCGGGCGGGCCCGCATCGTGCTATGTTTTTATTATCGGCACCGGCCCATTGCAACCGGCGCCGCCCGGAATCGACGCATTTCGTGAGCGCTGCCATGACCGACGCACCCCATCTCCTCGGCTCGCAAGATCGCCTTGAACTGCTTTGCTGGCTCACCTGCGGCAACCTCGGCGCGTTTTACCTCAACGAATCGTGGCCGGACGCCGCGTTCCAGGTCCAGGCCGCGCACCGCTGGCTCGACCGCCATCACCGCCAGGCCGACTGGCTCGCGGTCGCGAAGCTCGCGGCGTTGGCGCAGGACATCGCGAAGCGGCACGCGGGGTTCGTCGACGCGTCGTGGGCGCGCGACGCAGTCGAGGAAATCGTCGATACCGACGATCTCGACTACCGCGCGAAACTCGTGCAATGGGTGTACGAAGACTGCTGCAAGGCGCTCGCGGACAAGCGGCTGGCCGATTGAGCCGACCATCGCGCCGCGTGCGCGCGGCCGCGGCATCGCTTTGCGCGATGGTCCTTCGGCCGCGCCGGACGTCGCAGTCTGAATAGCTGACGCGGTACGGTGCACGCGCGCCGCCCGCTCCGGCGCCGGCACGCACGTGGCGTGCCGCTGCGCTTACAGCAACGACTTCGCCTGCGTCAGCACCTTGTCGCAGATCTGCCTGGTCACCTGCTGCTTCAGCCCGCCGCCGCTCAGGTCGAGCTTGCCGCCGTTGCCGGCGTCGAGGATCCCGCTCGCGCCGCTCGTATAGCCGCTGTCCGACGACGCATTGCCGCCGAGCTTGCCCATCAGCGCGTCCTTCACCGACGCTGCGCCGCCGCCGGACGCGCCGCCGAGATAGTTGTTCTGGATGCAGAACTGCAGCAGGCCCGCGACGTTGCCGGTGCTGCCCGGTGTCAGCGACGCACCGCCGCCGCCCGTCAGCGCGCCGCCGAGGCCGCCGAGGTTGCCGAGCGCACCGCCCGCGCTGCCGCCCGAATCGCCGCCGCCGACCTGTTTCAGGACATCGCCAAGCTGCGCATGGGCCACCGAAAACGGTGCGAGCAATCCGATCAGCGCGCCGGCAACGGTCGCGCGGCATAGACGTGCATTCATGTGAAGCCTCCCGGTTGTGACTGAGTGAGTGCCGCGAATCGCATCCAAGGATACTCAATCGACCCGTGCGTGACAGCCTTCACGCATGGGCTGAAACGTCAGGCATCGTGATATCGCGGCGATTTGACAATGCTTGACGGCGTGCCGGCCGGCATCGCAGGCTCGGCATGCGATCGAAAGCGCGAACCGACGATCGTCATCCCGTCTCGCCGGCGCACATGAAGCGTCTTAGAATCATCGTCGCCGGCCGTTCGGACCCTCCGGCCCGATCTCAACCTCGACCATGAAGGATGCTCGCGTGGCGCTCGCCTATGGATTACTACTGATCGCCCGCGTCGGCACGTGTCCGCTGGCCATCGAGCCGGTTCAGTGAGCGACGGGTCGATCCATGCCATCCATTCACCTCAGCTTCGACGACGGCCCCGGCCCGTCGACACCTGCGTTGCTCGACGTCCTGCGCGACGCATCGTGCAAGGCAACCTTCTTCCTGCTCGGTAAAAATCTGGCGGGCGCACTCGACGTCGCCGCGAGAATCGCGCGCGAAGGCCACCGGCTCGGCAATCACACTCATTCGCACGCAAGGCCGGGCGCCCTGGCGGACGACGCACTGATCGACGAGATCGAAGCGACCGACGCGCTGATCCGCGATGCCTGTCGCATGGCCGGCGTGGCCGCGCCGGACGCGATCCCGCTGCGTCTTCCCTACGGGCTGATGCCGCAGGACGATCGCGCCGGCGTGCTGGCGCGAGTGCAGCGCGAACACACGGGCTGGACCGCGATACTGGACGACTGGCGGCGCCCTGCGCCGTCGCCGCAGGCGCTGTTCGACGCGATGTGCGCGCATGTCGACGCCAGCCTGGCGAAGCATCGCGACGTGCTGTTCTGCATGCACGACGGGTCACGACATGGCGAAGCGCGGCCCAACACCGTCGAAGCCGTACGACTGTTCCTGAATCGGCAGGACTGAAGCCGCGGCCGGTCAGATTCCCGGTGCCGCGCTGTCCAGCAACTGCCGCCAGCCACCGAGAAAGCCGATGCCGGGCCCCGGCACCCACAAGCCGCGCTGTGCGGCTTCCAGATGAATCAGCGTCTGGTCCGCGCAGAACAGCATCGTCAACGCATCGCGATTGGTGCGCATCCAGCCCGGCACAGCATCGGACCGCATCGCCGCATAGGCAAGCAAGCCGGCCTCCCATCGCGGCGCCTCGAACACGAAGCGATCGTCCCGGCCCGCATCACGCGACAGCGCGAACAGCGCAAAGGCCGCCTCGAGCCACTGCGCACCCTGCCCCGCATCGTCGAAATCCAGCACGCCGCTCACCGCGTGCCCGACATACAGCAGGTTGCCCGCGTGATAGTCGCCGTGCAGCCAGTGCACCGGCCCTGTCAGCCAGTGCGCGGCGGCATCGAGATGCGCGCCGATCCGCTCGATCGCCGTGGTGTAATCGCCGCTCAGGTCGCACGGCAGCGACGGCATCGAGCGCGACGCCACGCGCGCATGGCGCGCCGACAGCCACGCCAGCGGCGTCGATGCGTTCACGGGTATCGCGGCCAGTGCCGCATGCAGGTGTGCCAGCGCGCGCATCGCATCGATCGCCCCCGCGTGAGCGTCATGCGGCAGGCCGGGCTGGCCGTCGATATGTTCGAACAGGTGCAGCCAGCGTCCATCGTCGACCTGCACGCCGGATTGCGCATCGACGGTCGGCCGCAGCCGTGGCAGCGCGGGCAATATCGGCCCCGTGCGCGAATCGCCGAGACGACCGAGTATCGACGCCTCGCGATGCACCTGCTCGACCGGCTTGCCGGGCCACGACACGCGGAGCACCGCGCGCCCCGCATCGCACTCGACGAGATACGTTTTGTTAGTATGGCCCGATGCCAGCGCGTGCACGCGTGCCGGCACGATGTTCCAGTACCGGCGAAGCCACGGTTCCAGCGTTTTCACGTCACTCCTACTTGTTGCATTGACCATGTCAGAGCGTCCTTCGGCCCGCATGCGGGACATCAATATCGAATGGCTGACGCGCGCTGCCGAATTCGACCATCTGTTCCAGACGCGCTGGCTCGGCGAGCGCTTCTTCCATCTGCCCGGCGACATGCTCGCGCTCCAGGAACTGATCTGGCGCGAGCGCCCCGACTGCATCGTGCAGACCGGCATCGCGGCGGGCGGCGGCGTCGTGTTCTCCGCGTCGATGCTGGAACTGGCCGGCGAACACGGCCGCGTCGTCGCGATCGAACCGCGCCTGCGCGATGAAGTCAGGCAGCGCCTGCAATCGCACCGGCTCGCCCATCGCATGACGCTGATCGAAGGCGATTCGTGCGCAGCCGGCACGCTCGCGTCGGTACGCGCGCAGATCGGCGACGGCGCGCGCGTGATGGCGATCCTCGACCTCACGCATACGCACGCGCACGTGCTGCGCGAACTCGAATGCTATGCGCCGCTCGTGACGCCCGGCAGCTACGCGATCGTGATGGATACGATCATGGAGTATCTGCCCGCGTCGATGTTCGACGGCAAGCCTTACGGCCGCGGCAACAATCCGGCGACGGCCGCGCGTGAATTTCTCGCGCGCGACGACCGGTTCGAAGCCGACACCGACATCGAGGACCGCGTGCTCATGACGCTGTCGCCAGGCGGTTTCCTGAAGCGAGTGCGCTGATCAGGCGCGCAGCCTCCGCCGAGCCGTCGCGCGCGTAGCTGTCGCGGATGCGCGCCGCGTGCTCGCGCAGCGAACCGGGACGCAACAGGCGTTCGAGCGCATCGGCAATCGCCGCGACGCCGGCCTGCTGCAGATCGAGCACGCACCCCGTGCCGGCCCGCTCGACGAAGTGCGCCGAATGGAACTGGTCGTTGCAGAACGGCGACAGCAGCATCGGCACGCCGCACGCGAGCGACTCCATCACCGAATTCGCGCCACCGTGGCTGACGAACGCGTGCGTGTGCCGCAGCAGCGCCAGTTGCGGCGCATAACGCACGGCGATCACACGCCCGTCGGCGGCCGGCAAGAGGTTCGAATCGACCAGTTCGCCCACCGACAGCACCAGTTGCGCCGACGTCGCGCGCGTCGCGTCGATCACCTTCGCGAACAGGTCCGGGTGGTAGTAAAGCTGGCTGCCGAGCGACATGTAGACGAGCGGGCGAGCGGCGTCGATCCGCTCCCACGGGAACGCCGTCTCGTCGCCGCGCGGGCCCGACGGCATCGCGGGGCCGACCAGCTCGACACCCGGCGGCGGCGCACCGACCAGCGCGTCGGTCGTGAACGCGAGCGTTAGGTGCGGCGACAGGACATCGCAACCGCGAAAGCGCGCATCGAGCCCGTAGCGTGCAAACAGATCGGCACGTTCCGGCGCGAGCCATCGCACCGTGCGCAACAGTTCCGAATCGAGATCGTCCGGCAGCACCGGATTCAGCGAATTCGACATCGACACCCACGGCAGCCCTTCCAGTTCGGCGGCAATCGCGGCCGCATAAAGCAGCGGATCGATCACGACCACGTCGGGCCGCCAGTCGCGCAGCACCGCGCGGATGCCATCCACCTGCGACGGTGCCAGGTCCATCAGCAGCGTACGGATCCAGTGCCGCAGCCAGCCGGCGTCGCGAATGTTCGCGGCGAAGCTCGCACCGCGCGACAGGTCGTGGCGCTCAGGTGTCTCGCGCGGCCCGACGAACGCGAAGTCGCCGGCGCCGGCCAGCTGTGCGCTGATGTCGGCCGGCGCGTAGAACGCGACGTCGCAGCCCGCGGCACGCAGGTGCTGGGCCGGACCGATGCACGGATTGACGTGGCCCTTCTCGGGCACCACGCAGAACAGGATGCGTTTCATGAGCAGTTCAGCTTGGGCGATGCACGGCATCGACGTGAAGGTGCGCGAGATGATCGAGGATCAACACCAGCGTCGCCCACAACACGCGTTCGGTATCGGCCTGCAGCGTGGGCGCGGCAAGCCCGAGCGTGTCGGCCAGCGCATGCGTGCGGTCGCGATCGAGCAGCACGCCGAGATCCATCGCCGGCGCGAGCCGCCCGCGCTTGGGGCCGTGCACCAGACGATCGGGCAGGTTCAGCCGCGCACCGAGATCGCGCAGGCATTGCTTGTCCGGGTCGGGCGCGATGCTCGTCAGATGGGCGACGACGGCCGCATCGACGAACGGCGGATGCAGGTCGACCGACGCCGCATCGAACAACGCGTGGCACAGCGGCAGATAATTGGCCGACTGGTCGCGGCGCAACACCTGATCCGCGCCGTCGCCGGTAATCGCGACCTCGACGCCGTCTGCCGCCATCGCCTCGGCCAGCAACAGCTTCGCGACCGGATGCAGGTTGAACATCGGTTCCTCGACCGCGTGAGTCGTTCTCGGCAGCGCCGCGACGAAATCGGCCTCGTTCGCGCGCACGATTTTCACGTTCGCCTGCATCTGCATGGCGAGTTCGAGCGCCGCGTCGAGTTCGCAGTAGTCGGGCATGTCGGTCGCGAGGATGTAGGCCGTCACGTGCCGCAATGCGCCGAGCTCGCGCAGCAACGCGAGCAGCAGCGCGGAATCGAGCCCGCCGCTCAGCGCCAGCGCGACGCGCTTGCCGCTGTCGAGCGCGCGTTGCAGCGACGCGCGCAGCACGGCGTCCAGGTCGGCGTGCTGCGGCCGTTCCGGCGACGGCTGCACCGTCAGCCCTTCCGGCGAACGGATCAGCGCGTGCCCAGGCGGCACCGCGAGCACGTCGCGCAGCACGGTGCGGCCGACGAGACGCTCGCCGCTCAGGTAGCCCGCGATGGCGGCCGTGTCCGGCGCACCGGCCGGTTGTTCCGCCGCGCGCAGCGTGGCGCGAATGCCGGACGCCGACACGCCGCCGCGCGGATGGTAGTGCAGACGATCGAAACCGAACGGGTCGCGCGTGCCGACGATCATGGATAACGAGCCTTCAAGGTGTCCACTTCAATGCGTTTCAGGATGCGATGCGGCGCCACCGGCGCGCTGCCGCCCTGGCAATGCAGGCACGCTTCGAGCGGCGCCTCGCGTTGCAGATACGCGAGCATCGCGTCGAGCATGCCTGCGTCGTCGCGCAGCGGCAGGCCGTCGGCCTGAAAATCCTTCTCGCCCTTGTAGAGCGTATGGAAATGCGCGGGACGCGTGCACGTGTAGAACATGCCGTCGCGAATCATATGGCAGCGCTCGCGGATCCAGCAATCGTGATACAGGCGCTGCGCTTCGTCGCGGTCCGTGCCGGGCTGCGCGCGATTCATCGTCGTGAACACGTCCTGCACCTTCCAGTTCAGGCGCACGTCGAAACGCGCAGCCTGGTGTTCGACATGCGCGATCAGGTCGGGTGAAAGCCCCGGCTTCGGATAGCGCGAGATCGTCAGCGCATCCACCGCCTGCCAGAACGCGTCGGGCATCTCGCCGAGCTTCAGCCCGTTCGTCGTGACGGAGATCACCGGCGCAATGCCCGTCGCGCGCACGCGTTCGATCAGTTCGACGAGCGCCGGATGCAGCAGCGGTTCGCCGCCGACCAGCTTGAACATGCGCGGGCTCAACACTTTCGCGGCCTTGCGCAGATCGGCCTCGATCGACTCGGGGCGTGCATGCCACTCGGGCAACAGCGGCGACAGCGAGCAGCATTCCGCGCAGGTCAGGTTGCAGTGATCGACGATATGCGCTTCCAGCGAGCGCGTCCGGATGCGGCCGTTTTCGACGCGGTAGTCGCGATCGAGGGGCGGCGGAAAGACATGCTGCCGCTCGCCGGACGGCGACGGATTCGGGATCTTGTTCGGATTCGCACTCACTTCAGGTTCCTGCTTCCACGCAACGGGAAAAGAAATCGACGAGACGCTCGCGCGCATCCACCATCGCTGACGCCATCGTCACCGCGCCGTTCAGCTGCGACGCGAAGCGCGACGGATCGTCGAGCCAGCCTTGCACGACCCACAGCTTGAGCGCGTGCTGCAGGCACGCGGCATCGACCGCCCATGCGATGCATGCGGGATTCACCGGCCGTACGCGCCGGTATCCGCGCACGAACGCTTCCGCCAGCTGCGGCGCTTCCAGCGGCAGATGGTTCAGACACCGCACCAGTTCGTACTCGCGCGGCGCGCCGATCGACGCTTCCCAGTCGAGGATCAACGGCGGCAGCGTGCCCGTGAACAGATAGTTGAACTGGTTGTAGTCGTTGTGAATCGGGTGCTGCGGATCGTCGGCGGGAAACGCGTCGATGCTGCCCGGATAGTAGCGGTCGAGCATGCGCAGCGCGAGATCGACATAGCGGCGCAGGTTCGCGGCGCTGTCGTTCGAGCCTGCGCGATTCAGCGCGTCGAGCAGGCTGCCGCGCACGGCATCGGCGTCGATCGCGGTCAGCCGCGCGCGGATCGTGTCGAGCGACGGCAGATGCAGGTGTTCGAGGCTCAGATGCAACGCGGCCAGACTCGCACCGAGTGCATCCCATTCGGCCGGCGAGAACGTATCGTAGGTCCTGAACTGCCCGGCTTCCCAGCGCGTCACCATCGCGTGCGAACCCTGCCCCGTCCACAGCGGTTCGCCGGACGTCGTGCGCTTCAGCGTCTGCACATGGAATCGGGGATCGCCGTGCGTTTCCAGATGAGCGAGGACGGCGGCTTCCTTGGCCGCGCGTGCATGGTGTCCGGACGCGTAGAGCTTGACCGCCACATCGCCGCCGCTGTCGGTCGACAGATGCCACACGCGTTCGCTGATCCGGCGCGGCGCCTTGCCCCGGCCGAGCGCGTAGGCATCGCGAATCTCGTCGAAGGTGGCTGCAAGCGTGCCCATTCAGATGTGCTCGGCCGGCCCGTGCCGATACGGATGACCGGTCAGGAACGTGTTGTGCCCGACGTAGCGCAGCTTGTACATCGCCGGCCGGAACAGCACCGAAGGATCGTTGTTCGCGATGCCGAGCAGCGGATACAGGTCCTGCCGCACGAAGAACGCGTTGTTGCCCATGTCGTCGCAGCAGACGAGTTCATAGCCCTTCTGCCGGCCGAGATGCACGAGCGATTCGAGGCTCGCGCCGTAATAGGTCGAGCCGTCCCATTCGTGGTCCGGGTTGAAGCACATGACCCAGCGTTCGGGCGGCGTGTAGTACGGGTTGTATTCGATCACGACGATGCGCGGCTGGAACGCCTGCAGGCCGCGCCAGACCCAGTAGTCGTTGCCGTCGATGTCGATCGACAGCAGGTCGAAGTCGGTCGGTAAGTTCGCCTCGGCGAGCAGTTGGTCAACCGTGTCGGGCTGGACGCGGTCGTGGTGCAGGCGCACGCGCTCCACACCTGCGTAGTGCGCGGCCAGCTTGCCGAACCGGTACGCGCTGCCTTCCACCAGCACGCCGGCCCAATCCTGCTCGCGCAGCAGCCGTGCGGTGTTGCTGTTGCGCAGACCGTCGCTCGCGCCGATATCGACGCAGAAGCGGTTGGTCGGTGTAATCCGCTCCATCAGGCGCGACAGGATGGCCTCCTCGGTGCCCTGCGCGTACAGGCTTGGCGCAAGGCCGGACAGGTCGAGCGGGAGAGGATGGTCCGGCATCGAGGGCGGCTCCGGGATGAAATGGGGAATGATGGGGGCGTTGGGTGGGTAATTTACCTGAAGTCGATTAAGCAGAGGAAACGGGAATGCGCGGCGCTGGCGGGCGTCGACATGATGCGGAAATGAAAAAGCCCGCCAAGTAAAACCTGGCGGGCCTCCCGGATACATCAGATCGGGTACGACTCAGGACACTTACTCCTGCCCCTGACTCGTCAGGAACTCCTCGTAATTCCCGCCGAAGTCGAACAGCGTGCCGTCTGAAGGGCCTGACCTGCGGCATGAGGCCATCTCGATAAGGGATTCAACATAACGGAGCCTGCAGCTATCGGCGAGCATGGGATCTTCAGATGCTCAAACACCCACTGCCCCAGTAGCCTTCCGCTATAGCTCGACCGGAGTTTTAGCCGAATTTTGCAGCTGCTACGGCATTAATCTGACAAAAACCAGAAGTCATGAAACAATGAACACTCACGCATGACCCCGAAAAATAGCGTACCCATGAAAACCACCCCAAACAACGCAAAAAAAACCATCGTCTCGATAAACGAAATAATAACCATAATTGACGACAACGGAAAACTTAGAATACGCCCCATCCTGCATTACTGGATTAGAAACGCCCTACCAGTAGTTCTTCCATCCCTAATTCTAGGTGGACTTTCAAATTTCGGAAATGATGCATGGCATAAGCTGACCCTGGACTCGATAGGAGAGAAATATACAACCAATACATCTCTCCTCATTCTCAGCTATGCAATATTGGCAATCGTTGCTGTGACGCCCCTTGCCGCCTTGCTTAGCACAGTATTCAACGCAAGAAAATCGGCAACGTGCCTAGCAAAATGGGGAGTCTTCAAACCACTATCGTGGGCCACAAACCTGATAATCACAACAACCACGGCAGCGATATTTTTCGAATTAGCACGATCAACGATTACATGGAAATTCTTCTTTGCAACCCTGATGATGATATTTTATATTTCATTGATTTATGGGTTTGTGATGATTTCCGCTTACTTTTCATGCATTAGAGCATGGATGCCCGGAGGCGTACAAAAAGTCCGTGACAATATAATTTTCTGGGCCACATATACTGCGATCGCCTTCGTTACGATTTCTGACTTCACCTGCCGATACTTCGTACACGGCGTATGCAACACATGTCAGTTTCTACAATCCTATTACGCGAACCTGGAAGGGTTCTCAATTATCTCACTTGGTATTTTGATATTAGGGCTGGCAATCATTCAGTGGGTTTCAAAAAAATCGCAGCCAACTTTCTTACCGACGCCCTCCACATATGAAGACTGAGCATGAACTAACGATATCCAGACTCGCCGCTCCAATATACGTGAAGCCAAGAAAATTTATCAATCTTTCCATAAATACCTCCTGAAAGCAGTAACCTCTGGTATGAAAAATGGCGTTGGTGACAGGTAGACGAAAGCATTTCTTCAAAATTGACATTCGAAGTGCTAATTGAATTGTTGCCCACGCTTCTTCGCATTGACTATTTTTTCACTAGAATCGATGCTGGCGCCATGCCAGCCGATCTCGAGAATTTGTGATTATAATGGGATAGCACTCAGTGGCATACAACACCGACAAGGAACAATTGCCATGTACCTCCTATACTGTGATGAGACCAACTTCAAAAAAGTGCCAGGCGACTTCTTCGTTTACGGTGGAGTCGCAATTGACACCGAGAAGGCCATAGATTTGTCAAATGAATTGATGGACATACGACGGCGATTCGGGGTTCCCTCCGACTTTCTAGTAAAGTTCAACCCCGGCCCAGAAAAAATGTCACATGAAAATTTTATTAAATTCAAACAAGCCATCATAGGCGCAGCAGTAAAATTCGACGTAAAGTTGCTAGTCAACCTACTACTACACGACATCGCAACATCGTCGGATGATGCGCGACGGAATGGAATCAACACCCTCTGCTATCATTTTGATTGTTTTTTACACCGCCCTAAAGTGGCAGGTCTTGTACTGATCGATAGATTCACGGATAAACAACTTGACGATCAGCTTCGCGAAAAGCTTGCAATTGGCCTTACTGGGAAGCTACCGTATAGCAGCACGATGCAGATCAAGTTCATTATCGGATATCACATTGCCGCTATCGGGCAGGCGCATTTTTGCAGCTTAGTTGATGTGGTGATTGGGTCCTTGCGATTTGCTATCAATGCATTCACACAAGGAAAGCGGGAGCACGAGGCGTCGGCTGCTGCGATTCTCCAACAACTCTCCCCGCTATTTTTTCGGGAGCTGGACCGATCCAGGGACGATAACCCAGTCCACGCCATCAGTCTGTGGTTCAGCCCCAAAGAGGTGAAGGCAAAGAAGTACCGCGACAACTACTTGTCCCTCCGCAACTATCTGCAGGCCAACGGTATAGCAATCGCCCAAAACCTAGACGCCGCCGAGCGTTAGTCGTGGGGCTCAACGGTGCGCCCTACATCTCCCGGCCGCCCGTACATGCCTAAAACGCCTCAGGATAGATCGATACAGTTCTCGACCCACTTTTCGCCATAGACCGGCTGAACGACGTGCTCGGCCTCGCACGTCAGGTCCACGGCCCGCTGTATATTTGCGGCAACGTCAAGTAATAAACCCGCGGCCTGTAACATATCTGCAACATTACCGGCCGTTTCATATGTGGCTCCAGAAGTTTACGCGCCGGGAGTGCCACGCTTTAGCACACGTTATCGATAGTCCGCTCCTTCAAAATACTCCCGGTATACGCCGAGTACGGCGCCGAACGCGTCACGCAGCCATACGGGCTCTCCGTCCACGTCGAGGATGAGGTACTCAGTCCGGAGCCGGTCTCCTACGCGCGAAACTCCAGCGAAAAAGCCACTCTTGATTCTTTTCGCGTATGCCGGCCTCGTTTTACCGTCCAGCATGCGATGCTTGGCGTTGTTGGCAGCACTGACAACTGCTCGGAACGCTTCGAGGCTGTGGATCTTGAGAACTAGCGCCTCCTCTGCCGAGCGCTCAGCCGCAGCCTTGGTGGCAAGTTTTTCCCTAACGCTTTCCTTCGTCCCATTCTTGACCAGCCAATCAAGCAAGTGGAACAGTGTCACCGAAACCAGAAACGCGTTCAGGGGCGTTTGCGCTGCATAGAACGCCCTGTACTGTTCACAGGCGAGCCCATAGAGGTCGCCGGCCGAAAGATCAAAGAAGCCCTCCGCAGGGAAGCGCTGCTCCATATTCACTTATCTCATGATGATTGCTAGTGAACCGCAATGATAGGCCGAAGGCGTAGAAAAGAAAAAGCCGGGAATCCCTCCCCGGCCTCTCTTGCTGAACCATTTCGTCACGCTGTGTCGCTGGCCTGTTTCCGTTTGAGTTACTGATAAAGCGTCTCGCGACTAACCCCTAAGTCCCTCGCGATGGCACCTGACAGTCAGACTAGGGTGCACCTAAAAATGACATATGGCGTCCTTGGTGGCCTCTCTTGCACAATGACAGCGAGACCAACAGACACCGGTTAGGACATGGCAACGATAAAAGAGAATGGGCAGCTAATCGCAAATTGCCCTGCGTGCGGTGGGGCGCTGTCATCGTATTTGACGGGTGATAACCGCATGGGCGAGTACGGGCAAATTTACCGCCCTGTCGATGACTACAGCTCTCAGGTGTACCGGCTGGTTAGATGCTCCAACTGCGGCTCTGGCGCATTGGCCACCTTCCTGTCTCATCAGAACGAACCCGCTATGGAGTTGTTGGATTTTTATCCAGAAGCCGACGAAATGCAGCAGCCCCTACCCAAAGATGTCCCTGAGGGAATTGTGCGGGAGTTCCGTGAGGGTGAATCCTGCGCGAACGCTGGGTGCTACCGCGCCGCAGCCGCTATGTTTCGCTCGGTCCTAGACAAGGCCCTCCGAGCCAGCGGCTACAAGATCAAGAAAGGCACCCCACTGGACCAGCAAATAGACCTAGCTGCGGCCGATGGTGTGATTACTGCTGCGCGGAAGAAGCGCGCGCATGAAGAAATTCGGACCCTGGGGAACTATGTCCTACACGAGCCTTGGCGCGTGGTCTCTCTAAATGAAGTGAACACCGCCAGAGAGTACGCGGCGCGGCTGCTGCATGACCTATACGATGATCGGGAGACCGTCCTGGCCGTGCTCAAAGAGAAGGGGCGTATCCCTGAGGAAGCCATGCTAGACAACAGCGATGACGCCGAAGAGGCCCCCGCCTAATGAGATGCGCGCGCCCGCATCAAGGTATCGCGCGGGTTACCTGATGCGCGTCAGAGGGGCTGCGCGTGACGCTGCCCGCGCGTGTAGAAACGGGAGGGACACCGGGGGGATTTTCGCGGCGGGACTTTATCAGATGCCCTCTCGAAAATTTGCCAAAAACAATTGCGCCTTTCGCTGTCCACTCTTGCGAAACAGAAGCACCTCCTTTATATTAAAGGGGCTCATCGGATTTGCCGGTGAGGAAAGTGACAGGTTGTCAAGCCACGCGAATCCGCTCCATGAGCTGAGACGCAACGCGGACAACACGTAGAACAGGACTTCCGTCATACGGACCTCTACGATGATACTGCCATGATACTGCATTTCTAACATTTAGCGGCCAAAGCTCAGTTTTCGGACTGAGTGAGATAATGTGAAGAACATTGTTGTATATCCGGGGAGGCGGTTATTGGAATGCCGCCAACCATCGCCTCCCCGGTTTGCTAGGTATATCGATGAGCGAACCAGTCGAGTGGTTTAAGCGCCGAAGATATTTGCACTTTGACTTACCAACCAGTGAACCTGCTGCGGTCGCAATCGCCGGAAATCCATCTATAGTCGCACGTCACGCCTTCTATCCGTTTATCCAATTCACGGTCAAAAGCCGAAAAGTGAAATGGGACAAGCTGACTAAGCGCCTAGTGACGACCGAGAAGGAACGTCCGGTCAGTTATGCATCGCACGTCGATAGCCACATCTACGCTTGCTACGCCTCGATATTAAGCCAACGCTACGAAGATTACCTCAAAGAAGTTGGGTACCAGTCTTCCGTGCTCGCTTTTCGGAAACTCGGAAAGAGTAACATTGAATTTGCAAAAGACGCGTTCGACGCCATTAAAGAAATGGGAAGCGCTGATGTCATTGCGGCCGACATCAGCGATTTCTTTGGAAGTCTAAATCACAAAATTCTGAAAGCCAGTTGGGCGAAAATCCTCAAAACCAATGAATTACCCAGCGATCACTACAACGTTTTCAAGTCACTCACTCGCTTTACCTGGGTAGATAAAACCAATCTATACAAAGCCCTAGGAATTTCGATTTACAACCCTAGGGGCTCAGGTACTCGCATTTGTACACCAGAAATATTTCGCTCCGTTGTCCGCAAGCTCGGCCTTATTCAACGAAACGCAGCAGATAAAGGGATCCCTCAAGGTTCCCCCATTAGCGCCCTGCTGTCTAATATTTACATGACCGACTTTGATCAAGCGCTGTGGACTTCCATCGCGTCAATGGGCGGAAAATACTTCCGATACTGCGACGACATGCTAATCATTGCGCCGGAAGGAAAAGGTAAGGAATTTATGCAGCTCGCTCGCGAGCTTGCGGACCTATACGCACTCCCCCTACACCCGAAGAAGACTGAGGAGAGATTCTTCACATCAAGCTCAGGAAAGCTGCTTGCCGATAAGCCACTTCAATACCTCGGATTTGTCTTCGACGGGCAGCAAGTATCGCTTCGCTCAGCGTCGCTCGCTCGTTATTCAGACCGCATGAGAAGAGGCGTCCGCCTAGCGCGAGTGACCATGCATGCCCGCAACACTCTTCGCGTAGAACGCGGCGAAAGCCCAAGACCCCTATACAAAGGCAAACTGTATCGACGGTATTCATACCTTGGGCGTCGAAACTTTGTATCCTATGCGATACGCGCAGCAAATATTCTGGACGAAAAGGCTATAAAGCGGCAGATAAAACCGCTCTGGAAACGGTTACGCAGCCAGATGAAGTGAATAAGTTCTCGACTAGCCCCACAAAAAGGCCCACACCGACAATCTATCGATGTGGGCCTTTCGTGTTTCTAGCGGCATGCCTTGCGCGTCCCGCCTAGCGTCCTCTACAGAGCACCACTACCGCTGTCCCAACGGGACAATTCCGTGGGACAATCCGGGACACATGAACGGTGGTCTTGGGACAAACCGGCGGTTTTACTCCTGCCCCTGACTCGTCAGGAACTCCTCGTAATTGCCACCGAAGTCGAACAGCGTGCCGTCCGTACGCACTTCGATGATCCGGTTCGCCAGCCCGCTCACGAACTCACGGTCGTGCGACACGAAAATAAGCGTGCCTTCGAACTGCTCGAGCGCGATCTGCAGCGACTCGATCGATTCCATGTCCATGTGGTTGGTCGGCTCGTCCATCAGCAGCACGTTGTGGCGGCCGAGCATCAGCTTGCCCCAGATCATGCGGCCCTTCTCGCCGCCCGACAGCACCTTCACCGACTTCTTGATGTCGTCCGACGAGAACAGCAGGCGGCCCAGCGTGCCGCGCACCATCGTTTCGTCGTCGCCGTCCTTGCGGTACTGGTCGATCCAGTCCATCAGCGTGATGTCGTTCGGAAACTCCTCGTACGTGTCCTGCGGCATGTAGCCGACATTCGCGTTCTCGGACCACTTCACCGTGCCGTGCTCGAGCGTGAGCGCGCCGAGCAGCGAACGCAGCAGCGTCGTCTTGCCCGCGCCGTTCTCGCCGATGATCGCGATGCGCTCGCCCGGCTGAACCGACAGGTTGAAGTTCTGGAAGATCGTGCGCTCGTACTTCTTCGTGATTTCTTCGGCGACCACGGCGACGTTGTGCAGCTTCTTCTCGAACTCGAAACGGATGAACGGGTTCTGGCGCGACGACGGCTTGAATTCCTCGATCTTGATCTTGTCGATCTGCTTCGCACGGCTCGTTGCCTGGCGCGCCTTCGACTTGTTCGCCGAGAAGCGGCGCACGAAGTCCTGCAGTTCGGCGACGCGCTCCTTCGCACGCGTGTTCGCTGCAGCCTGGCGCTCGCGCGCCTGTGCCGATGCGAGCATGTAGTCGTCGTAGTTGCCCGGCCAGACCTTCAGCGTGCCGAAGTCCATGTCGGCCATGTGCGTGCACACCGAGTTCAGGAAGTGACGATCGTGCGAGATGATGATCATCGTCGAGTTGTACTCGTTGAGCGTTTGCTCGAGCCAACGAATCGAGTTGATGTCGAGGTTGTTGGTCGGTTCGTCGAGCAGCAGCACGTCCGGCTTCGAGAACAGCGCCTGTGCGAGCAGCACGCGCAGCTTCCAGCCCGGCGCGACGTCGCTCATCGTGCCGTTGTGGAACTTCTCCTCGATGCCGATGCCCAGCAGCAGCGCGCCCGCGCGCGCTTCGGCGTCGTAGCCGCCGTATTCGGCGAACTTGCCTTCGAGCTCGGCCGCGTGCATGTAGTCGTCGTCGGTGGCTTCCGGGTTCGCGTAGATCGCGTCACGCTCGGTCATGGCGGCCCACATCTCGGTGTGGCCCATCATCACGACGTCGAGCACGCGCACGTCTTCGTATGCGAACTGGTCCTGGCGCAGCTTGCCGAGGCGGACGTTCGGCTCCAGCGCGACATTGCCAGCGCTCGGCTCGAGGTCGCCGCCGAGGATCTTCATGAAGGTCGACTTGCCACAGCCGTTCGCGCCGATCAGACCGTAGCGGTTGCCCTCGCCGAATTTGACCGAGATATTCTCGAACAAGGGCTTCGGCCCGAATTGCATCGTGATGTTGGCAGTAGAAAGCACGGCAGGTCCCGTAAGAGAGAAATCGACGGAAAACCGTGTATTTTAGCAGGTGTCGGAGAAACTGCCGACCGCACCGCCCCGGCGGCGTATTCCCGGCACTCTGGCCCGCCGCCCGGCGGCCGTCAACACGACGGCACGCGCTCCACCGCCGTCTTACCGGAATCCCGCATGCTTGCCAGCCAGCTTCGTGAACAACTCGTCGGCGCATGGCGCCTCGTGTCCTACGAAATCCGCCCGCGCGACGGCGGTACCGTCACCTATCCGCTCGGCCGCGACGCACGCGGCTGGATCCTCTATACACCCGACGGCTATATGTCGGCCCAGTTGATGGCGGCCGGCCGCCCGCCCTACGCGGACGGCGACCTCCAGGGCGGCAGCGTCGAGGAACGCGCGGCCGCGGCGCACGGCTACATCGCGTATTCCGGCCCCTTTAACGTCGACGACGACGGCACGCTGACGCACGAAATGGACGTCAGCCTGTTCCCGAACTGGATCGGCAACGTCCAGCAGCGTGTGGTCAGCCTGGATGGCGACCGGCTGCAACTCGGCACCGCCGAACCGGTACGGATTGGCGGCCGGGAGGTCGAGCCGGTGATCGTCTGGGCACGCGCCAGCCGCTGAGCGCTCCTGACGGCGCCGCGCGGCCGGCGCTGCGCCGGGCGCGGCAACGCCGCCACCGTGGCGCAAACCGCTCCAGCGGCTGCATGCATCACTTGCCGGCCTTCGCTGCCGCCCTTTGCGCGGCCTTCGCGTTGATCTGCCCGAACAGTTCCGAGCACGGCACGTCGCGGTTGTTGCTCGGCGCGATCAGCGGAATCAGCGCCGCGAACGGGTTGATCAGCCCGAGCCCGACCATCGCACCGGCGCGCAGCGCGAGCGCGCCCGCATCGACACCGACCTTCGGGTTCTTGAACGTACCCTTCGCGTACAGCGGCGAACGCAGCGAGAATATCCGGAAACCCTTCGTATGCGGGTGGATCTTCAGGTCGAGCGATTCGTCGCGCAGGTTGATCGGGCCGTCGACGTTGATCAGCGCATCGTCGGTATCGAGCGCGAACACCTTCGGGTCGAGGATCCCGTTGGTTGCGACGAAGTCGATCGCCGCGCAGTTGATCTTCACGTCGTTGTTGCCGAACAGCTTCTCGTAGACGACGTTGGCGACGTTCAGCCCCGCCGCTTCCATCAGCAGGCGGCTGATGCGGCCGTCCGTCACGAGCGCCTTCACTTCGCCGTTCGACGTCGCGGCGAGCGCGGCCGGCGAGTTGCCGGTCGCCGACAGCGACGCGTCGCCGTTGATCTCGCCGAGCGCCGACTGCATGACCTTCTGCGTCGGGAACAGCTGCTTGAGCTTCAGGTGCCGCGCGGCCACCGTGAAGCGGCCTTTCAGCGGCGCGCCGCTGCCGTCGAGATGCGCGGTCGTCGCGAGCGTGCCGCCCGCGACGCCGAACTGCAGCGGCTCGAGCGACAGCACGCCGTCCTGCATCACGATGTGCGTGTACAGGTTCGTGATCGGCAGGTTCGCACTCTTGACCAGCTTGCGGCCCGTGAACTTGACGTCCGCGTCGAGCGCGCGCCAGCGGTCAGTACGGAACGTCTCGACCGGCAGCACGCGGTCCGGCGGCTGGCGCGTCGTGTCGCCGCGCCGGGCCTTGCTCGCGGCCGTATCGGCGCCGATCACCGGCGCGAGATCGGAGAACTGCAGCAGGTTCGACACGAGTTCGCCCGACAGCTTCGGGCGCGGCTCGCGCTGTGCATACGTGAGCGTGCCGCCAAGATCGCTGCCGCCGACGCGGCCGTTGAAGCTCTCGTAGCGGAACGTGCTCGCATGCGGCTTGAAGTTGCCGATCAACCGCCCTTCGGTCGCGTAAGGCGGCGTATCGGGCAGCGTGATGCCGGTGAGCTGGTAAAGGTGCGACATCGACGTGCCCTGCAACCACAGGCGCAGGTCGATCGCCGCGAGATGCATCGGATCGGTCAGCGTGCCGACGATCGCGAGTCGCGTGTCGCCGGCCTTCACGTCGGCCTGCAGCGGAAACGGCCGCGACGCGTCCTGGATCGCGAGCACGCCGCCGAGCTTGCCGGTCCCGTTGATCGGCACGTTCTTGTAGCGGCCGTCGACCTTCAGCCCGAACGCATAGGTCGGGCCGGACGGCTTCGCGGGCGCGGCGGCGCTGCTTGCGCCGGATGCGGCAGCAACGGTCGATGCGGAAGAAGCGGACGAGCCCGACGAACCGGAAGCAGCCGAAGCCACGGAAGTCGCAGCCGATGCGCCCGACGCCGCACTCGCCGCCTGCGCGGCGGACGCACTCGACGCGGCTTCCGCATTGGCCTTCGCGCTCAGTTGCGCGGCGCCATGCTTGCCGACACGCTGCGCGGACGCCGCACGCGACGTCTGCTCCTGCTCCTTCAGCACGTCGCCGAGCGGGATCGGCTGGCCGAGCGTATCGATCGCGACGGTCAGGTCGGCCTTCGTGATCGCATCGCGATACGTGACGGTGCCCTTCGCGAAGCCGAAGCTGTCGAGCCGCACCTTCCACGGCGACGGCTGCGACGATTGCTTGAACTGGAAGGTCCACGTGTTGCGACCGTCGGCCAGCCGCTCGAGGTCGACGGACGGATTCACGACGTCGATCGACGGGATGACGATTTCATGGGCGAGCAGCGGCAGAATCGCGAGATCGAAGTGCGCGGCATCCAGCGTGACGAACTTGGGCGTCTTCGCCCAGTCGGGGTTGCCGATTTCGAGCTGCGTGGCCGAAAAGCTCGGCCAGGGCACCCATGCGCGCCAGCCGGTCTCGCCGTCGGGGCGACGCCAGCCGACCTTGAGATCGCCGTTGATCGCGAACGGGCGGCCGAGTGCGGCACTCACCTGGTCGTTGACCCACGGCTTCGCGCGGTTCCAGTCGAACATGAAGAGAAAGACGCCGGCTGCCGCGATGAGCACCGCGACGATACCGACGACCCATGCAGCCGATTTGCCGATGGCTCGGGTTAGCGTCATGGCGGTTCCGTTGTTGTTCTGAAATGTTGCCGCACCATGCCGGGCCGCTTGCGTGGACGAACGGCGCACGACACCCGCGGCTTTTCAATCGGTATTATGACGCACGACATGGCGACCTCTCGGCGCTGTTAACGCTTTTTTTCATTTGTGACATGACAGCCCCCACCGGCCTCATCGATGCGCAGCGCATTACACGGCGTGACGCCAGCAGCGGCAAGACCCTGCTCGCCCCGACCGATTTCAGCCTCGCTGCGGGATCGCGAATTGCTATCACCGGCCCCTCGGGGTCGGGCAAGAGCGTGCTGTTGCGCGCGCTCGCGCTGCTCGACCCGCTCGACGGCGGCCACATCCTGTGGCACGGCCACCGGATCCGGCGCGGTACGATCCCGCGCTACCGGCGCAGCGTCGCGTACGTGCGCCAGCGCCCCGCGCAGATGGACGGCACCGTCGAATCGCAATTGCGCTATCCGTATTCGCTCGCGATCTATCGCGACGTGTCGTTCGATCGCGCGCGTGCCGAAGCGCTCGCCGCGCAGGCCGGCCGCGGCCCCGACTTTCTCGACAAGCGCGCGAGCGACCTGTCCGGCGGCGAAGCGCAGATCGCGGCGCTGCTGCGCGTGCTGCAGCTCGATCCCGATGTGCTGCTGCTCGACGAGCCGACCTCCGCGCTCGATCCCGAATCGGCACGCGCGATCGAGGCACTCGTCGGTGCGTGGTTCGACGCGGCGGCCGACGCCCGCGCGTACATGTGGATCTCTCACGATCCGGCCCAGGCCGCGCGGATCGGCACGATGCGGCTCGTGATGCAGGCCGGCGTCATGCATGTCGCGAACCCGACGGAGGCTGCGCAATGAGCCCGGCACTGCAGGACCTGAGCCTCGTCGACGTCGGCATCGCCGCCGCGCTCGTCGCCGTCAACGGTGCGATCTCGGCGGCCTTGTCGCTCGGTCTCGGCCGCAAGCTCGCGCTCGCGGCGGTGCGCACCGTCGTGCAGCTGCTCGCGATCGGCTACGTGCTCGGCTGGGTGTTCGGCCATCCGCACTGGACCGTCGTGTTGCCGCTCACCGCGCTGATGACGCTGATCGCCGGCTTCGCCGGCGCGGGCCGCGGCAAGCGCACGTATCGCGGCCAGCGCATCGACAGCATCGCGTCGATCTGGTTCAGCAGCTGGTTCGTCGCGGCGGTCGGGCTGTTCGTCGTGATCCGCATCCATCCGTGGTACGCACCGCAGTACGCGATTCCGATCCTCGGGATGATTCTCGGCAATACGCTGACGGGCGTGTCGCTCGGCGTCGAGCGGATGATGGAAGAGCTCACGGCGCGCCGCGACCGCGTCGAAACGGCGCTCGCGCTCGGCGCCACGCGTTGGGAAGCCGCGCAGGACGCCGCGCGCCAGGCCGTGCGCGCGGGCATGCTGCCGACGCTGAACCAGATGGCCGTCGTCGGCGTCGTCACCTTGCCGGGCATGATGACGGGCCAGGTGCTGGCCGGCCAGTCGCCGCTGCAGGCCGTGCGCTACCAGATCGTGATCATGTTCCTGATCGCCGCGGCGTCCGCGCTCGGCACCGTCGGCGCGGTGCTGATGACCTATCGCCGGCTGTTCTCGGCCGATCATCGCTTCCTCGCGGCACGGCTCGAGGAGCGCGCGCACTGACGCGCACGGGCACCGCGCGATGCGTTCGCGCGGTGTGCGCTCAGCGCGCGACGCGACGCTTGGCGATCGCCTGTCGCAACGCGGCTGCGATGTCCGCGTCCGGCGCGAGCCCGTCGACCGAAGCGACGAGCCGCACCGCGCGCGGCGTCGTCGCATAGGCCTGCGCGCCGACGTAGCCGCCGCTGCCGGCAGAACGCGTGGTCACGACGAGCGCCTGCGGCGCGCGGGTGCCGAGGTCGGCCGCGAACGCATCGGTGACCGTGCCATCGCGCGCATGCAGCACGCCCGTCACGTAATCGTCGGTATCGAAGCCCGGTGCGACATGCGCGGTCGAATACACACGCACCGCGTAGCTGCCGGTCGAGCACGGTTCGAGTGCGCCGCTCGACACGACGGCCACCTGCTGCCGCGACGGCAGCTCGACCTTCTTCACGAAACTGCAATCGTCGGCCGCATATGCATGCGCGGCGACGAACGCAACGGCAGACAGCAGCACGCGCATTCGACGTTTCATCGGGAATCGTTACGGGAAGGAAAGGATGCGGGCGAGCATAGCGTGACATCGGCATGACGTCACGCACCGCTGATACACGGCAGCGGCACCGACCCGCGAAGCAGGTGGCGGGAAACCGCGCAACGGCGGCGCGCAACGCTCGCGTGCCGCCCCGCTCACGCGGCCGGCCGAATCCGTTGCGCGCGCACCGGACGAAACGCCGGCCCGCGCGCCGCTCAGCGCTTGATCGACACCGTCACCTTGGTGCCGTCGCTCATCGTCACGGACTTCGACCCGCCGTTGGTCGGGATCGACACCCACTTCACCTGGCTCACCGACACGACGTCCGGGCACTGCAGCGACTTGCCGCCGGCCGTCACGCTGCGCGTACCCTTCGGTGCGGCCGCCTGGAAGCTCATCTGCACGTTGGCGACACCCTTCGCGTCGACCGACGGCGCGAGCCGCACCTGGGTCTGGCGCACCATCGCACCGTTCTCGTCGCGCGGCAGGTTGTCGGCGTTCGGACAGCCGTCCGGCATCGCGACCGCGCCGCTCGGCGGCACCGATTTCCAGTTGAAATCGTCTGTCTCGCCCGAGCGGATCTTGCGGGTCTCCTGCGTATTGCCGAAGGCCTTCGAGTCGACCTTGACGGTGTATTCGAGCTGCCCCGTACCGCCGCCCTTCAGGCTGCCCTTGACCGGCGGCGCCGCGAATACGCTCGCACTGACGCACGCCGCCGCGAACACGACCGACCACGATGCGGCGACTGACAAGCTGCGTTGGCTCATGCTGACCTCCTTGTAATGCGGGGCACGCGCGTGCCGCGCGGTTTTCGATGCATGATGCGTTGCCAGTCTACCGCCAAGCGCGATGCAATGCGCCGCAAACGCATCGGGTGTTACCCCGCTTGCGTTCGCGGCGTCGCAACCTTAGTTACGCGCGCAGTCGCTCAGAACCCGCTCAGCACGAGCTTGCCGATCGCGCGCCCGCCCTCGAGCAGCTGGTGCGCGCGTCGCACGTTCGCCGCGTTGATCGTGCCGAGCTGTTCGCCGAGCGTCGTGCGCAGCGTGCCGCCGTCGACGAGCCGCGCGACTTCGCCGAGGATCCGGTGCTGCTCGATCATGTCCGGCGTCTCGAACATGGCACGCGTGAACATGAACTCCCAGTGAAACGCGGCGCTCTTCGCCTTCAGCAGTTCGACCGGCACCGGCTTCCCGTTCTCGACGATCGTGCAAATACCGCCCTGTGGGCGGATGATTTCCGCGGCGGCAGGGAAATGACGATCCGTGTCGTTGAAGATCAGCACGTAGTCGACGTTCGGATGGCCGGCCTCGCGCAGTTGCGCAGGCAGGTCGCCGAAATGGTCGACCACCGCGTCCGCGCCGAGCGCGCGCACCCAGTCGGCCGATGCCGGCCGCGACGCGGTCGCGATCACGTGCAGCTTGCCGAGCGTCTTCGCAAGCTGGATCGCGATCGATCCCACGCCGCCCGCGCCGCCGATGATCAGCACCGACTTGCCGGCGTCCGCGCCCTGCGGCGACACGCGCAGCCGGTCGAACAACGCTTCCCACGCGGTCAGCGCGGTGAGCGGCAGCGCCGCCGACGCGGCGAAGTCGAGCGTGCGCGGCTTCAGCGCGGCGATCCGTTCGTCGACCGTGTGGAATTCGCTGTTCGCGCCGGGCCGCGTGATGCTGCCCGCGTAGAACACTTCGTCGCCGGGGCGGAACAGCGTCACGTCGGCGCCGACCGCGACGACCGTGCCGGCCGCGTCCCAGCCGAGCACGCGCGGCGTCTCCTCGACCTGCGGCTTCGGCGCGCGCACCTTGGTGTCAACCGGGTTCACGGAAATCGCCTCGACCTTCACGAGCAGGTCGCGCGGGCCCGGCACGGGCTGCGGCAGCTCCACGTCGAGCAAGGCTTGCGGGTCGTCGATCGGCAGATAGCGGGTCAGTCCAACGGCTTTCATCTCGATACTCCTTTCAGGGAATCCGGGCGGGCCGCGACGCAGCCCCATGAACGTCATCGTAGTCAACCCGATCCTTCGAGAAAACCGCTATATTTCCTGAAACATTTTCAGGAATTTCAGAATAATGACGCTCGATCCGATTCCGGCGCCCGACAAACCGCTCGATTTGCTCGACGTCGCACTGTTCGTGCGCGCGGCGCTGCTCGCGAACGTCACGGCGGCCGGGCGCGAATTCGGCGTGTCGGCCGCGGTCGCCAGCGCACGCATCGCGCAGCTCGAACGCCAGCTCGGCGCGCGGCTGCTGCACCGCACCACGCGCCGCATCAGCCTCACGCAGGACGGCGAGATCTTCATGGCGCGCGCCGACGCGCTGCTGTCGGCCGCCGACGCCGCGCGCGCGTCGGTCGGCCATGGCCGCACCGAGCCGTACGGGCGGCTGAAGGTGTCGATGTCGTCGTCGTTCGGCCGCCAGCACGTCGCGCCGGTGATTCCCGCGTTCCTGCGCCGCTACCCGTCGGTGTCGCTCGACCTGCGGCTGTCCGACGAAATCGTCGATCTCGTCGACGACGGCTACGACGTCGCGATCCGCCTCGGTGCGCTAAAGGATTCGACGCTCGTCGCGCGCAAGCTCGCGACCAACCGCCGCGTGCTGTGCTGCTCGCCGGCGTATCTCGCCGAGCACGGCACGCCGCGCCATCCGGCCGACCTGACGCAGCACGAATGCGTGATCCTCGGCGACCAGCGCGACTGGTCGTTCACGACGCCGCAAGGCCCGCTGACCGTGCGGGTCGGCGGCCGGCTCGTCGCGAGCAACGGCGAGGCGATCCGCGAAGCGCTCGTCGACGGCTTCGGGATCGCGATCAAGTCGACCTGGGACGTCGGCCCGCTGCTCGCGAGCGGCGCACTCGTCACGGTGCTCGACGACTATCCGTTCGCGGACGAAGTCGCGATCTGGGCCGTCTATCCGAGCCGCGCGCACGTGCCGCTGAAAACGCTCGCGTTCATTGCGTTCCTCGCCGAGCATTTCGGCGATCCGCCGTACTGGGACGGCCAGGACGTACGGTAACCGCTGCACCGAACCCGGTTTCGATCCGCCCCCGACCGCCCGGCACGGCCAACCGGCTACAATGACGCGTTCGCCACGCAAGGGCCCGACGCCGGACGGGCCCGCGTCCGCAGGCGGCCACCCGTTGGCCGCGCACGCATTTCATTCGTCTCCCAACCATCCCGTCATGACCCACAACCTCGTCATCCAGAGTCTTGCACCGCTGTCGGACGCCCATCACAAACCGCTGCTCGCGCTGTCGCGCGGCACCCGCATCGTGCAGACCGACGATCACGCGCTGCGCATCGAAAACGCGAATCCGGCGCAGCGCCTCGACATCGACGCGTACTGCGGCACGCACGCGCTCGACTTCGCGTTCGTCGAAGCCGGCCGCACGCTCGGCGATTTCGGGCTGGCCGTGATGGACATGGATTCGACGCTGATCACGATCGAATGCATCGACGAGATCGCCGACTTCTGCGGGCTGAAAACGCAGGTCGCCGAGATCACCGAAGCATCGATGCGCGGCGAGATCCGCGACTTCAACGAAAGCCTCACGCGCCGCGTCGCGCTGCTGGCCGGGCTCGACGCGCACGCGCTCGAGCGCGTGTACGAAGAACGGCTGCAACTGTCGCCCGGCGCCGAGACGATGCTGGCCGGTGTGAAGGCCGCCGGCATGAAGACGCTGCTCGTGTCGGGCGGCTTCACGTTCTTCACCGAGCGGCTGAAAGCCCGCCTCGGCCTCGACTACGCCTATGCGAACACGCTCGAAATCGTCGACGGCAAGCTGACCGGCAAGGTGCTCGGCGAGATCGTCAACGCGGACGTGAAGGCGCGCCTGCTGCGCGACACCTGCGCGTCGCTCGGCCTCGCGCCGAGCCGCGCGATCGCGATGGGCGACGGGTCGAACGACCTGAAGATGATGGCCGAAGCCGGGCTGTCGGTCGCGTTCCACGCGAAGCCCGTCGTGCGCGACGCGGCGACGGTCGCGTTCGATCACGTCGGCCTCGACGGGCTGCTGCGGCTGTTCTGATCCCGCCGCACCGCCCATGAAAAACGCCGGCGCGATGTTGCATCGCGCCGGCGTTTTGTCATTCCACGAGGCCTTTTCGGCCTGCGATCATCCGAGTACGTCCTGCATCGCGCGTTCGATGTCCGCACGCAGGTCGGCTTCATCTTCCAGGCCCACGTAGAAACGCACCAGCGTGCCGCGATGCGGCCAGTCCGGGCGCATCGACGCGACGTCGTACGGCATCGCCAGGCTGCATGCACCGCCCCAGCTCCAGCCGATCGCGAACAGGTCGAGCGACTCGACGAAGCGATCGATCTGCTCCGCGCTGTAGCGTTCGTCGAACACCACCGAGAACAGCCCGCCCGCGCCCGTGAAATCGCGCATGAACGACGCGTGCCCCGGGCAGTCGGCGATCTGCGGATGCAGCACCGCCGCGATCTCCGGCCGTGCCTTCAGCCATTGCGCGAGCGCGAGCGCGCTCTTGCTGTGCGCGTCGAAACGCACCTGCATGCTCGGCAGGCTGCGCAGCACGAGCGAGCAATCGTCGACGGACACGCCGATCCCGCAGCGCATCCGCGCAAGCTTCAGTTGCGCGTGCAGTTCCGCGTTCGCGGTGATCGTCGCGCCCATCAGCACGTCACTGCCGCCCGACTGATACTTGGTCAGTGCCTGCACCGAGATGTCGACGCCGTGCTCGAACGGCTTGAACGCGAGCCCCGCCGAGAACGTGTTGTCGATCGCGGTGACGATGCCGCGCGCCTTCGCGGCCGCGGTGATGGCCTGCACGTCGGGCACTTCCATTGTCACCGAGCCCGGTGCCTCGATCCAGATCAGCCGCGTGTTCGGCTGGATCAGGTCGGCGATGCCGGCGCCGATCAGCGGATCGTAGAAGCGCACGGTAATGCCGAAATCCTTCGCGAGCCAGTTGCCGAAATCGGCGTTCGGCCCGTACACGTTGTGCGGAATCAGCACGTCGTCGCCCGCTTTCACGATCCCGAAGTACACGTTCATGATCGCCGCGAGGCCCGACGGCTGCAGCAGCGCATGCGCGCCGCCCTCGATCTCGGCGAGCCGCTGCGCGAGCGCGAGCGACGTCGGCGTCGCGTGCAGCCCGTAGCGCCACTGGTTGTCGTTGTGCCAGACGAGCGCGCGCATCGTCGCGAGATCGGGGAACACGACCGTCGACGCGCGTGCAACCGGCGGCACGAACGACCGGAAGCCTTCCGGAATGACGTCGTCGGGTTGAACGATGCGGGTTTGCAGCGCGCGCTTGGGAGTGGATGCAGTCATGTCGGGAAGCCGGGCACGAGGCCGTTCGGTTGCGGAATATGTCGCTAGATTAGCCAAAATCGGCGTGGCTGGCCCGGTACAATGCGCGCCGCGCGCACCGAGCCAGCGCGCGCTCAGTCGTCGGTGCGCAGGTTGACGATGCCGCCCACCGTCTCGATTTCCCGCACGCGGCCGTCGCGCACCTGCAGCGCCGCGCGCTTGCCCGGCGCCAGGCGCAGCACGACCGGCTGCGGATCCGACTCGTCCGAGTTCATCCGGTCGGCCTTCAGGTCGCCCGTCGTGTCGAAACGGCCGATCCACACGCCCGTGATGTTCGTGCCGTCGTTCGATTCCTCGATCTCGAGCGTATCGCCGTCGCGATCGCCCGCGAGCAGCACGACCTCGCCCGTATCGGCGAACTGGTATTCGCCGTGCACGCCTTCCTCGTCCGTCTTCGGGCCGAGATGCACGACGATCGGCCGGTCGCCGAGCGTGCCTTCGTAGCGCGGCAGGCGGGCGAACTCGGGATTCGGCTTCAGCGGCCGCGCCGGTGCCGGTTCATCCTGCTGCACGCCCGGCGCAGCGGCCTGCGCCGCAACCACGCGCGGCATCGCAAGGGCCGCTGCCAGCGCGCCCGCGACGACGAGCGCCCGTTGCCATTCCGAATATCGACCCACCTTGTGTTGCTCCTTGCTTCAGATTCGCTCGAAAATCGCGACGGTGCCCGGCTCTTCGTGTGGGCCCTGGTCAGCGCGCAGGGGCACGTCAGCCCTGCATCAGGCGCTCCACCGCGTCGCGCTGCGGGATCGGTGCGACCGCACCATAGCCCGTCGTCGACAGCGCCGCCGCCGCGTTCGCATAACGCGCGGCCGCGAACGGATCGTCGCCCGCGACGATCCGCGCGACGAACGCGCCGCCGAAGCAGTCGCCCGCGCCCGTCGCATCGACGGCCTCGACCGTGAAGCCCGGCACGACGCGCCGCTCGTTCGGCGTCGCGACATACGCGCCTTCCTTGCCGAGTTTCAGCGCGACGACCTGCGGCCCGTGTTCGAGCATCGCATCGACGATCGCGTCGCGATCGTTCGCGCCCGTCAGTGCCGTGACATCGTCCCAGCTCGGCAGGCAGATGTCCGTCTGGCGCAGCGCTTCGCGCATCACCGCGCGGGCGCGCGGCAGCGGCCACAGCTTCAGGCGCAGGTTCGTGTCGAAGCTGACCTTCGCGCCGTGGCGACGCGCATGGTCGATCGCCGCGAACGCCGCGTCGCACGCAGCCGTGCTGATCGCGAGGCTGATGCCCGACAGGTGCACGGCCTTCGCGGCCGCGAGCGCATCGAGCGGCAGGTCGCCCGCCGCATAGCGGCTCGCCGCGGAGCCCGCACGCAGATAGTCGAACTGGTGGCCGTCGGCGCCGTGCGTGACGAAATACACGCCGGTCGGCGCCGTGCGGTCGATCCGCACGTACGTCGTGTCGACGTTCTCCGTGTGCCACATGTCGGCCAGCAGGCGGCCGAACGGATCGTCGCCGATCGCCGATACGAAGCCCGTCGACGCACCCTGGCGCGCCGCCGCAATGCAGAAGTTCGACGTGTCGCCGCCGAAGCCCTGCAGGAATTCAGGACGACCCGGCTGCGACTGGTTGAATTCGATCATCGCCTCGCCGAGCGCGAGAATCTCCGGAAATGCGGCGGCCATCGCTTACACCTCGCCCCACAGATCGTGGCCGTCGGCGCCCGTGATCTTCACGGACACGAAATCGCCGACCTTGTAGCGCTTCGATGCCTTCGTCGCCGGCTCGACATAGACGACACCGTCGATTTCCGGCGCATCGGCTGCCGTACGGCCGATGCCGCCTTCTTCGCTGACCTCGTCGATCAGGACCTTGAGCGTCTTGCCGACCTTGCGCTGGATGCGGTTCGCCGATACTTCCTCGGCGACTTCCATGAAGCGCGCACGGCGTGCCTCGCGGACGTCGTCCGGCAGCGCGCCGTCGAGTTCGTTCGCGGTCGCGCCTTCGACCGGCGAATACGCGAAGCAGCCGACGCGATCGAGTTCCGCCTCGCGGATGAAGTCGAGCAGCGTTTCGAACTGCTCTTCCGTCTCGCCGGGGAAGCCTGCAATGAACGTGCTGCGGATCGTCAGGTCCGGGCAGATCTCGCGCCACTTCTGCACGCGCTCGAGCACCTTCTCGGCGTTCGCCGGACGCTTCATGCGCTTCAGCACTTCGGGGTGCGCGTGCTGGAACGGCACGTCGAGGTACGGCAGCACGTGGCCCTTGAACGGACCTTCGGCCATCAGCGGAATCACTTCGTCGACGCTCGGATACGGGTACACGTAGTGCAGGCGCACCCACGCGCCGTACTGTGCGGCGAGTTCGCCGAGCGCCGCGACGAGGTCGGTCATGCGCGTCTTGATCGGCTTGCCGTTCCAGAAGCCCGTGCGGTACTTCACGTCGACGCCGTACGCGCTCGTGTCCTGCGAGATCACGAGCAGTTCCTTCACGCCCGACTTGAACAGGTTCTCGGCCTCGAGCATCACTTCGGCGACCGGGCGCGACACGAGGTCGCCGCGCATCGACGGGATGATGCAGAACGTGCAACGGTGGTTGCAGCCTTCGGAAATCTTCAGGTAGGCGTAGTGACGCGGCGTGAGCTTGATGCCGGCCGCCGGCACGAGATCGGTGAACGGGTCGTGCGGCTTCGGCAGGTGCGAATGCACGGCCTGCATCACTTCGCCCACCGCGTGCGGGCCGGTGACGGCGAGCACCTTCGGGTGGACTTCCTCGATCAGGTTCGAGCCGCTGGCGCTCGACTTCGCACCGAGGCAGCCGGTGACGATCACCTTGCCGTTCTCGGTCAGCGCTTCGCCGATCGCGTCGAGGCTTTCCTGCACGGCTTCGTCGATGAAGCCGCAGGTGTTCACGACGACGAGGTCGGCGCCGTCATAGGTGCCGGAGATTTCATAACCTTCGGCGCGCAGCTGCGTGATGATTTGTTCGGAATCGACGAGCGCCTTGGGGCAGCCGAGGGATACGAACCCTACTTTGGGGGATTGGGACATCTGGAATGTGGGGGCGTGGCAGCAAAAGCGTGAGTTTACAGCCATTTAGGGGCGGCGAGGCAAAACCGGCGATCGGCGGCGGCATCGACCGTCGAATCGGATGCGCGATGCGCCGCCGGGCGGGAACGCATCACGGCATCAATGTCCCGCAACGCGTCATCCGTCAACATTCATCGGAAAATATGAAAGACTTCACGTTCACCGCGCTCGACGCATCGCAGTCGACTGACCGCCGAGCCGGCGCCCGATCTTCCGCGTTCATCCTGCCTACAAAAAAGGACGCTCCATGTCAGTACGACGTTTGATATGCACCTGGCTCTCGCTGTGCCCGTTGATTGCAGGCACGGCGATGGCCCAACCCGTCGAGGTACCGGGCTTTACCCACGTGCGCTCCCTGGGCGGCATCGACGAATACCGTCTGGATGCCAACGGCCTTACCGTGCTTGCCGTGCCCGATCCCGCTGCGACGGTGGTCAGTTTCCAGGTGTTGTACCGGGTGGGATCACGCAACGAAGCCGCCGGCACGACCGGCGACACTCACCTGCTCGAGCACCTGATGTTCAAGGGCAGTCGGCACTACAACAAGGCGCTCGGCAATTCACTGAACAGCTACATGGAGCGCGTGGGCGCGAACTTCAACGCAACCACCTCGATGGACCGCACCAACTACTTCGGCACGCTCGGGCGCGACGCGCTGGAAGGCTACATCGCGATCGAGGCCGACCGCATGCGCAACCTCCTGCTGCGCCCGGAAGACCTGGCCAGCGAGATGACGGTGGTACGCAACGAGTACGAGCGCGGCGAGAACAGCCCTTTCACCGCCTTGTTCCAGCAGGTCATGGCCACGGCTTACCAGGCACACCCCTACCACCATCCCACCATCGGCTGGCGTAGCGATATCGAGCATGCGAGCGTGGACAAGCTGCGCCGTTTCTACGACACCTTCTACTGGCCGGACAACGCCACCGTCATCCTGGTCGGCGATTTCCGGCCGGACCAGGCGTTGGGATGGGTCAGGCAGTATTACGGCGGCATCCCGCGCGCGCCCGAGGCCATTCCCGCTGTCACGACCGAAGAGCCGCCGCAGCAGGGGCCGCGAAGGCTGGTGCTCAAACGCGCGGGCGCAACGGGCAATCTGATCATTGCCTTCAAGGGGCCGCGCGCGCTCGACCCCGATGCGGCTGCGTTGACCGTACTGGGCCTGGTATTGAGCCAGGGCAAGAGCAGCCGGCTGTATCGCGCACTGGTCGACACCACGGTTGCCACGCAAGCCGGCGCCAGCTTCCATGCGCTGCGCGATCCCGGTCCGTTCGTCGTGACGGTCAGCCTGCCGCCCGGCGCGAAACACGAGCAGGCCGAGAAAATCGCCTGGACCGAACTGGAGCGGATCAAGACCGAGGGCGTCACCCGCGAGGATATCCAGCGGGTGCTGGGCCCTTACCGGGCCGATCAGGTCTACCAGCGTGACGGTGTCCGCTCGACGTCCGCCCGATTGGGCAACGCGGTCTCGCTGGGCGACTGGGCACTGTTCGTCACCGAGCTCGAAGAACTGGAAAAGGTGACGCCCGCCGATGTGCAGCGCGTAGCCCGCAAGTACCTCATTGAAAACCAGAGCACCACCGGCTGGTTCGTCCCGGAGAAATCTTCATGAAACAGGTTCGTTTCAACCATCTGCGGACGTGGTTCGTGTGGTTCGCCGTGCTATGCCTGCCTGTTGCGGCCCAGGCAGGCATAGCCGACCGCGTCGTACGCTCGCAGGCCGGCAGCATCACGCTATTGACCTATTCGATGTCGCCGCACGAAATGGTGTCCCTTACCGGGGTGATGCCCCTGGGCGATGCCGACACGGCCAGCAAGGCGGCCAATCCCGCCGTGCCGTTGCTGACGGGCATGCTGCTGCAGGAGGGCAGCACCCGTCGCGACAAGGTGGCGATCTCCGCGCTGCTGGAAAGCCTGGGCGCCCAGTTGTCGTTCCAGACCGACGGCGGCTATGTCGCCATACACGGCCAAAGCCTGACCAAGGATTTGTCGACGCTGATCGACCTGATGGCCGAGCAGTTGCGCCTGCCGGCCTTCAAGCCGGAGGAGCTGGCCAAGGCCAAGAGCCGGCTGGAGGCCGCGGTCCGTAACGCCGGAGAAAACCCGTCGGTTCGGGCCGCCGAGGCGCTGAATCGGTCCATTTACCCCGATGCCCACCTCAACGCACCGGTGCCGCGCGAACGGATGCTCGAAGCGATCGCCGCTGCCACGCTGGACGACATCAAGGCCTTTCATCAAGCCTATTACGGACCCGCACATATGACGCTGGTCGTGGTGGGCGGCGCAGACCCTCGCCGCCTGCAGTCCATGGTGACCGAAGCCTTCGCGGGCTGGAGCGGGGGCCAGGCACTCGTGCGACAGGGCCCGCCACGCAAGGCAAGCCGGCCCGACACGCAGCGCATCGCCGTGCGGGACAAGGAATCCGTCAGCGTGATGCTGGGTCAGGCCATCGACCTGCGCGCCAGCGATGCCGACTATCTGCCCCTCAGCGCGGCTGTCAACATCCTGGGCAACGGCTTCACGGGCCGCCTGATGGCAGGGGTCCGCGACAAGGAAGGCCTGACCTACGGCATCCGTGCCGGCCTGTCCGGGCTCTCGCTGATGGACGGCGCATTCGTCATCACCAGCAGCTTCGCCCCGCTCCTGCTGGACAAGGGCGTCGCCAGCACGCGCCGGATTCTGGATGCCTGGTGGAAAGAGGGTGTTACCCAGGCCGAACTGGATGCACGCAAGGACGGCATGATCGGCCGCCATCAAGTCGCGATGGAAACCACCGGGCAGATGGCCGCCATGATTGCGCAGACGGTGCTCCAGGACCGCCCGCTGAGTGACCTGGACACCTATCCCGAGCGCGTCCGCGCGTTGACCGTCGAGCAGGTCAACACCGCCATCCGCACGTACCTGGACCCCGGCAAGATGACATTGGTGGAAGCAGGCACGTTTGCGGAGAAATAACCGCCGCCTCACTTCGTTCCGCGCCCAGCCCGGCTTCGGCCGGGCCGCTGCGATCGCGCTGCCGCGCTCGCGGGAAACCCTCGACGCGTGCATGCTCGAGTGAGCCGAAGTCCGGCGGGCAAGCACGATCCGCAACCACCAGCGCACGACAATCGCCGCGGGCGCGAGCGGCCGCTATGCGAAAATCCCGGCATCCGCTCACTTCCATCCACTCAACGGGATTCGCATGACCACCCACATCACGATCGAATTCACCGAGCACGCGGCAGAAGCCATCGGTGAGCAAACCAGCACCAGCTTCTCCTACGATCAGGGCGCGCACGTACCGCAGCCCGGCGATTTCGTCGAACTGGAAAATTCGCGGCAGACGTTTCTCGTGATCGGCCGCGTGTTTTCGCTCAAGGCCAACTACAGCGCGGTCAAGCTCGTGCTCGACCTCCCGCCGTCGGACGACGAACACGGATTCGATCCAGAGTCGTGACGCATCCAATTCCGTGACGAAATCGCAAAAAAGTCCGCGGAAGCAGGCCCACACTCGATCCGATGCTCACTCAGGATACGCCGCTGCCGTCTGGCACCGGTTGAACCAGACCGCATCGTCGCCATCGCCGATCAGCCACAGCTCCGTATGGAGTTGCGGCCGGCAGGTTGTCGGCGCCGGCACGTGACTATCGCTATCGGGCGTCCCCACACGCACCCACCCAACCTGCGCGCCATCGTCATCGCAGCCTGCGCCAGCGCCTCGCAGAACGCCACCGGGCGAATCTTCCCGCCATCGATCGCAGTCACCGCGCGATACTGACAAACCGCACCGGCGGCCCAATCCTCGCTCTGGCTGCAGGCCGCACGCGTAGCGCGCCGAAACACGCCTACGAAGTGTGTGCGCCTCGCGCATCGCCCTGAACGAGATCGCGGCTCGCCTCGAAGCCCGCCAACGGGCCGCCCGCCTATTTCGCGAGCACTGGCACTCGGCCCGCGCCAGCGCGATCAGCCCTTTGCCCGACCGATCGGCCGGCACGGCGGCACGCTCGTCGATGGTCTTGTGCATTTCGTCGGTGATTATTCAAAAATCCGGCCGAACAAATAAAAAATAGAGAAATAAATCAAAAACCCCACAAACCAAATCACAACCAAAAATCACAAATAAATTTATTTTTCCGCAACCATCCAATTACCCCGACCCTTGTTTGACAGCAAAACACACAATTCACAAGAATAGTTTGAAATACTCAACAATTCATAAAAACCATTTCCAAATCCGCCACCCCCATTCAACACCTGATTAATCTCGGATATATTTCACGGCGATCAGACATCGGCACCTATTTGGCCAGCCAATACTGAACCGTGTATTACCTGCATCACAACTCAAGCAATCCACTCATTCACCAAGGAAAGACCATGAGAAAACTCGCGGCCGCCCTCGTTTCGGTCATGATGCTTGCTGCATCCTCATACGCCTCCGCGGAATCGCTTTGCAAGGCAGGCAAGATCGACAAGATCGAAACCGATACGAGCGGCAATCTTCTTGTATCCATCAACGACGGCATTTATTCGTTCAGCGCAAAGGAAGTTTTCCCGATCATCTATTCGGCATTTTCCGAAAATAGAAATCTCTTTATTTACGGAAACAACTGCGCGAACGGATCGGCGGCAGGCCGCTTCGCGGTTCGATAAGCCGGTCGAAAATCCGGCCATCGGCATTTTTTACAATCAGCGCTTTATCTGATATTCGGCCGACCGGGCTTTGCCGGTCGGCCTTGTGCGTTTTAATCTGCACTGATGTACTACGGCACGACAACGCGCATGTACTCGCGGGCAATACCACCGCGCGGTCAATCGTTCCGCGACGCGCCCCGTTGCCGTCCCGAACAATGCCGGCGCGACACTTTGCGCGCCCACACCGGATCGCCGCTTACTTCTTCTCCGGCTCCGACGATCCCGGCTGCTTGAACGGGAACGTGCTGAACATCGACTTCGCCTGGTTCTGCATCTGCTCCTGCATCTGCACGAACATGTTCTTCGACTGCTCGATGTAGCTGGTCATCATCCCTTGCATCATCGGCGCCTGCATGTTCATGAACTGCGACCAGACTTCCGGATTCATCGCGTTACCTTCGTAGAGGTTCTTCGACTGATCCGCGAGCTTGTTCTGGATGTCGATGAACGCCTGGATGTTCTTTTCCAGGTACGTGCCCATCATGCCCTGCATCGCATGACCGTAAAAACGGATGATCTGCGACAGCATCGACGACGAGAACATCGGCACGCCGCCGCTTTCCTCCTCGAGGATGATCTGCAGGAGGATGCTGCGCGTCAGGTCTTCGTTGGATTTCGCATCGACGACCTTGAAATCCTCCTGCTCCAGCACGAGCTGCTTCACATCGGTGAGCGTGATGTACGTGCTTGTCTCGGTATCGTAGAGCCGGCGGTTCGGGTACTTCTTGATGAGCCGTTCGGCCGTCTTCTTTGTAGTAGTCATGTAACGCCTTTCAGTGCAGCGTTGCGCAAGTGACGAATCCCCGCCGCCCGAATCCGGGAGGCGGGGGCCTTCGGAACATACCCGGCTGCGCGGCCACCCGGCCCGCGCAGCCCGGGCGTCAGCCCATGTGCAGGCCGCCGTTCAGCGAGAAGTCGGCGCCCGTCGCGAAGCCGGAATCGTTCGACGCGAGCCACGCGACGATCGAACCGATTTCCTCCGGCCCGCCAAGACGCCGCACCGGGATCGTCGCGACGATCTTCTCGAGCACGTCGGGGCGGATCGCCTTCACCATGTCGGTGCCGATGTAGCCCGGCGACACGGTGTTGACCGTCACGCCCTTCGTCGCGACTTCCTGTGCGAGCGACATCGTGAAGCCGTGGATGCCGGCCTTCGCGGTCGAGTAGTTGGTCTGGCCGAATTGCCCTTTCTGGCCGTTCACCGACGAAATGTTGATGATGCGGCCCCAGCCGCGCTCGACCATTCCGTCGATCACCTGCTTCGTCACGTTGAACAGGCTCGTCAGGTTGGTGTCGATCACGGCCGTCCAGTCTTCATGCGTCATCTTGCGGAACACGACGTCGCGCGTGATGCCCGCGTTGTTGACCAGCACGTCGATCTCGCCGACTTCGGCCTTGACCTTGTCGAATGCTTCCTTGGTCGAGTCCCAGTCGCCGACGTTGCCTTCCGACGCGATGAAATCGTACCCGAGCGCCTTCTGGTCCTCGAGCCATTTCACGCGGCGCGGCGAGTTCGGGCCGCAACCCGCGACGACCTTGAAGCCGTCCTTCAACAGACGCTGGCAGATGCTGGTGCCAATGCCGCCCATCCCGCCCGTTACGTACGCAATTCGCTGAGACATGAATCTCACTCCATATTTTGGTTTCGAGAGCTGCCGAGGCCCCCTCTGACTTCACGTGGCGCCGGCCGAAGCCGCAATCGGCCGGTGCCCCGGATTCGGTTCGACGGTAACGAACGGCCGGTTACGGACGCTCGACCGCGAGCGCGACGCCCATCCCGCCGCCGATGCACAGCGACGCCAGCCCGCGCTTCGCATCGCGCTTGACCATCTCGTGCAGCAGCGTCACCAGGATCCGGCAGCCCGACGCGCCGATCGGGTGACCGATCGCAATCGCCCCGCCGTTCACGTTTACCTTCGACGTGTCCCAGCCCATCTGCTTGTGCACCGCCAGCGCCTGCGCCGCGAACGCTTCGTTGATTTCCATCAGGTCCAGGTCGCCCGGCGTCCAGCCCGCGCGCTCCAGGCACCGGCGCGATGCCGGCACCGGACCCATGCCCATCACGCTCGGATCGACGCCCGCGTTCGCATATGCCTTGATCCGCGCGAGCGGCGTCAGGCCGAGCGCCGCCGCCTTCTGCGCCGACATCACCAGCACCGCCGCCGCGCCGTCGTTCAGCCCCGACGCGTTCGCCGCCGTCACCGAGCCGTCCTTCGAGAACGCCGGCTTCAGCCCCGACAGCGATTCCGCCGTCACGCCGTGACGCACGAACTCATCGGTCGCGAACTGCAGCGGCTCGCCCTTGCGTTGCGGGATCGACACCGGCACGATTTCGTCGTTGAAGCGGCCGGCCTTCTGCGCGGCTTCCGCCTTGTTCTGCGACAACGCCGCGAACGCGTCCTGCTCTTCGCGCGTGATCCCGTATTCCTTCGCGACGTTCTCCGCCGTGATGCCCATGTGGTACTGGTTGTACACGTCCCACAGGCCGTCCACGATCATCGTGTCGACCAGCTTCGCGTCGCCCATCCGGAACCCGTCGCGCGAGCCCGGCAGCACGTGCGGCGACGCGCTCATGTTCTCCTGGCCGCCCGCGATCACGATGTCCGCGTCGCCCGCGACGATCGCGTTCGCCGCCAGCATCACGGCCTTCAGGCCCGAGCCGCACACCTTGTTGATCGTCATCCCCGGCACTGCCGTCGGCAGGCCGGCCTTGATCAGCGACTGGCGCGCCGGGTTCTGCCCCGAACCGGCCGTCAGCACCTGGCCCATGATCACTTCGCTCACCTGATCGGGCTTCACGCCCGCACGCTCCAGCACCGCGCGGATCACCGTCGCGCCCAGTTCCGGCGCCGCAACCTTCGCAAGCGAGCCACCGAATTTGCCGACCGCGGTTCGCGCGGCCGATACGATCACTACGTCCGTCATTTCCCTTTCCTCCAGGCCCGCACGACACGGCGCATCGTTACCGGCCCTGTTAAAAAAACTGCGGTGCACCGGACAGCGTGCGCCGCTGTCCGGTTTTCGTCAATCGCGCTGCAACACGTAGCGCCCCGGCGCCGGCTCGATCACCGGGAACTGCGCGGAACCGGCCTCGGCGGGCGGCGCCACCTTGCGTCCGCCGTACTGGTCGAGCCATTCGACCCACGTCGTCCACCAGCTGCCCGGCTGCTCGGTGGCACCGGCGAACCAGTCGTCCGCCGATTCGGGCAGGTCGTCGTTGATCCAGTAGCTGCGTTTCTTCTTCGCCGGCGGATTGATCACGCCCGCGATGTGCCCCGACGCGCCGAGCACGAATTTCAGCGGGCCCGACAGGATCGACGTCGATGCGTAGGCGGTCTGCCACGGCACGATGTGATCCTCGCGCGAACCGTAGATGAAGGTCGGCACGTCGATCAGCGACAGGTCGACGGCGTCGCCGCACACGGTCAGCGCGCCCGGTTCGCGCAGCTTGTTCTCGAGATAGGTATTGCGCAGGTACCACGCGTACATCGGGCCCGGCAGGCTCGTCGAATCGCTGTTCCAGTACAGCAGGTCGAACGGCGCGGGCGTGCGGCCCTTCAGGTAGTTGTCGACGACGTAGTTCCACACGAGGTCGTTCGGACGCAGGAACGAGAACGTGTTCGCGAACTCGACGCCGCGCATCAGCCCCGGTTGCGTGCCGTTCTTGCCGCCGATGGTCTGCTCGCGCATCTGCACGTGCGCCTCGTCGACGAACACGTCGAGGATGCCGGTATCGCTGAAGTCGAGCATCGCGGTCAGCAGCGTCATCGACGCGGCCGGATGTTCGCCGCGTGCGGCGAGCACCGCGAGCGCGGTCGCGAGCATCGTGCCGCCGACGCAGAAGCCGAGCGTGTTGATCTGCTCGCGGCCGCTGACCTGCTGCACGGCGTCGATCGCCGCGAGCAGCCCTTCGTTCATGTAGTCGTCCCACGTCTTGTGCGCGACCGAAGCGTCCGCATTGCGCCACGACACGAGGAACACCTGATGACCGTTCGACAGTGCATGCGCGACGAGCGAATTCTCGGGCTGCAGATCGAGGATGTAGAACTTGTTGATGCACGGCGGGACGATCAGCAGCGGCCGCTCGAACACCTTGTCCGTCTTCGGCGCGTACTGGATCAGCTGGATCAGGTCGTTCTCGTAGACGACCGCACCTTCAGTACACCCGAGGTTCTTGCCGACCACGAACTGCGATTCGTCGGTCTGCGAAATCTTGCCGCGCTGCAGGTCGCCGAGCAGGTTCATCATCCCCTGCCGCAGGCTTTCGCCCTGCGTTTCGAGAATCGATTTCTGCGCGTCGGGATTGAGTGCGAGGAAGTTGCTCGGCGCGGCGGCCGCCGTCCATTGCTGGACCGTGAAGCGGATGCGCTCGCGCGTCTTCGGATCGGTCTGCAGCGAATCGGCCAGTTCCTGCAGATAGCGCGCGTTGAGCAGATACCACGCAGCCGCGAACGCATGCGCGGGCGACGATTTCCACGCATCGCCGCTGAAGCGGCGGTCCTTCAGTTCGGGGGATTCGAGCTTCGCGGCAGCGGCCTGCTGCATCAGCGTCATGCAATCGCGCGCGTAGTCGGCCTGCAGCGCCTGGAGCCGTTCGGGCGGAATCGCGGCAACCGGCAGCTTCAGCCCCACGAACGGCGACGCCATGCCGCCAAGACCCGCGAGGCCACCGAGATCGGGCATCGACGGCATCTGGAACGGGAACGAAGCCGGGAACTGGAATGTCGCGAACGGATTGACGGTGGCCGACGCAGTCGCGGCGCGCGCCGGATCTGCAAAACCGCGCCACGCGTTCAGCCACGACTCGAACATCTGCTGCATCGGCTGGGCGGCCGGATCGAAACCGGTGCTGCCCGAGGAAGTGCCCGCCTGAGCGGACGTCGACGAATTTTTCGATGCTGTCATTACCTGCCTTACCGGTGATTCGTGAGCGTCAATCGTGAAATCCTGCTCGCGCGCGGCGTGCCGGCTGCGAGCCGGGCCGTCATGCTCTGGAGAGGCGTCTCCAGATTCTGCCGCAGTGCGGTATTTTTATCATTATCGTTTTCCCCATGTGAAGCGCCAAGTCAAACCACTGAACATTTCCGCACGGAGATAATCCGCGCGCAACAGGCGGGACAAGGCTTCCGGCGAAACATAAAACATTTTGTTTGGCTTGACTCCGGGATTTTTCATTCAGTTGCGCATGCCGCGCCGCATTGCAGTCTAAATATCGAGATAACCCGATTTCAAGATGCAGCAAAGCCCACGGGCATGCGCATGCCGTCAATCGGCCAGCCAGATCGCCGCCGCCATGCGGCCCGTCACGCGATCGCGGCGGTACGAATAGAAGCGTGCGCGTTCGGTGACCGTACAGGCCGTCCCGCCGCTCACGTGCGCCACGCCCGCACGCGCGAGACGCAGGCGCGCGAGCGCGTAGAGATCGGCGAGAAACTTGCCGGGCGCGCCGTCGATCGCGACGAACGCGAGCCGGGTTTCATCATGCTCCGACTGCGGAGCCGTGTCGAGAAACGCGTCGCGCACGTCCGCGCCGACCTCGAACGCCTGCGGGCCGATCGCCGGCCCGAGGTACGCGTGCAGCGTGTCCGTCGCGCCGCCGGCCAGCGCCGCGACGCGTGCCGCGGTCCGTTCGACGATGCCGGCCGCGAGCCCGCGCCAGCCCGCATGCGCGGCGCCGACCGCACGGCCCTGCGCGTCGCACAGCAGCACGGGCAGGCAATCCGCGACCATCACGACGCAGACGGCGCCGGCCCGGTCCGTGACGCTCGCGTCGGCCAGCACCGGCGCCGCGGCCGCGGGGGCCGCCGCGATCACCTCGTCCGCGCGGACGATTTCCGCGCCGTGGACCTGCTCGAGCCATGCGGCGCTCGACTGGCCGGCGAGGGCGAGCAAACGCGTGCGATTCGCGGCGACATGGGCCGGCTCGTCACCGGTATGCAGGCCGAGATTCATCCCGCCCGGCAACGCGTCCCCATCCTGCCAGCGCCCGTACGGGCCTTCGCTCACGCCGCCGTCGCGCGTCGTGATCAGCGCACGCACGCGCGGCGACACCTGCCAGTCGGGCCGCACGCAGTCCTGCCACGTCAACGGCGCCAGGTTCGTCATCGACACTCACGCCTCCTCATCGTCGTCCAGATACGGCTCGTCATCGTGATACTCGCCGCCGAAATCGTCATCGTCGTAGACACCGTCGTCGTCGTCGAATTCCTCGTCGCCCTGCCCGAAGCCGAGCGCCGCGACGAGCGCGTTCATGTCGTCCGGCAGCGGGCAGCGCCATTGCATCGCCTTGCCCGTGACCGGATGCACGAGGCCGAGCCGCCACGCATGCAGCGCCTGTCGTGCGAACCCGTCCGGCAGCGGCGTGACCGAGCGCTTGCCGCGCGCCCGCCCGTAGACGGGATCGCCGAGCAGCGGGTGCCCGGCGTGCGCGCAGTGCACGCGGATCTGGTGCGTACGGCCGGTTTCGAGATCGCACTGGATCGCCGAAACCGGCTGACGTTGCCACAGACATGTGTCAACCGTGCGGAAATGCGTGCGCGCGGGCTTGCCCGACGCGCCCGTGACGACGGCCATGCGCGTACGTTCGCGCGGATCGCGGCCGATCGGCGCGTCGATCGTGCCTTCCTCGGGCATCGTGCCCCACACGAGCGCGAAGTAGCGGCGCTTCACCGTGCGGGCCTGCAGCTGGCGCACGAGGTCCGTCTGCGCGGCCAGCGTGCGGGCCACCACCATCAGGCCGGACGTTTCCTTGTCGAGCCGGTGGACGATGCCCGCGCGCGGCAGGCCGGCCGCCGCGTCGCCGTAGCGATGCAGCAGCCCGTTGAGGATCGTGCCGCTCCAGTTGCCGGCGGCCGGATGCACGACGAGGCCGGCCGGCTTGTTGATCACGACGAGCGCGTCGTCCTCGTAGATCACGTCGAGCGGCACGGGCTCCGGCGTGAACGCGAGCTGCTCGGGCAGCAGGTCGGGCACGAGCTCGATCCTCGCGCCGAGCGGCACCGGCTGGCGGATCTTCGCCGGCGCGCCGTCGACCAGCACGCGCTGTGCCTCGATCCAGCTCTGCAGGCGGCTGCGGGAGAATTCGGGGAACAGCTGGGCAAGCGCCTTGTCGAGGCGCTCCCCCGCGAGCGACAGCGGCACTTCGACGACGCGCGGCGCCTCGTCGACCACCGCGGACGGCACGACGGGCGGCTGCATGGCGTCGCCGGTCAGATCGTCATCGAGGGAATCCCCCGATGCAGCGTCGGCGGGCCGATCGCTTGGGCTATAATCTTCGCGATTTGGTGTGCCCGGCTGGGCATTCTGCGAACTTGAACGGGTCATTTAGACTGGGTCACCGAGACTTGAAGCTAGGACATGCGAGCATGATGAATTCGACCAAACGCACGGCCAGAACCGTCGCCGCCCGGGCTGCGGCGGTAGCGGCCGCGGCCCTCATCGCCGGCTGCCACGGCTTGCCGCAGAAGCAGGACGAGACGGCTACCTGGTCGAATAACAAATTATACTCAGAGGCCCAGGACGCACTGTCCGGCGGCGACTGGGGCAAGTGCGCGAAATATTTCGAATCGCTGCAAGGCCGCGATCCGTTCGGTCATTTCGCGCAGCAGGCACAGATCAACGTTGCATACTGCAACTGGAAGGACAACGAAGCGGCCGCCGCCGACCAGGCCGTCGATCGCTTCATCCAGCTCCACCCCGATCATCCGGATATCCCGTACGCGTACTACCTGAAGGGGATGATCCACTTCAACGACGATCTCGGCCTGTTCGGGCGCTTCTCCGGCCAGGACATGAGCGAACGCGATCCGCAGGCGCTGCGCGAGTCGTACGATGCGTTCAAGGTCGTCGTCGACCGCTTCCCGAAGAGCAAGTACGCGCCCGACGCGGCAGCGCGGATGCGCTACATCGTCAACGCGCTGGCATCGCACGAAGTGCACGCGGCCGACTACTACTACCGTCGTGGCGCCTACGTGGCGGCGATCAACCGCGCACAGCTCGCGATCAAGGATTACAAGGGTGCGCCGGCAATCGAAGACGCGCTGCACATCATGATCCTGTCGTACAACAAGCTGAACCAGCCGCAGCTCGCCGAAGACACGAAGCGCGTGCTCGCGGGCACGTTCCCCGACAGCCCGTACGTCACGGGCCATTCGCGCCCCGGCGCGAAGAAGTCGTGGTGGCAGTTCTGACCTGACGAGCACGCGGCGCAACGCCCGTTGCGCACACAAAAAACCCGGCCATCGAGCCGGGTTTTTCATTGGCGCCGCAATCAGGCGCCGCGGGTGCGATCGCGCGGCCGAGGCAGCGCGTATCGTCACATGCGCTTTTCCGAGCGATGCTCGTCGAAGAAGTCCTGCACGACCGCGATCTCGCGCGTGCGCTTGAACGGCGGCAGGCTCTGCCAGATCCGGCGCCCGTAGGGTTTGTCGACGAGCCGCGTGTCGCAGATCATCAGCACGCCGCGATCCGTTTCCGCGCGAATCAGCCGGCCCGCGCCCTGCTTCAGCGTGATCACGGCCTGCGGTAGCTGGTGGACGGCGAACGGGCTCAGGCCCTTCTTCGTCAACGCGTCGAGACGCGCGGCCAGCACCGGATCGTCCGGCGGTGCGAACGGCAGCTTGTCGATCACGACAAGCGAAAGCGCGTCGCCGCGTACGTCGACGCCTTCCCAGAAACTCTGGCTGCCGACCAGGATCGCATTGCCGTACGCGCGGAAACGGTCGAGCAGTTCGGTGCGGCTCGCGTCTCCCTGCACGAGCAGCGGCGTGTTCCAGCCGCGTGATTCGATGACATCGCGCAACTTCGACGCGATCCGGTCGACCGCGCGCAGCGTCGTGCACAGCATGAACACGCCGCCGCCGGACGCCTCGATCGCCGGCAGCGCGGCATCGAAGACGGCATCGGTAAACGCCGGCGACGACGGCTGCGGCAGGTTGCGCGGTACGTACAGCAGCCCTTGCGACTGGTAGTCGAACGGGCTCGCGAGCGTCATCGAGCGACGCGAGCTGAGGCCCATCTGCGCCGCATAGTGCGTGAAATCGCCGCGCACCGACAGCGTGGCCGACGTGAACACCCAGGCACGCGGGACGCCCGCGCGCTGCTTCGCAAAGATCGGCGCGACCGACAGCGGCGTTTCATGCAGCTGCACGGTATGCGCGAACACCTCGACCCAGCGCACCTTCTCGTTCGGATCGCCGTCAGGCGTCGCCTTGTCGCCGGCCGCTGCCGCGTCGGCCTTCGCGGCCGCCTCCGCCGCGCCGGGTGCGACCCAGCCGGCCAGCAGGTCCTGCAGTTCGCGGGCGCGCCGCAGGCACGCACCGAGCGATTCCGCGCGTTCCGCCTGGCTCGCGAGCGCCGACGCGAGCGCGTCGAGCGCCACGTCGAGCGCGTCGAGCGCGCCGAACATCGGGTGATCGTCGCCGAGCTGCGCGAGCGACATGCGGACGATCTGGTCGTTCGCGAACGCGAGGCGCAAGTCGCGCGCCGCCCGTTCGAGATCGCCGCCGAGCTTCACCCACTCGACCGCGTCGCGCGCATGGCCCAGGCCTTCGGCCACCGTGTCGCGTGCGAGTTCGAGGATCTGCGTGGTCGACAGCGTCTCGCCGAAGAACAGCGTCGCCGTCTCCGGCAGCTGGTGCGCTTCGTCGAAGATGACCGTGTTCGCGTTCGGCAGCAGTTCGGCCATCCCGGTGTCGCGCAGCATGATGTCCGCGAAGAACAGGTGATGGTTGACGACGACGACGTCCGCCTGCTGCGCCTCGCGCCGCGCCTGCATCACGAAGCATTCCTTGTAGTGCGGGCATTCCTGGCCGAGGCAGTTGTCGCGCGTCGACGTGACCATCGACCACACGGGCGCCGTTTCCGGCACGCTTGCGAGCTCGGCCTTGTCGCCGCTCTTCGTGATCTTCGCGAAGCGGACGATCTCCTGCAGATACGCGGTGTCCTGCCGTGACGGCAGGCGGCCGTTGTCGGCCGTGCGTTGCAGGTAGTAATGGCACAGGTAGTTGGCGCGCCCCTTGAGCATCGCCACCGACACCGGCACCGCGAGCGCGTTGCGCACGGTCGGGATGTCGCGCTGGAACAGCTGGTCCTGCAGGTGTTTCGTGCCGGTCGACACGATCACCTTGCCGCCCCACAGCATCGCGGGCACCAGATACGCATAGGTCTTGCCGGTACCCGTGCCGGCTTCGACGATCAGCGTGTTGTCGGCCGCGTCGTTGTCGGATTCGGCTGGCGCGGCACCGTCGGCACCCGGCTCGGCCGCCTTGTCGGCGTCGCCGAGGCGGCGCGCCGGCCGCTTGCGGGTTTCGAAGATCTCGGGTTCGGGCATCCGGCGCGCGGACGCTTCCATCGCGGACGCGACCGCGCGCGCCATCTCGATCTGCGAGGTACGCGGCCGGTAGCCGTCGAGCGCGCGCGCCAGCAACCCGCCTTCACCGAAGATCGTGTCGAGTTCGTCGACGCGCTTGCGGCTCAGCTCGAAGGTGCCTTCGGGCGCACGAGCGCGCCCGGCGGACGTCGCGTCACGCCGGGCATCGGGGGTGGCTTCAAGCGGTGAATTCAAGGCAAGCGTTCCTGTGTCCAGCGCCCGGGCGGCGCCGGCGCTTGCCAGGCCGCGCTCAGGCGCGCTTATCCGGTTCGAGCTGCGATTGCAGCAGAATGATTTTGTCCTTGGCTGCCAGCTTTTCCTTCTTCAGCCGGTGCAGCGTGATGTCGTCGATGTCGGAGTGTCCTTCCTTCAGCTCGATCTCCCGAGCGAGCTGCTGGTGCTGCTCCTGCAATGCAGCCAAACGGTTGTGCAATTCCTGCTGCTGTTCCGTGTGACGGTTTTGCATAGTTGCCTCCTCATCGAAGCAGCGCGGCGGCTGGCGTGCCGACGCGCCCGAGACTGATCCCGATCAATCCAACACGTTACTGCCCCTGCTGTTGCTGTTGCTGTTGCTGTTGCTGCCTGGCCTTCTCGGCCGCTTCCTGCTGACGCCGCTCGACATCGGCCTTGTGCTGCGCGGCTTCCTTCTGCTTCTGCTCGTAGCGCGTGGCGTTGTCCGCCCGCTCTTGCGCCTTCTGCGCCGCCTGCTGGTGCGCCTGGTCGAGCTTGTGCTGGAAGTCGGCCTGCTTCTGGTCGTATGCCTGCTTGCTCGCCGCGCGTTGCGGCCCTTCCGCGCCGCGCTGCGCCTGCTTCAGTGCATTCTGCTCCTGCTTGTCGCGGAACGCAGCGGCGTTCGCCGCGTCGTTCGCCGCGCGCTGCGGCGCCTCCGCCGCGTTCTGCGCCTGCTTCAGCGCCTGCTGCTGGTCGCGCTGCTGCGCGCGCACCGCACGCTGCTCGTCGTTGAGCGCGAGTTGCTCCTGACGGATGCTCGCGCGCTCGTCGCGCATCAGGTCGCGCGCCTTGCCGAGACAGTGATTGACGAAGAATTTGCTGTAGCAATCGTGCTCGGCCACCGCATAACGATAATCGTTTTCCGCGGTGCGTTGATTGAGCACTTTTTGACGGGCGTCGAAATCCGGTGCGGCAGAGGCTGCGACGGGCGCGGCCGCGACGGCGTCCGGCGCGGTGGCCGACGCCTGCGCGAACGCGCCGGAAGGCCCAGCAGACAAAGCCGCGGCGAGCGCTGCGCCGAGCGCGACGAGAGAAATTCGGGAAGTTGGCAACGTCGTAGGAAAGCTGCGGGACATGTGTCAAATTCTATCACCCCCGGCTGGACGCTCCGCCATTTATGGCAAAATGCCCCGCTTCACTCACCCGCGGCATCTGGCCCGTCGGGCCCGCCATGCAGCCCGCCGCTTCGGGCCTGCCGGCCCGCGCCGCGATTTCAGCAGGCAGATCATCCACGACATGACGGAAACCGTAGCACTCAAGATCGTACAGCGCATCGCCACCGAACTGTCCGTCCAGCCGCGCCAGGTCGCGGCGGCCGTGCAACTCCTCGACGAAGGCTCGACCGTTCCGTTCATTGCCCGGTACCGCAAGGAAGTGACCGGCAACCTGGACGACACGCAGCTGCGCAACCTCGAGGAACGCCTCCTGTATCTGCGCGAGCTCGAGGATCGCCGCGCGGCAATCCTGTCGAGCATCGACGAACAGGGCAAGCTGACGGACGAGCTGCGTGCCGCGATCGATGCGGCCGACAGCAAGCAGGTGCTCGAAGACCTTTATCTGCCTTACAAGCCGAAGCGCCGCACGCGCGCGCAGATCGCCCGCGAGGCCGGCCTCGAGCCGCTCGCGCAGGCGCTGCTCGCGAACCCGCTGCTCGATCCGCAGGCCGAGGCGGCCGCGTACGTCGACGCCGACAAGGGCGTCGCCGACGTGAAGGCCGCGCTCGACGGCGCGCGCGACATCCTGTCCGAACAGTTCGGCGAGACGGCCGAGCTGCTCGGCAAGCTGCGCGACTACCTGCACAATCAGGGCGTCGTGTCGTCGGCCGTCGTCGAGGGCAAGGAAAGCGAGGAAGGCGAGAAATTCCGCGACTATTACGACTACGCGGAAACGATCAAGACCGTGCCGTCGCACCGCGCGCTCGCGCTGTTCCGCGGCCGTAACGCCGGCGTGCTGACGGTCAAGCTCGGCCTCGGCGAAGAGCTCGACGCGCAGGTGCCGCACCCCGGCGAGGCGATGATCGCGCGCCATTTCGGCATTGCGAACCAGAACCGCCCGGCCGACAAATGGCTGTCCGACGTCTGCCGCTGGTGCTGGCGCGTGAAGGTGCAGCCGCATATCGAGAACGAACTGCTCACGCAGCTGCGCGAAACGGCCGAAACCGAAGCGATCCGCGTGTTCGCGCGCAACCTGAACGACCTGCTGCTGGCTGCGCCGGCCGGCCCGAAGGCCGTGATCGGTCTCGACCCCGGCCTGCGCACGGGCGTGAAGGTCGCGGTCGTCGACCGCACCGGCAAGGTGCTCGCCACCGACACGATCTACCCGCACGAGCCGCGCCGCGACTGGGACGGCTCGATCGCGAAGCTCGCACGCATCGCCGCGCAGACGCAGGCCGAACTCATCAGCATCGGCAACGGCACCGCGTCGCGCGAAACCGACAAGCTCGCGAGCGAACTGATCGCGAAGCACCCGGAACTGCGCCTGCAGAAGATCGTCGTGTCGGAAGCCGGCGCGTCGGTCTACTCGGCATCCGAGCTCGCGGCGAAGGAATTCCCCGAGCTCGACGTATCGCTGCGCGGCGCCGTGTCGATCGCACGCCGCCTGCAGGACCCGCTCGCCGAGCTCGTGAAGATCGAGCCGAAGGCGATCGGCGTCGGCCAGTACCAGCACGACGTGAACCAGCGCGAACTCGCGCGCTCGCTCGACGCGGTCGTCGAGGATTGCGTGAACGCGGTCGGTGTCGACGCGAACACGGCATCGGCCCCGCTGCTGGCGCGCGTGTCGGGCTTGAACGCGACGCTCGCGCGCAATATCGTCGACTACCGCGACGCGAACGGCCCGTTCCCGTCGCGCGAGCATCTGCGCAAGGTGCCGCGCCTCGGCGACAAGACCTTCGAACAGGCCGCCGGCTTCCTGCGCATCAACGGCGGCGAGAACCCGCTCGACCGCTCGTCGGTGCACCCGGAAGCCTATCCGGTCGTCGAACGGATGCTCGCGAAGATCAACAAGCGCATCGACGACGTGCTCGGCAACCGCGAAGCGCTGGCGGGCCTTTCCCCGACGGAATTTGTTGACGAACGTTTCGGCCTGCCGACCGTGCGCGACATCCTGTCCGAACTGGAGAAACCGGGCCGCGATCCGCGTCCGGAATTCAAGACCGCGACGTTCCGCGAAGGCGTCGAGAAGGTGTCGGATCTCGTGCCGGGCATGACGCTCGAAGGCGTCGTGACGAACGTCGCCGCGTTCGGTGCGTTCGTGGATATCGGCGTTCACCAGGACGGCCTCGTCCACGTGTCCGCGATGTCGACGAAGTTCATCAAGGACCCGCACGAAGTCGTGAAGGCCGGCCAGGTCGTCAAGGTGAAGGTGCTCGACGTCGACGTGAAGCGCCAGCGCATTGCGCTGACGATGCGCCTCGACGACGACGCGGCAGCGCCCGGCATGTCGTCGCGCGGCAGCCAGGATCGCGGCAATGCAGGACGCGGCGCGGCCCGCCCGCAGCGCTCGCGCGAGCCGGAGCCGGCTGGCGCCATGGCCGCGGCGTTCGCGAAGCTGAAGCGCTGAGCACGCGAAAACCGTCGACAGACAGAAAAGCCCGCTGAAAGGCGGGCTTTTTTATTGCATCGACGCGCGGTTCCGAAAATCGCGATGAAACCCGGACAGGTGCGTTTTCGTCACCATTACCCTGCTTCCAGTCGGCGAATTAAACAATTTGCACTGCAGCATGCATTTTCTTGACGCTTTGAATCCCGCACATAAAATAAATTCGAGTACGGTATTGCAACGTCTTCGATAACTGAAGCGAATTTTCCGCCCGACAACAGGATTCCCCGCGACGATCACACGCGCCGCGCGTTTCAAGCCTCCCGTCTTTGATTGCCACGCTCTGAAGTCGATTTGCGACACATGACATCCGGAATATGCGCGGGCCGGTAAGCCGGCGCATATTCGCCAAAATGGATCGGGGAATCATGAAAGCAGATGATCTGGAAATCGAACTGGCCGCATTGCGCATTCCCGTTTTCGAGGTGCCGTGGGCCGGCGCCTGTTCGCCGCACGTCGAGCGAATCGAATCGCGCATGCTCGAATGGGCCGACGCATACGGCCTGCTCGTGTCCGACGCCCATCGGGAGCGCGTCATACGCACCCGTTACGGCTGGCTCGCCTCACGCTGTTACCCGAACGCCGATCCGCCTCTGCTGCAGGCGCTTGCCGATTATTTCGTGTGGTTCTTTCTCGCCGACGACCTGTTCGTCGATCGCGTGGAGCCGGTCGGCGCCGATACGCTGCGCAACCTGACCGCGATGATCGACGTCCTCGACTACGGATGTACGGGCCCCGAACCGGTGTACGGCGAACGCGCGTGGCTCGATGTATGCCAACGGCTGCGCGCGCGCCTGTCGGCCGAGCATTTCGCACGCTTCGCGCAAGGCATGCGCCTGTGGGCCACCACGGCCGGATTGCAGATCATCGGCCACCAGAACGCTAACCCGGCCGCCGTGCCACAGTACGAAACGATCCGGCGCCACACGAGCGGCATGAACCCGTGCCTGGCACTGGCGGACGTGGCCAATTCCGGCGCCGTCCCGCCCGATACGTTTCACCGGCCGGAGATCCAGGCGCTGGGCCGGCACGCGAACCATATCGTCTCCTGGAGCAACGACATCCAGAGTATCGGGATCGAAGCACGCCAGCCTGGCCAGTTCCGGAACATGGTGATGGTTCACGCGTCGCGCGGTCATTCGCTGCAGGCCGGCATCGACTATACGGCCGCCCGCGTGCGCGCCGAGATCGGCGAGTTCGTCCAGTGCGCCGATGCGCTCGTGCAGCATGCCGACACGCGCGTGCGCGGACTCGTCGACGGCTACCGGTACTGGATACGCGGCTATCTGGATTGGGTGGCGCGGGATACGCAGCGCTATGCGGCTGCGTTCGCGGCAGTCGATGCGGACGATCGCAGCCTGGTCACGCTGTCGGAGAACGCGGCGCGCGGCTGAACAGCCTGCGCGCCGCGCCCGGTCAGATCTCGATCTTCGTGCCGAGCTCGACGACGCGGTTCGCCGGAATCGAGAAGAAGTCGGTCGGCTTCGCGGCGTTCTGGTGCATCCATGCGAACACGCGCTCGCGCCAGATCGACATCCCGGGCAGATGCGTCGGTACGACGGTTTCGCGCGCGAGGAAGAATGACGTGTCCATCAGCTCGAACGTCATGTCGTGCGTCCGGCCGAATTCCTCGAGCACGGCCTTCACGTCCGGCGTCTCGTTGAAGCCGTACTCGGCCTTGACGATGTACAGCCCGCCGCCCGCATCGCGCGCGGTCTGGCGCCGGTCGTCGCGCACGTAGGGAATATCGCGCGTGACGAACGTCAGGAAAATGGTCCGCTCGTGCAGCACCTTGTTGTGCTTCAGGTTGTGCAGCAGGCTGACGGGCACGAGCTTGTCGTTGCCGGTGAGGTAGATCGCGGTGCCCGACACGCGATGCGGCGGATGCGCGAGCAGCCCCTGCAGGAACGGCTCGAGCGGAATACCGTCGGCCGCCGTGCGCTCCTTGACGATGTGGCGCCCCTTGTACCAGGTCATCAGCAGGAAGAACAGCAGCGCGCCGATGCCGAGCGGCAGCCAGCCGCCCTGCGCGACCTTCAGCAGGTTCGCGCCGAAGAAGCCGAGGTCGACCGCGAGGAACACAGCGATGATCGCGCCGACCAGCAGCCGGTTCCAGTTCCACACCTTCACCATCACGACGCACGCGAGCACGGTCGTGATCACCATCGTCGCCGTGACCGCGATGCCGTACGCGGCCGCGAGGTTGTCGGAGCTCTTGAAGCCGATCACGATGCAGAGGATCACGGCCAGCAGCAGCCAGTTCACGACCGGCACGTAGATCTGGCCGATCGCGAGTTCGGACGTGTGCAGCACCTTCATGCGCGGCACGTAGCCGAGCTGGATCGCCTGCGACGTCAGCGAATAGGCGCCCGAGATCACGGCCTGCGACGCGATCACGGTCGCGACCGTCGACAGCACGACGAGCGGCAGCAACCCCCATTCGGGCGCCAGCAGGAAGAACGGGTTTTCGATCGCTTTCGGGTTCTGGATCAGCAGCGCGCCCTGGCCGAAGTAGTTCAGCACGAGCGACGGCATCACGAGCCCGTACGCGGCGATCCGGATCGGCTTTGCACCAAAGTGGCCCATGTCCGCGTAGAGCGCTTCCGCACCGGTCAGTACCAGCACGACCGAGCCGAGCACGACGTAGGCCTGCAGCAGGTGGTCGGCCATGAACGACGCCGCGTAATACGGGTTGACGGCCGCGATGATGCCCGGCACGCGAACGATGTGGTACACGCCGAGCGCTGCGATCACGACGAACCACAGCACCATGATCGGGCCGAACAGCTTGCCGACCAGTGCGGTGCCGTGGCGCTGGATCCAGAACAGCGCGATCAGGATCACGATCGTGATCGGCAGCACGAGATGGGACAGGTGCGGCGTCGCGATTTCGAGACCTTCGACCGCCGACATCACCGAGATGGCCGGCGTGATCACCGCATCGCCGTAGAACATGCACGCGCCGAAGATCCCGAGCGCCATCAGCGCACCCGCGACGCGGGTCTTCGAGTCGAGCGGCCGCAGCGACAGCGCCATCAGCGCGAGCACGCCGCCTTCGCCGTTGTTGTCGGCCCGCATCACGAACAGCAGGTACTTGATGCCGACCACCAGGATGATTGCCCAGAACAGCAGCGAAATCACGCCGAGAATCGACCCTTCGGTGAGTGGAATGCCGTGTGCGGGGCTGAACGCCTCCTTCAGCGAATACAGCGGGCTGGTGCCGATGTCGCCGAACACGACGCCGATGGCTGCTATCGCTAGCGCCCGCATCGAGTGTTGTTGCGTCGAATGCGGCGCGTGTGCGGCGTCGGTCGCGTGGATCGTGTCGTTCATATGAAGCGTAATAATCGGGTCCGGGTCGGACAAAACGAGCGCTATTCTACTCGCGCCCCCGTGAAACGCCGCCCTGCTCTGTTGCCGTGGAACCACGTGATCCACGCTGCGCATGCAATCCTGCGCGAGCTGTGGCAGGGCTGCCATCATAGCCGGGGCCGCGCCGTCTGCCTACCCGATCCTCCGGACGCACCGCCCGGCGCACCCGGCGCGCCAATGAAAAACGGCGCCGCGAGCGGCGCCGTACAAGGCTTTCCTTCGATCGGCCAGGCGCTTACGCGCCCGAACCGTCGCGCTGCGCGCGACCGCGCTTGATCCATGCCTCGAGGTTGTGCGGACGAACCGTGTCCCACTCCTCGAACGGCTGATGAATCCACGGATTCGTCGGCAGAAACTGCGTGTGATAGTCGGGCTTGACCTTCGAGCAACCCTTGTACCAGAGCACGGCCGAGCGCACGGCCGTCACGGACGGGTAACGCTCCTTCAGGTGCTCCTGCACGCGCGCGAGCGTGACGCCCGAATCGACGAGATCGTCGACCAGCAGCACGTTGCCCGCGAGATGGCCGCGCGTCATCGTGATGTACTGCGCGATGTCGAGCTCGCCCTGCTCGGTGCCGGCCGCTTCCCGGTACGAGCTCGTCGCGAGGATCGCGAGCGGCACGTCATAGATGCGCGACAGCTGATCGCCGACGCGCAGGCCGCCGCGCGCGAGGCACAGGATCTGGTCGAACTTCCAACCGGATGCATGCACCTGGAGCGCGAGCAGCTCGATCAGACGGTGATACTCGTCCCAGCCTACCCACAGGTTCTTGTCGTCGTTGCGCGGATCGGTCATCAAGTCTGCCGCCGTCATCGTGATTTGCTGCGTCATCTCGAAATTACACCTTGAACGGATGGCGGAGCAGGATCGTTTCGTCGCGGTCCGGGCCCGTCGACACCATGTCGACCGGCACGCCAGCCACTTCCTGGACGCGGGCGAGGTAAGCCTGCGCATTCGCCGGCAGCGCGTCCCACGTATTGATCCCGACGGTGCTTTCCTTCCAGCCGGGGAACGTCTCGTACACCGGTTCGCAACGCGCGACATCGACCGCGCCGCGCGGCAGGATGTCCACGTCCTTGCCGTCGACCTTGTAGCCGACGCACAGCTTGACTTCGTCGAGGCCGTCGAGCACGTCGAGCTTCGTCATGCACAGGCCCGACACGCCGTTGATCTGGATCGAGCGGCGCAGCGCGGCTGCATCGAGCCAGCCCGTGCGGCGCGGACGGCCGGTGACCGAACCGAATTCCTTGCCGACGTTCGCCAGCGTGACGCCGACCTGGTCCTGACGCTGCGGATTGTCCGCATCGTACAGTTCGCTCGGGAACGGACCCGAACCGACGCGCGTGCAATACGCCTTCGTGATGCCGAGGATGTAGTTGAGCTTCTGCGGACCGACGCCCGCGCCGGCCGACGCCGCACCCGCGACGCAGTTGCTCGACGTGACGAACGGATAGGTGCCGTGATCGATGTCGAGCAGCGTGCCTTGCGCGCCTTCGAACAACAGGTTCTGGCCCGCGTTGTTCGCGTCGTACAGACGGCGCGACACGTCGGCCACCATCGGCTTCAGGCGGTCGGCATAGCCGAGCATCGTGTCGAGCGTGGCCTGGAAATCGACGGCTGCGCCGCCCAGGTACTGGGTCAGCACGAAATTGTGGAAATCGAGGTTTTCGCGCAGGCGGTCGGCGAAGGTCTTCGCGTCGAACAGGTCCTGCACGCGCAGCGCGCGGCGGCCGACCTTGTCTTCGTACGCAGGGCCGATGCCGCGGCCCGTCGTGCCGATCTTGCCCGCGCCCTTGCGCGCTTCGCGCGCCTGGTCGATCGCGATGTGGTACGGCAGGATCAGCGTCGTGGCTTCGGAGATGAACAGACGGTCGCGCACGTTCACGCCGGCTTCTTCGAGCTCGCCGATTTCCTTGAACAGTGCTTCGGGGGACAGGACGACGCCGTTGCCGATGTAGCAGGCGACGCCTTCACGCATGATGCCCGACGGAATGAGGCGCAAGATCGTTTTCTTGCCGCCGATGATGAGGGTGTGGCCGGCGTTGTGACCGCCCTGGAAACGCACGACGCCCTGAGCGTGGTCCGTCAGCCAGTCGACGATCTTGCCCTTGCCTTCATCACCCCATTGCGTTCCCACGACGACGACATTGCGCCCGGGAGTCACGTTCACTGCGCTGGCAGACATGTTGATTCGTTAGCTGGTTAAAAACGTATTCTACCTATGTTCGCGGGCGATTCCGAATTTTTCCGTTTCGCTTCAACGATATGCACGCCGAAGCACGGCCCGCGAACGCCTCTTTATCGGGGTTCGACCACCCATGCGCCGTTGCGCTCGACGAGCGAACGGTCGCATGCGAACTCGTCGAGCACGTGGTCGTGGCCCGGCAGCGCCTGGATCACGACTTCGCCCGCATCGCGCAGCGCGGCGACGGCCGCGCCCAGCGCGTCGTCCTGCGCCCACGGCGCGAGAATCGCGGTGCCGCGCGCCTCGACCGGCGAGATCCGCGCGAGTTCACGCAGGTCGAGCGAGAAGCCCGTGGCCGGCCGCGCACGGCCGTACGCCTGCCCGACGTGGTCGTAACGGCCGCCGCGCGCGATCGCGTTCGGCACGCCGTCGATGTACGCGCTGAACATCGCGCCGCTGTGGTACGCATAACCGCGCAGGTCGGCGAGGTCGATCGCCACTTCCGCGCCCTTCGCCTGCGCCGCGAGCTGCGCCAGATCGTCGAGCGCCTGCGTGATTTCGGGCAGTACCGGCAGGCGCGCACGCGCCTCGGCGAGCACGCTCGCATCGCCGTAAAGGCTCGGCAGCGCGCGCAGCGCGGCGCGCGTATCGGCGCCGAGATCGTCGGTGAGTTCGTTCAGGAGCGGCACGTCCTTGCCCGACAGCGCGTCGTACAGCGACTCGCCGCGCTCGGCGGCCTGCGCGTCGCGCGCCAGCAGCGCCGCGAGCACGCCCGCGTGGCCGAGGTCGAGACGGATGCGCGACAGGCCCGCGAGGTGCAGCGCGTCGAGCATCAGCTGCTGGATCTCGAGATCGGCTTCCAGCCCGGCATGACCGTAAATTTCGGCGCCGATCTGGATCTGCTCGCGCGTCGCGTGCAGCCCGCGCGGACGCGTATGCATCACGTGTCCCGCGTAGCAGAGGCGCGTCACGCCCTGACGGTTCAACAGGTGCGCGTCGATCCGTGCCACCTGCGGCGTGATGTCGGCACGCAGGCCGAGCGTACGGCCCGACAGCTGGTCGACCAGCTTGAAGGTGCGCAGGCGCAGGTCGGTGCCGCCGCTCGTCAGCAGCGACTCGAGATACTCGAGCAGCGGCGGCATCACCATTTCATAGCCGTACGAACGGAAGCGGTCGAGCAGCCTGCGGCGCAGCTCCTCGATCTTGCGCGCTTCCGACGGCAGCACGTCGGCGATATTCTCGGGAAGTAACCAGGTCGACATCGGTACGGTCCTACGACGGGAAACGGCGCGCGCCACGCGCGCCGCGAGTTGAATCGGAACTTCGGAATCGGGCGGGACGAACGGCGGATGCGCCGTCCGGATCAGGTCCCCGGTCAGGTCGCGAGCAGCAGCAGCACGAGCCCGAGCACCATCACGATCAGCCCGCCGATCCGGATATGATGCGGCGGCCGCTCGGCTATTCTACGAAACGTGTCGCGCCAGGCGACGGGAAACACGAAGGGGAACGCCCCCTCGATGATCAACATCAGCGCTACTGCGAGCAACAACGAGCCAGCCAGGTCCATGCGAGCGACGGCGCCGCTCGACGCGGCGCCCCAAGGTCAATGTTTGCGGGGAGCAGGTGCCGCCGGTGCGGCACCGCCCGTCGGGCTGCGCATGAAGCGGAAGAACTCGCTGTCGGGGTCGACGACGATGATGTCGTTGCGCTTGAACGTATTCCGGTAGGCCTGCAGGCTCGCGTAGAACTGATAGAACTGCGGATCGCGGCCGAACGCATCGGCGGCGATCGTCGCGGCCTTGGCGTCGCCTTCGCCCTTGATCGTCTGCGCGGACTTGTAGGCATTCGCGAGCACGGCCTGCTGTTCGCGTTCGGCGTCGGCCTTGATCTGCTCGACGTCCGCCGCACCTTGCGCACGCACCTGCGCTGCCTGATCGCGCAGCGCGCCGATCATCCGTTGATAGACGGCGTCCGTCTGGGCGGCCGGCAGGTCGACACGCGTCAGCTGGACGTCGACCACGTCGACGCCGAAGCCGGACGCCTTTGCCCTGGCCGCATCGCGTGCCGCATCGGCGATCGCGCGCTGGCCGCCCAGGGCGTCGTCAAGCGCGCGCTGGCCGAACGCATCGCCGAGCGCGCTCTTCAGCACGCCGCCCAGGCGTTCGGCGGCCGCCGCCGGGTCGCCGCCCGTTGCCGTGAAATACTTCATCGGATCGCTGATCCGGTACTTCACCGCATACGCGACGAGCAGGTCGTGCTTGTCCTGGGTTGCCAGCTGCAGCGGATCGGACGACTCGAGCGATTGCAGGCGCGTGTCGATCAGCGTCGCCGTCTGCAGCGGCGGCGGCAGCTTGAAGTGGATGCCGGGGCCCGCGAGTTCGGGCTGTGCGCCGTCGCGGCCCGACAGCACGGCCGCGTGGCGCGGATCGACGGTCAGGACCGTCGAGGATGCCGCGAAGGCAACGATCACGATTGCGACGACGAGCGCAATGATTCGGTTCATGTTCTGCGCTCCCCGTTACTTCGTATCGTCTTCGCGCGACCGGCTGCGAAACGCTTCGCGCGATCGCAGCACGTCGACGCCCGACGCCGCGGCGGCTGGCGCCGCGCTTGCGGGCACGGCTGCAGCGGCGGCCGGCGCGACGGCGGCCGGTGCCGACGCCGCATCGGGCACGGACGCGCCGGTGGACGCCGCGGCATTTTGCCGCCCCTGTTCGACGAGCTTGTCGAGCGGCAGATACACGACGCTGTTGCCGCCCTTGTTGCCGACGAATACCTTCGTCGCGTTCGAATAGATTTCCTGCATCGTCTCGAGGTACATCCGCTCGCGGATCACCGCGGGCGCCTTCGAGTACTGCGCGTAGACCTGCTTGAAGCGGTCGGCATCGCCCTCGGCTTGCGTGACCACGCGATCGGCATACGCCTTCGCTTCGTCGACGAGCTTCGCGGCATCGCCCTGCGCCTTCGGCAGCAGGTCGCTTGCATAGGCCTGCGCGGCGCGCTTCGCGGCCTCGCGCTCGTCGCGTGCCTTCGCGACTTCCGCGTAGGCGGCCTGCGTCTGCTCGGGCGCCGCGACGTTCTGCATCGTGACGGCCGTCACTTCGAGCCCCGACTGGTAACGGTCGAGATCGCGCTGGATCGCGCTGGACAGCTGCTCGCGCAGCGCATCACGGTCCTGGTTCAGCATGTCGGCCGCGCTGCGCGTGCCGACGATCGCACGCACCGCCGCCTGCGCGGCCTGCGAGACGCTGCGCTCGGGATCGACGCTGCGGAACAGGTAATCGGTGGCGGAACGGATCCGGTACTGGACGATGAAACGCACGTCGACGATGTCGGCATCGCGCGTCAGCATCGCGGCTTCCTTCACGTTCGCGAGACGCACGACGTTGTTGCGGCCGATCTCGATCGAGCGGACCTGCGACGTATCGACGATCTCGTGCGACGCGAACGGATACGGCGCGCGCCAGTGCACGCCCTGGCCGACCGTGCCCGACAGCTTGCCGAGCTGCAGCACGACGCCCGTCTGGCCGTCCTGCACGACGAACAGCCCGCTGCCCGCGTAGACCGCGACCAGCACGCCGATCACGATGCCGACGCCCACCCGTGCGGCCCGGCCGTTGTCAGGCCGGAAGCCGTTGCCGCCCTTGCCGCCAAACAGGCCGCTCAGGCGCCGGTTGAAGTTGCGCCACATCTCGTCGAGATCGGGCGGACCATCGCCGTCGCCGCCTTGCGGACGCTTCGATTCGTTCGCTCGCGGACGGGATCCGTCTTTGCCATTGCCCTCGCCGCGTCCCCAGCGGGGATCGTTGATCGACAGCAAGGCGCGCATCCGCCGCCAGGTACTCCGCTCGTTGTATTCGTTCACCAGAGTTTGTTCACCAGATAAGACGCCGGCGAACCGGCCGGGACCGGTTAGCGCCCGTGTTCGGAAATCGTGTGGTCTTCGTGTGGTTCAGCGGGTGCGCCGTCGAGCGCGTCGCTGGGTAACGTCGCGCTGGAGAGGTGTTCCGCGGAGGCGATTTCGGCGATGGCGGCACGCAACGTATCAAGACCCTGACCGGTGCGCGCGCTCAAAAAGACGCGCGAAATATTACCATATTCGTCCCGCTCGACCGCGTCGCCGCGGGCCGCCAGCTCGGGCACGGCGTCGATCTTGTTGAACACCAGCACCTGCCGGATCGTGTCCGCGCCAATCTCGTGCAGCACGCCGTTGACCTGCTCGATCTGTTCGAGCCTGACCGCGCTCGACGCATCGACCACGTGCAGCAGCAGATCCGCGTGGATCGTTTCCTCGAGGGTCGCGCGGAATGCCGCGACGAGCTGGTGAGGCAGCTCGCGGATGAAACCGACCGTATCCGACACGACGATCTGGCCGACCTCGTCGCCGAGGTACACACGGCGCGACGTCGTATCGAGCGTGGCGAACAACTGGTCGGCCGCGTAGGCCTGCGCTTTCGTCAGCGCATTGAACAGCGTCGACTTGCCCGCGTTCGTATAGCCGACGAGCGACACCGACATCGTGCCGCTGCGCGCGCGCTGCCGGCGCTGCGTGCTGTGCTGCCGGCGCAGCCGGTCGAGCCGCGACTTCAGCATCTTGATGCGCTCGCCGATCAGCCGGCGGTCGGTTTCGAGCTGCGTTTCGCCGGGGCCGCGCAGGCCGATACCGCCCTTCTGCCGTTCAAGGTGGGTCCACGCACGAATGAGCCGCGTCGACAGGTATTGCAGCTGCGCGAGTTCGACCTGCAGCTTGCCTTCGTGGCTGCGGGCGCGCTGCGCGAAGATGTCGAGGATGAGGCTCGTACGGTCGATCACACGCCTGTTAAGTGCCTGCTCCAGATTGCGTTGCTGGGCCGGCGCGAGCGCGTGATTGAAGATGACGATTTCGACGTTGTGCGCGTCGCACGCAAGCCGCAGTTCTTCGGCTTTGCCGCTGCCGATGAACATCTTGGCATCGGGACTGGAGCGACGACCTGTGAGGGTGACGGCGGGACGGGCCCCCGCGCTGGAGGCGAGAAGACTGAGTTCTTCGAGGCTGGCTTCGAAATCGGTCTTGCCGAAATCGATGCCGACGAGCGCTGCGTTGATCAAATTATCGGGTGTCAAGATAAGGCGGCTGGCATCGGTCGCTCGCGGCGACCGGATGCCGGCCGCTGCGATAGGTTAGGACGTGGTGGCTTCCGCGTCCGGGTGGAAATTCACCGGGCGCGCCGGCACGACCGTCGAGATGGCGTGCTTGTAGACCATCTGGGTCACCGTATTACGGAGCAACACGACGTACTGGTCGAACGATTCAATGTTCCCTTGGAGCTTGATGCCGTTGACGAGGTAGATCGAAACGGGAACGTGCTCTTTGCGCAGTGCGTTCAAAAACGGGTCTTGTAACAATTGCCCTTTGTTGCTCATGGCGTACTCCATCTTTTTTTGCAGGTTGATCTGGATTGGCGAGGAAGAAAAAGAGATCCGGCGCCAATCGCTACACTATAGCTGATTTTGCCTGCCCCGCCCGTGGCGTAGGCCTTGCGGCCTACCCCTTGCGGGACGTGCTTCAGCCCTTGTCCGCGTACGGATTGTTCGACGAACGGAACTCTATGCGCAATGGAGTCCCGGTCAGCGAGAAAGTTTCGCGGAACCGGTTTTCGAGGTAGCGTTTGTAGGTTTCCGTGACCGCGTCGAGCGCGTTGCCGTGGATGACGATCAGCGGCGGATTCTGGCCGCCCTGGTGCGCGTAGCGCAGCTTCGGGCGCACCGGGCCGCGACGGCGCGGCTGCTGGAATTCGACGGCCTCGATCAGCGCGCGCGTGAGCTTCGGCGTCGGCAGCTTCGCCATCGCCGCCGCGTACGCGTCGTCGACCGAGCGCATCAGCGCGCCGATGCCCGTCTTCTTCGCGGCCGAAATGAAGTGCGACTTCGCGAAATCGAGGAACTTCAGCTTGCGGGTCAAATCCGCTTTCGCGCGGTCGCGTGCGTGTTCGTCGAGGCCATCCCACTTGTTGACGCCGATCACGAGCGCACGGCCCTGCTCGACGACGAAGCCGGCGATGTGCGCGTCCTGGTCGGAAATGTCCTGCTGCGCATCCAGCAGAAGAATGACGACATTCGCATCGGAGATCGACTGCAGCGTCTTCACGACCGAGAACTTCTCGATCGCCTCGAACACCTTGCCGCGGCGGCGCAGGCCGGCCGTGTCGATCAGCGTGTATTTCTTGCCGTTACGCTCGAAGTCGACGTAGATCGAATCGCGCGTCGTGCCCGGCATGTCGAACGCGATCACGCGATCTTCGCCGATCAGCGCGTTCACGAGCGTCGACTTGCCGACGTTCGGACGGCCGACGATCGCGATCTTGATGCCGCGCGACGGATCGTTCTCGTCCTCTTCCTCCGGACGGTCGGCGTACGCAACCTCGAGCGCCTCGTTGATCATGTCGGTCACGCCGTCGCCGTGCGCGGCCGAGATCGCGCGCGGGTCGCCGAGCCCGAGTTCGTAGAAGTCGGCTGCGACCGACGTGTACCGCATCCCCTCGGCCTTGTTGACGACGAGGAAGATCGGCCGGCCGGTCTTGCGCAGGTAGTCGGCGATCGACTTGTCCTGCGGCGCGAGCCCGTTACGGCCGTCGACGATGAACACGACGACGTCGGCTTCCTCGACGGCCTGCCGCGTCTGGCGTGCCATCTCGTGCAGGATGCCGTCCTTCGCGACGGGTTCGAAGCCGCCCGTATCGACGACCAGGTACGGCCGTTCGCCGACGCGCCCTTCGCCGTAATGGCGATCGCGCGTCAGGCCCGGCAGGTCGGCGACCAGCGCATCGCGCGAGCGCGTGAGCCGGTTGAACAGCGTGGATTTCCCCACATTGGGGCGCCCAACGAGGGCAATGACCGGTTTCATCTGTGTTTTCTACGGTGAAGCGCAGCAGCGGGAGGCCCGCTGCTGCGGGCGGCTGCGCTGAATGAAAATATCACGAATTCGCGCCGCGCCGGATGCGCGCGCCCGGCGCGCGTTGCGCGCCGTCGTCTTTCGTCTCGAACTGCCTTTCAAATACCGAGCGGCCGGGAGCACCGGCCGCCTTCATGCTGCACGGCCAGGGCGCGCGGGACAAGCCCGCCGCACCGCAGCCGCACGTATTTCTGCGTGTCAGCGCGGACGGAACCCGTACAGGCCGCCATCCTTCGTCTGCACGACGAGCGTGTTGCCCGCGAGGACCGGCGCTGCCGTAATCGCGCTGCCGTCGGTCTTCATCCGTGCGATGAAGCTGCCGTCTTCGCGCGACAGGAAGTGCACGAAGCCCTTGTAATCGCCCATCACGACCGCATGCCCGAGCAGGTACGGCACGCCGACGTCACGGCTCTTCAGCTTGTCGTTGCGCCACAGCTGGTTGCCCGATGCCGCGTCGTACGCCGTCACGACCGACCAGTCGTCGCCGCCGGCGACCACCGAATCGTCCTGCGCAAGACCGCTGCGGCTCGAGAACGCCTTTTCCCACAGCGGGCGGCCCGAGTTCGCATCGAAACAGCCGAGCTGACCCTGGAACGTCACCGCGCACGCTTCCGCACCCACGAGCGTCGGCGGACCGCTGACGTCGTTGATGCGCTCGACCTCGGTCACGCCCTTCGGGAACGACACCGGAGTCTGCCAGAACGGCTCGCCCGTCTGCAGGTTGATCGCGACGAGACCGCCGCCGGGGAAGCCCGCCAGCACCGCCGCGTCACCCGCGAACGTCATGCCGGCCGACACGCGCAGGTTCAGCGGCACCGCGCGGTTGCGGTAGTTCCACTTCTGCTCGCCCGTCTGTGCGTTGAACGCGATCACCTGGCCGTCGATCGTGCGGACGATCACGAGACCGTTGCCGACGAGCGGCGGCGAAAAGATCTCGCCCTGCACGCTGGTCTTCCACAGCTGCTTGCCGTCCGGGCCCAGCACGAACACGCCGCCCTTCAGCGCACCGACCGCAGTCAGGTTGCCGTCACTGCCGACACCGGCCGACAGGTCCGAACCGACCTTCGAACGCCAAAGCGTCTGGCCCGTCTTCGCGTCGATCTTCTCGACCGAACCGTTTTCGCCCGCCGCATAGACGGCGTCGCCCACGGCCACCGGCGAGAACAGGTAGCGCCCGCCCTTGCCGACGCTCGCCTTCCAGACCTGTTGCACGTCCATGACGGGCTTGAACTCGGTCAGCGGCGTCGGCACGCGACGCGCGTCCTTCGACGACGAGCAAGCCGCCAATGCGAGGACAGCCGCCGCGCAGGCAACGGGCACAGCGTAACGTTTCAGCAAATTCATCGGTTAGCGAAGCAGAAGTTAAGAGGTTGAGGGGACCGCGGTTCAGCCGCCGAGCGCGTCCAGCTTGAACTGCACGAGCTGGCGCGCAGACTGGTCGTCCTTCGACAGGCCGTCGAGCGCGAGCTTGTATGCAGCACGCGCATCGTCGGTCTTGCCTTGCGCGGCCAGCAGATCGCCGCGGCGATCGGCCACGAGGCCCTTGAATGCGTCGACCGGCGTACCCGACAGCAGCGTGAGGCCCGCGTCGTACGCCTTTTCGTCGAGCAGCAGCGACGCGAGACGCAGCTTCGCGATCTGCTTGTACTCGTCGTCCTTGGCGTGATCGACGGCCCATTGCAGCTGCGCCTTCGCGCCTGCCGCGTCGCCGGCCGCGTACAGCGTCTTCGCGGCCGCGAGCGCCGTCATCTGCGCATACGGCGTGCTGCCGAACTTGTCTTCCATGTCGGCGGCCGCACGGGCCATCGTCGCCTTGTCGTTCGCGGCGGCGGCCTTCTGGACCTGCTCGTACAGCCCGGACGCCTCGGCCGCCTGACGGCGCTGCCAGTAGTTCCAGCCGTTGAAACCGGCCGCGACGACGAGCGCCGCGAGCACGATCCACGTAGTGAGGTTGCCCCAGCGGGCCCACCACGCCTTGAGACTTTCAATCGATTCTTGTTCGTCGTGATAACTCATCGGCGAGCGATTCCTTCCTGTTCAAGCCTTTCTTGTCGAGCGAATGCCAGCGCGATCAGTCGTCGCCGTCTTCGGCGGATGCAACCATCGCATTGATTAGGAATTCGGTCAAGCTTTCGACCGGTACGGTCTGCTGAACGTTCTTTTCCCCGTCCGTGCCCGCACCGCGCAGCGCTTTCACGCCCACCGTGCCGTTCGCGACCTCTTCTTCGCCGAAGATCACCGCAAACGCAGCGCCGCTCGCGTCGGCCCGCTTCATCTGCGACTTGAAGCTTGCCGTCGCGCCGTCGGCGCTGCAGTGAAAGATCACGTCGAGGCCCGTATCGCGCAGGCGCTCGGCCGCGATGAACGCCTGTTCGCGCGCGGTCTCGCCCTGGTGCACGACGTACACGTCGACGCCTTCCTGCTCGGGCGCGAGATCCTCCTCCTTCAGCAGCTCGAGAATGCGCTCGATGCCCATCGCCCAGCCGCACGCCGCGGTCGGCTTGCCGCCGAGCTGCTCGATCAGCGGATCGTAGCGGCCGCCGGCTGCAACCGTGCCCTGCGCGCCGAGCTTGTCGGTCACCCACTCGAACACGGTCAGGTTGTAGTAATCGAGGCCGCGCACGAGACGCGGGTTGATCTTGAACGGGATGTTGTTCGCGAGCAGCAGGCGCTGCAGCCCTTCGAAGTGCGCGCGCGATTCGTCGCCGAGGAAGTCGATCAGCTTCGGTGCGTTCTGCGCGATCTCCTGCAGCGCGGGGTTCTTCGTGTCGAGCACGCGCAGCGGGTTCGTATACAGACGGCGCTTGGCGTCCTCGTCGAGCACGTCGGCGAACTGTTCGAGATACTTGATCAGTTCGACACGGTGCGCGGCGCGCTCTTCAGCGAGGCCGAGCGAGTTGATCTCGAGCTTGATACCGGTCAGGCCGAGGTCGTCCCACAGGCGCTGGCACATCATGATGATCTCGGCGTCCGCATCGGGGCCCGCAAAGCCGAGCGCCTCGACGCCGACCTGGTGGAACTGGCGATAGCGGCCGCGCTGCGGACGCTCGTGACGGAACATCGGGCCGATGTACCACAGGCGCTTCGGGCCGTCGTACAGCATGTTGTGCTCGATCGACGCACGCACGACGGCCGCGGTGTTTTCCGGGCGCATCGTCAGGTTCTCGCCGTTCAGCGCGTCGGTGAAGCTGTACATCTCCTTCTCGACGATGTCCGTGACTTCGCCGATGCCGCGCGTGAAGAGCTGCGTGTGTTCGACGATCGGCGTGCGGATGTTCTGGTAGCCGTACGCGCGCAGCAGCGATTTCACGGTAGCTTCGAAGAATTCCCACAGGCCGGCATCCTGCGGAAGGATGTCGTTCATGCCTTTGACGCCGGTGAGCTTCTCGATCTTGCGTTTCTGTTCAGTCATCGTTCTGTGTATGGACGAATTAGTTCAGGGCCTCGGTGCGGCCGTAATTGCGTGCGACGTAGTCGCTGACGATCTGCTGGAATTCCTCGGCGATCCGCTCGCCGCGCAGCGTCTTGACCTTCTCGCCGTCGATGAAGACGGGCGCGGCCGGGTTCTCGCCCGAACCCGGCAGGCTGATGCCGATGTTCGCGTGCTTCGATTCGCCCGGGCCGTTGACGATGCAGCCCATCACCGCGACGTTCATCTTCTCGACACCCGGATATTCCTTGCGCCAGACCGGCATCTGCTCGCGCAGGTAGGTCTGGATCTGCATCGCGAGTTCCTGGAACAGCGTGCTCGTCGTGCGGCCGCAGCCCGGGCACGCGATCACCATCGGCGCGAACGAGCGCAGGCCCATCGTCTGCAGGATTTCCTGGCCGACGATCACCTCGCCGGTGCGCGGCGCGCCCGGTTCCGGCGTCAGCGAGATGCGGATCGTGTCGCCGATCCCTTCCTGCAGCAGCACGCCGAGCGCGGCCGTCGACGCGACGATGCCCTTCGAGCCCATGCCGGCCTCGGTCAGCCCGAGGTGCAGCGCGAAGCCGCAGCGGCGGCCGAGCTCGCGGTACACGGCGATCAGGTCCTGCACGCCGCTGACCTTGCACGACAGCACGATGCGGTCGCGGCCGAGACCGAGTTCGACCGCACGTTCGGCCGAGCCGATCGCCGACTGGATCAGTGCCTCGTACATCACGCTTTGCGCGCCCCACGGCTGCGCACGCGCACCGTTCTCGTCCATCATGCGCGCGAGCAGGTCCTGGTCGAGACTGCCCCAGTTCACGCCGATTCGCACGGCCTTGTCGTACTTGGCCGCGGCCTCGATCATCAGCGCGAACTGCGTGTCGCGCTTCGCGCCCTGGCCGACGTTGCCGGGGTTGATCCGGTATTTCGACAGCGCCTCCGCGCAGCCCGGGTAATCGCGCAGCAGCAGGTGGCCGTTGTAATGGAAATCGCCGACGAGCGGCACGGTCACGCCCATCCGGTCGAGCTGCTCGCGGATCGCCGGCACGGCGGCCGCGGCCTCGGGCGTGTTGACCGTGATGCGCACCAGTTCGGAGCCCGCATTCGCGAGTTCCTTGATCTGGATCGCCGTGCCGATCGCGTCGGCCGTGTCGGTATTCGTCATCGACTGCACGCGCACCGGCGCGTCGCCGCCGATCGTCACGAGCTGCCCGCCCCAGCGGACATCCACCGCATGCGATACGCGGCGCGGCTGATGCCCGCCGAACACCGGCTCGGTTGAACAAATCTGACTGCTGCGTGGGGATTGAGCTTCGGATTGCATCGATAGATCCATTTACGCGGAATGCGCCGCGGCGCGGCGCATGAATTGAAAAAGCGCCGTGCCCTCACGGCCTGCCGATATCGACGACAGGCCTTCGTCACGGCGCTTGACGTCAGGGCAACGTGAACCGTGCCACATTACCCCGCGCTGCCGAATATTTTGCCGGATCGACAGGTTTTCCGTCGAACGCGACTGCGTCGAGGCCTGCCTTGTTGCCGATCGTGACCTTGAACGGCCCGTCGCCGGCCACCTGCTTCGTCTCGCCAGCCCGCACCAGCGCCGAGAACAGCTCCTTGCCATTCTTGTCGCGCACGCTGAACCAGCAATCCTGCTTGACCTTCAGTTCGACCATCGACTGGCCTGCCGCCACCACGACGCTCGCCGGCTGGGCCGGCGCGGCGGCGCTTGCCGCCGTCGTGGCCACGACCGGCTGCGATGCAGCGGCCGTCGCGACCGGCGCCACGGGCGCCGGGACCGTGGATGCAATCGCCTGCGCCGGGGCCGCCGATGCCGCTGCGGGGGCCGGAACCTCATTGGCGGCGACAGTCGACGCGCCGCTCGCGGCTGCTTCCTCGACAGACGCCGACGACGCAGCCGGCGCACTCGCCGCCGACGCGTGCTCCGCGTCGTTGCCCTTGAAGCGCGCGAGCAGGCTCGACGAATCGCCGCCAGTGTGCCACATCAGTACGGCGACCACCGCGACGACGACGATGGCTGTTCCCCACAGCCACGGGTGGTGACGCGACGAACCGCCCAGCGGAATCGACACGCGGCCGCGCGGCAGATCCGTGCCCGACGACGCGGGCATCGACAGGTCGACTTCCGGCACTCCGCGCTCACGGCGCAACGCCTGCGCGAACGGTTCCGGATCGACGCCGAGCATCTTCGCGTAGCTGCGCACGACACCGAGCGCGAACGTCACACCGGGCAAATGGCTGATGTCGCCGGCCTCGAGCGCCCGGAGCTTCTGCGGTGCGACCTTGAGTCGCGCCGACACGTCGTCGACCGACCAGCCTTTCGTCTCCCGAAGCTGCGCCAGCCGGCTGCCGACCGCAGCCAGCGATTCCAGTCCCGCCGGTGCCGGTTTCGCGGCATTCGTCTCTGCGCCGTTTGTCGGCTGCGGCTCACTCATCCTTGTCCTCGCGTCGATTCTTCTTCACTGGCGAGCGCCTCCGGCTCCCGCCGGCCGGCACCCGCAACTGTCCATACCATGCGCGGCGCCAAGGCGCCGCGACCGATCGCTATTCGCGTGCTGCACCGCCAAAGGGTTCGGGCGTCCCCGGCCAGGTGCCCCCGTCAAACTGCCCGAACTTCGATGATTTTTCCTGCTGCGCCCGTTCGTTCCGCCAGGCGCGTGCGGTCCTTCACCGCGCCGGCCAGCTGGCCGCACGCGGCATCGATGTCGTCGCCGCGCGTCTTGCGCACGGTCGTGACGACACCCGCGTCGATGAGGACCTGGGCGAAGCGCTTGATCTGCTCGGGCTTCGAGCGGATGAGGCCCGATTCCGGAAACGGATTGAACGGGATCAGATTGAACTTGCACGGCACGTCGCGCGTGACGGCCAGCAGTTCGCGCGCATGCGCTTCGGTGTCGTTGACGCCGTCCAGCATGCAGTATTCGAAAGTAATGAAGTCGCGCGGCGCGACTTTCAGATAGCGCTGGCATGCAGCCATCAGCTCGCGAAGCGGATACTTCTTGTTGAGCGGCACCAGCTCGTCGCGCAGCGCGTCGTTCGGCGCGTGCAGCGAAACGGCCAGCGCGACCGGCAACTCGGCACCGAGGCGGTCCATCATCGGCACCACGCCGGACGTAGACAGCGTGACGCGACGGCGCGACAGGCCGTACGCGTTGTCGTCGAGCATCAGCCGCATCGCGGGCACGACCGCACTGTAATTCAGGAGCGGCTCGCCCATGCCCATCATCACCACGTTGGTGACGACCCGTTCGGCCTTGCCGTTCGGGCCGGGCGCACGGCCCAGCGACGCTCGCAACGCAAATTCGGCCATGCGGAGCTGGCCGATGATTTCGGCTGTCGACAGGTTGCGGGAAAAACCCTGCTTGCCCGTCGAGCAGAAACGGCAGTTGACCGCACATCCGGCCTGCGACGACACGCACAGCGTGCCGCGCGTCTCTTCCGGGATGAACACGGTTTCGACCGCATTGCCGTTTCCGACGTCGATCAGCCACTTGCGCGTGCCGTCGGTGGAAACGTGATCGCTGGCGATATCGGGCATCACGATCGACGCACGGCCCTTGAGCTTTTCTCTCAGGGACTTCGCGAGATCGGTCATGCCGTCGAAATCGCCGGCGTTGTACTGGTGGATCCAGCGCTGCAACTGCTTGGCGCGGAACGGCTTCTCGCCAAGGCTGCCGCAGTACGCGACAAGACCCTCGGCATCGAAGTCGAGAAGATTGACGGAAGTTTCGCTCGTCATGATGTGCTGCCTTGCCGCGTGCGCTGAATCCTGCCTACTTGCTGTCAGCCAGGGCTTAACGCGAGTAAACGTTCATTTCCGGGAAGAAGAACGCGACTTCGACCGCTGCCGTTTCTGCAGCGTCCGAGCCGTGCACCGCGTTCGCGTCGATGCTGTCGGCGAAATCGGCGCGGATCGTGCCCTTTTCCGCCTTCTTCGGATCCGTCGCGCCCATCAGGTCGCGGTTCTTCAGGATCGCGCCTTCACCTTCCAGAACCTGGATCATCACCGGGCCCGAGATCATGAAATCGACGAGATCCTTGAAGAACGGACGTGCTGCGTGAACCGCGTAGAACTTCTCTGCGTCGGCACGCGACAGGTGCGCCATGCGCGAAGCGACGATCTTCAGGCCGGCGCCTTCGAAACGGCTGTAGATCTGGCCGATCACGTTCTTTGCCACCGCATCCGGCTTGATGATCGACAGGGTGCGCTCGATTGCCATAAAAACTCCAAAAAATTAAGAAGTTACAGGTTCAAATGAATCCGCTATTGTAGCACGATCCCGTGTATCATTGCGATTGAACCCTTACACACGTGAAAGGTTCAGAATCCCTATGTTTTGTGCCGCCCGGCCATTGAAACCTCCGGGCACGGAACGTATCTTAGCCATAGCTGCTCCGGTTTGCTGCGCCGCACACCGCGTGTGCCGAACCGGCCCCGGACGCCCACGCGTTCAATGTTAGGAGAAACCATGAACGACTATCCGTACAATTTCGGCCGCGGCGGTTCCGTCAGCACCGCCGAGGTTCGCAACCGCGTGCTGCGGAACACGTACTGGCTGCTCGCGCTGTCGATGGTGCCGACCGTGCTCGGCGCCTGGGTCGGCGTCGCGACGGGCTTCTCGCTGTTCGCGGCCACGAGCCCGATGATGAGCCTGCTCGCCTTCTTCGCGATCGCGTTCGGCTTCATGTTCGCGATCGAGCGGACGAAGAACAGCGCGGCCGGCGTGTTCGTGCTGCTCGGCTTCACGTTCTTCATGGGCCTGATGCTGTCGCGGCTGCTGAGCTTCATCCTCGGCTTCTCCAACGGCCCGTCGCTGATCATGCTCGCGTTCGGCGGCACCGGCATCATCTTCGCCGCGATGGCGACGATCGCCACCGTCAGCAAGCGCGACTTCTCGGGTCTCGGCAAGTGGCTGTTCATGGGCGTGATCGTGATCCTGCTCGCGTCGGTCGCGAACATCTTCCTGCAGCTGCCGGCGCTGATGCTTACCGTGTCGGTGCTCGCGATCGCGATCTTCTCGGCCTACATGCTGTTCGACGTCCAGCGCGTCGTGAACGGCGGCGAGACGAACTACATCTCGGCCACGCTCGCGATCTACCTCGACCTGTACAACGTGTTCACGAACCTGCTTGCCCTGCTCGGCATCTTCGGCGGCAACCGCAACTGACGTTCACGGCGCATCATGAAAAAACCGGCCCGCGGGCCGGTTTTTTTACGTCCGCCGCCCGGCTCAGTCGCGCTCGAACAGCGCGATCGATTCGACGTGCGACGTATTCGGGAACATGTTGACGACACCGGCGCCCTTCAGCCGGTAGCCGGCCTCGTGCACGAGCAGGCCCGCGTCGCGTGCGAGCGTCGACGGGTTGCACGACACGTAGACGATCCGCTTCGGCAGCGGGCCTTCGCCGCTCTGCGCGATCTCGGCCAGCGCCTTCGACACCGCGAGCGCGCCTTCGCGCGGCGGGTCGATCAGGAACTTGTCGAAGGCGCCAAGCGCGCGGAGGTCGTCGCCCGTCACCTCGAACAGGTTCCGGCACGCGAACGTCGTGTGGCCGTCGACACCGTTTTCGCGCGCATTCGCCAACGCGCGCGTCGTCAGCGTGTCGCTGCCCTCGATGCCCATCACTTCGCGCGACAGCCGCGCGAGCGGCAGCGTGAAGTTGCCGATCCCGCAGAACAGGTCGAGCACGCGGTCGTCGCGCGACGGCGCGAGCAGGCGCAGCGCGCGCCCCACCAGCACGCGGTTGATCTGGTGGTTGACCTGCGTGAAGTCGGTCGGCTTGAACGGCATGCGGATGCCGAATTCCGGCAGCGTATAGTCGAGCGACACGTCGAGCGGATAGAACGGCGTCACCGTGTCCGGGCCCTTCGGCTGCAGCCAGAACTGCACCTTGTGCTCGTCGGCGAACGCGCGCAGCAGCGCTTCGTCGTCCGCGTTGATCGGCTCCAGCACGCGCAACACGAGCGCGGTGACTTCCGAACCGACCGCCAGCTCGATCTGCGGCATCCGGTCACGGATCGACAGCCCCTCGACAAGCCGGCGCAGCGGCACGAGCATCGCCGACACGTGCGGCGGCAGCACTTCGCAGCTCGTCATGTCGGCGACATAGCTGCTCTTCTTCTCGTGGAAGCCGACCAGCACGCCGCCCTTCTTCGCCACGTTGCGCACGGTCAGGCGCGCACGATAGCGATAGCCCCACGACGGGCCGTGGATCGGCGCGAACATCGTTTCCGCGCGCAGCTTCGCCAGGTGCCACAGGTTGTCCTCGAGCACGCGCTGCTTGACGGCCACCTGCGCGCGCATGTCGAGGTGCTGCATCGAGCAGCCGCCGCAGGTCCCGAAGAACTTGCATTTCGGCCGCGTGCGCATCACGCTCGGGCGCAGAATGTCGACAACCGTCGCCTGCTCGTAGCTCGGCTTGCGGCGGTAGCTCGAATAGGTCACGCGTTCGCCCGGCAGCGCGCCTTCGACGAAGATGACCTTGCCCGGCTCGCCGTCCTCGGTGATCGTGCGGCCGACACCGCGCGCTTCCATGTCGAGCGATTCGATCTCGAGAACCGGGGCGGGCCCGGGCGCGACGGGCGCATTTTTCGATTTGCGCGCAGAAGTGGGGACGGCTTCGGACACCAGCTTTTCCTGACAAACGTTGAAGAAGGCGAGATTGTAGACGACGCAGGCCCGTATCGCCTGCTTTGGATGGCGCAACCGTCGATACTTGATGATGGACGGCCCCGCGTGGAGTCGAAACGGCTGCGCAGCCCGCTCACGCGGCCGACTGCCTCGCAAGGCCGCGGAACGCGTCGGGGCCAGCCTGAAGCCCGACGTCCATCCGTCAGGAGATTCGACCATGCGACTGATCGACTGGAATATTCAATGGGGTCGGGACGCGGACGGCGTCGTCGACCTGTCCCGCACCGTCTCGACGATCCGGCGGCTCGGTGATTTCGACGTGCTGTGCCTGCAGGAGGTCACGCGCGGCTTCGGCGCGCTGCCCGGCCGCCCCGGCCCCGACCAGTTCGCCGAACTCGCGGCGCTGCTGCCCGGCTACACGATCGTCGAAGCGATCGGCACCGACCTGCCGGCGATCGAACGGGGCGCACCGCGCCGCCAGTTCGGCAATGCGATCGCGACGCGGCTGCCGGTCGGACGCGTACTGCGCCAGCTGCTGCCATGGCCGGCCGACGCCGGTGCGCCGTCGATGCCGCGCGTCGCGCTCGACGTCGAACTGCTGGCACCCTTCGGCCCGCTGCGCGTCGCGACCACCCATCTGGAATATTACTCGGCGCGCCAGCGGCTCGCGCAGGTCGATGCACTGCGCGACCGCCATCGCGAGGCCTGCGCGCACGCGGAACGGCCGGCGCCCGCCGAGACGACCGAGGGACCGTTCAGCGCGACCGGCCAGCCGCGCGATGCGATCGCCTGCGGCGACTTCAACAGTGCGTTCGACAGCGACGCATACCGGCGCTTCCTGGCCCCGATCGCGGACGCGCCTCGCTTCGCCGACGCGTGGGTCGCACAACACCCGGGCCGCACGCCGCCACCGACAGCCGGCGTCTACGATACGGTGCAATGGTCAGAAGGGCCGCTCGCGTGCGACTTCGTGTTCGTGACCGAGACGCTGCTGCCGCGCGTCATGCATTGCGAGATCGACGGCGACGTGCGCGCATCCGATCACCAGCCGGTGCTGCTCGAACTGGCATGATCGCGCCGGTTGCGGCGCGGGCCGCCCGTGCTACGCGTCAAAGCCGGCCAGGTATTCGGCCCAGTGCGGCGCCGGCTCCAGCGCGAGCGCGTTCTTCACGATCAGGATCTCGTCCGCGTACTCGCTCGGCGTCAGGCCGCCGCGCATCAACTGGAACCGGCAGTACAGCAGGTAGGTGTTGACGACGTCGGTTTCGCAATAGTTGCGGATTTCGTCGATCCGGCCATCCCGGAACGCCGGCCACACCTGGCTGCCGTCCATCCCGAGCTTGCCCGGGAAGCCGCACAGCTTCGCCAGCGCGTCGAGCGGCGCGTTCGCGCGCGCCTGATACATCGCGAGCACGTCCATCAGGTCGGTATGCCGCGAGTGATAGCGCGAGATGTAGTTGTTCCACTTGAATTCGCGGTCGTCCTCGCCGAGATCCCAGTAGCGGGTCGCGGGGATGCCGTGCACGAGCGCGCGGTAATGCAGCACCGGCAGATCGAAGCCGCCGCCGTTCCACGACACGAGCTGCGGCGTGTATTTCTCGATCACGCGATAGAACGACTGGATCAGCGTCGCTTCGTTGTCCTGCGGCGTGCCGAGCGAACGCACGCGAAAACCGCTGTTGTCGCGGAACACGCACGAGATCGCCGCGATCCGCTGCAGGTGATGCGGCAGGAAATCGCTGCCGGTCTTCTCGCGGCGCGCGGCGAACGCATGTTCGGCCACCGCGGCATCGTCGAGCGTCGCGGGCAGGTCTTCCAGACGGCGAATGCCGTCGACATCGGGAATCGTCTCGATGTCAAAAACGAGAATCGGTGTCATCAGTTACAGAACGGCGTCCTTGCGCACGCCGTTGGAGGCAAAGAACCGCTTGAGGCGCACCAGCGCTTCCTGCTGGATCTGCCGCACGCGCTCGCGCGTGAGCCCCATCTCGTCGGCGAGCTCCTCGAGCGTCGCCGGTTCGATGTGGTTCAGGCCGAAGCGGCGCTCGATCACGTGCCGATGCTTGTCGGACAGCCGCGACAGCCACGCGCGCGTCAACGTTTCGAGCTCGCGGTGCTGCACCTCGGCGTCGGGCGACTGGCTCTGGTCGTCGGGCAGCAGGTCGAGCAGGCTGCTCGCGGGATCGAGGTCGAGCGGCGCGTCGAGCGACGCCGTGTGCTCGTTGAGCGCGAGGATGTCGGTGACTTCCTCGGCGGTCTTGCCGGTGAGATAGGCGATGTCGTCGATGCTGGCTTCGCGGCGCTCGGCCGCCTCGCCCGTCGACATCGAATTCTTTTCGAGGTGGCGCTTCGCGCGCAACACCTGGTTCAGTTCGCGGATCACGTGCACGGGCAGGCGCACCGTGCGGGCCTGGTTCATGATCGCCCGCTCGATGCTCTGCCGGATCCACCATGTCGCATAGGTCGAGAAACGGAACCCGCGCGTCGGGTCGAACTTCTCGATCGCGTGCATCAGGCCGAGGTTGCCTTCCTCGATCAGGTCGAGCAGCGGCACGCCGCGGTTCAGATACCCCTTCGCGATACTGACGACGAGACGCAGGTTGCGCTCGATCATCACCTGCCGCGCCTCGAATTCGCCAGCCTTCGCCAGCCGGGAATAGCGCTGCTCCTCCTCGACGGTCAGCAACGGCTTCACGCTGATTCGGTTCAGGTAATGCTGGATCGTGTCGGCCGTGAGCTCGGCCTGCAGTATCGTGCGGAAATCGTCGACGTCGGGCGCCGCTTCCGAGCGGCCTTCGCGCTCGTCGTCGCCACCGTCCGCCTCCGAGTCGCGTGCCTCGATATCGCGTTCGTTGTCCGCGATATCGTCCTCGTCGTCCGTCGAAGCACCCGTTCGCCCCACCGATGCTTGCGTGGCACGACTGATCTTCTCAGATTCGGCTTGCGGCTCGTGGCGCTTCGATTTCGGCATGGTCGTCTCGGTTATTGAGGCGGCAAATACTTCAGCGGATCGACAGGCTTACCCTGCCGGCGAACCTCGAAATGCAGCATCACGCGGTCGGCATCGCTGTTACCCATCTCGGCGATCTTCTGCCCCTTCGTTACCGCGTCCCCCTCTTTTACCATCAAAGCGCGATTGTGTGCATACGCCGTGAGGTAAGTTGCATCGTGTTTGATGATAATGAGGTTGCCGTAGCCGCGCAGGCCGTTACCGGAATAGACGACGCGACCGTCAGCCGCCGCCTTCACCGTTTCGCCGGCCGTGCCGCCGATGTTGACACCCTTGTTCTTCGCGTCGTCGAACCCGTTCAGCACAGGGCCGCGCGCGGGCCAGGCGAACGTCACGGGGCCGCTCGGCGCGGCAGCCGTATCGCTCGATGCGGCTGCCGTGGCAGGCGGCGTCGCGCTCGACGACGACGTACCGGCAGCCGGCGTTGCAGGGCCGCTGCTGAGCGGCGCGGTCGCAACGGCGGCGCCCGCGATCGGCGCGGCGGCCTGCGTACCCGCGACGGCGGCACCGGCCTGCGGCGAAACGCGCAGCAGCTGGTCGACTTCGATCTGATTCGGGTTCGCCAGATTGTTCCACGCCGCGATGTCGCGATAGTTCTGCCCGTTCTCGAGTGCGATCCGGTACAGCGTGTCGCCCGGCTTCACCCGGTAGTAACCCGGCGGCGCCGGCGGCAGCGGCGCTGCGGGCTGCGCGGTACCGGTCGTGCCGAGCGAGCCGGAGCGATCGACGACAGGCGCGTTGTCGAGCCGCGTCGCACAGGCGGCCAGTAGCGTGGAGAACGCAGCCACACAGATCGCGCGCTGGGCGAGCGTGAGCGGTTCCCTGGATCGGTTGTTTTGCATCGCGCGCAACATACTCATCGGTTTCAAATCACTCCGGATTTTAAAGGGACAAAGAAAACGCGATCAAGCCGTGACTCTCGCCATTGCGCGTGCGCGACGCGCTCGACGAGCGTGAGCACCTGGTGCTGCCCGCTCTGCGCGCCGACCGGCGCGACGAGCCGCCCGCCGATCGCGAGCTGCTCGAGCAGCGCCTGCGGCACGTCGAGCCCCGCCGCCGCGATCACGATCGCGTCGAACGGGGCCGCGGACGGCAGGCCGATACGCCCGTCGCCGTAGTGCAGACGGATGTTCGGCACGCGCAGCGGCCGCAGGTTCAGCTTCGCGCGCTCATAGAGCGGCTTGATGCGTTCAATCGAATACACGTCGCGTGCCACGTGGCTCAGCACGGCGGCCTGATAGCCGCAACCCGTGCCGATCTCGAGGACGCGCTCGAGTGTGCGGCCGGCCATCGCGAGCTCGATCATGCGCGCGACAACCGACGGCTTGGAAATGGTTTGCTGGTGGCCGATCGGCAGCGCCGAATCCTCGTAGGCCTGCGTCGCGAGCCCCGGATCCACGAACAGGTGGCGCGGCACCGCGGCCATCGCGTCCAGCACGCGCGCGTCGGTCACGCCGTTCGCGCGCAGTCGTTCGACCATCCGCTCGCGCACGCGTTCCGACGTGAGCGCGAACGCGCCGGCCGGCGCGACGCTCGGCGCGGCCGGTTTCGGCATCGCGGGCTTCAGTGCGGTTGGCTTCGGCGCGGTCGCGGGCTTCGCGGCGCCGCTGCCGGATAGCGGCGCACGCACGACGGCCGGCTTCACCGCAACCGGTTTCAGCACGGCAGCGGGCTTGTCGGCAGCCTTCGACACCGCGACCGCCGCATGGCGTTCACCGGCCCGGCCTTCCGATTTGCGTGGCGCTCGCTTGAGATCTTCGAGCGCGAGCGGGAACCGCTTCGCGCGCTCGCCGCTCATGAAGCCCGCCCTCCGGCGCGCGCCCATTCGCGCGTCGCGGGCAGCATCTGCGTATGCGTGAGGTCGAGCTGCAGCGGCGTGATCGACACGAAACCGTTTGCGACGGCGTGGAAATCGGTGCCGTCGCTCGCGTCGAGCGCCGCGCCCGTCGCGCCGATCCAGTAGATCGGCTCGCCGCGCGGGTCGGTCTGGCGAATCACCGGCTGTGACGGATGGCGCTTGCCGAGCCGCGTGACCTTCCAGCCCTTCAGCTCGTCGTACGGCAGGTTCGGAATATTGACATTCAGCAGCGGGTTGCCCGGCAGCGGATGCGCGAGGTAGTGCTCGACGATCTCCGCGGCGACGCGCGCGGCGTCCGCCAGATGGGCCCAGCCCTTGTCGGCCAGCGAGAATGCGATGGCTGGCACGCCGAACATGATGCCTTCGGTGGCGGCCGCAACTGTCCCTGAATAGAGCGTGTCTTCGCCCATGTTCTGGCCGTTGTTGATCCCGGAAACGACGAGATCCGGCTTCGCATCGGCCATCCCCGTCAACGCGACGTGCACCGAATCGGTCGGTGTGCCGTTCACGTAGAAGAAACCCGTACCCGCCGCACGCTGCACCGACAGCGGCCGCGACAGCGTGAGGGAATTCGACGCGCCGCTGCAGTTCTGCTCGGGCGCGATCACCGTGAGCTCGCCCAGCGGCTGCAGCGCTTCGCTGAGCGCGGCGAGACCGGGGGCGAGATAGCCGTCGTCGTTGCTGAGTAGGATTCGCATCCGGCGATTGTAACCGAGGAAAGATGGCGCGAGAGCGACAGTCCGGCGGGCGCGGACGCACGCGTGCGCGCAGGTGCGCACGGTGCGCCGCCGCATGGCGCGGCGGCCTTCTGCACACTCGGGAAAACGCCATGCCGCCCCGGGTTTTCCACGTCGAAAGCGGCCCCGTCGGCGGATGCCTGCGTCGCGGACCTGGCGCGAAGCGACAGGTCCGCGAGCGCTTCCCTCAGATGGCGCCCGCTTCGCGCAGCGCGGCGATCGCCTGCGCGTCATAGCCGAGGCCGCGCAGCACCTCGTCCGTATGCTCGCCGAGTTCGGGCCCGAGCCAGCGCGTTTCGCCCGGCGTGTCCGACAGCTTCGGCGTGATGTTCGGCAGCGGAATGTCGGTACCGTCGGCCAGCTTGAAACGCTGGATCATCTGCCGGGCGACAAACTGCGGATCGGTGAACATGTCGGCGGCGCTGTAGATGCGCCCGGCCGGCACGTCGGCCGCATTGAGCACGACCAGCGCCTCGTCGATCGTGCGCGGTGCAAGCCATGCGGCGATCGCGTCGTCGATCTCCTGCGTCCGCGGTACGCGCCCGTCGTTTTGTGCGAGCGCGGGATCGTCGGCGAGGTCGTCGCGCTCGATCGCCTTCATCAGCCGCTTGAAGATCGGGTCGCTGTTGCCGCCGATCACGATGCTGCCGTCGCGGCACGCATAGGTATTCGACGGCACGATACCCGGCAGCGACGCGCCGGTGCGCTCGCGCACCATCCCGTACACGCCATATTCGGGCACCACGCTTTCCATCATGTTGAAGACGGCTTCATACAGTGCAACGTCGACCACCTGCCCTGCACCGCCGTTGACCTTGCGGTGATGCAGCGCCATCAGCGCGCCGATCACGCCGTGCAGCGCGGCGATCGAGTCGCCGATCGAGATGCCGATGCGCGGCGGCGGCAGATCGGGATAGCCGGTGATGTGGCGCAGCCCGCCCATCGATTCGGCGATCGCACCGAAGCCGGGCCGGTCGCGATACGGGCCCGTCTGACCGTAGCCGGACAGGCGCACCATCACGAGACCCGGGTTGTCGGCCGACAGCACGTCGTAGCCGAGCCCGAGCTTCTCGAGCAGGCCGGGACGGAAGTTCTCGATCACGATGTCGGCCTCGCTCGCGAGCTGCCGTGCGATCGCCTTGCCGGCGTCGGCTTTCAGGTTCAGCGTGACCGATTTCTTGTTGCGCGCCTGGACGGACCACCACAGCGACGTGCCGCCCTGCTCCGGGTGGAGCTTGCGCCACTTGCGCAGCGGGTCGCCGCCGTTCGGATCCTCGATCTTGATCACTTCCGCGCCGAATTCGGCGAACAGCCGCGACGCGAACGGCCCCGCGATCAGCGTTCCGAATTCGAGCACTTTGACGCCCGCGAGCGGGCCCTGGCTGGTGCTCATGTGTCTCCCTGGCATGAGGAACGGCGCCGCCGAGAGGCGGCGCCCGGCTTACATCGTGCGGCGATCGAGCATCGCGCGGGCGATGGTGCCCGCGTCGACGTATTCGAGTTCGCCGCCCACCGGCACGCCGCGCGCGAGGCGCGTGACCGCCAGGCCGCGCGCCTTCAGCGTCTGGCCGAGGTAATGCGCGGTGGCTTCGCCCTCGTTCGTGAAGTTGGTCGCGAGCACGACCTCCTTGACGACACCGTCGGACGCGCGCCGCACGAGCCGGTCGAAATGGATTTCCTTCGGGCCGATCCCGTCGAGCGGGCTCAGTCGCCCCATCAACACGAAATACAGCCCGCGATACGTCATCGTCTGCTCGAGCATGATCTGGTCGGCAGGCGTTTCGACGACGCACAGCAGCGTCGGATCACGCTCCTCGTCGCTGCAGACCTCGCAGATCTGCGCTTCGGTGAACGTGTTGCACTTTTCGCAGTGCTGCAGGTGCTCGGTCGCGAACAGCAGCGACCGGCCAAGCCGCTCCGCGCCCTCGCGGTCGTGCTGCATCAGGTGGACCGCCATGCGCTGCGCGGATTTTGGCCCGACGCCGGGCAGCACGCGCAACGCTTCGACGAGAGCGGACAGGGCGGACGGCTGTTTCATACGGCGGCAAACAGTGGCAAGGACGCTGCGCTCAGAACGGCAGCTTGAAGCCCGGGGGCAGCGGCAGGCCCGAGGTCATGCCGCTCATCTTTTCCTGCGACGTCGCCTCCGCCTTGCGCACGGCGTCGTTGAACGCTGCGGCGACGAGATCCTCGAGCATGTCCTTGTCGTCCGCGAGCAGGCTCGGGTCGATCGCGACGCGGCGCACTTCGTTGCGGCACGTCATCGTCACCTTGACGAGGCCGGCGCCCGACTGCCCTTCGACTTCGATCAGCGCAAGCTGCTCCTGCATCTTCTTCATGTTTTCCTGCATTTGCTGCGCTTGCTTCATCAGTCCGGCGAGGTTGCCTTTCAACATGGGAATACTCCTTCTTGATCGTGTGAAAACCGGCACGCGGCGCGTGCCGGCCAAAGTGTGCGGGGCGTGATTGTGCCTGTCGCGGGGCGGTCAGTTCAATGCAGCGTCGGCGGCACGCCGTCCGGCGCCGAATCGGCGAGCGGACGGACCGAACCCTCGACGATGCGCGCACCGAAGTCGCGCACGAGCTGCTGGACGAACGGATCGCCGTGAATCTCCTGCTCGGCCTCGCGCTGGCGCGCCGCGCGCGCGGCCGCATCGAGCGCCGCCGCGGTGCGCCGTGCAGGCCCGACCTCGACGGCCACCTCGACCGGCTTGCCGAGTGCGTCGGCCAGCGCCGCCTTCAGCTTCGCCACCTGGGCGGCGTCCGCGTACTGCGGCACCGGCACCGACAGCTTCAGGGTGGTCGCATCGACGGCCGTCAGTTCGCTGTTGAATGCGAGCTGGTACGCGACGCCCTTCAGCGGCAACCGCGCGGCCAGCGCCGGCCATTCGCCGTCGAAACCGACCGGATCCAGCGCGATCGCGGGCGGCAACGGGCGCGAGTCGACCGGTGCGGACGGACGCGCTTCCACCGGCTTCGGCGTCACGCGCACATCGTCGGGACCGCTGTCGAACACCGGCACGAAGCCGTCGTCGGGGCCGTCGAACATTTCGTCGGCGCTGAGCGGCACGTAGTCGTCGGGCGGAATGTCCTCCCACGGCGGCGAGGCCTGGCGCGAATCGGCAGCCTGCGGCGCACGGGCCGCAGCCCGCGGCGCCGGCACCTGTACCTGCACGGCGGGACGCGGTGCGGCCGGCTTCTCGACGACCGGCTGGGCCGCCGGTTTCGGCGCCGCGCCTGCGCGCCCGCGATCGGACGACACGCGCATCCCGGCATTGCGCAGCACGTCGAGCGCGGCAGCAGCGCCGCCTGCGCGCGCGGCCGGACGTGCAGCCGGCTCCGGCGGCGCAGCGCGCGGCACCGGTGCGGCCGGCGCCGCAGGTTCTTCGATTCGCTGCGCAACCGCAGCAGCAGCCGCGGGCGGCTCGGGTTCGTTGCGGGCAGGCCGCGGCATGTCGCCTGCCGGCGCTGCCTGCTGCGCGGCATCCGCTGCCGGCTGCGGCGTGTCGACGACGGGTGCGTCAGCCGGCATCGGCTCAGGCGCCTGAACGGCAGCCGGCTTCGCGGCCGGCGGGCTGGCTTCGCCGTCGGGCCGGGCAGGCGCCGAACGCACGGCAGGTGCGATCGGTGCGGCCGCCTGCGGACGCGCCGCCTCGACGGGCGCAGCCGCTACCGGCTTCGCCGCGGCGGCCGATGCCGATGCCGCGGCAGCGCGCGGCGCCGGCACGGCACGCGGCACGGACGGCTGACCGCCCGGCGCACTGCCGGCGGCAACGGCCGGCTCGAACGCGAGCATCCGCAGCAGCGTCATCGTGAAACCGGCGTACTCGTCCGGCGCGAGACCGAGTTCCGCGCGGCCGACCGTCGCGATCTGATAGAACAGCTGCACCTGTTCGGGGCTCAGCGTCTCCGCGAAGCGGCGCAGGTCGGCTGCTTCCGGCCACTCGTCGAGTACCGATCCCGGGGCGAACTGCGCCCACGCGATCCGGTGCAGCAGGCTGGCGAGATCCTGCAGCGCGGTCGAGAACGACAGGCTGCGCAGCGACATTTCGTCGGCGATCGCGAGGATTTCGGGGCCGCTGCCGGCCGCGAGCGCGTCGAGCAGGCGCACCATGTAAGTCTGGTCGAGCGCGCCGAGCATGCCCGACACGGCCGACTCGGTCACTTCGTTCGCCGAATAGGCGATCGCCTGGTCGGTGAGCGACAGCGCATCGCGCATGCTGCCCTGCGCCGCGCGCGCGAGCAGGCGCAGCGCCTGCGGCTCGAACGTGATCCGCTCTTCGCCAAGGATCCGCTCGAGATGCGACACGATGTGCCCGGCCGGCATCTGCTTCAGGTTGAACTGCAGGCAGCGCGACAGCACGGTGACGGGAATCTTCTGCGGATCGGTCGTCGCGAGGATGAACTTGACGTGCGGCGGCGGCTCTTCGAGCGTCTTCAGCATCGCGTTGAACGCGTGGTTCGTCAGCATGTGCACTTCGTCGATCATGTAGACCTTGAAGCGCGCATCGACGGGCGCGTACACCGCGCGCTCGAGCAGCGCGGCCATCTCGTCGACGCCGCGGTTGCTCGCGGCATCCATCTCGACGTAATCGACGAAACGGCCCTCGTCGATTTCGCGACAGGCGCGACACACGCCGCACGGCTGCGACGTGACGCCGGTTTCACAGTTGAGTGCCTTGGCGAAGATCCGCGACAGCGTCGTCTTGCCGACACCGCGGGTTCCGGTAAACAGATAGGCGTGATGGAGACGCCCGCCGTCGAGCGCGTGCGTGAGCGCCCTGACGACGTGCTCCTGGCCGACGAGCGAAGCGAAATCCTTCGGACGCCACTTGCGTGCGAGAACTTGATAGGTCATCGGGAAATTGTATCAGTAACGCCGCGTCGCGCCGACACGCGAAACGGTGCGGAGAGCGGGCAAGGTGCGGGTCGAACGGAGTGTGATGCAGAAATAAAAAACGCCCTACGAACGGGGCGAGAAGGAAGGTGACGAGCCCAACCCTCGGCACTGGCGGAAAACGATTGTGGCTGCTTCGTTCCCGACCTGACCAGGTTCACCGCCCCACCATGCGAGGAGGCCCGTCACGGCATATTCTATCACCGCTTCCGGATGAATGCGACCGTTTGTTCGCATCAATGCGCATATCGCCGGACAAACCGGCGCGCCGCCCGTTCGCACGACGCGCATGCGCGCCCGCCCCTTGTAATTTGCAGGCCGGCCTCCACCTGCATGGCACAACGGTCGAACGTCGCGTCGTACCCCTACTCGCGTAGCGGCTACTATCGCCGCCCGCAGCAGATAGCAATTTAGGCTAATATGACGCCCGAACGACCCGCGAGCCGCGCCACGCAGCGCTTACGCCCCTCCTTTCCGGAGCGGAGTGACCTGCCGCAGCGGCCGGCAGCCTACGGCGGCCGGTACGCCGCAACGCGCAAGCAGGCAGTCCCCGAACCGTAAGAGGTATTGACCCAATGAGCGAACAGATCAAACACATCAGCGACGCATCGTTCGAACAGGACGTCGTCAAATCCGACAAGCCCGTGCTCGTCGATTTCTGGGCCGAATGGTGCGGCCCGTGCAAGATGATTGCCCCGATCCTCGACGAAGTCGCAAAGGACTACGGCGACAAGCTGCAGATCGCGAAAATCAACGTCGACGACAACCAGGCCACGCCCGCGAAGTTCGGCGTGCGCGGCATTCCGACGCTGATCCTGTTCAAGAACGGCGCGGCCGCCGCGCAAAAGGTCGGCGCGCTGTCGAAGTCGCAGCTCACCGCATTCCTGGACAGCCACCTGTAATACCGGCAGTTCCACGGACGTGTTGTCAGCCGGCAACACGTCCGTCGTCGAGCCACCGATCGCTCGCTCAAGCGCGAATCGGCCTATGCTAGAATTAAAAAACGTCGACAAGACGCATTTAAGTCTCTGAGCGCTTCCGCTCGCCCTCCTCCCTTATTTTCTTTCGTCGCTTCTCCTCCCTGGCGGGTTCTCCGTATGCATTTATCCGAGCTCAAGTCTCTGCACGTCTCCGAACTGATCGAAATGGCCAATGGCCTGGAGATCGAAAACGCGAACCGCCTGCGCAAGCAGGAGTTGATGTTTGCCATCCTCAAGAAGCGCGCCAAGACGGGAGAGACGATCTTCGGCGACGGCACGCTCGAAGTGCTGCCGGACGGCTTCGGTTTCCTGCGTTCGCCGGAAATGTCGTACCTCGCGAGCACCGACGACATCTACATCAGCCCGTCGCAGATCCGCCGCTTCAACCTGCACACCGGCGACACCATCGAAGGTGAAGTCCGCACGCCGAAGGACGGCGAGCGCTACTTCGCGCTGGTGAAGGTCGACAAAGTCAACGGGCAGCCGCCCGAGGCCTCGAAACACAAGATCATGTTCGAGAACCTCACGCCGCTGCACCCGAACAAGCCGCTGTCGCTCGAACGCGAAATGCGCGGCGAAGAGAACGTCACGGGCCGCATCATCGACATGATCGCGCCGATCGGCAAGGGCCAGCGCGGCCTGCTCGTCGCGTCGCCGAAGTCGGGCAAGACCGTGATGCTCCAGCACATCGCACACGCGATCAAGCAGAACCACCCGGATGTCATCCTGTTCGTGCTGCTGATCGACGAACGCCCTGAAGAAGTGACCGAAATGCAGCGCTCGGTCGCCGGCGAAGTGATCGCCTCGACGTTCGACGAACCGGCCACGCGCCACGTCCAGGTCGCCGAAATGGTGATCGAAAAGGCCAAGCGCCTCGTCGAAATGAAGCACGACGTCGTGATCCTGCTCGACTCGATCACGCGTCTCGCGCGTGCGTACAACACCGTGATCCCCGCATCGGGCAAGGTGCTGACGGGCGGTGTCGACGCGAACGCACTGCAGCGTCCGAAGCGCTTCTTCGGCGCGGCGCGCAACATCGAGGAAGGCGGTTCGCTGACGATCATCGGCACCGCGCTGATCGAGACCGGCAGCCGCATGGACGACGTGATCTACGAAGAGTTCAAGGGCACCGGCAACATGGAAGTGCACCTGGAGCGACGTCTCGCGGAAAAGCGCGTCTACCCGTCGATCAACCTGAACAAGTCGGGCACGCGTCGCGAAGAAATGCTGATCAAGCCCGAGATCCTTCAGAAGATCTGGGTGCTGCGCAAGTTCATCCACGACATGGACGAAGTCGAGGCCATGGAATTCCTGCTCGACAAGATCCGCCAGACGAAGAGCAACTCCGAGTTCTTCGACCTGATGCGCCGCGGCGGCTGATCGCCTCCGCCCCGCAAGACGGCCGCCCGCGCAGCTTGCCCGGCGGCCGTTTTTCGGCCCTAACCTGAACGTGAACGTACAGGTTGATCTATAATCGCGTCATCGCCCCGACCGAGCGCTCCTCCCGATGCCGAACGACGCCTCCACCCCGCTGTTGACCGTGAGCGACGCCGCGGCGCGGCTCGGCGTCACGCCGCGCACGCTGAAGTATTACGAAGAGCGCGGCCTCGTCACGCCGTCACGCAGCGAGGGCCGCTACCGCCTCTACGACGAAGCCGACCTCGAGCGCTTCGCGCGTATCCTGCGGCTGCGCGCGCTCGGCTTCTCGCTGCACGGCATCACCGAAATGCTGAAGCGCCCGCTGGAAGAAACGGGCGACGGCCGGCGCCGCTATTCGGACGCGTCGCTGCGCGACATCCGCACCGGCCTCGCCGAGCAGATCGACACGCTCGACCGGCGGATCGCGGCCGTCCAGCGCGAACTGAAGGAAGCCGTCGCGCTGCGCAAGGAGCTGCAGCACGACATCGACTACGTCGAGCGGCGCCTCGCCGGCGAGAACGCCGATGCGCTGATCGCGCAGCGACAGGCCGAAGCCGGCACACGGCGCGCGCGCAAGGATCGCGAATGAACGCGGTGCCCGGCCGCCCGCCGCTGTGGAGCCGCGCGAACCTGCGCACCGACCTGTTCCCGTGGGCACTCGCACTCGTCACCGGCGTCGACTACTTCGACAACGCGGTCTTCTCGTTCTTCGCCAGCTATATCGCGGGCGGCATCAACGCGTCGCCCGACGAGCTCGTCTGGTCGTCGAGCGCCTATGCGGTCACGGCCGTGCTCGGCATCCTGCAGCAGCAATGGTGGGTCGACCGGCTCGGCCATCGCCGCTACGTCGCCGGCTGCATGCTGATGTTCTCGTTCGGCGCGATCGCGGCCGCGCTCGCCGATACGTCGCTGCAACTCGCGTTCGCGCGCGGCTTCCAGGGATATTTCATCGGGCCGATGATGGGTGCGTGCCGGATCCTGATCCAGATCAGCTTCAAGCCGCAGGAACGACCGCCCGCGACGCGCGCGTTCCTGATCATGATCCTGCTCGGCAGCGCGCTCGCGCCGATCGTCGGCGGGCTGCTCGTCGCCCATTCGACATGGCGCGCACTGTTCGCGTGCACGGCGCCGGCCGGCATCGCATTCGCGATCCTCGCGCTGCTCACGCTGCCCGACTCGGGCCGCACGCCCGACGATGCACGCGGCTCCGGCCACTTCTGGCCGTATGTCGTGTTCGCGCTCGCGCAAGGCGCGCTGCAGATCGTGCTGCAGCAGGTGCATTACCAGCTCTACAGCGGCTCGCCGATGCTGATCCTGCTGACGATCGCGGGGATCGGCGCGCTCGCGGGGTTCGCCTATCACCAGTGGCACCACCCGACACCGCTCGTGCGGCTGCATGCGTTTCGCGAGCGGACCTTCCAGGTCGGGCTGCTGCTCTACATGTTCTATTACTACGAGTCGACGGGCTTCAGTTACCTGACGTCGCGGTTTCTCGAAAGCGGGCTCGGCTATCCGGTCGAGAACGCCGGGCGCCTGGTGGGCACGATGTCGCTGATTTCGGCCACCGCGCTGTTCGCGTACCTGCGTTACGCGAAGCTCGTCACGCACAAGAAGTGGTTCGTCGCGCCGGGCTTCGCGATTGCCGTCACGGCGGCGCTGTGGATGACGCGCATGACGCCGCAGGTCGGCGAAGCCGCGCTGATCGTCCCGCTGCTGCTGCGCGGGCTGCTGCTGCTCTTCATCGTGCTGCCGGTCGCCAACCTGACGTTCCGGATCTTCGCGATCGACGAATACACGCACGGCTACCGGCTGAAGAACATCGTGCGGCAACTGACGATTTCGTTCGCCACGTCGTCGGTGATCATCGTCGAGCAGCATCGCGTGGCCGTGCACCAGACGCGGCTCGTCGAGCGCGCGAACGTGTTTGATCCGCTGTTCCAGCAGACCGTCGACGCGCTGACGCGCAGCTACGCCGCGGCCGGTCACGCGCTGAACGATGCGCACGCCCTCGCGATCGCGTCGATCGCGCGGATGGTCGCGCAACAGGCGTCGTTCCTCGCGTCGCTCGACGGCTTTTACTTCCTGGCGGGCGTCGCGCTCGTCGGCGGCGTCTTCGCAGCATGGCAAAAAGAGATCGATTGAGTTAAAAGACAGGCTTTGGATCATCGTCCGCCGTCTCCATGCTCTCGAAACTCACCCGCTGGCTCGACGACCGCCGCCGCGACCGCGCGCTGCGCAGCCACCCGATCTCCGACGCGCTGTGGCAGGACACCGTCGAGCGCCTGCCGTTCCTCGCGGCGCTCGCGCCCGACGCGCTCGGCCGGCTGCGCGAGCTGACGAGCCTGTTCGTCGCGAAGAAGTCGTTCTCGACCGCGCACGGGCTCGAACTGACCGACGAGATGATCGTCGCGATCGCCGCGCAGGCCTGCCTCCCCGTGCTGAATCTCGACCTGTCGCTGTACGACGGCTGGGTCGGCGTCGTCGTGTACCCGGGCGAATTCGTGATCCGCAAGACCGTGCAGGACGAGGACGGCGTCGTCCACGAAGTCGAGCAGGACGCGAGCGGCGAGGCCTGGGAAGGCGGCCCGGTGATCCTGTCGTGGGAAGACGCGCAGATGACCGACGGCCGGGACGCGTACAACGTCGTGATCCACGAATTCGCGCACAAGATCGACATGGTCAACGGCGCCGCCGACGGCTATCCGCCCCTGTTTCGCCGCTGGCACGCGCCGCACCTCGACGCGCAGGCGTGGGCCGACGTTTTCGAACATGCGTACGACCAGTTCTGTGCACGCGTCGACGCGGTGCCGGACCGTGCGTGGGCGCGCTTCGAGCGCGATTCGCTGATCGATCCGTATGCGGCCGACCACCCGTCGGAATTCTTCGCGGTGTGCAGCGAGGCGCTGTTCGTCCGGCCGAAAGCGTTCGAGTCCGAATTTCCGGAGCTGTATCGGCTGCTCGCGCACTATTACCGGCAGGATCCGGCCGGTACCGGCGCGCTCGACGCATCATGAAAATTATTCGTCAACCATCTGATTTTCTGGCATAATCGCCGTTTTTCGACCTTAGGCAAGTGGCTCGCGCCGGGCTTGGCGTCCTCCGGTATTGCGCAATGTGCGCAGGCCGGCACGGCAAGCGGCGGGTTGGCTACCGCTCTCACCAAGGAAAGACCATGAAAGAAGGCATCCACCCGAACTACCGCGAAGTCGTCTTCCAAGACATGTCGAACGGCTTCAAGTTCATCACGCGCTCGACGATCCAGACGCGCGAAAACATCGAACTCGACGGCAAGACCTACCCGCTCGCCAAGATCGAAGTGTCGTCGGAATCGCACTCGTTCTACACGGGTCAGCAAAAGATCATGGACACGGCCGGCCGTGTCGAGAAGTTCAAGAACAAGTTCGGCGTCCGCGCCAACGGCAAGGCGAAGTAAGCTTCGCACCGCATCCGGTGGCTGCAACGCACCGGTATCGCACAAAAGGGCAGCCCAGGCTGCCCTTTTTTGTCTCTGCTCGCCCGGAAACGGCCGGCCGGCGTCCGGGCATCGACCTGACGCGCCAGCGCCGGCGCGTCTACAATGCCGGATGCTCGAAACCGGCTCGTCCGCGCGCGACCGCGCCGGACGCCCGCCCATAACAAAACGCTCATCTGCATGAAGCCTGTCGTCCGTCTCACCGCCTCCGCCACGCGTGCGCTACCGCGCTGGCTGCTGCTCACGCTCTGCCTCGTCTACGCGGCGTTCGGCCTGTTCGGCCGCGACCCGTGGAAGAACGAGGACGCGGCGGGCTTCGGCGTGATGTGGACGATGGCCAAGGGCGGCTGGCACGACTGGCTGCTGCCGAATCTGGTCGGCAAGTTCATCACGACCGACGGGCCGCTCGGCTACTGGCTCGGCGCGCTGTCGATCCGCGGCCTCGGCCCGTGGGTCGATGCCAGCAACGCGTCGCGTGTCGATACGGGCGTGCTGTTCTGCGTCGCGTGCGCATTCGTCTGGTACGCGGCCTACCTGCTCGGCCGGCGCGCCGAGGTCCAGCCGTTCAAATACGCGTTCGGCGGCGAACCGGAGCCGCGCGACTACGGCCGCACGCTCGCCGACGGCGCGCTGCTGGTGCTGGTCGCGTGCTTCGGTCTCGCGGAACGCGGCCATGAAACGACGCCGCAGCTCGCGCAGTTCGCGTGGATCGCGATGCTCGTGTACGGGATCGTGCGCGGCATCGACAAGCCGCTGCAGGGCGCGCTGTGGTGGGGCCTCGCGATCGGCCTCGTCGGGCTGTCCGGCAATCCCGTGCTGGTCGTCGCGCTGCTCGCCGGCACGGCCGCGCTGTGGCTCGTCACGCCCGAGATGCGCAACCTGCGCCTGCCGCTGATCGGCGTGCCGCTCGCGGCCGCGATCTTCGCGCTGTGGCCGATCGCCGCCTTCGTCGCGGCACCCGACGACGCCGCGTGGTTCTTCAACCAGTGGATCCACGGCAGCCTGATGCGCTTTTCGGGCCCGCCGACGGCCGTGCTCGGCTATGCAGCAAAGAACCTGCCGCTGTTCACGTGGCCCGCGTGGCCGCTCGCGATCTGGGCCTGGTGGAGCTGGGCCGGCATGCGCCGGCGCGCGCACATCGCGATTCCGCTGTCGGTTGCCGTGCCGCTCGTCGCACTCGTGATCCTGCAGAGCCAGCAGTCGAACCGCATGTACATGCTGCTGATGCCGCCGCTCGCGGTGCTCGCGACGTTCGCGCTGCCGACCCTCAAGCGCGGCGCGATCAACGCGATCGACTGGTTCGCGGTGCTGAGCTTCACGATCCTCGGCACCTTCGTGTGGCTCGTCTGGCTCGCGTCGCTCACCGGCTTCCCGCATCCGCTCGCACGCAACCTCGCGCGCCTCGTGCCCGGCTACGAGCCGCATTTCAAGATCCTGTCGTTCATCTGCGCGGTGATCGTCACGGTGTGCTGGTGCTTTCTCGTGCGCTGGCGCATCTCGCGACAGCCGAAGGTGTTGTGGCGCAGCGTCGTGCTGTCCGGCGCCGGCACCACGCTGATGTGGGTGCTGCTGATGACGCTGTGGCTGCCGATCGTCAACTACGGCCGGACCTATCGCGATGTCGCGCAACAGATCGCCGTACACCTGCCGTCCGACTACGAGTGCATCTCGCCCGTGCGGCTCGGCGATGCGCAGATCGCGACCTTCGCGTACTTCGGCAACATGCACTTCGATTTCTCCGGCGACTGCGACGTGATCCTGCGCCAGGACCGCGCCGACTTCGGCGAGCCGAGCGCGATGTCGCAATACGTGTGGCGTCTCGTGTGGGAAGGCCGCCGCGTCGCCGACCGTGACGAACGCTTCCGCCTGTACGAGCGCATCGAACGGCCGAAGACGCCCGTCAAGAAGCGCCCGCCGCGCCGCCAGGCGGCCGACTGACGATGTTCGGCGACATCCGCCGGATCGTCGGTCTCGCGTGGCCGGTGCTCGTCGGCCAGCTGGCGATCATCGCATTCGGCGTGATCGACACCGCGATGGTCGGCCGCTACTCGGCCGTCGATCTCGCCGCGCTGGGGCTCGGCTCGTCGATCTACGTATCGATCTATATCGGCCTGACGGGCATCCTCTCCGCGCTGCAGCCGATCACCGGGCAGCTGTACGGCGCGCGGCGCTATGCCGAAATCGGCGAGGAAGTCCGCCAGGCGCTGTGGCTCGCGCTGCTGCTCGCGATTCCCGGCTTCCTGCTGCTGCACTTTCCCGAGCCGCTGCTGCGCGTCGCGCACGCGCCCGCCGCGCTGCACGACCGCACCGTCGACTACCTGCGCATCCTGTCGTACGGGCTGCCCGCGAGCCTCGTCTTCCGCATCTACAACGCGCTGACCAACGCAGCCGGCAAGCCGCGGCTCGCGATGATCCTGCAGATCGGCGCGCTGCTGCTCAAGTTTCCGCTCAACGTGTGGTTCATCTTCGGCGGGTTCGGCGCACCGGCCCTCGGCGGTCCGGGCTGCGGGCTCGCCAGCACGCTGATCAACTGGGCGCTCGCGCTGATCGGCTACACGCTGCTCGCGAAGCTCGACGTGTTCGCGCCGCTCGCGATCTTCTCGCGCTTCTGCTGGCCTGTCTGGGAACGCCAGAAGGCAATCCTGAAACTCGGCGTGCCGATGGGCCTGTCGTACCTGATCGAGGTGACGTCGTACACGTGCATGGCGCTGTTCATCGCGCAGTTCGGCACGACGTCGCTCGCCGGTCACCAGATCGCCGGCAACATCGGCGCGGTGCTGTACATGACGCCGCTGTCGATCGGCGTGGCGGCATCGACGCTGGTCGCGCGCGCGCTCGGCGCCGGACGTCCGGAAGAAGCGCGGCTGCTCGGCCGGCACAGCGTGATGTTCGCGTGCGGCGTGGCCGCCGCCTATGGCGTGCTCGTGTTCGCGCTGCGCCCGCTGATCATCGGCGGCTATACGCCGAACCCGGACGTCGCCGCGGCCGCGATGCCGCTCGTCGCGATCGTCGCGTGCTACCACTGCTTCGACGCGCTGCAGGTCACGTCGGCGTTCGTTCTGCGCGCGTACAAGGTGGCCGTCGTGCCGACCGTGATCTATGCCGTCGCGCTGTGGGGCGTCGGCCTCAGCGGCGGCTACGTGCTCGGCTTCGACGTCGGCGGCATCGCCCCCGCATGGCTGACGGGCGCGCGCGGCTTCTGGTTCGCGAACACGGTCAGCCTGATGCTCGCGGGCGCCGGGCTCGTGCTGTACCTGCGCCGCGTGAGCCGCGCGCACGCCTCCGCCGCCTCCGCCACCACCTGACGCACGGCCCGCTACGCGTCCTCCAGCACGTCGGCCGCGTGGTACGACGACCGCACGAGCGGGCCGGCGACGACTTCCCTGAAGCCGAGTTCGAGTGCCTCGCCGCGCCACGCGGCGAACGCCTCCGGGCTCACGTGGCGCCGCACCGGCAGATGGTGTTCCGACGGCGCGAGGTACTGGCCGAGCGTCAGCACGTCGACGTCGTGCGCGCGCAGGTCGCGCAGCGTATCGCGCAGTTCGTCGTCGCACTCACCGAGCCCGAGCATCAACCCCGATTTCGTCACCAGCCCCGGCCGTGCCTGCTTCGCCCGCGCGAGCAATTCAAGCGAACCGCGATAGTCGGCGCCCGGCCGCGCCGCGCGATACAGCGACGGCACAGTCTCGATGTTGTGGTTGAACACGTCCGGCCACGCCGCCGACAGCGCATCGAGCGCACGCGTCACGCGGCCGCGGAAGTCCGGCGTCAGGACTTCGACGCCGATGCCGGGCACGCTCGCGCGCACCGCCGCGATGCACGCGGCGAAATGCGCGGCGCCGCCGTCGCGCAGGTCGTCGCGATCGACCGACGTGATCACGACGTAGCGCAACCCGAGCGCCGCGGCCGCGCCGGCCAGCCGCGCGGGCTCGTCGGGATCGAGCGGATCGGGGCGGCCATGCGCGACATCGCAGAACGGGCAGCGCCGCGTGCACAGCCCGCCCATGATCATGAAGGTCGCGGTGCGCTGCGCGAAGCATTCGCCGATGTTCGGACACATCGCCTCCTCGCAGACGGAATGCAGCCGATGCTCGCGCAGCACGGCGGCCATGTCGGCCACCGCCGCGCTCATCATCGGCCGCGCGCGCAGCCACGGCGGCTTCGGCAGCGCCGCGCCGGCCGCGGGCTCGACGCGCACCGGAATGCGCGCGAGCTTGTCGCGGCTGCGCGCGCCCGGCTGGCCGAGCGCCGTGAGGCTGGGTCGTTCGAGCGCGGCGGCCATCGTCAGTCTCCGAGAAACGCGACGATCAGGCGGTTCACGTCGGCGGCCGCTTCCATCTGCACCATGTGCCCGCTGCCGGCGATCACCTCGGCCTGTACGCCGTCGGGCAAGCCCTGCGCATGCCGCGCGGGGATCACCTGGTCGTGCTCGCCCCAGATCACGAGCGTGCGCGGCGCGAGCGTAGCGAGCCGGTCGCGGAACACGCGCCGCTGTGCCGCCCCGTCGAACGCGGCGTTCGCGATCTTCTCCAGCGCGGCCTGCACGCCCTCGAGCCGCTTGTACTTGACGAGATCCTCGACGAGCTGCCGCGTCACCAGCGCGTTGTCCGCGAACAGCGCGCCGAGGTGCGGCTTCAGCGTGTTGCGGCTGTTGCCGGCGACGAAACCGTCGATGTACGCACGGTTGATGTCGGTGCCGAGCCCCGCGCTCGCGATCAGCGTCAGCGACGCGACGCGTTGCGGTGCGCGCTCGGCCGCGGCCATCGCAACCGCGCCGCCCATCGAATGGCCGATCAGGTGCGCGCGCTCGATGTGCTGCGCGTCAAGCAACGCGAGCACCGCATCGGCGAGTTCGTCGAGGCTGCCCGTATCGACCGCCTTGCCCGATTCGCCGTGACCAGGCAGGTCGAGCGCCCACACCGGCCGGTGCGCGGCGAGGTCCGCGTGATTGAACAGCCAGTTGTTCAGGTCGCCGCCGAAGCCGTGGATCAGCACGGCCGGTGTGCCCGTGCCGTCGCCGAGCTTCAGGAAGCGCACCGTGCGGCCGCCGATCTGCGCCTTCTCGGGCTGCGGGCCCGCCGCTTCGTCGGATGCGGCGGCCGGTACGAAATCCCGCTGGAAATCGGCGATTGCCGCATCGATGTCGGCCTCGCTCGCCTCGGCTGCCGCGACGACGCCGAGCAGCGCGCCGACCGGCAGCGTCTCGCCCTCCTGCGCGACCTGCCGGCGCAGCGTGCCGTCGAACGCGCATTCGACGCCCGACGAAATCTTGTCGGTCTCGACGTCGAGCACTTCGTCACCCTTCGTCACGCGTTCGCCGATCGCCTTCAGCCAGCCGTTGACCTGCCCCTGCTCCATCGACAGCCCCCACTTGGGCATCGTGATCATGTGAATCGACATCGTGTCAGCTCCTCGTCTTCAGGGCCGCCTGTGCAATCGCATCGGCGGTCGGGATGTACAGGTCTTCCAGCACGCTCGCGAACGGCGCGGGCGTATGCGGCGCGGTCACGAGCTCGATCGGCGCCTTGAGCGACCGGAACGCGCGCTGCGCGACGAGCGCGGCGATGTCGGTCGCGATCGAGCAGCGCGGGTTCGCTTCGTCGACGACCACCACGCGCCCGGTGCGCTCCGCGCTTTCGAGAATCGTTTCCTCGTCGAGCGGCGACGTCGTGCGCAGGTCGATCACGTCGCACTGGATGCCGTCCTTCGCTAGCTTCGCGGCCGCGTCCGTCGCGAGATGCACCATCCGGCCGTACGTGACGATCGTCACGTCGTCACCGTCGCGCACGACGTTCGCCTCGCCGAACGGAATGGCATAGGATTCCTCCGGCACGTCGCCTTCACGCGTATAGAGCAGCTTGTGCTCGAGGAAGATCACGGGATCGTTGTCGCGGATCGCCTGGATCAGCAGCCCCTTTGCGTCGTACGGCGTCGCCGGGCACACGACCTTCAGCCCCGGAATGTGCGTGAACAGCGACGTGAGCATCTGCGAGTGCTGCGCGGCCGCGCGCAAGCCGGCGCCGTACATCGCGCGGATCACGACAGGCGTCACGGCCTTGCCGCCGAACATGTAGCGGAATTTCGCGGCCTGGTTGAAGATCTGGTCGAAGCACACGCCCATGAAATCGATGAACATCAGCTCCGCGACGGGCCGCATCCCGCATGCGGCAGCTCCTACCGCCGCGCCGATGTAGCCGCCCTCGGACAGCGGCGTATCAAGCACGCGGCCCGGAAACTTGTGGAACAGCCCCTTCGTCACGCCGAGCACGCCGCCCCATGCGTCGTCCTCGCCCGGCGCGCCCGCGCCGCCCGCGTTGTCCTCGCCCATCACGATCACGCTGTCGTCGCGCGCCATTTCCTGCGCGAGCGCTTCGTTGATCGCCTGCGAATAAGTGATCTTCCTTGCCATGTCTGTCTCCTGGAATGTTCGGTTCGCCGTGCCGGTTGCGGTGTCAGGCCGCACTCACGGATACGACACGTAGACGTCGGTCAGCAGGTCGGCGGCATCCGGCAACGGCGCCGCTTTCGCCTGCGCCACCGCGTCGTCGATCAGCGCCTTCACCTGTGCGTCGACCGCGCGCAGGTCGTCGGTCGTCAGCGCTTCGGCGCGCACGACGCGCGTTTCGAAATGCTTCAGGCAGTCCTTCTCGTCGCGCAGCTTCTGCACCTCGCCCGGTGCGCGGTAGGTTTGCGCATCGCCTTCGAAGTGACCGAAATAGCGCGTGAACTTCACCTCGACGAGCGTCGGGCCGCCGCCGTTGCGCGCGCGCTCCACGGCTTCGCCGAGCGCTTCGTGCACCGCGAAGAAGTCGAAGCCGTCGACGATCACGCCCGGCATCCCGAACCCGTTCGCGCGATCCGCGATGTTGTCGGTCGCGACCGACCAGCTCGACGACGTCGCTTCCGCATAGCCGTTGTTTTCGGCGACGAAGATCGCGGGCAGCCGCCACACCGACGCGAGGTTCATCGATTCGAAGATCACGCCCTGGTTCGACGCGCCGTCGCCGAAGAAGCACACGCCGACGCCGCCCGTCTTCTTGTGTTTCGCCGCGAGCGCCGCGCCGCATACGAGCGGGCCGCCCGCGCCGACGATCCCGTTCGCGCCGAGCATCCCCATCGACAGGTCGGCGATGTGCATCGAGCCGCCCTTGCCGTGGCAGACGCCCGTCTTCTTGCCGTAGATCTCGGCCATCATCCCGTGCACGTCGACGCCCTTGGCGATGCAATGGCCGTGGCCGCGGTGCGTGGTGGCCACGTAGTCGTCGAGGCCGAGGTGCAGGATCGTGCCGACGGCGGACGCCTCCTCGCCCGCGTACAGGTGAACGAAGCCGGGTATCTCGCCGGTCGCGAATTCGACGTGCAGGCGTTCCTCGAATTCGCGGATCGTGCGCATCAGCCGATAGGCGTCCAGCAGCTTGTCCCTGCTGAGCTGTGTCGAAGCGGTCATGTGTGTCTCCTGGGTAGGTCTGACTGCGAATGCCGCCGCGGCGCTGCCGTGGCGACGGATTGCACGGCCTGTGGCCGTCAGTGGAACGTGAAGCCGCCGTCGACGTTCACGGCCTGGCCCGTGACGATGGCAACCTGTCCCTCGAGCGGGGCTGTCATGGCGATATCTCCTTGATGATCGTTATGGATATCGAAATGGGTCGCGTGAAACCGGCTGCTCAGTCGTACCGCGCGCCGGCGTCGCGCAGCAGTTGCCGCGAAGACGCGTAGCGCAGCGTGCGGCCGACGTCGACCGTCAGCGGCCCGCGCCAGTCGAGCGAGATCTCGTAGCGATCGCCGCGCGCGACCTCGATCTCGCGTTCGCCGTCGAACGCAAGCGTGCCGCGCTCGAATGGAATCACCTGCCACGTGTCCGGTTCGAGCCGCTCGCAACTGCGCATCACGACGCGGTCGATGCGCCCTGGCGCGATCGGTGCGGCGAGCGGCGTGCCGCCCGCCTTGCCGGCTTCCGCGAAGCGCATCGCGAGCCCGTGCGGCGCGCTGCGTTCGAGCGGCGCCCACGCACCGCCGAGCGCCGACAGGCCGATGCCGTCCGGTTCGGCAAACGTCAGGTAGAGCGAATCGATGTCGTCGGAACCGGAGATCGCACGCGCGCCGATGAAGCGCTGCCGCGCGGCGCACACGTCGACGAGCGCGATTTCCTCGCGCCCCGGCTGCGCGCCCGCCACGCAGCGCACGACGAGCCGCTTGTTGCGCACGAACGCGACTTCGGCCGGCACGGCGCCGGTCGCGGCGAGCCCGGCCGCGACGCCGGCGACGGTCGCCTCGCGATGTTCGGGAAACGCGTTGTTGGTGCCGGTGGACAGCGCGACGAGCGGCGTCGCGCCGCAATGCGCGGCCACCGCGCGATGGGTGCCGTCGCCGCCGAGCACGACGATCAGCGCGACTTCCATCCGGTGCAGGTAGGCGGCGCCGGCTTGCGTGTCGGCGACGCTATCGGTGATCGGCAGGTCGACGAATTCGACCTCGGGCCAGCGTTCGTGCGGCGCGACCGCGCGATGCGTGTCGATCGCGCGCAGCAGCAGCGTCGCAATGCCCGTGCGGTCGCGCAGCGTCAGCACGCGCTCGACGCCCATCGCACCGAGGCCGGCCAGCAGGCGCACGATCATGTTCGCCTTCTCGGCCGTCGGAAACACGGATGCATGCGTCGTAAGGCGGCGAATGTCGCGCCCCGATGCGGGGTTCGCGATCACGCCGACGGTAACGGGCGTCGTCACGGGTTCGTCTCCATCCAGTGGGCCGGCATGTCGGCCCTGCCTGTTGCGTCCGCTGCCATCGACGGGCGGCGGATCGTCGTCGCCGACGCGACCGCATCGGCTTGTCCGTGATCTCTGCAAGCGGCGTGCCATCGTCACTGCGATAACCGTGGAACCCGCGTGCACACTGGCGCGGCGGACAGGCGCACGTTCCGGATTCGCGACCGTGACGGCGCAGCGCATCGCGAAGCGGCCCGGGCGTCTCACGAAGTCGATGCAAGGAATCGATCGCCCCGGCATCCGCGCATGCGCGCCGCCGTGCCCGCAAACCCCGCACGCGTGCGGCTCGGCGCCTGCGCCGGCCAGCCGGACGACCACCGCGCGCCACGCATGCGGATGTCTCAATCGCGCGAGACGCGGCGAGACCCCGGTGAGACGAACGTCTCACGCCCGCCGCGTGCTGCGATGCAATGTGATCCGCCGAACCGGATGTGCTACAAGGACAGCGATATCCCCGCCGTACGGAACCGGAGCCGACCATGCCCTATGCCGTCCCCCAGGCCCAGCACGCCGACCGTGTACTCGGCGCGCTCGCCGGGCGCCTGCCCGCGCCGGCCGACTCCGAGCGCCTCGTGTCGTCTTGGCAACGCTCGCTGGAGCGCTATCGTCTCGACCCGGCTTCGTCGATCGGCCCGCGTGTGCTGACCGCGGCCGAGCTGCGTGAAGTGCGCGACAAGGAAGAGGCCTTCCTGCGCGCGTCGGGCCAGTGCCTGACGCGGCTGCACGACATGATCCGCGTCGCCGACTACTGCGTGATGCTGACCGACGCGCACGGCGTGACGATCGACTACCGGATCGACCGCGAGCGCCGCAACGATTTCCGTCATGCGGGGCTGCACATCGGCTCGTGCTGGTCGGAAAGCGAGGAAGGAACGTGCGGCGTCGCGAGCGTGCTGACCGATCTCGCACCGATCACCGTGCACAAGACCGATCACTTTCGCGCGGCGTTCACGACGCTCACCTGCAGCGCGGCGCCGATCTTCTCGCCGGGCGGCGAACTGATCGGCGTGCTCGACGCGTCGGCCGTGCATTCGCCCGACGGCCGCGACAGCCAGCGGCTCGTCTACCAGCTCGTGCGGCAAAGCGCGGCGCTGATCGAGGACGGCTACTTCGTTCACAGCACCGCACAGTACTGGATCCTGTTCGGGCATCCGAACCGTCACTACGTCGAAGCGCAACCCGAATGGCTGATCGCGTTCGACGAATGCGGCAATATCGTCGCCGCGAACCGGCAGGCGCGCGATGCGCTGCCGGCGCTGCGCGAGCCGCGCCATATCGACGAGATCTTCGATGCGACCGAGATGCCGCTGCGCGATGCCGCGCGGCTCGATACGATCGTCGCGCTGCGGCTGCGCGCGACCGGCGCGCCGCTTTATGCGCGATTGCGGGCGCCGCTACGGCGCGCCGGCCGCGAGCCCGGCACGGTATCGCGCCGCGCGGGCACCGCGCCACGCCACGTCGGCGCGCTGACGCCGTTCCTGCACAGCAGCGACGCGCATATCGCGCAGCAGGCCGAGCTCGCGCTGCGCGTCGCGAGCAAGCGGCTGCCGATTCTCGTGCTCGGCGAAACCGGCGCGGGCAAGGAAGTGTTCGCGCGCGCGATCCACGATGCCGGTGCGCGGCGCGCGCGACCGTTCGTCGCCGTCAACTGCGGCGCGCTGCCGGATGCGCTGATCGAGAGCGAACTGTTCGGCTATGCGGCCGGCGCGTTCACCGGCGCGCGCAAGCACGGTGCACGCGGCAAGATCGCGCTCGCCGACGGCGGCACGCTGTTTCTCGATGAAATCGGCGACATGCCGCTCGCGCTGCAGACGCGCCTGCTGCGCGTGCTCGCCGACGGCGAGGTCGTGCCGCTCGGCAGCGACACGCCCGTGCGCGTCGATCTCGACGTGATCTGCGCGACACACCGCGATCTCGCGCGGATGGTAGCCGACGGGACGTTCCGCGAAGACCTGTACTACCGGCTGAGCGGCGCGACGTTCGAACTGCCGCCGCTGCGTGAACGCGCGGACGTGCGCGACGTGATTGCCGCCGTGTTCGCCGAGGAAGCGCAGGCGACCGGCCACGTGCTCACGCTCGATCCGACGCTCGCCGAGCAGCTCGCCGCGTACGCGTGGCCCGGCAACGTGCGGCAACTTCGCAACGTGCTGCGCTACGCGTGCGCGGTGTGCGACGCCGCGCGCGTGACGCGGCACGACCTGCCGGCCGACCTCGTCGCGCAACTCGGCGCCGATGCGGCCGGCGCGCTGCCCGACGACGAGCGCGGCCGCATCGTCGCGGCGCTCACCGCGCACCGCTGGCGGCCTGACGCGGCCGCCAAGGCGCTCGGCATGTCGCGTGCGACGCTGTACCGGCGTATCGCGAAGCACCGGATCGTCGCACCGCACCGCGCGTGACGCACGGGCACGACCACGGTCATGCGGCCTGCCCGGCCGCTTCGACCGCCTTTCCGTCATGTCCATCTTCGCCGGCCGCTTCGTCACGCCGCGTGAACACTTCGTGCGCGGCGAACAGCGCGTTGAGCGCGGCGGGCATCCCCGCATACACGGCCATCTGCATGAACACCTCGACGATCTCGTCGCGCGTGCAGCCGACGTTCAGCGCGGCCTCGATATGCACCTTCAGTTGCGGCTGCGCGTTGCCGAGCGCGGCCAGCGCGGCGATCGTCGCGATTTCGCGCGCCTTCAGGTCGAGTTGCGGCCGGCTGTAGATGTCGCCGAAGCTGAATTCGACCAGCAGCCGCCCGAAGTCCGGTGCGATCGGCGCGAGCGCCGCGATCACGCGTTCGCCCACTTCGCCGTCGATTTCCTTCAGTTTGTTCCAGCCGCGCGTGTAGCGATCCTCAACGAGTCGTTCCATGGTGTCCGTCCTGTTCCGATAAAGCGTGAGAAGAATTTGCCCGTCGTTCCGCTTCGCGCCCCTGCGCCTCGTAGTACGCGATCTTGTCGCCGATCGCGTCGAGGCTCGCCTGCAGCTCCGCGAGATGCGCGCGCACCGCGTCGCGATGCGCGACCAGCAAGTCGCGCCGCGCGCCGAACGTCGACTCGCCCTGCTCGCGCAGCACCGCGAATGCCTGCATCTGCGCGATCGGCATGCCGGTCGCCTTCAGGCGCATCACGAAGGCCAGCCAGTCCAGGTCGGCCGGTGCATAGAGCCGGTGCCCGGCCGCCGTGCGCGAAATCGCGCGCAGCAGGCCGGCCTGCTCGTAGTACCGCAGCGTGTGCGTGGACACGCCCGTCAATTCGGCGACTTGCCCGATCGTCAGCGGACCGGCGGCGGAGGGTTGGGATGCGGTTTTCGACATGGCAGGAACAAGGTTAGGAGTTAGAGTTCACTCTAAGTCAAGCGTTATCGAACGGCCAGCGCAACGACGATCCGCGTGCGCCCTGCGACACCGTAAAGAATGGTCAAAACCGGCGCCCGGCACGGGTTTCGGCCTTTACAGCATCGCAAGCCTTCAGCAAGATTCGGTCAGCCTGTCTTAAAAAGGGCACGCATTTGTCCTATGCTTAACGGCGACGGCCGGCCCGATCTCGCGCCGCCGTCCGTTGCAACAGCCATTCATCCGTCAGAACCAGGGAGCCTTTGCCATGCTGAAAAAGCTGCTGATGCTGTTCGTCGCGCTGTCGCTGTCGCTCGCCGCCGGCCTTGCCGCGGCTGTCGAAGTCAACTCGGCTGACCAGGCCGCGCTCGAATCCGTGAAGGGTCTCGGCCCCGTGAAGTCGAAGGCGATCATCGACGAACGCACCAAGAACGGCCCGTTCAAGGATGCCGACGATCTCGCGAACCGCGTGAAGGGCCTCGGCACGAAATCGGTCGGGCACCTGGAGGAAAACGGCCTGACGATCGGCGGCTCGTCGACGCCGCCGAAGGGCGTGAAACTGTCGAAGCCGGCCGCAACCGCACCGGCCACGACGACTGCCGGCACCGCGTCGACGTCCACGACCGCGACGGCCGGCACGACGACTGCAGCGCCGGCCCCGGCGGCAAGCGCACCGGATGCGGCGGCGAAACCGGCCAAGGCGAAGCGCGCGTCGAAGAAGGAAAAGGCAGCGGCCGCAGCGGCGGCATCCGCCGACGCGGGTGCGAGCGCACCGGCCGCCGCGTCGTCCGCGAAGGCGACAAAGGGTTCGAAGAAGAAGAGCAAGAAGGACAAGGCAGCCTCCGCCGCCGCGGCGTCGGGCGCCTGATGTGCGCCGCGCGCGCGACGGCGTGCGCGCGGTATTCGTTCAACGGGCGCCGTCGTCACGGCGCCCTTTTCAGTGAAGGTGAAGAACCATGGGTCTCCTCGACATCGTCGGCGGTCTGATCGGCGGCCAGGCCGGCGGCAACTCGCAAAGCGCGCTCATCACGACCGCGCTCGAATTCATCAACAACCAGCCGGGCGGCCTGAACGGCCTGATCGAGAAGTTCAAGGCAGGCGGCGCCGGCGACATCATCGGCTCGTGGGTCGGCAACGGCGAAAACCAGCCGATCTCGGGCGAGACGCTGCAGAACGTGCTCGGTTCGGACGTGGTCGGCTCGCTCGCGAGCAAGGTCGGTATCGATCCGTCGCAAGCCTCGTCGATTCTCGCGCAGGTGCTGCCGCACGTCGTCAACGGCGCGACGCCGAACGGCGAAGTGCCGGCCGGCGGCCAGGTCGACACGTCGAACGTGCTCGGCACGCTCACGCAGCTTGCCGGCATGTTCGGCGGCAACAAGCAGGGCTAAGCATTCCAGCCGGCGCGGCAGCCCGTTGTGCCGCTCCATAAGCAAACACCCCGCTTCAGGCGGGGTGTTTGTTTTTGCTCGCACGGCGTGAGCCGGGCGGACGACCGATGGCAGGCGATCAGTGCACGACGCGGTCGAACACGAACTTGCCGTCGTGGACGTCGACCGGAATCACGTCCTTCGGACCGAAGCGGCCGGCGAGGATCAGCTTCGCGACCGGGTTCTCGATCTCCTGCTGGATCGCGCGCTTCAGCGGCCGTGCACCGAACAGCGGATCGTAGCCGACCTTCCCGATCTGCTCGAGCGCCGCGTCCGACACGTCGAGCGCCATGTCGAGCTTCGCGAGGCGATCGTGCAGGCGCGCCAGCTGGATCTTCGCGATCGACTCGATGTTGCTGCGGTCGAGCGCATGGAACACGACGACATCGTCGATCCGGTTCAGGAACTCGGGGCGGAAATGCTGCTTCACCTCGAGCCACACCGCGTCCTTGATCTCTTCCTGCGGCGCGCCCGTCATCGCCTGGATCACCTGCGAGCCGAGGTTCGACGTCATCACGATCACCGTGTTCTTGAAGTCGACCGTACGCCCCTGCCCGTCCGTCATGCGACCGTCGTCGAGCACCTGCAGCAGCACGTTGAACACGTCCGGGTGCGCCTTCTCGATCTCGTCGAGCAGGATCACGCTGTACGGCTTGCGGCGCACGGCTTCCGTCAGGTAGCCGCCTTCCTCATAGCCGACATAGCCCGGCGGCGCGCCGATCAGCCGCGCGACGCTGTGCTTCTCCATGAACTCGCTCATGTCGATGCGGATCAGGTGCTCTTCCGAGTCGAACAGGAACGACGCCAGCGCCTTGCACAGCTCGGTCTTGCCGACACCCGTCGGGCCGAGGAACAGGAACGAGCCATACGGACGGTTCGGATCGGCGAGACCCGCGCGCGAACGGCGGATCGCGTCGGCCACCGCGCCGATCGCCTCATGCTGGCCGACCACGCGCTCGTGCAGCTTTTCCTCGATGTGCAACAGCTTCTCGCGTTCGCCCTGCATCATTCGCGACACGGGAATCCCCGTCGAACGCGACACGACTTCCGCGATTTCCTCGGCGCCGACCTGCGTACGCAACAGGCGCGGACGCGTCGGGCTGTGCTGCTCCTGCTCTTCGGCCTGCGTGACCTGCTTCAGCTGTGCCTCGAGCTGCGGCAGCTTGCCGTACTGCAGCTCGGCGACCTTCTCCAGCTTGCCGTCACGCTGCAGCCGCGCGATGTCCGCCCGCACCTTCTCGATTTCTTCCTTGAGCTGTGCGCTGCCCTGCACCGCGGCCTTCTCGGCGGTCCAGATCTCTTCCAGGTCCGCATACTCGCGGCCGAGGCGGTCGATCTCTTCCTCGATCAGCTGCAGGCGCTTCTGCGACGCTTCGTCCTGCTCCTTCTTCACGGCTTCGCGCTCGATCTTCAGCTGGATCAGCCGGCGGTCGAGCTTGTCCATCTCTTCGGGCTTCGAATCGATTTCCATCTTGATCTTCGAAGCGGCTTCGTCGATCAGGTCGATGGCCTTGTCGGGCAGGAAGCGGTCGGTGATGTAGCGGTGCGACAGCTCGGCCGCGGCGACGATCGCCGGGTCGGTGATGTCGACGCCGTGGTGCAGTTCGTACTTCTCCTGCAGCCCGCGCAGGATTGCGATCGTCGCCTCGACGCTCGGCTCGTCGACGAGCACCTTCTGGAAGCGGCGCTCGAGCGCGGCGTCCTTCTCGATGTACTTGCGGTATTCGTCGAGCGTGGTCGCGCCGATGCAGTGCAGCTCGCCGCGCGACAGCGCCGGCTTCAGCATGTTGCCCGCGTCCATCGCGCCTTCGGCCTTGCCCGCGCCGACCATCGTGTGGATTTCGTCGATGAAGACGATCGTCTGGCCTTCGTCCTTCGCGATGTCGTTGAGCACGGCCTTCAGGCGCTCCTCGAATTCGCCGCGATACTTCGCACCGGCGAGCAGCGCGGCCATGTCGAGCGACAGCACGCGCTTGCCTTTCAGCGTCTCCGGCACCTCGCCGTTGACGATCCGTTGCGCGAGCCCCTCGACGATCGCGGTCTTGCCGACGCCCGGCTCGCCGATCAGCACCGGGTTGTTCTTCGTGCGGCGCTGCAGGATCTGGATCGAGCGGCGGATTTCGTCGTCGCGGCCGATCACCGGGTCGAGCTTGCCCGCACGCGCGCGCTCGGTCAGGTCGACCGTGTATTTCTTCAGCGCTTCGCGCTGGCTTTCCGCGTCCTGGCTGTGCACCTGCGAGCCGCCGCGCACCGCGGCGATCGCCGCTTCGAGCGCCTTGCGCGTGAGGCCGTGCTGGCGCGCGAGCTTGCCGGCTTCGCCCTTGTCGTCGGACACGGCGAGCAGGAACATCTCGCTCGCGATGAACGTGTCGTTGAGCTTCTGCGCTTCCTTGTCGGCCTGGTTCAGCAGCCCGGCCAGTTCACGGCCGATCTGGATGTCGCCGCCCGTGCCCGTCACTTGCGGCAGGCGCGAGATGGCTTCGTTCAGCGCGCCCTGCAGCGCCTGAATGTGAACACCCGCGCGCGACATCAGCGAGCGGGCGGAACCGTCCTGCTGCGCGACCAGCGCCGCGAGGACGTGAACGGGTTCGATGTATTGATTGTCGCGGCCTGCCGCGAGGCTTTGCGCGTCCGCGAGTGCTTCCTGGAACTTGGTGGTGAGCTTGTCGATTCTCATTTAGTCGAGACCTCCAATTTTCGATTAACACCAAGATGAGGATGGTTATGCGGCTTTCAAGCGAAATTCGGGTTGATTCAGCGCAAAAATTGCTGGATTGGCTGGAAGCGGCTTTCGGACGGGCCGCGCCCGGATCGCGGGGCGCGGCGCCCGCGTGTCAGCCGGCCGCCGACGGCGGCTCGACGATCGCCGGCGCGTCGTCCTGTGGCGCGTCGGCACGCACGAGCGCACCCGGACGGATACCGAGCAGCGCCGCGATCGGCGACGCGGGCTCGACGAGTTCACTGAGCCGGTGACGGTCGAGTTCGGCGAAAAACGCGTCGCGCGCGGCCGCCAGCACACCCTTCAGGCGGCACTGCGGCTCGATCACGCAGCCGCGCGATTCGCCGCTGTCGGTCGGAAAGCAACCGACCAGCGCGAAGTCGCTCTCGGTCGCGCGCACGACCTCGCCGACCGTCAGCTGCAGCGATTGCGGGAAGAGCCGCAGCCCGCCATTGCGGCCGCGAACCGTGTCGACCCATCCCAGCTCGCCGAGCTGCTGCACGACTTTCATCAGATGGTTCTTCGAGATGCCGTAGGCATCCGAGATCTCCTGGATCGTCGCGAGCCCCTCTCCGCGTACGGCAAGGTACAGCATCACGCGCAGCGAATAGTCGGTGTAGTCGGTGAGTCTCATGAGCGGATACGGAAGTGAGCGAACGTGTCCCGATGACGTGAGGCGGGCCGATCGCGGTGCCCGCGGGATCGGCCGACGGTCCCGTTCCGCGCCCCGGGTTGCCGGGATCGCGTGCGCGCAATAAGATGCGTGACAGTTACACGTTTTCAGCGGGTATTGGACGCTATTTTGCGTCAAAATCCGACCGGCGTCCTGCCTGACACCCACGTCACCGCCCGTCGGCGCCCCGATCTACCGGCCCCTTTTTGCCATGACCGCCCTGCCCGCCTCGCCCGATACCGCACCGGCCCGCCCTCGCGATGCCGAGCCGACCGAAGACAACATCCGCGATCTCGTCTACGCGTTCTACGACCGCGTGCGCGCCGATCCGCTGCTCGGGCCCGTGTTCGACGCGAAGCTGGCCGGGCGCTGGGACGACCACCTGCCGAAGATGGTCACGTTCTGGTCGAGCCTCGTGCTCGGCACCAAGGGCTATCGCGGCAACGTGCAGCAGGCGCACCAGCCGCTCGACGGGATCGAGCCGGCCCATTTCAGCCGCTGGCTGTCGCTGTTCCTGAAGACCGTCGAGGCGCGCTACGCGCCGCCCGCGGCGATCCGCTTCATGGAGCCCGCGCTGCGGATCGCGCAGAGCCTGCAATTGAGCCGGTTCGGCTGGGATTACCGGATTCCGCCCGAGCAGCAGGCATTGCTCGACGCGATCGCGCCGCGCCGCCGCGACGCGGACGACGATCCGCACGCGCAGCCGTCGCGTGCCCGCGGCGAGCCGTTCCCGACGAAGATCATCGGGCGCGGCGTCGATCCGGACGCGTAACGGGCAGCTGTCACGCGCGACGCTTGGCGCGCATGCGGCACCTCGCCGCACGCCCCTGACGCTGTGCTCAGCGCGGCGTATTGCCCGACTCAACACCCCAGCGCGCGAGCGCGGCGTCGTCGGTGCTGCGCGCATCGACCCAGCGCTCGCCGTCCGGCGTCGTTTCCTTCTTCCAGAACGGCGCCTCGGTCTTCAGATAGTCCATCACGAACTCGCACGACGCGAACGCATCGCCGCGATGCGACGCGACCGTCGCAACCATCACGATCTGGTCGAGCGGCAGCAGCCTGCCGACACGATGCACGATCGCGACGTCGATGCCCGGCCAGCGCCGGACAGCCTCCGCGGCGATCTTCTCGAGCGCCTTCTCGGTCATCCCCGGATAGTGCTCGAGCTCCAGCGCGGCGATCGAATCGCCTTCATTCAGGTCGCGCACCGTGCCGACGAAGCACGCGACCGCACCGACCTTCGGGTTGCGCGCGCGCAATGCCGCGACTTCGGCATTCAGATCGAAATCGTCTGCCTGGACTCGTACCGTTGCCATCGCACGCCCTCTCAACCGCCCGTCACCGGCGGAAAGAACGCGACCTCGCAGCCTTCGGTGAGCCGCGTGTCGGGATCGGTCATCTCGTGGTTGCACGCCATGCGCAGCGCGCGCCCTTCGGCGAGCGTCTCGGCCCACGCGCCGCCGCGCACGCGCAGCCACGCGCGCACGTCGCCGACGGTCGTCACGCTGTCCGGCACGTTTGCTTCTTCATCGGCGACGCCCAGTGCCTCGCGCACGCTTGCAAAAAATTTCAGCTGAATCTTCATGGTTCGGGAAGCCGTCGCGTTACGACAGCAGTTCGGAAAACGGAATGAAACGCACGGTCTCGCCGGCGCTGATCACGTGCTGCGGCGGATTGTCGATCAGGCCGTCGCCCCAGACCGTCGACGTCAGCACCGCCGAGCTCTGGTTCGGGAACAGGTCGAGGCCGCCGGCCGCGTTGACGCGCGCACGCAGGAACTCGTTGCGCCGGTCGCCCTTGCTTTGCGAAAAGTCCGCCCGCAGCGACAGCGCGCGCGGCGCGACGTCGCGTACGCCGGACAGGCGCAGCAGGAACGGCCGCACGAACAGCAGGAACGTGACGAAGCTCGATACGGGATTGCCGGGCAGCCCGATGAAGTGCGCATCGGCGCGCTCGTCGCCGCGGCGCACCGCACCGTACGCGAGCGGCTTGCCCGGCTTCATCGCGATCTGCCACAGCGCGAGCCGCCCTTCGGACTCGACGGCCGGCTTCACGTGATCCTCGTCGCCGACCGATACACCGCCGCTCGTCAGGATCACGTCGTGATCGCGCGCGGCCTCGCGCAGCGTGTCGCGCGTCGCGGCGAGCGAATCGGGCACGATCCCGTAGTCGGTCACGTGGCAGCCGAGCCGCTCCAGCAGCCCGCGCACCGTGAAGCGGTTCGAGTTGTAGATGGCGCCAGGCTTCAGCGGCTCGCCGGGCATCGTCAGTTCGTCGCCGGTGAAGAACACCGCGACGCGGATCCGCCGAGCCACCGACAGCTGCGCGCAGCCGACCGATGCGGCCAGGCCGAGCGCCTGCGGCGTGAGCCGCGTGCCGGCCGGCAGGATCACCGAACCCTGGCGGATGTCCGCGCCCTGCGCGGTGATCCACTCGCCGGCCTTCGGCGTGTGCAGGATCTCGACGGCGTCGCCGTCGGCCGATGCCTGCTCCTGCATCACGACCGCGTCGGCGCCGGCCGGCACCGACGCTCCGGTGAAGATCCGCGCGGCCGTGCCGGCCGCGAGCGGTTGAGCCGGATGGCCGGCCGGAATGCGCTGCGACACCGGCAAGCGCCGATCGCCGTGCAGCAGGTCGGCGACGCGTACCGCATAACCGTCCATCGCGCTCGTATGCATCGGCGGCACGTCGAGCGGCGAACTCACGTCGGCGGCCAGCACGCGGCCGAGCGCGTCGAGCGTGGCGACGGTTTCGGCGCCGGGCAACGGCTTCGCGGCATCGAGCAGCGCGGCGAACGCCTCGGCGGTCGACAGCATCGGCGCGCGCGGCGCCGCGGGATTCGGGTTCGACATCGATGGAATCGGGGATCGTTGGAGTCAATACGTCATTGTAGCGACGCCGTCGCACGGGCGCGCGATATGGCAGACATGCGAAAACTGTGATCGGCGCGAACGCGCGGGTCTGGCACTTGTTTCGCGTGACAAGCGGTGCCCGCGCGCCAATTGAAACGGCCGGAACCCCGATCCGTTCGACGAATCGGCATTCCGGCCGTCCTGCGCAGCCGGGCCCGCGGGCCCGGCCGTGCGTCACGCGCCCGTGTGGGCGACGATGAAGTCCTTCACCTGCCGTGCATCGGCCTTCACGACCTCGAAGCGCTGCGGCAGCGACTCGAGCCCGTCGAATGCGGCCGGCCGCTCGGCTTCGCGATCGAGCGCCTCGCGGATCGTCTCGCCGAACTTGATCGGCTGAGCCGTCTCGAGCACGACCATCGGCACGCCGGCGTCCAGGTGCTCGCGTGCGACCTTCACGCCGTCGGCCGTGTGCGTATCGATCATCGTGTCGTAGCGCGAGAACACGTCGCGGATCGTCGCGATGCGGTCGGTGTGGCTGCTGCGGCCCGACACGAAGCCGAACTCGGCGACGCGCGCGAAATCGCCGCTCGCCGCGAGATCGAAGCCGCCCTTTTCCTCGACGTCGCGGAACAGCTGCATCACGCGCGCCGGATCGCGGCCGAGCAGGTCGAACACGAAGCGCTCGAAGTTCGACGCCTTCGAGATGTCCATGCTCGGGCTGCTGGTGTGATACGTGTTCTCGGCGCTGCGCACGCGATACGCACCGGTGCGGAAGAACTCGTCGAGCACGTCGTTCTCGTTGGTCGCGACCACGAGCTTCGCGATCGGCAGCCCCATCATCCGCGCGATGTGGCCCGCGCAGACGTTGCCGAAGTTGCCCGACGGCACCGTGAACGACACGCGCTCGTCGTTGGACTGCGTCGCCGCGAAATAGCCCTTGAAGTAGTACACGACCTGCGCGACGACGCGCGCCCAGTTGATCGAGTTGACCGTGCCGATCTTCTGCTGCGCCTTGAACGCGTGATCGTTCGACACGGCCTTCACGATGTCCTGGCAGTCGTCGAACACGCCTTCGACCGCGAGGTTGAAGATGTTCGGATCCTGCAGGCTGAACATCTGCGCCGTCTGGAACGCGCTCATCTTCTTGTGCGGCGACAGCATGAACACGCGCACGCCGGCCTTGCCGCGCATTGCGTACTCGGCCGCGCTGCCCGTATCGCCGGACGTCGCGCCGAGGATGTTCAGCGCTTCGCCGTGCTTCGCGAGCGTGTACTCGAACAGGTTGCCGAGCAGCTGCATCGCCATGTCCTTGAACGCGAGCGTCGGGCCGTTCGACAGTTCGAGCAGCGACAGCGCCGCGCCGTTCTCGGTGCCGAGCGTCTTCAGCGGCGTGATGTCGGACGCGTTCTCGCCGTGGCGCGTGTTGCTGTACACGGCGGCCGTGTACGTGCGGCGCGTGATCGCGCGCAGGTCGTCGGCCGGCACGTCGTCGCAGAACTTCGACAGGATCTCGAACGCGAGATCCGCGTACGACAGCGTGCGCCAGCGCGCGAGCTCGTCGGCGGACACCTTCGGATACTCGGCCGGCAGGTAGAGCCCGCCGTCCTTCGCGAGGCCGCCGAGCAGGATGTCGGAGAACGTGTGGCGCTCGCCGATGCCGGCGCCGCGCGTGGAGATGTAGTTCATGTCGCCTTCCGTCCTCAGTTCAGCGCTTCCATGCGCAGCTTCGTCACCTTCGACACGACCGTCGCGAGGCTCTCGATTTGCGCGATCGCAGCATTGACGTTCTTCTCGACCGTTTCGTGCGTGATCAGGATGATGTCGGTTTCGCCGTTCGCACCGTCGACCTGCTCCGACTCCTTCTGCAGCAGCGCGTCGATCGAAATGCCCGATTCGGCGAGGATGCGCGTGATGGCGGCGAGCACGCCGGTCTGGTCGGCCACGCGCAGGCGCAGGTAATAGCCGCTCGTCACTTCCTCGATCGGCAAGATCGGCGTGTTCGACAGGCTGTCCGGCTGGAACGCCAGATGCGGCACGCGATGCTCCGGGTCGGCCGTATGCAGGCGCGTGACGTCGACGAGATCCGCGACCACGGCCGATGCGGTCGGCTCCGCGCCCGCGCCCTTGCCGTAGTACAGCGTCGTGCCGACCGCGTCGCCGTGCACGACGACCGCGTTCATCGCCCCCTCGACGTTCGCGAGCAGGCGCTTCTCGGGGATCAGCGTCGGGTGCACGCGCAGCTCGATGCCGTTTTCGGCGCGGCGCGTGATGCCGAGCAGCTTGATCCGATAGCCGAGCTCTTCCGCGTAGCGGATGTCGGTCGCGTCGAGCTTGCTGATGCCTTCGACGTAGGCGCGGTCGAACTGCACCGGCACGCCGAACGCGATCGCGCTCATGATCGTCGCCTTGTGCGCGGCGTCGACGCCTTCGATGTCGAAGGTCGGATCGGCTTCCGCGTAGCCGAGTTCCTGCGCGGCCTTCAGCGCGGTCGCGAAGTCGAGCCCGCGGTCGCGCATTTCCGACAGGATGTAGTTGGTCGTGCCGTTGATGATGCCCGCGATGTACTGGATGCGGTTCGCGGTCAGGCCTTCGCGCAGCGCCTTGATGATCGGGATGCCGCCGGCGACGGCCGCTTCGAACGCGACCATCACGCCCTTCTCGCGCGCGGCTTCGAAGATCTCGGTGCCGTGCACCGCGAGCAGCGCCTTGTTCGCCGTCACGACGTGCTTGCCGTTCGCGATCGCGCGCAGCACGAGCTCGCGCGCGATGCCCGTGCCGCCGATCATCTCGGCGATGATCGCGATCGACGGATCGTCGACGACTGCATTGAAGTCGTCGGTGATCTGCGCGGCGGCGGCGTCACCGCCGAGCGCAGCCTGCGCCTTGGCCGGGTTGCGCACGGCAATGCGCGCCACCTCGATGCCGCGCCCCGCGCGTCGCTTGATTTCTTCCTGGTTGCGGCGCAGCACCGTGAAGGTGCCGCTGCCCACCGTGCCGAAGCCCAACAGGCCAACTTTGATCGGTTCCATGCTGCGTGTGATCGATGAGTAAGTAGTAGTGAATTCCGTGTGACGCTGCCCGCTCAGACCGAATGGCGCTTGCGGTAGCCGTCGAGGAAGCGTGCGATCCGGTTGATCGAATCGGTCAGGTCGTCGAGGTTCGGCAGGAAGACCACGCGGAAGTGGTCCGGCGTGGCCCAGTTGAAACCCGTGCCCTGCACCAGCAGCACGCGCTCTTCGAGCAACAGGTCGAGAATGAATTGCTGGTCGTTCTGGATCGGGTAAAGCTTCGGATCGAGGCGCGGGAACATGTACAGCGCGGCCTGCGGCTTCACGCAGGTCACGCCCGGGATCGACGTCAGCATGTCGTACGCGAGCTCGCGCTGCTTGTACAGGCGCCCGCTCGGCACGATCAGCTCGTTGATGCTCTGGTAGCCGCCGAGCGCCGTCTGGATCGCGAACTGGCCGGGCACGTTCGCGCACAGGCGCATCGACGACAGGATGCCGAGCCCCTCGAGGTAATCCTTCGCGCGCCGGCGATTGTCGCCGCCGAGGCCCGACACGGCCATCCAGCCCGCGCGGTAGCCGCACGAGCGATAGCTCTTCGACAGGCTGTTGAACGTGACGGTGATCACATCTTCCGACAGCGCGCCCATCGCCGTGTGCTCGAGGCCGTCGTAGACGATCTTGTCGTAGACCTCGTCGGCGAACACGATCAGCCCGTGCTGGCGCGCGATGTCGATCAGCTCGAGCAGCAATTCGTCGGAATAAAGCGCGCCCGTCGGGTTGTTCGGGTTGATCACGACGATCGCCTTCGTGTTCGGCGTGATCTTGCTGCGGATGTCGTCGAGATCGGGCATCCACGCATTCTGCTCGTCGCACACGTAGTGCACGGGCGTGCCGCCGGACAGGCTCACGGCCGCCGTCCACAGCGGGTAATCGGGCGCGGGCAGCAGCACCTCGTCGCCGTCGTTCAGCAGCGCCTGGGTCGCCATCACGATCAGCTCGGACGCGCCGTTGCCGATGTAGATGTCGTCGAGGCCGACGCCCACGACGCCCTTTTCCTGCGTGTAGTGCATCACGGCCTTGCGCGCCGAGAACACGCCCTTCGAATCCGAATAGCCGGACGACGCCGGCAGGTTGCGGATCATGTCCTGGATGATCTCGTCCGGCGCGTCGAAACCGAACGGCGCGAGGTTGCCGATGTTCAGCTTGATGATGCGGTGGCCTTCTTCCTCGAGGCGCTTCGCGTGCTCGAGCACCGGGCCACGGATGTCGTAGCAGACGTTGAGCAGCTTGTTCGACTTCTGAATCGGTTTCACGACGACACGGTTCCTGGGTTGGCCTTGCGGCCGGGGGGACGGGATCAAAACTGGAAAGCGGCCGGTCTGTGCGCGCTGTCTAGACTGGGAAAAAGCGGGCGGTCGGGCGCGGCTTGTGGCGACGCACGACGCAAGTGGCGCCCGGGGGCGACCAAAAAGTTATAATTTAGCGGATTTTGGCCGACTTTCGCAATGCACCATAGCCGCGCCGGGCCCGCGCCGTCAGGCGTCCCCGCGCGGCCAGGCGCGTGAAACCGGCCATCCGGGCCGCTTCGGCCCTGCGAACCATTCCCCTACGGAACCGCGGAATACCGATTTGAAACTGCACCAGGACACGAGCGGCGCGCTCAACACCGTCACCGGCTACGGCCCCGATTACGTCGACGTCAATCTCGAACGCCATGAAACGAGCGTCATCGTGCTGCCCGGCGCGCCAGTCCAGGCATGGCCCGTGGCGTCGTTCGACGCGCTCGCGCCCGAGCATTTCGCGATGCTGCTCGATCCGACGCCCGAACTCGTGATCTTCGGCAGCGGCGCGCGGCTGCGCTTCCCGCACCCTCGGCTCGTCGCGGCGCTCACGGCCAAGCGGATCGGCGTCGAGACGATGGATTTCCAGGCGGCCTGCCGCACCTACAACATCCTGATGGCCGAGGGCCGCAAAGTCGCCGCCGCGCTCTTAATTGAACGTTAATCCCCGATGCGGTAAAACTCGGGCCGGCGCAGCGGGTCGATCCCTTCGATCGGCCCGGCCAGGCCGCCCGCCGCCGGCGCAACCCGCCGGCGGCCCGTCACAACAACCAACAGGCTGAAAATCCATGAACGATACGCCGTCGAGGCTACCGCTCAATCGCATCACGCTCGTCCTCCTGCTCGTCGCGCTCGCGATCGTCTGGTTCGCGCCGCTCGGGCTGCGCCACCTGATCCCGAGCGACGAAGGCCGCTACGCGGAGATGGCGCGCGAGATGTTCGTCACCGGCGACTGGATCACGCCGCGCTACAACGGCTACAAGTACTTCGAGAAGCCGCCGCTGCAGACCTGGCTGAATGCGCTCACGTTCGCGTGGTTCGGCATCGGCGAATGGCAGGCGCGCCTCTACACGGCCGTCGCGAGCTTCGCCGGCATCCTGCTCGTCGGCTACACCGGCGCGCGCCTGTTCAACCCGCTGTCGGGCTTTCTCGCGGCCGTCGTGCTCGCGAGCTCGCCGTACTGGAACCTGATGGGCCACTTCAACGCGCTCGACATGGGGCTCGCGTTCTGGATGGCGCTGTCGCTCTGCGCGCTGCTGCTCGCGCAACAGCCCGGGCTGCGCCCGGCCGCGGTGCGCGGCTGGATGTGGGCGTGCTGGGCCGCGATGGCGTTCGCGGTGCTGTCCAAGGGCCTCGTCGGCCTGATCCTGCCCGGCGCCGTGCTCGTGCTCTATACGCTGATCGCGCGCGACTGGGCGCTGTGGAAGCGCCTGTACCTGGTCAGCGGCCTCGTGATCTTCTTCGCGATCGTCACGCCGTGGTTCGTGCTGGTCCAGCAGCGCAACCCCGAATTCTTCAACTTCTTCTTCATCGTCCAGCAGTTCCGCCGGTACCTGACCCCGGAACAGAACCGCCCGGGCCCGGTGTACTACTTCGTGCCGGTGCTGCTGGTCGGCTTCCTGCCGTGGCTGTCGGTCGCGTGGCAGAGCATCCGCCATGCGCTGCGCATGCCGCGCCAGCCGAACGGCTTCTCGCCGATGCTGGTGCTGCTGATCTGGAGCGCCTTCATCTTCCTGTTCTTCAGCACGTCGCATTCGAAGCTGATCTCGTACGTGCTGCCGGTCGCGCCGGCGCTCGCGCTGATCATCGGCGCGTACCTGCCGCTGATGACGGCCGACCGGTTCCGCCGCCACCTGCTCGGCTACCTCGTGTTCTTCGTCGCCGCGGCATTCGGGATCATCTTCCTCGCGTACCTGGGCGATGCCCGTACGCCGAACGCGCTGTACCGCGCGTTCCAGATGTGGCTGTACGCGGGCCTCGCGGTCTCGGCCGCGCTGACGCTCGCGGCCGCGTGGCTGAACCGCCGCACGGGCGTCGCGGCCGCGATCGCCGCGTTCGGCGCCGCCTGGCTCGCGTTCGGCACGATCGGCGGCACCGGGCACGACGAATTCGGCCGCTACAGCTCGGGCGCGCTGCTCGCGCCCGCCGTGCGCGCCGAACTGGCGAAACTGCCGCCCGACACGCCGTTCTACTCGGTCGAGATGCTCGACCACACGTTCCCGTTCTACATGGGCCACACGACGATCATGGTCCAGCGCCAGGACGAGCTCGCGTTCGGGATCTCGATGGAGCCGAACAAGTGGATTCCGACGGTCGACGAATGGATCACGCGCTGGAAGCAGGAAACCCACGCGCTCGCGATCATGCCGCCCGGCCAGTACGACACGCTGGTCAAGCAGGGCGTGCCGATGCGCGTGATCGCGCGCGACAACCGCCGCGTGATCGTCGAGAAACCGCAATCGTAAGGACGCCCATCGCATGAACCCCGTTTCACTCGTCTGCATCGTCACCGGCGTGATGCTCAACGCCGTTGCGCAGCTGCTGCTCAAAGCCGGCGTCAACGCCGTCGGGCACTTCGAATTCAGCCGTGCGAACATCCTCCCGGTCGGCCTGAAGATCGCGACCCAGCTGCCGATCATCGGCGGCCTCGGCTGCTACGTGCTGAGCGTCGTGGTCTGGATTCTCGGGCTGTCGCGGGTCGACGTGTCGATCGCGTACCCGATGCTGTCGCTCGGCTACGTCGTGAATGCGTTCGCGGCGTGGTACCTGTTCGGCGAAGTGCTGTCCGTCCAGCGGCTCATCGGGATCGGCATCATCCTGATCGGGGTGCTCGTGCTCGCGCGCAGCTGAGCATGCCCCGCGGCGTTAAGCGCCCGCCTACAAAAAATCACGGTGCGAATCCGCCAACCGGTGTTTAATGCCGGTTTCGGGCGGGATCGCCCGACCCTTTTATTACACGCCATTACAGGCCAACGCGTTCATGAGCCAGACTACTGCTCCGTTTCTGCCGTTCACCCGCCCGGAAATCGACGAGGAAACCATCCAGGGCGTCGTCGACGTGCTGCGCTCGGGCTGGATCACCACCGGCCCGCAGAGCCAGAAGTTCGAGGCAGCGCTGTCCGAGTACTGCGGCGGCCGTCCGGTCCGCGTGTTCAATTCGGGCACCTGCACGCTCGAGATCGGCCTGCGCATCGCGGGCGTCGGTGCCGGCGACGAAGTGATCACGACGCCGGCGTCGTGGGTCTCGACCAGCAACGTGATCATCGAAACGGGCGCGACGCCCGTGTTCGCCGACATCGATCCCGTCACGCGCAACATCGATCTCGACAAGCTCGAGCAGGCGATCACGCCGCGCACGAAGGCGATCATCCCGGTGTTCCTGTCCGGCCTGCCGGTCGACATGGACCGCCTGTACTCGATCGCGCGCGCGCACAAGCTGCGCGTGATCGAAGACGCCGCGCAGGCGTTCGGCTCGACCTGGAACGGCAAGCGCATCGGCGCGATCGGCGACCTCGTGTCGTTCAGCTTCCACGCGAACAAGAACCTGACGACGATCGAAGGCGGCGCACTCGTGCTGAACAACGAGGACGAAGCGACGCTCGCGCAGAAGTACCGGCTGCAGGGCATCACGCGCACCGGCTTCGACGGGATGGACTGCGACGTGCTCGGCGGCAAGTACAACCTGACCGACGTCGCCGCCCGCGTCGGCCTCGGCCAGTTGCCGCACATCGACCGCTTCACCGCGCAGCGCCGCGCGCTCGCCCGTGCGTATTTCGCCGCGTTCGACGGCAGCGCGGCCGCGAAGCTCGGCGTCGGCCTGCCGGTCGCCGACTTCGCGAACAGCAACTGGCACATGTTCCTGATCACGCTGCCGCTCGAACGGCTGACGATCACGCGCGCCGAGTTCATGGCGCAGCTGAAGGAACGCGGCATCGGCACGGGCATCCACTACCCGGCGATCCATCTCTTCACGCTGTACCGTGCGCGCGGCTTCAAGGAGGGCATGTTCCCCCACGCCGAACGGTACGGCGCGTCGACCGTCACGCTGCCGCTGTTCACGCAGATGACGGAAGACGACGTGCGTCGCGTGGTCGACGCCATCAACCAGATTTGCGAACAATACGGAAAATAAGCGTACATGAGTCATCTTGAAGCACGCGCCGGACATCCGGTCGCCGGGCACCAGGACGCAGGCCGGCCCGAAGTATCGGTCATCATCCCCGTGTACAACGAGGAAGACGGCCTCGCCGCGCTGTTCGCGCGGCTGTATCCGGCGCTCGACGCACTCGACACGTCATACGAAGTGATCCTGATCAACGACGGCAGCCGCGACCGCTCGGCCGCGATGCTCGCCGATCAGTTCCACGTACGGCCCGACACGACGCGTGTCGTGCTGCTCAACGGCAACTACGGCCAGCACATGGCCATCCTCGCGGGCTTCGCGCAGTCGCGCGGCGAGATCGTCATCACGCTCGACGCCGACCTGCAGAATCCGCCCGAGGAAATCGGCAAGCTGATCGCGAAGATGCGCGAGGGCTACGACTACGTCGGCTCGATCCGCAAGCAGCGCCAGGACAGCCTGTGGCGGCGCAAGGCGTCGCAGATGATGAACCGGCTGCGCGAGCGCATCACGCGCATCAAGATGACCGACCAGGGCTGCATGCTGCGCGCGTACAGCCGCCGCATCATCGACACGATCAACGTGTGCGGCGAAGTCAACACGTTCATCCCCGCGCTCGCGTATACGTTCGCGCAGAAGCCGACCGAAATCGAGGTCGCGCACGAGGAACGCTTCGCGGGTGAATCGAAGTATTCGCTGTACAGCCTGATCCGGCTGAACTTCGACCTCGTGACCGGCTTCTCGGTCGTGCCGCTGCAGTGGCTGTCGTTCATCGGCGTGATCCTGTCGCTCGGCTCCGCCGCGCTGTTCGTGCTGCTGCTGGTGCGCCGCTTCATCGTCGGCGCGGAAGTGCAAGGCGTGTTCACGCTGTTCGCGATCACGTTCTTCCTGCTCGGCGTGATCATCTTCGCGCTCGGCCTGCTCGGCGAGTACGTCGGCCGCATCTACCAGCAGGTGCGCGCGCGTCCCCGCTACCTGATCCAGGCCGTGCTCGAGCAGCATGACGGCGTGCCGGCGGTGCCGGCCGACGCGAACCGCACGGGAGCGGCGCAATGAAGCCGCGCGCGGTCGTCTTCGCGTATCACAACGTCGGCGTGCGCTGCCTGCAGGTGCTGCTCGCGCGCGGCGTCGACGTCGCGCTCGTCGTCACGCACGAGGACAACCCGAACGAGAACATCTGGTTCGGCAGTGTCGCGTCCGTGGCGGCCGAACACGGCATTCCGGTCGTCACGCCGGCCGATCCCGCCGATCCGGCCCTGCGCCGCGCGGTGTCGGACGCCCAGCCCGATTTCATCTTCTCGTTCTACTACCGGCACATGCTGCCGGTTGACCTGCTCGCGATCGCGCCGCGCGGCGCGTACAACATGCACGGTTCGCTGCTGCCGAAATACCGGGGTCGGGTTCCGACCAACTGGGCCGTGCTGAACGGCGAGACCGAGACCGGCGCGACGCTGCACGAGATGGCCGCGAAGCCCGACGCGGGCGCGATCATCGGCCAGACCGCGGTGCCGATCCTGCCGGACGACACGGCCACGCAGGTGTTCGACAAGGTCACGGTGGCCGCCGAGCAGACGCTCTGGCGCGTGCTGCCCGCGCTGCTCGCGGGCGAGGCCGCACACCTGCCGAACGATCTGTCGACCGGCAGCTATTACGGCGGCCGCAAGCCCGAGGACGGCCGCGTCGACTGGTCGAAACCGGCCGCGCAGGTCTACAACCTGGTGCGCGCGGTCGCGCCCCCGTATCCGGGCGCGTTCACGGACGTCGCCGGCACGCGTTTCGTGATCGCGCGCGCGCGCCTCGCGGCGCCCGGCAGCGCCGCCGCCGCCGCCGCGGCGGATTTGCCGCCCGGCCTGCACGTAAGCGATAATGCGCTATTCGGCGTCTGCGGCGACAGCCGCGCCCTATCCATTCTCGAGCTGTGGCAGCAGCGCGACGGCAGCGAAACCGTCGTGACGCCCGCGGAATTCGCGCAGTTCATTCATTCTTCCCGTCATTCATGAAAGCAAAAAAAGTCCTGATCCTGGGTGTGAACGGCTTCATCGGCCATCACCTGTCGAAGCGCATTCTTGAAACCACCGATTGGGAAGTGTTCGGCATGGACATGCAGACCGATCGGCTTGGCGACCTCGTCAACCACGAGCGGATGCATTTCTTCGAAGGCGACATTACGATCAACAAGGAGTGGGTCGAGTATCACGTGAAGAAGTGCGACGTGATCCTGCCGCTCGTCGCGATCGCGACGCCCGCCACCTACGTCCAGCAGCCGCTGCGCGTGTTCGAACTCGACTTCGAGGCGAACCTGCCGATCGTGCGTTCGGCCGTCAAGTACGGCAAGCACCTCGTGTTCCCGTCGACCTCCGAGGTCTACGGCATGTGCTCGGACGAGCAGTTCGATCCGGACGCATCGGCCCTCACCTACGGCCCGATCAACAAGCCGCGCTGGATCTACGCGTGCTCGAAGCAGCTGATGGACCGCGTGATCTGGGGCTACGGGATGGAAGGCCTGAACTTCACGCTGTTCCGCCCGTTCAACTGGATCGGCCCGGGCCTCGACTCGATCTACACGCCGAAGGAAGGCAGCTCGCGCGTGGTCACGCAGTTCCTCGGCCACATCGTGCGCGGCGAGAACATCAGCCTCGTCGACGGCGGCTCGCAGAAGCGCGCGTTCACCGACATCGGCGACGGCATCAGCGCGCTGATGAAGATCATCGAGAACAAGGACGGCGTCGCGTCGGGCAAGATCTACAACATCGGGAATCCGAAGAACAACTTCTCGGTTCGCGAACTCGCGCACAAGATGCTCGAACTGGCTGCGGAATACCCCGAGTACGCCGATTCGGCCAAGCAGGTGAAGCTCGTCGAAACGACGTCCGGCGCCTACTACGGCAACGGCTACCAGGACGTGCAGAACCGCGTGCCGAAGATCGACAACACGATGCAGGAGCTCGGCTGGGCGCCGCAGGCGACGTTCGACGACGCGCTGCGCAACATCTTCGAAGCGTATCGCGGCCACGTCGCCGACGCGCGCGCGCTCGTCGAACAGCAAGGCTGACCGGGACGCTCGCTTGGCTCGTATCGTCCTCAAGATCGACGTCGACACGCTGCGCGGCACGCGCGAAGGCGTGCCCAATCTCGCGCGCATCTTCGATCGTTTCAGCGCGCGCGCGACCTTCCTCTTCAGCCTCGGGCCCGATCATACGGGCTGGGCGCTGCGGCGCGTGTTTCGCCCGGGCTTCCTGAAGAAGGTGTCGCGCACGTCGGTGGTCGAACACTACGGCGTGAAGCAGCTGATGTACGGCGTGCTGCTGCCGGGCCCCGACATCGGCCGCCGTGCGATCGCCGACATGCGCGCGATCCACGAGGCCGGTTTCGAATGCGGGATCCACACGTGGGATCACGTGTACTGGCAGGACAACGTCCGCGCGCGCGATCGCGACTGGACCGCGCGTGAAATGCAGAAGTCTCACGCGCGCTTCATCGAAATTTTCGGCGCACCGCCCGTCACGCACGGCGCGGCCGGCTGGCAGATGAACGATTCGGCGTTCGAGCAGATCGATGCATGGGGGATGCGCTACGCATCGGACGGGCGCGGCCACTCGCCGTACCTGCCCGTCGTCGGCGGCCGCACGCTGTCGCACGTGCAGATGCCGACCACGCTGCCGACGCTCGACGAAGTGCTCGGCATCGACGGCGTCGACACGCACAACGTCGCCGCGCACATCCTCAAGTTCACCGAAACCAATCCGCGCGACCAGGTCTTCACGCTGCATGCGGAACTGGAAGGCCAGAAGCTCGCGCCCGTGTTCGAGCAACTGCTCGCCGGCTGGCGCGCGCAGGGCCACACGTTTGCGACGATGGGCGACTACCACGCGACGCTGGACCGCGACTCGCTGCCATCGTACCCTGTCACGTGGGGCGAAATCCCCGGCCGCTCCGGCGAACTGATCGTCCAGCCCGACTGAGTTCGCGCGCGAGCCGGCGTCGCCCGCAGCGCGCTTGGCCGTGCTGCGGCGGCGCCCCGCCGCACAGCGCCGTCGCAGCGGCGCCTTTCCATAACAACAGGAGAAACACGTGTCTGTCGAAGTTGACCGTCAAGTTCCCGATTTCACCGCACCGGCCACGGGCGGCGACATTTCGCTGTCCGACCTGAAAGGCAAGAAGCTCGTGCTGTACTTCTATCCGAAGGACAACACGCCGGGCTGCACGACCGAGGGGCTGCAGTTCCGCGATCTCTATCCGAAGTTCAAGAAAGCCGGTGCGGAAGTCATCGGCGTGTCGCGCGACAGCCTGCGCTCGCATGACAATTTCAAGGCAAAGCTCGAACTGCCGTTCCCGCTCATCTCCGATGCCGACGAAGCGCTGTGCGCGCTGTTCGATGTCATCAAGATGAAGAAAATGTATGGCAAGGAAGTGCGCGGAATCGAGCGCTCGACGTTCCTGATCGACGCCGACGGCGTGCTCCGCCAGGCATGGCGCGGCATCAAGGTGCCGGGTCACGTGGACGACGTGCTAAAGGCTGTACAAGCGCTTTGAGGCGCGTTATATTGGGCCGCAATGAATGCCAGTTCGCCCCATATTTCTCGTAGCTGCGCCGGTGCTCGATGCGATGCTTTCCGGCACCTGACGCGCATCACGACGATATCAGCCGAGCCGCATGCCCCTGTCGACGGGGCAGCGGCTTTTTTTATGGATTGCGCGCCGGCCCTCCCGGTCCGGCCCTAACCGCATCGAGGAGCTGATCGACACTTAGGCGAACCGGCTAGACGAACTTCCTGTGCGCCACCGCGCGCAAACTGCATGCGTCTACGTCACGCAGGATGCGATCAGCGGCGCACGCCATGCGACACGATTCCTCCCGAGGGACACCATGCCTTTGCCTACCCCCCCCAGCAAGCTCGGCAGCCTGCTGCCGCCCGACGAATACAAGGCGAAAGCGCGGCCCGCGAAAGCCGCGAAGAAATCCGCCGAAGGGGACGCATCCACAGCCGGTGACTATGGTCCGGCCAGCGTGGCCCAACCGATGATCGAAGCCGCGAACACGGCCGCGCCGCTGCGTGCCGTCGCGTCTTCGGCGCCTGATGCCGCGAGCGCACCCGCACGAGGCCGCAAGACCAAGCAGACGGCCGCGCTGTTGCAGCCGATGCCGGCCCCCGCCGAACCCGCGGCGCCGGTCGTCGCACGCAACGACAAGCCGGCCGCCGGCAAACCGGCCGCCGCGCCCGTGCGCGACGCCGGTGCCGCGACGAAGTCGCGCAGCCGCAAGCCCGCCGAAGCCGAACTGCAGAAACTGTTCGTGCTCGACACCAACGTGCTGATGCACGACCCGAGCAGCCTCTTCCGTTTCGAGGAACACGACGTCTATCTGCCGATGATGACGCTCGAGGAACTCGACAACCACAAGAAGGGGATGTCCGAAGTCGCGCGCAACGCACGCCAGGTCAGCCGCACGCTCGACGCGCTCGTCGCCGATGGCGGCCCGATCTCGGACGGCATCCCGCTGTCGCGCCTCGGCAGCCGCGAGGCGCTCGGCCGCCTGTACTTCCAGACGAAGCTCGCCGACATCGCGCCGATCGAAGGCTTGCCCGAAGGCAAGGCCGACAACCAGATCCTCGGCGTCGTGCGCGCGCTGCAGCGCGACCGGCCCGACCGCCAGGTCGTGCTGGTGTCGAAAGACATCAACATGCGGATCAAGGCGCATGCGCTCGGCCTGCCCGCGGAAGACTACTTCAACGACCAGGTGCTCGAGGACAAGGATCTCCTCTACTCCGGCGTGCGCGAACTGCCGCAGGACTTCTGGACCAAGCACGCGAAGGGCATGGAGAGCTGGCAGGACACGAAGACGGGCACCACGTATTACCGCGTGACGGGCCCGCTCGTCGCGTCGATGCTCGTCAACGAGTTCGTCTATTTCGAGCCGCAGAACGGCGAGCCGACGTTCCATGCGATCGTCCGCGAACTGAACGGCAAGACGGCGCTGCTGCAGACGCTGCGCGACTACAGCCACCACAAGAACAACGTGTGGGGCATCACCGCGCGCAACCGCGAGCAGAACTTCGCGCTGAACCTGCTGATGAACCCCGAGATCGACTTCGTCACGCTGCTCGGCCAGGCCGGCACCGGCAAGACGCTCGTCGCGCTCGCGGCCGGCCTCGCGCAGGTGCTCGACGACAAGCGCTACAACGAGATCATCGTGACGCGCGCGACCGTGCCCGTCGGCGAGGACATCGGTTTCCTGCCCGGTACCGAGGAAGAGAAGATGCAGCCGTGGATGGGTGCATTCGACGACAACCTCGAAGTGCTGCAGAAAACCGACGACGCGGCCGGCGAATGGGGCCGTGCCGCGACGCAGGAGCTTATCCGTTCGCGCCTGAAGGTGAAGAGCATGAACTTCATGCGCGGCCGCACGTTCGTCGACAAGTACCTGATCATCGACGAGGCGCAGAACCTGACACCGAAGCAGATGAAGACGCTCGTCACGCGCGCGGGCCCCGGCACGAAGATCGTGTGCCTCGGCAACATCGCGCAGATCGACACGCCTTACCTGACCGAAGGCAGCTCGGGCCTGACCTACGTCGTCGACCGCTTCAAGGGCTGGGGCCACGGCGGCCACGTGACGCTCGCTCGCGGCGAACGCTCGCGGCTTGCCGACTACGCGTCGGACATCCTGTAACACCGCAAGCCGGCCGGTCGGCCGGCTGCCGACGCCTCGCGGCGCTCCGGAAACGGAGCGCCGTTTTTATTTGGGGTCGAAGACAAAAGTAACGCTTCGTCACGTAACAACGCAGTTTACGCGCGAAACTTCAAGTAAATTCTCAGGAATGGTTGCTTAAGCCCCGTCGGACCGTCTACCATCTGGTCTGTCTGTTGTCATACGATTCGCGAGCGCGCCGCGCTCGCCCGCCTCGCCATGCTTCGAATCTGGGTTCCCGTTGCCGTCGTTTCCCTGCTTGCGGCCTGCTCCAGCGTGCCGCAGCAGTCGGCATCGCGTCCCGCGTCGGGCATGAAGATCACGACGCCGCGCGCGTTCCCCGCTCCCGCCAATTTCCCGAAATTCGTCGATCACAGCGTCGGCCAGGAAGAAATCTCGATCCAGGCGATGAGCCTCGTCGGCATCCCGTATCGCTGGGGCGGCAACACGCCGACGAGCGGCTTCGACTGCAGCGGGCTCGTGCGCTACGTGATCGGCCGCGCGGCCGACGTGAACCTGCCGCGCACGACCGCCGACATGAGCGGCCGCGGCGTGTCGGTCGAACCCGAGGAAATCGCGCCGGGCGACCTGATTTTCTTCAATACGACCGGGCGGCCGCATTCGCACGTCGGCATCTATGTCGGCAAGCTGCGCTTCGTCAACGCACCGTCGACGGGCGGCACCGTGCGGCTCGACTACCTGACGAACCCGTACTGGGCCAAGCGTTTCGACGGCATTCGCCGCGTCGCGCCGCCGCGCACGGCGCCGACGCCGTTCGATGCGCCGACCTACGAGGCGAAGCGCGACGAGCCGCGCAACCCGCCGGCAGCAGCGCCCGCTCCGGTGGTCGCGACTGCCGCTGCGTCGCGGCCGCCCGCGTACGCTTCGTCGCAAGCGAGAGCAACGCAGGCGCCGGCGCCCGCTCCAGTGGTCCCGACCGCGCCGATCGTGACGACCGCCGCAGCCGCACCTGCGGCCCCGGCCGCCGATCCGTACGAACCGCCGCCGCCGCGCATGCAGGCCGCGCAGCAACAGGCGACGTCGGTGAATGACGGCACGACCGCGATGACGGCCAATTCAGTGCCCGCCGCCCCGGCGGAGTCCGGCACGCAGATTCCGACGATGGCGCTGACGGCCGCCCAGGCTGCCGCCTTCGATGCCGAACCGCCGCCCGCCGCTGCGTCCGCTGCGCCACGCAGTCTCGAGCCTGCCCCCGTGCAGGTATTGCGCGCGTCGACGCAATCCGCGCCCGTTAGCCCGCGTACCGGCACCGCAGACGATCCGATCGCGCGATTTGCGAACGGCAGTTACTGACCGGTTGCCCGAACCCCGACGGCCGGTATCGTTGGCGGCATCTGCCGCTGCGCCCGCCTGCTCCGCCTGAAACGCCCCTGCTCCAAAAGAAAATGCGCCGCAGCCTTTCGGCTTGCGGCGCATCGGATATCGGTCCTGCTGCGTCGACGATCAGAAGATCTGGTGGCCGAGCCACCATCCGCCGGCCGCGAACAGCGCGGCCGCCGGCAGTGTCAGCACCCACGCCCACACGATGTTGCCGGCGACACCCCAGCGCACGGCCGACAGCTTCTGCGTCGCGCCGACGCCGACGATCGCGCCGGTGATCGTATGCGTGGTCGACACCGGGATGCCGAGGAACGACGCGAGGAACAGCGTCATCGCGCCACCGGTTTCCGCACAGAACCCGCCGACCGGCTTGAGCTTCGTGATCTTCTGGCCCATCGTGCGCACGATGCGCCAGCCGCCGAACAGCGTGCCGAGGCCCATCGACAGGTAGCATGCGCCGATCACCCACGCGGGCGGCGCGTCGGCGGTGGCCGACGCGTAGCCGCTCGCGATCAGCAGCATCCAGATGATGCCGATCGTCTTCTGCGCGTCGTTGCCGCCGTGGCCGAGGCTGTACAGGCCGGCCGACAGCAGTTGCAGCCGCCGGAAGCGCCGGTCGACCTTGCTGGGCGCGGTACGGAAGTACAGCCACGACACACCGAGCATGAACAGCGAACCGAGGATGAAGCCGAGCAGCGGCGAAATGAAGATGAACGCGATCGTCTTCAGCAGCCCGTCGATGTTCAGCGAGCTCCAGCCCGACTTCGCGAGCGCCGCACCGACGAGGCCGCCGATCAGCGCGTGCGACGAGCTGGACGGAATCCCGTAGTACCACGTGATCACGTTCCAGCCGATCGCGCCGACCAGTGCGCCGAAGATGACGTAATGGTCGACGATCTCGGGGTCGATCGTGCCTTTACCGACGGTCTGGGCGACTTTCAGGTGGAAGATGAAGTACGCGATCACGTTGAACGCGGCCGCGAACACGACGGCCTGCTGGGGCTTCAGCACCCCGGTCGACACGACGGTGGCGATCGAGTTCGCCGCGTCGTGAAAGCCGTTCATGAAGTCGAATACGAGCGCGACGAGCACGAGTGCCGCGACCATCCATAGGGCGAGTTGTATCGAATGCATCGTGGTCCGCTCAGGCGTTTTCCAGCACGATGCCTTCGATGATGTTCGCGACGTCCTCGCACTTGTCGGTGATCTCTTCGAGCAGCTCGTAGATCGCCTTCAGCTTGATGAGCGTCTTCACGTCGTCTTCCTCGCGGAACAGCTTCGACATCGCCGCACGCAGCACGCGATCGGCCTCCGACTCCCAGCGGTCGATCTCCTCGCACTGCTTGAGGATCTGTGCCGACTGCTTCATGTCGGACAGCAAGCCGACCGCCTGCTGCACGTGCTGGGCCGACTGCGTGACGATGTGCGCGAGCTGGCTCGCCTCGGACGTGACCGAACGCACGTCGTACAGCGACACGGCCGTCGCGACGTCTTCCATCAGGTCGAGGATGTCGTCCATCGTCGTGATCAGCTTGTGGATCTCGTCGCGATCGAGCGGCGTGATGAAAGTCTTGTGCAACAGATCGATCGCCTCGTGCGTGAGCTTGTCGGCGGCCTTCTCGGCGGTTTGCACGTTTTGCTTGTGAATCTCGGCGTCGGCGAGATTGTCGATCAGCAGTTCGAGCTCGCGGCCACCGGAAACGATGTGCTTCGCGTGCGCGTTGAAGAGTTCAAAGAACTTGCCCTCGGTGGGCATGAATCGACCGAACATGGGATTCCTGAGAGATTGTCAAACTACTGTCACGAAAACGGGCGACATTGTACCGTTTTCGGTCGCGACGCGACGCGCGCACATGCGCGCGCCGGGATTGGATACAACGTTTGGCGATTTAGGGCTTTACAAGCGGCGTTACTCGCCGTAGAACGTCTGCGCCCCCGCAAAGTTATCGAACTTCGTGTATTGCCCCAGGAACGTGAGCCGAACGGGGCCGATCGGGCCGTTACGCTGCTTGCCGATGATGATTTCGGCCGTGCCCTTGTCGGGGCTGTCCGGGTTGTAGACTTCGTCACGGTAAATGAACAGGATCACGTCCGCATCCTGTTCGATTGCGCCTGATTCGCGCAAATCCGACATCACCGGGCGCTTGTTCGGGCGCTGTTCGAGGCCGCGGTTCAGCTGCGACAGCGCGATCACCGGCACGTCGAGTTCCTTCGCGAGGCTCTTCAGCGATCGCGAGATTTCCGAGATTTCGGTTGCGCGGTTCTCGCCCTGCGACGAACCCGACATCAGCTGCAGGTAGTCGACGATGATCAGGCCGAGCTTGCCGCATTGCCGCGCAAGACGCCGCGCGCGAGAACGCAATTCCATCGGGTTCAGGCCGCCCGTCTCGTCGATGAAGAGCTGTGCCTCGCTCATCTTCTGCACCGCATGCGTCAGCTTCGGCCAATCCTCGTCCGTCAGGCGGCCCGTCCGCATCCGGTGCTGGTCGAGCCGGCCGATCGAGCCAAGCATACGCATCACGAGCTGGGTACCCGGCATTTCCATCGAGAACACCGCGACCGGCAGCCCGTACTCGACCGCGACGTATTCGCCGATGTTCATCGAGAACGCGGTCTTACCCATCGACGGGCGTCCTGCAACGATGATCAGTTCGCCGCCGTGCATCCCGGACGTCATCCGGTCGAGGTCAACGAAGCCCGTCGGCGTGCCGGTGACGTCGCTCGGGTTCGCGGTGTGGTACAGCGTGTCGATGCGCTCGACCACCTGCGTGAGCAGCGGGCCGATCTCGAGGAAGCCCTGGTTGCCGCGCGCGCCTTCTTCCGCAATCGAGAACACCTTCGATTCGGCTTCGTCGAGCAGTTGGCGAACTTCCTTGCCCTGCGGATTGAATGCGTCGGCCGAGATTTCGTCGGCGACCGACACGAGCCGGCGCAACACCGCGCGGTCGCGCACGATTTCCGCGTAGCGACGGATGTTCGCGGCGCTCGGCGTGTTCTGCGCGAGGGCGTTCAGGTACGCGAGCCCGCCGACGTCGTCGGCCTTGCCGGACGTGGTCAGCGCTTCGTACACGGTCACGACGTCGGCCGGGCGCGTCGACGCGATCAGGCGGCCGATGTGCTCGTAGATGATCCGGTGGTCGTAGCGGTAGAAATCGCCCTGCGACAGGAAATCGGCAATCCGGTCCCATGCCGCGTTGTCGAGCAACAGGCCGCCGAGCACCGACTGTTCGGCTTCGACCGAATGCGGCGGGACTTTCAGCGATTCGATTTGGGGATCTTGCGGCGCGTTCATGGGTTGGGATTATCGCGAATAGATCGCTGCAGCGCTACCGCTCAGGCGATCGGGCAATAAAAAAGGCAGGCCCCGGTTGCCCGGGCGCCTGCCCTTGTCCGGACGGCGGAAGCCGCCCGGAAAGCTTGCATACGCTTACGCGTGGTCGCCGATCACGTTGATCGTGACGTCGACGACGACGTCCGTGTGCAGCGCGACCTGGACGTTGTGCTCGCCGATCATCTTCAGCGGGCCTTCCGGCATGCGAACTTGCAGCTTCTCGACTTCGAAACCTGCCTTCTTCAGCAGTTCAGCGACGTCGCCGTTCGTGACCGAGCCGAACAGACGGCCGTCAACGCCCGACTTCTGCGTGATTTCGAACGACTGGCCGTTCAGCTTCTCGCCGACTGCCTGCGATGCTGCCAGCTTTTCAGCGGCGATCTTTTCGAGTTCAGCGCGGCGAACTTCGAATTCGGCGATCGCTTCCTTCGTTGCACGGCGAGCCTTGCGGTTCGGGATCAGGAAGTTGCGAGCGTAACCGTCCTTGACCTTGACGATGTCGCCGAGGTTGCCCAGATTGGCGACTTTTTCCAACAGAATGATTTGCATTCGAATTCTCCTTATTGCGTCGCCTGATTACGCCTTGTGCTGATCGGTGTACGGCAGCAGCGCGAGGAAACGCGCACGCTTGATGGCCGTATCCAGCTGACGCTGATAGTGCGCCTTCGTACCCGTCAGGCGAGCCGGCGTGATCTTGCCGTTTTCGCCGATGAAGTCCTTCAGCGTTTCCGTGTCCTTGTAGTCGATCTGCTCGACGCCGGCAGCCGTGAAACGGCAGAACTTCTTGCGCTTGAAGAGCGGGTTTTGTTGCTGACGACGCTTGTCGAATTTCTTACCAGTCGGGCGGGGCATGATTTCAGTCCTTTCCAATGTCCTGCAATGCTGTGATGTGAAACACCAAGGTTCTCGCGTTGCGGCTTTTCTTGGCCAGGAAGCCCGTGAACAGCGTTTCGACGCCCATTTCACGACTTTCCAGCCTGCCGCTCGCCTCACCGGCCGCCACCGCCTCGATCGTCATTTCGACCTGACGGGGAATGCCTGCTTCGACGACTTCCGTGCGGTGCTGCAATGTGGCGCTAGCGATCGGAACACCTGCCGGCGTATATCGCACCGGTGCGCGTTCGACGACGCTCGCCGTCAATTGCAACCTGTTCACGAGAGTGGCGCGCTCCTTGATGGCTTAATGAATGACGAACTTAAGCCTGCGCTTCGGTCGGCTGAGCTGCAGCCGCCTTCTTGGCTTCTTCGCGCTGAACTTCCTTCATCATCGGCGACGGGCCGGTTTCGGCCTTCTTCATCTTGACGATGAGGTGACGCAGCACGGCGTCGTTGAACTTGAACGCGTGTTCGAGTTCGTCGAGCGTCGTCTGGTCGCACTCGATGTTCATGCAGACGTAGTGAGCCTTCGCGAGTTTCTCGATCATGTAGGCCAGTTGGCGACGGCCCCAGTCTTCGACACGGTGGACCTGGCCGCCGTGCGACGTGATCGTGGACTTGTAGCGCTCGATCATCGCGGGCACTTGCTCGCTTTGATCCGGGTGCACGATGAAGACGATTTCGTAATGACGCATTACACACTCCTTGTGGATTAAAGCCACCCGGGCGTCTGAACCGGTGTGGCAAGTGAGAAGCCGAAGATTCTAACCCGATTACGGGGCGCATGCAAGGCCAATCAACGATCGGCGCGCGGATTCGGCCATGTTTTCAAAGACTTGAACAGGCGGGCCGATACGAGAGCCCGCCCGTCGGCTCGTTTTTATCGGGGTCCGAAGGCAAGCCGGGCACGCGGCGGCGCGCAACGGGCGCCGCGCCGTCACTCGCTGCGCGTGCCGGAGAGCCGCGTGTCGAGCGCAGCCTTGAACGCTGAGAGCGCCGACGGCTCGGCGTCCGTCACGGCCCACCACGTCATCCCCGCCGCATCCCAGCGGTCGAGCGAGTAGCCCTGCGACACGGTCGAATACGGGGCCGCGGGCCCTTCCCCGGCCGGCCGCACGTAGACGTCGATCACGTGCTGCCGGTACCGGTAGACGAGCACCGCGACGCGGCGCCGTCCGACGTAGTCGAGCCGGCCGCCGACCAACGCGAAGCCGTTCGCCGCGAGATCCTCGACCGGCGGCGCATAGTCGAGCCGGCCGTTGAACCACGGCTTGACCGTGTGGCGGTCGGTCGAGATCACGTCGATGTCGCGCGCCGACAGGTCGGCCCGCACGTGGCTCGACACGAGTTCGTCGACGGTGCGGTCGGTGTCGGCGTGGCGCGCGGACAACGTCATCCCGCCCGCCGCCGCGAGCGCCACCAGCAGCGCGACGCCCCAGCCGAGCCCCGGCCATGCGGCGACGCCCGGCCCGGTGCCGGCCGTGGCCGGGCGTGCCGACCCGCCACGCCCCGGCAGCCAGGGAAACCAGCCGCGACCGCGCGGACGCGGCGGCGACTTCGGCTGCGATCGAGGCTCGGGCCGCGACTCCGCCGGAGCCGGCTCGCGAACGAGCGCATCGGCCGCGGCCGGCAGGCTGGCCAGGATGCTTGCCCGCAACGCATCCGGCGCACGGTGATAATCGGCCTGCCGCACGGCCTGCACCAGCGTGACGATCCGCGCGCGTTCGCGGCGGCACGCGCCGCACTCTTCGACATGCTGCTGGACCCGCAACGCATCGGGCGCCGACAGCTCGCGGTCGACGTCCGCGTCCAGCAACGCTCGCGCTTCGTTACAGTCCATCGATAGCCTCCGATGCGGTTCCGCCGGCCGGCGCACGGCCCGGCCTGCCTTCGGGCGCCGGTGCCGGCGCGCCGCCCAGCAGCGCGGCGAGCTTGCGCCGGCCGCGCGCGAGCCGCGACATCACGGTGCCGACCGGCACGTCCGCGATCGCCGCGATCTCGCGGTAACTCAGGTCCTCCATCTCGCGCAGCACGAGCACCTCGCGATATTCGGGCGGCAACTTCGCGAGCGCCGCGTTCACGAGCCGCACATTCTCGCCGCGCAGCAGGTGCGCCAGCGGATCTTCCGTCGCCGGCTGCCAGTCGTCGGGCACGTCGGTGTCGTCGAGCGTGTCGGGCAGCGCGACCTCGTGCGCATGCGTGCGGCGCCGCCACTCGGTGTACCAGGTGTGGCGCACGATCGTCAGCAGCCACGGCCGCGCGTTGTCGCCGCGACACGAATCGACGAAGCGCAGCGCGCGCATGCACGCGTCCTGGACGACGTCGTCCGCGTCGCCGGCATTGCCGCTCAGCCAGCGCGCGAGGTTGTACGCGGCGTCGAGATGCGGCAGCACGAGCACGCGAAACCGCTCGCCGCGCGCGACCGCGTCGTCTGCCCCCCGTTCATCGACCGCCTGTCCGGCTTGCCCCACATGGCCTCCCTGGTCCCGGCGGCCGATGCCGCGCCCGTTCCGCGCACGGCGCCCGGACAGACCGGCAACGTGCACGCTCGACGACCATACCGTTGCTGCGTCGAGTTTATTCCCGCGCCGGGCGCACGATGCGTAAAAAAATCGCCGGAGCGCGCCTGCCTCCCGTTACGGCGTGGTGCTCCAGTAGCCGGGGCGCGCATAGGCATCGCGCAGGTAGTCGATGAAATAGCGCACGCGCGCCGGCACGTAGCGCTGCTGCGGATACACCGCGAGGATGTCGTAGCCGGGCAGCGCGTATTCGTCGAGCACGGTCTCGAGCTCGCCCGCCTCCAGCTGCGCGGCGATTTCCCAGGTCGAACGCCAGCCGAGCCCGAGCCCTTCGGCCACCCAGCGGTGCAGCAGCTCGCCGTCGTTGCAGTCGAGGTTGCCGGCCACGCGCATCGTCGCGATCTTGCCGTGGCGCTGGAAATACCAGCCGCGGTTCTGCCCGCCCTGCAGGTTGAATGCGAGGCAATTGTGCTTCAGCAGGTCGTCGAGCGACTTCGGCCGGCCGTGCCGGCGGAAATAGTCGGGCGTGCCGCACACGACGCGCCGGTTCGACGCGAGCTTCACCGCGACGAAGTTCGGATCGACGGCGCCGCCGATCCGGATCGACAGGTCGTAGCCTTCGCGCACGAGGTCGACGACGCGGTCGGTCAGGTTGAACGACAACTGCATCTCGGGCTTGTCGACCAGAAAGCCGGGCGCGTGCGGCGCGACGTGCTTGCGCCCGAACGCGGCCGGCGCCGATACGATCAGGTGCCCGCTGACCGCGCGCCGCCCGGCGGCCAGCTCGTTCTCGGCCTGGTCCCATTCGGACAGCAGCCCGCGGCACCGCTCGAGGAACGCGGCGCCCTCCTCGCTGACCACCAGCCGCCGCGTCGAGCGGTACATCAACTTCACCCCGAGGCGCTTCTCCAGCGCATCGATGCGCCGCCCGAGCACCACCGGCGAGACGCCCTCCTCGAGCGCCGCCGCCGCGAGGCTGCCGGCGTCGGCCACCCGCACGAACGTCTCGATCTGCTTGAAGCGATCCATCTCCTGTCTCCGTCTCTGTTCCAGCCCCGGCGGGAAGCCCCGTCTGGCCGTCATTCCATACTTTTAGTTTCGAAATAAGCGACTCCGGCTGATCTTATCAAACCTTTCCTGCATCCCTAAAGTGTCCCCAACAGACCCGATCGCAAGATCCGCCACATTCAAGGAGACATTCATGGCCAAGATGAGAGCCGTCGACGCAGCAGTGCTCGTGCTCGAGAAAGAAGGCATCCAGACCGCGTTCGGCGTGCCGGGCGCGGCGATCAACCCGTTCTACTCGGCCATGCGCAAGTCGGGCGGCATCAGCCACGTGCTGGCGCGCCACGTCGAAGGCGCATCGCACATGGCCGAAGGGTTCACGCGTGCCGCGCCCGGCAACATCGGCGTGTGCATCGGCACGTCGGGCCCCGCCGGCACCGACATGATCACCGGTCTCTACTCCGCCTCCGCCGACTCGATCCCCATCCTCGCGATCACGGGCCAGGCACCGCGCGCCCGCCTGTACAAGGAAGACTTCCAGGCCGTCGACATCGAGTCGATCGCGAAGCCCGTCACGAAGTGGGCCGTCACCGTGCGCGAACCGGCGCTCGTGCCGCGCGTGTTCCAGCAGGCCTTCCACCTGATGCGATCGGGCCGTCCGGGCCCGGTGCTCGTCGACCTGCCGATCGACGTGCAGCTCGCCGAAATCGAATTCGACATCGACACGTATGAACCGCTGCCGGTCTACAAGCCCGCGGCCACCCGCGCGCAGGTCGAGAAGGCGCTCGCGATGCTCAACGACGCGGACAAGCCGCTGATCGTGTCGGGCGGCGGCGTGCTCAACGCGGCGGCCGAAGACCTGCTCGTGCAGTTTGCCGAAACGATCGGCGTGCCGGTGATCCCGACGCTGATGTCGTGGGGCGCGATTCCGGACGATCACCCGCTGATGGCCGGCATGGTCGGCCTGCAGACGTCGCATCGCTACGGCAACGCCACGATGCTGGCATCGGACTTCGTGCTCGGCATCGGCAACCGCTGGGCGAACCGCCACACGGGCAGCGTCGAGGTCTACACGAAGGGCCGCAAGTTCGTGCACGTCGACATCGAGCCGACCCAGATCGGCCGCGTGTTCGGCCCGGATCTCGGCATCGTGTCCGACGCGAAGGCGGCACTCGAGCTGTTCGTCGCCGTCGCACGGGAATGGAAGGCCGCCGGCAAGCTGAAGGACCGCGGCGCATGGGTCTCGGAATGCCAGGCGCGCAAGCGCACGCTGCAGCGCAAGACCCACTTCGACAACGTGCCGGTCAAGCCGCAGCGCGTGTACGAAGAGATGAACAAGGTGTTCGGCCGCGATACCTGCTACGTCAGCACGATCGGCCTGTCGCAGATCGCCGCCGCGCAGTTCCTGCACGTGTTCAAGGCACGCAACTGGATCAACTGCGGCCAGGCCGGCCCGCTCGGCTGGACGATCCCCGCCGCGCTCGGCGTGCGTGCTGCCGACCCGAGCCGCCCGATCGTCGCGCTGTCCGGCGACTACGACTTCCAGTTCATGATCGAGGAACTGGCGGCCGGCGCGCAATTCAAGCTGCCGTACGTGCACGTCGTCGTGAACAACTCGTACCTCGGGCTGATCCGCCAGGCCCAGCGCGCGTTCGACATGGACTACTGCGTGCAGCTCGCGTTCGACAACGTGAACGCGCCGGAACTGAACGGCTATGGCGTCGACCACGTGGCCGTCGCGGAAGGCCTCGGCTGCAAGGCGCTGCGCGTGTTCAAGCCGGAAGAGATCGAGCCGGCGCTGCGCCAGGCGCAAACGCTCGCGGAAGAGTTCAGCGTGCCGGTGGTCGTCGAAGTGATCCTCGAACGCGTGACGAACATCTCGATGGGCACCGAAATCGACGCGATCAACGAATTCGAGGATCTCGCCGAAAAGGCCGAGCACGCACCGACCGCGATCTCGATGCTCGACTGAACCGCACGACATTTTTGACTGACCGACCGAAGAGGCTTAGCTCATGCCGAAGTTTGCTGCAAACCTGACCATGCTGTTCAACGAAGTGCCGTTCCTCGACCGCTTCAAGGCGGCCGCGGACGCGGGCTTCGACGCCGTCGAGTTCCTGTTCCCGTACCCGTACTCGAAAGAGGAACTCGCCGAGCGGCACGAGACGCATCGCCTGCGCCTCGTGCTGCACAACCTGCCGGCCGGCAACTGGGACCAGGGCGAACGCGGCATCGCGTGCCTGCCCGATCGCGTCGGCGAATTCCAGGAAGGGGTCGGCCGTGCGATCGAGTACGCAAAGGCACTGAAGGTGCCGCAGCTGAATTGCCTCGTCGGCATCCCGTCGGCCAGCACGGCGCGCGACAAGACCTTCGTCACGATCGTCGACAACCTGCGCTTCGCGGCCGACGCGCTGAAGCGCGAAGGCATCCGCCTGCTCGTCGAGCCGTGCAACCGCTTCGACATCCCGGGCTTCGCGCTGAACCGCTCGTCGGAAGGGCTCGACGTGATCCGCGCGGTCGGCTCGGACAACCTGTTCCTGCAGTACGACATCTATCACATGCAGCGCATGGAAGGCGAACTGGCCGCGACGATCGAACGCAACCTCGCGTCGATCGGCCACGTCCAGCTCGCGGACAACCCGGGCCGCAACGAGCCGGGCACGGGCGAGATCAACTACGCGTTCCTGTTCGCGCTGCTCGACCGGCTCGGCTATGCCGGCTACGTCGGCTGCGAATACAAGCCCCGTACCACCACGACGGAAGGCCTCGGCTGGCTGCAGAGCGTTGCCGGCTGCGCACCGGGCTCGGCGCGCCGCGCCGCCTGAGAAGCGCCCTTCCCGTTTTCAGCCCTATAGGAGACTTTCACATGGCAACCATCGGTTTCATCGGCCTCGGCATCATGGGCGCGCACATGGCGCGCAACCTGCTCAAGGGCGACCACCAGCTCGTCGTGAACGGCGCGTTCCCGATTCCCGACGACCTGCGCGCGAGCGCGAAGGTCGTCGCGAACTCGACCGAAGTCGCGCAGAACGCGGACATCATCATCGCGATGGTGCCGGACACGCCGGACGTGCGTAACGTGCTGTTCGCCGACGACGGCGTCGCGAAGGGCCTGACGGCCGGCAAGCTCGTGATCGACATGAGCTCGATCTCGCCGCTCGACACGCAGGCATTCGCGAAGCAGATCAACGCGCTCGGCTGCGACTATCTCGACGCGCCGGTGTCCGGCGGCGAAGTCGGCGCACGCGAAGCATCGCTGACGATCATGGTCGGCGGCCCGGAGAAGGCCTTCGAGCGCGCGAAGCCGCTGTTCGAGAAGATGGGCAAGAACATCACGCTCGTCGGCGACAACGGTGCGGGCCAAACCTGCAAGGTCGCGAACCAGATCATCGTCGCGCTGAACATCGAGGCCGTCGGCGAAGCGCTGCTGTTCGCCGCACGCTCGGGCGCCGATCCGGAACGCGTTCGCCAGGCGCTGATGGGCGGTTTCGCCGCATCGCGCATCCTCGAAGTGCACGGCGCGCGGATGACGAAGCGCACGTTCGATCCGGGCTTCCGCATCGAGCTGCACCAGAAGGACCTGAACCTCGCGCTCGACGGCGCACGCAAGCTCGGCCTCGCGCTGCCGCACACGGCAAGCGCGCAGCAGCTGTTCAGCGTGTGCGCATCGCACGGCGGCAAGGCATGGGATCACTCGGCACTCGTGCGTGCGCTCGAGATCATGTCGAACTTCGAGATCGGCCAGACGCCGGCCGCGTAACGCGACTGCCGCAACGCGCGTTTCCGCTGCAATGGCGGAGGCGCGCGACAGACATGCGCGACCCGGCTGCGGCCGGTCGCATCGATGCGCGAAGACACGCGCATCACGGTGGGGCGCCCCGCCCCGCATCGCCAACGGCATGCGGAACGGGGCGAAAAACGCCGCTCTGGGCTGAGAGCGGCGTGGTGGGGTCCGCAGCGGCACCCGGCGGCGCCGGGGAAGCCTTGGTCGGTCAGACGTCGTCGTCGGGTGTCCGCCTGTCGGATTTCGCGTATTACATTTCTTTACGTTCGAGCGCGCGATTTTTCATGCAATCGTCGCGCTGAACGCCTACACTTTCGCCACGCCTTTCGAGAAAACCGCCGCGCTTGCGATCACTGTCGGTGATCGCGCCCAGCGCGGTGTTTTTTTCGCCACTTCACGGCGCGTTTTCTTTTCAACCACCTAGGGAGTGCAGCGATGGGTCTTCTTTCGTTTATCAAAGAGGCGGGTGAAAAACTGCTGGGTCATGCCGACGCGCAAGCGGCGGAAGATCCGAATGCCGCGAACCAGACCGCGGCCGATGCAATCAAGAATTACATCAACTCGCAAGGTCTCGACACGTCGAACCTGACCGTCGCGTTCGACGGCGCGTCGCGCACCGTCACGCTGTCGGGCAGCGTCGCCGACCTCGACACGAAGGCGAAGGTCAAGGTCGCGGCCGGCAACGTGCAGGGCGTCGCGGGCGTCAACGACGACGATCTGCAGCCGGACGATCCGGAAGTGCAGTATCACGACGTGAAATCGGGCGATACGCTGTCGGCGATCGCCAAGGAAGTCTACGGCGACGCGAACAAGTATCCGGTGATCTTCGAAGCGAACAAGCCGATGCTGTCGAGCCCGGACCGGATCTATCCGGGCCAGAAGCTCGTGATTCCGCCGCAGTCCTGAGCATTTCCGCTCCGACCGACGCAAAAAAGGCAGGCCGATATGGCCTGCCTTTTTCATTGGGCGCCGCGCGCCGCCCGATCGGTGCGGATCGGCTACAGCGTATCGAATGCGCGCTGCAGCGCGTCGCGATCGTGAATGCCGTTCGCGAGCGCGAGCATCAGCAGCACGCGTGCCTTGAACGGATTCAGCGAGCCTGCGCTGACGAAACCGAGCGCATCGTCGTTCGCGGCGCCGTTGCGCATCACATGCCCCGACCCGACGCGCGACGCACGGACCACCGCCACGCCCGCGTTTGCCGCATCGACGAGCGCCGCCTGCAGCGTCGCGTGGATCGACCCGTTGCCGGTGCCCGCGACGACGAGGCCGCGCACGCCGGCGGCAACCAGCGCGTCGACGGCCGTGCGCGTCACGCCCGCATAGCTCGTGACCACTTCGACGGGCGGCCAGGCCGCGGCGATCGCCAGTTGCGTGTCGCGCGAACGCGTGGCGCGGCGCGCGAATTCGACGCGTCCGTCCTGTACCCAGCCGAGCGCGCCGAGTTCCGGCGACTGGAACGCGTCGACCGCATAGGTGCTCGTCTTCACGATGTCGCGCGCGCCGTGGATCCGGTTGTTGAACGCAACCAGCACGCCCTGCCCGCGCGCGTCTGGATGGCCGGCCACCGTCACCGCGTTCAGCAGGTTCAGCGGGCCGTCGGACGACAGCGCGGTCGCCGGCCGCATCGCGGCCGTCAGCACGACCGGCTTGTCGCCTGTCACGACCAGATGCAGCGCGTACGCGGTTTCCTCGAGCGTGTCGGTGCCGTGCGTGATCACGATGCCGTCGATCGCCGGATCGGCCATCAGCGCGTCGATACGCGCGGCAAGCGTGTTCCACAGCGGCAGCGCGAGATCCTTGCTGTCGATGCTGGCGATCTGTTCGGCGTCGATGCGCGCGACCGACGCGAGCGCCGGCACCGCGTCGACCAGGAAACTGACGCCGAGCGCGCCGGCCTGGTAGCCGGCCGTGCTGGCCGCGTCGGGCGCGGCACCGGCGATCGTGCCGCCGGTGGCGAGCACGGCAATGCGCGGCAGCGCCGCCGCGGATGAAGATGATGCGGAGTTCGGTGTATTCATGGCCGCGATTGTAATGGCTCGCGGCCGGGTTCCGGCAGGTTCCGGCGCAGCGGCCGGTGCCGGTGGCCGCGCGTCATGGTTTGTCCCGATCGTCCGGTCGCGCGCGCCGTCAACGGCTGTGGCGTCCGCAACGTTATAGAAAGTGCCGTTTTGGTGTTTTCACATTGATTTGCCATAATCGGAACGCACGGTGCGATGCGACCCTATCCGCAGCGCGACGTGCTTCGTGACGGCGTCGATAACACGCAATTCACCCCATGGGAGTGTCGAAATGAAAATCCAATCGCTCGTAGCCGCAGTGCTTCTCGGCGGCATGCTGGCTTCCCCCGCATTCGCGGCGAACAGCCAGCAGGACAAGATGAAGGCCTGCAACACCCAGGCAGCCGGCAAGACGGGCGACGAACGCAAGGCGTTCATGAAGGACTGCCTGTCGGCGAAGCCCGCGAAGGCGATGACGCAGCAGGAAAAGATGAAGGCGTGCAACACGCAGGCCACCGGCAAGAAGGGCGACGACCGCAAGGCGTTCATGAAGAGCTGCCTGAGCAGTCAGCCGGCCGCCTGAGTTCCGGCGCTCCCGTACGAATGCCGCGCACCGCTTCGGCGGGCGCGGCATTTTCGTTTTCGTTGCACGCGCATCGACATACGCGTTTCCCGCCTGATTTCCCCCTTCCCGCCCCGCTTTTCCGGCCCGCCGCCACATGGTGCGGCAATTCGCCGCGTTTTCTTCTATGATGGCTGCAACGCGGCCCATCCAAGACCAAGAAGCGCCATCGGGCCGCCCTCGAGACGGACGCGCACGCGCGTCAAACGGAGGCCTGGATGGCATGGAGACAACACCGCTGGTTCCGCCGCTGGCTGATCGTGATCGTGTTCTGGGCCGTGCCCGTCGCGATCGTCGCCGTCCGCGAGATCCGCGAGGAAATGGCCTACAACAAGGCGGACCTGCAGCTCGCGCTGACCACCTGGCAGCTCACCGACGCGCAGCAGGCCGCCGGTGCGGCCGCGAAGTGCCACGGGGATCCTGACGAGGCACGCGCGGCCGGCTGCCCGGCCGACGTGCTCGCCGCCAACGCACCGCGCCAGCAGGCGGCCCGCGACGAATACGTGGTGCGCCGCAATACGCTCGCCGGCTATCTGTGGCACGCGTTCGTCGGCTACTGGGTCGTCCCGGCCGTGTTCCTGTTCGCGTGCGGCGTCGTGATCGCGCTGATCCGTCGCGCGCTGCGCCGCCCGCCGATCAAGCCGCCCATCCCGCCGGTCACGCACTGACGTGCACCGCCGACGCCTACCGCCCGCCCGCCCGATCGATCGTCAAGCGCCCCGCGCACCGACCGCGCGCGGGCGCGCCCCACGCGCCGGCGCCGCTTCGTCCGTTGGCGCGCCGCGACATCCCCGAGCGATTTGACGCTTTTTCACGTGCCGACGAAAAGAGGCTGTAATCCGCTGTGATATAACTGCCGACGTGATCCGCTCCCTGAGCGAGACTCACTCCGAACATCATCCGATGGAGAAGAACGATGCAAAAACGGAATCTTGTGCTGAAAGCCGCCGCGGCGCTCATCGTCGGTAGCCTCGCGCTCACCGGTTGCACCACCACTCCGGACAAGCCGGACAACGCCGCGACCAACGCGTCGAAGCGTCAGTCGATCGACGCGAGCGTCGACGCCACGCTGTCGCGCATGTACTCCACGGTCAAGGGTTCACGCGAACTCGTCGCGAAGTCGCGCGGTGTGCTGGTGTTCCCGGAAGTGATCCAGGCCGGCTTCATCGTCGGCGGCCAGTCCGGCAACGGCGCACTGCGCGTCGGCGGCAGCACGGTCGGCTACTACAACACGTCGTCGCTGTCGGTCGGCCTGCAGGCCGGTGCGCAGTCGAAGGCGATCGTGTTCCTGTTCATGACGCAGGAAGCGCTCGACGAATTCCGCGGCTCGGACGGCTGGGCAGCCGGCGCCGGCGCATCGGTCGCGCTCGTGAAGATGGGCGCGAACGGCGCGGTCGACACGACCACGGCCACCGCGCCGGTCCAGGTCGTCGTGCTGACGAACGCAGGCCTGATGGGCGACGTGTCGATCAACGGCACGAAGGTCACGAAGCTCAAGATCTGACGCTGACGCACCACCCGTGCGCGCCGCGCGCGGGCCATGCGCAAACGGCGATGTCCTTGCGGACATCGCCGTTTTTTTATCCGTCCGCGTGCTGCGTCAGGGCGTTCAGGTCGTCGAGTCGATCACCTTGAAGCGCGAGCGCTTCTGCGCACGGATCACCGACTGGTAGACGTCGACGTACTGCTGCGCCATCCGGCGCGACGTGAAGCGCTCCTCGAAGCGCTGCCGCACGCGCGCACGCGGCAGCAGGTGCAGCCGGTTCACGGCAGCGACCGCGCTGATTTCATCCTCGACGATGAATCCCGACACGCCCTCGTCCACCACTTCGGGCACCGCGCCGCGATTGAACGCGATCACCGGCGTGCCGCACGACATCGCCTCGATCATCACCAGGCCGAACGGCTCCGGCCAGTCGATCGGAAACAGCAGCGCATGCGCGCCCGACAGGAACGCTGCCTTCTGGTGATCGGCGATCTCGCCGATGTATTCGACGTGCGGCAGCGCGAAGAGCGGCTTGATCTCGCGGTCGAAGTACTCCTGGTCGGCCGCGTCGATCTTCGCGGCGATCCGGATCGGCAGCCCGCACTGGCGCGCGATGCGGATCGCGGTGTCGACGCGCTTCTCCGGCGAGATGCGGCCGAGGAACGCCAGATAGCGCGGCTCGACGGGTTGCGGCATGTACAGCGTGTCGGGCAGCCCGTGATAGACGGTCGTCAGCCATTTCGCCTGCGGCAGCGGCTGGCGCTGCGAGTTCGAAATCGAGATCACCGGCGCCGTGTTGAACGTGTCGAACACCGGCTGCTGCTCGGGCAGGTCGAGCCGGCCGTGCAGCGTCGTCACGTACGGCGTCTCCTGCCGGTTGAAGACCGAGAACGAGTAGTAGTCCATGTGGAAATGGAGCACGTCGAAATCCTTCGCGCGGCGCGCGACCGTCTCCATCAGCAGCATGTGCGGGGCGACGCGGTCGCGGATGGACGAATCGAGCCGCAGTGCGCGCGGCCAGACGGGCTCGAGCTTCGCCCGCGTCGTCGAGTCGCCGCTCGCGAACAGCGTCACGTCATGGCCGAGCTCGACGAGCGCCTCGGTGATGTAGGACACGACGCGCTCGGTGCCGCCGTACAGCTTCGGCGGCACGGATTCGGTCAGCGGGGCGATCTGCGCAATTCTCATGGTCCACGTCTCCTGTGTCCTGTCCCTCGCGGCACGGCCGGCGGGCGCTTGCGCCATGGCGCGCCCCCTCCCCATGCAGCGCTGGCCGGCAAGGCGCCGGCCGGATATCCCGTCATTATTCGCGATCCCGGTGCCCGGAACCGCCCGTCTTGCATTTTATGGGCGTTGTTACAGGCAGGATACATTCCGTTCGCCGGGCCGGGCGCCTCGCATCGGGCGCGGCCGGGCCGATCCGCCCCCTTTAACCATGCAGGCGGACGCACGTGCTGCCCGGCGCGTCAACGCGACGGCCACTTCCAGGCCGGCAGGTCGCGCGTGTCGGCATCGACGAGCGTGGTCGCGCCGAGCTGCTTGTCGAGCACCAGCGATTCGCAGCCGGCCTCGCGCTCGAGCGTCGCGATGAGACGCGCCGCGTGCGACACGACGAGCACCTGCGAACGCTGCGCCGCCTGCGCGATCAGGCGGCCGAGCGCCGGCAGCAGATCGGGATGCAGGCTCGTCTCCGGTTCGTTCAGCACCATCAGCGCGGGCGGCCGCGGCGTCAGCAGCGCGGCCGCGAGCAGCAGGTAGCGCAGCGTGCCGTCGGACAGCTCAGCCGCCGCCAGCGGCCGCAGCAGCCCCGGCTGGCGCATCAGCACGTCGAAGCGGCCACGGCCGCCCGGGTTGTCGATCTCGACCGACGCGCCGGGAAACGCGTCGTCGATCGCCGCATCGAGTGCCACCGCGTCGCCGATTTCGCGGATCGTCTGCAGCGCGGCGGCCAGGTCGGCGCCGTCGTCCGCGAGCACCGGCGTATGGGTGCCGATGTGCGACTGCCGCGCCGGCGCCTGCGCGTCGGTCCGGAAATGGTCGTAGAAGCGCCACGAGCGGATCCGCTCGCGCACCGCGATCATCTCGGGTGCGCCGGTCGGATCGGCGAACTCGGTCATCATGCTGTCGAAGCTCGCGACCGGCTGCGGAATCGTCTGCCAGTCGCCCGACGCCGTGCGTGCGCGGATCTGCGCGCCCTGCCGGTCGACCAGCAGCGTCGACGGGCGCAGCAGCGCGCCGCCCCAGATGCATTCGCGCTTGACCACCGGGTCGAGCGCGAACTGCGAACCGCTCGGGACCGGCAGGCCGAGATCGATCGAATAGCCGAAATCGTCGCACGCGAAGCCGAGCTTCAGGCTCACGGGGCCCTTGCGCACCGTGCCGGTGACCGGCGCATCGCCGACCAGCATCGCGCGCGAGAAGCGTTCGGGGCCGGCCCACAGCGTCGACGGCAACCCGCCTTCGCGGGCGAGCGACGGGATCACGCGGCCCTGCGCGGTGTCGGCGAGCAGGCGCAGCGCGCGATACACGCTCGACTTGCCGCTGCCGTTCGGCCCCGTGACGACGTTGAGCGCCGCGAGCGGCACGATCAGCTCGCGCAGCGAGCGGTAATTGGCGATGGCGAGCGTCTTCAGCGCGGTCATGGGAACGGAGAGGGGAAGGACGGGCACCGGGCCGCGTTCAGCGGCCTTCGACGGCCTGCGGATCGGCTGCGGTGTTGGCCGCGGTGCTGGCGGCTGGCGCCCGCGCGTGCGGCCGTTCGGGATTCGGCGCGTCCGGCGCCGATTCGTGCGGATACAGCTCCATCCGGCTGCGCGGCAGGCATTGCGGATAGCGGTCCTGCAGGTACGCGATCAACCCTTCGCGCACGCGGCAGCGCAGATCCCAGCACGACGACGAATCGGCCGCACTGACGAGCGCACGCAACTGCATCGTGCGCTCGGTCGCGTCGGTCACCTGCAGCACCTGCACGCGGCCGTCCCACTCGGGCGCCGCATGGACGAGCCGCGCGAGCTCCTCGCGCAGCGGCGCGAGCGGCGTGCGGTAGTCGACCGACAGGTAGACGGAGCCGATGATCTCCGAGCTGCTGCGCGTCCAGTTCGTGAACGGGTTCTCGATGATCCATTGCAGCGGCACGACGAGGCGCCGCTGGTCCCACAGCCGCACCGACACGAACGACCCGGTGATTTCCTCGATGCGCCCCCACTCGCCCTGGATCACGACCACGTCGTCGAGCCGGATCGGCTGCGTGAGCGCGATCTGCAGCCCGGCGATCAGGTTGCCGAGCACCGGCCGCGCGGCGATACCGGCAACCAGCCCCGCGACACCGGCCGACGCCAGCAGGCTCGCGCCCACCTGGCGCACGTTCGGGAACGTCATCAGCGCGGCGCCGGTGCCGATGATCACGATCAGCACCATCACGGTCCGCACGAGCACCTTGGCCTGCGTATGGATGCGTCGCGCCTGGAGATTGTCGGCCGTATCGATCGGATGGGCCTGGATGATCGCGTCGCCGACGCCGGCCGCGAGCCGCACCAGCAGCCACGTGAGCGACACGATCGAGCCGACCGCGGCCGCGGTGCGCATGCCGCCCACGAACGACATGCCGTCGTCCGCCTGGACCCACAGGAATTCGAGCGCCAGCAGCGCGAGTACGACGAGCGACGGCTTGTCGATGTAGCGCAGGATCGCGCTCATCAGCGGATACGGCTGCGCGATGCGCTTGACGATGCGTGCGCCGAGACGGTGCACGATCGTGACGACCAGTACGACGATGACCGACACGGCCAGCGTGCCGAGCCACGAATGCAGCGGCGCATCGGCGATGCGCTGCAGTTCCTCGATTGAAATCATCGTCGCCCTTGGGTGATGAGGCGAACGCGCCTCGTCCTGGATGCGTCGGCGACGTCCGGGCCGCGCACGCGGCCGGACACGGCGTCAGGTCAGTTGCCGCTCCTGCACGGAAACGCCTTGCCGAGACCGAGCGACACCGCGGTGCTCGCGTTGTAGTCGGCGAGCTTCGGATTTTCCGCGATGTACTTGCGCACCGCGTCGGTCATCTGCTGCGCCCGGATGTCGGGCGGCAGGCAGAAATACTGGCCGACACGCGGCCCCGTGGTGCCGCCGATCGCGTCGATCGTGTTGTAGACGCCGTCGGCGGCGCCTTCGATATAGGCCGCGCACGACGCCCGCGACTTGACGTCCGTCTTCGCGCACAGCCGGTCGAGATCCGCGCCCGTGAAAGCCGCCGCCGACAACGGCACGGCAAACGCCGCGGCACAAAACATTGCGCGCAACATGGTGTTCCTTATGTCAATGCGGCCCGAGACCGCCTGCTGCCTTGGCCAGCGCGGCGCCAGGCTCCCTGCTCCGGCCGGAGCCCGGCCGGGCGGGCGCACCGTGCGCCGCACCGAAAACCGTCATTTTGCACTCTTTTGCGCATCTGCCGGCGTCGCTGCACCGATGCGCGTCGTCCGCTTGCTCAGGATCCCGATCGCGTCCGGCGCGTTGTAGTGCTTCGCGAACTCGAGCGCGGTGATGCCGAGCTGGTTCTTCACCTGCGGATCGGCGCCCTGGTCGAGCAGCAGCGTGACCGTCGACGCATGGTTGCCGCGCGCGGCCATCATCAGCGGCGTCGTGCCGTTCGGCGACGCGGTATCGATATAGGCGTCGTGGTCGAGCAGCAGCTTGACGACCGCGTCCTGGCCGTTGGTCGCCGCGTAGTGCAGCGGCGCCCAGCCCTTCTTGCTGACTTCCGCGCCCTTGTCGATCAGCAGCTTCGCGAGGTCGACGTCGCCGTTCAGCGACGCGAGCATCAGCGCGTTCTCGCCGGCCTTGTCCTCCTTCTCGAGGTCGACGTTCGGCGTCGTCGCGATCGCGGCCGCGACCTTGTCCGACTTCTCTCGCGCGGCGATCACCAGGATCGGATCGCCGTTCGGCGCGAGCGTGTTCGGGTCGAGCTTGCCGCTCTTGAGCTGCTTGCCGATGTCGGCGATGTCGTCGAACTTGACGGCCTTGACGATCGCGTCGAGCGACTCGGCGTGTGCGCCGGCAGCGGCGAACAGGCCGCTCGCGACCAGCACGGCGGCGGCGAGTGCGCGTTTGGGCAGATGATTGGTCGGCTTCGTCATTGTTGTGGGCTCCTTCCCTGGGTTGTGTCGGCTGCGCGCCCGTCGTTAGCGGGCGATCTTGAACAGCCGGAAAAAGTTCTGCGTCGTCGCATCGGCGAGCGCCTCGACGGCGACACCGCGTTCGGATGCGATAAAGCGTCCGACATGGCTGACGTACGCAGGTTCATTCGGCTTGCCGCGATACGGCACCGGCGCGAGGTACGGCGAGTCGGTCTCGATCAGCAGCCGCTCGAGCGGCACGCGTCGCGCGACGTCCTGCACGTCGGTCGCGTTCTTGAACGTGACGATGCCCGACAGCGAGATATGGAAGTTCTGTGCGAGCGCCTGCTCGGCGACCGGCCACGGCTCGGTGAAGCAGTGCATCACGCCGCCCGGCACGTCCGCGCGCTCCTCGGCCATGATCCGCAGCGTGTCTTCCGACGACGAGCGCGTATGGACGATCAGCGGCTTCATCGTCGCGGTCGCCGCGCGAATGTGCGTGCGAAAGCGCTCGCGCTGCCACTCCATGTCGTCGATCGAGCGGCCTTCGAGGCGGTAGTAGTCGAGGCCCGTTTCGCCGATCGCGACGACCTTCGGGTGCGCGGCCAGCTCGACGAGCTCCGCGAGCGTCGGCTCGCGCGCGTCCTCGTGATCGGGATGCACGCCGACCGACGCGTAGACGTTGTCGTGCGCTTCGGCGATCGCGAGCACGTCGGGCAGCGTCTCGAAATCGACGGACACGCACAGCGCGTGCGTGACGTCATGCTCGCGCATGTTCTCGAGAACGGCCGGCAGGCGGTCGGCCAGGCCCTTGAAATTGATGTGGCAGTGAGAGTCGACGAACATCGTGTTTCCTGAATACGTAAGACGCGCGCTCAAGCGCTCGCCGGCAGGCGGCAGCGGGCCGCATCGCCGCGTGATCCGTTCACCGTTTCACAATCCACGGGAAGCAATGGCGGATCACGCGAACATTTCCCGATATCCGAGAAACAATTCCTCGAATACGAGCCGCGCGTTGAGCGGATGGTTCTCGACCGTCCGCTGCCGCGTCACGGCTTTCATGAAGCGGGCGAACGCGTTCGCGTCAACCGACTCCGCGCAGCGCACGAGCGCCGCCGCGTGCGTCGGGAAGTAGCGCGGCGCGCCCGCCATCCGCTGCGCGAGCAGATCGTACAGCCAGCGCTGCAGCCAGCCGAGCACCAGCGGCACCGGCAGCTTCTGCAGCGTCTCCCCGCACGCGAACGGATCGCATTGCGCACCGGCCGCGAGCTGCCCGAGCGTGTAGTCGCGCAGCGGGCGGTTCTCGTCGCTCGCGAGCGCCAGCGCGGCGAGCGGCGCGCCGCCGGCTTCGGCGAGCAGCGCGCTCGCGTGGTCGACGCCCTGCGCCGCGAGCCATGCCTCGGCCGCGCCGGGCGCCGGTACCGTCATCGGCCACTGCCGGCAGCGGCTGATGATCGTCGGCAGCAGGCGGTCGATGCGTGCCGACACGAGCAGGAACACGACGCCGGACGGCGGCTCCTCCAGCGTTTTCAGCAATGCATTCGACGCGGCGACGTTGAGCGCCTCGGCCGGATACAGCACGACGACGCGCGCGCCGCCGCGATGCGAGCCGACCCCGCAGAAGTCGAGCAGCGCACGCACCTGCTCGATCTTGATTTCCTTGCTCGGTGCACGCGTCTTCTTGCCGCCTTCGTCCGCATCGGCCGGCTTCGCGTCGTCCGCGGCGCCCGGCGCTTCGCCGGCCAGCGCCTCGGGCAGCACGATCCGGTAGTCCGGATGGTTGCCCTGCGAAAACCACGTGCAGGCCGCACAGGTGCCACACGGCTCGCCGTTCGGCTGCGGCGCTTCGCACAGGAAGCCCTGGGCGAGATGCTGCGCGAACTGCAGCTTGCCGATCCCGGCCTGGCCGTGCAGCAACAGCGCGTGCGGCCATTGCGCGCGCAGTTGCTGCAGGCGGTTCCAGTCGTCGGTCTGCCACGGATAGATCATGTGGTGCGTTCCTTGCGGGTTACAGCGCGGCGAGCACGCGTTCGAGCTGCTGGCGGATCTCGGGAATCGACTGCGTCGCGTCGACGATCGCGAAACGGTGCGGCGCCTCTTCCGCGCGCCGCAGGTATTCGACGCGCGTCCGCGAGAAGAACGCGTCCGACTCGCTTTCGAACTTGTCGGGCATGCGCGCGGCGCCGCGGCGTTCGCTCGCGACGTGCGGCGCGACGTCGAACAGCACCGTGAGGTCGGGCTGGAAACCGCCCTGCACCCAGCGCTCGAGCGTCTCGAGCTTGTCGCGCGGCAGCCCGCGGCCGCCGCCCTGGTACGCGAACGTCGCGTCGGTGAAGCGGTCGGACACGACCCAGTCGCCGCGCGCGAGCGCCGGCTCGATCACGAGCGCGAGATGCTCGCGGCGCGCGGCGAACATCAGCAGCGCTTCCGTCTCGAGATCCATAGGCTGGTTCAGCAGGATCTCGCGCAGTTTCTCGCCGAGCTGCGTGCCGCCCGGCTCGCGGGTGACGACGACCTGCCGGCCGGCCGCGGCCAGCTTGCCCTGGAGCCGTTCGCAGAACCATTGCAGGTGGGTGGTCTTCCCCGCCCCGTCGATGCCTTCGAACGTGATGAATTTACCGCTCGCCATTATTGACCTCGTATGTACTTGTCCACGGCCTTGTTGTGATCGCCCAGCGTGTCCGAGAACACGCTCGTGCCGTCGCCCTTCGCGACGAAATAGAGCGCGCTCGTCGGTGCCGGATTGATCGCCGCCTGCAGCGCGGCTACGCCCGGCAACGCGATCGGCGTCGGCGGCAGGCCGCGTCTTGTGTAGGTATTGTAAGGAGTGTCGGCCTGCAGGTCGCGCTTGCGCAGGCGGCCATCGTACGCGTCGCCGAGCCCGTAGATCACCGACGGATCGGTCTGCAGCGGCATGCCGATGCGCAGCCGGTTCGCGAACACGGCCGCGACGAACGCGCGGTCGGCCGCGTGGCCCGTTTCCTTCTCGACGATCGACGCGATCGTCAGCGCTTCGTAAGGCGACTTGTACGGCAGCCCCGGTACGCGGGCGGCCCACGCCTCGTCGAGACGCGTCTGCATCAGGTGGTACGCGCGCCGGTAGATGTTCAGGTCGCTCGTGCCCTTGTCGAACAGGTAGGTATCGGGGAAGAACAGCCCCTCCCCGCTGCCGCGCTGCACGGCGCTGTCCGGTGCGCCGATCGCGCGCAGCAGCTCGGCGTCGCTCATGCCGGCCGTCGCGTGCGCCAGGTCGGGGTTCGCATCGAGTTCCGCGCGCATCCGCTTGAAGGTCCAGCCTTCGATGACCGTCGCGACGTACTCGTTCACGTCGCCGCGCGCGATCTTCTGCAGCACCTCGTAAGGCGTGATGCCGGTCTTGAATTCGTAGTTGCCGGACTTGAGGCGGCTCGACAGCCCGAGCACGCGCGTCATCGCGACGAACCCGAACGGCTCGACCGGCACGCCGCCGCGCTTGAGCTGCTGCGCGACGCTCTTCACGGTGCTGCGCGGCTTGATCGTGACGTCGAGCGATGCCGAGCCCAGCAGCAGCGGCCGGTTCGCCCAGTAATACCCGCCGCCCGCGCCGGCAGCGGCCACAACGACGGCCAGCGCCACGATCGTCGCGGCGCATTTCTTCAGTAGGGACATGGAAACGTGACTCAGGTAAGACCCATATAATACTTGCTCGCCTTCGTCAAAGTCAGGGTTGACTGTTCCCTCATTCCATGAGCACACCGTTCGCTTCACCGGCTGCCCAGGCCGCAACTGCCTCGCTCCCCGTTTTCCCCCGCCCGTCCGCCGCCGAATTCGATGCGCCGGGCGCCTGCATGCCGCTGCCGCAGTTCGGCGTGATCGACGTGGCCGGCGATGACGCCGCGACGTTCCTGCACAGCCAGCTGACCAACGACATCGAGCATCTCGATGCCGCGAGCGCGCGGCTGTCCGGCTATTGCTCGCCGAAGGGGCGCCTCCTCGGCTCGTTCCTCGCGTGGCGCGCCGGTCACGGCGTGCGCCTGCTCGTGTCGAAGGACGTGCAGCCGGCCGTGCAGAAGCGGCTGTCGATGTTCGTGCTGCGCGCGAAGGCGAAGCTGACCGACGCGAGCGACACGCTCGCGGTGGCCGGCTTTGCGGGCGACGTGCGCGAAGCGCTGTCGGGCATCTTCGATGCGCTGCCGGACGGCGTGCACGTGAAGGTCGACGGCCCGGCCGGCGCGCTGATCCGCGTGCCCGACGCGGCCGGCCGCAAGCGCTATCTGTGGATCGGCCCGCGCGCGGAAGTCGATGCGCGCCTCGCGGCGCTCGCCGGCACGCTGCCGGTCGTGTCGCCGGCCGTGTGGGACTGGCTCGACGTGCGCGCGGGCGAGCCGCGCATCACGCAGGCGGCCGTCGAACAGTTCGTGCCGCAGATGGTCAACTTCGACGTGATCGGCGCCGTTAACTTCAGGAAAGGGTGCTACCCGGGCCAGGAAATCGTCGCACGCAGCCAGTACCGCGGCACGATCAAGCGCCGCACCGCGCTCGCGCACGTCGCCGGCGACACCGATACCGTGCATGCCGGCGTCGAGTTGTTCCACAGCGACGATCCCGGCCAGCCGTGCGGGATGATCGTCAACGCGGCAGCCGCGCCTTCGGGCGGCGTCGATGCGCTCGTCGAGATCAAGCTCGCCGCGCTCGACAGCGGCACGGTGCACCTCGGTTCGGCCGACGGCCCGGTGCTCGCGTTCGACGCGCTGCCGTACGCATGGCCGACGGAAGCGTGATGCACTGACAACCCGTTCGGGCGCCGGCTCGCGAGTCGCAGCCGGCGCCCGATGTTTCCTGCGAGAGATTCGCCCGATGTGTCTGATTGCCTTCGACTGGCAGCCTGATGCCGCCGCCGGTCCCCTCTTTACCCTCGCCGCCAACCGCGACGAGTTCTTTCGCCGGACCAGCGCGCCGCTCTCGTGGTGGGAAGACGTGCCGGGCGTCCTGGCCGGCCGCGATCTCGAAGCGGGCGGCACGTGGCTCGGCGTCTCGCGCGACGGCCGTTTCGCCGCGCTGACGAACTACCGCGCACCGTTCGACATCCGCGCGGGCGCACCGACCCGCGGCAAGCTCGTGTCCGATTTCCTCGGCGGCCCGTCCGTCGCGCCGCTCGACTATCTCGGGCGGCTGGCCGAGCATGCGGCCGTGTACAACGGCTTCAACCTGCTCGTCGGCGACTGGCGGCGGCGCGAGCTCGCGTGGTTCTGCAACCGGGCGCCCGAAGGCGAAAGCAGGGTCGCCGCGCCCGTCGCGATCACGCCCGGCGTGCATGCGCTGTCGAATGCGCGGCTCGATACGCCCTGGCCGAAAGTCGTGCGCAAGCGCGCGGAGCTCGGCACGCTGCTCACCGACAATCCGACCCCGTCGCTCGACGAGCTGATCGCGCTGATGCGCGACCCGCATGTCGCGGACGACGACGCGCTGCCGCATACCGGTATCCCGATCGAGCGCGAACGTGCGCTGTCGGCCGCGTTCATCGAGACGCCCGAATACGGCACGCGCGGCACGACCGCGCTGCGCGTCACGATGAAGGAAGGCGTGCGGCTGACGGTCGAGATCAAGGAGCGCTGCGACGACGACGGCTCGCACCGCACCGTCCGTCCGGGTTCGTTCGAGCGCGCGCTCACGTTCGACATCGACGCAACGCGGCCGCGCTGAACGCACGCATCGCGCGCTACGGCGCGCGCGCCATCTCGACGTGCGGCACGCCGGCTTCGACGAACGGCTCACCGACCGCCGTGAAGCCGTGCCTCACATAGAACGCCACGGCCGAATCCTGCGCATAGAGCCGCACGGCGGTTTCGCCGCGGTGCCGCGCGGCATCCAGCAGCGCGTTCAACACGGCTGACCCGACACCCTGCCCGCGGACATCGGCCAGCACCGCGACACGGCCGATCGTGCCGGACGGCAGCAGCCTTCCCGTCGCGACCGCCCGGCGCCTGCCCGTCGCCGCATCGATCCGGTAGGCGACCGCATGAAGCGACAGCGGATCGTCGTCGTCGAGTTCGAATTCCGGCGGAATCTGCTGCTCGCGCACGAACACCGCATCGCGGATGCGCGCCGCGTCGCCGCCCAGTACCGTCCAGTCGCCCGTTTCCACCACGCCGTCCGTCATCGCAGCTCCCTTGCGGCGCGTGCGCCGCCAAACACCCGCCGTCAAACGTCGTCGAATGCGGCCTTCAGCGCCGCGACCGCATCGGCATGGGCGGCCCTCACCTCGGGGATGTAGCCGCCCATCTTGAAGAATTCGTGGATCATCCCCGGATAGCAGACCAGCGTGACCGCGTTGCCGGCCGCGCGCAACTTGTCCGCGTACGCGGCACCCTCGTCGCTCAGCGGATCGTATTCGGCCGTCGCGATCCAAGCCGGCGCGACGCCCGCGAACGACGGCGCGCCGCGCGTGCCGTCGAGCGGCGCGAAGCGCCAGTCGTCGCGATCCGCCCGATCGCGCACGTATTGCGTGAAGAACCACTGGATCGTGTCCTGCGTCAGCAGGTAGCCGTTCGCGAGCCGTGCATGCGATTCGGTGTCCTGGTGGCCCGTCACGCCCGGGTAGATCAGCAGCTGCAATGCCAGGCGAATCCCCGCGTCGCGCGCGAGCACCGCGCAGACGGTGGCGAGCGTGCCGCCCGCGCTGTCGCCGCCGACTGCCAGGCGTGCAGCGTCGATGCCGAACGTGGCGGCCTCGCGATGCAGCCACTGCAACGCGTCGTCGGCGTCGTTCACCGCGGTCGGGAACCGGTGTTCGGGCGCAAGCCGGTAATCGACCGACAGCACCGCGCACCGCGCATCGCGCGCGAACATCCGGCACAGCGCATCGTGCGTGTCGACGCTGCCGACCGTGAAGCCGCCGCCGTGATAGTAGACGAGCGCGGGCAGCGGCTCCGCGAGGCTCGGCTCGACGGGCAGGTACAGCCGCGCACCGATCGTGCGGCCGTCGCGCGTCGGCACGACGCATGCCTCGACCGAATGCATCGCCGCCGGTGCGACGTCGAGGATCGGCGCGCTTTTCTCGTACGCGGCACGCGCCTGCTGCGCCGTCTGGTGGTGATAGGACGGACGTTTCGCGCGCTCGATCATGTCGAGCACCTGGGCGATCTTCGGATTCAGCGGCATCGGTGAAGACAGCGCCTGTGCGGCGCCGTGAGCGGACAAGCGTCACATGATGCCACGCCCGCGCCGGGCAGGCGTGGCGCGCGATGTACCGGAATCCCGTGCCGCAAAATGAAGCGGCCCCGCCTCATTACGGAGACAGGGCCGTGCGTGCAGGTGCCTACGCGTCGCTCGGACCGGGCTGGGCGTCCGGCGCCGTGCGCGAGCGTTGCCGCTTGATGTCGCGGCCCACCGCGAGCCGCCGCATGTACTTGAACGTGCCGAGCGCCTTCGCGACGAGGTTGCCGTCGCTGTCGCGCACTTCGCCTTCGCAGTAGGCCATCGTCGTCGAGCGATGCATCACGCGCCCGTAAGCGCGCAGCTCGCCGCGCCCCGGCTGCATGAAGTTCACCTTCATCTCGACCGTGACGACGCCGATACCGTCGTCGGTCAGGCTGCGCGCCGCCATCGCGAGCGCGATGTCCGCGAGCGTCATCGTCACGCCGCCGTGCGCGATGCTCCACGTGTTCATGTGACGCTCCTCGAGCGACAGCACGATCTCGCTCGCCCCGTCCTTCGCGGACACGAGCTGCACGCCGAGCATGTCGACGAACGGACTTTCGATCGACGGGCCGTCCGTCGGCGTTGCCGCGTCGCTCATCGTGCGGTGTCGACGAGGTAGTCGACGCATTCGCGCGATTCAGCCACCGCGACGACGAATTTCTTCACTTCCTGGTGGACCGGGTGCACCTGGTACGCGTCGAGCGCGGCCTTGTCCGCGAAATCGGACACGAGCACGATGTCGGCGGTCGCATCGAGGCCCGGCGTCGCCACGCCGACGTCGATCTGCAAGGTGCCCGGCACGAGGTCGCGGCAGCCTTCGAGCTTTTCCTTCAGCTTCAGCGCGTTCTGTGCGCGCGTCGCGCCTTCGGCCGATTCCTTCAACTTCCACATGACGATATGTCTGATCACTTCGGTTGCTCCAGTTCGTGTTGGTTCGTGAATTTCGCTTAAACCCTTACCGGTTGGGCGTTTCGCGCCCTTCCATCGTTCGCTTATGTTCGCCGGAAATCGTGCCCAGCCGAGAAAAAAGGGGGTATAAAAGGGGGTATCATTTCGATCAATCAGAGACGATACCCCCTTTTTCACCGTGCCACTTACCGACATCAAGATCCGACAAGCGAAGGCAAGCGACAAGCCTACCAAACTTACCGACGGCAATGGACTGCATCTGTTGGTAAAGCCGTCCGGCTCCAAGCTCTGGCGATACAAGTACCGAATTGCCGGGAAGGAGAATCTCTTTGCGATCGGTGAATATCCAACTATCAGCCTTCAAGACGCACGCGCGGCGCGTGACGATGCCCGCGAACTCGTCAAGAAGGGACTGCACCCGTCGCATGCGCGACAGGAAGTGCTATCGGCGCGTATCGACGAAGGCAAAGCAACTTTTCGCGCCGTCAGCGACGAGTGGCTTGAGAAGAAGAGGAAGACTTGGACCGAGCGGCACTTTGGCGAGATTCTGCGCATGCTCGAAGCCGATGCGTACCCGTTCATCGGGAACCGCCCCATGCGCTCTGTTACCGCCCATGACGTGCTTGCTTTGATGCGTCGGGTCGAAGAGCGCGGCTCCCCTTCCGTAGCGATCAAACTGCGCCAGTATGTGTCCAACGTGTTCCAGTATGCAGTGATCACACTGCGAGCCGATACAGATCCCGCATCGGTGCTACGTGGCTCGGTCCTGAAGCCGCCGACCGAGAATGCTCGGGCGTTGAGCCGTGAAGAACTGAAGAGGCTCTTTCGCCAGCTTCCAACCTACAAGAGCAGACGAACCGCGATTGCGATTCGATTGCTGATGATGCTGTTTCCGAGAACGATCGAGCTTTGCCGGGCGCGATGGGAAGAAATCGACCTGGGAACCGCCGAATGGAAGGTACCCCCCGAAAAAATCAAATCACGACGCCTGCACATCGTTCCCCTTCCCAAGCAAGCGCTAGGATTGCTGCGCGAGCTGCAGGACATGTATGGAAATCGCGGGTACATCCTCCCGATTCTCCATAGCAATCGAACGCGTCCACACATGAGTCGCGCTACGATCAATCGGGCAATCGACTACCTGGTACCGGACAACCCCGAACCGATAACAGGTCATGACTTTCGAGCAACTGCGTCGACCAACCTCCATGAAATGGGATGGAAGGACGAAGTGGTCGAAATGCAGTTGTCACACAAAGATAAGGACAGGACTCGCTCGACATACAACCACGCCAAGTATTTGCCGGAGCGGCGGGAGATGATGCAAGCATGGGCGGACTGGCTCGCCGACGTCGAGGAAGAGGCACGCCAACACGGGGGTATTGCAAGCGCATCCATCAATGACCGATGATGCAGCAGTATGTTTCGCTCACTTCCTGGAAGAACAGGCGAACGCACTGTCCGATAAACTGGGCAGACACGAAGGGCCGATCGGCCTTCTAGTGATATTGACAAAAAGTAAAATATGACATTACTGATAACAGTAGCCGGAAAAGGGTTTGCGCTAGCGACCTCGGACACAAGGATTTGCACCAAATCAGGATCGAAATTCCTGCCCATCGATGAAAATTTTAACAAGCACATTATTTTCCGCTCCGGCAACCTTATTGGTGATATAACTTACACAGGTGTAGCGCAGTGGCGAACCGGTGGTCAGACCATTCGTCTATATGATTTGATCTCAGACTCTGTCGCGGAAGCATCGCGAGGAGCATTGGATTTTGGTCCGCTGGTAAAAAAACTGGCAACCGATTTAAGCCAACGGCTTAAAGGAAAATCCTTAGCCGGCCCAAATGGAAAGCCACTTCTCGAGATTCATATATGCGGAAGACACGATAATGTGCCAATCCCGTTTATTGCGGTTCTGTCAGCATTTAGAACAACTCCACCTTGGAGCTTCGAACAAGAACTCCAATGGGACTATGATGTCGGGGACTTCAAGTTCTTTCTGTTGATGGCAGATCGGCCAGAAGTCGTAATTGGCGGCATGGACACGGTTGTACGGCTTGAGGAACGACAGTGGATAGCAAACGCGATCACGGGAGGCGCCGATGCGTTCAACACCTCACGGATGTGTTCACGCATTATCCAGGCAGCATCGTCGCGGCATCAATTGGTTGGGGCACGCTCGGTGGCGGTGGTTCTCCCAGAAGTCGGCATGCTTGATACCAACTTGTTCGACGGGCTCGATGACGATTTAACTGCATTTTTGCCACGTATTGCTTTCGCAAACGGCTCCTTTCTCGGACCAAGCGAATTCAAGGTTGATCTAAACTTGGTGACGGATGGACACCTTCCTCGGCACAGCATTTTCTTTAAATCTGTGATTGAGAGGCAATGGAAAAAATCAATTCGCCGTCGAATATTTCGATATCGAGGTGGAAAGAAAATTCCAAGTGTGATGGGACTGTTGGGCTTGGCAATATTCGGCAAGGTACAAGACGACTACACCGATTTCGGACTAGGTGACGAGGATGCTGAGGAACAGCAACCGTCGAATTGACGCCTCATACCCCACAGAATATGCCCGACAGTCGTGCTAGATGAGAGCCATACCTGATCGATCTGCGAGGGGCCAACGCCCCTTCCCGCCTAAGGACGCGCTCTAGCGCGCGCTCGTCAGCGTCTTCGTCATGCCCCGTATGTGCTGATGAACGTGCTGTACAGGCGATAGATATCGGTTGCGATGGCACGCCCCGTGCTGTTCCGAATTCGTGACATCGTGTGAGTCACAGCGTCCCGAAACACTTCTCCATCTTGCAACACTTCTGGGCCGTACCGGGTCAGGCGGTGCATGATGCTTTGCCAGCTATCGCGAAGTTCAGGCGGCAATTCCTCAATGGAAAGCTGCCTTAAAACCCAATGCGCGCCGCGAAGTCGGTCCCGAACGTCGCCTTCCCATGTGGCGAGTCGATAAAGAGAGTTTGTCAGCTTTTCACGAACCCGCGAATAGCGTCGCATGCTTTCGCCTTCCTGTGAGTTAACCACCAAAAATAGCCGCTTGCTACGCCAGTTTCGCCTCTTGCTGCTGCAACACCGCATTCGCGCATCCTTCAGCGTAAATCTCCACAAGATCCTCTCTCGAAAACTCCTTCAGTTTTTCGATATCTGGATGCTCCGCCATGACTTCAAGGAGACGCTCCTTCGGGATGTCTTTGAAGCCGTCCAATAAAAAGTAGAACAATTCGAGAGGCGTCTTGATACCACCGCGCGAAGCTTTAATCTCGACTCCGAAAAATGTATCAGGATGTCGTCGATAAGCAGCCAGTTCCTCTGGCGACAGAGGGGCCGTACATATGACCGACTCTCCAGTATCGAGCTGGTAGGCCCCATATACGATTGATTGTGCTTCATCAACCGTCGCCGACGTAAGCCTCCCGGGTCTCGCGACGCCCTTCGAGTCGGGGACCAAGTACGTATCCCCTATTGCGAGACGAGCCGGCCGATGGTCAGCAAACGCGAGTTCGGGAGCACTTCCGTCAAAGGTAACCGGGATTGAAGAGTGCTCGCGAATCGAGTCGAGCAATTGATGCATATCGGCATGAGCTTTGCGGCCTTGATGGGCCGCTCTTAATCCCGGGTACATCGTATCCATCTTGAAATCAGGGATCTGGAAACCCTCTGCAAGTAGAGCGGACTGGATATTGGTGCCCTCAAGGTCAAGATCATGCGGTCGATTGGTCACGAATATATAAGCGGGGGGAAGTGGCTGCCCGTTGCAGCTGCGCCCCTCGAATCCGCGCAGATCGGAAAGGGCTTTCGCAAGCAACTTTGGCATGTCGCCCCGATTCGCTTCCTGTTGATCGTCTATGAAGTCGATACCGATAAATACAATCCGCGGATGCTTCGCTGTCTTCCGTAATGCACGTTGCAGTAGCCTGCCCAACCTGAACGAGCCGGCTCCCGCCTCGACATTGCGTCTCTTGGCCTCGACTGAGTACTTTCTCCCTGATTTTCGACACGTCGCAGTAAACTCCACATGGGACGATTCCCTGTCGTCCTCGTCCTCAAATTCAATGTCAAATCCAGCGCGAATCATCGTGGCCGCCACAAACGTCTCATATCTGGCGCCTTGAAACATGTCCGGGTGCTTAATTCTGTTGAGTAGCTTCTGCTGCAGCTCAGCATTGTGCTCAAGAGAATAGAGATCGTATGCAAGTTGAAACCACGCTTCCGCCGCACCAGTCATTGGCGCACTATGAACTTTTCCGGCTTCTTTGATAGTCGCTTGCTGCAGTAGGCAAACGTAGTGATACCACTGTGCAATTGGGTGACGCTCTTCAAGTGGCTTAGCCAGCTCAGCGTTGCCCCACTCTTGCCTCAATACATCGGGCAGGTAATGGCCGAGAAAGTCGTGAACGGTTTTCCACTTATCGGAGTACATCAGCTTCCTGCCCACTGCCACGAACCTTTTTCCGTTGTAGACAATTGAAACGATCGGTCGACCAAAGCCCTGCTGCTGTTCACGCTGCTTTTCTTGAGCCTTGAAACGATCGAGCATCAGGCGACCTCGCTGCATCACCTGTTCAATCGTGGGAGCGTTCATCGCCGGCTGCACTTGACCATGGCAACGCTTGTATTTTTTGCCGCTGCCGCATGGGCAGCGCTCGTTCCTGCCGATCTTCCTGCCGTTCCTTGTCATGACGCCGCTATCTCCAACGCACTGGTTGAGTGCAGTCCGCCAATCACGGGTTTTCTGCGTTTGACAGCATTTGAGTGCCTGTTCACGTTACTTTGGCTCTGCACGCATGTCGTCTGCAGGGAGCAACTGCAACATTGCGCGCGCTGCTTCAATGTTCGTTGTATGCAGCCACTCGTCATAGTCTGCCGTGCGCATTATGACCACCGATCGCTTCTCGTCGCCCGGCTTATGCATCCGCCCCATCACGGCATGGCCGTCCGCGTTGACGGTCATCATGGTCATGCCGACAATCGTACGGCCTTCTGCATCTTCATAGCGCCGCCAGATGCCGGCAACGCAATACGGCTGCCAATCCGTTAGCCCGATCCGCTGCCAGACGTTCCGGCCCGTTTCGTAACACGGCTCGTATATCCATCGGACCGCGATCAATCAGCGCTGACCATCTCGCCACGCCTTACCGTAAAGCCGGGACTCACCGACCGTTTCCGAACGGGCATTGACCGTGTCGAGCTTTCTCCGCTTCTTCCCGTTGTCGTCGATGCGCTCAGGCTGCATGAACTTCGGCCAGAAACCGAACACGGCCTTGACGACGCCAAGACCATCACCGTCCGACCATGCGATCGGCGCGGCATAGTCCGGATACACATCCGGCTCCCACGGATCGCGGCGATACAGATCGCCGATCCCGATCCTCAGTTCGTTGATGCCCGGATCTTCGTCTGGCGCTTTGTAATTTGTACACACTGCCCGCCCCCAATTTTGAGACTTGACGGCACCATCTTACCCCGCGATAAACTGTATATCCATACAGTTCTCTTCGTGTATCATGATCCTGCCCCCCATTCGATCCGCCACAGTTCGACGCAATGTCGCAATGGTGGCGCACGTGCACGTATGCCGACGTCCACCGGCTGATTCTCGAAGTGCTACACCTGCGACTCACGCTGCGCGAAATGGGCACCCTTACCGGCGATGCTACGCACATGATCGCGTACCTCGAACAGGCCGACGAACTGAAGTACGCGGCACCGCCGCGCCGCTTGTCGCTCAAGATCGACAAGGAGATCACGCGGGCAGGCAGGATGGGGAACCCGCGCGCACACATCGCTCCGTTTTCCGACGAGTGGCGCGCACGCGAAGCCATGAAATGCCGGCTCCATGACACCCCGGACGAACCAGATCCCGGCTCAGACAAGGCAACGAAGCTGCCCGAGTTCCAACGCCTGACATGGGAGGAATTGCGCGGCGCGTGGAGCACGGCCGACTTCAAGAAAGGGCGTGCGCTGACGCTCGAACAGCGCTTCGTGCTGGAAATCGTGCACGTTCGTCGAGCGTTGCGACTCATGGAAAGGTCGGTCCGCGCGGCGGAGCTGGAATTGAAGAAGAGCGGCTATCCCGACTCATTCGCGCTTGACCAACTGCGCCGCATGATCGACAGCGCTCGTTTCGATTGACGATTGTTGACTAACCGCGAGTTAGCGAACAATCGGCGGTTCTCCCGGAAATGGTAAATTCATACGAAAACCACACCTACGAGAGAACATATGGCCCGAGCCATGATTTGCGTCGGCGATACGACGACGCATGGCGGCCGCGTGCTGGAGGGCAGCGCGACCGCGACCATTGATGGAAAGCCCATTGCTGGCGTCGGACACAAGGTGCTTTGCCCGCAATGCAAAGGCGTCTTTCCGATCCTGCCGACGGGGCGGCAATACTCGCACACGTTCGACGGACGAGAAACCGCCGTCGAGGGCATGAAAACCGCGTGTGGAGCGACGCTGATCGCATCGCAGTCGTCAGCGACGTTCGACGATGTCGGATCTGGCACAGCGGCGACTGGCGGCGCAAGTACCGCGATCGCTGCGACTGCCGCAGCACTCGCCCCCTCGCCCACGCTCTGTCTCGAATGCCTGAAAGCTGCGGCCGAGAACGTCGCGACGATGATCGCGCGCGGATAGCCCATGACCGAACACTCGATCGAGGCTTTCTTCTTCAAGCGTCAACAGCAATTGGCCATGCAGGTGCATCTGTACGCCCTTGTCGACGGCCTTCTATACGCTGACGCGGCCGGCGGTTCATCGCCCCAACGATCGCGATCGGCCATAGCTGTATTCGATGGCACGCAGGACGCGTCGCTCGCCGACGCTGGGCCGTGGCTTTTTGCGTACGAGGCGGCGGCTGGCAATGTCCGACGAATTCTCTCCACACTGGCCAGCAGCTCCACCGGCGTGTCTTGGCTGATCAGTGCATATCCGATCGAATCACTCGCTGATGAGCTGCGCAGCCGCCTCGACGTACGCTTGCCCGATGGAAGCACAGCCCTGCTCCGCTTCTACGATGCCCGCATCATGGTCGACATGGCGTCGCTGATGGAATTCACGCAGCGCATGCAGTTCTTCGTGCCGACATTCGACTGGCTCGTCGAAGTAAATGGAAAACTCAGGGGAGTACACCCGCATGCTTGAGCTGACAAGCGAACAGGTCGCCGGCCTTGCCGAGATCGACGCGCGCGGATATGTCGAACACGCTCGGCAGGATCTCGTCAAAGCGGACCCGAAGCTGGCCGAAGACGGCACGCTATCGACGCGCCTGTGGAGCGCGTACATCGCCGCTCGACGGCTCGGCATTCAGTCCGACGAGAATGTCGCCGCGTTTCTTCGTATTGAGGCATACGCTCCGAAGTTTTACGAGAGACCTGCGACGCGCGCGTGGCTGACTCGGCCCGGACGCTCGGCCGACGAACGTTTCCAAGATTACCTACGCGTCATGAAATGGCGCATCGAACATCAGGACGACAAGGGAGAGGCTAAGCATGGGGGGATTGGTGGTGCCGGCGATCGAAGCGGCGATAGTGGAACTTGGACCAGTCTTGGCTCGCGCTGGAACCGCCTTATTGGGCGGGGCCGCAGTGGCCGGGACGGCTAGTCTGCCGGGAGACACGTCGAAAGACGCAAGTAAAGCGGAGCCTACCGTCCGTGCGATACCGCGTACAGGAGAGAGCTGCAAGAAGTGCCCACCAGAAGCGGGAAGCATGCAGCGCCGCAACTGGAGCATGAGTGACAACTCCCGAGAGTATCAAGGGCGAATTACGGGGTTCCCCTATAGCGTTGAAGAGGCCTGGAGCATGGAGTGGGTCTGGCAGCGTGACTTCGACGGCTTTCGACCGGAAAGCTGTTTGTTGATAGAAGCGAAGGCAAAGTACGATCAGTTCTTGAACAAGGACAATGTACCGTACACCAAGGCCTTTGATGACATGGAGGAACAGGCTGGCGGTCAGGCCGCGGTTGTAGATGATCATCCTCCTGCGAGGTTGAAATGGTATTTTCAGACGGAGCGGACTTGGAACTACATGAGAGCGCCGCTTGCCCGTCTTCACATCCAATCAGAATGGGTGCCGTGACAAACATGGAAATAGTTACGCAATTTCGTAGCCCTGCCGACTTCGCCCAGCTTGGCGATTTTGCGGCTCATCTTGTCCGTCTATGGCCGGTGGTTGAGGCCATGTCGCGCGAGGACGAACGTTTAGGGCAGTGGTGGCTGAAGGCTGATACCGAGGAAGAAGCCCGTCTCTATCCCATGTTTGAAGCGCCCGGCATACCTTCGACAGCCGTTTTGGCAGTCTTGGCGCAACGGTATGAAAAAAAGATGGACCTTCCTAAAGTATTTGGCTTCTGGAATGGTCAGATGGACGCCGCCGACAGCGCGAGGCTGAAATTAGCCATCGATGCGAAAAGGCGGCCCAGCGAGATAGAAATCGGGCTACCGGCACAGAGCGCAGTCTCCGCGGACGAGCGCAGCTATGAGGGTGTGGCTAAGATAGTGGCCTCGATGGTTTCGGTTTATGACCCGATGTATGTCTCTGTTGCACCACGAGAGTATTTTCCCCGACAGGTGTTTGATGACAAGCCGGGCGTTGGCTGGATGCTGTATCTCCCGAAGATACTCACGACTCAGCAAATTCCGGAAGCACGCGAGTTGATTCCAGTTCCTGAAGCCGGCCGGAAGCAGACCGGGACGATCATTGTGAGCGTCCCAGATGCCGTTTTTTCAGTGGACAACTCCGAACACGTCGAAGTTGCTAACCGTATCGAGATTCGTCTCGTCGACCAAGACCTTCTGCCCGCATTCGCTGACCTGTAAGCACGGTGCCGGCGCGAGAATCCGCGCCGGCACCGTCCGTTAGAACAGCCCCACATCCGCGACGCATCCATTGCGAGCGATCGATACGAGCCAGACGGCCCGGCCGTCGATGCGCGCTCGATCCCCATCTGCGTACGCAACCGCAGCCGCTCGTCCCGCTCGTATGTGACTGGAATCGGCGAATGCTCCTCCGGATCACCGGGGTCAACGATCTCTTTCTTCAGGTTCCAAAGCGCAGCGAGATATTCGAGATGAGCGCCCGTCGCGTAGGCCAGCAACACAGCACGACCAGCATCGTTCACGCGCGCCCGAAACCGGACGTCCTCGTACGCGGCCAGCTCCAGCAGCTTGACGACCGGATCGGATTCGAGTGCCGCAGTCCAGTCCGGATAGATGCTCTTGAAGTGCTTCAGCTTGCGCTGAGGTAGGTCAACCATTGCCGGGAGATCCAAGCCGTAATCGGGGCGCTCGCGGCGGGTTCCCTTGCGTGTGCTGAGAACGTCCGCGATGCTCTGCACCAGATGATCGAGTCCGCCGATCAGTCGCCCCGTGCGGCGACACATACCGACCAGCGCGACCATCACCGCGCTTTGGTCGGAATGCGCTTGAAGCACTCGCGCGATTCGAGATACGTGACATGTTCCGGCTCCGTCACCTCGGTCTTGCCGGCCAGCACGGCAACGTGCGAGCCGTCCGGAAACACGATCACGCGGCTGCGGAACTCCGTATCGATGAACGTCACGGGCGCCGCCACCCCGCCTGGCTGTGCGTCTTTCCGCATACAACCTCCGGAAAATAAAAAACCCCGCGTTATGCGGAGTCCTAGTAGTAAGCAAACTTGTGATCAAGGTTTGTGAAGGCTTTGCAACAACCGAACCTCATCAGCGCGCGCTTTCACGCAAAAGTATCCACCTGCACGCCAGATCAAATTTTTGCTCTGCACGTCCTTGTCAGTCATGGAGCCGCCGTCAGCCTTGTTAAAGGCGAGCGGGTCTCGGCAAAGCAACAGGACACTGGCGAAATTGAAACGCACATAGCTGTCCACAAAGTAGGCAGGCAAATCCTTGCTATATGGTGATTGAGCGACCATATGGACCGTAAACCCGGCCCCCTGCATTCCGGTTACAAGGTCCGGCTTGAGAACCTGAAAGACGTATCGATTCTCGTCAATAGCGCCAATTGATCGTAGGATCGTAGATGTAACTGGACCGAGCGTCAGCGCCACAATCCACAGCACATAAAACACCATTACACCAGCGACAGTCGTCGTTTTAAAAATATCGAATGGCTTCTTGTCCGAAATTTTTTCGAGCAAATAGACCATTCCCGGAAGCACACCTATAACACTAAAAAAAACACATGCAACAAATACCCCAAAAGCTGCCCAGTCCGACATTTTTAACGACGAGAAAACACCTAGACAGATCAACAAAGATAGTGACACTGGCAACGCGGCGCATGTTGGCGCCACCACAAGCTTGAGCCAATGCGCCATGGCACTGATAAAGCCAGATTTACTCGAATCCGAAAGCGATTTTCTCCATCGATAAATTACTGCAACCTCAAACAAAACCATCACACCAATGCTTGTCAGAAACGCCCAGCCACCAGAAAAATCCGCAATCAGAGCCAGAGCCCCGGCTGTTCCCAGCCACACAACCGGAGAAAAAATGAATAAGCACGCGATCGGACCTCGAATACTGGGTACTCCTGCAGCCTTCGCCACCTTACTCTGCTCGTCATAGACGCCAGCAGCACCGACTGAAATTATTGATGGCACACAAAATTGAACCGCCAGCACGAATGTCAGCAAACATGCTGACACGATCATGACGATCAACCCCGGAACCGACACCACCGACTCCTGAAATAACTGCTGCCATCCAATTTTCTTCAGATACGACCATATCAAAACAGCAGGCATGATCAAACCGATTGGAGCGAGCTTCCAAAGGACGTCTAGCGTATCTTTGACAACCGCAATCGCAGCGACGTAGTTCTTGTAGAACCTCTTGAAATCTTCCCACCCCGCGTCAGTTGGCTGATTCCCCGCGGCCAGCTGCCCTCCGGTACCATTTTGATTTGACCCAGCGGAATTCATCGAGTTGACTCCTTTCCCCAAAGTAGCATTGTTGTATAGGGTCAATTCTAAGAGCTTGTTGTGTTTCATCGCCCTCGCAAAAGTCACAGGATCGCGACGTTAAACAGGCATGCCAACCAGCTCGCCGTCTCCTCGCTCACGATGGCGGTGCTTACTAACCGACTTACCTGCCGCTACAACGTCTTCGGTATATTCAGCACCACCCAAGATATTCATCGCGACACCGCCGCCCTCGCCCGGCTCGCCCTGCATGCCGCCGTTAAACGCCAGCCATTGCTCGGTCGTCGTGTTGCCCGTGAACATCGAATCCTGAACGTCCGCCAGCAGCTTTGCGCTACGCAGCGTCGTACCGTCCGCCTTCAGCTCGAACTCGGTCCCGCCGATACGGAACACGATCCGGCGGCCCGCCGGTACCGACAGCACGTATTCATGGCTTGCATGGTTGTACTGCTCGAACGCACCGTCTGGAAAGTCGGTCGCGGTCTCGTCAGGATTCACCCGACCGGCCCCGCCGTGCTGCTCCGTGTAGTAACCCGGCGCGACGAACGCACTCGTGAGGTCGCCGGACGGTGCCCACAGGGCGACCTCCTCGTCGACGGACGGCGGACGCCAATGTCGGACCTTACCGGCGGCACCAGCCTGCAATTTGAGCCAGTCGCTCACCCAATCGCCGACACGGACCAGATCGATGCCGGTGCCGCTCGCGCGGCCCGCAGCCATCTCCCGCAGTTGCCGGATATACGCGATGCGGATCGCGTCGAGCGTCGCCTCGCGATAGTCGAGCTGGACCTTGTCGACAAACCGTAAAACGGCCGACTGATCCATGTCGAGATGGTCGGCGATCTGTTGTTGGGTCGGCATGAATATGCCCCCTATGGAGATTCGACAGCAGAGAAAAAACGCGGGTGCGAGCCCCCGCGTCCAAGAGTCCACTCAGGGTCCCGTGGAAATCCCGAGGTGCCGTTCGCCTTGAATTCGAAATACTGATGCGCTACAACTCAATGCGCGCTACGAACAATTCAACAGCAATAACAACAACTATCGGGGTCGACCATGCCAGCATCACGTGCCGCAGTACGTGTGACGCTTTGCTGTATCAGCTCACTGCTCCTCGCTTCTTGCGCTCAGCCGGTTTCAGTTTGGGGACTTCGTTACGGACCGGACAAACCCCAATACAGCTATGTATTGAATAGCGCAGGTCCGAACGGAGACAAACAAAGCAAGGCAGGCGATCTCCTTATCTGGAACCCCAACACCAACGCGGCGTATATATCTCAATCTGGCGCAGCTTGCATCCAAGCAGCCGACGTGTATCGCGTTGCGTCTGCCGCCGCTGATGCACAGCTCAAGGCTGATGCGCTAGGCAGCAAAGTGACGAACATCGATGCCGGTGCTTCCAGCCAACGTGCTGAAGCCGCGATTCTGCTGGCCAGCCAAGACGTACGCGGCACTTTCCTGAGCATCGCACTGTTTAATCTTTGTATGTTCACGTCGAATCAACAGTTGTCGTCGGGCCAGGTGCTTTCGGCGTTCACACACATAGTCGACAAAGCTGCGTCCATGCCGACAGGTCAAGTCGCCGCAGCCACTGTCGCGGCACAACTTCTTGGTTCAGGAAAACCTCAAGCCGGAGACTCTGGTACTGGGACTAATACAACCGATACTCCTAAGCCAGCATCTGGTGCGGATACGACTGCGCCGGCGTCTGGAGCGGACGCGCCGAAACCCGCGTCTGGAACTGCCGGAAAGAAAAAGACGAATTCGTAGCTTGCGCCGGCTGAACTTCTAAGGCTAGAAAACACAAAAACCCTGACTGCTTTCGCACTCAGGGCTTCGATATTCATTTCGTACGGGTGAACGCCCTCCCAACAGGTCCCGACAGACAGTTATCGTTGTTGGTCGCGGCGCTCCCGCGATTCAGTACGCCTGTCGGGCGAAGGTTGCGACACGAGTATGTGGTCGCTCATTTATCCAGTGACGCGGTAAAGGATGTGCAAAGTTTACGCAATCCGCTCTTGAAATGGAATACGTTTCATCCTCGCAATTGTCGACGCAATGTGTCGTACACCGATCCATCTCCCGCATCCAACAGCGCGAGCATGTCGTGAAAACGCCACGACCAGTTCTTACGATACTCGTCGAGCGATACGCCGAGCGCGTGCGCCCGGCCAGAGTCGTCGACCTGTCGCTTGCCGGAACCTGAACAGTCGGGGCAAATGTGCCGGCCCTTCGCATCCGAAACCGGCGACGCAACGATCCGTCCCATCCCGCCGCAGTCGTCGCATGGTTCGTATTCCCGAAATACCAGCGAACCGTTACGCCCATGGAAAAACGGGATACGCTCCTCCGATACACAAAGCCTACCAAACTTACCGGCGACAATGGGCTGCATCTGTTGGTGAATCCGTCCGGCTCCAAGCTCTGGCGGTGCAAATACCGAATTGCCGCAAAGGCCGTCGCCTGGAGTTGTCAGCCCAATTGATCGGGTTGCGAACTGCAGGCCTGGCCGTCGGGTGGTCACCGCCCTTTGATCAGAAGCACGACAACCAGGATCGCGACCAGCGCAGCGAGCCACTTCAAGCCGGAGAACACCTTGTCGAGCCGCTCCGCCAGCGCCACGACGGGATTCCTGTCGTCCGTGCGCAGCGACATCTGCGCTGGCCGGCCATCTCCCGGCAGGCTGACCTTCGGGAGATCAATGGCGAGATACACGACATATCCGCTGGCGGTTGCCGGCGTCTCAAATGTGCTGCCATCCTCGCCGGGCTTGAGGAACGCGCGGAATCCACTCGTCAGTGCAGCACCGGACGGAATCGACGTGTAGACGTCCCGCAGGCACAGCCCGGCCTTGACGGCAGTGACCTGTCCCGCCTCGACGCCGTCGGCAAGTGCCTGCAAGCTGCTCGCCGGCACGTCGCACAATGCCCACCACTGAGCCGGTTCCAGCATCTCATCATCGGACTCGTTGTAGCCGAGCCTTGCCGTGCCGAGCGGATCGTCCGAATGGGCGATGCCCAGTGCGTCCTGCAAGTTGCGAAGGCCTTGCCGTTCAGTCTCGCCGATCTCGCGAGCCGCGAAGGTGATGTGTACCGTGCGCGTGTCGTTCTGCCCTTCCCCGATGATCGACAGACAGCAGTCGTCCAGACTCGCAGTCCCCTGGACATAGGTCGATAGCGTCGAATGCGTTGTCCCGCCGGCTGGCTCCAGTCGCCTGATGACCTGAATGTCCTGCAGAGTGAGCCACAGCGACTTCGCCGGGTAATACGTCCGCACGTTGCCATCGGCACTCGCATGCTGAAGCGTATGATCGGCGCACGCCCTGATCTCGCTACCCTTCTGCGTGTCCTCGCGTAACCGGCCACCGCTTTCATGCCGGCGCCGTTCATCGTATCCGGCAAGTTGATCGACGTCGGGACATGTCGCCGGTGTCCTGGGCACGACCCTGACGTTATCCAGAATGTCATCGTGGGTCCGGACTTTCGTAACCAGCATTTCGTCGCGTCCGCCCGATGCAGGACAAGATCGTGAGAGCCTCCCGTATTGCGTACCGGCGACGGGAAGCACGTCGCGGGCACCCTGGCCGGGTGTTGCCTCAGGTGCCTGTCGCGTGAGCGGATCGACATGCTGGGGTCGAGGCGTGTCTGAAACATTCACAGGCGACGGAAGCAGCCGGCTCAACAGGTCTGCGTATGGCACAAGCAGCGGCAGGAACAGGCAGGCCAGTGACAGATTGAACAGGGTATAAAAATCGGCCACCACCCGCCCGTTGTCCGGCTCGATTCTGACCATGACGCAGCCGATCGGCGTGAGAGCTGCAAGAACAAGCACGACACCGACCGACATGATGAGCAGATTGCCAACCGGCACGCGCCTGGACACCGGATCGTGCGTGACGGTTCCGTCCAGCACCGGGTGAATGGCAGCGCCCAGATTCGCACCCAATACCAATGCGAAAGCTGTATCGGGTGGAACCACGTTCTGCCCGCAGAGTGACACGATCAGGAGAACGGCTGCCACGTTCGAATCGGCGGCCCAAGTCAGGCCGGCCGCCAGCAGGAAATCGACCAGCGGTTCCGTCGAGGCAGCTCCCAGCAACATCCGAAGGCTCGGCGCATCCTCGTAGTCCGTCATCAGTTCCTGCAGGTGATGCAATGCGAGCAGCAACAGGCCCAGACCGATGAACATGCGCCCCAAGTCGTGCGCGCGCGTGTTGGATGCCTTGCGGAACATCAGCACCCCAACGAGGACGAGTGCGGGCGATACGGTCTCGACTGCGAACGAAAGCGCCTGCACGATCAACGTCGCACCCACGTTCGCGCCAAGCATGACGGCCAGCGAGGAAACCAGCCCGACGCGCCCTTCCGTTGCAAACTCCCGCGTCATGACTGCCGTTGTCGCACTGCCTTGCAGCACCGCCGTGACGCCGAGGCCGCCGAAGAAGGCAGGAAATCGCCCGTGAAGCATCCGCCCCAGAAGTGCCCGAAGTTCGGCGCCGAATGCACGCTGCACGCCGGTCTGGGCCATTTGCGTGCCCAGTAGGACCAGCGCAATTGAGCCCGCGAGATCAATCAGCGTAAACGTGAATGTCATAGTTCTTGCTCCCCGACGCCGACCGGTTGCTTTTGCAACGTTCTCCGTACTGCGGTTCGCTCACGCCCGTAGCCGGTTCGCAAGGAAAGGCGAACTCGAATGCGTCTTGTCACGATGGAGAAACGCACGACCGAACCGTAGATCAGGCGACGCGACCTTCCCCCGAAGACTCCGTGCGCCACGATTCGGCCACCCGCGGCGGTTTCCATGAAATCACGCGCCTGCAACCGCATTCCCCAATGCAAGTGGCATGCCACCAATGCGGGATGGGCGTGCAAGGCGACTTGAAACCAGAAATACGGAGATGGGCACGTTGGCCGAATGAATGTGTTTCAGCACTGATACAGGCCTGCATCTATCGTGCGACGGCCTATGTCAATTGCCAGTGCTGCAAGCGCCCAGTGACCATACAGCGGGCGGTATCACCGTCACGAGCCGCCCGGGCGCGCCGCTTTTCAGACGCATCGGATCGTTTCGAAATTGAAACGCGCGGTGCGACACGTGGACGAGTACAGCCAGGTAGGGGGCAGAGCGCGCGCGCCCGGGTCGGCGGCCTTCGGGAGGGCTCTCCAACGCCGATTCCGCTAGCCGGAAGGACAGAAAGGCACGTCGACGACACGTGAGGATGGCGCCTGGCGGCCGTAGCCGCCGGTCGTGACCGCCGGAAACTGCCCGGACTACACGTCGACCGTTGGAAGCTCAATCTCGTGCATCTTCCTCCAGCGGCCCGAGGCGTTCTCCAGCAAAGCGACGGAGCGACAGCACGTTCGAATTGCCTCCCGCGCAGACAGACGATGTTCGAGCTCGACGGCCGCCAAGCGGGCTGTCGCGGCATCCCCGTGCGCGACAGTCAGATGCGGAACGATGCAATCGTGTGCACCACCGTAGGGGCGAAACATGGGAAAGCGCTCGACCAGCGCAGTCGTCAACGCGACGAACGGTTCTGGCGGATCGGGAACAAGATAAGTGGTGACCGCAAACCGCTCGACCTTCCTCAACGAAAATTCGAATGGCTGCACGACACTCAGCGCGCTTTGCACTTGACGAAGGACGTCGGGCGTAATTTCGTCTGGCGGCATGAAGGGAAACAGAACCGTGACATGCGCCGGCACGCCCAGGTTGGAAGTTGCATCAAATCGACTCCGAAGGTCCGCTACAGCTGACTCGGCTGCAGGAACCTCAACGACGAATGCTGTTGTGAACATTCAGGAATCCTCTCGCGTCGATTGGCCAATGATGATGGATTTCCGTCGACAACACTCCTCATGACTGCCTGTGGCATTTCTAAACGATGATGGTCACACAGGGCCAGCGATCCTTGTATCTTTTCTGCTGGATTCGCCGTAGATAGGTATCCATGCTGACGCGCGCTGGGTTGCGTCGCACCACCATGGAAAAAAGGTCATCGAGTCCGTATGGTGCGCAGACATCAATTGTCCCGTCGTTAAGCAAAGTAAGTCCTACCGCCGTCGCGTACTCCGGCCACGACGCAATGGCTTGGGCCAGTGAAATAAATGGGGGCACTGGATGCCCAAAGGCACTCTCGAACCAGAGGTGGACAGCGGCTTGATTAGTGACCTCCCACGGAATGTCGGCACACTGCGCCATGAGGCAGCGCTGGATTTCGGCATCGCGCATCGACGACAAATCGGACGGGTCGAAGTAGGCCAAATCGACATCGGCCGGGCGCGTCGGAGTCACATATCCGTGAAGCGAGTCCCAGACCAAATTACGAATGGCCCCCGCGCCAATGCACCAGGATTTCAGGCCCATTGCACGTGCCGCCGACAGCGCAGACATACACCAAGATGACTGTCGGGCTATGTCGATTAATCTTTCGTCGAGATTCATCGCGGATCTGCATGACCTAAACGAGCAGGACGGTTGAGATTGTCACCAGATTCGGTCGCCTCGTCGAGTCATCGAAACCGGCCCACGCTTCCCCGGCAGCTTCGTTCTTTTCTCATCCGGCTGCGATACCGTGAACCGGGCTACCGACACAATGACGCGAACGCGATCCTCGGTCGATTGGCGGGAATGCGGATTGCTCGATTTCGCGCGCCGTATCGGCGCATCCTGCCCTTCACGACAACGACCGGTACCAACGCGACGCTTCCTTTCCTCTCCGGTATTAATCTCCGGAATGAAATGCTATTGCTCATCGTTTCATGACCGGATATCCGGACTACATTCTCCGAATCAATTAAATCGCATATTTTACCGACCCAGCGAGCAATAATTGCGACCTCACTTCAAATCAATTGATCGAAAATCACAAAATATTATTGACTTCGACTTTTATGCAAATCTAGAATCCCCTACAGCGGCTTACGTTTCGTTTTCTCTCGCCGCGCACGATTCGCACTCAATCCCGCGAGCGTTCCTCGCAATCGCCTTCCGTTGCTGTGCAAAGGCGCCCCCGCAGCCCAGTCATTCGTCTTTATCGGCCATTCGCGTATTTGCAGCCTGATTTATTTTTTACCAAGCGCCACACCCCGATTAATTCCAGCCATTCACCGGAAAGACCGCGACGCGAGACCAAACGGACCCAAGATCCGTCGATTCGAACATCCAGATAAAAAATCGCCATTCATCAGGAGGGACATCAACATGCATCGCCTTGCGAAGTCGCTGTGTCTCGGGCTCGTCTGCGCCGGCCTGCTCGCGGCCTGCAACGACGACGACGTCAAGTCGACCGCCCCGCCGTCGAACACCGCCGCGCTGTCGTTCCGCATGGACACCGGCGGCCAGATCAATGCGTTCTACCGGCAGGACAAGGTCGCCGCGCACCTGCTCGTGCGTTCGTCGACGAAGCCGCGGCTGCTCGTGGTCTTCCCTGCCGGCAACAGCGGCACGGGGCTGTGGTTCGACGACACCGCGCAGCCGGTGAACTGGAGCCTCGACACGCCGCCGTCCGCGCTGTCGGCCCCGGACGCGCGCGGCCGGCCGCTGTACGGCATCGGCGCCGATGTGTCAGTCGACACCAGTACGCTGACGATCCGCCAGGGCGTGCTCAGCAACGTCCGCTTCCTGCGCGACTTCAACGGCGGCGCGACGATTCCGCAGCAGATCCTCACCACGCCGACTGTCCAGGGCAGCGCCGCGCAATGGCAACGCGACCGGATCGACGGCGCGCCCGGCTATTCGCTGCGCATCACGCTGCGCGACGGCGGCAGCATCGCGCCGGCCGCCGGCGGCAAGCTCGTGCTCAATGCACCGCCCGGCTCGCATACGCTGAAGCTGCACATCGATGCGCTGTCGGGCGAAACGCCGCTGTCGCCGATCACGCGTGCCGACCTGTTCGCCCCGTCCGTGAACCCCGACCCGGTGAGCCAGAACGTGCTCGAATTCCTGAGCTTCAACGACAAGCTGCTGGCAGGCTCGTGGCAGTACGACACGTACTTCGGCCGCGACACGCTGATCTCGGTCCGCATGCTGATGCCCGTGCTCGAACCCGCGGCGATCGAGGCCGGCCTGTCGTCGGTGCTGAGCCGCCTGTCGGTCGACGGCAAGGTCGCGCACGAGGAAGGCATCGGCGAATTCGCACTGGTCGACAACCAGAAGAACGGCAAGCCGAACGATCCGACGCCGACCTACGACTACAAGATGATCGACAGCGACTACCTGCTCGCGCCGATCGCGGCCGCGTGGCTGATCGACGACACGCGCGGCCAGGCGCGTGCGGCCGCGTATCTCGCGCAGCGCGGCAGCGACGGGCAGACCAACGGCAGCCGCCTGGTCGTGAACCTGCTGCACGTCGCGACGACCGCGCAGGCGTTCGCGCAGCAGCCGTCGGTCGTGAACCTGATCCACCTGCGGCCCGGCGAGATCGTCGGCAACTGGCGCGACAGCACCGACGGCCTCGGCGGCGGCGTCTACCCGTACGACGTGAACGCAGTGCTCGTGCCGGCCGCGCTGCGCGCGGCAAACGCGTTTCTCGCACACGGCCTGCTCGATCCGTACCTCGATGCCGGTCAGCGCGCGACGCTCGCCAACACGGCGAACGAGGCCGCCACGTGGGAGACGCAGGCGCCGCCGCTGTTCCAGGTCAGCGTGCCGGCCGCGCAGGCGGCCACCGACGTGTCGGCCTATGCGCCGTCCGCCGGCGTGCCGGCCGGTCCCGCACCGAGCGCACCGCTGGCGTTCTACGCGCTGTCGCTCGATCAGCAAGGCAACCCGATTCCGGTGATGAATTCGGACGGCGGCTTCGCATTGCTGTTCGGCACGCCACCGAACGACCAGCTCCAGCGGATCGTCACCGACGTCACGCGGCCGTTCCCGACCGGGCTCGTGACCGATGCCGGGATGCTGATCGCGAACCCGGCGTATGCGAGCCAGGCGCTGTGGCCGAAATTCACGAGTTCCGCGTATCACGGCACGGTCATCTGGTCGTGGCAGCAGGCGATGTGGGTGGCCGGGCTCGACCGTCAGCTCGCGCGCCAGGACCTGTCGGCCACGACCCGCACGCTGCTCACGCAGGCGCGGCAGACGATCTGGCAGGTGATCTCGAACGGGCGCGACATGCGGACGTCGGAGATGTGGACGTGGTCCTACGTGAACGGCAAGTACCAGACCGACGCGTTCGGCACGCGCAGCGCCGATGCCACCGAAGCCAACGCGGCGCAGCTGTGGAGTACGACGTATCTCGCGATCCGCGACCCGCAGCAGCGCGCGGGCAAGTACTGGTGGCAGGCATCGCAGCAGATGCAGGACGGGCAGCCGAAGCCTGCGACGTCGGTAGCGTCGCGCTAGCGCATCACCCTGCCGATCGGCATGCAAAAGCCCCGGGGGGAATTACCGCCTTCGGGGCTTCGGCAAAAAACCGGCTTACCGCGACACGACGCGGTTGCGCCCTTCCCGCTTCGCCGCGTACAGCCGCTCGTCGACCACCCTCAGCAACGCGTCGACCGTACTTCCATCGACGCCGTATTGCGCGACACCGACGCTGACCGTCACCTGCACGCGCTTGAAATCCAGCCCGAACGGCGAACTCGCGATCGACGAGCGCACGCGCTCGGCCGTCATCCGCGCGCCTTCGAGCGGCATGTCCGGCAGCAGGGCCATGAACTCCTCGCCACCGACACGCGCGAGCCCGCCCGCCGGCCGGATCGCCTCGAGGCACTGGCGCACGACGCCGCGCAGCACTTCGTCGCCGATCTGGTGTCCGTACGCATCGTTGATGTTCTTGAAATTGTCGAGATCGAGCGCGAGCAGGCAGAACGGCGTGCCGTCGCGTTCCGCCCGCACCATCTCGCGCTCGACCTGCGTGATGAACTGCCGGCGGTTCGACGCGCCCGTCATCGGATCGGTCGCGGCCATGTACTCGAGCTTCTGGTTCGTGCGCCGCAGTTCCTGCAGCGCGCTCTCGGTCCGCGACATCGATTCCGCCAGCCGGCTCATCAGGTCTTCCTGGCTGTAGATCGCCGAGAACGAGCGCGTCGTCTGCAGCGCCTGCACGACGCCGTAGCTGAGCAGGAAGAAGCCGCCCGCGAAGATCGCATGCGCCAGCCACCACATGTGATTCCACGGCTTGCCGAGAATGAACGCGAGCGACGACAGTGCGAACGCCATGATCGACACGCCGTAGATCATCATCAGCGGCGAGCGAATCCGCCGCGCGAGCAGCAGGCAGACGTTCAACAGCGAGAACACGAGCGCGCCGCCTTCCATCGACAGCCGCGTCCCCGGCGCGCCCGCGATCGGTGAATACGCAATGTAGGCGACGACGACGTTGACGAACACGAAGAACGCGATCCACGGCAGCCACGTCCGCGCGCTCGTGCGTTTCTCGATCCGGTCGGGCGGACGCGAATACGACAGCAGGCCCGTGAGCAACAGGATCGACATCACGAGCCGCGACGCGGGCCCGTACAGCAGGAACAGCCAGATGTTGTGGTGCGCCATCCCGGTGAACGCACCGTGCAGCGCATAGATCATCGCGAAGCCGAGAAAGCCGAGCGTCAGCCAGCGCAGCAACGGCTCGCCGGACGACCGGTAGCACACCCAGGTCACGTAGGTGACGAACGCGCCTTCGAGGGTCGCGGCCGCGATCGCGATTTCATGGAATGCGTGGTCCTCGAACACGACGTGCGCGTCGCTGAAGAACCACAGGTAGGCAATCAGATAAGCAGGCAGCAACGCGAATCCGACCAGCAGGCATTTCGCGTAGAGCTTCGCGGCCGCGCTGACGACGCGCGGCGGTTCCCCGGCTGCATAAGTCGTACTCATTCGGTCCCCGGTCGGTCTGCTGCGTTGGTTCGAACCTTCGCGACACGGATCGCACGATGCACGATCCGGCCCATCGTGCCGAAAGGCAAATGTCAGAGCAAGTATAGGTGGGGCAATTTGTTTGACAAGTAAGGGGAAACGGCATTGCCAAGCGCATGCCTTTTGCTTCCCGATTGTTTCGAATCGCGGTACTGTCGTGCCGATTCACGTCGCGGCCGCGGGCACCGCCGAAACGAACCCGCGGCCGCCACCGGCCAAAGATCAGAGGATTTCGAACAGGCCGGCCGCACCCTGCCCGCCGCCGATGCACATCGTAACGACCACGTACTTCACGCCGCGCCGCTTGCCTTCGATCAGTGCATGGCCCGTCAGGCGCGCGCCCGACACGCCGTACGGGTGGCCGACCGCGATCGCGCCGCCATTCACGTTCAGCCGGTCCTCAGGAATCCCGAGCGTGTCGCGGCAGTACAGCACCTGCACCGCGAACGCCTCGTTCAACTCCCACAGGCCGATGTCGTCGACCTTCAACCCTGCCTGCTTCAGCAGCTTGGGCACGGCGAACACGGGACCGATACCCATCTCGTCCGGCTCGCAACCGGCCACCGCGAAGCCGCGGAACACGCCCAGCGGCTGCAGCCCGTCGCGCTGCGCGGCATCGGCGCTCATCACGACGCATGCCGACGCGCCGTCCGAAAACTGGCTCGCGTTGCCGGCGGTGATCACGCCGCCCGGCACGGCCGAACGAATCTTCGACACGCCTTCGAGCGTCGTATCGGGGCGAATGCCTTCGTCCGCCGATACCGTTACTTCCTGCGTGAACAGACGGCCCGTCGCCTTGTCGGCGATGCCCGCGAGCACCGTGATCGGCACGATCTCGTCGCGGAAACGACCGGCTTCCTGCGCGGCCGCGGCGCGCAGTTGCGACTGCACGCCATACGCGTCCTGCCGCTCCTTCGAGATGCCGTAGCGCTTCGCGACGTTCTCGGCCGTCTGCAGCATGTTCCAGTAGATCTCCGGCTTGTGCTGGACGAGCCAGCCTTCCTGAACCATGTGCCGGTTCATCTCGTTCTGCACGCACGAGATCGATTCGACGCCGCCGGCGACGTAGACCTCGCCTTCGCCCGCGATGATCCGCTGCGCGGCCAGCGCGATGGTCTGCAGCCCCGACGAGCAGAAGCGGTTAACCGTCATTCCCGGCACGGTCACGGGCAGCCCCGCGCGCAGCGCGATCTGCCGCGCGATGTTCGCGCCGGTCGCGCCTTCGGGGTTCGCGCAGCCCATGATCACGTCCTCGACGCGGGCGGGGTCGAGCTTCGCGCGTTCGAGCGCGGCCGCGACCACGTGGCCGCCGAGCGTCGCGCCGTGCGTCATGTTGAATGCGCCGCGCCAGGATTTCGCCAGTGGCGTGCGTGCGGTCGATACGATTACGGCTTCGGTCATGCGAGTCTCCTTCGGTCCTGCTTCGATATGTAAACAGACCCTGAATCGGATAGGGAATGCGCTACGCCGCCGGGCGCGCGCCCGCGGACGTCACATGCGCGACGCCCGCTGCCTGCATCTGCTGCCATGCGTGCGCGAGCGACCCGTTCAGGTCGATCGCGCGGCACGCATCGTTGATCACCGCGGCTTCGAAACCGGCCGCGCGCGCATCGAGCGCCGACCACGCGACGCAATAGTCGGTCGCGAGCCCGCAGCACCATACGCGCTTCGCACCGAGTTCGCGCAGGTAGCCCGCGAGCCCCGTGCGCGTCGTGCGATCGGCTTCGACGAATGCGGAATAACTGTCGACCTGCGCGTCGCCGCCCTTGCGGATCACGAGCCGCGCGTGCGGGATGTCGAGGTCGCGATGCAGCGCCGCGCCGTCGGTGTCCTGCACGCAATGCACAGGCCACAGCACCTGCTCGCCGTACGGCAGCGTGAGCATGGAAAACGGCTCGCGGCCCGGATGGTTCGCCGCGAACGACACGTGTTCGCGCGGGTGCCAGTCCTGCGTCAGCACGACCTGGTCGAAGCGCCGCGCGAGCGCGTTGATCACCGGCACGACCGCATCGCCGTCCGGCACCGCGAGCGCGCCGCCCGGCATGAAGTCGTATTGCACGTCGATCACGAGCAGGACGTCGTCGGTGCGTTTCATTGCGTGTCTCCAGACAGGATCGGTCGCGCCGCCATTCGGCGTCGTCAGCCGTTGAACCCGCGGCCGGCCTTCGCCAGTTCCGCGATCGACGGCGCGAGCTGCCATGCGTCGCCGTTCGGCGCCGCGGCGTAGCGACGAATCGCGCGCTCGACGTTGTAGAGGCCCACCACGTCCGCGTACAGCATCGGGCCGCCGCGCCACAGCGGGAAGCCATAACCGGTCAGGTAGACCATGTCGATGTCGGACGCCTTCGACGCGACCTTCTCCTCGAGGATCTTCGCGCCTTCGTTGACGAGGGCCAGCACCAGCCGCTCGACGATCTCGTCGTCGCCGATCTTGCGCCGCTCGACGCCGCGCTCCTTCGAATACGCGACGACCAGCTCGTCGACCAGCGACGACGGCTTCGCCTTGCGATCGCCCGGCACGTAGTCGTACCAGCCGGCGCCCGTCTTCTGGCCGAAGCGGCCCTGTTCGCACAGGCGGTCGGCAATCTTCGAATACTGCAGATCGGGCTTCTCGATGTAACGGCGCTTGCGGATCGCCCAGCCGATGTCGTTGCCGGCGAGGTCGCTCATCCGGAACGGCCCCATCGCGAAACCGAACTTCTCGATCGCGCGATCGACCTGCGCGGGCAGCGCGCCTTCTTCGAGCATGAACAGCGCCTGGCGGATGTACTGCTCGATCATCCGGTTGCCGATGAAGCCGTCGCACACGCCCGACACGACCGCCGTCTTGCGGATCTTCTTCGCGACGGCCATCACGGTCGCGAGCACGTCCTTCGCGGTCTGTGCGCCGCGCACGACTTCGAGCAGCTTCATCACGTTCGCCGGGCTGAAGAAGTGCATGCCGACGACGTCCTGCGGGCGCTTCGTGAACGCCGCGATCTTGTCGACGTCGAGCGTCGACGTGTTCGACGCGAGGATCGCACCCGGCTTCGCGACTTCGTCGAGCTTCCTGAACACCTGCTCCTTCACGCCGAGCTCCTCGAACACGGCTTCGACGATCAGGTCGGCGTCCTTCAGGTCGTCGTAGGACAGCGTCGGCGTGATCAGCGCCATGCGCGCGTCGAGCTTGTCCTGCGTGAGCTTGCCCTTCTTCACCTGCGCGTCGTAGTTTTTGCGGATCGTCGCGATGCCGCGCTCGAGCGCGTCCTGCTTCGTCTCGAGCAGCGTGACGGGCAGGCCCGCATTGATGAAGTTCATCGCGATCCCGCCGCCCATCGTGCCCGCGCCGATCACGCCGACACGGCGGATCTCGCGCAGCGGCGTGTCGGACGGCACGTCGGGGATCTTGCTCGCCGCACGCTCGCCGAAGAACGCGTGGCGCAGCGCGCGGCTTTCCGGCGTCATCATCAGCGCGGCGAAACCCTCGCGCTCGGCAATGCTGCCCTTGTCGAAACCGTTCAGCACGCCGGCCTCGATCGCGTCGATGCACTTGTGCGGCGCAGGGAAATTCGGCGCGGCGGCCTGCGCGGAATTGCGCGCGAACTGGATGAAGCCCGCGGCGTTTTCATGGACGATCTTGCGATCGCTCACGCGCGGATGCGGCCCCTTCTGCGCGCCGACCTTCTGCGCGAACGCGACGGCCGCGTCGAGCAGGTCGCCGTCGGCCATCGCGTCGAACAGCCCGCTCTTCGCGAGCTGCTCCGACAGCACGGGCGCACCCGACACGATCATGTTCAGCGCGGTTTCGAGCCCTACCGCGCGCGGCAGGCGCTGCGTGCCTCCCGCGCCCGGCAGCAGGCCGAGCTTCACTTCGGGCAGCGCGACCTGCGCGCCGGGCGCCGCGACGCGGTAATGCGCGCCGAGCGCGAGCTCCAGGCCGCCGCCCATCACGACGCTGTGCAGCGCGGCGACGACAGGCTTCGCGCTCGCCTCCACCGCGCGGATCACGGTGTGCAGCGTCGGCTCCTGCAGCGCCTTCGGCGTATTGAATTCGGTGATGTCCGCGCCGCCCGAGAACGCGCGGCCCGCGCCGGTCAGCACGATCGCCGTGACCGACGGATCCTGCGCGGCGCGATCGAGCGCGTCCATGACGCCCTGGCGGGTCGACAGGCCGAGCCCGTTGACCGGCGGATTGTTGAGCGTGATGACGGCCACGCCGTCGCGAGTCGAGTAATCCACTGCCATCTGCCTGCCTCCATGCATCGCGCGCCGGGGTGGCTGCGCTTCATTGTGCGCGGTCGAACGGCCGCATGTCCGAATGAACTGAGGCAGCATACAACGAAAAAGCACGGTCGTTCAATTTGAATTTTGTTCCCGATCCGGGGACGGATCGGGCGACCGGTTCGCGGGCCGTCGCCGGCCGGGTGCGACGCTTACGGCTCGCACGTCGCCGTCGGCAACACGTAGTCGCGGAACGTCTCGCGCAGCTTCAGCTTCTGCAGCTTGCCGGTCGCGGTGTGCGGCAGCGATTCGACGAACACGACGTCGTCGGGGATCCACCATTTCGCGACCTTGCCTTCGTAGAACGCGAGCAATGTGTCGCGGTTCAGGTTCGCGCCTTCGCGCGGCACCACGACGAGCAGCGGGCGCTCGGTCCATTTCGGGTGCGCACAGGCGATGCACGCGGCCTCGGCCACGCCCGGGTGGGCGATCGCGACGTTCTCGATGTCGATCGAGCTGATCCACTCGCCGCCCGACTTGATCACGTCCTTGCTGCGGTCGGTGATCTGCAGGAAGCCGTCGGGATCGATCGTCGCGACGTCGCCGGTCGGGAACCAGCCGTCCGACAGCGGTGATTCATTGCCGCGAAAGTAGTGATCGATCACCCACGGCCCGCGCACCTGGAGCTCGCCGAACGCGACGCCGTCCCACGGCAGCTCGTGGCCGTCCTCGCCGACGATGCGCATGTCGACGCCGCAAATCACGCGCCCCTGCTTCTCGAGCAGCCGGCGCTGCGCGTCGAGCGGCCGCTGCGACTGCGCCCAGTTGAGCTTCGCGAGCGTGCCGAGCGGCGACAGTTCGGTCATTCCCCACGCATGGATCACGCGCACGCCGTATTCATCCTCGAACGTGCGCAGCATGGCGGGCGGGCACGCGGAGCCGCCGATCACCGTGCGGTTCAGCGTCGAGAAACGCACGCCGGCTTCGCGCATGTAGTTCAGCAGTCCGAGCCACACGGTCGGCACGCCCGCGGAGAACGTCACGCGCTCGGCCTCCATCAGCTCGTACAGCGACTTGCCGTCGAGATCCTTGCCGGGCAGCACGAGCTTGCCGCCGGTCAGCGGCACCGCGTACGGCAGCCCCCACGCGTTGACGTGGAACATCGGCACGACGGGCAGCACGGCATCCATCGCGGACAGGTTCATCGCGTCGGGCAGCGCGGCGCCGTACGCATGCAGCACCGTCGAGCGGTGCGAATACAGCACGCCCTTCGGATTGCCGGTCGTGCCGGACGTGTAGCAGAGCCCCGATGCCTGCTGCTCGTCGAGGCGCGGCCAGTCGTAGCGGCCGTCCTCGGCTTCGACGAGCGTTTCGTAGCAGAGGAACGGCGTCGCGCCCGACGGCAGGTGCGCGGCATCGGTCATCGCGACCCAGCCCTTCACGTGCGGGCACTGCGGTGCGATGGCGTCGACGAGCGGCGCGAAATTGATGTCGAAGAAGACGTAGCGGTCTTCCGCGTGATTGACGATGTACGCGATCTGCTCGGGGAACAGGCGCGGATTGATCGTGTGGCAGACGGCGCCCATCCCGCCGATCCCGTAGTAGGCCTCCAGGTGCCGGTAGCCGTTCCACGCCAGCGTGCCGACGCGGTCGCCGGTTTCGACGCCGAGCCGCGCAAGCGCCTGCGCCAGCTGCTTCGCGCGGCGTTCGCAATCGCGGTACGTGTAGCGATGCAGATCGCCTTCCACGCGCTTCGACACGATCTCGGTGTCGCCGGCGTGCCGCGCGGCATGCGAAATCAGCGAGGACACCAGCAACGGCACGTCCATCATCTGGCCCAGCAACGGCTTACCCATCGTCTTGTTCTCCGTGAGGATGCGAATCGGTGACCAGCCTGGGGGGCGGCGTCCGTACGGAAACGCCCCCTGCGACGCGCCCGTCAGCGGCCCCGGACGGGCGTGGCGCACGGCGCGCGGGCCGCCATGCGGGCGGCGCGGCGCCGCCTTACAATATCGGCTTACCCAGAGGCGCTCAACATGTCGTTTTCCCGAAGCGCAGCCGATGCGGCTGACACCCTCCCCGACCTCGCCGCCACGCTCGGCGCGCCCGCCACAGGCGCGTTCGTCACGCTCGGCGATGCCTTTCATACGCGACTGCCGGCCGCGCCGCTCGCCGCGCCGTACGTCGTCGGCTTTTCCGACGAAGTCGCGCAGCTGCTCGACCTGCCGCCGTCGCTCGCCGCGCAGCCCGGCTTCGCCGAGCTGTTCGCCGGCAACCCGACGCGCGACTGGCCCGCGCACGCGATGCCGTACGCGTCGGTCTATTCCGGTCACCAGTTCGGCGTGTGGGCCGGCCAGCTCGGCGACGGCCGCGCGCTGACGATCGGCGAACGCACCGGCATCGACGGCCGCCGCTACGAGCTGCAGCTGAAAGGCAGCGGCCGCACGCCGTATTCGCGGATGGGCGACGGCCGCGCGGTGCTGCGCTCGTCGATCCGCGAATTCCTGTGCTCGGAAGCGATGCATCACCTCGGCATCCCGACCACGCGCGCACTGACGGTGATCGGCTCGGACCAGCCGGTGGTGCGCGAGGAAATCGAGACGTCGGCCGTCGTCACGCGCGTGTCGGAGAGCTTCGTGCGCTTCGGCCACTTCGAGCACTTCTTCTCGAACGATCGCCCCGACCTGCTGCGCCAGCTCGCCGATCACGTGATCGACCGCTTCTACCCGGCCTGCCGCGACGCGGACGATCCGTACCTCGCGCTGCTCGAAGCCGCGACGCTGCGCACGGCCGACCTCGTCGCGCAGTGGCAGGCCGTGGGCTTCTGCCATGGCGTGATGAACACCGACAACATGTCGATCCTCGGCGTGACGATCGACTACGGCCCGTTCGGCTTCGTCGACGCGTTCGATGCGAATCACATCTGCAACCACTCGGACAACGGCGGCCGCTATGCGTACCGGATGCAGCCGCGCATCGCGCACTGGAACTGCTACTGTCTCGCGCAGGCGCTGCTGCCGCTGATCGGGCTGCAGCACGGTATCGCCGACGACGATGCGCGCGCCGAGCGCGCGGTGGACGACGCACAGGCCGTGCTCGCGAAATTTCCGGAACGTTTCGGCCCCGCGCTCGAACGCGCGATGCGCGCGAAGCTCGGCCTCGAACTCGAACGCGAGAACGACGCCGAACTCGCGAACAAGCTGCTCGAGACGATGCACGCGAGCCACGCGGATTTCACGCTGACGTTCCGCCGCCTCGCGCAGATCTCGAAGCACGACGCGAGCCGCGACGCACCGGTGCGCGACCTGTTCATCGACCGCGAAGCGTTCGATGCGTGGGCGAACCTCTACCGCGCGCGGCTGTCCGAGGAAACGCGCGACGACGCGGCCCGCGCGGTTGCAATGAACCGCGCGAACCCCAAATACGTGCTTCGCAACCATCTGGCCGAAGTCGCGATCCGGCGCGCGAAGGAAAAGGATTTTTCGGAAGTCGAGCGGCTCGCGCAGATCCTGCGCCGCCCGTTCGACGAACAACCCGAACACGAAGCCTACGCGGCGTTGCCGCCCGACTGGGCCGGGTCGCTCGAAGTGAGCTGCTCGTCCTGAGCCCGCAACCCGCGCATCTCGACCGACCGATCAGGAGAACCCCACATGTCCCACGATTCCGACGACAAGACCTTCCCGTACCAGAAGGACGACGCCGACCTGCGCCGCCGGCTCACGCCGATGCAGTACGAGGTCACGCAACATGCGGCGACCGAGCGCGCGTTCACCGGCGAATACACCGATACGGAAGACGACGGCATCTACAAATGCGTCGTCTGCAGCACGCCGCTGTTCGAGTCCGGTGCCAAATTCCACTCGGGCTGCGGCTGGCCCAGCTACTTCAAGCCGCTCAACGGCGAGGTGATCGACGAGAAGGTCGACTACTCGCACGGGATGGTGCGCGTCGAGGTGCGCTGCAACCACTGCGGCGCGCATCTGGGCCACGTGTTCGAGGACGGCCCGCGCGACAAGACCGGTTTGCGGTACTGCATCAATTCGGCTGCGTTAAACTTCGAGTCCCGACCCGAAAACGACTGAGCGGCGCCGGGCGGATCGGCGAGGTCGCCCCTTGCCGGCAGGCCGGCCCCGGGCTGGCCGCCCCGATCCGCAACGGCGGTGCCTGGCGGGTCCCTACAACGGTGAAAGGCCGCGCGAGCGGCCTTTCACGCAGCTGCGAGCGCCATGAAATTCCTGTTCGATCTGTTTCCGATCATCCTGTTTTTTGTCGCCTTCAAGGTCTGGGGCATCTTTACCGCCACCGCCGTCGCGATCATCGCGACGCTGGCCCAGGTCGCGTGGGTCGCCTTCCGGCACCGGAAGGTCGACACGATGCTGTGGGTCAGCCTCGGCGTGATCGTCGTCTTCGGTGGCGCCACCCTCGTCCTGCATGACGAGAAATTCATTCAATGGAAGCCGACTGTGCTGTACTGGTTGTTTGCGATCGGGTTGCTCGCCGCGCGTTATGCGTTCAGCAAGAACCTGATCGAGAAGATGATGGGCAAGCAGCTCACGCTGCCACCGCCCGTGTGGGACAGGCTGAACGTCGCATGGGCGCTGTTCTTCGCGGTGCTCGGCGTCGCGAACCTGTACGTGGTGCACAACTTCACCGAATCGCAATGGGTGAACTTCAAGCTGTTCGGTACGACGGGCGCGATGGTCGTGTTCATCATCCTGCAGAGCCTGTGGCTCACGAAATACCTGAAGGACGAGTGACATGACGGACGCCTTTCTCCACGCCTCACCCGACGAACGCATCGCGCTGATCGAAGCGCGCCTCAACGCGGCGCTGGCGCCGCTGGCGCTTACCGTGCGCGACGACAGCGCGCAGCACGCGGGCCACGCCGGCGCGTCCGCCGGCGGCCACTTCACGGTCACGATCGTGTCGTCCGCGTTCACCGGCAAGCCGCGCGTCGCGCGGCACCGGCTGGTGTATGATGCGCTCGCTGATGCGATGCAGCGCGGCATTCACGCGCTCGCGATCGTGGCTTACACGCCCGAAGAATTCAACGAATCTTCAATCTAGTCTCATTAGGAATTCCCGATGATCCTGAAATCCCCCCGCCTGTGGGTCGCGGCGGCTGCTTTCGCAGCGGCACCGGCATTTGCCCAGAACATCGCCGTCGTCAACGGCACGCCGATTCCGAAGTCGCGCGCCGATGCGATGGTCGCGCAGCTCGTCCAGCAAGGCCAGACCGATGGCCCGCAACTGCAGCAGGCCGTGCGCCAGGAACTCGTGAACCGCGAAATCCTGATGCAGGAAGCAATCCGCGAAGGCATCCCGAACCGTCCTGACGTGAAGGCGCAGGTCGCCGTCGCGCAGCAGACCGTCGTGCTGCGTTCGATGATCGAGAGCTTCCTGAAGAAGAACCAGCCGACCGACGCCGAAGTGAAGGCGCGCTACGACGACCTCGTCAAGGGCGCTGGCGGCAACCGCGAATACCACCTGCACCACATCCTCGTCAGCGACGAGCAGCAGGCGAAGGACCTGATCGCGAAGATCAAGGCCGGCGCGAAGTTCGAGGATCTCGCGAAGCAATACTCGAAGGATCCGGGTTCGGGCAAGAACGGCGGCGATCTCGACTGGTCCGACCCGAAGGCGTACGTGCCGGAATTCGCGGCGGCCGCGCAGAAACTGCAGAAAGGCCAGATGACCGACACGCCGGTGAAGACGCAGTTCGGCTGGCACATCATCCGCGTCGACGACATCCGCGACATCGCCCCGCCGCCGCTCGAGCAGGTGAAGGCGCAGATCGCGCAGCAGCTCGTGCAGCAGAAGCTGCAAGCGTTCGAGGAAGGCCTGCGCCAGCAGGCGAAGATCCAGTAACGCCGGCGCGCGTCGCCCGTGCAACGAAAAGCCGCTCCTCGGAGCGGCTTTTTCTTTAGGTACGCCGCAATGCACGCGCGATAAAAAACCGCTCCGAGGAGCGGTTTTCTGTCAACCGGACATCACCTGCGCTACGCGGGATAAAACACGTCGTGATAGCGCACGTCGCCGGACGGCCGCGGTGCCGATTTGTCGAACGACAGCGCGAGGAAATATTCGGGCGGCACGCCCTGAAACACGATGTCGCCGGACGGTTCGAACCCGAAGCGCGCGTAGTACGCCGGCTCGCCGAGCACGACGCAGCCGCGCGCGCCGAGCCGGTGCAACGCATCGAGCCCCGTGCGCACGAGCCCCGCGCCGATGCTCTGCCGCTGGCAATCGGGCAGCACCGCGAGCGGCGCGAGCCCGTACCACGACTGGCTGCCGGTTGCCGCGCCGCCGATCGTGACCGGCGAGAACGCGACGTGACCGATGATGCGCCCGTCGCGCTCCGCGACGAGCGACACGCTCAGCGCACCGTCCGCGCGCAGCGTCTCGACGATACGCTGCTCGAACCGCCCGCCCTGCGGTTCACCCGCGAACGCCGCACGGATCACGCGGCCGATCGCGTCGGCCTCGCTCGCGCGTGCGTCGCGCAGCGTGACGACCTCGACCGGCGCGTGCGGATCGAACATCATCCGGATCAGCCGATCCAGCGGCGCGCGTTGCGGAACACGCGCATCCACGGGCTTGCCTCACCCCAGCTTTCCGGATGCCAGCTCATCGTGACCGTGCGATGCACGCGCTCCATGTGCGGCATCAGTACCGAGAAGCGGCCGTCGGCCGTCGTGACCGACGTGATGCCGGCCGGCGAGCCGTTCGGGTTGAACGGATAGCGCTCGGTCGCTTCGCCGCGGTGGTCGACGAAACGCATCGCAACCGCGACGCGATCGATGTCGCCCTGCTGCGAGAAGTCCGCATAGCCTTCGCCGTGCGCGACCGCGACCGGAATCCGCGAGCCTTCCATGCCCGCGAAGAAGATCGACGGCGACTTCTCCACCTCGACGAACGAGAAGCGCGCCTCGAACTGCTCGGACTTGTTGCGCGTGAACTTCGGCCACGCCTCCGCGCCCGGGATCATCGACGCGATGCTCGACAGCATCTGGCAGCCGTTGCAGATGCCGAGGGCAAACGTGTCCGGACGCGCGAAGAACGCCGAGAACATGTCGGCGAGGTTCGCGTTGAAGCGGATCGTCTTCGCCCAGCCTTCGCCGGCGCCCAGCACGTCGCCGTACGAGAAGCCGCCGCACGCGACCGCCCCCGCGAAATCGGCGAGCGTCGCACGGCCCGCGAGCAGGTCGCTCATGTGCACGTCGTGTGCGTCGAAGCCCGCGCGGTCGAACGCGTATGCCGTTTCCAGGTGCGAGTTCACGCCCTGCTCGCGCAGGATCGCGACGCGCGGCCGTGCGCCCGTCGCGATGAACGGCGCGGCGATGTCGTCGGCCGGATCGAAGCTCAACACCGGCGAGATGCCCGGATCGGCCGCGTCGAGCAGCGCGTCGTACTCGGCATCCGCGCAGGCGGGGTTGTCGCGCAGACGCGCGATGCGCCAGCTCACTTCGCTCCATGCGCGATGGAGTTCGGTACGCGGTGCGTCGAAGATCTTCTTCGCGTCGCGGTACACCTCGATCACGTCACGGTCGTTGACCGAGCCGATCACGTGCGAGCACGCCGACAGGCCGAATTCGCGCAGCGCGCCGAGCACCGCGTCGCGGTCGGACGCGCGCACCTGCACGACGGCGCCGAGTTCTTCCGAGAACAGCGCGCGCAGCGTGCGGTCGTCGCGACGGCCGCTCGTCTGCTTCGCCCAGTCCTTCGCGTCGCCGTAGTCGGACTCGTGGTTCGGGTCGAGCGTCAGCATGTCGACGTTCAGCGACACGCCCGCGTGGCCCGCAAACGCCATTTCGCAGACCGTCGCCCACAGGCCGCCGTCCGAACGGTCGTGGTACGCGAGCAGCTTGTCTTGCGCATTGAGCGACTGGATCGCGTTGAAGAAGCGCTTCAGGTCTTCCGCGTCGTCGACGTCCGGCGTCGTGTCGCCGACCTGCTGCGTGACCTGCGCGAAGATGCTGCCGCCCATCCGGTTCTTGCCGCGGCCGAGATCGATCGCGATCAGCACGCTGTCGCCCGCATCGGCGATGCGGCGCAATTGCGGCGTCAGGTGGCGGCGCACGTCCTCGACCGGCGCGAACGCGGAGATGATCAGCGACACCGGCGACACCACTTCCTTCGCGACGCCCTGCTCGTCCCACTTCGTCTTCATCGACAGCGAGTCCTTGCCGACCGGGATGCCGATCCCGAGTGCCGGGCACAGCTCCATGCCGATCGCCTTGACGGTGTCGAACAGCGCGGCGTCCTCGCCGGCCGTGCCGCACGCGGCCATCCAGTTCGCCGACAGCTTCAGCTTGTCGAGCGACGCGATCGGCGCGCTCGCGATGTTCGTGATCGCTTCGCCGACGGCCATGCGGCCCGACGCCGGTGCGTCGATCACCGCGAGCGGCGTGCGCTCGGCCATCGTCATCGCCTCGCCCTTGAAGCCCGCGTAGTCGAGCGCGGTGACCGCGCAGTCGGCCACCGGCACCTGCCACGGGCCGACCATCTGGTCGCGCACCGACGTGCCGCCGACCGTACGGTCGCCGATCGTGATCAGGAACGACTTGCTGCCGACCGTCGGGTGCTTCAGCACGTCGACCGCGACTTCCGACAGCGCGATGCCGGTCACGTCGACCGGTGCGCGCTCGGTCGTCACGCGCGCGACGTCGCGATGCATGCGCGGCGGCTTGCCGAGCAGCACTTCCATCGGCATGTCGACCGGGTATTCGTCGGCACCCGTCGCTTCGTCGTCGACGAGCTTCAGTTGGCGCTCGTCGGTCGCGACACCGACCACCGCGAACGGGCAGCGCTCACGCGCGCAGATCGCCTCGAAGCGCGGCAGATCGGCCGGCGCGATCGCCAGCACGTAGCGCTCCTGCGCTTCGTTCGACCAGATTTCGCGCGGTGACAGGCCCGATTCCTCGAGCGCGACCTTGCGCAGTTCGAAGCGCGCGCCCTTGCCCGCGCCGTCGACGATTTCCGGGAACGCGTTCGACAGGCCGCCCGCGCCGACGTCGTGGATGCTCAGGATTGGGTTTTCCGCGCCGAGCTGCCAGCAGCCGTTGATCACTTCCTGCGCGCGGCGCTCGATTTCCGGGTTGCCGCGCTGTACCGAGTCGAAGTCGAGCTCGGCCGTGTTCGCGCCGGTCGCCATCGAGCTCGCGGCACCGCCGCCCATCCCGATCCGCATGCCGGGGCCGCCGATCTGGATCAGCAGCGAGCCGGCCGGCACGTCGTGCTTGTGCGTGTGCTGATCCGCGATGTTGCCGAGGCCGCCCGCGATCATGATCGGCTTGTGATAGCCGTGCACCTTCCCGCCGACGTTCTGCTCGTACACGCGGAAGTAGCCGCCGAGGTTCGGGCGGCCGAATTCGTTGTTGAACGCGGCGCCGCCGAGCGGGCCGTCGATCATGATCTGCAGCGGCGATGCGATGCGGTCCGGACGGCCGTACGGGCCGTGCGCGTCGTTCGGGTTGCGCTCGGCCACCGGCTGCGCTGCGTCACGTGCGTTTTCCCACGACTGGCGGGCGTCCGGCAGGTCGAGGTTCGACACGGTGAAGCCCGTCAGGCCGGCCTTCGGACGCGCGCCGCGGCCCGTCGCGCCTTCGTCGCGGATCTCGCCGCCCGCGCCGGTCGCCGCCCCCGGGAACGGCGAGATCGCCGTCGGGTGGTTGTGCGTCTCGACCTTCATCAGCGTGTGCGTAAGCTCGGTGTGGCGGCCGTAGCGCTCACCCGGCTCGCCGGCCGCGCCCGCGTTGCGCGGGAACCAGCGCTCGGCTTCGGCGCCGACCATGATCGACGAGTTGTCCGAATACGCGACGATCGTGCCCTGCGGGTTCAGCTTTTCGGTGTTGCGGATCATCGCGAACAGCGACATGTCCTGCGCTTCGCCGTCGATCGTCCACTGCGCGTTGAAGATCTTGTGACGGCAGTGCTCGCTGTTCGCCTGCGCGAACATCATCAGTTCGACGTCGGTCGGGTTGCGTTCGAGCTTGCGGAACGCGTCGACCAGGTAGTCGATCTCGTCGTCGGCGAGCGCGAGGCCCAGCTCGACGTTCGCACGCTCCAGCGCGCCGCGGCCGACGCCCAGCACGTCGACGGTCTCGAGCGGCTTGGCCGGCAGCTCGTCGAACAGGTGCTTCGCGTCGTCGCGCGCCGCGACCACGCTTTCGGTCATCCGGTCATGCAGCGCGGCCGCGACGGCTGCGCGCGCGTCGTCCGACAGCGCCTTCTTGCCGCCGAGCAGGCCCGACTTCAGCGTGACCGTGAATTCGACGCCGCGCTCGATGCGGCGCACCTGCGTGAGGCCGCAGTGCTGCGCGATGTCGGTCGCCTTGCTCGCCCACGGCGAAACCGTGCCGAAGCGCGGCAGCACGACGAACGTCTCGGCCGCGCCCTTCTCGGCTGCCGGCTGGAACGGCTCGCCGTAGTGCATCAGCGCGTCGATGCGCGTGCTGTCGTCGGCCGACAGCGGCTCGGCCGCATTGACGAAGTGCAGGAACTGCCCGCGCACCGCGACGATGTTGGCGTCGATTTGCCTGAGCGTGTCGAGCAGACGGGTTTGACGGAAATCGGAGAGGGCCGAAGCGCCGGGAAAACACGAGAAGTGAGCCATGGGCTGGACTGACGTCGATGAGTCGCGCGAGGTGGCGACGTGGGGCGAAAGGAAGGCCGTAATTATACCCGGAAGTCGGGCGCCCAAGACTGGCCGATCGGTAGTCCGCGTGCACCGCATCGGTGCCCCGACGTGCGCCGCCCACAGCCGCCCGCCGGGCCGGGCCACTCGGGTACGGGCGCCGGCCGCCGTGGTGCGGCTGCACGGCGCATGCTCGCCCGACGCCGGTTCGCGCGATTTTGGCGCTATCATTCCGGGTTCACCGGGCCGGGGCCCTCAGCGAATCCTCACCGGGCGGCGTGCGCGCCGCCCGTCATCGAAGCAATCCATGGATGTCATCGTCATCGGCGGCGGAATCAGCGGCGTCGCCACCGCCTACCAGCTGCGCGCGGCCGGCCATCGCGTGTGCGTGGTCGAACGCCACGCGACCGTCGCGCAGGGTGCGACCTACGGCGACGGCGGCGCACTGCTGCCGAGCCCGCTCGACGTCTGGTTCGGCCCGACCTTCATGCGCCAGCGCCAGCCGCGCGACAGCGGCGTCGTCTACAAGCCGGGCTTGAACGGCGGCGTGCGCCGCTTCGTCAAGCAGCTCGGCACGCTGCGCGAGCCCGACGCGTTCGCCGCGCAGTACGCGCGGCTGCGCCCGCTGATCGACGCGTCGCGCGACACGCTCGCCGAAATCGAGGCGCGCCTCGAACTCGAATTCGAGCAGAAGCCCGGCATCCTGCACGTGGTGCGCGACCCGCGCGACTGGGACGCGCTGCAGCCCGCGCTCGACCTGCTGCGCACGCTCGACCAGCCGTACCGCACGCTCACCTCCGACGAATGCGCGGCGCTCGAACCGTCGGTGCCGGCCGAGCCCGGCTTCGCCGGCGGCGTGCTGCTCGAAACCGAACGCACCGGCAACTGCCCGCTGTTCGCGAAACTGGTCAAGCAGACGCTCGACGAGCACGGCGTGCAGTTCCGCTTCGGCGCGGACGTCGCCGCGATCCGCGTCGACAACGGCCGCGCCGCGGTCGAGCTCGTGCCGTCCGGCCACCGGACCGCGGCCAAGGCGCGCGAGGTCGACGTGATGTCCGCCGACGCGATCGTGGTCGCCGCCGGCGCCGGCAGCGTGCCGCTGCTCGACAAGCTCGGCTGGCGCCTGCCGCTGCACCCGGTGCGCGTCCACACGCTCACCGCGCCGGTCGCGTACGAAGAACACGCGCCGCACCTGAGCGTCGTCGATTCGATCAAGCGGATCTCGATCACGCGCACCCATCAGCGGCTGCGCATCGGCGGCGGCGCCGTGCTGCAGAGCCTCGCCGACACCGCGAAACCGCTCGCCGAGCCGCTGTCCGAGGCCGCGCTCGCGCTGCTCGGCCAGGCCGTCCACGACTGGGTGCCGGGCGCCGCCAAAATCTCGGCCGCGCTGTCGTGGCAGGGCATGCAGCTGCTGTCGCCGGACGGCCTGCCCGTCGTGGGTCCGACCCCGCATCCGCGCGTGTTCGTCAATTTCGGCCATGGCCCGACCGGCTGGGGGCTCGCATGCGGGTCTGCTAAAGTGGTGGCCGACTACCTGGGCGGCGACGCCCGGCAGTGGCCCGCCGACACGCTCGCCGCGCTCGGCGTCGGCCGCTTCACGACCTGACCGCCGCGGGTTCGCCCCGTGGCGGCATCCTTGCCAGCCGCCACGATCCCGCGATGACCGCTACCCGCCCGCTTCCCGATTCCGATCCGATCGCACTGCTGCGCGTCGCCGACCTGCGCGCGGCCGAAGCCGACGCTGCCGCGGCACTGCCGCCGCACGCGCTGATGACCCGCGCAGGCGCCGCCGCCGCGCACTGGGTGTCCGAGCGTGTCGCCGGCGACGACCGCCCCGTCTGGTTCGCGGTCGGCCCCGGCAACAACGGCGGCGACGCACTGGTGGCCGCCGCGCACCTCCAGCAGCTCGGCGTCGCGACGCAGGCATGGATGCCGGTACCGGTCAAACCGGACGATGCGCAATGGGCGCTCGGCCTCGCGCGCTCGGCCGGTGTGCCGCTGTCGGCCTCACCGCCCGCATCGCTGGACGAATTCGCGTGGGTCGTCGACGGGCTGTTCGGCATCGGGCTGGGCCGCGCGCTCGACGGCGCATTCGCCGAACAGGCCGAACGCATCGCCGCGCATGCACGCAACGGCGGCCGCGTACTCGCACTCGACGTGCCGAGCGGGCTCGACAGCGATACCGGCCGGATCGTCGGCGCGGGCGCCGCCGTCGTGGCCACCCACACGCTCACCTTCATCGGCGCGAAACCGGGCCTGTACACGGGCGACGGCCGCGACCTCGCCGGCGAGGTCGACGTCGCCTCGCTCGACGTCGCGCCGCCCGCCGCACCGGCCATCGTGCTGAATGCGCCCGCGCGATTCGCCGCGGCGCTGCCCGCACGCGCGTTCTCATCCCACAAGGGCACGTACGGCAGCCTTGCGGTACTCGGCGGCGATACCGGCATGTGCGGCGCGCCGATCCTAGCCGCGCGCGCCGCGCTGTTCGCGGGCGCCGGCAAGGTGCACGTCGGCTTCCTCGGCGCCGGCGCGCCGCCGTACGATCCGCCCTTCCCCGAACTGATGCTGCACCCGGCCGACAGCCTCGATCTCGACGCGATGACCGCGATTGCCGCCGGTTGCGGGCTCGGCACGCGCGAGGCCGCGGCGACGCTCGTGCGCGACGTGCTCACGCACGACGCCGCGACGCTGCTCGATGCCGACGCACTGAATCTCGTCGCGACGCATGCGGATCTCGCGGCCGCCGTCGCCGCACGCGGCGCGCGCGGCAATCCGTGCGTGCTGACGCCGCATCCGCTCGAAGCCGCGCGGCTGCTCGGCAGCGACACGGCCACCGTGCAGCGGGATCGCATCGCGGCCGCGCAAGCGCTTGCGGCACGTCATGCGGCGATCGTCGTGCTGAAAGGCTCGGGCACGGTGATTGCGGCACCCGACGGCCGCGTGACGATCAACCCGACCGGCAACGCGGCGCTGGCCACGGGCGGCACCGGCGACGTGCTCGGCGGCCTGATCGGCGCCCTGCTCGCGCAGCGCGTCGCGCCGTACGAAGCAGCGCTCGCGGGCGTCTACCTGCACGGGCTCGCGGCCGACACGCTGACCGCGAACGGCATCGGCCCGGCCGGGCTCACCGCGGGCGAACTCGCCCCGATGGTGCGCACGCTGATCAATCGCCTTTTTTATCCGTCGCCGCGCGCCGACACGTAACGCCGCTATACTGACTGCCCCGCCGCACGGCGGGCCCTCTCGTCCGCCGGCCTTCCGATCCCGATGAGCCGGCGCGGCATTCCTCCCGATTCACGCTTCACTCGAACCGCCATGACGCTGAATTCGCTCCCCGCCTGGACTGCCCTTCAATCCCACTTCGAACAGATCCGTCACGCCCGCCTGCGCGACTGGTTCGCGCCGGAACACGACCGCGCGCCGACCCGCGCCGAGCGCTTCACGATTCCGGGCGGCGGCCTCGCGGCCGATTTCTCGAAGAACCGCATCAACGACGAAACGCTGCGCCTGCTCGTGCAGCTCGCGCGCGACGCAGGTGTCGAAGCGCGCCGCGACGCGATGTTCGCGGGCGAGATCGTCAACCCGACGGAAGGCCGCGCGGCATTGCATACCGCGCTGCGCGCGACCGACCCGCAAGCGCCGTTCCACGCGCAGGTGAGCGCCGAGCGCGCGAAGATGGCGACGTTCGCGCGCGCCGTGCGCAGCGGCACGTGGACGGGCTACACGGGCAAGCGCATCCGTCACGTGATCAACATCGGCATCGGCGGCTCCGATCTCGGGCCGAAGATGGTCGTGCATGCGCTGCATCACGTCGCGACGCCGGAAATCTCGACCCACTTCGTGTCGAACGTCGACGGTGCCGATCTCGCGCGCGTGCTCGAACAGGTCGATCCCGAGGAAACGCTCGCGATCATCGTGTCGAAGACCTTCACGACGCTCGAGACGATGACGAACGCCCGCTCGCTGCGCGACTGGTTCATCGCGCGCGGCTGCCCGGAAGACGCACTGTCGAAGCACTTCGTCGGCGTGTCGGCGAACCCGGCCGAAGTCGTGAAGTTCGGCATCGCCGCGGAAAACGTGTTCGAAATGTGGGACTGGGTCGGCGGCCGCTACTCGCTGTGGTCGGCGGTCGGCCTGTCGATCATGATCGCGATCGGCCCCGAGCAGTTCGACGAGCTGCTGGCCGGCGCGAACGACATGGACCGCCATTTCCGCGAAGCGCCGCTGGAGCGCAACCTGCCGGTGCTGCTCGGCCTGATCGGCATCTGGTACCGGAATTTCTTCGGTTCGCAGAGCTATCTCGTCGCGCCGTACTCGGAAGCGCTGCACTACCTGCCGTCGTACCTGCAGCAGCTCGAAATGGAGAGCAACGGCAAATCCGCGCGCCTGGACGGCACCTTCGTCGATTACCCGACGTCGGCCGTCACGTGGGGCGAGCCGGGCACCAACGGCCAGCATGCGTTCTTCCAGATGCTGCACCAGGGGCCGACGATCGTGCCGATCGACTTCATCGCGGTGCTGACGCCCGAGCATCCGCTCGCGAGCCATCATCCGAAGCTGCTCGCGAACTGCTTCGCGCAGAGCGAGGCATTGATGCTCGGCCGCACCCTTGAAGAAGCGCGCAAGGTCGCCGGGCCCGGCAAGGAGGCGCTCGCGCCGCACCTGACGTTCCCCGGCAATCGCCCGACCACGACGCTGCTCGTCGATGCGCTGACGCCGCGCACGCTCGGCGCGCTGATCGCGCTTTACGAACACAAGGTGCTCGTGCAGGCCACGGTGTGGGACATCAATCCGTTCGACCAGTGGGGCGTCGAGCTCGGCAAGATTCTCGGCAAGGTGGTGGAAGCCGACCTGTCGGCCGAATCGGTCGATCCCGCGAAGCACGACTCGTCGACCACGGCACTGATCGAGCGCGCCCGCGCGGCGCTGAAGCGCTGACGCAACGGCGCGATGCCCGTGCCGGCCACGCAGTACGCGCTGCGTGGCCGGCAGATGAATCGCCGCGCAGCGTTATGCCGTGTGCGGCGCGACGATACGTCCGGTGTCGAGCGTGACGGTCGTCGCGCAGCGGCGCGCGAGTTCGGCATCGTGGGTGACGAGCACGAGCGTGGCGCCGTGCGTGCGGTTCAGTTCGAACATCAGGTCGATGACGGCATGGCCTGTCGCCGCGTCGAGACTGCCGGTCGGCTCGTCGGCAAACAGGATCGCCGGACGCGTAACGAACGCGCGCGCCAGCGCGACGCGTTGCTGCTCGCCGCCCGACAACAGCTTCGGATAATGCGCGGTGCGTTCGCCGAGACCGACCTGCACGAGCAGCGCGCGGGCGCGGTCGGCCGCATCGCGCGCACTGATGCCGCCCTGCAGCTCGAGCGGCAGCATCACGTTCTCGAGCGCCGTCAGGTGCGGCATCAGCTGGAACGACTGGAACACGAACCCGACCGCCCCGTTGCGCAGCGCGGCGCGGTCGTCCTCGTCGAGCTGGTCGAGCGCACGCCCGAGCAGGCGAACCGTGCCGCTCGTCGCGCTGTCCAACCCTGCGAGCAGGCCGAGCAGCGTCGATTTACCCGACCCCGACGCGCCGACGATCGCAAGGCTGCTGCCCGGCCGCACGGCAAGCGTGATGCCGTCGAGGATCGTCAGCTCGCCCGTCGCATCGGCGACCCGCTTGCACACGTCATGGACTTCGATGATCGGATCGGTAATCTTGAACATGGACACGACATTTCGCTGGAAAAGGCGCACGGCGGCTGCCGCGCTGCTGGGCACCCTGCTGGCCGTCACCGTGCCGGCACGCGCCGCGACGGCGCAGACATCGGGCCAGCCCGTGATCGTCGTGCTCGGCGACAGCCTGTCGGCCGAATACGGGCTACCGCGCGACACCGGCTGGGTGGCGTTGCTGCGGCAACGGCTCACGACCGAGCGAATCGATTATAGCGTCGCGAACGCCAGCGTCAGCGGCGACACCACGAGCGGCGGCCGTGCGCGGCTGCCCGCGGTGCTGCAGCGACTCAAGCCGTCGATCGTGGTCGTCGAGCTCGGTTCGAACGATGCGCTGCGCGGCGTGCCGCTCGCGACGACCGAGCAGAACCTGCGCGACATCATCGCCGGCGCGCGGCGCGCACAAGCCAGGGTCGTGCTGGTCGGCATGTACGTGCCACCCAATTACGGCCCCGACTACACGCAGAAGTTCCACGCCGTCTACACGCGGCTATCGAAGGATCTCGGCGTGCCGCTCGTGCCGTTCCTGCTGGCCGGCATCGAGAACAAGCCCGAGATGTTCCAGGCCGACCAGATGCATCCCGCGCAGCAGGCGCAGGGCATTCTGCTCGACAACGTGTGGCCGGCGCTGAAGCCGTTGCTCGGCAAGCCGCGCGGCTGACGCCCCCCTGCCGGAAAACAAAAAGCCCCGCTCGAAGCGGGGCTTTTCGGGTTGCTTGCGCAACGATGCTCAGTCGTCGCCGTCCTGCTTCTGGCTGGACGTCGAACCGTACAGTTTCACCTTCGAGCGATCGCGCAGCGCGCTGAGATAGGCCTCGCCTTCGCTCTGTGCGTCGACCTGAGCCATTTGCTGCTGCGCGGCCGCCAGTTGCTGCGGATCGACCGCCGAACCGGGGATCACCGCGTTCACGCGGTAGATCGCGTAGCCGTCCGCGCCGAGATCGACACCGACGTAGGCCGGCAGCGTCTTCGCATCGACCTTGTAGACGGCGCTCAGTGCAGCCGGCGTCAGGCCTTGCGACTGCGTACGCGACACCTTCTGCGCAGCCGAGAACCCGTCGGCCGACTTCGACTTCTGCAGCTCGGCAAGCTTCGCCGCGCCATCCTTCTTCGCGAGTTCCGCGGCCTGCTCGGCGACGACCTTCTGGCGCACGACGTCCTTGATCGCATCGAGCGCCGGCACGGCAGCCGGCTTGTAGTCGGTCACGCGCGCCGAGATCAGCGTGTTGTTGCCGACGTCGATCGCCTGCGTGTTGTTCTGGCTCTTCACCGAGTCGTTCGCGAACACGGCGGCCAGGAACTTCGGATTGTTCAGCGGGCTCGTCGGCGGCAGTTGCGGATTCGGCGTCGGCGTGACGGTGGCCGTCTGGATCGTCAGCTTGTACTTGTCCGCGGCCGGCTGCAGCGTCTTCGCCTTTTCATACACGGTCGACGTGAAGCCTTCCGCGTTGTCCGTGAACGCCTTCGATGCGTACTGCTGCTTCAGGCTGGCTGCGATTTCGTCCTTCACTTCCGCGAACGGCTTGACGGCTGCCGGCTTCACTTCGGTCGCCTTCAGGATGTGGAAGCCGAGATCCGATTGCACGACACCGCTCACGTCACCCTGCTTGAGTGCGAACGCGGCATCGTCGAACGCCTTGCCGCCTGCCGTCGAGCCGCGCGTGATGAAGCCGAGGTCGCCGCCCTTCGCTGCCGACGGCGCGTCCTGCGAGTTTTTCTGCGCGATCTGCGCGAACTGGTCCGGATGCGCCTTCACGTCGGCGAGCAGTTGCTCGGCCTTCGTCTTCGCCGCCGTCTTGTCGGCCGCGCTGGCGCTGCCCGGCGCCGCGATGAAGATGTGGCTCACGCGCACCTGCGCTTCGGTGCGGAAGTGCGTCGGGTTGTCGTCGTAGAACTTCTTGATGTCGGCGTCCGTCGGCTGCGCGCTTGCGGCCGCCGCGGCCGGCGAATAGACGAGGTACTGGATCGTGGCGGTCTCCGGCGTCGCGAAGCTCTGCTTGTGCGCGTCGTAGTACGCGGTGAGCTGTGCATCGGTCGGCTGGACCTTCGCCGCGAAGTCGCTCGTCTTCAGCACCAGCGCCTGCACGTCGCGCTGCTGCGCGGCGAGTTCGGACAGACGTTGCGCGAGGCTCTTCGGCGTGAATGCGCTCGACACGATGCTGGCCGGAATCTGCTGCAGCGACAGGCTGTAGCGCACGCGCTCCTGGTACTGCTCGGGCGTCATCCCCTGGAACGACAGCAGCTGCGCATAGCGCTCGACGTCGATCGAACCGTCGGGCTTCTTCAGCGCCGCGATCATCGGGTCGCTCATCAGCGCATCGCGCACGGCGTTGTCGGAGGCGGTGAGGTGGAGACGCTGCGTCTCGTCGGCCAGCACGCGTTGCTGGATCAGGCCGTCGAGCACCTGCTTGCGATGCTCGGGCGTATCGAACATCTTGATGTCGAACTGCCCGCCGAGTGCCTGGCGTGCCTGGTCGATCTGCTGGCGGAACGCGCCGTCGAATTCGACCCGCGTGATCTTGTGCCCGTTGACTGCCGCGACGTTCGCACTGTCGTCGAAGAAGCCGCGGAAGCCTTGGATCCCGACGAAACCCAGCCCCGGCAACACGATCAGGAGCAGGAGCGCCATCATCAGGCGCTGGTGATTACGGAAGAAATCGAGCATGCGTGACGGGAAAATTGGACAAAACGTCCGATATTACAACATACGGGGTGGGACGGGAGAAAAGCAGGCGTGCCGGGTGCGGGCGAAACCGGAATCACTCGACGGTACAAATGAAAAAGCCCGCACAAGGCGGGCTTTCTCATTTTTTGGCGGAGCGGACGGGACTCGCCTACATCCTGCAGGCCGCGGCTGCGCGTGCACGCGCATCCCTTCGAGTCCCGCCGGAAGCCGCGCAGGCGGCTTCCTCCGCTCCGCAGTCACGCGCCCGCCGGCGGGCGCAATCGACGACGCAAATGAAAAAGCCCGCACAAGGCAGGCTTTCTCATTTTTTGGCGGAGCGGACGGGACTCGAACCCGCGACCCCCGGCGTGACAGGCCGGTATTCTAACCGACTGAACTACCGCTCCTTGGTCTGGCTGAATCGGGAAACTGGTGGGTGCTGAGGGGTTCGAACCCCCGACCTACGCCTTGTAAGGGCGCCGCTCTACCAGCTGAGCTAAGCACCCGTTTCCGATTCGTTCTGACTGCGATCTGCGTTTCCGCATCAACAACCAGCGAGCCCGCAAGTTTAATTCATCCCCGATCATTTTGCCAAGCCCGTCCGCGAATTTTTTTAAACGCTCGCGCACGCGTTTTCAATGCGCATAAAAAAACCCGCGGACACGCCGCGGGTTTTGTGAACAACCGTCAGCAACGACGGCGCTCAGGGTCTCAGTGCTTGACGACTTCCGTCGAGCCGGCATCCTTCGCCGCCTCGCCGACCGGCGCCGCGGCCTTCGCTTCTTCTTCCGGCGGCAGCGGAGTCGGCGAACGCTCGAGCGCGAGCTCCAGCACCTTGTCGATCCAGCGGACCGGCACGATCTCGATCGCGTTCTTCACGTTGTCCGGAATGTCCGCGAGATCCTTCACGTTCTCTTCCGGAATCAGCACGAGCTTGATGCCGCCGCGATGCGCAGCCAGCAGCTTTTCCTTCAGCCCGCCGATCGGCAGCACTTCGCCACGCAACGTGATTTCGCCCGTCATCGCGACATCGGCTCGCACGGGGATACCCGTCAGCACCGACACCAGCGCGGTCGTCATCGCACCGCCTGCGGACGGACCGTCCTTCGGCGTCGCGCCTTCCGGCACGTGGATGTGGATGTCCTGCTTCTCGAACGCTTCGTCCTTGATGCCCAGACGGCGCGAACGCGAGCGCACGACCGAACGCGCCGCCTCGACCGACTCCTTCATCACGTCGCCGAGCGAACCCGTACGGATCACGTTGCCCTTGCCCGGCATCACCGCGGCTTCGATCGTCAGCAGATCGCCGCCGACTTCCGTCCACGCAAGACCCGTGACCTGACCGACCTGGTTTTCCTTCGCCGCGAGGCCGAAGTCGTACTTGCGCACGCCCAGGAACGTATCGAGGTTCTCGCCGTCGACCTTGATCGCGCCCGATGCCTTCTTCAGCAGCAGCATCTTCACGACCTTGCGGCAGATCTTCGACACTTCCCGCTCGAGCGAACGCACACCGGCTTCGCGCGTGTAGTAGCGGATGATGTCGCGGATCGCCTGTTCGGTGACATCGATCTCGCCGTCCTTCAGCCCGTTGTTCTTCTTCTGCTTCGGCAGCAGGTAACGCTGGGCGATGCTGACCTTCTCGTCTTCCGTGTAACCCGACAGACGGATCACTTCCATCCGGTCGAGCAGCGGCGGCGGGATGTTCAGCGAGTTCGACGTCGCGACGAACATCACGTCCGACAGATCGAAGTCGACTTCGATGTAATGATCGGCGAACGTGTGGTTCTGTTCCGGATCGAGCACTTCGAGCAGCGCCGACGACGGATCGCCGCGGAAATCCATACCCATCTTGTCGACTTCGTCGAGCAGGAAGAGCGGATTGCGCACGCCGACCTTAGTCAGGCTCTGCAGGATCTTGCCCGGCATCGAACCGATGTACGTACGGCGGTGACCGCGGATCTCGGCTTCGTCACGCACGCCACCGAGCGCCATCCGGACGAACTTGCGGTTCGTCGCACGGGCGATCGACTGGCCGAGCGAGGTCTTGCCGACGCCCGGAGGCCCGACGAGGCACAGGATCGGTGCCTTGACCTTGTCCACGCGCTGTTGCACCGCGAGATACTCGAGGATCCGTTCCTTGACCTTCTCGAGGCCGAAGTGATCCTCGTCGAGCACCTGCTCGGCGTTCGACAGGTCGTTGTTGACCTTGCTCTTCTTGCGCCACGGCAGGCCGATCAGCGTGTCGATGTAGTTGCGCACGACGGTCGCTTCCGCCGACATCGGCGACATCAGCTTCAGCTTCTTCAGCTCGGCGTCGGCCTTCTTCTTGGCTTCCTTCGGCATGCGCGCGGCGTTGATGCGCTTCTCGAGTTCCTCGAGATCCGCACCTTCCTCGCCTTCGCCCAGTTCCTTCTGGATCGCCTTGACCTGCTCGTTCAGGTAGTACTCGCGCTGGCTCTTTTCCATCTGGCGCTTCACGCGCCCGCGGATGCGCTTTTCGACCTGCAGGATGTCGATCTCGGCTTCGAGTTGCGCGAGCAGGTGCTCGAGGCGCTCGATGACCGGGAACATCTCGAGGATGTGCTGCTTCTGGTCGAGCTTCAGCGGCAGGCGCTCGGCGATCATGTCCGCGAGGCGGCCTGCTTCGTCGATACCCGACAGCGACGTGAGAATCTCCGGCGGGATCTTCTTGTTCAGCTTCACGTACTGGTCGAACTGCGACACGATCGCGCGGCGCAGCGCTTCCGTTTCAGCGCTGTCGGCGTGATCGGGCTCGAGCGGCATCACGTCGCAGGAGAACTGCGTCTCCTGTTCTTCGATCGACAACGCCTTCGCGCGCTGCAGGCCCTCGACGAGCACCTTCACGGTGCCGTCCGGCAGCTTCAGCATCTGCAGGATGTTGGCGATACAACCGACCTCGTACATGTCCTTTTCGGTCGGTTCGTCCTTGGCCGCGGTTTTCTGGGCGACGAGCATGATGTGCTTGCCGCCTTCCATCGCTGCTTCGAGGGCCTTGATCGATTTCGGCCGGCCCACGAAGAGCGGAATCACCATGTGCGGGAAAACGACGACATCCCGCAGCGGCAGCAGCGGGAGCGTGATGCGTTCCGGCGGGAGAAGTTGGGTGCCTGACATTTCATTTCCCCATGAGTGGAATCAATTGTTCGGTAATTGAGGCCGCCACAACGAATTGCAAGCCTTCAAGTGCGGGAAATATTCGGTAAGAAAGTAACCACCGCGTGTCGAGTCAGAGTTACCCACAAGATAAACGAAAAAAAGCCGCCCACGGTCTCATGAACGGCCTTTTTCGCAGAACATCGTCGGCAAGCCGGTCAGTTCGAACCCGCCACCTTCGGCGTGTCCTCGTAGATCAGCAAAGGCTTGCCGTCGCCATCGATGACGTTCTCGTCGATGATGACCTTGCTGACCCCTTTCATCGTCGGCAGCTCGTACATCACGTCGAGCAGCGCCTGTTCGATGATCGAACGCAAACCGCGCGCGCCAGTCTTGCGGCGGATCGCCTTGCGGGCGACTGCCTGCAACGCACCCGGCCGGATCTCGAGCTCGACGCGCTCCATCGCGAACAGCTTGTGATACTGCTTGACGAGCGCATTCTTCGGCTCGACCAGGATCTTCATCAGCGCGGCTTCGTCGAGCTTGCCGAGCGTCGCGACCACCGGCAGGCGGCCGATCAATTCGGGGATCAGACCGAATTTGATCAGGTCTTCCGGTTCCGTTTCGCGCAGCACTTCGCCCGCGTCGCGTTCCTGCTTGCTCTTGACCGTCGCGCCGAAGCCGATGCCGGTTTTCTCGGTGCGATCGGTGATCACCTTTTCGAGACCGTCGAACGCGCCGCCGCAGATGAACAGGATGTTGGTCGTGTCGACCTGGATGAAATCCTGGTTCGGGTGCTTGCGGCCGCCCTGCGGCGGCACCGATGCCATCGTGCCCTCGACGAGCTTCAGCAGCGCCTGCTGGACGCCCTCGCCCGACACGTCGCGCGTGATGGACGGGTTGTCCGACTTGCGGCTGATCTTGTCGATTTCGTCGATGTAGACGATCCCGCGCTGGGCCTTGTCGACCTCGTAGTTGCAGTTCTGCAACAGCTTCTGGATGATGTTCTCGACGTCCTCGCCGACGTAGCCGGCTTCGGTCAGCGTCGTCGCATCGGCGATCACGAACGGCACGTTCAGCAACCGCGCGAGCGTCTGCGCGAGCAGCGTCTTGCCGGAGCCCGTCGGGCCGATCAGCAGGATGTTGCTCTTTGACAGCTCGACGTCGTCCTTCTTGTCGAGATGCTTCAGGCGCTTGTAGTGGTTGTACACGGCCACCGCGAGGATTTTCTTCGCGCGCTCCTGGCCGATCACGTACTGATCGAGGATGTCGCGAATTTCCTGCGGGCTCGGCAGATCCGACCGGGACAGGCTGGCCTCGACGCCGGCGGCAGCCGCCTCGTCGCGAATGATCTCGTTGCAGAGGTCGATACATTCATCGCAGATGAACACCGACGGGCCCGCGATGAGTTTTTTCACCTCATGCTGGCTTTTCCCGCAAAACGAGCAATACAACAGCTTCTCGCTGTTCGAACCTTTTTTGTCCGCCATGAATGTAGAGCCTCCGGACAGGTAAATGACATGATACGCCGAATGCTCCGGACGCCGCGCCTAGGGCGCGACCGGAGCCGGCTGGATGTGCTTGCCGCAGATGCTCAAGGGCGTTCGGGACAGCAGGGGCCGCCGGACGAAACGGGGCGGCACCCCACTTATGCTCACGGGCGCTTCAGCAGCACCTGATCGATCAGCCCGTACGCCTTCGCGTCCTCGCTCGACATGAAGTTATCACGGTCGGTGTCGCGCGCGATGCGCTCGACGTCCTGGCCCGTGTGCTGCGCGAGCAACTGGTTCAGCCGCTCCTTCAGGTAGAGGATTTCGCGTGCCTGGATCTCGATGTCGGACGCCTGGCCGCGCGCGCCGCCGAGCGGCTGGTGAATCATCACGCGCGAGTTCGGCAGCGCAAAGCGCTTGCCCTTCGCACCCGATGCGAGCAGGAATGCGCCCATGCTGGCCGCGAGGCCCATGCACAGCGTCGACACGTCCGGCTTGATGAACTGCATCGTGTCGTAGATCGCCATGCCGGCCGACACCGAGCCGCCCGGGCTGTTGATGTAGAGGCTGATGTCCTTGTCGGGATTCTCGCTCTCCAGGAACAGCAATTGCGCGACCACGAGGTTGGCGGTCTGGTCGTTCACTTCGCCGACCATGAACACCAGGCGCTCCTTCAGGAGACGCGAGTAGATATCGTACGAACGCTCGCCGCGGCCGCTCGTTTCGACGACGATCGGCACCAGCCCCAGCGCTTGCGCCTCGAAACCCTGCGGCGCGTTCGAAGCAAGCATGTCCAGCAATTCAGCGCGAGTGATCATTCAATGAACCTTGTTCGAATGGAAAATTGAACGGAAGGAAGCCGCCCGCTCAATCGCCATATTAATGGCAACCGTGCGCTTGACGTAAAAACGGCGTGCGGGCCGTCGCTCCGACAGCCGGCACGCCGCTAGAGCAACACTTACGCTTGCGCCGATGCGCTCGCGAGTGCCTCGAAGCTCACTTCCTTGTCCGTCACCTTCGCCTTGCCCAGCACGAAATCGACGACGTTGCTTTCAACGACGAACGCTTCCATCTCGGCGAGGCGCTGCTGGTTGGAATAATACCAGCGGACCACTTCCTTCGGGTCTTCGTAGCTCTTCGCGAACTCGTCGACTTCCGCGCGGATCTGTTCCGGCTTCGCTTCCAGGCCGTTCGACTTCACGAGCTCGGCCAGCACGAGGCCCAGCTTCACGCGACGTTCTGCCTGCTCGGCGAACATTTCCGCCGGGATCGGTGCGTCCTTCGCGTTCGGCACGCCGCGCTGCGCCAGATCCTGGCGAGCCATTTCGACGAGGCGTTGCTGGTCCTGCTCGATCAGCGCCTTCGGCACGTCGAGTTCGGAGATCTTCAGCAGCGCGTCCATCACCTGGTTCTTGACGATCGACTGCGTGCGACGCTTCGCTTCGCGCTCGAGGTTTTCCTTGATCTCGGCACGCATCTTCGTGAGGTCGCCGTCTTCGATGCCGAGCGACTTCGCGAATTCAGCGTCGATTTCCGGCAGGTGCGGCCACTCGATCTTCTTCATCGTGACCGTGAATTGCGCCGTCTTGCCGGCAACGTCGGCACCGTGGTAGTCGTCCGGGAACTTCAGGTCGAACGTGCGCGCTTCACCGACCTTCAGGCCCAGCGCGGCGGTTTCGAATTCCGGCAGCATGCGGCCTTCGCCGAGCACGAACGGGAAATCTTCGGCCGTGCCGCCCTGGAACGCGACGTCGTCGATCTTGCCGACGAAGTCGACCGTCACGCGGTCGCCGTTCTTCGCTGCGGTGTCCGCGCCGCCGTCGCCGTGCTCGCCGGCTTCGCCGCGTGCGTGGAAGTGCACGCGCTGCTTGCGCAGGATGTCCAGCGTGCGGTCGATTTCGGCGTCGCCGATCGACGTCGTCGAGCGCTCGACTTCAGCCGTCGCCAGATCGCCGATCTTCACTTCCGGGTAGACCTCGAACGTCGCGTCGAACGCGTACGCGTCCTCAGCCTGTTCCTGCTTCGGCTCGAAGCTCGGCTGGCCGGCAACGCGCAGGTTTTCCGCGCGGCTGACCGTGAAGAATTCCTGGCCGATCTTGTCGCTCAGCACTTCCGCTTCGACCTGACCCGCGTATTGCTGGGCGACCATCTTCACCGGCACCTTGCCCGGGCGGAAACCCGGCATGCGCACGGTCTTCGCGAGTTTCTGGATGCGGGCGTCGATTTCCTTCTGCACGGTGTCTTTCGGCAGGGAAATCGTCACGCGGCGTTCAAGCTTGCCGAGGTTCTCAACAACGTTAGCCATGGCTTCAATCGTCCTAAAATTATTCGAGCGAATCGGGTTTTCCTTGCCGTGCCTGCCTGCAGCATGCGGTGCGTCGCACCCACACGCCACGCCGGAGCGCCACGCCATCCCTGCACGCGCCGGATGGCTAGCGCAAGCGGCTCGGAGCACGGCTTTGGCCGGAAGAATCGACTATTCTAGCAAACAATTTTCCTCGTACCGCCAGATCAGCACACCGCGCATGCCTCCCCGCCATGCCGACGGCCCCGCGCACCGCAATGCGCGCGGATCGCCGCTATGCCGAACGCCATATCCTCCGCGGGCCCGCCATCCTGTAAGCTCCGATAGACAGTGAGCCGTCATGGCGGCCTCGCCATTCCTCACACCAATCACGCCTTCCGGAGACACCATGCCGCAACACCCGTCCGCGCCTGTCGTCGTCATCGCGCCCGATTCGTTCAAAGGCTCGCTTTCCGCCGAGCAGGTCGCGGACGCGATCGCCACCGGCATCCGCCGCGCCCGGCCCGACGCGGTCGTGCGCTGCTGCCCGATGGCCGACGGCGGCGAAGGCACGCTCGACGCGATGCTGGCGGGCGGCGGCACGCGGCGCACGCTGCAGGTGGCCGGCGCGTCGCTCGCGGCGCGTGACGCGGCGGTCGGCGTGATCGACGCACGCACCGCGATCGTCGAGACGGCCGAGATCGTCGGCATTACCGACGCGGTCGGCATGAGCGTGCCGGTCGACGCGCGCAGCACGCGCGGGATGGGCGAGGCGATCCGCACGCTGCTCGACGGCGGCGTGCGCCGCTTTTTCGTCGCGCTCGGCGGCAGCAGCACCAACGACGCGGGCGCGGGGCTGCTCGCCGGTCTCGGCCTGCAGTGCTTCGACGCCGGCGGCCAGCCGGTCGAGCCCGTGCCGTCGCGGCTCGCCGACATCGCGCGCATCGACGCGTCGGCGCTCGACCCGCGCCTGAAGGAAACAGAATTCGTCGGCATGTCCGACGTCGACAACCCGCTGACGGGCGCGCACGGCGCGACCGCCGTGTTCGGCCCGCAAAAGGGCGTGACGCCCGAGCAGGTTGCGATCCTCGACGCCGCCCTCGCCCGCTTCGCCGACCTGCTCGAAGCCGCGCTCGATCGCCGGCCCACGGGCACGTCCGCTGGTCGCGCCCGCGACCTGCCGGGCGCAGGCGCCGCGGGCGGCCTCGGTTTCGCGCTGCACATGCTCGGCGCGCAGTTCGAAGCCGGCGCCGAAGTGGTCGCGCGCCAGGTCGGGCTCGATGCCGCGCTCGCCGGCGCCGACTGGCTGATCACCGGCGAAGGCCGCTCCGACGTACAGACGCTGCACGGCAAGGCGCCGTTCATCGCGTGCCGTCATGCGCAGGCCGCCGGCGTGCCCGCGTCGCTGCTGTCGGGTGCGGTCGACCCGGCCGCGCTGCCGCGCCTGTCCGAGCATTTTTCCGGCTGCTTTTCGCCGGCGCCCGGGCCGATCACGCTCGACGTCGCGATCCGCGACGCGGCGAATCTGCTCGCGAACGAAGCGGAACAATTGACGCGCCTGAAATACGGTGCACACTGACCGTTGACCCGAGCGCGCGATACAGGAACAATCGGGCCCGCCCTTTTTCTTCAGGATTCGACATGAAAGGCCGTCCAGCCGGGCTCGATCAGTTTCTGACCTATCGCCTCCACGCGCTCACGAAGCGCTCCGACCGCGGGATCGGCGAGGTGTACCGGCACAAGCTCGACATCTCGCTGCCCGAGGCGCGCGTGATCGCCGCCGTCGGTGCGTTCGGTCCGTTCTCGATCATGGATCTCGCGCGTCACACCAATCTCGACAAGAGCCAGGCCAGCCGCGCGGCCGAGGCGCTGCTGCGCCAGGGCCTGCTCGAGCGCAGCGCGAGCGAGGAAGACGGCCGGATCGTGCTGATCGCGCTGACTGCCGATGGTCGCGCGCTGCATCGCAAGATCATGCCGATCGTGCGCAAATGGAACGACGGCCTGCTCGCCTGCCTGTCCGACAGCGAACGCCAGACGTTCGAGCGGCTGCTCGACAAGGTCGTCGCGCACGCCACCGAGCGGGACGACTGAGCCGCATCGCCGGCTCCGCGCCGGCAATATTGATCCGACGAATTCGACGGGCCGTCCACGTTGCTTGACCGGCAATGCGGGCGGCCCGCTTTGCGTCATGCGCCGGGTTCGACGAACGTCCCGCGCTTCACCGCCGGCACTGCCGGCGTCGGGCCGCACCGCCGGCCGCCCGGCACGCGCTAGAGTCCGCTGTTCGCCGCACGCTGGCGCAGCAGCCCGAGCACCGCGTCGCAGTACGGGGTCGGCACGTCAAGCTTGCGGCCGAGCTCCGGAAACACGCCGAGGATCGGCCCGATCTCGAGCGAACGCCCCGCTTCGACATCCTGCAGCATCGACGTCTTGAACGCGCCGAGCTTGCGTGTAACCGCGATCCGCTCGGGCCCGCTCATCCCCGTCGACAGGCCGAGCTTCGCGCCGATCGCAGCCGCCTCCTCCATCATCCGCAGCGCGAGTTCCTGGGTGAACGGATCGTCCAGCAACTGCTCGGCCGTCGACCCCGTCAGCGCACTCAGCGGATTCATGTTCATGTTGCCCCACAGCTTCGTCCAGATTTCGGTCCGGATCGCGGGCGTCGACTCGACGTCGAAACCGCCTGCCGCGAGCGCTGCGGCAAACCGTGCCGCGGCCACGTCGAGCCGCCGATCCGGCGTGCCGACGATCAGCCGGTTGCCGCGCCCGCGGCGCACGACGCCCGGCGCATCGGTGCTCGACGACAGGTGCACGACACAGCCGATCGCCTGCGCAGGCGGCAACGCGGCCGACACCGCGCCGGCCGGATCGACCGCGTCGAGCGGCACGCCGTCGAGCGATCCTGCCAACCCGTGCGTGAACCACCACGGCAGCCCGTTCATCGCCGCGACGATCACGGTGTCCGGCCCGACCAGCGGCGCAATGCGCTCGGCCAGCGCCGGAAGCGCCTGCGCCTTCAGCGCGATTACCACGTAGTCCTGCACGCCGAGCTCGGCCGCATCGTCGCTCGCACGCACCGGCACCGACGAGGTTGCGCCCGCTTCGTCGATCACGCGCACGCCGTGCGCGTTCAGCGCGTCGAGCGTCGCGCCGCGCGCGTACGCGCTCACGGTCATGCCGGCCCGCGACAGCGCGGCCGCGAGCAATCCGCCGATCGCGCCGACCCCGACCACCGCCGCGCGCACCGACCCCGAATTCGTGTCGTTCATGATGGAATTCCGTCTCATGGGAGCTGACGAGCATAGCGCTCAATGGTTGCAGACACAACTATTCCGCGGAACTGTGCCATGCGCCCGCATCCGCAGGCTTCAGCGCGGCATGCCGTCGGCTTCAACGGGCTCGCCGTCGGCCACGCCGCCCGTCGCGCCGAGCACGCCTGCGATCTGGCTCTTGTCGTGCATGCCGAGCTTGCGGTACGCGCAGCGCAGGTAGTGACGCACGGTCGTCGGCGAAATGGCCATTTGTTGCGCGACCTCCTTGTGCGACCGCCCGGCACCGTAATAGCGGATCGCGGCCAGCTCGCGCGGGCTCAGCCGGTCGAGCAGCGAGCGCGGCCGCGCCTCGATCTGGAACAGCCCCGCGACCGGTACGCACTGGATGCGCAGCGCGTCGCCGACGAACGGCTGGCCCGACTGGCGCCGCAGGTGCGCGACGAGCGGGTCCGGCACGCGCGCGCCGGCCCAGGCCGGCCACTCGGTGCGCAGCACGTCGTCGAAACCGTTATCGGCATGGTGCAGCACCCCGAAGTTGTCGCACAGCGCGCGCGCCGCCGGCGCCACCGACTCGGGACGCTCGCGCGTGAGCTGCGCGGCGCGATTGATCGTCAGCGCGGCGGCGAGGTGCGGAATCACCTCCTCGAAACGACGCGCATCGTCGTCGCTGAACGGGCGGTTGAGGCCCTGCCGGTATATCGACATGAACGTCGTCAGGCCGAAGCGGCGATCGAGCGTGCACACGCACATCAGCTGCGCGAGCCCGTACTTCACGCACCAGTCGCGAAACCGCACGTCGAGCCCCGGCTCGACGACCGTCAGCCGCACCGCGCGGCCATGCGCGCCGTGCAACGTGCGGTGCGCCAGCGGATCGCAATCGCGCACGCGCTTCCAGTCGATGAAGAACGCATGGGGCAGACGGTACAGGAAGCTGTTGTGCATCACGGGGCCGGTCGGCGCATGGGTCGCGACGCCGGTCCACGCGGCGTCGAACGGAATGAGCGCCTGCAGCAGCGAAAAGAACCGGCATTCGAATTCGCCGATGCCGGACCGCGCGGCCACCGCGTACAGGTCGAGCAGCATCAGGCCGAGTTCGCGCTGCGCGGCGTCGCCATGCGTGACGCCGTCGAAATCGGCGCGCCGGGACGGCAGCGGCGGCCACGCGAATTCGTCGAGCACGATGGCGGCCGGCACGTCGCGCAGCGCATCGAGATCCTGCCCGATATCCGTCGTGATCCTCACCTTTCGCTCCCCTGCCCGATCGGGCTGCTGACGTGCGCAACGACACCGGCCGATTATATCGAGCGGCTTTTTTGGCGGGTCACGGTGCCGGAACGGGCGCCAGCCCCATCCATTTGAACGGTGCGCGGCACGTTGCTGCTGCTCAGCACGCCGTGCCGCGGCCTCGCACGGCGTCGACGCCGCGCACCGCGGGTTTTCCACACCGTTCATCTGTACGACTGTTCGAAGGTTTTCCCGCTGCGGACACTGCGTCCCGACTACACCAACGACAAACGATGCAGCACGGTATGGAGAACCCCACGTGACGAAATCCCGCTTCATCCGCACGGCCACGACCGCCGCGACGCTTGCCGCGTGCAGCGCCGCCGCGCATGCGCAATCCGCCCTCACGCTGTACGGCGCGCTCGACGCCGGCGTGCAATACCTGACACACGTCGACGGGCGCCATTCGCGCGTGCAGCTGCAGAACTACGGCATCCTGCCTTCGCAGGTCGGGATCAAGGGCCACGACGATCTCGGCGGCGGCTGGCGGGCACTGTTCAAGCTCGAACAGGGCCTCAACCTCAACGACGGCACCGCGACCGCACCGGGCTACGCGTTCTTCCGCGGCGCGTACGTCGGCATCGCGGGGCCGGTCGGCACCGTCACGCTCGGCCGGCAGTTCAGCGTGCTGTTCGACAAGACGCTGTTCTACGACCCGCTCTGGTACGCGTCGTACAGCGGACAAGGCGTCCTCGTGCCGATGAACGCGAACTTCATCGACCATTCGGTCAAGTACCAGTCGCCGACGTTCGCGGGCTTCGACGTCGAGGCGCTCGCCGCGACGTCCGGCGTCGCCGGCAATACGCGCGCCGGCCGTGTGCTCGAACTCGGTGGCCAGTACACGAGCAACGGCCTGTCGGTCAGCGCGGTGCTGCATCAGGCGCACGGCGAGGTGTCGCCGGCCGACGACACGTCCGCGCGACGCCGCGAACTCGGCACGCTGGCCGCGCGTTATGCGTTCGCCACGCTGCCGCTCACCGTCTATGCGGGCGTCGAACGCCTGACCGGCGATCTCGACGCGGCGCGCACGATCGTCTGGGGCGGTGCGCGCTACCAGACGTCGAGCGGGATCGGCCTGAACGTCGGCGTCTACCACACCGATTCGCCTACGCCCGCGATCGGCCACCCGACGCTGTTCATCGCGAGCACCACGTACGCGCTGTCGAAACGCACCGTCGCGTACGTGAACCTCGGCTACGCGCGCAACAGCGGCCAGAGCTCGCAGACCGTCTACGAGTACGACCCGACGCCGCTCGCCGGCGCGTCCCAGTTCGGCGCGATGGTCGGCATGTACCACCTGTTCTGACTTCCCCAACGAGATCCCGCCATGAAAACCCTGTCCCCGGACGCCGCACGCTCGCCCGACGGCCGCGCGCCGGCCTTCGCACGCTTGACGCTCGTCGCGCTCGTCGTATTCGCGGCGATCACGCCGCTGCTGCTGCTCGTTGCACCGGCCGTCGCCGGTCAGCTCGCGACGCAACTCGGGCTGTCGGCGTCGCAGATCGGCACCTACTTCTTCGTCGAACTCGGTGCGTTCAGCCTCGCGACCGTGCCGTCGTACCTGTGGCTCGGCCGGGTCGACGCGCGCCGCGTTGCCGCATTCTCCATCGCGCTGTTCGGCGCGGGCAACCTGCTGACCGCGGTGTGGATGCCGGGCTTCGCCGCGCTGCTCGCGCTGCGCGCCGTCACCGCGCTCGGCGGCGGCTCGCTGATGGTGCTCTGCATGACGAGCGCGGCGACAAGCGAGAACAGCGACCGCGTGTACGGCCTGTGGGTCGTCGGCCAGCTGATCGCGGGCGCGATCGGCCTGTTCGTGCTGCCGCATGTATTCGCCGCGTTCGGGCTGCGCGCGCTGTATGTCGCGCTCGCCGCGCTCGCGCTGCTCGCGGCACCGCTGTCGCGCGGCTTTCCGTCGACGCTCGGCGCGCGGACGACGCCTGCGCGATCCGCGCGCGGCGGCGCGATGCAGACGCCGCGACGCTTCGTCGTACTCGCCATCGGTGCAGTGCTGACGTTCTATCTCGCGATCGGCAGCGTGTGGACGTTCGCGAGCCGCGCGGCGGCCGAGGCCGGGCTCGATCCGCAGTCGACCGGCAACGTGCTCGCGATCGCAAGCGTGATGGGGATCGCCGGCGCGGCGCTCGCCTCGTGCGCGGGCGGCCGGCTCGCGCGACGCGCGATGCTGGCGGCCGGTTACGCGCTGCTCGCGGCGTCGCTCGTCGCGCTCGCCGCGATGCGCGACACCGGCGGCTACAGCGCGGCGATCTTCGCGTTCAAGTTCGCGTGGACGTTCGTACTGCCGTTCATCCTCGCGACCGTCGCGCAGATCGACACGTCGGGCCGCCTCGTCGCGACACTCAATTTCGTGATCGGCGCCGGTCTCGCGGCCGGCCCGCTGCTCGCCGGACTGATGCTCGACGCCGGCGGCACGATGCACGCGCTGTTCGCGGCCGCAACGGCCGTCGCGATCGTGTCGTTCGCCGCGCTGCGCCATATCGATCGCCGCGCACGGCCCGCCCTTTCCTCCCAACCGTGACAGGTCACACATCCATGAATCGCACTGCCTTCTTCACCGACGAACGCACTTTCTGGCACACCGGCGGCACGCACGCGCTGTTCTTTCCGGTCGGCGGCTGGGTTCAGCCGCCGTCGAGCGCGGGCTACGCGGAATCGCCCGAGTCGAAGCGCCGCTTCCTGTCGCTCGTCCAGGCGTCGGGCCTCGCTGCACATCTCGACCTGCGCGGTGCCGAGCCGGCCACGACCACCGATCTGCTGCGCATCCATCCGGCGCACTATCTCGATGCGTTCCGCGCGCTCAGCGACGCGAACGGCGGCGACCTCGGCGATCTCGCGCCGTTCGGCAAGGGCAGCTATGAGATCGCGGCGCTGTCCGCCGGCCTCGCGATCGCGGCCGTCGATGCGGTCGTCGGCGAGCGGGCGGCCAATGCGTTCTCGCTGTCGCGGCCGCCCGGCCATCACTGCCTGCGCGACCGCCCGATGGGCTTCTGCATGCTGGCGAACATTCCGATCGCGATCGAGGCCGCCCGTGCGAAACACGGCATCGAGCGCGTCGCGGTGATCGACTGGGACGTGCATCACGGCAACGGCACGCAGTCGATCTACTACGACGATCCGGACACGCTGACGATCTCGCTGCACCAGGACCGCTGCTTTCCGCCCGGCTACAGCGGCGCCAACGACCGCGGCGAAGGCGCGGGCCTGGGCGCGAACCTGAACGTGCCGCTGCTGGCAGGCAGCGGCGACGACGCGTATCGCTACGCGTTCGAGCGGATCGTGCTGCCGGCGCTGGCGCGCTTCCGGCCCGAGCTGATCGTCATTGCAAACGGCCTCGACGCGAGCGCCGTCGATCCGCTCGCGCGCATGCAGTTGCATACCGACAGCTACCGGTTCATGACGCGCGCGGCGAAGGATGCCGCGCAGCGCCATTGCGGCGGGCGGCTCGTGATCGTTCACGAAGGCGGGTATTCGGAAGCGTACGTGCCATTCTGCGGGCTCGCGATCGTCGAGGAACTGAGCGGCATTCGCACAGATGTCGCCGATCCGATGCTCGATCTCGCGATCGCGCAGCAGCCCGGTGAGCGGTTCGTCGCGTTCCAGCGCGCGCTGCTCGACGAACTGGCTGCATCGTTCGGGTTGTAACGCTCGGGAACGGATGTGACAGGGCTGGCGCGCGCCGGCCCTTGCGCGATCCGTGCGGATGGGGTTTCCTGTGCCTTTACCCCTGTTCCGGCCCGAGGCCGCACTCTTCCGATGAAATCGTCCCCGCGCGATGACAACGACAATGCCAAAACGCGCCGCCAGCCGTCGAAGCTGGTCCAGAACATTGCCGCCGTCACGGTCGGTCTCATCACGTTCGCGATCGGCGCGGCGTGGGTGATCTATAGCTGGGTCGTCGATCGCGAAGCGCAGTACTTCGCGATTCCGCTGGTGTTCTCGGTGCCGGTGATCGTCGCTGTCGCGATCCGGAGTTTCTGGGAGTAGGCGCGCCTGAAACGACGAAGCGCCGCGATCGGGCGACGCGCGGCGCTTGTGTTGTCGGCTCGTGTCAGATGAAGCGGAGAACGCCTCGACTCGCTTGCGCGCTGGTCACAGGCCGGGACGTGGGCACGGATTGGGCGCTGCGCCCTGATATCCGCCGGCGACGGCGCCGAGCGCGGCGCCAGCCAGCGACGTGCCGAGCGCTTTCAGTACGTTTTCAGTCGACAGCGTCTCGCCGCTCGACATCACGCGCCCCGAGTACGCGGAGCACGCCGACGACGATGCAACCGTCTGTACGGATTTAGCGCTCCATGCGATGTTCTCGGCAGGCGTATTGGCGAAAGCCGGCGCGGCCAGCATCAGCGCCAGGACGGAAATCGGAATGCGTACGGTGTTTTTCATCGGTGGCCCCTCGGTCTATTTGTGCTTCTCGTATTCGATCGCGAACTCGATACTACACGCGGCCCGATTTCAGTGTGCGTTCGTACGGACGCACGTCGGCGAATAAAACGGACATCAATGAAAAAAGCGCTGCGGTCGGTCGACCGGCAGCGCTTTTTCGTGAACGACCCCGACAGGGGTGCGTTCGGCTTTTGGTGCGTGAGGCCGGACTCGAACCGGCACACCCTTGCGGGCGTCAGGACCTAAACCTGGTGCGTCTACCAATTTCGCCACTCACGCGCATTTCTGTCGCCTGACCGCGCGGCACGCAAGAAGCATGCGCCACGCGCCCGGGACTTCATGCCGGCCCGAAAACCGGCACGCCCGATCAGGCGAGCGCGAGATTCTACCCGATCCGTGCGGCCTTGTCTCGCCCCGCCGGCACCCGTCGTGCCGCGATGCTAGAATGCCGCGCTCGACGTTTCGGCACCGCGCCGCCGCGCGTCCCCCGAACCCGCCCCCCACCCGATTCCGCCCGTGAACTTCGACGACTACTGTCAGCAAAAGGCCGCCCCTGCAGGCTCCAGCGTCTACTACGCACTGCGGCAGGCGCCGCTCGCCACGCAGCCGCGCCTGACGGCGCTGTTCGCGCTGCGCCGCGAACTGGAGGAAACCGTCAAGGAAACCAGCGACCCAACCGTCGGACACACGAAGCTCGCGTGGTGGCACAAGGAACTCGCCGCGCTGGCCGACGGGCAGCCGTCGCACCCCGTCACGAAGGCGCTTGCGCAGCATCATCCGGCGATCGCCGCCGAGGCCGACGCGTTGCGCACGCTCGTCAACGGCTACGGGATGGACCTCGAACAGGCGCGCTATCTCGATTTCGCCAACCTGCAGCGCTACATCACGCAAGTCGGCGGCACGTTCGCGTCACTGGTTGCGCGCGCAAGTTCCGCGAACCCGGCCGACCCGCAGCCGTGGGCCGCCGATGCCGGCCGCGCGCTGATGCTCGCGCAGTTCGTACAGGAACTCGGCAACGACGCGCGCCACGGTCGCATCTATTTGCCGATCGACGAACTGCAGCGTTACAACGTGACCGCGGCCGATCTGCTGAATGGCCGCTACAGCCCGGCCTTCACCGAATTGCTGCAATTCCAGACGGCCCGCGCGCGCGAAGCGCTCGCGGCGGCCGAAGCGGCGATTCCGTCAACCGAACGCCGCGCACAGCGCACGCTGCGCGCGCAGATCGCACTGGCCGGCGCGCTGCTCGACGAAATCGAGCGCGACGGCTACCAGGTGCTGCACCAGCGCATCGCGCTGACGCCGATCCGCAAGCTGTGGATCGCGTGGCGCGCATCGCGCCGCCGCTGACCACGCGTCACGCCTTCAACAGCGGCAGCGTATCGAAGCGCTGCTGCAGCACGCGCGTCGCATCGAGCCCCCACCACGGCCCGAGCACGGTCGCGTAGAGCTGGCGGAAATCGACCGCGACCGGCAGGTTGCCGTTGCCGTCGAGCCGGCCGAGCGCCGGCGGCGCACCGTACAGGCCGCCGGCCACACGGCCGCCCATCACGAAATGCGGCGCGGCCGTGCCGTGATCGGTGCCGTTGCTCTGGTTCTCGCGCACCCGCCGCCCGAATTCCGCATACGTCATCACGAGCGTCTGGTTCCAGCGCCCGAGTTCGATCAGCGCACCGCGCATCGCGCTCATCCCTTCCGCGAACTGCTTGAGCAACGCAGCCTGCTGCCCCGGCTGGTTCTGGTGCGTGTCGAAGCCGTTGAGCGTCAGGCGCAGCACCGCGACGCCATCCTGCGCGCCGGGCCCGGACGCCTCGCACGCGGCCAGCACCTGCATCGCGGTCTTCACCGACGTGCCGAACGCGCCGGCCGGGAAAGCCGTCCGGAACTCGCGCATGCCGCCGCGCGGGCGCAGCCGGTCGGCCGCCTTCACGATATCGTTCTCGACGTCGATGATGTGCGCAAGCGCCGGGTTCTGCTCGCGCAGCGACGACGGCTCGGCGAGCCGGGCCGCCCGGATGAACTGCGCGGGATTGACGAGCGCGATCGCACGCGCACCGTTCGACAGCGGCCCCATTTCGGCGCTGCCGAGCACGACGCCGTCCGCCGCGAAACCGGGCGGCACCGGCGCCTGCGCGAACGTGCGCGTGAGCCAGCCTTCGTGCAGGTACTGATCCGAGCGCGACGCGGTGTCCCAGATCTCGATCGAGCGGAAATGCGACAGGTTCGGCTGCGGATAGCCGACGCCCTGCACGACCGCGACCTGCCCGTCGCGCCACAGCGGCATCAGCGGCGCAAGCGACGGGTGCAGCCCCGTATGCGCATCGAGCTGCAGCACCTGCTCGCGCTTGATGCCGATGCTGCGCCGGAACTGGTAGTACAGCGGGTCCGTGTACGGCACCACGGTATTGAGCCCGTCGTTGCCGCCCTTCAGCTCGACGAGGATCAGCACGTTCGCATAGCCTGCCGCCGGCGGCCGCCCCGCCTGCGTCGCGGCCGCCGCCATCGCGGGCGCTTGCCACATCGACACGCCGGCCGCGGCGGCGGCGCCCGTCAGCGTCAGAAAATCACGTCGGTTCATCGCGCATCCTTTGGTTCGCCGTCCGGCACCTTTGCCGCGGCGGCGCCCCGCTTCGTCGTCGTTTGCTTCATTTCAGTTGATAGGCCGGATCCATCAGCAGCGCCTCGAGATACGCGCTGCCGGTCGAATCCGTGTCGATCGCCGCGACCGGCGACAGTTGCAGCACCGCGTGCTGCAGTTGCAGCTCGGTCGACAATCCCGCGATCGCCTGCGGACGCGCGCGATATTGCGCGAGCCAGCGTTCGAGGTCGAACCGCAGGCCGCCTCGCGCGGGCTTCGCCGGCGTGCCGCGCAAGCCGGCCGCGGACGCCGCGTCGACCACCGGCATCGCATGCGCCCGCGCATTCGGCGACGGCGCCATCGGATGCGCGGGCGGGTGCATGCCGGCCGTCTCCGTCGCGCGGAACAACTGCTCGACGAACTGCTTGCGCGACAGCAGCGTGGTGCTGTTGATCCACAGCGCGCCGCCCGGCCAGCCTTTCACGTTCGGTGGATAGAACAGGTTCTGCCCGAGCGTGCGCACGGTGTTCGCGAGCATCTGCGGATCGCCGTACGCGACGTCGAACAGCCGTACCGACCCGACGACGAATTCCACCGGCGACTTGACGAGCACGCCGCGGTTGCGCGGATCCCAGAACGCATCGGTCGACCACAGCGCGGCAAGCGCCGTGCGAATGTCGTAGCCGCTCGCGCGGAACCGTTCGGCCACCGTATCGAGCGCGCCCGGATCGGGCGTGTCGGACACGAACTCGCGCCACAGCTTGCCGGCGATGAAGCGCGCGGTGCCCGGCCGCTTGAGCAGGATGTCGAGAAAGCCGTCGCCGTCGAACGGCCCCGTTTCACCGAGTATCGTCTTGTCGCCGGCATCGTGCGCTTCGGGCCGCACCTCGAAGCGCAGCGTATCGGGATCGACCGTCCAGCCCGTCATCGCTCGCGCGGCCTCGGTCACGTCGTATTGCGTGTAATGGCCCTCGCCGAGCGTGAACAGCTCCATCACCTCGCGCGCGAAATTCTCGTTCGGACGCCCCTTGCGATTGCTCGCGCCGTCGAGATACTGCAGCATCGCCGGGTCCTTCGCGACCGCGTGCAGCAGCGTGCCGAAATTGCCGAGCGCCTCGCGGCGAAACAGCGCGTTCTGCGCGGCCATCGTCTGCGGGTAAGGCACCTTGTCCTGCCCCGACGTGAAGTGGCCATGCCAGAACAGCGTCATGCGCTCGGTCAGCGGCGACGGCGTGACGACCATCTCGTTGATCCAGGCCGCGCGCAACGCATCGTAGCGGACGTTGCGCTCGCGCTGCTCGTCGCGCCGCATGTCGGGCGTCAGCGCCTGGCGCTGCGCGCGCGTCGGCGGCAGCTCGGCGATCCAGTCGGGCCACGTCGTCACGGGTTCACGGCGCACGCTGCCGAGCGTGTCGGCCACGACCTGCGCGCGCGTCATGCCGACGATGCGTGCGACGTCGGCGGGTGCGGGAGAGAAACCGGTGCGGCTCAGGAAAAACAGTGCGTCGTCGGCATCGAGCGGCGACTGCATGGCAGGCGACGGCGCCGGTGCGGCAGCGTTCGCTTTCATCGTCATGGACTCCCGGAACGCACCGGCGGTGCGGATGCCGGTACAACGGCATTCGGTGGGCGAAAGTTGACGGAAAAAGTGCTACGAATTCTTTCCGAGGGGAAAGTTCACGCAGGGCGAAAGACGGCGCGTATCAGCGCTTGTACAACTCGCGAACGGCGTCTTCGATGTGCTGGCGCAGCAGGTGCCGCTCCTCGGGCGTCATGTGCCCGTCGCGGCGGTGCTGCTCGAGATCGGGAGGCACGGCGGAACGAACCGTCATCTCGGCGGTACGGTCGGACTGCGGCGCTTTGCCGCGCGGCAGCTTGCGCGACGGTGCGCCCTGCTCGGGGCGCTGCGCATACGCGAAGTTCGACGCATACGGACCGGCGAGCGCGATCGTCAGCATCAGTGCAATCCGGGCAGATCGCATGACCGTCCTCGCTTCTTTGGTCGATTTGTTCCCTTCGTCACGCGGCAACCGGCTACCTCTGGTACTTGAAAAACCCTGCGGAAATCGGGTGTACAAAGATGAATGATGGAGTGCAGGGGAGTATCTACCGAATTTCGGCTTCGAGTAAAGGAATCTCTATAGCCTGCCTTTACTCGGCGCGACACTACGGGTAAATTTTGTAACCGACTGTAACGCACGAAAATACGTGACCGTGCGTCAATTCCCATTCGCGATAAGATGCCGATCATGGAAACGAAAAACCCCTCCAAGATTCTCGTCGTCGACGACGACCCTCGCCTGCGCGACCTGCTGCGCCGCTATCTCGGCGAGCAGGGTTTCAACGTATACGTCGCGGAAAACGCGACCGCGATGAACAAGCTCTGGGTACGCGAGCGTTTCGACCTGCTCGTGCTCGACCTGATGCTGCCGGGTGAAGACGGGCTGTCGATCTGCCGCCGCCTGCGCGGCAGCAACGACCGCACGCCGATCATCATGCTCACCGCGAAGGGCGAGGATGTCGACCGCATCGTCGGCCTCGAGATGGGCGCCGACGATTACCTGCCGAAGCCGTTCAACCCGCGCGAACTCGTCGCGCGCATTCATGCGGTGCTGCGCCGCCAGGCGCCGGCCGAACTGCCGGGCGCACCGTCGGAAACCACCGAGGTGTTCGAATTCGGCGAATTCTCGCTGAACCTCGCCACGCGCACGCTGACGAAGTCGGGCCAGGAAATTCCGCTGACGACCGGCGAATTCTCGGTGCTGAAGGTGTTCGCCCGCCATCCGCGCCAGCCGCTGTCGCGCGAAAAGCTGATGGAGCTCGCGCGCGGCCGCGAATACGAAGTGTTCGACCGCAGCCTCGACGTGCAGATTTCGCGCCTGCGCAAGCTGATCGAACCGGATCCGGGCAGCCCGCGCTTCATCCAGACTGTCTGGGGCCTCGGCTACGTGTTCATCCCGGACGGCGCCGCCTGACCTTTTTCCTTTCCGGTTTCGCCCGCCCACGGCCCGTCCCATGCGTATCGACCGGCGCCTCCTGCAGCTCGCGTTCGGCGGGCTGTTCTGGCGCACCTTCCTGCTGATCGCGCTGCTGATCTCGGTCAGTCTCGCCGCGTGGTTCCAGAGCTTTCGAGTAATCGAGCGCGAGCCGCGTGCGCAGCGCGTGGCTCTCCAGCTCGTCGCGGTCGTGAAGCTCACGCGCACCGCCCTGCTCTATTCCGATCCCGATCTGCGGCGCGCGCTGCTGCAGGATCTGGAGAGCAACGAGGGCGTGCGCGTGTACCCGCGCGAGAAAACCGACAAGTTCAAGCTGCAGCCCGACGAATCGCTGAACCGCCTGATCGAACACGACATCCGCAGCCGCCTCGGCGACGATACCGTGATCGCGCAGTCGGTCAACGACATTCCCGGCGTGTGGATCAGCTTCAAGATCGACGACGACGATTACTGGGTCGCGCTCGACCGCGACCAGCTCGACAACGTCACGGGCCTGCAGTGGGCTGGCTGGGGGCTGTTCGCGCTTGCGCTGTCGCTATTCGGCTCCGCGTTCATCACGAGCCTCGTGAACCGGCCGTTCTCGCGGCTCGCGCTCGCCGCGCGGCAGATCGGCTCGGGCCAGACGCCCGAACTGCTGCCCGAGCGCGGAATGGGCGTCGCGGCCGAGACCAATCGCAGCTTCAACCAGATGGTGCGCGACCTCGAGCAGCTCGAGGCCGACCGCGCGCTGATGCTCGCGGGCATCTCGCACGACCTGCGCACGCCGCTCGCGCGGCTGCGGCTCGAAACCGAGATGAGTCCGTCCGACCAGGCGACCAAGGACGCGATGGTCGACGACATCGAGCAGATGGACCGCATCATCGCGGCCTTCATCGACTACGCGCGCCCGTCGCAGCGCAAGCCCGAGCCGGTCGACCTGTCGTCGATCGCGCATGAAGTCGCCGCGCGCGTCTCGGGCGAGGACGGCGTCGAGATCCGCACGCGACTCGCGCCGAGCGCGATCATCGAGGCCGACGAGACCGACATGCGCCGCGTGATCGGCAACCTCGTCGAGAATGCGCGCAAGTACGGCCAGAGCAAGCAGGACGGCATCTCGCGCATCACGGTCGAGACCCGCGTGTCGCATGCGCGCGTCGAGCTGTCGGTGAGCGACGAAGGCCCCGGCATCCCCGAGGATCAGCTGCCGCTCGTGATGCGGCCGTTCTACCGCGTCGACACCGCACGCACCAAGGCGGACGGCACGGGCCTCGGGATGGCGATCGTGCTGCGGCTCGTCGGCCGCTATCGCGGCGCGCTGCGCCTGCGCAACCGGAACCCCGAAGCGGGTCTCGAAGTGACGCTCGAATTCCCCGGTGCCGGCAAGGCACGTGCGACTGCGTGACGCGCTCGCGCACGCTTCTTGCACCGCACACTATCGATCCGGTTGAAAAAAGCTATGAAGATCGTTAGTCAAAATCTATTGAAGTGCTTTGCTAATAGTGTTATAGTTTTGCCCATGCTGTCACATCATCGTTGCAGCACCGAGGTAGCTTGACTCAGTCTTCTTCCCAACTCATACAGGAGTATCCGCATGAAAACCGTGGGCGATAAACTCGAAGCTTTCACCGTCGTAGCCGCGAAGCCGGGCTTCAACAATCACGAGGAAAACGGCCAGTCGGCATTCGAGACCGTCACCGAAGCGTCGTTCCCGGGCAAGTGGAAGATCATCTACTTCTATCCGAAGGATTTCACGTTCGTGTGCCCGACGGAAATCGTCGAATTCGCGAAGCTCACGAAGCAGTTCGAAGAGCGCGATGCCGTCCTGCTCGGCGGCAGCTCGGACAACGAATTCGTCAAGCTCGCATGGCGCCGTGAACACAAGGACCTCGACAAGCTGAATCACTACTCGTTCGGCGACGTCAAGGGCGAGCTGATCGACCAGCTCGGCGTGCGCGACAAGGAAGCCGGCGTGGCCCTGCGTGCAACGTTCATCGTCGATCCGGACAACACGATCCAGCACGTTTCGGTGAACAACCTGAACGTCGGCCGCAGCCCGGAAGAAGTCCTGCGCATTCTGGACGGCCTGCAAACGGACGAACTGTGCCCGTGCAACCGCGCAGTCGGCGGCGCAACGCTGTAAGCGTAGCAATGCACGAAGCCCGCGGCGCACGTCCTGCCTGCGGGCTTTTTTAACGGCCAACCCATAGGAGATATCAATGGAATTCATCGATTCGATTAAGGCACGCATCCCCGACTACGCGAAGGACATTCGCCTGAACCTCGACGGCACGATCTCGCGCTCGTCGCTCGAAGGCACCGACGCGGTGGGCGTCGCACTGGCGGCGGCCATCGCGGCGAAGAGCACGGTGCTCATCAAGACGATCCGCGAAGCCGGCGTCCTGTCGCCCGAAGAGACGAACGCCGTGCTGACGGCGGCCGCGCTGATGGGGATGAACAACACCTGGTATCCGTATGTCGAGATGGCCGACGACGCCGACCTGAAGACGCAGCGCGCCGAACTGCGGATGGGCGCCTATGCGACGCACGGCGGCGTCGACAAGCGCAAGTTCGAGATGTACGCGCTCGCCGCGTCGATCGTCGGCAAGTGCCACTTCTGCGTGAAGTCGCACTATGCGCTGCTGAAGAACGAACAAGGGATGACCGTCACGCAGCTGCGCGACGTCGGCCGCATCGCATCGGTGATCAACGCCGCCGCGCAAGTGATCGCCGCCGAAGGCGAATAAGCGGTTGCTGCACCGCTCGACCGGCAGCGATGCCGGGAGCGGCGCCCGCTTCAAACGAAAATGCCACGCTCATGCGTGGCATTTTTCATTTCCGCGAAACGGTGCACGGCGCGCATCGCTCACCGCGCGCCGCCGCCAGCCGCCGTCAGCCGCCCTGCTTCACTAGCAGCGCGGCGGCCTGCGCCTCGATGCCTTCGCCGCGGCCGAGATAGCCGAGCTTCTCGTTGGTCTTCGCCTTCACGTTGACGCGATCGAGCGGCAGCCCGAGATCGGCAGCGATGTTCGCGCGCATCCCGTCGATGTGCGGCGCGAGCTTCGGCGCCTGGGCGATCACCGTGCTGTCGACGTTCTGGATCGTGAAACCGGCCGCCTTCACGCGCTCGGCGCACGCGCGCAGCAGCACGCGGCTGTCCGCGCCCTTGAACGCCGCGTCCGTGTCGGAGAAATGGCGGCCGATGTCGCCGAGCGCCGCCGCGCCGAACAGCGCGTCGGTGATCGCGTGCAGCAGCACGTCCGCGTCCGAGTGGCCGAGCAGGCCGCGCTCGTACGGAATCGTCACGCCGCCGATGATGAGGGGGCGCCCTTCGACGAGCTGGTGCACGTCGTAGCCTTGTCCGATTCTGAAATCCATGCGTGTTCCGATTGAGATGGGGTGAAAGTCAGGAAGCGTTCGCGGGGCGCGCGAGGATCGCTTCCGCAAGCGCGAAATCTTCCGGGTACGTGACCTTGAAATTGCGCAGGCTGCCCTGCACGACGCGCGGCGTGTGGCCCGCCCATTCGATCGCGCTGGCTTCGTCGGTCAGATCGTGGCCGTCGCGCTGCGCCTGCAGGATCGCGTCGCGCAGCATGCCGATGCGGAACATCTGCGGCGTCTGCGCCTGCCACAGCGCGTCGCGCGACTCCGTGCGCGCGATCGCGTCGCCGCCGGCCGGCACGCGCTTGAGCGTATCGGCCACCGGCAGCGCGACGATGCCGCCGACCGGATCGTCCTTCAGCGTCGTGACGAGCGTGCGGATCAGCGCCGGCGTGATGCCGGGGCGCGCCGCATCGTGCACCAGCACCCAGTCCTGGTCGGTCGCGCCGAATTCGGCCAGCTCGAGCAGCCCGTTCAGCACCGACGCCTGCCGCGAGCCGCCGCCGCAACGGCGCACCGCGAAGCGCAGGCCCGCGAAGCGGCGCGCGTCGAAATGGGAATCGTCGGGCGCGAGCACGACGAGCGTCTGCGCGAACTCGCTGCACGCGTCGAACGCGGCGAGCGTGTAGTGCAGCAGCGCGCGGCCGGCCAGCGTGCGATATTGCTTCGGCACGGCCGAGCCGGAACGGCTGCCGGTGCCGGCACAGGGAATCAGGGCGAAAAGTCGGGGAGTCACGAAGGGAAACGCCGGAAAGATGAAATCGAGAAGCGGATTTTATAATAGGTCTTTCGTCTCGACCGGCGCACCGCGATGCGCCCGTGCACGCCACCCCTGTCGTCCCTATGCCAGATAACGCTTCCACCCCGTCCGCCTCGCCCGTTGCGCGCGTCAAACCCGGCCAGCGCTTCGCCTTCGACGGCACGCACGGCTCCGCCGACGCGCTCGCCATCGCCCGTTATCTCGCCGACAACCGCCAGGACGTGCCGCTTCTCGCGGTGATCTGTGCGAACGCGGTCGACGCACAACGGCTGTCGCAGGAAATCCGCTACTTTTCGCCCGATGCGCGCGTGCGCCTGCTGCCGGACTGGGAAACGCTGCCGTACGATACCTTCTCGCCGCACCAAGACCTCGTGTCCGAGCGGCTCGCCACGCTGCACGATCTCGGCGAGGGCCGTTGCGACATCCTGCTCGTGCCCGCGACCACCGCGCTGTACCGGATGCCGCCCGCCTCGTTCATGGCCGCGTACACGTTCGCGTTCGCGCAGGGCGAGCGGCTCGACGAGGCGAAGCTGAAGGCGCAGCTGACGCTGGCCGGCTACGAGCACGTGAGCCAGGTCGTGCGGCCCGGCGAATACTGCGTACGCGGCTCGCTGATCGACCTGTACCCGATGGGCTCGCCGCTGCCGTACCGGATCGACCTGTTCGACGACCAGGTCGACTCGATCCGCGCGTTCGATCCCGACACGCAGCGCAGCCTCTACCCGGTGCGCGACGTGCGCCTGCTGCCCGGCCGCGAGTTCCCGTTCGACGAAGCCGCGCGCACGGCCTTTCGCAGCCGCTGGCGCGAAACCTTCGAAGGCGACCCGAGCCGCGCGCCGATCTACAAGGACATCGGCAACGGCGTGCCGTCGGCCGGCATCGAGTACTACCTGCCGCTGTTCTTCGACGAAACGGCCACGCTGTTCCACTACCTGCCGCAAGACGCGCACCTCGTGTTCACCGGCGATCTCGAGGCGTCGATCCGGCGCTTCACCGCCGACACGAAGCAGCGTCACGCGTTCCTCGCGCACGATCGCGAGCGGCCGATCCTCGAGCCGCAGCGGCTGTTCCTGTCCGACGAGGATTTCTTCGCGTTCGCGAAGCCGTTCGCGCGCGTCGTGCTGCCCGCGCAGCCGGCCGGCGGCTGGGCGACCGCGTTACCGGAACTCACCGTCGACCGCCATGCGGACGATCCGCTCGCGTCGCTGCGCACGTTCGTCGAATCGTCGGGCAAGCGCGTGCTGCTGACGGTCGAATCGGCCGGCCGTCGCGAGACGATCCTGCAACTGCTCGCCGAACATCACCTGCGCCCCGCGTCGAACGACCACTTCGCCGGCTGGCTCGCGAGCGACGAACGCTTCGCGCTCGGCGTCGCGCCGCTCGCCAACGGCTTCGCGGTGCCGGGCGAAGGCTATGCGCTCGTCACCGAAACCGAGCTGTACGGCGCGCTCGGCCGCCGCGCGGGCCGCCGGCGGCAGGAACAGGCGAGCAACGTCGACGCGATGGTGCGCGACCTGTCGGAGCTGAAGGTCGGCGACCCGGTCGTCCATGCCCAGCACGGCATCGGCCGCTACATGGGCCTCGTGTCGATGGATCTCGGCGAAGGCGAGACCGAATTCCTGCATCTCGAATACTCAGGTGACAGCAAGCTCTACGTGCCAGTCGCGCAACTGCACGTGATCTCGCGCTACAGCGGCGCCGATCCCGACAGCGCGCCGCTGCACGCGCTCGGCTCCGGCCAGTGGGAACGCGCGAAGCGCAAGGCCGCGCAGCAGATCCGCGACACGGCCGCCGAACTGCTTAACCTGTACGCGCGCCGCGCGGCCCGCGAAGGCCACGCGTTCTCGCTCGATCCGCGCGACTACGTGAAATTCGCGGAAAGCTTCGGCTTCGAGGAAACGCCCGACCAGGCCGCGGCGATCGCGGCCGTGATCGGCGACATGACGAGCGGCAAGCCGATGGACCGCCTCGTGTGCGGCGACGTCGGCTTCGGCAAGACCGAGGTCGCGCTGCGCGCGGCGTTCATCGCGGTGCTGGGCGGCAAGCAGGTCGCGCTGCTGTCGCCGACCACGCTGCTCGCCGAGCAGCACACGCAGACCTTCGCCGACCGCTTCGCGGACTGGCCGGTGCGGATCGTCGAGCTGTCGCGCTTCAAGACCGCGAAGGAAGTGAACGCGGCGATCGCGCAGATCAACGAAGGCAGCGTCGACATCGTGATCGGCACGCACAAGCTGCTGTCGTCGGACGTGCAGTTCAAGCGGCTCGGCCTCGTGATCATCGACGAGGAGCACCGCTTCGGCGTGCGGCAGAAGGAAGCGCTGAAGGCGCTGCGTGCGGAGGTCGACGTGCTGACGCTCACCGCGACGCCGATCCCGCGCACGCTCGGAATGGCGCTCGAAGGGCTGCGCGACTTCTCGGTGATCGCGACCGCGCCGCAGAAGCGGCTCGCGATCAAGACCTTCGTGCGCCGCGAGGAAGAAAGCGTGATCCGCGAGGCGATGCTGCGCGAGCTGAAGCGCGGCGGCCAGGTGTACTTCCTGCACAACGAGGTCGAGACGATCGAGAACCGCAAGGCGATGCTCGAGGCGCTCGTGCCCGAGGCGCGCATCGTGATCGCGCACGGCCAGATGCACGAGCGCGAACTCGAACGCGTGATGCGCGATTTCGTCGCGCAGCGCGCGAACGTGCTGCTGTGCACGACCATCATCGAGACCGGCATCGACGTGCCGAGCGCGAACACGATCATCATGCACCGCGCGGACAAGTTCGGCCTCGCGCAGCTGCACCAGCTGCGCGGCCGTGTCGGCCGCTCGCACCACCAGGCCTATGCGTACCTGCTGGTCCACGATCCGCAGTCGCTCACCAAGCAGGCGCAGCGTCGGCTCGAGGCGATCCAGCAGATGGAGGAACTCGGTTCGGGCTTCTATCTCGCGATGCATGACCTCGAGATCCGCGGCACCGGCGAAGTGCTCGGCGACAAGCAGTCGGGCGAGATCCACGAGATCGGCTTCCAGCTCTACACGGACATGCTGAACGACGCGGTGAAGGCGCTGAAGAACGGCAAGGAGCCCGACCTCACCGCCCCGCTCGCCGCGACGACGGAAATCAACCTGCATGCGCCCGCGATCCTGCCGGCCGACTACTGCGCGGACGTGCAGGAGCGGCTGTCGCTGTACAAGCGGCTCGCGAACTGCGAGCACGGCGACGCGATCGACGGCATCCAGGAGGAACTGATCGACCGCTTCGGCAAGCTGCCGCCGCAGGCGCACGCACTCGTCGAGACGCACCGGCTGCGGATCGCCGCGAAGCCGCTCGGCATCGTGAAGATCGACGCGAGCGAAGTCGCGATCGGGCTGCAGTTCGAGCCGAATCCGCCGATCGATCCGATGCGGATCATCGACATGGTGCAGAAGCATCGCCACATCAAGCTCGCGGGGCAGGACAAGCTGCGCATCGAGACGCGCTCGCCCGACCTCGCGATCCGCGTGTCGACGATCAAGGAAACGCTGCGTGCGCTCGGCCCGAAACAGGGCGCGGCCGCCGCGGCGCGCTGACGCGATACCGACGGGCGCGACGTTGCTGCACCGCATCGCGCCCGACGAAGGCGGGCCGGCGCGTTTTTGAGTATGATTTTCCCATTCATCCGACGGAGTTTTGCCATGTCCACTCTCGACGCGACGGCGCCGTCCGCCGCAACCCGGGGCGACGAATCGCTCGTCAGCCTGCCGTGGGTCAAGCAACTGGTGTCGATGGACACGACGAGCCGCGTGCCGAACCTCGGCCTGATCGAAACGGTGCGCGATGCACTCGCCGCGAAAGGCATCGTGTCGACGATCACGCATGATCCGCGCGAAGGCTGGGCAAACCTGTTCGCAACCGTGCCCGCGCACGACGGCTCGACCAACGGCGGCATCGTGCTGTCGGGGCATACCGACGTCGTGCCGGTCGACGGCCAGCAATGGGACAGCAACCCGTTCGCGCCGGAGATCCGCGACGGCCGCCTGTACGGCCGCGGCACCTGCGACATGAAGGGCTTCATTGGCGCGGCGCTCGCGCTGCTGCCCGAGATGCAGGCGACGAAGCTCGCGAAGCCGATCCATTTCGCGCTGTCCTACGACGAGGAAATCGGCTGTGCGGGCGCGCCGCTGATGATCGCCGACCTCGTGAAGCGCGGCGTGCAGCCGTCCGGCTGCATCGTCGGCGAGCCGACCAGCATGCGGCCGATCATCGCGCACAAGGGCATCAACGCATACCGCTGCTGTGTGCGCGGCCACGCGGCGCATTCGTCGCTGACGCCGAAGGGGCTCAACGCGATCGAGTATGCGGCGCGCCTCATCTGCCATATCCGCGACATCGCCGATCGCTTCCGTGCCGAAGGCCCGTTCGACGAACTGTACGACGTGCCGTTCACGACCGCGCAGACGAGCACGATCCAGGGCGGCAACGCGATCAACACCGTGCCGGCCGAGTGCCGCTTCGACTTCGAATTCCGCAACCTGCCGACGCTCGATCCCGAGCAGATCTTCACGCGCATCGAAGCGTATGCGCAGGAAACGCTGTTGCCGCAGATGCTGCGCGAGCATCCGAATGCCGCGATCGAGTTCTCGAAGATCGCCGCGGCACCCGGCCTCGACGCGACCGAACAGGCCGCGATCACGCAGCTCGTGCGCGCGCTGACGGCCGACCAGGACAAGCGCAAGGTCGCGTACGGCACCGAGGCCGGGCTGTTCGCACGCGCGGGCATCCCGAGCGTCGTGTGCGGGCCCGGCAACATCGAGCAGGCGCACAAGCCGAACGAGTACGTCGAGCTCGCGCAGCTCGCCGCCTGCGAGCAGTTCCTGCGCAAGTTCATCCGCAGCATGTCGGTCGACGCGCACTGACTGCCTCCCGCCACGCCGGCCCGCGTGTGCGGGCCGGCCCACTCCGCCACCCGCCACGTCATGTCGACTGAACAACAGGGCACTGCCCATACGACGATCGACGGCGAGCCGATTCCGACGCTCGACGAAATCGCCGCGCAGCATTTCGCGTTGTCGCCGTGGGTCGCGCGCACGCCCGTGTTCGAGCGCGCCGACCTGCCGTCCCTCGAGGGCACGCACGTCAACTTCAAGTTCGAGCTGTTGCAGGCGAGCGGCAGCTTCAAGGCGCGCGGTGCGTTCACGCACCTGCTCGCACTCGACGAGGCGCGCAAGAACGCCGGTGTCACGTGCGTGTCGGCCGGCAATCACGCCGCGGCCGTCGCGTATGCGGCGATGCGGCTCGGCAGCAGCGCGAAGGTCGTGATGTTCCACACCGCGAGCCCGACGCGCATCGCGCAATGCAAGCAGTACCACGCGGAAGTCGTGCTCGCGGGCAGCGCATCGCAGGCCTTCGATCTCGTGCGACGCATCGAGGCCGAGGAAGGCCGTTTCTTCATCCATCCGTTCAACGGCTATCACACGATCCTCGGCACCGCGACGCTTGGCTACGAATGGGCGACGCAGACGCCCGACCTCGACGCGGTGATCGTGCCGATCGGCGGCGGCGGGCTCGCGGCCGGCATGGCGACCGCGCTGCGGCTCGCGAATCCGCGCGTGCACGTGTACGGCGTCGAACCGGAAGGCGCCGACGCGATGAGCCGCAGCTTCGCGGCGAACCACACGATCAAGATGAGCGCGATGCAGACCATCGCCGATTCGCTGATGGCGCCGCATACGGAGGAATACAGCTACCAGCTGTGCCGGCGCCACATCGACCGCATCGTCACCGTGTCCGACGACGCGCTGCGCGCCGCGATGCTGTTCCTGTTCTCGCACCTGAAGCTGTCGGTCGAACCAGCGTGCGCGGCCGCGCTCGCGGCACTCCTCGGCCCGCTGCGCGAAACGCTGCAGGGCAAGCGCGTCGGCGTGCTGCTGTCGGGCACGAACACCGATCCCGGCACGCTCGGCATGCATCTCGCCCACGCGAAACTCCAGCACTGACGCCACATCGGGCATCCGCACCCAACCTAGGGTTATCCCCAGATTATGTTGACAGCCCTGTTGATAACCCGCCGGACAAGCACGCAAGTGGTTGAGCGCGCAGCGTTTTGCGCGCGCGAAGGTCGATCGTCACGAAATGGGCAGATGCGGCCGCTGGTTGCATGCGCGGCGGCGCTCGCGCTGCTCGCCGGTTGCGCGACGGCGCCCTCGCCCGTCTCGCAACCGGCGTCCTGCACGCTACCGGGCGAAAGCCGCATGCTGCAGGCCGACCTGCTGTTCGGGCGCGACATCACGGGGCGCGGCCCTGTCACCGAGGCAGAACGCACGGCGTTCCTCGCCGATATCGTCACGCCGCGCTTCCCCGATGGCCTCACCTACTGGGACACCCACGGCCAGTGGCGCGACCGCACGACCGGCGGCGTCACGCGCGAAGACAGCTTCGTGATCCGTATCATCGCCGACGATACGCCCGACACGCGCACGCGGCTCGCCGCGATCCGGCAAGCGTACATGCAGCGCTTCCACCAGCAATCGGTCGGCATGACGGTCGTGCCGGCCTGCGCGTCGTTCTGATTCCCCCTGCTGCTGCCGGCCATTCGCGCAAAAAAACGGGCGCCCGAAGGCGCCCGTCGCATGTCTGACGAACAAAGTACCGCTTACTTGCTCTCGAACATGTCCATGATCTGCTGCTTCTCCTGCGGCGTGACGGGCGGCGGCGCGAGCCCGGCCGCACCGGCCGAACCGAGCGCGTCGTTCGCGCTGATCGCGTTCTCGGCCGGGTTGATGTCGACGTTCGCGACGAAGCCGTTGCCCGGCGTGCGATCGGCGTAGTACAGCTCGCCGTCGATCGAGGTCAGGCCGTCCGGCATCGGCATCTGCTGCTCGGGCACGCCGTTCAGCGCGGTGCGCATGTAGTTCACCCAGATCGGCAACGCGAGCTGCGCGCCGAATTCGCGGCTGCCGAGGCTCTTCGGCTGGTCGAAGCCCATCCACGCGACCGCGACGAGCGACTGCTGGTAGCCGGCGAACCAGCCGTCCTTCGCGTCGTTCGTCGTACCCGTCTTGCCTTGCAGGTCGCTGCGGCCCAGCGCGTTGGTGCCCGCGCCCGTGCCGGCCGTCGCGACCGAGTGCAGCAGGCTGTTCATCACGTACGCGTTGCGGCCTTCGATCGTGCGCGGCGCCGTGCCGCCCGCGATCACCGGCTGCGACTTCTGCAGCGGCTGGCCGCGTGCATCGTCGACTTCGGCGATCAGGTACGGATCGACCTTGTAGCCGCCGTTCGCGAACACGGCGTAGCCGGTCGCGAGCTGCAGCGGCGTCACGAGGCCCGCGCCGAGCGCCATCGGCAGGTACGGCGGCGTCTTCGCCGGATCGAAGCCGAAGCGCTGCGTCACGTACTCCTGCGCATACTGCGTGCCGATCGACGCGAGGATCCGGATCGACACGAGGTTCTTCGAGCGCTGCAGGCCGGTGCGCATCGTCATCGGGCCGTCCGGCTGGTCGTCGTCCTTCGGCTCCCACGCGGTGCCGCCCGGCACGCTCGGCGGGAAGTACAGCGGCGCGTCGTTGATCATCGTCGCCGGCCCGAGCCCCTTGTCGAGCGACGCCGAGTAGATGAACGGCTTGAACGACGAACCCGGCTGCCGCCATGCCTGCGTCACGTGGTTGAACTTGCTCTTGTTGAAGTCGAAGCCGCCGACGAGCGAGCGGATCGCGCCGTCCTGCGGCGCAATCGCGACGAGCGCGCCTTCGACCTGCGGCAGCTGCACGACCTGCCAGCCCGTCTTGCCGTCCTTCAGCACGCGCACGACCGAGCCTGGCTTGATGCGCAGCGCGTTGTTCGCACGCGGGCCCAATGCAGCCGACACGAAGCGCAGCCCGGCCGGCCCGATCGTCGTGGTCGCGCCGCCGACGAACTGCACCTCGACCGCGCCCGGCGACGCCGACAGCACGACCGCCGACTGCAGGTCGCCGTTGTCCGGGTGATCGGCGAGTGCGTCGTCGATCGCCTCGTCGCGCTCGTCGCCGGCCGCCGGCAGGTTGATCGACGCTTCCGGCCCACGATAGCCGTGGCGGCGCTCGTAGTCGAGAATGCCGCGGCGCACGGCCTGGTACGCCGCTTCCTGGTCGGCCGAGTTGATCGTCGTCGTGACAGTCAGCCCGCGCGTATAGGTTTCGTCCTTGTACTGCTGGTACATCATCTGCCGCACCATCTCGGCGACGTATTCGCCGTGCACCGCGTACTGGTTGCCCGGCGTGCGCACGTGGATCTCTTCCTTGATCGCTTCGTCGTACTGCGGCTGCGTGATGTAGCCGACCTCGAGCATGCGCTTCAGGATGTACTCCTGACGCACCTTCGCGCGCTTCGGATTGACGACCGGGTTATACGCGGACGGCGCCTTCGGCAGCCCCGCGAGCATCGCCGCTTCAGCCAGCGTGATGTCCTTCAGGTCCTTGCCGAAATACACCCGTGCAGCGGCTGCAAAACCGTACGAACGCTGGCCCAGATAGATCTGGTTCATGTACAGCTCGAGGATCTGGTCCTTCGTCAGGGCCTTCTCGATCTTGTACGCGAGCAGCATTTCGTAGATCTTGCGCGTGTAGGTCTTCTCGCTCGACAGGAAGAAGTTGCGCGCGACCTGCATCGTGATCGTGCTCGCGCCCTGCCGCGCGCCGCCGTGCATCAGGTCGGCCACACCGGCCCGCAGGATGCCGACGAAGTCGACGCCGCCGTGTTCGTAGAAGCGGTAGTCCTCGATCGCGAGCACGGCCTTCTTCATCACGTCGGGAATGTCCTGGAAGCGCACGAGGCTGCGGCGCTCCTCGCCGAACTCGCCGATCAGCACGTGATCGGCCGTGAACACGCGCAGCGGCACCTTCGGCTGGTAGTTGGTCAGCGCATCGAGCGACGGCAGTTGCGGCGCCATCACGACCAGCGCATAGCCGACGATCAGCGCGCCGACGATCGCCAGCGTCGCGAACAGGCCGGCGAACCACAGCGCGACGCGCGAGCCGAACGTGCGGCGGCGTCCACCGCCGCCCCCGCTGCGCTGCTGCGCGCGACGGTCGTCGTCGCGATCGTCGTCATCGGGGTAATAGGCCCCGGACGGCGAGCGGCGCAGCGAGTAGTGGGGTTCGTTCCTGTCGGAAGAAGAAGGCGGTCGTTTGATAATTGGCATGTCGGAATGGCGGGCGTACGTGGCGCCCTCGGACGCATGCGGAAATGCAAGCGGATGAATCAGAGTGGGTGCATCGAGATGCGGCTGTCACGTCGACAGACCCCGCCGCGCGGCGATCCGTTCCCGCGACGTGACAGCGCATTTTAATGAAATCGACCGGGTGGCTTCGCGATTTTTTGTAAAAATTCCCGCAATGCCGTGATTTGCGGCACGTATTGTCGGCATCCTCGGCCTATGATGGACACGCGATATCGCGCGTTGCCGGCTCTTTCTTTCAGTCGCGAAAGGTTCGGCATCCGGATACTCGAGCCGCTTGAACTCGCGCGTTTAAGCCGTATTTAAGTGAACCGGTGGTGTAATATCCGCCGGCTCACGCGGGTCGCAACCGGCCCGCGGCGGGCACTGCCGCGAATGCGCGGCGCCTTTAACCACGGAGGATTTCATGTCGCTTTTCGACTCTGTTTCGCGCACGATCAAAGGCCTGCTGAACGATGCGGCCGATTCGGTACAGGATCCGTCGCGCGACGCACGGCAGATCGTGCGGGAGCTCGACGACAGCATCGGCCGTGCCGAGAATTCGCTGATCGAGATCGAGGCACAGGTCGCGACCCAGCGCAGCAAGCGCGATGCGGCCGACGACAAGGTGAAGAAGTACGAGGACGGCGCGAAGCGCGCGCTGCAGTCCGGCGACGAAGCGCTCGCCCGCGAGGCTCTCGCCGCGCAGTCGAATGCGGAAGCCGAGCGCGATGCGCTCGCGGCCGAGCTGACAACGCTCGAGCCGTCGGTCGAGAAGCTGAAGGGGCAGATCGCCGACATGCGCCAGCGCCGCAACGACCTGAATGCGCGCTCGAACATCCTGCAGGCCAAGCAGGAAATCGCGCAGGCGAAGGACGTCGCAGCCAGCGCGCTGGGCGGCATCGGCGGCAAGAACCTGTCCGAGGATTTCCAGAAGCTCGAGGACAAGGTCGCGCTGCAGAACGCCCGCTCGGACGCCCGCCTGAATTCGGCCGATACGTCGAGCGGCAAGGCGCTCGACGACAAGCTCGCCGCGCTGAACAAGGGCCCGTCGGTCGAGGATCGCCTCGCCGCGCTGAAGAAGCAGCTCGATACGCCCGCGCAGTAACGGCCACTGCGGGCAACCGCGCCGCGGCCCGGCCCCGGGCGCGCGGCGCGAACCGATTGTCAGGAGACGGGCGCCTGCGCCCGGTTCGACCATGAAGAAATCTCTCGCCGCACTCGGCCTCTCGCTGATGTTGCTGTCGTCCGCCGCGTTTGCGGTCCCGTCGCTGCAGCAGGTCGAGCAATCGATCGCGCAGCGCAACTGGCAGCAAGCCGACACGCAGCTGTCGCAAGTCATCGACGCCCATCCGAACAACGCGCATGCGCGCTACCTGTATGCGCAGGTGCTGGACCGCGAAGGCCGCGCGTCCGACGCGCTCGCGCAACTGGAGCGCGCCAAGTCGCTCGACCCGCAACTGAAGTTCACCGACGCGTCGCGCTTCGCACAGACCGAGTCGCGCATTCGCGCCGACGCCGCACGCGTGAGCGGCAATGCGCAGACGGCCACGCAGGCCGGCACGCTGCAGCCGGGGCTCGCGCCCGCCGTACCGGCCGAAAAACACGGCCCGTCGACCGGCATGTGGATCGGCCTCGGGCTGATCGTCGCGGTCATCGCGCTGGTGCTGCGCTGGACGCTGCGGCGCGCGCGCACGGCGGACGACGGCCGCGCCGACGACGAACGCCGCACGCAGCTCAAGCGCGCGACCGACGTACTGAACGACATTCGTCCGCTGAAACTCGATGCGAAGCTGTCGACGGCACCCGGCGCCGCGGCGCTCGTCGGTGAAATCGAAGCGATCGAGACCGACGCGCGCACGCTTGTCGAGGCGCTGTCGAACGGCAAGAATCCGGTGCCGCCGTATCGCGTCGACGAACTCGAACAGCGCCATGCGAGCGTGAAGGCGCGTGTCGAGGGCCGCCCCGACCCGGCCGCGCAACCCGCGGCACCGGCGAACGGCAGCGGCTCCGTGTACGCGCAGGAAGCCGATCGCATGACGGGCGCGCAGGGCCAGCCCTACCCGCCGCAACCGTATCCGCAACAGCAGCCGCCGGTCGTGATCCAGCAAGGCGGCGGCGGTTTCGGCGGCGGGATGGGCGGGCTGCTGACCGGCGTGCTGCTCGGCGAGGCGATGTCGGGCGGCCGCGAGCGCGTGGTCGAACGCGACGTGATCGTCGACGGCGAGCGTCGCCGGCAGGAAACCGACCCGGGCGTCGACCTCGGCCGCGGCGACACGTCGAACTGGAGCGACGGCAACAGCGGCGGCGGCATGGACCTCGGCAGCAACGACGACGGCTGGACCGACGACAACTCCTGACCGTGCGCAGCGCGTCTGAACGCGCTGCCACACACGCCCCGCTCCCCTGGCTGGCCGGCCGCGCCGACGCGCGAATTTGTCAATCATTTCAAGATGGACTACCGGCAATGGGGAGCGTTCGCTATCATGCGGCCATCGGCGTGCCACCGACCCTCATTCGACGCAATGCAATCCTGCGCGTCGCGGCATGCCTCCCCACGCCCCAACCAGGAGAAAGCCGCTCATGAGCATCATCAAGGAATTCAAGGAGTTCGCCGTCAAGGGCAACGTGATGGATCTCGCCGTCGGCGTGATCATCGGCGGCGCGTTCTCGAAGATCGTCGACTCGATCGTGAAAGATCTCATCATGCCGGTCATCGGCGTGGTGACCGGCGGTCTGGATTTCTCGAACAAGTTCGTTCTGCTCGGCACCATCCCCCCGACGTTCAAGGGTAATCCCGATTCGTTCAAGGACCTGCAGGCCGCCGGCGTCGCCGCATTCGGTTACGGCTCGTTCATCACCGTGGCGATCAATTTCGTCATCCTCGCGTTCATCATCTTCATGATGGTGAAATTCATCAACAAGCTGCGCAAGCCGGAAGAAGCCGCCCCGGCCGCGACGCCGGAAGACACAGTGCTGCTGCGCGAGATCCGCGATTCGTTGAAGCAGCGCTGAGCGTCGAACGCTCCGCCCGCCAGGCCCGCCGCGTGCGGGCCTTTTTATTGCGCGCGCGGTGCACCGCCGCATGCGTCCCATCTCATTTTTTTGTGACGGGCGAATGCACGCGCGGGGAAAGCAGGTCTATGATGGAGACTAAACGACAGTACGGGCGCCAAGACGCTGGCTGTGTCGATCATGGCGAGCAGGTCGACGGGAGACATTGATCGTCGTACTGCACGAATGCAGCATTTTCGTGTGCTATAAAGGATCGACATGCGGCGTACATAGCCGGGAGTGGGTCGCATGAAAGTGCCGCATTTCTTGCAATTGTTTTTGAGGCGAGTGTTTATGTCCTTCCCGAAAAAACGTCGGCGTGCGCAACAGGATGGCCAGGAGTCGTTCCTCGCGGTCCTGCGCCACTCGAAACCGTTTGCTCAACTCGACACCAAGATTGCCCGCGCCCGTGCGCAGGACGAACCCGTCCTCTATGCGCATGTGCTGCCCGGTCTCGACGTGCTCCTGTGCAGCGTGCGCGGTGCCCAACCGCCCTATCCGGCGATCGCCGAGCTGCGCAAGCGCTGCATCGAATCGATTGCCAACGCGCTCGAGCAGCCGCTCGACGGCCTCGAAAACGGCGGCTACTGGTACGAGGCGAACGGCTTCGGCTTCCTCGTCTTCGCGAGCCGTGCGCGTGCGCGCATCCTGCCCGAGTTTGGTGCAGGCACGAAAGCGAGCCTGCGCGGCGGGCTCGGCCGCCAGAACGCCGGCGACACGACACCCCGTTCGCTCGGCTGATCAATCAGTCCTCCGATGGGCCGCCTCCGGGCGGCCCATCTGCCATTCACGCGCCCCGCTTGCCCGTCACGACGCCTGCTGACGGCCGTTGCCCGGCCGCACGATGTCGATGAATGCGGCGAAATCGGCGCCGGCGAGCCCTTGCGCGGCACCGAGCCGCAATACCTGCTGAACGGTGGCCGACACGGGCATCACCGCGCCCGTGTCGCGCGCGGCCTCGGCGATTGCATCGACATCCTTCTGGAACGTACTGAGCGCGCCGATCGCGGGATGGCCGCCCGACGTCATGCGCGGCACGAACGTCTGCAGCAGCACCGAGTCGGCCCAGCCACCGGCCAGCGCCTCGGCCAGGCGCGCGGCGTCGATGCCGCTCGCCTGCGCGAGACCGACGGCCTCGGCAATGGCCGTGACCGTCGCGGTGACGATCGCCTGGTTGCACAGCTTCGCCGTCTGGCCCGCGCCCGCGTCGCCCATATGCGTGATGCGCGACGCGTAGGTATCGATCAGCGGGCGCACCGCGTCGAGATCGGCCGCGCAGCCGCCGGCCATCACCGCGAGCGTGCCGGCCTGCGCGCCCGGCACACCGCCGGACACCGGCGCATCGACCCAGCCGACGCCGAGTGCAGCCGCGCGCGCCGCGTAGTCGCGCGTCGCCGCAGGCGGAATGCTCGAATGATCGACGATGCGCAACAGCCGGCGCGCCGCGGCGTCGCCCGAGAGCAACCCGTACTCGCCGAACACGACGTCGCCGACCGCCCGGCCGTCGAGCACGCACACGAATACCGTATCGACCCGCTCGGCCAGCTCGCGCGGCGTACCGACCACCTGCGCGCCGTCCTTGACCAGTGCCTCTGCCTTGTCGCGCGAGCGGTTCCACACGCTGACGCGATGCCCCGCCGCCAGCAAATGCCGAATCATCGGCGCGCCCATCAATCCCGGTCCGCAAAATCCGACTTCCACGATGCTCCTCGTCTCCGATATGGGTTGCACTTGCCGCCCATCATACCTATCACTCAAGAAGCCGGGCACGCACGGCACCGTAGCGGGACCGCTTCGGGACCGCGGCTTGCACCGGCAATACAGACCGATATCCCAGGGAGCGAATCATGAGCGACCACGTGTACAAGATGATCGAACTGACCGGTTCATCGCGGCAATCGAGCGACGACGCGATCCGCAACGCGATCTCGAAAGCCGGCAAGACGCTGCACAACCTGCACTGGTTCCAGGTGACCGAAACGCGCGGCCACATCGAAGGCGACCAGGTCGTGCACTGGCAGGTCACGCTGAAGGTCGGCATGCGCATCGACGACTGACGCGCCGCGCGCGGCGCCCCCTCCTGCCGGATGCGTGCAACGCGCATCCGCGCGGCGTCGCGCCCGCCTGCTTTTCGCCCCGTTCAGGCCCCTTGTCGCGGCCCGGCCGGCCGGCATCCGCGGGTATCCATCTCTTGACGCTGATTTTCGTTCATATTAAAAACGATATACCCACCCCATCCCTCGATCAGCCCAGCCATATAAACCGGAGATAACATGAGTCAGCAACGCGAGGCGATCGACACGTACCTCTTGCGCGTCTTGCACACCTTGTTGATGGAGCGCAGCGTCACGCGCGCGGCCGTCAAACTGAACCAGTCGCAACCGGCGATCAGCGCCGCGCTGCGGCGCCTGCGCGACATCACCGGCGATCCGCTGCTGGTGCGCGGCAAATCCGGCATGGTGCCGACCGAATACGGGCTGCGCCTGCTCGAGCCGGTACAGAACGCGCTGCGTGAAATCGAGCGCATCAAGTTCCAGCAGCACAACTTCGACCCGGCCACGTCGATCCGCTGCTATCGGATCGGCTGCCCCGACTACCTGAACGTGCTGTTCGTGCCGACCGTCGTCGAGCGCTTCCGCCTGGCCGCGCCGAATGCGACGCTCGAGTTCCACTCGCTCGGCCCCGCGTTCGACTACGAGCTCGCGCTGGAAGACGGCAAGCTCGACATCGTCGTCGGCAACTGGCCCGAGCCGCCCGAGCAGTTGCACCTGTCGAACCTGTTCGTCGACGAAATCGTCTGCCTGATGAGCAACACGCACCCGTTCGCAAAGCGCGGCGGGCTCACGCTCGACCAGTACCTGAACGCGCCGCATCTCGCGCCGACGCCGTACTCGGTTGGCCAGCGCGGCGCAATCGACGTGCATCTCGCGCGCGAACGGCTCAAGCGCCACGTGGTCGTCACGCTGCCGTACTTCAACCTCGCGCCGTACGTGCTCGTGAAGTCGGACCTGATCTTCACGACGACGCGCCTGTTCGCCGATCACTACGCGAAGTTCCTGCCGCTGTCGGTCGTGCCGGCGCCGCTCGACTTCCCGCCGATGCAGTACTACCAGCTGTGGCACGAGCGCTGCCATTACTCCGACGAAGTGCGCTGGCTGCGCAGCCTCGTCGCCGAAGCCACCCGCACGCTGATCGAGGCGTAGCAGACCAAGCCGCCCGCGCCGTCGTGGCGCGCGACACCTCGCGGCACGGCGACGGCCGGCGGCACGCCCTGCAAGGCGGCCGCCTGACGATGTCAGCGTTGCTCAGCGCGATGCCTCGACGAGCGCATGTGCAAGCGCGTTGTGACGCTCGATGACAGGCGGCAGATCGAGCGTCGCCAACCGCCCTTCCCGCACCACCACCTTCCCGTTCACCACCGTGTACGCCGTCTGCGACGGCGCGCAGAACACGAGCGCCGCCACCGGATCGTGGAGTGCGCCCGCGAACAGCGGCTGGCGCAGGTCGAATGCGGCGAAGTCCGCGGCCATGCCGGGCTTCAGCGCGCCGATGTCGTCGCGGTTCAGCACCTTCGCACCACCGAGCGTCGCGATCTCGAGCGCGTCGCGCGCGGTCATCGCATCGGGCCCGAAGCCGACCCGCTGCAGCAGCAGCGCCTGCCGCACTTCTGCGACCATCTGCGCGCCGTCGTTCGACGCCGAACCGTCGACGCCGAGGCCGACCGGCACGCCCGCGAGACGCATCTTCTTCACCGGTGCGATGCCCGACGCGAGCCGCATGTTCGAGCACGGACAGTGCGCGACGCCCGTACCGGTGCGCGCGAACAGGCCGATGCCCGCATCGTCGAGCTGCACGCAGTGCGCATGCCACACGTCGTGGCCGACCCAGCCGAGATCTTCCGCATATTCGGCCGGCGTCATCCCGAACTTCTCGCGGCTGTACGCGATGTCGTTGACGTTCTCCGCGAGGTGCGTATGCAGCGACACACCGTATTCGCGCGCAAGCACGGCCGCGTCGCGCATCAGCTCGCGGCTCACCGAGAACGGCGAGCACGGCGCGACCACCACGCGCAGCATCGCGTAACGGCCCTCGTCGTGATAGGTCTCGATCAGGCGCTGCGTGTCGCGCAGGATGTCGGGCTCGCGCTCGACGACGGAATCGGGCGGCAGCCCGCCGTCGCGCTGGCCGACGCTCATCGAGCCGCGGCTCGCGTGAAAGCGCATGCCGATCCGCTGCGCGGCGCCGATGCTGTCGTCGAGCCGGCTGCCGTTCGGATAGATGTACAGGTGGTCGCTCGACGTCGTGCAGCCGGACTGCAGCAGCTCGGCCATCGCGGTCAGCGTCGACACCTCGATCATCTCGGGCGTCAGGTGCGCCCAGATCCGGTACAGGTTCGTGAGCCAGCCGAACAGCTCGGCGTTCTGCGCCGCGGGCACCGCGCGCGTGAGGCTCTGGTACATGTGGTGGTGCGTGTTCACGAGCCCCGGGATCACGAGGTGGCCGCGCAGGTCGAGCACTTCGTCGGCCGTGTCGGGCAGCTCGGCGCTCGGGCCGACCGCGACGATCCGGTTGTCTTCGATGTAGAGCCCCGCGTCGCGCAGCTCGCGGCGCGTGTCGTCCATGGTCACGAGCACGTCGGCGTGCTTGACCAGCAGGGTCTTCGGGCGGGATGAGGAGGTGTTCGGCGCGCGTGCGCCAGCGTGCTGCTCGAAGTTCATGCGTTCTCCGCGTCGGTCTGCCCCCAGGGGCTGCCTGGAGGCGGTCACACTCGTTCGAACGCTGAATCGCGGCACGCCCCGGTGCCTGCGTCCGTTCGAACGCCCTGGCCCGGTTACCCGGCGTGCTCGCCGTCTTCGGGGTACGCGCGGGCCACTGGCCGACGCGCACGACGGGAGGATCGCCCAAGCGCGCGCCGCACACAATGCGCAATCCGGAATACCGTCCTTCAGGGATTCGGTATGGTACGCCGCCCGACGCCCCGCCGGGCGCCCGATACCCACGCCCGAAGCCGTGTCCGGCGTGCCGTCGACAGCCGCTCATGCGCGGCGCATTATCTTTGATATCGCGCCCGTATTTGCGCAGGGAACCTTTTTACAATGCCTGCACGGCGCTCGCTTCAATCTCGCCGACGGGTATGTAGCCACGTGACGTGGAGCCTCGATCCGCCGCATAGTCAATGGATCGAGTCGCCGCCGAACCTCGCATTCATACAAGGACACAACGAATGGGAAAGCTCACTACCCACGTACTCGATACGGCGCACGGCCGTCCCGGCGCGGCAATCAAGGTGGACCTCTACGCGCTGGACGGCGAATCGCGCCGCGCGATCAAGACCGTGCTGACCAATAGCGACGGCCGCTGCGACGAGCCCCTGCTCGAAGGCGCCGCGCTCGCCACCGGCGAATACGAACTCGTGTTCCATGCCGGCGACTACTTCGCGTCGCTCGGCGTGAAGGTACCCGAACCCCGCTTCGTCGACCGCGTCGTACTCCGCTTCGGCATCGCCGACGCCGGCTCGCACTACCACGTGCCGCTGCTCGTGTCGCCGTGGTCGTACAGCACCTATCGCGGCAGCTGACATTCGAATCAGCGCCCGCATCAAACAAACGATCTGAGTCTGGAGGAGTTTCATGGAAGGCTTCATCACCGACTGGCTGAACCTCGCGCTGCGATGGCTGCACGTCATCGTCGCCATTGCGTGGATCGGCGAGTCCTTCTATTTCGTCGCGCTCGACAACAGCCTGAAGCCGCCGACCGACCCGAACCAGCGCAAGCGCGGCGTGTTCGGCGAGCTGTGGCACGTCCACGGCGGCGGTTTCTACAACATGCAGAAGTACACGGTCGCCCCGCCGGAAATGCCGGATGACCTGCACTGGTCGAAGTGGCCGTCGTACACGACCTGGCTGTCGGGCTTCTCGCTGTTCTTCGTGCTGTACCTGCTCGCGCCGAACACGTACCTGATCGACAAGAGCGTGCTCGACATGGGCCCGGTCGTCGCCGTCGCATCCGCACTCGGCTTCCTCGCAGCCGGCTGGATCGTCTACGACTCGCTGTGCCGCATCCTCGGCACCAACGACCGCGTGCTCGGCATCTGCGTCGGCCTCTACGTCGTCGTCGCCGCGTACCTCGCATGCCACATCTTCTCGGGCCGTGCCGCCTACCTGATCGTCGGCGCGATGCTCGCGACGATCATGTCGGCGAACGTGTTCTTCGTGATCATCCCCGGCCAGCGCAAGATGGTCGACAAGATGCTCAAGGGCGAAGAACCGAACCCGATCTACGGCAAGCGCGGCAAGCAGCGCTCGGTGCACAACACGTACTTCACGCTGCCGGTCGTGTTCGCGATGCTGTCGAACCACTATGCGATGACGTACACGAACAAGTTCAACTGGGTCGTGCTCGTGCTGATCATGCTGGCCGGCGCGCTGATTCGCCAGTTCTTCGTGATGCGTCACCGCGGCAAGCAGCTGTGGTACCTGCCGATCGGCGGCGTCGCGCTGCTGTCGGGCGCGCTGGTGTGGACGATGCCGAAGCCCGTCGCACCGGAAGCGCAGGCCGCGAACGCGCCGAAGATCGTGATCAACGACATCATGCCGATCCTGCAGCAGCGTTGCGTCGAGTGCCACTCGTCGAAGCCGACGCTGATGGGCAGCGCACCCGCGGGCGTGATGTTCGACACGCCGGACGAAGTGTCGAAGAACGCGCAGCGTATCTACGAACAGGCCGTGCGCCTGAAGGCGATGCCAATCGGCAACGTCACGCACATGACCGACGACGAGCGCGTGAAGCTCGCCGCCTGGTTCGAGGGTGGCGCGGTCAAGTAAGCCGCCGGGCGCCGGAAGCATTCGCCGGCGCAATCCTCTCCGTTCGCGGGCCCGGTGACGGGCCCGTTTTTTTTGCGGGCCCGGAATGCGCTTCTTGCGCTAGCCGCGCAGCGCGTCGCGCTGCAGTGCGACGAGTGCCTCGAGTGCACGCGGGCCGTCGTCGAACGGTACGAAGATGTGATCGTGGTACGCGGCGGCCATCACGTTGCAGCTGATGCCGGCCGCGCCGAGTGCGCGGGCGAATGCGGCGGTAAGCCCGACGGCCGCGAGATCGGAATGCACGGTCAGCGTGATCCACGCGGCGCGGAACAGCACGGGCCACGCGTGACGTGCGGCCGTTTCCTCGTCGGCCACGACCGTCAACCCTTCCGCTTCGCGGAACGTCGCGATTATTTCGGATAACGATACGTCTGCACCGGACGGCAGCGACACGAAGGCAAAGGCACCAGGATGCAGTTCAGGTCGCATCGTGCGCAGCAGAGCCGCGAGGTCGTTTTCAGGTTGGCTCATCGGAGGAACATGCCCGGAAGCGGGCAAACGCGCGGTGGTGATGCGGGCACGATAGCACGCGTGCTGCCACCGCTACGCGTGCGCCATCGCCGCTTCGTCCGCGAGCCAGTCGCTCAATGCGACGATGCGCGGATCATCCTGCGTGTGCGCCGGATACACGACGTGATACGCGAGCCCCGGCGCCACCTCGACGTTCACGTCGAACAACTGCACGAGGCGCCCATCGGCAACATCGCGCGCGATCATGTGCGGCTCCGCCAGCCCGACCGTCGTACCGTCCATCACGGCCTGAACGACGTGGCTCGAATCCGGAAACGCGACACACCGGCTGTCGTCGAAACCGTCGATGCCGGCTGCGGCCATCCATGCCGACCAGCGCGGCCAGGTCACGCCGTCGACTTCGCAGTCGGCGTGGCAAAGCGTGTGGCGCAACAGGTCGCGCGGCTTGCGCAACGGCGGGCCGGCCGACAACCGCGCGGGGCTGCAGATCGCGACGACCGAGGTGCCGAACAGGCGCTGCGCGCACGCGTCGCGATAACGCCCGGTGCCGAAGCGGATCGCGACATCGACATCGTCGCCGTCGAAGTCGCGCAAGCGGTCGGTGATGTCGAACGTCAGTTCGAGTGCCGGATGCGCGGCCTTGAAGCGCGGCAGGCGCGGCAGCAGCCAGTGCGTCGCGAAGCGCGCGCCGACCGACACGCGCAGTTCCGTCTGCTCGCGCGCGATCCGTCGTGCCCGTGCGGTCGCGTGCCGCAGGCCCGCCAGCGCATCGGCAGCGGCCGCAGCCAGCACCGCGCCGGCTGGCGTCAGCCGGATGTTGCGGCTCGTCCGGACGAACAATTCCATGCCGAGCTGCGCCTCGATCTCCTTGATCTGGTGACTGACGGCTGCCGGCGTCAGCCCGACCTCGTCGGCCGCCCGCGAAAAATTCAGGTGCCGCGCCGCCGCATCGAACGTTCTCAGCGCGCGCGTACCGGGCCACATGCGTTCCATCGATCTTCAAACAGAATTTGATGACCGCTCCAAAACTACTCGCTTTTCACGACCTCATCAATCGGCAAACAATAGGTCTTCTTGAAGATGCCGCGCGCCGCCCGGCGCCCGCGGCCAACCTGGAGATTCGCCGATGACCGCAGCACCGTTCCCGTCCGTCGCCCAGATCAACGGCGTGGCCGCCACGCCCGATGCGCTCGCTGCGCTGGCATTCGCGGGCCACGCGCATTTCACCGCGATGCAGATACGCGACGGCCGCGTACGCGGGCTCGACCTGCACCTCACACGGTTGCGCGACGAGTCGAACGCGCTGTTCGGTCATGCGCTGCCCGACGAGCGGATTCGCGCGTTCCTGCGCGCCGCGCTCGATCGTGCGCCGTCGGCGCTGTCGCTGACCGCGACCGTGCACGCGACGACTGGTGAATTCGTCGCGCCGCGCGACGACGAAGCGCTCGACGTGCTGGTGCGCACCGCCGCGCCGTCGTCGGGGCCAGCCGGCCCGCTCGATCTCGCGCTGTTCGAACACGAGCGCGTGCTGCCGGACATCAAGCACGTCGGCGAAGCAGCGAAGACGCACTTCCTGCGCCGCGCGGTCGCGCAAGGTTTCGACGATGCGGCGTTCGTCGATCGTCACGGGCGCATCAGCGAAGGCTCGATCTGGAACGTCGCGTTCCGGACCGGCGACGCGGTCGTGTGGCCGGTGGCCGGCATGCTCGGCGGCGTCACGATGGGCATCCTGCGGCGGCAACTGGCGCGCCTCGGCGTCGCGCAGCACGACCGTGAAGTGACACCCGCCGACCTGCCCTCGATGGCCGGTGCCGTCGTGATGAACTCGTGGACGCCGGGCATCGCCGTGCGCCGGTTCGGCACGGCGATGCTGCCCGAGTCGTCATCGCTCGCGGCACTGCTGCATCACGCGTATGAACAGGAGCCGCCCGTCGCGCCGTGACATGCGCACGCCCTGCTCAACCGTCAACGGTCTCCGGCAGCCGCGCGATCACCTTGATCTCGAACTGGAAGCCGTACAGCCAGGTCACGCCGACGGCAGTCAGCGCCGTGCGGCGCGTCTTCGTCGACGGGGTCGCCGACCTGATGGCGCAGCATGCTCCGGTCGCGAACCGGCGCCGCGGCGGCAGTTCGCGCGACACGAGCAAAACCGTCGCAACCTGAATCGAGAGAAAGCGACCGCCCATAAAAAAACCCGCGCACCTTGCGCGGGCTTCGGCAGACAGGCAGACAGCCGGTCAGTCGCGAGTACGCCGGCGACTCAGGCCGTCAGCGCATGCAGCGCTTCGTCGGTGAGCCACAGCGATTCCTGCAGATCCTGCTCGTTCAGGTTCAGGCCGTCACCGCCGCGATCGACGACGATGAAGTCGCTGACGCCGCCGAGCGCGATCAGCGGGTGATGCCACACGCCCTTCGCATAGTTGACGCCCTGCCAGCCGCTCGTCACGAACGCGCGGATCTTCGCCGGATCGAGATCGCCCGCGGGCGCAACGACGACGAGATACGGCTGGTCGTTCAGCGGCACGAACGCCTGGCTGCCGAGCGGGTGCCGCTCCAGCATCTTCACTTCGAACGGCAGCGTACGCGGCTGGCCACGGAACAGGTTGACGAGCGTGCGGCCGTCTTCATCGGTCACGTCGACTTTCGCGAGATCGTGAAAGCGGATCGTCGTGCCGAGGTTGATCGGGATCTGCTTCGCCCCGTCCGTTTCGATCACGTCGCCGAACGGCGCGAACGCCTCCTTGGTCAGCGGTTCGATTGCCAGCGTCTTCATTTGTCGAGCGTCCCCCACAGACGCAGGCGCGACACGCCGCCGTCCGGAATGATGTTCAGTCGCACGTGCGTGACAGGGCCGAGCGACGCGATGTCGTGGTCGAAATAATGCTGCTTGTCCATCTGCAGCTTCTGTTCGCCGAGCAGCACCGGCCAGAACATCGACTGCGTGATCAGCGAGCTGTCCGTGCCGCCCGACACGTAGGCGGCCTGGATCGAGCAGCGGTCCGGGTAGTTGCCCTTGAAGAACGCGGTATCGACTTCGATCTTGCGGATCACGCCCGGCTGCGCGAGCGCGATGATCGCCCAGTCATTGCCCGGTTCGCGGCGGCGGCGGGTTTCCCAGCCGTCGCCCATGTTCACGCCGCGGCCCGGCAGCAGCAGGTTCGATGCGACGCCGAAGTGCTGGTTGTTGGCAGCCACGACGTAACCGCCGTTTTCCATCGCCGCGAGGTCGAACTGCTCGGTCGCGCTCGCGCCGGCCCAGTCGAGCTGCGGCTGGCCGTACACGCGCAGGCGCGCAATGCCGCCGTCCGGGTAGATGTTCACGCGCAGGTGCGTGAACGCACGCACATCGCTCGCCTCGACGTAGTGATGGCTGTTGCCCTGCAGCGTCGTCGACGGCACGATCTCGACCCACTCGGTCGCATGCGTCGGTGCGCCGTCGGCCACGAATGCGGCCTCGATCGACGCGGCCGGCGGGAAGTTGCCGGTGAAGTGGCTCGTGTCGATGTCGAAGCCCTTGATCACGCCCGGACGCGCGAGCTTGACGATGCACCAGTCGTAGCCCGTCGTGCGCTTGCGGCGCGTTTCCCAGCCGTCCATCCACTTGCCGTGGTCGTCGTACTTGCCGGGGATGAAGACGGCCGGCTCGGGGTTCAGCATCCGGTCCTTCGGCGCGAAGAAATCGTCGCTGGCCTCGAGCGCCTGCGCACCGAGACGCGGGTCGGCGAGATTCACGTAGCGCCGCGTGAAATCGGGTGCGTTGGGATCGAGAAGCGGAACAGCCATGATGTTTCCTTGTTTCAGTGAGGCGATCAGGCCGCCGCGACGCAGCAGGCCATGGTACGGGGTCAGGCGTCGATCAGGTCGTCGAGGCGGAAGCGCGCGATCCGGTAGATCTGGTCGAGGCTCGCACGCAGTTCCTCGGCGCGCGAATGATTCACGCGCGACTCGAAGTTCGCGATGATGCCGTGACGGTCATAGCCGCGCACCGCGAGGATGAACGGGAAGCCGAACTTCTCGCGATATGTGCGGTTCAGCGTCAGCAGCTTGTCGAACTCTTCCTGGGTGCACTGGTCGAGGCCCGCGCCGCTCTGCTCGCGCGTCGACTCGGCCGTCAGCTCGCCGCGCACGGCGGCCTTGCCGGCCAGCTCCGGGTGAGCGTTGATCAGTGCGAGCTGGCGCGCTTCGCCGCTCGTCTCCACCGCACCCGACATCGTCTCGTGCAGCGCGTCGATGCTCGCGAACGGCCGCTGGCCCGCGGCGACCTCGGCCACCCACGGCGAATGTTCGAAGATCCCGGACAGCGCCGCGACAAATGCGCTCGGCGCCATCGTGTTCAGTTGTTCCAACGTGTAGCGCATCGCCTTCATGCTTTCCCTTCGTTTTGATGATTGGGCTGATACGGATGATGTTCACGCCAGTGACGCGCGATATCGACACGGCGCGTCACCCATACGCGATCGTGCTTCTCGATGTGATCGAGGAAACGCTGCAGCCCGCGGAACCGGCCCGGCCGGCCGAGCAGCCGGCAGTGCATGCCGATCGACAGCATCTTCGGCGCCTCGTCGCCCTCCGCGTACAGCACGTCGAAGGCGTCGCGCAGGTAGTCGAAGAAGTGATCGCCGGTGTTGAAGCCCTGCGGCGTCGCGAAGCGCATATCGTTCGTGTCGAGCGTGTACGGGACGATCAGTTGCGGCGACGTGCCGCCGCCCGACACCTTGACGTCCATCCAGAACGGCAGGTCGTCGCCGTAGTTGTCGGAGTCGTACAGGAAGCCGCCGTATTCGGCGACCAGGCGGTGTGTATTGGGGCTGTCGCGGCCGGTATACCAGCCGAGCGGACGCTCGCCCGTCACGCGCTCGATCGCTTCCATCCCGAGGCGCATGTGTTCGGCCTCGAGTTCCGGCGTCATGCCCTGGTAGTGGATCCAGCGCCAGCCGTGGCACGCGATTTCATGGCCCAGCTCGACGAAGGCGCGCGCGAGCTCCGGATGGCGTTCGATCGCCATGCCGACGCCGAATACCGTCAGCGGCATCCCGCGCTTCTCGAATTCGCGCAGGATGCGCCACACGCCGGCCCGCGACCCGTATTCGTAGATCGACTCCATGCTCATGTGGCGGTCCGGATACGCGGCCGCGCCGACGATTTCGGACAGGAACTGCTCGGAGCCCGGATCGCCGTGCAGCACGCAGTTCTCGCCGCCCTCCTCGTAGTTCAGCACGAATTGCACGGCGACGCGGGCGCGCCCCGGCCAGTTCGCCTGAACGGGATGGCGGCCGTAGCCGATCAGGTCGCGAGGATAGTTGGGATCGAGTGACATGGGTTCGAAGGACGGCGAAGCGGGCTGAAATAATGGGTTCGCATCGACTGCGCGGCACCCGGAGGCCGGCCGCACAAGCCGATGCGATGACGGCCCAGTGTAGCGAAAACGTTCATACGCGCCCATACAGCGGCGCAGATAGTGCATGTCAGACGGTGTGTATGTGCGGTTGCGGCAAATTCGCGACCGGTTCAGCCCCATCCCCGCCCGGCGGGCTGAAGCGGGCGAACGCGCCGTCGTAGCGCTTCGCCAGCGGCCGCGCGAAATCGCCGCGTTTCGCGGTCGCGAGGCGCAGTGCGACGAGCGCCTCGGCCCATTTGACGGCCGTCGTGACGCCCTCGACCACCGGCACGCCGATCTGCTGCTCGATCTCGTGCGCGAACTCGGCCATCCCCGCGCAGCCGAGCACGATCGCGTCTGCGCCGTCCTCGTCGAGCGCGCGCCGGCATTCGTCGACGATGATCCGGCGCGCGGCCGAACCCGGCCGGTCGAGTTCGAGCACCGCGACATCGGTCGCGCGCACGTTGCGGCAGAAGCGCTTCATCCCGTAGCGCTCCGCGAGGTGCCACGCCATCCCGCAGGTGCGCGCGAGCGTCGTGACGACCGAGAAGCCCGGCGCGAGCACGCTCGCTGCATGCATCGCGGCCTCGGCGATGCCGATCACCGGCCCGCGTGCGAGCTCGCGCGCCGCATACAGGCCCGGATCGCCGAAGCACGCGATCACGTACGCATCGCAGCCGTCGCGCTCGCCCTGCGCGATCTCGGCGAGCAGGCCCGGCGTCGCGAGCGCCTCGTCGTAATACCCTTCGATCGACGGCGGCCCCATCGGCGGGCTCACGGCCACGATCTCCGTGCCGGCGGCCGCGACCTCGCGCGCGCAGCGGCCCATCGCGTCGGTCATCCGCTGCGTCGTGTTCGGATTGATCAGTCGGATCTTCATCGCCCGCTCCTCACGCCTTCGTGCTCACGAGCAGCCGGTAGAACACGAAGCCGAGCCCCGCGCCGATGAACCACGAGAAATTCGCGAGGGCCTGCCAGCCCGGCACCATCACGCACACGACCGCGATCACCGCGGCCGGCAGCAGCGCGGCGAGCGCGCGGCGGTTCACGCCGCCCGTGTACCAGTAGGCGCCGCTTTCCGACATCGTGTACAGGTCGTCGCGTATGAGCCGGCCGCGCTTGACGAGGTAGAAGTCGGCGATCAGCACGCCGTACAGCGGGCCGATGAACGCGCCGAGCACGTCGAGCGTGTAGTGGATCACGGCCGGGTTGTTGAACAGGTTCCACGGCGTGATGAAGATCGACGCGACGGCCGCGAGCATCCCGCCCGCGCGCCAGCTGATCAGCCGCGGCGCGACGTTCGAGAAGTCGAACGCGGGCGACACGAAGTTCGCGACGATGTTGATGCCGATCGTCGCGATCGTGAACGTCAGCGCGCCGAGGATCACCGCGGTCGGATGGTCGATGCGGCCGACCGTCGCGACCGGGTCGGTGATGAGTTCGCCGAACACCGGCAGCGTCGCGGCCGTCGTGATCACCGTGACGAGCGAGAACGCGAGGAAGTTGACGGGCAGTCCCCAGAAATTGCCGCGCTTCACGTCGCCGAACGAGCGGCAGTAGCGCGAGAAGTCGCCGAAGTTCAGCATCGGCCCGGAGAAGTACGACACGACCAGCGACACGGCCGTGATCATCACCGGGATCACTTCCGCGCCGTGATACTTGACGCCGCCGAGGTTGATGCCGATGTTGCGCCAGCCCGCGCGCCACACCATGTAGCCGGCGAGGATGAACATCACGACGTAGACGGCCGGCCCCGCGAAGTCGATGAACTTCTTGATCGTCTCCATCCCGTTCCAGAACACGAACGCCTGCAGCACCCACAGCAGCATGAAGCCGGCCCAGCCGACCGCCGAGAGCCCGAGGAAGCCGTAGCGATGGACGTCCGCGTACGGCAGCCATTGCGGGAAGAACTTCAGCACGACGATCACGAGCGCGCTCGACGCGAGATAGGTCTGGATGCCGTACCACGCGATCGCGATCAACCCGCGGATCACGGCCGGCACGTTCGCGCCGAGCACGCCGAACGTCGCGCGGCAGGCGACCGGATACGGCACGCCGATCTGCTGGCTCGGTCGTGCGATCAGGTTGCACAGCGCGTTCACGAGGCCGATCCCGACGATGAGCGCGATCAGCACCTGCCAGCTCGTCAACCCGAGCGCGAACAGGCTGCCCGCGAACACGTAGCCGCCGACGCTGTGCACGTCCGACATCCAGAACGCGAAGATGTTGTACGAACCCCATGTCTGATTCCTAAGGGGTGCCAAATCTTCGTTGTACAGACGTTCGCTGTAACCATTCGGCAGCGTCGGGTCGCCGCCCTCGCCGCCTTCTTCCGCCGGATAGGCGCTGTCGTGCGCCACACTGAACTGAGCCATGACTTCTCCTTGACGCGGCCGGGCGGCCGCTCCACCGTCATCGATATCGCTCCGGATCGTCGCCCGGAGTCGGACCAGCGGCCCGCGGCACATGCCGCGGGCCTGCATTTCGCTCGTTCTGTGGCGCGCGGCCGGGTTCGCGTCGCCGCTCAGGCGCCGCCGAACACTTCGCGCAAATCGACCTGCCCTTGCGCGGGCCGGTCCAGCATCTTCAGTTCGACATGCTGCAGGTGGCGCGCCATCAGCGTCACCGCCTGCTTCGGATCGCCCGCCTCCAGCGCGGCGAGGATCTCGTCGTGGTCGTCGCACGAGCACGGGCTGCGCCCGTGCGATTCGTACAGCGCCGACATCAGCGTCGAGCGTGCGACGAGCCCTTCGAGGCACTCGCTGAGCGTCGCATTGCCCATCAGCGTGGCGAGCGCCGTATGGAATTCACCCGACAGCCGGATCCACGCCGCGAAGTCGTGCCGCTCGAACGCCCTGCGTTCCTTGTCGATCAGCGCGGCGACACCCTTCAGCCGCTTCGCGCCGGGCCCGGTTGCAAGCCGCTCGACCACCGCAAGCTCGATGATCCGGCGCATCTCGAACACCTCGTGCACGTCCTGCAGCGTCGGGCTCGCGACGAACGCGCCGCGGTTCGGCTCGAGGTCGACCAGCTTGTCGGTCGCGAGCTGCGCGAGCGCCTGGCGGATCGTCCCGCGCTTCACGTCGAACACGTCGCAGAGCTGCGCCTCCGTCAGCTTCGCGCCGGGCGCGAGCCGATGCTCGAGGATCGCGGTGCGGATCCGCTCGGCGATCGCTTCGGGACCGGCTGCGCCGGACGGATGGGAATCGGGCTCGTTCATGATCTGCATCGTGTGATGGTCCTCATCCTAGGTCGGACATAAATATTGTCAACAATTCTTTTCCGGGAATGCGCACAATCGCCGTGCATCGATATGACCCTGCTCGGTGCAGGATGCGCGCTTTCCATGCACGACAAGCGTTACAGGCAGGACAGAGGCCCTTCTCGTCGTATACCCGCCCGGCTTTTTTGTTGACAAAGATGGTGCACAACCTGGCAACGACCGGATTCGTGCCGACGAAAATATTCGACCGTTAGTTGCGCATTTACATAAAGAAAAAGGCGGGAAGCCCGCCTTTCGATCAATCGCGCCGGCATCAGCCGAGATGCGGATAGTCCGACAGTGTCAGCCGGAAGCCATGTGCATTCGCGACCAGTTGCGCCTGTGCGCCGAACGGCAGCGTCAGCAGGTCGGGCACATGGCCGAACTGGAGCCCCGTGACGACCGGGATCCCGATCGTCGCGCGGACCTGGTCGATCATCGCCTGCATGTCGTAGCCGTTGTCGTACTCGAACGGCCGCGCGCCGGTGAACTGGCCGAGCACGAGCGCCTGCTGGCGCGCGAGCAGCCCCGACAGGTGCAGCTGATAGATCATCCGCTCGATCCGGAACGGCTGCTCGTTGACGTCCTCGATGAACAGGATGCCGCCCTCGATGTCGGGCATGTACGGCGTGCCGATCAGCGACGTCAGGATCGCAAGGTTGCCGCCCCACAGCGTGCCCGTCACGTTCACGGCCTGCACCTGCGGCGCCTCGGTGACGATCGTCGTGCCCGGCTGCGACAGCGTCTGCCAGAAGTGCTGCATCGTGAAGTCGCTCGGCGTTTCCGCACCGAAGTCGGCAGACAGCATCGGGCCGCCGAACGTCTTGATGCGCGCCTTCGCGTACAGCGCGAGCTGGATCGCGGTGAAGTCGCTGTGGCCGACGAGCGCGACCGGCTGGTCGCGCAGCCTGCGTTCGAGCCCGCGATAGTCGAGCCCGTGCAGGATCCGCGCGGCGCCGTAGCCGCCGCGCACCGCGAGCGCGATGTCCGGCAGCGGCCGCTCGGGATCGGCGAGGCGGTTCAGGTCGCCTGCCCGCTCGCCGTCGGTGCCGCCGAAGCGCTGGAAGCGTCGCTGCGTCGCCTCGATGTTCTCGATGCGGTGCTGCGCGGTGCTGAGGCGCTCGAGCGCGCGGTTGATCGCGTCCGGGTCGTGCGGATAGCCGGACGGCGCCAGCAGGCGGATGGTGTAGGACGCGGCGGGCTGGAAGGACATGGCGAAAGGTGTCGGGTCGTCAAACCTGCTTAGAGGGTCTGAACCGTCTCCGGTTCACGGCGTGATGCCGGGCCGGTGTGCTTATGACGCGCCGGATTCGGCATCGCGGGCGAGCCGCGCTTCGCGCAGCGCGCGGCGGCGCTCGGCGAAGAACGACTTCAGCGCGGCGCCGCACTCGTCGGCGAGCACGCCGCCCGTCACTTCGGTATGGTGGTTGAGCTGCGGATTCGCGAACGCGTCAATCACGCTGCCGCACGCGCCCGTCTTCGGGTCGGCGGCGCCGAAGACGACCCGCGCGATGCGCGCGTGCATGATCGCGCCTGCGCACATCAGGCACGGCTCGAGCGTCACATACAGCTCGCAGCCGGGCATCCGGTAATTCTGCAGATGCTGTGCGGCCATCCGCAGCGCAGCCATTTCCGCATGCGCGGACGGGTCGTGCCCGCCGATCGGATGGTTGAAGCCGCGCGCGATCACTTCGTCGCCACGCACGAGCACCGCGCCGACCGGCACTTCGCCGGCCGCGCGCGCCTCTTCGGCGGCGGCCTGCGCGAGCCGCATGAAATGCAGGTCGCGCGCCGACACGGGCGCGGCTTCGGGAACAGGAGAATCAGCGGCCGGTTCGGCCGCCGGGGCGGTTGCCGACGAGGCTGCGTCGTGCAGCGCGCCGGACGTCACATCGGCCCCGCTTCGGCGGGCGCTTCGTCGAGCCCGCGCTCGCACAGGCGCTCCGCGATGCGCCGGCAGTAGTCGCGCGGCATCACCATCGGGCCGCCGCGCAGCGATTCGAGCGCCATGTCGAGCGCGAGGATCTTGGCCTGCAGGCGGCAGCGCGCGGCACGGTCGCTGACCGCCTGCACTTCGTCATGCAGGTTGCGCAGCGCGCGCAATTGCTCGACGGCCGGCGGCACGAAGCCCGCGTTCTTCAGGATACGGTTGGCCACCCGCACCTCCTCGGGCACGAGCAGGTCGTCATCCAGCGCCTGCGGCGCGCCGGTACCCGGCAAATCGTCGAACTCGCCCCGCGCGGCGGCGGCGGCAATACGTTGTTCGACCAGGGCGTCAAGCAATCTCATCAGTCAATCGGAACAATGCGGCAGGCCGAATTCTAGCAGGGTGACGCGGCTATGACAGGCCCTTCGAATATATGCTCGATATTGTGTTTTTTAGGGGCCGAATCGCAGCGCATGCACGCCGATCACCGTCGAATGCCGCTCTGCTGCGCTGCAGCGGGCTGAGCGCCGTCCGGACCGTCGCAAATGCAAGTGGTGTCCGGCCCTGTTTTTTGTTCGCGACGACGCGCGGCGAACCGCGCCGATCCCGCGCAACGGCAGCCGCACCGCTTGCGTTGCCCCGTCACGCGGCCGCCGTTTCCTCCCGTGGTTTCGCGAACGGTCGGAACATGGACGCGATCAGGAACGCACCGAGGCCGATCGCGAACGAACCGAGGTACAGCCAGCCGTAACTGCCGAACGTATCGACGATCAGGCCGCCGGCGACCGGGCCCGCGGCCATCCCGAGGCTGCCGGCCATCGCGCAGCCGCCGATCACGGTGCCCATCATCCTCAGCGGGAAGTTCTCGCGTGCCAGCACCGAATACAGCGGCATCACGCCCGCGTAGATGAAGCCGAACAGCGTCGCGACCGCGTAGAACCCGTCGAGCGAGCGCACGAAGTAATAGGCGAGCGCGCCGAGCGCCTGCGCGAGCAGCCCGGCCACCAGCATGCGCTTCGCGCCGAGGCGGTCGCCGAGAATCCCGAACGCGATCCGCCCGCCCATGCCGGCGAGTCCTTCGACACTGTAGATCGACACCGCGACGATCAGCGGGATCCCGCACGTGACCGCGTAGCTGACCGTATGGAAGATCGGGCCCGAGTGCGTCGCGCAGCAGAAGAAATTGGTCAGCAGCAGGATCATGAACTGCGGCGAGCGCAGCGCGTCCGCGACCGACATCGCCGCGGGCGCGCCGGCGGGCGAAGGCGCGGCGTGCGCCGGTGCCCGGTCGAGCGCGGGCGCCCGCCGCACCAGCAGCGACACCGGAATCATCACGACGGCCGCCAGCGCGGCAATCAGCAGCATCGACGTGCGCCAGTCGCGCACCGACACGAGCCACGCGGCGAGCGGTGCCATCGTCATCGGCGCCATCCCCATGCCGGCCGACACGAGCGACACCGCGAGGCTGCGATGCGTGTCGAACCAGCCCGTCACGCACGCCATCATCGGCGCGAATATCGCGGCCGTCGCGCCGCCGACGGCGAGGCCGAAGGTCAGCTGGAACGCGAGCAGCGACGGCGCGCGGCTCGCCAGCGCGAGACTCGCCGACAGCAGCACCGCGCCCGCGACGACGACCGGCCGCGTGCCGATCCGGTCCGACAGGCTGCCCCACGCCATGCTCGCGAAAGCCATCGCGATGAAGCCCAGCGTCATCGCAGTGGAAATGCCGGTCATCGACCAGCCCGTGTCGCGCGCGATGGCGCGCAGGAACACCGGCAGCGAAAACATCGCGCCGATCGCGACGCAGCCCATCAGACCGCCCGCGGCGACGATCACCCAGCGGTATCGGGAATCCGTCATTTGGCGTCTCCTTGTGCGTTTCGATCATCCTCGGAAACCGGGCGCAGGCCGCATGTGCGGCGCAATGCCCGGTCGACATGGATACGACGGGCGAACCGGCGGGAAATCGACATGCTCGGCCGATGGGCCGGCGATTTTTTATTGTCGATCGATTCGCGCGGCCGGCAAGGGGCAGATCAGGCGCTCGCGCTGCTTTTCCGGAATCGGAAATTCGATATCGGAAATGGTTGGTTGGGCCGCGCGACCGTGCTGACTACACTCGGATCATCTTGTCATAACAAGTTGATCGATGACCCCATCCAACGTCGTGCCGCTGTCGGCGGCCCCGCTCTACGTGCAGATCAAGGACACGCTGCGCGCGCGCATCCTCGACGGCACCTACGCGCCGCACAGCCGGATGCCGTCCGAACACGAGCTCTGCACGATGTTCGACGTCAGCCGCATCACGGTGCGTCAGGCGCTCGGCGACCTGCAGAAGGAAGGATTGCTGTTCAAGCTGCACGGCAAGGGCACGTTCGTATCGAAGCCGAAAGCGTTCCAGAACGTGACGTCGCTGCAGGGCTTCGCCGAGGCGATGTCGTCGATGGGCTACGAGATCGTCAACCAGCTGCGCAGCTTCCGCACCGTGAAGGCCGACCGTCATCTCGCGACGAAACTGAACGTGCCGGAGGGCGCGCCGCTCGTCGAGATCCACCGCGTGCGGCTGCTGAACCGCGAACCGGTGTCGCTCGAACAGACCTGGGTGCCCGAAGCGCTCGGCAAGCGCCTCGCGGGCGCCGATCTCGCGACCCGCGACATCTTCCTCGTGCTGGAAAACGACTGCGGCATCCCGCTCGGCCATGCCGACGTGTCGATCGACGCGATCCTCGCCGACGACGAGATCGTCGACGCGCTGCACGTCGAGGAAAGCAGTCCCGTGCTGCGCATCGAGCGCCTCACGCACGACGCGTCGGGTGCCCCGATCGACTACGAATACCTCTACTTCCGCGGCGACGCATTCCAGTACCGGCTGCGCATCGACCGGCAAAAAGCACGCAAATCTGCAAGGAAACAGCAATGACGATCCAGGTTCATGAATACGACATCGTCGTGGTCGGCGGCGGCACGGCCGGCCCGATGGCGGCGATCAAGGCGAAGGAGCGCGACCCGTCCCTGCGCGTGCTGTTGCTCGAGAAAGCCAACGTGAAGCGCAGCGGCGCGATCTCGATGGGGATGGACGGTCTGAACAATGCGGTGATCCCCGGTCATGCGACGCCCGAGCAGTACACGCGCGAGATCACGATCGCCAACGACGGCATCGTCGACCAGGAAGCCGTGTACGCGTATGCGACGCACAGCTTCGCGACGATCGAGCAGCTCGACCGCTGGGGCGTGAAGTTCGAGAAGGACGGCACCGGCGACTACGCGGTGAAGAAGGTCCATCACATGGGCTCGTACGTGCTGCCGATGCCGGAAGGACACGACATCAAGAAAGTGCTGTACCGGCAACTGAAGCGCGCCCGCATCGCAATCACGAACCGGATCGTCGCGACGCGGGTGCTGACCGACACGCAGGGCCGCGCGAGCGGCGTGCTCGGCTTCGACTGCCGCACCGCCGAGTTTCACGTGATCCGCGCGAAGGCCGTGATCCTCTGTTGCGGCGCCGCCGGCCGTCTCGGCTTGCCGGCGTCGGGCTACCTGATGGGCACCTACGAGAACCCGACCAACGCGGGAGACGGCTATGCGATGGCCTATCACGCGGGCGCCGCGCTCGCGAATCTCGAGTGCTTCCAGATCAACCCGCTGATCAAGGACTACAACGGCCCCGCATGCGCGTACGTGACGGGCCCGCTCGGCGGCTTCACCGCGAACGGCAAGGGCGAACGCTTCATCGAATGCGACTACTGGAGCGGCCAGATGATGTGGGAGTTCTACCAGGAACTGCAGAGCGGCAACGGCCCCGTGTTCCTGAAGCTCGACCATCTCGCGGAGGAGACGATCCAGACCATCGAGCAGATCCTGCATACGAACGAGCGGCCGAGCCGCGGCCGCTTCCATGCCGGGCGCGGCACCGACTACCGCAACCAGATGGTCGAGATGCACATCTCAGAAATCGGCTTCTGCAGCGGCCACAGCGCATCGGGCGTGTACGTGAATGCACGCGCGGAGACGACGGTGCCGGGGCTCTACGCCGCCGGCGACATGGCGGCCGTCCCGCACAACTACATGCTCGGCGCGTTCACGTATGGCTGGTTCGCCGGGCAGAACGCGGCCGATTACGCGGCCGGCCGCGAACACGCCCCGGTGGACGACGCACAGGTCGACGCCGAGCGCACCCGCGTGCTCGCGCCGTTGCTGCGCGAGCGCGGCCTGGCGCCGGCGCAGGTCGAGTACAAGCTGCGCCGCATGGTGAACGACTACCTGCAACCGCCGAAGGTGACGCGCAAGATGGAAATCGGGCTGCAACGTTTTGACGAAATTACTGAGGATATCGAAGAGATAAAGGCCAACAACCCGCACGAACTGATGCGTGCGGCCGAAGTACGCGCGATCCGCGACTGCGCCGAAATGGCCGCGCGCGCGTCGCTGTTCCGCACCGAAAGCCGATGGGGGCTGTACCACCATCGCGTCGACTTTCCGCACCGCAACGACGCCGAATGGTTCTGCCACACGTGGCTGCGCAAGGATGCCGCGGGCGCGATGCGCAGCGAAAAGCGGCCGGTCGAACCGTACGTCGTGCCGCTTGCCGACGACGAACGCGGCGCCTACGCGCAGTTGCGCATTCGCGAACCGGCCGCGCTCGCGGCCGCCCTTTGAGGAACCTTGCCATGCCCCATACCCCGCACGACATCTTCCAGCGCAGCAGCGCGCCCGTGACGATCGACGAGTCGTTGTGCATCGCCGACAAGGGCTGCACCGTGTGCGTCGACGTGTGTCCGCTCGACCTGCTCGCGATCGACGTCACCAAGGGCAAGGCCTACATGCAGTTCGACGAATGCTGGTACTGCATGCCGTGCGAACGCGACTGCCCGACCGGCGCGGTCAAGGTCGACATCCCTTACCTGCTGCGCTGACCGCGTGCGTCAGCGCCCTTCTCCCTCGCTCATGACCGACTCCTCCTTCGCTTCCCCGCTCCTCGGCGCACACGGGCACGACCAGGCCGCACTCGTCGCCCGCCTCGCCGCGCCCGATGCGTCAGTGCGCCGCGTCGCACTGTTCGAACTCGCGGATCTCGAAGATCCCGAACTCGTGCCGTCGTTCGTCGCCGTGCTGCGCACCGACCCGTCGGCCGACGTGCGCGGCGAAGCCGCCCGTGTACTCGGTGCATGGGAACAGCCCGATGTCGTCGACGCACTGTGCGGCGCGCTGCTCGATCCCGACGAAGACGTGCGCGCCGCCGCCGCACAGAGCTTGTCCGAACTGAAGGACACGGCATCGGGTACCGTGCTGGGCCGCTGGGCCGACCGGCCCGAGCCGTTCGTGCGCCGTGCCGTGCTGCGGGGAATGCGCGAGTTGCGCGACCCCGGCGCGTTCGCACCCGCGCTGCGCGCGCTCGATGCCGAGCTGCCGGCCGTGCGCGCCGAAGCCGTTGCGGTGCTCGGCTGGCTCAAGGATCCGCGCGCCCTGCCGCCGCTCGCGCGCATCGCGACGGCCGACACGGACGCGGACGTGCGACGTTCCGCGGTCGGCTCGATCGGCTTCGCGGCCGCCGGCGATGCGGCCGTCGTCGACGCGCTGCTCGCCGCGCTGCGCGACCGCGCATGGCAGGTGCGCGAGGAAGCCGCCACGACGCTCGGCAAGCTGCGCGTGCCGACGGCACGCGAGCCGCTCGTCGCCGCGCTCGACGACGAATATTGGCAGGTGCGCCTGCGTGCCGCGCGCGCGCTCGGACAGTTGCGCGATGCGGCTGCGGCGCCGGCCGTCGTCGCATTGCTCGCGCATGCGATCAGCAATCTGCGCAAGGAAGCCGCGCTTGCGCTCGGCGAATTGCGCGACCGCGCGATACTGCCGGCGCTGAACGATGCGCTCGAGGATCGCGACCCCGAAGTCCGCAAGGCCGTGCGGATCGCGATCGGGCAAATCGGCGACGCTCCGCGATGAGCGCGCCGACCGAAATCGCACTTGATCATCCGTCACGTGCGTTGACGCTGCGCTGGCCGGACGGCAACACGCAGCGCATCGGCTACGCGCAATTGCGCGGCGATTGCCCGTGCGCGGAATGCCGACGGATCCGGCGTGACGGCGGTCGCGTCGATGCACGGCCCGACCTGACGCTGGAAGGCGTGGAACCGGCCGGCTACGGCATCCGCTTCATGTTCGGCGACGGCCACGCGCGCGGCATCTATCCGTGGCCGTATCTGGCGGGTATCGCCTAGCGCCCGTCATGCGGCCCCCGCAGTCGCTCGAGCGGGATGCAGCCATGCGCAAAGGCTGCGATACTGGCGCCCACGATCTCTTCACCCACCGTGGGAGCCAGGACATGCAGACCGCAGTCGGATTCATCGGCCTCGGCGTGATGGGCACGCCGATGGCGCTCAATCTTGCGCGGGCCGGCACGCCGCTCGTCGTATGGAGCCGGTCGCACGGCAGCGACGATGCACTGCGCGACGCCGGCGCGCACGTCGTCGAGCATGCCGACGACGTGTTCGAGGCCTGCCGCACCGTGATCCTGATGCTCGCGAACGACGCGGCGATCGATGGTGTCCTCGCGCGCGGCACGCCGGGTTTTGCCGCTCGCGTCGGCGGCCGCACGATCGTGAACATGGGCACGAATGCGCCCGAATACTCGCGCGCGCTCGCCGATGAAATCGCCGCCGCGTCGGGCCGCTACGTCGAGGCGCCCGTGTCGGGCTCGCGCAAGCCGGCCGAAGCTGGCCAGCTCGTCGTGATGCTGGCCGGTGCACCGGACGACGTCGATGCCGTACGCGCGCTCGTGAAGCCGCTGTGCCGCGACAGCTTCGCGTGCGGCGACGTGCCGTCGGCGCTGACGATGAAGCTCGCCGTCAACCTGTTCCTGATCACGATGGTCACCGGCCTGACCGAAGCCACGCATTTCGCGCAACGCCACGGTATCGACCTCGCGCGCTTCGCCGACGTGCTGAACGCGGGCCCGATGGCCAGCGACGTGTCGCGCGTGAAGCTCGGCAAGCTCGTCGCGGGAGATTTCTCCGTGCAGGCCGCGATCACCGACGTGCTGAAGAACGCGCGCCTCGTCGCCGAATCGGCACGCAGCATCGGCATCGCGTCGCCGCTGCTCGACATCTGCCATGCGCTTTACGGCGAAACCGAGCAGGCTGGACATGGCGCGGCCGACATGGTCGCCGTGATCCATGCGATCGAACGGCGTACCGGGGACGCGCGATGAACCGCGTGCCCACCCACGCGCCCGATCGCACCGACAGGTAGGCCCAACCATGTCCGCTACCGGCATGTCCGTAACCGGCAACGCTGCTTCCTTGCGCGCCGTTCCCGCCGTGATCGGCATCGTGCTGCGCGAGCGCGACCTGCTGCTCGTACGCCGCGCGAATCCGCCCGATGCAGGCTGCTGGGGCTTCCCCGGCGGCAAGATCGAGCCCGGCGAGCCGCTCGCGGATGCGGTCGTGCGCGAGATCGCGGAAGAAACGACGATCGACGTAGAGGCCCTCGACGCCTTTACCGCGCTGGACGCGTTCGATTACGATGCGCACGGCGCCGTGCACCAGCATTTCGTCATGGTCGCCGTGCTGTGCAGATGGTTGCGCGGCACGCCGGCCGCCGGCGACGACGCGCTCGACGCGCGCTGGTTCGACATCGCCGAACTCGACCGCGGCGATTTGCCGATGAGCGCCGGCGTGCGCGACGTCGCGCGACGGGCGCTCGAGCGGGCGGCGATGCTGGGCAACGCGCGTCCACCATCCGCCTGACATACCACTGTCGCTTGCGCGTCACCCTGCGCGCGACGCGTTCGATTCATCACGGCGCCGGCTACCCGCCGAGCGCCGGACCATCACCCATCAAACCATGATCAGAATTCGCCAATCCACCGAGGCCGACGGCACACGCGTGCTGGACATCTGGCGCACCGCCGTCGATGCCACGCATCACTTCCTGAGCGACGACGATCGTCGTTCAATCGAGTCCGAAGTCGTCGCGTTTCTGCCGGGCGCACCGCTCGATCTGGCCGTCGACGCGACCGATCGTCCGATCGGCTTCATGCTGCTAGACGGCAGCCACATGGAAGCGCTGTTCGTCGATCCTGCCCACCATGGCGCGGGGGTCGGGCGGTTGCTCGTCGAAGAGGCGCTCAAGCGCCACCCCGGCCTGTCGACCGACGTCAACGAACAGAACGAGGCGGCGGCGCGATTCTATGAGCGGCTCGGATTCGAGCGCTGCGGACGATCGGAACGGGATGGACAAGGGCGACCTTATCCGCTGATTCACCTTCGATATCGCGGTGACGATCGGGACTGAGCCGGCGTCCGGGCGACGACGAGACACTGCACCGGCCCGGTCCGGATGCGCTGAAAACGACGCCGCACTTGCGACATGCGCACTGCCGTGGCCGGAGCCGGCATCACGGCGAAAAAGAAGCGATGCGCAGGAACAGGCGGCGGCGCATCGAATCCGGGTAGCGTCAGTTGAGTCACGGCAGCACGTCCGATTGGCCGGGAGCGGGATTTTCCCCGCGCGCCCGAAGATGCTACGCTCTCGGCCAAACTCGACACCCTCTGATGAAGCACCCGAATTCAACCATGCAAACCGTCGCCGTACTGGACTTCGAAACAACCGGGCTGTCGCCGAACATGGGCGACCGTGCGACCGAAATTGCCGTCATCCTGCTGCGCGACGGGCAGGTCGTCGACCGTTTCCAGAGCTTGATGAATGCAGGCAGACGCATCCCGTCCGATGTCGTTGCGCTCACCGGCATCACGAACGACATGATCGCGGCGGCGCCACCCGCGTCCGAAGTCATGCAGGAAGCGGCGGCGTTCGTCGGCAAGCATGCGGTCGTCGCGCACAACGCTGGTTTCGACAAGCGCTTCTGGCAGTCGGAACTCGGGCTGCTCGGCATGTCGGCCGACCATGCGTTTGCATGCACGATGCTGGTGGCGCGACGGATCTACCCGGACGCGCGGAGTCACCGCCTGTCGAGCCTCGCCGAGATGCTGCGGCTGCCGCAAACGGGCCGTGCGCACCGCGCGATGGTCGATGCCGAGATGGCTGGCCATCTGTGGTGCCGGTTGCAACAGGATATTTCGCGGACTTATGGGCTGGATCGGATCGATCACGCGCTGATGTCGCGTGTTCAGGCAACGACCAAGGCGAAGGTGCCGATGTACCTGCGATCGCTCGGGCGAACGCATGCGTGACGAATCCGGCCCAGGAACGGCAACGCGGCGTTGCCCGACCGACTTCGCGCGTTAGCGCAAGACAACCAGGTCGCTTCTTGCCTCCGCCCGAGACCGGGGCAGCCGGCCAACCGAATCGGCAATCCGCTTACGGACCATCGCGACGCATCGACCACGGATGCCCCTGAATCCATGAAGTTGCTTCTGCGAATGGACATTCGCAGAAGACGCCACGCTCTCCCGAGGATGACCAGTGCCCGTTTCATCCGACCGAGAACATCGAACCGGATCACCCGCCGGGAGCAGCCAATCGTTGGGCACTCACCTCCGCTAGCGCCTCGAATATGGCGGGCGTACGCTCCAGGCGTGCGATCGTCCGCGCGCCTTCGAGGGCCGCGACCAGTGCGGCCGCGGTAGACGACGCGCGCGCGGGAGCGAAACCGCATCCCGTGAAATGCTGCGCAATGATCTCGGTGGACGCAACGAATCCGCGCGCTACCCGTTGGGTCAGGTCGGCGTCGAGCGCGGGCAACTCATTCGCCAGATTCTGCATCAGACATCCATACTGGAAATCAGAGGCAACCATTTCAGCCGCGAATGTGCTGAACAGCCGCTGGACAAAATTCAGCGCATCGCCTGTCGTCTCCGACGAGATGTTGCGCAGTACCGCCATTCGCGCCGCAATGTAATTGTCGATTGCTTCTTCCGCGAGTTGCGCCTTGCCGCGTGGAAAGTGGAAATAGAACGATCCTTTGGGCGCACCGCTCTCATTCAGGATCTGGGTCAATCCCGTCGCGGTGTAGCCCTGGATGCGAAACAGCCGTTCGGCCGTGGCAATCGCGCGGTCGCGCGAGTCAGTCTTGCGTGTCATTCCGAAAACGTACCACGTCTCGCTTGACGTCGCTATGGTGATCGCCATACTATGGTGATCACCATATTTCGAGCATCCGACGATGCCCCATGACCCCGACAAGCCATCGGCGTCCCGTCGAGCCTTCCTGGCGATGGGCGCAGCCAGCCTGGTTGCGGCTTCAATTCGACCTGCTGCCGGCGCAAACCCGATAGGAGGAACTGCTTTGACCACGTCAATGTATGGCGAGGGCCCCCTTCCGACGGGGGTGCGCTCGCGGATGGTCCATGGGGTCAACGGCCTCGACGTCCATATTCTCGAGGCCGGCTACGAAAGGCCCGGTCGGCCGCTCGCCCTGCTTCTGCATGGTTTCCCCGATCTGGCTTACGGCTGGCGGCACGTGATCCCGTTGCTGGCGGACGCCGGCTACCACGTCGTGGCGCCTGATCAGCGCAGTTGTGGCCGCACCACCGGTTCGGTGAACGACTATGACGCCCCGCTTGCGCCCTTCAGCCTGCTGAATATGGCGCGCGACGCCCTCGGCTTGGTTTTCGCGTTGGGTTATCGGCGTACGGCGATGCTCGTCGGGCACGATCTCGGCTCGCCCGTGACGGCCTATTGTGCGCTGGCCCGACCTGACGTCTTTCCGTCGGTGGTGCTGATGAGCGCGCCATTCCCCGGTCCACCGACGTTTCCGTTCGACGTCGCGGAAAGCGAAGTCTCGTCGGTCCAGCCGAACACGGGCATGCAAAAGTTAGCGGCTGCGCTGGCGGCACTCGATCCGCCGAGGCAGTATTACCAGCAATACCTGAGCTCACGAGCGGCGAACCCTGACATGTGGCACCCGCCTCAAGGCTTGCACGCGTTGCTTCGTGCATTTTTTCACGTCAAGAGCGCCGACTGGCCGGGAAACAAGCCGCATCCGTTGCAGGCGCCAACCGCCGCGGAATTTGCACGGATGCCCACCTATTACGTCATGGATCTCGGCAAGACGATGCCCGAGACCGTCGCGCCATTCCACCCTTCCGCCGCCGAGGTCATGGCCTGCACCTGGCTCACCGAGCCGGAACTCGCGGTGTACACGGCGGAGTACGGCCGCACGGGGTTTCAAGGCGCGCTGCAGGCTTATCGCGTCTTTTCCGATCCTGCCCTGAACGCCGAGTTGCGCCTGTTCTCGGGCAAGACGATCGATGTCCCTTCGCTTTTCATTGGCGGGAAAAGCGATTGGGGCACGTATTCGGCGCCTGGCTCGCTCGATCTCATGAGGACAAAGGCGACGACGAAAATGGCGGGCATCGAGTTGATCGACGGCGCCGGTCACTGGATCCAGCAGGAGCAGCCGGTTCGGCTCGCCGAACGCCTGCTTGCCTTCATCAAGGACGTGGGCGCGGTGGATCACACAGTCGGTTAGGTCGGGGCGGGCTTATCGTCCGGTCTTGAAAAGATTGCCTGCCCCGCTCACCCTTTCGATGAAGAAACAAACGGATGCGTTTCGGAACCGGTAAAGGAGCTTTGGCATGCTGTATGAACTGACGACCCTTTCGTGCTCGCTTCTGGAACAGGCGACCGTATCCGACGACGCCCGCCGCTGGGTATCGGACACTGACGCGGCTGGCACGCTCCTGGGTTCATGGCGAACGGAAATCGGCGAGCTCGGGCAAATCATCGTGTTGCGCAAGTTCGAGACCCTGCACGAACTCCAGCGCGAACGTGAACGCGCTTATTTGGCCGGACAGCCGTTTCATGTAACGAACCCGCACATCCGGCTGGACATGGAAAGCTATGCGCTGTTTCCTTTTTTGCCCGAGGTTCAACTCGCAACATTCGGCAAGTTTTACGAACTTCGCCGCTACTGGTTGAAACCCGGTGGAATCGCGCCGACCATCGCCGCCTGGGAGCAGGCCGTCGCACCGGCCAAGGCTTACACGTCGCATCTGGTCGCAAACATGTACGCGCTCGATGGCCCGCCTCGCATCGCCCACATCTGGGGATTCTCGAGCCTGGAAGAACGCATGAACCTGCGGGCGCAGCATTATTCCGCTGGGCTCTGGCCGCCCAAAGGCGGCCCCCAGCAGATCGAAAAGGCGACCTCGACCATCTGCCTGCCTGAAGCGTGGTCGCCGATGTGCTGAAGTCAACGACAGCGATATGGGCTTGCGCGCGGCGCCGCGCCGCGCCGCGCCGGGCAGAAGGCTTGTCAATCTGGGACTGCGGCGTAACACCCGCCTTCCCGAGAAGACTTTTACCGTCACGGACGGTAAAAGTCCGAATGGTGATTGAGAGCGTCTCAATCCGCCCTCGATTCTTGCCGCCAGTTTTATCGCCGACCGGCTTTGCCGGCCGGCGATAACCTCCGATACGTGCCGCGATGTATTTTCAAATCAATACGTCACGACGATTTTTCGGCGGCTGGCGATAGCCCCCAAGACGCTGAATCACTCCCACTCGATCGTCGCCGGCGGCTTGCCCGAGATGTCGTACACGACCCGGTTGATGCCGCGCACTTCGTTGATGATCCGGTTCGACGCGCGGCCGAGCAGCGCGTACGGCAGGTGCGCCCAGTGTGCGGTCATGAAGTCGGTCGTCTGCACCGCGCGCAGCGACGTCACGTAGTCGTAGGTCCGGCCATCGCCCATCACGCCGACCGACTTGACCGGCAGGAACACCGCGAATGCCTGGCTCGTCAGGTCGTACCAGCTCTTGCCGACATCGGCTTCGCCGCACAGGCCCGCTGCCGCATCCTGCGCGGTCGCGATCGTGCCGCGCAGCTCCTCGATGAAGATCGCGTCCGCGCGGCGCAGCAGGTCCGCGTACTCGCGCTTCACCTCGCCGAGAATCCGCACGCCGAGGCCCGGGCCCGGGAACGGATGGCGATACACCATCTCCGGCGGCAGGCCGAGCGCGACGCCCAGCTCGCGCACTTCGTCCTTGAACAGGTCGCGCAGCGGCTCGAGCAGCTTCAGGCCAAGCGTCTCCGGCAGGCCGCCGACGTTGTGGTGACTCTTGATCGTCGTCGCCTTCTTCGTCTTCGTGCCGCCCGATTCGACCACGTCCGGGTAGATCGTGCCCTGCGCGAGCCACTTCGCCTTCGACAGCTTCTTCGCCTCGGCCTGGAACACCTCGACGAACTCGCGGCCGATGATCTTGCGCTTTGCTTCCGGATCGGTCACGCCGGCCAGGTGGCCGAGGAACTGATCGGCGGCATCGACGTGCACGACCTTCGCATGCAGGCGGCCCTCGAACATGTCGAGCACCATCTTGCCCTCGTTCAGGCGCAGCAGGCCGTGGTCGACGAACACGCAGGTCAGCTGGTCGCCGATCGCGCGATGGATCAGCGCGGCTGCGACGCTCGAATCGACGCCGCCCGACAGGCCGAGAATCACTTCCTCGTCACCGACCTGCTCGCGGATCTTCGCGACGGCTTCCTCGATGTGGTTCTTCATGATCCAGTCGGGCTTCGCACCGGCGATCTGCAGCACGAAGCGTTCGATGATCTGGCGGCCCTTCACCGTGTGCGTGACTTCCGGGTGGAACTGCACCGCGTAGTAGCCGCGCGCCTCGTCGGCCATGCCGGCGATCGGGCAGCTCGGCGTCGACGCCATCAGCGCGAAGCCCGGCGGCAGCTCGGCAACCTTGTCGCCGTGGCTCATCCACACCTTCAGCATGCCGTGGCCTTCGGCCGTCGTGAAATCCTCGATGCCGTCGAGCAGGCGCGTATGGCCGTGCGCGCGCATTTCCGCGTAGCCGAATTCGCGATGGTCGCTCCACTCGACCTTGCCGCCGAGCTGCACGGCCATCGTCTGCATGCCGTAGCAGATGCCGAGCACCGGCACGCCGAGATCCCACACGGCCTGCGGCGCGCGCAGCTGATGGTCCTCGTACGTGCTCGCGTGGCTGCCCGACAGGATCACCGCCTTCGGCGCGAACTCGCGGACGAAGTCGTCGGATACATCGTTCGGATGGATTTCGCAGTAGACGTGCGCTTCACGCACACGACGCGCAATCAGTTGGGTGACTTGCGAACCGAAGTCGAGAATCAGGATTTTGTCGTGCATGGCTGCGGACGGGATGAAGAGAATAAGAAAAGCAGCGCATCAAGCGCTGCGTCAAAAGCATGGACAGCGGCGTCGGGCGGCAGGCGGCTCGCGCGACGCATCGCCGGTCAATCCTGCATCGGCGGGCGTTCGTCGAGTGCGACGCCGCCTGACGACTGACGGGAACCGGATGAAGCCGGCGACGATGCAGCAGGCGCCGCGGGACGGCCGACGACGGGCTCGACGCGCTGCGGTGCGGGTGACGCCGCCGGCGCCATCGCCGGCTCGGCCGGACGCTGCGCCGGCGAACGCGCCTCGAGCGCCTGCGCCTTCTCGCGCCGGCGCACGGCCGATGCGATCCGCACACCGCCGAGGCCCAGCAGGATCAGCGCGACACCGGCCACGACCGACAGCACCCGGCCGGCGGCCGCCAGCGCGGGACCGCTGCCGGCGCCGAGCGACCAGACGATCGTCAGCACGCCGGTCAGCCAGTACACGTGGCCGACCGACCGCGCCACCGGCGCCGTGAGGTCACCGTTGAACGCCGCATGAAACGCGAGCCACGCGAGACCGAGCAACGCGATGCCGAACGCCTGGCCGAGCATCGCCGGCTGGATGTTCTGCAGCTGCAGCGCGTTGAACAGCGACTGCCAGGGCGTCAGCACGAACAGCACGCCGAACGCCAGCAGCAGCACGGCATCGAGGATCAGCACGGCTCGCAGCAGCGGTTTCATCGGCGATCAGTCCACGTGATAGTTCGGCGCTTCCTTCGTGATCTGCACGTCGTGCACGTGCGACTCGCGCATGCCCGCCGCGGTGATCTGGACGAATTCGGCCTTGTCGTGCAGCTCGTCGATCGTCTTGCAGCCGCAGTAGCCCATGCTCGCGCGCACGCCGCCGACCAGCTGGAACAGGATCGCGTTGACCGAACCCTTGTACGCGACACGGCCTTCGATGCCTTCCGGCACGAGCTTGTCGATGTTCGCCGAGTTGTCCTGGAAGTAGCGGTCTGCCGCGCCGTCCTTCATCGCGCCGACCGAACCCATGCCGCGGTACGACTTGTACTGGCGGCCCTGATACAGGAACACGTCGCCCGGCGCCTCTTCGGTGCCCGCGAACATGCTGCCCATCATCACCGCGTTCGCGCCGGCCGCGAGGGCCTTCGACACGTCGCCCGAGAAGCGCACGCCGCCGTCGGCGATGCACGGCACGCCGGTGCCCTTCAGCGCTTCCGCGACGTTCGCGATCGCGCTGATCTGCGGCACGCCGACACCTGCGACGATCCGCGTCGTGCAGATCGAGCCCGGGCCGATACCGACCTTGACCGCGTCCGCACCGTATTCAACCAGCGCCTTCGCGGCAGCAGCCGTCGCGATGTTGCCGCCGATCACCTCGACGTGCGGGAAGTTCTGCTTGACCCAGCGCACGCGCTCGAGCACGCCCTTGCTGTGACCGTGCGCGGTATCGACGACGATCACGTCGACGCCGGCCTGCACCAGCAGCTCGACGCGCTCTTCGTTGTCCGGGCCGACGCCGACCGCCGCGCCTGCGCGCAGCTTGCCGTGCTCGTCCTTGCACGCGTCCGGGTGCTCGGTCTGCTTCGTGATGTCCTTGACGGTCATCAGGCCGCGCAGTTCGAACGCGTCGTTGACGACCAGCACGCGCTCGAGGCGGTGGCTGTGCATCAGCGCCTTCGCTTCGGCGAGCGGCGTGCCTTCCTTGACCGTGACGAGGCGCTCGCGCGGCGTCATGATCGACTTGACCGGCTCGTCGAGGCGCGTTTCGAAACGCAGGTCGCGGTTCGTGACGATACCGACGAGCTGCGGGCCTTCAACGACCGGAAAACCCGAGATGCCATGCTGGCGCGACAGCGCGATCACGTCGCGCACCTTCATTTGCGGCGGCACCGTGATCGGGTCGCGGACGACGCCCGACTCGAAACGCTTGACCTTGGCGACCTCGCGGGCCTGCTCGGCCGGCGTGAGGTTCTTGTGGACGATACCGACGCCACCCTGCTGGGCCATCGCGATCGCGAGGCGACCTTCGGTGACCGTGTCCATTGCGGCGGACACGAGCGGCATGTTCAGGGAGATGTTGCGGGTCAGCTTGGTCTTGAGGCTGGTGTCGCGCGGGAGAACGTCGGAGAAGGCGGGAACGAGGAGCACGTCATCGAAAGTGAGTGCTTTTTGGATCAGACGCATGGCAAATCCTATGGGCGCAAAAGCGAATTATACGCGAAGCGCCGTGAATTTTCACAACACGAACAACGGCTTAGCCGGTTCCGGCCGTTCGGGGGCCGAATCGTTCGGATCGCCGTTCGGTTCGTTTTCGATCGCTTTTCGTTTCACTGCCGCATCGAGCCATTCGCGCAACCGGCGGCAAAACGGCTCATTCGCCTGTTGCGCACGGGCCGCGCGACGGCAGCGGCCATGGTGAAACCGGTCCGGTTACGTGCCGAATCGGCCTGCCTACCCTGTGTTATAGCAGCCCTGCCGCGCGCACGATGATCGCGACGCCGCCGCCGACCGCCACGCAACCGGCGGCGATCCGCGCAACACGTCCACCAGACGGTGCGAGGCGCTCGGCGGCAATCGCGACCATCACGGCGGCCATCACGCGCAGGTCCATCATGCCGGCCGCCAGCGCAATCGCCATCAGGTTCCCGCAACAGGCGCTGCAATGCACTGCGGCCCGCACGCCGTGCCGCCACGCCGCGCCGGCGGCCGCCCGTGCCCCGTGTGCGTCGCCTGCCGCGTGCCTGCAGCACGCCAGCCGCCGCGCCTTCCACGCGGAGAATTGCAGCATGCCCGCGGCCGACACGACCGCGCCGGCCGCGAACGGCAACGCGCGGGCAAGCGCCGGCAGCCGGGCGGCAGCGGCCGTCAGCGCGGCGCCGGCCGGAAACACGAGCGCCCCGAGCGCCATCCACATCGCGCAATACCCGGCGCCCGCGACGACGACGAGCCAGGCGGAACGCGCCGTGGCCATCGGGCCAATCCGCTGCCGGTACCGCCAGAGCGTCGGCGCCAGCACCGGCAGCATCATCGCCGGCGTCATTGCGCCCCACATTCCAGCGAACGCCGCGAATGCGCGTCCGATGCCCCGGCCGCACGGCCGCAGCCACGCGGCCGACGCGATCCAGCCGCCGGCCATCGGCTCGCCGCCCATCGCGGCCATCGACGCATGCTGCGCCAGCGTCGCCGTCACGGCGACGGCGAACACGGCCGCGAGCACGGCCCCGAACGCTCGTGGATCAGGGCCTGCCCTGCCGGTTGCCAGTGGTGTCATCGTGCGCTCCCGCCCGTCGCCGGCTTGCGCTCAGCCGCGCGCGTACTCGTCGTGGCGGCGCCACCACGGGCCGGCCTCGTTGCGCCCGCGCGGCGCGCGATCGAGCCACTGGTACATCCCCCACAGCCCGTCGAGCCCGCGCGCGTAGGTCGAGTACGTGTGATAGACGGCGCCGTCCTCGCGCACGAACGCGCTCATCCCCGGCCGGTCGAGCGAATACGTGACCGCGTCGGTGCCGCAGGTCGCCGCGAACTGCACGACGGGCGCCGGCGGCGGGTCCATGTCCATCGCGTGGCCGGCCCGCGCGTAGTTGTATTCGACGTCGCCCGCGCGCTGCTGCGTTTCGGTGAACGACACATTGAAGTCGAAGTTGAAATCGCTGCCGACCGACGACGCCCACGGGAAAGTCCACCCCATCCGCTCGCGATACGCGAGCAGCTTCGCGAGCGGTGCACGCGACACGGCCGAGAGCGTCACGTCGTGGTGCGCCAGGTGCACCGCGAAGCCGTCGAACCCGTCGGCGAGCGCCGAGCACGACGGGCAGCCGGCCTTGTAGTCGGGACCGAACATGAAGTGATAGACGAGCAGTTGCGAGCGGCCGAGAAACAGGTCGTCGAGCGTCGCCTCCCCGTTTTCGGTGTCGAACCGGTAGGTCTTGTCGACGCGCACCCATGGCAGCGCCTGACGCTGCCGCGCGAGTTCGTCGCTTTGCCGCGTCAGCGCCTTTTCGGCATCGAGCAGTGCGCGGCGCCCGGCCAGCCATTCGTCGCGCGTTCCGGTGAGATGGGTCGTCATTGCGGGTTCCTCCTTCGGTGGGTATCCGGCACGGCGGACGGTGCCGTGTGCGTGGTGCTAGATTAGTGGCGGGCATCGGACCGGAGGGAGTGACAAGTGTGTCGGGATTCGGATGGATTCGCTGATCACCGCGGCCGCGCGCGCGCTCGCGGCCGGTGACGCGCTCGGCGCGCTGAACCGCGTCGCGCTGCGCGACGATGCGCCGGCGCTCGCGCTGCGCGGCATCGCGATGGCGCAACTCGGCGATTTCGAGCGCGCGCGTGCCCTCGTGCGCGGCGCTGCCCGCGCATTCGGCGCGAAGGAAGCCGTTGCACGGGCGCGCTGCGTCGTCGCGGAAGCCGAGATCGCGCTCGCGTCGCGCGACCTGCGCTGGCCGACACGCGCGCTCGATGCGGCCTGCGCAACGCTCGACGCGCACGGCGACCGCGCGAATGCCGCGCATGCACGCTATCTCGGCGTACGCCGGCTGCTGCTGATCGGCCATCTCGACGATGCCGAACGACTGCTCGCGCATCTCGATCCCGCGCCGCTGCCGGCCGCGTCGCGCGCCGCCCATGAGTTGATCGCGGCCGGCATCGCGATGCGCCGCATCCGCACGCACGCGGCCCGCGCGGCGCTCGCCCGTGCACGCGCGGCCGCCCGCGACGCCGGCATCGCCGCACTGACGGCCGAGGTCGACACCGCGGCGCGCGTGCTCGACGCACCGGCCGCGCGCCTCATCGCGCGCGGCACGTCGCGGCTCGTGCAGCTCGACGAAGTCGAGACGCTGTTCGCGTCGAACGCGCTCGTCGTCGATGCGTGCCGCCACGCGGTGCGCGATGCGCGCACGACCGTGTCGCTCGCGCGGCGTCCCGTGCTGTTCGTGCTGGCCCGTGCACTCGGCGAGGCCTGGCCGGCCGACGTGTCGCGCAACGCACTCGTGGCCGCCGCGTTCCGCGCGAAACACGCGGACGAATCGCATCGCGCGCGGCTGCGCGTCGAGATCGGCCGGCTGCGCGCGGTGCTGCGCCCGCTCGCGAACGTCGTCGCGACGCCGCGCGGCTTCGCGCTCGAACCGCTCGGCGTGCGCGAGACCGTCGTTCTCGCACGCCCGGTCGACGATCGCCATGCGGCCGTGCTTGCCCTCCTCGCCGACGGCGAAGCGTGGTCGAGCTCCGCGCTGGCGCTCGCGCTCGGCGCGAGCCAGCGCACCGTGCAGCGCGCGCTCGATGCGCTCGCCGAGGCCGACAAGGTCCAGGCGCTCGGTCGCGGCCGCGCGCGCCGCTGGATGACGCCGCCGCTGCCCGGATTCGCGACGACCTTGTTACTCCCTGCTCCGCTGCCGGGAGATTAGGATGGCCTCACCGAACGACGAGGTGACGAACATGAAACGCTCCAATGCAGAGATCATTCGCGAATACGGCCCGTTTCCTGGCGTCGACGGCGTGCACGGCGTCACGTTCGACGGGCAGCACGTGTGGTACGCGTCCGGCGACAAGCTGAATGCGCTCGATCCCGAGCGCGGCACGACCGTCCGCTCGCTCGACGTCGCCGCGCATGCAGGCACCGCGTTTGACGGCCGCCACCTGTTCCAGATCGTCGAGGACCGCATCGAGAAGCTCGATCCCGAATCGGGCCGCGTGCTCGCGACGATCCCGGCCCCCGGCGGCGGCGCCGACTCGGGGCTCGCATGGGCCGAGGGCACGCTGTGGGTCGGCCAGTACCGCGAACGCAAGATTCATCAGATCGATCCGGAATCGGGCGCCGTGCTGCGCACGATCGAATCGAACCGCTTCGTCACCGGCGTGACGTGGGTCGACGGCGAGCTGTGGCACGGCACCTGGGAAGCCGACCAGAGCGACCTGCGGCGCATCGACCCGCGCACGGGCCAGGTGCTCGAGCAGGTCGACATGCCGGTTGGCGTCGGCGTATCGGGGCTCGAATCGGACGGCCACGACCGCTTCTACTGCGGCGGTGGCAACAGCGGCAAGCTGCGCGCCGTGCGGCGCCCGACGCACTCGCGCGCAGCGGCCGACGGCGCGGACGCGACGTCCGATCCGGCAGACGATTGATCCGTCGCCAGTCCACAGCTCCACCACGCAACGCGGCGAAGCGCTGCGATACGCCGAGTGCAGGAATGAACAAGACGCCGCCGCGACGGCGTCGCTAAGATGCGCGCACATCAGTCATTGGTTCGGAGCGGTCGATGCAGCGCGGCGTGATCTATGGAGTCCTGGCAGGCGCCCTGTGGGGCATGGTGTTCCTCGTTCCGCGGCTGCTGTCCGACTTCTCGCCGCTGCTGCTGAGCGCCGGCCGCTACGCGATGTACGGCCTCGTGTCGCTCGCGGCCGCGCTGCCGGCAGCCCGCTCGCTGCTCGCGCGGTTGACTCGCGAAGACCTCGTCGCGCTGGTTCGGCTCGCCGTCGTCGGCAACGTTGTGTACTACATGCTGCTGTCCGGCGCCGTCCACCTGATCGGCATCGCACCCAGCTCGCTGATCGTCGGCGTGCTGCCCGTGACCGTCACGCTCGCGGGCCTCGGCGATCACGGCGCCGTGCCGCTGCGGCGGCTCGCCGCGCCGCTCGCGCTGGTGATCGCAGGCATCACCTGCATCAACGTCGACCTGTTCACGTCCGAGGCCGCCCATGCGACGACGCTCGGCCAGAAACTCGCGGGCATCGCCTGCGCGGCCGGCGCGCTCGCGAGCTGGACCTGGTACGCGGTCGCGAACGCGCGCTACCTGCAGCGTCATCATCGTTTCGGCGGCAACGAGTGGTCGGTGCTGTGGGGTGTCGTGACGGGACTGATCGGCGGGCTCTGCTGGATCGCGATCCTCGCGCTGCCGGCGGGCACGGTGCAGGCGGCCGTCCCGGCGTCGCGCTGGCAGTTGTTCTGGCTGCTGAACCTGGTGCTCGCGATCGGCGCATCGTGGCTCGGCAACGGGCTGTGGAATGCCGCGTCGAAGCGCCTGCCGCTCACGCTGTCGGGGCAACTGATCGTGTTCGAAACCGTGTTCGCGATGCTGTACGCGTTCGTGTACGACCAGCGGATGCCGCACACGCTCGAGATCGCCGCGCTCGTGCTGCTGCTCGCCGGCGTGTACGGCTCGGTGCGGCAGCACGGCGACACGCCGGGCAGCGCGTCGCCAAACGCAAACGCCGCGGCACACTGAGCGCGCGCGGCGTTCGATCAGACGAATCGGGACGAAAAATGCGTCAGCGCGCGTCCTTGTGCATCCACTTGCGGCCCTCGATCGAGCCGGCACGGCGGGACTTGTCGACGCGTCGCTGGCGCGCCAGCTTCGGATCGACGATCAACGGGCGGTAGATCTCGACACGGTCGTGGTCGGCGAGCGGCGCGTCGAGCGGCGCGAGCTTGCCGTACACGCCCGTCTTCGCATGCGCGAGATCGATCTCCGGATGCAGCGCGAGCACGCCGCTCGCGTCGATCGCCGAGCGAACGGTCGCGCCTTCGGGCAGCGACAGCGGGATCAGCGTCTGGCGGTCCGGCAGCGCGTAGCAGACTTCGATCGACAGCATCGCGTCACCCCTTCCCGTAGCGCTGGTCCGCGCGCTTCACGAACGAATCGACGAACGTGTTCGCGATGTGGCTGAACACGGGCCCGATGATCTTCTCGAGCAGGATGCTCGAAAACTCGTAGTGCAGCGCGAATTCGATCTTGCACGCATCGGCACGCAGCGCAGTGAAACGCCACGCGCCCGTGAACTTCTTGAACGGGCCGTCCGTGAACTCCATGTCGATCCGCGTCGGGCGCTCCTGCGTATTGCGCGTCGCGAAATGCTGCTTGATGCCCTTGAAGTTGATATCGATGCGCGCTTCCATCCCGCTCTCGTCCTGACGGCGAATCTCGACACCGCCGCACCAGGGCAGGAAATTGGGGTAGTCGGCCACGTCGGTGACGAGGTCGAACATCTGTTCCGCCGAATGGCGGATCAATACGGTTTTCTGGACATCTGCCATAAATCGCGCGGCATCGCTGAAGGTGGAAACGCCAAGCCGGGCGATTCTCGCCCCGCTTTGCTAAAATCGTGATTTTAAACGAGTTGGCCCGATCCTTTCATGAGCATCATCGACAACAGGAAAGCGCACTTCGATTATCACATCGAGGAACGCTACGAGGCGGGGCTCGTGCTCGAGGGCTGGGAAGTCAAGGCGCTGCGCGCCGGGCGCGGCCAGATCAAGGAAGGCTACGTCGTGGTGAAGAACGCCGAGATCTTCCTGATCGGTACCCATATCAGCCCGCTGCCCGAAGCCTCGACGCACATCACGCCCGACCCGGTTCGCACGCGCAAGCTGCTGCTGCACCGTGAGGAAATCAAGAAACTGATCGGCAAGGTCGAGCAGCGTGGCTACACGCTCGTGCCGCTGAACTTCCACTACAAGGGCGGTCGCGTGAAATGCGACATCGCGCTCGCGAAGGGCAAGAAGCTGCACGACAAGCGCGAAACCGAGAAAAAGCGCGACTGGGAACGCGAAAAGGCCCGCATCATGCGCGCCGGCACCTGACGCGCAGCATGCCCATCGCAAACGACACGGCCCGCTCGAAGCGGGCCGTGTTGCTTTGGACTAAGTGATTTGTATTTGCCGGTTGCCCGGTTGCGCGACGATTCGCCGCATGCCGATCGCGCGCGGTGGCGATCGACGCACCGGATCCGCGCGGCTCAGCCCTTCGCGGGCGTCGATGCGTTCTTGACGATCGTCAGCGCCGACGAGATCGCGGTGCCGAGATCCGACAGGTTCGACGGCACGATCAGCGTGTTGCCCTGCTTCGCGAGATTCGAGAACGCCCCTACGTACTGCTCGGCGACCTTCAGGTTCACCGCATCCATCCCGCCCTGCGACTGGATCGCCTGAGCGATCTTCTGGATCGCCTGCGCGTTCGCCTCGGCCACCGCCAGGATCGCCGCGGCCTCGCCCTGCGCCTGGTTGATTGCAGCCTGCCGCTCGCCCTCGGACTTCTGGATCGCCGCTTCGCGCGCGCCCGACGCGAGGTTGATCTGCTCCTGCTTGCGGCCTTCCGATGCGGCGATCAGCGCGCGCTTCTCGCGCTCCGCGGTGATCTGCGCCTGCATCGCGTGCAGGATTTCCTTCGGCGGCGTCAGGTCCTTGATCTCGTAGCGCAGCACCTTCACGCCCCAGTTCGCCGCGGCCTGGTCGAGCGCCGACACGATGTTGTGGTTGATGAAATCGCGTTCCTCGAACGTCTTGTCGAGTTCGAGCTTGCCGACCACCGAGCGCAGCGTGGTTTGCGCGAGTTGCGTGATCGCGAGCACGAAGTTGCTCGACCCGTACGACGCCTTCATCGGATCGGTCACCTGGAAGTACAGCACGCCGTCGACCTGCAGCTGCGTGTTGTCGCGCGTGATACAGACCTGGCTCGGCACGTCGAGCGGGATTTCCTTCAGGATGTGCCGGTACGCGATGCGATCGACGAACGGCAGCACGATATTCAGGCCGGGCGACAGCGTCGCGTGATAGCGCCCGAAACGCTCGAGCACCCATGCATGCTGCTGCGGCACGATCTTCACCGTCTTCGACACGATCACGATCGCGATGACGAGCAGGACAACCCAGATGATCAGCGAATCCATGAAGTATTCCCTCCTTGTTGTATCAGCGGACGATCAGCCCGCGGGTTTCGCCACGACCACGAGACAATTGCCGCGCACGGCGCTCACCTGGTACACGTGCGCATCGTCGCGCTCGCCGTGCGCGAGCTCGACATCCCAGTCGGCGCCGCGATATTGCACACGCGCGCGGCCGTCGTGCCACGCGTCGACCGTGACGGTCGAGCCGATATCGAGATTGACGTCGGGATTCATCGACGTGTCGCGCTTCTGCTTGCGGCCGAGCCCCGACCGGCGCAGCACGATCATCGCGACGATCGCGACCGCGGCCGCCGCGCCGAACTGCACGTGCGGCGCGAAACCGGCCAGTTGCAGCAACCCGCCCGCGAGAAAGCCGAGCGCGATCATCAACAGATAGAACGTGCCCGTCAGCAACTCGGCGACGACCAGCACGCCCACCGCGACCCACCAGAACAGATGCCCCGACATCATTGTGGTCTCCAGAAAAACGTCCCCGATGCTCACTATATTCGTTGCGCTCGCCACTGTGCGAAGCGGTCGACGCGCCCAGGACGGCCCGGCGAGTACCGGCGAAAAAAAACACCCCGGTGCTTACCGGGGTGTTTATAGCACGAACCTTGCATTTTGCCTTCATTGAAGAAGCGGCGGCGCCGCTCCTTCGCCGAAAATACATGACCGACCGTTACTTCCGGTTGGCGGCAAGCGCCTGCCACGTATCGATGATCGTGTCCGGGTTCAGCGAAATCGACACGATGCCTTCGTCGGTCAGCCATTGCGCGAAGTCCGGGTGATCGGACGGGCCCTGGCCGCAGATACCGACGTACTTGCCCATCTTGCGGCAGGTATCGATCGCGCGCTTCAGCAGGAACTTGACGGCCGGATCGCGTTCGTCGAAGTCGACGGCCAGCAGCTCCATGCCCGAGTCGCGGTCGAGGCCGAGCGTGAGCTGCGTGAGGTCGTTCGAGCCGATCGAGAAGCCGTCGAAGTGTTCCAGGAACTCTTCGGCGAGGATCGCGTTGGTCGGGACTTCGCACATCATCACGAGGCGCAGGCCGTTTTCGCCGCGCTTCAGGCCGAACTTCTCGAGCAGACCGACGACACGCTCCGCCTGCTTCACGGTCCGCACGAACGGCACCATGATCTCGACGTTGGTCAGGCCCATCTCGTCACGCACGCGCTTCAGGGCACGGCATTCCATCTCGAACGCCTGCGCGAAGTCTTCAGCGATGTAGCGCGACGCGCCGCGGAAGCCCAGCATCGGGTTTTCCTCGTCCGGCTCGTAACGCGAACCGCCGATCAGCTTCTTGTACTCGTTCGACTTGAAGTCGGACAGACGCACGATCACGGGCTTCGGGTAGAACGCGGCGGCGATCGTCGCGACGCCTTCCGTCAGCTTGTCGACGTAGAACTGGCGCGGCGACGCGTGGCCGCGCGCAACGCTCTCGACCGCCTTCTTCAGGTCCTGGTCGATGTTCGGGTACTCGAGAATCGCCTTCGGGTGAACGCCGATGTTGTTGTTGATGATGAACTCGAGACGCGCGAGACCCACACCGCCGTTCGGCAGTTGCGAGAAGTCGAACGCGAGCTGCGGGTTACCGACGTTCATCATGATCTTGACGGGGATTTCCGGCAGTTCGCCGCGCTGCACTTCCGTGACTTCCGTCTCGAGCAGGCCGTCGTAGATCTTGCCTTCGTCGCCTTCCGCGCACGATACCGTGACGAGCGCGCCGTCCTTCAGGATGTCGGTCGCATCGCCGCAGCCGACGACTGCCGGCACGCCGAGCTCACGCGCGATGATCGCCGCGTGGCAGGTCCGGCCGCCACGGTTCGTGACGATCGCGGCCGCACGCTTCATCACCGGCTCCCAGTTCGGATCGGTCATGTCGGCCACCAGCACGTCGCCCGGCTGCACGCGTTCCATTTCCGACGGATCCTGGATCACGCGCACGGGGCCCGCGCCGATCTTCTGGCCGATCGCACGGCCCGTCGCCAGCACCTGCGATTGGCCCTTCAGCTTGAAGCGCTGCTCGGCCTTGCCGGTTGCCTGGCTCTTCACCGTTTCCGGACGCGCCTGCAGGATGAAGATCTTGCCGTCGCGGCCGTCCTTGCCCCACTCGATGTCCATCGGACGCTGGTAGTGCTTCTCGATGATGACCGCGTACTTCGCCAGCTCGATCACGTCTTCATCCGTGATCGAGTAGCGGTTGCGCTGCTCATGCGGCACGTCGACCGTCTTCACGCGGCCCGGCTCGCCCGGCTGCGTGAATTCCATCTTGATCAGCTTCGAGCCGATCGAGCGGCGGATGATCGGGTACTTGTCCTGTGCGAGCGTCGTCTTGAACACGTAGAACTCGTCCGGGTTCACGGCGCCCTGCACGACGGTTTCGCCCAGGCCGTAGCTCGACGTGATGAACACGGCGTCCTTGAAGCCCGATTCGGTGTCGATCGTGAACATCACGCCGGCGGCGCCGACGTCCGAGCGGACCATGCGCTGCACGCCGGCCGACAGCGCGACTTCGGCGTGCGTGAAGCCCTTGTGCACGCGGTACGAGATCGCGCGGTCGTTGTACAGCGACGCGAACACGTGCTTCATGCGGTCGAGCACGTCATCGATGCCGACGACGTTGAGGTACGACTCCTGCTGGCCGGCGAACGAAGCGTCGGGCAGGTCTTCCGCGGTCGCGGACGAACGCACGGCGAACGACAGTTCGGCCGGCGAGCCGTTCTTCAGCACTTCGAACTGCTCGCGGATTTCCTGCTCGAGACGTGCCTGCAGCGGCGCGTCGACGATCCACTTGCGGATTTCGGCACCGGCTTCGGCGAGCGCCTTCACGTCGTCGATGTCGAGGGACTCGAGACGCTTGGCGATACGATCGGTCAGGTCGTTGTGCTTGAGGAAATCGCGGAACGCGAGCGCGGTCGTGGCGAAACCGGTGGGTACGCGAACGCCTGCTTCGGAAAGCTGGCTGATCATCTCGCCGAGCGACGCATTCTTGCCGCCCACGATCTCCACATCGGTCATCCGCAACTGCTCGAACGGAATTACATACGCCTGGTCCTTTGCGACGTTTGCTGCGTTAGTCATACAAGCCCCTAAGTGTGAAAAAAATGCTCGATTGCGCAAGTGGGCTCGGACGCGGGCGCTTGCAAAAAGGCGCGGCGCGTCTTGCGCAACCTGTTAGATAAACACTCGCAGCGGCGAAAAATATTCCGATCCGATTTGCAAAAATCCCGGCAGAAGGGCGATATTTGCAGACGAATCGCCAAACTTGCCGGGAATTCTGGAATCGCGCGGCAAGCCACGGGGCGCCGTTCGCGCCCTGCCCCCGCAATTGCTTATCCAACAGGTTGCCGCTATTCTACCGTGCCGGCTGCCGGATGTGGCGCGACCTTGTCACTGCGGCTGGAGGCGAACCTCCAGCCGCCCGCGCAACCGCCCTTCACGCTCGACGCCCAGATTCATGCTGCCTACCGTATTCATCGTCTCCGACGGCACCGGGATCACTGCCGAAACCTTCGCGCATTCGATCCTCTCCCAGTTCGACCAGAAATTCCGTCTCGTGCGCGTGCCGTTCGTCGACTCGCTCGACAAGGCCTATGCGACCGTCGAGAAGATCAACGAGGCCGCCGTGCACGACGGCCGCCGCGCGATCGTGTTCACGACGCTCGTCGACAGCGAATCGAACGACATCGTCAAGCGCTCGAATGCGCTCGTGCTCGACATGTTCCAGCGCTTCGTCGAACCGCTCGAGCAGGAGCTGGAGCTGAAGTCGAGCCATGCGATGGGCCGCGGCCACCAGAACGCCGACACCGAGGAATACAAGACGCGGATCGAGGCGATCAACTTCTCGCTCGCGCACGACGACGGCCAGTCGAACCGCAACCTGTCGGAAGCCGACGTGATCCTCGTCGGCGTGTCGCGCAGCGGCAAGACGCCGACGAGCCTGTACCTCGCGATGCAGTACGGCGTGAAGGCGGCGAACTATCCGCTGATTCCGGAAGACTTCGAGCGCGGCAAGCTGCCGTCGGCACTGTCCGCGCACCGCGAGAAGCTGTTCGGGCTGTCGATCGACCCGCAGCGCCTGTCGGAGATCCGCAACGAGCGCAGGCCGGGCAGCAAGTACGCAGCGCCCGAGAACTGCCGCTACGAGATCAACGAGGCCGAGGCGATGATGCGCCGCGAAGGGATCAAGTGGCTGTCGTCGACGCACAAGTCGATCGAGGAAATCGCGACGACGATCCTGCAGGAAGTCCGTCTCGACCGGCAGTCGTACTAGGCACCGCCGCACGGGCGGCCGCCTGGCCGCCGCCGGAAACGAAAAGGCCGCGTCGATGGACGCGGCCTTTTTTCATCGCACGGGGTATGCGCGCGTGACACGTCACGCAGGCCGCTGCTGGCGCACCTGCTCGAACAGGCAGACCGCGGCAGCGGCCGCGACGTTCAGCGACTCCATCCCGCCCGGCTGCGGAATCGTCACGCGATGCGTGGCCGCGTCGCGCCAGAACGCCGACACGCCGGCGCCCTCGTTGCCGAATACCCAGGCCACCGGCCCCGACAGGTCGCAGTCGTAGACCGCCTGCGCGCCGTGCGAGTCGGTCAGCGCGACCGGTACGTCGAGCCGCTCCGCGAGCGCGGCGGCGTCGACATCTTCGTGGATCGACAGCAGGAAATGCGCACCCATGCCCGAGCGCAGCACCTTCGACGACCACGCGTACGCCGTTCCCGGCGCACAGAACACATGCCGCACGCCGGCCGCCGCCGCGCTGCGCAGGATCGAGCCGACGTTGCCGGCATCCTGCACGCCGTCGAGCACGACCGACGTGTGCGTCACGCGAGTCGGCAGCGGTTGCTCAGGCCGGTCGACGAGCAGCAGGAAGCCGACGCCGTTGACGACATTCGACAACTGCCCGAACAGCGCGTCTGGCAGCGTGACGATCCGCTGCGCATCGACGCGCGCGACGATCGCCTGCGCTTCGGCGTGGCCGAGCGCGCCTTCGGTTGCGACGCACAGCTCGGGCGTCGCGCCCGTATCGAGATACGCGCTCGCGAGATGGAATCCTTCGAGCAGCGCCTGGCCGCTGCGGCGCTGCTGGGGCGTCGAGCCCGCGAGCGCCTTCAGGCGCTTGTACAGCGGGTTGTCGCGGGAAGTAATGCTTTTCATCGAATCAGGTCGAGTGCCGCACGCACCGGTGCGAACGAGCGCCGATGCGCTTCACAGGGGCCGTGCTCACGCAGTGCGGCAAGGTGTTTCGCGGTGCCGTAGCCCGCATGCACGTTGAAGCCATACACCGGAAAGCGTGCGTGCAGGTCGACGAGCATGCGGTCGCGCGTGACCTTCGCGAGGATCGACGCGGCCGAGATGCTCGGCACCAGCGCGTCGCCGCTGACGATCGCCTCGGCACGCACGGTCAGCGTCGGGCAGCGGTTGCCGTCGATCTGCGCGAGCGTCGGCAGGACCGACAGGCCCTCGACGGCCCGCTTCATCGCGAGCATCGTCGCGTGGAGGATGTTCAGCGTGTCGATCTCGTCGACGCTTGCCGACGCAACGCAATACGCAACCGACCGCGCGACGATCAGGTCGTACAGCGCGTCGCGCTTCTTCGCGGACAGCGCCTTCGAATCGTCGAGCCCGTCGATCGGCTGCGCCGGATCGAGAATCACCGCGGCGGCCACCACCGGCCCCGCGAGCGGGCCGCGTCCGGCTTCGTCGACGCCGCAGACGATCTCGTCGGGACGGCTGAAGTCGAAACCGCCCTGCTCGTCGCCCGACGCGCGGCGGCGTGATGCACGTACCGCGGTCATGCGCGCCCCTTGCGATGTTCGAGCACGCGCACGACGGCTTCGGCCGCCTTCGCGGCCGTATTCTGCCGCAACGAAAGATGCATTTCGGTAAACACTTCGGTCAGCGTGCGGCGGTTCGCGTCGTCGCGCAGCTGCGTGAGCGTCGCATCGGCGAGCGCCTCGGGCGTCGCGAAATGCTGCAGCAGCTCGGGCACGACGAAGCGCCCCGCCAGGATGTTCGGCAAGCCGACGTACGGCAGGTAGCCCTGCCGGCGCATGATCTGCCCGGTCAGCCAGGGCACCTTGTACGAGATCACCATCGGCTTCTTCAGCAGCGCGGCTTCCAGCGTGACGGTGCCGCTCTTCACGAGGATCGCGTCGGCAGCCGTCATCGCGACCTGCGACCGGCCGTCGGTGATCGTCAGCGCGAGCTGCGGATGCGCATCGACGAGCGGCTGCAGCAGTTCGCGCAGTGCGGGCGTCGCCGCCGGCATCACGAACCGCACGCCGGGCTCGCGCTGCTGCATCAGCGCCATCGCCGCGAAGAACGTCGGGCCGATCAGCGCGATCTCCGAGCGCCGGCTGCCCGGCAGCACCGCGATCACGGGGCCGTCGGCGGGCAGGCCCAGCGCGATGCGCGCGCCGTGCGTGTCGGGTTCGAGCGGAATCTCGTCGGCCAGCGGATGGCCGACATACGTCGACGCAACGCCTGCCTTGTCGAGAATCGCCGGTTCGAACGGGAACAGGCACAGCATGTGATCGACGGACTTCGCGATCTTCTTGATCCGGCCGCCGCGCCACGCCCAGATCGACGGGCACACGAAGTGGATCGACGGGATGCCCGCGTCGCGCGCAGCCTGTTCCACGTTGAAGTTGAAGTCGGGCGCGTCGACGCCGATGAACGCATCCGGCCGCTCGGCGAGCAGCTGGCGCTTCAGTTCGCCGCGAATCCGCAGGATCTCGGGAATCTGGCCGAGCGCCTCGACGTAGCCGCGCACGGTCAGCTTGTCCATCTGCCAGTGCGAGTCGAAGCCCTGCGCGATCATCCGCTGCCCGCCGATCCCGTAATACTGGGCCGATTCGGGCAGCCGCTCGCGCAGGCCGCCGAGCAGCGACGCCCCGAGCAGGTCGCCCGACGGCTCGCCGGCCACCATCGCGAGCCGGAGCTGATTGGTCGGAAGCGGCATCGCTTAGCGGATGATGCCGCGTTGCGACGCGTCGATGAAATCGACGAGCGCCTTCACCGGCGCATCGCCGTCGCCGCCCGCCTCCGCCAGCTCGCGCAGCTGCACCTTCGCTTCCTCGAACGACAGGCCGTTCTTGTAGAGCACGCGGTACGCGCTGCGCAGCGCCGAGATCGCATCGGCCGAGAAGCCGCGCCGGCGCAGCCCTTCGACGTTGATCCCGTGCGGTTCGGCCTTGTTGCCGGCCGCGATCACGAACGGCGGGATGTCCTGCACGAGCGCCGACGCGCCGCCCAGCATCGAGTGCGCGCCGATGCGCACGAACTGGTGGACGCCCGACATGCCGCCGACGATCGCCCAGTCGCCGATTTCGACGTGGCCGGCCATCTGCGCGTTGCTCGACAGGATCACGTGGTTGCCGACGCGGCAGTCATGGCCGATGTGCACGTAGGCCATGATCCAGTTGTCGTCGCCGAGCGTCGTCACGCCGATGTCCTGCACGGTGCCCGTGTGGATCGTCGTGAATTCGCGGATCGTGTTGCGGTTGCCGATCACGAGCTTCGTCGGCTCGTCCTTGTACTTCATGTCCTGCGGACGGCCGCCGACCGACGCGTAATGGCCGATGCGGTTGTCTTCGCCGAGCGTCGTATGGCCTTCGATCACGCTGTGCGAGCCGATCGTCGTGCGCGCGCCGATCGTGACGTGCGGGCCGACGATCGCGTACGGGCCGATCTCGACCGATTCGTCGATCTGCGCGCCCGGCTCGACAATCGCGGTGGGATGAATCCTGGTCATGCGCCGTTGCCTCTCGATGTGATGTGTCGCGTTGCGTTGCCCATGCGTGCCGCGTCGCTCAGGGCGCCGCGTCGGCCGTCTTGACCGTGCACATCAGTTCGGCTTCCGCCGCCACCTTGCCGTCCACTTCCGCCACCGCCTTGAACTTCCAGATGCCGCGGATATAGCGTTCGAACGTCACGTTCAGAATCAGTTGATCGCCCGGCTCGACCACGCGCTTGAAGCGCGCCCCGTCGATGCCGACGAAGTAGTACAGCGTGTTCTCCGGATCCTTCGGCTGCTCTTCCGCGAAGGTCAGCAGTGCGGCAGCCTGCGCGAGCGCCTCGAGGATCAGCACGCCCGGCATCACCGGCCGCTTCGGGAAATGCCCCTGGAAGAACGGCTCGTTGATCGACACGTTCTTCAGCGCTTTGATGCCTTTGTGCGGTTCGAGTTCGAGCACGCGGTCGACGAGCAGAATCGGGTAGCGATGCGGCAGCAGCGTGAGGATCTTGTGGATGTCGAGATTGATTTTTTCAGTGCTCATGATGGTTCGTCTCACGCAGATGCTGCGCGGTGGTGATGCAAAGGCTGAAGCGGGCCGCCGCGCGGCCCTGTCTGGCAAACCGGGCCGGTTGCGCTGGCCGTGCCCGGTTCGTGGTCTCGCATGATGCGCTCAGGCGTCCGTGCCGCCCTGGGCGGCGAGCGCGGCTTCGAGCGCCTTGATGCGCTCGCGCAGCTTGTCGAGGTTGCGCACGAGCGCAGCGCTCTTGTTCCATTCGCCGTGGTCGACGGCCGGGAACGCGCTGGTATAGATGCCGGCCTTCGGCAGCGACTTCGATACGCCCGACTTCGCGGTGATGATGACATAGTCGCCGAGCGTCACGTGGCCGGCGATCCCGGCCGCGCCGCCGATCATGCAGTGGCGGCCGATCGTCGTGCTGCCCGCGATGCCCGCGCTGCCGGCGATCACCGTATAGGCACCGATCCGGCAGTTGTGGCCGATCTGGACCTGGTTGTCGATCTTCACGCATTCCTCGATGACGGTATCCGCCATCGCGCCGCGATCGATCGTCGTGTTCGCGCCAATCTCGACGTCCGGGCCGATCGTCACGCCGCCGACCTGCGGGATCTTGACCCAGCTGCCGGTACGCGCATCGCCGTCGCCGACGAAATCCGGCGCAAAGCCGAAGCCGTCGGAGCCGATCACGGCGCCCGCATGGACGATCGCGCGCGGGCCGATCTTGCAGCCGTGGTACACCGATGCGTTCGGATAGAAGTGCGAGCCGGCGCCGATCGTCGTGCCGCGGCCGACGAACACGTTCGCGTCGAGCTGCACGCCGTCCTCGATCACCGCGCCGGCCTCGACCGTCACGTGCGGGCCGATCACCGCGCTCGCGGCGACCTTCGCGGCCGGATCGATCGTCGCGCTCGGATGCACGCCGGCGGCGCGCTGCGGCGTGGCCAGGTCGATGAACATCTGCGCGACGCGCGCGAAGTACGCGTACGGATTCGGCGTCACAATGAAATTGCGGCCAGTAGCGGCCGCGCCCAGCTTTTCGAGATCCTTCGGCGCGATCAGCACCGCGCCGGCGCGGGTCGTCTCGACCTGCGACAGGTACTTCGGATTCGCGAGGAACGCGAGTTGCTGAGGGCCTGCCTGGTCGAGCGGTGCGAGCCCGCCCACCTTGCACTGTGCGTCGCCGGCGATCTCGCCGCCGAACCGCTTTACGAGTTCCTCAAGCGTCAATGCCATTCGTCGTCTGCTCCGTTCAGTTCGTCGAGCCGGACGCGAGCGCCTTGAGCACCTTGTCGGTGATGTCGATGCGCGGGCTGACGTACACGGCTTCCTGCACGATCAGGTCGTAATTCTGCTGCTCGGCGATCTGCTTGATGACCTTGTTCGCCCGCTCCAGCACGGCCGCCAGTTCCTCGTTGCGACGCTGGTTCAGGTCTTCGCGGAACTCGCGCTGCTTGCGCTGGAAGTCGGTATCGAGCTGGGCGAGATCGCGCTGCTTCTGCGCACGATCGGCCGCCGACAACGACGTGCCGTTCTTGTCCAGCGAATCGGACATCGACTTCAGGCGCGCGGCCAGGTCCTGCAGATCCTTGTCACGCTTCGCGAACTCGGCTTCGAGCTTCGTCTGCGCCGCCTTCGCGGGCGCCGACTCACGCAGGATCCGATCCGAATTGACCGCCGCGATGCGGGCGACGTCCTGTGCGTGTGCCGTCGCCGCGCCCAGGGCCAGCGCAACGGTCAGCGCGCACATCACTCGTTTCGAAAACTTACCGGTTAGCAAAATTACCCTCTCGTTGCTGTTGTCATGCGTTCGGTCAGAACGCCGTCCCGATCTGGAACTGGAATTTCTGGTACTGGTCGCCTTCGTGCTTCTGCAGCGGGAAGCCGAGGCTCAGCTTCAGCGGGCCGATCGGCGAGATCCACGCGAGACCCACACCGTAGCCGTAACGCAGGCCGTTCGCGCCCGTACTCGTGCCGCCCGGCGCGTTGCCCCACACGTTACCGCCGTCAAGGAACGTGAACACGCGCAGCGTGCGGTCGTAGCCCGTGCCCGGCAGCGGGAACGTCAGTTCGATGTTGCCGACGACCATCTTCGAACCGCCGATCGGGTCGTTCGTCTTCGTGTCGCGCGGGCCCAGCGAGCTCGGCTCGTAGCCACGCACGGAGCCGATACCGCCCGCGTAGTAGTTCTTGAAGATCGGGTACGGGTTGCCGATGCCGTTACCGTAGCCGCCTTGCAGGTTCAGGCCCAGGATGAAGCCGCGCGAGAACGAATAGTAGTACTGCGCCTGCAGATCGGCCTTGTAGTACTGGATCTTGCCGACCGGCACGCCGTACTCCATGTTCGCCTGCGTGAAGTAGCCGCGGCTCGGAATCAGCGCGCTGTCACGCGCGTCGCGCGACCAGGCCACCGTCAGCGGCACCGTGTTCGACACGCGGCCGAACTGGTTCACGTAATCCTGGTAGCTCTGCGGCGTGTTCGAATCGACGTCGAGGCGGTTCTGCTCGAAGCCCGCGCCGAAGTAGACGGTGTCGACTTCCGAGAACGGAATGCCGAACTTCAGGTTGCCGCCCGCGCTGATGATCCGGAAGCTCGAGCTCGTCGAATAGTAGAGCGGCTGGTACGTGCGGTAGAAGACGTCCGTGATCCGCTTGATGCCGTCGACCGTGAAGTACGGGTCGACCTGCGTGACGGTCAGCGTACGGTAGCTCTTCGCGGTGTTGACGTTCACCGACAGGCTGGTACCCGAACCGAACACGTTGTCCTGCGACACGCCGGCCGACAGCACGACCTTGTCCGTCGACGAGAAGCCCGCGCCCAGCGTGATCGCGCCGGTCGGCTTTTCGTCGACCTTCACGTTCACGTCGACCTGGTCGTTCGTGCCTTCCACCGGTATCGTCGTCACGTCGACGTTGGTGAAGTAGCCGAGACGGTTCACGCGATCCTTCGACAGCGCGAGGCGGTTCGAGTCGAACCACGAGCTTTCGAGCTGGCGCATCTCGCGGCGCACCACTTCGTCGCGCGTGCGCGTGTTGCCGACGACGTTGATGCGGCGCACATACACACGGCGGCTCGGATCGACGACGAGGTTCAGGTTCACCTTGTGGTTCGCCTGGTCGATGTCCGGCTGCGCGTTGACGGTCGCGAACGCGTAACCGTATTCACCGAGCTTGTCGACGATCGACTTGGTGGTCTGCTGCAGCTTTTCGGCCGAGAAACGATCGCCCGGCTTGATCTTGATCAGCTTGTTGAGTTCGGCTTCGCGATCGAGCAGGTTGCCCGACAGCTTGATGCCCGACACCGTGTACGGCTCGCCTTCGTGCAGCGTGACCGTCAGGTACATGTCCTTCTTGTCGGGCGAGATCGACACCTGGGTCGACTCGATGTTGAACTCGAGGTAGCCGCGGTTCAGGTAGTACGAGCGCACGGCCTCGAGGTCGCCCGTGAGCTTTTCCTTCGAGTACAGGTCGTTCTTCGTGTACCAGGAGAACCAGTTCGGCGTCGACAGCTGCATCTCGTCGCGCAGCGTGCTGGTGCTGAACGCCTTGTTGCCGATGAAGTTGATCTGGCGGATCTTCGCGCTCGGGCCTTCGGCCACCGCGAACAGGATCGACACGCGGTTCGCGTCGACCGGCGTGATCGTCGTCTTGACTTCGGCCGCATAGAAGCCGCGCGTCAGGTACTGGCGCTTGAGCTCCTGCTCCGCTTTGTCGACGAGCGCCTTGTCGTAATAGCGGCCGTCGGCGAGGCCGACGGCGCGCAGCGCCTTCGTCAGGTTGTCCTTGTCGAATTCCTTCGTGCCGGTGAAGTCGATCGACGCGATGGCCGGACGCTCCTGCACCTGCACGATGACGACGTTGCCTTGCGTGGCAACGCGCACGTCGTTGAAGAAGCCCGTCGCGTACAGCGCGCGGATTGCTTCGGATGCCTTGTCGTCCGTGAAGGTATCGCCCTGCTTGATCGGCAGATAGGCGAATACCGAACCCGCTTCGACGCGCTGCAGCCCCTCGATCTTGATGTCTTGCACCACGAACGGTGCCGCTGCATGCGCCGCGAGGCCGTGCGCGGCGAGCGCGGCCGCTGCAACTGTCTTAGGTACAAAGCGATGAGGTTTGAACAACATGCATCCCCAATATTTAGCTGCATCAAATCGGGCGACTGCCGAGCGGCGGCCGCCTGACGCTTCAGAAATGGATTAACCGAGCCAGATCGTTGAACAGCGCGATCGCCGACAATGCGACGATGCAGATCAACCCGGCTCTTTGCAGAATCAGCTGCCAGCGCTCCGAGACGGCTTTCCCGGTCGCGGCTTCAACCGCATAATATAACAGATGCCCCCCGTCCAAAACGGGAATCGGCAACAAGTTCAGGACGCCAAGGCTAATGCTGACAAGGGCGAGGAACGACAGGAACGCCGACGGACCGAGCCGCGCGCTCTTGCCCGCGTAGTCGGCGATCGTCACCGGGCCGGACAGGTTCTTCAGCGACGCGTTGCCCGTGATCATCCGCCCGAACATCTTCAGCGAATACACGGAGATGTCCCACGTGCGGTGCGCGCCGAGCCGCAGGCTCTCGATCGGCCCGTAGCGCACGTCCACGGACGGCGCGTGCATCGACAGCGCCGCGCCGATCCGGCCGACCTGCTGCCCCGATTCGTCGTCGCGCTGCATCTGCGGCACGATCGATACCGTCTGCGCGGCACCGTTGCGCTCGATCTGCAGGTCGAGCGCCTGCCCGGCATGGTGCTTCACCGAATCGATGAAACGCGTCGCGCCGCCGATCGGCTTGCCGTCGAGCGCCAGCAGCTTGTCGCCGGCCTTCAGGCCCGCCTGCTCGGCCGCGCTGCTCGGCTGCACGGATGCGACCGACAGCGTGCCGCCGCCTGTCTCGAAGCCCAGATGGGCCATGAAATCGTCGTCGAGCTGACTTTCGGGAACATTGCGGAGATCGACGCGGAAGTCGAACGTCGCGTTGCCGTCGCGGGCGCCGAGCACGATCTCGCGGTGATCGAACGCGGCCGACAGCAGCTTCCAGCGCAGGTCCGACCACGACCGCACGGGCTCGGACTCGCCGCCCTGCGCGTTGCGGATCGACACGATCGTCTCGTTGCCGTCGAAGCCCGCGCGGGCCGCGACCGTCCCGGCGGCCGGCGGCGCGACGATCGCGGTCGGCTCGGTCACGCCGGTGGCAAACACGATCGAGAACAGTGCGATTGCCAACAGGAAGTTCGCAATCGGCCCGGCCGCGACAATCGCGATCCGTTTGTAGACGGACTGCCGGTTGAACGCCTGCCCGAGCTCCTCGGGCCGGATGCCGGGGCCCGGATCGCGCTCGTCGAGCATCTTCACGTAGCCGCCGAGCGGCAGCGCGGAGAGCGTCCACTCGGTGCCCGTCCGGCGGCTGACCCAGCGCGCGACGGGCTGACCGAAGCCGATCGAGAAACGCAACACCTTCACGCCGCACCAGCGCGCGACGCGATAGTGCCCGTACTCATGCACGACGACCAGTACCCCGATCGCCACCGCAAACGCGACCAGTTCGACCAGCACGTTCATGAGCACCCCATTCAGACAGTACGCTCCACGCGTGGCGCAGGCGCTTTCGCAATGATCTCGGCGGCAAGGCGGCGTGCCTCGGCATCCGCCGCCAGGACGTCGTCGAGCCCGTCGGGCGCGCGGTTCGGCAGCGCGTTGAGCACCGCGTCGACCGTCGCCGCGATCGCCATGAAGCCGATCCGGCGCTCGAGAAAGGCTTCGACCGCCACTTCGTTCGCCGCGTTCAATGCGGCGCTCGCGATACCGCCTTCCTCGAGCGCCTTCAGCGCGAGCGCGAGGCACGGGAAGCGCGCGTAATCGGGCTTCTCGAACGACAGCTGCGCGATCTGCGCGAGGTCGAGCTGATCGACGCCGGCGTCGACACGCTCGGGAAACGCGAGCGCATGCGCGATCGGCGTGCGCATATCGGGATTGCCGAGCTGCGCGAGCACCGAGCCGTCACGGTACGACACGAGCGAATGGATCACGCTCTGCGGATGGATCAGCACGTCGATGCGGTCGCCCGGCAGCCCGAAGATCCAGTGCGCCTCGATCACCTCGAGGCCCTTGTTCATCATCGTCGCGGAATCGACCGAGATCTTGCGGCCCATCACCCAGTTCGGGTGCTTGCACGCCTCGTCCGGCGTCACGTCGGCGAGCGTGGCCGGTTCGCGCGTGCGGAACGGGCCGCCCGACGCGGTGAGGATGATCTTCGAGATCCCGCCGTGCTCGGCCGCGTCGCGCGGCATGCACTGGAAGATCGCGTTGTGTTCGCTGTCGACCGGCAGCAGGATCGCGCCGTGGTCGCGCACGGCGTCCATGAAGATCGCACCCGACATCACGAGCGCTTCCTTGTTCGCGAGCAGGATCCGCTTGCCGGCGCGCGCAGCCGCGAGGCTCGGCGCAAGGCCGGCCGCACCGACGATCGCCGCGACCACCGTATCGCAGCCGTCGCTCTTCGACACGTCGACGAGCGCCTGCGGGCCGTACAGCACGGTCGTCTTGCTGCCCGCCGCGCGCAGCTTCGCCTCGACGTGCGCGGCCGTCGCGGCATCGCCGACCACCGCCACTTCGGGCGCGAAGCGCAGACACTGCTCGACGAGCTTGTCGCCGTTGCGGTGCGCGGTCAGCGCGTAGACCGAGAAGCGCTCGGGATGGCGCGCGACCACGTCGAGCGTGCTGTCTCCGATCGAGCCCGTGGAACCGAGCAATGTCAGACGTTTTTGCATAGCAGAATTAATGGTTTAACCAAGCAGCAGCATCGCGAGCGGCAGCACCGGCAGCAGCGCGTCGACACGGTCGAGCACGCCGCCATGGCCCGGCAGCAGTCCGCTCGAATCCTTCACGCCCGCCTGCCGCTTCAGCAGCGACTCGAACAGGTCGCCGATCACGCTGTACGCGACCAGCAGCGTCAGCGCGGCCCACGCGCCGGGCATCCCGTAGCGGGCGGCGAATGCGGAAAACAGGGTCGGCTCGAACGCATGCGCGGCCATCGCGGCACCGGCGACGACCATCACGGCCAGCCAGCCGCCGATCGCGCCTTCCCAGCTCTTGCCGGGGCTGATCGTAACGGCCAGTTTACGCTTTCCGAAGGCCTTGCCCGCGAAGTATGCGCCGATATCGGCCAGCCAGACGACCAGCAGCAGCGACAGCACGAACGGCACACCCTGTGCGCGCGCCGCGACGAGCGCATGCCAACAGGCCGCAAACACGATCAGGCCGGCGGCGAGCAGGAACGGCCGCCACACGCCGCCCGCGAGTTCGGGCTTGCGCCGCAGCGCAAACGGGCCGACCAGCAGCCAGAATACGCCGGCCGCCATGAAAAGGGGACGGGATCCGGCCGCGTCGATGCCGAGCGGCGTGGTGGCCGCCAGCGCCAACGCCGCGACGATCGCATAGACGACCGGGCCGGCGCCGCCGAGCTTCAGCAGGCGCGCCCACTCCCAGGCGGCGAACACGAGCACGGCGCCGATCAGCGCGCCGAACGCGGTGAGCGGCGCGAACAGCGTCACCGGCAGCAGGACTGCCAGCATCACGATCGCCGTGATCACACGGGTTTTCAGCATGAAAGGGAGTCGGCGTTCTGCGATTGCGGTTCGAGCTGCGCACTCGTGCGCCCGAAACGGCGCTCGCGCTCGGTATACGACGCCATCGCGTCGGCCAGCGCCGCGCCGTCGAAATCCGGCCAGTATTTGTCGGTGAAATAGAATTCGGCGTACGCGAGCTGCCACAGCAGGAAGTTGCTGACGCGCTGCTCGCCGCCCGTACGGATGAAGAGATCGGGCTCCGGCGCATAGGCCATCGCCAGGTGCGGCGCGAATGCGTCCTCGGTCACTTCGACCTCGCGACCCTCGCGCACGGCCTGCTCGACGAGCTTCTTCGTCGCCTGCAGGATGTCCCACCGGCCGCCGTAGTTGGCCGCGATGGTGAGCGTCAGGCGCGTATTGCGCGCCGTCTTGGTTTCGGCGCGGCGAATCAGTTCGCGGATGCGCGGCTCGAAACGGTCGAGATCGCCGACGACACGCAGGCGGATCCCGTTTGCATGCAGCTTGCCGACCTCGCGCTCGAGCGCGGTGATGAACAGCCGCATCAGGAACGACACTTCGTCGTTCGGCCGGCGCCAGTTTTCGGAACTGAACGCGAACAGCGTCAGGTATTCGACGCCGGCGCGCGCGCAACCTTCGACCACCGCCCGTACGGCATCGACGCCGCGGGTGTGCCCCGCGACGCGCGGCAAGCGGCGTTCGGTCGCCCAACGGCCGTTGCCGTCCATGATGATCGCGATGTGACGCGGCACGACGCCGACGTCAGGCACGCGAACGGTAGAGCTGGTATAGGTCATGGCCGTTGAGACAGTAATGCGGGAAGAAGGTGGCGCGCGAGGACGGTCGTCAGACCGTCATGATCTCGGCTTCCTTGCTCTGCACGAGCTTGTCGATCTCGGCGACGTGCTTGTCGGTCAGCTTCTGCACGTCGTCGCTCGCACGGCGCTCGTCGTCTTCCGAGATTTCCTTGTCCTTCACGAGCTTCTTGAGCGCTTCGTTCGCGTCGCGGCGCAGGTTGCGGATCGCGACCTTGGCCGTCTCGCCTTCGCTCTTCACGACCTTGGTCAGCTCGCGGCGGCGCTCTTCCGTCAGCGCGGGCATCGGCACGCGGATCAGGTCGCCGGCCGTTGCCGGATTCAGGCCCAGATCGGCTTCGCGGATGGCCTTCTCGACCTTCGCGACCATGTTCTTTTCCCACGGCTGCACGCCGATCGTGCGCGCGTCGACGAGCGTCAGGTTCGCGACCTGCGAGATCGGCACCATCGAGCCATAGTAGTCGACCTGAACGTGATCAAGCAGACCGGTGTGTGCACGGCCCGTACGGATCTTTGCCAGATCGTTCTTGAACGCTTCGATCGAGCGCTGCATCTTTTGCTCGACGCCCTTCTTGGTATCAGCGACACTCATTTCAACCTCCGAACCTTCAAACCTTCAAAGAACGCGGGCCCCGCCCGGCGCAGGATAGACGCCGCGGCCGACGACCCGCATCCGCGGGAGTTTACACGTGGACGAGCGTACCTTCGTCCTCGCCCAGCACGATGCGCTTGAGCGCGCCCGGCTTGTTGATCGAAAACACGCGAATCGGCAGCTTCTGGTCGCGGCACAGCGCGAAGGCCGTCGCGTCCATCACCTGCAGGTTGCGGCTGATCGCCTCGTCGAACGTGATCGTCGTGTAGCGCGTGGCCGACGGATCCTTCTTCGGATCGGCAGAATATACGCCATCGACCTTGGTCGCCTTCAGCACGACCTCGGCGCCCACTTCCGAACCGCGCAGCGCGGCGGCCGTATCCGTCGTGAAGAACGGGTTGCCCGTACCGGCCGCGAAAATCACGACGCGGCCTTCCTCGAGCTGGCGGATCGCACGGGGCCGGATGTACGGCTCGACGACCTGGTCCATGCGCAGCGCGGACTGCACGCGCGCCTCGATGCCGGCGTGGCGCATCGCGTCCTGCAGCGCCAGCGCGTTCATCATCGTCGCGAGCATCCCCATGTAGTCGGCCGTCGCGCGGTCCATGCCGGCCGCACCACCCGCGACACCGCGGAAAATATTACCGCCACCGATCACGACCGCGAGCTGCGTACCAAGACGCACGACTTCGGCGATATCGGCCACCATCCGTTCGATCGTCGCGCGATTGATGCCGAAGGCATCGTCGCCCATCAGCGCTTCGCCGGAGAGTTTGAGAAGGACGCGTTTATAGGCATTGGACATAGGGGCTTCCGAGCGACGAGAGGATGACAACCACGAACTGTAGGGGCGAAATACTGATTCGGGCAAGCGCCGACGACCGGACCGGGGTTCCCGGCCGGCCGGCGGCGCCGCCGGCCGCGGCGGAGCGGACGCCCGCCGCGGATACTGCCTGACTGCTTACTGCTGCTTTGCTGCTGCGACTTGCGCGGCCACTTCTGCGGCGAAGTCGTCCTGGCGCTTCTCGATGCCTTCGCCGACGACGAACAGCGCGAACTTCTGCACTGCGGCATTCGCTGCCTTCAGCATCTGCTCGATCGTCTGCTTGTCGTTCTTCACGAACGTCTGGTTCAGCAGCGACACTTCCTTCAGGTACTTCTGGACGCTGCCGTCGACCATCTTCGCGACGATTTCAGCCGGCTTGCCCGATTCCGCAGCCTTCTGCTCGGCCACGCGGCGTTCCGTTTCGATCAGTTCCGCCGGCACGTCGGCCGACGACAGCGCGACCGGCTTCATGGCCGCGATGTGCATCGCGACGTCCTTGCCGACCTGCTCTTCCGCGCCCGTGTACTCGACGATCACGCCGATACGCGCGCCGTGCAGGTACGTTGCGATCTTGTTCGCGGTTTCGAAACGGACGAAACGGCGGATCGACACGTTCTCGCCGATCTTGCCGATCAGTGCCAGGCGCACTGCGTCGACCGTCGAGCCTTCGAGCGGCAGCGCCGACAGCGCAGCCACGTCGGCCGGGTTTTGCGTCGCGACGAGTTCCGCAACCGTCTTCGAGAATGCGAGGAAGTCGTCGTTCTTCGCGACGAAGTCGGTTTCGCAGTTCAGTTCCACCAGCGCGCCTGCGTTGCCGCCGACGAACGATGCGACGACGCCTTCAGCCGTCACGCGCGATGCGGCCTTGCTCGCCTTGTTGCCGAGCTTGACGCGCAGCAGCTCTTCAGCCTTGGCCAGATCGCCGTCGGCTTCCGTCAGCGCCTTCTTGCACTCCATCATCGGTGCGTCGGTCTTTGCGCGCAGTTCTGCCACCATGCTTGCGGTAATTGCCGCCATCATTCGCTCCTTGAGTCTGTATTCACAACGCCGCCCGCTTGGACGCGAACGGCCGAGATTCGTTTCCGGACCCGCGCCGATTCGGCGCGATCAGGTCCGGCGCACAAGCTTAAAAAAAGGGGGCCTGTTGAGAGCCCCCTTTTTGCGCCGGCTCGGGGCCAGTTACGCGTTTTCCTCGACGTACTCGTCGTCGCCGCGTGCAGCCTGGACCACTTCGTTGACCGCGTTCGCACGGCCTTCGAGGATCGCGTCGGCCACGCCTTCGGCGTACAGCGCGACTGCCTTGCTCGAGTCGTCGTTACCCGGGATCACGTAATCCACACCTTCCGGCGAGTGGTTCGTATCGACCACGGCGATGACCGGCACGCCCAGCTTGTTCGCTTCCGTGACGGCAATCTTGTGGTAGCCGACGTCGACGACGAAGATTGCGTCCGGAATGCCGCCCATGTCCTTCACGCCGCCGATCGACTTCTGCAGCTTGGCGATTTCGCGTTCGAACAGCAGCGCTTCCTTCTTGCTCATCTTCTCGAGCTCGCCTGCCTCGACTGCCGCCTCCATGTCCTTCAGGCGCTTGATCGATACCTTCAGCGTCTTGAAGTTGGTCATCATGCCGCCGAGCCAGCGTGCGTTGACGAACGGCATGCCTGCGCGCTGCGCTTCCTGGGCGATCGTGTCACGCGATTGACGCTTCGTGCCGACGAACAGGATCGTGCCGCGGTTCGCTGCCAGCTGGCGCACGTACTTCTGTGCGTCCGTGAACATCGGCAGCGTCTTTTCGAGGTTGATGATGTGAATCTTGTTGCGGTGACCGAAAATGAACGGAGCCATCTTCGGGTTCCAGAAGCGCGTCTGGTGACCGAAGTGGACACCCGCTTCCAGCATTTGGCGCATCGTAACTGCCATGTAAATTCTCCACGAGGGTTGGGTCTTAAGCCGGCCGCCGTACCGCCGCGCGAACCTGCCCCGAAGGGCACGAATTCCACGCGATCGGCACCCTGGTTGCGCCGGCTTGCGATTCGACACGTGCAAAACGCCCGTGCCGCAAGCCTTTCACCGCCATGCCGCCCCAAAACGGGGAAAGTTCGGCATTTGGATATCGACTTAGCCAAAGAGTATAGCACGCCGATTTGTCCGCTCTCAAGTCGCCCGGCACTTTCGCTGCCGCGCGCCAGCTGGCCGGACAATCCGCGAAAACCCGCATCCGCGCGGCCGGCAGGGGCTGCGAGGCCCGCCATAAGGTGCGATAATCCATCAATTCACCGCATTCCAGGCATACCTCGATGGCTATTACGCTCAAAAACGAACACGATATCGCGGAGATGCGCGTCGCCTGCCGTCTCGCCAGCGAAGTGCTCGACTTCATCACGCCGCACGTCGTCGCGGGCGTCACGACCGCCGAACTCGATCGCCTCTGCCACGAGTTCATGCTCAACGTACAGGGCACGATCCCCGCGCCGCTGAACTACCAGCCGCCCGGCTATCCGCCGTACCCGAAGGCCACCTGCATTTCGGTCAACGACGTGATCTGCCACGGCATTCCCGGCGAGAAGGTGATCAAGAACGGCGATGCGCTGAACATCGACATCACCGTGATCAAGAACGGCTACTTCGGCGACACCAGCCGGATGTTCATCGTCGGCGAAGGTTCGATCCTCGCGAAGCGCCTCGTGCAGACCACCTACGAATGCATGTGGCTCGGCATCGACCAGGTCAAGCCCGGCGCGCACCTCGGCGACATCGGCTACGCGATCCAGAAGCACGCGGAAGCGCAGGGCTACAGCGTCGTGCGCGAATACTGCGGCCACGGCATCGGCACGGTGTTCCACGAAGATCCGCAGGTCGTCCACTACGGCCGTCCGGGCACCGGGATCGAACTGAAGGCCGGGATGATCTTCACGATCGAGCCGATGATCAACGCCGGCAAGCGCGACATCCGCACGATGCCCGACCAGTGGACGGTCAAGACGCGCGACCGCAGCCTGTCCGCGCAGTGGGAGCACACGGTGCTCGTCACCGAAACCGGCTACGACGTGCTGACCGTGTCGGCCGGCACGCCCGCGCGCCCCGTGTTCGCACAACCGGCCGCCGCCGTCTGAGCGCCGTCGCGCCAGCCTGCCCCACCCGCACCTGAACGGCTGCCCATGAGCGCTCACGCTGCCCCCTCGCCCGACGCGCTGTCGCGGCGCGCCGAATTCAAGGCCGCCAAGACGGAGATGCTCGAGCGCTTTCGCCGCGCGACGAACGTCGCGGCGCTGATGCACGCGCTGTCGAAACTCACCGACGACGCGCTCAGGCGCGTGTGGGACGACTGCGGGCTGCCCGCGACGCTCGCGCTCGTCGCCGTCGGCGGCTACGGGCGCGGCGAGCTCGCGCCCTATTCCGACGTCGACATCCTCGTGCTGCTGCCCGATGCGCACGACCCGGCGCTCGACGCGCGCATCGAGCGCTTCATCGGGATGGCCTGGGATCTCGGCCTCGAGATCGGTAGCAGCGTGCGCACGGTCGGGCAGTGCATCGAGGAGGCGTCGCAGGACGTCACGGTCCAGACCTCGCTGCTGGAGGCGCGCCGCATCGTCGGCAGCACCGCGCTGTTCGAGCGCTTCACGGTGCGCTACCACGAGGCGCTCGACGCCCGCGCGTTCTTCACCGCGAAGGTGCTCGAGATGCGCCAGCGCCACGCGAAGTTCCAGGACACGCCGTACAGCCTCGAACCGAACGTGAAGGAAAGCCCCGGCGGGCTGCGCGACCTGCAGACGATCCTGTGGATCGCACGCGCGGCGGGCTTCGGCAGCAGCTGGCGCGAACTCGACACGCGCGGGCTCATCACCGATCGCGAAGCGCGCGAGTTGCGCCGCAACGAAGGATTCCTGAAGACGCTGCGCGCGCGGCTGCACGTGATCGCCGGCCGCCGCCAGGACATGCTCGTGTTCGACCTGCAGACGCAGGCCGCCGAGAGCTTCGGCTACCAGCCGACGCAGACCAAGCGCGCGAGCGAGCAGCTGATGCGCCGCTACTACTGGTCCGCGAAAGCCGTCACGCAGCTCGCGACGATCCTGATCCAGAACATCGAGGCGCAGCTCTTCCCCGCGACGAGCGGCATCACGCGCGTGCTGTCGCCCGACCGCTTCGTCGAGAAGCAGGGGATGCTGGAGATCGTCGACGACGGCGTGTTCGAACGCCACCCCGATGCGATCCTCGAAGCGTTCCTGCTGTACGAGACGACCCGCGGCGTGAAGGGCCTGTCCGCCCGCACGCTGCGCGCGCTGTACAACTCGCGCGACATCATGAACAACGCGTGGCGCCGCGATCCGCAGAACCGCGCCATGTTCATGCGGATCCTGCAGCAGCCCGAAGGCATCACGCACGCGTTCCGGCTGATGAACCAGACGAGCGTGCTCGGCCGCTATCTGCTGAACTTCCGCCGCATCGTCGGCCAGATGCAGCACGACCTGTACCACGTGTACACGGTCGACCAGCACATCCTGATGGTGCTGCGCAACATCCGCCGCTTCGCGGTGGCCGAGCATGCGCACGAATATCCGTTCTGCAGCCAGCTGATCGGCAACTTCGAGCGTCCGTGGGTGCTGTATGTCGCGGCGCTGTTCCACGACATCGCGAAGGGCCGCGGCGGCGACCACTCGACGCTCGGGATGGCCGATGCGCGGCGCTTCTGCCGCGAGCACGGCATCGTCGGCGACGACGCGTCGCTGATCGTATGGCTCGTCCAGCATCACCTGACGATGAGCCAGGTCGCGCAGAAGCAGGACACGAGCGACCCCGAAGTCATCAAGCGCTTCGCCGAAGTCGTCGGCAACGAGCGCTACCTCACCGCGCTGTACCTGCTGACCGTCGCCGATATCCGCGGCACGAGCCCGAAGGTGTGGAACACGTGGAAGGGCAAGCTGCTCGAGGACCTGTACCGCATCACGCTCGCGGTGCTCGGCGGCGCGAACCCCGACGCGCATTCGGAGCTGAAGTCGCGGCAGGAGCAGGCGCTCGCGCTGCTGCGCCTCGAGACCGTGCCCGACGACGCCCATCGCGCACTGTGGGATCAGCTCGACGTTGGCTTCTTCCTGCGTCACGACGCGGCCGACATCGCGTGGCAGACGCGCGTGCTGTACCGGCACGTGAACGCCGAAACGGCGATCGTCCGCGCGCGGCCGTCGCCGATCGGCGACGCGCTGCAGGTGCTCGTGTACGTGAAGGACCGCCCCGACCTGTTCGCGGGCATCTGCGCGTATTTCGACCGCAACGGGCTGTCGGTGCTCGACGCGCGCGTCAGCACGACACGGCACGGCTATGCGCTCGACAACTTCATCGTCACGCAGACCGAGCGCGACGTGCGGTATCGCGACATCGCGAATCTCGTCGAGCAGCAGCTCGCGACGCGGCTCGCCGAAACCGCCCCGCTGCCGGAGCCGTCCAAGGGCCGCCTGTCGAGGCTGTCCCGGACGTTTCCGATCACGCCGCGCGTCGACCTGCGGGCCGACGAGCGCGGCCAGTACTACATCCTGTCCGTGTCGGCCAACGACCGGCCGGGCCTTCTCTATTCGATCGCGCGCGTACTCGCCGAGCATCGGATCGGCGTCCATGCGGCGCGGATCAACACGCTCGGCGAACGCGTCGAGGACATCTTCCTGCTCGCGGGTGCCGGCCTGTCCGACAACCGCCTGCAGATCCAGCTCGAAACCGAATTGCTGCGTGCGATCGCAGTCTGAATGAATCCCAGCGTTTATGCGCACCAAACTAACCGTCAAGAATCCGAAGCCGGCGTCGCCGACCCGCGCCCCTGTCCGCTCCGGCAGCCTCGTCGCCCGCAAGGCGGTACGTCCTGCGGCGCCGCCCGCAGGGGACAAGCCGCCCCGCCCGAACAAGGCTGCCCCGGCAGCGGCCGGCGAGCGCTCGTTCAAGCCGCGCGGGGCCGCAGGCGCCGAGCGCCCGGGCGCGGATCGCGCACCGGCCAAGCGTGCGCCGCGTGACGGCGGTGCCGAACGCGGCACGCGTGCTCCTTATCGCGACAACGCAGGCGGCGAAGGCGCGAAGCGCAGTTTCGGCGACCGTCGCACGTCGTCGGATCGTCCGCCGCGCCGTGACGACGATGCGCGTCCGCGTCGCGCGGGGGGCGAAGGCGGTGCACGCGCGCCCTATCGAGACAACGCAGCCGGCGAAGGCGCGAAGCGCAGCTTCGGCGAGCGTCGCACGTCGTCCGATCGTCCGCCGCGCCGTGATGACGATGCGCGTCCGCGCCGCGCAGGCGCCGACGACAAGCGTCCGTCCTATCGCGACAACGCATCTGGCGAAGGCGCTAAGCGCAGCTTCGGCGACCGCCGTACGTCGTCGGATCGTCCGCCGCGCCGTGATGACGACGCACGTCCGCGCCGCGCGGGTGCCGACGACAAGCGCCCGTCCTATCGCGACAACGCAGCCGGCGAAGGCGCAAAACGCAGCTTCGGCGACCGCCGTACGTCGTCGGATCGTCCGCCGCGCCGTGATGACGACGCACGTCCGCGCCGCGCAGGTGCCGACGACAAGCGTCCGTCCTATCGCGACAACGCATCCGGCGAAGGCGCTAAGCGCAGCTTCGGCGAGCGCCGTACGTCGTCGGATCGCCCGCCGCGCCGCGACGACGACGCCCGTCCGCGCCGCGCAGGCACCGACGACAAGCGCCCATCCTATCGCGACAACGCAGCCGGTGAAGGCGCAAAACGCAGCTTCGGCGACCGCCGTACGTCGTCAGATCGTCCGCCGCGCCGTGATGACGATTCACGTCCGCGCGGCGCAGGCGCCGATGAAGGCAAGCGCCCGTCCTATCGCGACAAGCCAGCCGGCGAAGGCGCGAAGCGCAGCTTCGGCGACCGCCCGGCCCGCCCCGCACGCGACGGCGAGCGCCGCTCGTTCGGCGCGGTCAAGACCGCGCAGCCGGTCAAGCGCGCCGCCGCGGCCGACGTCGACTACGGCGACGAAACGGGCCTGATGCGCCTGTCGAAGCGGATGTCCGAGCTCGGCATGTGCTCGCGCCGCGAAGCCGACGAATGGATCGAAAAGGGCTGGGTGCTCGTCGATGGCGAACGCATCGACACGCTCGGCACCAAGGTCCGCGCCGACCAGAAGATCGAGATCGACGAGCGCGCGAGCGCCGCGCAAGCCGCGCAGGTGACGATCCTGCTGCACAAGCCGGTCGGCTACGTGTCGGGCCAGGCGGAAGACGGCTACGAGCCGGCAGCCGTGCTGATCACGCGCGCCAATCGCTGGAGCGGCGACCATTCGCCGGTGCGCTTCTCGCCGCAGCACCTCCATGCACTCGCCCCGGCCGGCCGGCTCGACATCGACTCCACCGGCCTGCTCGTGCTGACGCAGAACGGCGTGATCGCGAAGCAGCTGATCGGCGAGCAGTCGGACATCGACAAGGAGTACCTGGTGCGCGTGCGCTTCGGCGAACGACTCATCGACATCGACCAGCACTTCCCGGCGGAATCGCTCGCGAAGCTGCGCCACGGCCTCGAACTCGACGGCGTCGCGCTGAAGCCCGCGATGGTGAGCTGGCAGAACGGCGAGCAGTTGCGCTTCGTGCTGCGCGAAGGCAAGAAGCGCCAGATTCGCCGCATGTGCGAACTGGTCGGCCTCGACGTGATCGGCCTGAAGCGCGTGCGCATGGGTCGCGTGATGCTCGGCGCGCTGCCGCAGGGCCAATGGCGCTATCTGTCGGCCGACGAGACGTTCTGATCGAAGGCACGCCATGTGCGCCATGCAATGAAAAAGCCCGCGAACGCGGGCTTTTTTCTTGTTTGCCGAGGCCGGGCGATCAGTCGTCGCCGGTCGGATCGAGCCCCGGGAACAGCACCTCGGTGAAGCCGAAGCGCGTGAAGTCGGTGATCCGCATCGGATACAGCTTGCCGATCAGGTGATCGTATTCGTGCTGGACCACGCGTGCGTGGAACCCGTCGGCGACGCGGTCGATCTTCTCGCCGAACTGGTCGAAGCCGCTGTAGCGCACCTTCGCGTAGCGGCTGACGACGCCGCGCATGCCCGGCACCGACAGGCAGCCTTCCCAGCCCTCCTCCATGTCCGGCGGCATATACTCGATCTTCGGGTTGATCAGCACGGTCTCGGGCACCGGCGGCGCATCCGGGTAGCGGTTGTTGTTGCCGAAGCCGAAGATGATGATCTGCAGCCCGATGCCGATCTGCGGCGCGGCCAGCCCGGCGCCATTCGCGTGGTGCATCGTCTCGAACATGTCCGCGACGATCTCGTGCAGTTCGGGGGTATCGAACCGCTCGACCGGCTTGGCGATTTCGAGCAGGCGCGGATCGCCCATCTTCAGGATCTCGCGAATCATGGCGTATTGCCCTCCAGGAGTTGGTGCAGACCGTCTTCGTCCAGCACAGGGATACCGAGTTCCTCGGCCTTCGCGAGCTTGCTGCCGGCTTCGGCGCCCGCGACCACGTAATCCGTCTTCTTCGATACCGAGCCCGCCACTTTCGCGCCCGCCGCTTCGAGCATCTCCTTCGCGGCATCGCGCGTGAGCGTGGGCAGCGTGCCCGTCAGCACGACCGTCTTGCCGGCCAGCACGCCCTGCGGCGCCTTCGGCGCGGGCGGCCCTTCCGGCCACGTGACCTTGCCCGGCGCGCGCAGCTGCTCGATCACGGTCCGGTTGTGCTCTTCCGCGAAGAACTGGTGAAGCGACTCGGCGACGATCGGCCCGACGTCGTTGACTTCGAGCAGCTCCTCGACCGACGCGTCCATGATCGGCGTCAGCGAGCCGAAATGCTTCGCGAGATCCTTCGCGGTCGATTCGCCGACATGGCGGATGCCGAGCCCGTAGATAAAGCGCGCGAGCGTCGTGTGCTTCGCCTTCTCGAGCGAATCGAGCAGATTCTGCGCGGATTTCTCGGCAAACCGGTCGAGCTCGGCCAGCGTCGCGAAGCCGAGATTGAACAGGTCCGCCGGCGTGCGCACGAGATTCAGCTCGACGAGCTGGTCGATGATCTTCTCGCCGAGCCCGTCGATGTCGAGCGCGCGGCGCTGCGCGAAATGCCACAGCGCCTGCTTGCGCTGCGCCGGGCAGAACAGGCCGCCCGTGCAGCGCGCGATCGCCTCGTCCGGCAGGCGCTCGATCTTCGAGCCGCACACCGGGCATTCAGTCGGCATCACGAATTCGGCCGCATCGGCCGGACGCCGGTCGAGCAGCGCGCCGACCACCTCCGGGATCACGTCGCCCGCGCGGCGCACGATCACGGTGTCGCCGATCCGGATGTCCTTGCGGCGCACCTCGTCCTCGTTGTGCAACGTCGCGTTGGTGACGGTCGCGCCGCCGACGAATACGGGCTCGAGGCGTGCGACCGGCGTGATCGCGCCGGTGCGGCCGACCTGCACGTCGATCGCGACGAGCTTCGTCAGCGCTTCCTGCGCAGGAAACTTGTGCGCGAGCGCGAAGCGCGGCGCACGCGACACGAAGCCGAGCCGCTCCTGCTCGTCACGCCGGTTGACCTTGTAGACGACGCCGTCGATATCGTACGGCAGCGAGTCGCGCTTCTCGCCGACCTTGCGGAAGAAGTCGAGCAGGCCTTCGGCGCCCTGCACGACCGCGCGTTCGCGGTTCACGGGCAGGCCGAGCGACTCGTACCAGTCGAGCAGCGCGCTGTGCGTGTCGGGCATCGGCATCCCGTCGAGCACGCCGATCCCGTACGCGAAGAACGACAGCGGGCGCTGTGCGGTGATCTTCGAGTCGAGCTGGCGCAGGCTGCCGGCCGCCGCGTTGCGCGGGTTCGCGAATTCGCGCTGCTCGGCCGCGCGCTGGCGTTCGTTCAGGCGTGCAAAATCGCGCTTGAACATCAGCACCTCACCGCGCACGTCGAGCACGGCCGGCACGTTCTTGCCCTTCAGCTTCAGCGGGATCGAGCGGATCGTGCGCACGTTCTCGGTCACGTCCTCGCCCGTCGTCCCGTCGCCGCGCGTCGACGCCTGCACGAACACGCCCCGCTCGTAGCGCAGCGAGATCGCGAGACCGTCGAACTTCAGTTCGCACGCATATTCGACGGGCTCCGTCACCGAGCCGGCGAGATCGGTCGCCTTGTCGAGCGCATCGGCGACACGCTTGTCGAACGCGACGATGTCCTCGTCGGCGAAACCGTTGTTCAGCGACAGCATCGGCGCATCGTGGACGACCGGCGTGAAGCCGCCGGCCGCTTCGCCGCCCACGCGTTGCGTCGGCGAATCGGGCGTCACGAGTTCGGGATGATCGGTTTCGAGCTGCTGCAGCTCGCGGAACAGCCGGTCGTATTCGGCGTCGGGCAGATCCGGCTGGTCGAGCACGTAATAGGCGTGGTTCGCCCGCTCGAGTTGGTCGCGCAACCACGCGGCGCGCGCGTCGGGCTGGCTGGCTGGCGGTTCGGCTTGGGTTCGGGCCATGCTGGCGGCAGATTCGTTCTGAAAAATCGGATGCCCGATTATCTCAGTTTGACGCCGCGGCGGGGCGTGCAATGCGGCCCCGATGAGCGTGTTGCAGTGCACACCAGGCGATGCGCGCTGCAGTGACGGACAGCGGCGCCGAAGCCCGCCGTCCGCACCCTCGCGTTACTGGCTGAAGAGGCGGCGCGTGACCGACGAACCGGCCGGGATGCCCGCTTCCTCGAGCTTCGCGTACAGCTTCATCAACTGCTGCTCGATCGCGAGCAGCTGCGATTCCGGCAGCGGCCGGCGCGAATCGTCGACGACGCGTGCGCCGATGCGTTCGGACAGCGACTTCGCGTAATCGCACATCAGCCGGAACGGCAGGATGTCCTCTTCGGCGACCGGCACGTCGAGCACCAGCGTGATCATGTTGCCGCCCTTGTACGTGAGGTCGTCACGCAGGAAGTTCGTATCGCCGAACTGCAGCATGAACACCGGGTTCTGCTTCGCGTCGAGCTTCACGAAACGCGTGCCGTCACGCGACAGCAGCAGCCCGTCCTGCGACGCGACCGCCTGCACGTAGTTCGCCGACCACGGCGCGCCGTCCGACATCACGTTGATCGACAACTGCGCGTCGCACTGCGCGGCGAACGCATCGAGCTCGCGCGCCATCGCGACCGTTTCCATCATGTCCGGGAATTCCGGTGCGCCGTCGATCGTGTCGGCGAACTGCTGGACGCCCGTCACGAATTCGGAGAATTCGAGTTCGTTCAGTGCGCCGCTGCGGTTCGCGAGCTGCGCGGCCGCGCGCAGTTCTTCGTAGCGCACGCCGTTCTGCAGCAGCTCCCACTGGCCGCCTTCCGGCTTGCCTTCGATGTGCACGGGCTTGCTGCCCGCGCGGCGCAGCCGCTGCGCGGCCGGCAGGATCTTGTCGCCCGGCAGCGGCCCGGCGAGACGGATCGGCACGATGCAGTCGATCCGGCGATCGACGATCGCCGGCGGTACCGACGAGATCGTCGTCGCGGCCGGCAGCACGGGTTCGGACGGCTCGGCCGCCTCGGTCGACGCTTCGTGCGCGGCCGCGGGCACGGCTTCCTCGCCGGCAGCCGGCTCGGTCACGTCGGCCGGCGTGTCGACGCCGGTCGCCTCGGCCTGCAGATCGGCCGGCGTGTCGGCCGGCGCCGCCCCGCCGAACGTCGGCTCGACGCGCGCGACTTCAGCCTGCGCAGCGGCCGCCGTCGCGGCCGGGGCCGCAGGCTCGCGGCGCACCGGCTGACGTACCGGCTCGATGAACGGCAACTCTTCGTCGCGCTCGGGGCGGTTCATCGCCTCGGCCGCTTCCTCCGGCATCGGGCGCGGCATCCTGCGCCGCACTTTCGCGCCCTGCCACGCGTTGTAGACCACGACGCCGCCCACCACGACAGCACCCGCGCCGATCAAACCGAGTGTCAACTCGTCCATGCACGCTCCATCAGCAATTCTTTTTCGTCGGGACCGCGAACGGGCGCGTCATGCGCCGCGCGAACGCGATCCGGTTTCGTCAAACGTCAATTCTGGGCAAAACCCGCGGCCGTTTCCATGTCCACCGCAACGATCCGCGACACGCCCTGCTCCTGCATCGTCACGCCGATCAGCTGCTGCGCCATTTCCATCGCGATCTTGTTGTGCGAGATGAACAGGAACTGCGTCTTGTCGGACATCGCGCGCACGAGATTCGCGAAACGCTCGGTGTTCGCGTCGTCGAGCGGCGCGTCGACCTCGTCGAGCAGACAGAACGGCGCCGGGTTCAGCTGGAACATCGCGAACACCAGCGCGGTCGCGGTCAGCGCCTTCTCGCCGCCCGACAGCAGGTGGATCGTCGCGTTCTTCTTGCCCGGCGGCTGCGCCATCACCTGCACGCCGGCATCGAGAATCTCGTCGCCCGTCATAATCAGCTTCGCCTGGCCGCCGCCGAACAGGCGCGGGAACAGGTCGCTGAAGTGGCGGTTGACCTCGTCGAAGGTGCCCTGCAGCAGCGTGCGGGTTTCCTGGTCGATCTTGTGGATCGCGTCCTCGAGCGTCGTGATCGCGTCGATCAGGTCGGCCGACTGCGCGTCGAGGAACACCTTGCGCTCGCTCGCGGCCTTCAGCTCGTCGAGCGCGGCCATGTTCACCGGGCCGAGCGCGTTGATCGCGTTGTTCAGGCGCGTGACTTCGCCCTGCAGGTACGACGGCTTCAGGTCCGGCGTCAGCTTCGCGGACAGCGCGGCCTCGTCGACCTCGGCCGTCACGAGCTGCTCGGCGAACTGCTCGACGGACAGGCGCGCGGCCTGCTCCTTCAGCTGCAATTCGGTGATGCGGTCGCGCAGCGGCTGCAGCGAGCGCTCGGCCACGAGGCGCTGCTCGTCCGATGCGCGCAGCTTCGCGGTCAGGTCGTCGAGCTCGATCCGCGCAGCCTGCAGCGCCTCTTCCTTCACCGCGCGAATCTCGAGTGCGTCCTGCAGGCCCGTGTGCGCGGTCTGCTCGTTGATCGTCTCGAGTTCGGCACGCGCGTCTTCCAGCGACCCGGCGACGCGCTCGCTCTGCTCGTGCGCGACCTGGATGCTGCGCTTGAGCTCGTCGATCCGCGTCACCGCGTTGCGCGCGGCGAAGCGTGCATCGTTCGCGCCGCGCTCGAGGTCGCGCGCTTCCTGGCGCGCCTGCGTCAGCGATTCGTCGAGCGATTCGAACGCGAGCTGGTTGTCTTCGAAGCGTGCCTGCAGTTCGGCGAGTTCGCCGTCGAAACGCTCGAAATTCGCTTCCGACTCCGCGCGCAGCGCGCGCTGCTCTTCGATCTGCGCGCCGATTTCCTCGAGTTCCTCGCGGATCTGCGTGCTGCGCTGCGTGTAGCGTTCGTGCGCCTGCGCAAGCTTCAGCACGTCCATCTGCAGCGCATGCACGCGCTGCGTCGCACGTTCGGCCTGCGCGCGCACGTCGCCGAGCGCCTGCGTGGCCTGCGTGTGCGCAGCTTCCGCACGCACGGCGGCCGTGCGCGCCTCGTCGGCGAGCAGCGCCTGCGCGCGCACCTGGCGCGTCAGGTTTTCGATTTCCTGCTGGCGGGCCAGCATCCCGGCCTGCTCCGAATCGGCTGCGTACAGCTGCACGCCGACGCGCGTGACGACATGACCGGCCTTGACGACGAACGCGCCGCCTGCCGGCAGCTGCGCACGCGCGGCAAGCGCCTGGGCGACGTCATCGGCGACGTACACGTTGCCGAGCCAATCGTTCAGCACCGCGCGGATGCCCGCGTCGTCGATGCGCACGAGCGACAGCACCGGGCGCAGCCCGGCTACCGCGGCGGGCGCTTCGCCGGCCGCGGGCGGCGCATAGAACGCGAGCTTCGCGGGCGGCGCGTCGGTCGCGAACGCCTTCACCCAGTCGAGATTCGACACTTCGAGCGCCGCAAGACGCTCGCGCAGCACCGCCTCGAGCGCCGCTTCCCAGCCGGCCTCGACGTGCAGCTTCTTCCACAGACGCGGCAGCGCGCCGAGCTCGTGCTTGTCGAGCCACGGCTGGATCTTGCCTTCGGTCTGCACGTTTTCCTGCAACTGCTTCAGCGCGGCGAGGCGCGCTTCGAGCTGGTGGATCTGCGCGGCTTCGGCCTGCACGCGCTCCTGCGCGGCACGGCGTTCGCCGTCGAGACGCGGCACCGTTTCCTGCGCGTCGGCGAGGCGCGCCTGCGCTTCGGCGAGGATCTCTTCCTGCTCGGCGAGCTGCATGCGCAGCTCCTCGAGTTGCGCCTCGTCCGGCGCGTCGAGCCCGCCTGCCTCGCTCTTCAGGCGCTCGTGGCGCTGCTGAAGCTGCTGCAGCTGCTGGTCGGCGTTGCGCTGGTGCGCGGCTTCGAGCTTCAGCGACTGTTCGGTCTGCGCGATCCGCGCACGCTCGTCGTTGAGCTGCGCCTGCGCATCGCGCCACTTCGCTTCGAGCGCCGGCAGCGCGTCATGCTTCGCGGCTGCGTTGTCTTCGGCGAGCGCGGCCTTCTCGTCGGCCATCGCGCGCGCCTCTTCGGCTTCCTCGAGCTCGTCCTGCGACTTCTCGGCCTGCGCGCGCCATTGCTCGCGCTGCGCGTTCAGCGCGGCGATCTGCGCCTGCACGCGATTGCGCGATTCGACGATGAACTTGATCTCGGCCTCGAGGCGGCTCACCTCGGCATTCGCCTCGTACAGCGAACCCTGCGCGCCCTGCATCGCGTCGCTCGCCGCGTAGTGCGCGACGCGCAGCGTCTCGAGCTGCGCCTCGACCTCGCGCAGCTTCGCAGTCTGCGCCTCGAGGTCGATCTGCGCCTGCTCGATCGCGCGCTGCTGCTTCTGCTGCTCGCCGGCGGCCTCGTTCTTGCGCAGCAGCCACAAGAGGCGCTGCTTCTCCTCGCCGTCGGCGACGAGTTCCTTGTACTTGGTCGCGACGACGGCCTGCGCCTCGAGCTTCTCGAGGTTCGCGCCGAGTTCGCGGACGATGTCCTCGACGCGCGTCAGGTTCTCGCGCGTGTCGTGCAGGCGGTTCTCGGTTTCGCGGCGGCGTTCCTTGTACTTGGACACGCCGGCGGCTTCCTCGAGGAATACGCGCAGCTCTTCCGGCTTCGCCTCGATGATCCGCGCGATCATGCCCTGCCCGATGATCGCGTACGCACGCGGCCCGAGGCCCGTGCCGAGGAAGATGTCCTGGATGTCGCGGCGGCGCGCCGGCAGGTTGTTGATGTAGTAGCTCGACGTGCCGTCGCGCGTCAGCACGCGCTTCACGGCGATCTCGCCGTACTGGCCCCACTGCCCGGCCGCACGGCCGTCGGAGTTGTCGAAGATCAGCTCGACGCTGGCCCGGCTGCCGGGCTTGCGTGCGGTCGAGCCGTTGAAGATCACGTCCTGCATCGACTCGCCGCGCAGCTCGGAGGCGCGCGACTCGCCGAGCACCCAGCGCACGGCATCGATGATGTTGGACTTGCCGCACCCGTTCGGGCCTACCACGCCGACAAGCTGGCCCGGAACCTGGAAATGCGTGGGATCGACGAAGGATTTGAAGCCAGCGAGTTTGATCGAGCTCAGACGCACGGCGGTATCGGATGTGAAGAAGGTGTGAAACGGACGGGGCCGCGCTGCGCGGGGCCTGACGGCCCATGCGCGCGACGCGCCCCGGAATTCAAAAACGGGGCCGCGCGCATACAGCGTTGGGCCCCGCAAACGGCTTCCATCATACCATCGCGCGTGCGCCGTCCCGACTGTCGCCGGGTTTGCCCGGTGCGGGCGCAGCCCGATGGACCCGGCTAGACAGCAGCGTCGCCAGCACGATGCACACGCCGCCGGCCCATTCGCGCGCGGTCGGCAGCTCGCTGGCGAACACCCACGCCGACAGCGCGGTGATCACGATCTCGAACAGCATGATGATCGACGCCCGGTTCGCCGGCACCCGCGCGAGGCCGTATTGCACGAGCAGGTTGTTCGACGCCATTGTCACGCCGATCGCCGCGACGATCAGCGCGGCCACCCCGAGCTGGCCGCCCGCCGGCGCGGCCGGCAGCCCCTCGAACAGCGACGCGATCGCACCGAACACGGCCGCGCCGCCGAACAGCGTCGCGGTGCGCATTTCCGCTCGCATCTCAGGCAGCTCGCGGCTCGCCTTGATCACCAGCACGTTGCTCATCGCGAAACTCAGCCCGGCCGCGAGACCGGCCCATTCGGCCGGATTGGCCGGCAGCGGCAAGCCGAGCAACGGCGACCACAGCATCAGCATCGCGCCGCCGATCGACAGCGCCGCGAGGCCCGTGCCGGCCCAGGTCAGCCGCTCGCGCAGCAGAAAGTGCGCGTAGATCGCGGTCCAGGCCGGCGTCAGGTAGAACAGCAGCATCACGCGCAGCACCTCGCCGTGGATCGTGCCCCATACGAACCCGAGGTTCGTCACGCCGGCCGTCACCGCGATGCCCGGCAGCACCCAGTGCCAGCGCAGCGTCGCGATCGTGCGGTGCCGCGCGACGACCACGAACAGGAACGCCACGAGGCTCGTCAGTGCGCTCGCGAGCGTGCCCGTCACGCCGAGCGAAGCGAGGATCCGCAACGGATACCAGATCAGGCCCCATACCGAAGCGCCGATCAGGATGGCCAGCGTCGGCAGGCTGCCGCGTACCGCGTTATTCATCAGAATTTGCTCCGAGAAACCCCGCCATTTCCCCCAAGGGGACTTCCTTCGGGGCGGATGGCGGGAAGGAAAGGCGTGCTGTTGACAGGCAGCTTCTTCCGCGGGTTAGGATCACCGGCATGATCCTTGTCTATCGCTACCGGGTGAAATCGCTCAACGGACTGCTGAACAAGCAGAGCCGTGCGGTGAACTACGTCTGGAACTTCTGCAATGACACGCAAAGGCACGCGCTCAAGTGGAACAAGAAGTGGCCGACCGGTTTCGACTTGAATGTGCTCACGACCGGCAGCAGCAAGGCGCTCGGCATCCACTCCGGCACGATCAACGCGACGTGCGAGCAATACGCGAAGTCGCGCAGTCAGCACCATCGGCTCTACCTGCGCTATCGCGGCAGGAAATCGCTTGGCTGGGTGCCACTGAAGGGGCGTGACCTGAAGCGCGAGGGCGACGCGTTCCGTTTCGCCGGCAACACATTCCGCGTGTTTAACGGCCGGCTGCTTCCCGAAGGCAAGATCAAGGACGGGACCAACTTTGCGCAGGATGCACGCGGCAACTGGTTTCTCAACATCGTGATTGAGATGCCCGATGCTCAGGCCCGCCCGATCCGTTCCGGTGTGGGCATCGATCTCGGCCTGAAAGACTTCGCCACACTTTCGACGGGCGAGAAGCTGCCGAACGACCGGTTCGGCCAGCGAGCGGCCGATAAGCTGGCAAAGGCCCAGCGAGCGCGAAAGCACAAGCGACATATCGTGAAGCTGCACGCAAAGATCGCCAATGCCCGAGCCGACTTCCAGCACAAGCTCGCGCTCGATCTGGAGCGGCGTTTCGATTACATCGCGGTTGGCAACGTGTCGGCCGCAAGACTCGCCAGAACCAGGATGGCGAAGAGCGTCTACGACGCGTCCTGGTCGTCCTTCCGAAACAAGCTCCGCTACAAAGCGATCGCGCACGGGGCCACGTTCGAGGAAGTCGACGAAAGCGGTTCGACCCAGTCCTGTTCGGCGTGCGGGTCGCAAGACAGCACGACGCGGCCGAAAGGTATCGCGGGACTGCGAGTAAGAGAATGGGCCTGCAGTGGATGTGGTGTCGTGCATGATCGTGATATCAACGCTGCGCTGAACATTCTCCGATGCGGACGTGCATCGCCAGGTGTGGGAATCCTCCGCCTTTAGGCGGACGAGGACGTCAATTGGTTCGATACCCTTTATTCGACCGGCCCGGCTGCCGTTCCGGCAGGCCGTGACCGCTTTCCGTCACGCTATAATCGTCCGCTGCGACCCGCGCGCCACCGGCGCCCGTTCGCAGCCGCGCGGCACGCCCGCCGCTTCTTTCGCACCCACCGGCCGCGATGGCCGCTTCGCCCGTGAACCCTCGACTCGACCCGCTCCAGCCCTATCCCTTCGAAAAGCTGCGCGCCCTGTTCAAGGACGTGACGCCTTCCGGCGACCTCAAACCGATCAGCTTCGGCATCGGCGAGCCCAAACACGCGACGCCGGCGCTGATCCGCGACGCCGTGGTGGCCGCGCTCGACGGTCTCGCGTCGTACCCGGCGACGGCCGGCTCGGATGCGCTGCGCACGTCGATCGCACACTGGCTCGAGCGCCGCTACGGGCTGCCGGCAATCGATCCGGCCACGCAGGTGCTGCCCGTGTCGGGGTCGCGCGAGGCGCTGTTCTCGCTCGCGCAGACCGTGATCGACGCACGCCCGGCCGCGCACGGCGAGAAGGCGATCGTACTCTGTCCGAATCCTTTCTATCAAATTTACGAAGGCGCGGCGCTGCTGGCCGGTGCCGAACCCTATTTCGCGAACAGCGACCCGGCCCGCAACTTCGCGTGCGACTACGCGGCCGTGCCCGATGAAGTCTGGGCGCGCACGCAGCTGCTGTACGTGTGCTCGCCGGGCAACCCGACGGGCGCCGTGCTGACGCTCGACGACTGGCGCGAACTGTTCGCGCTGTCCGACCGCCACGGTTTCGTGATCGCGTCCGACGAGTGCTATTCGGAAATCTATTTCGACGAAGCGGCGCCGCCGCTCGGCGGCCTCGAGGCCGCGCACCGCCTCGGCCGCGGCTTCGAGCGGCTCGTGATGCTGTCGAGCCTGTCGAAGCGCTCGAACGTGCCGGGCATGCGCTCGGGCTTCGTCGCCGGCGACGCCGCGCTGCTGAAGCAATTCCTGCTGTACCGCACGTACCACGGCGCGGCGCTGTCGCCGGTCTGGCAGCACGCGAGCATCGCCGCGTGGAACGACGAGGCGCACGTGCGCGAGAACCGCGCGCTGTACCTGCAGAAGTTCAATACGGTCACGCCGATGCTCGCCGACGTGATCGACGTGAAACTGCCCGACGCCGCGTTCTACCTGTGGGCCAACGTGTCGCGCACCGGGCTGTCGGACACCGAGTTCGCCCGCCGCCTGTACGCCGACTATAATGTGACGGTTCTGCCCGGCTCGTACCTGGCGCGCGATGCGCACGGGTCGAATCCGGGCCGCGATTTCATCCGGATCGCGCTCGTCGCGGGCACCCCCGAATGCGTCGAGGGCGCGCAACGCATCGTCGATTTCTGCCGGGCTCTCGCGCGGTAATCGTCCATCCCGATCAATTCCATCCATCTCCTGCGAAAACGAACATGTCGCAACAACTTCAGCAAATCATCGATACCGCCTGGGAAAACCGCGCCGAGCTGTCGCCGAAGGCCGCGCCCGCCGACGTCCGCGAGGCCGTCGCTCACGCGATCGAGCAACTCGACAAAGGTGCGCTGCGCGTCGCCGAGAAGATCGACGGCAACTGGACCGTGCACCAGTGGCTGAAGAAGGCCGTGCTGCTGTCGTTCCGCCTGGAAGACAACGCACCGATGCCGGCCGGCGGCTACTCGCAGTTCTACGACAAGGTGCCGTCGAAGTTCGCGAACTACACGGCTGAAGATTTCGCCGCGGGCGGCTTCCGCGTCGTGCCGCCGGCCATCGCGCGCCGCGGCTCGTTCATCGCGAAGAACGTCGTGCTGATGCCGTCGTACACCAACATCGGCGCGTACGTCGACGAAGGCACGATGGTCGACACGTGGGCGACGGTCGGCTCGTGCGCGCAGATCGGCAAGAACGTGCACCTGTCGGGCGGCGTCGGCATCGGCGGCGTGCTCGAGCCGCTGCAGGCGAACCCGGTCATCATCGAAGACAACTGCTTCATCGGCGCGCGCTCGGAAGTCGTCGAAGGCGTGATCGTCGAGGAAAACTCGGTGATCTCGATGGGCGTGTACCTCGGCCAGAGCACGAAGATCTACGACCGCGAGACGGGCGAAGTCAGCTACGGCCGCATCCCGGCCGGCTCGGTCGTCGTCGCCGGCAACCTGCCGTCGAAGGACGGTTCGCACAGCCTGTACTGCGCGGTGATCGTCAAGAAGGTCGACGCGAAGACGCGTGCGAAGGTCGGCCTGAACGAGCTGCTGCGAGGCGACTGATGGCCAAGCCGCACACCGTGGTCGTCTACGGCATTCCGAACTGCGACACCGTGAAGAAGGCCCGCGTGTGGCTCGACGATCACGGCGTCGAGTTCGAGTTTCACGACTTCAAGAAGCTCGGCGTCAGCGCGCCGCTGGTCGAAGACTGGCTGAAGGACGTGTCGCTCGACGCGCTCGTCAACAAGCGCGGCACGACGTGGCGCGGCCTGGACGACGCGATGAAGGCCGCGGCCGAAACGAAGACCGGCGCGGTCGCGCTGATGATCCACAAGCCGTCGGTCATCAAGCGCCCCGTGCTCGTCGTCAACGGCCGCGTGAAATCGCTCGGCTTCGTGGCCGATCAATACGCGGCGCTGTTTGCCGCATAGGGTCGCCCGCGCTGCGCCTGCCGGCGCAGCCCGACGTCCTGTCGCTGCCGGCCACCGCGCCGGCATTTTTTATCGAAAGTGGTCCGAACCATGTCCGCCACCCTAGCCCTTACCGAACAGCTGATTGCCCGCGCGTCCGTGACGCCCGACGACCAGCACTGCCAGCAGATCATGACCGAGCGCCTCGCCGCGCTCGGCTTCGAATGCGAGACCATCGCGTCGCACGGCGTGACCAACCTGTGGGCCGTCAAGCGCGGCACCGACGGCCGCGACGGCAAGCTGCTCGCGTTCGCGGGCCACACCGACGTCGTGCCGACCGGCCCGCTCGAGCAGTGGACCTCGCCGCCGTTCATTCCCGCCCATCGCGACGGCAAGCTGTACGGCCGCGGCGCAGCCGACATGAAGACGTCGCTCGCGGCGTTCGTCGTCGCCTCCGAGGAATTCGTCGCGGCCCACCCCGGCCACCGCGGCGCGATCGCGTTCCTGATCACGAGCGACGAGGAAGGCCCGGCCACCGACGGCACCGTGAAGGTCGTCGAACTGCTGCAGGCACGCGGCGAGCGCCTCGACTACTGCATCGTCGGCGAGCCGACGTCGACCGCCGAGCTCGGCGACGTCGTCAAGAACGGCCGCCGCGGGTCGATGTCGGGCGAACTGGTCGTCAAGGGCGTGCAGGGCCACATCGCGTATCCGCACCTCGCGAAGAACCCGATCCACCTGCTCGCGCCGGCGCTCGCCGAGCTCGCCGCCGAGCAGTGGGACGAGGGCAACGAATACTTCCCGCCGACCACCTGGCAGGTGTCGAACCTGCACGCCGGCACCGGCGCGACCAACGTGATCCCCGGCCACGCCGACCTGCTGTTCAACTTCCGCTTCTCGACCGCCAGCACGGTCGAAGGCCTGCAGGCACGCGTGCACGCGATCCTCGACAAGCACGGCCTCGAATACACGCTGAAGTGGTCGGTCAGCGGCCTGCCGTTCCTCACGCCGCGCGGCGAGCTGTCGGGCGCGCTGGAAAACGCGATCCGCACCGAGACCGGCATCACGACCGAGCTGTCGACGACGGGCGGCACGTCGGACGGCCGTTTCATCGCGCGCATCTGCCCGCAGGTGATCGAGTTCGGACCGCCGAACGGCAGCATCCACAAGATCGACGAGCACATCGAAGTGCGCTTCGTCGATCCGCTGAAGAACGTGTACCGCCGCGTGCTCGAACAACTGATCGCCTGATGGAGCCCCGCATGACGACACCTTTTGCCACTGTCCGCGACCTGCTGCGCTACGCGGTCACGCGCTTCTCGAAGGCGAAGCTCGCGTTCGGCCATGGCTCCGACAACGCGTACGACGAAGCGGCCTACCTCGTGCTGCGCACGCTCGACCTGCCGCTCGACACGCTCGAGCCGTTCCTCGACGCGCGCCTCTTGCCCGACGAGATCGCGGCCGTGCTCGCGGTGATCGAGCGGCGCGCGACCGATCGCGTGCCGGCCGCGTACCTCACGCATGAAGCGTGGATGCACGGCCACCGCTTCTATGTCGACGAACGCGTGATCGTGCCGCGCTCGTTCATCGGCGAACTGCTCGACGACGGGCTGCAGCCGTATGTCGCCGATCCCGAGCAGGTCGGCGCGGTGCTCGAACTGTGCACCGGTTCCGGCTGCCTCGCGATCCTGGCGGCAAGCGCGTTCCCGAACGCCGAGATCGACGCGGTCGACCTGTCGGACAAGGCGCTCGAAGTCGCCGAGATCAACGTGCGCGACTACGGCCTCGAAGACCGCATCGGGCTGCACCGCGGCGACCTCTACGCCCCGCTGCCCGCCTTCCGCACCGACCCGGGCTCGCGCTACGACGTGATCCTGACGAACCCGCCGTACGTGAACGCATCGTCGATGGCCGCGCTGCCGCCCGAATACCGGCACGAGCCGGAGATGGCGCTCGCGGGCGGCGACGACGGCATGGACATCGTGCGACGCATCGTCGCCGAAGCGCACCGCTGGCTGCACGACGACGGCGTGCTCGTCGTCGAGATCGGCAACGAGCGCGAGAGCGTCGAAGCCGCGTTCGGCGGCCTCGAACTCACGTGGCTGCCCACCAGCGCGGGCGACGACGCCGTGTTCCTGATCCAGGCGTCGGACCTGCCGCGCAAGGCCTGAGTGCTTCCGGCCCGCCCGCCGTGCGGCGCACCATTGCGCCGCACGGTTGGGTAAGATGCGCGTAGGCGGCCGCCCGGCCGCCCGACTTCAGGAGTCCGTCACGCGCCCATGACCCTCGACTGGCTACATCTCGGCACCCTGATCCTGACCATCCACGTGCTCGGGATCGTCGCGGCATGCCACGCGATCATGAACACGCGCACGTCGCAAGGCGCGATCGCGTGGGCCGTCTCGCTCGCGGCCATGCCGTACCTGACGCTCGTGCCGTACCTGTTCCTCGGCCGCAGCAAGTTCTCCGGCTACGTCGACGCGCGGCGCCACGAGCTGGAAATGTTGCGCACGCACACGCCACGCTCGCCGTGGCGCGCCACCGACGCGACCGACGGGCCGGCCGCCGACGCGCTCGGCCAGGCCGCCGTGCTCGCGCTCACGCGGCTCGGCGGCATGCCGTTCCTCGGCGGCAACTCGGTGCGCACGCTCGTGAACGGCGACGCGACGTTCTCCGCCATCCTGTCGTCGATCGACGCGGCGCGCGACTACGTGCTCGTCCAGTTCTTCATCGTGCGCGACGACGCGCTCGGCCGGATGCTGCGCGACTCGCTGCTCGCACGCGCGGCGGCCGGCGTGCGCTGCTGCCTGCTGTACGACAGCATCGGCAGCTTCGACCTGCCGCACAGCTATGTCGACACGTTGCGCCGGGGCGGCGTCGAAGTCCATCCGTTCGCGACCAACCGGAAGTTCGTCAACCGCTTCCAGCTGAACTTCCGCAACCATCGCAAGATCGTCGTCGTCGACGGCAATCGCGCGTTCGTCGGCGGTCACAACGTCGGCGTCGAGTATCTCGGCGCGAAGCCGCGCCTGTCACCCTGGCGCGACACGCACATCGAGATCCGCGGCCCGGTGGTCGCGAGCATCCAGTACGTATTCGCCGAAGACTGGCACTGGGCCACGCAGAAGCTGCCGCCGATCGCGTTGCCGCCACCCGCGCAGCCCGGCGACGGCATGCATTGCCTCGCGGTGCCGATGGGGCCGGCCGACAAGCAGGAAACCGGCTCGCTGTTCTTCGTCGAATCGATCAATGCCGCGCGCGAGCGGGTCTGGATCACCACGCCGTATCTCGTCCCCGACGAAGCCGTGATCTCCGCGCTGAAGCTTGCGGTGATGCGCGGCGTCGACGTGCGCATCCTGATCCCGAGCCGGCGCGATCACTACGTGGTGTTCGAGGCGTCGAAGCTGTACGCGCGCGACCTCGTCGATGCAGGCGTGAAGGTGTTCCGCTACCGGCCGGGCTTCCTGCACCAGAAGGTCGTGCTGATCGACGGCATCGCCGCGGCGATCGGCAGCGCGAACCTCGACAACCGTTCGTTCCGGCTCAATTTCGAGGTGATGGTGCTGACCGTCGACCGCGCGTTCGCCGGCGAAGTCGAGACGATGCTCGATGCCGACTTCGCGCAGGCATACGAAGTCGATGCGAACGAATATCGCCAGTCGCCCGCGTGGCGGCGCATCGCGATGCACGTCGCGCGGCTGTTCGCGCCGATCCTGTAACGGCCGGGGCGGCGTCGGCGCCGCCCGCCACCCTCACAGCAGCTTGTCGATATCCGCGGCGATTTCGTCGGGCTTCGTCGACGGCGCGTAGCGCTTGACGATGCGCCCGTCGCGATCGACCAGGAATTTCGTGAAATTCCACTTGATCGCCTTGAGACCAAGAATGCCGGGCGCCTCGTCGGTCAGGTAGCGGTACAGCGGATGCGCATGATCGCCCTTCACGTCGATCTTCGCGAACATCGGGAACGTGACGCCGTAGTTGCGCTCGCAGAACGCGCCGATCTGCGCGGCGTCGCCCGGCTCCTGCTTGCCGAACTGGTTGCACGGGAAACCGAGCACGAAGAAGCCGCGCGCCGCGTACTGGTCGTACAGCTTCTGCAGGCCCGCGTACTGCGGCGTGAAACCGCACTCGCTCGCGGTATTGACGATCAGCAGCACCTTGCCGCGATACGCGTCGAGCGATACCGGCGCACCGGCGAGCGTCTCTGCGCTGAACGAATACAGGGTGGACATCGGGCACTCCTTTTATGAAACCGGATCGACGTGGAGTCTAGGCGAAATTGCGCCGTTGCGGCATCCGCCGAGCGGCCGATGCCCGGCGCGACCGGCGCGCAGTCTAGAATAGCGGTTTTGGCCAGTCATTTCCGCCGTGATCCGTTTCAATCAGTTCAGCCTTGCACGCGGCACCAAGCCGCTGTTCGAGTCGACCTCGTTCGTGCTCAATCCCGGCGAGAAAGCCGGCCTGATCGGCGCGAACGGCGCCGGCAAGTCGACGCTGTTTTCCGTCCTGCGCGGCGAGCTGCATTCCGACGGAGGCGATTTCTCGATGCCGCCGTCGTGGCGGATCGCCCATGTGTCGCAGGAAACGCCCGCCGTCGAGCGCTCGGCGCTCGACTACACGCTCGACGGCGACGCCGCGCTGCGCGAGATCGAGGCGCGCATCGCAGCCGCTTCGGCCGCGCATGACGGCGCCGCCGAGGCCGACGCGCACGCGGCGTTCGCCGACGCCGACGGCTACACCGCGCCGGCCCGCGCCGAGGCGCTGCTGCTCGGCCTCGGCTTCACGCTCGCGCAGACGCGCGAATCCGTCGCCAGCTTCTCCGGCGGCTGGCGCATGCGCCTGAATCTCGCGCAGGCGCTGATGTGCCGCTCCGACCTGCTGCTGCTCGACGAACCGACGAACCACCTCGACCTCGACGCGATCGTCTGGCTCGAAGATTGGCTGCACCGCTACCCCGGCACGCTCGTCGTGATTTCGCACGACCGCGAATTCCTCGACTCGATCTGCAACGTCACGCTGCACCTGGAAAACCGCCAGGTGAAGCGCTACGGCGGCAACTACTCGCAGTTCGAAGTGCTGCGCGCGCAGCAACTCGCGCTGCAGCAAAGCGCCTACGAAAAGCAGCAGAAGACGATCGAGCACCTGCAGAGCTTCGTCGACCGCTTCAAGGCCAAGGCGACCAAGGCCAAGCAGGCGCAGAGCCGGATGAAGGCGCTCGAGAAGATGGAGCTGATCGCGCCCGCGCACGTCGCGTCGCCGTTCACGTTCGAATTCCGCACGCCCGACGCCGCGCCGAACCCGATGATGGTGATGGAAGACGTCCGCTGCGGCTACCATGCCGACGACGGCGCGGAAATCCCGATCGTCGAGCGCGTCGCGCTGTCGATCCAGAACGGCCAGCGCATCGGCCTGCTCGGCGCGAACGGCCAGGGCAAGTCGACGCTGATCAAGACGCTGGCCGGCACGCTCGCGCCGCTGTCGGGCCACGTGCGCGACGGCAAGGGTTTGACGATCGGCTATTTCGCGCAGCACCAGCTCGAAACGCTGCGCGAGGACGATTCGCCGCTCGCGCACCTGGCGCGGCTCGCACCCGACACGCGCGAGCAGGAACTGCGCGACTTCCTCGGCGGCTTCAATTTCTCGGGCGACATGGCGACGAGCGCGGTCGGCCCGTTCTCGGGCGGCGAAAAGGCGCGCCTCGCGCTGGCGCTGATCATCTGGCAGAAGCCGAACCTGCTGCTGCTCGACGAACCGACGAACCACCTCGATCTCGAAACGCGCCACGCGCTGACGATGGCGCTCGCGCAGTTCGAAGGCACGCTGATCCTCGTGTCGCACGACCGCCACCTGCTGCGCGCAACGACCGACCAGTTCATGCTGGTCGCGAAGCACCGGCTGCAACCGTTCGACGGCGACCTCGACGACTACCGCGACTGGCTGCTGCAGCACGCGGCCGAGCAACGCGCGGCCGCGAAGGCCGACAGCGCGGCGTCGCCGGGTGCAGGCGCCGCGGCCAACCGCAAGGACCAGAAGCGGCAGGCCGCCGAGGAACGGCAACGCCTGTCGGTCTTGAAGAAGCCGCTGCAGAACCGGATCACGAAGCTCGAAAAGGAAATGGAGACGCTGCACGCGGAGAAGGCGCGCCTCGACGCGTTCGTCGCCGATCCGGCGAGCTACGAGGCCGAGCGCAAGACCGAGCTGACCGACGCGATCCGCAAGCTCGGCGACGTCAACACGCGCCTCGAGACGGTCGAGGCCGACTGGCTCGCCGCGCAGGAAGAACTCGAGCAGATCGGCTGAGGCTGGATGCCGCGGCGGCGGAGCCGGCCGAAACGCACGCACGGCGTGCCGGCTGCCGCCGTGATTCGACACCCCGCCGGGCCTTGTCCGGGCCCAGATACGACAAGGCCGGGCGCACGGGCCCGGCCTGCTGACTGGACTGCCGCTGCCCGGCAGTTCGCCGCGCCGCCGGCTCAGCGCCGCGGCAGCGTATCGCGCGGCATCTGCTCGTCGTCGCTCATCAGGTGCCGGCGCCCTTCGGTCGGCCGCCGGATCGCGGCAGCGACTTCCGCTTCGGTCACGTCCTCGGACACGACCTTGCGCGCGAGGCGCCCTTCGTCGTCGATCCATTCGACGATCCGGCATCCGCCGCCCCACGGCTGGCGAATCGGCTCCGACACGCGGCAGCCGCGCAGGTTGTAAAGGCGTCCGCCCGGCGCTTCCCCATACGATTTCAACATAGGTTCCCTTCGCATTGCGCGGTTCGACAATCCGGCAAAGGATAGGGAAAAGCGATGTCCGGCGGGTTACAGCAGCCTACATATTCTTTACAACGAATTACGCGCCAGAACGCCTGCAGGCATGCCAGGCGTGCCGGCGCGGCCGGTCACTCGAGATCGCGCACGCGGTCGATCGCCTGCTCGAGCCGATCGACGGCCATCACGTTCAGCCCTTCGATCGGCTGCTTCGGCGCATTCGCCTTCGGAATCAGCGCGGACGTGAAGCCGAGCTTCGCCGCCTCGCGCAGCCGCTCCTGCCCGCGCGGCGACGGCCGGATCTCGCCCGCCAGCCCCACTTCGCCGAACACGATCAGCCCCTTCGGCAGCGCCTTGTTGCGCATCGACGAATGGATCGCGAGCAGCACCGCGAGGTCGGCCGCCGGCTCGGTGATCTTCACGCCGCCCACCGCGTTGAGGAACACGTCCTGGTCGAAGCACGCGATGCCCGCATGCCGGTGCAGCACCGCGAGCAGCATCGCGAGCCGGTTCTGTTCGAGGCCGACCGCGAGCCGGCGCGGATTCGGCACGTGCGCCGTGTCGACGAGCGCCTGGACCTCGACGAGCAGCGGCCGCGTGCCTTCCTGCGTGACCAGCACGCACGAGCCCGGCACGACCTGTTCGTGCTGCGACAGGAACAGCGCGGACGGATTCGCGACGCCGCGCAACCCGCGCTCGGTCATCGCGAACACGCCGAGTTCGTTGACCGCACCGAAACGGTTCTTGAACGCGCGCACGAGCCGGAACGACGAATGCGTGTCGCCTTCGAAGTACAGCACCGTGTCGACGATGTGCTCGAGCACGCGCGGGCCGGCCAGGTTGCCTTCCTTCGTCACGTGACCGACCATGATGATCGCGGTGCCCGACTGTTTCGCGATGCGCGTGAGCTGCGCCGCGCATTCGCGCACCTGCGCGACCGAGCCCGGCGCCGACGTGAGCGCTTCCGAATAGACAGTCTGGATCGAGTCGATCACGGCCACGTCCGGCCGCTCCGCGTCGATCGCAGCCTGGATCTTCTCGAGCTGGATCTCGGCGAGCAGCTTCAGTTCGTCCGCCGGCGCACCGCCGTCGAGCAGCGCAAGCCGTTGTGCGCGCAACGCGATCTGCGCGGCCGATTCCTCGCCGCTGATATAGAGCGCGCGCCGCTCGCTCGCGATGTCCGCGAGCGACTGCAGCAGCAGCGTCGACTTGCCGATGCCGGGATCGCCGCCGATCAGCACGACGCCACCCGGCACCAGCCCGCCGCCGAGCACGCGGTCGAATTCGCCGATGCCGGTCGAGAAGCGCGGCACGTCGGCCGCCTCGATGTCGACGAGGCGCTGCACGGGCGCCCGCTTCGCGAGCGACTGGAAACGATGGGCAGCGGGCGCTTCGGCGACCGATTCGACCAGCGTATTCCACGCCTGGCACGACGGGCACTGGCCCTGCCACTTCGGGGTCTGTCCGCCGCACTCGCTGCAGACATAAACGGTTTTCTGTTTGGCCACGCGCGACGCCCTTATTCCGCTCGCACGGGCACGCGGCCGGCGACCGCGCACATCAGCTCGTAACCGATCGTCCCGCACTGGCGGGCGACGTCGTCGATCGGCAGCGCGTTGCCCCACAGCTCGACGCGCGCACCGACACCGGCCTGCGGGCACGGGGTCAGGTCGACGGTAATCATGTCCATCGACACGCGGCCGACGATCCGCGTACGGATGCCATCGACGATCACCGGCGTGCCTTCGGGCGCGACGCGCGGATAGCCGTCTGCATAGCCGCACGCGACGACGCCGATCCGCATCGGCGCCTGCGCAGAGAACGTCGAGCCATAGCCGATCGCCTGGCCCTTCCCGATCGTCTGCACCGCGATCAGCTCGGACGCGAGCGTCATCGCGGGCTTGAGCCCTGTGTCGGCGATATCGGCCGACAGCCCGGACGGCGACGCGCCATACAGCACGATGCCCGGCCGCACCCAGTCGAAGTGCGTGTCCGGATGCCACAGCACGGCCGCCGAATTCGCGAGGCTGCGCGCGCCGGCGATGCTTTCAGCGCCGCGCTCGAAGGTCGCGAGCTGCTCGGCGACGCCGCGCTCGTTGTCGGCGTCCGAAAAATGGGTCATCAACGTGATCTGGCCGATACCGGGGCACGCGCGGGCGCGCTCCCACGCCGCACGGTACTTTTCCGGCACGTAGCCGAGCCGGTTCATCCCGCTGTTCATCTTGAGCTGCACGTTGACCGGCTTCGACAGCCGCGCCGTTTCCAGCATCCGCATCTGCTCGTCGTTGTGGACCGTGGTGGTCAGGCTGTAGCGGTCGATCACGTCGATGTCGGTCGAGCGGAAGAAGCCTTCGAGCAGCAGGATCGGGCCGGCCCAGCCGAGCTCACGCAGCTTCACGGCCTCGTCGAGGTCGAGCAGGCCGAAGCCGTCGGTACCGCGCAGGCCCGGAAACGCGCGGGCGAGACCGTGGCCGTACGCGTTGGCCTTGACGACCGCCCAGACCTTGGACGGGCCGGCAAAGCGGCGGACGACGGAGAGATTGTTCGCGAGAGCGGCGGTGTGGATGGTGGCGGAGATCGGGCGCGGCATGGGAAATTTACGTAAAGACGCTTGCGAATCATCAGCTTACCGCGCCTTTTGAGCACCGAAGCCGACAATTTGCGGAACGATCGGGGAATCTTGCTAGTCCGAATTGGCGTATTTTCATGTTATAAAGCCGTGCGCACAACCCATTTCGAACGGAATAAGCCGATCGCATACCAGGCGGCCTACGCGGCCCTGCCCCGGCGACGAAAGCATCGCATCAGATGAAAAAAGGTTTTTACACCATCATGGCCGCGCAGTTTTTCTCGTCGCTGGCCGACAATGCGCTCCTCATCGCCGCCATCGCCCTGCTGAAAGACCTCCACGCCCCCAACTGGATGACACCGCTGCTGAAGCTGTTCTTCGTGTTGTCGTACGTGGTGCTGGCGGCATATGTCGGTGCGTTCGCGGATTCGCGCCCGAAGGGCCGCGTGATGTTCATCACCAACTCGATCAAGGTGGTCGGCTGCATGATCATGCTGTTCGGCGCCCATCCGCTGATCGCGTACGGGATCGTCGGCTTCGGCGCCGCAGCCTACTCGCCCGCCAAATACGGGATCCTCACCGAGCTGCTGCCGGCCGACCGGCTGGTCGCCGCGAACGGCTGGATCGAAGGCACGACCGTCAGCTCGATCATCCTCGGCACCGTGCTCGGCGGCGCGCTGATCAGCCCGCACATCGCATCGCACGTGATCGCGCACACCCCCGACTGGATCGGCACGCCCGCCGAAGCCGCGATGGCGATCATCATGGCGATCTACGTGATCGCCGCACTGTTCAACCTGCGCATTCCCGACACGGGCGCCCGCTACCCGAAGCAGGAGCGCGGCCCGGTCAAGCTGCTCACGGATTTCGCCGACTGCTTCATGGTGCTGTGGCGCGACAAGCTCGGCCAGATCTCGCTGGCCGTCACGACGCTGTTCTGGGGTGCCGGCGCGACGCTGCAGTTCATCGTGCTGAAGTGGGCCGAAGTGTCGCTCGGCATGTCGCTGTCGGAAGGCGCGATCCTGCAGGCCGTCGTCGCGGTCGGTGTCGCGGCCGGCGCGATCGCCGCCGCCGCGCGCATCCCGCTGAAGAAGTCGCTGACCGTGCTGCCCGTCGGCATCATCATGGGCATCGCGGTGATGCTGATGGCGTTCTACACGCGCGACCTGTTCCCGTCGCACTGGGCCGTGCACTTCGGCCATCTGCGCATGCCCGTCTATCTGATCATCGCGTACATCTTCCTGATGTGCGTCGGCGCGCTGTCGGGCTACTTCGTCGTGCCGATGAACGCGCTGCTGCAGCATCGCGGCCACGTGCTGCTGTCGGCCGGCCACTCGATCGCGGTGCAGAACTTCAACGAGAACCTGTCGGTGCTCGTGATGCTGTGCCTGTATGCAGTGCTCGTTTGGCTCGACGTGCCGGTCGGCGTCGTGATCGTGCTGTTCGGCACGTTCGTCTGCCTGACGATGTGGCTCGTGATGCGCCGCCACCAGGCGAACCAGCGCCAGTTCGACTCGGTCGCACTGATCGGCGAATCGCGGCACTAAGGCTACACTTTCCGTTTCCGTCCGCCGGCGCCGGTCTTCGAACCGGCGCGTTGCCCTCATGACGCATCCGATCCCCAACATCCTGACGATCGCCGGCTCCGATTCGGGCGGCGGCGCAGGCATCCAGGCCGACCTGAAGACGTTTTCCGCGCTCGGCGCATACGGCGCGAGCGTGATCACCGCGCTGACCGCGCAGAACACGCGCGGCGTGACGGGCGTGCATGCGCCGGACGCCGCGTTCGTGACCGCGCAGCTCGACGCGGTGTTCGACGACATCCGCATCGATGCGGTCAAGATCGGCATGCTCGCGAACGCGGCGATCGTCCATGCGGTGGCCGACGCGCTGCGGCGCTACGCGCCGCGTTTCGTCGTGCTCGACACGGTGATGATCTCGAAGAGCGCGCACGCGCTGCTCGCGCCCGACGCGGTCGATGCGCTGCGCAACGCGCTGCTGCCGCTCGCGACGGTCGTCACGCCGAACCTGCCCGAAGCGGCCGCCCTGCTGGACGACGTGCCCGCCGCCACCGAGGACGACATGGTCCGGCAAGGCCAGGCGCTGCTACAAACAGGCGCGCGCGCCGTGCTGATGAAAGGCGGCCACCTGCCCGATGCGTCCGCGAGCCCCGACTGGCTCGTCGAAGCGGCGCGTACCGTGCGGCTCGACGGTGCGCGCGTGCCGGTCAGCAACACGCATGGCACCGGCTGCACGCTGTCGTCGGCGATCGCCGCGCTGCTGCCGCAACAGCCCGACCTCGAAAGCGCGGTGCGCGAAGCCAAGACCTACCTGACCGGCGCGATCGCCGCGAGCGGCCGCCTCGACGTCGGCCACGGCGTCGGCCCCGTCCATCACTTCCATCGCTGGTGGTAAGCGCCGGCTGACGCGGCGTCAGTGATCCTGCGCGGCGAACGCCTGCGCGCGTGCCGGCCAGTCGTCCGGCACGACGAAGCCGCGCGCCGTTTCGCGCCACGTGCCGTCACTGCCCTTTTCATGGACGCCGATCAGCACCGGCGCCTCACGTGCCGTCAACACGGGCGGCAGTTCCAACGCGGCCGCCAGCGGTTCGGGCGTGAAACCGGCGCCGGTGGCGGCCAGTCGCGGCGCGAGCCACGCCAGCCTCGGCAACACGCTCCACGCGGCGCCGGCAGGCTGCGCGGCCGCCCACGCCGGCCACTGCGCGTGCGTCAGCCAGAATCCATGCGGATGATCCGTCGCGATTTCCGCCGACACCGGCGGCAACGGCACGCCGTGCGGATAGAACAGCCAGCCCTTGATGAACATCTGCGCGTCGGACGGCGCGCCGTAGCCGAGCCGCGCAAAGCCATCGTGCTCGCCGAGCCGCAACTGGTGATCGAGCAGCCGGCTGCGCTTGCGGTCGAACCGGTCGACGAGATTGGGGCCGACGAAATCGGCAAGCGTCGCGCCCTCGTGCACCGGTGCGCACAGATAGCACTTCACCGCGAGCTCCCAGTGCAGGCGCTGCCCGTCCGGCGCATCGACGAGGAAATCGACTTCGCCGAGCGTCTTGCCGTTGCTGCGCAGCGGGAGATTGGCCGCGACGAGCCGCAGCGACGGGCCGTGCGTGAGGAAATATTCGAGCAGGCATTCCGCGTAACGGCCGAGCCGGGTCGGCCGGAAGCCGTCGAGCGCGCGATGCAGCGGCTCGGGCTGCCCATCGAGTGCGGCAAGCCACGCTTGAACGGCCGAGCGCCCGGCCGCATCCGGCCACGGCCGCGCAAGCGGCGCGCCCGGCACCGCGGTCAGCAGGCTCGGACTGGCCAGCAGCCAGCCCAGATCGCGCACCGCGGCGTCGCGCAGCGTATCGACGAATGCGTACGCCGCGCCGATCGTCATTGCCCGGCCGGCCCGCTCGTGTCGGCGCCCTCTGCACGCTGGAACGTGTCGCGCGCCAGGCACAGGTCGGCCCACGCCTTCGACTTGTCCTGCAGGCTGCGCAGCAGGTATGCCGGATGATAGGTGACGATCACCGGCACGCCTTCGTACGCATGCACGCGACCGCGCAGCGACGCGATGCTCGCGTCCGTCTTCAGCAGCGTCTGCGCGGCGAATCGGCCGAGCGCGACGATCAGCTTCGGCTTCACGAGCGCGACCTGGCGCTGCAGATAGGGCTCGCAGTTCGCGACCTCGTCCGGTTCCGGGTTGCGGTTGCCGGGCGGACGGCACTTGATCACGTTCGCGATGTATACGTTGTCGCCGCGCTTGAGCGACAGCGACTGCAGCATGTTGTCGAGCAGCTTGCCGGCCTGGCCGACGAACGGCTCGCCCTGCTTGTCCTCGTTTTCGCCCGGCGCTTCGCCGATCAGCATCCAGTCGGCTTCGCGGTCGCCGACGCCGAACACGGTGTTGGTCCGCTTCTCGCACAGACGGCACAGCGTGCAGTCGGCCACGCGCGCGGCCAGCGCGTCCCAGTCGAGCGCGGCAACCGGCGTGCCGGCGGGGCGCGATTCGGCGGCCGGCACGGGCACGGGATCGCCCGGCGGCGCCGCGTCGAACCACGCGAAATCGTCGGCGCCGGCAGGCGGCGCGTCGTCCATCGGCGGCATCGTGCCGGCCGCGGCAACCGGCGCGGGCACGCGATCGCGCTCGACCACTCGCGCCGGTGCGGCATCGGCGGCACGCACATCCGCCGCCGGCCTGTCGTCCTGCACCGGCTGACGTGCCGGGCGCGCCGGTCGGTCGTCCACGCCGGCCGCGGCGCTGCCCGCCGCACCGGTTTGCGGCACGGCGGGCGCTTCGGCTGCCGCGCCTTCATCCGCGCGCTGCCCGCGCCGCACCCAGATCTGCGCGAGGCCCAGTTCCTCGAACGCTGCTTCAGCCCACGCCATGCGCGTCCCCCTCGTCCTTGTTCAACGTCAGACGCATCACGATCGCGTCCTCCCGGCTGTGATGCTTCGCCGGATAGTAGTTCTTGCGGCGGCCGATCGTCACGAAACCGAACCGCTCGTACAGCTGGATCGCGCGCGGATTGGACGGCCGCACCTCGAGCAGCATGCCGTCGAGCCGCTCCGCGCGCGAAATTCGCACGGCCTCGCGCAGCAGCGCAAGGCCCGCGCCCGCGTGCTGCGCCGCCGGCGCGACGCACAGGTTCAGCACGTGCATTTCGTCGACCACGGGCATCAGCACGCAATAGCCGACGAGCGCCCCCGTCACGTGCCGCAGGCACACGCCCAGGTAGCCGTTGCGCAACGAATCCTCGAAGTTGCCGCGGCTCCACGGGAATTCGTACGCGACGTGCTCGATCGCGACGACCTCGTCGAGATCGGCGTCCGTCATCGGCGCCAGATAGCGGTCGCTCAGCAAGACACCCGTCATCCCTTCGCTCCGCCCGTCTGCGCGGCGCGTGCCGCGATGCGCTCGGCAGTCGTCTGCGCGACCTTGTCGCGCACGTATTCAGGCGCAGCCTGATCGGCCGGCACCGCCCGCCCGGCGCGGAACGCGCGCAGCGCGGCATGCGCGACCGCGAGCGCATGCGGCATCGCGTCGCCGTCGATCACGGCCGCACGCGACGCGGCCGGCAACTGCACGCCGAACGCGGCGGCCGCATTGCCCGCGAGCGTGAACGGCACATCGGGCACGCCGACGGCGCCCGGCGCATCGAGCGAAGCCGGATGCAGCGTGCGCCAGTCGCCGGCGCCGTCGTCCCATTCGAAATCGGCCCAGTAGGCTTCGTCCATCCGCGCGTCCAGCGCGGCCAGCACGCGGGTCGTGCCGGGCGCACGCAGCCGCGCGTGCTCCGCGCACGCGAGCAGCGTGCCGATCGGCACGACCGGCAACCCGCCGCCGAATGCGAGGCCCTGCGTAATGCCCGTCGCGGTGCGCAGGCCCGTGAACGAGCCGGGGCCCGCGCCGAACGCGATCGCGTCGCAGTCGGCGAGCGTCAGCCCGGATTCAGCGAAGAGTTCCTGGATCGCCGGCAGCACGCGCGTGCTCGACACGGCGCCCGTCGGTTCGTGGCGGACCCAGGTTTGCGGAGAGGAAACGGCGTCATCGGCATGGGCCGAGCGCAGCAGCGCGACCGAGCAGTATTCGGTCGACGTATCGATGGCGAGGAGCACTGTTTGCGTCATGGCCGACATTGTAATGCGGCGCCCCGCTCCAACGGGCGATCGGGACCGATCTGTGCGCCCGCGCTGCACCGGCGGCGGTTTGGAAGGATCGCTCGACCCCGCGCGGCGGTCCGCTTGTTAAGATCGCCCGACCTGAAACCCTTACGGAGACACCCGATGAGCGACCTCACCGCCCAATTCGACCAGGCCCAGATCGACGTCAAGCAACTGACCGAACGCCCCGGCAACCTGACCCTGCTGCGCCTTTATGCGCTCTTCAAGCAGGCGACCGACGGCGACGCGCACGGCGACAAGCCGGGCTTCACCGACATCGTCGGCAAGTACAAGTACGATGCGTGGGACGCGCTGAAGGGCACGTCGCCGGATGCGGCCAAGCAGCAGTACGTCGAACTCGTCGAATCGCTGAAAAACGGCACGGCTTCCTGACCGAATCGCCCGCCGACACAATAGGCAATCAAATCACTGGCGCAGCGCAGCAAATCTCTTTATAATGCTGGCTGCGTCACCCCCCGCGCTCGGCTTCAAGCCGTTCCGGCAAGACGCCTCGTAGCGTTAAGCTCCAATCCGGTTTAGAACCTGTCCCCTCCTGCTTCGACCCTTGCGGTCGTCAACTAGGCTGGCGGCCCCGCTCCTGAAGCGCGCCGCACCCAAAACAGCTTCTAATGCCTCATCCGCCGACGGTTCGGCGGATTGCACCCGTTTCCCGATTTGCTCGCTGAATCCGACGACTTGGGTATGCGCGATTGGCGCCGACGTTTCACCCACTGTGTTTCAAGGATTGTTATGACTTCGAGCATCAACTCCAGCCCGCTCAACGCGATCGCCGACCAGGCGCTCGGTCTCGACGACGCCGCCGCACCGGCCGCGGTCGAACCGGCGTCGGACGAGCCGAGCTTCGCGTCGCTCGGGTTGTCGCCGGAGATCGTCTCCGCGCTGCAGGCCGCCGGCTACGTGAAGCCGACGCCGGTCCAGCAGCGCGCGATTCCGGCCGGCATCGCCGGCCGCGACCTGCTGGTGTCCAGCCCGACCGGTTCGGGCAAGACCGCCGCATTCATGCTGCCCGCAATCGAACGTTTCGCGCAGCTCCAGAAGACGCAGGCGCAGCAACCGCGCGCGCCGCGTGAACCGAACCAGGGCGACCGCCGTGTGCGCCGCCCGCAACCCGTCGCGCGCCCGGGCCTGCTCGTGCTGACGCCGACCCGTGAACTCGCGATGCAGGTCACCACGGCCGCATCGACGTACGGCAAGCACCTGAAGCGCCTGCGCACGGTCAGCATCCTCGGCGGCGTCGCCTACGGCCAGCAGCTGATGCTGCTCGCGAAGAACCCGGAAATCCTGGTCGCCACGCCGGGCCGCCTGCTCGATCACCTCGAGCGCGGCCGTATCGACCTGTCGGAACTGAAGATGCTCGTGCTCGACGAAGCCGACCGCATGCTCGACATGGGCTTCATCGAAGACATCGAAACGATCGTCGCCGCCACGCCCGAGTCGCGCCAGACGATGCTGTTCTCGGCCACGCTCGACGGCAAGATCGGTTCGCTGACGAGCCGCCTGCTGAAGGATCCGGAACGCATCGAGATCCAGCAGCGCCTCGAGTCGCGCGCCAACATCGCGCAAACCGTGCACTACGTCGACGACCGCGACCACAAGGATCGCCTGCTCGATCACCTGCTGCGCGACGACGCGCTCGACCAGGCGATCATCTTCACGGCGACCAAGATCGACGCCGACCAGCTCGCCGGCCGTCTCGCCGACGCAGGCTTCGAATCGGCCGCGCTGCACGGCGACCTGCCGCAGGGCGCGCGCAACCGCACGATCCGTGCGCTGCGCGAGCGCCGTGTGCGCGTGCTGGTGGCCACCGACGTCGCAGCGCGCGGCATCGACATCCCGGGCATCACGCACGTGTTCAATTACGACCTGCCGAAGTTCGCGGAAGACTACGTGCACCGTATCGGCCGTACCGGCCGTGCAGGCCGTTCGGGCACGGCGGTGAGCCTCGTGCACCACGCCGAGCAAGGCGCGCTCAAGCGCATCGAGCGCTTCGTGCGCGCGCCGCTGCCGGTCAACGTGATCGAAGGTTTCGAGCCGCGCAAGGCGCCCCCGCGTAACGGCGGCACCGGCGGCCGCGGCCGTCCGGGCGGCGGCAACGGCGGCGGTCGACGTTTCGGCGGCAAGCCGGGCGGCGGTTATGGCGGCAACGGTAACGGCAACGGCCGCAGCTACGGCGGCGGCAATGGCGGCGGCTGGAGCGGCAAGCCGGGTGGCAGCCGTGACGGCGGCCCGCGTCGCGACGGTCAGCGCAGCGGCGGCCCGCGCCGCAGCAACTCCGCGTCGTAAGCACGCACGGGCGGCGCCTCGCCGCCGCCCCACGGATGGGCGCCTACCCATCGAGCCAACCGGCGCATCTGCGCCGGTTTTTTTTCGTCCCGCCCCACATTTCACGATGCGGAAAAATTTTTTGCGTCGTAAAAAGTCATGCTGCACGGCACAACCTGCACGATTGCGGGATGGAAAAAGCCGTTTCTTATCTCGAAATAAGAAATACAAGCGCTTGATTTAAAACACTTAAAAATTTACCCGGTTGCCGGACAAGCCCCCTGTTTCGCGCCTGCCGATTTGCCTAGACTCTTATACAAGACCTCGCGAAACGGAACGCCTCGCGCCCCGCTTCGCGAACCGCATCACGACCGTCGGATTCGGCACATCAGGCAACACACCGCATCAAGGAGCTCATCATGTCGCGTCAGCAACAGGCACAGGAACTGCAGAAGCAATGGGAAACCGATCCGCGCTGGAAGGGCATCAAGCGCGGCTACTCGGCCGAGGACGTGGTCCGCCTGCGCGGCTCGGTCCCGATCGAACACACGCTGGCCAAGCGCGGCGCGGAAAAGCTGTGGAGCCTCATCAACCACGAGCCGTTCGTCAACGCACTCGGCGCGCTGACTGGCAACCAGGCGATGCAGCAGGTGAAGGCCGGCCTGAAGGCCATCTACCTGTCCGGCTGGCAAGTGGCCGGCGACGCGAACGTCGCGGGCGAAATGTACCCGGACCAGTCGCTGTACCCGGCTAACTCGGTGCCGCTCGTCGTGAAGCGCATCAACAACACGTTGACGCGCGCCGACCAGATCCAGTGGTCGGAAGGCAAGAGCCCCGGCGACGAGGGCTATGTCGACTTCTTCGCACCGATCGTCGCCGACGCGGAAGCCGGCTTCGGCGGCGTGCTGAACGCGTTCGAACTGATGAAGGCGATGATCGAGGCCGGCGCTTCGGGCGTCCATTTCGAGGACCAGCTCGCGTCGGTGAAGAAGTGCGGCCATATGGGCGGCAAGGTGCTCGTGCCGACGCGCGAAGCCGTCGCGAAGCTGTCGGCCGCCCGTCTCGCGGCCGACGTGATGGGCACGCCGACCGTGCTGGTCGCGCGCACCGACGCGGAAGCGGCCGACCTGATCACGTCCGACGTCGACGACAACGACAAGCCGTTCCTGACGGGCGAGCGCACGGTGGAAGGCTTCTTCCGCACGAAGCCGGGCCTCGGGCAGGCGATCTCGCGCGGCCTCGCGTACGCGCCGTACGCCGACCTGATCTGGTGTGAAACGGGCAAGCCGGATCTCGAGTACGCGAAGAAATTCGCGGAAGCGATCCACAAGCAGTTCCCGGGCAAGCTGCTGTCGTACAACTGCTCGCCGTCGTTCAACTGGAAGAAGAATCTCGACGACGCGACGATCGCGAAGTTCCAGAAGGAACTCGGCGCGATGGGCTACAAGTTCCAGTTCATCACGCTGGCGGGCTTCCATGCGCTGAACTACTCGATGTTCAACCTCGCGCACGGCTATGCCCGCACGCAGATGAGCGCATTCGTCGAACTGCAGCAGGCCGAGTTCGCGGCAGCCGACAAGGGCTTCACGGCCGTCAAGCACCAGCGCGAAGTCGGCACCGGCTACTTCGACGCGGTGACGCAGACGGTCGAGCGCGAAGCGTCGACGACCGCGCTGCACGGCTCGACCGAAGACGAGCAGTTCTTCGACGGCAAGAAGGTCGCGTAACACGCGCAGGCGTCACGCCGGTGCCCGCCTCGTCACGGCGCGGCACCGGCCACCGGACAACAATCAGGGAGGAGACGGCAGGCGCGCGGTGCCGATCGCGCGACCGGCCGCGCGGCCTGCGGGCCGCCTGCAACGATGCGCGCCGGCTTCGTCCGGCGCGCCCTTTTTTGCGACGCTGCCCGCGCAGCCACGGGCGGCGACGCCCTACCGATAAACGATCACCGGAATTTTCGTATGGGTCAGCACGCGCTGCGTCTCGCTGCCGATCAGCAGGCTGCCGAGCCCGCGGCGTCCGTGGGACGCCATGAAGATCACGTCGCAGCCGCCGCGTTCGGCCGCCTCGATGATGCCGAGATACGGCGACGGGTGGACGCTCGTCCACGTGTCGCAGGCGACGCCGGCCGCCTGCGCGGCGGCCTCCACCTCGTCGAGGTGCGCACGCGCCTCGCGCTCGCTGCGCGCGCGGAAATCGGCGGGCGGCTCGATGATCACTTCGGAAAACGGCGAGTACGGATACTGCGGCAGGCACGCGTAGGCCGTCACGCGCGCGCCGACCGCGCGTGCCAGGTCGATCGCGCCGTCGATCGCCTTGCGCGACAGTTCGGAACCGTCGGTTGGAACGAGGATGTGCCGGAACATCGCGCCCTCCTTCGTCTATCGCACGCCGCACGCAACGATCCCTTCCGGACCGGCCGCGACGCGCCGGACATGCCTCCTACGAGTGTAGTGCGTGAAATCGCCCGACCGGCACCGGCAGCGGGTTCGCCCTCATATCGGAAACGCGCGGGCGCGCGCCGCCTGCTCGCCCCAATAGCCCGGCTGCTCGTACGTGTGCTTCAGGTAGTCGAGAAACAGGCGCACGCGCAGCGGCAGGTGCCGGCGCTGCGGAAACACCGCGTGGATGCCGATCGGCGGTGCCTCGAAGGCATCGAGCACGCTGACGAGCCGGCCGCCCGCGATATCCTCGCCGACCTCCCACCACGAGCGCCAGGCCAGGCCGTAGCCTTCGAGGCACCACTCGTGCAGCACCGCGCCGTCCGAGCATTCCATCGTGCCGTTCACGCGGATCGACACGACCTTGCCGTCCTCCTGGAACGCCCAGCCGCGCTGCTGGTTCGCGTTCGCCGCGAGCGCGAGGCAGTTGTGCCGCGCCAGCTCCGCGAGCGTGACCGGCGTGCCGCGCCGCGCCAGATAGGCGGGCGACGCGACGCACACGCGGCGGTTCTCGCCGAGCTTCAGCGACACGAGCGACGAATCGGGCAGCTCGCCGAGCCGCACCGCGCAATCGAACCCCTCGTTGACGAGATCGACCATCCGGTCGGACAGGTCGAGCGTGACCGACACGTCCGGGTGCCCGCCGCTGAATTCGGGCACGAGCGGCGCGACGTGCCGCCGGCCGAAGCCGGCCGGCGCGGAAATCCGCAGGTGGCCGCTCGCCTTGACGCCGCCGGCGGACACGCTCGCCTCCGCGTTCTGCATGTCGTTGATGATCCGCTGGCAATCCTCGAGGAACGCCGAACCTTCGAACGTCAGTGTGAGCTTGCGCGTCGTGCGCACCAACAGCTTCACGCCGAGCCGCTCCTCGAGCGCGTCGAGGCGGCGGCCGATGATCGCCGGCGCGACGCCTTCCGCGTGCGCGGCCGCCGACAGGCTGCCCTTCGCCGCGACCGCGGCGAACGTTTCGATCTGCTTGAACCGGTCCATGAGTCGCAAGGACGGCACGGCCGCCCTTCAAATCGCTTAAAGCGCCAAGATTAGGTATATGAAAGTAAAAGATCAAGTGATGAATAGCGTCTTTTTTAGTGAATACGATCACGAATAGAATCGATCCGACCTCTGAAACTGGAGCGCAAGGCTATGTCGGCCACAACGACACTCTCCTCTCCCGACGCAATCCTCTTCGACGCATTCGGCACGTTGTTCGACGTGCGTGCGGTGCTGGCCGCGGCGGAGCAGATGTTTCCCGGACATGGGGAACGGTTGTCGCAGCTGTGGCGACGCAAGCAGATCGAATACTCGCAACTGCGCACGCTCGCCGATCCGGCCGGCGCGCGCTATCGCCCGTTCCGGGACATCACGCTCGACGCGCTGCGGTTCGCCGCGCGCCGGCTCGGGCTCGCGCTGAACAGCGCGGCCGAGAAGCGGCTGATGGACGAATACGCGTGCCTGTCCACCTATCCCGACACCGTGCCCGCGCTGCGCAAGCTGCGCGCGCTCGAACCGCGCCCACCGCTCGGGATTCTGTCGAACGGCACGCCGCAGATGCTCGACATCGCGATCAAGAGCGCCGGCATGTCCGGGCTGTTCGATCGCGTGCTGTCGGCCGACACCGTGCGTGCCTACAAGCCGAGCCCGGCCGCCTACGCGCTCGGCACCGCCTCGTTCGGGTCGAACCCGCGCGACATCGTGTTCGTGTCGTCGAACGCGTGGGACGTCGCCGGTGCCGTCTGGTTCGGCTACACGACGTTCTGGCTCAATCGCACGGGCGCGCCCGCCGAGGAACTCGGCGCGCCGCCCGACGGCACGGGCACCGGCATGGCCGACCTGCTCGACTTCCTCGCCACCCCGGCTCCGTCCGGCAAGCCCGCAAACCGCACGCGCCCCGGCCCGGGTGCATGACGCTCGCGGCTGCCGCCTTCCCCCTTCACCGAAACCGCAACTGACCGACCAAGGAGATGAGACTCATGAGCACCCCGATCACGCTGCCGCAAGGCATGACGATCACCGGCGACATCCAGCCGGGTTACGAAGCAATCCTGACGCCCGAAGCACTGGAACTCGTCGCGGCGCTGCACCGCACGTTCGAACCGCGCCGCCAGACGCTGCTGCAGGCGCGCGCCGAGCGCACGAAGCGCCTCGACGCGGGCGAGCGCCCCGACTTCCTGGCCGAGACGAAGTCGATCCGCGAAGGCGACTGGAAGGTCGCGCCGCTGCCGGCCGACCTGCAATGCCGCCGGGTCGAGATCACCGGCCCAGTCGAGCGCAAGATGATCATCAACGCGCTGAACTCGGGCGCCGATTCGTACATGACGGACTTCGAGGATTCGAACGCACCGAGCTGGACGAACCAGATCGACGGCCAGATCAACTTGAAGGACGCGGTGCGCCGCACGATCTCGCTCGAGCAGAACGGCAAGTCGTACCGGCTGAACGACAAGGTCGCGACGCTGATCGTGCGTCCGCGCGGCTGGCACCTCGACGAGAAGCACGTGACGGTCGACGGCCAGCGCGTGTCCGGCGGCATCTTCGATTTCGCGCTGTTCCTGTTCCACAACGCGAAGGAGCTGATCGCGCGCGGCTCGGGCCCGTACTTCTACCTGCCGAAGATGGAAAGCCATCTCGAAGCACGCCTGTGGAACGACATCTTCGTCGCCGCGCAGGAAGCGATCGGCGTGCCGCGCGGCACGATCCGCGCAACGGTGCTGATCGAGACGATCCTCGCCGCGTTCGAGATGGACGAGATCCTGTATGAATTGCGCGAACACAGCTCGGGCCTGAACGCCGGCCGCTGGGACTACATCTTCTCGGCGATCAAGAAGTTCAAGAACGACCGCGACTTCTGCCTGGCCGAGCGATCGAAGATCACGATGACGGTGCCGTTCATGCGCGCGTACGCGCTGCTGCTGCTGAAGACGTGCCACAAGCGCAACGCGCCGGCGATCGGCGGGATGAGCGCGCTGATCCCGATCAAGAACGATCCGGAAGCGAACGACAAGGCCATGGGCGGCGTGCGCTCGGACAAGCAGCGCGACGCGACCGACGGCTACGACGGCGGCTGGGTCGCACACCCGGGCCTCGTGCCGATCGCGATGGAAGAGTTCGTCAAGGTGCTCGGCGACAAGCCGAACCAGATCGCGAAGCAGCGCGACGACGTGCAGGTCGAAGGCAGGAACCTGCTCGACTTCCAGCCGGAAGCGCCGATTACCGAAGCCGGCCTGCGCAACAACATCAACGTCGGCATCCACTACCTCGGTGCGTGGCTCGACGGCAACGGCTGCGTGCCGATCCACAACCTGATGGAAGACGCGGCCACGGCCGAGATTTCTCGCTCGCAGGTGTGGCAGTGGATCCGCTCGCCGAAGGGTGTGCTCGACGATGGCCGCAAGGTCACGGCCGAGCTCGTGCGCGAGTTCGCGAAGGCCGAGCTCGACAACGTGAAGCGCTCGGTCGGCGGCAACACGCAGCCGTACGAGCGCGCCGCAGCGATCTTCGAACAGATGTCGACGTCGGAAGGCTTTACCGAATTCCTGACGCTGCCGCTGTACGAGGAAATCTGACGACGCGGCACGCAGCGACCGGCGGCCGTCGACCGCGCATGCCACGCTGCCCGTCGCATGCGCTGGCCACATGAAAATAGCGCCCCTTGCGGGGCGCTATTTCTTTTGACGCGAACCCGGCTGCTGCCGGGACGTTCAGGCGGCTTCCTGCTCGCGCCGGTGCTGGACCCAGTCACCCGACGCGATGCGCGGACGCCCGGCTACCGCATGGGCGGCGATCGGGTAATACAGGCACGCGTACTGCCGGCCGCCGAGCGCGATGGTCACCTCTTCCGGCTTGAACAGCGAGTCGACGCCCGGATAGACGCGCTCGATCTCGTCGAGCACGGGAACGAGCCGCTCGTCGACTTCGTAGACATCGCCCCAGACCAGCGACTGGCCGGCCGCCGTCGCGGCGATCATCCCCGGATACGTGCCGAAATCGTACAGCTCGCCGGGCAGCGCGGCCGCGCCGAGCAGCGTCGGCGCCGCGATGCCGTGCCGCGCGGCCGCATGGCCGATGTCATTGGCCTGTCCAGCTCGCAAGGTGCCGTAGACGAATACGTGGCGCATCGTGGTTCTCCTCTTCGATTCGTGATTGCCGTGTTCGTGCGCGATTCACATGAAACTGCGCCTGCATCGATAGACCACGATACCGGCCCGATGGTTCGAACCCGCCGGCGCGCGCGGCCGCGGGCCGCCGCCCGGAAATCGCCGGCGCCCATACAACGTTCATTTGAACACGGCATGATCGCCCGGAAAACCACCGCATGCGCAAGCGATGCGCCTTCTAAAATAACGGCATCGCCGCCGCGCTGCCCGAACCGCCCATGAATCCGCCCGTCCAAGCCGACGCCTCGAACCCGTACGACGTCATCGACATCCCGCCCGAATTCGCACCGACCGCCGTGCATCCGATGCGCGTGCGCGCACGGCAGGTCGATGCCGGCCGCCGCATCCCGCTGCACACGCATGCGTGGGCTCAGCTGGCGTACGCGTCGCGCGGCGTACTGCGCGTCGCGACGACCGGCACGACGTGGATGGTGCCGCCGTCCCGTGCGATCTGGGTGCCGCCGCACGTGACGCACGAGGTCGTGATCGTCGAAGAGGCGTATTTGCGCACGCTGTATATCGACGAATCGATCGTGCCGGACGGACTCGACGCGTGCCGCGTCGTCGAAGTGACTGGGTTGCTGCGCGAACTGATCGTCGCGCTCGACGCACGCGACCTGAGCGCCGCGCGCGAGCGGCTGCTATGCGGGCTCGTGCTCGACGAACTGAGTCACGCCGAGCCGTTGCCGCTCGCGGTGCCGATGCCCGACGAGAAGCGGCTGCGCATGCTGTGCGAATCGGTGCTCGCGCACCCGGCGCATGCGGAGTCGCTCGAACACTGGGCGAGCGAGGTCGGCGCCAGCACGCGCACGATCTCGCGGCTCTTCAAGCAGGAACTGGGCGTGAGCTTTTCGCAGTGGCGGCAGCAGGCGTTGCTCGCGCGTGCGATTCCGCTGCTGAACCAGGGGCGCCCACTGTCGCATATCGCACGCGAACTCGGCTACCAAAGCCAGAGCGCGTTCTCGGCGATGTTCCGCCGCGCATTCGGTCAAAGCCCGCGTGCGTTCATGCTGCGCGGCTACGAGCATCGCGGCGCGGAAGACAGCTTCGCGGAAGACGAAACGCCCGACGACGACGCGATCGACACGGCTCGCTGACCGCGCGCCGGATCGTCAGACCTTCAGACCGGCCGCACCATGTGACGGATCGACCCGAGTTGCGCGAGCCGCGGCCCGGTGACCTGGTAGCCCATGCGCAGGTAAAGACGCGCGGCGGGATTGTCGACGAACACGCGCAACTGCAGTTCGTGCAGCCCGCGCGCACGCGCCCAGCGATGGGACATGTCGAGCAGGAAGGTGCCGGCGCCCTGCCCGCGGTGGCCGGCCGCGATCTGCACGTCGCGGATGTGCAGCGAATCGCCTTCCTCGGTCACGCGCAGCACGCCGATGCGCTCGCCGTCGGCCTCGAGGATGAAGTTTTCGGATTCGCGCCAGCTCGCGTAGAACAGGTCGCTGCGCCACACGAGCCCATGGCGTTTGTAGTAGCCGCCCATGTTGCCGTGCGTCAGCGCTTCGGCGAACGGGAAATCGCCGGGCTCCGCGGGCCGGAGCTGATACAGGAGTCGCAGGTCGGTCGGATCGAGCATCACGCAGGGGTCAAGAACGCATCCCGCCACGATAGCGCAGTCGCGTGCGGATGCAATCGCGAATTTCTCGTAGCGGTGAGGTGCTTGCGCAATCGACGACGCAAATGAGAAAGCCCGCACAAGGCGGGCTTTCTCATTTTTTGGCGGAGCGGACGGGACTCGAACCCGCGACCCCCGGCGTGACAGGCCGGTATTCTAACCGACTGAACTACCGCTCCAGTCTTGCTGCTTGCCTGGCAGGCGTCGGTTACTTCCTGCCGGCGCGTCGTTTGTTCGAACGACGCCGAAATCTGGCGTCCCCTAGGGGATTCGAACCCCTGTACTCACCGTGAAAGGGTGATGTCCTAGGCCTCTAGACGAAGGGGACAACGTACTGCTTACATCTTTAACGAGAAAGCCCGTTCAAAAAACGTTCTTTGAACGGGCTTCGTTCTGGCGGAGCGGACGGGGCTCGAACCCGCGACCCCCGGCGTGACAGGCCGGTATTCTAACCAACTGAACTACCGCTCCAGCTTTCTGCACCACCGCCTGCAGGATCTCGTCACGTTCCTGCACGCGTTGCGACACTTCTACGAAACGCCGCTGAATCTGGCGTCCCCTAGGGGATTCGAACCCCTGTACTCACCGTGAAAGGGTGATGTCCTAGGCCTCTAGACGAAGGGGACAACGTACTGCCTACATCCTTAATACAAAAGCCCGCTCAAAAACGTCTTGAACGGGCTTCGTTCTGGCGGAGCGGACGGGACTCGAACCCGCGACCCCCGGCGTGACAGGCCGGTATTCTAACCGACTGAACTACCGCTCCAGCTTTCTTACCCAACCTGCAGGACGTCGGTTACGTTCCTGCAAGCCTCGCGACACTTCTACGAAACGCCGCTGAATCTGGCGTCCCCTAGGGGATTCGAACCCCTGTACTCACCGTGAAAGGGTGATGTCCTAGGCCTCTAGACGAAGGGGACATGATCTTTTCAGACCTGTCTGACTTTCGCTATTCACTTCTGGTCAACAGCGAAGGCCGAAATTCTAACTGCTTTGAATCATTTTGTGAAGCATTTATTACTACCGCTGCTTCGCAAATCAATCCATCTTGTTCTGTTGGTGGAGGTAAGCGGGATCGAACCGCTGACCTCTTGCATGCCATGCAAGCGCTCTCCCAGCTGAGCTATACCCCCTTGCAGAACAGAAATGAGATTATATGGACCTACTTTGAACTTGTAAATACCCTTTTTGCGATTCGCACGAAATATTTTGCGAAGCTGCCGCGCGCTCACGCGCAGACAGCTTCACCGACGCACGAACCTCAGGCGAGCGCGCCCTCGATGCGCGACACCACGACGTCACGACCGAACAGCACCAGCACCGCATCGATCGACGGCGTATGCGTGGTGCCCGCCACCAGCAGGCGCACCGGCATCGCGAGTTGCGGCATCTTCAGCTTGTGCGTGGCGAGCGTCGCCTTCAGCGCAGCGGACACCGCCTCCTTCGTCCAGTCGGCCGCCTTCAGCGCGGTGGCGAGATCGGCCAGCGCCGGCCGCACGGCATCGGTCACGTGCTGCGCGAGCGCGTCGGCTTCCGGTGCCGGCACACGGTAGAACATCGTCGCGCCTTCCGCGATCTCCTTCACCGTCGTCGCGCGATCCTTCATCAGGCCGACCACCGCGTCGAGCGCCGGGCCCGTCGCGATCGCCGCGTCGTCGATGCCGAGCGCATCGAGGAACGGCTTCGCGAGTTCGGCGAGGCGTGCGTTGTCGGCCTCCTTGATGTAGTGCGCGTTCAGCCAGCTCAGCTTGCTGTGGTCGTACTGCGCGGGCGACTTGCCGAGATGCTCGAGATCGAACCATTCGACGAACTGCTCGCGCGAGAAGATCTCGGCGTCGCCGTGCGACCAGCCGAGGCGTGCGAGATAGTTGACGACCGCTTCCGGCAGGAAGCCTGCGTCGCGGTACGCCATCACGCTCATCGCGCCATGCCGCTTGCTCATCTTCTCGCCCTGCTCGTTCAGCACGGTCGGCAGGTGCGCATAGACGGGCGGCTCGCCGCCGAGCGCATTCAGGATGTTGATCTGGCGCGGCGTGTTGTTCACGTGGTCGTCGCCCCGGATCACGTGCGTGATGCCCATGTCCATGTCGTCCACCACCACGCAGAAGTTGTAGATCGGCGTGCCGTCCGGGCGCGCGATCACGAGGTCGTCGAGTTCCTCGTTCGAGATCTCGACGCGCCCCTTCACGGCGTCGTCCCAGACGACCGTGCCCGTCAGCGGATTGCGGAAGCGCAGCACGGGCTTCACGCCGGCCGGCGGCTCCGGCAGCACCTTGCCGGGCTCCGGACGCCACGTGCCGTCATAGCGCGGTTTCAGGCCGGCCTCGCGCTGGCGTTCGCGCAGTGCGTCGAGCTCCTCGGCCGACATGTAGCACGGGTACGCGAGACCCTTCTCGAGCATCTGCGCGAGCACTTCGCGATAGCGGTCCATCCGCTGCATCTGGTAGATCGGGCCTTCGTCGAAATCCAGGCCGAGCCATTGCATCCCTTCGAGGATCGCATCGACCGCTTCCTGCGACGAACGCTCGACGTCGGTATCCTCGATGCGCAGCACGAACGTGCCCTTCATCTTGCGGGCGAACGCCCACGGATAGAGTGCGGAGCGGATGTTGCCGAGGTGAATGAAGCCGGTGGGACTCGGCGCGAAGCGGGTACGAACAGGACGGGTCATAAACGGTAACTCGAACGCCTGGGGCGCATGAATGATTCGACGCGGGACGGCGGCAGCCCGGACAGCAACGGAGCCGGCGGCGCCCGGAACGGGAAAGAAGCCGGAATTATACTCGCGCCGGACATCGCGCCAAGCTCACCGCTTGCTTTATGATGTGCGCGCCGCGGCCGCCAGCCGGCGCGGCGCCGGCCGCACGGAACCCGCCGCGCGGCCGCTCGGAACCTATCGCCGCCGCGGGCCGTGTAACCCGCCGCCAAGCCGCCGGAGAACCATTCGATGTCGTCCCCTCGCCTGTCGCGCCGCCACTTCACGATCGCCTGCGCGTCCGCCAGCCTCGCCGCCTGCACGTCATTCGGCGACAAGTCCCGCCCCGGCACCGCACAGCCGCAAGAGAAGCCCGTGAAGATCGGCATCGCGCTCGGCGGCGGTGCCGCGCGCGGCTTCTCGCACATCGGCGTGCTGAAGGCACTCGAGGCGCGCGGCATCCCGGTCGAGATCGTCGCCGGCACGAGCGCGGGCTCGGTGGTCGGCGCGCTCTACGCGTCGGGCATGAGCGCGCTGCAGATCAACAAGATCGCGCTCGACATGGACCAGGCGGCCATCAGCGACTGGGCGCTGCCGTTCCGCTCGCGCGGCCTGCTGCAAGGCGTCGCGCTACAGAACTTCCTGAACAAGACGCTGAACAACCGGCCGATCGAGAAGATGGCGAAGCCGCTCGGCATCGTCGCGACGGATCTGCAAAGCGGCCAGCCGATCCTGTTCCAGCAGGGCAACACGGGCCTCGCGGTACGCGCGTCGTGCAGCGTGCCGTCGGTGTTCGAACCGGTGAAGATCGGCAACCGCGAATATGTGGACGGCGGCCTCGTGAGCCCGGTGCCCGCGTCGTATGCGCGCAAGATGGGCGCGAGCTTCGTGATCGCGGTCGACATCTCGGCCCGGCCGGACGGCGCGGCGACCAACAACCCGATCGAGATGCTGCTGCAGACCTTCACGATCATGGGCCAGACGATCAAGACCTACGAGCTCGACAAGTACGCGGACGTCGTGATCCGCCCGAACCTCGCGGCGATGGGCGGCAGCGACTTCAACCAGCGCAACGCGGCGATCCTCGCGGGCGAGGAAGCGGTCGCGCGGATCATGCCGGAACTGCAGCGCAAGCTGGCGGCCGCGCGCGGCGTGGCGGCCGCGTAATCGCGCCCGTCAGCGCGGGGGCGGGCCAGGTCGCCGCCCCGTTGCGGCCAGCCGTGCGAGATCCAGCCATCGCCCGCTCGGCCCCCAAAACAAAAAACCCTGCCGCCTTTCGGTGACAGGGTTTTTTTCGGTCTGACCGACCGCGAACGTCAGTTGTTGCCGTTCGCCGAATCGTCGCCGATCGTCGCGCGCACGCGCTGACGGAGATCTTCGGGCTTCATCGGGAATTCCGATTCGATCCGGCGCGCGCCGGTAAACCGCTTTTCCCAGTAGCCGCTGTCGAGATCGTCGACGCGAACGGTGCTGCCCGTCGACGGCGAGTGCACGAACTTGTTGTCGCCGATGTAGATGCCGACGTGCGAGAACGTGCGGCGCATCGTGTTGAAGAACACGAGATCGCCCGGCTTCAGGTTGCTCATGCTCACCTTCTCGCCGACGCGGCTCATCTCTTCCGCGCGACGCGGCAGCGACATGCCGAGCGTGTCCTGGAACACGTAGCGGACGAAGCCGCTGCAGTCGAGGCCCGAATCCGGCGAGTTGCCGCCCCAGCGGTAACGCACGCCGATCATGTTCAGCGCGCCGACGACCACGTCGCCTGCCTTGCCCGCCATGCCGGCAAGGAACGACTTCGCGCCGCCGCTCGACGGCTGCGCGCTGGTCTGCTGGAGGGAGGAACCCGACCCGATCTGAGTCGAATTGCTGACATTCTGGTTAAAACTGCTGACTTCGTCGGCGAACGCGCCGGGAGCAGCTGCGAACAGGGCGCCGATGAACAGCCCGGCGATGGTGCGCGCGCATGCCTGGGTCAGGGATCGATGCTGCATTGGTCGATGGAATGTGCTTAAAAATCAGCTGATTGGCGGAAAATTTCGGTCGATACTAGCCAGCGCGTAATCGTTTGTCAAAACAAATTAATAAATACAATCGAGATGGTCAGACCATTGGACGCCTATCACGCTTTCCAGACCGCTTTCAACAGCTTTTGTGTGTAAGGATGTGACGGCCTCGCGAAGATGTCGGACACCTCCCCCGACTCGACGACGGCGCCGTCCTGCATCACCGCGACGCGGTGCGCCATCGCGCCGATCACCTCCAGGTCGTGGCTGATGAATACATAGCCGAGGTTGTATTTCTGTTGCAAATTCGCGAGCAGTTTCAGCACCTGCTGCTGGATCGACACGTCGAGCGCCGACGTCGGCTCGTCGAGGATCAGGATCCGCGGTTCCAGCACCAGCGCACGGGCGATGGCGATCCGCTGGCGCTGCCCGCCCGAGAATTCGTGCGGATACCGGTGCAGCACCGTGCGGTCGAGGCCCACTTCGCGCAGCACCTGGAGCGACTTCGCGCGGCGCACATCGGGCGTCATGTCGGGGCGATGCAGCTCGAGCCCCTCGCCGACGATCCGCTCGATCGTATGACGCGGCGAAAGCGAACTGAACGGGTCCTGAAAGACCACCTGCATGTTCGAGCGCAGCGCGGTCTGCTCGCGGCCGCGATAGGTCGACAGCGCGCGCCCCTGGAATTCGATCTCGCCGCCGGCCGTCTTCTGCAGCCCGAGCAGCGCCATCGCGAGCGTCGACTTCCCCGATCCAGACTCGCCGACGATGCCGAGCGTCTCGCCCTGCCGCACCGACACCGACACGTCGGCTACGGCCGTCACCGGCACCGTGCCGAACCAGCCCGCGATGCCCGGCCGCTTGCGCGCGAACTGCACGCTCACGTGCCGCGCGTCGAGCACGACGGGCGCGATCGGCATCACCGGCATGACCGCGCGCTGCGGCCGGCTGTTCAGCAGCCGCTGCGTATACGGATGCTCGGGGTTCGCGAAGATCCGCTCGACCGGCCCGCTTTCGACGAGCCGGCCGTGCTCCATCACCGCGACGCGCTCGGCGAAATGTCTGACGAGATTCAGGTCGTGCGTGATCAGCAGGATCGCCATCCCGCGCTTTTCCGCTTCCTCGCGCTGCAGCTCCAACAGGAGGTCGACGATCTGGGCGCGGATCGTCACGTCGAGCGCGGTGGTCGGTTCGTCGGCGAGCAGCAGCCGCGGCCGGCACGCCAGCGCCATCGCGATCATCGCGCGCTGCCGCTGGCCGCCCGACAACTGGTGCGGATAGCTGTCGACGCGCTTGTCCGGCTCCGCGATGCCCGTGCGCGCGAGCAGCGCGATCGCGCGCTTGCGCGCCTCGGCCGCCGATACGCCGTCGTGCAGCACGATCGTCTCGCCGATCTGCACGCCGATCGTATACAGCGGGTTGAGCGCCGTCATCGGCTCCTGGAAGATCATCGCGATGTCCGAGCCGCGCAGCCCGCGCATCTCGCGCTCGCTCTTGCCCACCAGGTCCTGCCCCGCGAACCGGATCGCGCCGCCGACTTCGGCGTCGCGCAGCAACCGCAGGATCGACAGCGCGGTCACGCTCTTGCCGGAACCCGATTCGCCGACGAGCGCGACGCGCTCGCCGCGGCCGATCGCGAGCGTCACGTCGTCCACCGCGACCGTGTCGCCGAAACGCACGTGCAGATGCTCGAGCGACAGCAGCGGTTCGCTCCGTGTCGATACGGTCGACTCGCTCATCGCTGGCCTCCCGCCGCACGCACCGAATCGGCGATCCGCGTGTCGAGCGCGTTGCGCAGCGCGTCGCCCATGAAGGTGAGCAGCAGCAGCGTCGCGACCAGCACGCCGAACGTCGACAGCGAGATCCACCACGCGTCGAGGTTGCCCTTGCCCTGCGCGAGCAGCTCGCCGAGGCTCGGCGTCGGCGGCGGCACGCCGAGCCCGAGGAAATCGAGGCTCGTGAGTGCGAGGATCGAACCGCTCATCCGGAACGGCAGGAACGTGATCACCGGCGTGAGACTGTTCGGCAGCACGTGGCGCCAGATGATCTGCCCGTTCGTGAGCCCCATCGCGCGGGCCGCGCGCACGTAGTCCTGCGTGCGGTTGCGCAGGAATTCCGCGCGCACGTAGTCGGCGAGCCCGATCCAGCCGAACAGCGACAGCAGCACGATCAGCAGCAGGAAGCTCGGCTCGAAGATCGACGCGAAGATGATCAGCAGGTACAGCTCGGGCAGCGAGCTCCAGATCTCGATCAGCCGCTGCCCGACGATGTCGATGCGCCCGCCGAAGAATCCCTGTACCGCACCCGCGGCGATCCCGAGCAGCGTGCCGATCACGGTCAGGATCAGCCCGAACTCGACCGAGATGCGGAACCCGTACACGAGCCGCGCGAGCAGGTCGCGCCCCTGCGCGTCGGTGCCGAGCCAGTTCTCGCGCGACGGCGGCGCCGGGTTCGGCACGTTCGAGAAGTAGTTCAGCGTGTCGTAGTAATAGCGGTTCGGCGGATAGACGACGAAGTTGCCGGGCGCCTCGAGCCGCTTGCGCACATACGGATCGAGATAGTCGGCCGGCGTCGGGAAATCGCCGCCGAAAGTCGTTTCCGGATACGCATGGAACATCGGGAAATAGGTCTGGCCGTCGTAGCGCACGACGAGCGGCTTGTCGTTCGACCACAGCGGCGCCGCGAGGCTCGCGGCGAACGCGGCGACGAAGATCACGAAGCTCCAGTAGCCGAGGCGCTGCTGCCTGAAGCGCTGCCACACGCGCCGCGCGGGCGACGGCGACACGCGCGCGCGCGCGGCGTCAATGCGGGCTGAGGCGACGGCCCGGTTCATCGCGCGCCTCGCCCCATGGCGCCGGACAGGCGGATGGTTCGTTTCATGTCAGCGCTCCAGGTTGTCGAATTGAATGCGCGGATCGACCCACACATAGCAGAGATCGGAGATCAGCTTGGTCGCGAGCCCGATCAGCGTGAACAGGTACAGCGTGCCGAGCACGACCGGATAGTCGCGCCGCACGACCGACTCGTACGACAGCAGCCCGAGGCCGTCGAGCGAGAACAGCGTCTCGATCAGCAGGCTGCCGGTGAAGAACGCGCCGATGAACGCGGCCGGGAAGCCGACGATCAGCGGCAGCATCGCGTTGCGGAACACGTGCTTCCACAGCACGTTGCGCTCGGAAAGCCCCTTCGCGCGCGCCGTCAGCACGTATTGCCGGCGGATCTGGTCGAGGAACGCGTTCTTCGTGAGCATCGTGACGACCGCGAAGCTGCCGACGACCGACGCCGTGATCGGCAGCGCGATGTGCCACAGGTAGTCGAGCACCTTGCCGACGAGCGACAGCTGCGCGAAGTTGTCCGACGTGAGGCCGCGCAGCGGAAAGAGCTGCCAGAACGAGCCGCCGCCGAACAGCACGAGCAGCAGCACGCCGAGCACGAAACCCGGGATCGCATAGCCGACGAGCACGACGAGGCTCGTCGCGACGTCGAACGGCGACCCGTTGCGCACGGCCTTCGCGATGCCGAGCGGCACCGCGATCAGGTACGTGAGGAAGAACGTCCACAGCCCGATGCTGATCGACACCGGCAGCTTCTGCACGACCAGCGACCACACGCTCTGGTGGCGGAAGTAACTCTCGCCGAGATCGAAACGCGCGAAGCGCTTCAGCATCAGCCAGTAGCGTTCGAGCGGCGGCTTGTCGAAGCCGTACAGCGCCTTGAGCTGCGCGAGCTGCTGCGCGTCGACGCCGGTGTGTGCGCGCATCCCGAACGGCACCGCACCCTGCTCCGTCGCGCCCTTGCGCAATTCCTGCACGGCCTGCTCGACGGGCCCGCCCGGCACGAACTGGATCACCGCGAACGTGAGGGTCAGCACGCCGACGAGCGTCGGGATCATCAGCAGCAGGCGTTTGAGGATGTAGCTCCACATAGGGCGTCGACTCGTGATCTGTGGCGGGTTTGACGAAGGGCCGGCGCGGGTCAGTGATCGGGCTTTGCCCACCAGGTCGACACGACCCAGCCTTCGGCCGAATAGTACAGCGGCAGCGTCTGCGGATAGGCCAGCGTGTGCCGGTACGCGATCCGGTGCGTCGTGCTGTACCACTGCGGCACCGCGTAGTAGCCGTGCATCAGCACGCGGTCGAGCGCGTGCGTCGCGTCGAGCAATTCCTCGCGCGTCTGCGCGGCGCCGAGCGCGTGCAGCAATGCGTCGACGGCCGGCGACTTCAGCCCGATGAGGTTGTCGGAACCCGGCTCGTCGGCGAACTTGCTCGCGTAACGCGAGTACTGCTCGGAGCCCGGCACCTGCACGCCCGGCAGGCGGACCGTCGTCATGTCGTAGTCGAACGCATCGAGGCGCTTCTGCAGCAGCGCGTAATCCGCCGTGCGAAAGCGTGCGTCGATGCCGAGCTTCGCGAGATTGCGCTGGTAGGCCGTCACGATACCTTCCATCGCGGCGCCCGAATCGTCGAGGATCTCGAACGTGAACGGCTCGCCCTTCGCGTTGCGCAGCGCGCCATCGCGATAGGTCCAGCCCGCTTGCGCGAGCAGTGTGCGCGCCTTCAGCAGGTTCGCGCGCAGCGAGCCCGGCGGGTTCGTGTCCGGCTGCGTGACCATCGGGCCGAACACGGCCGGGTCGAGCTGCGCGCGCAGCGGCTCGAGCAGCTTCAGCTCGCCTTCGCCCGGCGTACCGGTGGCCTGCAGGTCGGTATCGGCGAAATAGCTGTCGAGGCGCGTGTACGCGCTGTAGAACACCTGGCGGTTCAGCCATTCGAAGTCGAACGCGAGGTCGAGCGCCTGGCGCACGCGCACGTCGCGAAACAGCGGCCGGCGCAGGTTCATGAAGAAGCCCTGCATGCCGGCGCCGTTATGCTGGCGGAATTCGCGCTTGACGAGCTCGCCGCTGTCGAACCGCTTGCCGACGTCGCGCCGCGTCCAGTTGCGCGCGATGTACTCGACGAGCACGTCGTATTCGCCGGCCTTGAACGCCTCGAGCCGTGCGACGCCGTCGCCGTACAGCTTGTAGACGATCCGCTCGAAGTTGTTCGTGCCGACCCGCACCGGCAGGTCGGCGCCCCAGTACGCGGGGTTGCGCCGGTAGGTGATCGTCCGGCCGTTGTCGTAGCGCTCGATCACATACGGGCCGCTACCGATCGGCTGCTCGAACGCGAGCTGGTCGAACGGGATGCGCGAGCCGTCCGCGCGCAAGCCCCACTTGCGCGAGAACACGGGCACGCCGCCGGCGATCAGCGGCAGCTCGCGATTCGCGCTGCGGAACTCGAAACGCACGGTGGCCGGGTCGACCACCACGGCCTTCGCGATCTCCGCGAAATACGCGCCGAACTGCGGCGCGGCCTGCTTGCTCTTCAGCGTATCGAACGAAAACTTGACGTCGTCGGCCGTGACGCGATCGCCGTTCGAGAAGCGCGCGCGCGGATTCAGGTGGAACGTGACTGACCGGCGGTCGGGCGCGATGTCGATGTCGTCGGCCAGCAACCCGTAGGCAGACGCCGGTTCATCGGAGCTGCCGGTCGCGAGGCTCTCGAACAGCATGTCGATGCCCGGCGCGGAATTGCCGCGCATCGTGAACGGATTGAACTTGTCGAACGACGTCAGCCTGTTCGGGTTCGCGAGCACCAGCGTGCCGCCCTTCGGCGCATCGGGATTGACGTAGTCGAAATGCTTGAAGCCCGGCTGATATTTCGGCTCGCCGTACTGCGCGATCGCATGGGCCGCGTGAGCGGCCGGCGCGGCCAGCGCCGCAGACAGCGCAAACGCCGCGGCCACGCGGCCGGCGGCCCGTACGGCACGCCGCGCGCCGAGGCAGGCTCGCGCGGCGGCGGCCCGGGGCGAACCCTTCGTCATAAAGGCCCTGTCAGTCGAATGAGGGTAGTAACGTGGGACGATTCTACCCATTCAATCCGTCGGGCCAAAAGAAAACCGCCACGCGGGCGGTTCTCTTGTCCTGTTTACCGGCAGACGGCGCGCACGCATCACGCGTGCGCGACGCGCCGATCAGCGCCAGCCGTTGTGGCGGCCATGATCCCAGTGACCGCGATCGTCGCCCCAGCCGCGACCATGGCGGCGATACCACTCATCGCGGCCCCAGTAGCGGCGGCCGTCCCAGTAGCGGTCGCCGTGCCAGCCGATCACGATCGTCGGCGCCGGCGCATAGGCCGGTGCATACACCGGCGCAGGCTGGTAGACGACCGGCGGCGGGGGCGGCGGCACATACACGGGCGCGGGTGCGACGTAGACCGGTGCCGGCACGCCGACGTTGATCCCGACATTGACTCCCGCCATTGCTGCGCCCGACACGAGCAAGGCCGTCATACCGGTCAAGAGCGAGGCAACACGCAAAGTCTTCATGGATTCCTCTTCTGGTTGTTTCATGTGTGATTCGACTATAACGGCAAGCCCCGTCTCCGCATATTTCAAGTTTGTAAGAACTGATGCGCGGCATCGCAACGGGAAGCCGCGCTAACGTCTTGTAACAATCGGCGCCCGGCTCCCCGCTTCGCGCCCTTTTCTAAAACATCTTTCATCCTGCCTCGCGCCCGGCGTTAAGCGGCGCCACGCACACTGCGCGAGCCGAATCGGGCTCCCGCCACGCTTCGGCGCCTTGCTGACAGGCCGGCGCCCCGCGCCGGCGGAGACCTCGCCGATGCTGAAACTCGTCCGACTCGCGCTCGCGCGCCCCTACACGTTCATCGTCCTCGCGCTGCTGATCCTGATCGCGGGGCCGCTCGCGGCGCTGCGCACGCCGACCGACATCTTTCCCGACATCCGGATCCCGGTCATCAGCGTCGTATGGAACTACGCGGGCCTGCAGCCCGCCGACATGTCGGGGCGCATCGTCACGTATTACGAGCGCACGCTCGGCACGACGGTCAACGACGTCGCGCACATCGAGTCGCAGTCGTTCCGCAGCTTCGGGATCGTCAAGATCTTCTTCCAGCCGAGCGTCGACATCCGCACCGCGACCGCGCAGGTCACGTCGATCTCGCAGACGGTGCTCAAGCAGATGCCGCCCGGCACCACGCCGCCGCAGATCCTCAACTACAACGCGTCGACGGTGCCCGTGCTGCAGCTCGCGCTGACGAGCGACACGCTGAACGAGCAGCAGCTCGGCGACTACGCGACCAACGTGATCCGGCCGCAGCTGCTGTCCGTCGCGGGCGTCGCGATTCCGTCGCCGTACGGCGGCAAGGTGCGCCAGGTGCAGATCGACCTCGATCCGCAGGCGCTGCAGGCCAAGGGGCTGTCCGCGCAGGACGTCGCGACCGCGCTCGCGCAGCAGAACCAGATCATCCCGGCCGGCACGCAGAAGATCGGCGGCTTCGAATACAACATCCGGCTCAACGACAGCCCGCTGACCATCGACCAGCTCAACGCGCTGCCGATCCGGACCGTCAACGGCGCGGTGATCTTCATGCGCGACGTCGCGCACGTGCGCGACGGCTTTCCGCCGCAGGGCAACATCGTGCGCGTCGACGGCCGCCGCGCGGTGCTGATGAGCGTGCTGAAAAGCGGCTCGGCGTCGACGCTCGACATCATCGCGGGCGTCAAGGCGCAGTTGCCGCGCATCGAGGCGACGCTGCCGCCGTCGCTCCGGCTCGTCGTGATGGGCGACCAGTCGGTGTTCGTCAAGGGCGCCGTGAGCGGCGTCGCGCGCGAAGGCCTGATCGCCGCCGCGCTCACCTCCGCGATGATCCTGCTGTTCCTCGGCAGCTGGCGCTCGACGCTGATCATCGCCGCGTCGATCCCGCTCGCGGTGCTGGCGGCGATCGCCGCGCTCGCCGCCGCGGGCGAGACGCTCAACGTGATGACGCTCGGCGGGCTCGCGCTCGCAGTCGGCATTCTGGTCGACGACGCGACCGTCACGATCGAGAACGTCAACTGGCATCTGGAACAGGGCAAGGACGTGCGTAGCGCGATCCTGGACGGCGCATCGCAGATCGTCGCGCCGGCCTTCGTGTCGCTGCTGTGCATCTGCATCGTGTTCGTGCCGATGCTGCTGCTCGACGGCGTTGCGCGCTTCCTGTTCGTGCCGATGGCCGAAGCGGTGATCTTCGCGATGATCGCGTCGTTCGTGCTGTCCCGCACGTTCGTGCCGATGATGGCCCGTTACCTGCTGAAGCCGCATGCCGCGCATCCGGCGGCCGTGCTCGCACCGCACGGCGCGCCGTTCGCGCCGCCGCGTGCGCGCAATCCGCTCGTCGCGTTCCAGCAGGGCTTCGAGCGCCGCTTCGCCGCACTGCGCGCCGGCTACCGCATCGTGCTCGGCCTCGCGCTGGCCCGCCCCGCCCGCTTCGTCGTGTCGTTCCTCGCGGCGGTCGCCGTGTCGTTCGTGCTGGTGCCGGGGCTTGGCCGCAACTTCTTCCCGTCGGTCGACTCGGGCGAGATCGCGCTCCACGTGCGCGCCCCGATCGGCACGCGCATCGAGGAAACGGCCGCGCTGTTCGACCGCGTCGAGCGCACGGTACGCGGCGTCGTGCCGCCGCGCGCGCTCGCGAGCATCGTCGACAACATGGGTTTGCCGAACAGCGGGATCAACCTCACGTACAGCAACAGCGGCACGATCGGCCCGCAGGACGGCGACATCCTCGTGTCGCTCACCGGCGACCACGCGCCGACGGCCGGCTACGTGAAGCAGCTGCGTACCGTGCTGCCGCGTGCCTTTCCGGGCGTGACGTTCTCGTTCCTGCCCGCCGACATCGTGAGCCAGATCCTCAACTTCGGCGCCCCGGCCCCGATCGACGTGCAGGTGACGGGCCCCGACCGGGCGGCCAACCGGGCGTATGCGACCGAGCTGCTGCGCCGCATCCGCGCGGTGCCGGGCGTCGCCGATGCGCGCGTGCAGCAGGCGTCGACCTATCCGCAGTTCACGGTGTCGGTCGACCGCGCGCGTGCCGCGCAGCTCGGCGTCACCGAGCGGGACGTCACCAATGCGGTGGTCGCCAGCCTGTCCGGCACGAGCCAGGTGTCGCCGACCTACTGGCTCGATCCGCACAACGGCGTGTCCTATCCGATCGTCGCGCAGACACCGCAATACCGGATGACGTCGCTGTCCGACCTGCGCGCGCTGCCCGTCACGGGCCGCACGGGCGCCCCGCAATTGCTCGGCGGCCTCGCGACGATCGTGCGCGGGCAGACCGACGCGGTCGTGTCGCACTACGACATCGCGCCGCTGTACGACATCTTCGCGACCACGCAGGATCGCGATCTCGGCGCGGTCAGCGCCGACATCGAGCGCGTACTGCACGCGAGCGCCGCCGACCTGCCGAAAGGATCGCGCGTGACGGTGCGCGGCCAGGTGCAGACGATGAACGGCGCATTCGGCGGGCTGCTCGCCGGCCTCGCCGGCGCGGTGCTGCTGATCTACCTGCTGATCGTCGTGAACTTCCATTCGTGGCGCGACGCGTTCGTGATCGTGAGCGGGCTGCCTGCCGCGCTCGCCGGCATCGTCTGGATGCTGTTCGTCACGCGCACGCCGCTGTCGGTACCCGCGTTGACGGGCGCGATCCTGTGCATGGGCGTCGCGACCGCAAACAGCATCCTCGTCGTCACCTTCGCACGCGAACGGCTCGCGCACACCGCCGACGCTGCCGTCGCCGCACTCGAGGCCGGCTTCACGCGCTTTCGTCCCGTGATGATGACCGCGCTCGCGATGATCATCGGCATGGCGCCGATGGCCCTCGGCCTCGGTGACGGCGGCGAGCAGAACGCCCCGCTCGGCCGCGCGGTCATCGGCGGCCTGCTGTGCGCGACCGTCGCGACGCTGGTGTTCGTGCCCGTCGTGTTCAGCCTCGTTCATCGGCGCGATCGCGCGCCGCGCTCCGAATCCCTTTCCGTCACTCCGGGAGAACAGCATGTCCACTGAATTCGAAGTCCGTCCCCCCGGCACGCCGCGCTACCTGAAGCCGCTCGCGATCGCGGGCGCCGCCGCCGCGCTCGCCGTCGCGGCCGCCGGCGTCTTCGCCCGCCTGCACGACGCGCACGCGGTCGCCGCGTGGACCGCGCAGCAAGCGATCCCGACCGTCGCGACGGTCGCGCCGCAGCCGGCCGCGGCCGACGCACTCGTGCTGCCGGGCCGCCTCGACGCGTATGTCGACGCCCCGATCTACGCGCGCGTGCCGGGCTACCTGCATGCGTGGTACGCCGATATCGGCGCGCACGTGAAGGCCGGCCAGCTGCTCGCGTCGATCGACACGCCCGATCTCGACCAGCAGTTGCAGCAGGCCCGCGCGGACCTGCAAAGCGCGAGCGCGAACGAGCGGCTCGCCGCCGTCACGGCCGCACGCTGGGCCGCGATGCTTGCGCAGGACTCCGTATCGCAGCAGGAGGCCGACGAGAAGCGCAGCGACCTCGACGCGAAACGCGCGGCGGTCGCGGCCAGCACCGCCAACGTGCGGAGGCTCGAAGCGCTCGAATCGTTCAAGCGGCTCACCGCGCCGTTCGACGGCGTCGTGACGGCCCGCAAGACCGACGTCGGCGCGCTGATCGACGCGGGCAGCGGCAACGGCGCCGAACTCTTCACGGTGTCGGATGCGCGGCGGCTGCGGCTGTACGTCCATGTGCCGCAGGACGACGCGGCCGCGATCCGCGCCGGCATGCAGGTCGCGCTGACCGTACCGGAACGCCCCGGCACGACGTTCGACGCGACGCTCGCCGATTCCGCGCAGTCGATCGATCCGGCTTCCGGCACGCTGCTCGCGCAGTTCTCGATCGCCAACCCGGCCGGCACGCTGTTTCCCGGCGAATACGCGCAGGTCCGGATCTCGGTGCCCGGCGCCGCGCACGCGCTGACGATTCCGGCCAGCACACTGATCTTCCGCCATGACGGATTGCAGGTTGCGGTACTCGACGCGAACGGCCATGCAAGATTGCGCAACGTATCGATCGCGACCGATCTCGGCACGCGTGTCGAGATCGCGTCGGGGCTCTCGGCCGGTGACCGCGTGATCGACAACCCGCCCGATTCGCTCGCGGATGGTGACCGCGTGCGCGTCGCCGACACCACGACCACGGAGCGCGCGCATGGCTGACCGACTGCTTGCCGCGTGGCTGGGCGGCATCGCGCTGCTCGCCGGCTGTTCGCTTGCGCCGACCTATCGCGCGCCGGATGTTCCGGTGTCGGCGGCGTTTCGCGAAACGGGCCCGTGGGTCGATGCCGCACCGGCCGATCGCCTGCCGCGCGACGGCTGGTGGCGCGTGTATGGCGACGCGACGCTCGACCGGCTCGAACCGCTCGTCGCACAGGCGAATCCCGACCTCGCAGTCGCCGTCGCGCGGCACGACGAAGCCGCCGCGCTGTTCGACGAAGCGCATGCGGCATTGCTGCCGACCGTGGGCATCGATGCCGAACCCGACCGCGACCGGCAGTCGGCGCGCCGGCCGCTGCGCGGCAGCGGCCAGCCCGACGTCTACGAATCGAACACGCTCGAAGCCGGCATCGGCTACGACGTCGATCTGTGGGGCAAGGTCCGCAACACGGTCGCGGCCGGCCGCGACGATGCGCAGGCGGCCGACGACGATCTCGCATCGGTCCGGCTCAGCCTGCAGGCCGGCGTGGCCAGCGCCTACTTCGACCTCGCGGGCCTCGACCGCGAAGCGGACACGCTCGCGCAAACGATCGACACGTACCGCCGCGCGTGGCAGCTGACGGTCAGCCGCCATCGCGGCGGCCTCGCGTCGGGGCTCGACGTGTCGCGTGCGCAGACGCAACTCTCGCTTGCCCAGGCACGCGCGTCCGACATCGCCGCACGCCGCGCACTCGACGAACATGCGATCGCGGCGCTCGTCGGTGCATCCGCGTCGACGTTCGCGTTGCCCCCCGTCGCGGCGCTGCCGGGCGTGCCGTCGATTCCGACCGGGCTCGCGTCGACGCTGCTCGAACGCCGGCCGGACGTCGCCGCTGCCGAACGCCGCGTCGCGGCCGCGAACGCACGGATCGGCGTCGCCCGCGCGGCGTATTTCCCCGACCTGTCGCTCGGCCTCGATGCCGGCTTCCAGAGCGATACGTTTTCGCCATGGCTCGCCGCGCCGAACGAGATCTGGTCGATCGGGCCGCGTCTCGCGATGACGTTGTTCGACGGCGGCCTGCGTGCCGCCGGCGTACGCAAGTCGCGCGCGCAGTTCGCCGAACAGGGTGCACGCTATCGCGCCGTCGTGCTGCAGGCGTTCCGCGAGGTCGAGGACGATCTCGCGCTGCTGCACCGTCTCGGCGACGAATCGGACCAGGACGACGCGGCGCTCGTCGCGGCACGGCAGTCGCTCGCACTCGCGATGTCGCGCTATCGCGACGGTGCGGTCAGCTATCTCGACGTGGTCACGGCGCAGACGACCGAACTCGATACGCAGATCGCGTCGCTCGACGCCGATGCGCGACGCCTGCAGGCCTCCGTCGCGCTCGTGCGCGCGCTCGGCGGCGGCTGGCACGCCGCGCGTTCATGAACGTTTCTTCATCGGCACGCCCGGTGCCCGCACCGGCGCGCCCGATAACGTGGTGCCTGCCGGCATCGCCGTCGCGGCACCGGCCACTGTCACTTGAAAAGGATCACGCCATGAAGACCTTGATGTCCGCCACCCTCCTCTCCGCCCTTTGCGTCGCGCTGCCCGGCCGGGCCAGCGCGATGCCGCCCGCCGCGCCGGCGGCATCGCAGACGCTCGCCTCCAGCGCGCCCGCACGGTTGCCATCGCAATCGGCATGGAATGCCCCTCAAGCCGCGCCGCTGACGCGTGCGCAGGTCTACCGCGAACTCGTCCACGCCGAACGCGACGGCCAGTTCGCGCAACTCAATCGCGAACTCTATTCGCACTGACTGTACGCAGGCGTGCGTGCCGTGCAGCGCGGGGCGCGCGGCACGCGCGGCGCGATATCGCGCCGTCACCTGCCCGTGTCGAACCGGAACCCGAATCGCGCAACCGTTTCGATCCGTGCGGAGAACGCATGCGCGGCCAGCTTGCGCCGCAACCGCACGACCAGCGCATTGACCGTTTCGGGTTCGATGTCTGCGTCGCCCCATGCATACCGCAGCACGACATCGCGCCCGACCGGCCGTCCCGATTCGCGCAGCAGGCATTCGACGAGACGGAATTCCCGCGCACTGAGCGCGAGCCGCCTGCCGGGTTCCTCGAGTGCGCGCGTCGCCGCGTCGAGCCGGACCGATTCACGCGTGTCGATCGCACCGGCGCGGCGCCACAGCGCGCGCAGCCGCTCGTGCAGTTCCACGAACGAACACGGGTGGGCAAGACATACGTCGCAGCCGGCCTGCAGCATCCGCGCCCGCTGCGCGGGCGTGGCGCCGGTGACGATCGCGGCGATCGTCGCGCCGCCGGCCGAGACGGCGAGCCGCGGCAGTCCGGCGAGGATCGCCGGGTCGGCCGCGGCATCGGGCGCAGCAATCACGACGGCATCGAACCGGTCCTGCGTCGCCGCGAAACAGCCGTCGCGCCATCCGTCGACGCGTTCGACGCCATGCATGCTTTCGCGAAATGCCTTGTCGAGCCGCGCGGCCTCCGGTGTCGGCGGCGCAATCAGCAGGATGCGCATCGATCGTTCTCCTGCGCCGTCATGCGAGCGAGCGCGGCCAGCATTCGACCGTGATCGCCGCGCCGGCCGGCTGCGCGGCGCCGATCCGCAGCGCGAAACCGTGCACGCGCATCACGGCCGACACGATGCTCAGGCCGAGCCCCGACCCGTTCACATGGCGCGTGCGCTCGCCGCGATAGAAGCGTTCGAGCACCGCGTCGCGCTCGCCCGGCGGGATGCCGGGACCGGTGTCCTCGAACCGCACGAGCGGGCCGTTCGCGGTCGTGTGGAGCACGACGCGCACGCGACCGCCCGGCGGCGTGAACTTGATGGCGTTGTCCGCGAGATTGCTGAACGCCTCGAACAGCAACGCGCGATCGCCGTGAATGCCGTCGACCGATGCCGCGTCGAGCGCGAACGACACGTCGGCGGCCTCCGCCAGCGGTTCATAGAGTTCGCACACGTCGCGCAGCAAGGCCGCGACGTCGACCGCGGCAAAGCCGCCGCGCCGGCTCAGCGTGCCGATCTCGGAGATGCGCAGCATCGCGCGAAAGCGTTCGAGCAACCGGTCGGTTTCGTCGCGCGCGCAAGCCAGCAGCGCCGCCGACGCGGGATCGTCCGCGCAGAACGGCTGGTCGGCCAGCCGCGCCAGCATCGTGTGCACGCGTGCGAGCGGTGTGCGCAGGTCGTGCGCGATGCCGTCGCAGGTATGGCGCACCTCGCCCATCAGCCGCTCGACTTCGTCGAGCATGTGGTTCACGAGATGCGCGAGCAGGTCGAGTTCGTCATAGCGGCCGACCGGCAGCCGCTTGCCGAGATCGCCTTCGGCGATCTGCCGCGTGACGCGCCGGATCGCGGCGACGCGGCGCATCTGCCGCATGCCGAGCATGCTGCCGCCCGCGATGCCCGCGATCAGGATCATCACGCCGCCGATCACGAGCCCGCGGATCGCGACGTCGCGAATCTGGATGAAATGCGACAGGTCGCGCGCGACGACCAGCGTCATCCCGTTGCCGCGGCGCACGGCCATCGCACGCGTGATCGGCGCGGGCTGGCCGTCGAGCGGCGCGAGCGTGCGGTGCAGCGTGCGCCCGTGGCGATCCGCGCGCAGCGCGGGCGGCGTCGCGATGTCACCGGCCACGCGGCGCCCGGCCGCGTCGAACAGCCCGTAGAAACTCGTATGCATGTGCTCGTGCTCGAGCCGCCGGTGGATCGCGAGCGGCAGCTCGGCATCGGGAATCGAATCGAAATAGATCAGCTGCCACGCGAGCACCTCGTCGGTATCGCGCCGCATCGTGTGCGTCGCGGCCGCGTCGATCACGCCCGCCAGCAGCAGCAGCGACACCGAGAAGATCGCCGCGTACGCGCACAGCCAGCGAAACGTCGTCGTATGCCAGCGGCGCGTGAAGTTCGCCGCGCGAGCCGCGTCCATTCCCGCCTCCGTCACGCGAGCATGTAGCCCGAGCCGCGCACCGTCTGGATCATCGGTTGCGCGCCAGGCGGATCGATCTTCTTGCGCAGCCGGCCCATGTGGACGTCGATCAGGTTGGTGCCGGGATCGAAGTGATAGCCCCACACGGTCTCGAACAGCATCGTGCGCGTGATCGTCTGGCCCGCGTTGCGCATCATGAATTCGAGCACGCGGAATTCCGTCGGCAGCAGCGGAATCTCGTCGCCGCCGCGGCGCGCGCAGCGCGAAATGAGGTCGAGTTCGAGCGCGCCGACTTTCAGCAGCGTCTGCTGCGGCACGCCCGATGCCTGCCGGCGGCGCAGCAGCACCTCGATGCGAGCGCTCAGCTCGCCGGAATCGAACGGCTTCGTCAGGTAGTCGTCGCCGCCCGCGCGCAGCCCGCGGATGCGCTCGTCGACGTCGCCGAGGGCGCTCAGCATCAGCACCGGCGTATCGATGCCGACCGTGCGCATCGCGGTCAGGATCGCGAGGCCGTCCGCGCCCGGCAGCATCCGGTCGAGCGTGATCGCGTCGTACGATGCGCTCATCGCGCGCATCATCCCGTCGCGGCCGTTGTCGATCCAGTCGACCTCGAACCCGCGCGCGGTCAGCTCGCCGACGATCTCGTTCGCGGTCACCGCATCGTCCTCGACTGTCAGCACTCGCATGGTTGTCCTCTCAATGAACGTCACGTCGGGCGCACACGATGCGCCCGCGACTATCGTAGGCGACGCGGCCGCCGTCCGGCGCTACATGAAAAATGCTTCATCCGGTACCGCGGCAAGCGCGCGTGAAACATGTTTCATTCGTGCGTCGCCCGCTCCGCCGTGCGCGCCGCCTACGCTGACGTCCTGCGGCATCGGGCCGCGAAACCAGGAGCTACCGGATGAAACTGTCGACCACTGTCGCCTGCATGCTGCTCGCATGCGCCAGCACCGCCGCATTGGCGGGACCGCACCTCACCCCGCAGGAATGCAACGCGTACCCGTTCGTTCACACAGGCCGCGACGTCACGCATGCGGACCTCGTGCGCGAGCTGACCGAGCTCGAACAGGTCGGCTACGATCCGGCGCACGCGAGCCCCTACTACCCCGACGATCTCGACGGCGCGAAGCATCGGCTCGCCGCCGAATACCGCGCGGACTGCACGCATGCGCTGACCGCCGACGCAGGCGTGCAGCACTGAGCGCACGGCCGCGCGCAACACGGCCGGGGAGAAACGAGAAAGGCGGCACTTGCGTGCCGCCTTTTCTTCATGAACGCGCATCGATGCCGACCGCTGCGCCGAGGTGCCGCTCAGCGCGACATCATGTTCATGCTGACGTTGTGCATCACCCACAGCGTGCCGACGATCAGGATCGCCGCGGTCAGCACCGTGTAGCTGAACGCCATCACGTTCCAGCGCTGGCCCGACGAGCCGTTCATGTGCAGGAAGTACACGAGGTGCACGACGATCTGCACGAAGGCGAGCACGGCGAGCGCGATCAGCGACGCATGCGGCGACAGCACGCCGCCCATCACGAGGCCGAACGACGCGGCCGTGAGCAGCACCGACAGGATGAAGCCGGCGACATAGCCGCCGACGCTGCCGTGCCCTTCTTCCAGTTGAGACGAATGCGAATGGGCCATTTAGATCACGCTCGCGAGATAGACAAAGGAAAACACGCAGATCCACACGATGTCGAGGAAGTGCCAGAACAGGCTCAGGCACGTCAGGCGCCGCAGGTCGCGATCGGTCAGGTCGCCGCCGCGGAACACGATCTGCCCGGCGAGCACGATCATCCACAAGAGGCCTGCCGTCACGTGCAGCCCGTGCGTGCCGACCAGCGTGAAGAACGCCGACAGGAACGCGCTGCGCTGCGGGCCCGCGCCTTCCGCGATCAGGTGCGAGAACTCGCGCAGTTCCATCGCGAGAAACGCCGCGCCGAGCACGAACGTCACCGCGAGCCACGCGAGCAGCGCGCCGCGGCGCTGCTTGTACGCCGCGAGCATCGCGAAACCGTACGTGATGCTCGACAGCAGCAGCGCGGCGGTTTCCACCGCGACGCCCGGAATGTCGAACAGCTCCTTCGCGGTCTGGCCGCCCGCATACTGGTGGCCGAGCACCGCGAACGTCGCGAACAGCGCCGCGAAGATCACGCAGTCGGTCATCAGGTACAGCCAGAAACCGAACACCGAATGCGACGGCGGATGGTCGTCGTGCTCGAGCAGGGTTGCGCTCAAGGTTTTCTGCAACATCAGTTGGCCTCCAGTTCCACGTCGTCGACGCGCGCGGCCACGCGCTGCGTCGGCTGCTTGTCTTCGATCTTCCGCACCGTCGACGCGGGGATGTAATAGCCGTCGTTATCACGCGAGCTGTAGATCACGAGCGTCGCGATGATCCCGACGAGCCCGCCGATCGCCATCCACCAGATGTGCCACACCAGCGCGAAGCCGAGCACCAGGCTGAAGATCGCGATCACGAGGCCCGCGCAAGTATTCGACGGCATGTGGATGTCGCGGAACGTTGCCGGGTTCGGCCGGCCTTCGCCGCGCGCCTTCATGTCGGCGTACGCGTCGAGCGTGCGCACTTGCGGGATCACCGCGAAGTTGTAGTCGGCCGGCGGCGACGAGGTCGCCCATTCCAGCGTGCGGCCGCCCCACGGGTCGCCCGTCGTGTCGCGGTACTCGGGCAGGTGGCGGTTGCGGATGCTGACCACCAGCTGCAGCACCTGGCACGCGATGCCGATCGCGATCAGCACGGCGCCGAACGCGGCGACCAGCAGCCACGGATGCCATGCCGGGTTGTCGTAGTGGTTCAGGCGGCGCGTCATGCCCATGAAGCCGAGCACGTAGAGCGGCACGAACGCGACGTAGAAGCCGATCTGCCAGAACCAGAATGCGGCCTTGCCGAGCTTCTCGTTCAGCTTGAAGCCGAACGCCTTCGGGAACCAGTAGTTGAAGCCGGCGAGATAACCGAACAGCACGCCGCCGATGATCACGTTGTGGAAGTGCGCGATCAGGAACAGGCTGTTGTGCAGCACGAAGTCGGCGCCCGGAATCGCCATCATCACGCCGGTCATGCCGCCGAGCGTGAACGTGACCATGAAGCCGATCGTCCACAGCACGGGCGTCGTGAATTCGATCCGGCCGCGATACATCGTGAACAGCCAGTTGAACACCTTCACGCCGGTCGGGATCGCGATGATCATCGTCATGATGCCGAAGAACGCGTTCACGTTCGCCCCCGAGCCCATCGTGAAGAAGTGATGCAGCCACACGAGGAACGACAGCACCATGATCGCGCAGGTCGCGTACACCATCGTCTTGTAGCCGAACAGCGGCTTCTTCGCGAACGTCGCGATGACTTCCGAGAAGATCCCGAACGCCGGCAGGATCAGGATGTACACCTCCGGATGGCCCCACGCCCAGATCAGGTTCAGGTACAGCATCGCGTTGCCGCCGGCTTCGTTCGTGAAGAAGTGCATGCCGAGATAGCGATCGAGGCCGAGCAGCGCGAGCGTCGCGGTGAGGATCGGGAACGACGCCATGATCAGCACGTTCGTGCAGAGCGCGGTCCACGTGAACACCGGCATCTTCATCAGCGTCATGCCGGGCGCACGCATCTTGATGATCGTCACGAAGAAGTTCACGCCGGTCAGCAGCGTGCCGACGCCCGAGATCTGCAGCGCCCACAGATAGTAGTCGACCCCTACCCCCGGACTGAACTGCAGCTCCGACAGCGGCGGGTAGGCCAGCCAGCCCGTCTGCGCGAATTCGCCGATCACGAGCGACACGTTGATCAGGATCGCGCTGACGGCCGTCATCCAGAACGACAGCGAGTTGATGAACGGGAACGCGACGTCGCGCGCGCCGATCTGCAGCGGCACGATCAGGTTCATCAGGCCGACCATGAACACCATCGCCATGAAGAAGATCATGATCACGCCGTGTGCCGTGAAGACCTGGTCATAGTGGTGCGGCGGCAGGTAGCCGGGCCCGTTGTACGCGAGCGCGAGCTGCATGCGCATCATGATCGCGTCGGCGAAGCCGCGCAGCAGCATGATCAGCGCGACGATGATGTACATCACGCCGAGCCTCTTGTGGTCGACCGTGGTCAGCCATTCCGTCCACAGCCATTTCCACCGGCCGGTGATCGTCAGCGCGGCGAGAATGCCCAGCACGACCAGCCCCATGAAGGCGCCTGCCCCCATGATGATGGGCTGGTCGAACGGGATCGCCGAGAGTGTGAGTTTGCCGAACATGCGTTACCCCTTCGTGCCGCAGGCGGCGTCCTTCAGGTCGAGGACGTGGCCATCGTTGTATTTCGCGATGATGTTGTGGAAGAGCCGCGGATCGACCGACGAGAAGTAGCGCACGGGCGCCTTCTCGCTCGGTTGCGCGACGGTGCCGTACACGGTCGCGTCGAGCCGGTCCGGCGACGCCTTCACCTTCTGCACCCATGCATCGAACTGTTCGCGCGGCTCGGCGAGCGTGCGGAACTTCATGTCGGAGAAGCCGCGGCCGCTGAAGTTGGCGGACGTGCCCGCGTAGTTGCCGGGTTCGTCGGCGATCAGGTGCAGGCGCGTCTGCATGCCGGCCATCGCGTAGACCTGGCCGCCGAGCTGCGGGATGAAGAACGAGTTCATCACCGAATCCGACGTGATGCGGAAGTTCACCGGCGTGCCCACCGGAATCGCGAGCTGGTTCACCGACGCGATGCCGAGTTCCGGATAGATGAACAGCCACTTCCAGTCGAGCGCGACGACCTCGACGTCGATCGGCTTCACCGACGACTCGAGCGGCTTGTACGGGTCGAGCTCGTGCGTGGTCTTCCACGTGAGCACGCCGAGGAACAGGATGATCAGCGTCGGCACCGTCCAGATCACGACCTCGATCGCGGTCGAGTGCGACCAGTTCGGTGCATAGGTGGCGTTGCGGTTCGATGCGCGATAACGCCACGCGAACCACAGCGTGAGCAGGATCACCGGCACGACGACGACCAGCATCGCCCAGGTGGATGTCGCGATCAGCGCCTTTTCCGCGGCGCCGACGCTACCTTTCGGATTTAGTACATCTAAATTACAGCCTGACAGGCTCAACGCCGCGCCGATTGACATCAGCGCCGACCAGCCTCTTGAAGCTTTTCTTTTCATCACACAGCCCGAGGGTCATTGAATCCGTTTGCGTATGCCCGATGCGCATTCGATCCACGAAAGTGGCCGAATCATACGTCGCGCGGGTGTGATGAAAAACCGGTGGATGCGGCAAATCATCATTGCAGAATCTGCCGTGAGTCACATTGTCGCGGGGCAATTTCACGCAGCCGGAAGCGGGCCCGGCACGCGGCGTGCCGGACCTCGATCGATGCGCGCGCAACGAGCCGGACCGCCGTGCGATGCGGCCCGACATGCCGCGATCAGTCGTGCGTCGACGCCATGTACGAAGGCGGCGTCGGCCCCGTGCCGTCCCCTGCCGGCACCTTCGAATGGCTCGCTTCCTGGATCAGCCTGCCGACGGTCGGATCGATCGCGTCGGTGAACGGCTTCGGATCGACGCCGACCGCCAGCACGATCAGCGCGAGCGACGCGAACATCACGATCTCGCGACGGTTCAGGTCGGCGAGCTTCGCGATGCCCTGGCTCGCGACCTTGCCGAACACGACGCGCTTGAGCATCCACAGCGTGTACGACGCGCTGAGGATCAGCGTCAGTGCCGCGATCGCGCCGATCCAGAAGTTGAAGCGGATCGCGCCCATGATGACCATGAACTCGCCGACGAAGCCCGACGTGCCCGGCAAGCCCACGTTGGCCATCGCGAACAGCACCGTGAAGGTCGCGAAACGCGGCATCACGCCTGCCACGCCGCCGTACGCGGCGATCTCGCGCTGCTTCGTGCGATCGACGAGCACGTTCACGCACAACAGCATCGCGCCGGCGACGAAGCCGTACGACACGAGCTGAACGATCGCGCCTTCGACGCCGATCCGGTTGAACAGGAACAGCCCGAGCGTGACGATCCCCATGTGCGCGACGGTCGAGTACGCGAGCAGCTTGCCGAGATCGGTCTGCGCAAGCGCGATCAGGCTCGCATAGACGATCGCGAAGAGCGACAGCGCGATCACGGCCGGCGCGAAGAAGTGGCTCGCATCGGGCGTGATCGGCAGCGCGAAGCGCAGGAACCCGTAGCCGCCGAGCTTGAGCATCGCGAGCATCAGCGCGGCGCCGGTCGGGCCGTCGGTGTAGACATCGCTCAGCCACGTGTGGACCGGCCACATCGGCACCTTCACCGCGAACGCCGCGAAGAAGCCGAGGAACACCAGCAACTGCGGCGCGAAACCGAGCTGCAGCGTGCGCCATGCGGCCATGTCGAACGTATGCGACTGCGCGTACAGGTACAGCATCGCCATCAGCAGCAGCAGTGAGCCGGCGAACGAGATGAAGAAGAACTTCACGGCCGCATACACGCGGCGCTCGCGGCCCCACGTGCCGATCAGCAGGTATAGCGGGATCAGCGTCGCCTCGAAGAAGATGAAGAACAGCAGCCCGTCCTGCGCGACGAACACGCCGACCATCAGCCCCGACAGGATCAGGAACGATGCGTAGTACTGCGCGACGCGCACCGTGACCGATTCCCACGATGCGATCACCACCACGAGCGTCGTGAAGGCGGTCAGCACGACGAGCCACAGCGACGCGCCGTCGATACCGACGCGCCATCCGGAATTGAACGCCGCCAGCCAGTCGCGGCTTTCGACGAACTGCATCGCCGCCGAATGCGCGTCGAAGCCCGCAACCAGCGGGACGACGGCCGCGAGTCCCACGATCGCGCCCGCGAGCGCGATCAGCCGCGTCCGGCGCGGGTGATGGTCGGAACCGGCACGCAGCAGGCACACGCCGAACAGGATCGGAGCCCAGATGGCCAGGCTCAGGAAGGGAAAATCATGCATGTCAACAGGGCCTTGATGAGGTCGCGCTCTGCATCGGGGACAGGCGAGACGAAAGGAACGAAATCGAATCGACAGGTAGATTTCGTGAATCGCCAGTGTTGGCAAAATGTAAAGCGACATCACGGACAAACTTGATGTCGCTCAAACGCGATCGGGTTAACCAGCATAAGGCGATTGATTATTTTCTGCAGCGCAGCAGAGCATCAATTTTCCGTTCCGGCGCATGACACTGATTTTATTAAGTAATTTTTTGTATTGCGCGTCACGGCGAACCACGAAAAACGACGCAATGCCGCATTTTTGGCGTCGGCGTGTCGTTTCTCGGGGTCTGAACAGGATGATCGAGGTCCGGCAGGTCAACGAGGCAGAAGCTCGTTTTTCCTTACATTAATACTTACATTTATATTTCATATCGCCGGTGAATGGCCACCCTGCCCGCCCGGTGTCGCGGCAGGCATCGCATCGCTGATGTTCCCGGCCATCAGCGCTGATGACTCAGCCGGTCCCAGACGCGCATCGTCACCGCGCGATAGTGGTCGTGTTGCGCGGGGAAATGAACGAAGCGGCTGTCGCGCGTCGCATAGATCGGCGATGAAGCAAGCGTCGTCGCGTCGACGATATGGCGTGCGTCGATCATGCCGGATTCCAGCAGCTCCACGTAGATCGCCTGCTGGTCGCCGCCGCTCGCGTAGACCGACGACCGATCGTCGAAGCGCTCGATGCGCGCACAGATGCGCTCGACGAGTTCACGCATCGGCGCCACGTTGCGCACGCCGATCATGCACGAGTTGATCGCCCAGGCCGTGTGATCGGTACCGATCACGAAGTCGCGGCCGTCGATCACGCTGTCGATGGCCTGACGCTGGTCGATCGCCAGGATGTCCGCATCGACCCAGAACACGAATTCGTGATGCGGCAGATGTTCGCGAATCAGATGCAGCTTCGCCCAGTTCGCGTCGATGCCGCCCGGCAGGAACGCAGGCGCCTCGCGATACGCGTGGTACGCATAGCCGTGCCGCGTGCAGTAGCGGACGAAGTTCTCCTCGTGGAGATCGCCATAGCCCGCGACATGCGACGTATGCAGGCTCACGAACGCAACGCGCGCGTGCGGATTCACATGCCGCTCCGCTTCGCGCGGTCGCTGCTGCGCGGCGCGCCAGTCGTCCAGCGCGCGCGGGTGATCGCCGCGCTGATACCGCTCGGCATCGTCGACGAGCGCAACCACGTAGCGAAAGTCGTAATCGGCCGCCGGCGCCCAGGTATCGCCCACCGCTTGCCACTCGGGTGCATGGTGCGCGACGAGCGGCCGCGCGCCGGCGAGCGAATCGATCGCGACGCCGTCGCTCCAGACCGTCTGGGCCGACGCGAAATGGCCGTTCGCGAGCGGCACGTCGAACGGCAGCGGCGGAAAGTGCTCCGCGAGCAGCGTCGCCTCGCACGCATCGCGCCGCTCCGGAAGGCGCATCGCCCATTTGCCCAGTTCGAGTGCGAGCCTGCGCAATCGCTCCCGCACGTCGGGCACGTTGCGGAAGATCATGCCGCTTGCGGCGGGCAACGGCGATTTCGACGTCTGCGTGGTGACGATTGCGTCGTAACCGTGCGCGACGTCCGGCAGCGCGTGCGGATCGAACACGACGGAGAACGGATCGAGCACGAGCAGCCATGCGCCCGGCTCCATCGCGACGAGCTGCGCGATGATCGCATGGTACTTGTGCAGGATCGGCTGGCGCTCGCCGTACACGTGCATGCTGTCGACTGTCGCATGCCGGTAGCCGTGTAGCTGCGCGTAACGCGCGTGGTTGTCGACGAGTCCGTCGACAGGCCGATGAGAGAGGAAAGTCAGGACGGCATGCGGGCTTGCCAAGAGCGTCACCTTGAGTTGCGCCAGACGATACGCGATATGTAGCGCGTGACGGGGGCTCAAGTCGAGCATTCATTGCCGAGGAAAAAGAAAAAGCCCCGCAAGTCCGAGAACTTGCGGGGCTTTGTCACCGCTTTTGGCGGAGACGGAGGGATTCGAACCCTCGATCCAGGTTTTGGCCCAGATGCTCCCTTAGCAGGGGAGTGCCTTCGACCTCTCGGCCACGTCTCCCAAACTTTCGCTCGCACCAGGGAGGCAGTGCGACGAGAACGAGATAATATAGGGTTTCGAACCGCGCGTCAAATTCCGTGATGCATTTTCTTCAATGCATCACGAAAAATTCACGATGTCTGGTCGAGTTCGAATGCCTTGTGCAGCGCGCGGACGGCCAGCTCCATGTATTTCTCGTCGATCAGCACCGAAATCTTGATTTCGGACGTCGAGATCATCTGGATGTTGATGCCCTCTTCCGACAGCGTGCGGAACATCTTGCTCGCGACGCCCACGTGCGAACGCATGCCGACGCCGACGACCGACACCTTCGACACCTTCGGGTCGCCCTGCACGCGCTCGGCGCTGACATGGCCCTTCACCTGGTTGGTGAGGATGTCCATCGCCTTCTGGTAGTCGCCGCGGCCGACCGTGAACGTGAAGTCGGTTTTGCCTTCGACGCTCTGGTTCTGGATGATCATGTCGACGTCGACGTTCGCGTCGGCGACCGGGCCGAGGATCTGATATGCGATGCCCGGCTTGTCGGGCACGCCCATCACAGCAATGCGTGCTTCGTCGCGCTGGAACGCGATGCCGGAAATGACTGCCTTTTCCATGGTCTCGTCTTCTTCAAAAGTAATCAGGGTGCCCGAGCGCATTTCTTCGTCGAGCGGAATCAGCGGATCGGTCAGGCTCGACAGCACACGCGTCTTCACCTGGTATTTGCCGGCGAATTCGACCGAGCGGATCTGCAGGACCTTCGAGCCGAGGCTGGCCATTTCCAGCATCTCTTCGAACGTCACGCGATCGAGGCGGCGCGCCTCTTCGACGACGCGCGGGTCGGTCGTGTAGACGCCGTCGACGTCCGTGTAGATCAGGCACTCTGCCGCGTCCAGCGCAGCCGCGACCGCCACCGCCGACGTATCGGAGCCGCCACGGCCCAGCGTCGTGATGTGACCGTCCGGATCGACGCCCTGGAAGCCCGTGATGATCACGACCTTGCCGGCGTTCAGATCGGCCTTCACGCGCTCGTCGTCGATCGAGTGGATGCGCGCTTTCGTGAACGCGCTGTCGGTCTTGATCGGCACTTGCCAGCCGGCGTAGCTCACGGCCTCGACGCCGATTTCCTGCAGCGCGATCGACAGCAGGCCGACGCTGACCTGCTCGCCGGTCGACGCGATCATGTCGAGCTCACGCGGGCTCGGCTGGCTCGAAATCTCTTTCGCGAGACCGAGCAGACGGTTGGTTTCGCCGGACATCGCCGAAGGCACGACCACCATCTGGTGCCCGGCCTGATGCCATTTTGCGACGCGTTTCGCGACGTTCTTGATGCGCTCGACCGAGCCCATCGAAGTGCCGCCGTATTTGTGTACGATGAGTGCCATTGTCGTTCTGAACTGGAGGAGAAACCGCACGGGCGCGCTGGGCAGGCCGCGTAGCCGTTCGGTCACGCGGCTTGTGGCTGTGGACGGACGACGAGGGGGACGGCTGGGACGCAACACGCAAGCGTGGCGGATTTTGCCCGGAAGGCCGATCAGGCCGCGCAAACCGGGTACGTCACGCGGAAAACCTGCACAAAACGCTCAAAAATCGAGCCGAGCAAACGACCGAGCGTACCCGATAGACGCCCGCTTGACAAGCCGCTCGCCGTGTTGGCGGCCGTTCCGGCGCTGTTTACCAAATGGTGAAAATGGGCGCGCCATCGCGCCGCCGGAAGCCCGCCCGCCGCTACGCGATCAGCAGGTCGGGACGCCATTCGATCCGGCGCCAGGCGCCGTCGCCGGCCGTCTCGCTGTCGAACATGCCGACATCGCGATTGATGCCGAGCCGCGGCACGTAGATCAGCCGCTCGCCCGCGAACAGCAGCGGCACGTCGCGCTGCCAGGCCGGCACGCCGCGCTCCTGGAACAGGTTCTTCAGCGTGCGGCCCGGCCCGCCCGGCGACGTGCGCATCCGCTCGCCGCCCGCGCGGGCGCGCGCCGCGAGCCGCACGCCGCGCAGCAGTGCCTCCGGCACGGCGTCGGCACTCCCCGCCGCGGCTTGCGCGAACACGTAGGTGCCACGCCAGCCCGGCAGGTGCCACACTTCCTGCCCGTCCCACGCGAGCGCCGCCTCCGGGTGCGGCGAGCCCGTGCCGTCGTCGGCCGGTTCGCTGCTGTCGCCCGCTTCCCAGTAGACGACATCGCGATAGAGCCGCAGGCACTGCCCCGCGTGATCGACCCGCAGCGCATGGGCGTCATGCGCGGCGCGCAGCTGCCGCATCATGTTGGCGAGACGCGCGGCCGACGCGCCCGGCAAGCCGAGCCGGCGCATCCAGAAGCGCAGCAGGTTCGCACCGCGCGTGTCGTCGAACGCGACCAGCGCGTCGCGCGACAGCGCCTGCCCGTCATCGCGCGCGGCGGCGGCGAAATCCAGTTCGGCCAGGTCGTCGAGCAGCCGCTGCGCGGCGGCCGCATGCTGGGCCGCGCGACCGAGTGCATCGCGAAAGCCGGGAAAATGCACGGCCAGCACCGGCAGCACGTCGATGCGCAGTGCATTGCGCGCATAGCGCGTGTCGCCGTTCGATTCGTCGTCGATCCAGGCGAGCGCGTGCTGCTCCGCATAGCGCTCGAGTTGCGCACGCAACAATCGCAGCAACGGCCGCACACGCTCGACGCTCACGCCGTCGGGGCGATAGCGCGGCGCCATCGCGGCGAGCCCGGCGATGCCCGCGCCGCGCAGCAACTGCAGCAGCACGGTCTCCGCCTGGTCGTCCGCATGCTGCGCGAGCCACAGCACGGCTACGCCGTGGCGTTCGCACATCGTGTCGAGCGCCGCGTAACGACGTTCACGCGCCGTCGCCTCGATACCGAGGCCGCTGTCGCGCGGCACGTCGACGCGCATCGCTTCGAACGCGACGCCGAGCCGGGCGGCTTCCGCTTCGGCATGCGCAACCCATGCGTCAGCGTTCGCGCTCAGGCCGTGATGCACGTGCAGCGCGACGCAACGCGACGCGCCCGCGACACGCACGGCCGCATCGAGCAGCACCGTCGAGTCAAGGCCGCCGCTGTAGGCGATCGCGATGCGTGCATCGGCCGGCAGGCCGGAAAACGCAACGCCGACCGCGTCGAGGACGACGCGGTCGGCGAAGAATTCGGTCGGCGGGATCACGAGAGGAACGCGCGCGCAGCGGCGCGCGAATGGAATACGCAGCCGGTCATGCGCCGGGCGTGGTTTCCTTGAACTTGCCGTAGGCCATCAGGCGTTCGAAGCGGCGCTCGCGCAGCGCATCGATGCTCATGCCCTGGAACTGGCGCAGCGAATCGGCAAGCGCGCGGCGCAGCAGTGCGGCCATGCCCTTCGGATCGCGATGCGCGCCGCCGAGCGGCTCGTTGATGATCTTGTCGATCAGGCCGAGCGCCTTCAGGCGGTGCGCGGTCAGGCCCAGCGCTTCCGCGGCTTCCGGCGCCTTCGCGGCGCTCTTCCACAGGATCGACGCGCAGCCTTCCGGCGAGATCACCGAATAGGTCGAGAACTGCAGCATCATCACGGTATCGGCCACGGCGATCGCCAGCGCGCCGCCCGAACCGCCCTCGCCGATCACGGTCGTGATGATCGGCGTCTTCAGCTCGGCCATCACGTAGAGGTTGCGGCCGATCGCTTCCGACTGGCCACGCTCTTCCGCGCCGATGCCCGGGTACGCACCCGGCGTATCGACGAACGTGAAGATCGGCAGCCCGAACTTCTCGGCGAGACGCATCAGGCGTTCGGCCTTGCGATAGCCTTCCGGACGCGGCATCCCGAAGTTGCGCGCGGCGCGCTCCTTCGTGTCGCGGCCCTTCTGGTGACCGATCACCATGCACGGATGACCGCCGAAGCGCGCGAGGCCGCCGACGATCGACAGGTCGTCCGCAAACGCGCGGTCGCCGTGCAGTTCGTGAAAATCGGTAAACAGTTCCGCAACGTAATCGAGCGTGTACGGACGCTGCGGATGCCGTGCGATCTGCGAGACCTGCCACGGCGACAGGTTCGCGTAGAGGTCTTTCGTCAGTTGCTGGCTTTTCTTCGACAGCCGCTCGATTTCTTCCGAAATATCGACCGCCGAGTCGTCCTGCACGAATCGCAGCTCTTCGATCTTGGCCTCGAGTTCGGCGATCGGCTGTTCGAAATCCAGAAACGTGGTCTTCATGTGTTCGAATCCTTGGGTCTTGCGGCAGCGCGTATTCTACCCGCGCGGGCGACGCTCAAAACCGGCTCTCAACTATTGATGTTTAAAACCCGATAGCCGACGCTCAGGCGTCGGTGTCGGGCGCATCGAGGCTGCGCCACATGTACCAGGTCGCGACGGTGCGCCACGGCTCCCAGTTGGCGGCGACTTCACGCGCCTCGCTGCGCGTGACGGGTTCCCCGCTGAAGTAATTGACGCTGATCGCGCGGATCAGGCCCGGGTCGTCGAGCGGCAGCACGTCCGGCCGCGACAGGTTGAAGATCAGGAACATCTCGGCCGTCCAGCGGCTGATGCCGCGGATCTGCGTGAGTTCCGCGATCACGTCCTCGTCGTCCATCGACGTCCATTTGTCGACGTGCAGCGCGCCCGATACGAAATGCTGCGCAAGATCGAGGATGTACTCCGTCTTGCGTTTCGACAGCCCGCACGCGATCAGCTTGTCCGCGCCGAGCCGGATCACCGGCTGCGGCGCGAGCTTCGGACACGCGTCCTCGATGCGCGCCCACAGCGACTGCGCGGACGGCACCGAAATCTGCTGGCCGACGACCGAGCGCGCGAGCGTGACGAACGGATCGCCGCGCTTCACGAGATGCGCGGGACCGAACTTCGGAATCAGTTTCTTCAGGATGCGGTCGCGCTTGACGAGGTCGGCGCACGCCTTGTCCCAGTAGGCAGGACGCACGACCACCTCCTCGCCGTCCGCTTCGGACGCACGCGTCTTGCGGGCCGCGTCGGCGGCCGGCTGCGCAGCCGCCGGCTGCGCATGACCGTTCAGCGCGCCGTTCGGCGCGGCACGCGTCGCGTCCGCCTTCGCCGCCGGCACGCGCCTGGCTGCCGGACGCGCGGCGACCGCGGTCGCGCGCCTGACCGGCGCTTTTCTAGCCGTTGCCATCTTGCCTCCTACCTGACGGATCGGTCAGTGGAACGCATCGCGCTCATACGCGACGCCATTCGGTCGATCCGCCCGGTTTGTCTTCAAGTGCGATGCCGGCTTCGAGCAGTTCCGCCCGGATCCGGTCCGCTTCGGCATAGTCCTTCGCTTGCTTCGCCGCGACGCGCGCGGCGATCTTCGCTTCGATCTCGTCGGCCGCGAGCGCGCCCGCCTGCGCGGCACCGGACGCCTGCTGCAGGAACGCGCGCGGTTCGCGACCCAGCAGGCCGAGCAGGCCCGCCAGCTGTTTCAGCTGCCGCGCGAGCGACGCGTCGCGCGTGCGATTCACTTCGCCCGCAAGCTCGAACAGCGTCGCCACCGCAACCGGCGTGTTGAAGTCGTCGTTCATCGCGGCCGCGAAACGCTGCGCGTGCGGCTCGTTCCAGTCGAGCGCGAGCGAGTCGGCCTCGACGTCCTTCAGCGCCGTGTACAGACGCGTGAGCGATGCGCGCGCGTCGTCGAGATGCACGTCGCTGTAGTTGAGCGGCGACCGGTAGTGCGTGCGCACGATGAAAAAGCGCATGACTTCCGCGTCGTACCGTTCGAGCACTTCGCGGATCGTGAAGAAGTTGCCGAGCGATTTCGACATCTTCTCGTTGTCGACCTGCACGAAGCCGTTGTGCATCCAGTAGTTGACGAACGTCTGGCCGGTCGCGCCTTCGCTCTGCGCGATCTCGTTCTCGTGGTGCGGGAATTGCAGATCCTGCCCGCCGCCATGGATGTCGAAGTGATTGCCGAGCAGCGAGCAGCCCATCGCCGAGCACTCGATGTGCCAGCCCGGGCGCCCCATCCCGTACTTCGAGGCCCACGACGCGCCCTCCGGATCTTCCGGCTTCGCGCGCTTCCACAGCACGAAGTCGAGCGGATCTTCCTTGGCGTCGTTCGCGGCCACGCGTTCGCCCGCGCGGAGATCGTCGAGCGACTTGCCCGACAGCTTCCCGTAGTTCGCGAACTTGCGCACCGAGTAATTGACGTCACCGTCGGTCGCCTGGTACGCGTAGCCGTTCGTCTCGAGCGTCTCGATCATGCCGAGCATCTGCGGGATGAACTGCGTCGCGCGCGGCTCGATGTCGGGCCGCTGGATGCCGAGCGCACCTTCGTCCTCGTGCATCGCGCCGATGAACCGGTCGGTCAGCGACTTGATCGTCTCGCCGTTCTCGACCGCGCGGCGGATGATCTTGTCGTCGATGTCGGTGATGTTGCGCACATACGTGACCCGATAGCCGATCGCACGCAACCAGCGCTGGACGAGGTCGAACACGACCAGCATGCGCGCGTGGCCCACGTGACAATAGTCGTAGACGGTGATCCCGCATACGTACATCCGCACTTCGCCTGACTGGCGCGGCACGAAAACTTGCTTGTCACGCGCGAGCGTGTTGTAGATGCGCAGTGATTCCATAGAGATGAACCGTGAGCCGAAGGAAACCGCCCTGGCGAAGCTCGCCCAGCATGCGACACGGACGGACCATCTGCTGCGGCACCGGGCCGAGCGTCCTCGTATCACACGGGGCGGTCAGGCTGCAAGCACAGCGGTGACGGCCACGAGAGGCTAAGAAAGACTGTCTGCCGCTCGCCGGAACGGGCAGACGTTTTGTTAGAATGGCTCGGAGTATAACATTCCGATTTACGCCTATGAAACCTCATCGCGGCCGCGCGCAGAGCGCTGCGACCCTCGTTGCGACCACCGTCATGGGCGTCGCGCTGACGCTTTTCGCGGTCCCCGCGGCGCATGCGCAGAAGGCCCCGGCGGTCGCCGACGGCACGCCCGAAATCGACGCGTCGATCGCCGGCAAGCAGTGGCAGCAGGCGCTCGCGCAGCTCGACGCGCGCATCGCGTCGAACCCGCGCGACGTGCAGGCGCAGTTCAAGCGCGGCACCGTGCTGGCCCGCCTGAACCGCGACGACGACGCGATCCAGCAGTTCGTCGCGATCACGCAGGCGTACCCCGAACTGCCCGAGCCGTACAACAACCTCGCGGCGCTGTACGCGAAGCATGGCCGCTACGACGAAGCGCGCACCGCGCTCGTCACCGCGACGCAATCGAACCCGAGCTACTCGCTCGCGTACGAGAACCTCGGCGATCTCTACCTGCGCCTCGCGGCCGAGTCGTACAAGCGCGCGCAATCGCTCGGCCGCACGAGCGGCGCCACCGCGCAGCGCCTCGCCGATCTCCAGAAGATCGTGTCGCCGTCGAAAGCCGCGCCGAATGCACGCGCGACGACGCCGGCCACGCGCGACTACACCGATCGCGCCGCCGCGAACGTGAGCACCACCACGCTGCCGATGTCGCCGACGTTCCAGTTCAGCGGTCCGTCGGGCGCACTGGCGGCGCCGTACGTCGCGCCGTCGCACTGAGCGGCGCGGCCTTCTTTCCCCTCCCAACCTGAGGATCGCAATGAAACGTCTGTTGCTGGCGCTTGGCGGCGCCGCCCTTCTCGCGACCGCGCCCGCGTTCGCGCAATCGGCTACCGCGCACCCCGTCGTGCAGCTGAAGACCTCGCAGGGCGACATCCGCGTCGAGCTCTATCCGGAGAAGGCGCCGAAGTCGGTCGCCAACTTCCTCGATTACGTGAAGGCCGGCCAGTACAACGGCACGATCTTTCATCGCGTGATCAAGGGCTTCATGATCCAGGGCGGCGGCTACAAGACCAACTTCGAGGAGAAGCCGACCCGCGCGCCGATCCCGCTGGAGAGCCGCAATGGTCTGAAGAACCTGACGGGCACGATCGCGATGGCACGCACGAGCGATCCGAATTCGGCCACCGCGCAGTTCTTCATCAACACGGTCGACAACGGCGGCCTCGACTACCCGAACCCGGACGGCAACGGCTATGCGGTGTTCGGCAAGGTCGTGTCGGGTCTCGACGTCGTGAAGAAGATCGAAGGCGTGGCGACGACCTCGCGCGGCCCGATGCAGGACGTGCCGGCGCAACCGATCGTGATCGAATCGGCCAGCATCGTCTCGAAGTAAGAACCTGCCGGCACGTCCGGCGCCACACGCGGCCGCGTCGCACGACCGGCCGCGTGCCATTTAAACCGCCTCACCGAAGGAATTCATCATGGTTGAACTGCATACGAACCACGGCGTGATCAAGCTCGAGCTCGACGCCGCGAAGGCACCGAAGACGGTCGAGAACTTCCTGAACTACGTGAAGAAGGGCCACTACGACGGCACCGTGTTCCATCGCGTGATCAACGGCTTCATGATCCAGGGCGGCGGCTTCGAGCCGGGCCTGAAGCAGAAGCCGACCGACGCGCCGATCGACAACGAGGCGAACAACGGCCTGAAGAACGACAACTACACGGTCGCGATGGCGCGCACGAACGATCCGCACTCGGCCACCGCCCAGTTCTTCATCAACGTGAACGACAACGACTTCCTGAACCACTCGTCGCCGACGCCGCAGGGCTGGGGCTACGCCGTGTTCGGCAAGGTCGTCGAAGGCCAGGACGTGGTCGACAAGATCAAGGGCGTCAAGACGGGCAACGCCGGTTTCCACCAGGACGTGCCGACCGACGACGTCGTGATCGAAAAGGCCGTCGTGGTCTGACGCACGGTTACGGAGACACTTCGATGTTGCAGGAGAGTCCGCCGCGAAGCGTCTCCGCGGGCGTGCCCGGCGAGCGCGAGTACGCGCAAGCCGCACGCCCGTTCCTGTTTCTCTCCGATCTGCATCTGAGCGAAGCGATTCCGAAGACGGTCGCCGCGTTCGAGCATTTCGTGAAATACACCGCCGACAGCGCCGACTCGGTGTTCATCCTCGGCGACCTGTTCGAATACTGGATCGGCGACGACATCCTCGACGACGATCCGTTCGCGGCCCGCATGGCCGCGCTGATGCACACGTTCTCCGAGCGCGGGATCGCGCTCTACGTGATGCACGGCAACCGCGATTTCCTGCTCGGCCGGCGCTTCATGAAGGCGGCCGGCGCGATGCTGCTGCCCGACCCTTCGCTGATCATGGCGTTCGGCCAGCGCATCGTGCTCGCGCACGGTGACGCGCAATGCACGGCCGACCGCGGCTACCAGGTGTTCCGGCGCTTCGCGCGCAATCGCGTCGCGCAATGGCTGTTTCTCGCGTGGCCGTTCCGCTGGCGCCATGCGCTCGCGCAGCGCATGCGCTCGAACAGCGAAACGGGACGGATGCGCCCTGCTTCGGCCATCTACGATGTCACGCGCGAAGGCGTGGCCGCCCTGTTCCGGAAGAGCCGCGCGAGCGTGATCATCCACGGCCACACGCACCGCCCCGCGCGCCACCTGGAACCCGGCGGCATCCGCTGGGTGCTGCCCGACTGGGATCTCGATCACGGCAAGCCGCGCGGCGGCTACCTGCGCGTCGACGCGGAAGGCATCCACGCGATGCCGCTCGACTGACACCGTCGTCGCATCGACCGGCGGCCGTCGGCACACATCGCGCCCGTCACACCTGGCGCTCGACCGTCTTTCCTTCCAGCACCGCCGACAGCCTGCGCAGGTCGAGACGCGCCGCATCGGCGCCCTGCAGCGTTTCCAGATGCGTGCCGAGCTGCTCGAGCGCCGCGACGATTTCGTCGACACGGCGGCTTTCCTTCGCCGCGTGGTCGATCAGCCCGTGGATCGCGAGCGACATCGGATCGTCGGCGTTCGGCGTGATCCCGTATGCGCAGAATGCCGCGCGCTCGGGCTGCGGCTTCGGCTGTGCCGGCATCACGATGCGAGCCGGATTGCCGACCGCGGTGCCGCCCGCCGGCACCGGCTTCACGACGACCGCGTTGGAGCCGATCTTCGCGCCCGCACCGACCGTGAAGCCGCCGAGCACCTTCGCACCCGCGCCGACGATCACGCCGGCTTCGAGCGTCGGGTGGCGCTTCGCTCCGCGTGTGAGCGACGTGCCGCCCAGCGTCACGCCCTGATAGATCGTGCAGTCGTCACCGATGATCGCCGTCTCGCCGATCACGACACCCATGCCGTGGTCGATGAACACGCGCCGGCCGATCGTGGCGCCGGGATGGATCTCGATCCCCGTGAGGAATCGCCCGGCCTGCGACGCAAAACGCGCGAGCCAGTAGCGCTTCGCGCGCCAGCAAGCGTGCGCGAAACGATGCAGCACGAGCGCATGCAGCCCCGGATAACAGGTCAGCACTTCCCATGCACTGCGAGCGGCGGGATCGCGCTCGCGAATCGTTGCAACGTCTTCGCGCAGTCTCGTGAACATGATGGGGTCTGGGAAAAGGCCGGCGCGCATCGCCGGCTATGGCCGGCCGTTATCGCGCCGGGTAATTTGCTTATGACGTTCGGCGATTGTAGGGCCAGTCGCGCACGGCCGCACGCGGTCGCGCGTTCACCCCGCCACCGGCGCGGGTATTCGAGCGAAAGGCTTGCTGGAGCAGGCGTCCAGGTGGGTCGGCCGGATGGAATGCGCGAAGCCCGGCGCTTCCGCGCTACCCGACGCACGACCTGCCCGGCCCGAAGCGGCAGCCGGCCGGCGACCGGGCAGCCGGTGCGCCGGCCGCTTACGCGTCGCCGTCGGGCTTGCCCGATTTCAGCAGGATGTGCTTCGCGACGCCACGCAGGATGTTGACCTCCTCGCGCTCGAGGCCCGTGCGCGCAAACAGGCGCCGCAGCCGCGGCATCAGCTTCTTCGGATTGCGCGGATCGAGGAACTCGAGCGCGATCAGCGCGTTCTCGAGGTGGACGTACATCCGCTCGATCTCGTCGCTCTGCGCGAGCGTGCCGGCTTCGGCCGACGGTTGCGCCGGCGGCTCGCTCGCCTGCTCGAGAAACGCGACGCGCAGCTCGTACGCGAGCACCTGCACGGCCTGCGCGAGGTTCAGCGAACTGTAGGCCGGATTCGCCGGGATGTGCGCGAGCGCGCTGCACTGCTCGACGTGCTCGTTCGCGAGGCCCGTGCGCTCGTTGCCGAACACGAGCGCGATGTCGCCCGCGCCGACCTGCGCGCACGCCTGCGCGGCGGCCGCGCGCGGCGCGAGGCGCGGCGGCCCGTATTCGCGCGTGCGCGCGGTCAGCGCGATCGACCAGTGAACGCCGGACAGCGCGTCGCCGAGCGTCGGCACGACATGCGCGGACGCGAGGACGTCGTCCGCGCCGCTGGCCATCGCGATCGCCTCGGGGTCGCTCTGCACGTGCGGCACGCGCGGCGCGACCAGCACGAGGCGCGAGAAGCCCATCGTCTTCAGTGCGCGGGCGGCCGCCCCGACATTGCCGGGATGGCTCGGCTCGACGAGCACGAAGCGGGTGGACGTGAAGCCGCCGGACGGCGGCAGGGACGAGGCCGCGCCCGGCTCGGACGGCGCGGCGGTGTTCTGCGGGGTTTCCACTACGATACGACTCGGTTCATCAGAATGGCAGTATGGTATCGCCATCGCCGCGGCAAACCCACTCGTCCGGACGGACAGTGGGGGTTTCCCCGCATTCCGGTCGCCTGAAACAGCCAAAAATCGGGTAAAATCATGCCTTTACGCGTCGCACACCGTGCGGCGCGGGTCGTACCCCGTTCTTTGTCAATTCGCGTCTCACCTCGCCCGGCATGCTTGCGCCGTTCCGGGCGGTTGTTCCACTTCGTGGCGGCCCGTGCCGCCAGCTACAGGATCCAGCTCATGCATCCCATGCTCAACATTGCTGTCAAGGCTGCGCGCCGCGCCGGACAGATCATCAACCGCGCGTCCCTCGATCTCGACCTGATCGAGATCCGCAAGAAGCAGCAGAACGACTTCGTCACCGAAGTGGACAAGGCCGCCGAAGACGCGATCATCGAGACGCTGAAGACCGCCTACCCCGATCACGCGATCCTCGCGGAAGAATCGGGCGAATCCGACAACGAATCCGAATTCAAGTGGATCATCGATCCGCTCGACGGCACGACCAACTTCATCCACGGCTTCCCGTACTACTGCGTGTCGATCGCGCTCGAGCACAAGGGCGTCGTCACGCAGGCCGTCGTCTACGATCCGAACAAGAACGACCTGTTCACGGCCACGCGCGGCCGCGGTGCGTACCTGAACGACCGCCGCATCCGCGTCGGCCGCCGCGACCGCCTGGCAGATGCGCTGGTCGGCACCGGCTTCCCGTTCCGCGAGAAGGACGGCCTCGACGCGTACGCGCGCCTCTTCACCGAAATGACGCAGGCCTGCACGGGCCTGCGCCGCCCGGGCGCGGCGGCACTCGATCTCGCGAACGTCGCGGCCGGCCGCCTCGACGCGTTCTTCGAGCAAGGCATCAACGTGTGGGACATGGCCGCGGGCAGCCTGCTGATCACCGAGGCCGGCGGCCTCGTCGGCAACTACACGGGCGACGCCGATTTCCTGCATCGCCACGAGATCGTCGCGGCGAACCCGAAGATCTACGCGCAGATGATCCCGATCCTGAACCGCTACAGCCGAATCCACCCGGCAGCGGAGTAAGCCCGGGCCGCGCCGGCATGGCGCGGCTTTCGCGCATACCGTTCGCGGGCATCGTCACGATCGCGCGGCACCCGCCTCCCGCTCGTCCGGGAGGCGCGACAATCTTCCGTGCGCAAGGGGCGCTTCGTGCGCCTATCCTGAAGTTGCCTGACTTGTCCGGGAGGCGGCGTACCGCCGCCCGCACCGCGTTACCCGCAATGACAATGAATGGTTTGCGTCCGGCAGGCCCGCGCGGCGAACCACGCCGCCGCCGGCATGCCGGCCCCACCTGTATCAACACCGCCACGACGCCGTGGCAATCGCATCCGAGTCCCCATGTTACGGCTAAGCGAAATTAAACTCCCCCTCGACCACCCCGAGAGCGCACTCGAGGCCGCGATTCGCGCGCGCCTCACGGAGCTTGGCGTGGCCGCGGACGAGCTCCTCCGTTACACCGTGTTCCGCCGCGCGCACGATGCGCGCAAGCGTTCGGACATCAAGCTCACGTACATCGTCGATCTCGAGGTCAAGGACGAGGCGGCCGCGCTCAAGCGCATCGCCGGCAAGCCGCATTGCGGCAAGACGCCCGACATGGCGTATCACTTCGTCACGAAGGCGCCCGAGCGCGCCGATTTCCTGCGCCCGGTCGTCATCGGCATGGGGCCGTGCGGCCTGTTTGCAGGCCTGATCCTCGCGCAGATGGGCTTCCGCCCGATCATCCTCGAACGCGGCAAGGCCGTGCGCGAGCGCACCAAGGACACCTTCGGTCTGTGGCGCAAGAGCGTGCTCAACCCCGAATCCAACGTGCAGTTCGGCGAAGGCGGCGCCGGGACCTTTTCCGACGGCAAGCTGTACAGCCAGATCAAGGATCCCCACCACTATGGCCGCAAGGTGCTGGACGAATTCGTCAAGGCCGGCGCACCGGAAGACATCCTGTATCTGAGCCGGCCGCACATCGGCACGTTCCGCCTCGTCAGCATGGTGGAAAAGATGCGCGCGTCGATCCATGAACTCGGCGGCGAAGTCCGTTTCGAAACGCGCGTCGACGACATCGAGATCGATCAGGGCAAGGTGCGTGCGCTCAAGCTGTCGAACGGCGAAACGCTCCGGTGCGACCATGTGGTGCTGGCCGTGGGCCACAGCGCGCGCGACACGTTCCAGATGCTGCACGATCGCGGCGTCTATATCGAAGCGAAGCCGTTCTCGCTCGGTTTCCGGATCGAGCATCCGCAGGGGCTGATCGACCGCAGCCGCTTCGGCAAGTTCGCGGGCCACAAGCAGCTCGGCGCGGCCGACTACAAGGTGGTCCACCACGCCAACAACGGCCGGGCCGTCTACAGCTTCTGCATGTGCCCGGGCGGCACGGTGGTCGCGGCGACTTCCGAGCCTGGCCGCGTCGTCACCAACGGGATGAGCCAGTATTCGCGCGCCGAGCGCAACGCGAACGCGGGTATCGTCGTCGGCATCACGCCGGACGACTATCCCGGCGGGCCGCTGGCCGGCATCGCGTTCCAGCGCAAATGGGAGGAACGTGCGTTCGAACTCGGCGGCGGCGACTACCGCGCGCCGGGCCAGCTGGTCGGCGATTTCATCGCAGGCCGGCCGTCGACGTCGCTGGGTTCCGTGGAGCCGTCGTACAAGCCGGGCGTCAATCCGACCGACCTCAGCACCGCACTGCCGGACTACGTGATCGAAGCCATCCGCGAAGCGCTGCCCGAGATCGACAAGAAGATCTCCGGCTTCGCGATGCACGATGCCGTGCTGACCGGCGTGGAAACGCGCACGTCGTCGCCGATCCGGATTCGACGCAAGGACGACTACCAGAGCATGAACGTCGACGGCCTGTATCCGGCCGGCGAAGGCGCCGGCTATGCGGGCGGCATCTATTCGGCAGCCATCGACGGCATCGAGGTCGCGCAGGCGGTCGCCCTCAGCATGACGTCGGGACACACGTCCTGACAGAGCGGACGCGGTCGGCGCGCGACGGTCCGTGACCCGAGTGCGCCGACTGTTTCAGGTCCGCCGCGCCGATGTGCTTCATCGACGCCCGGCCATTGCGCGCTTTCGGCATGCCCGTCAATACACGCCGGGAATCAGCCGGTACCGCACCTTCGACTTGTACGCCCGATAATCGGCGTCTTCCGACAGCACGCGCTCTTCCATCCTGATTCGACCGATCTGCAACAGCATCCAGATGCCGATCGTGAGCAGGTTGCGCGTACTGAAGTTGGCAAGCAGGAAACCGATTTCGGACAACAGGTAACCGGCATAGATCGGGTGGCGCATGAACCGGTACGCACCGGTCGAGACGACCCCTCGATTGGCCGGCAGCAGACCGAACGAGCGCCCGAGCGACATTTTCGCGAACAGCTGCCACGCAATCCCGCAAATTTGCCAGGTGCCCCCTGCCCACTCCGGAATCAGTTGCGTACTGGCAGTCAGCTGATAGGTCAGGCAGTAGAACGAGCCACCGAGGGAAAAGCACACCGCGACAGGATGCCAGTCGCGCCGTTTCGGCAATTTGGCAAAAGCCGACATGCCGACGGTCAGTACTGCGGATACCAGCAGCAGGATCAATGTGATCCGGCTCGGGTCCGCCCGCCACGGCATATAAATCAGATAAGCAAATACGCCCAGCACGGTCACTGACGACACGCGAGCACACAGCTCGATCAGGTCGATCCGCTCCGATTCATCCGCGACCGCCGTAACGTGCGGCACCAGAGTATGCCGCGCGCACGCGCCCCCCGCATCCTGTATGGCCTGCTTCATGTTTTGTGCCCCGAGACTTATTGCGTTTTTATATATATTGCCGTTTCAGACTAGCACGCTCCCTTCATTGAAACTTGCCTAAGTTTCGGTTTTGCGCGGTTGATTGGTGTAAGTCCCGAGGGCATGGGCAATTAAAACGAACGATTAACTGGATTACGCGGCATGCCAAACGTTTCACAGTTCGCAGCGCTCTTCAGGCTGATGAAATCGTCTGCGGTAATCGCCAATCCGCGGCATTGATCCCTGACAAACAGGGTCGCATGAACACGGCGGAACAGGCAGCCATGGTCGGCACAGGACAACGACGACGCGCCGCGAGGTTCAAAGGCGCGGCACGCCGCCCGACGTCGCGAGACGAGCGGATGCCGCGCAGCTCAACCGCATGCTGTCAAACCGGCCTGTCGCTGCAATGGCTGGTGTAAAAGCTGACGCCGTTGCCGTCGGGATCGCGCATCGAGAAATAGTGGTGACCGTAGAGCTCGCCGTCCGCAATGGCTGACGGTGAATATCCGTTGTCGATCAGGCTTGCCCGGTACGACTCCAGATCCGCCTTCGTACGTCCTCCGATCATCAGGTCAATCTTCTCGCTGGCGAAATCGGGCCTCTGGCCACTCTGGCTGTCCGGCAACGCGTCCGTCTGATCATCGCCTTTCTTGAACAGCAGCAGATGCGTGCCACCCCGCATCTCAACGATTGCCATCCCGGGAAAGGCCCCGAAGGCGCGCAGACCCAACCCAGTGTAAAAGCGATAGCTCGCGTCGACATCCTGCACTTTCATGACGAAGTGACCGAGCGCAACAGCAGGCAATCGATCGTCGATTTCATGTTCGTTCATAACCTACCCTGGGGTGTTTGTTGGAAAAAATCTTGCACCGCGTGCATGCCTGCACTAATCTGACCGGCCAGTCGAAAATGTTATACGACTGAGCAGTCGAAAAAGCAAGGGGGTGTGATGACACGCAAGAAGGAAATCGACAGGGACCGGGTTCTGGACGCCGCCGGGGCCGTCATCCTTGAGTCCGGCGGGCATGATTTCACGCTCGACGCCGTCGCGGAGCGTTCGGGAATCAGCAAGGGCGGCCTTGTTTATACCTTTTCAACCAAGGACCGGCTGATACTTGAGATGCTGGAACGAGAAGTGACGCGATTCCAGGAAGCAGTACGCCGGCGACTGGGTAGCGGACGAACCGGACCAGTCGAATGGGCCCTGGCGTATATCGACGCAGCATTGGACGAGGACGACGCCACGACGCAGCAGGCCGCCTTTCTCGTAACCGCGCTGGTACACGCGCCGGGCATGCTGGAGCCGGTGCAGCGCCATTACCGCGCACTACTCGAGCCACTGCGAACGGACCATGGCGAGATTGCCGAAGTTCGTCAGGCACTGCTCGCCGTCGAGGGCATTTTCCTGCTCCGGGGGCTCGGGTTCGTGGAACTCGCCCCCGGCGAGCACAAATCCGTCTTGCTCCACGCGCGCAATACCGTACTTGCTGCGTTGGAAAGATCGACAGATCGGCCATCCTGAGAAGCAGGGGCACGACAGCGCGCGCGGCGACCGCGCGACCGCCGAAAGCTGGCCAAACGGCGAACTTCGCGCGTGCACGTGGAAGCGACTGGTAAACTCGGGCAACCCAAGCAACAACTTCATGCCTGACCTATGACCACGCTGTCGCCCGACGCCTTTGCCGGCCATACCCCAATGATGCAGCAGTACCTGCGCATCAAGGCCGATCATCCCGACACACTCGTCTTCTACCGGATGGGCGACTTCTACGAGCTGTTCTTCGAGGATGCGGAAAAGGCCGCACGCCTGCTCGACCTGACCCTCACGCAGCGCGGCGCGACGGCCGGCACGCCGATCAAGATGGCCGGCGTGCCGCATCACGCGGTCGAGCAGTATCTGGCGAAGCTCGTAAAGATGGGGGAATCGGTCGCGATCTGCGAGCAGATCGGCGATCCCGCCACGTCGAAGGGGCCGGTCGAGCGCAAGGTCGTGCGCGTCGTCACGCCCGGCACGCTGACCGATGCCGCGCTGCTGTCCGACAAGAACGACGTGTACCTGCTCGCGATGTGCACGGGCCACAACAAGCGCGGCGTCGCGGTCAATGTCGGCCTCGCGTGGCTGAACCTCGCCAGCGGCGCGCTGCGGCTCGCCGAAATCGAACCCGATCATCTCGCGGCCGCGCTCGAGCGCATTCGGCCGGCCGAAATCCTGACGCCGGACGGCGCAGTCGATGCCGTGCCCGCAAGCGCGGGTGCAACCAAGCGCGTGCCGGCCTGGCACTTCGACATCGCATCGGGCACGCAACGCCTGTGCGACCAGCTCGACGTCGCAGGCCTCGACGGATTCGGCGCACACTCGCTGACGAGCGCATGCGGCGCGGCCGGCGCGCTGCTGCTCTATGCGGCCGCCACGCAGGGCCAGCAGCTGCGGCACGTGCGCAGCCTGAAGGTCGAGAACGAAACCGAATACATCGGGCTCGATCCGGCCACGCGCCGCAACCTCGAACTGACCGAGACGCTGCGCGGCACCGAATCGCCGACGCTGTATTCGCTGCTCGATACCTGCTGCACGACGATGGGCAGCCGCCTGCTGCGTCACTGGCTGCATCACCCGCCGCGCGCGTCGGTCGCCGCCCAATCGCGCCAGCAAGCCATCGGCGCGCTGCTCGATGCGCCGGCAAGCGCAAGCCTCGATGCGCTGCGCAGCGCGCTGCGCCAGATCGCCGACGTCGAACGGATCACCGGGCGTCTCGCGCTGCTGTCCGCACGCCCGCGCGACCTGTCGAGCCTGCGCGACACGTTCGCCGCGCTGCCGGCGCTGCGCGAGCGCATCAGCGCGGTCGTCGCGAATGCGGACGCGCTCACGCGCGTCGACGCGGCACTCGCGCCGCCCGCCGAATGCCTCGACCTGCTGACGAGCGCGATTGCGCCCGAGCCGGCCGCGATGGTGCGCGACGGCGGCGTGATCGCACGCGGCTACGATGCCGAGCTCGACGAGCTGCGCGACATCTCGGAGAACTGCGGGCAGTTCCTGATCGATCTCGAAGCACGCGAACGCACGCGCACCGGCATCGCGAACCTGCGCGTCGAATACAACAAGGTGCACGGCTTCTACATCGAGGTCACGCGCGGCCAGACGGACAAGGTGCCCGACGATTACCGCCGCCGCCAGACGCTGAAGAACGCCGAACGCTACATCACGCCCGAACTGAAGACCTTCGAGGACAAGGCGCTGTCCGCGCAGGAACGTGCGCTCGCGCGCGAGCGCGCGCTGTACGACTCGGTGCTGCAAGCGCTGCTGCCGTTCATCCCCGAGTGCCAGCGCGTCGCATCGGCACTCGCCGAGCTCGACCTGCTCGCCGCCTTCGCCGAACGTGCGCGCGCACTCGACTGGGTCGCACCGACCTTCACCGACGAGATCGGCATCGACATCGAGCAGGGTCGCCATCCGGTGGTCGAGGCGCAGGTCGAGCAGTTCATCGCGAACGACTGCCGGTTCGGCACCGAGCGCAAGCTGCTGCTGATCACCGGGCCGAACATGGGCGGGAAGTCGACGTTCATGCGGCAGACCGCGCTGATCGCGCTGATGGCTTACGTCGGCAGCTACGTGCCGGCGAAATCGGCGTGCTTCGGTCCGATCGACCGGATCTTCACGCGCATCGGCGCAGCCGACGATCTCGCGGGCGGCCGCTCGACGTTCATGGTCGAGATGACCGAAGCCGCGGCAATCCTCAACGACGCAACGCCGCAAAGCCTCGTGCTGATGGACGAGATCGGCCGCGGCACGTCGACGTTCGACGGTCTCGCGCTCGCGTGGGCGATCGCACGCCACCTGCTCGCGCACAACGCGTGCTACACGCTGTTCGCGACGCACTACTTCGAGCTGACGCAGTTGCCGGCCGAATTCCCGCAAGCGGCCAACGTTCACCTGTCGGCCGTCGAACACGGCCACGGCATCGTGTTCCTGCACGCGGTCAACGAAGGCCCGGCGAACCAGAGCTACGGCCTGCAGGTCGCGCAACTCGCCGGCGTCCCGGCACCGGTGATCCGCGCCGCACGCAAGCACCTCGCGTATCTCGAGCAGCAGTCGGCGTCGCAGCACACGCCGCAACTCGACCTGTTCAGCGCGCCGCAAGCGGTCGTCGACGATCTCGAATGCGCGGACGCGCCGGCGCTGCCCGACACGCCTCATCCGGCGCTCGACAAGCTGCGCGCCATCGATCCCGACGATCTCAAGCCGCGCGAGGCGCTCGACCTGCTGTACGAACTGCGCACGCTGGTCCGGTCGCACGATGCCGACGGGCACGCGTAAGCACGTCTCGCCGGGCCTGTCCGCCCGTGTGGCCGCCGCGCTGGCCGCGGCGGTTCTTGCGCTCGCGCAGGCCGGCGCACAGGCTGCTCCGCCGAAACGCACCACCGCGCCCTATTCGTTCGCGGTCGTGTCGGGCGTCATCAACGCCCCGGCGGACGAACCGTCCGCCCAGCGGCTGCTCGATGCGATCGCGCGCGAGCGCAATCTCGCTTTCATCGTCTATGCGGGCGATCTCAAGGGTTCGAAGGAAGCATGCCGCGATTCGCTGTATTCACAGCGCGGCGCGATCCTGGATTCGGCGCGCGTGCCGCTCGTGTTCATTCCCGGCCACGACGACTGGCTGACGTGCAACACGGCAGCCGGCGGCGGCTACGATCCGGTCGAGCGGCTCGACTTCCTGCGGCAGACGCTGCTTGCCGATTCGGCGCTGCCCGACCCGGGCGCGCTGCAGATCACGCGGGAAAGCGAAGTCGCACGGTTCCGGCCGTATCGCGAGAATGCCCGCTGGATGCGCGACGACATCGTCTACGTCGCGCTCAACGCACCGGCGCCGAACAACCATTACCTGACGGCCGGCGGCCGCAACGGCGAATTCGAGGATCGCATCGTCGCGAACGGTTTCTGGATCGACCACGCAGCCGAATACGCGAAACGGCGCGAAGCGCGTGCGATGGTGGTGATTTTCGAAGGCGATCCGCAGTTCGAACGCTATGAACGCGCGGAACGCTTTGCCTGGCTGCGTTTCAACCGGCCGCGCGTACGCGACGGCTTCCGTGAACTGAAACGAACGCTGGTGAAGGCTGCGGCGACATTCCGCGGCCCGATCCTGGTGATGCACGCGAGCGGCGAGCCGCTGGCGAACGGCTTCCTGATCGACCGGCCGCTGCACGCCGACGATGGTGAACTGATCGGAAACGTGACGCGCGTCGCGATCGGACCGCGTCATCCGGTGGATCAGTGGGTCAAGGTGAGCGTGTCGCCGTCACGGCAGACGATCTTCAACGTGAGCCTGCAGGAGGTGCCGAAGAACCTGCCGGTGCCGCCCGCGCTGCCGCTCGTGCCGCACGACGACGTACCGCTGCCACAGATGCCGGAAATCCCCGCGCTGCCGGCGCTGCCCGACTCGTCGTCGGTCGCGCCGCCGCTGCAGGGTGACGGCGCCGCCCCGGGCGGCGCGTCGCGCCTTGCGCCGCCCCCTGCATCGGGGCCGGCGCCCGGCTTGCCTGCAAGCTCAGTGCAGGGTACGCCCTGACGGTGCTTCGCCGTCTTCGTCGTCGTCCTCGTCGACGATCTCGAGCCCTTCCGCGCCGTGCGCGTGCTCATGCTCGATTTCGTCTTCGGTGGCTTCGCGAACGTCCTTCACGGTCAGTGCGAAACGCAGCGCCATGCCTGCCAGCGGGTGATTGCCGTCGAGCACGACCTTGTCTTCTGCAACGTCGGTGACCGTATAGATCAGCGAATCGACTTCCTCGTCGCCGTCTTCCGGCGTGCCTTCGAACTGCATGCCCACTTCGAGCGGCTCGGGAAAACGATCGCGCGGCTCGATCTTCACGAGTTCGGGATCGTAGTCGCCGAACGCGTCCTGCGGCTCGAGCTGAACCTGCGCTTCGTAGCCGGGCTCGTGGCCGTCGAGCTGTTCCTCGATCTTGGGGAACGTGCCATCATAGCCGCCGTGCAGATAAACCATCGGCTCGTCGCTTTCCTCGATCAGATTGCCCTGTGCGTCCGACAGCTTGTAAGTGACCGACACGACAGTGTTTTTTGCGATTTTCATCCAATTCTCCCAAATACAACTCTCATTATACGATGCGCAACCGGTCTCAAGCCGAACCGCGGGAAGCCGCTGCCGCTCCGCTCGGCGCGCCGCCCTCCGATCTTCCCACACCGCTGCTCGGCGGTCTCACGCCGGCGCAATTCATGCGCGGCTACTGGCAGAAGAAGCCGCTGCTGATCCGCCAGGCGATCCCCGGCGTCGCGTCGCCGGTCTCGCGCGACGCGCTGTTCGAGCTTGCTGCCGACTATGACGCGGAATCGCGACTGATCACCCATTTTCGTAACAAGTGGCAACTGGCGCACGGCCCGTTCGAACCGGGCTCGCTGCCGGCCGTCACGCGCAAGGCGTGGACCCTGCTCGTGCAGGGGCTCGACCTGCACGCCGACGCGGCGCGCGCGCTGCTCGACCGCTTTCGCTTCATCCCCGACGCGCGGCTGGACGACCTGATGATCTCGTATGCGACGGACGGCGGCGGCGTCGGCCCGCATTTCGATTCGTACGACGTCTTCCTGCTGCAGGTCGAAGGCCGGCGCCGCTGGCGGGTCGGTGCGCAGAAGGACCTGTCGCTGCAGCCGGACGTGCCGCTGAAGATCCTCGAAAACTTCGAGCCGAGCGACGAATGGGTGCTGGAGCCCGGCGACATGCTTTACCTGCCGCCGCACATCGCGCACGACGGCGTCGCCGAAGGCGAGTGCATGACCTGCTCGATCGGCTTCCGGGCCCCGTCCGCCGGCGAACTGGGCGCCCAGTTCCTGTACTATCTCGCGGAGCGCGGCGGCCTGCGCGACGGCGGCGGCGACGACCTTTACCGCGACCCGAAGCAGCCGGCCGTCGACACGCCGGCGCAATTGCCCCCGGCGATGGTCGAGCGTGTCGCCGAGATCGTCGACGCGATCCGCTGGCGCAAGCGCGACGTCGCCGAATTTCTCGGTTGCTACCTGAGCGAGCCCAAGCCGAACGTCGTATTCGACCCGCCGGCGCGCCCGCTGTCCGAGTCCGCGTTCGTCACGCAAGCGTCACGGCGCGGCGTTTGTCTCGACAGAAGGGCCGCATTGATGTATAACGCGCGCTCGTACTTCATTAATGGCGAGGAAGGACCGCTCGAGCAGGCCGGGGAATGGCTGCCCGAACTGGCCGATCAACGCCAGATGGAGGCGAAACGGTTTGTAACACTATCCCGGGTTCCCTCGATGACAGCCTTGTTGCACGAGTGGTATCGTGCGGGCTGGATACGGGTCGGAAACCGGAATTAGTGTGAGTCGCCCCGTATGCCCGTACGGATCAAATTCTGTATGGGAAAGACAACGTATTGACCCCGCATTTGTCGACGGTCGATAGGAAAGTGCATATAATTTCCGCCCAAGCCGTAGGGAAGATTCACGCTCTAAGAAGTGCATCTCCACCAGCGGCCCAGGTCGGTGTTGGAGCACATTACCGGTATTGTTTCGCGCTGTTGCTTACCTTTAACCATAAAAGGACGTGATCATGAAGAAATCCCTCCTCGTAGCTTCCCTGTTGGCTGCTGTTGCACTGGCTGCTTGCAACAAGAGCGCTGACCAAGCTGCTTCGTCGGCTGCAAGCGACGCGGCTGCTGCTGCTTCGACGGCTGCTTCGGCAGTTGCTGGTGCAGCGAGCGACGCTTCGGCCGCTGCTTCGTCGGCAACGGCTGCTGCGAGCGACGCTGCTGCTGCAGTGGCGTCGGCTGCTTCGGCAGCGACGGCTGCTCCGGCTTCGGGCGCAAGCCAGTAAGCCTTCAGCATCAGCTGAAAAAAACCGGCCCGAGGGCCGGTTTTTTTACGTCTGCCGTTTCCGTACACATCGCCCGGCAGCCGCACGGGGCCGCCGCAGCGGCCCTGCCCCGCTCATCCGAGCATCAGCCAGTCGAAGCCCGCGTCCTGCGAGGCCACGATCACGTCCTCACCGTTCGTCCCCAGCACGCCGCCGAACGCCCGGCGGGCCAGTTCCGGCAGGTTGTTCTGCTGGCTCAGGTGCGCCGCGACCAGGTGCTGGAGGCGGCTGCGTTCGAGCGACGCGAGGATGTCGGCCGCCGCGTCGTTGCTCAGGTGGCCGTGGTTGCCGCCGATCCGCGCCTTCAGCGACTGCGGATAGCGGCTCGCAGCCAGCATCGCGGTATCGTGGTTGGATTCGAGCACCAGTGCGTCACAGCCGCTCAGGACGGCCGTAATGTGCGGCGTGGCCATTCCGACGTCCGTCAGCACGCCGAGCCGGCTGCAGCCGTCCATGAAGACGAACTGCAGCGGTTCCCGCGCATCGTGGGGGACCGTGTAGGGCATCACGGCCAGATCGCGTATCGCGGCCGTCTCGTCGCCCCACAGCACGTGGAGATCGACGTCGGCCTCGTCCGCGCCGACCGCGCGCGCGGTGCCCCAGCTCATATAGAGCGGCAGCGACGCGCGGCGGGCGAGCGTCAGCGCACTGCCGACGTGGTCGCTGTGTTCGTGGGTGATGAGGATCGCATCGAGATCGTCGATGCCGAGATTCAGTCGGCCGAGCCGGCGCTCGACCTCCTTGGCGGAGAAACCGCAATCGAGCAGCACGCGCGTGGTCGTCGTGCCGCTCGAGGCCTCGACGACCAGCGCGTTACCTTCGCTGCCGCTTCCGAGGCTGGCGAATCTCACGCGCTCAGTTCAGCTGAGCTTGCAGCAGCGAGATGATCCGCTGCGCGTCCGACGAGTTGTCGACCTGGCCATTCGCGCCGATCACCGCGACCTGCGTGCCGCTGGCGCCTTGCGCGCGCACGTTGACTAGGTATTCCTTGCCCGGCTTCGCCGCCGACGGGCCGCCGTAGAACAGCTTGCCGAACAGGCCGTCACGCTTGAGCTCTTCCATCGTATTCGCGTAGCGCACGGTGTACACGCCCTTCTCGCGGTCGCGATTGTCGACCGTGAAGTTGGTGCGGTCGAGCGCCAAGCCCACACGCAGCCACGCGCGATCGAACGACTCGGCCAGCTGCAGCGTCGCCGCGCCGCCGCTCGTGTCGCTGACCTGCGCCGGCGCCGTCGCGGAACGTGCGTCGGTCAGCAGCTGCTTCGCCTGCGCGTCGGTCAGGCCGAACTTCTGCATCAGCTTCGACAGGAACACGGCTTCGAGCACCGGGTTGCGCGGACGCTCTTCCCAACGCGACGACGTACCGCCCTGCGGGCCGACCATCATTTCCTCCATCGCGCTGTGCGTGATCGAGATGTCGGTGTTGCCGTCCGACGTGCGGTTCACGAGCGTGCGGAAGCGGTCGCGCGTGCCCGACGAGTAGGCGAAATCGATGACCTTGCCGATCGTGCGGCGGAACCAGTCGTCCGGGATATTCGCGCGGTTCTCGGCCCAGTCGGTCGCCATGATGCCGGTCGACGGCGCATCGGTCTTCAGCGAGAAGCCGTTCTCCTGCCAGAACTCCTTCAGGATCGGCCACAGCTGCTCGGGTGTCCGGCCATCGACGACGAGCCAGCGGCGATCGCCGTCGCGCTCGATATGCATGCCGAGCGGATCCTGCGCGCTCGGAATGCCGTCGGTCGCGTTGCCGGCCTGCGTCGTGACCCGCGGCGGCAGCGTGCCGAGCCCGGCGTTGCTCGGCGGCGCGACGAACTGCTGCGTCGTCGGCACCGGCTTCAGGTCGCTCGGCACGGCCAGCGGCGGCGCCGAACCGGTGTTCTTGTAGTTGACCCGGTCGGGGGCCAGGTAGTCGTTCAGCGTATCGCAGCCAGCGAGCGCGCCCAGCGCCAGCGCCACCACCGACAGCTGGATGGCGCGAGAGGAAATGGCGAAACGTTTCATGAAATCCTTCGTCTTGCTAGAACGCTCGTCAGGAGCGGCGCCGGACGGAGCCGGCCGGTGCGGGTTGATCAGGGGTCGAGCCGGCGGCCGCAGGACGCGGCCGCCTCGGCATCAGAGAACGCCGGCCTCGACGAGGGCCGAACGCACGGCATCGTGGCAGCGCTCGTCGAGCGCCGTGAGCGGCAACCGGATGCCGCCCTGCATCTTGCCCATCGCCTGCAGCGCCCACTTCACCGGGATCGGGTTCGCCTCGATGAACAGGTTCTTGTGCAGCGACAGCAGCTTCATGTGCAGCGCGCGGGCGGTCTGGACGTCACCGGCCAGCGCCGCGCGGCACAGGTCGCTCATGGCACGCGGTGCGACGTTCGCCGTCACCGAGATGTTGCCGTGGCCGCCGAGCAGCATCAGCGCGATCGCGGTCGGATCGTCGCCGCTGTAGATCGCGAATTGCTTCGGCGCGGCCTTGATCAGGTGCGCGGCGCGATCGATGTTGCCGGTCGCGTCCTTCACGCCGATGATGCCCGGCACTTCCGCGAGGCGCAGCGTCGTCTCGTTCGCCATGTCCGCGACCGTACGGCCCGGCACGTTGTACAGGATCACCGGCAGGTCGACCGCTTCGGCGATCGTCCGGAAGTGGCGATACATGCCTTCCTGCGTCGGCTTGTTGTAGTACGGCACGACCTGCAGCGTCGCGTCCGCGCCGACAGCCTTCGCGTGCTTCGTCAGCTCGATCGCCTCGGCGGTCGAGTTGCCGCCCGCGCCCGCGATGATCGGGATGCGTTTCGCCGCATGCTCGACCGCCGTGCGGATCATCAGGATGTGCTCTTCGACGTTGAGCGTTGCCGACTCGCCGCTCGTACCGACCACGACCAGCGCATCGGTGCCTTCCGCGATGTGCCAGTCGATCAGTTTGCGAAACGCCGGCAGGTCGAGACTGCCGTCTTCGAGCATCGGGGTGACGATCGCGGGGATGCTGCCGCGGATTTGAATGCCGTCTTGGGTGCCGTTAGCCATGAAACGCGATTGAATGTGTACCGGTAAACGTTGAGATTGTAGCGGATTAGCCGGGCAGTTCGTAACGTGGAATTCCCGCCCCCGCCTTCGGGGTCGCGCCCTCGCGCACCGCGCCAAGACGCTGGACGAACGCCTCGCGCGGCGCGGCGACGAAACCGTCCTCGTACGCAACCACCCGGAGGCGGCCGTGCACGGCGTCCAGCAGCTCGCCCGGGGCGAGCAGGAACGCGGGGTTGGACGGTTTGCCGACCGTTTCGTTTCCTTGCGCGAAGGTTTCGTAGATCAGCACGCCGCCCGGCGCCACTGCATCGAGCAGATGGGGCCAGAGCGGACGATGCAGGTAGTTCGTGACGATCACGGCCGCAAACTGCTCGCCGGCCGGCAGCGGCCACGGCGCGCCTTCGAGATCGGCCGCGCGGGCGTCGACGCCGGGAATCGCGCGCAATGCAGCCAGCGCGGCCGGATCGCGGTCGAGCGCGACGACCGGATGCCCGCGCGACGCGAACCAGCGCGCATGGCGGCCGCCGCCCGCGGCGACGTCGAGCACCGCGCCGCCGGCCGGCACGAGCCGCGACCGTTGCGCGACCCAGCGTGACGGCTCGGCCTGGGCGACGTGGCCGCCCGCGGCGGCGATGACGGATTCGCTCATGCGCGGGATCAGTTGTACGACAGGCCCATCGCGTCGCGCACGTCGCGCATCGTTTCCGTCGCGTACTTGCGCGCCTTGTCGCAACCGTCCGCGACGATCGCGCGCAGCAGCGACGGATCGTCCATGTACTTCTGCGCGCGCTCGAGCATCGGCTGCTGTTCGCGCAGGATGCCTTCGACGACCGGCTGCTTGCAGTCGAGGCAGCCGATGCCCGCCGAGCGGCAGCCCTTCTGCACCCACTCGTGCGTCGCTTCGTCCGTGTAGACCTGATGCAGCTGCCACACCGGGCACTTGTCCGGATCGCCCGGATCGGTGCGGCGTACGCGCGCGGGATCGGTCGGCATCGTGCGGACCTTCTTCGTGATCGTCTCGGCGTCTTCGCGCAGGCCGATCGTGTTGCCGTACGACTTGGACATCTTCTGCCCGTCGAGGCCCGGCATCCGCGATGCTTCGGTCAGCAACGCCTGCGGCTCGACCAGGATGATCTTGCGCGCGCCTTCGAGATAGCCGAACAGGCGCTCGCGGTCGCTCATCGACAGGCTCTGCGATTCCTGCAGCATGGCACGCGCCTGTTCGAGCGCCTCGTCGTCGCCCTCCTGCTGATACGCGTTGCGCAGCTCGTGATAGAGCTTCGCGCGCTTGCCGCCGAGCTTCTTCGCGGCCTCGAGCGCCTTCTCCTCGAAGCCGGGCTCACGGCCGTACAGATAGTTGAAGCGGCGCGCGATCTCGCGCGTCATCTCGACGTGCGGCACCTGATCCTCGCCGACCGGCACGAGCGAGCCGCGATACAGCAGGATGTCGGCCGCCATCAGCACCGGGTAGCCGAGGAAGCCGTAGGTGGACAGGTCCTTGTCCTTCAGCTTCTCCATCTGCTCCTTGTAGGTCGGCACGCGTTCGAGCCAGCCGAGCGGCGTGCTCATGCCGAGCAGCAGCGCGAGCTCCGCGTGCTCGGGCACCTTGCTCTGGATGAACAGCGTCGCCTGCGCCGGATCGATGCCCGATGCGAGCCAGTCGATCAGCACGTCCCACACGTTCTTCTCGATGACCTCGGGAGTCTCGTAGTGCGTCGTCAGCGCATGCCAGTCGACGACGCAGAAAAAGCACGGGTACTCGGACTGCAGCTTCACCCAGTTTTTCAGCACGCCGTGGTAGTGGCCGAGGTGCAGCGACCCGGTGGGTCGCATGCCGGAGAAAATACGTTCTGGGAACATGATTGTCGTTAGAAAAGCGAGGCGAATGGGGACAGGATGGCGCTCAGCACGGCGTAGCCGACGTTGACGAGCGGGCGCAGCCAGAAATTCGTCAGCACGCCCGTCGCGACCAGCGCGAGGACGATGATGAAACCGTACGGCTCGATGCGCGACAGCGCGATCGATTGCTTCGGCGGCAGCAGCGCCGCCAGGATGCGGCCGCCGTCGAGCGGCGGCAGCGGAAACAGGTTCAGCACGCCGAGCACGAGGTTCGCGCTGACGCCGGCAAACGCCATCCGCGTGAAGAACGGCTCGTCGACGCCGACGGCGGGCAGCACGAGGGTCAGCACGCCCCAGACCAGCGCCTGCGCGAAGTTGCAGGCCGGACCCGCGAGCGACACCCACAGGCTGCCCCAGCGCGGATTGCGCAGGTTGCCGAACGAAACCGGCACCGGCTTCGCATAGCCGAACAGGAACGCACCGCCCGTCAGGAAGTACATCACCAGCGGGATCGCGATCGTGCCGAGCGGATCGATGTGGCGCATCGGGTTGAACGACACGCGGCCCATCACGTAGGCGGTGTTGTCGCCGAGCAGGCGGGCGGCGTAGCCGTGCGCGGCCTCGTGCAGCGTGATCGCGAAGATCACGGGCAGCGCGTAGACGGCGATCGTCTGTATCAGGGAAGCATCCATATCGCGTTATTGTAACAAGCGCACTCGCGCAAAATTGAACGGCCCGCTCAGGCGGCCGAGAGGCCGAACGGTTCCAGCGCGCCGCGCCCCGCGCGCACGAGCTCCGGCTCGTCGCCGGTCAGGTCGATCACCGTCGACGGTTCGCGCGGGCACGCGCCGCCGTCGATCACGAGGTCGACCTGCTTCTCGAGCCGCGTGCGGATTTCCTCGGGATCGTTGAGCGGCTCGTCGTCCGGCGGCAGGATCAGCGTCGTGCCGAGCAGCGGCTGGCCGAGCGATTCCAGCAGCGCGAGCGTGATCGCATGGTCGGGCACGCGCAGCCCGATCGTCTTGCGCGACGGGTGCGACAGCCGGCGCGGCACTTCCTTCGTCGCCTGCAGGATGAACACGTAGGGGCCCGGCGTCACCGACTTGATCTGCCGGTACTGGCGGTTGTCGACCATCGCGAAGTTCGCGAGCTCCGACAGGTCGCGCACGAGCAGCGACAGGTGCTGCTTCTCGTCGAGGCCGCGAATCCGGCGCACGCGCTCGACCGCATCCTTGTCGTCGAGATGGCACGCGAGTGCATAGCTCGAATCGGTCGGCATCGCGATCACGCCGCCCTTGCTGACGATCTCCACGGCCTGCTTGATCAGGCGCGGCTGCGGATTATCCGGATGAATCCTGAAGAACTGGGACATGGGGGCACGTAAAGGGGGAGGAATCGGCAACGCACGGCGGCGCGGGCGGCGGTCGGCCGCCCGGCGTCAGAGCCAGCGTTCCCAGACCGGCGTGAGGTCGGACGGCAACGGCGGCAGGCTGCCGAGTTCGACGCGGCCCTCGCCCGGCGCATGGAAATCCGAGCCGCGCGACACTTCGAAGCCGAAGCGGCGCGCAACGTCCGCGTATTCGCGGTACTGGTCGGGCGTATGACTGCCCGTGATGACTTCGATCGCGCGGCCGCCCAGATCGATGAACTCGCCGAAGAACGCGTCGAATTCGACGGGCGTGTAGCGGTAGCGGCCCGGATGCGCGACCACGGCTTCGCCGCCCGCCGCGCGGATCCAGCCGACCGCGTCGGACAGCGACGCCCAGCGATGCGGGACGAAGCCGGGCTTGCCGTCGCCGAGCAGGCGGTCGAACACGTCGGACGTCGATTCGGCGTGGCCGTTCTCGACGAGAAAGCGCGCGAAATGCGTGCGCGAGATCAGGTCGGGATTCGACACGTACTTCAGCGCGCCGTCGTACGCGCCGGGAATGCCGAGCGTCGCGAGCTGCTCGCCGATCGCCACCGCGCGCGCCGCGCGGCCGTGGCGCGTGCGGTACAGGCCGTCGACCAGCGCCGGGTTCGCGGGATCGATGTTCAGGCCGACGATGTGCACGGTGCGCGACGCCCACGTGACCGAAATCTCGACGCCGCTCAGGTAGCGCATGCCGAGCGCTTCCGCCTCGCTGCGTGCCGCCGCCTGGCCGCCGATTTCATCGTGGTCGGTCAGCGCCCACAGGGTCACGCCGCCAGCATGCGCGCGGCGTGCGACGTCGGCAGGCGGCAGCAACCCGTCGGAAACATTGGAATGGCAGTGGAGATCGGCGTTCATCGTAGGCATGGCAGGTAAGGCTTCATTCTACTGCAATGCGGCAATTGCGCCGCCCGCCTGCCCTGCCGCCGGCGTCGCGCGCCTACGCGCAGAACGCCTCGATCAGCGCCGCGACCTGCTCGGGCTGGTCGTGATGCACCATGTGGCCGGCGTCCTCGACGAGCTTTTCGCGCCAGTCGGGGAACGCGTCGAAGCGCGCCTTGAATTCGGGCAGCGGGATGTCGCCGGCGATGTGCGCGAGCGTCGGCGAATTGACGGCTTCGACATGCAGCACCTTCGCCCGCACCTGCTTCCAGGTGGCCATCACTTCATCGAGCCGGTACAGCAGCGGGCCCGGCATCTTGTGCGCCGGATCGGCCAGCAGGTGGTAAAGGCCGTCGTCGCCGCGCTTCGACCAGTGCTCGGCGAGAAACGCGGCACGGCGCGGGGCGAGCCGCGGATTGGTCTTGATCAGGCGCGCCGCCACGTCGTCGAGGGACGCGTACGGCCGCAGCGCGGGCGGCTCGCGCAGTTCGTCCAGCCAGCCGCGCAGCCGGCGCGGCGCCTGCTCGGCATGCGCGGGCGCGAGCCCGAATCCTTCGAGGTCGACCACGCGCCGCACGCGCTCTGGCCGCGCGCCGGCGTACAGGCACACGACGTTCGCGCCCATGCTGTGGCCGACCAGGTTGACTTCGCCACCCGGCGCATAGTGGTCGACGAGTGCATCGAGGTCACCGAGGTATTCGTGGAACCAGTAGTGGCCGCCGCCCTGCCGCGCGACCGGCCAGTCGGACAGCCCGAAGCCGCGCGCATCGGGCGCGATCACCTGCCAGTCGCCCGCGAGCGCATCGACGACGAACTGGAACGACGCCGCGACGTCCATCCAGCCGTGCAGCATGAACAGCATCGGCGCATCGGGCCGGCCCCAGCGCCGCACATGCAGCTGGACGCCGCGCACCGTGACGAAATCGGAAACAGAACTCGAGGCACTCATTGCAGCCGCCAAAAAAGAATGGTCGTTCGATTATAGCGGCGACGCCCCCGTTCCGGCGGCCGGCAATCGAGGCTCCGCTCTAGCGGCGCGGGCATTCGAAGGCCGGCCGCGAATCCCCACGGGCCGGGTGCGCGGGGCGCCGGCGGCCGACCGGATACGGCCGGACGCGATCCGGCTAGTGCGCGGCGTTGCCGTCCGCCGCGTCCTGCGCGGCCAGTGCGTCGAGTTCGGCCTGCTCGAAGCCGGCGTCGCGCCGCGCATCGAAGTTGAACGGGCCGCGCAGCCGCGGCGCATGGTATTGCTCGGCGAGCTGCCGGTAGGTCGGCACCGGATCGCGGCCGGCTGCGTCGCACAGATGCCGGAACCAGCGGTTGCCGATCGCGACATGGCCGATCTCGTCGCGCAGGATCACGTCGAGGATCGCAGCCGACGCGTCGTCGCCCGCCTGCAGGAGCCGTGCGCGAATCGGCGGCGACGCGTCGAGCCCGCGCGCCTCCAGCGTGCGCGGCACGAGCGCCATGCGCGCCAGCACATCGCACTTGGTCCGCTCGCACATCTCCCACAGCCCGTTGTGCGCGGGAAAATCGCCGTACACGTGCCCGAATGCCGCGAGGCGGTCCGACAGCAGCGTGAAGTGATAGGCCTCCTCGGCCGCGACCTTCAGCCAGTCCGCATAGAACGCGTCCGGCATGCCGGCGAAACGCCAGACTGCGTCGAGCGCCAGGTTGATCGCGTTGAACTCGATATGGGCGAGCGCGTGCAGCAGCACGGCGCGCCCTTCGGGCGAACGCATGCTGCGCCGCTGGAGCTGGCGCGGCTCGACCAGCGGCGGCCGCGCCGGGTGCCCGGGCAGATCGGCCGGTTCGGGCAGCGCGAGCGACGGCATGATCGTGGCCTGCCCGGCCCGCAACGCCTCGTGCAGCGCGCGCACCTGCGCGGCCTTGGTCGCGGGTTCGGACACGCGCAGCGCGTCGAGCGCCGCGCTGCGCACACAGGCCGGCGCATTGCCGGAGGAAGAAGACGCCATGCTCATAAACGGGGACACCCTGCGTACGCGTCGCGGGAGCAGTTGCACGCGACGGTTTACAATATGCGATTGTTCCGCGGCGCCATGCGCCGGGCAACCGGACGCGCCATTCTACCGGCGCCCATCACCGAAGAGACAAGGAGACTCCGTGACGATCTACAAGCTGGGCGATACGGCCCCGACGATCCACGAAAGCGTATTCGTCGCCGATACGGCGGCCATCATCGGCAAGGTCGTGCTCGAGGAGAACGCGAGCGTATGGTTCGGCGCGACGATTCGCGGCGACAACGAAACGATCACCGTCGGCGCGGGCAGCAATGTCCAGGAAGGTGCGGTCCTGCATACGGATCCGGGCTTTCCGCTGACGATTGCCGAAAACGTGACGATCGGGCACCAGGCGATGCTGCATGGCTGCACGATCGGCGAAGATTCGCTGATCGGGATTCAGGCGGTGGTCTTGAATGGAGCGGTTATCGGCCGCAACTGTCTGGTCGGTGCCGGCGCGGTCGTGACGGAAGGCAAGACGTTCCCGGACAACTCGCTGATTCTCGGCGCGCCGGCGAAGGTCGTGCGCGAGCTGTCGGCGGAAGACATCGCGCGGCTGCGCGCAAACGCGAAGACGTATGTCGAGCGGCGTGCGCATTTCAAGGAGCAACTCGTGCGGATCGGGTGATTCGCACGGATTTCAAGGAAGAAGAGTGAGCGACCAGTTACAGAAATTCATGTTCAATGCGGCGCCCGTGCGCGGCGAGATCGTTTCGCTGCGCAATACGTGGCAGGAAGTGCTCGCCCGCCGCGACTACCCTGCCCCGGTGCGCACGGTACTCGGCGAGATGATGGCCGCGTGCGCGCTGCTGTCCGCGAACCTGAAATTTCACGGCACCCTGATCATGCAGATCTTCGGCGACGGGCCGGTCCAGATGCTGGTCGTCCAGTGCGGTTCGGATCTGTCGATGCGGGCCACCGCGAAATTCGCCGGCGACGCGGCGCAGACGATCGGCGACGACACGAGCTTCGCGTCGCTCGTCAACGCGAGCGGCCACGGCCGTTGCGTGATCACGCTCGACCCGGCCGACAAGCTGCCGGGCCAGCAGCCGTACCAGGGCATCGTGCCGCTGAACGGCGTCGACGGCCCGCTCGAATCGGTGTCGCAGGTGCTCGAGCACTACATGCACCACTCGGAGCAGCTCGACACGCGGCTGTGGCTCGCGGCCGATCGCGATCGCGCGGTCGGCATGCTGCTGCAGAAGCTGCCGGGCGACGGCGGCATCGTGCCGCGCAACGCCGAAACCGATATCGACACGTGGGAGCGCGTCTGCACGCTCGGCGGCACGTTGTCGGCGAAGGAGCTGCTCGAGGTCGAACCGGAAGTCGTGTTCCGCCGGCTGTTCTGGCAGGAAAACGTGCAGCACTTCGAACCGGCCGGCACGCGCTTCCAGTGCTCGTGCTCGCGTGAGAAGGTCGGCGCGATGCTGCGCATGCTCGGTCGCGAAGAAGTCGACAGCGTGATCGTCGAACGCGGCCACGTCGAGATCCACTGCGAGTTCTGCAACCAGCGCTACGAATTCGATCCCGTCGACGTCGCGCAATTGTTCGCGGCGCCCGGCGTCGAAACCGGCATCGCGCCGGCAACCGACCAGCGTCACTGAGCGGCGTGCTCGTGCCCGCCGTCCGGGCACGGGCGCATAATGACGCACGAGCGCCGCACGCACGGCTCAGGCGCCGGAGGCCCGGCCTTCGGCGCACGCCGCTTCCCGCCGTCGGCGCGCTGCAGGAGAAACACATGAATCGCCTCCGCCCGTTTCGCCCCCTCATCCTGACGAGCGTCGCCGCCGGCACGCTCGCGCTCGCCGGCTGCGCGATGCCGCCGCCGACTTCCACGATCCTGAGCCGCCTGCCCGAGCCGGGCGCGTCGAGCGGCCAGCCGCCCGCACTGTCGAGCGCCGAACGCAAGCGCTACGACGAGATCGACCGGCAGGTCCTGCGCGAGCAGAACAGCGCCATCGCGGCCGAGGCCGCCGCGCGCGCATGGGCGTACTACTCGCCGCCGCCCGTGACGGTCTACGGCGGCTACTACGGCGGATGGGGAAATCGCTGGGGAACGGGTGTCAGCTACGGCTACCCGGGCTGGTGGTGGTAAGCGGTCGATCGATTGACGACTGGCAGGAAATAAAAAAGCGCGGCATTTCCCGCGCTTTTTCAATGGGTCCGACGTATCGCGATCAGTGATGCGCGGCCTTGCCCTTGTCGCCGCCATGATGCCGCGACGGCTTCGCGATCGACTGCGGATTCGGCACGACACGCACCGGCGCCGCGGAGACGGTACCGCGCGTCGACGTGTTCGACGGCGTGTTGTTCAGCGGCCCTGCAGGTGCATTCGGCGACACGAACTGCACGAATACTTCGCCGTCCTTCACCATGCCCATCTCGTAGCGCGCACGCTCCTCGATGGCCGCGGTGCCGCTCTGCAGATCCTGCACTTCGCCGGCCGTGCGCTCGTTGCGCAGCTTCTCGTCCGCATTCTTCTGGAGCTGGTCGTCGAGCTGCTGACGCAATTCATGCACCCGCAGCCAGCCGCCGTGTCCCCACCATAGGGGGTACTGAATGAGCGCCAGCAAGGCAATCAGGACGACAGTGACAAGCCGCATGTAAGAGACGCAGATATAAGAAGCGCCGCTCCGCGCACATGCACAGAGCGGCGTCGAGATGACGAACCCGATAGTAGCGCGTTAGCGCAGGTTATAGAAAGCCGATTTACCCGGGTAGCTTGCGATGTCGCCGAGATCTTCCTCGATGCGCAGCAGCTGGTTGTACTTCGAGATGCGGTCGCTGCGCGACAGCGAACCCGTCTTGATCTGACCGGCGTTCAGGCCGACCGCGATGTCCGCGATCGTCGAATCTTCCGTTTCGCCCGAACGGTGCGAGATCACGGCCGTGTAGCCTGCGCGCTTCGCCATTTCGATCGCCGCGAACGTTTCGGTCAGCGTACCAATCTGGTTGATCTTGATGAGGATCGAGTTCGCGATGCCCTTCTCGATGCCTTCCTTCAGGATGCGCGTGTTCGTGACGAACAGGTCGTCGCCGACCAGCTGCACCTTCTTGCCGAGGCGGTCGGTCAGCAGCTTCCAGCCTTCCCAGTCGCTTTCGTGCATGCCGTCCTCGATCGACACGATCGGGAACTTGTCGGCGAGCGTCGCGAGGTAATCGGTGAATTCTGCCGACGACAGTTGCAGGCCTTCGCCCGCGAGCTGGTACTTGCCGTCGTGGTAGAACTCGGATGCCGCGCAGTCGAGCGCGAGCAGCACGTCTTCGCCCGCACGGTAACCGGCCTTCTCGATCGCCTGCAGGATCGTCGACAGGCACTCGTCGTTGCTGCCGAAGTTCGGTGCGAAACCGCCTTCGTCGCCGACTGCCGTGCTCATGCCGCGGTCGCTCAGGATCTTCTTCAGCGCGTGGAACACTTCCGCGCCGCAACGCAGGGCTTCACGGAACGTCGGCTGGCTGACCGGGACGATCATGAATTCCTGGATGTCGAGGCTGTTGTTCGCGTGCGCGCCGCCGTTGACGATGTTCATCATCGGCACCGGCAGTTGCATCGCACCCGAACCGCCGAAGTAGCGGTACAGCGGCAGGCCTGCCTCTTCGGCAGCCGCCTTCGCGACAGCCATCGACACGGCCAGCATCGCGTTCGCGCCGAGGCGCGACTTGTTGTCGGTGCCGTCCAGCTCGAGCAGCGTCTTGTCGAGGAACGCCTGTTCCGACGCGTCGAGGCCCATGATGGCTTCGGAGATTTCGGTGTTGATGTGCTCGACTGCCTTCAGCACGCCCTTGCCGTTGTAGCGGCCGGCTTCGCCGTCGCGCAGTTCGATCGCTTCACGCGAGCCGGTGGACGCGCCCGACGGCACCGCCGCGCGGCCCATCGTGCCCGATTCGAGCAGCACGTCGCATTCGACGGTGGGGTTGCCGCGCGAATCCAGAATCTCGCGGCCGATGATATCTACGATGGCACTCATGGGTTTCCTCTGAGAATGACGATGGATTCTTCAAACTGCGACGGCGCGCGCGCCGGAACCGCTTTCGCTACAGACGCGCGAAGCCGTCGCAAGGTTCATTCGATCTTTAATTGAAATCGTTTTCCAGGAACGGATTGCGCTTCACCGCCTGGTCGAGCGTGACGAGCGTCTCCAGCAGCGCACCCATCCGGTTCAGCGGCACCGCGTTCGGGCCGTCCGACTTCGCTTCCGCGGGATTCGGGTGCGTTTCCATGAAGAGGCCCGCGACGCCCGTCGCGACCGCCGCACGCGCGAGCACCGGCACGAATTCGCGCTGGCCGCCCGAGCTCGTGCCCTGCCCGCCCGGCAGCTGCACCGAGTGGGTCGCGTCGAACACGACCGGCGCGTTCGTCTCGCGCATGATCGCGAGCGAGCGCATGTCCGACACAAGATTGTTGTAGCCGAACGAGACGCCGCGCTCGCACGCCATGAAGCGGTCTTCCGACAGCCCCGCCTCACGTGCCGCGTCACGCGCCTTGTCGATCACGTTCTTCATGTCGTGCGGCGCGAGAAACTGGCCCTTCTTGATGTTGACGGGCTTGCCCGAGCGCGCGCACGCGTGGATGAAGTCGGTCTGGCGGCACAGGAACGCCGGCGTCTGCAGCACGTCGACGACCGACGCGACCTGCTCGATCTCGTCGATCGAATGCACGTCGGTCAGCACCGGCAGGCTGAGCTGGCGCTTCACCTCGGACAGGATCCGCAGGCCTTCGTCCATTCCGAGGCCGCGGAACGACTTGCCCGAGCTGCGGTTCGCCTTGTCGTAGGACGACTTGTAGATGAACGGAACGTTCAGCTTCTCGCAGATCTCCTTCAGGCGGCCTGCCGTGTCGATCGTCATTTGCTCCGATTCGACGACGCAGGTACCCGCGATCAGGAAGAAAGGCTTGTCGAGACCGACCTCGAAATCGCACAGCTTCATGCTTTACACTCCGCGCGCTTGCTTGTTGGCGAGCGCGGCTTCGACGAACGACTTGAAGAGGGGATGACCGTCACGCGGCGTGGACGTGAATTCCGGGTGGAACTGGACACCGACGAACCACGGGTGCATCGAGCGCGGCAGCTCCATCATTTCCGGCAGATCCTCGCTCGGGGTACGGGCGCTGATGATAAGGCCGCCGGCTTCGAGCTGGGGCACGAAGCGGTTATTGACTTCATAACGGTGGCGATGGCGCTCGTTCACGTCCTTGCCGTAGATTTCTTCCGCCATCGTGCCCGGCTTGATCGGGCAGCGCTGCGAACCGAGGCGCATCGTGCCGCCGAGGTCGGATTCCTCGGTGCGCGTCTCGACCTTGCCGTCGCGGTCGTACCACTCGGTGATCAGCGCGACCACGCGCTCCGGCGTGTCCGGCTCGAATTCCGTGCTGTTCGCCTGCTTCAGGCCGACGACGTCGCGCGCGAATTCGATCACCGCGAGCTGCATGCCGAGGCAGATGCCGAGATACGGCACCTTCGCTTCACGGGCGTACTGGATCGCCTTGATCTTGCCTTCCGTGCCGCGACGGCCGAAACCGCCCGGCACCAGCACGGCGTCGAGATGCTTCAGGCTGTCGACACCGTTCGCCTCGATCTCTTCCGAGTCGATGTACTCGATGTTGACCTTGGTCGACGTGTGCAGCGATGCGTGGCGCAGCGCCTCGATCAGCGACTTGTACGACTCGGTCAGGTCGACGTACTTGCCGACCATGCCGATCGTCACTTCGTGCTCCGGGTTCTCGAGCTTCTCGACGAGCGCCGACCACATGCTCAGGTCGGCGTCCTTCGGCGACAGCTTCAGTTCCTCGCAGATGATGCGGTCGAGGCCCTGGTCGTGCAGCATCTGCGGAATCTTGTAGATGCTGTCGGCGTCCCACACCGAGATCACGGCGTCTTCCGGCACGTTCGAGAACATCGAGATCTTCTTCGATTCGTCGTCGGGGATGCGGCGGTCGGCACGGCACAGCAGCACGTGCGGCAGGATGCCGATTTCGCGCAGCTTCTGCACGCTGTGCTGGGTCGGCTTCGTCTTCAGCTCGCCCGCCGTCGCGACGTACGGCACCAGCGTCAGGTGCACGAAGCACGCGCTGTTGCGGCCGAGGCGCAGGCTCATCTGGCGTGCCGCCTCGAGGAACGGCAGCGACTCGATGTCGCCGACCGTGCCGCCGATCTCGACGATCGCGACGTCCGGCTCGCCGCAGGTGGCCGACGCGGCCCCGCGCTCGATGAACGCCTGGATTTCGTTCGTGATGTGCGGGATGACCTGCACGGTCTTGCCGAGATAGTCGCCGCGGCGTTCCTTGCGGATCACCGATTCGTAGATCTGGCCGGTCGTGAAGTTGTTGGCCTTGCGCATCTTCGTGCTGATGAAGCGCTCATAGTGGCCGAGGTCGAGGTCGGTCTCCGCTCCGTCTTCCGTCACGAACACTTCGCCGTGCTGGAACGGGCTCATCGTGCCGGGGTCGACGTTGATGTACGGATCGAGTTTGAGGAGGGTGACTTTCAGACCGCGCGATTCAAGGATCGCGGCGAGGGAAGCGGCGGCAATACCCTTGCCAAGGGAAGAAACTACGCCGCCGGTGACGAAAACATATTTGGTCATCGCTGGATGCTCGCGGGAAAAACGGATTATACCGTAAAGCCCGCCCTTCTCTCAGCAATTGGCGTGATGATCGCGCCCTTTCGCACCGCCCCGCGCCAACCGTGCGCGCCGGGGCGAACCGGCCGGCCGGTCGACGCGCGGCGGCCGCGCCGGGCACGGCGCGGGTGACCGCGCGGCGTGTCAGGCGCGCTTCGCGAGCGGAACGCCGCCCTGCGACGCGCCGCCCTCCTCCGCCTTCAGCGTATTCAGCATCCGCTGCAATGCGCGGGCGGTCTCGAGCGGCCGCTCCATGGGGAACAGGTGGCTGCCTTCCAGCCATTCGACACGGCCGCGCGCCGCCCGCCGCGTCGCATCGAGCCCGACCTGCCGCACCTCGCGCGAACGCGTGCCGGCGAGGAAGCCGAGCGGCACCGGCGCGCCGTGCGCGAGCCGCGGGCCGAGCGTGTGCGGCAGCGTCCGGTAGATCAGGTACTCGACCTGCCGGTCGAACGCGAGCGCCCGCTCGCCGTCGGCGCCGGCCTGCGGAATCCCGTAGTCGATGTAGTCGGCCAGCATCCGTTCGTCCCAGCGCGCGAACGCCGGTTTCTCGCGGAAGTGCCGCCAGACTTCGTCGCGGCTCACCCAGCGCGTGCGCCGGTTGCGCGTCGCGGCGGCCGGCGACAGCCGCTCGTCGAGCCCTGCCCACTGGCTCGCGCGCAACGCGCCGGCACGCCAGCCCGCGATGATCGGCGAATCGATCATCACGACGCCACGCACCCATTGCGGCTTCTTCAGCGCGGCCATCAGCGACAGGTAGCCGCCGAGCGAATGGCCGACGAGCCACACCGGGCGCTCGTAGCGGCTGCCGATGTCGTCGAGCAGCTGCTCGACGAGGTGCGGCCAGTCGCGCGTCACCGGGTAGCGACGGTCGTGGCCGATCCGCTCGATGTAGCGCAGCTCGTAGTCGTCGGCCAGTTCGGCGAAGATCGTCCGGTACGTCGACGCCGGGAAGCCGTTCGCATGCGAGAAGTGGAGGATGTCCTTCAAACGCCGATGTCTCCTGGTTCTGCCAGGGCCGTGCTTCGGCATGTTCCGCCGGCCCCGGGTGTGCTTTGCCGATACGGCGGCCCCGCGCCGCGCTCACCGGTCCATCCAGTACCGGCGCTGCTCGTCGCGATAACGCCTGAATGCGAACCCGCCATCGGCCGGCGCGACGTCGAATCGAATAGCGCCGTCGCGATCGGTGCGCGGCAGCGGAATCCCGCGCGCCTCGTAGCGGGCGAGCACGCTCCGGTGCGGATGCCCGAAACGATTGCGATAGCCTACAGGAAATACCGCGACGCGCGGCCCGACCGAATCGAGGAAAGGCTCGACCGACGACGTGCGGCTGCCGTGGTGCGCCACGACCAGGATCTGCGCGGCCAGCGCATCGCGCGCATCGGCCACCAGCCGGCGCTCGGCGGCGGCCTCGATGTCGCCCGTCAGCAGTGCCGACGTGCCGCCCGCGTCGATGCGCAGCACACACGATTGTCCGTTCGACGAACCCGTGCCCACCCCGCCCGGCGGCCACAGCATCGTGAAGACGACACCGTCCCAGGTCCACCGCTGCCCGGCCGCACAAGGCAGCCGATCGGCCACGCCGGCCGCCTGCGCATCGCGCCACAGGCGGTGCCGCGGCGCAATGCCGGCCAGCAGCTGGCGCACGTCGGCCGCCGCATAGACGGCCGGTGCGCCGCCCGCATGATCGGCGTCCGCGTGGCTGAGCACGAGCGAATCGATCGTCGCGATGCCGCGCGCGCGCAGCACCGGCGCAACGATCCGCGTACCCGCATGGGTCGATTCCGCGCCCGGCCCCGCGTCGAACAGCAGCGTTCGGCGTGCGGTTTCGACCAGCACCGAAGCGCCCTGCCCGACGTCGAGCACGGTCAGCCGGAAACCGCCCGGCGGCGGCGCGTCGGGCGCCGGCGCGACGAGCGGCAGCCACGTGAGCGGCGCCGCCCAGCGCAACGGCCAGCCGCGCGGCATCAACGCCCACACGACACCCACGCAGGCCAGCGCGAGCACCGGCCAGTCCGGCATGCGCAGCCAGAACACGCCGGCCGGCCAATCGGCGAGGTGTCCGAGCAACGTCATCATCGGGCCGAGCGCCGCGTGGGCGAGCCGGAACGCAAGGGCATCGAACGGTGCGGGCAACGCGATGCCGGCCAGCACGACCGGCGTCACGACCGAGCTGACCCACGGAATCGCGAACGCATTGCCGAACGGGCCCGACAGCGAAATCTGCGCGAACCATGCGGCCGTGAGCGGCGCGAGGCCGATCGTCACCGCGTACTGCACGCGTGTGGCTTCGGCAATGCGGCGGCCGGCGCGCCTGCCCCACGCGCGCAACCGGCTCGACAGGCCGGCCGCGCCGCCGTCCTCGTCGCCTTCCGCGTCCGCCTCGCGCACCGCGCGCCAGCCGGCGACGGCCAGCAGGATCACGGCGACAGCACCGAACGACAGCCAGAAGCCGGCCGACAGCACGGCCCACGGATCGGCGAGCAGCACGCCGCCGAGCGCCGCGCACAGCACCGCGGAGGTCGGCACGCTGCGTCCGGCCAGATACGCGATGCCGCCGCCCGCAATCATCCACCACGCGCGCTGCGCCGGCACGTTGAAACCGGCGAGCGCCGCATAGCCGGCCGCGGCCGCCAGGGCGGCAAGCGCGGCCGCGTACGGCGCGGGCAACACGAGCGTCGCGGCCCGCGCGCGCCAGCGCAGCCGGCGCCAGACCATCGACACGAGCCCGCCCGCGATCGCGCCGACCAGCCCGACATGCAAGCCGGAAATCGCGACCAGGTGGCTCGTGCCGGTGTTGCGCAGGACGCGCCAGTCGTCGTCGCCGATGCCCGACTGGTCGCCGATCGCCAGCGCGGCGACGATGCCGCGATGCGCGGCATCGATACCGAGCGTCTCGCCGATGCGCATCCGCAACGTATCGCGCAGCCGATCGATCGTCGCGCGCCATCCCGAGGTGCGCGCATCGAGCAATGCCGCCCGCCGCGGCGCGCTGACATAGCCGATTGCACGGATGCCCGCGGCGAGCCACGCGGCCTCGCTGTCGCGCACACCGGGATTGGCCTCCGCATGCGGGCGCTTCAGGCGCACGACGAAGCGCCAGCGCTGTGCGGCACGCAGATCAGGAAGCGCATCGCGTGTCGCGGCTGCGCCATACGCGCGCCACGACAACCGGATCAACGGCGGAAAACGGGCCAGCCCCGCATCGTTCGACTCGACCGCGAACAGCAGCCGCGCGCCGCTCTCGTCGACGACCGGCAGCCCCCTGATCACGCCGGTGACGACGATGTCGCGCCCTTCCCATTCAGCAGGCAAGCTGTCGCTCAACCGCCATTCGGCCCGGGCAGCGGCGTAGCCGAACCCCGCGACGCCGGCCGCGAGCGCGCACAGCACCCATCCGAGTGCGGCCATCGTATGCGTGCGCCGACCGCGCATGCACCATGCGCCCAGCGCCGCGCAGCCAGCGAGCACGGTTGCCCCGATCGTCCATGCGATCGCACCCGGCAACGCCGCCTGCCGCTGCAGCACGACGACGCCGAGCGCGAACGCGATCCACCTCACGCGCATCGCGCCTCCTCGTCGACCCGGCGCCGCGATGACGAATGCGGCGCCTTCCGGCAACGATTATGCGGACGAAAGTGCGAGTCGCGGCAGCGCGGCGAGCGCGTTAGCCGAAGTGCATAGGGACACTGTGCCGGCATCGAGCCCGCGCAATTCGGCGAGCACGTCGCCGATGCGCGGCACCTGGTCGGGCGTGTTGCGGGACTTGTACGCCCATTCGGGCGCGATGTCGGGTGCGTCGGTCTCGACGACGAGCGCGTCGAGCGGCAACTCCGCAGCGAGCCGGCGAATCTGCAGCGCGCGAGCGAACGTCACGTTGCCGCCGAAACCGAGATGCAGCCCCTGCGCGAGATACGCGTCGGCCTGCTGGAAACTGCCGTTGAACGCGTGCGCGATGCCGCGCCGCACGCCGAAACGGCGCAGCCCGGCGAGCACGCGGTCCTGCGACTTGCGCACGTGGCACAGCACGGGCAGGTCGAATTCGCGCGCCAGCTTGAGCTGCCCCTGGTAGAAGAATTGCTGCCGGCCTTCGTCGAGCCCCGGCACGAAGTAGTCGAGGCCGATCTCGCCGATCGCGACGAAGCGCGGATCCTCGAGGCTCGCCTCGATCTCCATGCGCAGCCGGTCGAGATCCTCGTCGCGCGCCTGCGGTGTATACATCGGGTGAATGCCGAGCGCGTAGACCGCGCCCGGCGTGCGTTGCGCGAGTTCGCGCACCGTCGTGAAGTTGTCGCGCCCGATGCTCGGGATCACGATGCGCGACACGCCGGCCGCGCGCGCCGCATGCGCGACCGCGTCGCGGTCGGCGTCGAACTCGGCAGCATCGAGATGGCAGTGCGTATCGATCCACATGGCGGCAGTCCTGCGCCCTTGCGCCGCGCCGGGACGAACCCGGCAGCAGCCCGAACGCGTTCGCTTCTTACACCGGCAGCGCCGGCTCCTCGTGCAGCACGCCGTCGCGCAGCCGCATGATGCGGTCGCAGCGCGCGGCGAGATCGGGATCGTGCGTGACGATCACGAAGCTCGTTTCGAGCGTCTCGGACAGTTCGAGCATCAGGTTGAACACCGTGTCGGCCGTCGTGCCGTCGAGGTTGCCGGTCGGCTCGTCGGCGAGCACGCACGCGGGCTTCGTGACCAGCGCACGCGCGATCGCGACGCGCTGCCGTTCGCCGCCCGACAGCTCGCCCGGCCGGTGCTTCGCCCGCGGGCCGAGACCGACGCGCTCGAGCATCGCCTGCGCCTGCTCGCGCGCGTCCTCGGTCGTCATCCGTCGGATGCGCAGCGGCATCGCGACGTTGTCGAGCGCCGTGAATTCGGGCAGCAGGTGATGGAACTGATAGACGAAACCGAGCGCGCGGTTGCGCAATTCGTTGCGCTCGCGCTCGGCGAGTTGCGTAAACGGCTTGCCGAGCAGCGACACCTCGCCCGCGCTCGGCTCGTCGAGCCCGCCGAGCACGTGCAGCAGCGTGCTCTTGCCGGAACCCGACGCGCCGACGACCGCGAGCTTCTCGCCGCGCCGCACCGTCAGCTCGGTGTTGTTGAGCACCTGCACGTTGAAGCCGCCCTGCACGAACGCCTTCGTGATCCCGCGCGCCTGAAGCACGTATTGCTGCATACCAGCCGAATCCTGTCTGTTGTGTTGTCGTGAATCCGCGAATGCGGTCGCGCGGTCATTCATAGCGGAGCGCCTCCGCCGGCTTCACCTTCGCGCCGCGCCAGCTCGGATAGAGCGTCGCGACGGCCGACAGCGCGAACGCGATCAGCCCGATCCGGATCACGTCGCTCGCGACGAGTTCGGACGGCAGCTCGCTGATGAAGTACACCGACGGCGGCAGGAACTGCACGCCGAACAGGTGCTCGATCATCGGGATCAGCCACGGGATGCTCCACGCGATCAGGCAGCCGAGCGCGACGCCGGACGCGGTGCCGACGAAGCCGATCGTCACGCCCTGCACGACGAAGATCTTCATGATCGACCCCGGCTGCGCGCCGAGCGTGCGCAGGATCGCGATGTCGGCCTGCTTGTTGGTCACCGTCATCACGAGCGACGACACGAGATTGAACGCGGCCACCGCGATGATCAGCGTGAGGATGATGAACATCATCCGCTTCTCGATCTGCACGGCCGAGAACCAGGTCTTGTTCTGCTGGGTCCAGTCGCGGATATACAGGCTGCCCGACAGCGTGTGCGACAGCTCGACCGCGACCTGCGGCGCCTTCTGCATGTCGGTGAGCCGCAGCCGCACGCCGGTCGGCGCGGCCATCCGGAACAGCGCCTCGGCGTCGCGGATGTTGATCATCGCGAGCGTGCTGTCGTATTCGTAGTGACCCGATTCGAACACGCCGACAACCGTGAACTGCTTCAGGCGCGGCATCATGCCGGCCGGCGTGATCGAGCCTTCGGGTGCAACGAGCGTGACCTTGTCGCCGACCGTCACGCCGAGGTTGCCGGCGAGCGCATCGCCGAGCACGATGCCGAACTGGCCCGGCACGAGCGCGCCGAGCTGGCCGGCCTTCATGTCCTTGCCGATGTCGGACACCTGCGGCTCGAGCGTCGGCTCGACGCCGCGCAGCATCACGCCGCTCACCGCGTCCTGGCGCGTGAGCAGCGCCTGCGCGTCGACGTACGGCGCCGCGCCGATCACCGACGGGTTGCGGCGCGCTTCCTGCGCGGTCAGCTGCCAGTCGGGCATCGAGCCCGTCGGCGAGAACACCTCGACGTGCGCGAGCACCGACAGCATGCGATCGCGCACTTCCTTCTGGAAGCCGTTCATCACCGACAGCACGACGATCAGCGCCGCGACGCCGAGTGCGATCCCGAGCATCGACACGAGCGCGATGAAGGAGATGAAGCCGTTGCCGGTCGTGCGTTTGCCGGCGCGCGTGTAGCGCCAGCCGATCTGCCATTCGTACGGAAGTTTCAAGCGAATCCTTTCTGCTGGTTACGGCGTGGAGGCGCCCCGCGGCCGGCCCGCCGCCCGGCGGCGGCCATCGGCCCGGGCACGGTCGAAAAACGGCCGCCGGACGCGAACGGGCCGTCAGCCGGCCCGATCACGCGCGCAGTTTGCCATACAATGCGCACCATCATGCACGACCGACGCCTCCATTTTCTCGTTCCGTTCGCGCTGCCGTCGGCGGCCGATGCGGCCTCGTCCCTGCACACGCTGGACAGCCCCGCGCTCGAAAAGTTGCTCGCCCGCGCCAGCCTCGTCGAGCGCGTGGCCGGCGAGGACTTCCAGCGCACACTGCCGCACGAGCGCTGGCTGGCCCGCCAGTTCGGCGCGACGCAGGGCAACGCCGCGGACGAGGCGCCGCTCGCGCCCTACATGTTGCTGGCGGACGGCGGCGACCCCGGCCCGCACGCGTGGGCGTGCGTCGAGCCCGTGCACGTCGAAATCGCGCACGATCACCTGGTGCTCGTCGATCCGGCCGCCCTCGCGCTCGACGACGGCGACGCGGCCGCGCTGCTCGCGGTTGCACGCCCGCTGATCGAGGAGCTCGGCGTGCGGCTCGAAGCGCCGAATCCGGCACGCTGGTACCTGTCGAGCAACCAGCTCGCACGCCTCGCCGGCGCCGCGCCGCTGCGCGCGAGCGGCCGCAACATCGAGATCTGGCTGCCGCACGAGGCCCACACCGGCGAACGCTCGCGGATGTGGATGAAGCTGCAGAACGAGGTGCAGATGGCGTGGTTCCAGCACCCGGTCAACGAAGCCCGCGAAGCGCGCGGGCTGCCGGCCGTCAATTCGATCTGGTTCCATGCCCAGGGCACGCTGAAGCCGGTCGGCAAGCCGTTCGCGCGCGTGCTGTCCGCATCGCCCGCCGCGCTGGGCCTCGCGCGCGCCGCGCAGACCGAAGCCGGCGGCACGCCCGCGACGTTCGGCGCGCTGCCGGCCGCCGACGGCGCGACGCTCGTCGAGCTGCCGGAGCTGACCACCGCGTTCATCGAACAGGACTGGGCGCGCTGGCACGACGAGCTCGCCGCGCTCGAGCGCGACTGGTTCGCACCGGCCCTCGCCGCACTGCAGAACAGCGCGCTTTCGAGCGTCGCTGTCACGCTGTGCGGCGACACGAGTTCCGTGACGCTGCACGCGACGCGCGGCGACCTGCGCAAATTCTGGCGCCGCCGCGCGCTCGCCTCCCTGTTCGAATAACCCAGCCAACGCGTATGACCCGGATCGTTACCCGCCCCGTCGCGCCCGCCGACGCCGAAGTGCTCGCGCGCCACGGCCTGCACCCCGTCCTCGCGCGCCTGTACGCGTCGCGCGGCGTGCAGTCGCCCGCCGACATCGAAACCGCGCTCGCGCGTCTCGTCCCTCCGACCGAGCTGAAGGGCTGCGCCGATGCGGCGTCGCTGCTCGCCGACGCGATCGCCGACAAGCGGCGCCTGCTCGTCGTCGCCGACTACGACTGCGACGGCGCGACCGCGTGCGCGGTCGCGGTGCGCGGCCTGCGGATGTTCGGCGCGCAGATCGACTACCTGGTGCCGAACCGCTTCGAATACGGCTACGGGCTCACGCCCGAGATCGTCGAGCTCGCGGCCGCGCGCAAGCCCGACCTGCTGATCACCGTCGACAACGGGATCGCGAGCGTCGCGGGCGTCGAAGCCGCGAACGCACGCGGCATCGACGTGCTCGTGACCGACCACCACCTGCCCGGCGACGCGCTGCCCGCCGCCCGCGCGATCGTCAACCCGAACCAGCCCGGCTGCGCGTTCCCGAGCAAGCACCTCGCCGGCGTCGGCGTGATGTTCTACGTGCTGCTCGCGCTGCGCGCCGAACTGCGCCGCCGCGGCGTGTTCGCGAGCAGGGAAGCCGAACCGCGCCTCGACGGGCTGCTCGACCTCGTCGCGCTCGGCACCGTCGCCGACGTCGTGCGGCTCGACGGCAACAATCGCGTGCTCGTCGCGCAGGGGCTGCAGCGCATCCGCAACGGCCGCATGCAACCGGGCGTCGCGGCACTGTTCCGCGCCGCCGCGCGCGAAGCGCGCACCGCGTCGGGCTTCGACCTCGGCTTCGGCCTCGGCCCGCGCCTGAATGCCGCCGGCCGGCTGTCCGACATGTCGCTCGGCATCGAGTGCCTGATCACCGACGACATCGGCCGCGCGTGGGACCTCGCGCAGCAGCTCGACGTGATGAACCGCGAGCGTCGCGAGATCGAGGCCGGCATGCAGCAGCAGGCGCTCGCCGATCTCGCCGACGTCGACCCGGCCGACGCGTGCACGATCACGCTGTTCAACCCCGAGTGGCACCAGGGCGTGATCGGCATCGTCGCCGGCCGGCTCAAGGAAAAATTCCACCGTCCGTCGTTCACGTTCGCGCACGCCGACGAAGAAGGCAAGCGGGTCAAGGGATCGGGCCGGTCGATCGCCGGCTTCCACCTGCGCGACGCACTCGACCTCGTGTCGAAGCGCGAACCGGACCTGATCGTCGCATTCGGCGGCCACGCGATGGCGGCCGGCCTCACGCTCGACACCGAGAACGTGCCGCGCTTCGCGGCCGCGTTCGAGGCCGTCGCGCTCGAATGGCTGTCCGACGACGCGCTCGCCCGCGTGATCGAGACCGACGGCGAGCTCGAGGACGCGTACTTCACACCGCAGTTCGTCGGCCTGCTCGACGAAGCCGTGTGGGGGCAAGGCTTTCCGGCCCCGCTTTTCTCGGGCGAATTCGACGTCGTGTCGCAGTCGCTCGTGAAGGAGAAGCACCTGAAACTGCAGCTCGCACGCGGCCGCCAGCGCTTCAATGCGATCTGGTTCAACCACACCGAACCGCTGCCCGAGAGCGCGCTGGTCGCGTACCGGCTCGTCGCCGATACCTGGAACGGCGTCACGCGCGTCCAGCTGATCGTCGAGCACGCGGCCGGCTGAGCGCAGGCCGCACGGCCCGCTGCCGTGCGCGCCCGTGCATGCACGCCGCGCCGGACGGGGCCGCGGCACGTATGCGCGCACCGTTTGCGTCACCGGGTAAGTTTGCCGATCGGCTATAATTCCGCTTTTTTACGAAGCAAGAATAGCGAACGATCATGGAAGCGGAACGTCTCAACGCGATCGAAAGCTCCCTGCTCGACCTGCGCAATCGCGCGGGCGAGCTTCGGGGGTATCTTTGACTACGACGCCAAAGCTGCGCGTCTGACCGAAGTCAACAAGGAACTCGAAGACCCGAACGTCTGGAACGATTCGAAGAACGCCCAGGCGCTCGGTCGCGAGAAGAAGCTGCTCGAAGGCGTCGTCACGACGCTCACCGCGCTCGACGGCGACCTGCGCGACGCGCTCGACCTGTTCGAGCTGGCCCGCGAGGAAGGTGACGAGGACACGCTCCTCGCGTCGGAAGAAGACGCCGCGAAGCTCGAGGCGCGCGTCGGCGACATCGAGTTCCGCCGGATGTTCTCGAACCCGGCCGACCCGAACAACTGCTTCATCGACATCCAGGCCGGCGCCGGCGGCACCGAGGCGTGCGACTGGGCATCGATGCTGCTGCGCCAGTACCTGCGCTACTGCGAGCGCAAGGGCTTCAAGGCCGAAGTGCTCGAAGAGTCCGACGGCGACGTCGCCGGCATCAAGAACGCGACGGTCAAGGTCACGGGCGAATACGCGTACGGCTTCCTGCGTACCGAGACGGGCATCCACCGCCTCGTGCGCAAGTCGCCGTTCGACTCGTCGGGCGGCCGTCACACGTCGTTCTCGTCGGTGTTCGTCTATCCGGAAATCGACGACTCGATCGAAGTCGAGATCAACCCGGCCGACCTGCGCATCGACACGTACCGCGCATCGGGCGCGGGCGGCCAGCACATCAACAAGACCGACTCCGCGGTGCGGATCACGCACATGCCGACCGGTATCGTCGTGCAGTGCCAGAACGACCGCTCGCAGCACCGCAACCGTGCCGAAGCGATGGCGATGCTGAAGTCGCGCCTGTACGAAGTCGAGATGCGCAAGCGCCAGGCCGAACAGGACAAGCTCGAATCGAGCAAGACCGATGTGGGCTGGGGCCACCAGATCCGCTCGTACGTGCTCGACCAGAGCCGCGTGAAGGACCTGCGTACGAACGTCGAAATGAGCAACACGCGTGCGGTGCTCGACGGCGATCTCGACGACTTCATCAGCGCGAGCCTCAAACAGGGCGTGTAAGCGCCGCGGCGCGGCCTGGCCCGCGCCGCCCTTCCCGTTTGCGTTGCCGCACCCACTCCGAATTCCGACCATCATGACCGAACCGACCCAAACGCAGCCCGCCGTCACGGCGGACGAAAACCAGATCATCGCCGAGCGCCGCGAGAAGCTGCGCGCCCTGCGCGAGCAAGGCGTCGCCTACCCGAACGATTTCCGGCCCGAGCACCATGCAGCCGACCTGCAGGCGAAATTCGCCGATTCGGACAAGGCCGCGCTCGAAGCGAACCCGGTCGAGGTGTCGGTCGCCGGCCGCATGATGCTCAAGCGCGTGATGGGCAAGGCGAGCTTCGCGACGGTGCAGGACGGGTCGGGCCAGATCCAGTTCTTCGTGACGCCGAACGACGTCGGCGCCGAAACCTACGACGCATTCAAGAAGTGGGACCTCGGCGACATCGTCGCCGCGCGCGGCGTGCTGTTCCGCACCAACAAGGGCGAGCTGTCGGTCCAGTGCAAGGAGCTGCGCCTGCTGTCGAAGGCGCTGCGTCCGCTGCCGGACAAGTTCCACGGCCTGTCCGACCAGGAAATGCGCTACCGCCAGCGCTACGTCGACCTGATCGTCACGCCGGAAACGCGCGACACGTTCCGCGCCCGCACGAAGACGATCGCGTCGATCCGCAAGTTCATGGACAACGCCGAGTTCATGGAAGTCGAAACGCCGATGCTGCACCCGATCCCGGGCGGCGCGGCGGCGAAGCCGTTCGTCACGCATCACAACGCGCTCGACATGCAGATGTTCCTGCGCATCGCGCCGGAGCTGTACCTGAAGCGCCTGATCGTCGGCGGCTTCGAACGCGTGTTCGAGATCAACCGTAACTTCCGGAACGAAGGCGTGTCGCCGCGTCACAACCCGGAATTCACGATGATGGAGTTCTACGCCGCGTACACCGACTACCGCTGGCTGATGGACTTCACCGAGCAACTGATCCGCCAGGCGGCCATCGATGCGCTCGGCACCGCGACGATCCAGTACCAGGGCCGCGAGCTCGACCTCGCGAAGCCGTTCCATCGCCTGACGATCACGCAGGCCATCCAGAAGTACGCGCCGGACTACACCGACGGCCAGCTGTCGGACGACGCGTTCCTGCGCACCGAACTGAAGCGCTTCGGCGTCGACGTGTCGCAGCCCGCGTTCCTGAACGCAGGCATCGGCGCGCTGCAGCTCGCGCTGTTCGAGGAAACGGCCGAAGCGCAACTGTGGGAGCCGACGTTCATCATCGACTACCCTGTCGAGGTGTCGCCGCTCGCACGTGCATCGGATACGGTGCCGGGCATCACCGAGCGTTTCGAGCTGTTCATGACCGGCCGTGAGATCGCGAACGGTTTCTCGGAGCTGAACGATCCGGAAGACCAGGCCGCGCGCTTCAAGAAGCAGGTCGAGCAGAAGGATGCGGGTGACGAGGAAGCGATGTTCTTCGACGCCGACTACATCCGCGCGCTCGAATACGGGATGCCTCCGACCGGCGGCTGCGGGATCGGCATCGACCGTCTGGTGATGCTGCTGACCGACAGCCCGACGATCCGCGACGTGCTGCTGTTCCCCCACCTGCGCCGCGAAGACTGATCGCCGCGCCCGCGTGTGCGCCGCGCCCCGCGGCGCGCACGCGTCAGCTTTGTAACGACGCGTAAGTCCCGCCAGCCGGCGTTCGCCGGCTTTCGATCCTCCCCCGTTTTATCCCCTCGTCGCGCCTGCCTTCTGCGGGTTTTCCCTGCCATGGGCGCGTGCGCCCCGCTGCAATTCGTTACACCTTGATACGGTGCGCCGCGCGCCGGTGGATGACACTCCTGTTGCGTCACCACGCATGACCACGGGACCAGAACCAGGCGCAGGAACGCCAGGTCTGCTCGCTCCCGAGCGTGGGATCCGGTCCGGCCCGCAGCGCCGACCCGGATCGACACCGGAGAAAAAAATGGACAGCCAGAATCAGACCACGCCGCAAAAGCAACGCCTCCACCCGCTCATCGCCACCGCCGCCGGCGCCGTCATCGTCGCCAGCCTCGCGGCGACGGCAGCGATCACGGGCATCTTCCCGAAGGCCAACAGCAACAATGCACAGAACGGCCAGACCCAGGCCGCGCTGATCGCATCGCAGCCGGCCGTCGATACGGCCGCGGCCGCCAGCGCCGCGCTGGCCGCGCAAGCCCAGCAGCAGGCAGCCGAACAGGCCGCCGCGCAGCAAAAGGCTGCCGAGCAGAAGGCCGCCATCGCGCAGGCTGAACCGAAGCCCGCGCCGCGTCCGGCCGCGCCGCATCGCCGTCACACGACGGCGCCGCAGCCTCCGCAATACGCGCAGCAGCCGTCGGCGCCGGCCCAGAGCTACTGCCAGACCTGCGGCACGGTCGTCGCGATCTCGCAGACGCGCACGCCGGGCCAGAGCTCGGGGATCGGCGCCGTGGGCGGCGCTGCAGCCGGCGGCCTGCTCGGCAACCAGTTCGGTCACGGCAACGGCCGCACCGCGATGACGATCATCGGCGCGCTGGGCGGCGGTCTGGCCGGCAACCAGGTCGAGAAGCAGGTGCGCGCGGAAACCGACTATCAGGTGCAAGTGCAGATGGAGAACGGCGCGACGCGCACGTTCACGTACCACAACCCGCCGCCGTTCGGCCAGGGCCAGCGCGTGCGGATCGAGAACGGCACGCTGGTCGGCGCGTAATCGCCTGATCGTATCAGCGCCCCCTGCCCGCATGTCGTGCGCGGGCAAGCGGCCTGAAAACGAAAACGGCTCGTGAGCAATCGCTCACGAGCCGTTTTTTTCATTGCGCCGTGCGCGTCCATGCGGCGCACGCGGTGCCCGGCGGTCAGTCTTCGTCGTCGAAGTCCGATTCGTCGATCCAGTGTGCCTGGATCGCTTCGAGGATCTTCTCGCCCGAGTGCGCCGGATCGTCGTTGAAACCGTCGAGTTCGAGCACCCACTGGCGCAGGTCGACGAAGTTGATCCGCTGCGGGTCGATGTCCGGGTGCTTGTCCGCCAGCGCAATGGCTATTTCACGCGAATCGGTCCATTTCATCGCCTGCCTCCGGTCTGGGTCAGTGGTTTTCCTTGGCGTGGTTGATCGAGTACTTCGGGATCTCGACCACCAGGTCCGAATCTTCCTTCACGATCGCCTGGCACGACAGGCGCGACGTCGGCTCGAGGCCCCACGCCTTGTCCAGCAGATCGTCTTCGTCCTCTTCGGACGGCGTCAGGTCGTTGAAGCCCTCGCGGATCACCACGTGGCACGTCGTGCAGGCGCACGACTTCTCGCATGCGTGCTCGATCTCGATCCCGTGATCGAGCAGGTTGTCGCAGATACTCTTGCCGGGCGTCGCGTCGATCACTGCGCCATCCGGGCACAGTTCGACGTGAGGCAGCACCACCAGTTGAGGCATGTCCGTTCCGTCAGTCAGGGTGCGGCGCGAGGCGCCGCACGGTTCATCATCGCGCGCGGGCCGTCGCCGGCCGATGCGCGGTTCGCAAGTTCAGATCTCGTCGAGCCGGCGGCCCGACAGCGCGCGCTTGATGCTCTTGTCCATCCGGCGCGCCGCGAATTCGTCGGTGCCGTCGGCCAGCGCCTTGGTCGCCGCCTCGATCGCGTTCGTGTCGTCGCCCTGCACGATCGCGCGCAGCGCGGCGGCAAGCGTGTCGACCTGCGTGCGCTCGTCCGCATCGAGCAGTTCGCCGTCGGCCGCGAGCGCGGCCTGCGTCGCCTCGAGCATCCGCTCGGCCTCGACCTGCGCTTCGCGCAGCGCGCGCGCGCGCATGTCGATTTCGGCCGTCTTGAAGCTGTCCTCGAGCATCTTCGCGATGTCGTCATCGGCGAGGCCGTACGACGGCTTCACGACGACCGACGCCTCGACGCCCGACAGCTGTTCGCGTGCGAACACCGACAGCAGGCCGTCCGCGTCGACCTGATAGGTCACGCGAATGCGCGCGGCGCCGGCCGTCATCGGCGGAATGCCGCGCAGCTCGAAGCGCGCGAGCGACCGGCAGTCGGCGACGAGCTCGCGCTCGCCCTGCACGACGTGGATCGCCATCGCGGTCTGGCCGTCCTTGAAGGTCGTGAATTCCTGCGCACGCGCGATTGGAATCGTCGAGTTGCGCGGAATGATCTTCTCGACGAGGCCACCCATCGTCTCGACGCCGAGCGACAGCGGAATCACGTCGAGCAGCAGCCAGTCGTCGCCAGTACCGCGATTGCCCGCGAGCAGGTCGGCCTGGATCGCCGCGCCGAGCGCGACGACCTGGTCCGGATCGAGGTTCACGAGCGGCGGCTGGCCGAAATATTTCGCGACCGCGTCGCGGATCACCGGCATGCGCGTTGCGCCGCCGACGAGCACGACACCCTTGATGTCGGCCGGCGTGACCTGCGCGTCGCGCAGCGCCTTGCGGGTCGGCGTGAGCGTGCGCTGCACGAGCGGTTCGACGAGCGACGCGAAAGTGTCGTGCGTAATCGTCTGCACGAGGTGCGCACCGCCCGACAGCGTGACGTCCAGCGACGCCTGCGGCGCGGCGGACAGCGCTTCCTTCAGCACGCGCACGCGGTCGAGCAGCAGGCGCACGTCTTCGGGCGCCAGCGTCTTCGCGTCGATGCCGGCCTGCGCGAGCACGTGCCCGAACAGCGCATGGTCGAAATCGTCGCCGCCGAGCGCGGAATCGCCGCCTGCAGCCAGCACTTCGAACACGCCCTTCGTCAGCTTCAGGATCGACAGGTCGAACGTGCCGCCGCCGAGGTCGTACACCGCGTAGAGGCCTTCGGCGCCATTGTCGAGGCCGTAGGCGATCGCCGCGGCAGTCGGTTCGTTCAGCAGGCGCAGCACATTGAGGCCCGCGAGGCGCGCCGCATCCTTGGTTGCCTGGCGCTGCGCGTCGTCGAAATACGCAGGCACCGTGATCACCGCGCCGACCAGATCGTCGCCAAGCGAATCCTCGGCGCGATAGCGCAGCGTCGCGAGGATCTCGGCCGACACTTCGACCGGGCTCTTCACGCCGTCGATGGTACGGATCTGCACCATGCCCGGCGCATCGACGAATTCGTACGGCGCGTTCGCCGCGCCTTCGACCTCGGCCTTGCCGCGGCCCATGAAGCGCTTGACCGACACGATCGTGTTGCGCGGATCGGTGGCGGCCTGCTCCTTCGCTTCGTGGCCGATACGACGGCCGCCCTTCTCGAGGTAGCGGACCACCGACGGCAGCAGCATGCGGCCCGCTTCGTCCGGCAGCACTTCCGGCACGCTGTTGCGCACGGCCGCGACGAGCGAGTTCGTCGTGCCGAGATCGATCCCGACGGCGAGTCGCCGCTGGTGCGGCGCCGGCGCCATGCCCGGTTCGGAAATTTGCAGTAAAGCCATCTTGGTTCGTTCGGGCGCTTGGCCCGTTTGCTGCGCGTGCCGCGAGGCACGCGGTTAAGTTTCGAGGCGCTCGATCTGCGCGCCCACTTCCGACGCGACGCGTTCGATGAACATCAGCTGGCGCACGGCTTCCGCGGCGGCCTGGTCGGCGCCGCTGTCGAGCAGCGTGCCGAGACGCTCGACGCGCACGCGCTTCTCGTCGCGCAACTCGGCGAGCAACCCGTCGAGCGCGTCGACGTTGCGGGCGGCCGCGGCATCCTCGATGCCCTCGCGCCACTCCATCTGCTGCATCAGGAACGCCGGCTCCATCGCCGTGTTGTTTTCCGCGCCGATGTCGACGCCGCGCAGCGACAGCAGGTAGGACGCGCGCTTCAGCGGATCGCGCAGCGTGCGGTACGCCTCGTTCGCGCGGGTGGCCCATTGCATCGCGATGCGCTTCTGCGCATCGCCGGCCGCCGCGAAGCGGTCCGGATGCACCTGCGTCTGCACCGTCCGGTAGGCGGCGTCGAGCGCCGTTTCGTCGAGCGCGAATTGCGCCGGCAGGTGAAACAGGTCGAAGTGGCTGTCTTTCAGCGAGACCATCGTCGCGTTCAATTCCGGTTCGTCGCGCGGCAAACGCCGCACATTAAAAAGGCGGCCCGTGCCGCCTCTTGCCCGCATCGCGCGGAGATCCGCGTCACACGCGGAACGATTCGCCGCAACCGCACTCGTCCTTCACGTTCGGGTTGTTGAACTTGAACCCTTCGTTCAGGCCTTCGCGGGCGAAATCGAGCTCGGTGCCGTCGATGTACGCGAGGCTCTTCGGATCGACGATCACCTTCACGCCATGGCTCTCGAACACCTGATCCTCGGGAGCCAGCTCGTCGACATACTCGAGCTTGTACGCGAGCCCCGAGCACCCGGTCGTGCGAACGCCAAGCCGCAGGCCCATACCCTTGCCGCGACGGACGAGGTATTTCTGGACGTGCTGTGCTGCTTTTTCGGTCAGTGTAATTGCCATGATGTCCTTGCCGCGGCGCGCCACCCGGGCCCGCCGCGTTTCCTTCTCTAGCCGCTCGATGCCGCTCAGGCTGCTGCCTGATCGCCTTCCTTGGTGTCGTGGCGCTTCTTGTAGTCGGCCACGGCTGCCTTGATCGCGTCTTCCGCGAGGATCGAGCAGTGAATCTTCACCGGCGGCAGCGCGAGTTCCTCGGCGATCTGCGTGTTCTTGATCGACAGTGCTTCGTCGAGCGTCTTGCCCTTCACCCACTCGGTGACGAGCGAGCTCGACGCGATCGCCGAACCGCAACCGTAGGTCTTGAACTTCGCGTCTTCGATCACGCCGTCCGCGCCGACGCGGATCTGCAGCTTCATCACGTCGCCGCAAGCCGGCGCGCCGACCATGCCCGTGCCGACCGTGTCGTCGTCCTTCGCGAACGAACCGACGTTGCGCGGGTTTTCGTAGTGATCCAGAACCTTGTTGCTGTAAGACATGACTCAGACTCCTTGACTCGTTACGTCTGCGTGCGTCAATCCGCCCGCGGGTGCATTCAATGCGGTATTAGTGTGCGGCCCATTCGATCGTCGACAGATCGATGCCTTCCTGGTGCATTTCCCAAAGCGGCGACAGTTCGCGCAGCTTCGCGATCTTGCTGTTCAGCAGATTGACCACGAAGTCGACTTCCTGCTCCGTCGTGAAGCGGCCGACCGTGAAGCGGATCGAGCTGTGCGCGAGTTCGTCGTTGCGGCCGAGCGCACGCAGCACGTACGACGGCTCGAGCGACGCCGACGTGCATGCGGAGCCCGACGACACCGCGACGTCCTTGATCGCCATGATCAGCGACTCGCCTTCGACGAAGTTGAAGCTGATGTTCAGGTTGTGCGGGACACGGTGTTCCATGTCGCCGTTCACGTAGGTTTCCTCGATCTGCGACAGGCCGCGCAGCAGCTTGTCGCGCAGCATGCGGATGCGCTCGTTCTCGGTCGCCATTTCTTCGCGGGCGATGCGGAACGCTTCGCCCATGCCGACGATCTGGTGCGTCGCCAGCGTGCCCGAACGCATGCCGCGCTCGTGGCCGCCGCCGTGCATCTGCGCTTCGATGCGCACGCGCGGCTTGCGGCGCACGTACAGCGCGCCGATGCCCTTCGGGCCGTAGGTCTTGTGCGCCGAGAACGACATCAGGTCGACCTTCAGCTTCGCGAGGTCGATCACGACCTTGCCGGTCGACTGCGCGGCGTCGACGTGGAACACGATGCCCTTCTCGCGGCAGATCTCGCCGATCGTCTCGATGTCCTGGATCACGCCGATCTCGTTGTTCACGTGCATCACCGACACGAGGATCGTGTCCGGGCGCAGTGCGGCCTTGAACACGTCGAGGTCGATCAGGCCGTCATCCTTCACGTCGAGGTAGGTGACTTCGAAACCGTCACGCTCGAGCTCGCGGCACGTATCGAGCACGGCCTTGTGCTCGGTCTTCACCGTGATGATGTGCTTGCCCTTGCCCTTGTAGAAGTTCGCGGCACCCTTGATCGCGAGGTTGTCCGATTCGGTTGCGCCGGACGTCCAGATGATCTCGCGCGGATCGGCGTTCACGAGTGCGGCCACCTGTTCGCGCGCCTCTTCGACCGCACGCTCCGCGTCCCAGCCGTAAGCGTGGCTGCGCGACGCCGGGTTGCCGAACTGCTCGCGCAGGTACGGCACCATCTTGTCGACCACGCGCGGATCGACCGGCGTCGTCGCGCTGTAATCCATGTAGATGGGCAGGTGGAGAGTCTCTTGGGTCATCTGTCGCTCCGGGTATTCTGTGCAGGGACTAACTATGTGCGTTATGGGGTATGGCGGGCGCCTTCGCGCTCACGAACTCGCGATGTTGAACACCGAATTGGGGCCGAGCGGCATCGTGCGCACGGGCTCGGCCGGTGCGGCGACGGGCTCCGGTGTGCGGCGATCGCGCAGCACCGCAGGGGCGCCCTCGCGTGCACGCTGCTGATCGACGAGATCCTGCAGCGACACGGAGTCGAGGTATTCGACCATCTTCTGGTTCAGGGTCGACCACAGCTCGTGCGTCATGCAATGGCCGTCGGGCTGCTTCGAGCCGTCGCACGTGCCCTTGCCGCCGCACTGCGTGGCATCGAGCGGTTCATCGACCGCGATGATGATGTCGGCAACGGTGACGTCCTGCGCGCGACGCGCGAGGTTGTAGCCGCCGCCCGGGCCGCGCACGGATTCGACGATTTCATGCCTGCGCAGCTTGCCGAACAGCTGTTCGAGATACGAGAGCGAAATCCGCTGGCGCTGGCTGATGCCTGCAAGCGTCACCGGGCCCTGCTCCTGGCGCAGTGCCAAGTCAATCATCGCCGTGACGGCGAAACGGCCTTTGGTGGTGAGTCTCATGGTGTCTAGGGGACTGCAATCTTGACGATTTTGGTCAAGTATAAATATTTGACGGTTTTAGTCAAGTATCCATGTCTTTGAAAGGGTATTCGCAGACCGCTGAATACCGTGCGATCAGCGCGCCGTACGGGCGCGAAGCGTTTCCAGCAGGCCCGCGCACGCGCGCTCGACCTGGTCGAGCACCTGTTCGAACCCCTGCGCGCCGCCGAAATACGGATCGGCCACTTCGGTTTCGCCCGATCCCGGCGCGAACTCCATCAGCAGGCGCACCTTGTCGCGATGCTGCGGCGGGCAGCGCCGCCGCAATTCCGCGAGATTCGCCTCGTCCATCGCCAGCAGCAGGTCGAAGCGCTCGAAATCCGCCGCGCTCACCTGCCGCGCGCGCAGCGCCGACAAGTCGTAGCCGCGGCCGAGCGCGGCTGCCTGCGCCCGCGTATCGGGCGGCTCGCCCACGTGCCAGTCGCCGGTGCCGGCCGAATCGATCGCGATCCGGTCGGCCAGCGCGGCCGCGTCGACCTGGTGGCGCATCACGCCTTCCGCGGTGGGCGAGCGGCAGATGTTGCCGAGACAGACGAAACAGATCGCAACGCGGGTCATCGCACTATCGGGAAGTTGCGGCGGACCGCGTGAGGGAATAGCCAGCCATTATACAAAGACGGCCGAAATCGCGCCGCCGCGCAAAGCGACGGCGCCGTGCATTACAGCGCCTTCGGCGCGGCGAGCACGACGTCGCCGGCTGCCGCCGGCAGCGGCTTGGCCGCGTCGCCGACCAGCCCGAACGACACCGCGCGCGCCAGCTCGGCAGACGCCTGGTGCACCGCCAGCGGGCCACGCGACGGCGCATCGGCCATCGCATGCAGATAGGCTGCCGCTGCCAGCGGGACGACGATTGCCAGCGGCCAGTACATCGATATTGTCTTTCTCATGATGCGAACCTCCTTGACCGGGTACCCCGAAATCCACTTCCGGGGACTACAGACAGGATTCTATAGACCGCACCTATCGAGATAAATATGCAAATAGCGAACGCACTGTTGTCGCCCGCTGAACAGTCGTCAGCCGAGGTGGCTCTGGGACGCCGCGTACAGCTCGCGGAACGTGCGCCCGGTCGGCGTGGGCATGTCGCGCGTATCCATCCAGCCGCCCATCATCGGCAGGCGCCGCAGCATGCCGCCGCTGCCGCCCAAGCGCTCGAGGACGCGCACCGCGAGCTTGGTCGTCAGCGCGTACAGCATCGGCCGCCGTGCGAAGAAGCCCCACGCGGCGAGCGCCGCCCGCTCGCGCCACGGCCGCAGGTGCCGCTCGACCTGCTTCTCGCGCAGCGTGCGCAGCAGGTGCGACAACGGAATGCCGGCCGGGCACACGCTGTCGCATTCGCCGCAGAGCGTCGCGGCCTGCGGCAGGTCGAGCGTGCGGTCGAGCCCGACGTAGCTCGGCGTCAGCACCGAACCCATCGGCCCCGGATAGACCCAGCCGTACGCGTGGCCGCCGACCTTCTGGTACACCGGGCAGTGGTTCATGCACGCGCCGCAGCGGATGCAGCGCAGCATGTCCTGGAACTCGCCGCCGAGCAGGCCCGTGCGGCCGCCGTCGACCAGCACCACGTAGTTGTGCTCGGGACCATCCTCGTCGCCAGGCCCGCGCGGCCCGGTCAGCAGCGAGAAATAGTTCGACGTCTTCTGCCCCGTCGCGGAACGCGGCAGCAGTCGCATCGCGGTCGCGAGGTCCTCGAGCGTCGGCAGCACCTTCTCGATGCCCGTCACCGCCACGTGCACGCGCGGCATCACCGTGCACATGCCCTCGTTCCCTTCGTTCGTCACGATCGCGACCGAGCCCGTCTCGGCGATCACGAAGTTGCCGCCCGTCACACCCATGTCGGCCGACATGAAATGCGGGCGCAGCACCTCGCGCGCCTCGCGCGTCATGTCCGGGATCTCGGTGAGCCGCTCGCGGTGGTGCGTGCGCGCGAACAGGTCGGCGATCTCGTCCTTGTCCTTGTGCACGACGGGCGCAATGATGTGGCTCGGCGGCTCGTTGTCGTTGATCTGCAGGATGTATTCGCCGAGATCCGTCTCGATCGACTGCACGCCCATCTCCGCGAGCACCGCGTTCAGGCGCATTTCCTCCGACACCATCGACTTGGTCTTGATGACCTTCTTCACGTCGTGCCGGCGCGCGATGTCGGCGACGAGCCGCGCGGCATCCGCGGTCGTTTCGGCGAACAGTACCGTCGTGCCGCGCCGCGTCGCCTCGCGCTCGAACGCTTCGAGCCAGACATCGAGGTTCTCAAGCGCGCGGTTGCGGCGCGCCTTGAGCGCGGCGCGCGTGGCCGGGAAGTCGATCGCGGTCATCGCGTCGGCGCGCGCGGACACGAACTTCGTCGACAGCTTCTTCAGGTTCTGCTGCAGGCGCTGGTCGGCCAGCTTCTGGCTGGCGCGCGCCTTGAAATGCATCGATTGGACTTGCATCGCGGTATCGGGGAAAAGTGAGCGGAACCGGGCGTCAGACGTCGCCCGCCAGCACCTGCGCGACGTGCAGCACGCGTGTGTCGCGGTCGCCGGTGCGGCGCAACCGCCCTTCGATGTTCAGCATGCAGCCGAGATCGCCGAGCACGACGGCGCCCGTGCCCGATGCGCGCACGTTCGCGCATTTCTCGTCCGCGATGGCCGCCGAGATGTCGCCGTACTTGACCGCAAACGTGCCGCCGAAGCCGCAGCAGTGCTCGCAGTCCTTCATCTCGGTGACCGCGACGCCGCGCTGCGCCAGCAGCGCGCGCGGCTGCGCCTTCACGCCGAGCTCGCGCAGGCCCGAGCACGAATCGTGATAGGTGACGGGCCCGGTGAATTCGCCCGGCGCGAGCGACACCTTCGCGACGTTCGCGAGGAAATCGGTCAGTTCGTAGACTTTCTGCTGGAACCGCGTGTAGCGCCCCATCAGTTCGGGATCGTCGCGGAACAGGTCGCCGTAGTGCGCGCGAATCATCCCGCCGCACGAACCCGACGGCGCGACGACGTAATCGAACTGCTCGAACTCGCGCAGCGTCTTTTCCGCGAGGTCGCGCGCGAGCGCACGGTCGCCCGAGTTGTAGGCCGGCTGGCCGCAGCAGGTCTGCGCGGGCGGCACGATCACCTCGTAGCCGGCGTCGCGAATCAGCTTCAGCGCCGAGAAACCGATTTCGGGGCGCATCAGATCGACCAGGCAGGTCACGAACAAACCGACTCGCATACGTGCTCCTTCGAGAAAACGGCTCTCATTATCCGCCGTTTGGCTGGCAAGACCAACGCCGGCTCGCGTGCAACCCGGCCATGCGAGAAACGAGGACTTCCTCGAACGGCGTTCGCTTTTTTCACGATACGAGATACAATCGTTGCAACACCGCTTGACGCGTCAACCGATTTCTCCCCCGACATGAGCCAACCCACCCCGGATTCAAAAACGTCGATCCAGGTGATCGAACGCATGATGCGGTTGCTGGACGCGCTCGCCGCGCACAGCGATCCTGTCAGCCTGAAGGAACTGGCGCAGCGCACGGAGCTGCACCCGTCGACCGCGCACCGCATCCTCAACGACATGGTGACCTGTCGCCTCGTCGACCGTTCCGATCCCGGCACCTACCGCCTCGGCATGCGGCTGCTGGAACTCGGCAACCTCGTGAAGGCGCGCCTGTCGGTGCGCGACGCGGCGCTGATGCCGATGCGCGAACTGCACCGCCTCACCGGGCAGACCGTGAACCTGTCGGTACGCCAGGGCGACGAGATCGTCTACATCGAGCGCGCGTATTCCGAACGCTCGGGGATGCAGGTCGTCCGCGCGATCGGCGGCCGTGCGCCGCTGCACCTGACGTCGGTCGGCAAGCTGTTCCTCGCGGCCGACGAAACGTCGCGCGTGCGCGCCTATGCAACGCGCACCGGGCTGTCCGGCCATACGCAGAACAGCATCACCGACATCGCGAAGCTCGAGCGCGAGCTGACGATCGTCCGCCAGCAATCGTGCGCGCGCGACAACGAGGAGCTGGAGCTCGGCGTGCGCTGCATCGCGGCCGGCATCTACGACGATTCGGGCAAGCTCGTCGCGGGCCTGTCGCTGTCGGCACCAGCCGACCGCCTGCAAGACGCGTGGCTCGGCCAGTTGAGCCGCACCGCGCTCACCATCTCGGAATCGCTCGGCTACCGGCCTGCGCCCTCGAAGGACGTGGACGGACTGCAGCGGCAGGCGTAAGCCTGCCCTCGCCCACCCCGGTTCATGCCCGACAAAAAAGCCCCGCGATTGCGGGGCTTTTTTCTTGGAACCTGCGAAGCGGCGGCGAACCGCCGCGACGCGATCAGGTGCCGCCGTTCGGCGTGTTGGCTGCCGTCAGGCGCTCGCCGCCACCGGCGTCGAGCCAGTTGCGCAGGCGCGATGCGTCGGCGAAGCGCGAGTACTTGCCGAACGAGTCGAGCAGCACCATCACCATCGGCCGGCCGTGGATCGTCGCCTGCATCACGAGGCATTCGCCTGCTTCGTTGATGAAGCCCGTCTTCTGCAGGCCGATGTCCCACGAGCCGTTGCCGCGGATCAGCGCATTGGTGCTGTTGTAGACCAGGTTGCGCTTGCCCGTGTACACCTCGTACGTGCGATCGGTCGAGAACTGACGGATCATCGGATACTGGTACGCCGCATTGACCATCTTCACGAGGTCACGTGCGCTCGACACGTTCGAACTCGACAGGCCCGTCGAATTCTCGAAGTGCGTATCGGTCATGCCGAGCGCCTTCGCCTTCGCGTTCATCGCGGCGATGAATGCCGGACGCCCGCCCGGGTAGTAACGCGACAGCGACGCGGCCGCGCGGTTTTCCGACGCCATCAGCGCGATGTGCAGCATGTCCTCGCGCGACAGCACCGAGCCGACCGACAGGCGCGAGCCCGTGCCCTTCTCGTAGTCGCGGTCTTCGTCGGTGACTTCGATCTGGTCGGTCATCGGCGACTTCGAGTCGAGCACGACCATCGCCGTCATCAGCTTCGAGATCGACGCGATCGGCACGACGGCGTGCGAATTCTTGTCGAACAGCGGCTCCCCGGAATTCTGGTCGACGACGTACGCGACGCTCGAACGCAGCGCGAGCGCGTCGGGCGTGTCGTGCAGGCCGAACGCCTGGCCAACCGTCGGACGGCGCGGCTGGAACGCGACCTTGCGGACCGCGCCGCGGTGGCCGCCATGCAGGTTGTTCGCGGCGAGCGTCACCCGCTTTCGCGACGCCTTCGCGCGCGGCGCATCGGCCTCGGCGACCTTGGCGGATTTGTCGGAGGTCGCCTTGGCCGACTTCTTCTTCGCTGACGAAGCAGGAGCGACGGCCTTTTTCTTGGCGGCTTGTTGGGTCTTCGCAGTGGCGGCAAAGGCGTCAGCAGGCGCGACGGACGCTGTAGTCGCCAGCAAGGCGACTGCGACCGACACAGCCGTGCCGAGCGTCATGCTCTGCAACAATCTGCGCGGTGAAAACGATTCGGCTTTCATTGGGGTCTGGACAAAGCGGGCGGGAGGTTTCCGCAAGTGTAGTTAAAGCTGAAAAAAAGAGCAATATTAGGCACTTACCGATCGTCGTTAAACCGGAATGTAAGGGTCGGCCAACCTCAGACCAATGACCCCTCCCGCCCCCATCGAAAAAACCAATGAGTGCACTGCCCGACAGCGCCCGTCTCCCGATTACCACACGGTTAATTGAGATAACGTCACTTTGGAGGCGATTTAAAGCGGGGAAACTACGTATCCGGTGCTCGACGTGCCAAGGGCGCCGGTCTCGACCGTGGCGGCGGCACGTCGCCACGGCACGCGCATCGAAACGGCGCGTTCTTCGACAGGAACAGAAGGATAACGTTCCAGGGGCCTGTCAGGTTTACCTGTGCGTGATCATGGTGCGCCGCGCTCGCCCTGCGGCCGTGCGCACCATTTGGGATTACGCATGAAACCGATTCCGAACGGCCACGATAACTCGTTGTTTTATCGATAATTTACGATGATTGTGCAACGCACAAAAAGTACTTGACATCCGCTTCCTCTGCCCTAAAATAGGCCTCATTGCTGCGTTGCACAAAGCACGCGCATCCGAGGTTCCCCAGCGTAGTGCCCTTTATCTCTGCGATCGACGCGATCGCTTTTCAGGAGCTTGACATGTCCTTGCTGACCCCCGAGCAAATCGCCGCTGCACAAAAAGCCAACCTCGAAAGCCTGTTCGGTCTGACGACCAAGGCATTCGAAGGCGTCGAAAAGCTGATCGAACTCAACCTGCAGGTCGTGAAGTCGACGCTGACCGAGGGGCAGGAAAACGCACAGCGCCTGCTGTCGGTGAAGGACGCTCAGGAACTGATCGCACTGCAAGCCAGCCTGTCGCAGCCGGTCGCCGAAAAGGTGCTGTCGTACGGCCGTCACCTGTACGAAATCGCATCGTCGACACAAGCCGAGTTCGCGAAGGTTGCCGAAGCGCAATTCGAAGAGCAGAACAAGAAGGTCCAGGCACTCGTCGACAACGTCGCGAAGAACGCCCCGGCCGGTTCGGAAACGGCTGTCGCCGCGCTGAAGTCGGCACTGAACGCTGCGAACACCACGTACGAAACGGTTCAGAAGGCCACGAAGCAAGCCGTCGAAATCGCCGAAACGAACTTCAACGCTGCTGCTGCCGTCGCCACGAAGGCTGCGACCGCCGCTGCCGCACGTCGTTCGAGCAAGCCGGCCGCGTAAGCGTCCCCTGCTCCTGAAAGAGCCGCGCCCAGCGCGGCTTTTTCGTTTCCGGCGCCGGAACGTGCGCGAACGGCCCGCCGCTCGCCGCGCTCGATCAAGCGGTTTGATCGCCGCATCGGCCGCAGGCAAAGGAAAACGCCGCCGTCCGGATTGCCCGGGCGGCGGCGTTTTTTGTAACCGGCGCATGGCCGGCCGTGCGCGTCGCGTTACTTCTTGCGTTGCGGCGGCAGGTCCGTACAGACGCCTTCGTACAGTTCGGCGGCCATGCCGACCGATTCGCCGAGCGTCGGGTGCGGATGGATCGTCTTGCCGATGTCTTCCGCGTCCGCGCCCATCTCGACGGCGAGGCACACTTCGCTGATCAGGTCGCCCGCGTTCAGGCCGACGATGGCGCCACCGATCACGCGGTGGGTTTCCTCGTCGAAGATCAGCTTCGTGAAGCCTTCGTCGCGGCCGTTCGCGATCGCGCGGCCCGACGCGGCCCACGGGAACACGGCCTTGCCGTACTTGATGCCTTCGGCCTTGCACTGGTCTTCCGTCTTGCCGGCCCACGCCACTTCCGGATCGGTGTACGCCACCGACGGGATCTGCAGCGCGTCGAAGTATGCCTTCTCGCCGTGCGCGGCTTCCGCGGCGACGTGGCCTTCATGCACCGCCTTGTGCGCGAGCATCGGCTGGCCGACGATGTCGCCGATCGCGAAGATGTGCGGCACGTTCGTGCGCATCTGCTTGTCGACGTCGATGAAGCCGCGATCCGTGACCGCGACGCCGGCCTTGTCGGCACCGATCTTCTTGCCGTTCGGGCTGCGGCCCACCGCGACGAGCACGAGGTCGTAGCGCTGCGCTTCCGCCGGCGCCTTCTCGCCCTCGAACTTCACGTAGATGCCGTCTTCCTTCGCTTCCGCGCCGACCGTCTTGGTCTTCAGCATCACGTTGCCGAAGCGCTTCGCGTTGTACTTTTCCCAGACCTTCACGAGATCGCGGTCGGCGCCCATCATCAGGCCGTCCATCATTTCGACGACGTCGATCTCGGCGCCGAGCGTCGAGTACACCGTGGCCATTTCGAGGCCGATGATGCCGCCGCCGATCACGAGCATGCGCTTCGGCAGCTGGCGCAGTTCGAGTGCGCCGGTCGAATCGACGACGCGCGGGTCTTCCGGCATGAACGGCAGCTTCACGGCTTGCGAGCCTGCGGCGATGATCGCCTGCTTGAACTTGACGACCTTCTTGCCGTTTTCGCCCTGCACTTCCATGTGGAACGGGTCGACGAATGCGCCGACGCCCGTGACCACTTCGACCTTGCGTGCCTTGGCCATGCCGGCGAGGCCCGTCGTCAGTTTCTTGACGACGCCGCCCTTGAAGTCGCGCAGCTTGTCGAGGTCGACCTGCGGCTTGCCGAACGTGATGCCGTGCGACGCGAGCGCCGCGGCTTCTTCGACGACGAGCGACGTATGCAGCAGCGCCTTCGACGGGATACAGCCGACGTTCAGGCACACGCCGCCGAGTGTCGAGTAGCGTTCGACGAGCACGGTCTTCATGCCGAGGTCGGCGGCGCGGAACGCGGCCGAGTAGCCGCCGGGGCCGGCGCCGAGCACGAGCATGTCGCACTCGATGTCGGCGGCACCGTTGTAGCTGCCGGCTTGCGGCGCGGGCGCCGGCGCGGGTGCAGCTGCTGCGGGCTTCGGCGCTTCGGGTGCTTTCGCGGGTGCGGGTGCGGCGACGCCTGCCGAAGCTTCGACGATGGCGATGACGGTGCCTTGCGAGACTTTCTCGCCGGCTTTGACCTTGATTTCCTTGACGGTGCCGGCGACGTCGCTGGGCACTTCCATGGAGGCTTTATCGGATTCGAGCGTGATGAGCGTTTGCTCTTTTTCGATCACGTCGCCGGGTTTGACGTTGACTTCGATGACATCGACGCCGCTGAAATCGCCGATATCCGGAACCTTGACTTCGATGAGACTCATTACTGTCCCCTTCTTGATTGACTGCAGACAGAGGGGGGAGGAACCCGCAGAAAGAACCTGCAACGACGGCCTGGCAAAAGAACGCGAACCTGGGCAGGACCACCTTTGCTGTCCGCCCAAGGACGCGCCTTTCTTTTGGTTACTTTTCTTTGGAAGACAAAGAAAAGTGACCGCCGCCCCGCGCAGGGGCGACGCTAGCAGACCGTCAGCAATACAGGTTCAACGACAGGGCGCGGATAACAAACAAAAAACCCACGCCCCCGCGAGCCCCCTCCCCGCTCATCAAAGAGCGATGCGACGGAAATCGCCGAGCAACGCGCCGAGATACGCATTGAACCGCGCGGCTTCGGCGCCATCGATGACGCGATGGTCATACGACAGCGACAGCGGCAGCATGAGACGCGGCACGAACTGCTTGCCGTCCCACACCGGCTTCATCTGCCCGCGCGACAACCCGAGGATCGCCACTTCCGGCGCGTTGATGATCGGCGTGAAGTTGGTGCCACCGATCCCGCCGAGCGACGAGATCGAGAAGCAGCCGCCCTGCATCTGGTCCGGCTTCAGCTTGCCTTCGCGCGCGGCCTTCGACAGGTCGCTCATTTCCTTCGCGATGTCGACGAGACCCTTCTTGTCCGCATCGCGGATCACCGGCACGACGAGGCCGTTCGGCGTATCGGCCGCGAAACCGACGTGGAAGTACTGCTTGAACACGAGGTTGTCGCCGTCGAGGCTCGCGTTGAAGGTCGGGAATTTCTTCAGCGCGGCGACGACTGCCTTGATCACGAACGCGAGCATCGTGAACTTCACGCCCGCCTTCTCGTTTTCCTTGTTCAGCTGGACACGCAGCGCTTCGAGCTCGGTGATGTCCGCTTCGTCGTTGTTCGTGACGTGCGGGATCATCACCCAGTTGCGATGCAGGTTCGCGCCCGAGATCTTCTTTATGCGCGACAGCGGCTTCGCCTCGAACGGGCCGAACTTCGAGAAGTCGACCTTCGGCCACGGCAGCAGGTTCAGCTCGCCGCCGCCTGCCGGCGCGGCTGCCGCTGCCGGTGCCGCGCGCTGGCCGGTCATCACGCCCTTCACGAAGCCCGTGACGTCTTCCTTCGTAATGCGACCCTTCGGACCCGAACCCTGCACGCGTGCGACTTCGACGCCGAGTTCGCGCGCGAACTTGCGCACCGACGGCGACGCGTGGCTCGCGCGGTATTCGCCCGACGGCGCAGCGGCCGGGGCCGGGGCCGCGGCAGCCGGTGCCGGCGCAGCCTGCGCGGGTGCCGGAGCAGCAGCCGGCGCGGCAGCGGCCGGAGCCGGCGCGCTCGCCTGCGGAGCGGCAGCCGGTGCGCCTGCGGCTTCGAGCAGCACGATCAGCGTGCCTTCCGATACCGAATCGCCCACCTTGACCTTGATATCCTTCACGACGCCGGCGGCCGGGCTCGGCACGTCCATCGTCGCCTTGTCCGACTCGAGCGTGACGAGCGACTGTTCCTTCTCGACCGTGTCGCCGACCTTCACGCCGATCTCGATCACCGGCACGTCCTTATAGTCGCCGATGTCGGGCACCTTCACCTCGAACGTGCCGCCGGCTGCTGCCGGTGCGGCCGCCGGGGCTGCCGCGGCCGGGGCCGGCGCTGCCGTCGGAGCCTGAGCCGGAGCGGCGGCAGGCGCAGCCGCGCCGTTCGCCTGCGCCGCAGCGCCGCCTTCGAGCAGAATGATCAGCGAGCCTTCCGACACGGAATCGCCCACCTTGACCTTGATTTCCTTCACGACGCCGCCGACCGGGCTCGGCACGTCCATCGTCGCCTTGTCCGACTCGAGCGTAACGAGCGACTGCTCGGGCTCGACCGTATCGCCGACCTTCACGCCGATCTCGATCACCGGCACGTCCTTGTAATCGCCGATATCCGGCACCTTCACTTCGATCGCTTGACTCATCTGTTTCTGTCTCCATGGCCGCGCGCGCTCCTCGCGGGAGCGGCGCGCGGCATCACACGGCGTGTGCGTTAAACGGTCATCGGGTTGGGCTTGGACGGATCGAGGTTGTACTTGGCAATCGCGTCCGCGACCACCTTGCGCTCGATCGTGCCTTCGTCGGCCAGCGCGTTGAGCGCGGCGACGGTGACCCAGTGACGGTCGACTTCGAAGAAGTGACGGAGCTTCTCGCGGGTATCCGAGCGGCCGAAGCCGTCGGTGCCCAGCACGACGAAGCGGCGATCGACCTGGCCGCGGATCTGGTCGACCAGCGCACGGACGTAGTCGGTCGATGCGATGACCGGGCCCTGCGTGTCCTTCAGGCACTTCTGCACGTGCGACAGGCGACGCTCTTCGGTCGGATGGAGCAGGTTCCAGCGTTCGACCTGGTGGCCTTCACGCGCGAGCTCGGTGAAGCTCGGCACGCTCCACAGGTCGGCAGCGACGCCCCAGTCGTTCTTCAGCAGGTCGGCCGCAGCGATCACTTCGTTGAAGATCGTGCCCGCGCCGAGCAGCTGGACGCGCGGCGCCTTCTTGTCGGCGTCGGCCTTGCGGAACGCGTACATGCCCTTGATGATGTCGGCCGCTACGTGGTCGCCCTGCGGAATCGCCGGGTGCTCGTAGTTCTCGTTCATCACCGTGATGTAGTAGTACACGTCTTCCTGGTCCTGCACCATGCGGCGCAGGCCGTCCTGGATGATCACGGCGAGTTCATAGCCGAACGTCGGGTCGTAGCTCACGCAGTTCGGCACCGATGCCGCCCACAGGAGCGAATGGCCGTCTTCGTGCTGCAGGCCTTCGCCGTTCAGCGTCGTGCGGCCCGCGGTACCGCCGAGCAGGAAGCCGCGCGAACGCATGTCGCCCGCGGCCCACGCGAGGTCGCCGATCCGCTGGAAGCCGAACATCGAATAGAAGATGTAGAACGGCACCATGATCTCGCCGTGCGTCGAGTACGACGTCGCCGCAGCGATCCAGTCGCACATGCCGCCCGCTTCGTTGATGCCTTCCTGCAGGATCTGGCCGGTTTCCGATTCCTTGTAGAACATCAGCTGGTCGGAATCTTCCGGCACGTACTTCTGGCCCTGCTGATTCCAGATGCCGATCTGGCGGAACAGGCCTTCCATGCCGAACGTACGCGATTCGTCCGGGACGATCGGCACGACGCGCTTGCCCAGCGCCTTGTCCTTCAGCAGGATGTTCAGGATCCGCACGAACGCCATCGTCGTCGAGATCTCGCGGCCTTCGCCCGTGCCCTTCAAGAGCGGCTCGAACGCGTCGAGCGCCGGCACCGGCAGCGACGTCGCCTTCTCGCGGCGATGCGGCAGGTAGCCGCCGAGATCCATGCGCTGCTTGCGCATGTATTCGAGCTCCTTCGAGCCTTCCTCGAACTTCAGGTACGGCACGTCGGCGATCTGCTCGTCGGTGATCGGCAGGCGGAACTGGTCACGGAACTTCTTCAGTTGCTCGACCGGCAGCTTCTTCTGCTGGTGCGTGATGTTCATCGCCTGGCCCGACTCGCCCATCCCGTAGCCCTTGATGGTCTTCGCGAGGATGACGGTCGGCGCGCCCTTCGTGTTCGTGGCTTCGTGGAAGGCCGCGTAGATCTTGTGCGGATCGTGACCGCCGCGGTTCAGTGCCCAGATGTCGTCGTCCGACCAGTCGGCGACGAGCGCCTTCAGCTCGGGCGTGTTGAAGAAGTGCTCGCGCACGAACGCGCCCGATTCCGACTTGTACGTCTGGTACTCGCCGTCGACGACGTCCATCATGCGGCGCATCAGCGCGCCCGACTTGTCGCGCGCGAACAGCGCATCCCAGCGGCTGCCCCAGATGACCTTGATCACGTTCCAGCCGGCGCCGCGGAATTCCGATTCGAGTTCCTGGATGATCTTGCCGTTGCCGCGCACCGGGCCGTCGAGACGCTGCAGGTTGCAGTTGATCACGAACACGAGGTTGTCGAGCTTCTCGCGGCTCGCCATCCCGATCGCGCCGAGCGATTCCGGTTCGTCCGTCTCGCCGTCGCCGAGGAATGCCCACACCTTGCGGCCTTCCGTCTTCGTGATGCCGCGTGCCTCCAGGTACTTCATGAAGCGCGCCTGGTAGATCGCCATGATCGGGCCGAGACCCATCGACACGGTCGGGAACTGCCAGAAGTCCGGCATCAGCCACGGGTGCGGGTACGACGAGATGCCCTTGCCGTCGACTTCCTGGCGGAAGTTGTCGAGCTGCTCCTCCTTCAGGCGGCCGAGCAGGAACGCGCGCGAGTACACGCCCGGCGACGAGTGGCCCTGCACGAACACGAGATCGCCGCCGTGCTGGTCGGACGCTGCGTGCCAGAAGTGGTTGTAGCCGACGTCATAGAGCGTCGCGGCCGATGCGAACGAGGCGATGTGGCCGCCGACGTTCGTGTCCTTGCCTGCACGCAGCACCATCGCCAGCGCGTTCCAGCGCGTGTACGAACGGATACGGTGCTCGATATCCTGGTCGCCCGGGATCTTCGCCTGTGCTTCGACCGGAATCGTGTTGATGTACGGGGTGTTGGCGGAGAACGGCAGGTGTTCGCCGTGCATGCGGGCGAACTCGATTTGCTTTTCGATCAGGTAATGCGCGCGGCCGGTGCCCACGGAGGAGATCACGCCATCGAGCGACTCCAGCCACTCGACGGTTTCTTGCGGGTCGTCGTCACGTTCGGCGGCGACATACTTCATCACTTCGTTCGGTACAGCGGACATTCTCGTCTCCTGGGTCCTGGAATGTGAGGATCGCTCTCATGCAGACGACGCGACGCGGCCGGCTGCGGGCAAGCTCCAGCGGATTGTAATGAGCGTCCGCGGGGCTGCGCAACAAAATTTTCGAATTGTGAGATCTTTTCTCGCAATGCGGAATATTGCTGCGCTGCACCCATGTTTCGGGGCGCTCCGGCACGCGGCAGCGGAACAAATCCGTTTCCGTTCAACATATCCGGTACAGGTTTTCCATGTATTGCGCTGCGCTACAATCCTGCCATGTTGACCGATCGGCTTTTCGCACGCTCGGCGCGACCGTCGGGCCCGCCGGCGGAGTCGCAGCCGTCCCGTTGGCACCACGGACCGTGGTGGTCCAATTCCTATTTGCTGACGCCGCTGCTGTCGATCCTGGTGTTCCTCGTGGTGATGAGCCTCATCCTGTGGAGCCTCAATCGCCGCGAACAGCAGCAGCAGGAAGACACCCTCTTCCGTAACGTCGCATGGGCGCAGCAGCAGATCCGCCTGTCGATGACCGGCGCGCAGGAACAGCTGCAGGCGCTGTCGCGCGATCTCGCGTCGGGCCGCCTCGACCAGAACGCGTTCCAGATGGCCGTCGCGGACGTGATGCAGACGCATCCGGAAATCCTCTACCTGAACTGGTACACCGCGCCCGGCGTGCAGCGCTGGCCGACCGTGCATCCGCCGCTGCTCGGCCAGCGGCTCGCGAAGCCCGGCGACGCGCAGATGCAGGAAGCCGTGCGCGGCGCGTACGACGAGGCGCGCAGCACGCGCCGCCAGGCCTATTCGCCGCTGATCTACGACGACTTCGGCAACGGCTTCATCACGCTGCAGACGCCCGTGATGCGCGGCGACCGCGAATATCTCGGCTCGATCGCCGCGGTGTTCTCGGTCGAAGGCATCCTGAAGCACGACATCCCGCAGGAACTGTCGTCGAAGTACAAGATCTCGATCACCGATTCGAACAACCGCGAGCTGTCGTCCACGTCGACGCGCCCGCGCCTGCCGCGCGACTCGCACTACGATCTTCCGCTCGATCCGCCCGGCCAGGGGCTGACGGTGCGCGTGTACGCGTTCCCGCAGCTCACGAACCTGACCAACAACACGCTCGTGTGGCTCGTCGCCGGCCTGTCGTGCTTCGTGCTGTGGAGTCTCTGGAGCCTGTGGAAGCACACGCGCCAGCGCTTCGAGGCGCAGCAGGCTCTGTACGCGGAAGCGTTCTTCCGCCGCGCGATGGAAAACTCGGTGCTGATCGGCATGCGCGTGCTCGACATGCACGGCCGCATCACGCACGTGAACCCCGCGTTCTGCCGGATGACGGGCTGGGACGAAACCGACCTCGTCGGCAAGGTCGCGCCGTTCCCGTACTGGCCGCGCGACGCGTACCCGGAAATGCAGCGCCAGCTCGACATGACGCTGCGCGGCAAGGCGCCGAGCTCGGGCTTCGAGCTGCGCGTGCGGCGCAAGAACGGCACGCTGTTCCATGCGCGCCTGTACGTGTCGCCGCTGATCGACAGCTCGGGCCGCCAGACCGGCTGGATGTCGTCGATGACCGACATCACCGAGCCGAAGCGCGCCCGCGAGGAACTCGCGGCCGCGCACGAGCGCTTCACGACCGTGCTCGAAAGCCTCGACGCCGCGGTATCGGTGCTGGCCGCCGACGAAGCCGAGCTGCTGTTCGCGAACCGCTACTACCGCCACCTGTTCGGCATCCGCCCGGACGGCCATCTCGAGCTGTCGGGCGGCGGCTTCGACCGCGCTCAGGCCTCGTCCGACTCGATCGACATGGTCGACGCGTTCGCGGGCCTGCCGGCCGCCGCGCTGACGAGCAGCACGGCCGATGCGCAGGAGGTGTACGTCGAGAGCATCCAGAAATGGTTCGAAGTGCGCCGCCAGTACATCCAGTGGGTCGACGGCCACCTCGCGCAGATGCAGATCGCGACCGACATCACGACCCGCAAGAAGGCGCAGGAACTCGCGCACCAGCAGGAAGAAAAGCTGCAGTTCACGAGCCGATTGATGACGATGGGTGAAATGGCGTCGTCGATTGCACACGAATTGAACCAGCCGCTCGCCGCGATCAACAACTACTGCTCGGGCACGCTCGCGCTCGTCAAGAGCGGCCGCGGCACGCCCGAGACGCTGCAGCCCGCGCTGGAAAAGACCGCGCAGCAGGCGCTGCGCGCCGGGATGATCGTCAAGCGGATCCGCGAATTCGTGAAGCGCAGCGAGCCGAAACGCCAGCCGGCAAGGGTCGCGGACATCGTCGCCGACGCGGTCGGGCTCGCCGAAATCGAGGCCAGGAAGCGCAGGATCCGGATCGTCACGGAAATCCTCGCAAGAATGCCTATTATTTATGTCGACCCCGTGCTGATCGAACAGGTGCTGATGAACCTGATGAAGAACGCGGCCGAGGCGATGGCCGACGTGAAGCCGGCGTCGGCGGACGGCGTGATCCGCGTCGTCGCCGACATCGATGCGGGCTTCGTCGACATCCGCGTGATCGACCAGGGTCCGGGCGTCGACGAAGCGACCGCCGAGCGCCTGTTTGAACCGTTTTACAGCACCAAGTCCGATGGCATGGGCATGGGGCTGAATATCTGCCGTTCGATCATCGAATCGCATCGGGGGCGTCTGTGGGTGGTCAACAACGTCGAGCCGGATGGCCGCATTTCCGGCGCGACGTTCCACTGCAGCCTGCCCATTGGGGAACCCGCTGATCTCGGCCAAGGGGGGCGCGAGGCATCGGCATCACATACCGTTACGGGAGAACTATGAATAGCCCTGTCACCACCACTCAGGAAACCGTCTTTGTCGTCGACGACGACGAGGCCGTACGGGACTCGCTGCGCTGGCTGCTGGAGGCGAACGGCTATCGCGTGCAATGCTTCTCGAGCGCGGAGCAGTTCCTCGATGCCTACCAGCCGGCGCAGCAGGCCGGCCAGATCGCCTGCCTGATTCTCGACGTGCGGATGTCGGGCATGAGCGGTCTCGAGCTGCAGGAACGCCTGATCGCCGACAATGCCGCGCTGCCGATCATTTTCGTCACGGGTCACGGCGACGTGCCGATGGCCGTGTCGACGATGAAAAAGGGTGCGATGGACTTTATCGAGAAACCGTTCGACGAGGCCGAGCTGCGCAAGCTCGTCGAGCGGATGCTCGACAAGGCCCGAAGCGAAAGCAAGAGCGTCCAGGAACAGCGGGCCGCGAGCGAACGCCTGTCGAAGCTGACCGCGCGCGAGCAGCAGGTGCTCGAACGCATCATCGCGGGCCGCCTGAACAAGCAGATCGCCGACGATCTCGGCATCAGCATCAAGACGGTCGAGGCGCACCGCGCGAACATCATGGAAAAGCTCAACGTCAACACGGTGGCCGACCTGCTGCGCCTCGCGCTGTCGAAGAAGCAGGCCTGAGCGTCTTCAGCGGCCGCGGCGGCGCTTGCCCGCCCGGCCCGCAGACGACGTCTGCCGCCCCGCGCGATGCGGCCCACTCGCGCGGCGGCGGCCTTTTCTCCCGGCGCACGCGCGCCGCGGCCATGACGCTTCTCGCTGATTCCCTGTCGGACGGCAGCAGGCGAACGGTATAATTGCGTGCTTTGCTGCGGCGCTTCGGGTGCCGCACGCCCGCATTCCAACTTCCCGGCAGGACCCACCACCATGACAGCCCTCCTCATCGACGGCAACGCCCTTTCGAAGACCCTGCGCGCGCAGGCCGCCGAACGCGCCGCCGCCCTGACCGCACGCGGCCACCAGCCCGGCCTCGCGGTGATCCTCGTCGGCGCAAACCCGGCGAGCGAAGTCTACGTGCGCAACAAGATCAAGGCGTGCGAGGACAACGGCTTCTTCTCACAGAAGGATGCATACCCGGCCACGCTGTCGGAAGCCGACCTGCTCGCGCGCATCGACGAACTGAACCGCGACCCGAAGATCCACGGCATCCTCGTCCAGCTGCCGCTGCCGGCGCATATCGACAGCCACAAGGTGATCGAGGCGATCGCACCGGAGAAGGACGTCGACGGCTTCCACGTCGCGAACGCGGGCGCGCTGATGACCGGCAAACCGCTGTTCCGCCCGTGCACGCCGTACGGCGTGATGAAGATGTTCGAGGCGCACGGCATCGCGCTGCAGGGCGCGAACGCGGTCGTGATCGGCCGCTCGAACATCGTCGGCAAGCCGATGGCGATGATGCTGCTCGACGCCGGCGCGACCGTGACGATCTGCCACAGCAAGACGCGCGACCTCGCCGCGCACACGCGCCAGGCCGATGTCGTGGTCGCGGCAGTCGGCAAGCGCAACATCCTGACCGCCGACATGGTGAAGCCGGGTGCAACGGTGATCGACGTCGGCATGAACCGCGACGACGCCGGCAAGCTGTGCGGCGACGTCGATTTCGCGGGCGTGAAGGAAGTGGCCGGCTACATCACGCCGGTGCCGGGCGGCGTCGGCCCGATGACCATCACGATGCTGCTGATCAACACGATCGAAGCGGCCGAGCGCGCCGCCGACGCGGCCGCCTGACCACCTGCCCGCTCAGCCGGCGCACGGTTCCGTGCGCCGGCGTCCCGCCAGCCGCATCGCCGCGGCTGCACCGCGCCGGAAGCATGTCGCCCCTCGCCGGTCGCCCGTCGCCCCCATCCGACCCTGCGTCAATCGCGTCATTAGAAACTAACGATTGGAAAGCGCACGATGCGCCCCAATAATGTCGGTATCGGGCGCCGTCGCGCCCCGCCGCCGTTACCCTTTTCATCCCGGTTCATCCGGCAACAGACAGGGAGTCTTATGTCCGCCAGCGCCAACACCAATCCGCTCCTCGACTTCTCCGGCCTGCCCCGTTTCGGCGAGATCCGCCCGGAGCACGTGACGCCCGCGCTCGATACGCTGCTCGACGCAGCCGGCCGCGCGGTCGAAGCCGCGAGCGCGAGCGCGACGCCGTCGACCTGGGCCGCCGTCGTCGAGACGGTCGAGCAGGCCACGGAGCCGCTCGGCCGCGCATGGGGCATCGTCGGCCACCTGAACGCGGTCGCCGATACGCCCGAACTGCGCGCCGCCTACGGTGAAAATCTGCCGCGCGTGACCGAGTTCTGGTCGAGCGTCGGACAGAATCTCGCGCTGTACGAGAAGTACAAGGCGATCGCCGCGAGCGCCGAATATGCGACGCTTTCCGCCGAGCGCAAGAAGATCCTCGACAACGCGCTGCGCGATTTCCGCCTGTCGGGCGCCGAGCTGCCCGAGGACCAGAAGCCGCGCTTCGCCGAACTGCAGGAACAGCAGGCCGCGCTGTCGAAGGCATTTTCCGACCACGTGCTCGATGCCACCAACGCGTACGCGTACTTCGTCGAAAACGAAGCCGACCTGGCCGGCCTGCCCGGCGACGCGATCGAGGCTGCCCGCGAAGCCGCGCAGAAGGACGGCAAGGACGGCTGGAAATTCACGCTGCACTTCCCGTCGTACTTCCCGGTGCTGCAGTACGCGGACAACCGCGCGCTGCGCGAGACGCTCTACCGCGCGTATGCGACGCGCGCGTCGGAGCTCGGGCCGCAGTACGGTGACGGCAAGGCCGAATGGGACAACACGGCGATCGTCGCCGACGAGCTGAAGCTGCGCCGCGAAGAGGCGCAGATGCTCGGCTATCTCAACTTCGCCGAAGTGTCGCTCGCGCCGAAGATGGCCGAATCGCCGCAGCAGGTCATTGCATTCCTCGAGGATCTCGCCACGCGCGCGCGCCCGCACGCAGACAAGGACTGGGACGAGCTGCGCGCGTTCGCCGCGAAGGAACTCGGCCTGACGGAACTCGCGCCGTGGGACGTGGCATACGCGGCCGAAAAGCTGCGCCAGCAGCGCTACGCGTTCTCGGAAAACGAGGTCAAGCAGTACTTCCCCGAGCCGGCCGTGCTGAAGGGCCTGTTCACCGTCACCGAGACGCTGTTCGGCGTGCGCATCAAGCCGGACGACGCGCCGGTATGGCACAAGGACGTGCGCTTCTTCCGCGTCGAGAACCGCGACGGCTCGCTCGTCGCCCAGTTCTATCTCGACCTGTACGCGCGCGAAGGCAAGCGCGGCGGCGCCTGGATGGACGACGCGCGCTCGCGCGCGAAGCGCGGCAGCGACGTGCAGACGCCGGTTGCGTACCTCACCTGCAACTTCTCGGCACCGATCGGTGGCAAGCCCGCGTGCTTCACGCACGACGAAGTCATCACGCTGTTCCACGAGTTCGGCCACGGGCTGCACCACATGCTCACGCGCGTCGACGAGCTCGGCGTGTCGGGCATCAACGGCGTCGAATGGGATGCGGTCGAGCTGCCGTCGCAGTTCATGGAAAACTTCTGCTGGGAATGGGACGTGCTGTCGTCGATGTCGTCGCACGTCGACACGGGCGCCACGCTGCCGCGCGAGCTGTTCGACAAGATGATCGCCGCGAAGAATTTCCAGAGCGGGCTCGGCACGCTGCGCCAGATCGTGTTCTCGATGTTCGACATGCTGCTGCACGTCGACTTCGACCCGGCCGGCGCCACCGGCGTGACCGCCTTCGCGCGCGAGATCAACGAGCGCTATCACGTGATCCCGCAGGCGGCGTTCTCGCGCTGGCCGAACACGTTCAGCCACATCTTCGCGGGCGGCTACGCAGCCGGCTACTACAGCTACAAGTGGGCCGAGGTGCTGTCGGCCGATGCGTACGCGGCGTTCGAGGAAGCGGCCGCCAAGAGCGGCAGCGTGCTCGACGCGGCCACCGGCACGCGCTATCGCCGCGAGATCCTCGAGGTCGGCGGCAGCCGCCCGGCGATGGATTCGTTCAAGGCGTTCCGCGGCCGCGAGCCGGAAATCGACGCGCTGCTGCGCCACAACGGGATGGCCGCGCCCGCACACTGAGCGCGCCGCCCGGCCTTTCCGGCTGCATCGACAGGCACCGCTGCGGCGGTGCCTTTTTTCATGGCGCGGGCGCTTCGTCGTCGAACAGCGAGAACTGCCCGTGACGCTCGGCCGTGTCCTCGTCGATGCGCACGCCGACACCGAGCAGCCGGACGGCCTGCGCGCGCCGCTGCAGCCCCTTCGCGAGCAGCGTGACGGCCGTCTCCGCATTGGTCGCGTCGGCCACGCACTCGACCGTCGTGCGCTGGAAATCGGCGAAGCGGATCTTCACGTACAGCTTGCGGATCGACCGCGCGGCGCCTGCGCGCGCAATCCGCGCGTCGAGCTGCACGACGAGGCGACGGATCTCGTCCGCGCATTGCTCGAGCGTCGTCAGGTCGGTCACGTAGGTCGTCTCGACGCTGACCGACTTGCGCTCCTGGTCGGCCTGCACGGGCCGTTCGTCGATCCCGCGCGACAGTTCGTACAGCCGCCGCCCGAATGCGCCGAACTCGCGGTGCAGGTCGATCAGCGGCCAGTCGCGCAACTGCGCGCAGGTCTGGATGCCGAGCCGGTCGAGCCGCGTGGCCGTCACCTTGCCGACGCCGTGCAGCTTGCGCACCGGCAGCGCCGCGACGAACGCGTCGATCTCGTGCGGCCGCACGACGAACAGGCCGTCCGGCTTGTTCCAGTCCGACGCGATCTTCGCGATGAACTTGTTCGGCGCGACGCCGGCCGAGACGGTCACGCCGACCGTGTCGAACACACGCTGGCGGATCTCGCGCGCGATCAGCGTCGCACTGCCCTGGCACCGCTCCGACCCGCTGACGTCGAGGTACGCCTCGTCGAGCGACAGCGGCTCGACGTCGGGCGTGTAGTCGCGATAGATCGCCATGATCTGCCGCGACGCCGCGCGGTATTTGTCCATCGCGGACGGCAGGATCAGCAGGTCCGGGCACTTGCGCATCGCGAGCGCCGACGACATCGCCGAATGCACGCCGTAGCGCCGCGCCTCGTAGTTGCAGGTCGCGATCACGCCGCGCTGGTCGGGCCGGCCGCCGACCGCGAGCGGCCGATTGCGCAGCGACGGGTCGTCGCGCATCTCGACCGATGCGTAGAAGCAGTCGCAGTCGCAGTGAATGATCTTGCGCATGCGCGGCAGCGCGTCGCCCGGCGGCGGCACGTGCGGATCGGCAGGCGGAATGGTGGTCGGGTTCACGGTGCCGATACTGTACAAAAACACAGTGCCGGTTTCAACTGTCGCGTGCGGCAGAAACCGGCCGCCCGCGCCGGGCTGCGCCGTACCGGCCCGCTTTGCGCGGATCGTACCGGCCGGGCGCGGGCAGCGGCACCTATACTCGTCTGCCGCGACACACGAAACGAGAAGGTGACGGATGAAGACGATCGGACTGATCGGCGGCATGAGCTGGGAATCGTCGGCCGAGTACTACCGGATGATCAACCGGCATTCGAAGGCGCTGCACGGCGGCCACCACAACGCGAAGAGCGTGCTCGTCACGGTCGATTTCGCGGAAATCGAAGCGCTGCAGCGCACGCACGACTGGGCGGCGCTCGGCGAACGGATGGCCGACGCGGGGCGGCAGCTCGAAGCGGCCGGCGCCGACCTCGTCGTACTGACGACCAATACGATGCACCGCGTGCACGACGCGATCGAGGCCGCGGTGATGCTGCCGTTCCTGCACATCGCCGATCCGACCGGCAGCGCGCTGCGCGACGCGGGCGTCGAGCGCGTCGCACTGCTCGGCACGCGCTACACGATGGAGTTGCCGTTCTATGCGGAGCGGTTGCGCGAGAAATTCGGGCTGGACGTGCTCGTGCCGGACGAACGCGGGCGCGACGACGTGCACCGGATCATTTACGACGAGCTGTGCCACGGCATCATCGCGGCGCAATCGCGTGCGACGTATGTGTCGATCATCGAGGCGCTGGCAAAGCGCGGCGCGCAGGCCGTGATCCTCGGCTGCACGGAGATCACGCTGCTGATCGGCGCGGACGATTCGCCGCTGCCGGTGTTCGACACGACCGCGCTGCACGCGAAGGCGGCCGTGGAGTGGGCTGCGCGATAACCGCGGCAACGGATATCGCGCGCAGAAAACAAAAAACCCGGCACGAGGCCGGGTTCCTGTCGACGAAGCGCGCATCGGTCACTTGCGCTGCACATCGTCTGGTGTGCTTGGTTGCGGGGGTAGGATTTGAACCTACGACCTTCGGGTTATGAGCCCGACGAGCTGCCAGACTGCTCCACCCCGCGTCAGAGAAATAAATTATAGGGTGAGGAAGTACTCACGTCAATACTTTTGTCACAAATTCTTCTCTCCCCTTCCAGGCAGCGTCGCACGCCCCCTGCTCCGCGTCGCGCATTGCGCGCGTTCGCCCCCCATGCTCGCGGTAAGATGGCGGCCTTCGCATTCACGCCGCACACACACTCCCGTTCATGAAAATCGCCACCTGGAACGTCAACTCGCTCAACGTCCGCAAGCAGCATGTGCTCGACTGGCTCGCGCAGAGCGGCACCGACGTGCTGTGCCTGCAGGAACTGAAGCTGCCTGACGAGAAATTCCCGCGCGCCGATCTCGAGGCGATCGGCTACCGCAGCTGGTTCACGGGCCAGAAGACCTACAACGGCGTCGCGATCCTCGCGCGCGAGTCGCTGACCGTCGACGAATCGGACGTCGTGCGCAATATCCCCGGCTTCGACGATCCGCAGCAGCGCGTGGTCGCCGCGACGGTCGACGGCGTGCGGATCGTGTCCGCGTATTTCCCGAACGGCCAGGCGCCCGACTCCGACAAGTTCGTCTACAAGATGCAGTGGCTCGATGCACTGCAGGCGTGGATGCGCGCCGAGTTGCAGCGCTTCCCGAAGCTCGCGCTGCTCGGCGACTACAACATCGCGCCGGAAGACCGCGACGTGCACGATCCCGCGAAATGGGAAGGCCAGAACCTCGTGTCGCCGCAGGAGCGCGCGCACTTCGCGCAACTGATCGAACTCGGCTTCGTCGACGCGTTCCGCCGCTTCGAGCAGCCCGAGAAGACCTTCACGTGGTGGGACTACCGGATGATGGCGTTCCGCCGCAACGCGGGGTTGCGCATCGACCACATCCTGCTGTCGCCGGCGCTCGCGCAGACATGCACGTCGTGCGAGGTCGACCGCACGCCGCGCACGTGGGAACAGCCGTCCGACCACACGCCCGTCGTCGCGATCGTCGGCTGATCGTCCAATCCGTCCGCGCTTAGCGCCGCGCGGGCGCCGGCCCGAGATGGGTCCACAGGAAGCCGAATTCGGCCGCATCGGCTTCCGCGCGCTCCAGATCGTCGGCACTGCCGTGGCCGCCGTCGGTGTTCTCCCAGTACCACACCCGTTCGTGACCGAGCGCATGCATGCGTGCGGCCATCTTGCGCGCATGCGCGGGATGCACGCGGTCGTCGCGCGTCGACGTCGTCAGCAGCAGCGGCGGATACGCGACGCCTTCGCGCACGCGGTGATAAGGCGAATACGCGGCCAGCGCCGCGCCCTCGCCCGGATCGTCCGGGTCGCCGTATTCGCCGAGCCACGCAGCACCCGCGTGCAGCTTCGGATAGCGCTGCATGTCGAGCAGCGGCACGCGGCACAGCACCGCGCCGAACAGCTCGGGGCGCTGCATCATGCACGCGGCGACCAGCAATCCACCGTTGCTGCCGCCCTCGATCCCGAGTTGAGCGGCCGTCGTCACGCCGGTCGCGGTCAGATCCTCGGCCACCGCGATGAAATCGTCGAATGAACGCTGCCGATGCTCGCGCTGCGCGTCGACGTGCCAGCGCGGCCCGAACTCGCCGCCGCCGCGGATATGCGCGAACGCCATCACGCCGCCGCGTTCGAGCCATCCGATGCCGAACGCGTCGCTGTAGCCCGGCAGGTTCGGGATCGCAAAGCCGCCGTAGCCAGACAGCAAACACGGCCGCGCGACGCGCGTGGCGCCTTCGGCCGGATCGAGCGCATCGCGCGGCCCGATCAGCGTGTACGGCACCACCGTGCCGTCCCGCGAGCGCGCGCTCGCGCGGCGCACGACGAGCCCGGCCGCATCGAACTGCACCGGCGGCCGGTCGAGCAGCACGCGGCGCGACGGCGCATCGTCCGCACGATCGGCGAGATCGGCCAGCCAGCATTCGGGCGGATCGAGATAGGTGTCGACATCGACGTACACCTCGTCGTTCAGCGTCGCCTCGACGGGCTCGACGTCGATCTGCGCGTCGCCCGTCCACTCGAACGGCCGCGCGTCCCACACCCACGTGCCGTCGTCGGCCTGTCGCGGTTGCCACAGCATCGTGCGGTTGTGCACGTCGTCGAGCCAGCTCGCGATCAGCGTGGTGCGCGTGTGCGTCCACGTGCACGCGGACGTCGTCGGCTGCGGCGCGAACAGCGTCGTGAATTCGCGCGACCCGGCCAGGAACGCCTGCTCGCGGATCGCGAGCAGCGAGCCGCCCGCATGGCGCACGCCGTCGCAGTCCCAGTCGAGGCGCGGCTCCAGCACGAGCCAGCCTTCCCAGAACCCGACTTCGACATGCGTCGGCACGTCGTAGCGCGCCCACTCGCCGGCGTCGGTCAGCCAGTATGAATGCGCGTCGAAGAAGTCGACGCTGCGCCACGCGACGTGACGACGGTCGATCGGATCGAACCACGCGCCGGCGCTGATGTCGTCGGGTTCGCCGCTGAAGACGACGGGCGCATCGGCCAGCGCCGTGCCGCGCACCCAGCGCCGTGCTTCGTACGGATAGCCGGCCGCGGTCGCATGCGCTTCGCCGCGATCCCAGCTTACGTAGACGGTGTCGCGGTCGATCCAGCCGACCGTGTGATGGCCCGGCTCGTCGATCGTGAAACCACCATCGACGAAACGGCGTTCGACGAGATCGAATTCGCGCACGACGACCGCGTCCGCACCGCCCGGCGACAGCGACAGCAGCGCGCGATCGCCGTCCGGATACAGGATCGCGTCCTGCTCGAACACCCATGATTCGCCCTCCTCGGCACCGAGCGCGTCGACGTCGAGCAGCGTTTCCCACGCAGGTCGACCGGCACGCCAGTCGTCCCAGCGCGTGCGGCGCCACAGCCCCTTCGGATGGAGATCGTCCTGCCACAGGTCGTACGCCCAGTCGCGCCAGCGGGTCGGAATCACCGGTCGTTCGCGCGGCAGATAGGCCTTGGCGAGACGTGCGGTCAGCGCGCGATACGCGTCGTCGTCGCGCAACGCGGCGCGCGTGCGCGCATTCTGCGCGTCGACCCACGTGCGGGCGCGCTTGCTGTCGAGCGCTTCGAGGAAACGGAACGGGTCGGCCCCGGTGGGCCAGCGAAAGGAATCGGACATTGCGGATCGGCGGAATGGCAAGCTGCGTGCAAACCGCGATTATGTCCGATCGCGGCATGCGCGACGCCAGCGCATGCCGCAAATCGCGCTCAGGGCTCCAGATGGAGTTCCTGGATCTTGCGCGTGATCGTGTTGCGGCCGATGCCGAGCCGCTCCGCGGCCTCGACCTTGCGGCCGCGCGTGAAATCGAGCGCCTCGCGGATCACGGCCGCCTCGAAGCGACGCGCGAGCTCGTCCATCACGTCGGCCGAATTCTCGCGCAACAGCCGCGCGACTTCGGTACGCAGCCCGTGTTCCCACAGCGGGTAGCCGGCCGGCGCGCCGCCGTTCGGCGCGGCCGCGACGGGCGTGCTCGCCACCGGCGCTGCACCGAGCACGGACGTTCCGGCTGCCACGCTGCCGCCGCTGCCGGGCGCATCCGCGCCGTCACCCGTCGCGACGACCGGCGCACCGCCCGGCACGAGGTCGGGCGGCAGGTCCTTGACCTCGACCGTCTGCGCGGGCGCCATCACGGTCAGCCAGTTCGCGAGGTTCTCGAGCTGCCGCACGTTGCCGGGAAACGCGAGCGACGTCAGGTACGCGAGCGCTTCGTCGGACACGCGCTTCGGCTCGACGCCGAGATCGCGGGCACTCTTCTGCAGGAAGTGGCGCGTGAGCAGCGCGATGTCCTCGCTGCGTTCGCGCAACGGCGGCAGGCGCAGCCGGATCACGTTGAGCCGGTGGTAAAGGTCCTCGCGGAACAGCCCCTGCCGCACGCGCGATTCGAGATTCTGGTGCGTCGCGGCGATCACGCGCACGTTCGCGCGCAGCGGGTTGTGCCCGCCGACGCGATAGAACTGCCCGTCCGACAGCACGCGCAACAGGCGCGTCTGCAGGTCGAACGGCATGTCGCCGATTTCGTCGAGGAACAGCGTGCCGTTCTCGGCTTGCTCGAAGCGGCCCTGCCGTGTCGTCTGCGCGCCGGTGAACGCGCCGCGCTCATGGCCGAACAGCTCGGACTCGAGCAGGTCCTTCGGAATCGCCGCGGTGTTCAGCGCGATGAACGGCCCGTTCGCGCGCGGGCTGTGACGGTGCAGCGCCCGTGCGACGAGTTCCTTGCCGGTGCCCGATTCGCCGGTGATCAGCACGGTTGCGGCCGAATGCGACAGTCGGCCGATCGCGCGAAACATGTCCTGCATCGCGGGAGCCTGGCCGAGCATCTCGGGCGCCTCGGCCACGCGCTCGTCCTGCGGCGCGCCGCCGCGCAGGCTTTCTTCCACCGCACGGCGGATCAGTTCGACGGCCTTGTCGACGTCGAATGGTTTCGCGAGATATTCGAACGCGCCGCCCTGGAACGCCGCGACGGCGCTGTCGAGATCGGAAAACGCCGTCATGATGATGACGGGCAAGCCCGGCAGCCGCTCGTGCATCGCCTGCAGCAACTCGAGGCCCGAGCCGCCCGGCATCCGGATGTCGGACACGAGCACCTGCGGCGTCTCGTGGTCGAGCGCGGCCAGCGCGTCGCGCACGTTCGCGAAGCTCTTCGTCGCGAAGCTGTCCCGGGCGAGTGCCTTTTCAAGCACCCAGCGGATCGATTGGTCGTCGTCTACTATCCAGATCGGCTTCATAGGTCGGTCAGGTATGGGTGAATCCGGTGAATCGCAAGTCGCCGCTCAATGGTCGAGCGGCAGCAGAATCTGAAACTCGGTACGTCCGGGCCGGCTTTCGACCTCGATCATCCCGTCGTGCTGCTGCACGAAGGTCTGCGCGAGCGTAAGACCGAGGCCGCTGCCGTCCTCGCGCCCGGACACGAGCGGATAGAAGATCCGGTCGCGAATCTCTTCCGGAATGCCGGGCCCGTTGTCGATCACGTGCAAGTCCAGTGCCAGCCGGTACAGGCGCTTCGCGATCGTCACCTTGCGCGCGATGCGCGTGCGCAGCTCGATCTTCGCGTCGCCCTGCGCGATCCGCTCGCGCAGCGCCTGCGCTGCATTGCGGACGATGTTGAGCAGCGCCTGGATCAACTGCTCCTTGTCGCCGCGCAGGTCCGGCACGCTCACGTCGTAGTCGCGCTCGATCGTGAGCCCGCGCGGGAATTCCGCGAGCATCACCGCGCGCACGCGTTCGCACACTTCATGAATGTTCACGTCGCCGACGATGTGCGGATGCCGGTGCGGCTCCAGCAACCGGTCGACGAGCGTCTGCAGGCGATCGGACTCCTTGATGATCACCTGCGTGTATTCGCGCAACTCGCCGCGCTCGCGCTCGCCCAGTTCGAATTCGAGCAGCTGGGCTGCGCCTCGAATGCCGCCGAGCGGATTCTTGATCTCGTGCGCGAGGTTGCGGATCAGTTGCTTGTTGACCGCGGTCAGGTCGTGGATGCGCTCTTCCCGGTCGGTGCGCGACTGCCGTTCGTTCTCGAACAGCTCGACGAGCACGAAATCGGGCGCCGTCTCGAGGAAGCCGACGATCGCGTGCACGTGCAGCGGTTCGCGGCCGGGCCGGTCGAGCACGGTATCGAGGTGCGTCGCATGGAAGCGTTCCTCGCCGATCGCGGTGATCGTCGACGCCAGTTCGTTCGCGTTCGGGAAAATCTCGCCCCACGGCCGCTGTGCGAGCTGCCGGCGCGAGATGTCGAGCATCGCCTCCGCCGACGGGTTCGCGAACGCGATCCGCAGCGTCTTGCGGTCGAGCACGATCACGACCGTCGGCAGCGCTTCCAGCCCTGCCAGCAGGCCCGAGCGTGCGAGCCGCTCGTCGTCCGTCAGTCGCTCGGGCTGCCCCGTTCTCGCCTTGATCAGATTCTTCAGAACCATCTGCGTGCTTGTCGCGCCTCACCGGGCCAGAAAATGAAAATCGTCGGAACAAAAAAGGGACGGCCGGACGCCGTCCCCTTTCAGACTCCGCCGCTCCCGCCGCGGGCCGCGCGACGGGAACGAACCGGCATGACGGCGCTGAATCGAAGCGCCATCGCCGATTAGAGCGAGTAGTACATCTCGAACTCGATCGGGTGCGTCGTCATGCGGAACTTCGCCAGCTCCTGCTCCTTCAGCGCGAGGTACGCGTCGAGCATGCCGTCCGTGAACACGCCGCCACGGGTCAGGAACTCGCGATCCTTGTCGAGCGCTTCGATTGCCTGGTCGAGGCCCGCGCAGACGGTCGGGATCTTTGCATCCTCTTCCGGCGGCAGGTCGTACAGGTTCTTGTCCGCGGCTTCGCCCGGATGGATCTTGTTCTGGATCCCGTCGAGGCCCGCCATCATCAGTGCCGAGAACAGCAAGTACGGGTTCGCCATCGGATCCGGGAAGCGCGTTTCGATACGGCGGCCCTTCGGGTTCGACACGTGCGGAATGCGGATCGATGCCGAACGGTTACGCGCCGAGTAAGCGAGCTTGACCGGTGCTTCGAAGTGCGGGACCAGACGCTTGTACGAGTTCGTCGTCGGGTTCGTGATCGCGTTCAGTGCACGGGCGTGCTTGATGATGCCGCCGATGTAGAACAGCGCCAGTTCCGACAGGCCGGCGTAGCCGTTGCCCGCGAACAGGTTCTGGCCGTCCTTCCAGATCGACTGGTGAACGTGCATGCCCGAACCGTTGTCGCCGACGACCGGCTTCGGCATGAACGTCGCCGTCTTGCCGTACGAGTGCGCGACGTTATGGATGATGTACTTCGACCATTGCGTCCAGTCGGCGCGCTGAACCAGCGTCGAGAACTTCGTGCCGATTTCGTTCTGGCCCTGGCCCGCCACTTCGTGGTGGTGCACTTCGACCGGGATGCCGAGCTGTTCGAGCAGCAGGCACATTTCCGAACGCATGTCCTGGAACGTGTCGACCGGTGCGACCGGGAAGTAGCCGCCCTTCGTGCCCGGACGGTGGCCCGTGTTGCCGCCTTCGAATTCCTTGGCCGACGACCACGGTGCTTCTTCCGAGTTGATCTTCACGAAGCAGCCCGACATGTCCGTGTTCCACTGGACCGAGTCGAAAATGAAGAATTCCGGTTCCGGACCGAAGTAGGCCGTGTCGCCGATGCCCGTGCTCTTCAGGTACGCTTCGGCGCGCTTCGCGAGCGAGCGCGGATCGCGTTCGTAGCCCTTGCCGTCGGCCGGCTCGACCACGTCGCAGGTCAGCACGAGGGTCGACTCTTCGTAGAACGGGTCGACGAAGGCTGCGTTCGGGTCCGGCATGAGCAGCATGTCCGACGCCTCGATGCCCTTCCAGCCCGCGATCGACGAACCGTCGAATGCATGACCGCTTTCGAACTTGTCTTCGTCGAACGCCGAAACCGGCACCGAGACGTGCTGTTCCTTGCCGCGCGTGTCCGTGAAGCGGAAATCGACAAACTTGCAGTCCTCGTCCTTCACGAGTTGCATGACGTCGGCGACGGTTTTACTCATAACCTCTTCTCCTGATTAGAACAATTCCGGCGGACTGGGAACCGCCTCGTTTATCGAGCTGACCGGGGTCTTGCTTTGGCGCAGCGCGCCCCGATTCGACCGAATTCTATATAGCAGCTTCCGTGCCACCTTTTCAAACGCCGAGCGCAAATCGCGCCAGAGCTCGCCACGACAGGGCTGTGCTGCGCGATTCCGGGGCTTCGCGCCGCACCGGCCGCTCGTCGAAAGCACTGTCATGGTGCAATCGCCGCAGCCCGTTGCCGCCGCAGAATCATTCTGGTGCATGCGCGCCATTCTGCACTCTTTTGGTGAACGTGTGGGCCGCGCGTGCACCGCACCGCATGCGGGCGTCCGTGCCGCGACGCCGCGCTAGAATGGTCGTTTGACCGATACGGAGACCCCCTGCCATGAGTACGCTCGACCAGCTTTACGCGAAGGCCGACGAACGCCGCGCACACGACGCGCTCAACTACGCCGGCGCGCTGCTGCCGGTCGAGGCATTCGAACTGCTGCAGCTCGACCCGTCCGCGCGCCTCGTCGACGTGCGCACGCGCGCCGAACTCGACTGGATCGGCCGCCCGCTCGTCGGCGACGGTCAGTACCTGCACCTCGAATGGACGCGCTACCCGGGCGGCGTGCCGAACGCCGAATTCGTCAACGAACTGAAGGCGGCCCTTCCGGCCGATACGCCGATCCTGTTCCTGTGCCGCAGCGCCGCGCGCTCGAAGCTCGCCGCGGTCGCGTCCGCACAGGCCGGCTTCACGAAGGCCTTCGACCTGCTCGAAGGCTTCGAGGGCGCGAAGGACGCCGAAGGCCACCGCAAGACGGTCGACGGCTGGTGCTTCCGCAAACTGCCGTGGATCGGCGCCTGACGGCGCACCGCGCCGACCGGCCAGGACACCCTCATCGTCGAGCCGGGCGATGACATGCCGATGACGGGCCGCGTTGCGCGGCCCGTGGCTTTTGTGCAGCCGCGTGGCGGCCGCTCAGGCGCGCGGCGTGTCGGGCTCGACGACGTCGCCGCCGAGCAGGTGCACGCCTTCGCGCAGCTTCACGAACGCGGCCGCGACCGCTTCCGGCTCGCCCTTCACGCCGAGGTCGATATGACGGCGCGCGTAGATGCCGCCGCGCTCCGCGTCGCCGACGCTCGGCAGGCTGAACACGCGCACGCCGGGGAAATCGCGCTCGATGCGCTCCATCAGCGGCGTGAGCGTCGATTCGGGCAGCTCGAACACGTACAGCGAGCGTTCCGCGTGCGGCGTCGCGTGATGCAGGTGCGCGTACTTCGTGTCGAGCACCCATTCGATCATCGGCCACGCCATCACGGGGAAGCCCGGCACGAAATGCAGGTCGCCGACCGAGAAGCCGGGGATGCGGTTATAGCCGTTCGGGATGATCGTGGCGCCAACCGGGAACACGCCCATGTTGAAGCGGTGCTGGTTCTCCGGCGACTCGAAGTCGACCGGCGTGGCCGGATCGGTGTGCGTTTCGCGGATCCGCTCCGCAATCAGCAGCTTCGCTTCCGGATGCAGTTCGAGCGGCACGCCGAGCGCGGCGGCCGCGCACTGGCGCGTGTGGTCGTCCGGCGTCGCGCCGATCCCGCCGGTCGAGAACACGATGTCGCCCGACGCGATCGCACGCGCGAGCGTCGCCGTGATGCGCGCCGGATCGTCGCCGACGTACTCGGCCCAGTCGAGCGCGAGGCCGCGCGCGCCTAGCAGCGCGATGACCTTCGCCAGATGCTTGTCCTGCCGGCGGCCCGAAAGGATTTCATCGCCGATGATGATGATGCCGATGCTCATGCCTGCCCCATGTCGATTGCGGTGGCGCGCGCGCTCGCGCGCAGGTCCTCCAGCGCGCGCAGGCAATAGTGCCCGAACCACAGCGCCGAGAAGACGAGGATGAAAGCGTATACCCAGATCATGGCGGCCGCGACGAACGGAAACAGCACCATCATCCAGATCGACGAGACCCATACGAAGGTCGGCACCGTGCCGAGCAGCCCGGTCGCGACGCCGATGCCGATCAGCGGCCAGCGGTGCTGCCGCACGACCGCACGGCGCTCGTCGCGGCTCGCGTGCAGCGCGAGCGCGTCGTAGGTCATCACGCGGTACGTGAGCCAGCCCCAGATCACCGGCGGCAGCAGCGCGAAGAACGGCGGAATCAGCCACAGCGGGATCGTGACGACCAGCAGCACGACGCCGACGAGCGCCGCGCCGAGCGAATTGACCGCGCTGCCGAGGAAGGTGCCGCCGCGCTTCGGCTCGAGCGCCGCGAACTGCCGGTTCGACAGGTGCTTGATCACGACCGGCATCGAGATCGTCGCGATCAGCAGCAGCACCGTCAGCACGATCAGCGGGATCGCGAGCGACACGACCACGAACGGCGCGACGACCGCATGCAGCTGCGACATGCCGATCGCGTCGAACGCGCGATACAGCATCGCCGTCAGCACGAAGCCGTCGAGCGCGCCGCGCGCGAGATCCAGCAGCGTCTGCCACGAGAACCACAGCACGGCGCCCCACAGCAGCGCCGAGACGACGAACGGCATCAGGGTGAGCCACAGCATGCGCGGGTGCAGCGCGCTGGCGAGCGCCCGGACGAAAGAGCGCAGCAAGTCGTTCATGCGAGCCTGTATCGACGGAGAAAAACGGGGAAAGGATAAACCACACGGCCCGCATGCGCCGAAGCGCATGCGGGCCGTGTGGGAATGCCGTTCAACGGGAGCGGAATCGCGTCAGGCCGACGCCGCGCCGCGCTTGGCGGGGAACAGGCGCCGGAAGATCCGCACGAACGCGAGGCCGTGCTGCGACCAGAAGCCGTCGCCGTAGGACACGCCCTCGACCTGCTCGCGGATGCCGGTCGGCTCGACCGTGCGGTTCCACGACGCGGTGCCGAACATCATGTCCCACCACGGGAACAGCACGCCGAAGTTGCAGCCGTACTTGGTGCCTTCATGACCGTAGCCGACCGCGTGGTGGCGCCGGTGGAAGATCGGGCTGACGAGCAGGCGCTCGCCGAGCCAGCCGAACGACAGGCGCGCATTCGTATGCTGGATGCTCTGCATGAAGTTCGTGACCGCGGTCAGTACGACGAACTGCGACGGCGTCACGCCGATCACGAGCGCGATCGCCGCGAAGAAGCACGACTGGATCACGTCGTCGAGCAGGTGGTTGCGGTCGTCGCACCACAGCGACATCTGCCGCTGGCTGTGATGGACCGCGTGCAGTTCCCACCAGATGCCGAACTTGTGCTGCCAGCGGTGATACCAGTAGCCGGCGAAATCGAGCACGACGAGGTAGATCGCGAACGCGATGATCGGCTTCGAGGTCACGCCCGGCCACAGATAGTCGAGGTTGACGTTCGCGACGCCGTGCAGGCGCAGCCACGCCTGGACGTTGTCGAACACCGGCTGCAGCGCGAAGAAGAAGAACAGCGTGTAGATGCCGAGCTTCGAGATCGCCGTGTAGATCACGTCGACCCGCACCGCGCGGCGGTTCTTCCAGCGCTCGACCGGCAGCAGCGCCTCGAGCGGGCGCAGCAGCGCGAACATCAGCACCATCTGCAGCGCGCCGATGATCACCCAGTACAGCGCGTCGTAGGTGTCCTCGTCATAGTCCATCAGGTTGAACTTGAAGAGGAGCGGCTGCACGACGTCGACGTACAGCCAAGTCTGGATGTCCGACACGAACGCATCGATCAGGTGCAGCATCGTCCGCCTCCGCCCGTCACGCGCCGTTCGCAGCCTTCCACGGCGCGCGGTCGTAGAAGTAGATGCCGTGCGGCGAGCGGCCGACGGAGATCGTCTGCACCAGCTTGCGCGACGCCAGATCGATGATCCCGACCTTCTTCGCGAAGCGGAACGTCACCCACAGCGTCTTCTTGTCGGCGGACAGCTCCATGTCGTCGGGGCCCGGCAGCAGGCCGGTGATGTCGCCAACCTTGGTGAGCGTGATCTCGTCGATGATGCTGATCGTGTTCGCGACCCGGTTCGTGATCGCGACGTGCGTGCCGTCGGCGAGCGAGCGGAAGTTGTGCGCGCCCTTGCCGGTCTGGATCGTCTTCACGACCTTCTGATTGCGCCAGTCGACGACCGCGATGTAATCGGCGCCCGTCATGCCGACCAGCAGGTATTTGTCGTCCGGCGTCATCCACAGGCCCGCCGGCACCTTGCCGACCGGCATCTTCCACTTGACCGTCTGCGTCGCGAGGTCGACCGCCGCGATCTCGCCGGACACCTGCAGCGACACGAGCACGGTCTTGCTGTCCTTCGTGAACGCGAGGTGGCTCGGCATCACCGCGAGCGGCAGGCGCTTCACGAGATGCAGGTCGCGGCCGTCGTAGCTGTAGATGTCGAGCCGGTCGAGGCGCAGCCCGGTCGACACGAACCACTTCTTGTCAGGCGAGAAGCCGAGCTGGTACGGATCCTCGATGCCTTCGACCGTGCGCTGCAGCTTGCCGGTCTTCGGATCGACGAACATCAGGCTGTTCGAGACCGAATTTGCGACGATCAGCGACGAATTGTCGGGCGTCGCCATCAAATGGTGCGGTTCCTTGCCGGTCGGCATCGTGGAAACGACTTCGCGGGACTGCTGGTCGATCAGGGAAAGCGTCGCTTCGGCCGAATTGAGGACGATCACGTTGTTCGCGTGTGCGGCGGGCGCCAGCACGGCGGCGGCCAGCGCAAGCGTGCGGCCGAAGGAAAGGAAAGTGCGCATGAAGACTCACGTCGTGGAACAGCAGTGATTGTAGAACGTTCGGCGGGCCCCTCCGGTTGACCCAGGCCGGTATTGCGCCACTTCGCCGGCTGCCGCAGCAGCCGGACGAGCCGCCGCGGCAGGCGCCGCGCGGCCGGCCGGGGCCGGCCGCCGGTGCGGGCCCGGGACGCCGATGTTGCGCTAGCGCTGCATCGACTCCCAGACCTTGTGCAGACGCTTGACAGAGACAGGCATCGGCGTGCGCAGTTCCTGCGCGAACAGCGAAATCCGCAGTTCCTCGAGCAGCCAGCGGAATTCCGCGAGCCGCGGGTCGGCGACGCCGCCGCGCTGCGACACCGCGCGCTGGTACTGCTGGGCGAGCGGCAGCAGGTCGGCCGACTGCTTCGCGTCGCGCGCCGGATCGGCCTTCAGCTTGTCGATCCGCAACGCGATGCCCTTCAGGTAGCGCGGAAAGTGCGCCAGCTGCGTGTAAGGCGTGTCGATCACGAAGCGCTTGCCGACCAGCGCGGCGAGCTGCTGCTGCAGGTCTGCATGCGCCTGCGCGAACGGCTTCGCCTGCGCGAGCTTCTTCACGAGGCCCGCGTATTCGGCCAGGATCTGCCCGACGAGCCGTGCGATTTCCTGCGCGAGCAGATTCAGGCGGCTCCGGCCCTCGTCGCGGCGCGCGTGGAAGGTCGCGTCGTCGTCGGGCAGCGGCTCCTGCAGGCACGCGCGATCGAGCGCCGTGTCGATCAGCTGGTCGCGCAGCTCGTCCTGCGTGCCGAGCGACATGTACTGCATCGCCATCTCGCGCAGGCCCGGCAGGTTCTTCTCGAGGAACTTGATCGGCTCCTTCAGCTGCAGCGCGAACAGCCGCCGCAGGCCGGCCCGGTGGATCCGCGCGGCCTCCTCCGGCGAGTCGAACACCTCGACGTCGCAATGTGTGCCGCGGTCGACGAGCGCCGGGTAGCCGTACAGCGTCTGGCCGCGCCGGCGGATTTCGAGCAGCTCGGGCAGCTTGCCGAAATTCCAGGTCGTCAGGTTCTCGTACAGCGCCGTCGCGCCGGCTTCCGCCGGAGCGGCCGTCTGCGGCGCCGCGCCCTTGCCTGCCTTCGCGTTGCGGCCGACGGCACCGGCAGCACCCGCCGCCGACGGCGCCGGGCCGCCCGGCTGGCCGGCATCGGCGTCGCCGCCCGCCGCGATCGTCGACGCTGCCGCGATCTTCTGGAACTGCTGCTGTGCCTGCGCACCCAGCTCCTGGCGAAGCTGCGCGAGATTGCGCCCCATCGCCAGCTGGCGGCCGTGCTCGTCGATCACCTTGAAATTCATGAACAGGTGCGCGGGCAGCGTCTCGAGCTTGAAGTCGGCCGTTTTCATCGCGATTTGCGTCTCGCCGCGCACGTCGGCGATCAGCGCCTCGACGAGCCCGCCCGCGCCGAAGCGCTCGCGGCCCATCCGCTCGACGAAGCCGGCCGCGTACTCGGGCAGCGGCACGCAGTGCCGGCGCAGCTTCTGCGGCAGCGACTTCAGCAGCAGCTGCACCTTTTCCTTCAGCATCCCCGGCACGAGCCACTCGCAGCGCCGTGCGTCGACCTGGTTCAGCGCGTACAACGGCACCGCGAGCGTCACGCCGTCGCGCGCCGTGCCGGGCTCGAAGTGGTACGTGAGCGCCATCTCGACGCCGGCCATCGTCGCGCGCTTCGGGAACAGCTCGGTCGTCACGCCGGCCGCCTCGTGACGCATCAGGTCGTCGCGCGACAGGTACAGCAGCCGTTGCTTGTCCTCCGCCTGGCCGCCCTTCTTCACCTCGTCGCGATACCAGCGCTCGAACGCGACGCCCGTATGGATCCCTTCCGGGATCGCCTGGTCGTAGTACGCGTAGATCAGCTCGTCGTCGACCAGCACGTCCTGCCGGCGCGACTTGTGCTCGAGCTGCTCGATGTCGGCGAGCAGCTTGCGGTTGTGCGCGAAGAACGGCAGCTTCGTGTCGAACTCGCCTTCGACCAGCGCGCCGCGGATGAACAGTTCGCGTGCGCGCGCCGGATCCTGCTTGCCGAACGCGACGCGCCGGCGGTGATAGATCGGCAGCCCGTACAGCGTCGCGCGCTCGTACGCGCTGACCTGCGCCGGACGTTTCTCCCAGTGCGGTTCCGACAGCGATTTCTTCAGCAGGTGCGCGCCGATCTTCTCGACCCATTCGGGCTCGATCTTCGCGAGGCAGCGCGCGTACAGCCGGCTCGTCTCGACGAGCTCGGCCGCCATCACCCAGCGGCCGGCCTTCTTCGCGAGCACGGAGCCCGGCCACAGGTAGAACTTGATCCCGCGCGCGCCGAGATAGTGCGGATCGTCGTCGGCTTTCAGGCCGAGGTTGCCGAGCAGGCCCGTCAACAGGGCCAGATGGACCTGTTCATAGGTCGCCTCGACTTCGTTCAGGCGCCAGCCGTGCTCGCGCACGACGGTCAGCAGCTGCGAATGGACGTCGCGCCACTCGCGCAGCCGCAGGTGCGACAGGAAGTTCTGCCGGCACGCGTCGATCAACTGGCGATTCGACTTCTTGTGCGCGACGGCCTCCTCGAACCACGCCCAGATCTTCAGCCACTGCAGGAATTCGGAACGCTCGTCGGCAAACCGGCGGTGTGCCTGGTCGGCCTGCTCCTGCGCTTCGATCGGCCGGTCGCGCGGGTCCTGCACGGACAGCGCACTCGCGATGATCAGCACCTCGCGCAGCGACTGCTGGTCGCGCGCGGCGAGAATCATCCGGCCGACGCGCGGGTCGAGCGGCAGCCGCGCGAGTTCGCGGCCGAGCGGCGTCAGCGCGTTGTCGTCGTCGACCGCGCCGAGTTCGTTGAGCAGTTGATAGCCGTCCGCGATCGCACGGCCGGGCGGCGGTTCGAGGAACGGGAACGACTCGATCGCCGTCAGGTGCAGCGACTTCATCCGCAGGATTACCGACGCGAGCGACGAGCGCAGGATTTCCGGATCGGTGAAGCGCGCGCGCGCCTGGTAGTCGCTTTCCTCGTACAAGCGGATGCAGATGCCGTCGGCCACGCGGCCGCAACGGCCCGCGCGCTGGTTCGCGGCCGCCTGCGAGATCGACTCGACCTGCAGCTGCTCGACCTTGTTCCGGTACGAATAGCGCTTCACGCGCGCGAGGCCGGTGTCGACCACGTAGCGGATGCCCGGCACCGTCAGCGACGTTTCGGCCACGTTGGTCGCGAGCACGATCCGGCGCGCATTGGACGCCTTGAATACCTTGTCCTGGTCGGCCGCCGAGAGCCGCGCGAACAACGGCAGGATCTCGGTGTGCGGCGGATGGTGCTTGCGCAGCGCCTCGGCCGCCTCGCGGATCTCGCGCTCGCCGGGCAGGAACACCAGCACGTCGCCGGGGCCTTCGCGGCACAGCTCGTCGACCGCGTCGACGATCGCGTCCATCAGGTCGCGCTCGGCTTCGCGCGCGGTCTTCACGCGGTCGCGGCCGCCCGTGCCTTCGGCGTTCTTCACGGCCGGGCGATCCTCGGCCACCGGGCGGTAGCGCATCTCGACCGGATACAGCCGCCCGCTCACCTCGATCACGGGCGCCGGGCGCTCGTCGGTGCCGAAATGGCGCGCGAAGCGATCGGCGTCGATCGTCGCGGACGTGACGATCAGCTTCAGGTCCGGCCGCCGCGGCAGGATTTCCTTCAGGTAGCCGAGCAGGAAGTCGATGTTCAGGCTGCGCTCGTGCGCCTCGTCGATGATCAGCGTGTCGTACGCCTTCAGCAGCGGATCGGTCTGCGTCTCGGCGAGCAGGATACCGTCCGTCATCAGCTTCACGGACGCGCCCGGCGCGAGATTGTCGGTAAAGCGCACCTTGTAGCCGACCACCTCGCCGAACGGCGTGCCGAGTTCCTCGGCGATCCGGCGGCCGGTCGACGACGCGGCGAGCCGGCGCGGCTGCGTATGGCCGATCAGGCCCGTGCCGCCGGCGCCGAGGCCGCGGCCGAGATCGAGACAGATCTTCGGCAACTGGGTGGTCTTGCCCGACCCCGTTTCGCCGCAGACGATGACAACCTGATGACCGGCGATCGCGCGCGCGATTTCGTCGCGCTTGCCCGACACGGGCAGGCTTTCGGGATACGTGATCGGCGGAACGGGATTCGGTGCGACGACGGCGCGCGGCGGACGCTCGCGGCGCGGCGGCCGCTCGACCGTTGCCTGCGGTGCGCCCTTCGCGGCCGGCTGGCGCGCATCGCCGCGCCGTTCGTCGCTGCGCGGCCCGCGCGGTGCGGGTGCCGGCGTGCTCGCCGGCTTGTCCTGCTGCTCGCGCGCATCGGCCGCACCATCCGGGTGCCGGGCCGACGGCGTATTGGCCCGCGTCGGCGCGGGACTTTTAGAAACATTCGACATGGGGGCGCATTATAATCCCGCCCATGAATTCCCAAACCGACCTCCCTCCCGCCCAGACCGGCGCCGCGACGCCGCCGGCCGCCGACGATTCGGCCGCCAGCCACGCGCAGTTCGTCGACTGGATGCGCTCCGTCGCGCCCTATATCCACAAGTTCCGCAACAGCACGTTCGTCGTGGGGTTTGGGGGCGAGGTGGTGCAGCAGGGGCTGCTGAACGCGCTCGTGTCCGACATCGCGCTCCTGCAGGCGATGGGCATACAGATCGTGCTCGTGCACGGCTCGCGCCCGCAGGTCGAGGAGCAGCTGAGCCTGCACGGTGTCGAATCCGAGTTTTCGCACGGCCTGCGCATTACCGATGCGCGCGCGCTCGAATCCGCGAAGGAAGCGGCCGGCGAAGTGCGTCTCGACATCGAGGCCGCGATCAGCCAAGGTCTGCCGAACTCGCCGATGGCGCACGCGCACATCAGCGTCGTGTCGGGCAACTTCGTGACCGCGCGGCCGGTGGGGATTCTCGACGGGGTCGATTTCGCGCACACGGGCATCGTGCGCAAGATCGACGCCGAATCGATCCGTCATTCGCTCGCGAGCCGCAAGCTCGTGCTGCTGTCGCCGCTCGGTTTCTCGCCGACCGGTGAGGCATTCAACCTGTCGATGGAAGACGTCGCGTCGGCGGCCGCGATCGCACTGCGCGCCGACAAGATCATCTTCCTGACCGAAGCGCCCGGCATCGTCGACGACGAAGGCGAGCTGGTACGCGAAATGTCGCTCGACGCGGCGGCCGAGCTGCTCGATTCCGGTAACGTCCAGGGCGACGACGCGTTCTTCCTGAAGCACTCGATCCGCGCGTGCCGCGGCGGCGTGACGCGGGCCCACCTGATCCCGCAGTCACTCGACGGCAGCATGCTGCTCGAACTGTTCCTGCACGATGGCGTCGGCACGATGATCTCGTACGAGAACCTCGAGAGCCTGCGCGAGGCGACGCCTGACGACGTCGGCGGCATCCTGTCGCTGATCGAGCCGCTCGAGTCGGACGGCACGCTGGTACGACGCGGCCGCCACCAGATCGAACGCGACATCGACCACTTCTCGGTGATCGAGCACGATGGCGTGCTGTTCGGCTGCGCGGCGCTGTACCCGTACCAGCAGGAGAAGATCGGAGAGATGGCGTGCCTGACGGTCGCGCCGGAAGCGCAAGGCTCGGGCGACGGCGAACGCCTGCTCAAGCGCATCGAGCAGCGCGCCCGCGCGCGCGGCCTCACGCACATCTTCGTGCTCACGACGCGCACCGAGCACTGGTTCCTCAAGCGCGGCTTCGTCAAGGTCAGCGTCGACGACCTGCCGGAAGACCGCCGCAAACTCTATAACTGGCAGCGCAAGTCGCTCGTGCTGATGAAGCAGCTCTGAGCGCAGGCACGACTGCCCTCCCCCCAGACCGATTACAGGAGAAGTACACGATGGCTCGAATGATCCAATGCGCGAAGCTCGGCAAGGAAGCCGAAGGCCTCGATTTCCCGCCGCTGCCGGGCGAACTCGGCAAGCGCATTTACGAGAGCGTCTCGAAGGAAGCGTGGCAGGGCTGGCTCAAGCAGCAGACGATGCTGATCAACGAAAACCGCCTGAACATGGCCGACCCGCGCGCGCGCCAGTACCTGATGAAGCAGACGGAAAAGTACTTCTTCGGCGACGGCGCGGACCAGGCGTCCGGCTACGTGCCGCCGACGGAAGGCTGATGACGTGACGCGCGGCGCCGGCAGGTGGCCGCGCGACCCGACGAAAAACGGCACCGTGCTCAGACACGGTGCCGTTTTTCTTTTGGGCCCGGGCGATCGGCGCGAGTCAACCGGCCGGTTGCAGCGCGCCGCCGTCGCCCGGCTGTTGCGGGCTCCCGCTCGCGCTTTCGGCACCGCCGCCTTCGGTGCCCCATTCGGCCGCATCGCTGCGTTCGGCCGTCGACAGTTCGTCCGCGCGATATCCGGTGCGATTCAGCAGCGCCAGCATGCAGACGAGCGACACGAACGCGTAGAGCCCCGACGCGACCGCGACGCCGACGATGCTGCCCGTCGCGTTGAGGATCGCCTGCGCGAGCACCGGCGTGCCGCCGCCCACGACCAGCGCGCTCAGCTGATACGCGAGCGACAGGCCCGTGTAGCGGATGTTGGCCGGAAACACGCGTGCGAGCACACCGCCGACCGCGCCGTAGAACATCGCCGACGGAATCGTCGAGATACACATGCCCGCGACGGCAACTGCGTACGAACGCGTCGCGAGCGCATGGAACATCACCGGCATCAGCACGATCTCCGGAATCAGGATCCAGCACATCGCGCGCCGCATGTCGACCTTCGACACGAACCATGCGCCGACCGGCTGCATCAGGAACTGCACGACGAGCGAGATCGACAGGATGCCGAGGAACGTGCCCTGCGCGTAGCCGAGTTCCTTCGTCGCCCACGACAGCGCGAACGTGCTGCGGAAATACGTGACGTTGATTACCGGCAGCGTGCCGGCCGCGAGCAGCACGACTACCCAGTGATCGCGCACGACGTCGCGCAGCGGCAGCGTCACCGTGCGCTTGCGCGCGAGCACGCGCTGCATGTCGGCCGATTCCTCGAGCTTCAGCCGGATCACCATGCCGATGATCACGAGCACGGCCGACAGCAGGAACGGGATGCGCCAGCCCCACATCAGGAACGACGGCGTAGGCAGCGCGCTCAGCGCGAAGAACGCGGCCGTGGCCAGCAGGTTGCCGGTGGGCGAGCCCTGCTGCGCGAACGCCGCGTACAGGATGCTGCGGTGCTTGGGCGCATTCTCGCTCGCGATCAGCACCGCGCCGCCCCACTCGCCGCCGACCGCGATGCCCTGCAGCACGCGCAGCACGACGAGGCCGGCCGGCGCCCAGACGCCGATCTGCGCATAGCCGGGCAGCAGGCCGATGCCGGTCGTCGCGAGCCCCATCATCACCAGCGTGATCACGAGCGCGGTCTTGCGGCCGACGCGATCGCCGAGATGCCCGAACACGATGCCGCCGAGCGGCCGCGCGGCGAAGCCGGCCCAGAACGTGACGAACGCGAGCAGCGTCGCGACGCCGGGGTCCATCGTGCTTGCAAAGAACACCTTGCCGAACACGAGCGCCGCGGCCGTGCCGTAGATGTAGAAGTCGTACCACTCGATCGTGGTGCCGACGAACGCCGCGAAGGCGGCGCGGCCAGGCCGCGGCTGCGCGGCGCTCGGGGATTGCGGACGGCTCATCGATGTCTCCATATGGGTGTTCGGGGGCGTGACTCGCGCGCGCCTTTCCCGGGTGGCCGGCATCACGCCGCCGGCCGGCGGCGTCGTGTCAGTCGGGTGCCTGATCCGTGGCCGTCTTCAGCACGCCGGCGTCGAGCAGTTGCTGCTGAAGCGCCCGATCGACGCCGAGCCGGTCGAGCACCGCACGCGTGTCGCGACCGAGCGCGGGCGGCGGCGAACGATAGGTGGCCGGCGTGCGCGACAGCTTCACCGGCGACGCAGTGCCGCGATACACGCCGATCTCGACGAACAGGTTCCGGTGCAGCGCATGCGGATCGTGCGCGACGTCGGCCACCGTCCGTACCGGCCCGCACGGCACGCCGGCCGCCATCAGGTCGTGCGCGAGCGGCTCGCATGCGTGCGCGGCGAGCCGCGCTTCCAGTTCGGCCTTCAGCTCGGGCCGGTGTGCGCAGCGGCTGCGGTTGTCGACGAAGCGCGCGTCGCCGGCGAGCGCCGGCGCACCGAGATGCGCGACGAGCCGCGCGAACTGCCGGTCGTTGCCGACCGCGAGGAAGATCGGCACGGTCGCCGTGCGGTAGCTGTCGTACGGCGCGATGTTCGGATGCGCGTTGCCGCTGCGCTCGGGCACACGGGCCGAGCCAAAGAAATTCGGCAGGTGCGGATGCAGCAGCGACACGCCGCAGTCGTACAGCGCGATGTCGATCGACTGCCCGAGCCCGCTCTTCTCGCGCTCGGCAAGCGCCAGCAGGATGCCGGCGAGCGCGTTGAGCCCCGTGACCATGTCGACGATCGGCAGGCCGATGCGCGTCGCGTCGCCGTCGCGTTCGCCGTTGACGCTCATCAGCCCGGCCATCGCCTGGATCACCGCGTCGTAGCCGGGCAGCCCGCCGAGCGGGCCGTCGTCGCCGAAGCCCGTCACCGCGCAGTGGATCAGCCGCGGGAAGCGCGGCTGCAGGTCGCGTGCATAGTCCATCCCCCAGCGCGCGAGCGTGCCGGGCTTGAAGTTCTCGACGAGCACGTCGGCCTCTTCGAGCAGGTGCCACAGGATCGCGCGTCCTTCGTTGCGCGACAGGTCGAGCGCGAGCCCTTCCTTGTTGCGGTTGACGCCCATGAAGTACCAGGCCGTGTCGCCGAGGAACGGCGGCCCCCAGCCGCGGGTTTCATCGCCGGCAGGCGGCTCGATCTTGACCACCGTCGCACCGTGGTCGGCGAGCGCCTGCGTGCAGTACGGGCCGCCGAGCACGCGGCTCAGGTCGACGACTTTCAGGCCGTCCAGTGCGCCGCGGGTTGCGTTCGTTGCGTTCGTCGCGCTCATCGTTCGACCTCCGGCAGCAGGTCGAGCGCAGTATCGAGCGCGACCGGCGTGCCGCGCAGCAGCGCATCGAACGCCGCCGGCTCGTCGTCGCGCGACGCCGGCGCGAGCGGATCGACCGGCAGCAGCTTGTGGCGCACGATCAGGTGCGCGAGCGCGAGGCGCCGGTAATCCGGTGCAAGACCCACGCCCTCGCAGGCCATCAGCACGGCCGCGCTCGCGTAGTACAGCGCGGACGCGGCCTGCCGCACGTGTGCGTCGTCGCCTTCCGCCGCGACCCGCGCCAGCGCATCGCAGGCGCGCGCGAGAATGCGCCGCAGCGCCGCGCGGCTCGCATCGGGCAGCGGTGCTGCACCCAGACGGTCGCCCAGGAACGCGCGCAGCGCATCGAGCGCATGCTCGCGCTGCGCGGCCCGCGCGACGTCCAGCGCGACGATGTTGCTCGTGCCTTCCCAGATCGAGCCGAGATGCGCGTCGCGCACGAGCCTCGCGTCGCTCCATTCCTCGATGTAGCCCGTGCCGCCGCGCACTTCCATCGCATCGCCCGTCACGCGGCGCGCGTCGCGGCACGCGCGGAATTTGATCAGCGGCGTCAGGATCCGCACGCAGCGCGCGGCCTGCTCGTCACCGCCATCGGCCTGCGGCAGCAGCAGCGCAATCTGCATGAACATCGCGCGGGCGGCTTCGGCCGGCAGCAGCATCTTCATCAGCTGGCGCTGCATCAGCGGCATCTCGATCAGCTTGCGGCCGAACGCCTCGCGATGCGCGGCAACGTGCAGCGCCTCGTTCAGCGCGCGCCGCATCAGCCCCGCCGCGCGCACGCCGTTCGACAGCCGCGACATGTTGATCATGTCGGCCATCTGGTGGAAACCGCGGCCGATCTCGCCGATCAGGTACGCCTGCGCGCCTTCGAGCGCGATCTCGCCGCTCGCCATCGAACGGCTGCCGAGCTTGTCCTTCAGGCGCACGATCCGGTAGCGGTTGCGCGTGCCGTCCGGCAGCGTCTTCGGCAGCAGGAACAACGCGAGACCCTTGATGCCGTCCGGCGCGCCGTCGGGCCGCGCGAGCACCATCGCGAGATCGGCGTCCGCGTTCGAGCAGAACCACTTGTCGCCGATCAGGCGCCAGACGGTCTCGCCCCGCGCGTCCGTCTCGCGCACGGCGCGCGTCGCGATCCTCGCGACGTCGGAGCCGGCCGCCTGCTCGGTCATGAACATCGCGCCCTGGTACAACGTGTCGAAGTCACGCGATGCAAGCATCGGCAGGTAGCGTGCGACGAGCGCCGGATCGCCGAAGCGGCGCAACGTGCGCGTCAGCGAATCGGTCATGCTGACCGGGCAGCACAGACCGAATTCCGCCTGCACGAACAGAAACGTCAACGCGTACTTGACGAGTGGCGGCACGGTTTCAGCCCCGTGACTGAGCGATGCGAGCCCGAGCTCCGCATACGCGACGCGTTCGAGCGCGACATAGGCGGGATCCTTGTCGATCCGCTGCACGGCCTCGCCGCGCCGGTTGCGGTGCTCGAGCACGGGTGGATGCTTGTCCGCACGCGACGCCCATTCGTCGAGCTCGCCCGACACGCGTGCGCCGAGCGCGCGCAGCCGCGGCTCGAGTGCCGCATAGCGCGCGTCGCCGAGATGCAGCTTCAGCAATGCGCCGAGATCAGGGTCGGCGGTAAAGAAATTGATGCCCCGGCTGTCGGGGATATTGGATGCGCCGGCGTCCGGCGTGCGAGCGGTGTCGTTCATGCATGCGTCTCCTGGATTGCCTGCACGTCGGCCGGAGGCGCAGCAGCGGCGCCCGGCCAGTCCCGCGCGAAGCCTTCCGCAGAGCGTAGGCGCGCGATCGATAAGCGTCCAATACACGATTTATCCGGTACGATAGATATTGCTTATCGATGCCGACGCCGGGAGGAGACACCATGGAACTAAGGCAGTTGCGCTACTTCGTGGCGGTCGCCGAGGAACTGCATTTCGGGCGCGCGGCGAAACGCCTGTTCATCTCGCAGCCGGCGCTGAGTTTCGACATCCGCAAGTTCGAGGACGCGCTCGGCGTGCAGCTGTTCTCGCGCACCAACAAGGCCGTCGCGCTGACCAATGCGGGCGAGGTGCTGCTCGGCGAAGCGCGCCGTCTGCTGCTGCAGGCGGCCGAAGCCGAGCGCCTGACGGTGCGCTCCGCGTCGGGCCTCGCGGGCCGACTGCGAATCGGCTTCGTCCATTCGATGCTGTATCGGGGGCTGCCCGATGCGGTGCGGCGCTTCGAGGCCGACTACCCGGGCGTCGAGGTCGTGCTGAGCGAGATGAACACGCAGGCGCAGGTGCGGGCGATCCAGCGCGGCCAGATCGATCTCGGCTACGCGCACTGGGGCCACTTCCCGCCCGAGGTCGAATCGGTGCCCGTCTATGCGGAGCCGTTCGTGTGCTGCCTGCCGGCCACGCATCCGCTCGCCCGGCGCAAGCAGGTCGCGCTCACCGCGCTCGCAGCGGAACCGTTTATCCTGTTTCCACGCGACGCGGCGCCGCACTATCACGACCTGATCATCGCGCAGTGCGTGAACGCGGGATTCAGTCCGCTGATCCGCCACGAAGCGCGGCTGTGGCAGACGATCCTGTCGATGATCGAGTTCGGAATGGGCGTTGCGCTGGTACCGCGCGTGCTGCAGCAGGCGAAGAGCGACCGGCTAGCGTTCCGGCCGCTGAAGGATGCATCGCTCGAATCGCGCACGCTCGCGCTGAAGCGCAGCGGTGCTGCCGAACCGGTCGCGCTGCAGTTCGCCGACTACGTGCGCGCGTCGATCGACGGGCTGCCTGCTCTGGCGGGTTGAGCACGCGGCTCGCGAACCGGTGCTTGCGGCTATCTGAAAAAATTTGCAGAAAGTACTTTACGAACCCCAAAAGCTCTGACATAATTTCATTCTTCTTCGGGCGGTTAGCTCAGCGGTAGAGCACTGCCTTCACACGGCAGGGGTCACTGGTTCGATCCCAGTACCGCCCACCAAGGATTCATCGGTGTGTGAGCCCGAAGAACAAAGGCCCTCAGGCGTAAGCCGAGGGCCTTTTTCTTTGCAGCCGAACTTGGCGAATTCAGCCTTTTGGCGCAGACGTGGCGCACTCAGACGATAAGCCCGGACGCAACAAGAACCACATAGTCTGGAGCATCGATGCCATCAAACTGGAAGGACTACTGGCGCGCGGAAGTTCGTCGTCGTGGCTAGCCGCCGGCACGCACCAAACCCGCCATGCACGGGAGAAAGGACTGCTCATCAGACATGGCAAACGTCAGCGCGTCGTGCTCTCACAGGACTTCCCGCGAAACGCCATGGTGGAAGTCGATGTAGAAACGGATGATGGCGCCCGCTAGTCGGTCACCTATATCGCCCCCATCAAACACCCAGGGCTTCGCCCCTGTCACTGGTACAAGTAATACGTGCCGGCGACGCACAAGAGGCGCACCGCCCGGCGGGCTACATTGCTGCCATCGAACGGGTCGAGTCAATCGAAGACACCGACTCGGCTGGAGTCGCGAGAGAAGGCGGCAAATACCAGGACAAAGTCGCACAGCAAGGATGATCGTTCGCTATGCTGCGTGTGACAACGCACCTATTCCATCCGACACACATGAGCACACCTGCGCTGACCATTCTCAAAGCCATTCTGAGCATCCCCATTGCCTTTGGGCTCGCCTATCCGCTTATCCATCCGTCAGAAGAGGGAGGCGTTCTCGGCGAGATGGAGATGCTTGGGCCAATCGGCGGCATCGTCGTCATCGCGGTTTTCCTGGCTCTGGTCTATGCCTACGCGAGCGACCTCAGGACTACCCTGAAATCGGTCGACCGAGGATCGCGTGTGGCCGAACCCAACAGCGTCTGGCTGATGTTCCTCTTGCCATACAACTTCATCGAGGACTTCTTCATTATTTCCAACGTTGCGAAGTCCCTGGAAGCGGAGTCTCATATCAATCCGGCTCTGTCGGGTTTGCGCTCGTTCGGCCGGATCAGCGGCATCGGGTGGTGTCTTGCCCAGGTTCTTTCGTTGATACCCAATGCCATTGGCTCCATCGCCGGCGGAGTTGCGGTTTTCCTCTGGGTTTGGCACTGGGTGTTTGTGCGTCGAGCGAACAAGATGCTCGCCGGCAGCCAGGTCTCCGTGGCTATCGGTTGATGCAAATCAGGGAAATACGCCAGCGGAAAAATCTCCCATTTCTTCGCGCATCAAGCGCCGCCACGCCGTCTCCCGGTTCAACGTACGAAACAAAGATCAGACATTTCACTCAGGTTATTAGCATTCTTTCAACACGAAAGAAAGAAAATTCCTAGTGTAATTTTTGGTAATTCTTCTGTAACATTTGTAGAAATCCGGATGCATAGAATTCTTACACCAAATAACAACCAGCCAAATCAGCATCGCATTTAGGCACGAACTCATGACTTGCGATGGTGAGAGCTGGTGACAGAGATTGCACACCCATGGCACAAGAGAAGAACGACTACACCCTGTGGCTTACCGGTCTGAGCGGCGCCGGCAAGTCAACCCTCTCGCGCGAAATCGCCCGGCAGTTGCGCGCACGCGGCATTCCGACCTGCATACTCGACGGCGACGAGTTACGGGCAGGCGTATCTCCCGATCTCGGTTTCTCGCGAGAAGACCGTACCGAGAACTGTCGTCGCACCGCCGAAATGGCGAAATTGCTCAATGCGCAGGGTTTTACCGTCATCGTCGCGCTGATCTCGCCTTATGAAGCCGACCGGCAACGGGCACGGCATATCGTCGGCGCAGATCGGTTTGTCGAGGTCTATCTGAAAACCGATATTGCAACCTGTTCCGCACGCGATCCGAAACAGCTCTATGCAAAAGCAATCACCGGCCAGACGACGCAATTCACCGGCATCTCGGATCCTTACGAAGTACCGATCGCACCCGATCTCGTTGTCGAAACCGGGATGATGGATATCGCGTCTTCGGCCGCACACATCATGGCGTTCGAGCGACAGCGATTCACGCACGCTTGATACCGTCCGGGTTCATTTCCCTTCAGGGCGCCCCCAGTTCACTTTCCGGCAGTCGGACCAGCCGCAATGGCCGGCCCGGCGCCGGGAACGCCACGCTGCAGAACCGCCCCCTCCCGCGCCTGTCCGGTCCGCCGGCATCCATCGAATTTCCGCCGGCAAAGACTCAACACGCCACGACATGATGGCAGCCACGCGAGCGCGGCCGAATCGTCGCACCGCTACCCCACCCGCTCCGCCGTCGCATCGAACGCCTGCTTCGCCTTGTCGACGATTTCGTCGACCTCCGCCTCGCGAATCACGAGCGGCGGCGACAACAGCATCCGGTCGCCGGTCGCGCGCATAATCAGGTTGCCGTTGAAGCAGAAGTCGCGGCAGATCGTGCCGATATCGACATCCGCACCGAACCGCTCGCGCCGGCCGCGGTCGCGCGCAAGCTGAACGCCCGCGACCAGCCCCGTGCCCGCAATCTCCCCGACGACCGGATGATCACCCAGCGCGTCGCGCAGCCGACGCTGGAAATACGGCCCGATGTCGTTCTTCACGCGCTCGACGATGCCTTCGTCGCGCAGCAGCTTCAGGTTCGCGACCGCGACGGCCGCCGCCACCGGATGGCCCGAGTACGTGAGGCCGTGATTGAATTCGCCGTTGTCGATGATCGGCCGCGCGACGCGCTCGTGAATGCCGACCGCGCCCATCGGCACGTAGCCCGACGTCAGGCCCTTCGCCATCGTGATCAGGTCCGGCTCGAAACCGAAGTGCTGGTGCGCGAACCATTCGCCGGTGCGCCCGAAGCCGCCGATCACTTCGTCGGCGACCAGCAGGATGTCGTACTTGCGGCAGATCCGCTGGATTTCCGGCCAGTACGTCGACGGCGGGAAGATCACGCCGCCCGCGCCCTGGAACGGCTCGCCGATGAATGCCGCGACGTTCTCAGCGCCGAGTTCGAGGATCTTCGCTTCGAGCTGCTGCGCACGCGCGAGGCCGAATGCTTCCGGCGTCTCGCCTGCCTGCGCTTCGCCGAAGAAATACGGCTGGTCGATGTGCACGATGTGCTCGACCTTCGACGGCATCTGCTCGTGCATGTAGCCCATCCCGCCGAGCGTGCCGCCCGCGATCGTCGAGCCGTGGTAGCCGTTCTTGCGCGAGATCACGTACTTCTTCTGCGGCTTGCCCTGCACGCGCCAGTACTGGTGCACGAGGCGCAGCACGGTGTCGTTGCCTTCCGAGCCGCTGTTGCAATAGAAGAAGTGGTTGAAGCCGGCCGGCGTCACTTCCGCGAGCATCGCGGACAGCTCGATCACCGGCGGGTGCGTCGTCTTGAAGAACGTGTTGTTGAACGGCAGTTCCTGCAGCTGGCGATACGCGGCGTCGGCGAGTTCCTTGCGGCCGTAGCCGACGTTCACGCACCACAGCCCGGCCATCCCGTCGATCACCTTGTTGCCGTCCGAGTCCCACAGGTAGACGCCGTCGGCCTTCACGATCACGCGGCTGCCGGCGCGGTTCAGCGCGCCCATGTCCGAGAACGGGTGGATGTGGTGCGCGGCGTCGAGCGCGCGGTATTCGGCGGTCGAATGCGGCGGGAAGGCTTCGTGTCGGTCGGTCATGTTTTCTCCGTCAAACAGCGCCGCACGTCACACGTGCAGCAGCAGATGCCTGCGTTCCCACGAGCTGATCACGCGGAAAAACGCTTCGTATTCGGTTTCCTTCAACGCCAGGTACGCCTTCACGAACTTGTCGCCGAGAATGCCGGCAAGCGGCTCGCACGCGGCCATCAGCGAGATGCCTTCCTCGAGGTTGCGCGGCAGCTGGTAAGGCAGGTCGTAACCGTCCGATGCGATCGGCTCGGTCGGCGCGAGCTGCTGCGTCATCCCGAGATAGCCGGCGGCGAGCGTCGCCGCGAACACGAGGTACGGGTTGCAGTCGACGCCCGGAATCCGGTTCTCGATGCGGCGCGCGACGGGGCTCGACTGCGGGATGCGGAAGCCAACCGTGCGGTTGTCGTAGCCCCACTGCACGTTGATCGGCGCGGCCATGAAGCGCGACAGGCGGCGGTACGAATTGATGTACGGCGCGAAGATCGGCATCAGCGCCGGCGTGTACTTCTGCAGCCCCGCGAGATAGCTGTGGAACAGCGGCGACACCGAACCGTCCTCTTCCGCGAACAGGTTGCGCCCGGTGCGCAGGTCCGCCAGGCTCTGGTGAATGTGCATCGCGGATCCCGGCTCGCCTTCCATCGGCTTGGCCATGAACGTCGCATACATGTTGTGACGCAGCGCGGCCTCGCGTACCGTGCGCTTGAACAGGAATACCTGGTCGGCCAACGGCAGCGCGTCGCCGTGCACGAAGTTGATCTCCATCTGCGCCGCGCCGACTTCGTGGATCAGCGTCTCGATATCGAGGCCCTGCATTTCGCAGTACTCGTAGATATCCTCGAACAGCGGATCGAACTCGTTGACGGCCTCGATCGAATACGACTGGCGGCCGGTTTCCGCACGCCCCGTGCGGCCGATCGGCGGACGCAGCGGCAGGTCGGGATCGGCATTCATGTCGACGAGATAGAACTCGAGTTCCGGCGCGACGACGGGCTTCCAGCCCTTTTCCCTGTACAGTTCGAGCACGCGGCGCAACACGTAGCGCGGCGAGATCTCGACCGGCGAGCCGTCGAAATGCACGCAGTCGTGGATCACCTGCGCGGTTGGATCGACGGCCCACGGGATCAGGCAGATCGTCGACGGATCGGGCACGCACACCATGTCGGGATCGGTCACGCCGGTCAGCGTGCCGTCCTCCGGATAATCGCCGGTGACGGTCTGCACCATCACGGCCTGCGGCAGCCGCATCGATTCGCCGGATTCGAATTTGTTGCGCGGAATGATCTTGCCACGCGCGATGCCGGCCATGTCGGGAATGATCGCCTCGACCTCGGTAATGCGGTGCTGTCGCAGGAATTCGCTCAGTTCGGGTTGCATGATCGGCCTCGTTCAGTCGACGTCGGATGCGGCCGGCGACGGCATCGCGCCGCCGGCCGCATGAAGGCGTTGCGTCATGCGCGCGCGGCACGCCACGCCGAATGCCGCAAAAATGTCGCGCGACAGCGGCTGTTCCGCGTAGCGCCATTCGGGATGCCACTGCACGCCGAGCGCGAACGCGCGCGCGCCGCGCACGCTGACGGCTTCGACCAGCCCGTCGGGCGCTCTCGCTTCGACGTCGAGCCCCGCACCGAGACGCGCGATGCCCTGGTCGTGCAGCGAATTGACCGTCGCCTCCTGCACGCCGCGTGCAACCCGCTGCAGCAGGCCGCCCGGCGCGAGTCGCACGACATGCGCGGGGCCGTACTGCCGTTCGAGCGGATCGGCCGGCCGTTCGCGATGGTCGTCGAAGCCGTTCGTCGCGTGCAGCCGCTGATGCAGCGTGCCGCCGTACGCGACGTTCAGCTCCTGCATGCCGCGGCAGATCGCGAGCACGGGCACGCCCGCGTCGATCGCCGCGCGGATCAGCGGCAGCGCGGTCGCGTCGCGCGCGGGGTCGTGCAACGTATCGGGCGCACTCGCGGCCTCGCCGTAATGACGCGGTTCGACGTTCGAATAGCTGCCGGTCAACAGCAGTCCGTCGACTGCCGCGACGATCGCGTCGGCCGGCTGCCGCGCGCCGAGCGCGGGCAGCACGAACGCCAGCACGCCGGCGCCGTCGACGAGCGCGGCGAGGTACTTCTCGCCCGCCGTGTGATTCGGATGCGCACCGCGCAGGATGCGGTCGGCGGTGACGGCTACGATCGGGCGCGCATGCATGAGCGTCTCTCCTGCTCCGGTAATCGCGCACGCCACACGTGCGCACGGGACGATGAAGGCCTGCAGTTGTGCCGCATGCGCGCGCGATCGCGCAGCGCATACGCATGCACATGAGCGATCCTGCCGCGCGGACGATGCGGCAAGCGGCGGTGCGGCCCGGGACGGAAGCGGAAAACGGCGCTAGGGCAACAAGGATGCGCTGCCGTCGCACTGCACCGCGCTGAATACATGCGCGGTCACGAGGTTGAAGCGGCGCAGGCCGCGATGGGAAAGGGCGAAGAAACGAGGCTCGCGTAAAGGGGCGGCACGCGTGCCGCAATCAGCATGCCGGTTCGGCCCGGCCTGAGGCGGCGCGCCCGCCGACGGACTTCGCGTCCGGCGTATCGAAGGGCTGGCGGCTTTCACGATCGTACTCGACTGACTGAAGGAGGCAGGACACGCGTCGCGATCAAGCGCATGCGGCAAAGCCGCGCGGCGACACGTCGGCAAGGTGTCACGCAGCGGTTTCGGCGCGGTAGGGCCAGCGTCGATGCCCCCGCCGCCGGTGCGCGCGTGACGACTTCCTGACATTCAGCTTATATCACCTAAAAATTGCGTCAAATTTTCAGGTGCCGATGACGACATCGATCAGACGAAAAAAACGGCATCGATCTCCGCGATCGATGCCGTGTTGTGCATTGCGTCGGCGCGCATGCTGCATGCCGACGGGCCGCGACGCCCTGCTCCGCCGCGCTGCCGCATGCGTGCGGTCCGCGCTCAGCGATGCGCGAGCGCGGTTTCGACGAGCGTCTGCAACAACGGCGCAATTCGCGCTGCACGCGCTTCGTCGTACGCGTACGGACGCGTCTCTTCCATGTAGGTGATCTGCGACAGCTCGAGCTGCACGGCCTCGACACCGGTATCGGGCACGCCGTAGTGACGCGTGATGTAGCCGCCCTTGAAGCGCCCGTTCGCAACGGCCGTATAGCCGCCGTGCGCGAGCACGCGCGCGGCCAGTGCCTCCGCGAGACCGGGCGCGGCACTCGCGCCGCTCGACGTGCCGAAGTTGAAATCCGGCAGGCGGCCGTCGAAGAAGCGCGGCACGTGCGAGCGGATCGAATGCGCTTCCCACACGAGCACGCGGCCGTGTTGGCGCTTCAGGCGCGCGATCTCGCCCTGCAGCGCGTCGTGATACGGCAGCCAGTAGCGGTCGCGGCGACGCATGATCTCGTCGTTGCCGGGCAGCGCGTTCGCCGGATAGAGCGGCGCCTTGTCGAACGTATCGACCGGCACGAGCCCTGTCGTGTCTTGCCCCGGATACAGGTTCTCGTTGTCGGGCGGACGGTTCAGGTCGACGACGTACCGTGCGTGCGACGGCACGAGGATCGATGCGCCGAGATCGGCCGCGAAGCCGTACAGCCGCTCGAGATGCCAGTCGCAATCGTCGACGAAGCGTGCATCGGGCGTCATCGTCGCGGCGATGTCGTCGGGGATGTGCGTGCCTGCGTGCGGAATCGAGATCAGCAGCGGCAGCGTGCCCTGCTTCAGCGTGAATACAGCCGGTTGTTCAGTCATGTCGCATCACCGTAAGAGTCTGCCGGCGCACGCACGCAGCGTGCGCCGGTTGCCGCGCGTCAGCGCAGCAGTTGCGCCAGCGCGGCGCGGTAGTCCGCATACGCAGCGGCTTCGTCGCGATGCCGGCGGCCGCTCACGACGCGTTCGCCGCCCGTGTAGACGTCGAGCACGGGCGTCTCGCCATGCTCGGCGAACACGATACCCGACAGCCACGACGTGCTGCCGTGTTCGGCGATCACCGGATGATCGGGATCGAGCACGAGCCAGTCGGCACGGCAGCCTTCGCGCAGCGCACCGACGCGCCGCCCGCTCGCCTGGGCGCCGCCCGCGAGCGATGCGTCGAACAGGCGGTCGGCGACATGCGCCTGCGACTCGCTCGCCAGCACGTTGCGCGCACGGTGCACGAGCCGCTGCCCGTATTCGAGCAGGCGCAGTTCCGAGCGCCAGTCGACCGATGCGTGGCTGTCCGAACCGACGCCGATCACGCCACCCTGTGCGAGATAGTCGACAGCCGGGAACACGCCGTCGCCAAGGTTCGCCTCGGTCGTCAGGCACAACCCGGCGACCGCGCGACGCTTCGCGAGCGCGGCCGTTTCGGCCGCATCGACGTGCGTTGCGTGCACGAGGCACCAGCGCGCATCGACGTCGAAGCGATCGAGCAGCCACTGGACGGGACGCGCGCCGTATGTGCGCACGCAATCGTCGACCTCGGCCGTCTGCTCGGCGATATGGATGTGAACCGGCGCGTCGTCGGGCAGCCCGTCGATCAGCGTACGCAGCCCGTTCTCCGACACCGCGCGCAGCGAGTGCGGCGCCACGCCGTAGCGCAGGCCGCCGTGCTCGGGCGCCGCGCGACGCATCGCGTCGAGCAGTTCGAGCAGGCCGTCCGGCGTGTTGATGAAGCGGCGCTGGTCGTCGCGCGGCGGCTTGTTGCCGAAGCCGGCGAACTGGTAGGACACCGGCAGCATCGTGATGCCGATGCCGGCCGAGCGCGCGGCATCGATCACGCGCGTGCCGAGCTCCGCGAGCTGCGGGTAGCGCGAGCCGTCCTGTGCATGATGCACGTAGTGAAATTCGCACACTGACGTATAGCCGCACTTGAGCATCTCGACATACAGCCAGCGCGCGATCGCCGCGAGCGCGTCGGGCGTGATCTTCAGCGCGAAGCGGTACATCAGGTCGCGCCAGCTCCAGAAGCTGTCGGCGGGATTCGCGCGGTATTCGGTGAGCCCCGCCATCGCGCGCTGGAATGCGTGCGAATGCAGGTTCGGCATGCCGGGCAGCACCGGCCCGGCCGCACGCGCGACGCCTGCCGGTGCGTCGCTATCGGGCGTCACGCCGGTCAGCGTGCCGGCCGCGTCCCAGCGCAGCAGCACGTTGCGGCGCCAGCCGTCGGGCAGGTACGCATGGTCCGCGAACAACAGGGTGTCGGTCATTCTGGTTCCTTGTCGAGCGGCCGGGTCACGCGCCAACGTGCCCGGCCCGCTGCAAAACTAGCCGTTCATCCGGCGAAACACGGTCGAGCCGCCGCGCACGACCTGCTCGCACAGCGGCCGGCCGATCCAGTACGCGAGCTCCGACAGCGAGCCGACCGACCATGCGGCGAAGTCGGCCTGGCGTCCGACCTCGAGCGCGCCGTGGCGATCCGCGCGGCCGAGCGCCGCGGCGGCATGGCGCGTAACGCCCTGCAGCACTTCGGGTACCGTCATGCGGAACAGCGTGCAGCCCATGTTCAACGTCAGCAGCAGCGATTCGAGCGGCGACGTGCCGGGGTTGTGATCGGTCGCGAGCGCGATCGGCACGCCGTGCTTGCGCAGCAGCTCGATCGGCGGCAGTTGCGTTTCGCGGATGAAGTAGTACGCGCCGGGCAGCAGCACGGCGACCGTGCCGGCCGCCTTCATCGCCTCGATGCCGGCTTCGTCGAGAAACTCGAGGTGGTCGGCGGACAGTGCGCGGTAGCGCGCGGCAAGCGCCGTGCCGCCCGCGTTCGACAGTTGCTCCGCATGCAGCTTCACGGGCAACCCGCGGCGCGTCGCGGCCTCGAACACGCGTTCGGTCTGCGCGAGCGAGAAGCCGATGCGTTCGCAGAACACGTCGACCGCGTCGACGAGGCCCTCGTCGGCCAGCGCCGGCAGCATCCGGTCGCACACTTCGTCGATGTACGCGTCCGCACGACCGGCATACTCGGGCGGCAGCGCATGCGCGCCGAGGAAGGTCGTGTAGACCGTGACCGGGAAGCGCTCGCCGAGCTGGCGCGCGACGCGCAGCATCTTGCGTTCGCTCGCGAGGTCGAGCCCGTAGCCCGACTTGATCTCGATCGCGGTCACGCCTTCGGCGAGCAGCGGCTGCAGGCGTGCGGCGGCCTGCACGAACAGCGTCGTCTCGTCGGCCGCGCGCGTCGCGCGCACCGTCGACACGATCCCGCCGCCCTGCCGCGCGATTTCCTCGTAGCTGACGCCCGCGAGGCGCTGCGCGAATTCGTCGGCACGCGTGCCGCCGTACACGAGGTGCGTGTGGCAATCGACGAGGCCCGGCGTCACCCACGCGCCGTGCAGATCCTCGCGCTGCCAGTGCGCATAACCGTGCGGCAGCGCGGACCACGCGCCGAGCCAGACGATCGTGCCGGTTTCGTCGACGGCGATCGCCGCGTCGTCGATCGTCTCGTCGGGATGGCCGTGCGGACACAGCCTCAGGTGATGCCAGACAGTCGGTTTCATGCGTTAGTCTCGTGCGCCGATGGCGAGCGATACGGCGAGCAGCGCGCCGCTACCGCTCATGACGACGTCAAACGCACGCAGCGGCCCGTCGAGCCGCAGCGTGTCCATTTCTTCCAGTGCGTAGTGCGTGCCGTCGATCTCGACACCGACGGCGCCGGTCGCGCAAAACAGCAGCACGGTATCGGCGTGCGCAACACGGTGCACACCTGCGCGCCACACGTCGAGCGCGCCGCGCGCGGCCGAGCGGCGCGTCATCAGGTTGAAGTCGCGTGTCGCGCCGTCATGCAGCGTCGCGTCGATCGCCGCTTCCCCGGCGAAATCCGCACGGGCCAGCGGCGCGTCGAGTACGTGCTCCGCACCGCCCGCTTCGGCGAGCGTCATGCCCGCGCCGGACAGCAGCACGAGCGTGCGGTCGACGCTATCGAAACGCGAGAACGGCCCGGCCGTGCCGACGTCCGCGACGCTCACGCGCCACGCGAACGTATCGAGGGCCGCGCCGGGCGGAAACGCGCCGATCTCGCGCGTCACGCCGCCGCCGTTCTTCCACGGCGACGCGACGAGATCCGCTGCGCGAATCATCGTCGCGTTCACCGGCGCCTGGTCGAGCGCCGTCATGCTCAGCGGCCGAGCATCGGCAGCTTCAGGCCGGCTTCGCGGGCCGTCTGCTGCGCGAGTTCGTAGCCGGCATCCGCATGGCGCATCACGCCCGTGGCCGGGTCGTTCAGCAGCACGCGACCGAGACGCTCGTGCGCTTCAGCCGTACCGTCGGCGACGATCACGACGCCCGAGTGCTGCGAGAAGCCCATGCCGACGCCGCCGCCATGGTGCAGCGACACCCACGATGCGCCGCCTGCCGTGTTCAGCAGTGCGTTCAGCAGCGGCCAGTCGCTGACCGCGTCCGAACCGTCCTTCATCGATTCCGTCTCGCGGTTCGGGCTCGCGACCGAACCCGTGTCGAGGTGGTCGCGGCCGATCACGATCGGCGCCTTCAGTTCGCCGTTCTTCACCATCTCGTTGAACGCCTGGCCGAGGCGATACCGATCCTTCACGCCGACCCAGCAGATCCGTGCCGGCAGGCCCTGGAACGCGATGCGCTCACGTGCCATGTCGAGCCAGTTGTGCAGGTGCGGATCGTCGGGGATCAGCTCCTTCACCTTCTGGTCGGTCTTGTAGATATCTTCCGGATCGCCGGACAGCGCGACCCAGCGGAACGGGCCCTTGCCTTCGCAGAACAGCGGACGGATGTACGCCGGCACGAAGCCCGGGAAGTCGAACGCGTTCTCGACGCCCATTTCCAGCGCCATCTGGCGGATGTTGTTGCCGTAGTCGAGCGTCGCCGCGCCGCGTTCCTGCAGCGCCAGCATCGCGCGCACCTGGACGGCCATCGACTGCTTCGCGACCTTCACGATGCTCTGCGGATCGACCTTCTGCGCTTCGCGCCATTGCGCGACGGTCCAGCCTTGCGGCAGGTAGCCGTTGATCGGGTCGTGCGCGCTCGTCTGGTCGGTCACGCAGTCCGGCGTGATGCCGCGCTCGACGAGTTCCGCGAACACGTCGGCTGCGTTGCCGAGCAGGCCGATCGACACGGGCTTGCCCGCGCGCTTCGCTTCGTCGATCATGCCGAGCGCTTCGTCGAGCGTCGTCGCCTTCTTGTCGACGTAACGCGTCTTCAGGCGGAAGTCGATGCGCGTCTCGTCGCATTCGACCGCGATCATCGAGAAGCCGGCCATCGTCGCAGCCAGCGGCTGCGCGCCGCCCATGCCGCCGAGGCCGCCCGTCAGGATCCAGCGGCCCGACGGGTCGCCGTTGAAGTGCTGGTTCGCGACCGAGAAGAACGTTTCATAGGTGCCCTGAACGATGCCCTGGCTGCCGATGTAGATCCAGCTGCCGGCCGTCATCTGGCCGTACATCATCAGGCCCTTGCGGTCGAGCTCGTGGAAGTGGTCCCAGTTCGCCCAGTGCGGCACGAGGTTCGAGTTCGCCAGCAGCACGCGCGGCGCGTCCTTGTGCGTACGGAACACGCCGACCGGCTTGCCCGATTGAATCAGCAGCGTTTCGTTTTCCTCGAGATCCTTCAGCGACGCGAGGATCTGGTCGTAGCATTCCCAGTTGCGCGCTGCACGGCCGATGCCGCCGTACACGACAAGCGCATGCGGATGCTCGGCGACTTCCGGGTCGAGGTTGTTCTGGATCATCCGGTAGGCCGCTTCGGCCAGCCAGGTCTTGCAGGTCTTCTCGCTGCCGCGCGGCGCGCGGATCGTGCGCGTCGGATCGAGACGGGGATCGATGTGTTTCGGATGGTTCATGACGACTGCTCCCGAAGGAAAATGACTATCAAATAGGAATCAGAAATGCCCGGTGAAGCGATAACGGCTGCCGGGATGCCACAGATTCGCCACCGAGGCGACGACGCCCTGCGACCAGGTGCGCCGATGTAAAACCAGACACGGCTCGACGTCGTCCATCCGCAGCTGCTCGCGCCGCTCCGGCGCCGGGGCCGCCGCTTCGATCCGGTACTCGACGCGCTGCAGCGGGGCCGCGCGCATCAGGTACAGGTTCGGCGTCGTATTCGTGAAATCCTGCTCGGCGTAATCCGGCGCGACCACCGGATTCACCCATCGTTCTTCGAGCTGCACGGGCTCGTCGTTCTCGAAGTGCAGCACCTGCGAATGAAACAGCTTCGTGCGCACGGCTACCTGCATCTCGTCGGCGAGCGCCTCGTCGGCGCGGATCGTGTCGAGACCGAGCACGCTGGCGTGATACGCATGCCCGCGTGCGCCGACTTCCTCCGAGATGCTGCGGATCGCCACCAGCGTCGACTCGTACTTCGGCCGCGCGACGTAGGTGCCCGCGCCCTTCATGCGCGTGAGCACCTGCTCGGCCGTCAACTCGCGCAGCGCGCGGTTGACGGTCATGCGCGCCACCTTGAATTCGCGCGCCAGCTCGTTCTCGGACGGCACCTGGTCGCCCTCCTCCCACTCGCCGGCGTGGATGCGGGCCAGGATGAAATCCTTGATCTCCTGGTAGACCGGCGCGCTCATCGGCTTACTGTTCCGATGCGAACGAGAACGGTGCGACCTTCGCGAACGCACGCTCGCCGACGAGCTTCGCGATCACCGCGATGTCCGGCGCGAAGTAGTGGTCGAGTTCGTAGTGCGCAACCTTGGCGCGGATCGTTTCCATCACCGGCGCCAGCTTCGGGCTCGTGTGGTACGGCGCACGCAGGTCGACGCCTTGTGCGGCAGCCAGCAGTTCGATCGCGAGGATGTGCTTCGTGTTGTCCGCGATGTCGGCGAGCTTGCGCGCGGCGAACGTCGCCATCGACACGTGGTCTTCCTGGTTCGCCGAAGTCGGCAGCGAGTCGACCGACGCCGGGTGCGCGAGCGTCTTGTTTTCCGATGCGAGGGCGGCCGCCGTCACGTGCGCAATCATGAAACCGGAGTTCACGCCGCCGTCCTTCACGAGGAACGGGGGCAGGCCCGACAGCGTCGCGTCGATCAGCAGTGCGATGCGGCGTTCGGCCAGCGCGCCGATTTCCGATGCGGCGAGCGCGAGGTTGTCGGCCGCGAACGCGACGGGCTCGGCGTGGAAGTTGCCGCCCGACAGCACTTCGCCGGTGTCCGGGAAGATCAGCGGGTTGTCCGACACGGCGTTCGCCTCGACCAGCAGCACGTCGGCTGCATGGCGCATCTGGTCCAGGCACGCGCCCATCACCTGCGGCTGGCAGCGCAGGCTGTACGGATCCTGCACCTTGTCGCAGTCGCGGTGCGACTGGTTGATCGGCGAGCCTTCGAGCAGGTCGCGATACGACGCCGCTGCGTCGATCTGGCCCTGGTGGCCGCGCAGCTCATGGATACGGGCGTCGAACGGCTTCACCGAACCGGCTGCCGCGTCGACCGACAGCGCGCCGGCGACGAGCGCCGTGCGGTACAGGTCTTCGATCGCGAACATGTTGTCGAGCGCCAGCGCGGTCGATGCCTGCGTGCCGTTCAGCAGCGCGAGGCCTTCCTTCGCCTGCAGCGTCAGCGGCGCGAGGCCCGCGACGCGCAGACCGTCGAGCGCGCTCGCACGCTCGCCGCGGATGAACACTTCGCCGACGCCGAGCAGCACGGCCGACATGTGCGCGAGCGGCGCGAGGTCGCCCGATGCGCCGACCGAGCCCTTCACCGGGATCAGCGGCAGCACGTCGGCGTTGAACAGCGTGATCAGCGCGTCCATCACTTCGCGACGGATGCCCGAGTGGCCGCGGCCAAGGCTCGACAGCTTCAGCGCCATCAGCAGCCGCACCGACGAACGGGCCATCGGCTCGCCGACGCCGACCGCGTGCGACAACACCAGGTTCTTCTGCAGCAGCTCGAGCTGGTCGTGCGGGATGTGCGTGCTGGCCAGGCGGCCGAAGCCCGTGTTGATGCCATAGGCCGGCTCGCCCTTCGCGGCGATGTCGGCGACGGCCTTCGCGCCGGCGTCGATCTTCGCGAAGCTGGCCGGGTCGAGCGTCAGCTGGACGGATTCGCGTGCGATCTGGCGCAGTTGCGGGAGGGTCAGATGGCCGGGGGTCAACGTAATCATGTGAGCAATCCTGTCTAGACAAGTTCGGAATGGATTGAAGTGTAGCCATCACAACTTGTCTAGACAACCCGTTTTTCATAATTCCGACCTCGGGAGTTTCCCTGATGTCCGGCGCGGCCCGTCGGGCCGCTCGGCAGGATCCGATTTTTAACGAATGTTGCAATTATTTTGATTTTGGCAACATACGAATCGTCATCCGCCACGGAGACCACCATGTCCTTCCCATCACGATTCGCCGCTCGCGTCGGCCGCCCCCTGCTCGTCGTCGCGTGCGCGCTCGCGTGCGGCGCATCGCTCGCCGCCGAGCCGCTGTCCGGCACGCTCGAGAAAATCCGGCAGGCCAACCTGATTTCGATCGGCCATCGCGAAACGTCGGTGCCGTTCTCCTACGTCGATGCGAGCGGCAAGGTGATCGGCTTCTCGCAGGACCTGTGCGACCGCGTGATCGCCGCGGTCAAGGCGCGCACCGGCAAGCCCGACCTGCAGGTGCGCTTCATTCCGGTCACGTCGCAGAACCGCATTCCGCTCGTGCAGAACGGTACCGTCGACCTCGAATGCGGCGTGACCACCAACCTCGCCGCGCGCCACGCGCAGGTCGCGTTCTCGACCACCTTCTTCGTCGCGACCACGCGGCTGCTCACGCGCACGACGTCGGGCATCCGCGACTTCCCCGACCTCGCCGGCAAGACGGTCGTGACGAACCAGGGCACGACGTCGGAACGCCTGCTGCGCAAGATGAACGAGGAAAAGAAGATGAACATGCAGATCATCAGCGCGAAGGACTACGGCGAAGGACGCCTCACGCTCGAATCGGGCCGCGCGGCCGCGTACATGATGGACGATGTGCTGCTCGCGGGCGTGCGCCAGCTCGCCGCGAAACCGGCCGACTGGCAGATCGTCGGCACGCCGCAGTCGTCGGAAGCCTACGGGTTCATGCTGCGCAAGGACGATCCGCAGTTCAAGGCGCTCGTCGACGGCGTGCTCGCACAACTGATGAAAAGCGGCGAGATCAACGCGCTGTACGACAAATGGTTCATGAAGCCGGTGCCGCCGAAGGGGCTCGCGTTCGATTTTCCGATGAGCGACGTGATCAAGGCGCGCTATGCAGCGCCGAACGATGCGCCGCTCGAGTGATTGCCGTGCGCCGACGTCCGCTCACGCGCGCGTCCACGCGACGCACGCCGCATAGCCGGGCGCCGCGTCGAGCCACGCCGAGTCGAACGCCGCGACGCCGGCAGCGGGCGCGGCCGGCTCGACGATCGTCGTCGCAGGCGTCGCGGCATCGTGCGGCGGCACGACCGCGAACGCGCGCAGCCCGCCGACGATGCCCGTGCCGAGCGCCTTGAGCAGCGCCTCCTTCGCGGACCACACGCGCATGAATTCGCTCGCTCGCACCGCGAAGGGCATGCTGTCGAGATACGCGACCTCGGCGGGAGCGCAGACTTCACGCGTCAGCGCGCGCCAGTCGGCCACGCGGTTGCAGCCCTCGATATCGACGCCGACGCGGCCTGCCGGCGCCCACGCGATCAACGCGTGATCGCCTGCGTGCGACACGTTGAAATCGAGCGACGCGCGATGCGCGGGCTCCAGCGACGGCCGTCCCGATTCGTCGACGACGATCGCGATGTCCCGCGGCGCGATCCCGAGCGCCGCGCCGAGCACGTCGCGCAACGCGGCACGCGTCGCGGCACTGCGCACTGCATCCTCGTGCCGCAGGTAGCGCCCGGCACGCGCGCGCTCCGCGTCGCTCAGTGCCGCGTAGGCGGGCGATCCGAGCGGCACGCGCCAGTCGAAATCGACGCGCGCGACCTGCACGCCGGCACGCGACGCGGCCGGCGGCACATCGAGCAGATGCACGCGCCACGCGCGGGACAGGTCGTCGGAAATCTCGAAATCGGGCGGAATAGGCATCGGCACGCGGCAGCCAGGCGAACGAAACGTTCAATGTTAATCGATCGCACGGGACGGAGACCGACGCATCGCGACCGCGATCGTCGGCAGCAGCAGCGGGCAGCGGCGGCAGCCGGTGCGAGCGCCTCATCGACACGACGGCCGGGCTGCGCGCGCGTGCGCGTTCACCCGTGCGCGACAGCGCCCGGCACGCCGCTTCCCGCCAGCCGCGCACGCTGCGCCGGGTGGCGCGCATGGACGCGGCCCGGCGCATCGGCCGGCAGCGCGCCGTGTTGCAGCCAGTACAGCGCGACGGGCCACAGTGCGTCGGTAAAGCGGCTGTGAAAGAACGCGAAGTGACCGATCGCGTCGACGCCGATGTCGCGCGGCGCGATCCGCAGATGCGTGACGTCGCTGCCCGTGTAGTAGCCGACCAGCCGTTCGATCGCGTCGACCGTGCCGAACCCGTCGTCGTCGAGGCCGATCGCGAGCATCGGCGCCGGCAGCCGCGCGAAGCGGGCCGGCAGCGCGGCGCGGCTCGCTGCGGTCTCGGCAAGCAAGCCGTGCGTGTAGGCGTCCTCGAAGCGCGATTGCGAGCGCACCCACGACAGCGCGACGCCGCGCGGCGTGTCTTCCATCCAGCCGAACCGCTTCGCGGGCACGTAGCCGAACACGGCCGCGAGCGCCGGCATCGCGACGTGCCATTTCCACCACATGCGCCGCCGCTCTTCCGGCCGATAGTCGCGCCAGTACGCATACTGAGCGCCCACCGTCACCACGTGACGCACGTACGCATTCGACGCCGCGAGCCCGAGCAGGCAGCCGCCGATGCTGTGCGCGACGACGTCGAGCGGCTGGCCCGGAAATGCGTCGCGCGCGTACTGCAATGCGGCCTCGCAATCGAGCCGCCCCCAGTCGAGCCAGTTCGCGCGCAGCTTCGCGAGCCGCGCGGGGCGTGAGCCGCCGATCCCACGATAGTCGTACACGAGCACGTCGCGCCCCTGTGCGAACAGCCAGGCCGCGAAACGGAAGTAGTAGTCGCAGCGCACCGACGTCGCGCAATTAATGACCGTCACGGGCCGCACGGCGCCACCGCCGCGATGGCGCCACACATGGCCCTGCAATTCATAACCGTCGGCCGCGCGCAGTGTCACGGGCTCGGGTGGCAATGCACCCGCCGCGCGACCGCGCTGCGCTGCCCCGCTTCCTTCGCTCGAAATCGTCATCCTGTCTCCTGTCGGCGTCAGTTAGCGCTTCAGCGCTTACTCTGATCCCATGCTTCGCGGTCGGTCCAAGTTAGCGCTTTAGCGCTTACTTGCCCCCACGCCTCGCGATCGCCCCACACCCACCGTCAAGCCTCCATTGAACTTGACGCGTGCCGCGTTCTCAACCAATCTTGCTGCTCCGTTCGCATGAGTCACGCGCATGTCAACGCCTCTCGTCCGCCTCCCGTCGCTCGATCTCGTCCGCGGTTTCGTCGCGGTCGGCCGCCGCATGAGCATCACGCTCGCCGCGCAGGACCTGTGTGTCACACAGTCGGCGGTCAGCCGCCAGATCCACGCGCTCGAAGCGCATCTCGGCGTCGCGTTGCTACAGCGCGGCTACCGGAAGATCGCGTTCACGCCGGAAGGCGAGCGGCTGTTCCGCGTCGCGGATGCGGCATTGCACAGCCTGCAGGACACCGTCGCATCGCTCGCCGCCGCGCGCGAGCGCCAGCCCGTCACGATCACGGCCAGCATCGGCGTCACCGCGCTGTGGCTGTTGCCGCGGCTCGGGCGGTTGCAGGCGCGCCTGCCCGCGGTCGACCTGCGCGTCGCCGCGAACGACAAGGTACTCGATTTGCGCGCCGAAGGCATCGACCTCGGCATCCGCTATTGTCCGCGCAATCGTGCGCCGGCCGGCGCGCTGCGCCTGTTCGACGAGATCGTCGTCCCGGTCGCGCATCCCGCGCTCGCCGCGCGGCCGGTCACCAGCGCGGCCGCGATCGCCGATCACGTGCTGCTCGAATTCGACGGGCCTCCGCAGCCGCAGCTGCAATGGCACGCGCACCTGTATGCGGCCGGGCTCGGCGACGCGCGCCCGAAAGGCGTGTTGCGCTTCAACCAGTACGACCAGGTGATCCAGGCCGCGATCGCGGGCCAGGGCGTCGCGCTCGGCCGGCTCGCGCTCGTCGCGCCGATGCTCGCGGACGGGCGGCTCGCGGTGCTCGGCCCGCACACGCAGGCGTTGTCGGATACGTACGGCTACTGGCTGTTCCAGCACGATCCGGCCCCGCGTCGCGAAGTCGCCGACGTGCGCGACTGGATGCTCGCCGAAGCAGCCGAATGCGATGCGGCCATGCGCGCGCACGACACGACGTCGGCGGCGTAAGCCGGCGCAGACTATCCGGTGGCCCCCCGGCTGCGGGCAGTGCCTGCCGCTTCCATCGCATTCCCCGCACGCATGCCAACCTGACCGAATGATCGCTTGAGCGATAGCGACCCCGATCGTCTAATCGGATCGAGCGCGGCCGGTTTCGCCGCGCGCCCTCATCCGGAGACACGCATGACCCCGATCGAACAGGAAGTCCGACGTCGCTGGCTGCCCGTGCTGGCTGGGGGCCTGATCATGGGCGTCGCGCTCGGCATCCGCCACGTGCAGGGCCTTTTCCTCGCGCCCGTCTCGCTCGACCACGGCTGGTCGCGCGAAGCGTTCGGGCTCGCACTCGCGCTGCAGAACCTGATCTGGGGCGTCGCGCAGCCGTTCACGGGGATGATCGCCGACCGCTTCGGCTCGGCGCGCGTGATCGTCGTCGGGATGCTGCTGTATGCGGCCGGGCTCGTCACGATGGCGCATGCGGCCACGACCGGCCTGTTCACCGTCGGCGCGGGGCTCGTGATCGGCATCGCGCTGTCGGGCTCGGCGTTCGCGTCGATCTACGGCGCGCTGAGCCGCCTGTTTCCGCCCGACCGGCGCGGCTGGGCGCTCGGCGTCGCCGGCGCGATCGGCGGGCTCGGCCAGTTCTGCATGGTGCCCGTCGCGCAGGAACTGATCGGCGGCATCGGCTGGCGGCATGCGTTCATCGCGCTGGCGCTCGTCGCGGCGCTGCTCGTGCCGCTCGCCGTGCTGCTGCGCGACCGCCCCACGCAAGCGGCCGGCGCCGCGGCCGGCCCCGACCAGTCGATCGGCGAAGCCGTGCGCGAGGCGTTCGCGCATCGCGGCTTCTGGCTGCTGAACGCGGGCTTCTTCGCATGCGGCTTCCAGCTCGCGTTCATCGCGACCCACCTGCCCGCGTACCTGCTCGACCACGGGCTGCCGGCGCGCCACGCGAGCGTCGCGCTCGCGCTGATCGCGCTGACCAACGTGGCCGGCACCTATGCATGCGGCCATCTCGGCGGGCTGCTGCGGCGCAAGTACGTGCTGTCGGTGCTGTACCTCGTGCGTGCGCTGGCGATGGCGGCGTTCGTCGCCGCGCCGCTGTCGCCCGCGAGCGTGTACGTCTTCGCGGCCGTGATGGGGTTCACGTGGCTCGGCACGGTGCCGCTGACGAACGGCGTGATCTCGCAAGTGTTCGGCGTGCGCTACATCGCGACGCTGTTCGGCTTCGTGTTCTTCGGGCACCAGCTCGGCAGCTTCTTCGGCGTCTGGCTCGGAGCGCTCGTGTACGACGCGACACACTCGTACCTGCCGCTGTGGATCGGCTCGATCGCGCTCGGCGTGCTCGCCGCGCTGCTGCACCTGCCGATCGACGACGCGCGCGTCGCGCGGCCCACGCCCGGCAACGCGGCATGGGCCTGATCCGCGCGGCGCTGGCCGCCGGCACGCTCGCGTTCGTCATGTGGTGCGGCGCGGCCTACTTCGATTCGGGCATCGCATACGCGCTGCTCGAACACACCGCGTTCTGCAACTGACGTGGCGCACCGTGCCGCGCAGGCATGCGCTCAGCGCCGCTTCGGCAACGCGGCCAGCGCATCGAGCGCGCGGGCACGTGCGGCCGCGTGCTCGACGAGCGGTTCCGGATAATCGACGCCGAGCCGCACGCCGGCAGCCTCGAGCGCCAGCGGCGATGCTTCCCACGGCGCGTGGATCGACGCGTCGTCGAGGCCGGCGAGTTCAGGCACCCAGCGCCGCACGTATGCGCCGTCCGGGTCGAACTTCTGCCCCTGCGCAACCGGATTGAAGATGCGGAAGTACGGCGCGGCATCGGCGCCGCAGCCGGCCACCCACTGCCAGCTCGCCGCGTTGTTCGCCGGGTCCGCATCGACCAGCGTGTCCCAGAACCACGCTTCGCCCGCGCGCCAGTCGATCAGCAGGTGCTTGATCAGGAACGACGCGACGACCATCCGCACGCGGTTGTGCATCCAGCCGGTCGTCCACAGCTCGCGCAGGCCCGCATCGACGAGCGGATAGCCGGTCTGCCCGCGCTGCCATGCACGCAACGCGGCGGGATCGTCGCGCCACGGCATCGCGTCGAACTGCGCGCGGAAGTTGTCGGTCGCGAGCGCCGGGAAGTGATACAGCAGCGTGTAGCTGAATTCGCGCCAGCCGAGCTCGCTCAGGAATTTGTCGGCGTCCGCGGCGTACGCCGCACCGCCGGCGTGCGCGGCACCCTGCACCGCGTGCCATACCTGTCGCGGCGACACGTTGCCGAAGCGCAGGAACGGCGACAGCCGGCTCGTCGCGGGAAGATCCGGACGGTCACGTGCGTCCGCATAGCCGGCGAGCGAGTTCGCCAGGAAGGCGTCGAGCTGGGCGTGCGCGCCGAATTCGTCCGGTGCCGGCCATGCTTCGCGCAGGCCGCCGGCCCAGTCCGGCGCATGCGGCAGCAGCGCGAGCGCGTCGAGCGCCAGCGCGCGGTCGCGCACGGCTCTGGGCCACGGATGAAACGCGATCCGATCGGGTTCCGGCAGCGGTGCGGCGACCGTGCGATCGCGGCGCGCCGCCCGCCAGTATGCGGTGAACACCTGGTACGGACCGCCGCTGCCCGTCAGCACCTCCCACGGCTCGTTCAGCAGGCTGCCGTTGCTGCTCTCGACCGTGACGCCACCAGCCTTGAGCGACGCTTTCAGCGCCGCGTCGGCGTCGCGCTGCGGCCGTGCATAGCGGCGGTTCCAGTACACGGCTTGCGCGCCCGTGTCGTGCACGACACGCTCGATCTCGCGCCGTGCGTCGCCGCGCAGCAGCAACAGGCGTCCGCCGTGACGTGCGAGCGCGGCATCGAGCCCGGCCAGCGACCCGTGCAGCCACCAGCGTGCCGCGCCGCCGAGCGGGCGTCCTGCGCCGTCGCCGGTGTCGTCGACGAATACGCAGACGAGCGGCCGGCCCGACTCGACCGCGCGTGTCAGCGCGGGCTGGTCGGTCACGCGCAGATCGTCGCGGAACCAGACGATTGCGGGAGCAACGGACGACTTGGCAGGCACGGGCACCTCGGTGACATAAGCGAAAAGAGACGCGTATTGTCGCGGCTGCGCTGCGCGGTGTCGACGCCGGCCATCATGGCCGTCACGACCCGCGCGCGATCCGTACCAATCCGATGGAAGTCGCCCCGCAGAACGTCGGCACGCAAGGAATATTGCTCGGGCTGTGGTACGTCGACCGGTTTGTGCACACCGTGCACGGCTGACGCAACGCTGAACGCATCGAAGCACGCCGCGGCGGCCCGACGGGCCGACCGTGCCCGCCGGTGCGACCGGCTGATCCGGTCAACGATGCGTCGCGTCAATCGAGCCGGAACGCGGCCTCGAAGCGCTCGGCGAATGCGTCGAACTCGGCCTCCGGCAGATGGTTGATGCCGCCTGCGCGCTTGCGCCCGCCGCCCGTCGCGAAACCGCGGCAGAACTCGTCCGCGCCGAGCGGCCGGCCGTCGGGCACGCGCACGCTGACGACGAGCCCGCCGCCGGCACGCGGCGACAGCACCGCGAGCGCCGCATGCGGCGCATTGCGCATCCGCTCGTTCGCGAGCATGCCGGTCGCGCGCCGCGCCCACGGATGATCGGGCATCCGGACCAGCGTCGCCCCCGGCACCTCGCGCAGCGGCGCAAGTGCGCACGCACGCGCCATGTCGTCGCGGTAACCGTCGCGCAGCGCGGCGAACACGGCCGTCCCGCGCACGAAATCGAGCGGATCGACGCACGGCAGCATCGCATCCGCGAGCACCGCCGGATCGAAGTGCAGATCGCCGACGCACTCGCCGTACGCGTTGTAGTTCAGATAGCGCCCGAGTTCGGCGAGCACGCAACGCTCGGCTTCGTCGACCCCATGCTCGCGCGCCAGTGCGTCGCCGAGCGCCGGCAGTTCGTCGCCATAGGCCGCGACGATCGCCCAGCGCACGTAACGGCCGCCGAGATAGCGGTTCACGATCACGCTCGTGCAGACGTCGGCCGCCGTGTCGATATGCGCGTCGAAGCGCGGATGGTCGGGCAGATCGCCCGCGAAGTGATGGTCGAAGTAACGAACTGTCGCGCCGTCGCGCAGCAGCCGCACGCACGCGTCGCGGTTCTGGTCGTGCGACACGTCGAGCACGGTGACGATGTCGCCCGACCGTGCGTCGATCCGCTCGAGCAGCCTGATGTCGCGCTTCACGCCGGTGATGAGCGTGCCGTGCACGCGTTCGGCGAGCCGCAGTTGCTGAAGCGCGCACAGGCCGTCCGCGTCGCCGTTGAACGCGAAGACGTGCCGCGCGTGCTGATTGTCCCGCATGATCCGTTGCTCCATCGTCAAGCCATGAAATCGCCGCCGTTCGCGCGAGCGGCGTGCACGCCGAGTTCGCGCGCCCGGTATTTTGCCGCAACCGCGAGCGCCCCTTCGATACAGCGTAGCCGCGCTCCCCTGCAAACGGCTTGCGGGTCCGTTGCATGTTGATCGTCACGATCGCGCCGCGCAGTTGCCGTTGCCTATGCGGCACGACTTCCTGCATGAGTGCCATCGTGCGAAACACGCGGGTATCGAGCACGGCCCGTCGAGGTCGGTTTTCTCCACCGGCTCCGGAAACGAGCCGTACACGAATGCGCCGCCTCGACCGCGAGTTTCACGCCGAGCTTGGCCCACTCCTGGACTGTGGCCGACACGATGTCGTTTCATGTCATACGTCATCAGACATGAAGTCACACCTTCTCCGTCTCGCAAATTCTCCAAATTTAAGCAAAATTTCGGGTAAACCCGCGACGCCATCCCGAGCGCGCCGGCGTACTATGACGTACGACGACATACTACATAGATCGCCACCCGGATGCGGATGCGACCCGCCGCCCCGTCCGCCGCCGTCCGACCGGAGACACCCTTGAACCCGCCCTCGCCCGCCCTGTCCGGACGCGACCCGCTCGCGTCCGCCGTCTCGAAAGTGAAATGGCACGTGCTGCCGCTCGTGCTGATCATGTTCATCGCGAACTACATCGACCGCGTGAACGTCGGCTTCGTCGATCGCCACCTCGAAGCGTCGATCGGCATCGGCGCTGCCGCGTACGGGCTCGGCGCAGGCCTGTTCTTCGTCGGCTATGCGCTGTTCGAAGTGCCGTCGAACCTGCTGATGCAACGCTACGGCGCACGCGTGTGGCTCGCCCGCATCATGGCGACGTGGGGCATCGTCGCGGCCGCGATGGCGTTCGTGTGGAACGACACGTCGTTCTACACGCTGCGCTTCCTGCTCGGCGCCGCCGAGGCCGGCTTCTTCCCCGGCGTCGTGCTGTACCTGTCGCAATGGCTGCCGCCGCAGGAGCGCGGCAAGGCGATGGCGATCTTCCTCGGCGGCTCCGCGTTCGCGTCGGTGCTGTCCGGGCCGGTAACCGGCGCACTGCTGTCGATCCGCGGCTTCGGCCTCGAAGGCTGGCAGTGGATGTTCCTGATCGAAGGGCTGTTTTCGGTCGCGCTGTGCGGCGCGAGCTGGCTGCTGCTGAAATCGCACATCCGCGACGCGACGTGGCTCACGGCCGAAGAGCGCACGGCGCTCCAGGACGCGCTCGACGAGGAACGCGCGGCACGCGACGTGCGCTCGAACGTGCCGGTGCGCGCCACAGCGCTGCTGCGCGACCCGCAGATCATGCTGTTCTGCTTCCTGTACTTCTCGATCCAGCTGACGATCTATGCGGCCACGTTCTGGCTGCCGACGATCATCCGCAAGATGGGCGGCCTCACCGATTTCCAGGTCGGCCTGTACAACACGATTCCGTGGATGATCGCGATCGGCGCGATGTACGGCTTCGCGGTGCTGTCGTCGAAGTGGAAGCACCCGCAGCGCTGGCTCGCCTGTGCGCTCGTGCTCGCCGCCTGCGGGCTGTTCGCGTCGACGTCGCACGACCCGGTGTGGTCGTTCGCGTCGATCTGCTTCGCCGCGCTCGGTTTCAAGGCCGCGTCGTCGCTGTTCTGGCCGATCCCGCAGGGCTATCTCGACACGCGCGTGGCCGCGGCCGTGATCGCGCTGATCAACTCGGTCGGCAACCTCGGCGGCTTCGTCGCGCCGACGGCCTTCGGCTATCTGAAGCAACATACGGGTTCGATCACGGGCGGCCTGTATGCGCTCGCGATCGCTTCGCTCGTCGCCGCGGTCGCCGCGCTGTTCGCGCGCACGCACCGGCGCAGCGATCCGCCGCGTGGCCTGCCGGCCGACGCATCCTTCACGAACGCTTCGATGCTCCGCCATGCCGAACACTGACCGCTTGACCGTCGTCGTCTCGAATGCCGTCGACGGCGACCTCGCCACGTTCTCCCTCGCCGGCGACGGCACGCTCGCGCCGCTCGCGCGCTATCCGGCCGCCGACGTCGCGATGCCGATCGCCGTGCAGGCCGACCGCGCACGGCTCTACGTCGCGACGCGCGGCGAACAGCCGACGATCGTCGCGTTCCGCATCGCCGCGGCCACGGGCGCGCTCGTGCGGATCGGCACGACCGCGATCGACGCGAGCCACGCGTACCTGTCGCTCGACCGCAGCGGCCGCTGGCTGCTCGGCGCGTCGTACGGCGGGAATTCGCTGAGCCTCTACGACGCCGCGCGCGTGCGCGACGGCGACGGTACGCCGCTGCAGGTCGCGAGCGGCATCGCGAACGCGCACGCGGTGATCGTGTCGCCCGACAACCGTTTCGCATACGTCAGCTCGCTCGGCTCGGACCGCCTGTTCGGCTTCGCGCTCGTCGAGGATGCGGCCGGCCTGCATGCGGTCGAACACGGCGAAACGCGCGTGCCGACCGATTTCGGCCCGCGTCACCTGCAGTTCGCGGATGACGGCCGCACGCTTGTCGTCGTCAGCGAATTCCAGGCCACGCTCGCGACCCTGGCACGCAACCCCGACACCGGCAGGCTCGGCGACGCCCGCGTGGGCGCGCGCCACCCGGCCGTCGCCGAACTCGCGCCGGGCCATGCGCGCCCGCCCGCGCCCGCCGAACCGTCCGTGTGGGCCGCCGACCTGCACCTGACGCCCGACGAACGCTTCGCGTATGTCAGCGAGCGCACGTCGAGCCGGCTGCTCTGCTATCGCCGCAACGAGGACGGATCGTTCGAACCCGCCCACGCAACGGCGACCGAGACGCAGCCGCGCGGGTTCGCGATCGATCCGTCGGGACGCTGGCTCGTCGCCTGCGGCGAACAGTCGGAACACGTGGCGGTGTATGCGATCGCGCCGGACGACGGCGCGCTGACGCCGCACGCGCGCGTGCCGGGCGGACGCGGCGCAAACTGGATCGCGATCGTCTGAAGCCGCGGCCGGTGCAGGCGTTCAGCGCCGCTCGCTCGGCGCGACGCCCGTCCAGCGCTTGAATGCGCGCGTGAAATTGGCGCGGTCCGTATAGCCGACGCGCGCCGCGATCTCGTCGACCGGCAGGCGCGTGCCTTCGAGCAGCCGCAGCGCATCGCGCAGCCGGATTTCGTTGAGCAACGCAGAATAGGTCGCGCCGTACTCGGCGAGCTTGCGCTTGAGCGTACGCGCCGACACATGCAACTCGCGCGCGACGTCGTCGACCGACGGATAGCCGCCATCGCCGCAGATCAGCAGGTTGCGCACGCGCTCGACGACGCTCTCCGCATAGCCGAGCCGCGCGAGTTCGGCCTCGCATTGCTGGACGATCATCTGTGCGGTCTGCGCGTTCGCGGTGCCGATCGGCTCGTCGAGCAGCGCGGCATCGCAGCGGATGCGGTTCGCGCTCGCATCGAAATGACAACGCGGCAGCCGCGCGCGATAACGCTCGAACCACGGCGGCTCGGGCCATTCGAAATGGAGTTCGGCACGCGACTGCAGCGTGCGGCCCGGCATCGGATACAGCAGCGAATTGAACAGGATCGCGGTCTCGACCAGGAAGTTCTCGACCGCGAACTGGCGCAGCCGGCCAAGCGGAAACGCTTCGAGCACGTCGATGTCGACGATCCCGTCGAGTTGCGCGAGCCGCACCGAGAAGAACGGCACGCGTGTCGGCAGATAGCGGATGCCGAGCGCGATCGCCTCGCCGAGCGTCGCGCAGCTCATCAGCCCGAAGCCGATCAGCCCCGCTTTCGTCAGGCTGCTGCGCAGGCCGATCTCGATCGCGATCGACGGGTCGTCCGTCGCGTCGAGCAGGTTGAACACGATCGCCGCCTGCTGCAGCGGCGTAATGCGTGCATCGGGCTGCGCGAGCCGGTCGCGCTCGACGCCCGAGCCGGCGAGAATGCGCCCGCCGTCGATGCCTCGCTCCTCGGCCAGCATCAGCATGAACAGCGCATACGCGGACGACACCGTCGCCTTGTTCAGCTGGCGCGCGGCATCCGGGACGGACAGGGCCATGCGGCGGACTCCGGAGCGGTTTCGGCGGATTGTAGCGTCGCTGGCCCGCAATGACACCGCGGCGGCACTCTAGCCGGACGGCCGCCGTGGCCCGAAATGACACCGTTATTGGCACCGCCGGCCCTCGCGTGCGGTCCGGCGGGCGCCTATGCTTGTCACATCGGCATTGCGCCCTACTCTTTCCGCACGGATTCCGGTCGATGAGCCAACCCGCACGAACCGTCTTTCGAAACGATGCAGACAAGGTCGCGTGCGTCCGCCGCGAGGTCAACGCCGCGAGCGACGCGATCCGCGCGCGTTTCCCGCTGCTCGACAACCAGAACCTCGTCGGCGCGACCGTGATGGCCGTGTCGGTGAGCGCGATGCTCGCGATCGCGTGGCTGTATGCGCGCGGCGCGATCGCGTGGTACGTCGCGCTGCCGCTCGCCGCGTTCGTCACGTCGCTGATCCACGAACTCGAGCACGACCTGATCCACCTGATGTACTTCAAGAAGACGCCGTGGGCCTATCACCTGATGATGGCGCTGTGCTGGCTCACGCGGCCCGGCACGATCAACCCATGGACGCGGCGGCGCATGCACCTGCATCACCACAAGGTGTCGGGCGGCGAATCGGATCTCGAGGAATTCGGCATCACCAACGGCGAACGCTGGGGCGTGAAGCGCCTGCTGATGATCGCCGACGGCATGCTCGCCGTCGTGCTGCGGCCGGCCGCGATGCGCCGCAAGGTGAAGCAGTATGTGGCCGCGCAGCCGGTGCAGGATCCGTCCGAGCGGCTGCAGCTGCGCGTCGAACAGGTGTCGTCGTACATGCCGGTCGGTCATGTGTACTACGTGCTGTGGCATGCGTTCGTCGTCTATCACGTCGGCCTGTTCACGCTGCATGCGCTCGGCTACGCGGTGACGGTGCCGGCCGTCGTCGAGCGCGCGATGAGCGTCGTCGACTTCCTCGCGGTGGTGTGGCTCGGGCCGAACTTCCTGCGCAGCTTCTGCATCAACTTCGTCAGCTCGAACATGCATTACTTCGGCGACATCGATTCGCGCAACGTGATCCAGCAGACGCAGGTGCTGAACCCGTGGTGGATGGTGCCGTTCCAGCTGTTCTGCTTCAATTTCGGCAGCACGCACGCGATCCATCACTTCGTGGTGCGCGATCCGTTCTACATCCGGCAACTGACCGCGCGCACCGCGCATGCGGCGCTGCGCGAAGTCGGCGTGCGCTTCAACGACATCGGCACGTTCGCGCGCGCGAATCGCTGGGGCGGTGATCGGCCGCAGCGCAGCACGCGCCAGGCACCGGCAGACGCGTGACGCGCTGAATCAAGCGCCGATCGGCGGCATCGGCCCCTGCCCGCGGATCCACGACCAGTTCGCGAGCTCGGCCATTTCCTTGTCGCCGCGGCTGTCGCCGTACGCGAACAGCTGCTTCGGCGGCCGGTTGCCCCACCACCCGCGCAGCCGCACGACCTTCTGCGGCCCCCAGCAGTTCTCGCCGTCGAGGCGACCGGCGAAGGTGCCGCGCTCGAACGCGAGCCGCGTCGCGAGCACGGCGTCGAAGCCGGCCGTCCTCGCCCACTTCTCCAGATACAGTGACGGCGACGCGCTGACCAGCACGACTTCATGCCCGCGCGCCCGATGCTCGTGAATGCGCTCGAGCATTTCCGGGCGCACGAGGTTCGGCAGATAGGTGTCGACGAACGTGCGCGCCTGTGCATCGAGCGCGTCCTCACGGATCGGCCCGAATGCGAACGACGCGAACTTCGCCTTCGCGTCGCCGCGCGACAGCAGCCCGGCCTTCATCGCGACGATCCACGGCAGCGCGCGCAGCCCGGCCCAGGCGAAGCGCGGCGTGCCGACCGCGTAGCGGACGAAATGGCGGAAGCTGTCGGTAGTCGTGATGGTGCCGTCGAAATCGAACGCGGCGACGATGCGGTCAGTCATGGAGAATCGGCGGGAAAGCGATGGGATGCCCGGGAAGATAGCAGACTCGCGGCGCCACGCGCGAAACGGCGTGACGCCGCGCCGCGGCCGCCGTGCCGTTTCGTTTGCTCAGCGCTGCGGCCGTGCGGCCAGCGCCGCCGGCAACACGACGTTCATCAGGTGATCGGCGCGCGACAGCAGATCGGTCACGCGCTCGTCGAGCCCGCGCAGTTGCGCCGGCTGCATCCGGATCTGCTGGACGGCCTGCCCGACGATGTTGCGTCGGTCGAACAGCGTGCGCTCGACACCGGCGTCATCCGGCGCACGCACGACGTCCGACACCGCGCTCAGCGCCGCGAGCACGACCACGAGGTTTTCTTCCGCATGGCGGACCTTCGCGGCGAGTTCCTCGGTACGGCGTGGAAAGAACCCGAGCGACTGCTTGAGCGCGCCGATCGCCGCACGGTAGTCGACCTGCCCCGACGCCGCGCCGAACCAGCGTTCGAACATGCCGGCCTTGCGCGTCGCCTGCGCGAGCATGCCGGCCATCATGTCGGCCGCACCGAGCTCGTTGAACTCGCGCGTCGTCGCCGCGACGGCTTCGACGAGATTGCCGGCCGCTTCCAGCGCGCCGTCGCCGATCGTCGCGACCGTCGCGAGCTTCAGCGGCACCAGTTGCCGGATGTGCCGCTCGATGCGCGGCGCGTAGTCGGGATAGAGATTCGGGAGGCTGGCCTGCGCGGCGCGGAAGCAGGCTTCGAGCTGCGGGTGATTCGATTCGCCGAACAGTGCGCGGCCGATCGCGTCGGCAGGCGGCGCCTGAACGCCTTTCCCGGACACGGGCGCCGGCCCGAGGTCGAGCGCCTGCGGCGCGGGCCCCTCCGGCGCACGCACGGGCGGCGCACCGGCCACTGCCGGCGCGTCGAACGCAAGACGCCCGGGCGTGGGCTCGGGCGTCGTATCGAACTCGAGCCGCTTCGGCTCGTCGGACGGATTCGTCATCGCTGCTTCCTGCCCGGCGCGGCGCTGCTCCGCCCGCCGGGCTGCCGCCAGTCAGGCCGCGCCGCCGTACGCGCGCACGAAATCGCCGAGGCCGCGGTTGTAGCCGGCGCCGACCGCCTTGAACATGAAGTGGCCGTCGCGGCGATAGAAGCTGCCGACCTGCACCGACGTCTCCATCGAGAAGTCTTCCTCGAGCGCGTATTTCGCGATCACCGCGCCCGTCACCTCGTCGGCGATCTGGATGTAGCTGTTGCGCACCTGCCCGAAATTCTGGCGGCGTGCTTCGGCCTGGTCGATCGTCACCACCACCGAGATTTCCTCGATGTCGGCCGCGAGCTTCGTCATGTCGATGAAGATCACTTCGTCGTCGCCGGCGCCGCTGCCCGTGCGGTTGTCGCCGCTATGCACGACGCCCAGGCACTTCGACGCCGGCATCCCGCGCTTCGGGAAATCGTCGCCCGGCTGGATGAAGGTTTCCTTGCGCTCCATCGTGCGCACTTCGCTGTTGTAGAACACGAAGTGCTGATCCGAAATCAGCTTCGGATTGCTCTGTTCGTCGTACTTGCACAGGAACACCGACACGTCGAGATCGAAGTCCGTGCCCGTGTCCGTCGCGTTCGCGTCCCAACCGAGACCGATGCGGAATTTCTGCGTGCCGGGCGCCTCCTTCGACAGGTTGACGCGACCGCCTTTCGACAAATTGATCATCTGAACCTCTTCTGCTGGAACCGCCGTTGCGCCGGCGGCAATGCCGGGCCGCACAGCGCGGCCCCTCGTTGATGGCTGTCGTGCCGCGCGCTTATTTGCCGGCCACCGCGGTGCGGTCTTCCCGGCGTTGCACGACGATCGACGACCATACGGCCGCGGCGATCATCGCCGCGCCGATCAGGCCGGTGACGACTTCGGGCACCTCGAACTTCACGCCCAGGAACATGATCGTCGCGAGCGCACCGATCGCCCAGAACGCGCCGTGTTCGAGAAAACGGTACTGCGCGAGCGTGCCCTTCTTCAGCAGCACGAGCGTCATTTCCCGGATGTAGGCCGCGCCGACGCCGAGGCCGAGCGCGATCAGGAAGATGTTGTTCGACAGTGCGAACGCGCCGATCACGCCGTCGAAGCTGAACGACGAATCGAGCACTTCCAGATACATGAAACCCGCGACGCCTTCGCGCACCACGCGCGTGCCCGTGTCCTCGCCGCCGACCAGGTCGCCCACGCCGTGCGCGATCACGAAGCCGATCACGCCGAACGCGCCCGCGAGCAGGAAGCTGACCTGCTCGGCCGCCGGCACGTAGAACGACGCGACGATCACGATCGCGAGCGTCAGGGCCACTTCCAGCGCGGTGATGCGGCCGAGATGGCGCATCGGGCCTTCGAGGAAGCCGATCCAGTGCTCGTCCTTCTCGGTGTCGAGCATGAACTTGAAGAACACCATCAGCAGGAACGCGCCGCCGAACGCCGACACCTCGTGATGCGCGGACGTCAGCACCGCCGCGTACTTGTCCGGCGATTCGATCGCGAGCGTCAGCGCGTCCCACAGGCCGATGTGGCCGATCACCGCGACGATCAGCAGCGGAAACACGAGCCGCATGCCGAACACCGCGACCGGCAAGCCGAACACCATGAAGCGGTTGCGCCACTTCTCCGACCAGTTCTTGAGCACCGAGGCGTTGACGACCGCGTTGTCGAGCGACAGCGAAATTTCGAGCACGCACAGGACCGCGACGATCAGCATGTCCTTCACGCCGCCGAGGAGATAGGCCGCGATCAGCGCGAGCGCCGTGAGCGACAACGGGATCTTGAAGTCTTTCAACATGATGGGGGTAATCGAGTTCAGAAAAAGGGGCGTACGGGCTGCGCTTACTTCGCGCGCACCCAGTCGCAGAATTCCTGCGTGATCAGCTGTTCGTAGATCTGTTCGTCGCTGATATTCAGCGATTCGAGATGCAGGAAGCCGACGTTCGGCATTTCGCCCGCGATTTCCGCGAGGAAGCCGAATTCGCTCGGATCGCCGACGCCGACCAGTGACCAGTACAGCGGGAAATGCTGCGACTCGGCCAGCAGCTGGCGCACGCGCTTGCGGTCGTTCTTCGGGTTCTGGCCGTCGGTGACGAACAGCACCCACGCGGGCAGATGGCCGTTCGCCGGTGCGGAGGCGGCCGGCGCGGACGGTTCGTCCGCACTGCCGAACAGCCGGCTCAGGAGGCCGCGCCTGGCTTCGCGCTTCGGCTGCGGCGCGCGGAAGAAGAAGTCGACGATGTCGTTCATCACCGGCGCATACTGCGTGCCGCCCCACTTCTCGATCCGCGCATCGAGCACGTGATCGGAGATGTACGAGCCGTAGTTGTCCGGCGTCGCGGTCGGCAGGCGGTCGTAGCCTTCGGTGAAGGTCCACGTGTCGACTTCGCCGTTGTCGTCGAACTTCAGCGCGATGCCGAGGATCCGGTCGTGCGTCTCCTGGATCACGCCCGACTGGTACAGCGGCTTCGCCGAACCGGAGATGTCGAGCGCCGCGCCGACGCGCACGACGGGCGGCTTCAGGATCTGGCGTTTTTCGAGGACGATCGCGACCTTCGCCGCGCGTTTCTCAAGCGTAATCATGCGGTGTTCTCTCGGTTCTCTTGGTTATCAGTTCTGCTTCGGAGCGAATCGGGTGATCAGGTCCTGTTCGAGCTGGCGCAGGCGCGGCGCGTCCTGTTCGCGCTGGCGGCGGCCGTCGGCGATGATCTGCGTGATGTCGTCGAACGCGCCGAACAGCTGCTGCTGCGCGTATTCGAACGTGTCGGTCGAGATCACCGGACGCTGGCCGAGCTTCGCGACTTCCTGCGCGTTCTGGCGGTTCAGGTCGGCCTGCGCGCGGATCGCCTCGTCGGCCGCGTCGTACGTCGCATTCGCGAGTGCCGCCGCGCGCTTCGTGCTGAGCTGTTCGAGGTAGAGCGCGAACGCGTTGGTCCACGCGGGGATCAGCACGGTCTTGATCGTCATGAACTTCGACGTCAGCGTGCGTTTCTGGTCCTGCTCCATCCGGATCTGCGGCGCGAGCTGCTTCGACATCAGCATCGCGCGGTCGAGGTCGTCGAGCTTGCTTTCGAGCGCGTCGACCTTGCGCTTCACGTCGAGCAGGCGCTGCGCGGCGAACGCGTCGTCCACCGGCTGCTGGCCGGCCGCGAGGTGCGCGCGCAACGTGGCGAGTGCCGTTTCGCCATGCGCCTTCGACTGCGCGAGCTCCTGGTGCAGCGCGTAGTTGTCGTTGTACATGCGCTCGAGCTCGTCGATGCCGACCTTCTGGCGCTGCGCATGGTTTTCGAGCTCGACGACGAGCGTGTCCATCCGCTTGCTCACCGACTCGTATTGCGACAGCAGCTTCTCCTTGGTCGAGCGGAACAGCCGCGTGACCTGCGTGAGCAGCCCGCCCTTGTCGGCGCCGCGCGGGTCCAGCCCCTTCGCGGTCGCGATCAGTTCGTTGAGCTTGTCGCCGAACTGGTCGGCATCCGACGCGCGGACGCTCGCGAGAATCTGCTGGGAAAAGGCGGCGATCCGCGTGCCCTGCGTCGCGCCGAGCTGGTCGATCTCGTCGACGGTGATCAGGCGCGCGTGCTCCGTCGGCTGGGCGGCCGGTACGACGACGTTGGCGACGGCGGCAGGCACCGCGACGGGTGACGAAGACGGAATGGAAGGACGATCGCTGACCGCATCGGATTTCTTGTCGTCGAATAGCGGCTTCATGTGGCTACCACGTTTCCTTTTCTGCTTTTTGCTACGTGTTGGCGTGCGCGCGAGGCGCGCTTCCGCGGCTGCCGGCGTGCTCTCTCACGGGCGGCAGACGGACAATAAATGGCGACGGTGCAGCGCGTCAAGCCGAGCAAATCTTTCAATTGCCATACTACATGTAATGTATGCGAGAAAAATCTCGATGCCGCTTCTGGTGGCGCGGGTGCAAATGCCTTGATGGAGCGAGATTCCGGATTTCCGGGCAGGTGCCGGCAACGAAAAATAGAAAGTATTTTGAAAGAATTTGCTTCTCGCTATTCCGCTGATTGTTACAGATTGCTTAATGCCGGAAGGGTGTCGTCGCAACGCACCGTCGGCGATGCATCCGCCGATGCTTGACGGGCGGACATGCAATGTATTGCCGCAGTCGCCTGCGCGAGGTCCTACTCCGAATAGCCTTGCGACGCTGGACGCGCATCGTGACGGCGGCCCCACCACGGCAAGTACGCGTTGTTTTCGCCGCGTGCGCGGAACCAGTTCTTGCCGGCATCGATCTGTGTCAGCTTCGATGGCGCGACCACCACCACCGCCGTCGGATGCTCGGCGTCGGTCGTTCCCGCCACGAGCACGTTTCCACCGAGGTGATTCGCGCGACCGATCGCGAGTGCCACATTGGTCAACGCTGAACCGGCACCCATGTCACCGAGCAGTGCCGTCGTGTTGAAGGTATTTCGGAGGAGGGCGTTTTCCGGCGAGAAGATGACGTTCCGCGCGACCGTGCGCAACGTCGCAAACAAGTCGTACTGGCCGTCGACGGTCGGCGGATATCTGACGCAGGGCGATCCGAGGTCGGCATGGTTGTCGATGGCGACGGATTTTCGACACAAGCGGAAGGGAGTGGCGGGCTGCCGCCAGAGTTTGCTATACTCTCGGTCTTCCGGAGAGATGGATGAGTGGTTTAAGTCGCACGCCTGGAAAGCGTGTATAGGTTAATCGCCTATCGGGGGTTCGAATCCCCCTCTCTCCGCCAGTATTTAATGCCCGCGCCAGCGGGCATTTTCGTTTCCGGAGAGAAGCAAGCCGATAGTTCGGCTTGCGTGGGGGATTCGAAGGGATTCGCTTGCAAGCGAATCCGCGGCCCGCGCTCGTGTGGGCGAATCCCCCTCTCTCCGCCAGATTCCATGAAGCCCCTGATTTTCCGCGAAATCAGGGGCTTTTCATTTGGAGCGCCGGCACGCCCCGCCCCCTCACGGATGCCGAATGTAATCCACCAGCGCCCGCGTATACTCATCCGGCCGCTTGTCGCACAGACTCACCGCGATCGCCACCGCAAACCCCGCCGGCACGCCGAACACGCCTGAACTGATCGGCTCGATCCCGAACCACGTGCGCCCGGCGAACCCGGTCAGCTGCGTGAAGTACGGATAAGTCGACACGATGTAGTACACGCACACCGCCAACCCCGTCACCATCCCCGCAATCGCCCCGCGCGTCGTCGTGCGCTTCCAGAACACGCCGAGCACCAGCACCGGAAAGAAGCTCGATGCCGCCAGCGAAAACGCGGCACCGACGAGAAACAGGATCTTCCCCGTATTGAGCGACGCGACATAGGACGCGAACAGCGCGACGCCGAGCAGCAGCACCTTCGAGATCGTCACGCGCCGCTGGCTCGATGCATCGGGCGCGACCATGCAGTAATAGACATCGTGCGACAGCGCGTTCGCGATCGTCAGCAGCAGGCCGTCCGCGGTCGACAGCGCCGCGGCCAGCGCACCGGCCGCGATCAGCCCCGACACGACGTACGGCAGCCCCGCGATCTCCGGCGCGGCCAGCACGACCATGTCCGGCTGCATCTGGATCTCCGACCAGTGCACGATGCCGTCGCGAATCACCTCGACGACGCTGATGAGGTCCGGTTCGAAGTGATGCCATTGCGTGACCCACGCCGGCAATTCCGCGAACGGCCGCCCGACGAGGTTCGCGAGGATCTCGTACTTGATCAGCACCGCGAGCACCGGCACGCTCAGGTAGAACAACGCGATGAAGAACAGCGTCCAGCCGACCGAGCGCCGCGCCGACGCGACCGACGTGGTCGTGTTGTAGCGCGTCAGGATGTGCGGCAGGCTCGCGGTGCCGAGCGACAGGCATAGCAGCAGCGCGAGGAAATTGCGTTCGCGCGGCTTGCGCTCGTCTTCGCTCGCGGCGGGAAACGGCTCGTGCATCGGCACGGGCGGCTCGGCGCGCGCCAGCAGGTCGTCGCGCGCCTGGGTCCACGCGACGCGCGCCGCCGCCGGGTCGCGCGGAAAATCGGCCAGCTCGCGCTCGCGCAGGCTGATCTCGCGCAGCGGCCCGTTGTGGCGCCGCAGGTCGGCCAGCTGGTCGACGAGATGCCGGCGCGCGTCCGCATACGACGAAGGCAGCCGGTCGAGCTGCGTCTGGATACCCGCGGCCTGCCGGCGGTATGCATCGCGCACCTGCTGCTCGTCGGACGCATCGCGCACCTGCGCCTCGCGCGCCGCGACGCGCTCCATCAGCTTGCCGTAATTGAACTGCGGCACCGGGCCGAGCCCGTTCTTCATCGCGATCAACGACACCGGAATCAGGATCGCGCTGATCAGGATGATGTACTGCGCGACCTGCGTCCACGTGACCGCGCGCATCCCGCCGAGAAACGAGCACACGAGAATGCCCGCGAGCCCGCAGAAGATCCCGATCGCGAAATCGACGCCGATGAAGCGCGTCGCGATCAGGCCGATGCCCTGGATCTGCGCGACCAGGTACACGAACGAACACAGGATCGCCGCGCCGGCGGCGAGCGCGCGCACGGCCGTGCTCGAGAAGCGCGTGCCGAGGAAATCGGGAATCGTGTAGCGTGCGAGCTTGCGCACATACGGCGCGAGCAGGAACGCGACGAGGCAGAACCCGCCCGTCCAGCCCATCACGTAAGCGAGCGCGTCGTAGCCGGTCGCGTAAAGCGAGCCGGCCAGGCCGATGAACGACGCGGCCGACAGCCAGTCGGCCGCCGTCGCCATCCCGTTGAACGCGGACGGCACGCGCCGCCCCGCCACGTAATACTCGACGAGATCGGACGTGCGCGACAGCAGCCCGATCACCGCATACACGGCGATCGGCACGAACAGGAACACGTAGCCGATCCAGACGCCCGAGCCGGTCGCGCGCTCGATCCGCCACATCAGCAGCACGAACCCGAGAAACCCCAGCGTGTAGAGCGCGTACGCGCGGATCAGTCGATGCGTCAGCATGAATCAGCGCCCGCCGTTCGCATTTCCGGCGTGCGCCGCATGATCGTCGTACGCGCGGCGCAGCATGCGGTCCGCGCGCTGCATCAGCCCGATGTAGACGACGATCAGCACGAGGTACACCAGAATCGCACCCTGCGCGCCGACATAGAACGGCAGGCTGAAGCCGGCAAAGCGGACGCCCGCGAGCGCGGGCCCGAAGAACGGCACGATGAACGACACCGAAAAGCCGATCACCATCAGCACCGCGATCAGCGCGACGTTGAAGCGCCAGTAGCGCGCGTGGGCACGCGCGAGCGGCTCGGGAACGGGCGGTGGCGCAGCAGGCGCCGAACGGGTCGGAACGGTCATGCCGTTATGTAGCAAAAAGCCCCTGCGCGGGCAATCGGGATTGCCGCGCAGGGGCTCGTGCGCGAGATGCGCAACCGGTACGATCAGCGCACTTCGGCGAGCTGTTCGAGGATGGCCGGATTCTCGAGCGTGGACGTATCCTGCGTGATCGCCTCGCCCTTCGCGAGCGAGCGCAGCAGGCGCCGCATGATCTTGCCGGAGCGCGTCTTCGGCAGGTTGTCGCCGAAACGGATGTCCTTCGGCTTCGCGATCGGACCGATCTGCTTGCCGACCCAGTCGCGCAGCGTCTTCGCCAGCGCCGCCGCTTCCTCGCCTTCCGGACGCGAACGCTTCAGCACGACGAACGCAACGACCGCCTCGCCCGTCGTATCGTCCGGACGGCCGACCACGGCCGCTTCCGCGACGAGCTCGTGCGAGACCAGCGCCGATTCGATCTCCATCGTGCCGAGCCGGTGGCCCGACACGTTCAGCACGTCGTCGATCCGGCCCATGATCGTGAAGTAGCCGGTGTCCTTGTCGCGCACCGTGCCGTCCCCGGCCAGATAGAGCGTGCCGCCGAGTTCTTCCGGGTAATAACTCTTCTTGAAGCGTTCCGGGTCGCCCCAGATCGTGCGGATCATCGCGGGCCACGGGCGCTTGACGACGAGAATCCCGCCTTGCCCGTTCGGCACGTCCTGGCCCGTCTCGTCGACCACCGCGGCCATGATGCCCGGCAGCGGCAGCGTGCACGAGCCCGGCACGGTCGGCGTGGCGCCCGGCAGCGGCGTGATCATGTGGCCGCCGGTTTCGGTCTGCCACCACGTATCGACGATCGGGCAGCGCTCCTGGCCGACGTGCTTGTGATACCACATCCACGCTTCCGGATTGATCGGCTCGCCGACCGTGCCGATGATGCGCAGGCTCGACAGGTCGTAGCTCTTCGGATGCACCTTGTCGTCCGCTTCGGCCGCCTTGATCAGCGAGCGGATCGCGGTCGGTGCGGTGTAGAACACGGTGACCTTGTGATCGCCGATCATCTTCCAGAAGCGGCCGGCGTCCGGGTAGGTCGGCACGCCTTCGAACACGACCTGCGTGCCGCCGCACGCGAGCGGGCCGTACGTGATGTACGTGTGGCCCGTGACCCAGCCGATGTCGGCCGTGCACCAGAACACGTCGTCGGGTTTCCAGTCGAAGGTCCACTTCATCGTCTGCGCGGCCCACAGCAGGTAGCCGCCGGTGCTGTGCTGCACGCCCTTCGGCTTGCCGGTCGAGCCCGACGTATACAGGATGAACAGCGGATGCTCGGCGCCGACCCATTCCGGCGCGCACGTGTCGGACTCGCCGTCCGTGATCTCGTGCATCCACAGGTCGCGGTCCGCATGCCAGTCGATCTTGCCGCCGGTGCGGCGATAGACGATCACGCTCTTCACGGCTTCGCAGCCGCCCATCGCGATCGCCTCGTCGGCGATGCTCTTGAGCGGCAGCGTCTTGCCGCCGCGTGCCTGCTCGTCGGCGGTGATCAGCGCGACCGCGCCGACGTCGACGAGCCGCTCGTTCAGCGATTTCGCGGAGAAGCCGCCGAACACGACCGAGTGCGTTGCGCCGATGCGCGCGCAGGCCTGCATCGCGACGATGCCTTCGATCGACATCGGAATATAGATGACGACGCGATCACCCTTGCCGATCCCGCGTTTCTTCAGCGCATTCGCGAAGCGCGACACGCGCGCCAGCAGATCCGCGTAGGTGACGCGCGTGACGGTGCCGTCGTCGGCCTCGAAGATCACCGCGACGCGCTCGCCGTTGCCGGCTTCGACGTGGCGGTCGAGGCAGTTGTACGACGCGTTCAGCTCGCCGTCGTCGAACCACTTGTAGAACGGCGCGTTGCTCTCGTCGAGCACCTTGGTGAACGGCTTGTGCCACGCGAGGCCTTCGCGCGCGAGACGCGCCCAGAAGCCTTCGTAATCCTGCTCGGCCTCGGCGACGAGCGCGCGATAGGCCGGCATGCCGGAAATGGTGGCCGCCTTCTCGAGCGCCGCGGGCGGCGCGAACTGACGGGTTTCGTGAAGAACCGATTCAATCGCAGACATCGACAACCCCTTGGTGAACATGAATCCTCTGCATGGCGGCGCGATCGTGCGCGCCGCGCGTCTTGGCCGGCGCATGCGCGCCGCTGTCTCCCACCCACCCGCACGCGGCCACGAAGGCTGCGCACGATGCTGCGCCGCACCACATCACGCGAACGTGAACATGCGGCCCGGCAGTTTCCACGATAAGCGCTCGAACTTACCCGTCACTTACGCGACACGGCTGGTTCGCACGCCCGGCGGCGCCGCATGACGGTCGGCTTTACGCTGTTACAACCGCGACCCTACAATCCTAACTGAACTCGCCTTCCGGATTCCAGCTTGAATCGCTACGCCCTCTTCCTCATCCTGTCGATGCTGTTCGTCGGCAGCAACGTCGGTATCGGTAAATCCATCGTTGCATTCGTTCCCGTCGCCATCCTCGCCACGCTGCGCTTCGTGATCGCGATCGCCGTGCTGTGGCCGCTGTTCAGCCCCGTGAAGATGCGCACGGTCAAGCGCGGCGAGTGGCTGAACCTGTTCCTGCAAGCCTTCTTCGGCACCTTCATGTTCACGCTGCTGATGCTCAACGGCGTACAGCGCACGAGCGCGGTGGCGGCCGGCGTCATCACGAGCACGATCCCGGCGATCGTCGCGCTGTTCGCGTGGCTGATCCTGCGTGAAAAACCGAACGGCCGTGCGCTCGTGTCGATCGCGCTCGCGATCGCCGGCGTCGTGACGATCAACCTCGCCAACGGCGGCACGGCCGCGCACGGCGCCGGCGGCGACGCGTCCGGCTCGCTGGCCGGCAACCTGCTGATCCTCGGCGCGGTGTGTTGCGAATCGATCTACGTGATTCTGTCGCGCCGGCTCACGCAGACGCTCGCACCGATCGACATCTGCGCCTACACGCACCTGTTCGGCCTGTTCCTGATGCTGCCGCTCGGCGCGACGGCGCTGTGGCATTTCGATTACGCGAGCGTGCCGGCCGGCACCTGGGCGCTCGTCGTCTGGTATGGCCTGTCGGCCAGCATCTTCTCGTTCTGGCTGTGGATGAAGGGCATCCGGCACGTGCCGGGCAGCCTCGCCGGCGTATTCAGCGCGGTGCTGCCGATCGCAGCCGCCGCGTACGGCATCGCGTTCCTCGGCGAGCGCCCGACGCTCGCACACGGCGTCGCGCTCGCCTGCGTCGTCACCGGCATCGTGCTTGCGAGCCTGCGCGTGAAACGCGTGCCGGCCGCCGCCTCCTGATCCGTCCCCGGCCGGCCCGGCGCGTCGCTGCAGTCGCGCCGGCCGACGCGTTACAATAGCGCGCCTTTTCAAGATTACCCCCGATACCTGCGCACCGCGCCCGTACCCCCAACATGTCCGCCCCGCATTCGCCCGGCCGTCCCGCCCGTCGCCCGCTTCGCCCGCTCCCCGCGCTGATTTTCATGAGCCGCTGGCTCCAGGTTCCGCTGTACCTCGGCCTGATCGTCGCGCAGGCCGTCTACGTGTTCCTGTTCCTGAAGGAAGTCTGGCACCTGCTGTCGCATGCGACGAGCCTCGACGAGATCAGCGTGATGCTCGCGGTGCTCGGCCTGATCGACGTGGTGATGATCTCGAACCTGCTGATCATGGTGATCGTCGGCGGGTATGAAACGTTCGTGTCGCGCCTCGGCATCGAGGGCCACCCCGACGAGCCCGAATGGCTCGACCATGTGAACGCCGGCGTGCTGAAGGTCAAGCTGTCGATGGCGCTGATCAGCATTTCGTCGATCCACCTGCTGAAGACGTTCATCAACCCCGACCAGCACACGATGCACGCGATCATGTGGCAGGTGATCATCCACGTGTCGTTCCTCGTGTCGGCGCTCGTGATGGCGTGGGTCGACCGCCTGACGACGCACACGCACCCGGCCCATTTCCACGAGACGCACGCGCCCGCAACGTCCCGACCGGCGGCCTGAACCGCCGGCAAACCATTCCCCACTGTCCCCACAGAGTCTCAGCCATGACCGTCATCAAACAGGAAGACCTGATCCAGAGCATCGCGGATTCGCTGCAGTACATCAGCTACTACCACCCGCTCGACTACATCCAGGCCCTCGGCCGCGCGTACGAGCTGGAAGAGAGCCCGGCGGCGAAGGACGCGATCGCGCAGATCCTCACGAACAGCCGCATGTGCGCGGAAGGCCGCCGCCCGATCTGCCAGGACACCGGCATCGTCACGATCTTCGTGAAGGTCGGCATGGACGTGCGCTGGGACGGCGCGACGATGGGCCTCACCGACATGATCAACGAAGGCGTGCGCCGCGGTTACACGCACCCGGACAACGTGCTGCGCGCGTCGATCGTCAACCCGCCGGAAGGCGCCCGCAAGAACACGAAGGACAACACGCCGGCCGTGATCCACTACGAGATCGTGCCGGGCGACAAGGTCGACGTGCAGGTCGCGGCGAAGGGCGGCGGCTCGGAGAACAAGTCGAAGTTCGTGATGCTGAACCCGTCCGATTCGATCGTCGACTGGGTGCTGAAGACGGTTCCGACGATGGGCGCAGGCTGGTGCCCGCCCGGCATGCTCGGGATCGGCATCGGCGGCACGGCCGAGAAGGCGATGCTGATGGCGAAGGAATCGCTGATGGAGCCGATCGACATCCAGGAAATCATCGCGCGCGGCCCGAAGGACTGGGTCGAGGAACTGCGCGTCGAGCTGCACGAGAAGGTCAACGCGCTCGGTATCGGCGCACAGGGCCTCGGCGGCCTGGCGACCGTGCTCGACGTGAAGATCATGGCGGCACCGACGCACGCGGCCTCGAAGCCGGTCGCACTGATCCCGAACTGCGCGGCCACGCGCCACGCGCACTTCGTGCTCGACGGCTCGGGTCCGGCCAAGCTTGAAGCGCCGTCGCTCGACGCCTGGCCGAAGGTCCAGTGGGAACCGAACACGGAAACGAGCAAGCGCGTCGACCTGAACACGCTGACGCCGGAAGAAGTCGCAAGCTGGGCGCCGGGCCAGACGCTGCTGCTGTCGGGCAAGATGCTCACCGGCCGCGACGCCGCGCACAAGCGCATCGCCGACATGCTCGCGAAGGGCGAGAAGCTGCCGGTCGACTTCACGAACCGCGTGATCTACTACGTCGGCCCGGTCGATCCGGTGCGTGACGAAGTGGTCGGCCCGGCCGGCCCGACGACGGCCACGCGCATGGACAAGTTCACCGAGACCATGCTCGCGCAGACGGGCCTGATCTCGATGGTCGGCAAGGCCGAGCGCGGCCCGGTCGCGATCGAGGCGATCAAGAAGCACAAGGCTGCGTACCTGATGGCGGTTGGCGGAGCGGCCTACCTCGTGTCGAAGGCGATCCGCGGCGCGAAGGTGCTCGCATTCGAGGACCTCGGCATGGAAGCGATCTACGAATTCGACGTGCAGGACATGCCGGTGACGGTCGCCGTCGATTCGTCGGGTACCTCGGTGCACCAGACCGGTCCGAAGGAGTGGCAGGCGAAGATCGGCAAGATCCCGGTCGCCACCGCTTAAGCGCGCTCGAACGAAGGGCCGGACGGAAGTCCGGCCTTTTTACTTCTCATTCTCATTATTGTGTCCGGCCGGTTATTCGAGGCTGATTCTCATTACATGCAAAAGGCAGGCCAGACAAGGCTTCGAGGCTTGGCTTTTCCCGTTCGAGCGATTATCGTTCGGTTTCTGAAGCCCCACTGAACAAGGAACAGCCATGCAAGGCGACAAGAAAGTCATCGAATATCTGAACGCCCAGTTGAAGAATGAACTCACGGCGATCAACCAGTACTTCCTGCATGCGCGCATGTACAAGCACTGGGGCCTCGAGAAACTCGGCAAGCACGAGTACGACGAATCGATCGGTGAAATGAAGCACGCCGACTGGCTGATCGAGCGCGTGTTCATGCTCGACGGCCTGCCGAACCTGCAGGACCTGCACAAGCTGCTCGTCGGCGAGGAAACCGAAGAGATCCTGAAGTGCGACCTGAAGCTCGAGCAGATCTCGCAGTCCACCTGCAAGGAAGCGATCGCCTACTGCGAATCGGTTCGCGACTACGTCTCGCGCGAGATCTTCGAAAAGATCCTCGACGACACCGAAGAGCACATCGACTGGCTGGAAACGCAGATCGACCTGATCGGCAAGGTCGGCCTGCAGAACTACCAGCAGACGATGATGGGTTCGCCCGAGTAATCGGTCCCTCTCCCACCTCGACGTCCGTATGACGATGACGAGCCAGCCAGCCGCTTCCGGGGTCCGCCCCGCCACTCCCGTCGGCATCTTCGACTCGGGGCTCGGCGGCCTGTCGGTGCTGCGCGCCGTGCGCGCGCACCTGCCCGGCGAGTCGTTCGTCTACGTCGCCGATTCGCACCACGCGCCGTATGGTCCGCGCGACGAGGCGTTCATCACGGAACGCACGCTGGCCATCGGCGAATGGCTCGCCCGGGAAGGGGCGAAAGCGCTCGTCATCGCGTGCAACACCGCGACGGCGCGCGCGATCGCGGCCATCCGCGAACGCCTGGCGATTCCGCTCGTCGGCGTCGAGCCGGGCATCAAGCCGGCTGCCGCGCTGTCCGCGACCGGCGTCGCGGGTGTCCTCGCCACGCAATCGACGCTGAACAGCCCGCGCTTCCAGGCGCTGCTCGACCGCTACGGCGCCGGCCGTCGCTTCATCTGCCAGCCCGGCCACGGGCTCGTCGAAGCAATCGAACGCGGCGACACTGACTCGCCCGCCCTGCGTGCGTTGCTCGAGCGTTACCTGCAGCCGATGCTCGACGATGGCGCCGATACGCTGGTGCTCGGCTGCACGCATTACCCGTTCTTCACAGACACGATTCGTGACCTTGTTGGCGACCGCCTGACGATCGTCGACACGAGCGATGCGATCGCCCGCCAGCTCGCGCGGGTACTCGACGAGCGCGGCCTGCGCGCGCCGGCCGGCACGCAACCCGCGCCGCCCCGCTTCTGCTCGACGAGCGACGGCCTGCAACTGCGCGCCCTCGCGTCGACGCTGCTCGGCCTCGATGCGCCGGTCGAATCCGTCACCATTTCCTCGCCGAACGCGCACGCCTGCGCGACCGCCTGACACGGGCCTACCGGCCCGTTCCCGCCGTAGCCCCGCCGTCCCAGCCATTTCAAGGGTCCGATGACCTTAAAAAAAGCCCGACCCAGGCTTGTCAACGTCTGCAAAATTAATGATAATAATTCGCATTAACGTTAGCTATCGCAACTCATCATGATCGTCTGCGTGTGCAAGTCTGTTTCCGATCGCAAGATTCGCGCGTCCCTCGCCGAGGGCGTCAACTCTTTCGATGAACTCCAGTTCGAACTCGGCGTGGCCACGTGCTGCGGCAAGTGCGAGGAGTCCGTACGCGACCTCATGGCCGAGCAGGGCGTCTGCGCAAGCCGGTGCGGTGTCGAGCATCACGCTCACCCGATCCCGGTCACGTTCTACGAACGCAAGGCAGCCTGACCGGCACCGAGTGTGCGCATGCGGCCCAGGCCGCATTTTTTGTCTTGACCGTCAGCAAGCCACCGTCTGCGCGAGCCAGCGGCTTACCTGCCAAGGAGCCTGTCATGGAATTGCTGATCGGATTTGTGACCACCGTTTGCATCTCGCTGCTGATCTTCCGCAAGTGATGCCGATTCACCCGCCGCGCCCCGGGTGCGACATCGTTCTTTCAAGCTAACATGCAGGCTTCGCATCTCGCTCCTGCCGGCGCCATGCCGGCTGCACCACGTATGAATCCCCGAGTGATCGTCGTCGCGGTCGGTGTGCTTGCCGCACACGCGATCATGCTGACGGCCGCCTGGCTCCATCGCAACGCGCCGCCGCCGGCGAAGCAGATCGAGGTTCAGTCGATCACCGCGCAGCTCATTCCTCCTGCGCCCGCTGCCCAGCCGGTCGCGGTCCAGTCGGCCGCGCAGCAGCCTACGCCGCCCAAGCCTGCGCCTCGCGTGAAGCCGAAGGTCGAGCCGAAGCCGGTGCAGAAAGCAATCCCGACACCTCAGCCAGTCTCGCAGGCACCGTCGCCGACGCCCGCGCCGGCAGTTGCCGACCCGACACCGACTCCCGCCGCGCCGGCTCCTGCTGCGCCGGCTGCAGCACCCGGCCCGGCGCGCGAGACGATGCAGGTCAGCGCGCCGAAAAACGTGGCGACGCTCACCTGCAATTTCGTGAAGCCCGACTATCCGTCGATGTCGAAGCGACGCGGCGAAACGGGCACGGCCTATGTTCACTTCATCATCGGCGTCACGGGCAAGATCGAAAGCGTCCAGCTGCAGAAGAGCAGCGGCTATCCACGTCTTGACGAAGCCGCGCTCGAGGCGACGCGCGCCAGCACCTGCCCGCCGTATATCGAGAACGGCCAGGCGATCCGCGCCGCCCATACGCTGCCCTTCAACTTCACGCTCGACGACTAACCCGTCATATTCGGTAGATTCAAAGGAAACAAGAAAATGCAAAGCTACGGTATCGCGCACGTCTGGGCGCAAGGTGATTTCGTCACGCGCGCCATCGCGATCACGCTGCTCGTGATGTCGGTCCTGTCGTGGATCGTGATCGTCATCAAGGGCTGGAACGTGATCCGCCTGAACCGCCTCACGAAGAATGCCGAACAGGCGTTCTGGCATTCGGACGATTTCGACGACGGCATCAAGAAGCTCGGCCTCGCCGCATCGACGCCGAACGACAACCCGTTCCTCGCACTCGCGCTGTCGGGCAAGGAAGCCGCCGACCATCACCATCAGACGCAACCGCATCTGCACGACCGCATGGACGTGTCGGACTGGGTCACGCGCTGCCTGAAGGACACGATGGACGAAGGCATCTCGCGCATGCAGAGCGGCCTCGCGATCCTCGCGTCGATCGGCAGCACGGCACCGTTCGTCGGCCTGTTCGGCACGGTCTGGGGCATCTACCACGCACTGCTCGCCATCGGCGCAACCGGCCAGACGTCGATCGACCAGGTTGCAGGCCCGGTCGGCGAATCGCTGATCATGACGGCCTTCGGCCTGTTCGTCGCGATTCCGGCCGTGCTCGGCTACAACGCACTCACGCGTGCGAACAAGGGAATCGTCAGCAAGCTGCGCCGCTTCGCGCACGGCCTGCACGCCTACTTCGTGACGGGCGCGAGCCTCGCATCGTCGTCGACGCGCGACGGCCTGCGTCTCGCCGCACGCGCCAGCTGAGACGAGGTGAACCATGGCCATGAACACCGGTTTCAGCGACGATGACGACGATGCGGTGATGAGCGAGATCAACATGACGCCGCTCGTCGACGTCATGCTCGTACTCCTGATCATTTTCCTCGTGACGATCCCGGCGATGCAGCATGCGGTGAAGATCGACCTGCCGCACGCCAGCAGCCAGCCCGTCGACGAAAAGCCGCAGACGGTCGACGTCGCGATCCAGGGCGACGGCACGATCCTGTGGGACGACCATACGGTCACGCGCGAACAGCTGCAGGCACGCATCGCGGAAGCCGCGAAGCGCACGCCACAGCCCGAGTTGCACCTGCGTGCGGATCGCAAGGTTGCCTATGAGCACGTTGCGGAAGTGATGTCGGATGCGCAGGCAGGCGGCCTGACGAAGCTCGGCTTCGTGACGGAGCCGGGCGCGAAAGCGAAGTAATACGCGCACGTCTTGCGGTCACGCATCGCCGGCCGCACAAAGTAAAAGGCCTTCATCGCCAGATGAAGGCCTTTTTTCATGCGCACGCGGGCGCCTTCGGGCGGCGGGCTCTTTGGCGGTATCGGTTGCGCCTCGAGCAACGCAAATGCGACTCTGCCGTGGTCTGCACGGACTGCGCGTTCTGCCCTATCTGGCTCACAATATATGCGGCCACCTGATTTCGCTCAGAACTTCCTTCACGAAATGGGATTTCAATATAGGCCCGCCCGCGCACGCATTCAAGGTTCCGGCGATTGAAACTTGCGATTGCAGGCGACGCTTCAATGACAAAACAAATTTGCGTCGTCGCGCACGCCGTGTTCAGGTCGCCGAAACATCGGCCGCGGCTTCCTTCTTCGCGCGCTCGGGACAACCGGGCTCCTTGTACGCGCCGTGATCGAGCTTCTCGACCAGGTAGTCGACGAACGCGCGCACGGCAGGCGGCATCCCCTGCCGCGACACGAACACCGCATATAGTTGCGGCACCGGCAACGTCCAGCCCGGCATCACGGGTGACAGTTGCCCCGCACGCAGCGCGTTGCCGTACATCATCTCCGGCAGCGCCGCGATGCCGAGGCCGTCGAGCACGGCCTCACGGATCGTCATCAGGTCGGCCGTCACGAGGCGCGGGTCATGCTCGTGCACGTGGCGCGTCCCGTCCGGCGCGATCAGGTTGAATACGTGCCGCCCGTCGACGCTCGGCGTATCGAGCGTCTCGAAGCCGGTCAGGTCGTCCGGTACCAGCGGCGGCGCATTCTGGCTCAGCAGGCTCGGCGCACCGACCAGCATCTGCTCGGTGCGCCACAGCGGGCGCACGACGATGTTGGCGTTCTGCGGCGGCTCCGAGCGCACGCGCAGCGCGACGTCGATCGAATCCTCGAACAGGTCGATCACGCGATTCGTCACGCGGACGTGCACCTTCACTTCGGGATAACGGCGCAGGAATTCGGGCAGGATGCGCGACAGCATCGTCTGCGACAGCGTGACGGGCACACTGACCCGCACCGAGCCGCGCGGCGACGCGCGCAACTGCTGCACCGCGTTCATCGCGGCCTGCGCTTCGGCCAGCATCGCCTGGCAATGCTGGTAGAACAACTCCCCCGCCTCGGTCAGCGCGAGCTTGCGCGTCGAGCGCTGCAGCAGGCGTACGCCGAGCGCCGCCTCGAGCTCGGTCAGGCGCCGCGACAGGCGCGATTTCGAGATGCCCAGCACGCGTTCCGCGGCCGAGAAACCGCCATGTTCGACGACCTGCGAAAAGTACATCAGGTCGTTCAGGTTATGTGCATCGATATTCATCTCATCGTTCCAATTTCAGAACAATCCATTGCGAACCGCCGCAAATCGAACGGTAAAACGCCCAATATAATAGCGCTGTGTTTCAAAAATAACGCTATTCCGACGATTTCGAGGGCTTCCCCCATGACGACCGCTCGCTCGCTTGACCGTACCTACCCCGCGCTTCGCACGACCGAAGGCGGCGGGTTCGTGGTTCACCGCCCGTTCCCGACCCGGCTGCTGATGGACTTCGATCCGTTCCTGCTGCTCGACGAAATGGGTCCCGTCGACTACGCGCCCGGCGAGGCCGTGGGTGCGCCCGCCCATCCGCATCGCGGCTTCGAGACCGTGACGTATGCGCTCGACGGCCGCTTCCGCCATCGCGACTCGTCCGGCCACGCCGGTACGCTCGGTTCCGGCGACGTGCAGTGGATGACGGCCGGCGCCGGTGTCGTGCACAGCGAGATGCCCGACCCCGCGTTCGCGCAGACGGGTGGCCGCGCGCACGGCTTCCAGCTGTGGGTCAACCTGCCGCGCCGCGACAAGATGATCGCGCCGCGCTACCAGGAGATCCCGGCCGAACGCATCCCGACCTCGACGTCGCCGGATGGCCGCGCACGCGTGCGCGTGATCGCCGGCGAAGCGTTCGGCGTCCAGGCAGCGATCGAGACACGCACGCCGATCCTCTACCAACATTTCACGCTGGAGCCCGGCGCAACGGTCACGCAGCCTGTGCCCGCCGGTTATCGCGTGTTTGCCTATCCGATCGACGGAACGGGCCTCTACGGGCCCGACAGGCAGGCTGTCGACGCCCGGCACATGATCGTCTACGGCGACGACGGTGACACGGTCGCGTTCGCCGCCGGCGACACGCCGCTCGACCTGCTGCTGATCGGCGGCGTGCCGCTCAACGAGCCGATCGTCCGCTACGGCCCGTTCGTGATGAATACCGAGGAAGAGATCCGGCAGGCCGTCGTCGACTACCAGACAGGCCGCATGGGCCGCATCGAAGCATGACGCCCGATCAGGGGCGGCAGGTGCCGCGAAACGCGTGATTTTGCGTCACAATGCCTTCTTGAACCATGTGGCCACCCGCCACCAGAAGGAATCCGTCCCCTTGAACTTCGAACATCTGATCCAGATAAACGCCGACGATCCGGCCGTGCCGACCCTCACCCGCGACCAGCTTTGGGAGGGCCTCGTGCTGCGCGCCGAACAGCCGCAACTGTTCGTGCTCGGCCTCGACAGCTGCGTCGTCCTCGAACGGACGGACACGACGCTCGAACGCGAACTGCACTACGGCCATGCGACCGTGCGCGATCACGTCACGTTCACACCGAACCATCAGGTTCGCTACGACATCCGCGCGGCCGATGGCGAGATCGGTGGCTCGCTGACGATGACGATCGAGGAGCGCGACGACCACGAGCTGTTCCTGCGCTTCGAGTACCGCACGACGCTGACCGTCACCGACGACAGCGAGGATGCGCGGCAGACGCACGGGATCGTCAAGGAGGCCTATCGCACGTCGGATATCGACACGGTCCGCCTGATCCGCGAATACGCGCAGGGCCGCAAGGACCCCGACCCGTTGCACTGACGCCGGCGGCGGCCTGCCGGCCGCCCTTTGATTCAAGCTATCAGGTCTGATTTTCGATTGATAAAGAGTTTTTGTAAATGGGAATAGTTATCATTTAGAATTCATTCCATCGTATCGACAGTCACCGATCAAACCGAATGACCGACACCATGCGCCCGACCACGCTGACCCTGCGCCGCACGACGGGACCCGCAGCCAGCAGCCGCCAGAAGACGGCAGCGGTCACCACGCCGGCGAAACCCGCCGGCAACCGCGATGCAGGCACGCGGGTCGTGAACAGCGACACGCTGCTGCAAGGCCACAGCCACATCAGCATCGCGCATAACGGAGAGACGTATCAGTTGCGCGCCACGCGGCTCGGCAAGCTGATCCTGACGAAGTAAGACAGAGTATTGTGGGGACCACCTCCCTGAGAGGTGTTGGGCAGTAGCCAGCGTAACGGCTTGCACGCGAGATCTAGACCCCTTCGTGCAAACACACTCAAGCAGCCGTTGCAGCAAGCCAAGCCACTTTTTTTGGTTCTCGCACCAGGTAGAAAAAAAGCGGCACGTCGAAGGACGTGCCGCTTTTTCGTTTGCGCGGTCGATGCGAAAGGCATGCTGCTCACCTGCGTCGATGCGCTGCTGCATGCGGCCTGAGCCGCACGCGAACACGTCAGAAACCCCAGAACATCAGCCACCACGCGCTGTCGACGACGGCCAACCCGGCGGCGAACCAGGCGAATGCCGCGACCCGGCGCGGCCACGCCGCATAACGCCCCGTCACTTTCCACGCGAGCCATGCGCTCCATGTGTTGGCGCCGACCAGGATCGCGATGCGCACATCGGTCGCCCAGCCGAGCGGTACATGCTCGGCGCGCAGCAGCGACAGCGTCGTGGCCGACAGGCCGAGGAACACACCCGCGCCCGCGATCGGGATCAGTGCCTGCGCAAGGTGATGCAGCCGCACGCGATCGAAGCGGCCGAGCATCAGCGTGGCGCCGGCCAGCAACACCAGCAGCGCGGTGCCGTATACGAGCCCCGTGCCGACGATGTAGCTGACGACCAGCCCGCCGTCGAGCCAGGAGAACACGTCGTTGCGATCCGGATAGTGCGTGAGCAGGAACCACGGTGCGTTGGTTTCGAGCGGCCACGTGATGTCGCGGTCGATCAGCCAGCCCGCGAGCCACTGCTTGATTTGCACGAACCACGGGCTGACGGTCCAGTGGAATGCGCCGATCGCAACGCCGAGCAGGCCGTACAGGATCAGCGCGGTGTCCCACGGGTTCGCCTGCTGCGCACCGAGGTTCACGACTTCGTCGGACGGCGAGCGCAGCGACAGCGAGATCGCGTCGCGATGCCCGCTGCAGCGGCCGCACATATGGCAATCCGCCGCGCCCTTCATGTTGCGCAACGGCACGAGCGGCGCACAGTTGATCGGAATCACGCGATGGCCGTGCTCGCCGTTCTTGTACGAACGCCGCCACGCATCCTCGTCAACTTTGTAGCGCATCGGCGCGAGCCGCGCGAGCAGCCCGAACACGCCGTTCACAGGGCACAGGTACTTGCACCATACGCGCTTCTCGCGGCCGTACAGCAAACCGATCACGATCGCGCCGACGGTCGAGCCGCCGAGCACGAACAGCACCGCGAGCGGGTACTGGTACACGCTCACCATCTGCCCGTAGATCGTCGTGATCCCGAACGCGACGAACGGCCAGCCGCCCCACCGGATCCAGCGCGGAATCGGCCCGCCGCGGCCGAACTTGCTCGCGTACTCGGTGAGCGCGCCTTCCGGGCACAGCACGCCGCACCAGACGCGGCCGAGCATCACCATCGACAGCAGTACGAACGGCCACCAGATGCCCCAGAACGCGAATTGCGCGATCAGCGTGAGGTTGTTCCACAGATGCGCGGAATCGTCCGGCAGCGGCAATACCGCCGGCACGATGATCAGGAACGCGTAGACCGCGACGACGATCCACTGGATGCCGCGGATCAGCGCGCCGTGGCGCTGCATCCACTGACCGGCCTGTGCGAGCCAGCCCGGCTTGGCTGCGGCGACCACGCTCATGCCGCGCGGCCCGCAGCGACGGCCGGACGACGGCTCGCGCGCTTCATCAGCAGCCAGACGACGGCCCAGTACACCGCATAGGCGACCAGGTTGGTCAGTGCCGGGTGCGCACGATAGCCGGTCAGCGTCGCGACGAGCGAGCCGAACGTGCCCGAGTCATCGAGGATCGCGGAGGTATCCCACACCTGCGAGATGCCGAGCGGCAGGATTTCCTTGTCGATCAGCTTGTCGACGCCGGTCTGGAACAGGCCCGCGCCGAGGAACAGCAGCATCACTTCGGTGACGCGGAAGAAATGCCGCCACGAGAAGTACTTGCCGCCGAGTTGCAGCAGATAGAACGTGAAGAACGCCAGGCCGAGACCGATCAGGACCGCGAGCATCTGGCTGCCGTCGACGTGACCCGACTGGCCGAAGCCGAGGCCGTACAGGAAGATCACCGTCTCGCTGCCTTCGCGCGCGATCGCGAGCGCGACCAGCACGGCGACGCCCCACCAGTTCGAGTCGCGCGTACTCTGCTGCAGCGATTGCTCCATGTCGCGCTTGAGCGTGCGGCCGTGCCGGCGCATCCACAGCACCATCTGCACGATCAGCACGCACGCGATCAGCACCATCGCGGTCTGGAAGTAGTCCTGCGCGTCGCCGGACAGCACTTCGGTGAAACCGACCAGCGCGGCGCCGAGGCCCACGGCCATCAGCAAGCCGACACCGACGCCGGCCCACAGGAAAGGCAGGCCGCGGCGCGCGTCGTCATCGCCGTTTTTCAGCCATGCATAGAGAATGCCGACGACGAGCAGCGCTTCGACGCTCTCCCGCCAGACGATGAACAAGATCTGACCCATCGATACCTCCTGACGCGCGGGGCAAGGGACTTGTGCGCCCGCACGCAGATAAAACGCGTTACTTCGCGACGATCACGCCCTGTGCCTGCTGGTGGAAATCGTCGAAAAACTTGTATTCGCCCGGCGACAGCGGAGCGACGACCACGAACGAATCGGCGCCCGGTGCGAGCACCTTCTCCTTACGCAACTGCACGCTCTCGAATTCGGCGGCGCCCTTGCCGGTGTTCTTGATCTCGATCTTGAAACGCTGGCCGGCCGGCACTTCGATGCGGGCGGGATTCAGCTTGCCGTCCGTCATCTCGAGCTTGAACGTCGGCAGGTCGGCAGCGTATGCCGCGCCGGCGAGCCACAGCGCAGCGGCTGCGGCAACGATTTTCTGGGGAATTTTCATTCTGGGTTCTCTACGCCGACGGCGCGCCGAAGCGCGCCGTTCGTGATGCCACCGATCAGTAACCGCCCTTCTTGCCGATGCCGGCGAACGGGAAGTCGTACTCGAGCGTAACGGGCTTGAACCACGCGCCCACGCCCGTTTCCTTGTCGACGTGGCGGCCGAAGGCCATGTGGCCCGACTGCATCGGCGGCTTGACGACCATCGTCAGGTGATACTTGCCCGGGCCGTTCAGCTTCACGTTGTCGCCGTAGTGCGGGCCGTCGCTCGCGACCATGCCCATCAGGTCGCCTTCCGCCTTCCACTTCGTGTCGCCCTGCTTCGTCAGCTTGTACGTGACCTGCAGGTACGGCATCCAGTCGCCTTCCGCGAAACCCGTCGGGTTGTTCTTGACCGCATGGATGTCGGCCTCGAGGTGGATGTCGGAATCCGACGCCTTGCGCATCATCCCTTCCGGGTCCATCGTGATCGGCTGCAGGTACACCGCGCCGATCTCCATGCCGCCCTGGATCTGCTGCTTGCCGATCGGATATTCGGCAGCCGAGGCCGACATCGCGGCAAGCGCCGCCGCTACCGCAACCGTCGTGCGGATGAACGAAGAACCCAACATGGACACTCCTTGTTATTTGTCTGACTATCTTGACGACACGCGGGCCTTTGCCGGGGCCGCCCGCTGGAAACACTAACGCGACCAAGAACGTTAATGCGAACAATTCTCAATAATTGCGAAGTTTAGCACCGAACCCGTTTCGGAACAAACGAATAGCCACGTAAACCCCTGATCCGACAAGGCTTACAGGCTCGTTACCAACAGGTTTCTGTGACGCTTGGAAAGATTTACCGGCCGCCGCTGATGTGGTCGCCGACGTTCGCGCCGAACACGCGCTCGCGCAGCACGGCAAGCTGGTCGCGCGTCGCGGCGGCCTTCTCGAATTCGAGGTTCTTCGCGTAGTCGGCCATCTGCTTCTCGAGACGCTTGATTTCCTTCGCGAGTTGCTTTTCCGACATGTCCTCGAATTTCGCGCGCTGTTGCGCCTCCTTCAGCTCCGCACGCGCCTCGTCCGCGTTGTAGACGCCGTCAATGATGTCCTTGATGCGCTTCACGACGCCGCGCGGCGTGATGCCCATCTTTTCGTTGTAGGCCATCTGCTTCGCGCGGCGCCGCTCGGTTTCGCCGATCGCGCGCGTCATCGAATCGGTCATGTTGTCCGCGTAGAGGATCGCCTTGCCGTTCACGTTCCGCGCGGCCCGGCCGATCGTCTGAATCAGCGAGCGCTCGGCGCGCAGGAACCCTTCCTTGTCCGCGTCGAGGATCGCGACGAGCGACACTTCCGGAATGTCGAGCCCTTCACGCAGCAGGTTGATCCCGACCAGCACGTCGAACGTGCCGAGCCGCAGGTCGCGGATGATCTCGACGCGCTCGACCGTGTCGATGTCGCTGTGCAGGTAGCGCACCTTGACGCCGTGGTCGGCCAGAAACTCGGTGAGCTGCTCGGCCATGCGCTTGGTCAGCACGGTAATCAGCACGCGCTCGCCGGCCTTCACACGCGCGTTGATCTCGGTCAGCACGTCGTCGACCTGCGAGCTCGCCGGCCGCACTTCGATCTCCGGATCGACGAGGCCCGTCGGCCGCACGACCTGTTCGGCGATCTGCCCCGTCACGCGCTTCTCGTAGTCGGCCGGCGTGGCCGACACGAACACGACCTGGCGCATCTTGCGTTCGAACTCGGGGAACTTCAGCGGCCGGTTGTCGAGCGCCGACGGCAGGCGGAACCCGTAATTGACGAGGTTTTCCTTGCGCGCGCGGTCGCCGTTGTACATGCCGTTCAGCTGGCCGATCAGCACGTGCGATTCGTCGAGCAGCATCAGCGCGTCGGGCGGCAGGTAGTCGACGAGCGTCGGCGGCGGATCGCCGGGCGCCGCCCCCGAGAAATGCCGCGAGTAGTTCTCGATACCCTTGCAGAAGCCGAGCTCCTGCAGCATCTCGAGATCGAAACGCGTGCGCTGCTCGAGACGCTGCGCCTCGACGAGCTTGCCGTCGCGATGGAAGAACTCGAGGCGTTCGCGCAACTCGTCCTTGATCGTCTCGACCGCCCGCATCACGGTGTCGCGCGGCGTCACGTAGTGCGACGACGGATACACGGTGAAGCGCGGAATCTTCTGCCGCACGCGCCCCGTCAGCGGGTCGAACAGGTGCAGCGTCTCGACCTCGTCGTCGAACAGCTCGACGCGCACGGCCATCTCCGCGTGTTCGGCCGGGAAGATGTCGATCGTGTCGCCGCGCACGCGGAACGTGCCGCGCTGGAAATCCTGCTCGTTGCGCGTGTACTGCATCGCGATCAGCCGCGCGATCACGTCGCGCTGGCCGAGCTTGTCGCCGGTGCGCAGCGTCAGGATCATCTGGTGGTATTCGGACGGGTTGCCGATACCGTAGATCGCCGACACCGTTGCCACGATCACCACGTCGCGGCGCTCCATCAGGCTCTTCGTCGCCGACAGCCGCATCTGCTCGATGTGCTCGTTGATCGACGAATCCTTCTCGATGAACAGGTCGCGCTGCGGCACATAGGCCTCAGGCTGGTAGTAGTCGTAGTACGAGACGAAATACTCGACCGCGTTGCGCGGGAAGAACTCGCGGAACTCCGCATAGAGCTGCGCCGCGAGCGTCTTGTTCGGCGCGAACACGATCGCCGGGCGGCCGAGCCGCGCGATCGTGTTGGCCATCGTGAAGGTCTTGCCCGACCCCGTCACGCCGAGCAGCGTCTGGAACGACAGGCCGTCCTCGACCCCTTCGACGAGCGTCTCGATTGCGGTCGGCTGGTCGCCGGCGGGCAGATACGGCTGGTACAGCTGGAACGGCGACCCTTCGAAGGTGACGAATTTGGATTCGTCGAGCGCGTCGCCGACTTCGGCATGATGTTCGGACATGGAATGCGGCCGGAGCAAGGGCAAAGAAAGCATTCTAGCGCTTCGCGGCGTCGCGAACTGCTGTCGGCTCCTGACGCACGGCGTCCGGCCGAAATCGCGCTTCGCCGCCGAATCGCCCGCCCCCACCAGCCCGAATTCGCTACAATGTCAGGCTGCTGCGCTTTCCGGCGTCGCGCCGTTGGCGCGCGGTCCGCTGCGCCCGCCCCGCCGGCTGAAAGCCTGACCCTCTTTTCACTACTGCCGAATCATCATGTCGCTCTTCTCCGCTGTCCAGCTTGCTCCCCGCGACCCGATCCTGGGCCTGAACGAAGCCTTCAACGCCGATGCGCGTCCGACCAAGGTCAACCTCGGTGTCGGTGTGTACACGAACGAAGACGGCAAGATTCCGCTGCTGCGCGCCGTTCGCGACGCGGAGAAGGCGCGTGTCGAGGCCGGCCTGCCGCGCGGCTACCTGCCGATCGACGGGATTGCCGCCTACGATGCGGCCGTGCAGAAGCTGCTGCTCGGCAACGATTCGCCGCTGATCGCAGCGGGCCGCGTGGTCACGGCCCAGGCACTGGGCGGCACGGGCGCGCTGAAGATCGGCGCGGATTTCCTGCGCACCCTGAATCCGAACGTGAAGGTCGCGATCAGCGATCCGAGCTGGGAAAACCACCGCGCGCTGTTCGAAGCAGCCGGTTTCGAAGTCGTCGCGTACCCGTACTACGACGCGGCCACCAACGGCGTGAACTTCGAAGGCATGCTGTCGGCGCTGAACGGCTACGAAGCCGGCACGGTCGTCGTGCTGCATGCGTGCTGCCACAACCCGACCGGCGTGGACCTGACCGAAGCGCAATGGCAACAGGTCGTCGACGTCGTGAAGGCACGCAACCTCGTGCCGTTCCTCGACATGGCGTACCAGGGCTTCGGCGAGAACATCGAAGCCGATGCCGCCGCCGTTCGCCTGTTTGCCGCGGCCGACCTGAACGCATTCGTGTCGTCGTCGTTCTCGAAGTCGTTCTCGCTGTACGGCGAGCGCGTCGGCGCGCTGTCGATCATCACGTCGAGCAAGGAAGAAGCGACGCGCGTGCTGTCGCAACTGAAGCGCGTGATCCGCACGAACTACTCGAACCCGCCGACCCATGGCGGCGCCGTCGTCGCAGCCGTGCTCGCGTCGCCAGAACTGCACGCTTCGTGGGTACAGGAACTCGGTGAAATGCGCGATCGCATCCGCGCGATGCGTAACGGTCTCGTCGAGCGCCTGAAGGCAAGCGGTGTCGATCGCGACTTCAGCTTCATCAACGCGCAGCGCGGGATGTTCTCGTATTCGGGCCTGACCTCGGCGCAAGTCGATCGCCTGCGCGACGAGTTCGGCATCTATGCAGTCGGCACGGGCCGGATCTGCGTCGCCGCGCTGAACACGCGCAACCTCGACGTGGTCGCCAACGCGGTCGCAGCCGTCCTGAAGTAAAGCGGCGGCGGGCGGCCGTCACCGCGGCCTCGCCCTGCCGACATAAAAAACGCGCTCCTCGGAGCGCGTTTTTTATTGCCGTCCGCCGGCGGGCAGCGACGCCGCCCGCTCGCGCGTTACTGCATGAACCAGCCGTGACTGACGACGACCGACTGGCCCGTGAGCGCGGCGCTCGGGAACGCCGACAGGAACAGCACCGTCTGCGCGACGTCCTGCACCGTCGTGAACACGCCGTCGACCGTGTTGCCGAGCATCACTTTCTTGATCACTTCCTCTTCGCTGATGCCGAGCTCCTTCGCCTGCTCCGGAATCTGCTTGTCGACCAGCGGCGTGCGCACGAAGCCCGGACACACGACGTGCGAGCGCACGTTGTGTTTCGCGCCTTCCTTCGCCAGCACGCGGGCGAGGCCGAGCAGGCCGTGCTTGGCCGTCACGTATGCCGACTTCAGCGGCGACGCTTCATGCGAGTGCACCGAACCCATGTAGATCACGACGCCGCCGCGATCGTCCTTGTACATGTGCTTGAGCGCGGCCTTCGTCGTCAGGAATGCGCCGTCGACGTGGATCGCCTGCATCTTCTTCCAGTCGGAGAACGAATAGTTCTCGATCGGGTTGACGATCTGGATGCCGGCGTTCGACACGAGGATGTCGACCGAGCCGAATGCTTCGGCAACCTTGTCGATGCCGCTGTTCACGGCGTCCTCGTTCGTCACGTCCATCGCGACGCCGATCGCCTTGCCGCCTGCCTTGTTGATCTCGTCGGCGACCGCGTTCGCGCCGTCCTGGTTCAGGTCGGCGATCGCGACGGCCGCGCCCGCCTTGGCGAGCTCAAGTGCGATTTCCTTGCCGATGCCGCTCGCGGCGCCCGTGACGACTGCGGTCTTGCCATTCAGATCTGCTGCCATGTCCGTCTCCTCCCGTTATCGGATCGAAAAAGTACGTGCCCGCCACCGCGGCGTTCGCCGCATGATCACCGCAGCGGGCCAGCCGTCATTGTGCACGATCGGCCCCGCCGTTCGCGCGCAAAACGTCTAAGCTTAAGGTCGGCTCTGTCACGCAGGAGATTCACATGCACTATCGACGGCTAGGCCGCTCCGGCCTGCAGATCAGCGCGCTTTCGCTCGGCTCGTGGGTCACGTACGGCAACCAGGTCGATCAGCGGGTCGCGCGCGAATGCCTCGCTGCAGCCCGCGACGCGGGCGTCAATTTCTTCGACAACGCCGAGGTCTACGCCGGCGGAAAGTCCGAGGAAATCATGGGCCACGCGCTCAAGTCGCTCGACTGGCCGCGCGTCAGCTACATCGTGTCGACGAAGTTCTTCTGGGGGCTCGCGGAAGCACCGAACCAGTATCACACGCTGAACCGGAAATACCTGCTGAACGCGATCGACGGCTCGTTGCGCCGGCTCCAGCTCGACTATGTCGACCTCGTCTATTGCCATCGCCCCGATCCGAACACGCCGATCGAGGAGACCGTCTGGGCAATGAGCGACATGATCGCGCGCGGCAAGGCGCTGTACTGGGGCACGTCGGAATGGAGCGCCGACGAAATCCGCGCCGCATGCGAGATCGCCGAACGGCATCACCTGCGCAAGCCCGTCGTCGAACAGCCGCAGTACAACCTGTTCCACCGCACGCGGGTCGAGCAGGAGTATGCGCGGCTCTACGACGACTACGGTCTCGGCCTCACTACCTGGAGCCCGCTCGCTTCGGGCCTGCTCACCGGCAAGTACCGCAACGGCGTGCCGCCCGGCAGCCGCGCGCAGTTGCAGGGTTACGACTGGATGCGCGACCGCCTGACCGATCAGGCCGCCAACGACATCGTCGAGCGGCTCGGCGACATCGCGGCCGAACTCGGCTGCAGCACGGGCCAGCTCGCAATCGCGTGGGTGCTCGCGAATCCGCACGTGAGTTCGGTCATCACGGGCGCATCTCGGATCGAGCAGATCGGCGACAACATGCGCGCACTCGACGTGACTGCGAAGCTGACGCCGGACGTGAAGCAACGCATCGAGGAGGTGGTCGGCGACGCATTCGAATAAGGCGATGCACGGCCACTCGCGTACAATACGCGGCCGCATCGGCGCCCGGCCTGACGGCCGCGCACGATCGACCGCTTCCATCGATTCACCTTTCGTTTCAGGCAGCCCGCCATGCTCAGTTATCGTCACGGTTTTCACGCAGGCAACCACGCGGACGTGCTCAAGCACGCCGTCGTCGTCCAGCTGCTGCGCTACCTGAACAAGAAAGACAAGTCGTACTGGTACATCGACACGCACGCAGGCGCCGGCGTGTACTCGCTGCGCGACGGCTACGCGGCAAAGACGTCGGAATTCGACACCGGCATCGGCCGGCTGTGGAACGAAAAGAACCTGCCCGAAGCACTGGGCGAGTATGTCGACGAAGTCCGCGCACTGAACGACGATGGCGAGCTGCGCTTCTACCCGGGTTCGCCGTACATCGCCTGGCGGTCGATGCGCGAGCAGGACCGCATGCGCCTGTTCGAGATGCACACGACGGAAATCGACGTGCTGCGCCACAATTTCCGCGACGCGGGGCGACGCGCGATGATCTTCGCCGGCGACGGCTTCGAAGGGATCAAGGCGCTGCTGCCACCGCCGCCGCGACGCGCACTCGTGTTGATCGACCCGTCCTACGAGGACAAGAAGGACTACGCGCGCACGGTGAGCTGCGTGACGGAATGTCTGAAGCGATTCGCGACGGGCTGCTATGCGATCTGGTACCCGCAGGTCACGCGGCTGGAGTCGCAGCGCTTTCCCGAGCAGTTGAAGCGCCTGCAGCCGAACAACTGGCTGCACCTGACGCTGACAGTATCGAATCCGCCGACGGACGGCCTGGGCCTCTACGGCAGCGGAATGTTCATCCTGAATCCGCCGTACACGCTCGCGCAGAGCATGAACGAGGCATTGCCCTATCTGGTCGAGATGTTGGGGCAGGACAGCGGCGCCCGCTGTCAGATCGAGCACCGCGGCAACTGATCGGGCGACCGGCCCCGGTTACGTTACGGCTGCGGCCTCGGCGCGAGCCTTGGCTGGTTGGCTGGCTGCCCGCCCCAAGCCGGAACATTGATATACGGCGCGACGAACAGCGGAACCGACGTATTCGGCGCCTGCCCTGCCGGCGCACGCATGCCCGCCGGCTCGACGATCGGCTCCGACGACAACGGTGCTGTCTGCAACACCAGCCCGCCCTTGCCGTCCTGGATACCGCGCTGCGTATCGAGCACCAGCGGTTTGGACGACGTCGCGGCACTGGCCGCGAGACCATGGACGAGTACGGCCGCGCCCAGAACGAGACGCGCGCGGGTACTGCGACGCACATCGAGACGCAAACGCATGATCGTGTCCTTCAGGGTGAAAAGCAGGTCCATACCATAGCGCTGCACTGACGATTTCGCCAGATCCGGTGCACAAAAAAACAAAGCCCCGTCAAATACGGGGCTTGCTTATCGTTCGGCGCCACACGGCACCTGACGGTGACTCCGATTACAGCGAGTAGCCGTTGGTTTCGAGCGAGCGGATACGGCTCTCGAGCTGGACGATGTCCGACGACGTGGCGAGGTAAGCCTCACGGCGCTCACGTTCTGCGGATTCGAACCAGTTGCTCAGCTTTTCGACGATGTAGGCGATCATGACATTCTCCAAGGAAGAGGGACCCCTGGTGAATCGATATTCAGGGATTTCCCGTATAGGGTTATCCCGAATTATAGCGATGCCGCACCAAGATGCTAGTGAAATACTTGCATGGAAGCCATTCCAAATCGGAATGGCCGATCGTTCGATGAGCCTAACGCATTGATTTTTATAGGCATTGAAGCCGAGCCCATTTTGAGGCTCGAGTACACGCACTAATTTGGTTCATCTACGGGGTCGGCCAGGCGCGCCAAAATCGGGCATTCGGGCCGCCCGTCACCATGGCAGTGCGCGGCCAGGTCGGCCAGCGTGTCGCGCATGTCGCTCAGCTCCGCGATGCGTTTATCGAGTTCGGCCACGTGCTCGAGTGCGATCGACTTCACTTCGGCACTCGCGCGGGAGCGATCCTGCCAGAGCATCAGCAGCTTGCGGATGTCCTCGACGAGAAAGCCAAGCCGCCGGGCTTGACGGATGAAGCGCAGGATATGGATTTCGTCCGCGCCGTAGATGCGGTAGCCGGCGTCGGTACGCTTGCTCGGGGCAAGAAGGCCAACCTGTTCGTAGTACCGGATCATTTTTGCGCTGACTCCGGATTCGCGCGACGCATCGCCGATATTCATTCCCTGCCCTCTCCATCAAGCCCCGGTTTCGACCGTGAACGTCGACAAATGCAATCGCCGACGACACGTCGATCGTATCAAATCACACGACTTCGTTCCGCGATCGGGGCTGGCAGTAGGTTGGAAGATGGAGGGATCTGGAGGGCGCTGAACGGGATGCGAGGAATCTGGCGCTTTTCTGCCGCCCTGCCTGTATTTTCGCCGCTCGAATGCAAAAACCCCCGCCTGGTCGGGCGGGGGTTCTTGGCTTAGGGAGCCTGACGATTACCTACTTTCACACGGGAATCCGCACTATCATCGGCGTAGAGTCGTTTCACGGTCCTGTTCGGGATGGGAAGGGGTGGGACCGACTCGCTATGGTCATCAGGCAAAGAGGGTTGTTGCGCTGGCTTCGCAGCACAACCAATCCGGGAAGAAGCAGTAATCTTGAGTTGTGTGTATCACACACGAGAATCCAACCGTCCGACGCGCTCTGTAGCGCGAAACAGACTTGTTATAGGATCAAGCCTTACGGGCAATTAGTATCAGTTAGCTGAACGCATTACTGCGCTTACACACCTGACCTATCAACGTCCTGGTCTCGAACGACCCTTCAAGGGAATCTAGTTCCCAGGGATATCTCATCTTAAGGCGAGTTTCCCGCTTAGATGCTTTCAGCGGTTATCTCTTCCGAACATAGCTACCCGGCGATGCCACTGGCGTGACAACCGGTACACCAGAGGTTCGTCCACTCCGGTCCTCTCGTACTAGGAGCAGCCCCCTTCAAATATCCAACGCCCACGGCAGATAGGGACCAAACTGTCTCACGACGTTTTAAACCCAGCTCACGTACCTCTTTAAATGGCGAACAGCCATACCCTTGGGACCGGCTACAGCCCCAGGATGAGATGAGCCGACATCGAGGTGCCAAACACCGCCGTCGATATGAACTCTTGGGCGGTATCAGCCTGTTATCCCCAGAGTACCTTTTATCCGTTGAGCGATGGCCCTTCCATACAGAACCACCGGATCACTATGACCTGCTTTCGCACCTGCTCGACTTGTCGGTCTCGCAGTTAAGCACGCTTATGCCATTGCACTATCAGCACGATTTCCGACCGTACCTAGCGTACCTTCGTACTCCTCCGTTACGCTTTGGGAGGAGACCGCCCCAGTCAAACTGCCTACCATGCACTGTCCCCGACCCGGATCACGGGCCAAGGTTAGAACCTCAAACAAACCAGGGTGGTATTTCAAGGACGGCTCCACCGAAACTAGCGTTCCGGTTTCATAGCCTCCCACCTATCCTACACAGATCGGTTCAAAGTCCAATGCAAAGCTACAGTAAAGGTTCATGGGGTCTTTCCGTCTAGCCGCGGGTAGATTGCATCATCACAAACACTTCAACTTCGCTGAGTCTCGGGAGGAGACAGTGTGGCCATCGTTACGCCATTCGTGCAGGTCGGAACTTACCCGACAAGGAATTTCGCTACCTTAGGACCGTTATAGTTACGGCCGCCGTTTACCGGGACTTCAATCAAGAGCTTGCACCCCATCATTTAATCTTCCGGCACCGGGCAGGCGTCACACCCTATACGTCCACTTTCGTGTTTGCAGAGTGCTGTGTTTTTATTAAACAGTCGCAGCCACCAGTTTATTGCAACCCCTTCACCCTCTGCCCGCAGGGGCATCAAGCTACAAGGGCGTACCTTATCCCGAAGTTACGGTACCAATTTGCCGAGTTCCTTCTCCCGAGTTCTCTCAAGCGCCTTAGAATACTCATCTCGCCCACCTGTGTCGGTTTGCGGTACGGTCATCATTAGACTGAAGCTTAGAGGCTTTTCTTGGAACCACTTCCAATTGCTTCGCTCCCTAAGGAGCTCGCGCCACACCCTTGAATTCCGCGCCCGGATTTGCCTAAGCGCCTTCTCCAATGCAGCGACCGGGACTTCCAACACCCGGACAACCTTCCGCGATCCGTCCCCCCATCGCATCTAACAATGGTGCAGGAATATTGACCTGCTTCCCATCAGCTACGCATTTCTGCCTCGCCTTAGGGGCCGACTCACCCTACGCCGATGAACGTTGCGTAGGAAACCTTGGGCTTACGGCGAGGGGGCCTTTCACCCCCTTTATCGCTACTCATGTCAGCATTCGCACTTCTGATACCTCCAGCATCCCTTCCGAGACACCTTCGCAGGCTTACAGAACGCTCTCCTACCATGCGTGCAAAGCACGCATCCGCAGCTTCGGTATATAGCTTAGCCCCGTTACATCTTCCGCGCAGGACGACTCGATCAGTGAGCTATTACGCTTTCTTTAAAGGGTGGCTGCTTCTAAGCCAACCTCCTGACTGTTTTAGCCTTCCCACTTCGTTTCCCACTTAGCTATATTTGGGGACCTTAGCTGGCGGTCTGGGTTGTTTCCCTCTTGACACCGGACGTTAGCACCCGATGTCTGTCTCCCGTGATTGCACTCTTCGGTATTCGGAGTTTGCTATGGCGGGGTAATCTGCAATAGACCCCCCAACCATGACAGTGCTCTACCCCCGAAGGTGAGACACGAGGCACTACCTAAATAGTTTTCGGAGAGAACCAGCTATTTCCAAGTTTGTTTAGCCTTTCACCCCTATCCACAGCTCATCCCCTAACTTTTCAACGTTAGTGGGTTCGGACCTCCAGTACGTGTTACCGCACCTTCATCCTGGCCATGGATAGATCACTTGGTTTCGGGTCTACGCCCAGCAACTGAACGCCCTATTCGGACTCGCTTTCGCTACGCCTGCCCTATACGGTTAAGCTTGCTACTGAACGTAAGTCGCTGACCCATTATACAAAAGGTACGCCGTCACCCCTTACGAGGCTCCGACTGTTTGTATGCATGCGGTTTCAGGATCTATTTCACTCCCCTCCCGGGGTTCTTTTCGCCTTTCCCTCACGGTACTGGTTCACTATCGGTCGATCACGAGTATTTAGCCTTGGAGGATGGTCCCCCCATCTTCAGACAGGATTTCACGTGTCCCGCCCTACTTGTCGCACACCTAGTTCTTTCATACTGTTTTCGCCTACAGGGCTATCACCTGCTATGGCCGCACTTTCCAGAGCGTTCGGCTAACAATACAAATAAAGAGTGCAAGGCTCATCCCATTTCGCTCGCCACTACTTTGGGAATCTCGGTTGATTTCTTTTCCTGCGGTTACTTAGATGTTTCAGTTCACCGCGTTCGCTTCACATGGCCTATGTATTCAGCCATGGATACTCCAAAAGGAGTGGGTTTCCCCATTCGGACATCTACGGATCAAAGCTTGTTTGCCAGCTCCCCGTAGCTTTTCGCAGGCTACCGCGTCCTTCATCGCCTGTGATCGCCAAGGCATCCACCACATGCACTTGTTCGCTTGACCCTATAACGAGTCTGTCTCATCGACAGTCGCTACAGGTTGAGTTCTCGCGTTGTGCCGTATTCCAATTGAGCCGAACATTAAGTTCGAATCATCTTGAGATACATCGATACAATCACAACCCGGATAGTTTCCACGTCCATCTCAAGACGCTTCCGCTATCCAAATTACTTGCTTCTTCCAGATTGTTAAAGAACGACAGCCGATATCTGTTGATATCCTCTGACTGGCTCAATCGCCAATGCAAAGCGCTCGCTGATTTTTCAGCAAACTCTTAGCATTGAGGATTGGTGGAGGCAGACGGGATCGAACCGACGACCCCCTGCTTGCAAAGCAGGTGCTCTCCCAGCTGAGCTATGCCCCCATGTACAGATGACCTCAGGTGTACTACCGCCAGACAATGGTGGGTCTGGTTGGATTCGAACCAACGACCCCCGCCTTATCAAGACGGTGCTCTAACCGACTGAGCTACAGACCCCTGAGTCTGTCTTTAAATTTACAGCCGATAAGCGTGAGCGCTCAACTTGTGCGAGAAGCTCTGGAAAGGAGGTGATCCAGCCGCACCTTCCGATACGGCTACCTTGTTACGACTTCACCCCAGTCATGAATCCTACCGTGGTGACCGTCCTCCTTGCGGTTAGACTAGCCACTTCTGGTAAAACCCACTCCCATGGTGTGACGGGCGGTGTGTACAAGACCCGGGAACGTATTCACCGCGGCATGCTGATCCGCGATTACTAGCGATTCCAGCTTCATGCACTCGAGTTGCAGAGTGCAATCCGGACTACGATCGGTTTTCTGGGATTAGCTCCCCCTCGCGGGTTGGCAACCCTCTGTTCCGACCATTGTATGACGTGTGAAGCCCTACCCATAAGGGCCATGAGGACTTGACGTCATCCCCACCTTCCTCCGGTTTGTCACCGGCAGTCTCCTTAGAGTGCTCTTGCGTAGCAACTAAGGACAAGGGTTGCGCTCGTTGCGGGACTTAACCCAACATCTCACGACACGAGCTGACGACAGCCATGCAGCACCTGTGCGCCGGTTCTCTTTCGAGCACTCCCACCTCTCAGCGGGATTCCGACCATGTCAAGGGTAGGTAAGGTTTTTCGCGTTGCATCGAATTAATCCACATCATCCACCGCTTGTGCGGGTCCCCGTCAATTCCTTTGAGTTTTAATCTTGCGACCGTACTCCCCAGGCGGTCAACTTCACGCGTTAGCTACGTTACTAAGGAAATGAATCCCCAACAACTAGTTGACATCGTTTAGGGCGTGGACTACCAGGGTATCTAATCCTGTTTGCTCCCCACGCTTTCGTGCATGAGCGTCAGTATTGGCCCAGGGGGCTGCCTTCGCCATCGGTATTCCTCCACATCTCTACGCATTTCACTGCTACACGTGGAATTCTACCCCCCTCTGCCATACTCTAGCCTGCCAGTCACCAATGCAGTTCCCAGGTTGAGCCCGGGGATTTCACATCGGTCTTAGCAAACCGCCTGCGCACGCTTTACGCCCAGTAATTCCGATTAACGCTCGCACCCTACGTATTACCGCGGCTGCTGGCACGTAGTTAGCCGGTGCTTATTCTTCCGGTACCGTCATCCCCCGACCGTATTAGGGCCAAGGATTTCTTTCCGGACAAAAGTGCTTTACAACCCGAAGGCCTTCTTCACACACGCGGCATTGCTGGATCAGGCTTTCGCCCATTGTCCAAAATTCCCCACTGCTGCCTCCCGTAGGAGTCTGGGCCGTGTCTCAGTCCCAGTGTGGCTGGTCGTCCTCTCAGACCAGCTACTGATCGTCGCCTTGGTAGGCCTTTACCCCACCAACTAGCTAATCAGCCATCGGCCAACCCTATAGCGCGAGGCCCGAAGGTCCCCCGCTTTCATCCGTAGATCGTATGCGGTATTAATCCGGCTTTCGCCGGGCTATCCCCCACTACAGGACATGTTCCGATGTATTACTCACCCGTTCGCCACTCGCCACCAGGTGCAAGCACCCGTGCTGCCGTTCGACTTGCATGTGTAAGGCATGCCGCCAGCGTTCAATCTGAGCCAGGATCAAACTCTTCAGTTCAAACCTGTTACTGTTTTCGGTTCAGTTAAGAACCGGTCGCTCACTCAAAGCTGACAGGAATATGAATCACTTCATAAACCTGACTTACTTTAGTGTGAGACTCTTGATACTTTCGCTATCTGATCCGAAGATCAGCTCGCTTCCATCAAGCGCCCACACTTATCGGCTGTTAATTTTTAAAGAGCGTTTCTGCGAGAAACCTGAATTTTCTCAGCAGCGCTGCGTTTTCAGCAGCAGAGAAGCGAGATTATGAACCGTGTTTCGCAGTTCGTCAACAACTTTTTACATCACGTCGCTGCGACTGCGGGGCTCAACTTCCGTACCGCCGAGGCCGCTACCGCCGAGGCCCAACAGCACTGCTTCCCTTCCTTCCGCGCCGCGTTTCCGTTAGCGCGAAAGAGGCGTGATTCTATGCACCTGACGGCAATCGCGCAAGGGGTTCGACGCAACTTTTTTACGAACGCTGCAAATTCAGCCGCCTGGCCCTGTCCGGGCACGAGACCGCTTATGGTGCAAAGAACGGACTAGAATGTGAGGTTCTTCGCCTCTTTCTATATACGTCTTTAATATGCGCCAGCGAATCGCCAAACGCCTCCCCCCCGATGCCGACAAACTGGTCGGTCTGTCGCTTGCGCTCTTCGCCTCGGGCAGCCGCATCGAGGATCGCTTCTGGGAAGCGAAGCTCGATGCGCTGCTCGCCAAGATTGTCCGCAACGGCAACCAGACCACGCTCGACGCAGCGCTCGACCACCTTCAGCAGAATCATCCCGATGCGTACGGTGCGCTCGCCGACATGGCCGAGACGCACAGCGAGTCGATGGTGATCGAGCACGACGGCCAACCGCACGATGCGCTGCTGGTCGCAGTTCCGGTGCTTGCATGGACGCGCTACATGATTCCGTCGGGTCCGCTCAAGGGCGACGTTGCCGACGCGCTGCGAACGCACCTGCAGGCGCATGTCCTCGCGAACGGTACGCTCGTCGGGCTCGCGCCGTTCCTCTACAGCATCGACCAGCTGCCGCGGCACCACGTCGAGACCTACCGGCTTGCGCAGCAGCTCGCGCACGCGGCGATCGGCCAGCACACGCCCAAGCTGAGCTTCGGCGACCTGCCCGAAACGTCGCCAATCCTGGCCGACCCGCGCTTCCTCCTTGCGGTCGTCGCCGCGCCTGCCGGCGCGCCGCTGTTCCGCTGGCAGGAAGAGGAGAACGGCAGCCGGATCGAACGCGGCCAATGCCTCGAGCAGTGGACGGCCCAGGGCGGCCCGAACCTGTCGATCGCCCTGCCCGGCTGTGAATTCGAATGCCTGCTTCCGGACGCGTACTACTCGGCCTGCCGCGATGCGGACGAGCGCATTCGTCCGCACACGGTGCGAACGGCCATTCGTTATCTGTTTGACACACTTGGTGCGGCGCCGCAGGAGCTGCGCGCGGTGGTCGCGGGCTTCGGCGAACGCCGTATCGACGAGTATCGTGTCGGCTTCACGCGGCGTGCCAGCAACGACGTGATCTACGGTGTCGTATGGCCGCTGTACGGCCGCGAAAACGGCGACGTGTCGATCGACAGCGCGACACTCGAAGGCGAAGCGCCGATGGAAGGACCGCTCGAGGAAATCGTGAGCCTGCTGAAGGAATGCGGCGTAACCGACGTCCGCAGGCACGCGGGCCGCTTCGAACCGGAATACTGCGACGATTGCGGCGTGCCGCTCTACGCGGATCCGCTCGGCGAAATCGTCCATGCGGAGATGCCGGAAGACGCATCGCCCGCCCAGCCTCACTTCCACTGACCTGATGCCGCAGGCCTCCACGGCCTGCCGGTCCGAAGCCGCTCCCGGTTGCCGCCGGAGCGGCTTTTTTCTTGTCCGATCGTTTTCCGCCCGAAATTTCGGACAAATCCTAAGCCTTTCAGCCTAGCAGACATCGTGTAAGGTCTTTGTCATTATCGGGGCCAACGCATGCCCGACAGCAATCAATGACTCACCCTTACGGAGATTGAATATGCGGTTCCTGATGCTTAACTCAGACGCCGAGCGGCGTGATGGACTGAAGGCCCTGCTGCGGCAGATCGACCGTCACGCCAGCATCAACGATGCGCCCGACAGTTTTCAGGCGCGCCGCCTGTTGCGTGCCCAGCGTTTCGACCTCGTCGCGATCGACTGGCTCGACGTCGGACGGCTCGGCGAGCTTCAGGCGCTCTGCAGCGCATGTTCGCCGACACCGGCCGCCGTGCTGGTCGACGAAGCGCCGCCCGACGCCGTCCAGCGCTTCTTCAACCATGGTGTCGCGGGCGTGATTCCGCATTCCACGCGTCCGCACCTGATCGTGCGAGCGCTGGAAATCGTGCTGCTGGGCGGACACTACATTCCGCCGAGCGCGCTCAGCCTGCTGCCCTCCGTGGCTGCGGCACGCCACGACGCCCATTTCCAGACGCTTGCCGGATCGCTTCCGCGCCGCCCGCCAAGCGGCCTCCTGTCGCCGCGGCAAGCGCAGATCATGCGCTTCGTCCACATGGGCAGCACGAACAAGATGATCGCCCGCACACTCGGCATCAGCGAAGGCACGGTGAAGATCCACCTCGCCAGCATCTTCCAGCAACTCGGTGCCGCAAACCGCGCCGCCGCGGTCGCGATCTACAACGGCTGGCTGTCACCGCATCTCGAGGTGCTGCTGGCGAACCGCAACCGCGCACGCAAGCCGAGCATCGGCGAACGCGGACCGGTTCCGCTGCGTACACAACGGGGTGACCATCCGTACCCGCTGCCGGCCGCGAACGCCGGCGCACAGGACCTGCCACTCGCCGCCGAGCCGCCGTCACGGTTCCGGCGCGGGCGCTAGGCAAACAGTCTCGATATTGCGACGGTCGGTATGCGCGGATTCCCACCTTTGATGCTCAACGAGTAATATGGACGCATGGGTTTTCTCTTCACACCGCTTCCGCTCTGGGTTGGCATCGGTGGCTGGATCGCTGCCGTGGCCCTGCTCGCGCTCGCGATCTGGAATCGCCCGTTCGTGCGCCTGCAGGACGCCACGCTCCAGCACGTGTGGCTCGCGCTCGTCACCGCGATCTCGGTCCTCTGGGCGTCCAATGCCTGGCTCGAAGACGGCATCGTCATGCATCTGCTTGGCGCCACGCTGCTCGTCACACTGTTCGACTGGACGCTCGCACTGATCGCGATGGGCGCCGTCACGGCGGTTGCCGCGATCATCTTCGACGCGCCGTGGCAGGGCATTGGCCTGACCTATCTGATCTACGGCGCACTGCCTGTCGCCGTGTCAGCGTTGCTGCAGCGCGCCGCGCTCGCGTGGCTGCCGCACAACCTTGCATCGTTCATCACCGGGCAGGGATTCCTGTCGCCGGCCATCGCGATCGTCGCAGTCGCCGCCGCAGCAGCCGGCGTCCAGCTCGCGCTCGCGGATGGCGTGCCCGTCGTGATTCCTGCCGGCTATCTGCTGAACACTGCACTGCTCGCGCTCGGCGAAGCATGGTTCACCGGCATGGCGACGGCACTCATCGCCGTCTATCGTCCTGCGTGGGTCACGACCTTCGACGTCAGGCGCTATCGCCTCGGCGGCCCGCGCGCCTGAATTTCCCCCGGATTCGCGCACGTTCAACGCATATCGTCGGTTCCTTCCGCGGTGCGGCAGAATACGCCGTCTACTGCCGCACAACTTTTTTACGCTAAGATTGAACTCCTGTTCTTCATCGGGCATCTATACGTGCCCGATGTCTCATTCGCTCCTCACCAATAACCAGATGGACAGCTCACCTGCCTCGTTCCGGATTTTCCGGGCGCTCGGCAAGCTGGCAGCCTGTATCGCGGGCCTGTCGCTTGCGCTTCCCACACCGGCATTCGCCGACCTGCTCGACCAGCGCTCCGAACTGATCAACAAATTCGTCAACGAGATGCATGCCGATCCGCTCGCCGCCGATTGTGCGGCGCACGGCAGCTTCATCGCCAGCACGTCGACGGCGTTCGATCGCGTCGACTTCGCACCGAACGCATTCGACAGCGGCAACGCGACGATCACGCCATGGAACGACTCGTTTGACCAGGGCAAGCAGCGCGTGAAGGTCGACAACATCGTCACCGTCGACGGCCAAGGCATACACAGCGACGGCAGCGACCCGACACCGCTGAAATTCCGTTGCGGCTATGTCGGCCAGCAAATGCTCGCGTTCAGCTGGAACGACCCCGTTCCGCCGCTGAAGCCGCGCGCCGAACGCTCGTCGTCGACGAAGAAATTCAAGGGCAAGTCGCACCGTGGCAAGGCCAAGGCGAAGGCATCGGGCCGCACCAGCAAGAAAGCCGTCGCAACGAAGAAATCGAGCGGCCAGAAGAAGGTCGTGAAGAAGAAAACCGCGAAGAAGTCCTGATACGACCGAGCGGCCACGACAGACACGAAAAAGCCGGCGCATCCTGAGATGCTCCGGCTTTTTTCATACGACGACGAAACGCTTACGCGAACGTGTCGACGTGCACCAGGATCGCGGCCAGCATCGCCGCGCCGAGCGCCGCGCTGCGCTCGCCGTTCCAGCCGACGCGCTCGTCGGGCAGGTTCGCGTTGTCCTTGAACGGCATCTCGAGCGTCAGCGACAGGCAGCCGAACTGGTGGCCGATGTACTTCGACGCGAGCTTGAGCGCATCTTCCTTGTACTTGCTCGCCGCGTAGCCGTGCTCGGTCTGGAAGTCGGGGCTCGCGACCTTGAACGCGTCGATGAACGCAGTCTGTTCCTTGCCCTGCTGCTCGGTAAAGCTCGGCAACATCTCCGAGCCGGCGACGAACACGTACGGCAGATCCTCGTCGCCGTGAATGTCGAAGAACATGTCGCAGCCGATTGCATGGATCGCGTCGCGCACGGCCAGCACCTCGGGGCTGCGTTCGGCATCCGGCGCCATCCACTCGCGATTCAGGTTCGCGCCTGCCGCGTTGGTGCGCAGGTTGCCGTGCACACTGCCGTCCGGGTTCATGTTCGGGACGATGTGGAACGTCACGCGATCGTAGAGCTTGCGCGCGACCGCATCGCCGGCCCAGTCTCCCCAGCCTGCCAGCCGCTTGACGAGCCCCTCGACGAACCATTCGGCCATCGACTCGCCCGGATGCTGGCGCGCGATGATCCACACCTTCTTCTTCGGCGCGTCGTCGGTTTCCGGCGTGCCGAGCGTCAGCAGCGACATCGGGCGGCCTTCGACCGTGCGGCCGAGCTCGACGACGCTCGCCTGCGGCAACTGCTGGACCGCACCGAGAAACGCCGCATGGCGCTCTTCCGAGTACGGTTCGAAATACGCGTAGTAGATGCTGTCGAACTCCGGCGTATGGTCGATGGTCATCGTCTTGCCGTCGAACGTCGTCGGCACGCGGAACCAGTCGACGCGGTCGTAGCTCGCGACCGCGTGGTAGTTGCGCCAGCCCGACGGATACGCGCAGTCGGCCGCGTTCTCGAACGTCATCACGCACCGCTCGCCGCGCGCGCCCGTCAAGCGGTAGTAAAACCATTGTGCGAATTCCGATCGATTGTCGCCACGCACCCGCAGCCGGATCGCGCCGGGGTTGTCGCACGACACGACGTCGATTGCGCCTGCGTCGAAATTGCTGGTGATCGAAAGTGCCATCTGTCTCTCCTGTGTCGACCGGCGTGAGCGCTTTAGCGCTTACGCCAGTCCCATGCAAAGCTGTCGACCGGGGCGCGCGGTGTGCCACGTGCCCGGCCCCATGCATGCGCCGGCCGTCTCGTGAACGGCCGGCCGGGTTACTCGCCGACGCGCCGGCGATATACGTAAGTCGAATCATTCGACGCGGCCGCGTCGAATGCATAGCCTTCCGTCGCGAAATCCTTGAGCGCCTTCGGGTCGGCAATCCGGTTCTCGACGATAAAACGCGCCATCAGGCCGCGCGCGCGCTTCGCATGGAAGCTGATGATCTTGTAGCGCCCGCCCTTCCAGTCCTCGAACACCGGCGTGACGACCGGCGCGGCCAGCAGTTTCGGCTTGACCGACTTGAAGTACTCGGTCGACGCGCAGTTGACCAGCACACGCGCCGCGCCGCTGCGCGTCTCGAGCTGCTCGTTCAGCGCCCGCGTGATGCGGTCGCCCCAGAACGCGTACAGGTCCTTGCCGCGCGCGTTGGCGAAGCGCGTACCCATCTCGAGCCGGTACGGCTGCAGCAGGTCGAGCGGACGCAGCAGCCCGTACAGGCCCGACAGCACGCGCACGTGCTGCTGCGCATAGTCGAGATCAGCCGACGACAGCGATTTCGCGTCGAAACCTTCATAGACGTCGCCGTTGAACGCGAGCACGGCCTGCTTCGCGTTGGCCGGCGTGAAGGTCCGCGACCAGTCGGCGTAGCGCTGGAAATTCAGGCGCGCGAGCGGATCGGAAATATCCATCAGCGTCGCGATGTCTTGCGGCGACAGCTTGCGCAGGCCGTCGATCAGCTCGGACGCGTCATCGACGAATGCAGGCTTCGTGTAAGACTGGACGTGCGCGGGCGTATCGTAGTCGAGGGATTTGGCTGGAGAGAGAACGATTATCATAGAGGCTCGCTGGCACGCCGTGCCTTGCGGTCAGACGAAAACCACCGATTGTAACGAATGACCCGCTCTCTCGCCCCGCATGCCGCACACCGCGTCGTGCTCGACTCGAACGTCTGGATCGACATCCTCGTATTCGACGACCCCGCTACGCGCCCGATCCGGGCCGCGCTGGAAAGCGGCGCGCTTGCCGCCGTGATCGACGGCCGCTGCCTGACCGAGCTCGAATACGTGCTCGACTATCCGCAGTTCCAGTCGCGCGCGATCGACAAGGCGGCCGCACTCGCGACCGTCGCCCGCCTCGCGAGTCTCGTCGAGCCGCCGCCCGTCGACGCCGACGCGCCGCCGCTGCCGAAATGCAAGGACCGCGACGACCAGAAGTTTCTCGAACTCGCCCGCGCCGCGCAGGCCGAGTGGCTCGTGTCGAAAGACCGCGCGCTGCTGAAGCTCGCGAAGCGCACCGCACGCGACTTTGGCTTCCGGATCGCGCAGCCCGCGCCATTTGCCGAAGCTTGCGCGCTCGACGCCGCGCCGGACGCGACGACCACGCCGGCCTGACCTACGCCGCACCACCCGAATTCGACCGTATCGATGAACGCTCCTTCAGACATGCCAACGACTCCCGTTTTCCCCTCGCGCCTGCCGAACGTCGGCACGACGATCTTCACGGTCATGAGCGCGCTAGCCGCCGAAAAAGGTGCGGTGAACCTCGGCCAGGGCTTTCCGGATTTCGATTGCGACCCGCGCATCGTCGACGCGGTCGCGGCCGCGATGCGCAACGGGCACAACCAGTATCCGCCGATGGCCGGCGTCGCACCGCTGCGCGACGCGATCGCCGGCAAGATCGCGCAGGTCTACGGCCGGCGCTACGATCCGGCCAACGAGATCACGGTGACGGTCGGCGCGACGCAGGCGCTGCTGACGGCGATCCTGTGCGCGGTGCATCCGGGCGACGAGGTGATCGTCGTCGAACCGACCTACGACAGCTACCTGCCGTCGATCGAACTCGCGGGCGGCACGCCCGTGTTCGTCACGCTGGAGGCGCCCGACTACGCGATCCCGTTCGACCGTCTCGCGGCCGCGATCACGCCGAAGACGCGAATGATCCTGATCAACACGCCGCACAACCCGACAGGTACCGTGTGGCGCGAGGCGGACATGCGCAAGCTCGAGGACATCGTGCGCGGCACCAACGTGCTGATCCTGTCGGACGAGGTGTACGAGCACATGGTCTACGACGGCGCGCGCCACGAAAGCGTCGCGCGCTACCCGGAACTCGCGGCTCGCAGCTTCATCGTGTCGAGCTTCGGCAAGACCTATCACGTGACGGGCTGGAAGGTCGGCTACGTCGCGGCGCCTGCCGCGCTGACCGCGGAATTCCGCAAGGTCCACCAGTTCAACGTGTTCACGGTGAACACGCCGATGCAGTTCGGGCTCGCCGACTACCTGCGTGACCCGGCGCCGTACCTGTCGCTGGCCGGCTTCTACCAGAAGAAGCGCGACTTCTTCCGTGCCGGCCTCGAGCGCACGCGCTTCAAGCTGCTGCCGTGCACGGGCACGTACTTCCAGTGCGTCGACTACTCGGCGATCAGCGACCTGCCCGAAGCGGAATTCTCGAAGTGGCTGACGTCGGAGATCGGCGTGGCCGCCATCCCGGTGTCGGCGTTCTATCACGAGCCGCACGAATCGGGCGTCGTACGCTTCTGCTTCGCGAAGCAGGAAAGCACGCTCGCGTCCGCGCTCGAACGACTCGCCCGGCTGTAAGTCCCGCACGGGCGGCGACGGGCCGCCCTGCGGGAACCGCGCTTACGGACGCGCGACGCTCGTCGCTTCGATGTACGCCTTGCGCTCGGCGGCCACGCGCTGCGCGGCCGGACGCTCGCCAACCAGCTTCGCGTGCGCCTTCCAGTCGATGCCGGCGTCGAGCAGGAAATCGCGTCCGAATATGGCCTTCGTCGCCATCCCGATGACCGGCAGATGGACCCACGCGGCGATGTCCGCAAGGCCGAACGCGTCGCCGAGCACATACGGCGAAAACTGCGTCATCTGCTTGAACGCATCGATCGCGCGCGGCAGGCGCTTCTCGACGTGCGCCTTCATCCCGTCGCTGACCTTGCCGCCGAAAAACGCCTCCGTGTAGACCTCTCGCGCCACCCATTCGAGATACAGCTCGAGCGTCTCGACCAGTTCGCGCACCTTCGCGGCCGCGAACGGGCTCGCCGGATAAATGCCTTTCCCGGGATAGCGCGCGGCCAGGTATTCGATGATCGCCTGCGACTCGAACAGCGCGCCTTCCTCGGTCTTCAGGAACGGAATCTTGCCGAGCGGCGAATCGACGAGCTTGGCCGGATCGCTGATCGGCAAACCGCACACCGACTCCTCGAACGGGATGTCGTGCTCGAGCAGCACGAACTTCACCTTGTTGTAATAGTTGGACAACGGAATACCGCACAGCTGTAGCATCAAAGTCTCCTTCCTTGCTGAAGCGCAGCCGCGACGGTGCCGGCCGCATCGGGATTCATCGCGCTGAAAAGCACGTTCGTGCTAGTCTAAAGCAAGTTTTGCGTTCGCCCCGACAACATTACATCCGCTGCGGCAGCCGTTTCGCCTGTCTGCGCAACATGCGCGGCGCCGCCGCGCCGCCATCCGATGGAGACACGCTCGCATGAGTGCTGAACTGCTGGCCTCGCGTCCGCCCGAGAGCGATTCGACGCTCGTCCTCACGCTGTCCAATCCCGGCGCGCGCAACGCGCTGCATCCCGACATGTACGCCGCCGGCATCGAAGCGATCGCCACCGCCGATCGCGATCCCGCGATTCGCGCGGTCGTCCTGACGGGCGCCGATCGCTTCTTCTGCGCAGGCGGCAACCTGAACCGCCTGCTCGAGAACCGTTCGAAGGATCCGTCCTGCCAGGCCGACAGCATCGATCAGCTCGCCGCGTGGGTCACGGCGATCCGCGCGTCGACGAAACCGGTGATCGCGGCCGTCGAAGGCGCCGCCGCCGGCGCGGGCTTCTCGCTTGCGCTCGCGTGCGACCTGATCGTCGCCGCGCACGACGCGAAATTCGTGATGTCGTATGCGCGTGTGGGCCTGACGCCGGACGGCGGCGGTTCGTGGTTCCTCGCACGCGCACTGCCGCGCGCGATGGCAGCCGAGATCCTGTTCGAAGGCAAGCCGGTCACGGCCGAGCGCCTGCATGCGCTCGGCGTCGTCAACCGGCTCGCCGTGCCCGGCGCGGCACTGACGGACGCGCTCGCATGGGCCGAAACACTCGCCGGCATCTCGCCGAACGCACTCTCGCGCATCAAGTCGCTGCTCGACGACGCGACGACGCAACCGCTCGAACCGCATCTCGGCACCGAGCGCGATCATTTCGTCACGTCGCTGCATCATGCGGACGGGCTCGAAGGCATTACCGCATTTCTCGAGAAACGCCAGCCGCGCTACAAGCGCTGATTCACTCTGTCGCACAGGCGATCGAAGCCGCACAAAAATGTACTGACACGCGCCGCGCACGACGTCGACGACACGCTCCACGTCGCTGCGCGCACGCAACCGCAGGCACGATTCCGTCGCCAGCAGCCCGCGTCGATCCATGCTCTAATGACCACCTGTCGCGGCGCTCCCGGCGCCGTTTTCGCGCATGCAACCAAGGAGTTGACGATGATCGACGTCTATAGCTGGGCGACCCCGAACGGCCACAAGGTACACATCATGCTCGAGGAAACGGGCCTCGCATACCGTGTCCATCCGGTCGATATCGGCGCGGGCGACCAGTTCAAGCCCGACTTCCTGAAGATCAGCCCGAACAACAAGATTCCGGCCATCGTCGATCCGGACGGCCCCGGCGGCAAGCCGATCTCGCTGTTCGAATCGGGTGCGATCCTGATCTATCTCGCGGAGAAGACCGGCAAGTTCCTGCCGGCCGATCCGGCTGCGCGCTATGCGACGCTCGAGTGGCTGATGTTCCAGATGGGCGGTGTCGGCCCGATGCTCGGACAGGCACACCACTTCCGCATGTATGCGCCGGAGAAGATCGAATACGCGGTCAACCGCTACACGAACGAAGCGAAGCGCCTGTACAACGTGATGGACAAGCGCCTCGGCGAATCGGAGTATCTCGCGGGCGACACTTATACGATCGCAGACATTGCGACGTTCCCGTGGACGCGTTCGTGGCAAAACCAGGGCATCGTGCTCGACGAGCTGCCGAACGTGAAGCGCTGGTTCGATGCGATCGCAGCGCGACCGGCCGTGCAGCGCGGCGTCGAAGTGCTCGCATCGATGCGCAAGGCACTGCAGGACGACAAGGCGCGCGAAGTGCTGTTCGGCGCGACGCAATACGCGAAGCACTGACACGCATGTGACATGACAGGCGGGGCGGCCGCCGTGCCTGCCGCCCCGCGCTTCAGAAGTAATGCAGCGTGATGAACTCCGCCGCGCACACCGGTAGCGGCGCATCGGGACGCTCGACCTGGATCGACACCGACCACGTCACCTGCACCCCGCCCTGCGCGGCGTCGGCGGTTTCCTTCACCGCAAACAGCGCGCGCACGCGTGCACCGACCGGCACCGGCTTCAGGAATCGCACGCGATTCAGTCCGTAGTTCACGCCCATCTTCTGCTCGAAGCGCATCGCGTCGGTCATCAACGCAGGGATCAGCGACAGCGTCAGGAACCCGTGCGCGATCGGCCCGCCGAACGGCGACTCGCGTCGCGCGCGCTCGGGGTCGACGTGGATCCATTGATGATCGCCGGTCGCGTCGGCGAAACCGTCGACGCGAGGCTGGTCGATCGCGATCCAGCCGCTCGCGAGCGGCTCCGCGCCGACCCTCGCCTGCAGCGCCTGCGCCGACGCGATCAGCGGCAAGGTCACGTCCGTCATCCTTTCGTGCCTCCCGGATGGCGCAGCCCGAACAGCACCTTCGTATGCACGCTGATCACCGTCTCGCCGGCTTGGTTCACGCCGACCCACTCCGTCGACACGATGCCGCGGTCGGGCTTGCTCTCCGACACGCGCTTGTCGTGGACCTTCTGGTACATCGTGATCGTGTCGCCGGCCCGCACGGGCTTGAGCCAGCGGATCGAGTCGATGCCCGGCGAGCCCATGCTGGTCGAATCCGGCCCGAGCTTCTTGACGAGCAGGCTCATGAACACCGAGCACGTATGCCAGCCGCTCGCGACGAGGCCGCCGAAATGCGATGCCCTCCCCGCTTCCTCGTCGAGGTGGAACGGTTGCGGGTCATAGCGTTCGGCGAACGCCTTGATGTCGTCGGGCTCGAACGTGTAGCGGCCCACTTCGGTGGTGCTGCCCACCACCAGGTCTTCGTAACTGATACCCACTTGCAGGTCTCCTCGTGTGGCACGCTCGCGCGTCGCCGTCATGCTGCGTCGGTCTGCGCGAAATCGGGCAGCGCGGCGAAGCGGGCAAGATGATGATCGGTGTCGCCGAGCGTCGTCTCGATGATCGTCAGCCGCTTGAACAAATGCGCAGCGGCGACCTCGTTGGTCACACCCATGCCGCCGTGCAACTGGATGGCCTGCTGGCCGACGAAGCGCGCGGCCGCGCCGACCCGGGCCTTGGCGGCCGACACGGCCTTGCGCCGCGCATCGGCGTCGCCGCTCGCGTAGCGCACTGCCGCCAGATAGGTCAGCGAACGCGCCTGCTCCGCATGGATCAACATGTCGACCATCCGGTGCTGCAGCGCCTGGAAGCGCGCGATCGGCACGCCGAACTGCTCGCGCGTCTTCGTGTATTCGACTGTTGCGCGATTCAGCTCGTCGAGCGCGCCGACCGCTTCCGCGCACAGCAGGAACGTCGCGTAATCGGCAACCTGCTCGAGCGCCGCCGCGTCGCGTGCACCGCCCGTCAGCAGTCGGGCCGGCGTTTCGTTGAATTCGAGCGTCGCGGCACGCTGGCCGTCGATCGTCCGGTAGTCGGCCACCTTCGCGTTCGACGCATCGCGTTCGACGACGAAAAGGCCGATGCCGCCGCCATCGACGCGCGCCGGCACGATCCACGCCTGCGCCTGTGCGCCGTGCTGAACGACCGACTTGATGCCGGTCAGCCGGTACGTGCCGCCCTGTTCGTGCGCGTGCGTGTCGAGTTCGTACAGGTCGTAGCGCGCATGCGGCTCATGGAACGCCACCGCCAGCCGCTTCTGTCCCTGCGCGACCGCCTCCAGCAGCGCCGCATCCTCGCCTGCACCGGAGCCGGCGATGCGCAACGCCTCGACGCCGACCGCGGTGGCCCAGTACGGCTCGATCACCAGCGCGCGGCCGAGCTCCTGCATCACGACCAGCATGTCGACCGGGCCGCCGCCGAAGCCGCCTTGTGCGTCCGGCACGGGCAGCGCGGTCAGCCCCAGTTCCGTGAACGCGCTCCATTGCGTGTCCGACACGCCCGTGTCGCTGCGCACGATCGCCTGGCGCGCCTCGAAGCCGTATTGCTCGCCGAGATAACGGCGCAGCGCGTCGGCGAACTGCTGCTGCTCATCGGTAAAGCTGAAATCCATGGTTGTCTCCGTTCCCTGATCACAGCCCCAGAATCATCTGCGCGATGATGTTCTTCTGGATCTCGTTCGAGCCGCCGTAGATCGACGTCTTCCGGTAATTGAAGTAGTACGCGGCGAGCGGCGCCGCATCGTCGTCGCCCGCGATGCTGTGCGCGCGCTCGCCGTCGAGGAACGGCACGTCGAACGGCGCGGCGAGCGGGCCGATCGCGTCGACCATCAGTTCGGTGAGCGCCTGCTGCACCTCGGTGCCCTTGATCTTCAGCATCGATGCCTCGGGGCCGGGCCCCTTGCCGCTCGTCTCGCGGCTGACGACACGCAGCACCGTCACCTCGAGCGCCATCAGCTCGACTTCGAGCGCCGCGACCTTCGCGGCAAATACCGGATCGGCAAGCAACGGCTTGCCGTTCTTGCGCTGGTTCGACGCCACGCGCTTCAAGAACGCGAGCTCGCGCTTCGACGCACCGACGCGCGCGATGCCGGTGCGCTCATGGCCGAGCAGGTATTTCGCATAGGTCCAGCCGCGGTTCTCGTCGCCCACGAGGTTTTCGACCGGCACCTTCACGTCCTCGAAGAACACTTCGTTGACCTCGTGGTCCTCGTCGAGCATGACGATCGGGCGCACCGTGATGCCGGGCGTCTTCATGTCGATCAGCAGGAACGAAATGCCCTCCTGCTTCTTCGCGGCCGGATCGGTGCGCACGAGGCAGAACATCATGTCGGCGTACTGGCCGAGCGTCGTCCAGGTCTTCTGGCCGTTGACGACATAGTGGTCGCCGTGGCGCTCGGCGCGCGTGCGCAACGACGCGAGGTCGGATCCCGAACCGGGCTCCGAGTAACCCTGGCACCACCAGTCGGAACCGTCGAGTATGCGCGGCAGATAGTGGCGCTTCTGTGCTTCGCTGCCGTACTTCATCAGCACCGGCGCGACCATCGACACGCCGAACGGCAACACGGTCGGCGCACCGATCCGTGCGCACTCCTCATCCCAGATGTGCCGCTGCGTCGCGTTCCAGCCCGGGCCGCCGTATTCGACGGGCCACGCAGGCGCGGACCAGCCGCGCTGGCCGAGAATCCGGTGCCAGCTCGCGAAATCCTCGCGGTCGAGTCGTTTGTGATCGAGTACCTTGGCGCGCAGTGCGCGAGGCAGGTTGACCTCGAGCCAGGCGCGGACGTCAACGCGGAATGCGTCGTCGGCGGGGGAATAATCCAGATCCATGCGCAGTGTCTCCTGTCCGCGGCCGTCCGGCCCGGCAAAGACACACTGCGTACGTCATTGCAGCGGTTCTTTCAGCGCGGCTGGAATCGGCAGCGGCATCACGTCGATGCCTTCTTCGGCCAGGGATTGCGCATCTTCCGGCGTCGTGACGCCACGAATGCTGCGTGCGGGCGCCTCGTTGTAATGGATGCGCCGCGCTTCCTCGGCGAAGCGCTCGCCCACGTTCTCGGTCTTCTCCAGTACCTCGCGCAGCGCGCGCATCACCTGCGCCTGCAGCGCACGCGGATCGGCCGGCCGGGCCTGCGTCGCGCCCGACAGGTTCAGGCGCGGCGCCGACGGCAGACGGTTGACCTCGGTCGTCCCGCACACCGGACATTCGACCAGCTTGCGGGACAACTGCGCTTCGAATTCATCGGCGGAAGCGAACCAGCCTTCGAACCGATGACCGTGCGGGCACTGTAAATCGAGGACCTTCATGCTGAATCAGGGCGTGTGACGAGTGTAGCGCAAAAAACGGTTTTGTGAACGATCGTGCTAAATCCAGATCGCGCGGCAGGAACGCACCGCGTCACCGGATTGTAACGCGGCACCCCACCCGCCGCTGACGCCACGCTCAGGGCGTCACGACCGGCCCGAGCGGCCAGGTGCCGGACAGCACCTTGTCGAGCCACATCGTGCCGATGATCGTCTTCACGTCGGTGATCTGGCCCGTGCGCACCCATTCCTGCAGGTCGGCCAGCGTGGCGGTGAAGGTTTCGAGGAATTCGCCTTCGTCGAGCTTGCGCTCGCCGGCAGTGAGCCCGCGCGCCAGGTACAGGTCGATGAACTCGGTCGAGTAGGAAATGATCGGGTGAATGCGGGCCAGGAACACGTATTCGCGTGCCGTATAACCCGTTTCCTCGCGCAGCTCGCGCACGGCACACGCCAGCGCACCTTCGTTCGGATCGAGCTTGCCGGCCGGGAATTCGGCCATCACCTTGCCGATCGGGTAGCGATACTGGCTTTCCATCAGCACGCGGCCGTCGTCGAACAGCGGGATCACCATCACCGCGCCCGGATGCTGGACGTATTCGCGCGTGGCCTTCTTGCCGTCCGGCAGGCGGACGGTGTCGCGCTTGAGCTTGAGGAACGAGCCTTCGAAAATCGCCTCGCTCTCGAGGCAGGTTTCGGTGAGTGCGGCGTCGTGATTGGGTAGTTCGGCCATCGGCGGCTCCTGAATTGAGCGCGACGGACGGCCGGAGCCGTCAGCGTCGTTTGACGAGATACTGGAACGTGAAGCCGGGGAACGCGAACACGATGAAGAGACTGAACGTGATCGCGTAAAACTGCCAGCCCTGTTCGAAGCGGTTGCCGGCGCGAGACTCGAGCCAGAAGCCGAGCGCGCCGACAACGAAGTACAGCACGATCAGCTCGCCGATCCGCACCCACGCACTCTTCTTCGCCGCGCCGAACGGCACGACGGCGAAGAGGCGTTGGTTCAGGAACGGCAGGTTGGCGCACACGAGCGCCAACAGCACGATAAACCAGCCGGCTGCCGACATTACAGCGGCAGCGTGTGACGGATTGCCTGCAGGCAGGCCGTCAGCAGCGGGCTCGGGATCAGGCCGAGCACGACGACCGCCAGGCCGTTCAGCACGAGAATCGTGCGCTTGCAGAAATCACCCGAGATCGGCGTCGAATCCTGCGGTGCATCGAAGTACATCAGCTTCACGATGCGCAGGTAGTAGAACGCGCCGAACAGCGACGTGATCACGGCCAGCACGGCCAGCCACGTGAGGCCCGCGTTGACGGTCGCCTCGAGCACGGCCAGCTTCGCGTAGAAGCCGACGGTCGGCGGGATGCCGGCCAGCGAGAACATCATGACCATCATCACGAACGCGAACACCGGGCTGCGCTTATTGAGGCCCTTGAAGTCGTCGATCGTCTCTGCTTCGAAATCGCGGCGTGCGAGCAGCATCACCACGCCGAACGAGCCGAGCGTCGTGATCAGGTAGACGATCGCGTAGAACATCGCCGAGCTGTACGCATTCGCCGGTGCCGTCGCGTCGCCCTTCACGATGCCTGCGAGCAGGCCGAGCAGCACGAAGCCCATGTTCGAGATCGCCGAGTACGCGAGCATCCGCTTGATGTTGCGCTGGACGATACCGGTGATGTTACCGACGATCAGCGACAGCGCCGCGAGGATCACGAGCGCGGTCTGCCAGTTCTGTGCGAGCGGCAGCAGGCCCATCACCAGGAAACGCAGGCCCCACGCGAACGCGGCAACCTTCGGGCCGCCGCCGACGAACAGCGTCATCGCGGTCGGTGCACCCTGGTAGACGTCCGGCACCCACATGTGGAACGGCACGGCGCCGAGCTTGAAGGCGATACCGGCGACGACGAAGACCACGCCGAACATCAGCACGGCTGCGTCGGTGTTGCCGCCGACGGCCTTGTACACCTCGCCCAGCTCGAGCGAGCCGGTCGCGCCGTAGAGCATCGAGATGCCGTACAGCACGAAGCCCGATGCGAGCGCGCCCAGCACGTAGTACTTCATCGCGGCTTCGCTCGACTGCGCGGCGTCGCGGCGCAGCGCGATGACGGCGTACAGCGACAGCGACATCAGTTCGAGACCGAGGTACAGCGTCAGGAAGTTGTTGCCCGACACCATGACCAGTTGGCCGAGCAGCGAGAACATGCCGAGCAGGAAGACGTCGCCACGGAACATGTCGCGATCTTCGAGGTACTTGCGCGAATAGACGAGCGAGACCGCGAAACCGAACGACACGACCGCCTTCATCATGCTCGCGAACGAGTCGACGACGATCATCTTCGAGAAGAAGTAGTACTGCTGCGGGTCGAGCGCCTGCACCGCGAACCACACGCCGGCGACGACCGACGAAACGACCGCGATCAGATAGGTCAGGCGGCGGCCGGAAGCACCGGTAAAGGTATCGTTCAGCCATGCGACGACGATGGCGGCCATCACCAGCGCGTCAGGCAACAGGACATTCATAGGAGCGTTCATGATCTTGAGTTCCTCCGCTCGCGATTACTGGGCCAGCGGCAGCTTCGACTGCGCGACATGGGAGAGGAGGTTTTCCACGGAAACGTGCATCACGTCGGTGAAAGGCTTCGGATACAGGCCCATCAGCATCGTGAACGCGGCAAGCACGGCCAGCATCAGGAATTCGCGACGGCCGATGTCCTTCAGCTTGGCAACGTGATCGTTCGCCACCGCGCCGAAGTACACGCGCTTGTACATCCACAGCGTGTAAGCCGCGCCGAGGATCAGCGTGAACGCCGCGCCGAAGGCGATCCAGAAGTTGTACTGGACGGCCGCGAGAATCACCATGAACTCGCCGACGAAACCCGAGGTACCCGGCAGGCCGCAGTTGGCCATCGAGAACAGCATCGCGAAGGCCGCGAACTTCGGCATCACGTTGACGACGCCGCCGTAATCGGCGATCTGGCGCGAGTGCACGCGGTCGTACAGCACGCCGATGCAGAGGAACATCGCGCCCGACACGAAGCCGTGCGAGATCATCTGGATGATCGCGCCTTCGACGCCGAGCTGGTTGAAGATGAAGAAACCGAGCGTGACGAAGCCCATGTGCGCGATCGACGAATACGCGACCAGCTTCTTCATGTCGGACTGCACCATCGCGACGAGGCCGATGTAGATCACCGCGATCAGCGACAGCGTGATCACGACCGGTGCCAGGAAGTGGCTCGCGTCAGGCGTGATCGGCAGCGAGAAGCGCAGGAAACCGTAGGCGCCGAGCTTCAGCATGATCGCAGCCAGCACGACCGAGCCGCCCGTCGGCGCTTCCACGTGCGCGTCCGGCAGCCACGTGTGCACCGGCCACATCGGCACCTTCACCGCGAACGCGAGGAAGAACGCGATGAACAGCAGGATCTGCGGCGTCATCGCGATCTTCGCGTTCTGCCACGTCGCGAGGTCGAACGAGTGCGTTTCCGTGTACAGGTAGATCAGCGCGACCAGCATCAGCAGCGAGCCGGCCAGCGTGTACAGGAAGAACTTGAACGCCGCATACACGCGGTTCGGGCCGCCCCACACGCCGATGATGATGTACATCGGGATCAGGGTCGCTTCGAAGAACACGTAGAACAGCAGGCCGTCGGCCGACGAGAACACGCCGATCATGATCCCGGACAGGATCAGGAAGGCCGCGAGGTACTGCGCGACGTTCTCGGTGATCACTTCCCACGCGGCGATCACGACGATCACCGTGATCAGCGCGGTCAGCACGACGAACCACATCGAAATGCCGTCGACGCCGAGGTGATAGGCGATGTCGAAACGTTCGATCCAGGTCGACTTCTCGACGAACTGCAGCGCAGCCGTGCTCGAGTCGAAGCCCGTGATCAGCGGGATCGTGACCGCGAGACCGAGCAGCGAGCCGATCAGCGCGACCCAGCGGGCCGCCCCCGGATTTTTGTCGTTACCCACCGCGAGTACCAGGAGGCCGAAAACGATCGGCAACCAGATCGCGGTACTGAGAATCGGAAAAGCGTGCATTGTTCTTGTCCCCTCGCCTTATTTGCCGCCGAGCGTTACAAACAGGGTCAGGAGCCCCAGCATGCCGATGATCATGGCGAACGCGTAGTGATAGATGTAACCGGATTGGAGGAAGCGGATCACGCTGGCGAACCAGCCGATGAACCGGGCGCTGCCGTTGACGAGGCCGTCGATCACCACGACGTCGCCTTCCTTCCACAGGCCGCGGCCGATCGCCACCGAACCACGGGCGAACACCACTTCGTTGATCTTGTCCATGTAGTACTTGTTGTCCAGCAGCGTGTAGATCGGGCCGAACGCGCGGCGGATCGACGCCGGCAGCTCCGGACGCTTCAGGTACAGGAACCAGGCGACGACGACACCGGCGAGCGCGAGCCAGACCGGCAGGCCCGACACCGAGTGCAGGCCCATGCCCACCCAGCCGTGGAATTCCTCGGCCATCTCGGCCAGCGCCGGATGGTTTTCGCCGATGAAGATCACCTTGTCGAATGCGACGCCGTGCTGGAAGAAGTCGCCGAACAGCATCGGGCTGATCGCGATCGCACCGATAATCACCGACGGGATCGCCAGCAGGACCAGCGGCACCCACACGACCCACGGGGTCTCGTGCGGCTCGTGCGCGTGGTCGTCATGACCGTGGCCATGGCCGTGGTCATCGTGGCCGTGTGCGGCCGCCATGCCCATCGGCGATTCCGGATGCTTCGGCTTGCGGAAACGCTCTTCGCCGTGGAACACCAGGAAGTACATGCGGAACGAGTACAGCGCCGTGACGAACACGCTCGCGACGACCGCGAAGTACGCGAAGCCCGAACCCGGCAGGTGCGACAGCTTCACCGCGTCGATGATCGAGTCCTTCGAGTAGAAGCCCGAGAAGAACGGCGTGCCGATCAGCGCGAGCGAACCGACGAGCGACGTGATCCACGTGATCGGCATGTACTTGCGCAGGCCGCCCATGTTGCGCATGTCCTGGTCGTGGTGCATGCCCATGATGACCGAGCCGGCGCCGAGGAACAGCAGCGCCTTGAAGAACGCGTGCGTCATCAGGTGGAACACGGCGACCGGGTAAGCGGACACGCCGAGCGCGACGGTCATGTAGCCGAGCTGCGACAGCGTCGAGTACGCGACCACGCGCTTGATGTCGTTCTGGACGATGCCGAGGAAGCCCATGAAGAGCGCCGTGATCGCGCCGATCACCGTGATGAACGACAGCGCGGTATCCGACAGCTCGAACAGCGGCGACATGCGCGACACCATGAAGATGCCGGCCGTCACCATCGTCGCCGCGTGAATCAGCGCCGAGATCGGGGTCGGGCCTTCCATCGAGTCCGGCAGCCACACGTGCAGCGGGAACTGCGCCGACTTGCCCATCGCGCCGATGAACAGGCAGATACAGGCAACGGTCAGCAGGCCCCAGTCGGTGCCCGGGAAGTGCAGGCTCGCGAGTTCCGCGCGCTTCGCGAACACTTCGCCGTAGTTCATCGAGCCGGCGAACGCGAGCAGCAGGCCGATGCCGAGCAGGAAGCCGAAGTCGCCCACGCGGTTCACGAGGAACGCCTTCATGTTCGCGTAGATCGCGCTCTCACGCGTGAAGTAGAAGCCGATCAGCAGGTACGACACCAGACCCACCGCTTCCCAGCCGAAGAACAGCTGCAGGAAGTTGTTGCTCATCACGAGCATCAGCATCGAGAACGTGAACAGCGAGATGTACGAGAAGAAGCGCTGGTAGCCGTCTTCCTCCGCCATGTAGCCGATCGTGTACACGTGCACCATCAGCGAGACGAAGGTCACGACGACCATCATCATCGCGGTCAGCGAATCGACGAGGAAGCCGACCTCGAGTTTCAGCGAACCGACGTTCATCCATTCGTATACGGTCGCGTTGAAGCTTGCGCCGCCCATCACGTCGAAGAAGACTTTCGCCGACAGGAGGAACGCGATCATTACGCCGAGGATCGTGATCCGGTGTGCGCCCTTGCGCCCGACTGCGTTCCCGAACAGCCCCGCAATCAGCGAGCCGGCCAGCGGAGCGAGCGGAATCGCCAGCAGCAGGTTTTCATTGAGTGTCGTTGACATAACAGCGTTGCCTGAAATTAACCTTTGAGCTGATCGAGATCCTCGACATTGATCGTGTCGAGCTTACGGAACAGGGTCACCAGAATCGCGAGGCCGATCGCGGCTTCCGCTGCGGCGACGGTCAGCACGAAGAACACGAAGATCTGGCCGTGCACATCGCCGAGGTAATGCGAGAACGCGACGAAGTTGGTATTCACCGCCAGCAGCATCAGTTCGATCGACATCAGGATGATGATGACGTTGCGGCGGTTCAGGAAGATCCCGACGATCGCGATCGCAAACAGGATCGCGCCGAGCACAAGGTAGTGAGCAAGAGTCAGCATGATTTTCTTTTCCTCCGCTTAGCCGTTGGTGCCCGAACCGGCTTCGCTCTGCGCCGTTTCCGGCTGCGGCTTTTCCGCTTCCATCTTCACGAGGCGCACGCGGTCGTTGCGGTGCACCTTGACCTGATCCGACACGCGCTGGCGCTTGCTGTCCTTGCCCTTGCGCTCGGTCAGCCCGATGGCGGCAATGATCGCGACCAGCAGCACGAGGCCGGCGATTTCAAACGCGAAGATGTAGTCGGTGTAGATGACCTTGCCGATCAGGCGCGTGTTCGACCAGTTGGCCATCTCGCCCGTCGCCATCGCGTGCACCGTGTGCGTGTCGCCGTAGCCGCGCCACAGGATCAGCGCGGTCTCGATCACGATGATCGCGCCAACCACGGTCGCCATCGGAACGAAGCGCTTGAAGTCGCGGCGCAGGTAGTCGATGTTGATGTCCAGCATCATCACGACGAACAGGAACAGCACCATCACGGCGCCCACGTAGACCAGCACCAGCAGGATCGCGAGGAACTCCGCTTCCAGCAGCATCCAGATCGCGGCGGCGTTGAAGAACGCCAGCACAAGGAAAAGCGCAGACGCCACCGGGTTGCGCGAAGTGATCACCTTCAGCCCTGATACCACCAGGAGCAGCGCGAAGATGTAGAACAGTACGGTCGTGAATTCCATGATTACCGGTTCATCGTTAGGCCATAGTCAGGCGCGGCTTGCGGGACGCTCTCGCGTGCCGCACCCGTCGCGGCGGCTCGGCCCTGGCTTCGGGCCGGCACTGCAAACACAATCAACGATACGGCGCGTCGGCAGCCTTCGCCGCGGCGATGTCCTTCTCGTAGCGATCGCCCACCGCGAGCAGCATTTCCTTCGTGAAATACAGGTCGCCGCGCTTTTCGCCGTGGTACTCGAGAATCTGCGTCTCGACGATCGAATCGACCGGGCAGCTCTCTTCGCAGAAACCGCAGAAGATGCACTTCGTCAGGTCGATGTCGTAGCGCGTCGTGCGGCGCGTGTTGTCCGCGCGCGTTTCCGATTCGATCGTGATCGCCAGCGCAGGGCACACGGCCTCGCACAGCTTGCACGCGATGCAGCGCTCTTCGCCGTTTTCGTAGCGGCGCAGTGCATGCAGCCCGCGGAAACGCGGCGAGATCGGGGTCTTTTCTTCCGGGAACTGCACGGTGACCTTGCGCTTGAACGTGTAACGACCGGTCAGCGCGAGCCCCTTCAGCAGCTCGGTCAGGAAGAAAGTCTTAAAGAAGTGTTGGATAGCCGTCATGATTTCGTCCTTACTTCACCCAGATGTTCAGCGGCGACATCATCCAGAAGCCAACCACGATCACCCAGATCACCGTGACGGGCAGGAACACCTTCCAGCCCAGGCGCATGATCTGGTCGTAACGGTAGCGCGGGAACGTCGCGCGGACCCAGATGAACACCGACAGCAGTGCGAAGACCTTCAGCACCAGCCAGAAGATGCCCGGGATGAACGACAGGAATTCGAACGGTGCGTCCCAGCCGCCGAGGAACAGCGTCGCGGCGAGCGCCGAGATCACGATCATGTTGATGTACTCGGCGAGGAAGAACAGCGCGAACGCCATGCCCGAGTAATCGATCATGTGACCCGCGACGATCTCCGACTCCCCTTCCACCACGTCGAACGGGTGGCGGTTCGTTTCGGCGATGCCCGAGATGAAGTACACGACGAACGCCGGCAGCAGCGGCAGCCAGTTCCACGACAGGAAGTTCACGCCGTGGCCCGCGAAGAAGCCGTGCTGTTGCGAACCGACGATTTCCGACAGGTTCAGGCTGCCGGCCGTCATCAGCACCAGCACCAGCGCGAAGCCCATCGAGATTTCGTACGACACCATCTGTGCCGCGGCGCGCATCGCGCCGAGGAACGCGTACTTCGAGTTCGATGCCCAGCCCGCGAGAATCACCGCGTACACGCCGATCGACGAGATCGCCATCGCGTACAGCAGGCCCGCGTTCACGTTCGCGAGGACCGCTTCGGCCTGGAACGGGATCACGGCCCACACGGCGAACGCCGGCACGACGGTCATGACCGGCGCGATCAGGTACAGCCAGCGGCTGGCGGCGCTCGGCTGAATGACTTCCTTCAGCAGCAGCTTCAGCACGTCGGCGATCGGCTGCAGCAGGCCGCCGGGGCCGACGCGGTTCGGGCCGAGACGCACGTGCATCCAGCCGATCAGCTTGCGTTCCCACAGAATCAGGTACGCGACGCACAGCAGGATGACGACGGAGACGACGAGGATGCGCACGACTGCCCACACCGTCGGCCACGCGAAGCCGAGAAGCTCGGCCCCGCCCGCGTTGATCGTATCGAACAAGCTCATTTACGCCTTCTCCACCACCAGTTCACCGGACAGGCTGCCGAGCGCTGCGCCGGCAGGCGTCGCCGCCGACACGCGAACGACCGTCTCCGCAAGATTCGCGTCGCGCACGGCCGGCAACTGCACCGCACGCTCGCCCTGGCGCACGCGCACGGCGTCGCCTTCCTTCAAGCCCAGCTTGTCGAACAGCGCGGCCGGCAGGGCTGCGGCATTCGCCGCCTTCGCGGCGGTCGTCAGGTGCAGCGCACCTGCACGGCGCACGAGCGCGTCGGCGTGATAGATCGGTACATCGGCCAGGCGCTCGAAACCGCCGTTCGCGGCGTTCGCCGCGGCGCGCACCGGCGCAACCGACGTCTGGTTCGACAGGCGGCCTGCGACACCGGCGTCGCCGAGCGCCGCGACACGCACTTCTTCCGCGGTCTCGTATTCGAAGTTCGGCAGGCCGAGCAGGCTGCCGAGCACGCGCAGGACCTTCCAGCCCGGACGCGTGTCGCCGAGCGGGCGCACGACGCCGTTGAAGCTCTGCACGGTGCCTTCCGCGTTGACGTACGTGCCGGCCGTTTCCGTGAACGGCGCAACCGGCAGCAGCACGTCGGCGTAGTCGAGGCCGTGCTTGAACGGCGACATCACGACGACCATTTCGGCCTGGTTCAGCGCGGCCAGTGCCTGCGCCGGATCGGCGGTGTCGAATTCCGGCTCGACGTTCAGCAGCACGTAGCCCTTGCGCGGCTGCGCGAATGCTTCACGTGCGTTGAGGCCGCCTTCGCCCGGCAGTGCGCCGACGACGTGCGCGCCGACCGTGTTCGCCGCTTCCGTCAGGAAGCCGAACGTGGCGCCGGTGTTGTCGGCGATCCACTTGGCGACGGCATGCAGCTTCGCGAATTCCGTGTGACGGACCGCGACGTTGCCGAGCAGCACCGCACGGCGTTCGCCGTTCGAGAGCGACTGCGCGACAGCCTGAGCGGCCGGCGATGCGCTGACGCCTGCCAGCGCGTCGGGCAGCGCGACGCCGCGCAGTTGCGCGACGGCCGCGGCGATGCCGGCCAGCTCGTCGAGCCATGCGGACGGTGCAGCGACGATGCGTTGCGCGGTCGGGATCAGTGCGTCGTCACCGGTCGCGTGCAGGAAGTGCAGCTTCGCACCGTTCTTCGCGGCCTGACGCAGGCGCGACGCGAACAGCGGGTGGTCGCGGCGCAGGAACGAACCGACGACGAACGCGGCATCCACGTTCGACAGGTCGGCGATCGGCATGCCGAGCCACGGTGCGCCCTGGACCGGCGCCGAGAAATCCTGCTGACGCAGACGGAAGTCGACGTTCGGCGTCTTCAGTTCGTTGGCGAGCTGCTTCACGAGGAACAGCTCTTCAGCGGTGCTGTGCGCGCTCGCGAGCATCGCCAGCGCGTTCGCGCCGTGATCCGCGGCGATGCCCTTCAGGCCCTTCGCGACGTATTCGAGCGCGGTCTGCCAGTCGGTTTCGATCCACTGGCCGCCCTGCTTCAGCATCGGCTTCGTCAGGCGCTCTTCGCTGTTGAGGCCTTCGTACGAGAAGCGGTCCTTGTCCGAGATCCAGCATTCGTTGATCGCTTCGTTCTCGAACGGCAGCACGCGCATCACGCGGTTGTTCTTCACCTGCACGACGAGGTTCGCGCCGACGGAATCGTGCGGGCTCACCGACTTGCGGCGCGACAGTTCCCACGTACGGGCGCTGTAGCGGAACGGCTTGCTGGTCAGCGCGCCGACCGGGCACAGGTCGATCATGTTGCCCGACATCTCGGAATCGACCGTCTTGCCGACGAACGTCGTGATTTCCGAGTGCTCGCCGCGGCCCAGCATGCCGAACTCCATCACGCCGGCGATTTCCTGACCGAAGCGGACGCAGCGCGTGCAGTGGATGCAGCGCGACATTTCTTCCATCGAGATCAGCGGGCCCACGTTCTTGTGGAACACCACGCGCTTTTCTTCCGAGTAGCGCGACGACGACTTGCCGTAGCCGACCGCCAGATCCTGCAGCTGGCATTCGCCGCCCTGATCGCAGATCGGGCAATCGAGCGGGTGATTGATGAGGAGGAATTCCATCACCGACTGCTGCGCCTTCACAGCCTTGTCGGACTGCGTGTGGACGATCATGCCGGCCGACACGGGGGTCGCGCAGGCAGGCACGGCCTTCGGCATCTTCTCGACTTCGACGAGACACATCCGGCAGTTGGCCGCAACCGACAGTTTCTTGTGATAGCAGAAGTGAGGAATGTACGTATCCGCCTTGTGCGCAGCCTGGATCACCATGCTGCCTTCGGGCACCTCGACCTTCTTGCCGTCTATTTCAAGTTCAACCATGATGGTGAATGGTCCTTAACCTATTTCCGCCCGTTCGCGCCTTCGCCCGACCGTGCGCTCAAATTCCGCAACCGGGTTCGCTTCAGGCTGCCGCCGCGTGCGCGTGGCCGCCGACCATGCAGTGCTTGTGCTCGACGTGGTACGCGAATTCGTCCCAGTAGTGCTTGAGCATCCCGCGCACCGGCATCGCCGCCGCATCGCCGAGTGCACAGATCGTGCGGCCCATGATGTTCTCGGCCACCGAGTTCAGCAGGTCCAGATCTTCCTGGCGCCCTTCGCCGTGCTCGATACGGTTCACGACGCGATACAGCCAGCCGGTGCCTTCACGGCACGGCGTGCACTGGCCGCACGATTCCTCGTAATAGAAATACGACAGGCGCAGCAGCGAGCGCACCATGCAACGCGTCTCGTCCATCACGATCACCGCGCCCGAGCCGAGCATCGAGCCGGCCTTCGCGATCGAATCGTAGTCGAGATCCGTCTGCATCATGATGTCGCCCGGGATCACCGGCGCCGACGAACCGCCCGGAATCACGGCCTTGATCTTCTTGCCGCCGCGCATCCCGCCGGCGAGCTCCATCAGCGTCGCGAACGGCGTGCCGAGCGGCACTTCGTAGTTGCCCGGACGCTCGACGTCGCCCGACACCGAGAAAATCTTCGTGCCGCCGTTGTTCGGCTTGCCGATCTCGAGGTAATTCTGCGGCCCGATGGACAGCAGGAACGGCACCGCCGCGAACGTCTCGGTGTTGTTGATCGTGGTCGGCTTGCCGTACACGCCGAAGCTTGCCGGGAACGGCGGCTTGAAGCGCGGCTGGCCCTTCTTGCCTTCGAGCGACTCGAGCAGCGCCGTTTCCTCGCCGCAGATGTACGCGCCGTAACCGTGGTGCGCGTGCAGCTGGAACGAGAATTCCGAGCCCATGATGTGGTCGCCGAGGAACCCGGCTGCGCGCGCTTCATCGAGCGCGGCTTCGAAGCGTCGATACACTTCGAAGATTTCGCCGTGGATGTAGTTGTAGCCGACGGTGATGCCCATCGCATACGCGCCGATGGCCATGCCTTCGATCAGCGCATGCGGGTTCCAGCGCAGGATGTCGCGATCCTTGAACGTGCCCGGTTCGCCTTCGTCCGAGTTGCAGACGAGGTACTTCTGCCCCGGGAACTGGCGCGGCATGAAGCTCCACTTCAGGCCGGTCGGGAAGCCCGCACCGCCGCGGCCGCGCAGGCCCGACGCCTTCACGTCGGCGATCACCTGCTCGGGCGGAATCTTTTCTTCGAGAATGCGGCGCAGCTGCTTGTAGCCGCCGCGCGCAACGTAATCTTCGAGATGCCAGTTCTCGCCGTTCAGACCAGCGAGGATCAGCGGTTTGATGTGACGGTCGTGGAGGGACGTCATTTCGAGAGCTCCTCAAGCAGCTGGTCGATCTTCTCGCGGCTCATGAAGCTGCACATTCTGTGATTGTTCACCAGCAGCACCGGCGCATCGCCGCACGAGCCCATGCATTCGCCTTCCTTCAGCGTGAACTTGCCGTCGGGCGTGGTCTCGCCGAAGCCGATTCCGAGCTTCTGTTTCAGGTAGTCGGCAGTCGCTTCCGCGCCGCCGTGCGGGCCAAGCTGGCACGGCAGGTTCGTACAGAGCGTGATCTTGTGCTTGCCGACCGGGTTGAGCTCGTACATCGTGTAGAACGTCGCGACTTCCTGCACGGCAACGGCCGGCATGCCGAGATAGTCCGCGACGAACTGCATCAGTTCGGGCGACAGCCAGCCGTGCTCTTCTTGAGCCACGGCCAACGCCGACATCACGGCGGACTGTTTCTGATCGGCGGGATACTTCGTCAACGCTCGATCGATTTCCTTCAGGCCTTCAGCTGAGATCATTTTCAGACACGACTCTTTCAATTCCTACCGAACGAACAACCTGCCGCACACTGGGGTGCATGGACGGCAGACCTGGCGCTCACTCTGTTGACAGCTTGCGAAGCCGCGCCGGTTCAGCGCGCATCGCGTGTGACTTACTGCTCGCCGCCCGCTCGCGCAGGCGGCGCAACCATTAGCGATCGATCTCGCCGAACACGATGTCCTGCGTACCGATGATCGTGACGGCGTCGGCGATCATGTGACCGCGCGCCATTTCGTCGAGCGACGCCAGGTGAGCGAAACCCGGTGCGCGAATCTTGAGGCGATACGGCTTGTTGGCACCGTCCGACACGAGGTAGATGCCGAATTCACCCTTCGGGTGCTCGACCGCCGCGTACGCTTCGCCTTCCGGCACATGGAAACCTTCGGTGAAGAGCTTGAAGTGGTGAATCAAGTCTTCCATGTTGGTCTTCATGCCGACGCGCGACGGCGGGGCAACCTTGTGATTGTCCGTCATCACCGGGCCCGGATTCTTGCGGAGCCACTCAATACACTGTTTCGCGATGCGGATCGACTGGCGCATTTCTTCGACGCGCACCAGATAGCGGTCGTAGCAATCGCCGTTCACGCCGACCGGCACGTCGAAATCCATGCGATCGTACACTTCGTACGGCTGCTTCTTGCGCAGATCCCATGCGATACCCGAGCCGCGCAGCATCGGGCCCGTCAGGCCCATCTGCAGCGCACGTTCCGGGCTGACCACGCCGATCCCGACCAGACGCTGCTTCCAGATCCGGTTGTCGGTGAGCAGCGTTTCGTATTCGTCGACGCACTTCGGGAAGCGCGTGAAGAAGTCGTCGATGAAGTCGAGCACCGAGCCGCTGCGCGCTTCGTTCATCTTCGCGAGCGCCTTCTCGTTGCGAATCTTCGACGCCTTGTATTGCGGCATTGCGTCAGGCAGGTCGCGGTAGACGCCGCCCGGGCGGTAGTACGCCGCGTGCATCCGGGCGCCCGACACAGCCTCGTACACGTCCATCAGGTCTTCGCGTTCGCGGAATGCGTACAGGAACACGGCCATCGCGCCGACGTCGAGTGCGTGCGCGCCGATCCACATCAGGTGGTTCAGCACGCGCGTGATCTCGTCGAACAGCACGCGGATGTACTGCGCGCGCTCCGGCACGTCGATGCCGAGCAGCTTCTCGATCGCGAGCACGTAGCCGTGCTCGTTGACCATCATCGACACGTAGTCGAGACGGTCCATGTACGGCACGGACTGGATGAAGGTCTTGGATTCCGCGAGCTTTTCCGTCGCGCGGTGCAGCAGGCCGATGTGCGGATCGGCACGCTGGATGACTTCGCCGTCGAGCTCGAGCACGAGGCGCAGCACACCGTGCGCTGCCGGGTGCTGCGGGCCGAAGTTGAGCGTGTAGTTCTTGATTTCTGCCATGACGCCCCCTTAATGTTTCAGACCGCCATAGCGATCCTCGCGGATCACGCGCGGCGTGATTTCGCGCGGCTCGATCGTCACCGGCTGGTACACGACCCGCTTCTCTTCCGGGTCGTAACGCATTTCGACGTAGCCCGACACCGGGAAGTCCTTGCGGAACGGGTGGCCGATGAAGCCGTAGTCGGTGAGGATGCGGCGCAGATCGGGGTGGCCTTCGAACACGATGCCGTACAGGTCGAACGCTTCACGCTCGTACCAGTTCGCGGAGGTCCAGATGTCGACCAGCGATGCCACGATCGGCAGGTCGTCGTCCGGCGCGAATGCGCGCAGGCGCAGGCGCCAGTTGTTCGTGACCGACAGCAGATGCGACACGGCTGCGAAACGCGGGCCGTCGTAGGCGCCGTCGCCGAAGGTCTGGTAGTCGACGCCGCAGAGATCGATCAGCTGCTCGAAACGGAGCTTCGGATCGTCGCGCAGCATCTTTGCGACTTCGAGGTAATCGCTCGCCTTCACGACGAGCGTCAGTTCACCGATCGCTTCGGTGAGGCTCACCACGCGCGCGCCGAGCGCGGCTTCGAGGTTTGCCTTGAGGGTCTCGATTTTGCTTGCCATATTGAGGGGACGCTCGGGGCTTTATTGACGGGCGATGGTATTGGTGCGACGGATTTTCGCCTGAAGCTGGATCACGCCATAGACCAGCGCCTCGGCCGTGGGCGGACAGCCCGGCACGTAGACGTCGACCGGCACGATCCGGTCGCAGCCGCGGACCACCGAATACGAGTAATGGTAGTAACCACCGCCGTTCGCGCACGATCCCATCGAGATCACCCAGCGCGGCTCGGCCATCTGGTCGTACACGCGACGCAGCGCCGGCGCCATCTTGTTGCACAGCGTGCCGGCGACGATCATCACGTCCGACTGACGCGGACTCGGACGGAACACGACGCCGAACCGGTCCAGGTCATAACGGGCCGCGCCCGCATGCATCATCTCGACGGCGCAACACGCGAGCCCGAACGTCATCGGCCACAGCGAGCCGGTACGCGTCCAGTTGATCAGCTTGTCAGCCGTCGTGGTGACAAACCCTTCCTTCAAGACCCCTTCGATACTCATTTGCTTTCCACTCCAGACGAGCGACCGAGCGTGGCCGCCCATGCAAACCGGCGATTAACCCATCACTCCCAGTCGAGGCCGCCTTTCTTCCAGATATAGGCAAAGCCCAGCAGGAATTCGAGCAGAAAAATCATCATTGCGATGAAACCCGGCCAGCCGATGTCCCGGAGCGCGACGCCCCACGGAAACAGGAATGCGGTTTCGAGATCGAAGATGATGAACAGGATGGCGACGAGGTAATACCGGACGTCGAATTTCATCCGGGCGTCTTCAAAGGCTTCGAAGCCGCACTCGTACGGTGCGTTCTTCTCGACGTCCGGCTTGTTGGGACCCAGGAGCTTGCCGATGCTGACCAGCGCTATACCTAAACCAGTGCCCACGAGGAGGAACAACAAGACGGGGTAATAGGCTGCGAGGTTCAAGGCAATCCTCTATCGGTTGGTTCTGAGCGTCCGGAGAATACCACTTCCGGCGGAAGGAATCATTTCGGAGTGCAGGCGATCGCAAGACAACCGCAAGCACACCCCAGAAATGAAAAATGCCAGCCACTAGAAGCGGCTGGCATTGAGTAACTTTGGTGCCGACGGCGAGACTCGAACTCGCACAGCTTTCGCCACTACCCCCTCAAGATAGCGTGTCTACCAATTTCACCACGTCGGCACTGCATGCAACTCGGGTTGTGCTGCTCGTTCCCGCGAATCGCTTCAAGAATTAAATTCTAACCCGAGTTCCGGATTTGTTCAACGCACAAACGCAAAAAATTTAACTTTTTATTTCGGGACATCCTGGCCCGGCGCGCTTGCAGCCGAACCCGCAACAGCGGCGGATGCCGCGACTGCCGGTGCCGATGCTGCAGGTGCCGATGCCGGTGCGGTCGCTGCCGCGCCGAGCACGCCGGCCGACGGCGTCGACTTGTACGAACCGAGGTACGTCAGCGCGAGCGTCGCGACGAAGAAGATCGTCGCGAGAATGCCCGTCGTGCGCGACAGGAAGTTCGCCGACCCCGTCGCACCGAACAGGCTGCCCGACGCACCGCTGCCGAACGCGGCGCCCATGTCGGCACCCTTGCCGTGCTGCAGCAGCACGAGACCAATCACACCGAGTGCAGACAGCACCTGCACCACAATAATCAGCGTCTTGAATAACAGCATCACACCCACCCGATTGGATCGGGCGACCGGACTGTCCGGCCGCCGTCATGGTTCAATTCGATCTCGGACCGCTTATCGCGCGGCCCGGCAGATCGCCAGGAAATCTTCCGCCTTCAGCGACGCGCCGCCGATCAGGCCGCCGTCGATGTCCGGCTGCGCGAACAGCTCTTCCGCGTTGTCCGGCTTCACGCTGCCGCCGTACAGCACGGATACGTCCGCCGCACCCTTAGCCGCGAGGCGCGCACGCAGGAACGCGTGCACGTCCTGTGCCTGCGCCGACGTCGCGCTCTTGCCCGTGCCGATCGCCCAGACCGGCTCGTACGCGACGACGATGCGCGCAGCCTCGTCGGCCGTCAGCACGGCAAGCACCGCGTCGAGCTGCGCACCGACGACCTGCTCGGTCGCACCCGACTCGCGTTCGGCGAGCGTCTCGCCGACGCACACGACCGGCGTGAGGCCGGCTGCGAGTGCGCGCTGCGTCTTCGCCGCGACCGTCTCGTTGCTTTCGCCGTGATACGCGCGACGCTCCGAGTGACCGACGATCGCATAGCGTGCGCCGAACTCCGCGACCATCGCAGCCGCCACTTCGCCGGTGAACGCGCCCTGTTCGTGCGCGGACACGTCCTGCGCGCCCCAGGCGACACGGCCGCCGTCGAGCTGCGCATGAACCTGCGCGAGATACGGGAACGGCACGCACACGCCGACCGACGTTTCGGCCGCCACCGCGCCCACACCCTGCACCACTTCGTTCAGCAACGCCTGGTTGCCGGCCAGCCGGCCGTGCATCTTCCAGTTGCCGATCACCCGCTTCGTTCTCTGTTTCGACATCGTGTCTGTCTCGTCACCGCTTGGTCGTTGCTTGGTCAATAACGCGCCGGAAACCGGCCGTCAGGTTTGATCTGGCGAAGCAAACCCGCGATTTTACTGCGCACGGCTTGAACCGGTCAAACCGCGCATGTCAAGCCCGGCCACACGGGCCGTCAGGCGTTCGTACCCCAATCGAGGACGATCTTGCCGGTGTGCTCGCTGCTTTCCATCAGCGCATGCGCGTGCGCGGCGTCCGCGGCCGGCAGCACGCGATAGATCACCGGCTTGATGCGGCCGTCGGCGATCAGCGGCCACACGCGCGCCTTCAGTTGCGCGGCGATGCGCGCCTTGAACTCGACCGGGCGCGGGCGCAGCGTCGAACCCGTGATGGTCAGCCGGCGGCGCAGGATCTCGCTCAGGTTGACGTCGGCCTTCGCGCCGCCGAGCAGCGCGATCAGCACGAGACGGCCGCCGTCCGCGAGCGCGGACAGCTCGCGCGGCACGTACGAGCCCGCCACCATGTCGAGGATCACGTCGACGCCGCGATCGTGCGTCAACGACTTCACGACCTCGACGAAGTCTTCGGTCTTGTAGTTGATCGCACGTTCGGCGCCGAGCGCCTCGCACGCGCGGCACTTGTCGGCGGTGCCGGCCGTCGCGAACACGCGAAAGCCGAGCGCATGCGCGATCTGGATGGCCGTCACGCCGATGCCGCTCGAGCCGCCCTGAACCAGCAGCGTCTCCTGCTCGCCGCCCTCGCCCGCGCCGAGCCCCGCACGGTCGAACACGTTGCTCCACACGGTGAAGAACGTTTCGGGCAGCGACGCGGCCTCGATATCGGTGAGCCCGTCGGGCACGGGCAGGCATTGCGGCAGCGGTGCGACCGCGTATTCGGCGTAACCGCCGCCCGCGAGCAGCGCGCACACGCGATCGCCCAGCTTCAGGCCGAACGGGTTCAGCGCGGCATCGGACAGGTCGCCGCCGACGATTTCGCCTGCCACCTCGAGCCCCGGCAGATCCGACGCACCCGGCGGCGGCGCATAGGCGCCCTTGCGCTGGAACACGTCGGGCCGGTTCACACCGGAAGCCGCCACCTTGATCAGCACCTCGCCGCGCTTCGGTTCGGGGCGCGGACGCTCCGCAAGCTTCAGCACGTCAGGGGCGCCGAATTCGGTGATTTCGATGGCTTTCATGGTGAGGGAGGCTCCAGGAACGGAATCGGATGGCACGCCCGCGCGCAGGGCACGAGCGCCTCGCCGGCGCTGCTGCGCCGCACAACGATGCTACAGAAAAAACGGCCGGCGCGCTTTCGCACTGCCGGCCGTTGGTCCGCCCGTCCGCTTACTGCTGCGGCGGCGTGTCCGACTGCGCTGCCGCGGCTGCTTCGTTCAGCAGCGCCTTGGCCGACAGGCGCACACGGCCCTTCTCGTCCGTCTGAATGACCTTGACCTTGACCTGCTGACCTTCCTTCAGGTAGTCGTTGATGTCCTTCACGCGCTCGTTGACGATTTCCGAGATGTGCAGCAGGCCGTCCTTGCCCGGCAGCAGGTTCACGATCGCACCGAAATCGAGCAGCTTGAGCACCGTGCCTTCGTACACCTGGCCGACTTCGATCTCGGCCGTGATTTGCTCGATGCGCTTCTTCGCTTCGGCCATGCCGTCGCTGTTCGTGCTCGCGATCGTCACGACGCCGTCATCGGAGATGTCGATTGTCGTGCCCGTTTCTTCCGTCAGCGCGCGGATCACCGAACCGCCCTTGCCGATCACGTCGCGGATCTTTTCCGGGTTGATCTTGATCGTGATCATGCGCGGCGCGAATTCCGACAGTTGCGTGTTCGCACCCGAGACTGCCGACGTCATCTTGCCGAGGATGTGCATGCGGCCTTCCTTCGCCTGCGCGAGCGCGACCTGCATGATTTCCTTCGTGATGCCCTGGATCTTGATGTCCATCTGCAGTGCCGTCACGCCTTGCTCCGTGCCGGCCACCTTGAAGTCCATGTCGCCGAGGTGATCTTCGTCGCCGAGGATGTCGGTCAGCACCGCGAACTTGTTGCCTTCGAGGATCAGGCCCATCGCGATACCCGCGACGTGCGCCTTCATCGGCACGCCGGCGTCCATCAGCGCGAGGCAGCCGCCGCATACCGATGCCATCGACGACGAGCCGTTCGATTCGGTGATTTCCGACACGACGCGGATCGAGTAGCCGAATTCGTCGGCGCTCGGCAGGCACTTGACCAGCGCGCGCTTCGCGAGGCGGCCGTGGCCGATTTCGCGGCGCTTCGGCGAGCCGACGCGGCCCGTTTCACCGGTCGCGAACGGGGGCATGTTGTAGTGGAGCATGAAGCGCTCGCGGTATTCGCCTTCGAGCGCGTCGATGATCTGCTCGTCACCCTTCGTGCCGAGCGTCGCGACGACCAGCGCCTGCGTCTCGCCGCGCGTGAACAGCGCCGAGCCGTGGGTACGCGGCAGCACACCGGTGCGGATTTCGATCGGGCGCACGGTGCGCGTGTCGCGGCCGTCGATACGCGGCTCGCCGTTCAGGATCTGCGAACGGACGATCTTTGCCTCGATGTCGAACAGCACGTTGCCGACGGTAGCCTTGTCGGCCGCGACCGTACCGGCCGCCAGCGCCTCTTCCTCGAGCTTCGCCGAGGTCGCCGAGTAGACTTCCTTCAGCTTCGCCGAACGCGCTTGCTTGTCGCGGAGCTGATAAGCAGCGAGCAGGTCGTTTTGTGCCAGCTCGGTCACGCGCGCGATCAGCGCTTCGTTCTTCGGCGCCGGCTGCCAGTCCCACTCGGGCTTGCCGCCTTCGCGGACCAGTTCGTGGATCGCGTCGATCGCGACCTGCATTTGCTCGTGGCCGAACACCACGGCGCCCAGCATCACTTCTTCCGACAGCTGGTCGGCTTCCGACTCGACCATCAGCACGGCGCGTTCCGTACCTGCGACGACGAGGTCGAGGCTCGACGCCTTGATCTGGTCACGCGTCGGGTTCAGCACATATGCGTTGTCGATGTAAGCCACGCGTGCGGCACCGACCGGGCCGTTGAACGGCAGGCCCGACACGGCGAGCGCAGCCGATGCGCCGATCAGCGCGGGAATGTCCGCCGGGATTTCCGGGTTCACGGACAGCACGTGGATCACGACCTGGACTTCGTTGTAGAAGCCTTCCGGGAACAGCGGGCGCAGCGGACGGTCGATCAGGCGCGACGTCAGCGTCTCGTGCTCCGATGGACGGCCTTCGCGGCGGAAGAAGCCGCCCGGGATCTTGCCGGCCGAGTAGGTCTTCTCGAGGTAATCGACGGTCAGCGGGAAGAAGTCCTGACCCGGCTTCGCCGACTTCGCGCCGACGACGGTTGCCAGCACGACGGTGTCTTCAACGTCGACGATCACCGCACCGCTCGCCTGGCGAGCGACTTCACCGGTTTCGAGGCGCACCTTGTGCTGGCCCCACTGGAATTCCTTCACGACCTTGTTGAACATGGACATGGTTGCTCCTTTGTATTCATGCATTTCATTCGCCGCGCCGGCCATCCGGCACGGCGGCGTCCCGGCCGAATCACCCGGAGCAAGGTGTGTTTTTTATGCCATTCCAGCGCGGCGCTCGCGCAGCGACGCGCTGGAATGACACAAATCCTGCCCCGGTATCGGCCGTTGCGGCTGCCCCGGACGAACGGGCCGGACAGCCTGCGATGCGCGTGACGCTACGCACCGCGCAAAAACAAAATGCCTGTATCAGCGGACTGACACAGGCATCTTGCTGGCGGCAATCGCCTCGATTACTTACGCAGACCCAGCTTCTCGATCAGTGCGCGGTAACGGTCGGCATCCTTGCCCTTGAGGTAGTCGAGCAGCTTGCGGCGGCGGCTCACCATGCGCAGCAGGCCGCGGCGGCTGTGGTGATCCTTCGCATGGGTCTTGAAGTGACCCGTCAGTTCGACGATACGTGCGGTCAGCAGTGCGACCTGGACTTCGGGCGACCCCGTGTCGTTGGTACCGCGGGCGAACTGAGCAACGACTTCCGACTTCTTGATATCTGCAACAGACATGTGATTTCCTTTCTAACTGAACAGGCGGACACGGAAGAATGGCCGTGCCGTGACTTACAACCGGCGGGCATTGTAGCACAACTCCTCGCCGTTCTTACCGCCTCCTGTCACGGACGCGTCATCGAGCATGCGGACGGCATCTCCGTGCGCTGCGCCGGCACCGCCAGCACCGTCCGGAAGCCATAGCCCGACCCCTCGTTGTCGAAGCGCACGCCCGGCGTGCCGGCCTTGTCCATCTCCATCACATAAAGGGGCTGGATCAACTGGTGATCCTGCGCGCGCATCCGCGACGCATGGAAACCGTCGTCGAACGACAAACCCTCGAGCGCCCGCGCGACCGCGACGGGGTCGGCCGACCCCGCGCGGTTCATCGCGGCGGCCAGCATCTCGATCATCAGGCTCATCCTCCGCACCGGATAGTCGTCCTGCGTGGCCGGGAAACGGGTCCGGAACGCGCGGTAGAACGCGTCCGATTTCGCGCCGCCCGCGTTCGGGTGCCAGTCGGCCACGGCCACGACGCGCCCGACGCCGGCGTCGCCCAGCGCGGCCGGCGCGCCGAGGCTGTTGCCGTAGAACGTGTAGAACTTCGCGTTCAGCCCCTGCTCGCGCGCCGCCTTCACGAGCAGCGTGAGATCGTTGCCCCAGTTGCCGGTCACGACGGCGTCGGCTCCGCTCGCGCGGATCTTCGCGATATACGGCGCGAAATCCTTGATCCGGCCGATCGGGTGGAATTCGTCGCCGGCGATCGTCACGTCCGGGCGCCGCGCGGCCAGCGCCTGCCGCGCGAGCGCGCTGACGTCGTGGCCGAAGCTGTAGTCCTGGTTCAGCAGATAGACCTTGCGCAGTGCGCGGTCGCGCGCCATCACGTCCGCGAGCGCGGCCATCCGCATGCCCGCGTGCGCATCGAAGCGGAAATGCCAGAAGCTGCAGCGCGCACCGGTCAGCGCGGGATCGTCGGCCGAATAGTTCAGGAACAGCATCCGGCTGTCCGGGTCGCGCGCGTTCAGCTTGTCGAGCGCCGCGACGAGCGCAGCCGCGACGGCCGAGCTGTTGCCCTGCGCAACGAAGCCGATATGGCGGTCCGCAGCCGCGCGCAGCTGCACGAGCGCCTCCTCCGGGCTGCCCTTGCTGTCGAGCACGACGAGTTCGAGCGGGTGGGTGCCGTCGCGCAGCTTCACGCCGCCCGCCGCGTTGACCTGCTCGACGCCGAAGCGCAGGTTGCGCTCGACCGCCGCGCCCGCGTTCGCGAACGGGCCCGACATCCCTTCGATCAGCGCGATCCGCACGGGCTCGCCACCGGCAAACGCGCACGACACGAGCATCCATCCTGCGCTCCACGCGAGCGCGCACCGCTTCCAACCCTGCATCGGCCACCTGCCCTTCAATCTGCCCGAGAAGCGCGGATCATAGGCCGGCGCGCCCGCCGCCCGCAAGCCCAGCCCTGCCGGCGATCCGCACCGATTTTTTCCGGGCGATGCACCGTCGCGCGCCGTCCGTGATACAACGGGGCCTGTTTCCGTGTTCTGGAGAATCCCATGCGCATTCGCATTCCCGCGCGCCTGCCGGTGCTGGTCGCCTGTGCCGCCGCACTGCTGGCCGGTTGCGCGCAACCGTGGCAGCAATACCAGGCCGGCCAGGACGAGTCGGCGATCGTCGCGCGCATGGGCCCGCCGCGCGAGATCTATGACCTGCCCGGCGGCGGCAAGCGACTGATGTGGCCGACCCAGCCGATGGGCGAGATCACGATCGCGGCCGATGTCGACGCTGCCCACAAGATCGTCAACGTGCGCCAGGTGCTGCAGCCGAGCGAGTTCTATCGCGCGGAAATCGGCAAATGGACGAAGACCGACGTGCTCGTCAATTTCGGACGCCCGGTCGAGACGTCCTACTTCCCGCTGATGAAGCGCGAGGTGTGGACGTACCGGTATCTCGAGGACAACGTCTGGTACATGATGTACAGCTTCTATTTCGATCCGCAGGGCATCCTGCGCATCACGCAGAAAACCCCGGACCCGCTGCACGATCCCGATCGCCGCAACCTGTTCTGACCGATTACGCATTTACGCGCAATTATCACAATGGCCATTCACGAATTATTGTGGAATGGCCATTTCCTTTTTTCCGCTGCCTTATTTAATTCGGGGATTATTGCGGAAAACTTTTCCGATTGATGACATGCCGATGGCAATCCGCTGAACGCCCCGTCATGCGGGCCATTGCGCCGAATCAGGCATATCCAGTGCATGTCATGCGTTGGGTTGGTGCACACGATGCACTACGCCAAATCAATTTGAAACAATTTGTTTCATTGCACCCGGAGTGCTAGGGCATACCCCTAATATCAGTCGAAACTGAACCTTTCAATTCAGAAAGATTGCGATTGCGTCATTTCATCGATATTTATTTGCCTTGGTCACAAAGGAGTCCTCATGAATCGCCCCAAGAGCATGCTGGTTGCCAACATTGCCTGGGCCCGCGAGACGCGTGAACACTCGCCCGGCTTCTTCGACGCGCTCGCGCGCGGCCAGAACCCGCGCGTACTGTGGATCGGCTGCGCCGACAGCCGCGTGCCGGCCGAAACCATCACGCACTGCGCGCCCGGCGAACTGTTCGTCCATCGCAACATCGCGAACCTGTTCCACCCCGACGACGACAATTCCGCCAGCGTGCTCGAGTACGCGGTGCGCGTGCTGAAGGTCGACCACGTGATCGTGTGCGGGCATTACGGCTGCGGCGGCGTGCGCGCGTCGCTGCTGCCGCCGCCGGCCGACCTGCCGCACGTCGCGCGCCGCATCGCACCGCTTTGCGCGCTCGCACGGCGCCATCGCGACACGCTCGACGGGCTCGACGACACGGCCGCCGCCGATCGCCTCGCCGAACTGAACGTGCTCGAACAGGTACGGCTGCTGCGCGCGTCGCCGATCGTGCGCGGCCGCGAGCGGCCGCCGCTCGTGCATGGCTGGATCTTCTCGCTCGCCGACGGTCGCCTGCTGGAGCTCGATTCGGGCTACGCGGCGGCGCCCGTCGACGTCGAACCCGCGCTGGCCGCAACCGCCGACGCGCTCGGCTGATGCATCCCCCCGCCCCAACGCCAATGAAATCGCCCCAACCATGAAACTGAACGAGCGCTTGTCCACCCTGCCGCGCGACATCGTCGCCGGCATCGTCGTTTTCCTCGTCGCACTGCCGCTCTGTCTCGGCATCGCCAACGCCTCGGGCGTCGAGCCGTTCGCCGGGCTCGTGTCCGGCATCGTCGGCGGCATCATCGTCGCGCTGCTGAGCGGCTCGTCGCTGTCCGTCAGCGGGCCGGCCGCCGGCCTCGTCGTGATCGTCGTCGAAGGGATCGCGCAACTCGGCAGCTTCTCCGCGTTCCTGCTCGCGGTGCTGCTGTCCGGCGTGCTGCAGTTCGGGTTCGGCATGCTGCGCGCCGGCCGCTTCGCCGCCTACGTGCCGTCGCCCGTCATCAAGGGCATGCTCGCCGCGATCGGCCTGCTGCTGATCGTGAAGCAGATTCCGTTCGCGTTCGGCATCGGCGGCTCGGCCGCGCAACCGTTTGCGAACTGGCCGGGCCTGCCGGTCGCATGGGCCGCCACGGCTATCGCGCTCGCGTCGCTCGCGCTGCTGATCGCGTGGGACACGCCTGTACTGCGCCGCTTCGCGCTGGTGCGCTCGGTACCCGCGCCGCTCGCAGTCGTCGTGCTCGGGATCGGCGCGACGCTCGTGCTGGGTTTCGTCGCGCCGGCCGTTGCGCCGGGCGCCGCCCATCGCGTGACGCTGCCCGAGCTCGGGTCGTTCGCGGCGCTCGCTGCCTCGCTCAAGCACGCGGAGCTCGGGCCGAATTTCGCGCAGCTCGTCAATCCGGACGTGTGGCGCGTCGCGATCACGCTCGCGGTCGTCGCGAGCCTCGAGACGCTGCTGAGCCTCGAAGCAGTCGAGCAGATCGACCCGAAGCGCCGGCCGGTGCAGCCCGATCGCGAGCTGAAGGCCCAGGGTGTCGGCAATCTCGTCGCGGGCGCGGTCGGCGGCCTGCCGATCACGTCGGTGATCGTACGCAGCTCGGTTAACGTCAACGCGGGCGCGCAAAGCCGGATGTCGGCCATCGTCCACGGGATTTTGCTGCTCGCGAGCGTGTTCGCGCTCACCGGCCTCATCAACCTGATCCCGCTCGCGAGCCTGGCCGCGATCCTGATCCACACGGGCTTCAAGCTCGCGAAGCCGGCGCTGTTCCGTTCGGTGATGAAGCAAGGCCCGGCCGCGTTCGTGCCGTTCGCGGCGACGATCATCGGTGTGCTCTCGGTCGACCTGCTGTTCGGCATCGCGCTCGGCCTCGCGTGCAGCGTGCTGGCGGTCGCCGTCGCGAACCTGAAGAGCCCCGTCACGCTCGCGCAGCACGACGACCACTTCCTGCTGTCGTTCCGCAAGGACGTGTCGTTCCTCGGCAAGGTGCAGGTCAAGCACCACCTGCGGCACATTCCGGACCGCGCGGCGGTGATCATCGACGCGACACGCGCCGACTACATCGATCACGACGTGCTCGAGCTGCTCGAGGCGTTCGTCGCCGATGCGCCGCGTCGCGGGATCGCGGTCGAGTTCCGCCGGCGCAGCCCGGCACCGCGCCCCGCGACGCGCCGCTGGCTGTTCCGCGCGCCGGCCGCCGAATGAGCGGCAGATGAAAAAACGCCCCGGCGGCGCAGGGCCGCACGGGGCGTTCCGGAGAGGCGCAGCGCGCGGCGCTTACGAGCGCTGCGGGTTGAGCTTGTCGTCCTTCGAATGCAGCTTGTTCAGCGCGGAGATATACGCCTTCGCCGATGCGGCGACGATGTCCGGATCCGTGCCGACGCCATTGACGATCCGCCCGCTCTTCGACAGGCGGACGGTCACCTCGCCCTGCGCCTGCGTGCCGGTCGTGATGGCGTTCACCGAGTACAGCAGCAATTCGGACCCGCTGCCGACTTCACCTTCGATCGCATTGAACGTCGCGTCGACCGGGCCGTTGCCGCGCGCCTCGCCCGTCACTTCCTGGCCTTCGACCGCGAACACGACCTTCGCCTGCGGCTGCTCGCCCGTTTCCGAGCGCTGCGACAGCGACACGAACTTGTAGTGCTCCTGCTCGTGCGCGAGCGACGACTCTTCGGAGACGATCGCGATGATGTCCTCGTCGAAGATCTCGGCCTTGCGGTCGGCCAGATCCTTGAAGCGCATGAACGCGGCGTTCAGTTCGGCTTCGCTGTCGAGCGACACGCCGAGTTCCTGCAGGCGCTGCTTGAACGCGTTACGACCCGACAGCTTGCCGAGCACGATCTTGTTCGCAGTCCAGCCCACGTCTTCCGCGCGCATGATCTCGTAGGTGTCGCGTGCCTTCAGCACGCCGTCCTGGTGGATGCCCGACGCGTGCGCGAACGCGTTCGCGCCGACCACCGCCTTGTTCGGCTGCACGACGAAACCGGTGATCTGCGACACGAGCTTCGACGTCGGCACGATCTGCGACGTGTCGATGCCGACGTCGAGACCGAAGTAGTCCTTGCGCGTCTTCACGGCCATCACGATTTCTTCGAGCGACGTGTTGCCCGCGCGCTCGCCGAGCCCGTTGATCGTGCACTCGATCTGGCGCGCACCGCCGATCTTCACGCCGGCCAGCGAGTTCGCGACCGCCATCCCGAGGTCGTTGTGGCAGTGCACCGAGAAGATCGCCTTGTCCGAGTTCGGAATGCGCTCGCGCAGCGTCTTCACGAGGTTGCCGTAGAGCTCCGGCACGCCGTAGCCGACCGTGTCGGCGATGTTGATCGTCGTCGCGCCTTCCGCGATCACGGCTTCCAGCACGCGGCACAGGAAATCGAGATCCGAACGGCTGCCGTCTTCCGGCGAGAATTCGACGTTGTCAGTGAACTTGCGCGCGAAACGCACCGCGAGACGCGCCTGCTCGAACACCTGGTCCGGCGTCATCCGCAGCTTCTTTTCCATGTGCAGCGGCGACGTCGCGATGAACGTGTGGATCCGCGAGCTGTTGGCCGGCTTCAGCGCGTCGGCGGCGCGCTGGATGTCCTTGTCGTTGGCCCGCGCCAGCGAGCAGATCGTGCTGTCCTTCACGAGACCGGCGATCGTGTGGATCGCGTCGAAGTCGCCGTTCGAGCTGGCCGCGAAGCCGGCTTCGATCACGTCGACCTTCATCCGCTCGAGGTTCTTCGCGATGCGGATTTTCTCTTCCTTCGTCATCGACGCACCGGGCGATTGTTCGCCGTCACGCAACGTCGTATCGAAAATGATCAGCTTGTCTGTCATGGGGGGCTCCAGGGCTCTTTATACGGAAGTCAAACGTAACGAGATCGCGCCACCGCTGGCGACGCTCAACAACAGACGAGGCTTGAGACGGGGGGCGAGAACGGTCAGCGCGGCAGGCGCGCCAAAGCTAGCGCGCGTAGCGGCGCACCGGCTAGAAGGAGGGAGAGGCGGGAAAATGCAGTCATGCCGAAGACTATAGCGGCATTCCGGTGACCGCGCAATCGGACGCCGCCCGGGGATTCCCGCGCCCCGGCGCGAAAAAGGGAGCAAATAAAAACGGCGGCCTCGAAGCCGCCGTTTCCGGGTCAATCGCGCGTCAGTGATCGCGTTGCGACGAGCGCGCCGGATTCGCGCGCCCGCGGACGGCCATGTAGGCCCAGAACACATAGCCGGACAGCCCGTACAGCACGAACAGGCAGAACAGCATCAGCGGCGGATCGGACGACACGAGCACGAACGCGACGACGACCAGCAGGATCGCCGCGAACGGCACGCGGTGCCGCACGTCGAGCGCCTTGCCGCTGTAGAACGGCGCGTTCGACACCATCGTCACGCCCGCGTAGATCGTCAGCACGAACGCGACCCACGGCAGCCAGCCGAGCTTCATCGGCACGCGGTTGTCGGTCGCGAGCCACACGAAGCCCGCGATCAGCGCGGCGGCGGCCGGGCTCGGCAGCCCCTGGAAGAAGCGCTTGTCGACCACGCCGATGTTCGTGTTGAAGCGCGCGAGACGCAGCGCGGCGCCCGAGCAGTAGACGAACGCGGCGAGCCAGCCCCAGCGGCCGAGATCCTTCAGCACCCACTCGTACATCACGAGCGCGGGCGCGACGCCGAACGACACCATGTCCGACAGGCTGTCGAACTGCTCGCCGAACGCGCTCTGCGTGTGCGTCATGCGTGCGACGCGCCCGTCCATCCCGTCGAGCACCATCGCGACGAAAATCGCGATCGCGGCGATCTCGAAGCGCACGTTCATCGCCTGCACGACCGCGAAGAAGCCGCAGAACAGCGCAGCGGTCGTGAATGCGTTCGGCAGCAGGTAGATGCCGCGCGTCTTCAGGAACCGCTGGCGCGCGGCGCGGCGGCTCTCGAGCGGCGCCGCATCGGGCGCCATCACCTTGTTGCGGCGGAACGGGCGTGGCGTCTGACCGGAGCCGTTACGCGGCCGACGCGGTTTGAATGCGGCCATCGTGCGCCCCGCCGCTTACTGCTCGAGCTCGGCGAGGATCGTCGACGACGCGTAGACCTTCTCGCCGATCGACACCTTCGCGCGGCTGCCGAGCGGCAGGTACACGTCGACGCGCGAACCGAAGCGGATGAAACCGTAGCGCTGGCCGCGCGACAGCGGCTCGCCGGCCCGGACGTAGCAGAGGATCCGGCGGGCGACGAGGCCTGCGATCTGCACGGCGGTGACGGTCTTGCCGCTTGCCGTCTGGATCACGACCGCATTGCGCTCGTTCTCGGTCGACGCCTTGTCGATCGCCGCGTTCAGGAACGCGCCCGGGAAGTACTCGACCTTGGTGATCGCGCCATCGACCGGCGAACGCTGCGAGTGGACATTGAATACATTCATGAACACGCTGATCTTCAGCGCTTCACGGTTCGCGTACGGGTCTTGTGCGGTCTCGACCGCGACGATGCGGCCGTCTGCCGGGCACAGCACCGCATTCGGCTGCGCGGGGATCGGGCGCTGCGGATCGCGGAAGAACTGGACGACGAAGACGAGCAGCAGCCAGAACGGCCACGCGAAGCCGAAGCCCCCGACGGCGTGGATCAACAGCGCGATGACGGCAGCAATCGCGATGAACGGCCAGCCTTCGCGCGCGATGATCGGATGAGGATAGTTCATGGATTCGTTCTGTGTTCGGTGAATTGCAAAGCCCGTAGGATAGCAAAAGCCGCCCGGGGCACTGCTGCCTTCGGACGGCTTTTTGATACCGACCCTCCACTCGAAGGGCCGAAACAGCACGCGGTGCTTAGTTCTTCGTCTGGTCGACGAGCTTGTTCTTCGCGATCCACGGCATCATCGCACGCAGCTTCGCACCGACCTGTTCGATCTGGTGCTCGGCCGTCAGGCGACGGCGCGACTGCAGCGTCGGTGCGCCTGCCTTGTTCTCGAGAATGAAGCTCTTCGCGTACTCGCCCGTCTGGATGTCGGTCAGGCACTGCTTCATCGCCTTCTTCGTCTCTTCCGTGACGACACGCGGGCCCGTCACGTACTCGCCGTATTCGGCGTTGTTCGAGATCGAGTAGTTCATGTTCGCGATGCCGCCTTCGTAGATCAGGTCGACGATCAGCTTCAGTTCGTGCAGGCACTCGAAGTACGCCATTTCCGGCGCGTAGCCTGCTTCGACCAGCGTCTCGAAGCCGGCCTTGATCAGCTCGACGGTACCGCCGCACAGCACGGCCTGCTCGCCGAACAGGTCGGTTTCGGTCTCTTCACGGAAGTTCGTCTCGATGATGCCGGCACGGCCGCCGCCGTTCGCTGCCGCGTACGACAGCGCGATGTCGCGTGCCGCGCCCGACTTGTTCTGCGCAACCGCGATCAGGTGCGGCACGCCGCCACCTTGCGAGTACGTGCCGCGCACGGTGTGGCCCGGTGCCTTCGGCGCGATCATGATCACGTCGAGGTCAGCGCGCGGGATCACCTGGCCGTAGTGGACGTTGAAGCCGTGCGCGAATGCCAGCGCCGCGCCTTGCTTGATGTTCGCGTGCACTTCCTTCGCGTACACGTCGGCGATCTGCTCGTCCGGCAGCAGCATCATGACGACGTCTGCGCCCTTCACCGCTTCCGCGACTTCCTTGACCGACAGCCCGGCGTTTTCGGCCTTGCTCCACGACGCGCCGTCCTTGCGCAGGCCGACCGTCACGTTCACGCCGCTTTCCTTCAGGTTCAGCGCGTGTGCATGGCCTTGCGAGCCGTAGCCGATGATCGTGACTTGCTTGCCCTTGATGAGGGAGAGGTCGGCGTCTTTGTCGTAGAAAACGTTCATGATGGTTCCTTCGCTAATTCAAAAATTCAACAATTCGTTCGGATGGAGTACTGCGGGCCGGGACATGACGGCGCACCCGGCGTGCCTCTATGGCAATTTCGGCATCACACCTTCAGGATGCGCTCGCCGCGCCCGATGCCGGAGCTGCCGGTGCGCACGGTCTCCAGGATCGCGCCCGCGTCCAGCCCCTGGATGAATGCGTCGAGCTTGTCGCTCGCGCCCGTCAATTCGATCGTGTAGGTCTTTTCGGTCACGTCGATGATGCGGCCGCGGAAAATGTCCGACATCCGCTTCATTTCTTCGCGCTCCTTGCCCACTGCACGTACCTTGATCAGCATCAGCTCGCGTTCGATGTGTGCACCGTCGGTCAGGTCCACCACTTTCACCACCTCGATCAGGCGGTTCAGATGCTTCGTGATCTGTTCGATCACGTCGTCGGAGCCAATGGAAACGATGGTGAGCCGCGACAGCGATTGGTCTTCGGTCGGCGCCACCGTCAAGGTTTCGATGTTGTAGCCGCGTGCGGAGAACAGGCCGACCACGCGCGACAGCGCGCCCGGTTCGTTCTCCAGCAGGACGGAAATGATGTGTCTCATGTTCGCTTCTTCCAGAATGTGTCCGTGTCGATTCACTCGCGCCGCGCGCCGCCGCGTGCCGCACCGCCCTTCGTGAAGGCGGCCGCATCCGGCCGGGCGCGCGTCGCGCCGTTACAGGTCTTCCGATCCGAGCAGCATCTCGGTGATGCCCTTGCCGGCCTGTACCATCGGCCAGACGTTTTCGGTCGGATCGGTCTGGAAGTCGAGAAACACGGTGCGATCCTTCAGGCGCAGCGCTTCCTTCAGCGCCGGCTCCACATCCGAGGTCTTTTCGATCCGCAAGCCCACATGGCCGTACGCTTCGGCGAGCTTCACGAAATCCGGCAGCGCATCCATGTACGAATGCGAATAGCGCTTGCTGTATTCGATCTGCTGCCACTGGCGGACCATGCCGAGGTAGCGGTTGTTCAGCGAAATGATCTTCACGGGCGTGTCGTACTGCAGGCAGGTCGACAGTTCCTGGATGCACATCTGGATCGAGCCTTCGCCCGTGATGCACAGCACGTCGTCGTCCGGGTGCGCCATCTTGACGCCCATCGCTGCCGGCAGGCCGAAGCCCATCGTGCCGAGGCCGCCGGAGTTGATCCAGCGACGCGGCTTGTTGAATCGGTAGAACTGCGCAGCCCACATCTGGTGCTGGCCGACGTCCGAGCACACGAACGCATTGCCGTCCGTCAGCTCCCACGCCTTCTCCACCACGTATTGCGGCTTGATGATCTCGCTTTCGCGGTCGTACTTCAGGCAGTCCTTCGAGCGCCAGCCCTCGATGTCCTTCCACCATTGCGCGAGCGCCTCGGTGTCGGGGCCGTGCTCGGCCGTCTGCAGCTGCTCGATCAGTTCCTTCAGCACTTCCTTCACGTCGCCGACGATCGGGATGTCGACCTTCACGCGCTTCGAGATCGACGACGGGTCGATGTCGATGTGGATGATCTTGCGCGGACGCGACGCGAAGTGCGCCGGGTCGCCGATCACGCGATCGTCGAAGCGGGCACCGATCGCGATCAGCACGTCGCAGTGCTGCATCGCCATGTTCGCTTCGTAGGTGCCGTGCATGCCGAGCATGCCGAGGAATTTCTTGTCCGACGCGCGATAGCCGCCGAGGCCCATCAGCGTGTTCGTGACCGGGTAGCCGAGCAGGTCCGCGAACTGGTTCAGCTCACGCGACGCGTCGGCGAGGATGATGCCGCCGCCCGTGTAGATGTACGGACGCTTGGCCGTCAGCAGCAGCGACACGGCCTTGCGGATCTGGCCCGAATGGCCCTTCGTGACGGGATTGTACGAACGCAGCGACACGCTCTTGACGGGCTCGTACTGGCACGGCGTCTTCGAGATGTCCTTCGGGATGTCGATCAGCACCGGGCCCGGACGGCCGGTACGGGCAATGTAGAACGCCTTCTTGACGGTTTCCGCGAGGTCGCGCACGTCCTTCACGAGGAAGTTGTGCTTCACGCACGGACGCGTGATGCCAACGGTGTCGCATTCCTGGAAAGCATCCTGGCCGATCGCGGCAGTCGGCACCTGGCCGCTGATCACGACCATCGGGATCGAATCCATGTAGGCCGTTGCGATGCCGGTCACCGCGTTGGTGACACCGGGGCCCGACGTCACGAGACAGACGCCGACATTGCCGGTGGAACGCGCATACGCATCGGCTGCGTGCACGGCCGCCTGTTCATGGCGCACCAGCACGTGCTGAATCTTGTCCTGCTTGTACAGCTCGTCGTAGATGTAGAGAACCGAGCCGCCGGGGTAGCCCCAGATGAATTCGACGTTTTCGTCGGCGAGTGCCTTCATCAGCACGGTGCCGCCGATGGAGTCGCTATCGGGAGGGGAAAGGGGTTCCGACGTGGAGAATTCCGCGCTGGGCATGTTCATTTTGACCTTTCGAATTTTCGGCAAAAAATTGATCGGGTGCTCTCTGCCGGGCTTGTGGCTCGGGTTCAAGCGGCGCGTCCAGTTTGAAGGGCGGGCTTCTTGGGCCAGCCTCAAATGAGACCATCACTTCATGTTGCGAATCGTTGACGATAGCGGGTCGCGATTGGGTCGTCAAGCAAAATATCCCGCACCGCATCATGCGCGCCGCCCGGCGCCCCGCCGCCGCGGCTCGCGCGCAACGTACAGCGCCCGCCCCGGTGCCAAGCGGCACGAAAATTTGATAGCATCCGCGGGTTTTACGAAATTTTTCGACCTTTTTCACCACGCAGCGGCCCGCAGCGCATACCTTCACGGAATGGCATCAGACAAGGAACTCGCCGACTTTCTGGCGGGCGTCGAAAGGCGCGCGTTCAAGCAGGCCGCGTACGCCGTGCGTGACGACGATGCGTCGCTCGACATCGTGCAGGACGCGATGATCAAGCTCGCCGAAAAGTACGGCGACCGGCCGGCGGCCGAATTGCCGCTGCTTTTTCAGCGGATCCTGCAGAACACGGTCCACGACTGGTTTCGCCGGCAGAAAGTCCGCAACACCTGGGTCACGCTCTTCTCGTCGCTGAACAATACCGACGACGAAGACTTCGACCCGCTCGAAACACTCGAATCCGCGGACGACAACGCGGGCGTCGAGAGCAGCGAGCACCGCCTCGAAAGAGAGCAGGTTCTGGCCCTGATCGACGAAGAAATCCAGAAGCTTCCGGCGCGTCAACGGGAAGCGTTCCTGATGCGTTATTGGGAAGATATGGATGTCGCCGAGACTGCCGCCGCAATGGGGTGCTCCGAGGGCAGCGTGAAGACGCACTGCTCGCGGGCCACACACACACTGGCGCAAGCGCTCAAGGCCAAAGGAATCACGCTATGAGCTCCGCTCCCGCAAATCGAGAATACGAATTCGCGCTGAAGGTGCGCCGCGCGCTTGACGAGCGCACGGCCGCCCTGCCTGCCGCGACCACCGACCGTCTGGCCGTCGCCCGCCGGGCCGCGCTCGCGCGCAAGAAGCCCGAAGCCGCGACCGCGCCGGTGTTCGTGCCGGCCTTTGCCGGCGCGGCCGGCGCCTACGGCACGGCACCCGCGAGCCGCCCGCAGGCGTCGTTCGCGCGCCGCCTGCTGCGCGCGTGGCCGCTGGCGCTGCTGCTCGCGGGGCTCGTCGGCATCGCCTACTGGGAAGACATGCAGCGCACCGCCGAACTCGCCGACATCGACGCGGCGATGCTCAGCGACGACCTGCCGCTCAACGCGTATCTCGATCACGGGTTCAACGCGTATCTTTCGCGCGCTCACTAACAGACAATAACGAGGGGATCGCACGGGTGAGTCAGAAGCGCGGCCTGGCCGTATTTTTCGGATGCGTGATTGCGATCGCCGTTTGCTACGTCGCTACGTATTCCCGATTCCACCCGGCCCCCGCGACGACGACCGTCGCGGCCATCAGCCCCGCCGCGCCGGCCTCGGCCGCGACCGGGCTGACCACCGAACTCCCGCCGCTGCCCCTGCCGCTGCCGGCCGCCACCGGCCCGCTGTCGTGGGCGCGCCTCACGCCGGCCCAGCACGCGGCCCTCGCGCCGTTCGCCGACCAATGGGACGGCTTCAGCGACGCCCGCAAGCGAAAATGGCTGAAGATCGCATCGCGTTTCGCGAAGTTGTCGCCCGATGACCAGAAGCGCCTGCAGGACCGGATGACTGAATGGGCGAAGATGACGCCCGAGCAGCGCCGCGTCGCGCGCGAGAACTACCAGAGCGCGAAGGAACTGTCCGCGCAGGCGCGCGAGCGCGCGTGGAAGGCCTATCAGCAGCTCCCCGAGGAACAGAAGGAACGTCTCGCGGCCGCCGAGCGCCGCCGCAAGCCGAGCGTCGTCAGCGCACCGCCGACCGTCGCCGACCGTGACGTCCGCCGCCTCGTCAATTCGCACGAACATCCGGCAAGCGGCGCGGCCGCCGCACCGGCGCCCGCGTCGGCAGGCACCGCCGCGCAGCCGGTGCCTGCCTCGTCGACGGCCGGCACCGCATCCGCTCCGCCCGCCGTGGCGCCGGTATCGCCCGCTGACGCACCCTCGCTGTTCAAGGGCTCCTGAGCGGCCGTGGCGAACGCCCGCGCACCCGAGACCACAACCACCACGCCGTCCGTGCGGCGGCGTCTCGCCGCGCTGCTCTACGAAGGCGTGCTGCTGTTCGGCGTCGTGTTCTTCGCGGGGCTCGCGTTCAGCCTCGCGACGCAGCAACGCAACGGCCTCGTCCATCACAACCTGCTCGCCGCGTGGATCGCGCTCGTCGTCGGCGCGTACTTCGTATGGTTCTGGACCCACGGCGGCCAGACGCTGCCGATGAAGACCTGGCGGCTGCGCCTCGAATCGTCGAGCGGCCGGCCGCTGGGCGCCGGCCACGCGCTCGTCCGCTATGCGCTCGGCTGGCTGTGGTTCCTGCCGCCGCTCGCGCTGCATCCGCTCCTCGGCCTGTCGGTGCCCGTCACGCTCGCGCTCACGGCCGCCTGGGTCGTCATCTGGGCCGGCGCTGCCCGGCTGCATGGCGATCGCCAGTTCCCGCACGACCGGATCGCGCGCACGCGCGTCGTCGCCATACCACGCTGACGCGCCGCATTCGCCAGACGAAAACCGCTCGTCCCGCCTCCCGTCCTGCGTTCCGTCACACTGCCCGACGGCCTTGCCGCACAACCGTCGGCCGTTCCGTGCGACAGATTACGCAACGCCCGTCGATTCACTGCTAAACACCCCGCAACGGTCGTAATAAGAACGTCTCGTGACTGTCATGGCACAGTCACGCCCGCATGGCGGAATGCCGGTAATGTCAACCGGCGCGAGTCATGCATGGGCCAGAAAACGTCCGCGACCTCCCTGTTCCGTCACCCTATCGGCGCCCGCGCCGCTACCGCCTTCCTGTCCGGCTCGGCCGTCACCGATGGCCTGGCGTCGCAAGAACCGCCTGCCGCGCATACCACGCAGCACGACGATCCCGACCCGTCCACCCATCGATACCGCACCATCTGGCTGTCCGACATCCACCTCGGCTCGAGCGGCTGCCAGGCGCCGTACCTGCTCGACTTCCTGCGCCACAACGATTCGGAATACCTGTACCTCGTCGGCGACATCATCGACGGCTGGCAGCTGAAGAAGGGCTGGTACTGGCCGCAGGCGCACAACGACGTCGTGCAGAAGATCCTGCGCAAGGCGCGCAAGGGCACGCAGGTCGTCTACATCCCCGGCAACCACGACGAAGGCGCGCGGCAGTTCTGCGACCTCGCGTTCGGCGACATCCAGGTGCGCGGCGAGGCGTTCCACACGACGCTCGCGGGCAAACGTTTGTGGATCGTGCACGGCGACCTGTTCGATGGCGTGATCCAGCACGCGAAATGGCTCGCGTACCTCGGCGACACGCTGTACACGCTGATCCTCGTGCTGAACCGCTGGTTCAACCGGATCCGCAGCCGGCTCGGCTTCCAGTACTGGTCACTGTCGCAGTACCTGAAGCACCAGGTCAAGAACGCGGTCAACTTCATCTCGCAGTTCGAGACCGTGATGACCGACGAGGCGCGCCGCCGCGGCTGCGACGGCGTCGTGTGCGGCCACATCCACAAGGCCGAGATCCGCGACATCGACGGCGTGCTGTACTGCAACGACGGCGACTGGGTCGAAAGCCTGTCCGCACTCGTCGAAACGATGGAAGGCGAACTGAAGATCGTCTACTGGACGGTGATGCGCACCGCACCGTCGGAGACCGCGTCGCGCAAGGCCAAGGCCACTGCCTGACACAACCCTACTTACAGGACAAAGCCGCGATGAAGATCATGATCGTCACCGACGCGTGGGAACCGCAGGTCAACGGCGTCGTGCGCACGCTGAAGAGCACGTCGCGCGAACTCACCGCGCTCGGCCATCGCGTCGAACTGCTGACGCCGCTGGAATTCCGCACGATACCCTGCCCGACCTACCCCGAGATCCGCCTGTCGATCCTGCCGTACCGCAAGCTGCGCGCGCGGATCGATGCGTTCGCACCCGATGCGCTGCACATCGCGACCGAAGGCCCGCTCGGCCTCGCCGCGCGGCGCTACGCGCGCTCGCGCAAGCTGCCGTACACGACCGCGTACCACACGCGCTTTCCGGAATACGTGCAGGCGCGCTTCGGCATCCCGCTGGCCGCGACCTACCGCTTCCTGCACTGGTTCCACGGCCCGTCGCTCGCGGTGATGGCGCCGACGCCGGTCGTCAAGCAGGACCTCGAGAAATTCGGCTTCACGAACGTCGTGCTGTGGACCCGCGGCGTCGATCTCGACATCTTCCGGCCGATGGAGTCGAAGGTGCTCAACACCGCGCGGCCGATCTTCCTGTACGTGGGCCGCGTCGCGATCGAGAAGAACGTCGAGGCGTTCCTGCGCCTGGACCTGCCCGGCTCGAAGTGGGTCGCGGGCGAAGGCCCCGCGCTCGCGGAGCTGAAGTCGCGCTATCCGGAGGCGAACTATCTCGGCGTGCTGTCACAGGGCGAGCTTGCAAAGGTGTATGCTGCGGCCGACGTGTTCGTGTTCCCGAGTCGCACCGACACGTTCGGCCTCGTGCTGCTCGAAGCCCTCGCCTGCGGCACGCCGGTGGCCGCGTATCCCGTCACGGGCCCGATCGACGTGCTCGGTGAAGGCGACGCGGGCGCGATGCACGAGGACCTGCAGGAAGCCTGCCTCGAGGCGCTGAAGATCGAACGCACGACTGCGCGCGCGTGGGCGGAACGCTTCTCGTGGCGCGCGGCATCCGAGCAGTTCGCGTCGCATCTGAAGCCGCTGCCGAAGACCGCGTACTCGCCAGCCGAAGGTGCCGCCGTTTGAAACGAGACCTGAACGACAAGACCCCGCCCCCTGCCTCCACGCCGCAACGGCACCGCCCGTTCGACGAGGAAGAGCCGCACGCCGAAGCGGAGGTGCACGCGCACGAGCCGCTCGGCCCCGACGACCAGCTGTCGCCGCTGCCGCCGAACCCGTACAAGCGCCACCGCGGCATCACGCGCGCGTGGTACGCCCTCAAGCATTCGCTGAACGGCTTTCGCGTCGCGATCCGCGAGGAGAGCGCGTTTCGCCAGGAACTCACGCTCGCCGCGCTGATGCTCCCGATCGGTGCGTTCGCGCCGGTGCCGGCCGCGTCGCGCGCATTGCTCATCGGCTCAGTGCTGCTCGTGCTGATCGTCGAGCTGCTGAACTCGAGCGTCGAGGCCGCGATCGACCGCATCTCGCTCGAGCGCCACGAACTCTCCAAGCGCGCGAAGGATCTCGGCAGCGCGGCCGTGACGGTTGCGCTGTTCGCGTGCGTGACGACGTGGGGCTTCGTGCTCGGCCCGGTCGTCGCACACTGGCTCGGCTTCTAGACGAGTGTCGGGGGTATCGGGCGAACGCGTCGCGCGCCGCCCGCGTGCGGCGCTGCACCATGCGCCGCGCGGGGCCGCGATCACGAAATGCCCCGGTGTGGCGAAACCCCGGTTTATAATCGTCCGCTAGACATAGAACAGCAACCCGCGCCGGACGAATCACGCAGCATCGATTGCAGCGCCCGCCAGTCCGGCACACACAGGGCCGGACGACATGGAAGCGAAACCTCCCCGCCGCACCCGCGAACGGATTCTCGAGTTGTCGTTGAAACTCTTCAACGAGATCGGCGAGCCGAACGTCACGACCACGACGATCGCCGAGGAAATGGAAATCAGTCCAGGCAACCTGTACTACCATTTCCGCAACAAGGACGACATCATCAACAGCATCTTCGCGCAGTTCGAGCAGCAGATCGAACGGCGGCTGCGCTTCCCCGAAGATCACCGTCCGACGATCGACGAAACCTGGTCGTACCTGCAGTACATGGCCGATTTCATGTGGACCTACCGGTTCCTGTATCGCGACCTCAACGACCTGCTCGCCCGCAACCGCACGCTCGAGACGCACTTCAAGCAGATCATCAGCCACAAGGTGCGCTTCGCGCGCGACATGTGCGAGCTGCTCGTGTCCGACGCGGAAATGGTCGCCACGCCCGCCGAGATCGAAGTCATTGCCACCAACATGGCCGTGATCTCGACCTACTGGCTGTCGTATCAGTACGTGATGCATCCGCGCAAATACAACGACCAGGACGCGATCCGCGAGGAACTGCACCAGGTCAGCATGCACGTGATCTCCGTGATGGCGCCGTACCTGCGCGGCCGTTCGCGCCAGCTGTTCGACGACCTGGTCTCGGGCAAGCTGCCGAAGCGCCAGTTCACCGACTACCTGCCGCCGCGCGACGGCTCGCCGCGCCCCGCCGACAGCCCCGTCGTCACCGGGCAGGCACCCGCCAAGGATTCCAAGCAATGAAGGCAGTCTGCGTTTACTGCGGCTCGTCGCCCGGCGTGCGGCCCGTCTATGCCGATGCCGCGCGCGCATTCGGCCGCGCGCTCGTCGATGCGGGCCTCACGCTCGTCTACGGCGGCGGCCGCGTCGGCCTGATGGGCGTGATCGCCGACGAAGTGATGGCTGCCGGCGGCCATGCGGTCGGCGTGATCCCGGAACTGCTCGTCGACAAGGAAGTCGGCCATACGGGGCTGTCGGAACTGCACGTCGTGCCCGACATGCACCACCGCAAGAAGATGATGGCCGATCTCTCCGACGCGTTCGTCGCGATGCCCGGCGGCGCCGGCACGCTCGAAGAGCTCTTCGAGGTCTACACGTGGGCGCAGCTCGGCTATCACCGCAAGCCCGTCGCGGTCTACAACATCGATTCGTTCTACGATCCGTTGATCGCGCTGCTGCGCCATACGGTCGACGAAGGCTTCATGCGTCCGGCCTATTTCGACGCGCTGTGCGTCGAATCCGAGCCCGTCGCGCTGATCGAGCGGCTGCGCCGCTACCAGCCGCCCGCCCGCGACAAGTGGGCGCCCGACGCCGCGAAGTAATCGTCACCGGAAACCGCACGACATGACCGCACCGTCCGATCGCAAGGCCGTCCTCATCACCGGCGCGAGCCGCGGCATCGGCCGCGCGACCGCCGTGCTCGCGGCCGAGCGCGGCTGGGACGTCGGCATCAATTACGCACGCGACGCGGCAGCGGCCGAACTCACCGCGCAAGCCGTGCGCGACGCGGGCGGCCGCGCGTGCATCGTCGCGGGCGATGTCGCGAACGAGGCAGACGTCATCGCGATGTTCGACACCGTCATGGCCGCGTTCGGACGCCTCGACGCGCTCGTCAACAACGCCGGCATCGTCGCGCCGTCGATGCCGCTCGCCGACATGCCGGTCGACCGGCTGCGGCGGATGTTCGACACCAACGTGCTCGGTGCGTACCTGTGCGCCCGCGAAGCCGCGCGCCGGCTGTCCACCGACCGTGGCGGCCGCGGCGGCGCGATCGTCAACGTGTCGTCGATCGCGTCGCGACTCGGTTCGCCGAACGAATACGTCGACTATGCGGGGTCGAAAGGCGCGGTCGACTCGTTGACGATCGGCCTGGCGAAGGAACTCGGCCCGCACGGCGTGCGCGTCAACGCGCTGCGCCCCGGCCTGATCGAGACCGATATTCACGCCAGCGGCGGCCAGCCGGGCCGGGCAGCCCGCCTCGGCGCGCAAACGCCGCTCGGCCGCGCGGGCGAAGCGCAGGAAATCGCCGAAGCGGTCGTCTGGCTGCTCGGCGACGCGGCATCCTACACGACGGGCGCCCTGCTCGACGTCGGCGGCGGCCGGTAACCTCGCCCGCGCGGCGCGCCCGTCGCGCCGCCAGCAGCGATCTGTCGTCACGACACCACAAATCTCCACAATTTCGTGACGGTTTCAGTAAACATCCGTAATAGTTCCGTGCTCTACTAGCGGGCAATCAGACAGGCGTCATAAACGCTTGGACTTCGCCACCCTGATGTGGCCCTTAACGGTCCTGCCCAAGTCGCGGACCGCTCGACTCGACCCGAGATCTTTTCCATGCCTGGAACCGCAGCGCCCAGCCGGCGACGCACGTCTGTGCCCGCTCCGGCCCAGCTCACCCGTTCGACCGCCGACGCCGACACCACCGCGACGCTCGACGCCGCCGGCACGCCCGTCGTGGCGTCGACCACCGCCATCCGTACCGTGCGCGACCGCTCGGCCCTGCTCGGCTGGCGGGCCTGGCTGTTCGTCGCCGTGCTGGTCTGTGCGTACACGCTGCCGGGCGTGCTCGGCCACGATCCGTGGAAGCAGGACGAAACCTACACGTTCGGCATCATCCAGCACATGCTCGAGACCGGCGACTTCGTCGTGCCGACCAATGCCGGCCTGCCGTTCATGGAAAAGCCGCCGCTTTACGCATGGGTCGCGACGAGCCTCGCGTGGCTGCTGCGGCGCGTGATGCCGCTGCACGACGCGGCGCGGCTCGCGAGCGCGCTGTTCGCCGCGCTCGCATTCGGCTTCATCGCGCGCGCGGCGCGCGTCGCCAGCCGTGCGGACAACTGGTTCGACCTGCGCGTGCTCGGCCCCGTCGTGCTCAGCGCGGGCACGCTCGTCGTCATCAAGCACGTGCACGACATGATGACGGACGTCGCGTTGTTCGCCGGCACGGCGATGGGCTTCTGCGGGCTGCTCGAACTCGTGATGCAGCACGTCGCGCGCGCGCAGCAGATGCGCCACGGGCTGCCGGTCCGGCCGTCGGGCCGCTGGGCCGCGCCGATCTTCGGCGCGGGCGTCGGCATCGCGCTGATGACGAAGGGGCTGTTCGTGCCGCTCGTGTTCGCGGCCACGCTCGTCTGCACGCTGGTGCTCTACCCGGCCTGCCGCACCCGTTCGTTCGCGCGCGCGCTCGGCGTCGCCGCGCTCGTGTTCGCGCCGTTCGCGCTGATCTGGCCGACCGCACTGTTCCTGCGCTCCGAACCGCTGTTCATGACGTGGTTCTGGAACAACAACGTCGGCCGGTTCTTCGGCTTCTCCGTCCCCGAACTCGGCGCGGAAAACGACAAGCCGTTCTTTATCCTGCGCGCGTTCCTGCTCGTCGGCTTCCCGGTCGCGCCGCTCGCGATCGTCGCCCTCGCGCGCGGCGCATGGCGCGACTGGCGCACGCCGCGCATCGCGCTGCCGGTGCTGTTCGCCGGTATCGGGCTCGTGGTGCTGCAAGTGTCCGCGACGTCGCGCCAGCTCTACATCCTGCCGTTCTTCGCACCGCTCGCGCTGGTCGCCGCGCAGGCGATCGAACGCCTGCCGCGCCGGCTGCATCTCGCGTGGGATTACTTCAGCCGCGTGCTGTTCGGCACGACCGTCGCGCTCGCGTGGGCGATCTGGGCCGTGATGGCCGATCCGGCCGCGTCGCGCGCGGATCTCTCACTGCTCGGCCGCTGGCTGCCGCTCGACTGGACGATGCCGATCCAGCCCGCGCTCGTGATCGGCGCGCTCGCGCTGACCGTCGGCTGGCTGACGCTGCTGCCGAAGCTGCGCACGACGGGCCTGTGGCGCGGCGCGCTGTCGTGGGGCGCCGGCGCCTTCGTCGCCTGGGGCCTCGTCTATACGCTGCTGCTGCCGTGGCTCGACGTCGCGAAGAGCTATCGCTCGGTGTTCGACGACCTGAACGCGCATCTCGCGCTCGAATGGACCGACGGCGACTGCATGGCGAGCCTGCACGGGCTCGGCGAATCGGAAGCGCCGATGCTGTACTACTTCTCCGGCATCCAGCACACGCCGATCGACGACGCGAAGTCGACGCGCTGCACGTGGATGATCGTCCAGGGCGTGCGCGCCGTCGATCCGGCGCCCGGCAACGAATGGAAACTGTTCTGGACGGGCGCCCGCCCGGGCGACAACGAGGAACTGCTGCGCGTGTACGTGCGTACGCCCGAACAGCACCTGCAGTGACGCAGGACGGCGCGATGCGCCGTCATGCCTGCCTTCATCTTTCGCAACGGTAGAGCGCGCCCGTCCGGCCGGTGCGCGACCTTTGCGCGATACCCGCCGTCGAGGCACCTGCGTCAATCCGCGGGATCGCCCGGCCCCTGCGCTTTACGCCGCTGCCCGGATCGTCAGAACGACGAACCGGGCTCGCGCAGAAACGCAGTCTCCTCGTCGGTCGATACACGTCCGAGTATCGCGTTCCGGTGCGGAAAACGGCCGAAGCGCTCGACGACGGCCGCGTGCAGCAGCGCGAAACGGTGATAACTCTCGCATCCGGCCTCGCCGCGAATGCCCGCACAGAGGCGCACGGCTTCGCGTTGGCTCTCGACCGATTCGTCGTGCTCGAACGGCAGGTACGCGAACGCGCGGTGATGCCCGCTCGGCAACTGCGCGTCCCAGCCGGCCGCGACGACCCGGCGTGCGAGCGCGAGCGCCTTCGGATCGGCGGCAAACGCGCGCGGCGTGCCGCGATGGATGTTGCGCGAAAACTGGTCCAGCACGACGATCAACGCCAGCGCACCCGACGGCGAGTCGGCCCAGTGATCGCAGGCACCATCGCACGCGGCGTCGAGCAACGCGCCGTAGCGCGTGCGCAGCACATCGTCGAACGCCGCACCGCCGTTGAACCACACCTTGCGTTCCTGCCCGAATTCGGCCGAGCCCGGCTCGCCGAACCAGAAATCCAGAATCTCCCGCGCTTGCGGATCCAGCACCGCCGCGCCGGCCTTGCCGGTGTCGATCGTCATGCAAACTCCAGTACGAGGCGCCGTGTCCGCGCGCTCTTCTTTTCCAGTTTCGCGACCCGCAGCCCGCCGATTTCGGACGTGTTGCGCACATGCGTGCCGCCGCACGGCTGCAGGTCGACATTTTCAATGAGCAACAGCCGCACGCGGCCGAGGCCCATCGGCGGCTTCACGCTCATCGTGCGCACGAGTTCTGGCCGCTCGGCCATCTCGTCGTCGGTGATCCATTCGGTCGTGACCGGATGCGCGCCGCCGACCAGCCCCGCGAGACGCCGCTCGACGTCGTCGCGGTCGATCGCATCGGACGTCGCGAAATCGAGCCGCACGTAGTCGGCCGTCACGCTGCAGCCGTCGACCGCGTACGGCAGCACCGCGCACATCAGGTGCGCGGCCGTATGCAGGCGCATGTGCCGGTAGCGGCGCGGCCAGTCGATCGCCGCGACCACGCGCGTGCCGGGCGCGAGCATCGCGACGCTCGCCGCCTGCCCCGGCGCCGGCACGTGTACCGCATCGTCGGGCGTCGCGCCTTCGAACTTCGCCTTGCGCGTATCGGCGATCGCGATCGTGCTGCCGTCGGGCAGCGTCAGCGTGCCGGTGTCGCCGGCCTGGCCGCCGCCGAGCGGATAGAACACCGTGCGGTCGAGCCGGATGCCGTCGTCGCCGACGGCCTGGACGACCGCGTCGCATTGCGTGAGGTACGCGTCTTCGCGAAACAGCGCATGTGTCGTCATTGGGCGAGCCTCGTATCCATGGGGGGAAACGGCCAGTGTCGCGCGACGCCGCACGTGCGCCCAGACGCAGATCGTCCGGCACACGGGCAGCGGCGTACCGGTCGATCAACCGGGCCGGTTGCGCATCCAGTCGGCCGTGTCGTAGAACGAATGCATCAGCCGCTCGCGCAGCGGCTCGGCCAGCCCGACATCCTCCATCGCCCACGCCATGCAGCGCAGCCACTGGTCGCGCTCGACCGACGCGATCGGGAACGGCAGGTGCCGCGCGCGCAGCCTCGGATGACCGAACCGGCTGATGTAGTGGTCGGGGCCGCCGAGCCAGCCGCACAGGAACCAGAACAGCTTGTCGCGCGAGCCGTCGAGCGACGGCGGATGCAGCGCGCGAATCTCCGCGAACTCGGGCTCGAGGTCCATCAGGTCGTAGAAGCGGTCCACCATTTCGCGCACACGGGCTTCGCCGCCCACGAGCTCGAACGCCGTCGGCTGCGACGGCGCATCGTCATTCACATCGGTCATACGGATAGTCGGAAAACGGGATCTTCGGGGCCGCCGGCGACGCTCATGCGTCGCGCAGCGACTGCAGCGCGGGGCGCCGCAACACATTATGCAGGCTCAGCCAGCCGGCCGCACCGGCGCACGTGACGCCGGCCGCGATGCCGGCCGGCACGAGCCACGGATCGACGGCGAGCTGGAAGTCGAACACGCGCGACGCGAGCACCCAGCCGACCGCGATCGCGCCCGCCGATGCCAGCGCGCCGGCCAGCGTGCCGACCACGATGAATTCCGCGCGCTGCACCGCATTGACCTGTGCGCGCGACGCGCCGAGCGCACGCAGCAGCGCGGCCTCGCGCACGCGCTCGTCGTGCGAGCCGGCGAGTGCCGTGTACAGCACCAGCACGCCGGCCGCGAGCGTGAACAAGAACAGGAACTGCACCGCGCCGACCACCTGCAGCATCATCCGCTGCAATTGCGCGAGGATCGGCGCGACGTCGATCGCGGTCAGGTTCGGATAGCGCGCGATCAGCGGATCGAGCAGCGCGGCGTTCGATGCGGGCAGATGAAAGCTCGTCAGGTAGACGGCCGGGAAATCCTTCAGCACCGGCGGCGGCATCAGCACGAAGAAGTTGACGCGGAACGAGCCCCAGTCGAGCTTGCGCACGCTCGTGACCGGCGCATCGACCGTCAGACCCGTCACGTCGAAGCGCAACGTGTCGCCCGGCTTCACGTTCAGCGTCTTCGCGAGGCCGGCCTCGATCGAGATCTGCGGCGTGGCCGCGGTGCCGAACCAGTCGCCTTCGACGATCCGGTTGTCGGACGGCAGTTCGGTCGTATACGACAGGTTGAACTCGCGGTCGACGAGCCGGCGCGCCTCGTCGGACGGATACGCATCCGGATTCACCGGCTTGCCGTTGATCGCGACGAGGCGGCCGCGCACCATCGGCGCGGGCGCCGCATCGCGCACGCCGTGCGCGGCCAGATACGCGGCAACGTCGTCGCGCTGGTCGGGCTGGATGTCGATCAGGAACTGGTTCGGCGCATCGGGCGGCGTCGACTGCCGCCAGCCCGCGACGAGATCGTTGCGCGTGATCGCGATCAGCAGCAGGCACATCAGGCCGAGCGCGAGCGCGGTGATCTGCAGCGCGCTGGCCGTGCCGCGCCGGTGCAGCGACGCGAGCGCGTAGCGCCAGCCGACGCCGGCGGCCACGCGCGCGTTGCGTACGGCACGGGCGGCCGCGAACAGCACGAGCCGCGCGATCAGCGCGAAGCCGACCAGCGCGCCGGCAAAGCCGCCCGCGACGATCAGGCCGAGCTTCAGGTTGCCGGCCGCCGCGATTAGCAGCCCCGCGAACAGCACGACGCCGATCGCGTACGCGGCCCATGCGGTGCGCGTCGCATCGCCCCACTCGCGTCGCAGCACGCGCACCGGCGGCACGCGCGTGAGCGGCACGAGCGGCGGCAGCGCGAAGCCGAGCAGCAGCACGAGCGCGGCGCCCATGCCGAGCAGCGCCGGCCACAGCGTGGGCGGCGGCAGCGCGACGTCGATCAGGCTGCCGAGCGCGGCCAGCAACGCCCAGTGTCCGCCGTAGCCGAGCACCGCGCCCGCGGCGCCCGAGACGATGCCGATTCCGGCGAATTCGAGTGCGAACAGCGCGCCGAGCGTGCGGCGGCTCACGCCGAGGCAGCGCATCGTCGCGCAGCCGTCGAGATGGCGCCGCATGTAGCGCTGCGCGGCCATCGCGATCGCGACCGCCGCGAGCAGCGCGGTCAGCAGTGCGACGAGCGTCAGGAAATGGCGCGCGCGATCCAGCGTCTGCCGCACCTGCGGCTGGCCTTCCTGCAACGACTCGAGCCCGACGCCGCGCAGTTTCCCGCCGTCGACGCGCGCGTGCGCATACGCTTCGAAACGCGCGACAGCCGCTGCGTCGCCGGCGACCAGCAGCCGGTAGGTGACGCGGCTGCCGTAGCCCGTCAGTCCTGTAGCAGCGAGGTCGTCCGCGCGCATCATCAGCCGCGGCGAAAAATTGACGAACGAAAAGCCGCGATCGAGCTCGCGGGCAATCGAAGCGGCGACCTTGAACGTGCGCAACCCGACGCGCACCGTATCGCCCGCCTTCAGGTGCAGCGCGTCGAGCAGCGCGAGATCGGCCCATACGGTGCCGGGCGCGGGAATCGCGGCTGCCTTCTGCGCGGCGGCGGCGCCGGCCGGCACGATGTCGACGGCGCCGCGCAGCGGATACCCGGGCGACACGGCCTTCACGGCCGCGAGGCGCGACGGTGCGGCCTCGGCCGCCTGCCCGCCCGAGGCGGACGCGATCATGCTCGGGAAAATGGCGGTCGTCGCGGTACGCAGGCCGAGTGCCCGGGCCTGCCGGTCGAACGACGGATCGACGGGACGATCGGCGCGCACGACGAAATCGGCGCCGAGCATCTGGCGGGCGTCGCGTTCGAGCCCCTGGCGCAGCCGGTCGGCGAGGAAGCCGACGCTCGTCAGCGCCGCGACGGCCAGCACCAGCGCGAGGACGAGCAGCGTCAACTCGCCCGCGCGCCAGTCGCGCGCGGTCATCCGGGCGGCCTGGCGGATCAGGTCGTGCAGGCCGAAGCGGCCGGCATGCGCGGGCCTGTCATGACCGGGCTGCCCGGCCGGCGGCTGCGCCGCGGGTTGCCGCTCGTTCAATCGCGCTTGCCCCCGATCGAGTTGAGCCGCGACACCATGTGATTCGCCATCCCGCGGAAGCCTCCCGACACGCCGCGCCACAGACGCGGCAGCGCCCACGCCGACGCCGCGATGAACGCGGCGAGCAGCACGAGGAACGCGAGCGGGACGAAGAACGCCAGCACGAGCCCGCCGACGACGAGGCCGTCCTCGGTCGACGACGCGACCCAGTTCGAAATCGGTTCAGGAGACAGGTTGATCAGCGCGCGCGTACCGGCCTTCGCGACGTGCGCGGCACCGGCCAGCGAGCCGCCGGCGAGCCCCGCGACCGCGAGCACGGTCGGATCGGCATGGCCGAGCGCACCGGCTGCCAGTACGGCGCCGGCGGGAATGCGGATGAAGGTGTGCACGGCATCCCACAGCGAGTCGAACGCGGGGATCTTGTCGGCCAGGAATTCGGTGACGGTGAGCACGGCCGCCGCGCCGATGACCCACGGCGACATCAGGACGGCCAGCGTATCGGGCAGATGGAGCCAGCCGAACCGCGCCAGCACGCCGGCGATCAGCACCGTCAGGTACAGGCGCAGCCCGCTCGCCCACGCGAGCCCCGCGCCGAGCGAAATGGCTTCGATCATCGCCCTCTCCTTGCACTTTCCGTGCGATTTGCCGATTGATCGGATCGGGTCGGACAGGCCGGCCGCAGGGCGCGTGGCGACCGGCACCGCGTGCCGCGAGAAGCGCGACGGAATTCAGGCCCGAATGCGTTCCATTATAGACAGGCTATCCGGACGACCGGCGCAATTCCGCAGCGCGATACCCCGGGCGCGCGTGCACCCGGACGCCGGCGCCCGGATGCCGACGCCCGGATGCCGGCGTCAGGCGGCCGACGACAGCTTGAGGCCGATCAGCCCCGCGACGATCAGCGCGGCGCTCGCGACGCGCGCGGCGGTGAGCGCCTCGCCCATCATCACGATGCCGAACACGAACGCACCGACCGCGCCGATCCCCGTCCACACCGCATAGGCCGTGCCGAGCGGCAACTGGCGCATCGCAACCGCGAGCAGCCCGAAGCTGGCCAGCGCCGTCACGATCGTAAACACCGACGGACCGAGCTTCGTGAAGCCGTCCGACGATTTCAGGCCGGCCGCCCAGGCCACTTCCAGCAAACCGGCGATCAACAACCATACCCACGCCATCTCGACGTACTCCGTATCGGATGGGGCCGTCCCCGTTGAAGCGAATGACCCGGGGTCGTCCCCGGGCGGCGCCGAGTATAACAAGTTGCTTACAGATGCACCGGCTGCGGAGCAGGTCGGCGGCCGATCGGGGGCGCGATCGGCCAGGCCCGGCCAGTTCGGTCAGTTCGACACGCGCTTCGGCGCGCCGCCGCCGACGCAGCGGTCGTCGCGGTACAGCGCCCATTCCTCGCACACGCGGCCATCCTTGAACACGCACATCCCGACCTGCCCGCTCGACAGGTTGCGGATCACGTGGCGACCGCCGAGCTTCTCGCAGTTGACCGACGCGGGATTGGCCAGCGCCGCCTTCGCGGGCGGCTGCTGCCCGGGCGGCAGCGGCTGGGCGAACGCGCCGGGCGCGGCGAGCGCCAGCGCACAGATGACGACCAGACGGACGGACATTGCACGCTCCTCGTTTTCGTTCGCGGAACGGTCAGGATAACGGGGAATGAGCGCGCGGTGTGCGAGGCCGGCACAGGTCATCAGACTGTCGCGCCGGCGCAACCGTGCCAGTGCGCAACGTCATGCGCCCGGCCGCCGCTGCCGCCCGTCCCGCTCCTTCACGCGGCGCCGACGAGCCGGTAGCCGACGCCCGTCTCGGTGACGATGTACTCGGGCTGCGCGGGGTCGCGTTCGAGCTTCTGCCGCAGGTGCGCCATGTAGATGCGCAGGTAGTGATGGCTTTCGACGTGCGACGGCCCCCACACGTCGCGCAGCAGCTGGCGGTGCGTGAGCACGCGCCCCGCGTGCCGCACGAGCGTCGCGAGCAGCCGGTATTCGAGCGGCGTCAGGTGCACGATCTCGCCGTCGCGCCACACCTGGCGCAGCGCGAGATCGACGGTCACCGTGCCGAAGGTCACCTTCGGCGACTCGTTCGCGCCGCCCTGGTTGCGCCGGCGCAGCTGCGCGCGAATCCGCGCGCGCAGTTCGGACACGCCGAACGGCTTGGTCAGGTAGTCGTCGGCACCCGCGTCGAGCGCGGCGACCTTCTCCTCTTCCTGGGTGCGTGCCGACAGCACGATCACCGGCACCTCGGACCAGCCGCGCAGTTCGCGGATCACGTCGAGGCCGTCGGTATCGGGCAGGCCGAGGTCGACGATCACGAGGTCGGGCTTGCGTGTCGCCGCGTCGATCAGCCCCTGCTTGCCCGTCTCGGCCTCGAACACCGCGATGTCCTCCTCTTCGAGCGCGGCGCGCACGAAACGGCGGATCTGCTTTTCGTCCTCGATCAGGACGACGGTCAGGCTGGGTTCACTCATGGTCTGGCAATGACTCGGATGGGGACGATGCGCCCGGCACATCGGATTCGTCGTCGGGCACGGCGGGCGCGGCCGGCGGCGTCTCGACCGGCAGCGTGAACCAGAAGCGCGCGCCCGTCACGCGGCCGTCGGGCGCGGTGCGGTTGAGCGCGCCGATTTTACCGCCGTGCGCCTCGACGATCGCACGGCAGATCGCGAGGCCGAGCCCGATGCCCGGCGTCGCCGACTCCTTCTCGCCGCGCGTGAACTTGTCGAAGATACGCGTTTCCATCCCGGCCGGCAGGCCCGGGCCGTGATCGTCGACATGCACGCGCACGAACGGCAGCCCGTCGTCGGTCACGCGCTCCGCGCCGATGTCGATCGGCGTATCGGGCGGCGTGTACTTCGCCGCATTCTCGAACAGGTTGGTGAACAGGCGCTCCATCAGCACCGCGTCCATCTGCAGCAGCGGCAGGTCGGCCGGCAGCGCGACGCGCGCCGGATGACGCACGAGCACGCGCTTGCACGCGGCGAGCGCGGCGCCGACGGTCTCCTCGAGCAGCGACCACTGGCGCTTGAGCTGCAGGCTGCCGGCCTGCAGCCGCGCCATGTCGAGCAGGTTCGTGACGATGCCCGTCATCCGCAGCGCCTCATCGTGGATCGCGTCGACGAGTTCGCCCTCGCGCTGCGCGAACCGCTCGGCCGCCGCCGTGTCGCCGCCCTGCGCGGCCGAGCGCCCGTTCGCGAGCATCGACGAGAAGCCGACGATCGTCGTCAGCGGCGTGCGCAGGTCGTGCGAGATCGCCGACAGCAGCGAGTTGCGCAGCCGCTCGGATTCCATGTTGACGAGCGCGTCGCGCGCGATCTCGACGTAGTGCACGCGTTCGAGCGCGAGCGCGATCTGCGCGGCGAACGCGTCGAGCATCCGCTGCTGCTCCGGCACCTCGAGTTCGCGCGGCTCGCGCGACGCGACCGCGAGCACGCCGCGCGTGCGCATCGGCGCCTTCAGCGGCAGGTACAGCGCGGCCGTCGCGGGCAACGTGTCGGTGCCGCGTCCGGCCGGCTTCTGCTGGTCGTACACCCACTGGCCGACGTCGCTGTCGAGATCGGCGCCCGTCAGCGTGACGGCCGCATCGGGCTCCTCGATCTTCTGGCGCACCTTGTCCGCGCTGTCGGGCAGCAGGAACGCGACGCGCGCACGGAACACCTCGCCCACGTGGCGGCTGCCGATCTCGACGATCTGCTCGGTCGTCAGCGCCGCGCCGAGTTCGCGCGCCATCGCGTAGATCGCGCCGGTGCGGCGCTCGCGGCGCTGCGCGACGCTCGCCTGGCGCGTCAGCGTCGACGTGAGGTGACTGATCACGAGCGAGGTCAGCAGCATCCCGAAGAAGGTCAGCAGGTATTGCGTGTCGCTGACCGAGAACGACATGCGCGGCGGCACGAAGAAGTAGTCGAACGCGGCGACCGACAGGAACGACTGCAGCACACCCGGGCCGCGCCCGAGCCGCACGGCCGAGAACACGACGCCGAGCAGGTACAGCATCACGAGGTTCGTCAGGTCGAGCCGCTCGGACACGAGGCTCGCGACGACCGTGATCGCCGCGCAGATCGCGGCCGCATACACGTAGTGCCGCGGCGGCGAACGGTGCGTGCCGAACTGAGCGAACGCATCGCGCCAGTCGCGCGCCCGCGCATCGAGCGGCGCGGCGCGCGCCTCGTCGCTCGCGGACGCACGGATCAGCATCAGGTCGACATCGCCCGCGCGTTCGGCGAGCTGCTCGCCGAACGGCCGCGCGAGGCGGCGCATGAGCCCGGCCTTCGGCGAGCCGCCCGCGACGATCTTCGACACGTTGCGCACCTTCGCATAGCCGATCAGCGCGGCCACCGCGTCGGCGCCGGCGAGCGTGGCCGTTTCCGCGCCGAGTTCGGCCGCGAGCTTCAGCGCATCGAGCGTGCGCTGCCGCCGCGCATCGGGCAGGCGCTGCAGGCGCGGCGTCTCGACATAGACGGCCAGCCAGTCGGCCTTCAGGCTCGCGGCGAGCCGCGCGGCCGCGCGCACGAGCGTCGGCGCCTCGGCGCCCGGCCCGACGCATACGAGCAGCCGCTCGCGCGCCTGCCAGATCCGCTGGATCGAGCGGTCGGCGCGGTATTCGCGCATCTGCGCGTCGACGCGGTCGGCCGTACGCCGCAGCGCGAGTTCGCGCAGCGCGATCAGGTTGCCCTTGCGGAAGAAGTTGCGCACCGCGCGCTCGGCCTGCTGCGCAAGGTAGACCTTGCCGTCGCGCATCCGCTCGAGCAGCTCCTCGGCCGGCAGGTCGACGAGCGTGACTTCGTCGGCCGCATCGAACACGCGGTCGGGCACGGTCTCCCACACGCGGATGCCGGTGATCGCGCCGACCACGTCGTTCAGGCTTTCGAGGTGCTGGACGTTGACGGTCGTGTACACGTCGATGCCCGCGTCGAGCAGCTCGTAGACGTCCTGCCAACGCTTCAGGTGCCGCGCGCCCTGCACGTTCGAATGCGCGAGCTCGTCGACGAGGATCAGTTGCGGCGCACGCGCGAGCGCGCCGTCGAGATCGAATTCGGCGAGCGTGCGGCCGCGATAGTCGATGCGCGCGAGCGGCAGCACGTCGAGGCCATCGAGCAGCGCGGCGGTCTCGCCGCGGCCATGGGTCTCGACGATGCCGACGACGACGTCGACGCCTTCCTGCAGCCGCTGGCGCGCGGCCTGCAGCATCGCGTAGGTCTTGCCGACACCGGCCGATGCGCCGAAGAAGATCTTGAGCTGGCCGCGCCGCTGCTTTTCTTCGTCTCGCTGCAGCTTGTCGAGGAGTTGGTCTGGATCGGGACGGTTCATGCGTCAGGAAAGCGGGGCGCCCGGATGCGCGCGAGTACGAGCATTGTTGTTCCAAATCGCCGCAAAAGGCAAAGACGGCGCGAGCGCCGTCGGGAAAAAGCGCGTCCGGCGCGGATCATGCCGCACCGGACACCGGTCATCGCCGGAAGCCCGGCCGCGCGCTCAGTGCGCGGCCTGTGCCGCGTCGAGCGCGAGGTTCAGCTTCAGCACGTTCACGCGCGGCTCGCCGAGCACGCCGAACTGGCGGCCCGCCGTGTTCGCGGCGACGAGCTGCGCGACCGCGTCCGGCGCCACGTTGCGCGCCTTCGCGACGCGCTCGACCTGGTACGCGGCGGCGGCCGGCGTGATCTCCGGATCGAGACCGCTCGCCGATGCCGTCACGAGGTCGACCGGCACGGGCTTCGACAGGTCGGTGCCGGCGTCGCGCAGCGCGGCGATGCGCCCCTTCACCTGGTCGGCGAGCGACGGGTTCAGCGGGCCGAGGTTCGAGCCGCCGGAGCCGGTCGCGTTGTACGGCATCGGCGCGGTGGCCGACAGCCGGCCCCAGAAGTATTTCGGCGCATCGAACGACTGGCCGATCAGCGCGGAGCCGACCGCCTTGCCGTCCTTCTCGATCAGGCTGCCGTTCGCCTGCGACGGGAACACGGCCTGGCCGAACACGGTCATCACGGCCGGGTAAGCCAGGCCCGTCACGGCGGCCAGGACGACGAAGAGCACGACGAGCGGGCGAATCAACGATTTCATGATGGTTCCTTCAAGTACGGCCGGATCAGGCCCAGCCGAGTGCGGCGAGCGTCATGTCGATCAGCTTGATGAACGGGAACGGCAGCAGCACGCCGCCGAGGCCGTAGACCAGCAGGTTGCGGCGCAGCAGCGACGCGGCACCGAGCGGCCGGTACGTGACGCCCTTCAGCGCGAGCGGGATCAGCGCGACGATGATCAGCGCGTTGAAGATCACCGCCGACAGGATCGCGGACGCCGGCGACGTCAGGTGCATGATGTCGAGCACGCGCAGTTGCGGGTAGGTCGTCACGAACGCGGCCGGGATGATCGCGAAGTACTTCGCGATGTCGTTCGCGATCGAGAACGTCGTCAGCGAGCCGCGCGTCATCAGCATCTGCTTGCCGATCTCGACGATCTCGATCAGCTTCGTCGGGTTCGAGTCGAGGTCGACCATGTTGCCGGCTTCCTTCGCGGCCTGCGTGCCGGTGTTCATCGCCACGGCCACGTCGGCCTGCGCGAGCGCCGGCGCGTCGTTGGTGCCGTCGCCCGTCATCGCGACGAGCCGGCCCGCGGCCTGGTGCTCGCGGATCGTCGCGAGCTTGGTTTCCGGCGTCGCTTCCGCGAGGAAGTCGTCGACACCGGCTTCCGCCGCGATCGCCGCGGCAGTCAGCCGGTTGTCGCCCGTCACCATCACGGTCTTGATGCCCATCTTGCGCAGTTCCGCGAAGCGCTCCTTGATGCCGCCCTTCACGATGTCCTTCAGCTCGATCACGCCGAGCACGCGCGCCGCCCCTTCATGCAGGTCGGCCACGACGAGCGGCGTGCTGCCGCGGCGCGCCACCTCGTCGACCGCGCGGCGCACTTCTTCCGGGAAGCGGCTGCCGTGCGTCTCGACGTAGCGGCGGATCGCATCGGCCGCGCCCTTGCGGATTTCGCGGCCGGGCAGGTCGACGCCGCTCATCCGCGTCTGCGCGGAAAAGCCGAGGAACGTCGCATGCAGTTGCGCCATGTCGCGCTGGCGAATGTTGAAGCGCTCCTTCGCGAGCACGACGATGCTGCGGCCTTCCGGCGTTTCGTCGGCGAGCGACGACAGTTGCGCGGCATCGGCCAGCGCTTCCTCGGTCACGCCCGGCGCCGGCACGAACGTCGACGCCTGGCGGTTGCCGAGCGTGATCGTGCCGGTCTTGTCGAGCAGCAGCACGTCGACGTCGCCGGCCGCTTCCACCGCGCGGCCCGACGTCGCGATCACGTTCGCCTGCATCATCCGGCTCATGCCGGCCACGCCGATCGCGGACAGCAGGCCGCCGATCGTCGTCGGGATCAGGCACACGAGCAGCGCGACGAGCGCGGTGATCGTCACCACGTGGCCGGCCTTCATCGCCTCGACCGAGAACATCGAGAACGGCAGCAGCGTGGCAGTGGCCAGCAGCATCACGATCGTCAGCGCAACCAGCAGGATCGTCAGCGCGATCTCGTTCGGCGTCTTCTTGCGCTTCGCACCCTCGACCATCGCGATCATCCGGTCGAGGAACGCCTCGCCGGGGTTCGCGGTGACCTTGACGACGATCCAGTCCGACAGCACGCGCGTGCCGCCCGTCACCGACGAGAAGTCGCCGCCCGACTCGCGGATCACCGGCGCGGATTCGCCGGTGATCGCCGATTCGTCGACGGACGCGACGCCGTCGACGACCTCGCCGTCGGCCGGGATCACATCGCCGGTCTCGACCAGCACGACATCGCCTTTACGCAGGTCGCTCGCGGTCGTGATGCGGATCGGCGACTTCGGATGCGGCTCGTTGAGCTTCTTCGCCATCACGTCCTTCTTCGCGCTGCGCAGCGACGCGGCCTGCGCCTTCGAACGCCCTTCGGCGAGCGCCTCGGCGAAGTTCGCGAACAGCACGGTGAACCACAGCCACAGCGCGATCGCGAGGATGAAGCCCGCGGGCGCCTCGGCCTGGCCGGCGAGCGCCGCGATCCACAGGATCGTGGTCAGGATGCTGCCGACGTACACGCAGAACATCACCGGGTTGCGGAACTGCGTGCGCGGCGTGAGTTTCTTGAACGAGTCCACGATCGCGGGGCGCAGCAGCGCCGGATCGAACATGGACCGTGTTGCGGAATGTTGAGTCATTGCGATCTCTTCAAGCTCTTCAGTCTTTTCAATGTGTCGCCGTGCGGGCGCGCGTCACGCGCCCAGCCACATCATCAGGTGCTCGACGCCCGGGCCGAGCGCGAGCGCCGGCACGTAGGTCAGCGCGCCCACCAGCAGCACGGTGCCGAGCAGCAGCACGACGAACAGCGGACCATGCGTCGGCAGCGTGCCGCTCGTCACCGCGATGCGCTTCTTCGCGGCGAGCGAACCGGCGATCGCCAGCACCGGCACGATCGTGCCGAAGCGGCCGAACCACATCGCGATCGCGGTCGCCCAGTTGTAGAACGGCGTGCCGACCGTCAGGCCCGCGAACGCGCTGCCGTTGTTGTTCGCGGCCGAGCTGAACGCGTAGAGGATTTCCGAGAAGCCGTGCGGGCCGGGGTTCGCGATGCCGGCCTTGCCCGCGTCGGCGAGCACGGCGATCGACGTGCCGACGAGCACGAGCAGCGGCGTGAGCAGCACGACGATCGACACCATCTTCATCTCGTACGCTTCGATCTTCTTGCCGACGTATTCCGGCGTGCGGCCGATCATCAGGCCGGCGACGAACACCGCGAGCAGCGCGAACACGAGCATCCCGTAGAGACCCGAGCCGACCCCGCCGTAGATCACCTCGCCCAGCTGCATCAGCAGCATCGGCACGAGACCGCCGAGCGGCGTCAGCGAATCGTGCATCGTGTCGACCGCGCCGCACGATGCAGCCGTGGTCGCGACCGTGAAGATGCCGGTCTGCGCGATGCCGAAGCGCGTTTCCTTGCCTTCCATGTTACCGCCCGGTTGCAGCGCGTTCGCCGACTGGTCGACGTGCAGCGCGGCGAGCGTCGGGTTGCCGCCCTGCTCCGCGTTCACCTCGACGCCGATCGCGATCACGAATGCGACCGTCATCGCCGCGAGCACCGCGATACCCTGCCGGCGGTCGCCGATCATGCGGCCGAACACGAGACACAGCGCGGCCGGGATGATCAGGATCGCGAAGATCTGGATGAAGTTCGCGAACGGCGTCGGGTTCTCGTACGGATGCGCGGAGTTCGCGTTGAAGAACCCGCCACCGTTGGTGCCGAGCATCTTGATCGCTTCCTGCGACGCCACCGGGCCCATCGCGAGCGTCTGCTTCGTGAGCGGGGTCGGCACCGTGACCGCGTTGCCCTTGTCGTCCTTCACCGGGTTGCCCTGCGCGTCGAGCTTCGGCGCCGCATAGGTGCTCGCCTGCAGCACCGGCACGTCCTGGTACGCCTTCATGTTCTGGATCACGCCCTGGCTCATCAGCAGCGCGGCGATCACCACCGACATCGGCACGAGCACGTACATCGTGACGCGTGTCAGGTCGACCCAGAAGTTGCCGATCGTCTGCGCGGTGTGACGCGCGAAGCCGCGGATCAGCGCGATCACGACGACGATGCCGGTCGCCGCCGACAGGAAGTTCTGCACGGTCAGGCCGAGCATCTGCGTCAGGTAGCTGACGGTCTGCTCGGGCGTGTAGTCCTGCCAGTTCGTATTGGTGACGAAGCTGACGGCCGTGTTGAACGCGCCGTCGACCGTCATCGCGCCGAATTGCTGCGGGTTGCCGGGCAGGAAGCCCTGCAGGCGCAGCAGGCCGTAGAGGAACAGCGCGCCGAGCGCATTGAACGCGATCGTCGCGACCGCGTACTGCTTCCAGTTCATCTCGCTGCCGGCGTCGACGCCGGCGATGCGGTACAGCGCGCGTTCGAGCGGCCCGAACACGCGCACGACGCGCGAGCTGCCGTCCATCACTGCAGACAGGTAGCGCGCGACCGGCACGGCCGCCGCGAGCAGCACGACGATGAAGAGCAGCGTCTGAAAGAGATTGTTCGCGTTCATTCGATGTCCTCCGCGCGCAGCAGCGCAAAGACGAGATACGCGAACAGCAGGGCCGTCGAGGCGCCCGCCAGCCAAAGCATCCAGGTCATGCCCGCCCCCCGCGACCGTATTGCACGAGCTTGTCGCAACCGGCAACCAAGCCGAGGATCAGCGCGGTGAAGAGCACCAGAGCGCCGATGAAAACCCCATCCATTTTGTGTTCTCCGTCGTCGAAATCAGACGACTAGAACATTATGGGAACGCACGTAAAGGACGGGTCAAAGGTGTCGGGGCGGATATAAAAAACGTGTAAACGCGCGGACGGGGCAAACCGGGAGGCGGGACGGACGGCGCCGCAGCGCCGCCCGCATGGGCGCGTGCCGGCATGGCGCCGGCACGGGGGGGAAGGCTCAGGGAACGAGGATCGTCGAGCCGGTGGTCTTGCGCGCTTCGAGATCGGCATGCGCGCGGCCGACTTCCGCGAGCGGATAGCGCTGGTTGATGCTGGTCTTCACCTTGCCCGACAGGATCACGTCGAACAGCTCGGCGGCCCCGGCTTCGAGATCGGCGCGCTTCGCGATGTACGAGAACAGCGTCGGCCGCGTGAAGAACAGCGAGCCGCGCGACGAGAACTCCTTCGAGTCGATCGGCGGCAGCGGGCCCGACGCGCTGCCGAAGCTGACGAAGTAGCCGAGCGGCGCGAGGCAGTCGAGCGAGCCGAGGTAGGTGTCCTTGCCGATCGAATCGTAGACGACCGGCACGCCCGCGCCGTTCGTGATCTCCTTCACGCGCTGCGTGAAATTCTCGCGCGTGTAGACGATCGGGTGATCGCAGCCGTGCGCCTTCGCGAGTTCGGCCTTTTCGTCGGAGCCGACCGTCCCGATCACGGTCGCGCCGAGCGCCTTCGCCCACTGGCACACGAGCAGGCCGACGCCGCCGGCCGCCGCGTGGATCAGGATCGTGTCGCCGGCCTTCACCGGGTAGGTGCGGCGCAGCAGGTAGTGCGCGGTCAGGCCCTGCAGCATCACCGATGCCGCATCGTCGTAGCTGATGCCGTCGGGCAACTTCACGAGCCGCTCGGCCGGCATCACGCGCTCCTGCGCATACGCGCCGGGCGGCTGCCCGACATACGCGACGCGGTCGCCCACCTTGAGCGCGGTCACGCCGTCGCCGACGGCCGTCACCTCGCCCGCCGCCTCCATCCCGAGGCCGCCGGGCAGCGGTTGCGGATACAGGCCGGTGCGGAAATACACGTCGATGTAGTTGAGCCCGACCGCGTGCTGCCGGATGCGGACTTCGCCCGCCTTCGGCTCGCCGACTTCGACATCGACCCACTTCATCACGTCCGGGCCGCCCGGCTGGTCGTATCGGATTGCTTTCGGCATCGTTTCGCTCCTCATCTGTCAATCGGTCAGGAAAAAATCGGGGCCGCCGATGCGCGGGCCGGCCGATTCATGCAGGAACCGGGCGGCAGGTGCGCGTCGCGACGCACGATTCTCGCGCGGCGCCGTCATCCTTGCATGGCCCTGCCTCGAGCAGGGGCAATCGGCCGCGGCGCGTGACTAGCAAACATCCTGCATGTTGCGCGCCAGGTCGTCGAGCAGCATCCGCGCGGTGGCGACGTTGGTCGCAACCGGCACGTCGTGCACGTCGCACGCGCGCACGAGCGCGGTGATGTCGGGGTCGTGCGGCTGCGCGGTCATCGGGTCGCGCAGGAACACGACGATGTCGACGCGGCCCTCGGCCAGCTCCGCGCCGATCTGCAGGTCGCCGCCAAGCGGCCCCGACAGCTTGCGCTCGACCTCCAGCCCGTGCGCGGCCGCGATGCGGCCGCCCGTCGTGCCCGTGCCGACCAGCCGGCATTGCGCGAGCGTCGCGCGATACTCGCCCGCGAGCGCGACGATCTCGTCCTTCTTCGCGTCGTGCGCAATCAATGCGATGCGGGGTTTGCTCATCTCCAGTTCCTTCGTCGTTCGGTTGTCGTCGTGATCGTGAATCGCAAGGCGCGGTCAGAACGTCCCCGGATATGCGCCGCCGTCGAGCAGCCAGTTCTGCCCGGTGATGTAGCCGGCATGCACGCTGCACAGGAACGCGCAGGCGGCGCCGAATTCGGCGCGCGTGCCGAGGCGGCCGGCCGGGATGTCGTTCGCGCGCCGCGCGCGCATTTCGTCGACCGTCACGCCCTGCGCCTTCGCCGACGCGGCGAGCGTCGTCGCGATCCGGTCGGTGTCGAACAGCCCCGGCAGCAGGTTGTTGATCGTCACGCCCTGCACCGCAACCTTGCGCGACAGCCCCGCGACGAAGCCGGTCAGCCCCGAGCGAGCGCCGTTCGACAGCGCGAGCACGTCGATCGGCGCCTTCACGGCCGAACTGGTGATGTTGACGATCCGGCCGAAGCGGCGCGCGATCATCCCGTCGACGGTCGCGCGGATCAGCTCGATCGGCGTCAGCATGTTCGCCTCGAGCGCGCGGATCCAGTCGTCGTGCGAGAAGTCGCGGAAGTCGCCGGGCGGCGGGCCGCCGGCATTGTTCACGAGAATATCCGGTTGCGGGCATGCGGCGAGCGCGGCCGCGCGCCCGTCCGGCGTCGTGATGTCGCAGGCGACTGCCGTGATCGACACATTCGATGCCGCGCGGATCTCCTCCGCGGTTTCCTCCAGCGTGTCGCGCGTGCGCGCGATGATCACGAGGTTCACGCCCTCGGCGGCCAGCGCTTCCGCGCAGCCGCGACCGAGGCCCTTGCTGGCCGCGCATACGAGCGCGGTCTTTCCTTCGATACCGAGATCCATCGTCGACTCCCTGGTGGCGACGCGCGCCGGGACGGTCCCGCCGCGCCGGTGGACGGCGAACGGGCGGGCGCGGCGCGCGGATTGTCGTGAGACGTCGATAATATCCGGATCATGCGGCGCGCCTTGGTAAAATTGCGGCCATAAGCGGCAGCCGGCTTGCGCCCGCCGCCGCCCCGATCCCCTTTTGCCGCCAGCGCGCCCCCGTCATGAAACAGGACAGCCGTTTCCCGAATCTCTTCATCACCGATCACCCGCTGATCCAGCACAAGCTCACGCACATGCGCGACAAGGACACGTCCACGCGCACGTTCCGCGAGCTGCTGCGCGAAATCACGCTGCTGATGGGCTACGAGATCACCCGCAACCTGCCGATCACGACCAAGCGGGTCGAAACCCCGCTGGTGGCGGTCGACGCGCCCGTGATCGCGGGCAAGAAGCTCGCGATCGTGCCCGTGCTGCGCGCGGGCATCGGGATGTCGGACGGCCTGCTCGACCTGGTGCCGTCCGCGCGCGTCGGCCATATCGGCGTGTACCGCGCCGAGGACCACCGCCCGGTCGAATACCTGGTGCGCCTGCCCGACCTGGAAGACCGCATCTTCATCCTGTGCGACCCGATGGTCGCGACCGGCTATTCGGCCGTGCACGCGGTCGACGTGCTCAAGCGCCGCAACGTGCCGGCCGCGAACATCATGTTCGTCGCGCTGGTCGCCGCGCCCGAGGGCGTCCAGGTGTTCCAGGATGCGCACCCCGACGTGAAGCTGTTCGTCGCGTCGCTCGATTCGCACCTGAACGAGCATGCGTACATCGTGCCGGGCCTCGGCGACGCGGGCGACCGCCTGTTCGGCACCAAGAACTGAGCGCCTGGGCGGCCGCGCGGCCCGCGGCGGCCTGCCCGGCCGTTCGGCCAGGCGCGGCGGCCCCGAACCGGCGGTCGCCGCGTGATAAAATCACGATCCACTCGATACGCGCGGCCCCGCGGCTTCATGCCCGCCGACACGGCCGCCGACTCAACGACACATTGAAACAATCGCCCGCGCAGCGCGCCCGGGTACGGAGAAAGGTATGGCTGGTCATTCGAAATGGGCCAACATCAAGCATAAGAAGGCAGCGGCCGACGCGAAGCGCGGCAAGATCTGGACCCGCCTGATCAAGGAAATCCAGGTCGCGGCGCGCCTCGGCGGCGGCGACGTCAACTCGAACCCGCGCCTGCGTCTCGCGGTCGACAAGGCAGCCGACGCGAACATGCCGAAGGACAACGTCAAGCGCGCGATCGATCGCGGCGTCGGCGGCGCGGACGGCGCGAACTACGAAGAAATCCGTTACGAAGGCTACGGCATCAGCGGCGCGGCGATCATCGTCGACACGCTGACCGACAACCGCACGCGTACGGTCGCGGAAGTTCGCCACGCATTCTCGAAATTCGGCGGCAACATGGGCACCGACGGCTCGGTCGCGTTCATGTTCGATCACGTCGGCCAGTTCCTGTTCGCGCCCGGCACGTCGGAAGACGCGCTGATGGAAGCCGCGCTCGAAGCCGGCGCGAACGACGTGAACACGAACGACGACGGCTCGATCGAAGTGCTGTGCGACTGGCAGGAGTTCTCGAAGGTGAAGGACGCGCTCGAAGCCGGCGGCTTCAAGGCCGAACTCGCCGAAGTGACGATGAAGCCGCAGAACGAAGTCGAGTTCACCGGTGACGACGCGGCGAAGATGCAGAAGCTCCTGGACGCGCTCGAGAACCTCGACGACGTGCAGGACGTGTATACGAACGCCGTCATCATCGAGGAATGAGATGCCGGCCGCCGCGCGCAGCGTTGCGGCGGCGGCCCGACCGATTCCGCGGCCGGCGCGCCTGAGCGTGCCGGCCGCCCTGTTTTCTAGTCTGCGGGGAATCCCATGAAACTACTCGTCGTCGGTTCCGGCGGCCGCGAACATGCGCTGGCGTGGAAGCTCGCGCAATCGCCGCGCGTCCAGATGGTCTACGTCGCGCCCGGCAATGGCGGCACGGCGCAGGACGAGCGTCTGAAGAACGTCGATATCACGTCGCTCGACGAACTCGCCGATTTCGCGGAAAGCGAAGGCGTCGCGTTCACGCTCGTCGGGCCGGAAGCACCGCTCGCGGCCGGCATCGTCAACCTGTTCCGCGCACGCGGCCTGAAGGTCTTCGGCCCGACCCGCGAAGCCGCGCAACTCGAAAGCTCGAAGGATTTCGCGAAGGCGTTCATGAAGCGCCACAACATTCCGACGGCCGACTACGAAACCTTCGCCGATGCGACGGCCGCCCACGCGTACATCGACGCGAAGGGTGCGCCGATCGTCGTGAAGGCCGACGGCCTCGCGGCCGGCAAGGGCGTCGTCGTCGCGATGACGCTGGAAGAAGCGCATGCAGCGGTCGACATGATGCTGTCGGGCAACAAGCTCGGCGATGCCGGCGCGCGCGTCGTGATCGAGGAATTCCTCGACGGCGAGGAAGCGAGCTTCATCGTGATGGTCGACGGCAAGCACGCACTGGCACTGGCTTCGAGCCAGGACCACAAGCGCCTGCTCGACGAAGACCGCGGCCCGAACACCGGCGGCATGGGCGCGTATTCGCCCGCGCCGATCGTCACGCCGCAGATGCACGCACGCGTGATGCGCGAGATCATCATGCCGACCGTGCGCGGCATGGAGAAGGACGGCATCCGCTTCACGGGCTTCCTGTACGCGGGCCTGATGATCGACAAGGACGGCAATCCGCGCACGCTCGAGTTCAACTGCCGGATGGGCGACCCGGAAACGCAGCCGATCATGGCGCGCCTGAAGAGCGATTTCTCGAAGGTCGTCGAGCAGGCGATCGCAGGCACGCTCGACACGGTCGAGCTCGACTGGGACCGCCGCACCGCGCTCGGCGTCGTGCTGGCCGCGCACGGCTATCCGGACGCGCCGCGCAAGGGCGACCGCATCAACGGGATCCCGGCCGAGACCGAACAGGCCGTGACGTTCCATGCGGGCACGACGCTCGGCGAAGGCGACAAGCTCGTGACGTCGGGCGGCCGCGTGCTGTGCGTGGTCGGCCTGGCCGATTCGGTGCGCGAAGCGCAGCAGCATGCGTACGACACGATCAACCAGATCAATTTCGAAGGCATGCAGTACCGCCGCGACATCGGCTTCCGCGCGCTCAACCGCAAGAGCGTGTGACGTCGCCGTCGCCGCCCCGTCCTCGCGCGGCGGCGGCTCCTCTGCCGGGGTTCGATAGAATGCCCGGCAGATGCCTTTTTTACGGCCCCCGCTTCGGGCGGGGGCACCCAGTCCAGACATGACCGATTCGACCTACGACGTGGCGCGCGTGCGCACGTACCTCCAGGGCCTGCAGACACGCATCGCCGACGCGCTCGGCGCGCTCGACGGCACGCCGCTCGCCACCGACACGTGGCAGCGCGGGCCGGCCGAACGCCTGCGCGGCGGCGGCTGCACGCGGATTCTCGAAGGCGGCCGCGTGTTCGAACGCGCGGGGATCGGCTTTTCCGACGTCGCGGGCGACGCGCTGCCGCCGTCGGCGAGCGCGGCGCGCCCGCAGCTCGCGGGCCGCGGGTTCGAGGCGCTCGGCGTGTCGCTCGTGCTGCATCCGCGCAATCCGTACTGCCCGACCGTCCACATGAACGTGCGGATGCTGATCGCGACGAAGCCGGGCGAGGAGCCCGTGTTCTGGTTCGGCGGCGGCATGGATCTGACACCGGTTTACGGTTTCGAGGACGACGCGCGTCATTTCCACCAGACCTGCAAGGATGCGCTCGATCCGTTCGGTGCCGAGCTCTACCCGCGCTTCAAGAAGTGGTGCGACGAATATTTCTTCCTGAAGCACCGCAACGAGATGCGCGGCATCGGCGGGATCTTCTTCGACGATTTCTCCGAGCCCGGATTCGAACGCTCGTTTGAGCTGATGCAGAGCGTCGGCGATGCGTTCCTTCAGGCTTACCTGCCGATCGTCGAGCGTCGCGCCGAGCTGCCGTATGGCGAGCGCGAGCGCGACTTCCAGGCGTATCGCCGCGGCCGCTACGTCGAATTCAACCTCGTGTTCGACCGCGGCACGCTGTTCGGCCTGCAGAGCGGCGGCCGCACCGAGTCGATCCTGATGTCGATGCCGCCGGTCGCGAACTGGCGCTACAACTGGCAGCCCGAGCCGGGCACGCCCGAAGCGCGCCTGTACAGCGACTTCATCGTGCCGCGCGACTGGGTCTGAGCCCGCGCGCCCCGCTGCCCCAAGGAAAGGACGCGTTTCTGGACACCACCGCCCGCCCCGCCCCGCTGCCGCGTCGTATCGGCTTGCTGGGCGGTACTTTCGACCCGATCCACGACGGCCATCTCGCGCTCGCGCGCCGGTTCGCCGAGCTGCTCGGCCTGACCGAACTCGTGCTGCTGCCCGCCGGGCAGCCGTACCAGAAGCGCGACGTGTCGGCCGCCGAGCACCGGCTCGCGATGACGCGTGCGGCCGCCGGGTCGCTGTCCGTGCCGGGCGCGACCGTGACCGTCGCCACCGACGAGATCGAGCACGCCGGCCCGACCTACACGGTCGAGACGCTCGCGCGCTGGCGCGAGCGCATCGGCCCGGACGCGTCGCTGTCGCTGCTGATCGGCGCCGACCAGCTCGTGCGGCTCGACACGTGGCGCGACTGGCGCAAGCTGTTCGACTACGCGCACATCTGCGTGTCGACGCGCCCGGGTTTCGACCTGGGCACGGCGCCGCCGGACGTTGCGCGGGAAATCGCCGCGCGGCAGGCCGGCGCCGACGTGCTGAAGGCCACGCCGGCCGGCCACCTGCTGATCGATACGACCCTTTCGTTCGACATTGCCGCGACCGACATCCGCGCCCACCTGCGCGAATGCATCGCGCGCCATGCGCAAATGCCCGATGCGTCGGCCGAGCATGTGCCGGCCGCCGTATGGGCCTATATTCTTCAACATCGCCTCTACCATTCCTGAATCCATGGATATTCGCAAACTGCAGCGCGTGATCGTCGACGCCCTCGAAGACGTCAAGGCGCAAGACATCAAGGTGTTCAACACCAGCCACCTGACCGAACTGTTCGACCGCGTGGTCGTCGCATCGGGCACCTCCAACCGCCAGACCAAGGCCCTCGCATCGAGCGTGCGCGACAAGGTCAAGGAAGCCGGCGGCGACATCGTCAGCTCCGAAGGGGAAGACACCGGCGAATGGGTGCTGGTCGATTGCGGCGACGCGGTCGTGCACATCCTCCAGCCGGCCCTGCGCCAGTACTACAACCTCGAGGAAATCTGGGGCGACAAGCCGGTGCGGATGAAGCTCGGCGGCGGCAAGGGCCCGAACGGCTTTGCCACGGCCAGCGAAGACGAGGAAGACGAAGAGGAAGCCGCGCCCGCCCGTCCGGCGCGCAAGACGGCCGCCCGCCGCCGTTAAGCCGTCGCGCGTCTTCCGATGAAGCTTTTCATCCTCGCGGTCGGCCACAAGATGCCGGGCTGGATCGCATCCGGCTTCGACGAATACACGAAGCGGATGCCGCCCGAGCTGCGCATCGAGTTGCGCGAGATCAAGCCCGAACTGCGTTCGGGCGGCCGCAGCGCCGAAAGCGTGATGGCGGCCGAGCGGCAGAAGATCGAGGCGGCGCTGCCGAAGGGTGCGCGCCTCGTCGCGCTCGACGAGCGCGGCCGCGACTGGACCACGATGCAGCTCGCGCAGGCACTGCCTGGCTGGCAGCAGGACGGCCGCGACGTCGCGTTCGTGATCGGCGGCGCCGACGGGCTCGATCCGGAACTGAAAGCACGCGCCGACGTGCTGCTGCGCATCTCGAGCATGACGCTGCCGCACGGGATGGTGCGCGTGCTGCTCGCCGAACAGCTTTACCGGGCGTGGAGCATCACGCAGAATCACCCCTACCACCGCGCATGACGCGTCGTCCTCGGGACGCGCGCCGCGCGCGCACAACGAGATAACGACACCATGCCGTCCAGCACGTCCCCCGCGCTTTTCCCGATCCTTTACCTCGCTTCGCAAAGCCCGCGCCGCCAGGAGCTGCTGCAGCAGATCGGCGTCCGCTTCGAACTGCTGCTGCCGCGCCCTGACGAGGACGCCGAAGCGCTCGAAGCCGAACTGCCCGGCGAAGCCGCCGATGCGTATGTACGGCGCGTGACCGTCGCGAAGGCGGAAGCCGCGCGTGCGCGCCTCGTCGCGAGCGGCAAGCCGGCCGCGCCGGTGCTGGTTGCCGACACGACCGTGACGATCGACGGCGCGATCCTCGGCAAGCCGGCCGACGCGGACGACGCGCTCGCGATGCTCACGCGCCTCGCGGGCCGCGAACACGCGGTGCTGACCGCCGTCGCCGTGATCGATGCCGGCGGAGAACTGCTGCCGCCCGCGCTGTCGCGCTCGTCGGTGCGCTTCGCGCCCGCATCGCGCGACGCCTACGCGCGCTACGTCGAAACCGGCGAGCCGTTCGGCAAGGCCGGCGCGTACGCGATCCAGGGCCGCGCGGCAGAATTCATCGAGCGAATCGACGGTTCCCATTCAGGTATCATGGGTCTGCCCCTTTTTGAGACTGCCGCGTTGCTGCGCACCGCACGCGTCGCCTTCTGAACCGCACATGAACGAAGAAATCCTGATCAACCTCACGCCGCAGGAAACGCGCGTCGCACTCGTCCAGCAAGGCGCGGTGCAGGAGCTTCACGTCGAGCGCACGCTGTCGCGCGGGCGGGTCGGCAACATCTATCTCGGCAAGGTCGTGCGCGTGCTGCCCGGCATGCAGTCGGCGTTCATCGACATCGGCCTCGAGCGTGCGGCCTTCCTGCACGTCGCCGATATCTGGCATCCGCGCCTCGCGGGCGAGCCGCAGTCGGGCACGCCGCACCAGCCGATCGAGAAGATCGTGTTCGAGGGCCAGACGCTGATGGTCCAGGTGATCAAGGATCCGATCGGCACGAAGGGCGCGCGGCTGTCGACGCAAGTCAGTATCGCGGGCCGCACGCTCGTCTACCTGCCGCAGGAACCGCATATCGGCATCTCGCAGAAGATCGAGAGCGAGGCCGAACGCGAGGCCGTGCGCGCGCGCCTGACGGCCGTGATCCCGCCGGACGAGAAAGGCGGCTACATCGTGCGCACGATCGCCGAGGACGCGACCTCCGACGAACTGGCCGGCGACGTCACGTACCTGCGCAAGACCTGGGCGACGATCGTCGCCCAGGCGCAGCGGCTGCCGGCGACGAGCCTGCTGTACCAGGATCTCGATCTCGCGCAGCGCGTGCTGCGCGATTTCGCGAACGACGACACGACGCGCATCCAGGTCGATTCGCGCGAAACGTACCAGCGCCTCTCGGAATTCGCGGGCGAGTTCACGCCGGCCGTGAGCCCGAAGCTGCACCACTACACCGGCGAGCGGCCGCTGTTCGACCTGTACAACATCGAGACGGAGATCCAGCGCGCGCTGTCGCGCCGCGTCGACCTGAAGTCGGGCGGCTACCTGATGATCGACCAGACCGAGGCGATGACGACGATCGACGTGAACACGGGCGGCTACGTCGGCGCGCGCAACTTCGACGACACGATCTTCAAGACCAACCTCGAGGCCGCGCATACGATCGCGCGCCAGCTGCGGCTGCGCAACCTCGGCGGGATCATCATCATCGACTTCATCGACATGGAGAACGCCGAGCATCGCGACGCGGTGCTGTCCGAGCTGAAGAAGGCGCTGTCGCGCGACCGCACGCGCGTGACGGTCAACGGCTTCTCGCAGCTGGGGCTCGTCGAGATGACGCGCAAGCGCACGCGCGAATCGCTCGCGCACGTGCTGTGCGAGCCGTGCCCGACCTGCCAGGGCAAGGGCCAGGTGAAGACGTCGCGCACCGTGTGCTACGACATCCTGCGCGAGATCCTGCGCGAGTCGCGGCAGTTCAATCCGCGCGAATTCCGCGTGATCGCCGCGCAGCAGGTGATCGACCTGTTCCTCGACGAGGAATCGCAGCATCTCGCGATGCTGATCGATTTCATCGGCAAGCCGGTGTCGCTGCAGGTCGAGTCGAATCTGAGCCAGGAGCAATACGATATCGTGCTGATGTAACGCTGCGCTCTTCTGCGGTTGCGCGATTCCTGCCCGGCATGGGAGGGATTTCGCGCAACCTGCATGCCATGGCGAACGGCTATTCCGCGCGGCCCCCTTCCCGGGCGACACGCTCGATCGCTTCGGTATCCCACCGGCCGAGACGCATCGCTTCTTCCAGCATGCCGAGTGTCAGGGGCACAAGTTCCGGGGCGCGATATTTCGACGAAAACAGCCCAAGGAACGTTCTGACCATATCGAGCGTTTCCGGGCCGATGTATCGCTGATACGGGAAACGCTCTACATCGATCCCGAAGGTCTCGCCCCACTTGTCGATAAATTCGATCGCGTCGATTCCCGTGATGCGGAGGTCCTCTTCCATCCGGCTTGAACGTGACAGCTTCAGCGGACCGCCAAAGAGCGGACGCCCTAACTCCTCCCGAGCAAATGCCTCGAGCCGATCCCATGCCGTGTCAGCCATATCAGAGCACTCTGTCTTCCGGTTTTGCAATGCTGTTGTAGACCTGCACCGTATTCCACATGACGACTGCCGCATCCGTAGCGAGCATGATAGTGCCGACAACGGGCACTGCTCGCCCGACGAACGCACCGAGGTTACGAGTCGTCGCGATCCGCATACCACCGGCACCGGCTTTCGTGATGGTCGGCAACCGAATTCCGGCGTTGAACGGCAGCGCTTTGCGCGCCGCAAGCGACGCAACGGAGGTGCCGGCCACCGCGCCGCGCGGCTTGCCGGGAACCGGTACATCGTTCTGCCCCAATAGAACGGCAGCCGCAGCACCAAGGTCGTGAAAGCCAAACCGTTTGCAAACCTGATTCACGGCAACCCAAAAAAACAGATCCCCCGGCGTGAGATCCTCACGCCCCTCGTACGAATAGCGATTGTCCGACATACGGCCCTCGTTGTTGTTCGAATGACCGCAGACCTTAGCAAAGCGGAACACGCTCGCCATCCCTGTATCATTCGGTCAGGCGTGCAATAGGCCGCTTGACCAGGCCACACGGCGAAAGGCGCATCGCGCAATTGTTTAAGAACAGTTTCGAAAACGGTCCCGCGATACGCCCGCCTTCGCCGCCAGCCTCGCCCATGCCGCATGTCGACAGGGCGCCTGCGCCATCCGCCGCGCTATCCTTTCTCACCTATCACTCACCACACACCATGAGCCAAGGCCACAACCGCCGCCAGCGCAAGAAACTCCACATCGGCGAATTCCAGGAACTCGCGTTCAACGCCACCGCGCATTACCGCAACGAAATGACCGACCTCGCGCGCGGCGAGCTGATCGACGCGTTCATCGACTTCGTCGAAGCGAACGGACTGATGACCGTCGCGTCCGCGGACGAAGGCATCGGCGCGTACGTGATCTCCGGCGCGCCGCGCGGCACGACGACCGACGCCGATCGCGAACTCGTGCGCGGGTGGCTCGCCGCCCGCCCGGAACTGACGGACGTCAAGGTCAGCGAGTTCACCGACGCGTGGTATCCGGACGCCTGAGTTCCCCGCTCCCCCCTGCTTCACGCAGCGCCCGCGCCTGCCCGCCATGACGGCGAGCAGGCCGGTGCGGCACCACTCCCGCCTTCGCCCCCCGCCTCTCCGGCACCGACTCACACGATTCGCATCGCGTCGACCGTGATTACCCCGATTTCCGCATTGAATCGGACGCTTACTTCAATTTAACGATCATTAAAAGACGCCTCGCATCGGCGGACCTACTCTGATTGCCAGGAATCCGGTGTTTTCCGGCGCGATCGGCGAGCAATACGAAAGAATGCGAATCGCTCGCCCGACAGGCGCTCCGGATTCCGGTACGGGCGAAATGCGACACGGCGGCGGGCAATCAGGGAGACAACCGACAACGCGCCAGCCGATTCCCGTTCGCAGCGACGACACGTCGGCGCACGCGACGGCCGCCTGACCCAATCCATCAAACGAGACAAGACGAGGACGACATGACGACGCCGACCATCCATCAAGCAGGACTCCGAATGATCATGATCGCGGCGGGCGCCGCGGCGCTGATGTCGCTGTCCGCCTGCGGCGGCTCCGGCTCGCTGAGCCAGGGCACCGGCGGCGGCAGCTCGGGTTCGGGTGACACGACCGCGACGACCGGCGGCAGCGCTTCAGGCAGCAGCTCGACCGCGGGCGGCACGGGGAGCGGCACTGGCAGCAACTCCGGCACCGGCAAGTCGGCCAATGCGCTCGGCCAGACGATCGATGCGTCGAGCAACGTCGTGACGGCCACGGGCGGCACCGTATCGGGCGTCGGCACGGTGATCGCGGGCCAGTCGCTGCCCGGCACGAACGCGGCGACCACGCAAGGGCTCGGCACCGTCGTGCAGGATGCCGGCGCGGCCGTCACGACGCTCGGCACCGGCATCGGATCGGGGCTTGGCCAGCTCGGCGCGTCGTCGAATCCGGTCGGCACGACGGTCGCGAGCACGGGCGGCGTGGTCACGAACCTCGGCAATGCGGTCGCGGCGACCGGCGGCGTCGTGTCGAGTCTCGGTGCCAGCGGCTCGGCACTGGCCCCGCTCGCCCCCGTCACATCGCCCGTCGGCGGCGCGATCACGACGCTCGGCAATACGATCGCGGGCGGCGGCGCAACGCTCGGCACGCAGCTGTCGACCGGCCCCGTCGCGCAGGTCACGGGCGCCGCCAGTTCGGCGATCACGCCGATCACGACGACGGTCGGGTCGGTCACGCAAACCGTCGCGGCGAGCACGCCGCTCGGCGCGCCGCTCACGAACCTCGTGACGACGGTCGGCAACGGGGTCGCGAACGCCGGCACGACGATCGCGAAGACCGGCGGCAATCCGGTCGCGACCGGCATCGGCAACGTGGTGACGGCAACCGGCAACACGGTGGCCACGGCCGGCACGACGCTGCTCGGCGGCGGCGCTGCCGCGACGAATCCGCTCGCGCCGGTCACGGGGCTCCTGTCGACCGGCGCACTCGGCGGCGCGACGGGCGGCAGTAACCCGGCCGGCGCGCTCACGACGGCGGTCGGCACGGTGACGGGCGCCGTGTCGGGCGCGGCCGGCGGCTCGCCCGTCGCGGGATTGACGGGCGGCACCGGCACCGGTGCACTGTCGAAGACGGGGGGCGGCGTGCTCGCCCCGGTCACGACGGCGCTCGGTTCGCTGGTCAAATAGGCCGCTCGAAGACGCGGCGCCCGCATCGTCACCGACGATCGGGCGCCGCGGCTGCAACCCTCCCCGGGGCGCATCCGGCCGCGCCCGCCCCCTCCGATCCCTACCTTTTCCCCACAGTCCGCCTGCAACAGGCCATCGAAATCGGTCCTGAAAGCAAGACACGTTAAACTCTCACCTCGCGTGGTGCGCCGCCCGCACCCGCCATCCATCGCCAGCCGCGTGCCCTCGGGCCGCCCCCGACCCATGGAGTGAGTGTCAATGAGCGGCGGACTCCCGTTTCCCGCATCCCGCAAGTCGTTGCCGTCCTCGACGGTCTTCCTGATTCTCGCCGCCGTCGCGTTGCTGTCCGGCTGCGGGCTGCTGCCGGTCCAGAACCCGCCCGCGCCGATCAGCGAGGCGCTCGTCGAGCCTGTCGAGGAAACCGCCGGCGAGCCGCTGACGATGCCGCCCGTGCCGGCGCCGACGCAACCGGAGGCGCCGGAAGCGCCGAAGAAGCCGCACCGCGAAGTGACGCGGCCGAAACCCGTGCAGCACCCCGAAACACCGACGCCTCCGCCGCCTCCGCCCCCGCCGATCGTCGCGACGCGCCCGCTCGACCGTACCCAGATCCATGCGCTGCTCGACAGCGAAGTCGCGCGCCGCAACGGCAAGGTGATCGGCCGCGCGGTCGACATGGTGACCGATGCGAGCGGCAAGCCGCGCGAGATGATCGTCAACCTGCAGGGTTTCATGGGCGTCGGCGACCGCAAGGTCATCTTCCCGTGGAACGTGTTCCGCTTCACGCCGGGCGGCAAACAGGAGCCGATCGTGCTCGACGTGCCGTCGGGCGACCTGCCGCCGGCCGCGCGGCCGAAGGCCGTGCCGCTGTCGGGTTCGGCCGCGGCCTCGCCCGCGACGCGGCTGCCGATGCTCGACAGCGACGTCGAGCGCCCGAACGGCACGAAGATCGGCCGCATCGTCGACGTGCTGATCGACCGCGCCGCGCAGCCGCAGGCCGTCGTGCTCGACCTCGGCGGTCTCGTCAATACCGACCGCCGTTCGATCGCCGCGAGCTGGGGCGCACTGCGCTTCGTCACGCGCGACAAGGCGCTGCACCCGCAGCTGGACCTGAACGACGCACAGATCAAGGCGTCGCCGCCCTACGCGGCCGACAAGCCGATCGTCGCGGTCTTCCCGCCCGTTGCCCCGGCCCCGGCTTCATCTGCGAGTGCCACCCGATGACGATCAAGCATTCCGTCAGCGTTCGCAGTCTGCGGTCCCTCGACTGGCTCAACTTCTTCGTTGCAAACGTGCAGACCGGGTTCGGCCCGTTCATCGCGTCCTACCTCGCGTCGCACAAGTGGACGCAGGGTGAAATCGGCATGGTGCTGTCGATCGGCACGATCAGCGCGATGGTCAGCCAGGTGCCGGGCGGCGCGGCCGTCGACGCGCTGAAGAACAAGAAAGGCGCGGCCGCCTGGGCGATCGCGGCCATCATCCTGTCCGCGGTGCTGCTCGCGTCGAGCCCGACGATCGTGCCGGTGATCGCCGCCGAGGTGTTCCACGGCTTCGCGAGCTGCATGCTCGTGCCGGCGATGGCCGCGATCTCGTTCTCGCTGGTCGGCCGCGCCGACCTCGGCGACCGGCTCGGCCGCAATGCGCGCTGGGCCTCGATCGGCAGCGCGGTCGCGGCGGGCCTGATGGGGCTCACCGGCGAGTACTTCTCCGCGCGCGCGGTGTTCTGGCTGACCGCCGTGCTGGCGCTGCCCGCGCTGTTCGCGCTCGCGATGATCCAGCCGACCCACGAAGTGATCCCGCAGTCGTCGAGGCCCGACGATCACCACGACGAAGCCGGCGAACGCGAGACGCTGCTCGAGCTGCTGCGCGACCGCCGGATGCTGATCTTCGCGGCGTGCGTCGTGCTGTTCCACCTGTCGAACGCGGCGATGCTGAACCTCGCGGCCGGCGAAGTCACGGCCGGGATGGGCGAAAACGTGCAGCTCGTGATCGCCGCGTGCATCATCGTGCCGCAGGCGATCGTCGCGATGCTGTCGCCGTGGGTCGGCCGCTCCGCGCAACGCTGGGGGCGCCGGCCGATCCTGCTGCTCGGCTTCTCCGCGCTGCCGGTGCGCGCGCTGCTGTTCGCCGGCGTGAGCAGCCCGTACCTGCTCGTGCCGGTCCAGATGCTCGACGGCATCAGCGCGGCCGTGTTCGGCGTGATGCTGCCGCTGATCGCGGCCGACGTCGCGGGCGGCAAGGGTCGCTACAACCTGTGCATCGGGCTGTTCGGGCTCGCGGCCGGGATCGGCGCGACGCTCAGCACGGCCGCCGCCGGCTACGTCGCCGATCACTTCGGCAACGCAGTCAGCTTCTTCGGGCTCGCGGGCGCCGGCGCGCTCGCGGTGCTGCTGGTCTGGCTCGTGATGCCCGAAACACGCGTCGAGAACGGCGACGCGGCGGCCGACGAACCGGCTCCCGCATCGCCCGAACAGGCGCACTGAACGCGGCCCGCCGCCGTTACCCGCTTCTTGGCCGACTCACGATGGATACGATCAGGACACTCAACGAAGCCCGCCAGCAGATCCAGCAGTCGATCTTCGCTCTGTTCAAGGGGCTGTCATTCAGCGAACGGCTCGCGCAAGGCGGGCTGATGGCGCTCCAGGCCGTCTGCAGCGCGTGCCTCGCGTATGCGATCGGCCGCGCGATGCACACCGAGCAGGCCGTGTGGGCGGCGATCACCGCGATCGCCGTCACGCAGCACAACTACTCGGACACGATGTCGCTGTCGCGCGACCAGTTCATCGGCGCGATGGTCGGCGGCGTGCTCGGCTTCGCGGGCGCGGCGGTCGGCGGCGATCGCCTCGTCACGTATGCGATCACGGTCGCGGTCGTGATCGTCTGCTGCTGGTGCCTGAACGTCGGCAGTGCGGCTCGGCTCGGCGGCGTGACCGCGACGATCGTGCTGCTGTTTCCGGGCAACGGCCCGCTGTGGGATGTGCCGCTGATGCGGCTCGGCGAGGTAACGCTCGGCACCGTGTGTGCGCTGGGCGTGTGCTGGGTGATGTCGAGGATCGAGCGGCGCTGGTTCCGCCACGCGCAAGCGAAGTGACGCGGCGGGCCGGCTGCCCGGCGCGCATCGCGGCATCGCGATACGTGCCGGGCGATCGGCAAGGTCAGTCGCCGATTCGCAGCACGATGCCGGAACCGATCTGCACCAGCAGGTGATCCCCGCCGACGCCGACCCATTGATAGCCGCGCGGCGGCGGGCTCAGGCGATAGCCGCGCCAGTCGTCGATCACGTACTGACGATCGCGGAACTCGGGGGGAAGCCGATCGCCCTTGTGCCACTCGCGGCGCGGCTGGTCGGCCCAGCGCGGCGGCAGGTCGTCCTCATGACGCATCTGGCCGGGCGGCATGTGTTTCGGGCCGTGGCCACGGTGCATGCCGTGGCCGCCCTGGTCATCGTGGTTGTCGTGGTCCTGCGCCATCGCGGCCGGCGCGGCGAAACCGGCCGCGATCACCGCGGCCAGCATCATCCCGTGCATCTTGTTCATCTTGTTCATCGTGCTTTCCCTCCGTGTTGTCACGTCGAACGAAACACTCGAACTGCCCGATGAAGACTAGCACACGGCATTGCACGGGCGCATGACCGCGCGTCAAGCCGCCTGCTGCTGGTACTGGATCCGGTGCAGGTGCGCGTAGAGGCCGCCGTGGCGCAGCAGTTCGTCGTGGCTGCCCTCCTCGACGATCTTGCCGGCCTCGAGCACGAGGATGCGGTCCGCGCGCTCGATCGTCGACAGCCGGTGCGCGATCACGAGCGTCGTGCGGCCTTCCATCAGCCGTTCGAGCGCCGCCTGCACGTGGCGCTCCGATTCCGAGTCGAGCGCCGACGTCGCTTCGTCGAGGATCAGGATCGGCGCGTCCTTGTAGATCGCGCGCGCGATCGCGAGCCGCTGGCGCTGGCCGCCGGACAATCGCATCCCGTTGCCGCCGACGAGCGTGTCGAGCCCGTCGGGCATCGCGGCGACTGCATCGGCGAGATTGGCTGCTTCGAGCGCGGCCTGCACGCGCGCGCGGTCGGGCGTCTGCCCGTACGCGACGTTCGCCGCGATCGTGTCGTTGAACAGCACGACGTCCTGGCTGACCATCGCCATCTGGCCGCGCAGCGCATGGAGGTCGTAGTCGGAAACCGGCACGCCGTCGACCAGGATCGCACCGTCGGTCGGGTCGAAGAAGCGCGGCAGCAGGTTCACGAGCGTCGTCTTGCCGCTGCCGGACGGGCCGGCCAGCGCAATCATTTCACCCGGCGCGACCTTGAACGAGATGCGGTCGAGCGTCGGCCGCTCGGCCGCGCCATAGTCGAACGACACGTTGCGGAATTCGATCTCGCCGCGCGCGTGCGGCAGCGGCCGGCCGCCGCCTTGCGGTTCGGCCGGCTCGTCGATCAGCCCGAAGATCAGCTCGGCGGCCGTCATCCCGCGCTGCAGCGGCTGGTTGACGTCGATCAGGTGCTTGAGCGGCGAGATCACCAGCAGCATCGACGTGACGAACGCGACGAAGCCGCCGACCGTCGTCTGGTCGTTCGACGACTGCACGACCGCGATCGTGATCACGACCGCGAGCGCGATCGACGCGAGGAACTGCGTGAGCGGCTGCGCGAGGCCGCCCGAGATCGTCATGCGCATCGCGTAGCCGCGCAGGCGCTTGCTCATCGTCGTGAAGCGGTCCATTTCGTACGCTTCGCCGTTGTGCACCTTGACGACCTTGTAGCCGCCGACCGTCTCCTCGACGATGTACGACAGCTCGTTGGTGAGCGTCTGGTGCTCGCGGTTCAGGCGGCGCAGGCGGCGGTTGATCTTGCTGACGAGCCAGCCGATGCCGGGCAGGATCACCGCGACGATCAGCGTGAGCCGCCAGTTCAGGTAGAACAGGTAGCCAAGCAGGAAGATCACCGTCAGCGAGTCGCGCACGAGCGTCACCATCACGCCGGTCAGCACCGACAGGATCTGGTTGACCTCGAACACGATCGCGTTGATCACCGTGCTCGCGGTTTCGCGCTGGAAGAACGACGCGCCGGTGTGGAGCATCCGCTGGAACATCTCGAGCCGCAGTTGCAGCAGGATGCGGTTCGATACGTAGTTGAGCAGGTAGTTCGACGTGTACTGCGACACGCCGCGCACGAGTGCTAGGCCGATCACCGCGATCGGCACGTACCATTTCGCGCTGTCGCTGCCATGCGAGCCGAAGCCGTGGTCGAGCAGCGGCTTGAGCAGCGCCGGGATACCGGCTTCGGTGGCCGCGACGACGCCCATCGTCATCACGGCGAGCACCACGATGCCGATCAGCGGCCGGATGTACGGCCACAGGCGCTTGAGGACCGTGACCGGCGAGGTGCCGGTGCCGTCCATCGGTTTGCGAAGTGTGTTCTGGGTTTCCAAGGCAATCCTTCTTGAGCCGCGATGCGGCGCCCGGCGCGTGGCCGCCCGGGAGTTCGCCCCCGTCGGGCGGATGCCTAAAAGGGCCCAACATTATAGCCGCACCGCCCCCGCCGGCACGGGCATGGCCGATGCGGCCGGCGGCCGGGCCGCGGGTATACTGCCGCTCACCGTTTTCTCCGCCTTTCCGACGATTTCATGGCTGAACCCTCTCTCGGCGTCGCCCTCATCGCCCTCAACGCGTCCGCGCGGCTCGCGCAGTGCCTCGATGCGCTGTCGTTCGCCGACGATGTCGTCGTCATCGACGGCGGCAGCACCGACGATACCGTCGCGATCGCGCAGGCGCACGGCGCGCGCGTGATCGTCGAGCGCGACTGGCCGGGCTTCGGCCCGCAGAAGAACCGCGCGCTCGACGCGCTCGGCACCGACTGGATCCTGTCGCTCGATACCGACGAAGTCGTCACCGCAGAGCTCGCGCAGTCGATCCGCGACACGATCCGCGCGCCGGCCGCGCAGGTCTATGCGGTCGACCGGCTGTCGAGCTTCTGCGGCCAGTGGATTCACCACAGCGGCTGGTATCCGGACTGGGTGCCGCGCCTGTTCCGGCGCGGCACCGCGCGGTTCTCGGATGATCTCGTGCACGAGCGCCTCGTGTTCGACGGCGCCGCGCAGCGCCTGGCCGGCAAGCTGATGCACTATTCGTACGAGGACTTCGAAACCGTCGTGCGCAAGCTCGACGCGTATTCGACGGCCGGCGCGCGCCAGCGCCGCGCGGCCGGCCAGCGCGGCGGCTTCGGCAAGGCGGTCGCACGCGGCGCATGGGCGTTCGTGCGGACCTACGTGCTGCGGCGCGGGTTCCTGGACGGCCGCGCCGGCTTCATGATCGCCGTGTTCAACGCGGAAACCGTGTATTACCGCTTCCTGAAGCTCGGCCACGAAACCGCGCGCTGAGCCGCCCGCCCCGCGCACCGCCGGCGCGCGGGCGGCCCGGCGTTACAATGCCGGGCTGCCCGCGCCGCGCGAGCCCGCCCGAGAGGCGCCGCCGCGCGCCGCCCGCCACGACGACCACCGATTCCGACCGCCATGTTCTCCATCATCATCCCGACCTGGAACAACCTGCCGTACCTCAAGCTCGTCGTCGACAGCCTGCGCCGCCATTCCGCCCATGACCACCAGGTCATCGTGCACGTGAACGACGGCTCGGACGGCACGCTCGACTGGGTGCGCAGCGAAGGCATCGAGCACACCGCGTCGCCGGCCAACATCGGCATCTGCCATGCCGTGAACTGGGCCGCCGCGCGTGCGACGCGCGACTACGTCGTCTACATGAACGACGACATGTACTGCTGCCCCGGCTGGGACGCGGCGCTCGTGCGCCGCATCGAACAGATGCCGACCGACCTCTTCATGCTGTCGGGCACGATGGTCGAGCCGGTCGACACGCGCAACCCGTGCGTCGTCGTCAGCAATTTCGGCCGCGACGCCGAGCAGTTCGACGCGGCGGGCCTCGTCGCGGCGACGCCGAAGCTCGCACGCGCGGACTGGCTCGGGTCGACCTGGCCGCCGACGCTCGTGCACCGCGACTGGTGGAACCGCATCGGCGGCTACAGCAGCGAGCTGTCGCCCGGCATGAGCAGCGACAACGACTTCTCGATGAAATTCTGGGACGCCGGCTGCCGGATCTTCCTCGGCGTCGGCGACAGCCTCGTCTACCACTTCCAGCAGAAGAGCACCGGCAAGATCGTCAAGAACGACGGTCGCCGCCAGTTTCTCAACAAATGGGGCATGACCCAGGCGACGTTCGACCGCTACTACCTGCATCGCGGCGAGCCGGCCGGCACGCAGATCGCGCTCGATACGCCGGCCGTGGAAGGCCGCCTGAAGCGCGCGCTGCTGCGCTCGCGGATCAAGCGCGCCTTCAGCTGATCGGGCCCCGAAAACGACACAGAAACCTGTCCTGCTTCGCGTATACTGCGCCGTTCGTCCCGGATCTCCCGCCGGGATGCGCGGCGCGCCGCACGATGCCGGCTAGCCGCATTCGTCCATTCGACAGGTTCCGATGCTTTCGTTTTCCGCTCCCGCCTCGCGGCGCCTGACCGCCGCCCGTGCATTCGCCGTCGCCGCGCTCTGCATGGTCCCCGTCTCGACCGCGCTGACCAACGTGTTCTGCGGGCTGTTCGCCGCCGCGCTCGTGATCTCCCCCGAATTCTGGCGCGACCTGCGCTCGCTCGTCACCGATCAGACGTCGCTCGCGGCGCTGCTGATCCTCGCGGCGCTCGCCGTCAGCATCACGTACACGGTCGCGCCGCACGGCAAGGCGTGGAGCTGGGTCGCCAAGTACGACAAGCTGCTGTTGCTGCCGTTTGCCGTGCTCGCGTTCCGTCATTCGAACTGGGCGCCGATCGTGCAGCGCTGCTGGTTCGGCACGCTGTGCGTGATCCTGCTGCTGTCGACGACCAACTATCTCGGGCTGACCGCGATCGGGCCCGCGCACGCGTCCGATCTGCCGTTGTCGCGCGCATGGGTGTTCAAGAACCATATCGCCGCCGGCATGTTCGGCGCGCTGCTGTTCTACCAGGCCGCCGATCTCGCGCTGGCGGCCCGCACGGCGCTGTCGCGCGTCGCTTACGCGGGCGTCGCCGCGTGGTCGCTCGTCAACGTGTTCGTGATGTTGCAAGGACGCACGGGGCAGGTCATCGCGCTGCTGCTGATCCTCGTCGTCGCCGTGCGTTTCGTGCTGCTGCTGCGCCGGCAATCGGCGCTGCGCGCCGGGCTCGCCGCCGGCGTATTCGCGCTCGCCGGCGTCGCACTCGTGGTCGCCGCGTGCACGGTTCACAACGGCCGGCTCGTGAAGGTCGTGACGGAAGTGCAGCAGTACCGGCAAAGCGATGCGGCCACGTCCACGGGCCTGCGTCTCGAGTGGTACAAGAAGGGGCTCGAACTGTATCGCCAGCGCCCCGTGATCGGCTACGGCGCGGGCGGCCTCGAAACCGAATTCGAGCGGCTCACGGCCGGCAAGACGGCAGCCGAAGGGCAGCTCACGTCGAACCCGCACAACGAATACCTGCTGATGGCCGTCCAGCTCGGCACCGTCGGCCTGCTGCTGTTCATCAACCTGATCGTGCAGATCGCGCGCGGCAGCCGTGCGCTCGATCCGCGCTCGCGGCACCTGCTGCTCGGGTGGCTCGCGATCTTCGCGATCGGCAGTCTCGCGAACTCGCTGCTGCTCGATTTCGCCGAAGGGCACCTGATCGTGCTGCTGGCCGGCATCCTGCTCGGTTGCGGCGAACGCGGCGAAGCGCTGCCGCGCGAAACGTCGGCGATCCGGCGCAGCGCGTAACGCACTACGACACGGGTTCCGCTGCCGGCCGGCTCCGGCAGCGCCAGTCTGACGTCAATGCGAGCGGGCAGCGTGCCGTCGGCGTTGCTCGTCGCGGCCCTGTTCCCCTTCGAATTCAGGAAAACGCGCGTCCCCCGCGCGTCAGTCGGACCGGGCGCGACGCAGTCGCGACGTGTCGACGACGGCATCCGCCGCACCGGGCGGATTCAGCCCGAGCATGTCGGCCGCCGCGGCCTTCACGCGCTGCGCGCCGAGATTGGCGAGGCAGTCGCTGCGGCTGTCGACCTTGCGCTCGCAGCCTTCGTGCCGGCACGGCACGCAATCGCCCTCCCCCTGCAGTAGCCACACGTTCCCGTGCCGCCCCGAGCCGCGCAACGGCCAGGGATTCTCGGTCGCGGGCCAGTGCTGCGGCCACGGCCCCCAGCGCACGGGGTCGGACGGGCCGAACAGCGCGATCGTGTCGGTGCCCGTCGCGGCCGCGACGTGCGTCGCGCCGGTGTCGGGCCCGATGAAGAGCCGCGCGCGCCGCACGAGTTCCGCGCTCTCGCCGAACGTCAGCCGGCCGACCAGGTTCAGCACGTCGCCGCCCGCTTCGGCCGCGACCTGCTCCGCATACTCGCGCTCGCTGTCGGCCGGGCCGCCCGACAGCGCGACCGCGAAGCCGTGCTCGCGCAGCCAGCCGATCATCTCGACCCAGCCGTCGAGCCGCCATTGCTTGTAGCGGAACATCGGATACGGATGCAGGACGACCAGCGGCTTGCCGTCGCGGATCGCCGGCGACTCGGCGAGCCACGCGTCGAAGCGCGCGCGCCGCGCGGGATCGTCGCCGATGCCGGGCGCAACGACCTCGGACACCGGCTCGATACCGATCACCGGGGCAAGTGCGAGCGTGCTGACGACCGTATGCGCGGATTCGTGATGATTGATCGCGATTCCGTTCAGCATCATTCGCGTGAGCCACGTGACGCGATCCGGATCGACGAGACCGACCCGCTTGCGGCCGGCGAACCAGCTGTAGAACCGCGGCCGGTCGGAACTCAGCGCCGCGCACGCGAGATCGTAGCGGCGCCACATCGACAACGCGTCGCGCAGCCGCTCGCGGAATCCCGCACGTTGCGCGACGACGATCACGCGGCGCACGTCGGGATTGTGCTCGAGCACGCCCTCGGTGCCGCGAAACACCAGCATGTCGATCTGCGCCTCCGGCCAGCGGGCCTTCAGCGAACGCACGAGCGGCGTCGTCAGCAGCACGTCGCCGATCCGGCGCGGTGCTGCAACGAGAATGGTTCTGGGCGGGCGGGCAGAGGAAAACAGGGCCACGGCGATCTGTCTGGCTGGCTGAACAAGGCTGGCAATGTACAGGATTTTGCCGCAGCCGGCGCGGCGTGGCGCGCCGGCCGTGCAAGCTGCGTCGAAACGGCCTCGATGCGGCGCGCCGACAGGCCGCGCCGACGTCCGTGCCGGGCGGATGCGGCCGCTACGAGGCGATCGTCATGACCGCAGGCGCGGCGGCAGCCGGCTGCGCATGTCCCGCAGCGGCCGCCGGCTCGTCGCGATGACCGGCCTGCGGCAGCAGATGGCGCACCGCCCGTTCGACCGCGTCGACGTCGATCGCGTCGACGGTCGCACCGGCGCGCAGGATCACGTGAGGCACGCCGAGCGGGTGCCAGCGCAGGTATTTCTCGGGACGGTCCTCGAACAGCGCGGCGACCGGCACGCCAAGTGCCGACGCGAGATGCACGGGCGCGCTGTCGGCCGACACGATCACGTCGAGCAGACTCGCGGCAGCCACCATCTCGGCCACCGACGACGGCGCCACCTGCCGCGCATCCACGTTGCGCCACGTGTCGTCCTCGGCACACTTGCCGATCGTCGGATCGCGAAACACGATTACGTCGGCGAACGGCGCAAGCCGCACGCCGAGGTCGCGCCAGCGGTCTGCGGGCCAGCGGCGCTCGACCGCCTTGTTCGACACGAACAGCCCGACACGCGGCTTCGTGCGCGCGCCGAGCAGCCGATGCCACGTATCCTGCAGCGCAGGGTCGGGGTGAACCGACAGTTCGAGGCGGTCGAGATCCGCACGGCCGAGTTCGGGCACGAGCCGGAAACCCGACAGCGCCTCGTGGCACATCTGCCGCTGCGCGACATGCTCGGGCTTGCGATCGTCGAACTCGGTGTCGGCATCGTGCCAGCGGCAGTCCTTCGCGCGAAGCTGGCGCGCGAACTGCATGCTGCTGCGATGCATGCCGCCGTTCGGCACGACCACGAGGTCGAACCGCAAGCGGCGCAGGCGGCGCACGAGCCGCAGCCGGTCGAAGAATGCGCGCATCCGCCCGGGACGGTCGTTGCGCTCGCACTGTCGGCTGTAGACGTACGTATGGATCGTGTGCACGTCCGGGTTGCCGGCCAGCGCGGCCGCGTTGTAGCGGTTCGCGACCACATGGAGCTCCGCGCCGGGCCAACGCTCCTTCAGCGCGCCGAGAAACGCCGTCGTGCACAGCATGTCGCCGAGAAAATCAATCCGGATCACGAGGATCCGCTGCGTCGGGTTCCCATTGGCCATGGTCATATGGAGACAGTCGGTTTTTTTATCGTCGCGACGGGCCGTTTCACGGCGTCCTGATCCGGGGCGGTCGTATCGCACATCGCATGGATCCGCCCCCGTTTATGCACACCATGGCAGCGCCGTGCGTCGCGCGAACCCGCGGCGGGCGCCGCGTACGTGCGGCTAGCGCCGGATTGTATAGCGTCCGGATGACCAGCCCAAGGCCCGATTACCCTCAGACGTAAAAACGGCCCGCCGCACCGCTCGATGGCGATGCGACGGGCCGCCTGTCGCGACAGCCGTCGAAACGGGGCGCGATCAGTAGGTGATTTCGACGACGCTGCCGTCGAACGCCGCGCGCAACTCCGCGAGCAGCACGTCGCTCGGCTTCACGCGCCACGCGTCGCCCAGGCGCATTTCGCCTTGCGCCCGCGCATTGCTGTAGTGGATCTGCACCGCGAGCCCGTTCGGCAGCGGCGCCTGCGGACGACGGCCGCCATCGCGCCCGCCGCCGCGTGGCGCCGGCGCTTCGACCGCGGCGGCCGCCGGATCGTCCTTCGACACGTGCGGCTCGAGCACGCGGCGCAACGCGACCGCGTCGGCATTGCCGTTCATCGTCAGCCGCACGGCCTGCGCATAGCGGCTGCGTGCACGTTCGAGATCCATCACGGTATCGGCCGTGAAGCGAAGGCCGCCGGTGAACGCGTCGTTACGCGCCTGCCCCTGCACGATCAGCAGCTCGTCTTCCTTGAACAGCGCCTTGTTGGCCTCGAACTGTTCGTTGAAGATCGTGATCTCGCACTGGCCCGACCCGTCGTCGAGCAACACAATCAGCATCTTGCCGCGCTGGGTCATCTGCGTGCGCAGCGACGCGATGATGCCCGCGACGAGCTTGTCGCGCCCTTCCTTCAGGTCGCCGACCTTCTGTCGCACGAAGCGGCGGACTTCGTCGCGATAGGCGTCGAACAGGTGGCCGGACAGGTAGAAGCCGAGCGCGCCCTTTTCCTCCTGCAGGCGGCGCTTGTCGTCCCACGCGGGTTCGTCGACGAGCGCATGCGCGTGCGGCGACTCGGCGCCCATGTCGAACAGGCCGGCCTGCATCGCGTTCGCCTCGGCCTGGTCGGCCGCTTCCATCGCGAGCGGCACCGACGCGATCAGCTGCGCACGGTTCGCGTTCAGTGAGTCGAACGCGCCGGCGCGGATCAGCGCCTCGACCGTACGGCGGTTGACGACGCGGCGGTCGATGCGTTCGCAGAAGTCGAACAGGTCGGTGAACGCCTTTTCCTCACGCGCGCGCAGGATTTCCTCGATCGCGTTCTGGCCGCTGCCCTTCACGGCGCCGAGGCCGTAACGGATCGTGCGCGAGCGCCTGCCGTCGGCTTCGGCGACCGGCTCGAACCGGTAATGCGACTGGTTGATATCGGGCGGCAGCACGGCGAGGTTGTTCACGACGCAGTCGTCGAACAGGATCTTCACCTTGTCGGTGTCGTCCATCGCGAGCGTCATGTTGGCCGCCATGAATTCGGCCGGATGGTGTGCCTTCAGCCACGCGGTGTAATACGCGAGCAGTGCATACGCGGCCGCGTGCGACTTGTTGAAGCCGTAGCCCGCGAATTTCTCCATCAAGTCGAAGATCTCGTCGGACTTCTCGCGCGTGAGGCCGTTCTTCGCCGCACCTTCGGCGAAGATCTCGCGGTGCTTGGCCATCTCCTCGGGCTTCTTCTTGCCCATCGCACGACGCAGCAAGTCGGCGCCGCCGAGCGAGTAGCCGCCGATGATCTGCGCCATCTGCATCACCTGCTCCTGATAGACCATGATGCCGTAGGTCTCTTTCAGGACGGGTTCGACGCGCGGATCCGGATAGTCGACCTTCTCGCGGCCGTGCTTCCGTGCGCAGAAGCTCGGGATCAGGTCCATCGGGCCCGGACGGTACAACGACACGAGCGCGATGATGTCCTCGAAGCGGTCGGGCTGCGCATCCTTCAGCATGCCCTGCATCCCGCGGCTTTCCAGCTGGAACACCGCGACCGTGTTGGCCTTCTTCAGGATCTGGAACGAGGCCGGATCGTCGAGCGGCACCTGCGCGAGCGACCAGTCGGCCTTCGACGGATCGAGCCGGCGGATGTAGCGCTCGGCCCAGTCGAGGATCGTCAGCGTCGTCAGGCCCAGAAAGTCGAACTTCACGAGGCCGACGGCTTCGACGTCGTCCTTGTCGTACTGGCTGACCACGCCGCCTTCGTCGCCCTGCGTGTACAGCGGACAGAAATCGGTCAGCTTGCCGGGTGCGATCAGCACGCCGCCCGCGTGCATCCCGACGTTACGCGTGAGGCCTTCGACGCGCTGCGCGAGATCGAGCAGCTGATGGACTTCGTCCTCGTGGTCGTAGCGCTCCTGAAGCTGCGGCTCCTCCTTCATCGCGTCGGCGATCGTCACGTGCTTGCCCGGCTTGAACGGGATCAGCTTCGCGATGCCGTCGGTGAACATGTAGCCGAGGTCGAGCACACGGCCGATGTCGCGCACGGCCGCCTTCGCGGCCATCGTGCCGAAGGTGGCGATCTGCGACACGGCGTCCGCGCCGTATTTTTCCTTCACGTACTGGATCACGCGATCGCGGCCGTGCTGGCAGAAGTCGATGTCGAAGTCGGGCATCGACACGCGTTCCGGGTTCAGGAAGCGCTCGAACAGCAGGTTGTAGCGCAGCGGATCGAGGTCGGTGATGCCGAGCGCGTACGCGACCAGCGAACCGGCGCCCGAGCCGCGGCCCGGGCCGACCGGCACGCCGTTGTTCTTCGCCCAGTTGATGAAGTCCGCGACGATCAGGAAGTAGCCGGGGAAGCCCATCTTCGTGATGGTCCCGCACTCGAATTCGAGGCGCTTGTAGTACGTGTCGCGCTGCGCGTCGCGCTCGGCCTCGACCGGATACAGCTGCACGAGACGCGTCTCGAGCCCTTCCTTCGACAGCTGGACCAGGTAGTCGTCGAGCGACATGCCGTCCGGCGTCGGGAACAGCGGCAGCTTCGGCTTGCCGAGCTCGAGCTTCAGGTTGCAGCGCTTCGCGATCTCGACCGTGTTCGCGACCGCCGACGGCAGGTCGGCGAACAGCGCGACCATGTCGTCCTGCGTGCGGAAATACTGGTCGGTCGTGAAACGCTTCTGGCGCCGCGGATTCGCGAGGATGTCGCCTTCCGAGATACACACGCGCGCCTCGTGCGCGGTGAAATCGTCGTCGGTCATGAACTGCGTCGGGTGCGTCGCGACGACCGGCAGCTTCAGCGACGCGGCGAGCGTCGCGGCCTGCTGGATGTACGCCTCGGCGCCCGGCTGGCCGTAACGCTGCAGCTCGATGTAGAAGCCGCCCGGGAACACCTTCGCCCAGCGCTCGGCGTGGCGGCGCGCGGCTTCCTCGTTGCCCGCGGCCAGCGCGAGCCCGATATCGCCCTGCTGCGCGCCCGACAGCGCGAGCAGCCCTTGCGAAAGGTCGCCGTCGAGCCAGCTCGCGTCGAGCTCCGCGCGACCGCGGTACTGGTTCGTGAGCCACGCCTTCGACAGCAGCTCGCAGAGATTCAGGTAGCCGACCTTGTCCTTGACGAGCAGCAGCAGCCGCGACGGCTTGTCGCGATCGTCGGGATTGGCGATCCAGACGTCGCAGCCGGCGATCGGCTTGATGCCCTTGCCGCGGGCTTCCTGGTAGAAACGGACGAGGCCGAATGCGTTGCCGAGATCGGTGAGCGCGAGCGCGCCCTGACCATCCGCGGCCGCCGCCTTGACGATGTCGTCAATGCGCACGATGCCGTCGGCAATCGAGAATTCGGAGTGAACGCGAAGATGGACGAAGCGGGGATCTGACATGGGCGCTATTGTAGCCGCCCCGCCGCGCAGCCTGCCCAAAAAATGCCCGTTCCGGCCGTTCGGCCGATGCACGCGGCGACGCGTCGCGCGGCTGGCCGATCGGCCGGATACCGATGCCCGTGCCGTTTGCGGGATAATACGGTTTTTCGAATCAACGCCCCGGCTTCGCACCCTTTTTTGCGGGCCGCCGTGCGGCCGTTTTCCCGTCGGACCATCATGACCATCGTCAACCTCGCCGCCTACCACTTCGTGTCGCTCGACGCGAACGAGCAATGGCGCCCGCTCGTCACCGCCCGCTGCAACGAACTCGGCCTGCGCGGCACGATCCTGCTCGCGCCGGAAGGCATCAACCTGTTCATCGCCGGCCCGCGCGAAGCCACCGACGCGTTCATCGCCTACCTCCGCCACGATCCGCTGTTCGAAGGCAAGTTCGCGACGCTGCAGTTCAAGGAAAGCCTGTCCGACTCGCAGCCGTTCCGCCGCATGCTCGTGCGCCTGAAGCGCGAGATCATCACGATGAAGAAGCCCGCGATCAAGCCGGAACTCGGCCGCGCGCCGTTCGTCGACGCCCGCACGCTGAAGACGTGGCTCGACCGCGGCCACGATGACACGGGCCGCCCGGTCGTGATGCTCGACACGCGCAACGCGTTCGAGGTCGACGTCGGCACGTTCGACGACGCGCTCGACTACCGGATCGACAAGTTCAGCGAATTCCCGGAAGTGATCGACGCGAACCGCGCCGACCTCGAAGGCAAGACGGTCGTGTCGTTCTGCACGGGCGGCATCCGCTGCGAGAAAGCCGCGATCCACATGAAGGAAATCGGCATCGAGAACGTGTACCAGCTCGAAGGCGGGATCCTGAAGTACTTCGAGGAAGTCGGCGGCGCGCACTACCACGGCGACTGCTTCGTGTTCGACTACCGCACCGCGCTGAACCCGCAACTCCAGCCCACCGAGAACGTCACGTGCTTCGCGTGCCGCGCGGTCGTCACGCCCGAAGCGCAACAATCGCCGAGCTACGTGCCCGGCAAGTCGTGCCCGGCCTGCGCGCAGGCAGCCAGCGCCGCGTAAGCGCGCGACCCGCGTCCCGATGAACGGCTATCGCGGCCGCTTCGCGCCGTCGCCTACCGGCCCGCTGCACTTCGGCTCGCTGGTCGGCGCGCTCGCGAGCTGGCTCGACGCGCGCGCGCATGGCGGCACGTGGCTCGTGCGCATCGAGGATCTCGACGGCCCGCGCACGGTACCCGGCGCGGCCGACGACATCCTCGCGACGCTCGCGCATTTCGGCATGACACCCGACGAACCGCCCGTGTGGCAGAGCACGCGCGATGCGGCCTACACGGCCGCGCTCGAGCAGCTCGTCGCGGCGGGGCGCGTCTATCCGTGCGGCTGCACGCGCAAGGAAATCGCCGATTCGCTGCGCGCCGCGCACGAACGCCACACCACGCTCGCGTATCCGGGCACGTGCCGCACCGGCCTGCACGGCAAGCCCGCGCGCGCGTGGCGGCTGCGCGTGCCCGACGGCGACGACGCGATCGTCACGTTCGACGACCGCTGGCAGCACACGCAATCGCAGAACCTCGCGACCGAAGTCGGCGATTTCGTGCTGAAGCGCGCGGACGGCCAATGGGCCTATCAGCTCGCGGTCGTCGTCGACGATGCCGATGCACGCATCACGCATGTCGTGCGCGGCGCAGACCTGCTCGATTCGACCGCCCGCCAGATCCATCTGCAACGCTGCCTCGGCGTGCCGACGCCCGAGTACCTGCACGTGCCTGTCGTCGTTGATGCCAACGGCGAAAAGCTCAGCAAGCAGACCGGTGCGACCGCGCTCGAACGCGGCGCTCCGCTGCCGGCGCTGCGGGCTGCGGCCGCGCATCTCGGCCTGACCTACGACGGCGACCTGCCGAGCCAGACGACGGACGCGTTCTACGCGGCCGCGACCGCTGCGTGGGCGCGTCGCGTCGGGCTTCGTGCCGGTTGAATCACTGGCAGGAACGCGGCCCGAACCGCCCGCGTTCCTGCGTCCGTCGGCGTCGAACCGGATCGCATGAGTACGTGACGCAAGCTCGGGCGCCACGCCCGCCGACGACACGGCATCGACATCCGCCTGCCCCGCGCGACCGGCCATCGCCCGCCCGCGCACGCCCCTGCCCGATCGCGTCTCCCAATGAAAAACGGGCACATGCTCATCGCATGCACCCGCTTCTGCGGCAGTGCTTTCGCACCGCCTCGACCGCTTGAACCGTCCGGTTACGCCGACGGCTTGCGCGGCATCCCGAACCCGCCGAGCAGCGCCGCAACCTGACGCTTCGGCCCCTTCTTCTCGGGCTGCTGCGCGGGCTGTGCGTCGTCCGCCTGCTTCGCCGGCGCCGACGGCTCGTACGGCTTCAGGAAGAAATCGTCGACCGGCGCTTCGTGGCGACGGGGACGGCCACCACGCTCGGCACCGGCCGAGCGGTGTCCCGACGCGCCGCGATGCTCGTCGCGCTCGCGACGGCCGCCCCGTTCGCCACCGCGTTCGCCGTGGCGATCGCCGCCACGGTCACCACCGCGCTCGCCGCCACGGTCGTCGTGACGTGGGCGTGCCGGCTTGTTGAGCGTGAGCGTCTGCACTTCGAGCGGACGCTTGATCAGCTTCTCGATATCGGCGAGCTGCTTGCGCTCGTTCGGGCTGCACAGCGACAGCGCGTCGCCCGTCGCTCCGGCACGGCCGGTACGGCCGATCCGGTGCACGTAGTCTTCCGCGCTGAACGGCAGGTCGAAGTTGATCACGGCCGGCAGCTCGGCGATGTCGAGGCCGCGCGCGGCCACGTCGGTCGCGACCAGCGCTTCGATCTCGCCGCGCTTGAACGCGTCGAGTGCCTGCATCCGTTCGATCTGCGTCTTGTCGCCGTGAATCGCCGACGCGACCACGCCGTCGCGCTCGAGGTTGCGCGCCAGGCGGCTCGCGCCGATCTTGCTGTTGCAGAACACGATCACCTGCTTCAGGCCGCGATCGCGCAGCAGCTGGACGACGGCCGCCTGCTTGTCGCCTTCGGCGACGTCGTAGACGATCTGCGTGACGTTCGCGTTCGTCGAATTGCTGCGCGCGACCTCGATCGTCTGCGGATTGCGCAGGTAGGTCGATGCGAGCTTCTTGATTTCGCCCGAGAACGTGGCCGAGAACAGCAGCGTCTGACGCTCCTTCGGCAACAGGTTCAGGATGCGCTGCAGATCGGGCAGGAAGCCCATGTCGAGCATCCGGTCGGCCTCGTCGAGCACGAGGATCTGCACCTGACCGAGGTTCGCCGTCTTCTGCTGCACGTGGTCGAGCAGGCGGCCCGGCGTCGCGATCAGGATCTCGACGCCGCGGCGCAGCTCTGCCGACTGCGGGTTCATGTCGACGCCGCCGAACACGACCGCGCTGCGCAGCGGCGTGTGCTTCGCGTACGCGTGCACGTTCGCGGCGACCTGGTCGGCGAGTTCGCGGGTCGGCGTGAGGATCAGCGCACGCACGGGGTGGCGCGCCGGGGACGCGCTCGTGTTGGCCTGCGGCAGCAGGCGCTGGATGATCGGCAGCGAGAAGCTCGCGGTCTTGCCGGTACCCGTTTGCGCGGCGCCCATGACGTCGCGGCCGGCGAGCACGACCGGAATGGCCTGCGCCTGGATCGGCGTCGGCGTCGTATAACCCTGCTCCGCAATGGCTTTCAGGATATCGGCGGCAAGGCCGAATTGATCGAAGGTTGCGTCGACGGGCTTGGCGACAGAATCGGACATGGTGGCGTTTCGCTCAAAAGGCGCGGCGGGGACATCGTGCGTCAGGCCAGCCGGGCCTGCGCTCATCACAATTCGGAAATAGACGGAGCCGCGGCGCGCCGCGCGGCGCCGCTCTGGCGCTTGGGACCGGTTCAATGTGAACGCTGGACGCCAGGCCGTGCGGACTCCGTTCGGCGCGAATGCCGACGGAAAGGGCCGTATTGTAGCACTGCGCGGCCATCTGTCCGTGACAACGCCGCGAACGGCCGCAACGGCGGTTCGCGCGGCGGGCACCGTACAGGCCCGTGCGGGCATTGGACGGCCCGATCGGGCTATCCCGATCGGCCGGCGAGCTATATCGGGGGTCTGATCCTGGATCGTCGTATCCAGACGGCCGCCGCCTGCCCGCGTACCCGGCGGTCGGGCCCGGCAGCCGGTCGATACGACGCGTGCGGACGATCCGCGATCGCACCCGGCGCTCAGCCCTTCTTCTTTTTCTTCTCGACCTGCACGCAGTCGCCCAGCAGCGGCGGCGCCTTTTCGTCGGCGATCTCGTCGCGCAGCGTCGCTTCCTTGCCCTTCGTCCACCACGTATAGCGGCCGGCCTGGTAGCGCGCGCCCGACGCCGATACGGTGTCGACGAACAGCATCTGCTTGCCGTTGACCGGCACGAGCGCGAAGCTCTGGCCGTTGCCCGCGAGCCAGTACGACACGCGCACGGGCTGCTTCTGGTTCGCGCACTGGTAGACGGCCTGCTGGCGCGAATCGGCGTCGATCTCTTCGACGGTCAGTTGCGCGGCGTGCGCGACGGAAACGGCAGTGCCGGCCAGCGCGAGCGCGGCGAGGGTTCGGCGAATCATGCAGGTCCTCTCACGAGACGGGTGGAAACGCGCCCTCGCTGGGCGCGCGCGGTGATTGATGGTTGGCGGGGAATCGAGTCGGTCGTCGCGATCAGGGATCGATGACGTCGGCGCATGCGTCGGTCGGCGCCGCTGCGACGTGGCCGACGAGCGGCACGATCTTGAGCCCGGCCGAAGCCACCCGGCACGGTGCGGCCGCGAGACCGCAACCCGCAAGACTCGCGACTAGCGCCAGCACGACGCCCAGCTTTCCGATATGCAACCACCTCGACGCCATCACCCTCTCCTCGTTCCGTCAGCGGGCCGACACGGGCCGGACGGCCGCGGCGGCGCGCTTCGCGCGTTCGCGGGCTTCGTCGACAGTCGCGCCGGTCGCCAGCGCGACGCCCATGCGCCGCTTCGCAAAACTTTCCGGCTTGCCGAACAGGCGCAGGTCGACGCCCGGCACGGCGAGCGCGTCGCGCACGCCTTCGAACGCGATGCCGCGCTCGTCGAGCCCGCCGTAGATCACGGCCGACGCGGCCGGCGTCCCGAGCGCCGGATCGACCGGCAGCCCGAGAATCGCGCGCGCGTGCAACTCGAATTCCGACTGGCGCTGCGATGCGAGCGTGACGAGGCCCGTATCGTGCGGCCGCGGGCTCACTTCCGAGAACCACACGTCGTCGCCGCGCACGAACAGCTCGACGCCGAACAGCCCGCGCCCGCCGAGCGCCTCGGTCACCTTGTGCGCGATCTCGCGCGACTTCTCGAGCGCCGCGGCGCTCATCGGCTGCGGCTGCCACGATTCGACGTAATCGCCCGCAACCTGCACGTGGCCGACCGACTCGCAGAAATAGGTGCGCGTGTCGAGCGTCGCCGGATCGATCGCGCGTACGGTCAGCTGCGTGATCTCGTAGTCGAAATTGACGAAGCCCTCGACGATCACGCGGCCATGGTTCACCCGCCCGCCCGCCATCGCGTAGTCCCACGCGGCCTTCACGTCGGCGTCGGTCTTCACGACCGACTGGCCCTTGCCCGACGACGACATCACGGGCTTCACGACGCACGGCATGCCGATCTTCGCGACCGCCGCACTGAATGCGTCGAACGAATCCGCGAACGCATACGGCGACGTCGGCAGGCCGAGTTCCTCGGCCGCGAGCCGGCGGATCCCTTCGCGGTTCATCGTGAGCTGCGTCGCACGTGCGGTCGGGATCACCTCGGCAAGACCGGCTGCCTCGATCGCCGCGAGCGCGTCGGTGGCGATCGCCTCGATTTCCGGGACGATCAGGTGCGGACGTTCGGCCTCGACGATCGCGCGCAGTGCAGCGGCGTCCGTCATGTCGATCACGTGCGCGCGATGCGCGACCTGATGGCCCGGTGCGTCCGGATAGCGGTCGACCGCGATGACTTCGACACCGAGACGCTGCAACGCGATGATGACTTCCTTGCCGAGCTCGCCGGCGCCGAGCAGCATGACGCGCGTGGCCGAGGGTGAAAGCGGCGTACCGAGCCGCTGACCGATCTGCATGTGATTTCCCGCTTCTGGTGGAGGACGAAAACGGCTCCGATGTTAACACGCGCGATGACGCCGGTTTTGGCCGTTTCGACGGGCCGGTGCCCGACCGCGCATGGCACGCGGACGGGCTGCGAACGTTTTCATCCGTGAAGTGTCGGCTCGCCTGCCGCGGGGCGGGTGCGTTACTCTTACGCCTTGATCAGAATCCGATGAGGAACGAGGCTCATGTCCCACCTGTCCGCAGCCGCACGCGCACGCACCGGCCTGCTTCGCCCGTTGCGCGCGCCGCTCTGCGCGTTGACGCTTGCCACGCTTCTCGCCGCCTGCGCGATGCCGACCCATCCCGATTCCGCCGCCCCCGCGCCCGACCCGTACAACCCGGCCGCCGTCCAGCTGCTCGACGACACGAGCTGGGAGCTCACCAGCTGGACGAATGCCGACGGCACGCAGCGCGCGATCCCGCACGGCGACAACGGCGAGCCGATCAAGCTCGCGCTGTCGACCGAATCGGGCATCCGGCGCGCGAGCGGGTTCTCGGGCTGCAACCGCTACATGGGCACCTACGCGATCAAGAACGGCCTGCTGAGCTTCGGGCCGCTTGCCGGCACGCGGATGGCCTGCCCGAATTCGCTCGGCGGCCAGCTCGAGCACGCGTACCTCGACGCGCTCGCGCACGTCGACAAGACCGGCGTGCAGATGCGCGAGCCGCAGCAATTGCAGATCGTGACCAGCGCCGGCGCAACGCTCATTTTCACGCACCGGAGCCCCTGATGCATCACGCACGCGAAGGCCGGCCGACCGCCTTCGCGTCGCGTGTCGCGCGCGTGTGCCGAACGCACATGCCGCACGGCGTGAAACGCATTCACGCCGCCCGAGAATCTTGTTCGCCGGCCGGTTAAACTCGGCGGGTCGCGCCTCGCGCGCCCCGCCCCACTCCTGTTTCAAAGCATGCACACGGTTGTCTTCGGCTGGTTCGGCATCTCCGCCGTCTGGTTCCTTCTCCTCTTCTGGCGTCTCGTGCAGGCGATGCTGCCCGGCGGCGGCGGCCTTGCCGGCCGCGGCTCGATCCGCCTGTGGCTCGGCTTCGCCGCGGTATTCGTCGCAAGCTGCACGCTGACGAGCCCGCTGTCGGGCCCCGACACGAACGCGCTCGGCCATGCGTTCTCCGCAGGCTTCGCCCATCTGCTCGGCCCGATCGGCACGCCGGTCGCGATGGTCGTCCTGTTCTTCGCCGGGTTGCCCTGGCTGACCGGCATCGGCTGGCGGCAGTTCGCCGCGTGGGTCGACACGTCGTTCGGCGTCAAGCTGTCGCGCGACGGCGGCGACGACGACGCGCGCGGGATCGCCGACCTGCCGCGCAGCGCGCTGCATCGCGACGACGACATCGTGCAGCCGACCACCGCGCATACCGTCAACTCGATGGCGCCGCGCCAGAACGGCCGGTATTCGCGCCCGACGCTGTGGAAACCCGACCCGCAGGCGCGGCCGAAGCCGCGCAGCAAGACGCCGCCGCGCCCGCATACCGAACCCGTCGCGCCGTCTGGCTGGCTGAAGCCGACCGCGCCGCAGCGCACGCCGGTGGCGCCCCCCGCGCCGATCGCGGCCAGCGCGATGCCGCCGCCCACGACCGGCAGCACCGCGAGCCTCGCGCGCGCTGCCGCAAACTCGCAAGTGCCGCGCCCCGATCCGGCCCCGCTTCCAGTCGGTTTCGAACCGGTCCGGCCGCGGCCGACTGCCGCACGGCCGGCCACCGCTGCGCTGAAGCAGACGCCGCCGCGTACAGCAGTCGCGCCGCGCCCGGCCGGCACGCCGCCGCAGCGCCCGCCGATACGTCAGGTCACGGGAACGGCCGCGGCCGGCGTGTCGCAAGACGCGGCACGCCGCCGCCCGGTGCCGCCCGCGCCGGCGCGGGCGCCGCTCTATGCGTGGACGGAAAAGCCCGCCGCGCCGATCACGCCGGCGCCGAGCGTTCACGACACGCTGCGTTCGATCGAGGCCAGCACCGCGCAATGGGCGACGCTGGGTGGCGCGCAGTCGGCCGATGCAACGCCGGCAATGACGGCCGCCGCGGCCGTGGCCGGGGTGGCCGCGACAGCAGGCAGCGTTGCCGCGCCGGCAGCGGCAGCGGCAGCGGCAGCCGTGTCGAACGCATTCGTCTCCGCAACGCACGGCCTCGCAGCCCATGACGCCGGCGTTCCGGTCGAACACGATGCCGCGCCCGCATTCGACGACGGCGCGCCGATCGTGCTCGATGCGTTCATGCCGGCGGAGCCCGGCATCCCCGCGACGATTGCCGATTGGGGTGTCCCCACGTTCGACGACACCGCACCGCACGCGCTGTCGCATGCCGGCACCGGCAGCGACGATGCCGCGTTGTCGCATCAAGCCGGCGACGCCATCCGTCACGTCGACGATGCGCCCGCCGCACCCGCACACGGGATCGCGCCGGCGCCGTCGTTCGATGCCGCCGTCGATCTCGCGCCGTGGGAAGACCTCGGCAGCCCGTCGGTTTCCGCGTTCGACGCATCGGCCGGGCACCCGCTTGCGGAATCGCCGGCAGACGCGACGAAATCCGAGCCCGCCCCCGCCGCCTTCGCGCAACAGGCGGACGAAGCGGCGGTCGACGAGATCCCCGCACGCAATCCGGCAGCGTTCGCCGATACCGACGCCCCGGCAATCGATCGGCCTGCATCGGCCTACGCGCCGCCGAGTGCCGATGGCGCGCACGCCGACGTAAAACCCGCCGGTGGCATCGCTCCGTTTGCGGCCCTCCCCTCTTCGTCGATCGCCGTCACACCGGCGCGCGCCGTATCCGGGACGACGCCGGTTGCGGCGACGTCGGCATTGCCCACGTCGAGCCCCGCACCTGAAGCCGCCAAGCTGGCCGCGACGGAGCGCACGGCACCGCTGTCGGCCAGCGCCGAAGGCAGCACGCCCGCCACGCACTGGACGCCGTCGGTTTCGCCGACGGCGCAACCGGCAACGGCCCCTGCGCCCGCTTTCGCAGAACTGCCGACATCACCGGCGGTTCAACCGTTTACCGCGGCACCGGCCGCGTCGGCCGCTGCTGCGTCGCCGTTCGTCGGCACGGCCTACGGCTCGACTGCACCGGCACCTGCCTCCGCTTCGAGTGTCGCGCCTGCCACCGCCGCAACGTTACCGGCCAGCGTGACCGGCACGGCATCGACTTCGCCGTCGCAACCGGCCGTATCGCCGTCGACCATTGCATCCGTCGCGTCGGCGGCACCGGTCGGCGTCACGGGCATGACTTACGGTTCGCTCTCCCGCGCCTCGACGCCCGAGATAACCACGGCACCCGCCGCGACACCGTCGACGACCGGCGCGCCGGGTTCGACCGCACAAGCACCCGCAGCACCGGCGCCCGTGAATGTCATGTCCGTCCCGCCTTCGGCGCAACCTTCCGCGCCGACACCGACGCTCCCGGCCAGCACGGCAATCTCGTCGACCGGCGCGGCATTTGGCGTATCGAGCGCATCCGGCGCGATCGCACCGCAGCCGGCAACCAGCCTGCCCGTGCCGCCCGCCGCCGCGATCGGATCGCCGGCCTCCGTCGGCGCAACGGCCGCGGCGCAGGCGCCGTCGAGCGTTTTCACACCAGCCGTAGCCGCCACCACGACGTTCACGGCGCCGCCCGCCCCTGCCGCACCGTCGGCAAGCTGGTCCGTGTCGAACGATGTGTCCGCGGCGCCGCAACCGGCAGCCGCCATTCCCGGCACGAGCCTGTCGATGCCGGCAGCGGTCGCTACCCCGCCGGCATTCCCGGCAGCCCCGCTGGTCGGCACGACTGCCGCAACGGCACCCGAGCCGGCCGCAGCCGACACCGCGGCCCCCGACACCCCCGTGCGCCAGCCGCGCCCGAACGCGTTCGAATTCCACGCGCCCGCGTCGTTCAGCGTCGAACTGCCGACGCTCGACCTGCTCGAGCCCGCGTCCGACGACGTCGAAACCATCACCGAGGAACACCTCGCGCAAACCGCCCAGGTGATCGAACAGCGGCTGCAGGAATTCAAGGTGCCGGTGACGGTCGTCGGCGCATCGGCCGGCCCCGTGATCACGCGCTTCGAGATCGAACCCGCGCTCGGCGTGCGCGGCAGCCAGATCGTCGGGCTGATGAAGGACCTGTCGCGCGGCCTCGGCCTCACGTCGGTCCGCGTCGTCGAGACGATTCCCGGCAAGACCTGCATGGGCCTCGAACTGCCGAACGCGAAGCGCCAGATGATCCGCCTGTCGGAAATCCTCGCATCGCGCGAATACCAGCATTCGCAGTCGCAACTGACGATCGCGATGGGCAAGGACATCACGGGCCACCCGATCGTCACCGATCTCGCGAAGGCGCCGCACATGCTCGTCGCCGGCACGACGGGCTCGGGCAAGTCGGTCGCGATCAACGCGATGATCCTGTCGCTGCTGTACAAGGCGACGCCGGAAGACGTGCGGCTCATCATGATCGACCCGAAGATGCTGGAGCTGTCGGTCTACGAAGGCATCCCGCACCTGCTCGCGCCCGTCGTCACCGACATGAAGCTCGCGGCGAACGCGCTGAACTGGTGCGTCGGCGAAATGGAGAAGCGCTACCGGCTGATGTCGGCCGTCGGCGTGCGCAACCTCGCGGGCTTCAACCAGAAGATCCGCGACGCGGAAGCGAAGGAAAAGAAGATCGGCAACCCGTTCTCGCTGACGCCCGAGGATCCCGAGCCGCTGTCGAAGCTGCCGCTGATCGTCGTCGTGATCGACGAGCTGGCCGACCTGATGATGGTCGCCGGCAAGAAGATCGAGGAGCTGATCGCCCGCCTCGCGCAAAAGGCGCGCGCAGCCGGCATCCACCTGATCCTCGCGACGCAGCGTCCGTCCGTCGACGTGATCACGGGCCTGATCAAGGCGAACATCCCGACGCGCGTCGCGTTCCAGGTGTCGTCGAAGATCGACTCGCGCACGATCCTCGACCAGATGGGCGCCGAATCGCTGCTCGGGATGGGCGACATGCTGTTCCTGCCGCCGGGCACCGGCTATCCGCAGCGCGTGCACGGCGCGTTCGTCGCCGACGAGGAAGTGCACCGGATCGTCGAGTATCTGAAGCAGTTCGGCGAGCCGCAGTACGAGGAAGGCATCCTCGACGGCCCGGCCGCCGACGGCGCGACGCAGGACCTGTTCGGCGAAGCGCCGGACGCGGAAGCCGATCCGCTGTACGACGAAGCCGTCGCGTTCGTCGTGCGCACGCGGCGCGCGTCGATCTCGTCGGTGCAGCGGCAGTTGCGCATCGGCTACAACCGCGCGGCACGCCTGGTCGAGCAGATGGAAGCGGCGGGGCTCGTGTCGGCGATGGGCATCAACGGCAGCCGCGAGGTGCTCGTGCCTGCCGCAGCCGACTGAGCAAGGCGGCCTGACGGCCGCTGTCGATCGATACGGGTGCACCGGGAAACCGGCGCCCCGAAAAAAGAGGGCGCTGCATCGGCAGCGCCCTCTTTCCATTTACGGCTTGAGCACTTACTGCACCGGCACCAGCTTGAAGTCGACCGGCTTGCCGACCGCGACCTTCTGCGGATTCGCGCCGAGCTGCCCCGTTTCGACATCGCGGCTGAACACGTAGAACGTGTCGCTGTCCTGGTTGCCGACGATCAGCCACTTGCCGGTCGGATCGATCAGGAACTCGCGCGGCGTCTTGCCGAGGCTCGACTGGCGGCCGACGTGCTTCAGCCGGCCGTCGGCCTTGTTCACCGCGTAGATCACGAGGTCGTTCGCGTCGCCGCGGTTGGTCGCGTACAGGAAGCGGCCGTCCGGCGACAGGTGGATCGCGCCGCCGCCGACCTTGTCCTTGAAGCCCGGCGCCGTCATCGCCACCGTCTCGACCGGCGTCAGCTTGCCGTCGTGATAGCCGAACACCTCGACCGACGCGTTGAGTTCGCTCGTCACGTACGCGAACCGGCCGTCGGCGCCGAACACCATGTGACGCGGGCCCGAACCGGCCTTCACCGGCGTGTAGCGCGTGTCGGTCGGGCTGATCAGCCCGCGGCTGCCGTCCACCGTGTAGTGGTAGCCGTAGATCTTGTCCGCGCCGAGATCCTGCACGAACAGGTAGCGGCCGTCCGGCGAAAACACCGTCGAGTGCACGTGCGCGCCGTCCTGGCGGCCCTTAACGGGCCCGGTGCCTTCGTGGTGGACGGTCAGCGCGGCCTGCCCGACCGCGCCGTCGTCGCGCAGCGGAAACACGGCGAAGCTGCCGCCCGGATCCTTCGCGACCGAGTAGTTGGCCGTCACGAGGTACTTGCCGTCCGGCGACAGCGCGAGATAGCAAGGATCGTTCCCTTCCGACGACACGCGGTCGATGAAGCTCAGCGCGCCCGTCTTCGCGTCGAAGCGGAACGCGCTGACGCCGCCGCGCTGCGACGCCGGCCCGTCGTCGCCGGGCAGTTCGTTGACCGCGTAGACGGTGCGACCGTCGCGGCTCGGCAACAGATACGACGGGTTCACGGTCTTCGCCGACGAGACGGGCGCGACGCTGCCGTTTTTAGTATCGAAGCGGTAAACATAAATGCCGTCGCTGCCGCCGCCCGTGTAGGTGCCGACCAGCAGGTTGTAGACGCCGTCGGCCGGTGCGGGCGATTGCTGTGCGAATGCATGGGTCGCGGACAAAGAGAGCACGATCGCGAAACCTTTCATCCAGTGAGCGAACCTAAGCGGGAACCCTCGTGCCGAAGCGCGTGCGTCACGCTCGCGTAAACGGTTGGGCATTGAATCCTCCTTGCATCGAGTCGCTTCAAGTGTTGAGATAGGACGAAACGCCGGCCGTTCATGCGCTCCGCCGCCCGGCCGAGTATACGGGGCGCGACGCTTGGGCGTGAAGCCCGGCCGCCGCCGTCCGCATTGTGAATACGAATATCCAAGGATCGCCTGCCCATGCCCGCCCTGATCGAAGACTACGCCCTCGTCGGCGACGGCCATACGGCCGCGCTGATCTCGAAAGACGGCTCCGTCGACTGGCTGTGCTGGCCCCGCTTCGATTCGGGCGCCTGCTTCGCGGCGCTTCTCGGCACGCCCGAGCACGGCCGCTGGCTGCTCGCGCCGGCTGCCGACGCCGCGATCACGCACACCACGCGCCGCTATCGCGGCGACACGCTGATTCTCGAAACCGATTACGAAAGCGCCGACGGCGCGGTCACCGTGATCGACTTCATGCCGCCCGGCAACGGCTGGTCCGAACTCGTGCGGATCGTCGTCGGCCGCCACGGCACGATGAAGATGCGCATGGAACTCGTGTTGCGCTTCGACTACGGCTTCTCGGTCCCGTGGGTCACGCAACTGACCCGCGAGGACGGCATGAAGGCGATCGCGGGCCCCGACACCGTCGTGCTGCGCACGCCGGTGCCGCTCACCGGCAAGAATCTCCATACGCTCGCGGAATTCACGGTCAGCGCCGACGAGCGTGTGCCGTTCTCGCTCAGCTACGCGGCGTCGCACATGCGGCTGCCGCCCGCGCGCGATCCGCTGTCGATGCTCGCGCGCACCGAGAACTACTGGCTCGAATGGTCGGGCCGCTGCCAGGTGCAGGGCCGCTACGCGGCGGCCGTGCGTCGTTCGCTGATCACGCTGAAGGCGCTCGCGTACGAGCCGACCGGCGGCATCGTCGCGGCGCCGACCACGTCGCTGCCCGAGAAGATCGGCGGCAGCCGCAACTGGGACTACCGCTTCTGCTGGCTGCGCGACGCGACGATCACGCTGCTCGCGCTGATGCGCGGCGGCTACTACGACGAAGCGCGCGCATGGCGCACGTGGCTCGGCCGCGTGATGGCCGGTTCGCCCGAGCAGATCCAGATCATGTACGGGATCGCCGGCGAGCGCCGGCTGCCGGAAATGGAGCTCGACTGGCTGCCCGGCTATCAGGATTCGAAGCCGGTTCGCGTCGGCAACGGCGCCGCGAACCAGCTCCAGCTCGACGTGTTCGGCGAGGTGATGGCCGCGCTGCACCTCGCGCGCGTGGGCGGCCTGCAGGCCGACGACACGGTCTGGTCCGTGCAGTGCGCGCTGCTCGATCATCTCGAGAAGATCTGGCGGGAACCCGACGAAGGGATCTGGGAAACGCGCGGCGGCCGTCTCCATTTCACGTTCTCGAAGGTGATGGCGTGGGTCGCGTTCGACCGTGCGATCAAGTCGGCGGAAATGTTCCGGCTGCCCGGTTCGCTCGACCGCTGGCGCGCGCTGCGCGAGCAGATCCATGCCGACGTCTGCGCCAACGCATGGCACGAAGGCAAGCAGGCGTTCGCGCAGAGCTACGGCAGCGACGAGCTCGACGCGAGCGTGCTGCTGATGCCGCTGCTCGGCTTCCTGCCGCCGGAGGACCCGCGGATCGTCGGCACGGTCGAGGCGATCGAGCGCGAATTGCTGCACGACGGGCTCGTGATGCGCTACCGCACGACCGAGTACGACGATGGCCTGCCGCCCGGCGAAGGCACGTTTCTCGCGTGCAGCTTCTGGCTGGTCGACAACTACGCGCTGCTCGGCCGGATCGACGACGCGCACCGGCTGTTCAGCCGGCTGCTCTCGCTGTCGAACGACCTCGGGCTGCTCGCGGAGGAGTACGACCCGGTCGCCGGACGGCTCGTCGGCAACTTCCCGCAGGCGTTCTCGCACGTGGCGCTCGTGCATACCGCGATGAACCTGATGCACCACGAAGACGCGATGGCGCGCGCGGCCGGCCAGCCCGCGCCGGCCGTGGCGACGGGGCGTTGACGGCCGGCTGGACGGGGGCGCGGGCGGCTTGGTCAGAGATCGTCAAATCGCAAAAGTTTGATGAAAAATTGGGGAAATGTTGCATTGCACCACCCATCGTTGTCCGATATGATCGACGCGATTGTCCGGCCGCAGTGCACCATGGCCGGCCGCTGACCCCCACGGCACGCCGCGACGCCCCACGCCGCCCTTGCGCACCGTCCCCCACGCGGGAGTAGTCTGCATGCTTTACCAATTGCACGAATTCCAGCGGGCCATGCTGAGCCCGCTCACGGCCTGGGCCCAGGCCGCGTCCAAATCGTTCGCCAACCCGTCCAGCCCGTTCTCGCTGATGCCCGGCGCAACACGGATGGCCGCCGCCTACGAACTGATGTACCGGCTCGGCAAGGATTACGAGAAACCTGAATTCAACCTTCACCAGATCGTCAAGGACGGCCACAACATCCCGATCGTCGAGCAGACGATCATCGAGAAGCCGTTCTGCCGGCTGCTGCGTTTCAAGCGCTACTCGGACGATGCCGATGCGGTCACGCAACTGAAGGACGAGCCGGTCGTGCTGGTCTGCGCGCCGCTGTCGGGCCACCACTCGACGCTGCTGCGCGACACGGTGCGCACGCTGCTGCAGGATCACAAGGTCTACATCACCGACTGGATCGACGCGCGGATGGTGCCGGTCGAGACGGGCCCGTTCCACCTGCACGACTACATCGCGTACATCCAGGAATTCATCCGTCACATCGGCGCGCGCAACCTGCACGTGATCTCGGTATGCCAGCCGACGGTGCCGGTGCTCGCGGCAATCTCGCTGATGGCGAGCCGCGGCGAGGATACGCCGCTCACGATGACGATGATGGGCGGCCCGATCGACGCGCGCCGCAGCCCGACGTCGGTGAACTCGCTCGCGACGCAGCACTCGACCGCGTGGTTCGAGAACAACGTGATCCACACGGTGCCCGCGAACTATCCGGGCGAAGGCCGCCAGGTCTATCCGGGCTTCCTGCAGCACACGGGCTTCGTCGCGATGAACCCGGAACGGCATGCGCAGTCGCACTGGGATTTCTACCAGAGCCTGCTGCGCGGCGACGAGGAAGACGCCGAAGCGCACCGCCAGTTCTACGACGAGTACAACGCGGTGCTCGACATGGCCGCCGAGTATTACCTCGAGACGATCCGCGTCGTATTCCAGGAGTTCCGGCTCGCGGAAGGCACGTGGGACGTCGAAGGCGAGCGCGTGCGGCCGCAGGACATCAAGCACACCGCACTGATGACGATCGAGGGCGAACTCGACGACATCTCGGGCAGCGGCCAGACGCACGTCGCGCACGAGCTGTGCACGGGCATCCCGCAAGACGATCGCCGCAGCCTGACCGCCGAGAAATGCGGCCACTACGGGATCTTCTCGGGCCGACGCTGGCGCACGATCATCTATCCGCAGCTGCGCGACTTCATCCGCGAGCATGCGCCGGAGCCGAAGCACGGCGCGACGAAGTTGCCCGTCGATGCCCAGGATGCGACCGCGATCGGCGTCGTGCCGGCCGCCAAGCCGGAGCCGGAAACGGCGGTACGCGCCACCGCCACGAAACGCACGCGCGCAAAGGCGCCGGCCGTGACGGTCGCGCCCGCCAGGACGCCCGCCGCAAAGGCCGCGCCCGCCGCGAAACGCGCGGCAGGCAGCCCGCGCGCCAAGACCGTGCGGGCCCGCAAGGCTGCCTGACGCGTCGCGTTCCGACGCAAAAACGCCGCCGTTGCCTGGCGCAACGGCGGCGTTTTTTTATCCGGCTGCGGCCGTGAGCGGGCGGTTCATCGGCTCGTTCGTTCGCCGCGTCAGCGCCGCAGCAGATACGCGAGCAGCACCTCGGTGTTCATCCGGACCATCTCCGCGCGCTCGTCGGTGTCGGTGAAGTCGCGGCCGAGCGTCGCGGCGAGCGTGAAGCGGTTCGACACGATGTAGTAGCCGAGCCCCGACAGCGTCACGTAGAAGCGCAGCGGATCGATGTCGCTGCGGAACAGCCCGGCCTTCTGGCCGCGCATCAGCACGTTGCCGAGCTTCGCGACGATCGGCGACATCATCTCGCGGATCCGCGTCGACTTGTGCAGGTAGCGCGCCTCGTGCAGGTTCTCGTTGTTGATGAGCCTGAGCAGCTCCGGATGGTCGCGGTAGTAGTCCCAAACGAAATGCGCGAGCCGCGTGACCGCTTCGACCGGCGCGACGCCGTCGAGATCGAGCACGCGCTCGGCCTCGGTCAGCGCGGAGAACGCGTGTTCGAGCACCGCCGTAAACAGCTGCTCCTTGCTGCCGAAGTAGTAATAGAGCATGCGCTCGTTGGTTTCGGCCCGGCGCGCAATCTGGTCGACGCGTGCGCCGAACAGCCCTCCACTCGCGAACTCTTCGGCTGCCGCCATCAGGATTCGGCGGCGCGTACCTTCAGGATCTCTTTTGATTTTTGGCTGATTCATGGTGGCGCTTTGCTATGTGAGCCGCTTGATCCGGACCGACACCCCCACCGCGTTGGCGCCGGCCGCCCTGGAACGGGCGCGCCGCGTGCGGCCGCCCTCCTGCTGAGCCCCTGCAAAAAAGCGGTTCGATTATGCGCACAGACGGCGTCCAGCGCAATGCGGGAAATCGGCGATAATCGAGCTTTGGCAAACCTTTCCGGCTGCGCCCGACGCGGCCGAGAGCCATTCGGCGCCGCTGCGCCCGTTGTCACCGTGACCGACTCCAAAACACTCGCGGATCGCATCGAAGATCTGCTTCCCCAGACGCAATGCACGAAGTGCGGCTATAACGGCTGCCGTCCGTACGCCGAAGCGATCGCCGCCGGCGACGCGAACTACAACCAGTGCCCGCCCGGCGGCGCCGAAGGCATCGCGCGCCTCGCGGGCCTGCTCGGCAAGCCGGTGATTCCGCTGAATCCCGTCAACGGCAGCGAGCATCCGCGCGCGGTCGCCTTCATCGACGAAAGCCTGTGCATCGGCTGCACGCTGTGCATGCAGGCGTGCCCGGTCGACGCGATCGTCGGCGCGCCGAAGCAAATGCACACGATCATCGAAGCGCAGTGCACCGGCTGCGATCTGTGCGTGCCGCCCTGCCCGGTCGACTGCATCGCGATGCTGCCGGTGACCGGCGAGCGCACCGGCTGGGATGCCTGGTCGCAGGTGCAGGCCGATTCCGCGCGCGAACGCCACGACCTGCGGCTCGCGCGCCAGCGCCGCGAGCGTGAAGCCGCCGAAGCGCGCGCCGCCGCACGCCGCGCGGCCAGTGCCGCGAAGCCGGCCGCGGAACAGCCTGCGGCGCAGCCGGACGCCCCCGCAGCCGCACTGGCCGCCGACGACGCCGACGCCGACGCGAAGAAACGCGCGATCATCGCCGCCGCGCTCGAGCGTGCGCGCAAGAAGAAGGAAGAACTGTCCGGGCAAGGCGCCGGGCCGAAGAACACCGAAGGCGTGAGCGCGGCCGTCCAGGCGCAGATCGACGCGGCCGAGGCACGCCGCAAGCGGCTCGCCGAACAGCAGGCGCAGCGCGACGCCGACGCCGCGGCTGCAGGCGGCAACGATCAAGAGAACGACGCACGCAACGACGACCCAGGCAGCCCCTCCGCGCCGCCCGACAAGAACGCTCCATGAACGCCAGCAAACGACGCGCGATCTACGAAACGCTGCAGAGCCTCAATCCGCATCCGACCACCGAACTCGAATACTCGACGCCGTTCGAGTTGCTGATCGCCGTGATGCTGTCCGCGCAGGCGACCGACGTGTCGGTCAACAAGGCGATGCGGAAGATGTTCCCGGTCGCGAACACCCCGCGACAAATCGTCGCGCTTGGCGAGGAAGGCGTCACCGAGTACATCAAGACGATCGGCCTCTATCGCACCAAGGCGAAGAACGTGGTCGCGGCGTGCCGGATCCTGCTCGAGCGCTACGACGGCGAGGTGCCGGCCGATCGCGAAGCGCTGGAAGGCTTGCCGGGCGTCGGCCGCAAGACCGCGAACGTCGTGCTGAACACCGCGTTCGGCCAGCCGACGATCGCGGTCGACACGCATATCTTCCGCGTCGCGAACCGCACGGGGCTCGCGCCGGGCAAGGACGTGCGGGCCGTCGAGGCCGCACTCGAGAAGTTCACGCCGAAGGAATTCCTGCAGGACGCGCATCACTGGCTGATCCTGCACGGGCGCTATGTGTGCAAGGCGCGCAAGCCCGAGTGCTGGCACTGCGCGATCGAGCCGCTGTGCGAATTCCGGCCGAAGACGCCGCCGCCCAACGAGTAAGCATCCGGCGCGACGGACCCGCGCCGCACCGAACCGCGCCGGCACCGTCCGAATCCGCAGGCGCCTCCCTGGCGCCCCCGGCTTCCGCCTCTGCGGCTACGCGTTGGATGTCGCCGTCGCGTCGTCGGCCGCCGCGCCGCCTGCACGCACGAGCGCCAGCACGGCCGCGAGAATCGCGACACCGCCCGCCCATTGCAGCGGCGACAGCGCCTCCCCGAACAGCAGCGCCGCGAGCGCGACCGTCACGACCGGTTCGAGCGTCGACAGCATCGACGTGCGCGCGGCCCCGAGCCGCTCGAGCCCGGCGAAGAATGCGAGCATCGCCGCGACCGTCGATACCAGCGCGATCGCGAGCATCGCTGCCCAGCCGCCGCCCGTCGCGGGCCAGCGCGGCGGCACGCCGAACGCCGCGGTCCGCACGACGGCGATCGCCACGAGCGTCGCGGTGGCCGACAGGCAGATGATCGCGGTCGTCGCAAGCGGATCGACGCCGCGCGTCGCCTTCGTGCCGCCGACGATGTACAGCGAGTAGATCACCGCGGCCGCCAGCGCGAGCGCGATCCCGAGCGGCTCGCCGTGCCCGCCACCGACCATCAGCGCGGAGCCCGCGATGCACAGCACGAGCGCGACGGCCTTCGCGCGGGTCAGGCGTTCGCCGAGCCACCACGCGGCCAGCAGCGTGACGAACGCCGGATACAGGTACAGCAGCAGCGCGACGAGGCTCGCCTGCGCGTGCTGCAGCGCGCTGAAATAGCAGAACGACTGCCCGACGTAGCCGGCTGCGCCCATTGCCACGAGCGGCGCGAGCGCCCGCCCGCGCGGCCATGCGACGCGGCGGTGCCGCGCGATCGCGGCAAGCACCGCACCGCCGATCGCGAAGCGCACGATCAGCAGCCCGAGCACGTCGACGCCGGCCGCATATGCGTAGCGGCCGAAAATCGCCATCGCGCCGAACGCAGCGGCGGACAACGCGACGTAGAGCGTGCCCTGCAGGGCGGCGGACGATGGACGGACGGTAGCGGTCATGATGAAACGGGCGAGCAAGGCGCCGTGACGGGAGTCGTCGGAGTGTAGCGGTGCAGCGGCGGCCGGCCTAGCCCGCGCTTACCCGTTCCGCGGCTCTGCGCGGGCAGCCGCGACCGGCCAACCCCGCACGGGCCGTTCTCGCCCGCTGCCAGCGCCGTCCGCCGACCCGGCGTACAATGCCCGACGCGGCATGACGCCGCCCGAATCACGACGTTTCCCCACCATGTTCAATCCAAGCCGCGACGATGTGCGTCGCTTTTTCACCGAGACCTGGCGCAAGCAGCGCGCGGGCGAGATCCTTACGCCGCTGGAAGCGATCGCAGCCGACTGGATCGTCGAGCATCCCGAATACCACGACGAACTCGCCGATGCCGACGGTGCGGCCGCACGCAACTACACGCCCGAGGAAGGCCGGACGAACCCGTTCCTGCACCTGTCGATGCACCTCGCGATCAGCGAGCAGTTGTCGATCGACCAGCCGCCCGGCATCCGCGCCGCGCACGACAAGCTGGCCGCGAAGCTCGACTCGACCCACGATGCGCAGCACGCGATCATGGAATGCCTCGGCGAGACGATCTGGGAAGCGCAACGCACGAACACGCCGCCCGATACCGACGCGTACCTGCAACGCATCCTGCGCCGCGCGTCGCGCGACTGAGCGCACGGCGCCGGTACGTCCGCCCCGGGTTCGGCCCGGTCGCGGGCAAAAAAATACCCCGCCGAGGCGGGGTATTGTTGCTGCGAGCGCCCGTGAGGCCCGTCGCGCTTACTTCTTGAACACGAGGTCGGTTTCCTTCAGCGACTCGATGTAGGACGCGATGTCCTTCATGTCGCTGACCGACAGGTTCTGCACCTGTGCCTGCATGATCGCGTTGTTGCGACCGAGCAGCGGGTTCGTCAGCCCCATCTGGTATTGGCGCATCGCCCACACGAGGTAGTCGGCGTGCTGGCCGGCCAGGCGCGGGTATTCGGCGTTGATCGGCTTGTTCAGCTGCGCGCCGTGGCAGGCCGCGCAGTTGTGCGATTCGACCAGTTCCTTGCCCTTCGTGATGTCCGCTGCGTGCGCGGTACCGATCGCGAGGCCGGCCGCCAGTGCCACCGCCGCCGTCTTGAATGCGTTGTTCATGAATGCTCCTGTCCCGCCGGAGAGATCGGCGGCGCGCGCTTTACTTGTAGGGGTTGTCCTTCGTGTCGGCCTTCTGCGCGGCGTAGTACGCCGACAGATCCGCGATGTCCTGGTCCGTCAGCGAACCGGCGATCGCATTCATCGACGGGAAGTGACGATCCTTCTTGCGGTAGGCCTTCAGCGCGTTCTCGAGATATTGCTGGTTCTGGCCGCCGAGGACGGGCACCCGGTAGACCTCCGGATACGCCGCGCGGTAGTCCTGGATGCCGTGGCAACCGATGCACATGGCGGCCTTGCTCGCCCCGTCCTTCGGGTTGCCGACCACACCGGCCGCCTGCGCGCTGCCCGCGAGCGCCACGAGCGCTGCGACAACCACGTGTTTGCCGACGAATTTGTTCATAGCTCTTGTAACCTAGCTTGAGGGGAAACTGGCGCCAAAGCGGCAACGGCCCGCGCCGTTTTGCTTATCGGATCGCCACGCAGGCCAAAAAAAACGGCCAGATTGTACCGCGTCGGCGGGGAACGCGTCCATACGGCGGCCCCGTTCGCCCCGCCACAGCCCCGCAACGATACGCGGGCGCGGCCCAACCGGACAGCCCTTCTGACTTATACTGGGTTTTTTTCCCGATGAAGAAGAGCGCCGCCATGCGTTTCGAAGGGTCCTCGCAGTACGTCGCCACCGACGATCTGAAGCTCGCGGTCAACGCCGCGCTGACGCTGCAACGCCCGCTGCTGATCAAGGGCGAGCCCGGCACCGGCAAGACCATGCTCGCCGAGGAAGTCGCCGCCGCGCTCGACATGCCGCTGCTGCAGTGGCACATCAAGTCGACCACCAAGGCGCAGCAGGGCCTGTACGAATACGACGCGGTATCGCGGCTGCGCGACTCGCAGCTCGGCGACGAGCGCGTGAAGGACATCTCGAACTACATCGTCAAGGGCGTGCTGTGGCAGGCGTTCGACGCCGAGCAGCCGAGCGTGCTGCTGATCGACGAGATCGACAAGGCCGACATCGAATTCCCGAACGACCTGCTGCGCGAGCTCGACCGGATGGAGTTCCACGTGTACGAGACGCGCGAGACGGTGCGCGCGAAGCACCGCCCGCTCGTCATCATCACGTCGAACAACGAGAAGGAGCTGCCCGACGCGTTCCTGCGCCGCTGCTTCTTCCACTACATCCAGTTTCCCGATCCGTCGACGATGCAGAAGATCGTCGCGGTGCACTTCCCCGACATCCGCGAGGAGCTGCTGCGCGCGGCGCTCGAGAGCTTCTTCGAATTGCGCGGCGTGTCGGGCCTGAAGAAGAAGCCGTCGACGTCCGAGCTGCTCGACTGGCTGAAGCTGCTGCTCGCCGAGAACATCCCGGCCGACGCCCTGCGCGGCGCGGACGCGAAGCAGATCGTGCCGCCGCTCGCGGGCGCGCTGCTGAAGAACGAGCAGGACCTGAGCCTGCTCGAACGGCTCGTCTACATGAACCGGCACAACCGGTAGTCCCCCCTCACCCGCGAAGGCCCGGCCATGCTGCTCAATTTCTTCTACGCGCTGCGCGCAGCCAAGCTGCCCGTCTCGGTGAAGGAATACCTGACGCTGCTCGAATCGCTGAAGGCCGGGCTGATCTCGCCGTCGATCGACGCGTTCTACTTCCTCGCGCGGATGACGCTCGTCAAGGACGAGCAGTACTTCGACAAGTTCGACCAGGCGTTCGGCGCGTATTTCCACGGCGTGTCCACGCTGCCGTCCGAAGCATTCGACATTCCGCTCGACTGGCTCGAGAAGCGGCTCGAGCGCGAGCTGTCGCCGGAGGAAAAGGCGCAGATCGAGGCGATGGGCGGGCTCGACAAGCTGATGGAGCGCCTGAAGGCGCTGCTCGACGAGCAGAAGGAACGCCACGAAGGCGGCAACAAGTGGATCGGCACGGGCGGCACGTCGCCGTTCGGGCACGGCGGCTACAACCCGGAAGGCGTGCGCATCGGTGGCCCGTCGAACGGCAACCGCACCGCGGTGAAGGTGTGGGAAGCGCGCGCCTATCGCGACTACGACGATTCGGTCGAGATCGGCACGCGCAACATCAAGGTCGCGCTGCGGCGGCTGCGCCGCTTCGCGCGCGAAGGCGCGGCCGAGGAGCTCGACCTGCCCGGCACGATCCGCAGCACGGCCGCGAACGCGGGCTGGCTCGACCTGCGGATGGTGCCCGAGCGCCACAACAACGTGAAGGTGCTGATGCTGCTCGACGTCGGCGGCTCGATGGACGACCACATCAAGCGCACCGAAGAGCTGTTCTCGGCCGCGAAGGCCGAATTCAAGCATCTCGAATTCTTCTACTTCCACAACTGCGTGTACGACCATCTGTGGAAGAACAACCGCCGCCGCCACTCGGAGCGCACCGCGACGTGGGACGTGCTGCACAAGTTCACGCCCGACTACAAGCTGATCTTCGTCGGCGACGCGACGATGAGCCCGTACGAAGTGCTGCAGCCCGGCGGCTCGGTCGAATACAACAACCCGGAAGCCGGCGCCGTGTGGCTGCGCCGCCTCGCCGACCAGTTCCCCCATCATGCATGGCTGAACCCCGAGCCCGAGCGGCTATGGGAATACCGGCAGTCGGTCGCAGTGATCCGCGACCTGCTCGGCCATCGCATGTATCCGCTCACGCTGGCGGGCCTCGAAACCGCGATGCGCGCACTCAGCAAGTAACGCAACCCACTCGCACGATACAAAGGCCGCATCCGAGCGGCCTCACTCCGGAGATAGCATGAACCCCTCGCCCACCGCGAGCGCCAGCCGCGCCGGCGGCCGCCGCTTTTTCGCCGATACGTCCGTGTCGGCACTCGTCGCCGGCTTCGTCGCGATGATGACCGGCTACACGAGCTCGCTCGTGCTGATGTTCCAGGCCGGCCGCGCCGCCCACCTCACCGATGCGCAGATCTCGTCGTGGATCTGGGCACTGTCGATCGGCATGGCGGTGACGACGATCGGCCTGTCGCTGCGGTTTCGCGCGCCCGTCGTCGTCGCGTGGTCGACGCCCGGCGCCGCGTTGCTGATCGCATCGCTGCCCGGTGTGCCCTACGCCGAGGCGATCGGCGCGTTCGTCGTGTGCGCGCTGCTGCTGACGGCCGTCGGCGTGAGCGGCCTGTTCGACACGCTGATGCGCCGGATTCCAGCCGGCATCGCAGCCGCCTTGCTCGCGGGCATCCTGTTCGAGATCGGCATCGAGATCTTCCGTGCCGCGCAGTTCCAGACCGCGCTCGTGCTCGCGATGTTCTTCACCTACCTGATCGTCAAGCGGCTCGCGCCGCGCTACGCGATCGTGACGACGCTGATCGTCGGCACCGCAGTGGCCGGCGGGCTCGGCCTGCTCGACTTCAGCCGCTTCCACATCGCGCTCGCGCAGCCCGTGTTCACGATGCCCGCGTTCTCGATCGCGTCGATCGTCAGCATCGGCATTCCGCTGTTCGTCGTCGCGATGGCGTCGCAGAACGTGCCGGGCATCGCGGTGCTGCGCGCGGACGGCTACCGGACACCGTCGTCGCCGCTGATCGCGACGACCGGCCTCGCATCGCTGCTGCTCGCGCCGTTCGGCTCGCACGGCGTGAACCTCGCGGCGATCACGGCCGCGATCTGCACGGGCCCCGAAGCGCACGAGGATCATGCGAAGCGCTACACGGCCGCCGTGTGGTGCGGCACCTTCTACCTGGTCGCCGGCATCTTCGGCGCAACGATCGCCGCGCTGTTCGCCGCGCTGCCGAAGGCGCTCGTGGTATCGGTCGCCGCGCTCGCGCTGTTCGGCTCGATCATGAGCGGGCTCGCGAACGCGATGCAGGACGTCAAGCAGCGCGAAGCCGCGCTCGTCACGTTCATGGTCACCGCGTCGGGCCTCACGCTGCTGTCGATCGGCTCGGCGTTCTGGGGGCTCGTCGCGGGGATCGTCACGCAGGTGATCCTGAACGCCAGACGCCCCGCGTGACGCGGCTCGCCGCGCGTGGCGACACGCCTCGGGCACGCCAAAACGTGCTCGACACGAATCGGGCCTAAAATGATGGATCGGAAGCGGTGCCCTGCGCCGCTTCGCTTCGCCGCCGCGCTCGCGCGGCCCGTGAGAACCCGGCGCCCCGCGCCCTTCTTCCGAATCGCCATGACTACCGCACTCGACCAGCTGAAGCAGTACACGACCGTCGTCGCCGACACGGGCGACTTCCAGCAGCTTGCGCAATACAAGCCGCAGGACGCGACCACCAACCCGTCGCTGATCCTGAAGGCCGTCCAGAAGGATGCGTACAAGCCGATCCTCGAGAAAACCGTCCGCGATCATCGCAACGAAAGCACCGATTTCATCATCGACCGCCTGCTGATCGCATTCGGCACCGAGATCCTGAAGCTGATCCCGGGCCGCGTGTCGACCGAAGTCGACGCACGCCTGTCGTTCGACACGCAACGCTCGATCGACAAGGGCCGCGAGCTCATCAAGCTGTACGAAGCAGCCGGCATCGGCCGCGACCGCATCCTGATCAAGCTCGCGTCGACGTGGGAAGGCATCCGCGCGGCCGAGGTGCTGCAGAAGGAAGGGATCAAGTGCAACATGACCCTGCTTTTCTCGCTCGTCCAGGCCGCCGCGTGCGCGGAAGCCGGCGCGCAACTGATCTCGCCGTTCGTCGGCCGCATCTACGACTGGTACAAGAAGCAGGCCGGCGCGGAATGGAACGAGGAGAAGGACGGCGGCGCGAACGATCCGGGCGTGCAGTCGGTGCGCCGCATCTACACGTACTACAAGACGTTCGGCTACACGACCGAAGTGATGGGCGCAAGCTTCCGCACGACCAGCCAGATCACCGAACTCGCCGGCTGCGACCTGCTGACGATCAGTCCCGATTTGCTGCAGAAGCTGCAGGACAGCAACGAGACGGTCGCGCGCAAGCTGTCGCCGGAATCGCTGCAGGACAAGCCGTCCGAGCGCGTCGCGATCGACGAGGCATCGTTCCGCTTCCAGCTGAACGACGAAGCGATGGCGACCGAAAAGCTCGCCGAAGGCATTCGCGTATTCGCCGCCGATGCGGTAAAGCTCGAAAAGCTGATCGACGCGCTGCGCTGAGTCGCGACGGGCGTCAGCGGCTGTCAGCAACACTGACAACAGCCGTCAGCAAGCACGCCGCACACGGCCGCGAACACGATGTTCGCGGCCGTTTTTATTTTTCATTCCATCGTCAAGCGCGCGCACTACAATCCACGTCACGGGTGCGCCGGCCGCCTCCCGACGCGCCCTTTCCCAGTCAATCTTGCACGACGCCGAAGCCGCACCGACACGCGGGCCCGGCCCATCACAGGAGACAACGATGCAAGTCCAACCGTACCTGACGTTCTACGGTCGCGCCGACGAAGCCCTTCAGTTCTACGAAAAGGCACTCGGCGCGAAGACGATGTTCAAGATGCACTTCAAGGATGCGCCGCCGAACCCCGACTACCCGATGGCGCCGGAGATGGCCGACAAGGTGATGCACGCGAGCTTCACGATCGGCGACTCGATGATCATGTGCTCGGACGGCGACTGCAGCCAGCCGGCGGGCGCCGCGCACGCCGGCTATTCGCTGTCGCTGAATCCGGCGACGGTCGAGGAAGGCCAGAAGCTGTTCAATGCGCTCGCCGACGGCGGCGAAGTGACGATGCCGTTCGGCAAGACGTTCTGGGCGCTCGGCTTCGGCATGGCGAAAGACCGGTTCGGCGTGCACTGGATGGTCAACGTCGAAGACCTGTCGCAACGCGAGGATCTCGCGAAACGCGCGCAGGGCTGACGCAAAAAGAAACGCCCGCCACCTTTGCAGGGGCGGGCGTTTTCGTTGCCGCGCGACGCGTGCGCGGCACACGGCCGCGCACGATCCGTATCAGCCTTCGACGACGTCGAGATAATCTTCCGGCCGCGTGCGATCCTCCGCATGCGCCATGCCGATCGCGCGCACCAGCACGCTCACGACCACCGACACCACCAGGTTCACGATCAGCGACCACACCGCCGCGTAGCCGGGAATCGCGAGGCCGAACAGGTGGATCGTGAAGATCGAACTCGCCAGCTTCAGCGAGACCGCCATCCACGTGCCGCACACGATGCCTGCCGCCCAGCCGGCCAGCAGGCCGCGATGGTCGAGCACGCGCGTGTACAGGCCGAGCACGATCGCGGGCAGCGTCTGGATGATCCAGATCCCGCCGAGCAGCTGCAGCTGGATCGCGTAGGTCAGCGGCAGCCCGAGGATGAACGCGACCGCGCCGACCTTCACGATCAGCGACACGAGCTTCGCGACGTGCGTCTCCTGGTCGTGCGACATGTTGCGGTTCACGAACTCGCGGTGAATGTTGCGTGTGTACAGGTTCGCGGCCGCGATCGACATGATCGCCGCCGGCACCAGCGCGCCGATGCCGATCGCCGCGAACGCGACGCCGACGAACCACGACGGGAAATACTCGAGGAACAGCGCGGGCACCGCGAAGTTCGGGCCGAACGCCTTGAAGTACGGCGCGTACTGCGGCATGTCCTTCACGCCCGACGCGAGCGCCATGTAGCCGAGCAGCGCGAGCAGGCCGAGCACGAACGAGTATGCAGGCAGCATCGCCATGTTGCGGCGGATCGAGTTGCCCGACGACGACGACAGGATCGCCGTGACCGAGTGCGGGTACAGGAACAGCGCGAGCGCCGAGCCGATCGCGAGCGTCGCGTACGCGCTGTAGCCGTTCAGGCTCATCGCATCGGGCGCTTTCAGCAGCAGCTTCGCGGGCGGCACGCTCGCGAAGATGTGCCCGAAGCCGCCGAGCTTCGCCGGGATCACGATGACGGCAGCCGCGATCGTGATGTAGATCAGGACGTCCTTCACGATCGCGATCATGGCCGGCGCGCGCAGCCCCGACGTGTACGTGTACGCGGCGAGGATCGCGAACGCGATGATCAGCGGCAGGTCGCCGACGAAGCCGGTCGTATCGAAGCCGAGCGCGCCGATCACCACTTCGATGCCGACGAGCTGCAGCGCGATGTACGGCATCGTCGCGACGATGCCCGTCACCGCGATCGCGAGCGCGAGCATCCGGCTGCCGTAGCGCGCGTTGACGAAGTCGGCGGCCGTCACGTAGCCGTGCCGCTTCGCGATGCTCCACAGCTTCGGGAACACGACGAACGCGAACGGATAGATCAGGATCGTATAAGGCAGTGCGAAGAAACCCATCGCGCCGGCGCCGAACACGAGCGCGGGCACCGCGACGAACGTGTAGGCCGTGTAGAGGTCGCCGCCGAGCAGGAACCACGTGACGATCGTGCCGAAGCGGCGTCCGCCGAGGCCCCATTCGTCGAGATGGGCGAGATCGCCGCGCCGCCAGTTCGCGGCCAGGAAACCGATGATCGTGACGCCGATGAACAGCAGGACGAAGACGAAGGTTGCGCCGAGATTCATTGCCCACCTCCCTGCGGGCCGCTCGCCTTCCACGCGTTCTTGGTCTTGAAATAGACGAACGCGGTGATCACCGCGCTGATGAAGACCCACAGCAACTGGTACCAGTAGAAAAACGGAAAATCGAACAACTGCGGTTCGATCTTGCTGTACGACGGTACCCAGACCATCGCAATCAGCGGCAGTACCAGCAGCCAGAGCCAGCGCTTGGCGGCTCGGTTGGCGTCGGCATCGTGAGCCATGACGTCTCCTCTTCTTTCCCGGTTATCGATCTTGTTGAGCGGGTACGGCACCGAGAGGAGCGGCGAAACGGGTAGGCTGCGGCTCCCCTGGCTTCGCGCCAGTATAGGAGCCGCGAGCATGCGGTCAAGCGGGGGCGAACCCGAGGTGATCCGCCCCTTGTCGCATGGTTGCACCGGCCTGCCGCCGGTGCATGAAGCGTCAGATCGCGAACCAGGCGTCGCGGGCGCCGGTCGTTTCTTTCAAAGCTTTCACCCACTTGCGTGCGGGCAGCTTCAGCGTGTCCTCGATCAGCGTCGCGCGTGCGTCCAGCTGCGCGAACGGCACGTCGAGCGCGGGGCCCGAGAACGCGATCGCGATCCGGTTGCCGTCGTGCACTTCGGGCAGCGCGATCACGCGGTGATCAAATGCCGCGTTCAGGTGCTTCATGTTGCGCACGAAGCTCGGATGATCGCCGAACAGGTTGATCGTCGCGATGCCTGCGTCGGCGAGGCAGCCGCGCACCGCGCGGTAGAACGCGACGCTGTCGAGCACGGGGCCGCGCGCGGTCGCGTCGTACAGGTCGATCTGGATCGCGCCCGTCGTGCCGCGGTTGGCCGGGTCGTTGACGAAGTCCCACGCATCGGCTTCATGCACGACGAGGCGCGCGTCGTCGGGCGGCAGCGCGAACATCGTGCGCGCGGCGACGATCACGGCCGGGTTCAGCTCGACGGCCTCGACCTTCGCGTTCGGCAGGAAACGGTGCGAGAACTTGGTCAGCGCGCCGGTGCCGAGCCCGAGCTGGACGATCCGCCCGGGCGTTTCGAGGAACAGCAGCCACGCCATCATCTGCTGCGCGTATTCGAGTTCGATGTGCAGCGGCTTCGAGATCCGCATCGCGCCCTGCACCCATTCGGTGCCGAAGTGCAGGAAGCGCACGCCGCCCTCTTCGGAGAACGTCACGGGCGCGAAACGCGGCTTGCGCGGCGCTTCGAGCACCGGCACGTCATCGTGTTCGTCGATGTCCGGGCGGCGCTTCAGGCGCGGCGGCTGGAGTTTTTCGGAGCCGTTGTACGAGGACGGCTTGCCTTGCTTGAACGCACGCGCCTCGGCGGACGCGCGCTTGATCAGTCGGGTCATGATTGAATCTCGCTGGGTGATGCTGGTTTTAGCGGACGAGAGGATAGCATTGGTGGGGGATGCGGGCCGTGCGACGCCGCACCTATCCGCCGCGTCGGTGCAATGCACATTACGACGCCATGCCGGAGGCCCGCTGCGCGATCGAGCCAACGCGTGGCATCGCCGTGCCGCTGCTTGCTTCGCGCACAGCGATGGTCCCCTGCTCACGGGCGATGAAATACGCGGTAATCGAGACGCGCCAATGGCCGTGACGAATGGACCGAATACCGCTCGCCTCTTCATTCGGGACAGGCTATGCTCCGGCGTCAACCGCTGGTCGCGACGCGACATTTATTACGTATAACTAACAAAACGAGAGCCCCCACATGACACTGAAAGAATACGCGGCCCGTGCCCGCAATGCTGTCGCGTTAACTGGAACCCTGTTGCTTGCCGCTTGCGGCGGCGGCGATGGCGGCAGCGCATCGAGCACGCCCGCGTCCAACCTCAGCACCGCGCAGCAAAACTATGAAAGCTTCGCGTTGGCCGCCAACGGTGGACTGCACTACCTGCACGCACGACTTTCCATTTCCACGTCGTCTGGCGGCGCAGTGAGCGTCAATCCGGGCAGCGACTTCTATACGGAAGACCAAAGCGTTGCGCAAAGCCCGTCCAGTGGCCCGCAACTGCTGACGAAAGGTCTGTCTTCAGTCGCCTCGTCCCTGTCCGTGCCCGCATCCACCGACCAGCGCTATCTGGTCAACGGCGCAGTCGCGACGAGCACACAGGAGCAGGTCAGCTACAGCGGTGCGAACGTGCAACTCACGGACCTCGCCGCCGATGGCCATACCGCCACGATGACGCTGCTGGGCACGAGCTACACGGTCGTGCCACTGTCCGGCGCGATTGCCGGCTCCCCCTCCGAGTTGTTCAGCGACAGCGCGCTCGGTGCCATCACGAACACGATCAACGGTGCGTCGCTGTACAACCGGCAGGCGACCTGGCAATCGGGCGCGGCCTACATGAAGGTGACGCGACAGGTGGTCGGCGACACGGTACTCACCGGCGACTGCGCCGCCCCGCAGACGACCGGCACGAACGTGACGCCGTGCAGTACAACGGTGTCGACGCTGGAAGCGTTCTTCCCGTATACGAGCGCCGAGGACAACAAGACGTACAACGTCGGCGACGGGCAGATCGTGACACTTGCGGGCGTTCGTGCATGGGTGGCCAACACGGCACTCGGTACGCCGACGACCGAATATCGCGTCTTCTATCAAAACAACGGCCAGATCGACGCCGGTGCCGTGATCCGAGACGGTACGACGCTCGCGATCGCTCCGGCTGGCAGCACGACACCGCAGGACTTCTACATCCTGATGAACAGCGCGGCGGTCCAGTCCGTGAAAACCGCGATTACGTTCTGACAGATCGCCGCCCCTCTCACGGCTTGGTCTGGAAACGACCGGCCAAGCGCCGTTTTCTGGTCGGAAATCGGCGCACAATGGGGTTCAGCGCCGTCGATCTCGTTCGGATATTCGTCGCCCCCGACAAGCAGCGGCGCCACAGTACTCACCCGACATCGACACGCAAGCCGGCATGCCGTTTCGGAGAATCCATGGAATCAACCGACAAGAAAATCTGGTTCCCGGCGAAACGCTACGGCTGGGGATGGGGATGGCCGGTCGCATGGCAGGGGTGGGTCGTGCTGCTGCTGTTCGCGATCGGGATCGTTGCAAGTGCGCGGCTGGTGCCGCCGCAACGTTCGCCGGTCGGATACGGCGCGTGCATCGTGGCGCTGGTCGCGCTGCTGACGGTGGTGTGCTGGATCAAGGGCGAGAAGCCCAAATGGAAATGGGGCAAGGACGATTGAGCGTCGGGCGCGATGGCTGCCCGTCCCGGCTCCTCATGCCGAAATCAGTCGCGAATCTGCAGCCACTGCACGAGATTCCGCTCGAACGACAGCATCGCATCCACCAAGCACCGCCCCCGGAAATCGCCACAACCGATTGCCATTTTGTTCAGTTTGACACCGCCGTTGATCAGACAGCATGCTGCTGCGGCGCACGCATTTTCTTTCGACGCGACCGGTTGTACCGTAACGTCATCGAAGCCTGCCAACATCCGCTCTGGCCATACCTGCTCAATCACACGGGATTTCGTAAGCATGAGTCACATCCACTTCATCGGCGGGGAAAAAGGCGGCGTCGGCAAATCGCTCGCGGCCCGCGTGCTGGCGCAGTACTTCATCGATCGGAGCATGCCCTTCGTAGGCTTCGATACCGACCGATCGCACGGCGCGCTACTGCGGTTCTATGCCGATTTTGCCGCACCTGCCGTGCTCGACCAGCATGACAGCCTCGATCCGGTCATGGAATCGGCACTCGAAGATCCGCAACGGCGCATACTGGTCGACCTCGCGGCCCAGACGCGGCAGTCGCTCGCCAAGTGGCTCGACGATTCGGACGTAGTCGATTTTGCCGAAGAGCACGGCCTCACGTTGACGTGGTGGCACGTGATGGACACCGGACGCGATTCGGTCGATCTGCTGCGGCAATGGCTCGACGAATTCGGCGGACGAATCAAGCTGGTGCTGGTGCTGAATGAAGTCCGCGGCGATCGCTTCGAGATCCTGGAGGCATCCGGCGAACGCGAGAGGGCCGAGGCCCTTGGCGCCAGCGTGATTACGCTGCGCCGCCTGCCCGATACGACCATGCAGAAGATCGATCGACAAAGCGCGAGCTTCTGGGCGGCGGTCAATCATCCCGACCGCGCGGCCACGGGGCTCGGCTTGCTGGAGCGGCAGCGCGTCAAGGTCTGGCTGCATCGTACCTATGAGGAGCTGGGCACGCTCGCGTTGTAGCGCGGGCCCCCGCGACGGTGCGGAGTGTGCGGCGGGTTGCTGGAATGGCTCATACCGGGAAAACTTGGAGGTTCAATGGCCGATCACGACAGACTGCATCCACTCCGTCCGTTCCTGAAAAACTGGGTTTGGGAGCACGGCCGAATCGGGACGCGCTATCTGGACTGCGTGGACGGCGAAATCAAGTTCGACGAAGGCAAGAAATCGCATTTCGCCGCCGAGAAATACACTTACGTGCCCTTGGGCAAGAACGCTGACGACGACGCATCCTCGGAGGGTCCCGCGATCCACGAGGCGGGACTTGCCCGCTTTTTGCGAGCGGCTCAGTTGGGCACGCCCGCGGAAGCCGGTTCCGTGGCGGAGGTTCAGCGCGCGGTGCAGGATTGCGTGGAGATCGGCCTGTTCAGCGCGTATCAATGGGAGGCCCGCAAGGCATTGGCCCGCTACGCGCAGGAACCCATGTTCGAGGACGAGATCCGCGCGGCGGTTGTCGACGACATCAGGCGAACTTACGTCGGCATGCGGGAGCAACTGGCGCTGTACGATTTCAGTGTGCTCTACGGCTTGCCCACGCCGCTGCTGATCAGCGACACACCCTTCATCGACTGGCGCGTGATCGCCAGTCCGGCGCTTCCGTTCGTATCGCTTCCGCTGGGACCTTACTGCCTGCTGGTAGGCGCGCCGTCGGGCAGGAGCAGCCGGGTCGGCCCGGTGGTCTGGAAGGCCGCTGCCGCGATGGGGCCGTTGAAGGACCACAACCGTCGGATCGAGGAGCATGCGCGTCTGTGGCTGGTGGCGACCACCGATGATCAACTCGTCGCCGCACAAAGTCGCATTGCCCCGGTCACGGGCGCCCGGCAAGGCGAGGTGAAGCCCTGACCGGTAGAGCGAGAGCGACCTGGATTTTCCAGCGAGCCCGACCGTCGAGTCGAATCAACTCGCAAGTATTCGCCGAAACGCGTTGAAACCGCATCTCGACTTGAACACCTGCTGACACCCACCCGATACCGCTTCATCGAGTACTCGGAATCCGACGCGTCTCAGGCGCGAAGTGCGCGCCACTGCGCCAGCTTCTGCTCGAACGACAGCATCGCATTCGCCGGGCTCGACGAAGGCAGCACGAGCGTCTCGTACCCGGCCTGGCCGATCACGTCGGCAAACCGCCCGGCCGTCTTGCCGTTGAAACACACGCGCTTCAGCAACGGCGCATGCTGGCGCAACGAATCGAAGTCGTTCGGCTTCGCGTTCCGGATCGCAGAATCGAGACTGCCCTGCCGATGGCACGCATCGAGGACGTCCCAGATGCCGATGCCGTGCGACAGCACGCACACGAGCCGCGCGTCGTACGGCAGTTCATGAAGCGTCGGCTCGCCCAGCACCGCCCCCAGCAACCGCCAGAACTGGTTGCGCGGATGCGCGTAGTACTGCGCGGCATCAAGCGACGCCTCACCCGGAAAGCTGCCGAGGATCATCGTGTGCGTATCCGGCGAGACGACGGGCGGAAAGCCCTGCAGCATTACGCGCCTCCGCCCGGACCAGCCGAGCGCGGCCCGTCGCCGTGCGCGGCGAGATGGCGCCACAGCGCCGGCAGCATGCACTCGGTGACCATCAACGGCTTGCCGTGACGCTGGAACACCGAGCGCCGCGCGGCGAACGCATGCGGCGCACGCTCGCCCTGCAGCGCATGGGTCGCGAGCGCATACAGCGGATGGCCCGCAATCACGCGCCGGCTGACGAGCGACGAGCGCTCGACCTGCGGATCGCTGTACAACAGCTCTGCGAGCGGCCGCGTGCGCAGCCGCCGCATTGCCTGCCACACGCCCTTGCTGGCGGCGAGCGGCGCGATGCTGTGCGCGGCGACGTACGGCGTGCCGTCGACCGACAGGATCACCTCGCGCACCCACATCGGCGCGCGCGGCGAACTGGCGAGCGCGTCCGGCTCGTCGAACCACGGGCAGTCGACGGCCTCGCGCGTCACGCGCACGTTCACGCGGCCGAGCCGCGCGAGATGCGCGGTGAGCGATCCGCCGCGCGTCAGCCAGTCGCGCTGGTCGAGCGAGCAGCCGGGCCGCGGCGTCTCCCGCCAGCCGGCCTGGCCGCCGTCGAAACGCATGCGTGCGTTCACGCGGCGCGCGACAGCAGCAGCGCGTTGGTCCGCTTCACGAAGCTCGCCGGATCGTCGAGCGTGCCGCCTTCTGCCAGCAGCGCCTGATCGAACAGCAGATGACACCAGTCGCCGAAATCGGCGCTGTCGGCATTCAGCTGCTTCACGAGCGCATGCTCGGGATTGATCTCGAGGATCGGCTGCATCGCCGGCGCGTTCTGGCCGGCCGCCTTCAGCATCCGCTGCAGGTAGCCGCTCATGTCGTTGTCGTCCGCGACCAGGCACGACGGCGAATCGGTCAGGCGGAACGTGACGCGCACTTCCTTCACCCTGTCGCCGAGCGCCTCCTTCATCTTCTCGACGACCGGCTTGATCGCTTCGCCCGCCTCTTCCTGCGCCTTCTTCTCCTCGTCGTTCAACTCGCCGAGGTCGAGGTCGCCGCGCGCGACGCTCGCGAGCGGCTTGCCGTCGAATTCGTGCAGGAACGACAGCATCCATTCGTCGACGCGGTCGGTCAGCAGCAGCACCTCGACGCCCTTCTTGCGGAACACTTCGAGATGCGGGCTGTTCTTCGCCGCCTGCCACGTATCAGCGGTCACGTAGTAGATCTTGCTCTGCTCGCGCTTCATGCGCGACACGTAGTCGGCAAGCGACACGTCCTGCGCGTCGGTATCGCCGTGCGTCGACGCGAAGCGCAGCAGCTTCGCGATGCGCTCGCGGTTCGCGTGGTCTTCGCCAAGGCCTTCCTTCAGCACCTGGCCGAACGCGCCCCAGAACGTCTTGTACTTCTCCTTGCCGGCATCCTCTTCCGCGTTCGCGAGCTCCTCGAGCATCGACAGCGCGCGCTTCGTCACGCCTTCGCGGATCGCCTTCACGTCGCGGCTTTCCTGCAGGATCTCGCGCGACACGTTCAGCGGCAGGTCGGCCGAATCGACGACGCCCTTCACGAAGCGCAGGTATTGCGGCAGCAGCTGCTCGGCGTCGTCCATGATGAACACGCGCTTCACGTACAGCTTCAGGCCGCCGCGATAGTCACGGTTCCACAGATCGAACGGCGCATGCGCCGGCACGAACAGCAACTGCGTGTATTCGCTGCGGCCCTCGACGCGGTTGTGCGTCCACGTGAGCGGATCCTGGTGATCGTGCGCGATGTGCTGGTAGAACTGCGTGTACTGCTCGTCGGTGACGTCGCTCTTCGAACGCGTCCACAGCGCGCTCGCCTGGTTGACGGTCTCGTCCTCGTCCTTCAGGACCATCTCGCCCTTTTCCTGATCCCATTCTTCCTTCTGCATCAGGATCGGCAGCGCGATGTGGTCGGAGTACTTCTGGATGATCGACTTCAGGCGGTGCGACGACAGCAGTTCGTCCTCGCCTTCGCGCAGGTGCAGCGTGATCGTCGTGCCGCGCTGTGCGCGCTCGATCGCGTCGATCGTGAAATCGCCCTCGCCCGCGCTTTCCCAGCGCACGGCTTCGTTCGCCGGCAGGCCCGCGCGGCGCGTCTCGACGGTGATCTTGTCCGCGACGATGAAGCCCGAGTAGAAGCCGACGCCGAACTGGCCGATCAGCGCCGCATCCTTCTGCTGGTCGCCGGACAGCTTCGTGAAGAATTCCTTGGTGCCCGAGCGCGCGATCGTGCCGAGGTTCGCGATCGCCTCGTCGCGGCTCATGCCGATGCCGTTGTCGTCGATCGTGATCGTGCGCGCGGCCTTGTCGTAGCCGATGCGGATGCGCAGGTTCGGATCGTTCTCGTACAGCGCGCTGTCCGCGAGCCCTTCGAAACGCAGCTTGTCGGCCGCGTCGGACGCGTTCGACACCAGTTCGCGCAGAAAGATTTCCTTGTTGCTGTAGAGCGAATGGATCATCAGGTGGAGGAGTTGCTTGACCTCTGCCTGAAAGCTCATCGTTTCATGTGCCATGGATGTTGTTTCCTCTTACTTGAACTTGAATGGTGTGGCGCAGGCGTCCGGCGCGCGAGGCCGGCGGGCCCGTCAAGGACAACCGCCTGGCGCAAGCGGTTTGCGCGCGTATCTGGGGATGCCACGCGCAGTTTCAAGAGCCGGCCTGCCGCGCCGTGTCACGACGCGCGCCGCACGGCCGAGTCGATATAGCTCGCCAGCAGCCCCGGCAGCGCCGGATCGCCGCAGTTCGCGACATTGAAGCGCATCCACGTCGACGGCGATTGCTGCGGCGAGAACAGGCTGCCCGGCGTCAGCAGGAAGCCGGCCTCGTGCGCGACGGCCGCGAGCGCGTCCGAATCGACGCCCGTGTCGGCCCACAGGAACATCCCGGCCGCCGGCATCGTGAACAGCCCGAGCCCCGTGCGCTCGAGCATCCGCGCGGTCTTGTCGCGCACGCCGTCGAGCCGTGCGCGCAGCCGCTCGACGTGGCGCCGGTAATGCCCTTCGGTCAGGATCTTGTACAGCACGCGCTCGTTGAGCTCGGGCGTCGTCATCCCGACCAGCATCTTCTGGTCGGTGACGGCCTTCGCGATCTCCGGCGCGCAGGCCACGTAGCCGACCCGCAGGTTCGCCGCCAGCGTCTTCGAATAGCTGCCGAGGTAGATCACGCGCTTCAGCTGGTCGAGGCTCGCGAGGCGCGTGGCCGGATAGCTCGGCGGACACAGGTCGCCGTACACGTCGTCCTCGACGACGAGGAAGTCGTACGCTTCCGCGAGCTTCAGGATCCGGAACGCCTGCGCGGCCGACAGCGACGTGCCGGTCGGGTTCTGCAGCACCGAGTTGATCACGAGCATCTTCGGCCGCCACATCTGCACCAGCGTTTCTAGCGCGTCGAGATCGGGGCCGTCCGGCGTGTACGGCATCCCGACGAGCTGCGCGCCCTGCGCCGCGAAGCGGCCGAACATCTGGAACCAGGCGGGATCGCCGACGATCACCGCGTCGCCGGGCCGCATGTAGATCCGCGAAATCAGGTCGATCGCCTGCGTGATCCCCGATACGAGCACGATCTGTTCGGGCTTCGCGCCGATCTCGACTTCGGCGAGGCGCGTCTGCAGTTGCTGGCGCAGCGGCAGGAAGCCCTGCGCGGTGCCGAAGCCGAGCATCTGCGCGCCCGACTGGCGCCCGAGCGCGCGCAGCGCGCCGGTGATCAGCTCGCCGTCGAGCCAGCGGCCCGGCAGGTAGCCGAGGCCGGGGCCTTTTTCCGGGCTGACGGTGTGCAGCATGTTGCGCAGCAGCCAGACGACGTCGATCGTGTTGTGCACCGGCGCGGCCTCGGCCACGCGCGCGACGCTGTCGGCCAGCTGCGGGCCGGCGGCCGTGCGCTCGCGCACGTAGAAACCCGAGCCGCGCCGCGAATCGAGGTAACCCTGCGCGACGAGGCGCTCGTACGCCTCGACGACGGTGAAGCGCGACACGCTCTTGTCGAGCGCGAGCTTGCGGATCGACGGCATCCGCATGCCGGGACGGAACACGCGTTCGTCGATACGCCGCCGCGCCCACTGGACCAGCTGGTCGACGAGCGTGAGCGTGGCCGTATCGTGCGGCACGGGAATCTGGGAGAGTGGGACGGTGGACATGGGCGGCAGCTCCAACTGTACCGAAGGCTATCGCGCCGATTGTACCGTTACTGTGCCGGTAGCGACGATTACAGTTGACCGGAATGGCGATTGTGCGGCCACCGTTCCGGCCCCGCCGCACCGGGCGCCGCGCCCTCCGGACCGCCTCGCGGCCGGTGCGCCGGCCGGGCCGGCAGCCGCCCGGCACGTCGCTCGCCTACCATGACACTTTCGCTTCCTGACCGACGTTCATGCCAGCCCACTCCCTGACACTCGACCATCTCGTGATCGCCGCGCGCACGCTCGACGAAGGCGTTCGCCATGTCGCCGACGCACTCGGCATCGAACCGGCCGGCGGCGGCCGCCACCCGCTGATGCGGACCCACAATGCGCTGTTCGGCGCGTGGGGCGGACTCTACCTCGAAGTGATCGCGATCGACCCCGATGCACCGGCGCCCGACGCAGGCGCCACGCCGCCGCGCGCGCGGCTGTTCGGCCTCGACGATCCGGCGATGCACGCGCGGCTCGCGCAGGGGCCGTTTCTCGCGCACTGGGTGGCGCGCGTCGACCGCCCGCGTCAGCTTGCCCTGTGGCAGAGCCAGTACCCGGCCCGCATCGCGCCCGTGGTCGCGATGAGCCGCGGCGACCTGCGCTGGGGCCTCACGGTGCCCGACGACGGCAGCTTCCCCGCGTGGCAGGGCTCGGGCGACGGGCTCGCGCCGTCGCTGATCCAGTGGGACAGCGCGCGCCACCCGGCCGAATCGCTGCCGGGCGACGGTGTCGCGCTGAAGGTGCTCAAGGGCGTCCACCCGCACGCGGACACGATCCGCGAACAGCTCGACTGGCTCGGCGCCGCCCACCTGCTCGACCTCGAATCCACCGACGGCCCGCCCGCGCTCGTCGCCGAATTCGATACGCCGCAAGGCGCACGCACGCTGCGCTGACCCGCCTCGCCGCTTTCCCGACGACACCAACCTGCAATACGGAGACACCTGCAACATGAATTCGCGCGAAACCCGGGGCATGCTGCTCGGCCTGATCGGCGTGATGATCTTCAGCCTGACGCTGCCGATGACGCGAATCGTCGTGTCCGAACTCAACCCGCTGCTCAACGGGCTCGGCCGCGCGCTCGCCGCCGCCGTGCCGGCCGGCCTGCTGCTGTGGTGGCGCCGCGAAGCGCTGCCGACCCGCGCGCAGCTGAAAAGCCTCGCGATCACGTCGGCTGGCGTGATCATCGCGTATCCGGTGTTTTCCGCGTGGGCGATGAAATCGGTACCGGCGTCGCACGGCGCGGTCGTCAACGGGCTGCAGCCGCTGTTCGTCGCGCTGTACGCGGCGTGGCTGTCGCACGAGCGGCCGTCGAAGGCGTTCTGGGCCAGCGCGATAGCGGGCAGCGCGCTCGTGATCGCGTTCGCGCTGCGCGACGGCGGCGGCACCGTGCAGGCCGGCGACGCGCTGATGCTCGTCGCGGTCGGCATCGGCGCACTCGGCTATGCGGAAGGCGCACGCCTCGCGCGCCAGATCGGCGGCTGGCAGGTGATCTGCTGGGCGCTCGTCGTGTCGGCGCCGTTCCTCGTGCTGCCGGTCGGCTGGCTCGCGTGGATGCAGCATGCCGCGCATCCGGGCCCGCTCGCGCTGCGCACGTGGCTCGCGTTCGGCTACGTGACCCTCTTTTCGCAATTCATCGGCTTTTTCGCGTGGTATGCGGGGCTCGCGATGGGCGGCATCGCGCGCGTCGGCCAGGTGCAATTGCTGCAGATTTTCTTCACGATCGCGTTTTCCGCGCTGCTGTTCGGCGAAACGGTCACGCCGTCGACGTGGCTGTTCGCGGCCGCGGTGATCGCCACCGTGGTGCTCGGGCGCCGCTCGGCGGTCGCCACGGCACCGCGCCCCGCTCGCGCCGGTTGATGAGGTGCGCCATAATGGACGTTTTGCCTGATCGGTTTTGCCCACCCGGCCGCGAAGGCTCGATCGCGCTCACGCCTGCCCACCCGGCGGCGTCGAAGCGATTCGCCCGAACGACCTTTCTTGACTGACCACGATATCCGAACGAGGAGACTATGAATCCGAGCGACCTGCATCCGCCGCACTGGCAGCTTTCCGAACGCGCCCGCAAGCTGACGAGCTCTGCGATCCGCGAGATCCTGAAGGTCACGGAACGCCCCGAGGTCATCTCGTTCGCCGGCGGCCTGCCCGCCCCCGCGACGTTCCCGGCCGAGCGCATGCGCGCCGCCGCCGATCGCGTGCTGCGCGACGCACCGGCCGCCGCACTCCAGTACAGCGCGACCGAAGGCTACCTGCCGCTGCGCGAATGGATCGCCGAGCGCTACAGCGTGCGCGTGTCGCAGGTGCTGATCACGACCGGCTCGCAGCAGGCGCTCGACCTGCTCGGCAAGGCGCTCGTCGATCCGGGCAGCCCGATCCTCGTCGAAACGCCGACCTACCTCGGCGCGCTGCAGTCGTTCTCGCTGTACGAGCCGCGCTACGTGCAGGTGCCGACCGACGAACAGGGCCTGCTGCCGGAAGGCCTGACGCCCGAACTCACGCGAGGCGCGCGCCTGCTGTACGCGCAGCCGAACTTCCAGAACCCGACCGGCCGCCGCCTGCCCGTCGAGCGCCGCCGCGCGCTCGCCGCGTTCGCGCAGTCGAGCCCGTTCCCGGTGCTGGAAGACGATCCGTACGGCGCGCTGAACTATCGCGGCGAACCGCTGCCGACGATGCTGTCGATGGCGCCCGACCACGTCGTGCACCTCGGCACGTTCTCGAAGGTGCTCGCGCCGGGCCTGCGGATCGGCTACATCATTGCGCCCGAAGAACTCCACTTCAAGCTCGTGCAGGCCAAGCAGGCCACCGACCTGCACACGCCGACGCTCACGCAGCGCATCGCGCACGAAGTGATCAAGGACGGCTTCCTCGACGAGCACATCCCGACGATCCGCGAGCTGTACAGCGCGCAGTGCGACGCGATGCTCGGCGCGCTCGAGCGCCATATGCCGGAAGGCGTCACGTGGAACCGCCCGGAAGGCGGGATGTTCATCTGGGTGAACCTGCCCGCGCAGATCGACAGCATGAAGCTGCTCGCCGCGGCCGTCGACAATCACGTCGCCTTCGTGCCGGGCGCGCCGTTCTTCGCGGACGACGCGCAGCAGAACACGCTGCGCCTGTCGTTCGTGACGGTGCCGCCCGAGAAGATCGAGGAAGGCGTGGCGCGCCTCGCCACGCTGCTGCGCGAACGCCTCTGATCCCCTTTTTCCTGTCACGACTTTCTACGAGGAATCGAACGCATGGCTAACGTCTACGACAAACTGAAGTCGCTCGGCATCGAGCTCCCGACCGCCGGCGCGCCGGCCGCCGCCTACGTGATGAGCGCGCAAAGCGGCAACACGGTGTACCTGTCGGGCCACATCGCGAAGAAGGACGGCAAGGTCTGGGCCGGCAAGCTCGGCGCGGATCTGCAGACGGAAGACGGCAAGGCAGCCGCGCGCTCGATCGCGATCGACCTGCTCGCGACGCTGCACGCGCACACCGGCGACCTGAACAAGGTCACGCGCATCGTGAAGCTGATGAGCCTCGTCAACTCGACGCTCGACTTCACCGAACAGCACGTCGTGACGAACGGCGCGTCGGAACTGATCGCCGAAGTGTTCGGCGACGCAGGCAAGCACGCGCGCTCGGCCTTCGGCGTCGCGCAGATCCCGCTCGGCGCATGCGTCGAGATCGAGCTGATCGCCGAAGTTGCGTAACGGTCACGGCGCGATGCCCGGCCGTCTCGTCCGCTTCAAGCAGGTCGACGTGTTCACGTCGGTGCCGTTCAAGGGCAATCCGCTTGCCGTGGTATTCGACGCCGATTCGCTCGGCGACGACACGATGCGCGAGATCGCCCGCTGGACGAACCTGTCGGAAACGACGTTCCTCTGCACGCCGACGGATCCGGAAGCCGACTATCGCGTCCGGATCTTCACGACGGGCGGCGAACTGCCGTTCGCCGGCCACCCGACGCTCGGCACCGCGCATGCGTTCCTGGAAAGCGGCGCGCGGCCGCGCACGCCGGGCCGGCTGATCCAGCAGTGCGGGGTCGGCCGGGTCGCGCTGCGCGAGCAGGCAGGCGGCTGGGCCTTCGCCGCGCCGCCGGCGCGCGTCACGCCGCTCGACCGTTCGGACTACGCGGCGCTGGCCGCCGCGCTGCGCAGCGATGCGCTCGACCTCGATGCCGAGCCGTGCGCGGTCGACAACGGCGCGCCGTGGCTGGTCGTGCGGCTGAAGTCGGCCGACGCGTGCATCGGCCTGTCGCCCGATCCGGCCGCGCTGGAGGCGCTGACGCGCCGCTACGGCGTGGACGGCCTCGCCGCCTACGCGCCGCACGCCGAAGGCGGCCCCGCGACGTTCGAGATCCGCTGCCTGATGACGGGCGGCCAGTTCGGCACCCCCGGCGAGGATCCCGTCACCGGCAGCGCGAACGCCGCGCTGGCCGGGCTGCTGACGCGGCAGGAACGCCGCCCCGGCCCGTCGTATACGGCCCGCCAGGGCACGGCGATCGGCCGCGAAGGCCGCATCTCCGTCAGCTACGACGAAGACGGGTCGACCTGGATCGGCGGCGACGTCGTGACGGTCGTCGACGGTACCTTCAGGTCACCTGCCTGACATTCCGCAACGTGCGACGGCGCCGGCTCGTCCGGCGCCCCCGCGATTCGCCCAGCTATCGCAAAAACGTTCCAGCCAGTAATATCGGGCCTAATCCGTTGTTTCGGACGTCTGCCCATGGTTGCGCATCCCGCGAACGAACAGACGCCGGGATAACCCCAACCCAAGCCAGCCATCCAGACGGATGGCGCACGCGAGCAGGACGCCACCCGCTTCGATGAGCTCCGCCCGGTCCAACCACACGCCGCCGACCCGGCCGCTGCGCGCGCCGCGCAAATCGCGCCGGCGTGCGCTATTTGCGATCCCGTTGCTCGGGATGCTGGCGCTCGCGCTGCTGTGGGCCGTGATCATCGCGCGGCTGTCCGTGGAAAAGGACAGCGCGTACAAGGAAGCGGCAGCCTCCGCTGCCATCCTCTCTTCGGCGCTCGAGCAGCATACGGTCAAGGCGATCCACCAGGTCGACCAGATCACCCGCTTCGTCAAGTTCGAGTTCGAGAAATCGCCGGCGCGCTTCAATCTCGCGAGCGCCGTCGAGAAAGGCGTCGTGCCGAGCGACACGCTGATCCAGGTGTCGCTGGTCAACGCGAAGGGCATCCTGTTCGCGAACACGGCCGATCTGCATCCGCAGCCGATCAACCTGTCGGACCGCGAGCACTTCAAGGTCCACCTCGCGCACAACGACGACCGCCTGTTCATCAGCAAGCCCGTGCTCGGCCGCGTGTCGAGCCACTGGACGCTGCAGATGACGCGGCGCCTGAATAATCCGGACGGCAGTTTCGCCGGCATCGTCGTCGTGTCGGAAGACCCGAGCTACTTCACGAACGACTTCTACAACAACGCGGCGATCGGCAAGGAAGGCGTGATCGCGGTGGTGTCCGACACGGGCACGGTGCTCGCGCGGCGCACGGGTTCGCTGAACAACGCGCCGGGCGCGTTTTCGGCATCGGGCGTCTACCCGATCGCCGAGCGCGTGACGGGCACGATCATCGACCCGATCGACGGCGTGACGCGCATCGTGTCGTACCGCCACCTCGACGGCTACCCGCTCGCGGTGATGGTCGGGCTGTCGCAGACGGAAGAGTTCGCCGACTACACCCACACGCGCAACGTCTACCTGCTGATGACGAGCTTCATCACGCTCGCGATGCTCGCGTTCTTCGGCGTCGCGACGGGCCTGATCGGCAAGCTGCTCGGCCGCGAGCGCGAGATGACGCAGCTCGCCGAATACGACCTGCTCACCGGCCTCGCGAACCGCTATGCGACGCTGCGCGGGCTGCGCAACGACGTGTCGATGCCGGCGAGCCTGTCGCGGCTCGGCCTGCTGTTCATCGACCTCGACAACTTCAAGACCGTCAACGACACGCTCGGCCACAATGCCGGCGACATCGTGCTGCAGATGACCGCGTCGCGCCTGGCCGATGCGGTCGGCGACGAAGGCTCGCTCGCGCGCATCGGCGGCGACGAATTCGTCGTCGTGATGAAGGGCGACGACGTCGAGCGGCGCGCGGTGCGGCTCGCGGAAGCGATCATCCGGATGTTCGGCGAGCCGTTCGACGTGCGCGGCAGCTCGTTCGTGCTGCATGCGAGCATCGGCATCGCGCTGCACACCATCGCGAACGAAAGCGAGATCGACCTGCTGAAGAAGGCCGACCTCGCGATGTACAGCGCGAAGGACGCCGGCAAGAACTGCTACCAGTTCTATGCGCCGCACCTGTCGCACCGTGCCGATCACCTGATGCGCTGGGAACAGCAATTGCGCGTCGCGCTCGCCGAGGGGCAGCTGTTCCTCGCGTACCAGCCGAAGATCGACCTCACGCACCGCTACATCACCGGCTTCGAGGCGCTCGCGCGCTGGGATCACCCCGAACACGGGATCATCTCCGCGAACGAATTCATTTCGATCGCCGAATCGACGGGCCTGATCGTGCCGATCGGCGACTTCGTGATCCGCACCGCCTGCGAGCAGATCGCACGCTGGCGCGACGAGGGCCACGACACGCTGACGCTCGCGGTCAACATCTCGCCCGTGCAGTTCTGGCGCGGCGACCTGATCGAGACGATCTCGCGCACGCTGCTGGAAACCGGCATCGACGCGAACCGGCTCGAACTCGAGATCACCGAAACCGCGATGATGGAATATCCGGAGCTCGTGTCCGAGAAGATCGTCGCGCTGAAGAAGCTCGGCATCCGCATCGCGCTCGACGATTTCGGTACCGGCTATTCGTCGCTGTCGTACCTGCACCGCTTCTCGGTCGACACGCTGAAAGTCGACCGCTCGTTCGTGCAGGCGATCCCGAACGATCGCAGCGTGTGCGTGATGGTGTCGTCGATCGTGCATCTCGCCCGCTCGCTCGGCCTGACCGTCGTCGTCGAAGGCACGGAAACCGAAGAGCAGATCACGTGGCTGTCCGCGCTCGGCGAGATCGAGGCACAGGGCTTCCTGTTCTCGCGCCCGGTGCCGGCCGATGCCATTCCCGCGCTGATCGCCCGCTTCGGCGTGCGCGGCGACCACCCGAACGTCATCACGCATCGCGCGACGGGCAGCACGGGTGCCTGAGCGCACCGCAGCTGCGGCCGCGGCGCGCGTTGCGCGCTGCCGCAATTGTTACGTTTTTCGATCCGATTGTTTAGTTCATTAACTAGCGTTTTCGCGCATGGCAGTGTCACCGTGCACGGCGGACAATCGGGAGGGCCAACGTATCGGCGGGCCGCCGGTCCGGCCACACGCGCGAGATCCGGCCCTGCGCCAATAGCACAACCATGACAACCGTCGAAATCGAAGCGACCGCTCGTGTCGAAGAGGCACAGGCATCCCTATGGACCTTGTTCAAGGTTGTCGCCGGCATTTCTGCGATCTCGTGGGGCGGGCTTTCGATGATGGCGCAGCTCGAACGCCATTACGTTGAACGGCTGCAGCGCATCGAGCCGCAGGTATTCGGCGATCTCGTCGCGCTCGCCTGGCTCGTGCCGGGCCCGGTCGGCTGCAACGTGGCGGTGCAGGTCGGCCAGACGCTGCACGGCCGCGCCGGCGCATGGGTCGCCGGCGTCGCGAGCGTGCTGCCGTTCTCGATCCTGATGACGCTGTTCGCGATCTTTTACCAGACGCCGCTCGTGCGCTCGCTGGCCGCGCCGATGCTCATCAATCACTTCGGGATGGTGCTCGCCGCGCTGATCGGCGTCACGTGGGTCAAGCAGCTGCGCTCGCTCGCGCGCACGCGGCTCGAGCAGGTGATCGCCGCGCTGTCGACGATTCTGCTCGCTTTCGCACATAGTCCCGCCGCTTTCGTCGGCATTCTCTTCGCTGCGTTCGCAGCGGGCTGGCTGACGGGGCCGACCCAGCGCGATGCGGTCGATTTCACGCTGTCGAAGCGCGACCGCAACCTGCTCGTGCTGCTCGGCGTGCTCGTCGTGCTGTTCGCGATGCCACTGCCGGGCGATTACCAGGAGCAGCTGCTGTGGCCGCGCCTCGCGGGCGCGGGCATGACGCTGTTCGGCGGCGGTTTTTCCGCGCTGCCGGTACTCAAGACGCTGTTCGTATCGCCTGCGACGGGCATCTCCGATCACGACTTCACGCTGGCGTTCGCGCTGTCGCCGGTGGCGCCGGGGCCGCTGCTGAACGTCGTGCCGTTTCTCGGCTACCTGACCGACGGCTGGGTCGGCGCGCTGCTCGCGACGGCCGCGCTGTTCATTCCGTCGGGCTTCCTCGTCGTGTTTGCACAGAATCACCTGTCCCGGCTCAAGCGCCATGCGCGCTTCGAGCACGGGATGCGCCTGCTGCGCGCGGCGACGACGGGCTTTCTCGTCGTCGCCGTCGTGAAGATCCTGCACCGCGAACCGGCCGACCCCGTCTACTGGTTGACGGGCGCCTTCGCGACGCTGTGTTTCGCGCGCTTCAAGGTGCCCGTCTATGCCGTCTACGGCGCGGTCGCCGTGGCGTGCGGCGTGTGGCTGTGGGCCGCCGCGCGCTGACGGGCGGCGGCCGTCGCCCTGCTCCGCCGGCCTGCGCCGGCGTCGACGCTTCTCAACCGGCCTGCACCGCGACCCGGCGTGCCATCCAGCGGGCCCGCAGCGCGTCGTACGCGAGGTTGAAGCAGAACGTATAAGGCAGGAAGAACAGCACGATGCCGAGGTCGAGCAGCAGTGCCTCGACGAGGCTCACGTTCAGCCACCACGCGGCAACCGGCACCACCATCGCGACGAGACCGAGCTCGAACGTGATCGCGTGCGCGATCCGCATGCCGAGCGTGCGCGTCAGTCCCGCGCGCCGCTCGAAGCGGTCGAACAGCGTGTTGAACGTCATGTTCCACGCCATCGCGATCAGCGACACCATCACCGTCAGCACGCCGACGTGCGACACCGGCATGTCCAGCAGCCATGCGCCGATCGGCGCGCACAGCGCGATGGCGACCAGCTCGAACGTCAGCGCGTGCAGCAGCCGTTCCGTCACCGTTTTATTCGTCCGTTTCATGATGCCCTCCCATTCGTTGCGTCATTCATGCGGGCCATTTTGATCGGCGATACCGGCATAATCCAGTTTGATATCATCGGTTTTACCGATATAACAAAGCCCGGAGCGCCGCATGCACCACGCCCCCGAAGCCTTGCTCGCGTTCGCCGAAGCCGCGCTGCTCGGCTCGTTCACGGCCGCCGCGCGCAAGCTTGGCAAGCGCCAGTCGACCATCTCGGAAGCCATCGCGAACCTCGAAATCGATCTCGGCGTGCAGCTGTTCGACCGCTCTACACGCGCGCCGACACTGACCGACGCCGGGCGCGCGCTGCTGCCGCAGGTGCAGCGCGTGCTCGAAGCCAGCGCGGCGATCGACCGCACGGCCGCGCGGCTCGCGCACGGCGAGGAAGCGCGTCTGACACTCGTCGTGTCCGACACGTACCAGTCGAAACGCTATGAGGAAACGCTGATGGCGCTCGAACGGCGCTTTCCGGCGCTCGAGCTCGAATGCCAGATCGCCGAGCACGAGGACGTGCTCGACCTGATCCAGCAGGGCCGCGCGCAGCTCGGGCTGATGGCTGCGCGCGCGGCCTACCCGGCCGATATCGGCGCGGCGACGGTGGCGGAAGAATCGGAGATCGGGCTGTTCGTCGGGCGCACGCACGCGCTCGCCGAATACGGCGACGCCGAGGTGCCGCACGCGGCGCTGCGCGACGTGCGCGAACTGCGCCTCAATACCTATGTGAAAACGGAAGGCCGCGGCACCGACGACCGGATCGTCGTCGGCACCCGGCACTGGCTGGCGCCAAGCTACCTGATGCTGCTGGAGATGGCCGTGCTGGGGTTCGGCTGGGCGGAACTGCCGCGCTGGATGGTCGAGCACTTCGCACGCGACCGCCTGTGCGAGCTACGCTCGCGCGGCTGGCCGCGTCGCGTGCGGGTCGATGCGGTCTGGTCGCGCAACCGGCCGCTCGGCCCGGCCGGCGCATGGCTGCTCGATGCGATGCTGGCCGCGTAGCGGCGCGAACCGCCGGGCGTGGGGCCGACGGCCGACGCCGGCCGGTCAGAAACCGCGCGACAGCACGGCCGCGCCAATCGTGACGACGCCGAGCACGAGATTCACGACGACGAGCAGGCGCATCGCATTCACCGCGCGCGCGCCGTCCGGCCAGTTCTGCGCCTGCACCGCGCGACGGATGCGCGGGAACAGCGCGAAGCGGATATGGCCGAAGATCAGCATCATCACGACGCCGAGCCCGGCCATCGCGTGCAGCGACCACGTCGCGTGCGCACCGCCGAATGCCACGAGCAGGAAGCCGCCGGACAGCAGGATCACGATCACCGAGCCCGCCACCCAGTTGAAGAAACGGCCGAACACGCCTTCGATCAGCGGCAGCCGGAGCTGCGGCGCCAGGTCCGACAGCGCCGGACGCAGGCAGAAGTGCGCGAACACCATCCCGCCCACCCACACGGCAACGGCCAGCAGGTGAAGAAACAGCGCGACGGCAACGGCGTGGGACATGGCGACAATCCTGTGATGTGTGGGTGCGGCGAACGGCCGCGTGGAGCGCGGCATCAAGCGACGTTCGACCGGTCGGTCGCCCTTCGGTTCGGACCCTCGGCGCGATTTCACAATATTTTGCAAATTCAGCGTGACAGCGCCACGCCTGCTTACCCGAATCGCCGCCGTCAAACAAAAAGGCCGCACACCCGCCGAAGCGGACGTGCGGCCTTCGATCGCGACGGAACCGGGCTCGGCGTCAGCCGAGCAGCGGACGCAGTTCGTTGACGACCTTGAGCTTCGTCTCCGGCGCCCGGCCCTTGCGGGCGCGCTTGCCGATGTGCGGCGCGAGCCCCGCGTACGACAGCGTCTCGTCCTGCGCCTTGCCGCCGCGGCCCGTGCCGATCAGCACGACGCCGGCCGGATCGATCGCAAGCGCCTGCACGAGCGTTTCCTTGTCGTCGAGCGCCATCAGGATCACGCCGCGGCCACCGCCGGACAGCGTCTTCATCTCGTCCATCCCGAACACGAGCAGACGGCCGCCGCTCGACAGGCACGCGACCTGCGTCGCGTTCGGCAGCACCGGCATCGGCGCGAGCGGCACCGCGCCCGCATCGATGGTCATGAATGCCTTGCCGGCCTTCACGCGGCTCACCATGTCGCCGACCTTCGCGAGGAAGCCGAAGCCGTTGCTCGACGCGAGCAGCAGTTGCTGGTCGGCCGGCGCCGCGTAGTAGTGCATCAGGTGCGAGCCCGATTCGAGCTCGATCAGCGATGTGACGGGCACGCCGTCACCGCGCCCGCCCGGCAGCACCGACACGTCGACCGAGTACACGCGGCCGCTGCTGCCCCACGCGATCAGCCGGTCCGGCGTGCGGCACTGGAACGCCGCGTACAGGCTGTCGCCGGCCTTGAACGTGAACGCGGCCGGGTCGAGCCCGTGGCCCTTCAGCGCACGCACCCAGCCCTTCTGCGACACGACGACCGTCACCGGCTCGTCGACCACCTTCGCCTCGAACGTCGCGCGCTTTTCCTGCTGGATCAGCGTGCGGCGATCGTCGCCGTACTGCTTCGCGTCGGCCTCGATCTCCTTGATCATCAGCCGCTTCATCGCGCTTTCGTTCGCGAGCAGTTCCTCGAGCTTCGCCTTCTCGTCGCGCAGCGCTTCGAGTTCCTTCTCGATCTTGATCTTCTCGAGCCGCGCGAGCTGGCGCAGCCGGATCTCGAGGATGTCTTCCGCCTGACGCTCGCTGAGGCCGAATGCGCTCATCAGCGCGGACTTAGGCTCGTCCGACTCGCGGATGATCCGGATCACCTCGTCGATGTTCAGGAAGACGATCATCCGCCCTTCGAGGATGTGGATGCGGTCGTCGACCTTCGCGAGACGATGGCGGCAACGGCGCGTCATCGTCAGCTGGCGGAACTTCACCCACTCGTCGAGGATCGTCAGCAGGCCCTTCTGGCCCGGCCGGCCGTCGGCGCCGATCATCACGAGGTTCAGCGTCGCGTTCGACTCGAGGCTCGTGTACGCGAGCAGCGTGTTCACGAATTCCGTCTGGTCGATCGTGCGCGACTTCGGCTCGAACACGAGCCGCACCGCCGCTTCCTTGCCCGACTCGTCGCGCACCGCGTCGAGCAGGTCGAGCATCGCCTTCTTCGTGTTGAGCTGCTCGGGCGTCAGCGTCTTCTTGCCGAGCTTGAGCTTCGGGTTGGTCAGCTCCTCGATTTCCTCGAGCACCTTCTGGCCCGACGTGCTCGGCGGCAGCTCGGTGACGACGAGCTGCCACTGGCCGCGCGCGAGATCCTCGATCTTCCATTTCGCGCGCACCTTCAGGCTGCCGCGGCCCGTTTCATAGGCCGCCGAGATTTCGGTGTCGCTCGAGATGATCTGGCCGCCGCCGGGGAAATCCGGGCCGGGAATCAGGTTCATCAGCTCCGCGTGCGTGAGCTTCGGATTGCGGATCAATGCGACCGCCGCGGCCGCGACTTCGCGCAGGTTGTGCGACGGGATTTCGGTCGCGAGGCCGACCGCGATGCCCGACGCACCGTTCAGCAGCACGAACGGCATGCGGCTCGGCAGCGTCTTCGGCTCCTCGAACGAGCCGTCGTAGTTCGGCATGAAGTCGACCGTGCCCTGGTCGATCTCGTCGAGCAGCAGCTTCGAGATCGGCGTCAGGCGCGCTTCCGTGTAACGCATCGCCGCCGCGCCGTCGCCGTCGCGCGAGCCGAAGTTGCCCTGCCCGTCGATCAGCGGGTAGCGCAGCGAGAAATCCTGCGCGAGACGCACGAGCGCGTCGTACGCCGACTGGTCGCCGTGCGGGTGATATTTACCGAGCACGTCGCCGACCACGCGCGCCGACTTCACCGGCTTCGCGTCCGGGCCGAGGCCCATTTCGTTCATCGCGAACAGGATCCGGCGCTGCACCGGCTTCTGGCCGTCGCACACGTCGGGCAGGGCGCGGCTCTTCACGACGCTGACCGCGTAGCTGAGATACGCCTGCTCCGCGTAGTTGCCGAGCGTCAGCGCGTCGCTCTCGGGCGCGTCGGGGCTGGCAAAGAGATCGGAAGTGTTGTCGTCCATCTGAATTCCGTATTCGTAAGTGGCGTGAGGCCGGGCCGGGCGTCATGCCCGGCCGCGCGGAACGCTCCGCTTAAATATCCGCTTCGACGTCGTTGCCCTTTTCCTCGAGCCAGCCACGCCGCGCGGCTGCCTCGCCCTTGCCCATCAGCATCGTCATGCGCGCGACGGTCGCCTCGTAGTCGAGCTCGCCGAGCTTCACGGGCATCAGGCGGCGCGTATCGGGGTTCATCGTCGTGTCCCACAGCTGCTCGGCGCTCATTTCGCCGAGGCCCTTGAAGCGGCTGATGCTCCACTGGGTCTCGCGCACGCCGTCCTTGCGCAGCTTGTCGAGGATCGCCTCGAGTTCGCCGTCGTCGAGCGCATAGAGCTTCTGCGCGGCCTTCTTGCCGCGCGCGGGTGCGTCGACGCGGAACAGCGGCGGCCGCGCGACGCACACGTGGCCGCGCTCGATCAGTTGCGGGAAATGCTTGAAGAACAGCGTGAGCAGCAGCACCTGGATGTGCGAGCCGTCGACGTCCGCGTCCGACAGGATGCAGATCTTGCCGTAGCGCAGGTTCGACAGGTCGACGGTGTCGTCCGGGCTGTGCGGATCGACGCCGATCGCCACCGAGATGTCGTGCACCTCGTTGTTCGCGAACAGGCGGTCGCGCTCGGTTTCCCAGGTGTTCAATACCTTGCCGCGCAGCGGCAGGATCGCCTGGTATTCCTTGTCGCGGCCCATCTTCGCGGAGCCGCCCGCCGAGTCGCCCTCGACGAGGAACAATTCGTTGCGCGCGATATCCTCGGTCTCGCAGTCGGTCAGCTTGCCGGGCAGCACAGCGACGCCCGAGCTCTTGCGCTTCTCGACCTTCTGGCCGGCGCGCGTGCGCGCCTGCGCCTGCTTGATCACGAGTTCGGCGAGCTTCTTGCCGTGCTCGACGTGCTGGTTCAGCCACAGTTCGAGCGCCGGACGCGAGAACGACGACACGAGCTTCACCGCGTCGCGGCTGTTCAGGCGTTCCTTGATCTGCCCCTGGAACTGCGGATCGAGCACCTTCGCGGACAGCACGAACGACACGCGCGCGAACACGTCTTCCGCGAGCAGCTTCACGCCCTTCGGCTGCAGGTTGTGCAGTTCGACGAAGCTCTTCACGGCCTGGTACAGGCCGTCGCGCAGGCCCGATTCGTGCGTGCCGCCGGCCGGCGTCGGGATCAGGTTCACGTACGACTCGCGCACGAGCGACCCTTCCTCGCTCCACGCGACGACCCACGACGCGCCCTCGCCTTCGGCGAACGTATCGTCGCCCGAACGCGAATCGGCGAACCGCTCGCCTTCGAACAGCGGGATCAGCAGCTCGCTGCCGTTCATTTCGTCGAGCAGGTAGCCGCGCAGGCCGTCTTCATATTTCCACGTCTGGCGCTCGCCGGTCTTCTCGTTGACGAGCACGACCTCGACGCCCGGCAGCAGCACGGCCTTCGAGCGCAGCAGGCGCTGCAGCTCGCCGAGCGGCAGGTTCGGCGAATCGAAGTACTTCGGATTCGGCCACACCTGCACGCGCGTGCCGGATTTCTTCTCGCCGCGGCCCGCGCCTTGCGTCGCGAGCGGCTTGACGACGTCGCCTTCGGCAAAGCCGAGCTCGGCGATCTTGCCGTCGCGCCACACCGTCACGTCGAGGCGCGTCGCGAGCGCGTTCGTCACCGACACGCCGACGCCGTGCAGGCCGCCCGAGAACGTATAGGCGCCGCCGGCGGCCTTGTCGAACTTGCCGCCTGCGTGCAGGCGCGTGAACACGATCTCGACGACCGGCACGCCTTCTTCGGGGTGCATGCCGAACGGGATGCCGCGGCCGTCGTCCTCGACCGAGACCGACTGGTCGGCGTGCAGCGTGACCGTGATCTGCTTGCCGTAGCCGCCGAGCGCCTCGTCGGACGCGTTGTCGATGACTTCCTGGATGATGTGCAGCGGATTCTCGGTACGGGTGTACATGCCGGGCCGCTGCTTGACCGGCTCGAGACCCTTGAGCACCTTGATCGATGCTTCGCTATAGGCCGCGCTGGGTTTCTTCGTTGACATAGGCGCTGAATTTCGTCATTCATCGGGACGTTGTCCACACCTCGTGTGGATAACATCGTGGACAAAACGTTGAGTTCCGTAAAAAAGCGAATCGAAACAACGGTGTGCTTGGACTGCTCCGAAAGCGGGCGCGCGGCGTGCGCTGCGCGGCCCTGAACGCGCGGTATTTTACTGGTTCCGCGTGGCGCGCCAATCACGAGATCGGCGCGCGCCGCACGCGTCACGCCGGCTTGCGCTTCGCCTCGAGCGTTTCCCACCGTTCGAGCGCGGTGAGCAGCTCGTCGTCGATCGCCGCGAAGCGCTCCGTCAGGCGCGTGCCTTCCGCCGGATCCTTCGCGAAAATCGAGCCGTCCTCGAGCCGCGCATTGATCGTCTTCTGCTCCTCTTCGAGCGCGGCGATCTTCTCCGGGAGCGAATCGAGCTCGCGCTGCTCGTTGAACGACAGCTTCACCGTGCGCTGCGCGTTGCGGCCCGGAGCGCTCTTCGCCGCGTCGTCCTTCAGCGGTGCCGCTTCCTTGACCGTGCGCTTCGCGGCTTCCTGCTGCGCGAGCTGCTCCGAACGCTCGCTCTGGATCTGCCAGTCGCTGAAGCCGCCGACGTATTCGCGCCACTTGCCGTCGCCCTCGGCCGCGATCACCGACGTCACGACGTTGTCGAGGAACGCGCGATCGTGGCTGACGAGCAGCACCGTGCCGTCGTAGTCGGCCAGCAGCTCTTCGAGCAGCTCGAGCGTCGGGATGTCGAGATCGTTGGTCGGTTCGTCGAGCACCAGCACGTTGGCCGGACGCGCGAACAGGCGCGCGAGCAGCAGCCGGTTACGCTCGCCGCCCGACAGCGACTTCACCGGCGAGCGCGCGCGTTCCGGCGCGAACAGGAAATCGCCGAGATAGCTCATCACGTGCTTGCGCACGCCGCCGATCTCGACCCATTCGCTGCCGGGGCTGATCGTATCCGCGAGGCTCTTGTCCTGGTCGAGCTGCGCGCGCATCTGGTCGAAATACGCGACCTGCAGGTTCGTGCCGGTGCGCACCGTGCCTTCGTCGGGCTTCAGCTCGCCGAGGATCAGCTTGAGCAGCGTGGTCTTGCCCGCGCCGTTCGGGCCGACGAAGCCGATCTTGTCGCCGCGCATGACCGTCGTCGAGAAACGGTCGACGACCGTGCGGCCGCCGTAGCGCTTCGTCACGTCGGTCAGCTCCGCGACGATCTTGCCGGACTTCTCGCCCTGCGCGACGTCCAGCTTCACGTTGCCCTGCGAATTGCGGCGCTCCGCGCGCTCGTTGCGCATCTGCACGAGCCGCGCGATGCGGCCGACGCTGCGCGTGCGGCGCGCCTCGACGCCCTTGCGGATCCACACTTCTTCCTGCGCGAGCAGCTTGTCGAACTTGTCGTTTTCCACGCGCTCGACTTCGAGCTGCTGCGCCTTGCGCGTCTGGTAGGCGGAGAAATTGCCCGGATACGACAGCAGCCGGCCGCGATCGAGTTCGACGATGCGCGTCGCGACGCGGTCGAGGAACGCGCGATCGTGGGTAATGAACAGCAGCCCCGCGCGCTGCGAGACGAGCAGTTCTTCCAGCCAGCGGATGCCGTCGAAGTCGAGGTGGTTGGTCGGTTCGTCGAGCAGCAGCACGTCGGGCTGCAGCACCAGCGCGCGTGCCAGCGCGACACGCTTCTGCATCCCGCCCGACAGCGCGTCGACGCTCGCGTCGCCGTCTACCAGGCCGATCTGCGCGAGCGTCATCGACACGCGCGTACGCCAGTTCCACGCGTCGTGCGCGTCGAGCGACGATTGCAGCGCGTTCATCCGCGCGAGCAGCGCATCGTGCTCGGCGCCTTCCGGTATATCCGCGAGGCGGTGCGCGATCGAATCGAATTCTTCGAGCAGTTCGCGCGTATGCGCGAGCCCCGACGCGACCGCGTCGAAGATCGTCGCGCCCGGTTCGAACTCGGGCTCCTGCGGCACGTAGACGGTCACGAGTTCCTGCTGGCGCGTGATCAGGCCGTCGTCGGGCTTCGCGAGGCCGGCGACGATCTTCAGCAGCGACGACTTGCCCGCGCCGTTGCGGCCGATCAGGCCGACGCGCTCGCCGGCTTCCAGCGAGAAATCCGCGTGATCGAGCAACGCGACGTGACCGAACGCGAGCTGCGCGCCGGTAATGGAATAGAGCGACATGGGGAGACGGCGAAGAGAGGAATCGGAAGCGCCCATTGTACCGGTCGCGGCGGCCGGCACCGGCTTGGCCGGACGGACGAGCGCCACAATCGGCGCGCGACACGCGCAGGCGCGGTGCGATGAACGGCTGGCGGCCGGTTTCCGGCTGGGTACCGGCCGTGCAGGTTGCATGCCTGCACGAATGGACAAAGGCCGGCCCGATACGCCGCGGCCGGCCGATCGGCCATTCCGCGCGCGGCGCACCGGGCGCCCGCGCGGGGGTGCAATTACTTCACGTTGACGGTGATCGTCGAGCTCATTTCGGGACCGTAGGAACGGTGCGCGCCGTCGCCGAGCTGCAGCGTCAGCGTGTGCTGGCCGGGCGCCAGCTTCACGTCGGTTTCGGTCTGGCCCTTGCCGAAATGCAGCGAATGGTCGCTCGCCGGGATCACGTCGCCCTTCGGCACCGGCTTGCCGTCGATCAGCAGGTGATGGTGGCCGGTATCCGGCGTCATGTCGCCGGCCGGCTTGAGCGCCATGCCTTCCAGACCGAACTTCACGTGCACGGGGCTCGACACCGTCGCGCCGTCCTGCGGCTCGACGAAGAACACGCGCGCTTCGGCACGCGCGAGCGTCGACACGGCCAGCGCCGCGACACACACTGCACCCGCGATCCACTTTTTGTTGAACATCCTTTCCTCCTACAGATTGACAGGCCCACGAAGCATACACTGCATGCCCACCCCATGCGACGACGCCGGTTGTTCGCGATGCGTACGTTTAAAACGACGTTGCGGAGGTGTTCGGCGAAATTCCGGTACCATTGCGCCTTTCGTCCGCCGGCGAGGCTGCGGACGGCATCACCGAATTTTCATTTTGCCGAGCGCTACATGAGCGAAGTAACCGAATACCAGAGCTGGGTCTGCCTGATTTGCGGGTGGGTGTACAACGAAGCGGAAGGACTGCCCGACGAAGGCATCGCGGCCGGCACGCGTTTCGCCGACATCCCCGCCGACTGGCGCTGCCCGCTGTGCGACGTGGGCAAGGAAGATTTCGTCGTCGTCGATTTCTGATTTTCCGTTTCGATCGCGGCTGATTACGCGATACGCGCGTCGGTGCGCATTCCGCCCCGCCGACGCGCCGCGCCTTTGCTATACTCTGCGCGCTGTCCACACCGCCGTCCGTCCGGTTCGCGTTTTGCGCGCGATCGCCCGGACTTGGCTCTCCCCGTAGTTCAATGGATAGAACAAGCGCCTCCTAAGCGCTAGATACAGGTTCGATTCCTGTCGGGGGGACCAGTCAAGCCCCAAACCTCCCCCAAGATCACCAAGAAACTCCCCGCTCAAGCCCGTCTGGCGGCCTTCTCGCGCCCGTCGTTACCCAACGTTGCTCAGTGACAGCCGGAGACAGTGTTGGTATTTTTGTTGGTATCAGCAGATACCAACAAAAATACCAACAATGCCTCTCACTGACATACAGGTGCGCAACGCGAAGGCCAGCGCGGCACCATACAAACTGACGGACGGCAACGGGATGTTCTTGCTCGTCCAACCGAACGGCGCGAAGCACTGGCGCTTGTCCTACCGCTTCCTTGGCAAGCAGAAGACGCTCGCCCTCGGCGTCTATCCGGCCGTCACGCTTGCGACGGCACGGAAGAAGCGCGACGAGGCCCGCGAGCAGATCGCGGCCGGCATCGATCCGGGCGAGGCGAAGAAGGACGCAAGACGGGCCGCCGAGATAGCGGCGGCCAACTCATTCGAAGCGGTAGCCCGCGAGTGGTTCGACTCCCAGCGCCCGGGCTGGAGCGACGGCTACGCAGAGAAGGTGCTGAATTCGCTTGAGGTCGACGTGTTCCCGAAGATCGGCCCTCGCCCGATCGCGGCGATTGATTCTCCGCAGATGCTCAGCATCGTCCGCGAAGTCGAGGCGCGCGGCGTGCGCGAGACGGCGAAGCGGATTCTCCAGCGTTCTCGCGCAGTCTTCCAGTACGGGATCATGACCGGGCGATGCTCCAGGAATCCGGCGGCCGACATCGATGCGCAGACGGTCTTGAAGAAAGGACCCGGCGTGCAGCACATGGCCCGCGTCAAGGCGACGGGGATTCCGCAGCTCATGCGTGACATCGACGCTTACCAAGGCGACCTAGTCACCCGGCTCGCGCTCCGCCTGATGGCGCTGACCTTCGTGCGGACAACGGAAATGATTCGTGCAGAGTGGTCGGAGTTTGACGAGGCCGCTGCAGAGTGGCGCGTTCCGCCTGAACGCATGAAGATGCGACCCGCACATCGTGCCGCTCGCGACAAGCACTCGATGTGCTCGCCCAACTCCGCGCGATCAACGGCCAGCACCGCTTCGTGTTCTACAGCGTGCAAGGCCGAAGCCACATTTCGCACAACACGATGCTCTATGCGCTCTATCGCATGGGCTACAAGTCGCGAATGACGGGTCACGGGTTTCGCGGACTGGCTGCTACGGCTCTGCGCGAACTCGGCTTCGGGCGGGACGTGGTGGAACGCCAGATGGCGCACGCCGAGCGCAATCAAGTGACGGCCGCCTACGTCCACGCTGAATATCTGCCAGAGCGCAGGCGAATGATGCAAGCATGGGGCGATCATCTCGACCACCTAAAAGCCGGAGCAGAGGTAATCCGTATCGCGTCAGCCCGTTAGCCAGCCAATGTCACCCGCCCTCTCGCTGCCAACGATGGATGCGGGGGGCTCCGTTGCCCGCATATTCGCCGAGGTGCCGGTCGCTTACCTTCCCTCATCGGATCTTCATCCATCGCGTTTGAGGATCTATCGCAAACTGGGCAGGACAAGTTCACCGGTCTTGTCGTTAGAGTACGGGGTCATGAAATGAATATTCTGGCCCTTCTCGGTCTTTGTCATCTCCAGTCACGATGCCGAAATGACGGTGCTGACGTTCGTCCCAACTCGCGCATCGCATCTCGAATGAAAGCTTGACTCGTGTATACAGTGGCTTCGAGTTACACGGATCGTGCTGGCCAGGCAAATTCGTTGGGTACGTCCAATATGGCCCGCTAACCGTAAACAAAGGCCAATGTTGTGGCTGCGCAATCGACTGCATTGACACAACAATGCATGCGACAAACGCATATGCATTTTTCATGGAGGAGACTTTCTTAAAGTGTCGATCGGACATGATTTTGCATGAATTACTGACGTTCTGGGGTCTACCGCCCTACGTCTGCTTATAGCCCGACTTCATCACACTCCCTGCGCGCCCGCAGCAAACTTGCTACATCGCGAGGGTTCGGCGTCGCGGGACATTGTCCATAGCCCTACCGGCCCCGGCGCTCCGTCTAAACCTTCCCTGCATGGCATGGTGAACTGAACCGCACCGGGAATCGTGGAGGCCGGTTGGTTTAAGTTAATGCAGGCACTTCAGCAGCATTTCTGAGTTGCCTGTAGTAGTTTGCCTCAGCTTCGGCAGGCGGGATATAGCCGAGCGGTTCCATCATCCCATGATGGTTGTACCAGACGACCCATTCCAGCGTTGCCAGTTCGACGGATTCCCTCGTTTTCCAAGGGGCGCGCCGATGAATCAGTTCCGTCTTGTAGAGACCGTTGATCGTTTCAGCCAGCGCGTTATCGTAGCTGTCATCACGGCTGCCGACGGACGGCTCGATACCCGCCTCGACCAAACGTTCGCTGTACCGAATGCTGACGTATTGAGCCCCCTATCGGAGTGGTGTATCAAGGTCCCATCGTCGCCCGGTTGGCGCGCGTACAGCGCCTGTTCGAGCGCATCCAGAACGAAGTCCGTGCTCATCGACGAACTGACGCGCCAACCGACGATGCGACGGGCAAACACGTCGATCACGAACGCCACGTACAGCCAACCCTGCCACGTCGAGACATAGGTGAAGTCGGACACCCAAAGCTGATTCGGCCGCTCAGCCTTGAACTGACGAGGTCCAGCGGGCGCGGGGCACTCGTATCCGGATTCGTCGTGCGAACTCGCTTTCCGCGAACTGCGCCTCGCAAGCCCTGCAGCTTCATCAGCCGCCCGACCGTGCAGAGTGCGACCACAATGCCCTCCCGGTTCATCTGCTTCCAGACCTTCGGCACCCCGTAGACCTGCATGTTGGCCTGCCAGACACGCTTGATCTCGGGTTGCAGGACCTCATCTCGTTTGGCGCGAGTGCAGCGTTTGGACGGGTCACGAAGCTGCGCAGCATGGCGCCGGTAGCCCGACGGGGCAATCCGCAAGACCTTGCAGATCGGCTCGACCCCGAAGGTGTCGCGATGCTGATCAACGAAGGCCTTCAGGACTTGAATCTGCGGTCGAGCTCCGCCTGGGCGAAAAACGCGCTCGCCAGCTTGAGAATCTCGTTGGTACTGCGCAGTTGGTACTGCGCAGTTCCTTGACCTCACGCTCCAGGGCCTTGATGCGTTCACGCTCGGCCGTGCTCACGCCATCACGTTCCCCACGATCGATCTCCTCGCGCTTGACCCAATCCAGCAGCGTCTGCGGCGTACAGCCGATCATCGGCGCAATCGATTCGACCGCCGCCCACATCGACGGATGTTCGCTACGCTGCTCACGTACCAGACGCACTGCGCGCTCCCGGACTTCCGGGGAAAACTTGGTTGCCTTGTTCATGGCTCGATTCTCTCAAGAATCCGAGCCTCCACAAAATTCGGTGCGGTTCAGTCGGCCGTTTTGCTTGTGGTCGGCACGCTATACGACGACCGCGAAGGCGCGACCGATCCACTCACACCTGCGGTCGAATCACTTCTGATGCGCTTGCGAGATCCGGCGGTGGCCTAATTCTTAAGGCCGGCACACCCGCATACGTTTTATGGATGATCGGGGTGCAACCAGCTTGCCCCCGAAGGAGCGTCTCGCTTTCGGTTGTCAAATCGACTCTGATTACGACCCAACCCGAGCCGTTTCGTGTGAAGCGAAAATGGAATCGACCAACCTACTCCCGGCGCCAATCAGCTTCGCCAATACAAGAATCTGGTCACGACAACTAGCACTGTCGGTTTTCTCGGGATAATTAATCGTATGATCAACCTCGCCCCAGATCTCCTCGAAAAGCGTCCGAACCTGAATTTCACAGCAAATCGGCGATTCCTCATACTGCCGAACGACGTAGTGAACACTCGTATAAAAGCTATCTTTGCCATGCACCTCATACCCAAGCGACTCGAAAAAACCTCTCGCCTCAGGATCCCACGTATATGCCTTCGGAGGTTCCACCAAGAACCACTCTCGCTTCGACAATCTAAAGTCAATCGCCTGCTTAATTGCCGAAAATTTTTGCTGATGCAGTAGCAACACACGAACACCAACAAGATCCGTGATTTTCGAAAGCAAGTTATCCGGAGTTATTGGATTGCCCGGATCCCACTTTCTGGAAATTTTATCCCGAAGATGATCGGGGTCTTTAAGTCGAGATTTAACAGAATGAACATGTGTCGCCGCCTTCGGATGCAAACTAAAGAAGTCCACAATGTGACGACGCCACATATCCAAATCACCGAAATCACTCTTATATCGATCAAGAATTGGAGAAAAGACTTCATCATCTAAGATGACTTCACTCATTACATCCTCGCCAACAGGTCAGCCGCAAACCCCACGTACTTTTCTTTAGTAGCCTCGTATGTCGTCCGATTTCCAAAAATCGTCGAAATATCATCAGTTTCCAAAGTCTTGCACGACGGAACCTTCCACATCGGGACGTGATATTTCTGCGCCATATTCGGCAAAGTATTATGAGTGTGCATGACTGACGTTCCACCAATCGGCTCGTCCAGCTGCTCTTCGGTCAAGTGCCCAAGCACTTGCTCGCTAATGTACTCCCTAATTGTTGGCGGAATCTGAGTTGCATAATTATAATGCGCAGTGGCGAGATCCCATTTATTCCGACTCGAATATTTCTTAGAGTTATAAATCGTATACCCAAGGAGACGGACATACTCATCAGGAAACTGACGCCGCTTCTCTTTCGACAAAAGGCTGTAGAGAGAATCAAATTGATTCTTCCAGGCACGGAGTGAATTACCAATGTTCCGGATGCCATAAAGCGAGAACATATCCGGCATACAAGGAATAACAAGGCCATCGGTTGTCGAAATAATAACCTTGTTCAACATACCCAAGCTTGGCGAAGTATCGAAAATTACAATATCGTACTTATATCGTTGCGCATAAGATTCCGCAACACTTCTAAATTTCGTCAATGTCCGAATAGCGAGAGGATCACCTTGATATGCTTGTGGGAATCGATTGGCGAGTCGATCCTCATACATGTGCATCGTCAAACGACCAGGAATAAGATCCAACGATGGCGCAAGATTCCACGGAGGACTGACATCATCCAAATCTGATACACCGTCTTCCGTCGGCTTCAAAATAAAATGAATCGACCGCGGCGCCGAGCTGATTCCTTTAAAATCAGTTGCAGACATTGCATTCTTGGCCGCCTCGAAGTCCTCAATAAACGGATCTTCTTCCTGCCATATGCGATGCAACTCTTCCGCATCCATGCTCAAGATCGTCAAATTGCATTGAGGATCCAAGTCAATCAGGAGCGTGCGCAAACCAAGCTCAGAGAAAGCGTGAGCCAAATGAAAGGTCAAAGTGGTTTTCCCCACCCCACCCTTGTTGTTGAACACGGATATTGTTTTCATAGATCTCGCCAAGGAAAATCGCTGTGCTCCGGCCCAGCCGTCGGTGCACGAGGACTGAAGTGGTAAATTGTACAGTCCAAGCTGCAAAAATGGCGTTCTCGTTGCCGCCTGACAAAGTACGCTGGTCGTCGATGACAGCAACCCGAATGGCAGCCGCAACGAGCGTCGCTGCTCCCCATGATCAGAATCACGTGGGGGTTTTTCGGGGGGTGTTTTTCTTGTATCTGACCAGCGATCCCTTTTGCATCAAGCAGACGTGAATTCTGTCGGGGGACCAGTGACACTCCATCCCGGCCTTATGCCGCAAGCCTCATCGGTGAGTTTGGCGTAACGCCGAATCACTTCGCCACCACGTACATTTCGTCCGCCAAGTGAGTGCCGCATCGCGCGCGCCGTCTCGAGGTTCGACGTCATCGGCCATTTCTCCAGTCGTCTGGCTGCAGGATCACGACCGGCCGTTTCTCGTCACCCGGCCGGTGCATGTACATCTGCCGACGGCCATGTCGCCAATCGTTTGACGCACCGCAACAGTTTGAAGTACACTTCGCGCCGCGGGGTGGAGCAGTCTGGCAGCTCGTCGGGCTCATAACCCGAAGGTCATAGGTTCAAATCCTATCCCCGCAACCAACATCGAAGCCCGCTTTGCGACAGCAAGCGGGCTTTTTATTTGTCGTCGCTGCCGTGCAGGAAACCCGCTGCGTCACGACAACGCAGATCCCGTGCGGAACATTGCGCCGTAGCTACCGCGGTCAGAAAAAGCGAGGGATCTCGAGTGATCAGAATGTCTTTACCTGCGGCATCAAACTCGCATCCGCACCGGTCACGGCAAACGTCCCCTTCGCCGACGCCCCCGACGGCAGCGCCAGCAAGCTGCCGTCCCCCAGCCGGTTCGCATCGACGACCATCTGGCTCGCCGCACACCCGTTCGCCAGCAGCGACACCGGCACACCAGCGATCGCCGAGAACGTATTCCCCGTCACGCTGAAAGAACACACGTTCCGATACGCGCGGAAACCGGCATAACCGGAGCCGGACACACTGTTGCCCGTCACCGCGACGTTCGTCACCGTGCCCGTCGACGTGTCCAGTTCGAGCGCCGCCTGCTGCGTCGGCTGCAGCCCGTTGTTCACGGTCGAATTCTGAATGTTGGTCACGACGTTGCCGGTAATCACGACGTTCGACGCACCATACGAGTTCCAGCTGTCCTCCTGCGCCACCAGGATGCCCGCCGCCTTCTGCACGCCGTCGACCGTATTGTTCGAGATCGTCACGGCCTGCCCGCCGACCACCGCAATGCCGCGTCCCCAAGCGTTGCCCGACACCGCGTTATGGTCGATCAGCACGTTGCTGCTGAGGCGGCCGTCGCCGAGATAGCTGACGACGGCGATCAGGTCGTCGCCGGTGGCCGTCACCGTATTGTCCTGCACGAGCACGTTGATCGATCCGTTGGTCGCGTGGATGCCGTCGGCCAGCGTCGCGTGGACGGTATTGCCGACGATCGCGACACTATTGCCGCCGAACACGAAGATCCCCGCACTCGCGCCGCCGTCGATCGTCACGCGCAGCACCTGGACGCCCGTGCCCGTCACCTCGACCTTGGTCGAGGCCGGCGTCGTGAGCCGCGTCGTGCCGGTGCCGGCCAGCGTCACGCCCACGAGCGTCGAACCGGTGCCGCTCATCACGATCGTCTGGTCCGCGGGATTCGTGGCGGCCAGCGTCGCGCCGTATCCGGAAATCACCGCCTGCGGCACGCCCACCGTGAGCGAATGCCCGACGACGTAACGCCCCGGCGCGATGACCAGGCGCTGGCCGGCCTTCAGGCTGTCGAATGCCTTTTGCAGCGCATCGGCCTGGTCGCTGCCGTCGGCGGCCGGATAGACGGTCACGTCCGCAACGATCGTGGAATTTGCACCCTGCGTGGGCAAGCGCGCGTTGCCCGATGTCGTGCCGGCGGGACTGGACGCCGGCGCAGGACCGGCGGGAGTCGCCGACGGAGGCGAGGTGCCGGAGGCCGCGCTGGCAGGTTCGGCGGACGAGGCAGGTGCGCCCACAACGGTCTGCGGCGCCGGCGCCGCATTGTCGCCGCCACCGCCGCACGCGGCGACGCCAAGGCAAAGCGCGGCGAGCATCGCCCGATCGACTGTACGCATAGGATTTCCGACGAGCCCGAGATGGCCCCCATCCTAAGTACGCGCGGCACCTTTGTAAATGAGGCCTTCGTCCGCCCCGCAGCACTGTATGTCTCACGCACAAATCGTTGGCGGTCCTCTCCGATTCATCGACGTGACATGCGACATGCGATCGCACTTCGTCCAATCGGCACGGACTCGCACCACGCATTGCGTAGAATCCCGAACCTTTTCCCGTACCCGGACACGACCATGATTCGAACCCTCGCGGCGCTGGCCATACTTTCTGCCCTGACCTGCACGGCGAACGCCGCCGATACCGGCACGGTGCCCGCCAAGCCGCGCTATGTGAGCCCGGGCATCGCCAACGTCACGACCGCAGCCGCGCCGCATCAGGAAAGCGACTCGTCCGACGCCCGTTGCCGCGAACTGGCCGCGGGCATCGACGCGGTCACGCACGCGCCCGACCGCGGCCACAAGCTCGTGCGCGGGATGGGCCCGGACGGCAAGCCGCGCAACGAACTGCGCGCCTATGACAAGCGTGCCGACCTCGAAGTCGAGCATCGGCAGCTCGGCTGCCGCTAACGAACACCGCCCCGCCCGGCCGAATCACGCCGGGCGTCGTCCTTACGCGTTCGCACCGCCGTCGATCGTCAACCCGGTGCCGTTGATCGACCGTCCTTCCGGCCCGACGACGAACGCCACGAGCGCGGCGACGTCATCGGCCTTGCCGTACTGCGGAATCGCCATCCGCGAACGCTGCGCACTGGCGTGCTCGCCGTCGGCCGAATTCATGTCGGTATCGGTCGAACCCGGATGCACGATATTAACCGTGATGCCGCGCGAGCCGAGATCGCGCGCGAGCCCTTGCGTCCAGCCGATCAGCGCGGCCTTGCTCGCCGCATAGAGGCTCATCCCCGCATCGGGCACGCGTGTCGCGAGGCAACTGCCGGTCGACACGATGCGCCCGCCCTCCCCGAGATGCCGCGCCGCCGCCTGCGACGCGACGATCACCGCGCGCACGTTCACGTTCAGCGTCGCGTCGATATCGTCGAGCGTGAGGTCGTCCAGCGCGCCGGCCCGAAAAATCCCCGCGTTGTTGACGAGGATGTCGAGCCCGCCGAACGCCTCCGCGGCACGGTCGACCGCGTCGCGCACCGCAACCGGATCGGCGCTGTCGGCCTGGATCGCGACGGCGCGACGGCCCAGCGCCTCGATGCTCGCGACGACGGCACGCGCCCGCTCGGCCGATTTTTCGTACGTGATCGCAACATCCGCACCATCGGCTGCCAGCCGTTTCGCGATCGCCGCGCCAATGCCGCGGCTGCCGCCCGTGATGAGTGCACGCTTGCCCTGAAGTCGGTTCATGTCGGTTCCTTTCCTCATTTATGTAATGACCGACACAGAATGTGGCAAGTTGCGCGCCACAGTCAATTGATTTATTTTATCGATCGATACAGAAATCGACGAAGGGACGGACGCAATGGCTGAACGGGGCCGACCGAGAAGCTTCGACAAGGAAGCGGCGCTGGATCGCGCGATGGAGGTGTTCTGGCGTCTCGGCTACGAAGGTGCGTCGATGACGGACCTGACGACCGCGATGGGCATCGCGTCGCCGAGCCTGTATGCGGCGTTCGGCAGCAAGGAAGCGTTGTTCCGGCAGGCGCTCGAACACTACCGCGCCACGGAGGGACGGGAAATCTGGGATGGCGTCGAACACGCCGGCAGCGCGCACGACGCAATACGGAACTACCTGATGGATACCGCGCGCGTGTTCACGCGGCGTTCGAAGCCGGCCGGCTGCCTGATCGTGCTGTCGGCGCTGCATCCTGCCGAACGTTCCGATACGGTCCGTCAAACGCTGATCGCGATGCGCGAGCGCACGGTCGAGGCGTTGCGGGATCGCCTCCGGCAGGGCGTCTCGACCGGCGAGATCTCGGCGGACGCAGACCTCGACGCGATCGCGCGGTACTACGTGACGGTTCAGCAGGGCATGTCGATCCAGGCGCGCGACGGCGCGAGCCGCCGCGATCTGGAGGCCGTCGCGCAAGCCGCGCTGGCCGCATGGCCGGCGCTCGTCGGCGCGCACGGCATGGGCGGCGCGTAGCGGCAGGACATCGCCACGCGCGACCGCGTCGGCAGGTTACTGCTTCGCTGCGTGCTGCACGTCCTTCGACGCATGCCACACACGATAGCGCACCTCGAAGCCGTCCGGCACGTAGACGACGAGCGGCAGGCGGCTGTTGTAGCGCAGCAGCTGGCCGTCGCCGCGCACCTGCACGAAGCGTTGCTGCGGCGCCTGGCCCGGACACGCCATCAGCGTCGAAGCCGGCCCCTTCACGTCGGTGAGCTGGTAATACGTGTAACCCCAGCCCTTTACGTCCTCGGCGGTCAGCTCGCCGCCGAACCACTGCTGGTTGCAATCGGTCTGCAGCGTCTTGCCGATCATCAGCTCGACGCGCGCATCGCCTTCGTTCTCGAGTGCGGGCAGCCCGATCACGACGCGCTGCTGGCCGGCCGCCGCTTGCGGAAACATCTTGATCGACTCGGCCGGCACGGCGGGCGCCGATGCGGGGGCCGCCATGCACGCGGCGGCAGTCGTAACGCAGAAAGCGGCCAGCGCGGCCCGGATCGCGAATTTCATCGATGTGCTCCTGAAAAACAAATGAGCCCCGGATGCTAACACTTTCGCATCAAGACCTTACGGGGCTGTAATTTGCGGACACAATTGCAAACAGCTGCCGGTTCCCGTGCGCGGTACTTATACGGCAACCAACGGAGAACATCATGCTGAAGCTCATTGCTGCCGCCGGCGTCGCGACCTTGCTGGCCGGCTGCGTCGTCGCCCCGGACGCCGGATACGGCTACGGGCAGCCCTACTATTCCGATCCCGGCTACGCGTACGCACCGTCCCCCGTGTACGGCACGGTCAACATCTGGGGCGGTGGCGGCGGACGCGACTGGGATCGCGGCCGGCGCGACTACCATCGCTGGGACGGCGATCGCGGCAACCGCGGCAACGGCTGGGGACGCGGCGGACGCCACGGCGACTGGAACGATGGCGGCGGGCGTGGTGACGGCGGCGGCGGCCATCGTCACTGACACGCATTTGCAACCGTTTGTATCCGCGCACGGCCCGCCGACGGCCGGTCGCGGATCACGCAAGCGTACGGACAGCCGCACAAAAGCAAAGGCCCTCGCATGAAGCGAGGGCCTTTTGCCGTCCGGTCCTGCGACATGAACGTCGGCGGGTGCCGGCCGGCGCCCTGCCCGTTCACGCGTCGCGTGCGCCTGCTTACCAGCCGGCCGGCTGCGCGTAGCCACCCTGCACCGGCGCGCCGCACACGTACGCGCGCTGATAGCGGTCGTAGCAATAGTTCGGGCCGTCGTCCTGATACTGCGCCTGCTGATAGGTCGGATACGCAGGCTGCTGGTAGGCCGGCGCCTGGTAGTACGTCGGCGGCTGATAGGCCGGTGCCTGGTACACGGGCGCCTGATACGCGACGGGCGGATTCATCGCGGACGTCACGATCGCGCCCAGCACCGCGCCGCCGATCAAGGCGCCGATGACGGCGCCGCCGTCGCGGCCATGCGCGGACGCCGGGCCCGCGACGGCGAGCGAACCGGCGAGGACACACACTGCGGCAATCTTTTTCATGATGGACTCCCACGCGAAGTGGTACTGGATGCGATGCATTGTGGCGGCACGCGGCCGTAATAGATGCAGCAAGTGGTAACGCGCGATTACCGGTGTCACGCCCACCGGAACGCCGCGCCGCCGTGCTACGATTTTCGGCATACAGGAGACGCCTTCATGCAGCCCGAAACCGCCCGCCGTTTCGATACCGAATTCGCACCGCGCATCGCGCAGGCCATCGCCGCCTTCTTCGCCGAGCACGTGCTGACCGACGTCGTCCCGTACGGCGGCCACGGGCATCCGACGCGCGTGCAGATCCGCAGCGCGCCGCACGAGCATGTGAGCGGCTTCGAGCATCCGCTGAATCTCGAGCTGACCTGGGACACCGACGAAATCGAGCGGCTGATGTCGCAGGACGGCCCGCAGCGCTTCGAGCACTACCTCGCCGCGCTGCCGAAGAAGCTGGGTGCATGGCAGGGCGCACGCGACATCGATCTCGCGTCGCGCACGCAGGCCGAACCGCTCGTGCGGCTCGGCGGTCTCGACTTCGAAGGCTGAGTGCGCGGGTCGGCGTCACGTCACGCGGCCCGGTGATACACTCGACCGGCCCCGATCCGGTGCAGCCGCGCCGGCCGGGCCGTTCATCGCCGCCTCCACCCTTTTCGCATGGTTGCGCACGCAACCGGCAAGCGGGCGCGCGGACAACCACGCTCTCGCTCCCGTCATGAACGCCGATACCGGCCTGCCGCTTCCGCAACGCTACTGGGCGATCGTCTGCGTCGCACTGGGCATCACGCTCGCCGTGCTCGACGGCGCGATCGCGAACGTCGCACTGCCGACGATCGCGCACGACCTGCATGCATCCGACGCCGCGTCGATCTGGATCGTCAACGCGTACCAGCTCGCGGTCACGATCACGCTGCTGCCGCTCGCGTCGCTCGGCGAGCGCATCGGCTATCGCCGCATCTACATCGCCGGGCTCGCGCTGTTCACCGCGGCCTCGCTCGGCTGCGCCCTTGCCGGCTCGCTGCCGATGCTGGCCGTGATGCGCGTGATCCAGGGATTCGGCGCGGCCGGCATCATGAGCGTCAACGCGGCGCTCGTGCGGATGATCTATCCGTCGTCGATGCTCGGGCGCGGGCTGTCGATCAACGCGATGGTCGTCGCGCTGTCGTCGGCGATCGGGCCGACGGTCGCGTCTGCGATCCTGTCGTTCGCATCGTGGCCGTGGCTGTTCGCGGTCAACGTGCCGATCGGCATCGCCGCTGTCCTCGGCAGCGTGCGCGCACTGCCGGCCAACCCGCTGCACGACGCGCCGTACGATTTCCCGAGCGCGCTGATGAATGCGTGCGTGTTCGGCTTGCTGATCACGGCCGTCGACGGACTCGGCCACGGCGAGGGCCACGCATACGTCGCGGCCGAACTGGCGGTCGCGTTCGTCGTCGGCTATTTCTTCGTGAAGCGCCAGTTGTCGCAGCCGGCGCCGCTCCTGCCCGTCGACCTGATGCGCATCCCGATGTTTGCGCTGTCGATCTACACGTCGATGGCGTCGTTCACGTCGCAGATGCTCGCGTTCGTCGCGCTGCCGTTCTGGCTGCAGAATTCGCTCGGCTTCTCGCAGGTCGAAACCGGCCTCTACATGACGCCGTGGCCGCTCGTGATCGTGTTCGCCGCGCCGCTCGCGGGCGTGCTGTCGGACCGCTATTCGGCCGGCATTCTCGGCGGGATCGGGCTTGCGCTGTTCGCGGCCGGACTGCTGTCGCTCGCGACGATCGGTGCGCATCCGGGTACCGTCGACATCGTGTGGCGGATGGCGCTGTGCGGCGCGGGCTTCGGGCTGTTCCAGTCGCCGAATAACCGCGCGATGCTGTCGTCGGCGCCGCGCGAGCGCAGCGGCGGCGCGGGCGGCATGCTGAGCACCGCGCGCCTGACCGGCCAGACGCTCGGCGCGGCACTGGTCGCCCTGATTTTCGGACTGTCGCCCGATCGCGGGCCGACGATCGCGCTCTATGTCGCGACGGCATTCGCGGCGGTGGCGGCCGTCGTGAGCATGCTGCGCATCACGTCGCCACGGCCGGACGCGACGACCTGACGCGGCCACGCGCCGCACGCGCGACGGGCGTCACGCGGCGTCGAGCGCGTCCATCACGAAGCGCACGCGCGCCTTTACGCCGACGCGCGGCAACTCGATCAACCGGTATCCATAAGACGTGTAGCAATCGACCATCGCGTCGTAGGTCCGCTCGGCCTCCGCGAAATCCTGCCGGCGCTCGGTGTCCTGCGCGTAGATCTCGGGCCACGGCGGCGCGATGAACACGCGCCGGTGATAGCGGAAACGGCGGGCCGCCGCTTCCGCATGCGCGGGAACCGGCAGGCCCGTCAGCCGCAGGTAGCCGACCACGTCCGGCACGCCGCGATCGAAGAACACGGGCCCGCGCGCCTGCCGCGCGAGGTGATACGAACGCATCTCCCAGCTCAGCATCAGCTCGGCAAACGCCGCCGGGTCGCGCCACGGCAGCGCGCGGCCGTCGATGGCCATCTGGTCGCGGATCACGCCGCGCCCGGCTTCCTGCGAGCGCGCAAAGCCGGCACGTTCGAGCGCATCGAGCAGCGTGCTCTTGCCCGAACCCGGGCCGCCCGTCACGACGAAGAAGCGGCCGACGGCAGCTTCCGTCGCTTCGTCCTCGGCACCGGCGCCCGGTGCGAACTCACGCATGCGCAACCCGCCGGCCCGCACGCTGCGTGACCGACGCAGCCGCCGCGACACTGCGCAGGTCGGCGACGAACGTGTCGCGCCAGACCGACAGGTCGTTGTCACGGAGCCGCGCGAGATTCTCCTCATGACGCGCCTGCCGCTCCGCGAGCGGCATCGACAGCGCACGCTCCAGCGCCTCGGCCATCTGCGACAGGTCGTACGGATTGACGAGCAACGCGCCGGTCAACTCGGCCGCCGCACCGGCGAACTCCGACAGCACGAGCACGCCCGGATCGGCCGGATCCTGCGATGCGACGTACTCCTTGGCGACGAGATTCATCCCGTCGCGCAACGGCGTCACGTAGCCGACCTGCGACATCCGGAAGAACGCCATCAGCAGGTTGCGCTCGTACTTGCGGTTCAGGTACTGGATCGGCGTCCAGTCGAGTTGCGAGAAACGGCCGTTGATGCGGCCGGCTTCGCCTTCGAGCGTTTCGCGAATGTCCTGGTAGGTCTGCACATCGGAACGCGTCGGCGGCGCGATCTGCAACAGCGACACGCGCCCCTGCCAGCCCGGCGCGTTCGCGAGCATCCGCTCGAACGACTGGAAGCGCTCGACGAGCCCCTTCGAGTAGTCGAGACGGTCGACGCTCATCACGAGCTTGCGGCCGTCGAGCGCCTCGCGCAGCATCTTCACGGGCTTGCGCGTGCCGTACTGGACGGCCGCCTGCGCGATCGCGTCGGGATGCACGCCGATCGGATAGGCGGCGACCTTCACGACCCGGCCGTGCGCGTGCAGCATCCCGTCGTCGCTTGCCGCGCCGATCCCGCGCCGTTCGATGTAGTCGGTAAATGCCTGCTTGTCGGCCTCGGTCTGGAAGCCCGCGACGTCGTACGCGCACATGAACTTCACGAGTTCCTCGTGCGGCGGCACGAGGCGCAGCATGTCGGGCGACGGAAACGGGATGTGCAGGAAGAAGCCGATCGGGTTCTTCACGCCGAGCTCACGCAGGTAATGCGCGAACGGCAGCAAATGGTAGTCGTGTACCCAGATCAGGTCGTCGGGCCGCAGCAGCGCGGCAAGCTGCTTCGCGAGCATCGCGTTCACGCGCAGATAACCGGCGTACTCCTGACGATCGAAGCGCGCGAGATCGCCGCGGTAATGGAACACCGGCCACAGCGTCGCGTTCGAGAAACCGCGGTAGTACTGATCGTAGTCGCGCCGGGTCAGCCCGACCGTCGCGTACGTGACGTTACCGTCCCGCTGGATCGCGGGTTCGGCGTCGGGCGCACCGACGATCTCGCCGTTCCAGCCGAACCAGACGCCGCCGCTTTCCTTCAGCGCATCCATCACGCCGACGGCCAGGCCGCCCGCGCTCGGGCGCGTGTCCTCGCCGGCGGCGACACGGTTCGATACCACGATCAATCTGCTCATGCGGCTTCCCCTCCTCGATTCGATTGGCTGGCGCGCGACGCGCGCCCAAGCGGGCACGGCTGCCCGAAGGCGGCCGTGCGGCGATTCAGTTCCGAGAAATGCAATGAAATACGGCGATGGAATGCGGCGACGACGACATCAAGCGTCCTGCTCCTGGCCGAGATCGCGTTGATAGTCGAGCCCTTCCGGGCGAGCGCCGCCCTGGTTGTGATCGCCGTCGGACGGCGTCTCGTCGGGCGCGCCGGCAGGCGGTTCCGACGGCGCGTCGGTCTGCGGACGCGGGCGGTCTGCCCCCGTGTCAGGTGGCTGATGCGACAACCGTTTTGAACGACGCATGGCTGGGTGTCTCATGTGCGGCGCGGCTCGAGGCCGTCGTAGAAACATTCCATAACAAAACAGTCTAGGTCGGTTCCTTGCACGCCAAGGTAACAATTACCTTCAATTTGTAACGTTTCGACCCCTCGCCAATCATCTATCCGACAATAGCGCCGCGCGTGCGCACGCGGCATGCCGGCCGGCGATTTGTCAAAGCTTTGCAGTTTTCCTATGACAATTGCGAAACAATGATGCGGCATCAGGGCGTGCATGCGCCGCCGCTCACCCAGACAGGACTTGCACTCAGGGATGAACATTCGTTTCGAATCGTCGCGTCGGGCCATGCCGGCGCGCGTCGTGCTGGCCGTCATCGCCACGGCCGCACTGCTGTCGGGCTGCAACTCGCTGTACAGCGAAGGCGCGACAGCCGGCGCCGGTATCGCGGGCGCCGCGATCGCTTCCAAGGTCACGAACAACGCTGCCGTCGCGACGGGCATCGGCCTCGGCGCCGTGGCCGGCGCGCGGGCCGGCGTCCAGTACTCGCAGCGCGTCGCACACCGTTACACACAGGAACAGATCGCGAAGGCGGCCGGCCCGCTCGACGTCGGTGGCGTCGCGCCGTGGTCGACGCACCACTCGTTCCCGATCGAGGACGACGAACAGGGCCGCGTGACGGTGAGCCGGATGATCAGCGTCGGCCCGCTCGACTGCAAGGAAATCGTGTTCGCGGTCGACACGCCCGCGAAACCCGACAAGGCCGCGCAATCCGCGTTCTACGTCGCGACCCTCTGCCGCGACGGCGCCGTGTGGAAATGGGCCTCGGCCGAGCCGGCGACCGAACGCTGGGGCGCGCTGCAATGAGCGTCGCGATCCGTCTCGCGGCCATCGGCGCATTGTGCGCGGCGACGGCCGCGCTGTCGGGCTGCGGCTCGGTCGGCGCCGCGAGCGGCGCACTGGCCGGCGCGGCGACGGGCCTCGTCACCGCGAACCCGGCGGTCGGCGTCGGCGTCGGGATCGCCGTGCAGGCCGCGACCGACGAGGCCGTCAACCGCACGATGAAGCAGCTCCATCAGAACCAGCAGGATGCGATCGCGAAGGTGGCCGGCAGCCTGGCCGTCGGCGAGGTGAAGCCGTGGAAGGTGAAGAACACGCTGCCGCTGGAAAACGGCGAAGGCGAAGTGCGCGTCGCGCGCGCTTATTCGACGCCGCTCGCGCTGTGCAAGGAATTCACGTTCTCGGTGAAGGACGGCGACAAGGCCAGCTGGTATTTCGCGAATGCGTGCCAGCAAGGCACGCACTGGAAGTGGGCGTCGGCGGAACCGGCGGTCGACCGGTGGGGGAATCTGCAGTAACGGCGCGGTGCGCGGCGCCCTCGCCGTTCAGGAAACCGCGCGGCCCCGCCGATTTCAGGACTCGACGTCCTCGAGGCTGAAGATCTCGGTCTGGTCGTTGTACGAGAAGATCTCGCCGTAACGGCCCCAGTCGATCACCGCGTCGAGCGTTTCCTCGGCCGCGCCGTCGGACAGGAAATCCTCCAGCTCCTGCTCGAAGCGCACGCGCGGCGCACGATGGCCCGGGCGCTCGTTCAGCACCTTCTTGATCCGTGCAGCCAGCGGCACGTGCTTCAGCAGATGATCCGCGAACATCAGCTTGCGCTCCTGCGTGCCGAATTCCGCGAACACGCGCCCCGGCGGCGTCAGGAACACGTCGCCTTCGCGCACGTCCGCGAAGCCGAGATACTGCAGCACTTCGGCGATCGGGAACAGGTCGTCGACTTCCAGATGCAGCGTGCGCGCGATTTCCGGCATGTCCGCGCGGCCGTGGTACGGCGCCATCGCGAGCGTTTCGATCAGGCCGGCCATCAGGTTGGTCGACACCTGCGGCAGCCAGCTGCCGAGCTCGAGCCCCTTCTTCGTCGCTTCGCCGGTCTGGCGCGCGGTCATCTTCGCGTAGATGTCGTCGACGAGCTTGCGAAACGCCGGGTCGAGACGATTACGCGGGTGCTTGAACGGCACCTTGATCTCGGCGATCACGCGGCCGGGGTTCGACGACAGCACGAGGATCCGGTCGCACATGAACACGGCTTCCTCGATGTTGTGCGTGACGATCAGCACCGACTTGATCGGCATGCGGCCCTGCGTCCACAGGTCGAGCAGGTCGGTACGCAGCGTCTCGGCCGTCAGCACGTCGAGCGCCGAGAACGGCTCGTCCATCAGCAGGATCGTCGGGTCGACGACGAGCGCACGCGCAAAACCCACGCGCTGGCGCATGCCGCCCGACAGCTCGCGCGGGTACGCGTTCTCGAAACCGTCGAGGCCGATCAGGTCGATCGCCGCGAGCGCGCGTTCGCGCCGCTCGCGTGCGCCGACGCCGAGCGCTTCCAGCCCGGCTTCCACGTTCTGCAGCACGGTAAGCCACGGGAACAGCGCGAAGGTCTGGAACACCATCGCGACGCCTTCGGCCGGGCCGCTCAGCGGCTTGCCGAGGTAGGTCACTTCGCCGCCGGTCGGCTCGATCAGGCCGGCGATGATGCGCAGCAGCGTCGACTTGCCCGAGCCGGAACGGCCGAGCAGCCCGACGATCTCGCCTTCGCGCAGCGACAGGTTCGCATCGTCGAGCACGAGCAGTTCGCCCTGCGTCTTGTTGAAGCCGCGGCAGACGTGATCGACCCGCAGGATTTCCTCACCGAGGCGCGGCGGCTGGGACGTCTGGACGGGGGCGTTTACAGCATTCGGATTGTGCATCGCGTTTCGCTCTCAATCGGACTCAGTCGAGCCGCAGCTTCGCTTCGGCGAAGGCATACAGCGGGCGCCACAGCAGGCGGTTGAACAGGGTGACGAACAGGGACATCACGGCGATGCCCAGGATGATCTTCGGGAAATCGCCGGCAGCCGTGGTCTGCGCGATGTACGCGCCGAGGCCATGCGCCTCGATCCTGGTGTTGCCCCACTGCACGGCTTCCGACACGATGCTCGCGTTCCACGCGCCGCCCGACGCGGTGATCGCGCCCGTCACGTAGTACGGGAAGATGCCGGGCAGGATCGCCTGCCGCCACCACTGCCAGCCACGGATGCGGAAGTTCGTCGCCGCTTCGCGATAGTCGTTCGGGTAGGAGGTCGCACCGGCGATCACGTTGAACAGGATATACCACTGCGTGCCGAGCACGATCAGCGGCGACAGCCAGATGTCGGCGTTCAGGTGGAAGCGCGCGATCACGATCACGAACACCGGGAACAGCAGGTTCGCCGGGAACGCGGCGAGGAACTGCGCGAGCGGCTGCAGCTTCTCGGCCAGCTTCGGGCGCAGCCCGACCCATACGCCGATCGGCACCCAGATCAAGGACGCGATCGTGATCAGCACGACCACGCGCAGCAGCGTGATGAGCCCGAGCACGATCACGTGGCCGACCTCGGCCATCGTCACGCCGGTCGACACGAAGCTGACGACGCGCCACACGATATAGGCCGTGCCGAGCAGCACGAGGATCGCCCACGTGATGTCGACGGTGCGCGACGCCTTCTTCTCGACTTTCGGCAGCGAGAAGCGCATCGCGCCCGACAGCGGCAGGCGCAGCGGAATCCGCGCGGCCTTCGCGAAGAACCAGCCGGCCGGCACGAGCAACTGATGAATCAGGCGCGTGCGGCGCACGAGGTCGAGCAGCCAGGACTGCGGCGCATCGCCCGACGCGGTGTTCTCCATCCGGAACTTGTCGGCCCACGCGATGAGCGGACGGAACAGGAACTGGTCGTAGGCGAGGATCACGACCGTCATCGTGACGATCACCCAGCCGATCGCGCCGAGGTTCTTGTCCGAGATCGCCTGCGCGAGATACGCGCCGATGCCCGGCAGCGTGATGGTCTGGTTGCCGACGGTGATCGCCTCCGACGCGACGACGAAGAACCAGCCGCCCGACATCGACATCATCATGTTCCAGATCAGGCCCGGCATCGAGAACGGCACCTCGAGCTTCCAGAAGCGCTGCCACGACGTCAGGTGGAAACTCCGCGCCACTTCGTCGAGGTCGCGCGGCACCGTGCGCAGCGACTGGTAGAAGCTGAACGTCATGTTCCACGCCTGGCTCGTGAAGATCGCGAAGATCGCCGCGAGCTCGGCACCGAGCACGCGGCTCGGGAACAGCGCGAGGAAGAACGTGACGGTAAACGAGATGAAGCCGAGCACCGGCACCGACTGCAGGATGTCGAGGATCGGGATCAGGACCATGCCCGCGCGGCGGCTCTTGGCCGCGAGCGTGCCGTAGACGAGCGTGAACGCGAGCGACGCGACCATCGCGGCGAGCATCCGCAGCGTGGTGCGCAACGCGTATTCGGGCAGGTTCGACGGATCGAGCGAGATCTTCTGCGTCTGCAGCACGCCGATCGGCGCCATCGTTTCGTGGAAACCGACGACCGCCATCGCGATCAGGCAGATGATCAGCGGAAACGCGATGAAGTCCCACCGGTTCGGCAGAACGCGCCACGCGGACGCGTTGGCGGTCCGGTTCGGATTGAAGAATCCGACGTCCATCAGGCGCCCTCCCCGGTAAGGCCGAACGAAGCCGGCAGTCGATGTTGATTCATGGCAAAGCGCACGGGCGCGGTAATTCGATTGACTGACGATCTCGCGCACGCGCGATGCGCCGTGCGTGCAAGCTGCGCCCGCGATCCCGGGCGAGTCGGCCCGCGACGGCACGACACTACACCAACCTGTATTTCAGGTACAACCGTCCGGGGGCGGCGCACGGCTCGTGCCCGACGCGCGGGCGGACGGCTGGTGCGCGGCATGGCGCAGCCCGGCCCGAGACCTTCGGCCGGCAGCAGGCCCGAATTATGCCGTGATCCGGCCCGGTCGGGAACCCGCCAGCCGCACGCGGGCGCAAACCGTGTCGGACGTCACGAGCCGGATGCGGCGAAGCGGGTATGATCGGGGCTAGCCCCCTTGGGGATCGATCGACGAGCGGGAGGAAAGGGAATGGCAGGAAACTTGGTGATCGTCTGCCGCGATCAGGATGCCGACGCGTTCTACGAACTGATGCAGGAGTACGGGTCGTTCCAGACGCGGCTGTCGTCGACGGCGTGGTACCTGAACATGAACGTCGTACCGGAATCGCTGCAGGAGGAAATCCTGGAGCGCCTCGGCCGGTATACGACCGTCTACATTTTCGAGGCCACGACCGTGACCTACAACACGATCGACAGCAACGCGGCCGAGACGCTCGGCACGCTGTTCGGCGAATGATGCCGCGCGGCGCCCGCCCGGCCGGGCAGGCGCCGCAGCCGCTTACGCGGCCTGTGCGTGGGGTTCGTCCTTCGGCACGGCCTCGAACGGGAACGTCATCGCGACGCGCAGGCCGCCTTCGGGGCGGTTGCCGATGTCGCATGCGCCGCCCAGCCTGAGCACCAGCCGCTCGACGATCGCGAGCCCGAGCCCGCTGTGGCCGTTCCCGCCGCGCGCGGGATCGAGCCGGACGAACGGCCGCGTGGCGGCCGCGAGGTCACGCGGTGCGATCCCGCCGCCGCTGTCGCTGACCGACAGCACGTAGCCGGCCGGCGTGCGCGCCGTCTCGACAAGCACCGGCGGTGCGCCATACGCATGCGCGTTGTCCAGCAGGTTCGACAGGATCCGGTCGAGCGTCGCGGTCGGCAGCCGGAAGCCTGGATCGGCCTCCAGCCGCGTCTGGACCGTCGGTGCGTTCGGCGCGACGGCGCGATAGCTGCGTGCGATCCGCTCGCAGGCCTGATCGACCGGCACCGGTTCGCTGCGATCGGCCCCGCCGTGCGCAAACACCAGGAACTGGTCGACGATGTGCGACATCGAGTCGACGTCGCGCACGACGCCGTCGCGCAACCGTGCGTCGTCCATCATTTCCGCCCGCAGGCGCATCCGCGCCAGCGGCGTGCGCAGGTCGTGCGCGACGCCCGCCAGCATCACCGCGCGATCGCTCTCGGCCTGCGACACCTGCTCCACCATCTGGTTGAAGCCGTGCGTGAGCTGGCGCAGCTCGCGCGGGCCGCGCTCGCGCAGCGGCGGCACCGGCTGCCCGCGGCCGAACCGCGCGACCGCGCGGGCGAGCGAGCGCAACGGCTGCTGCAGCTGCCAGGCCGCGAACAGCGCGGCGATCACGCCGGCCGAGAAGATCGTGCCGAGCCACAGCAGCATCCGGTCGAGCGAACGCGGCGGCCGCAGCGGCTGTATGGGCACGACGATCCAGTTGCGGTCGGCCGGCTCCTTCACCCACAGCACGGGCGGATGGCCGGGTGTGCCGATCTCGACCTGCGTGCCGGGCGGCATGCGCTCGCTGACGTCGTCGCGAAACCGCTTGAGCGGCGGCGGCAGCCCCGCATTGCCGCCCTTCGGCACGTCGGCACTGTCCGGCGACACCAGCCGCACGCGCGACGGCAGCGGCTGGTCCGGCGTGCGCGCGACGTGCTGGCGCACGGCGTCGACGAGGAAGGCGGCTTCCTCGACCGCATAACGCGTCTGCATCTGGTTGCGCTCGAGCCGCATCGCGAAGAACCACGCGAAGTGCGACAGGAGCAGGACACCGATGACGAGCAGCGCCAGCCGCCCGAACAGTGAATCAATGGGTTTGCGCATGAGCCTCGCCGTCGGGCACGAACACGTAGCCGCGCCCGCGCACCGTCTGGATGAAGCGCGGCGTCGACGGATCCGTTTCGAGGATGCGGCGCAGGCGCCACACCTGGACGTCGATGCCGCGGTCGGTACCGTCGTACTCGGGCCCGTGCAGCAACTCGAGCAGGCGCTCGCGCGTGAGCGTGCGCAGCGCATGGTTCACGAAGATCTTCAGCAGCGCGAATTCGCTGCTCGACAGCGTGGCCGGCTTGCCGTCGACCGACAGCGTGCGCGCCTGGAAGTCGAGCAGGAAACGGCCGAACGCGAACGGCTCGCGCTGTTCGGGCGCGGCCGCCGACGGCGTCGCGCGGCGGCGGCGCAGCACGGCCTGCACGCGCGCGAGCAGCTCGCGCGGGTTGAACGGCTTGCCGAGGTAGTCGTCCGCGCCGAGCTCGAGCCCGACGATGCGGTCGACGTCGTCCGCGCGTGCCGTGAGCATGATCACGGGGATGTCGTCGCCGGCCGCGCGCAGCTGGCGCAGCGCGGTCAGGCCGTCCACGCCCGGCATCATCAGGTCCAGCACGATCAGGTCGGGCCGCTCGCGCTCGAGGCGCTTCTCGAGCGTCGCCGCGTCGTGCAGCACGGACACTTCCATCCCCTGGCGCACGAGATAGTCGCGCAGCAGGTCTCGGAGTTCTTGGTCGTCGTCGACGATGAGGATCTGGGTAGTCATGGCTCGAAGTTTACCGCGCGAGGGCGGAGTCGAAGAACGAAACAAAGGGACGAAAGGGTTACTGCGGGTTACCGCACAAGGGAACTGTAATGCGCGGTAACCGGGCCGCCGCCCCACGTAACACCGGCCGGAGCCTGCATCGCTAACCTGCGTCTTACCGGATGCGGTACCTGGCTTTCCCGGCACCGCATCGCCGGACCCTTTGGATTCAAGGAGTTTCTGAAATGTATAAGAAGACTTCCCGCGTGGCCATTGCGGCCGCCACCGTGCTCGCTCTCGCATTCGGCACCGCGCACGCCGCGCAGCCCGACGACATGCCGCCCCCGGGCGGCCCCGGCATGCACCAGATGCACGGCGGGCACGAAGGCGGCCCGTTCGGCGCGATCATGAAACTGCACGACCAGCTGAAGCTCAACGCGTCGCAGGAACAGCAATGGCAGGCGGCCGTCAGCACGATGAAGCAGAACCATGACGCGATGCGCAAGAGCCACGAGCAGATGCGCGAGCAGTTCAAGGCGCAGCAGAACCAGCCGATCCTCGACCTGAGCGCGATGCATTCGGCGCGCCAGCAGGCGGAGGCGCAGAACGCGCAGCTGCGCGAGCAGACGTCCGCCGCGTGGCTCACGTTCTACAACGGGCTGAACGACCAGCAGAAGACGATGGTCAGCACGGCGCTCAAGCAGCAGTTCGCGAAGATGGAGCAGCGCCACGAGAAGATGAAGGAGCGCTGGGAGCAGCATCGCGCCGCCAAGGGCGCATCGGCGCCGGCGCAGTAAGCCGGCAAGCCGCTTCCCGGAGCGGCACCGGAGGGGACGCGGGCACCGGCCCGCGTCCCCTGTTTCGTTTCAGGCGACGTCGAACAGCAGCACCTCGGCCGCCCGGCCGCGCGCGAACGCCACCGCGTCCACGCCGCCGATCCGCGCGCCGTCGCCGGCGGCCAGCGCACGGCCGTTGACCTCGACGTCGCCGCGCACCACGTGCACGTAGGTGCTGCGCCCGGCGCGCACGTCGAACGTCGCCGTCTCTTCGCCGTCGATCAGCCCCGCGAAGATGCGGGCGTCCGAGCGCATCGTCAGCGCACCGCCGCCGCCGTCCGGCGCCGCGACGAGCCGCAGCCGGCCGCGTTTCTCGTCGTCGGCGAAATGCCGTTCCTCGTAGCCCGGCCGCCCGCCCCGCTCGGCCGGCTGCAGCCAGATCTGCAGCAGATGCAGCGGACGGTCGCGCGACGCGTTGGTTTCGCTGTGCATGAGCCCCGTGCCGGCGCTCATCCGCTGGATGCCGCCGGCGCGGACGATCGCGCCGCAGCCGAGGCTGTCGCGGTGCGCGAGCGTGCCGTCCAGCACGCAGGTCACAATCTCCACGTCGCGCCGCGGCTGCATTCCGAAACCGCGCGTCGGCGCGATCAGGTCCTCGCTCAGCACATGCAGCGCGCCGACCGGCGGATGTGCGTTCGCGGCTCGGCCGGCGGCCGAAAAGCTGTGACGCGATTCGAGCCAGCCTTGGCGCGTGTGGCAGCGGTCTTCGGCGCGGCGGATCTGGAACATGGCGCGGACACTCCGGGGGCAGATTACTTGTTCGGGTTTACCTCCACTGTAGGGGGACACCGAACGCACCACAATCCGCCGTCGGCGCACCGCATCGTTGCGCTTGCGCAACCAATCGCCAGAATAATCGTTGCGAATATCGCGATTGTCGCAACAGCCGATTCGAGGAATCGATCGATCGCGCCGGATTGCGGTTTTCCGGGTATCGCGTTCGGGTAAAATACCGCCCTTTTGGCGTTCGCCGCTGCGGCGACCGCCCATGCCCAAGCGCCGTTCGGCGAATTTTGGCCATCTAGAATACGCCGCGGCGCCCGATACGACCGGCCGCGAGCGTCCCCGGAAAGTCAGCAACAGAAGGATGGAAATGAAGAAGGCCGCCCTGTGCGCCGCCCTCGCCCTCGTGGCGGGCAGCGCCTTCGCGAAGGAGTGGAAGACCGTGCGGATCGGCGTCGACGCCAGCTACCCGCCGTTCGAGTCGACCGCACCGAGCGGCGAGATCGTCGGTTTCGACGTCGATCTCACCAAGGAAATCTGCAAGCGGATCGACGTGAAATGCGTGTGGGTGGCGCAGGATCTCGACGGGATCATCCCGGCGCTGAAAGCGAAGAAGTACGACGTCATCGTGTCGTCGCTGACCGTCACGGACAAGCGCCGCGAGCAGATCGACTTCTCCGACAAGGTGTACGACGCGCCGGCGCGGATGATCGCGAAGACCGGCTCGCCGCTGCTGCCGACGGTCGCGTCGCTGAAGGGCAAGCGTGTCGGCGTCGAGCAGGGCTCGACGCAGGAAACCTACGCGAAGGCGTACTGGGAACCGCAGGGCGTGACGATCATTCCTTACCAGAACCAGGACCAGGTCTATACCGATCTCGGCTCGGGCCGCCTCGACGCGACGCTGCAGGACGAGTTGCAGGCCGACTACGGCTTCCTGCGCACGCCGCGCGGCAAGGGCTTCGCGTTCGCCGGGCCGGAAGTGAAGGATCCGAAGACGATCGGCGACGGCACCGCGATCGGCCTGCGCAAGGAAGATACGGACCTGAAGCTCAAGATCAACAAGGCACTGGCCGACATGCACAAGGACGGCACGTACGACCGGCTGTCGCACAAGTACTTCTCGTTCAGCGTCTATTCGGCTCCGGCCCGCTAAGCGCCGACCGGAAGAAGCAACGGATGCGGGGGCGGCCCCGTATCCGCGCAGTACAGGCAGTCAACCACGCGCCGCCCGCCCCCTTGCCCGCCGCTCGCGCGACGGGCTCGCCCGGCACCGTTGCCGGGGCGGACGGTCATGATACGCACGGGGCGTTCCGCGCAGCTTGGCGGGCGCGTGTTTCGCGGCGCACTGCGTGCGCCCTCAGGGACCACACCAGGGACCCCATATGTTTCTACAAGGCTACGGCCCGCTGATCCTCGCTGGCACCTGGCAAACCGTCAAACTGGCGGTACTTTCGCTCGCGCTGTCGTTCCTGCTGGGGCTGCTCGGCGCCGGCGCGAAGCTGTCGCGCAACCGCGTGACGAACGGCGTCGGCACCGTCTACACGACGCTGATTCGCGGCGTACCCGACCTCGTGCTGATGCTGCTGCTGTTCTACAGCCTGCAGATCTGGCTGAACATGGCGACCGACGCGCTCGGCTGGGACCAGATCGACATCGACCCGTTCCTCGCCGGCGTGCTCGTGCTCGGCTTCATCTACGGCGCGTATTTCACCGAGACGTTCCGCGGCGCGTTCCTGTCGGTCCCGCGCGGCCAGCTCGAAGCCGGCAGCGCATACGGGATGACGAACTGGCAGGTGTTCACGCGGATCATGTTCCCGCAGATGATGCGCTTCGCGCTGCCGGGCATCGGCAACAACTGGCAGGTGCTCGTGAAGTCGACCGCGCTCGTGTCGATCATCGGCCTGGCCGACGTCGTGAAGGCCTCGCAGGACGCCGGCAAGGGCACGCTGCGGTTCTTCTTCTTCACGCTGATCGCCGGTGCGGTCTATCTCGCCATCACGACGATCTCGAACTTCGTGCTGATGTGGCTCGAAAAGCGCTACTCGACCGGTGTCCGCAAGGCTGACCTATGATCGAACTCATCCAAGAATACTGGCGCAACTATCTCTACACCGACGGCTATCGCATCACCGGTGTCGCGATCACGCTGTGGCTGCTCGTCGTGTCGATCGGCCTCGGCTTCTGCCTGTCGATACCGCTCGCCGTGGCGCGCGTGTCGAAGAAGAAGTGGCTGTCGAGCGCCGTGTGGCTGTACACGTACGTGTTCCGCGGCACGCCGCTCTACGTGCAGCTGCTGCTCTGCTACACGGGCCTCTACAGCCTGCAGGCCGTACGCGGCACGCCGGTGCTCGACGCGTTCTTCCGCGACGGGATGCACTGCACGCTGCTCGCGTTCACGCTGAACACCTGCGCGTACACCACCGAGATTTTCGCCGGCGCGATCAAGGCGACGTCGTACGGCGAGATCGAAGCCGCGCGCGCGTACGGGATGTCCCCGTTCACGATGTATCGCCGCGTGATCCTGCCGTCGGCGCTGCGCCGCGCGCTGCCGCTGTACAGCAACGAAGTGATCCTGATGCTGCATGCGACCACCGTCGCGTTCACCGCGACCGTGCCGGACATCCTGAAAATCGCGCGCGACGTCAACTCGGCGACCTACATGTCGTTCCACGCGTTCGGCATCGCCGCCCTGCTCTACCTCGTGATCTCGTTCACGCTCGTGTGGCTGTTCCGCCAGGCCGAGCGCCGCTGGCTCGCGTATCTGCGCCCGCAAGGCAAGTAAGTTTTCGCAGGAATATTGATGAATTCCCAGACCCAGAAGCTTTTCGTCGACGAACTCCACAAGCGGTACGGCGACAACGAGGTGCTCAAAGGCGTGTCGCTGAGGGCGAACTCCGGCGACGTGATCAGCGTGATCGGCTCGTCCGGCTCCGGCAAGAGCACGATGCTGCGCTGTATCAACTTCCTCGAGCAGCCGAACGCGGGCCGCATCTTCGTCGACGGCGAGGAAGTGCGCACCGCGCTCGACAAGACGGGCGCGCTGCGCGCGGCCGATACGAAACAGCTGCAGCGCGTGCGCACCAAGCTGTCGATGGTGTTCCAGCACTTCAACCTGTGGTCGCACATGAACGTGCTCGAGAACGTGATGGAAGCGCCCGTGAACGTGCTCGGCATCCCGAAGAAGGAAGCCGAGGATCGCGCGCGCGAGTATCTCGAGAAGGTCGGTCTCGCACCGCGCGTCGAGAAGCAATATCCGTCGCATTTGTCCGGCGGCCAGCAGCAGCGCGTGGCGATCGCGCGCGCGCTCGCGATGCATCCCGACGTGATGCTGTTCGACGAACCGACGTCGGCGCTCGACCCGGAACTGGTGGGCGAAGTGCTGAAGGTGATGCAGAAGCTCGCCGAGGAAGGCCGCACGATGATCGTCGTCACGCACGAGATGGGCTTCGCGCGCAACGTGTCGAACCACGTGATGTTCCTGCACCAGGGCCGCGTCGAGGAAGAAGGCGTGCCGTCCGAGGTGTTTGCCAATCCGAAGAGCGAACGCCTGCGCGGGTTCCTGTCGGGCAGCCTCAAGTAACACGCACGCAACGCACGCCGTTCGAACGGGCGCCCCGCGGCGCCCGTTCCGCGTTTACGCGACGCTCACCGGCGCAGCGTCGGCGAACGCGCGCAGTGCGTCGCCCGCCAGCCGGTAACGCACCCATTCGCTCTGCGGCGCCGCGCCGACGCTTTCGTAGAAGCGGATCGCCGGCTCGTTCCAGTCGAGCACGCTCCATTCGAACCGGCCGCAGCCCGACTCGACCGCGATCCGCGCGAGCGTCTTCAGCAGCCGCAGCCCGGCGCCCGCCCCGCGAAAACGCGGCGACACGTACAGGTCCTCGAGATACAAGCCCTGCCGCGCGAGCCAGGTCGAATACGAGAAGAAATAGATGGCGAAGCCGGCCGGCTCGCCGTCGACCTCGCAGACCAGCGCGCGCGCCGGCGAGCCTTCGCCGAACAGGCTGCGTTCGAGCGACGCGGGCGTCGCGATCACTTCGTGCTCCGCCTTCTCGTAGACGGCCAGTTCGGTAATGAAACGCAGGATCAGCGGCACGTCGGCGACGGTGGCGGAACGGATATCGATTTGCACGGGTTGAGCCCTCCTCCGGCCCGGACTTGAAATGGGAAGCGGCGCCATGCACGTGCGCTGGCACCGATCAAACCGTCATGCTACGTTCATGCCTGGCCTGCAGGAAGTGCAGCTTCTTCATCCCGACCTGAACATGATGCATCCCGACCTGCGCCGCCTCGACCTGAACCTGCTGCTCGTGTTCGACGCGCTATACCGCCACCGGTCGGTCGCGGCGGCCGCGCACGAACTCGCATTGAGCCCGTCCGCGTTGAGCCACGCGCTCGCGCGGCTGCGCGACGCGATCGGCGACGCGCTGTTCGTGCGCCTCGGCAACGAAATGCAGCCGACCGTGCGCGCCGACGACATCGCCACGTGGGCCGGCGACGCGCTCGACGCGATGTCGAAGGGGCTCGCCCGCGCGCGCCGCTTCGATCCCGCGCACAGCGACCGCACGTTCGTGTTCGCCGCGACCGACTACACCGCGTTCGCGGTGCTGCCGGCATTCCTCGCGCGGATCCAGCACGTCGCGCCGCACCTGCGGATCCGCGTCGTGCATTCCGACCGGAAGATATCCGTCGACGAACTCGCGGCCGGCCGCATCGACTTCGCGCTCGGCTATCACGAGGAGTCGGCGGCCGACACACCGGGCATCGAGGATTTCGACTGGTTCTCCGACGACTACGTCGTGATCGCAAGCGCCGCGCATCCGGCGATCCGCCGGCGGCTGACGCTCGATCAGTACCTGGCCGCCCGCCACGTCGTCGTCACGCCGTGGAACGAATCGCGCGGCGTGGTCGACTACGTGCTCGACCGGCTCGGTCTCGCGCGGCACGTCGCCGTGCAGTTGCCGACGGTGCTGGCCGCGCCGTTCGTGATCGCGGAATCCGAACTGCTGATGACCGTGCCGAACCGCGCCGCGCAGGCGCTGCGGCACGCGGCGCCGATCCGCCTGTTTCCGGCGCCGTTCGAGATTCCGCGCTACACGGTGAAGGTCTACTCGCACGCGAAGCATGCACGCACCGATGCGCACCGCTGGATTCGCGCGCAGTTGCTCGCCGCGCGGCCGGGCCCGGACTGAGTGCCGCACGCCTTGTGCGACGGGCGTTTCAGGCGCCACCCGGCGATCGCCGAAACCACCCGAATCATTACGAAATACTTACCAATTTCGCGACTTTCGCGCTTACGCCCGCGCTTTCGCAACGTCAATAGTGGCAATCCTTGACCCCTATTCACGGAATTCGTGTCTCCCTTGCAGGACAAGGGTTTTCCGGTAATTGCCAACCCCAGGTGCACCTGTTGCGCACCGTGTTGCATGGCAATTTGGCGACAGCGGTTAGTCAAACAACGATTTCCATCGCCACAAAATTGTATTTTTGCTAAATTAGTAACCAAAGTAGCAAAACGAAGTTCGTGAAATGTAGTTTAGCTTCACGACACAACAAGGAGACCCCGCAGGCCGACCCGGCTGCGCGGGACCGCTCAACGGTTTTCCGTCTGCTTGCCCGCGTGCCGCGCTTACCGGCCCTGCACGAGGTCTCCCTGGTTATCCCGCTTTTGCCCGGCGCTCGCGCTCCGGGCATCTCGTGCAGTCTGGGTTGACTTTTTGACAGGGTATGGAGGAGATGATGAAGAAAGCTTTGGTCGCGGCCGCGCTGATGGCTGCTGGGGTGGTGACGGCGCACGCGCAGAGCAGCGTCACGCTGTATGGTCGCCTGGATGCCGGCCTTGAGTACCTGAACGGCCTGCAAAACGGCCACCAAGTGCGCGCGGAAAGCGGCGACTGGGGCACGAGCCTGTGGGGCTTGAAGGGTAGCGAGGACATCGGCGGCGGCAACAAGGTCCTGTTCCACCTCGAAGGCGCGTTCAACACGATGAATGGCGGCCTCGGCACGAGCGGCGCGATCTGGGATCGTTTCGCGACCGTCGGTATCTCGAACGACCGCTACGGTACGCTGCTGCTGGGTCGCGAACTCGCGATCGCCAACGGCGTGTGGGACTTCGACCCGTTCGGCCAGTCGGCCTGGTCGACGGCCTCGCTGGTGCGCGGCCGCAACTGGAACAAGACCAGCAACAACGTGTCGTACCAGTCGCCCTCGCTCTACGGCCTCGACTTCTACGGCCAGTTCTCGTTCTCGAACTCGACCAGCTTCAACGGCAACACGACGGCCGGCCAACCGGGCCGTGCAATGGGCGGTCAGGTCACCTATACGAACTCGCTGTTCCAGTTGCGCGGCATCTACGACGAAACGCGCGACAGCAACGGCCGCTTCTCGGACGTGTTCAACTACTCGCGTGAATACTTCGCGGGCGTGAACGTGTTCCTCGGCCAGTTCAAGGTTCAGGCGGCTTACCAGGCATCGCGCGCCGACGGCAGCGGCGGCCCGGCGGTGAACGCCGGCGTGACGGGCACCCAGCAGGTGTGGGGCGGCGTGACGTGGCAGGCCACGCCGGCAGCGGCGCTGATCGCAGCCGTGTATCACGTGAACGCGAACCACGGCGGCGGCAACGCGAACATCTACACGGTCGGCGGCTCGTACAACATCTCGAAGCGCACGCTGTTCGACCTGCAGGTCGCAACGGTGCGCAACAGCAAGAACGCCAACTTCGGCCTGAACGCGAACGGCGCCGGTACGGCCGTGTCGACGGGCAACCCGAATCCGGGCGGCAGCCAGACCGGCGTCTACGCCGGTATCCAGCACCTGTTCTGATCAGGCGCCGTCAAAGAACGATTCGACAACACTTTCCACGCTGCTGCGAGAGGCGCGTATCGGTGCGGTACCCAACCGGGTATCCGCACCGTTTTTTATTTGGGGGGGCCGACCTGGCGCGGCCCGGTGACGAATGCGGCGCTCAGACGGCCGCTTCGTTCTCTTCGCCGGTGCGGATGCGGATCACGCGCTCGACGTCCGACACGAAGATCTTGCCGTCGCCGATCTTGCCGGTACGCGCCGCGCCGATCACCGCGTCGATCACCTGGTCGACCTGCGCTTCCGCGACGACCACTTCGATCTTCATCTTCGGCAGGAAGTCGACGACGTATTCGGCGCCGCGATACAGCTCGGTATGGCCCTTCTGGCGGCCGAAGCCCTTCACTTCCGTCACGGTCAGGCCCGTGAGACCCACTTCGGCGAGCGCTTCGCGGACTTCGTCCAGCTTGAACGGCTTGATGATGGCGGTGATGCGTTTCATGATGGTTGTCCCTCAATGCTCGTTTGGATGAAAAATCGCGTTCCCGATTGTAAGCCGGCGAGCCGCATCCGGCCCAGCGCGGCTCAATCGAGACGTTCGGTAAACCGCGACGTGATCGGGTAGCGCCAGTCGCGCCCGAATGCGCGGTGCGTGACGCGGATGCCGATCGGCGCCTGGCGGCGCTTGTACTCGTTGATCTTGATGAGCCGCGTCACGCGCTCGACGTCGGCCTGCGCATAACCGGCCGCGACGATCTCGGCGAGCGGCCGGTCTTCTTCCATGTACATCCGCATGATCGCGTCGAGCACGTCGTACGGCGGCAGGCTGTCCTGGTCGGTCTGGTTCTCGCGCAGCTCGGCCGACGGCGCGCGCGTCAGGATCCGCTCGGGGATCACGTCGCGCAGCGGGTAGTCCGCCGTTTCGTTCCGATAGCGGCAGAGCCGGTACACGAGTGTCTTCGCGATGTCCTTGATCACCGCGAAACCGCCGGCCATGTCGCCGTACAGCGTGCAGTAGCCGACCGCCATCTCGCTCTTGTTGCCGGTCGTCAGCACGATCGAGCCGAACTTGTTCGACAGCGCCATCAGCAACGTGCCGCGGATGCGCGCCTGGATGTTCTCCTCCGTCGCGTCTTCCGCGCGGCCCGCGAACTCGTCGGCGAGCGATGCGCGGAATGCGTCGAACATCGGCGCGATCGCGATCTCGTCGTAGCGCACGCCGACGCGCCGCGCCATCTCCGCCGCGTCGGTGGTCGAGATGTCGGCCGTGAAGCGCGACGGCATCATCACCGCGCGCACGCGCCCGGGCCCGAGCGCGTCGCACGCGACGGCCAGCACCAGCGCCGAATCGACACCGCCCGACAGCCCGATCAGCACGCCGGGAAAACCGTTCTTGCCGATGTAGTCGCGCACGCCAGTCACGAGCGCGCGGTACACCTGCGCATCCGTCGACAGCTCGGGCGCGAGCGCGCCGGGCAGCGGCCGTGCGCCGTCGAATTCGACGATCGCATGGCCTTCGTCGAACTGCGGCATCTTCGCGACGAGCGCGCCCTCGCCGTCGAGCACGAACGAGCCGCCGTCGAACACGAGCTCGTCCTGGCCGCCGACGAGGTTCACGTACACCATCGGCAGCCCGGTCTCGCGGATCCGCGCGCGCAGGATGTCGATGCGCACCGCTTCCTTGTTCATGTGGTAAGGCGAGCCGTTCGGGATCAGCAGCACCTGCGCGCCGGCCGCCTTCGCGATCTGCGCGGCCGATGCATGCCACGCGTCCTCGCAGATGATCACGCCGTATTTCACGCCGTTCAGCTCGAACACGAGCGGCTCGGTGTCGGTCGCGAAATAGCGTTTCTCGTCGAACACCTCGGCATTCGGCAGATCCTGCTTGCGGTAGGTGCCGACGATCTCGCCGCCGACGATCAGCGACACGGCATTGAAGGTATGGATGGGCGGCACGCCGCGCTCGATCGGGCGGTTTGCATTACCATCGACGGCTGGCGCGCGCGCATCGCTGCCCGGACCGCTGCCCGCACCGCGCAACGGATGGCCGACCAGCACCGCGAGCCCGTCGAACGCCTTCAGCGCATCGGCCAGGGCATCGAGCGCGGCGGCCGCCGCCGCGTAGAACGCGGGCCGCAGCAGCAGGTCTTCCGGCGGATAGCCGGACAGCGCAAGTTCGGGCGCGACCATCAGCTGCGCACCATCGTTGTGCGCGGCGCGCGCGGCCGCGACGATCCGCGCGACGTTGCCGGCGAAGTCGCCGACGGTGACGTTGATCTGGGCGAGTGCGAGTCGGGTCTTCATGGCGGGATCGGCGCAGCCCGGCGGCGCGCCCTGAACGGCTGACGAAATCGGCCCGGACGCATGCCATGGCGGCACGCATCCGGCAATATCCAACGGTACGGATTCACGCTTGAAACACGAACGCATCGATTATCGCACGGGCATCCTGTCGTCCCCCGCCGAGGTGCCGGCCGACGAATGGAACGCGCTGCTCGCGCGCGACGCGCAGCCGACGCCGTTCCTGCGCCACGAATTCCTCGACGCGCTGCACGTCGCACGCTGCGCGGTCGACGATACCGGCTGGTCGCCGCACTTCGTCACGCTGACCGACGAGCGCACCGGCCGTCTCGCCGCCGCCGCGCCGGTTTACGCGAAACAGCATTCGTACGGCGAATACGTGTTCGACTGGGCGTGGGCCGACGCGTACCAGCGCAACGACCTGCCCTACTACCCGAAGCTGCTGTGCGCGGTGCCGTTCACGCCCGTGCAAGGCACGCGCCTGCTCGCGGCCGACGACGACGCACGCCGCCGGCTCGCGGCCACGCTGCTCGCGTTCGCCGAACAGAGCGACGTATCGTCGCTGCACGTGCTGTTCCCGACCGGCGACGAAGCGCGGCTGCTCGAATCGATGGGGATGATGCTGCGCGAAGGCGTGCAGTTCCACTGGCTCAACGACGGCTACCGCCACTTCGACGATTTCCTCGGCACGCTCGAGCAGAAGAAGCGCAAGAACATCCGCGCGGAGCGGCGCAAGGTGCACGATGCGGGCGTGACGTTCCGGCGGCTGACCGGCGATCGGATTACCGACGCCGACTGGCGCTTCTTCTCGCGCTGCTACCGGCAGACCTACCGCGAACACTTTTCGAGCCCGTACCTGAACCTCGATTTCTTCCGCACGATCGGCGCGACGATGCCCGAGAACCTGCTGCTCGTGATCGCGGAAGCCGACGGCCGGCCGATCGCGAGCGCGCTCGCCGTGTACCGGCGCGGCGAGCACGGCGGCGGCACGCTGTACGGCCGCTACTGGGGGGCGATCGAGCACGTGCCCTGCCTGCATTTCGAAACGGCCTACTACCAGTTGCTCGAATTCTGCATCGAGGCCGGGCTCGATACGTTCGAAGGCGGCGCGCAGGGCGAACACAAGCTCGCACGCGGTTTCCTGCCGACCGTCACGCACTCCGCGCACTGGCTCGCGCACCCGGCGTTTTCCGACGCGGTCGCGCGCTTTCTCGAGCGCGAGACCGAGCATATCCACGCGTACGTCGACGAGCTGCGCGAACACGATCCGTTCCGGCGCGGCAGCGCGTAGCGTCAGCCAGGATGTGGCGAGGCCGCGACTGGCCTCGCCACATCACGCACGGCCGCCCCCGGCTCAGTGCGCGGCGAGCGTCACCGCCTGCGACAGCGCCTGCGGATCGCGCGACGACGCGGCCGCCGACAGCGTGTAGCTGCCCGCGCCGATCCGCCACGCATGCGCATTCGCATCCCAGACCGCGAAGCGCTGCGCCGGCACGGCCACGCTGACCGTGCGGGCCTCGCCCGGCTGCAGCGCGACCTTGGTCCAGCCGACGAGCCGCTTCGGCGGCTCGCCGAGCGACGCCGGCAGCGCCGCGTAGATCTGCACCGTCTGCGCACCAGCGCGCGCGCCCGTGTTCGTCACCGTCACGCCGACCGTCACGTTGCCCGATGCGTCGGCCTTTGCCGACATCGCCGACAACCCGTACGTCGTGTACGACAGCCCGTAGCCGAACGGGAACAGCGGCTCGATCGCCTTCGCATCGAACCAGCGGTAGCCGTATGCGAGGCCTTCCGCATAGACCGTCTGCGTGCGCGACGGATCGATCGTCGGCTGCGGCAGGTCGGCCTCCTGCTTCGGAAACGTCAGCGGCAAGCGGCCCGACGGGTTCGCGTCGCCGAACAGCAGGTCGGCGATCGCCTGGCCGCCCTGCGCGCCCGGATACCACGCGTCGAGCACGCCATGCACGTTCGCGAGCCACGGCATCAGCACGGGGCTGCCGTTCTCGAGCACGACGATCACGCGCTTCGCCTTCGCGGCGACGGCCGCGATCAGCGCGTTCTGGTCGTATTGCTGGTTGTACGGATCGGCCTTCGCGTCGGGCAGCGACAGGCTCGCGAGGTCGAGCCCTTCCGTCTGCCACTGCGTCGCGAACACGATCGCGACATCGGCCTGCGCGGCCGCGCTCGCCGCGGCATTCGCGTCGGTGCCGTCGAGATAGCTGACCGATGCGTTCGGCGCCTTCGCGCGGATCGCCGCGAGCGGCGCGGACTTGTACCAGGTCGCGCAGCCGCCGAACAGCATGTCGGCCGGTTGCCGGCAGGTCGTCACCGCGTTGCCGTCGATCGCCGGCACCGCGCCCGAGCCGCCGCCCGACAGCACGCCAGCGTCCGCATGGCCGCCGATCACGACGACCGACTTGAGTGTGCCGGCCGCGAGCGGCAGCACGGGCTGCGCATCGCCCGGCGCGGCTGCGTTCTTCAGCAGCACGGCGGACTGCCGCGCGATCGCGAGCGCATCGGCGTTGCCGGCGGCCTCGTCGATCGTGCCGCCCGCCTGCGGCGGAGCATCCATCACGCCGATGCGGATCAGCGTGCGCAGCTTGCGCTGCACCATGTCGTTCAGCCGCGCGGCCGACACGCTGCCGGCCTGCAGCGCCGCACGCAGCTTCGCGTTGAAGTAAGAGCCGAGCGGCGCGTTGCCGTCGTCGGCCGCGCCCGGCTGTTCCTCGTCGAGCCCGGCCTGCACGGCCGCGACGGTCGAATGCGTCGCACCCCAGTCCGACTGCACGACGCCCTTGAAGCCCCATTCGTTCTTCAGCACGGTCGTCAGCAGAGTCGGGTTCTCGCACGCATACACGCCGTTGAGCTTGTTGTACGAGCACATCACGTTGCCCGGCTGGCCGTCCTTCACGCCGATCTCGAACGCGAGCAGTTCGGCCTCGCGCATGGTCCGCTCGTCGACGACCGAATCGATCGTCATCCGGTTGGTTTCCTGGTCGTTGAACGCGAAATGCTTGATCGTCGCGATCACCTTCTGCGCCTGCGTCGCCTGCGTGCGCGCGGCACTCAGCGTGCCAGCGAGCACCGGATCCTCGCCCATGTATTCGAACGTGCGGCCGTTGCGCGGCTCGCGCGCGAGGTTCACGCCGCCGCCGAGCCCTTCCGCGAAGCCAAGCGCGCGCAGTTCGAGCGCGATGCGCGTGCCGTAGGTGCCCGCGAGCGCCGGGTCCCACGTCGCCGCAAGCGCGACCGGCGCAGGCAGCGCGGTCACGCGCGCGTTCTTCACGTTCACGCCGCCCGCCGAATCGGCGCTGCTGACCGCCGGAATGCCGAGCCGCGGCACGCCCGGGATGTAGCTCGCGCCGTTCAGCGCGCCGGCCGGGAACGGGCCGCCCAGATCGAGCGCGGGCATGCCCGTGCCATGCACGAGCTGCAGCTTCTCGTCGGTCGTCAGTTGCGCGACGAGCGCGGCCGCGCGCTGGTCGGCCGCCGCATCGGGGTCGGTCGGGGCGTGGATGTCGTCGCCGCCGCACGACGCGAGCAGCACCGTGAGCGCGCACGCGGACGCAATCGTCGAACACCGGAACAGCGAAGTTTTCATTGATCCTCCAGAATCGATCTGTTGTACTTGTGGCTTAACTCCAGCGTCCGAGTCTAAAAATTGACCGGTCACCACGCTTGACCGGCAGGAGCATGCGTTGACCTCTCGCAGCGGGGACAAACCCGAACGGCATGACGACAGGGAGACAGACATGGAGTTGCAACAGAAATCGGTATCCGTCCGGATCTACCGCTGGCTGTGCGAAGACGCGCGCACGAACGGCATCGATCCCGCACCGCTCTTCGACACGCTCGGCATCGGGCCGGCCGAACTCGCCGACGACACGCGCCGCATCGCGGGCGACCGGCATGTGGCCGCCATGCAGCTGACGAGCGGCTGGCCGCTGTCGTGGCATCGGCCGCCGCTGCAGGTCGTGCCGTGGCTCGTGCAGTTTCCCGAACTCGCGGGCGTCACGTGCAACGCGGCGACGCTGCGCGACGCACTGCACGGTTACCTGCACTATCGCGAGCTGATCGGCAACGTCGACTGGGTGTTCGCGCACGAGAATGGCGACGCAATAGCGCTCGAATACGTGAACGAAGGCGAAGGCCGGCACGCGGGCAGCGCATTCGCGAACCTCGCGATCCTCGCGGCGCTCGCACGCCTGTACGATCCGCACGCCCGCGTCGACGACGCCGAATTCGCCGGTCGCGCGTTCGCGCCCGTTGCCGCGCTGCGCGACATGCTCGGCGCACCGGTCTCGTTCGACGCCGCGCACAACCGCCTCGTGCTGCGCTCCGCGCACTTCGACACGCCGTTCGAGCGCTACAACGCGCCGCTCGCCGGCATCCAGCGTCATGCGGCCGATGCCGCACGCCAGCGCGTGCGTGCGCGCTCGACGTTCGGATCGTCGGTCGCGCAATGCGTACGCGACTGGTTGCGCACGTCCGACGAGGTCGACGCGCCGACCGACACGCTGATGCAGCACGTGTGCACGCACTTCGCGATGTCGCGCTGGACGCTGCGTCGGCGGCTGCATCGCGAGGCCGTCGGGTTCCATGCGCTCGTCGCGCAGGCGCGGCTCGGCGAAGCGCGCGACCTGCTGCTGAACACGCAGTTGCCGATCGGCGAGATCGGCGTGCGCGTCGGCTTCCGGTCGACGAGCGCATTCACGCGCTTCTTCACGCGCGAACTCGGCGCGGCGCCGAGCCGCTTTCGCGACGGGCACGGCGACCGGTGGCGTTGACGGGCGCTTTTTCTGAGACACTGGCGGCTTCGCATCCCGCCGCCCTGCCATGTCCTGGTTTCTGTATCTGATCGAATGCGCCGACGACAGCGTCTATACGGGCATCACGACCGACGTTGCCGCACGCTTCGACGAACACGCGTCCGGCAAGGGCGCGCGCTACACGCGCTCGCGCAAGCCGCGCGCGGTGCTCGCGTCGTTTCCGTTGCCCGACCGGTCGAGTGCGTCGCGCGCCGAGTACTGGGTGAAGCAGCTCACGGCCGCGCAGAAACGCGAGCTGGCGGCCGGATTGCGGACGCTCGAATCGGTGTTGCCCGCCGTGGCGACGCTCGATGAAAGCGAAGACGCGGCCGAGTTGAAGGCAGGCACGCGCAGGCGGAAGAAGGTGCAGGCGAAAACCGCCGACGACACGGCGCAGGCGGTTACAACGGATCCGGTTGCCGGGAAAAACGCGAAGACCGGGAAAGTCGCCAAGTCTGCGAAGCCTGCAAAAGGCAAGCAAGCCTCGAAGACCACGAAGGCCGCGAAGGCCACGCCGGACACGAAACATGAGAAAACCGGCGCCGACACAGTCGCAAAAAAGACCTCGCCGGGTAGCGCGTCGGTAAAGAAGGCCAACACGTCCGGATCCGCGTCATCGAAACGAAAAGCCCCGGTCGTCGCCGGCAAACCCGTCGCGAACGGACGCGAAGACGCCGCGCCCGCACCGGCTCGTCGCCGTTCGTCGGCCACGAAAGCCGTGAAAGAGATCGCGCCCTCCGTTACCGCGCCCCGCGTAAAACGCACGAAGGGTTCACCGGCCGCCTCGCCCCCGCCGGCCCCCACACCCGCACGCAAGAAACCCGCGCGCACAAAACAAAACCGCGCGGCCTCCTGAGGAGACACGCGCGGTTTGCGTTCCGTACGAACCGGCCGCCGGCCGGTACGCAGCTTACTTCTTGTAGTTCGCGGCGCCGTCGGTGATTTCCTTGTGCGCGGCTTCGATGCCGGCCCAGCCTTCGACCTTCACCCACTTGCCCTTCTCGAGCGCCTTGTATTGCTCGAAGAAGTGCTTGATCTGGTCCTTCAGGTACTCGGGCACGTCGTCGATCGACTTCAGGTTCGCCGTCATCGGGCAGACCTTGTCGTGCGGCACGGCAACCAGCTTCGCGTCGACGCCCGACTCGTCGGTCATCTGCAGCATGCCGAGCACGCGCGAACGCACGATCGAGCCGGCCAGCAGCGGGAACGGCGTGATCACCAGCACGTCGACCGGATCGCCGTCGCCCGACAGCGTCTGCGGAATGTAGCCGTAGTTCACCGGATAGCGCATGCCCGTGCCGATGAAGCGGTCGACGACGAGAAGGCCCAGTTCCTTGTCCGCCTCGTACTTCACCGGATCGCTTTGCGCGGGAATCTCGATGATCACGTTGAAATCTTGCGGCAGGTCCTTGCCGGCCGGAACATGATTGAAGCTCATGAGCACTCTCTGTAGGTCGATGGGAATTCGGGACAGGGCGCCGCGGCCGTTGCACCGCCGCGGGCGTCCCCCAAGGGAATGCGCCATTATAGCCAATCGACCGGTGGCGTCCGGATGACGATCGGCGCGATAATCGTTCCGGATGGTCGGCCGTCGAATCGCCGGCCGCGTCGCACGGGGCCGGTCTCGGCGCCGAAGCGCCGTCGCCGGTCGGCCGTGAAGCAGGGAAACCGAGTCAGCGCTGGACAGGAGCAGGCATGGAAGAGGCGAAGCACTTCATTGCGGGCGAATGGACGTTGCCCGCACAACTGGAAACCATCGCGGTCGTCGATCCTTCCGACGGCCAGCCGTTCGCGACGATCGCCCGCGGTACCGCGCCCGACATCGAGCGCGCGGTCGCCGCGGCCCGCGACGCCTTCGCGGGCCCGTGGGGCGCGACGAGCGCCGCCGAGCGCGGCCGCGTGCTGATGCGGCTGTCGGCGCGCGTCGCCGATTCGATCGAGGAACTCGCCGCGATCGAGGCGCGCGACACCGGCAAGCCGCTGAAGCAGGCGCGCGCCGACGCGGCCGCGCTCGCGCGCTATTTCGAGTTCTACGCGGGCGCCGCCGACAAGCTGCACGGCGAAACCCTCCCCTACCAGGCCGGCTACACCGTGTTGACGGTGCGCGAGCCGCACGGCGTCACGGGCCACATCGTGCCGTGGAACTACCCGATGCAGATCTTCGGGCGCAGCGTCGGCGCGGCGCTCGCGGCCGGCAACGCCTGCGTCGTCAAGCCGGCCGAGGATGCGTGCCTGTCCGTGCTGCGCGTCGCCGAACTCGCCGCCGAAGCCGGGCTGCCGGCCGGCGCGCTCAACATCGTCACCGGCTACGGCCATGAAGCCGGCGCCGCACTCGCGCGCCATCCCGGCATCGACCACATCTCGTTTACGGGTTCGCCGGCCACCGGCAAGCTGGTCGCGCAGATGGCGGCCGAGAACCACGTGCCCGTCACGCTCGAGCTCGGCGGCAAGTCGCCGCAGATCGTGTTCGCCGATGCCGATCTCGAAGCGGCGCTGCCCGTGCTCGTGTCGGCGATCGTGCAGAACGGCGGGCAGACCTGCTCGGCCGGCAGCCGCGTGCTGATCGAGCGCGCGGTGTACGAGCCGCTCGTCGAGCGCCTCGCCACCGCGTTCAACGGGCTGCGTGTCGGCCCGAGCCGCGCCGATCTCGACTGCGGCCCGCTGATCAACGCGAAGCAGCAGCAGCGCGTGTGGGATTTCCTGTCCGACGCGCAGCACGACGGCATTCCGATGGCCGCGCACGGGCAGGTCGTCGCCGACGCCCCCGAAAGCGGCTTCTACCAGGCCCCTGCGCTGTTGCGCGACGTACCGCCGTCGCACCGCCTCGCGCAGGAAGAAGTGTTCGGCCCCGTGCTCGCCGCGATGCGTTTCGTCGACGAAGACGAAGCCGTCGCGCTCGCGAACGGCACGCCGTACGGCCTCGTCGCGGGCATCTGGACGCGCGACGGTGCACGCCAGATGCGTCTCGCGCGGCGCCTGCGCGCGGGCCAGGTGTTCATCAACAACTATGGCGCGGGCGGCGGCGTCGAACTGCCGTTCGGCGGCGTCGGCCACTCGGGCCACGGCCGCGAAAAAGGCTTCGAGGCACTGTACGGCTTCACCGCGCTGAAGACGATCGCGATCCGCCACGGCTGAACGCGCGGCGCGCGAAACGCGGCCGGCCGCATCGCGACACACGACGACTCTCATAACCAGCACAGGAGACACACCATGCGGTTGAGCGGCAAGACGGCCATCGTCACAGGCGGCGGCTCGGGTTTCGGCGAAGGCATCGCGAAGACGTATGCGCGCGAAGGCGCGAACGTCGTCGTCAACGACCTGAACGGCGCGGCGGCCGAGCGCGTCGCGAGCGAGATCGCGCTCGCGGGCGGCAAGGCGATCGCGGTGGCCGGCGACGTGTCGAAGCAGGAAGACTGGCATGCGCTGCTGCAGGCCGCGCTCGACGATTTCCACGCGGTGCAGATCGTCGTGAACAACGCGGGCACCACGCACCGCAACAAGCCCGTGCTCGACGTGACGGAAGCCGAGTTCGACCGCGTGTACGCGGTCAACATGAAGAGCCTGTTCTGGTGCGTGCAGACCCTCGTGCCGTACTTCCGTGCACAGGGCGGCGGCGTGTTCGTGAACGTCGCGTCGACGGCCGGCGTGCGGCCGCGCCCGGGCCTCGTCTGGTACAACAGCACGAAGGGCGCGATGATCACCGCGAGCAAGTCGCTCGCGGCCGAGCTCGGCGCCGACCGCATCCGCGTGAACTGCATCAACCCCGTGCTTGGCGAGACGGCGCTGATGACCGAGTTCATGGGCTGCGAGGACACACCGGAAAATCGCAGTCGCTTCCTCGCGACGATCCCGCTCGGCCGCTTCTCGACGCCGCAGGACATCGCGAACGCCGCGCTGTACCTTGCGTCCGACGAAGCCGAATTCATCACCGGCGTCTGCCTCGAAGTCGACGGCGGGCGCTGCATCTAGCTGTAACAGGCGGCACGATTACCCTTCTTGCTTCACACGAAACCGGATCGGACACGCCGCTGCGTCTGCTCCGGCCAACTACAAAGACAGCGGTACATGGGATCCGAGTAACCGCTAAAGCGCTAACTTGGATCGACCGCGAAGCATGGGATCCAAGTAACCGCTAAAGCGCTAACTTGGATCGACAGGAGACAACATGGCAACATCGACGCAATCGCTGCCGGGCTCGTCCGGCGCATTCGAGGAAGCAACCTACCGAAAGGTATCGTGGCGGCTCGTGCCGCTCCTGCTGCTGTGCTACGTGGTCGCGTATCTCGACCGCGTGAACGTCGGGTTCGCGAAGCTGCAGATGGCGAGCGACCTGAACCTGAGCGACACCGTGTACGGGCTCGGCGCCGGGATCTTCTTCTTCGGCTATTTCCTGTTCGAAGTGCCGAGCAACATCATCCTGCACAAGGTCGGCGCGCGCGTGTGGATCGCGCGCATCATGGCGACCTGGGGCGTGATCTCGATCCTGACGATGTTCGTCACGACGCCCGCGATGTTCTACGTGATGCGCTTCCTGCTCGGCGTCGCCGAAGCGGGCTTCTTCCCCGGCGTGATCCTCTACCTCACGTACTGGTATCCCGCGCACCGGCGCGGCCGGATGACGACGTTCTTCATGACAGCCGTCGCGCTGTCCGGCGTGATCGGCGGGCCGATCTCGGGCTTCATCCTGAAGGCGTTCGACGGCGTGAGCGGCTGGCACGGCTGGCAATGGCTGTTCCTGCTCGAAGGCATTCCGTCGGTGCTCGCCGGCGTGCTCGTGTTCTTCACGCTCGACGAGCGGATCGCGAAGGCGACGTGGCTCACCGACGAGGAAAAGGCGCTGCTCACCCGCAACGTCGACGCGGAAGAAGCCACCAAGGAAGACCTGCCGCTCGGCGCGGTGATGTCGAGCCCGCGCGTGTGGCTGATGGCGCTGATCTATTTCTCGTTCGTGATGGGACTCTACGGCGTCGGCTTCTGGCTGCCGACGATCATCAAGGCGACGGGCGTGACCGACACGATCATGATCGGCCTGCTGTCGGCGATTCCGTACGCGGCCGCGGTGGTCGCGATGATCCTGATCGCGCGCAGCGCGGACAAGCGCCGCGAACGCCGCTGGCACCTCGCGATTCCGGCCGCGATCGGCGCGCTCGGGCTCGTGCTGTCGGTGATCTGGGCGCACCAGACCGCACTCGCGATGCTCGGCCTCACGCTCGCGACGATCGGCATCCTGACGACGCTGCCGCTGTTCTGGAGCCTGCCGACCGCATTCCTCGGCGGCACGGCCGCCGCGGCCGGCATCGCGATGATCAATTCGATCGGCAACCTCGCCGGTTTCCTGAGCCCGTACCTGATGGGCTGGCTCAAGCAGGCGACGGGCGCCAACGATGCGGGCATGTACATGCTCGCCGCGTTCCTCGTGCTCGGCGGATTGCTCGCGCTGTCGGTGCCGAAACGGCTGGTCGACAAGTGATGCGCGGCGCATAGCGTCTCACCGGACACGCCGGCCGACCGCCGGCCCCCGGCACGCCCCGGCAACCGGAATCCCTCCGGTCGCCGGGGCGTTTTCCATTCCGGGCAGGCGCGCCCCGGATCGGGCAACTGCCATGCCGGCTGGATGATAACGCCTTATTCGCCAAATTACTCCCCTATATTCCTTTTTATATGGAACAATAAAGAACATCAAGGGAATCATTTGCCGACCATGTTCCACACCGTCGAAGACACCGCCGCGCGCCTGCGCGTTCATCCGAAGACCGTCCTGCGGTTCATTCGCGACGGCAAGCTGCGCGCGACGCGGGTCGGCCGCGCATACCGCATCCTCGACACCGACCTCGCCGCGTTCGCGCCCACGACGCCGGCCGCGCCCGTGCCGCGTGCAGTACGCGTCACCAGCATCGTCGACATTCCGGACGCGTCGCAGTCGCTGCACCAGTACCTGTCGCGGTCGCTGCACGCGATGGCGTCCGGCCGCACGTCGTATGTCGACCCGGTGCGGATCGACGTCACGTTCGATCCCGCATTGAGCCTCGTCAAAGTCATCGTCGCCGCGACGCCGGCCGACACGGCTGCGCTGATGTCGTCGCTCGACATGCTGCTGCAGAAAAGCGGCACATGAGCACGGTCTTCCGGTCGCCGCGCCACGCGCGCGCGATTCGCGCCGCTTACGCGGCTGCGCTGTCGCACTGGCCGGCCGGGTATCGGCGCATCATGGTGCAAACGCGCCACGGGCCGACGCACGTGATCGCCTGCGGGTCCGAACACGCGCCGCCGGTCGTGCTGATCCACGGTGCGCAGACGACGGCGGCAAGCTGGCAGCACCATGCGGCCGAATGGGCGACGCACTTCCGGCTCTACGCGATCGACGTGATCGGCGAAGCCGGACCGAGCGCGCCGTCACGGCCGCCGCTCGCGGGCGACGCGTACGCGCAGTGGCTCGACGACGTGCTGGACGGCCTGCAGCTGTCGCGCGCCGCGTTCGTCGGCATCTCGCTCGGCGCGCGAATGGCGCTCGATTTCGCGCTGCGGCGCCCCGCGCGCGTGACGCGGCTCGCGCTGCTCTGCCCGTCGGGGATCGGCCGGCAGAAGCCGTTTCTGTGGTGGGCGCTGCCGCTGCTGCTGCTCGGCGATGCCGGGCGCGCCTGCGTGCGGCGGCGCGTGCTTGGTCGTCTGCCACCCGCGTCGACGCCGGCCGAACGTGACGCGCTCGCACTGATGCGCGCGGTCGACCGCGGCTTCCGCCCGCGCCTCGAACCGATCCCGGTATTCGACGACGCGACGCTCCGCACGTTGTCCACGCCCGTACTGGCGATCATCGGCGGCCGCGACGTGATGCTCGATTCACGCGACACGCGCGATCGCCTGACGCGCCTCGTGCCGCACGCGCAGGTCCTGTTTCTTCCGGAGCAGTCCCATTTCATCCGCGGGCAGCGCGACAACGTGCGCGCGTTTCTCGCATCGACGGAACCTACCCACATGCACCATCGAATCGTTCAGGCAGCCGGCAGCCGTGTGCTGGTCCGCGATCCTTTCGCCGCCCTCGTGCAGCGGGAAAGCGATGCGCTCGAACTCGTCGCGCTCGCGCACGAGCACGAAGCCGACTGGATCGCGATCCCCGCCGACGCGCTGCACGACGATTTCTACCGGCTCGACAGCGGGCTGGCCGGCACCGTGCTGCAGAAGCTCGTCAACTACGGCGTCCGGCTCGGTGTGGTAGGCGACATCGACCGCTGGCTCGCGCGCAGCGAAGCGCTGCGTGCGCTCGTTCGCGAATCCAACCGCGGGCAGTCGGTCTGGTTCGTTGCGAACGAAGACGACCTGCTGCGCAGGCTCGGCGCATAGCGGACGAAAAAGGACAAAAAAAAGCCCCGAAGGCCGCTGGGCGTTCGGGGCTTTTATGCCGTGCAGTACAGCGCCGCTGTCAGACCACGGTGATCGCAAGCGCGCTTTCGCGGTAGTGCTTCGCGGCCTTGTCGGTTTCGCCGAGATGCTCGAACAGGCGCGCGAGCGCGCGATGCGTGCGCACCTTCAGCGCCTCGTTGTCGGCCAGCTTCAGCGCCGCTTCGAGGAACGACTGCGCCTTGCCCCACAGCTGCTGCTGCTGGCAGAGGCGGCCGAGCGCGAACAGCAGGTCGGCATCGTCCGGATGATCCTTCTTCCACCCTTCCGCCTTCTGGATCAGCGGCAGCGCATCGGCGCCGGCCGTGTCCGGGTAACGGCGCAGCAGACGGGCATCCCAGTTGTGCGCGAGCGCGTCCTCGACGATGCGGCGCGCTTCGTTGCGACGCTCGAGCGGCACGAGCAGGTCGGCCGCGAGATCGGCCAGACGCGGCGACTGGCGCTCGACCGGCGACAGCGACTGCCACACTTCGAGCAACGCGTCCGGGTCGTGCCGGCGTTCGCGCAGCAGGTTCTCTGCAGCCTGCTGGCGCAGCCGCACGGCTGCAGCCGGATGCAGCGCCTCGCGCTTCTCGAGCGCCTTCGCGAGCTTCAGCACCTCGGCCCAGTTCTTCAGTTGCTGCTGCGCGCGCAGCGCGACCTGCTGCGCGTGAATGCGCTTGCCGCCGGCCTGCATGTCGGCCAGCGCGGCGAGCGCGCCGTCGGCATCGCGCGCATCCGCGCGCATGTCGGCCGCCGCGAGCAGCCTCGCATCCTGCCATTCGGGCGCATCGACCTTCGACAGCCAGTCGTCGCGGCGCGTGTACTCGTGCATCCGGTGCGCGGCGGTGGCCGCGACGAGACTCGCGGCGCCCAGGTTCGCATCGACCGTCAGCGCTTCACGCGCGGCCTTCTCCGCGCGCGAGAAGCGGCCTGCGTACAGGTTCGAGATTGCATCGCGCAGCGACGCCTGTGCCTTCTCGTTGCGCGAGCGCGCACGATACGCGGCGACCCGCTGCGGCATGCGCCAGATGTTGCGCACGATGCGCAGCAGCGCGTACAGGACGATGAACAGCACGACGATGGCGATCACGAACAGGTTCAGCGACACGTCGATCCGGTACGGCGGATAGACGAGCAGCACCTGCCCCGCGTCGAAACGGCCGACGGTGGCGAGCGCCGCGGCGATCGCGAACAGGACCGCGAGCCAGACGATTCCTCGAAGCGTCATCGTTACCCCCGGCTCTTGAACTGCTGAACGGCGTTCAGGCTCGTGTTCAGGTTCGGCACCGCAACCGTCAGCGATGCGCCGTCAACCTGCTTGAGCAGATCCTCGACGGTCTGCGTGTCCTTCGACGCCTGATCGAAATACTTCCCGAGCGACGCCTGCGCGGCGTGCAGGTCGGCCTTCATCGCGCTGTCGTTGCGCGCGAGCAGCGACAGCCGCGCGGTGAGCAGGCGCAGCTTCACGTTCTCGCGCACGAAGTAGCCCTGGTCGGGCGACGCGAGCATCGCGTCCGCGTTGTCGATCCGGCGGACCTGCACGAGGCTCTTCAGCTGCTGGCCGAGGCCGGCCGAGAAGTCGTGCCACCACACCTTCCAGCGCGGCTCGCCGGCCACGGCCGACGATGCGGGCTCGGCCGGCGCAGCCTTCGGCTCCGCGTGCGGCACGATCGCCTCGCCGGACAGCGGCAGCGCGTCGATCTTCGCGATCGCGTCGTCGAGCTTGATCGCGAGGCCCGTGAGATCGGCGGCCGGCGCGGCCTTCAGCTTCTCGATGTCCAGCGCGAGCGCCTTGCGCACCGTGACGGCCTGCGCGCTCTGCGACGTCGCGAGACGCGCGTCGGCGTTCTGCAGCGCGATCAGCGCGAGCTGCGTGTTGCCGGTCAGTTGAAGCTGTTGGCTCGCGCTCGACAGCATCTGGTCGACTTCCTCGAGCATCCACGCGTCGCGGTTGCGCGACAGGTCCTGGTATTGCTGCTGCAGCGCCTGCTGCGCGCTCTGCGCGTCGGCGAGCTTGCCGTCGAGCTGCGCGAGCTGCGTGTCGACCTGGTGCGTGCTCGCGAGCGCCTGCTCGGTCTTCATGCGCGTTTCGGCCGCCTGCGCGTCGAGCGCCTTCTGGCGCGTGACGAACGTGCCGTCGAGCCGGTCGATCTTGCGGTTCAGCGCGTAGCCGCCGACACCGGCCGCGCAGCCGAGCACGACGACGACGAACCACAGCACCGCGCTGCCGCCGCGGCGCGCGGGCGGCTCGGGCGCGCGATAAGGGGGACTCGACGGCGGTGCGGATGCAGCGGCCGGCTGGGAAGCGACGCTTTTGGAATCGTTGGTATCTGTCATGCGTTTAGTCACCGGTGCGGCTGTCGCCGGTTGGACGGCCTCGTCGGCCATCGTTCGAAACGCGCGGACGATGCGCTCATCGCCCGCGCCGGTCAGCGTAATCCTATCAAAACCCAATGCGCGAGCGGTCTGCTCGATCCGCGGGTGCGGTGTGACGAGCGGCGCATGCTTCAGCGCGTCGATCTCGGCATCGTTCAGGTGCGCCCGCGCGAGTTCGTGCAGGTTGCGCACGCCTTCCGAGCTCGTGACGAGCCACGCATGCGGCTGGCCGTCGAGCAGCGCGTGCACGCGCTCCCACGCGCCGACGCGCGGTTCCGGCACGACACGCCGGTAGGCGGCGACGAGCGTGACGTCCGCGCCGGCCTCGCGCAGGCGGTCGGCGAGCCATTCGCGCCCGCCGTCGCCGCGCACGATCAGCACGCGCTTGGCCGCCAGCGCCTGCGCGCCGCCGAACGCGGCCTCGATGCACGCGAACAGACTCTCGGAATCGTAATGGGGGACGCTGCCGTCGGCCGGCGCCTGCGGCGCGATCACGCGATGCGCGGGTGCCGCGATGCCGTGACGCTCGAGCGCCGCGACGCTGCCGGGCCCGACCACGCCGACCGGCAGCGCGTTCGGCCAGATCGCGCCGTATTGCGCGAGCGCGCGGTCGATCGCGTTCGGCGACACGAAAATCACCAGCGCGTAGTCGGCAAGCGCCGCGAACGCGGCATCGAGCGGCGCCGGATCGTCGACCGGCGCAATGTCGATCAGCGGAAATTCGAGCACGTCGCAACCGGCATCGGCGAGTTGCGACGCGAGCGCATCGGACTGGCCGTCCGGACGCGTCAGGACAGCGGTGAACGCGCGCGCGCCGCCCGCCATCAGACGTCGCCCTTGCCCGCGGCCTGCGAGCCCGCGAGCAGTGCCTGGACGATGTCGAGCGCGCCTTGCGCCTCGAGCTCGTCGGATACCGCGCGGCCGAGCGCGAGCGCATCGGCGACGGTCATCACGGCGCCGCACTCCTCGGCCGTCAGCACGCGCTTGCCGTCGGTCGTCGACACGCGGCCCGTCAGGTACAGTTCGCCCGCGCGCCACACCGCGTGCGCGGCGAGCGGCACCTCGCAGCTGCCGCCGAGCGCGCGCGACACCATCCGCTCGGCCTCGACCGCGAGCGCGGTCTGCGGGTCGTGCAGCGGCGCGAGCCACGCGGCGACGTCGTCGCGGTGCGCGGCGATCTCGATGCCGAGCGCGCCCTGGCCGGCCGCGGGCGGGCTGGCCTCGACGTCGAGCAGCGTGCGAATGCGCGCTTCGAGGCCGAGGCGTTTCAGGCCGGCGGCCGCGAGGATGATCGCCGCATAGTCGCCGCGGTCGAGCTTCGCGAGACGCGTGTCGAGGTTGCCGCGCAGCGGCAGGACTTCCAGGTGCGGATAGCGCGAACGCAGCATCGCTTCACGGCGCAGGCTTGACGTGCCGACCACCGCACCGGCCGGCAGCGCGTCGAGCGACGCGTAGTCGTTCGACACGAATGCATCGCGCGGGTCTTCACGCTCCATGATCGCGGCGAGCGTGAAGCCGTCGGGCAGCGCCATCGGCACGTCCTTCAGCGAATGCACGGCGAGATCGGCGCGGCCGTCGGCCAGCGCGCCTTCCAGTTCCTTCACGAACAGGCCCTTGCCGCCGACCTTCGACAGCGTGCGATCGAGAATCTGATCGCCGCGGGTCGTCATCCCGAGGATTTTCACGTCACAAGCTGGATATAATTTGCGCAGCGCATCACGCACATGTTCGGCTTGCCACATCGCCAGGCGGCTCTCTCGCGAAGCAATCGTCAACGTCGCGGGCGGCTGTGCCTGTTGCGGCCCGGCCGCAGGGGTCTCGGAATTCATTGCTGGAACATCGAAGGACGGGATTGAAGATCGAACAATGGTAGCACGCACGCCCCGGCCCGCCCGGGCCCGGAGCCTGCGCCCGGCCTGCCCCTGCGCGGGTCGCGGCGCCGATGCGCGGATGTGCCGCACGTAGCTGGTTGCTTGACCGCAGTTCCCGCAGTTTCCGCAGTTCCTTTTGACTCGAGCTTTCCCAAGGAAACCCATCGTGAAGTCTTCCGGATCGGCGCGTACGGCGCGCCGCAATGCTGCCCTGTCCTCCTCCGACGCCTCGACGGACACCGTCGCCACCGCCGCGAACGGCCGTGCGAAAACGGCAACGAAACCGAAAGACCCGATACGTCAGACGAAACCCGCGGCCAAAGCCGCCGGCCCCGCTGTCCGCAAGGCCGCAGCGCCGAAGGCCGGCACGCGCACGCGCGACGACAAGGACGGTCCGCTGTTCGAGGACATCCGCTTCCTCGGCCGCCTGCTCGGCGACGTCGTGCGCGAACAGGAAGGCGATACGGTATTCGACGTCGTCGAGACGATCCGCCAGACCGCGGTCAAGTTCCGCCGCGAGGACGACAGCGAAGCCGCACAGACGCTCGAGAAGAAGCTGCGCAAGCTGACGCCGGAGCAGACGGTGAGCGTCGTGCGCGCGTTCAGCTATTTCTCGCACCTGGCGAACATCGCGGAAGACCGCCACCACAACCGCCGCCGCCGCATCCACGCGCTGGCCGGCTCCGCGTCGCAACCGGGCACGGTCGCGTACGCGCTCGAGCAGCTGAAAACGACCGGCAACGCGTCGAAGCGCCTGCTGCAGCGCTTCTTCGACGACGCGCTGATCGTGCCCGTGCTGACCGCGCACCCGACCGAAGTGCAGCGCAAGAGCATCCTCGACGCGCAGCACGACATCGCGCGCCTGCTTGCCGAGCGCGACCAGGAACTGACCGCGCGCGAGCGCCAGTACAACGAAGCGATGCTGCGCGCGCGCGTGACCGCGCTGTGGCAGACGCGCATGCTGCGCGACTCGCGCCTGACGGTCGGCGACGAGATCGAGAACGCGCTGTCGTACTACCGCGCGACGTTCCTCGACGAACTGCCCGCGCTGTACGGCGACATCGAGGCCGCGCTCGCCGAGCACGGCCTGTCCGCTCGCGTGCCCGCGTTCTTCCAGATGGGCAGCTGGATCGGCGGCGACCGCGACGGCAACCCGAACGTGACCGCGCCGACGCTCGACGAAGCGATCAACCGCCAGGCCGCGGTGATCCTCGAGCACTACCTGGAACAGGTGCACAAGCTCGGCGCCGAGCTGTCGGTATCGAACCTGCTCGTCGGCGCGAACGACGCCGTGAAGGCGCTCGCGGCCGCCTCGCCCGACCAGTCGCCGCACCGCGTCGACGAACCGTATCGCCGTGCGCTGATCGGCATCTACACGCGGCTCGCCGCGAGCGCGCGCGTGCGCGTCGGCGAAGGCACGGTGCCCGTGCGCAGCGCGGGCCGCGGCGCCCCGCCCGTGCGCGCGATCCCGTATCCGGATTCCGAAGCGTTCGTCGCCGACCTGAAGGTGCTGACCGCGTCGCTCGACGAGCACCACGGCACGTCGCTCGCCGCGCCGCGCCTCGCGCCGCTCGTGCGCGCGGCCGAAGTGTTCGGCTTCCATCTCGCGAGCATCGACCTGCGCCAGAGCTCCGACATCCACGAAGCGGTGGTCGCCGAGCTGTTCGCGCGCGCGGGCGTCGAAGCCGACTACGCGGCGCTCGCCGAGGAAGACAAGCTGCGCGTGCTGCTGGCCGCGCTGGCCGACCCGCGTCCGCTGCGCTCGCCGTACTTCGAATACTCGGCGCTCGCGCAGAGCGAGCTCGGCGTGTTCGAGAAGGCGCGCGAAGTCCGTGCGCAATTCGGCGCGCGCGCGGTGCGCAACTACATCATTTCGCATACGGAAACCGTCAGCGACCTCGTCGAAGTCCTGCTGCTGCAGAAAGAGACGGGCCTGCTCGAAGGCACGCTCGGCGTGCCGGGCGGCGACGCGCGCAACAGCCTGATGGTGATCCCGCTGTTCGAGACGATTCCCGACCTGCGCGACGCCGCGCGCATCATGCGCGAATATTTCGCACTGCCGGGCATCGACGCGCTGATCGCGCACCAGGGCGCCGAGCAGGAAGTGATGCTCGGCTACTCGGACAGCAACAAGGACGGCGGCTTCCTCACGTCGAACTGGGAGCTGTATCGCGCGGAACTCGCGCTCGTCGACCTGTTCCGCGACCGCAAGATCACGCTGCGGCTGTTCCACGGCCGTGGCGGCACGGTCGGCCGCGGCGGCGGCCCGACCTACCAGGCGATCCTGTCGCAGCCGCCGGGCACCGTGAACGGCCAGATCCGCCTGACCGAACAGGGCGAGGTGATCGCGAGCAAGTTCGCGAACCCCGAGATCGGCCGGCGCAACCTCGAGACGGTCGTCGCCGCGACGCTCGAGGCCTCGCTGCTGCCGCAGTCGAACGCGCCGGCGCAGCTGCCCGCGTTCGAAGCCGCGATGCAGACGCTGTCCGACTCGGCGATGGCCGCGTACCGCGCGCTCGTCTACGAAACCCCGGGCTTCACCGACTACTTCTTCTCGTCGACGCCGATCACCGAGATCGCCGAGCTGAACATCGGCAGCCGCCCTGCGTCGCGCAAGCTGCAGGATCCGAAGCAGCGCAAGATCGAGGACCTGCGCGCGATTCCGTGGGGCTTCTCGTGGGGCCAGTGCCGGCTGCTGCTGACGGGCTGGTACGGCTTCGGCAGCGCGGTGAGCGCGTATCTCGACAGCGCGCAGGACGACGCCGAGCGCACGAAGCGCGTCGCGCTGCTGAAGAAGATGAACAAGACCTGGCCGTTCTTCTCGAACCTGATGTCGAACATGGACATGGTGCTCGCGAAGACCGATCTCGCGGTCGCGTCGCGCTACGCACAGCTCGTGTCGGACCGCAAGCTGCGCAAGCACGTGTTCGAGCGGATCGTCGCAGAATGGGAGCGCACGTCGCAGGCGCTCGCGGAAATCACCGGGCACGAAGGCCGCCTCGCGACCAACCCGCTGCTCGCGCGCTCGATCAAGAACCGCTTCCCGTATCTCGATCCGCTGAACCATCTGCAGGTCGAGCTGATCAAGCGTCACCGCGCGGGCGACACGAACGCGCGCCTGCGTCGCGGGATTCACCTGACGATCAACGGGATCGCGGCCGGCCTGCGCAACACGGGCTGATCCGCGTGCGGCGCGCACGCGTTGCGCGCCGGCCTGCATCGTGAAAGCCGCGAGACGCGATCATGCGTATCGCGGCTTTTTTCATGCCCCGGCGCGCCGCCCGTCAATGCGCGTCGATCAGCAGCCCGTCGTGCTCGAACGAACCGTCAGGCTGCACCGCGTAGTAGGCGCGCACTTCGTCGGGGGCATGCGCCCACAGCGCGCGAATGCCCGTCACGCTGTCGGCCGGCGTGCGGATCCGCGCGACCCACGTGTCGAAATCGATCGGCAGCCGCCAGCGGCTGTGCACCTGCGCGTCGAAGCCGGCCTCGCGGAACATTGCGAGCCATTCGTCGGCACGGTAGTCGCGCACGTGCGACGCGTCGCGCAGCACCTCCGCGGCCTGCAGGTACGTGTCGAGGAGCGGATGGTCGTTGCCGGCGATGTCGATCATCAGCACGCGGCCGCCCGGCTTCAGCACGCGGCGCACCTCGGCGAGCGCCGCGCGCATGTCGTGCCAGTGATGCGCGCTCATGCGGCTCACGACCCAGTCGAACGTCGCCGTGTCGAACGGCAGCCGCTCGGCCGGCCCCTGCTGCGTGCGGATGTTCGCGAGCCCGCGCTCGCGCGCGGCTGCGTCGACGGTCGCGAGCATCGGCGCGGCGAGATCGTAGGCGACCACGGCGCGCACGTGCGGCGCGACCGCGAAGCTCGCGTGGCCGGCGCCGCAACCGAGATCGAGCACCGTCGCATCGGGCGTCGCGCTCACTGCGTCGGCGAGCGCCTGCAGGTCGGCGCCCGTCGCATGGACCGTGCTCGTCAGATAGGCGGCGGCCGTCGTGCCGAATGCGTCGGCGACCTGGTCGTGGTGTTTCATCGTTCGCTCCTTTCCTTGATGCAGCGGCCGGCGTGAGCGCTTCGGCGCGCGTTCCGGCCCCGTGCAACGGGTTGTGTGGGACGCCCGCTGCCCTGCCAGCGCGCGAGACGCTACAATAGGCCCGCGCCTGTACCAGTACAAGTTAAGCAGTTATTCTGGTATTCGATCCACCTGTCTGAACCTTGCCGCGTCCCCGCGGCCCTTTCGCCGTTTCCGCATGAACCAGCCGTCCTCCGTCTCCGTCCCGCCGCTCGACGCCACGCCCGCCCGCGCGCTCGGCGAATTCATCCGCGCCCACCGCGAGCGGCTGTCGCCGCAGGCCGTCGGCCTGCCGCCCGGCCCGCGCCGCCGCACGCCGGGGCTGCGGCGCGAGGAAGTCGCGCAGCTGTGCGGCGTCAGCCCGACCTGGTACACGTGGATCGAACAGGGCCGCCCGGTGTCGGCGTCGGCCGACGCGCTCGCGCGCATTGCCGTCGCGCTGCAGCTGTCGAAGGCCGAGCGCGCGTACCTGTTCGAGCTGGCCGCGCAGCGCGACCCGGCCGAACCCGACGTCGCCGGCGGCGACCTGCCGCCGACGCTCGCCGCGACCGTCGCGGCAATCGCGACCCCGGCGTACGTGCTCGACCGGCAATGGAACGCGCTCGCGTGGAACGCGCCGGCCGCCGCGCTCTTTTCCGGCTGGCTCGACGGCGAGCACGACCGCAACCTGCTGCGCTTCACGTTCATGTCGCCGGCCGCGCGCACGCTGATCGTCGACTGGGAAACCCGCGCCCGGCGGCTCGCGGCCGAATTCCGCGCCGATTCGATCCGCCACCTGGCCGACGCGCCAACGCGCGCGCTGATCGACGCGCTGACCGCCGGCAGCGACGCGTTCGCGCAGTACTGGGCGTCGCAGGACGTGTTCGAACGCGAAGGCGGGTTGCGCGAATTCGACCATCCGGCCGACGGCCGCCTCGTGTACCAGCAGATCACGCTGAAGCCCGCGCACCGCGAGGACCTGAAGCTCGTCGTGCTGGTGCGCGACTGAGCGGGCCGACCCGTGCGGGCCACGGCCGGCAGGCCCGCGAATGCTAGAATTGCAGGATTCCCTCGGCGGCGCACGCCGCCCAACTCCCCTTCGAAGAATCGCCATGACGTCCCAACTGCACAAAAAGGGCGAGGCCTGGTCGGCCCGCTTCTCGGAACCGATGTCGGAACTGGTCAAGCGCTACACGTCGTCGGTGTTTTTCGACAAGCGCCTCGCGCTCGTCGACATCGCCGGCTCGCTCGCGCACGCGAACATGCTCGCCGCGCAGAAGATCATCAGCGCCGACGACCTGGCCGCGATCGAACGCGGGATGGCGCAGATCAAGGGCGAAATCGAGCGCGGCGAATTCGAATGGCAGCTCGACCTGGAAGACGTCCACCTGAACATCGAGGCGCGCCTGACCGCGCTGATCGGCGATGCCGGCAAGCGCCTGCACACGGGCCGCTCGCGCAACGACCAGGTCGCGACCGACATCCGCCTGTGGCTGCGCGGCGAGATCGACCGCATCGGCGGCCTGCTGAACGACCTGCGCGGCGCGCTGCTCGACCTCGCGGAACAGAACGCCGACACGATCATGCCGGGCTTCACGCACCTGCAGGTCGCGCAACCCGTGACGTTCGGCCATCACCTGCTCGCGTACGTCGAGATGTTCACGCGCGACGCGGAACGCATGCGCGACTGCCGCACGCGCGTGAACCGCCTGCCGCTCGGCGCGGCCGCGCTCGCGGGCACGAGCTACCCGATCGACCGTCATGCAGTGGCGAAGACGCTCGGCTTCGACGGCATCTGCGCGAACTCGCTCGATGCCGTGTCCGATCGTGATTTCGCGATCGAATTCACGGCGGCATCCGCGCTGGTGATGACGCACGTGTCGCGCTTCTCCGAAGAACTCGTGCTGTGGATGAGCCCGCGCGTCGGTTTCATCGACATCGCCGACCGCTTCTGCACCGGCAGCTCGATCATGCCGCAGAAGAAGAACCCGGACGTGCCCGAGCTCGCGCGCGGCAAGACGGGCCGCGTGAACGGCCACCTGATGGCGCTGCTGACGCTGATGAAGGGCCAGCCGCTCGCGTACAACAAGGACAACCAGGAAGACAAGGAGCCGCTGTTCGACACGGTCGACACCGTTGCCGACACGCTGCGGATCTTCGCCGAGATGGTCGCGGGCATCACCGTGAAGCCGGACGCGATGCGCGCGGCCGCGCTGCAGGGCTTCTCGACCGCCACCGACCTCGCCGACTACCTGGTCAAGCGCGGCCTGCCGTTCCGCGATGCGCACGAAGCCGTCGCGCACGCGGTGAAGATCTGCGACGACCGCGGCATCGATCTCGCCGACCTGACGCTCGACGAAATGAAGCAGGAACTGCCGAACGTCGCGCAGCTGATCGGCGACGACGTGTTCGGCTACCTGACGCTCGAGGGTTCGGTCGCCAGCCGCAACCACCCGGGCGGCACCGCGCCCGACCAGGTGCGCGCGGCCGTCAAGGCAGCCCGCGCCGCACTGGGCGAGTAACAGCCTGCTGTCATGGACGGACGCCTTCGGCGTCCGTTTTTCATTCGGGCGGCCGTTGCGCCGCCGATCGCCTGCCCTGCTTCCCGGATGCCGCCGATGACCTTCTCCGCCGCGCTCTTCGACATGGACGGCCTGCTCGTCGATTCCGAGCGGACCATCATGAACACGTGGATCGACGTGTCGAACGCGCACGGAGTCGCGCTGACCGTCACCGACTACCTGCAGATCGTCGGCCGCTCGTTCGCCGAAGGTCAGGTCATCCTGGCGCGGCTGATCGGCCATCCCGATACGTTCGACGCGGTGCGCACCCGCGTGCGCGAACAGCTCGCGGCGCCTGAACCGCATCCGAAGTTTCCGCTGAAACCCGGCGCGTTCGCGCTGCTCGAAGCGCTCGCGCAGGCCGGCATTCCGTGCGCGGTCGCGTCGTCGTCCGCGGGCGACGTGATCCGCGCGCAGCTCGATGCGGTCGGCGTGCTGCCGTTCTTCCGCGCGATCGCGGGCGGCGACGAAGTCGCGCGCGGCAAGCCCGACCCGGCCGTCTACCGGCTCGCGGCCGAACGCCTCGGCGTGCCGGCGCAGCGGTGCGTGGCATTCGAGGACAGCGACTTCGGCGCGCAGTCGGCCGCCGGCGCCGGCGCATCGGTCGTCACCGTGCCCGACCTGAAGGCGCCGACACCCGAAATCATCGCGCTGAGCCTGCACGTGCTTGCGTCGCTCGACGAGGCGGTCGCGCTCGTGCCGTCGTGGTTCGGCCTGCAGCACACGTCGCAGCATAGGTAGGCGCCAGCACACGCCGCGCAATGCAAAACGGGCACCGCTGGGTGCCCGTTTCGTTGTATCGCCGCACGATCGCAGCCGTCGACGGCCGTTACTTGTTGCCGGCCGTCTCCGACAGCCGCTTCATCGTCGCGATGCGCGCGCCGATCAGGTCGACGCGCCCGTCCTCGCCGACGAGCGGCGCCGTCGCATCGCGGAACCCGACCCACGCGCGCTGCGCGCGCACGAGCGTCGCGGCCGAATGTGCCGGCATCTTGCGGCGCAGCTTCTGGTAATAGCGGTTCAGGTCGAACAGCGCGTGCTCGCACGCGGCGTCCTGTTCGCACGGCCGCACGCGGCGCACGGCCGGATCGCGCGGCGCGTTCGCCGCCGGCCTGGCATTCGGCGTGGCCGCCATCTGGGCCGTGCTCGTGCCGCTCTGCGCCCCGCTCACGGCCGCGACCGGGGCCGCCGCGGGCGGCGGCGCATAGCGATCCGCCGCGCCGCGCAGCGCCAGCGCGCGATCGCGCACGGGCTGCAGCTGAAGGTCAGCGCTCGACATCGCATACGACGTGCCGCGCGTCGTGTCGTACACGGCCTTCAGCAGCAGCACTTCGTCCTTGCGCCACGTGAGCCAATGGCGCTGGCTGTCCTGCCAGCCGCGCTTCGCATCGGCCGGCGCATCCTTCAACAGGCGCTGGTACGCGCCGTCCATCACTGCCTGCCACTGCTGCTGCGCTTCGCCCATGCACTGGATCTGGCCGGCCGGCGACGACCGGTCGCGCCGCGCGAGGCATTGCCGCATCGCGACGTCGATCGGGTCGGCCGCCGCGACTTCCGCGTGCGCGACGCCCGACCCTGCCAGCCCCGCCGCGCCTGCCGCCCAGACGACGAGCGCGGCCAGCGCCGCGCGCATCGCCCGGATTCGTCCGTGCGTCGCCATCAGTCGCGCACGCAGTCGACGAAGTACTCGACGCGGCCGTTCACCTCTTCCGCGACGAGGCCGTGGATGTCGGTGTGGAAGCCCGGGAAACGCTCGTTGAAGTCGCGCGCGAACCGCAGGTAGTTCACGATCGTCTTGTTGAAGCGCTCGCCCGGGATCAGCAGCGGGATGCCCGGCGGGTACGGCGTCAGCAGGATGCTCGTCACGCGGCCTTCGAGCTCGTCGAGCGGCACGCGGTCGATCTTGCGGTGCGCGAGCTTCGCGAACGCGTCCGACGGCTTCATCGCCGGCTCCATGTCCGACAGGTACATCTCCGTCGTCAGGCGCGCGATGTCGTTCGCGCGGTACACGTCGTGGATCTGCGTGCACAGGTCGCGCAGGCCGACGCGCTCGTAGCGCGGATGCTGCGCGACGAATTCCGGCAGCACGCGCCACAGCGGCTGGTTGTTGTCGTAGTCGTCCTTGAACTGCTGCAGCTCGGTCACCATCGAGTTCCAGCGGCCCTTCGTGATGCCGATCGTGAACATGATGAAGAACGAGTACAGGCCGGTCTTCTCGACGATGATCCCGTGCTCGGCCAGGTACTTCGTGACGATCGCGGCCGGAATGCCCGTCTCGCCGAACTCGCCGTCGACGTCGAGCCCCGGCGTGATGATCGTCGCCTTGATCGGGTCGAGCATGTTGAAGCCTTCCGCGAGCGGGCCGAAGCCGTGCCAGTGGTCGTTCGGCTTCAGCATCCAGTCTTCGCGCGAACCGATGCCTTCCTCGGACAGGCTGTCCGGGCCCCATACGCTGAAGAACCAGTCGTCGCCGTATTCGGCGTCGACCTTGCGCATCGCGCGGCGGAAATCGATCGCCTCGGCGATCGATTCCTCGACAAGCGCGGTGCCGCCCGGCGGCTCCATCATCGCGGCCGCGACGTCGCACGACGCGATGATCGCGTACTGCGGGCTCGTCGACGTGTGCATCAGGTACGCCTCGTTGAAGCGGTGCTTGTCGAACGTTCGGTTCTCCGAATCCTGCACGACGATCTGCGATGCCTGCGAGATGCCGGCGAGCAGCTTGTGCGTCGAGTGCGTCGCGAACACGAGCGCGCCCGTGCGCGGACGGCCGTCGCCGATCGCGTGCATGTCGCGGTAGAAATCGTGGAACGTCGCGTGCGGCAGCCACGCTTCGTCGAAGTGCAGCGTGTCGAGCAGGTCGCCGAGCAGGTCCTTGATCATCTCGACGTTGTAGACGACGCCGTCGTACGTGCTCTGCGTGATCGTCAGGATCCGCGGCTTCATGTCCGGGTTCGCGCGCATCGCTTCGCGCGCGAACGGGTTCGCCTCGATCTTCTTGCGGATGTTCTCCGGCTTGAATTCGTCGCGCGGGATCGGCCCGATGATGCCGAAGTGGTTGCGCGTCGGCGTCAGGAACACGGGGATCGCGCCCGTCATCGTGATCGCGTGCAGGATCGACTTGTGGCAGTTACGGTCGACCAGCACGATGTCGCCCGGCGCGACGGTCGCGTGCCAGACGATCTTGTTCGACGTCGACGTGCCGTTGGTCACGAAGAACAGGTGGTCGGCGCTGAAGATGCGCGCCGCATTGCGCTCGGATGCCGCGACCGGGCCCGTGTGGTCGAGCAGCTGGCCGAGTTCGTCCACCGCGTTGCAGACGTCCGCGCGCAGCATGTTCTCGCCGAAGAACTGGTGGAACATCTGGCCGAGCGGGTTCTTCAGGAACGCGACGCCGCCCGAGTGGCCCGGGCAGTGCCACGAATACGAGCCTTCGTCCGCGTACTTGACGAGTTCCTTGAAGAACGGCGGCGCGAGCGAGTCGAGATAGACCTTCGCTTCACGGATGATGTGGCGCGCGACGAACTCCGGCGTGTCCTCGAACATGTGGATGAAGCCGTGCAGTTCGCGCAGGATGTCGTTCGGCAGATGGCGCGACGTGCGCGTTTCGCCGTACAGGAAGATCGGGATGTCGGCGTTGCGGCGGCGCACTTCGGTGACGAACGCGCGCAGCTCGATGATCGCGGTCGCGAGCTCGGGCAGTTCGCCGTCCTGGCCGGTCTCGCCGAGCATGAGTTCGTCGTCGTCGATCGACAGGATGAAGCACGACGCGCGGCTCGACTGCTGCGCGAACGACGTCAGATCGCCGTAGCTCGTCAGGCCGAGGACTTCGACGCCCTCCTTCTCGATCGCTTCGGCCAACGCCCGGATGCCGGAGCCCGAGATGTTCTCGGAGCGGAAATCTTCGTCGATGATGACGACGGGGAAACGAAACTTCATGGGCGATTCTCCAAAAAGAACGACCGCGGCGCGTCACGCGCAGCGGTCACCCGGAAACTGGTGAGACGTTATGCAACCAGATCAGGTTTTCGGCAGCGTGACACCACGCTGCCCCTGATACTTGCCGCCGCGATCGGCGTACGACACGTCGCACACTTCGTCGCTCTCGAAGAAGAGCACCTGCGCGACGCCTTCGTTCGCGTAGATCTTCGCGGGCAGCGGCGTGGTGTTCGAGAATTCCAGCGTGACGTAGCCTTCCCACTCGGGTTCGAACGGCGTCACGTTGACGATGATCCCGCAGCGCGCATAGGTCGACTTGCCGAGGCAGACCGTCAGCACGGTGCGCGGGATGCGGAAATATTCGACGGTGCGGGCCAGCGCGAACGAATTCGGCGGGATGATGCACACGTCGCCCTTGAAATCGACAAACGAACCTTCGTCGAAGTTCTTCGGATCGACGATCGTCGAGTTGATGTTCGTGAAGATCTTGAATTCGTCCGCGCAGCGGATGTCGTAGCCGTAGCTCGACGTGCCGTAGCTGACGATCCGGCGGCCGTCCTCGGACGCGCGAACCTGATCGGGCACGAACGGCTCGATCATCTTGTGCTCTTCGGCCATGCGCCGAATCCATTTGTCGGACTTGATACTCATATCGGGGCGCCAGGAAACGCTGCGTGACAGAAAACGAAGGCCGCCGGTTCAGGGCGGCGGCCGGGAAAGGCGGACATTTTACGCGATCATCGGCCGACGCACGCGGCGGCCGTCAGCGGATCACGCCGCAGGCCAGCGCGGGCCCCGCGCCGTGCTGCGGAAACGCGGGATCGCTCGGGTCGCGGTGCACCAGCGCCGCACGGTTCATCGCCGAGCGCACGCCGTCGAGGGCCAGATCGGGCGCGACGATGAAACCGGCCGCGACGCCGTTCGCGTCCGCATGGATGTTGCCGAGATCGCCGGCGACGCGCGCACCGGCGCGCAGGCGGTCGGCGGCCGGTGCGAACACCTGGCCGGCGCTCGAGCCGTCGCCTGCGTTGCAGTCGCCCCGTTCGTGCACCTGCAGCGCATGATCGCTGTTCGGCGGCAGGCCGGCCAGGTTGTAGGTGACCTGGACGCCGTCCGGGCGCTCGACGAACGTCACCGCGCCGCGCGCCTGCGCGCCGACCGTCGGCTGCAGTTGTGCGTCGGCCCGTTTTTCGTGCGACGAGGAAAAGGAGGTACAGCCGGCCAGCAGGCCCAGCGCGGCGGCGGCCAGCAGCGCGCGCTGCGCGCGGCCGGCGCGCACGCCGTGATGTCGTTGTTTCATTCAATCCTCATGCCGGCTGGCGGCCGTTTGACACGACGGCCGCGCCGGGCGGGAAAAGGGACCCGGGAAAAGTCGCCATGATACCGCGCCTCGCGGCGCCGTAAACAGCCTGAGGCCCCGCCCCGCAAGGGTTTTACGTATTTTGAACAACGATCGACGGGAACTTCGACGTCATGTCGCGCGATCGCTCGGCAATCGCCAGCGCGACGCCGCGCGCGATATCGCGGTAGCGGCGCGCCAGCGCGCCTTCGGAATCGGCCGCCACCGTCGGCGTGCCGCTGTCGGCGCGCTCGCGGATCGCGATGTCGAGCGGCAGGCTGCCGAGCACGTTCACGTCGTAGTCCTTCGCCATCCGCTCCGCGCCGCCGGCGCCGAAGATGTGCTCTTCGTGGCCGCAGTTCGAGCAGATGTGGATGCTCATGTTCTCGACGATGCCGAGAATCGGGATCCCGACCTTCTCGAACATCTTCAGCCCCTTCTTCGCGTCGAGCAGCGCGATGTCCTGCGGCGTCGTGACGATCACCGCGCCCGTGACGGGCACGCGCTGCGCGAGCGTGAGCTGGATGTCGCCGGTGCCGGGCGGCATGTCGACGATCAGGTAGTCGAGATCGCGCCAGTTGGTCTGGCGCAGCAGCTGTTCGAGCGCGGAGGTCGCCATCGGGCCGCGCCACACCATCGGGTTGTCTTCCTCGATCAGGAAGCCGATCGAGTTCGCCTGCAGCCCGTGGCCGACGAGCGGGTTCATCGACTGGTTGTCCGGCGACTCGGGGCGCTGGCCGTGGATGCCGAGCATCGTCGGCAGCGACGGGCCGTAGATGTCGGCGTCGAGGATGCCGACCGACGCGCCCTCCGCGGCGAGCGCGAGCGCGAGGTTCACGGCCGTCGTGCTCTTGCCGACGCCGCCCTTGCCCGACGCGACCGCAACGATGTTCTTCACGTTCGGCAACAGCTTCACGCCGCGCTGCACCGTGTGCGCGACGATTTCCTGCGACACGGCGACGCGTGCGTCGCGGACGCCCGGCACGGCCTGGAGCGCTGCGACGACGCGCGCACGCACGTCGTCGTGCTGGCTGCGCGCGGGGTAACCGAGCACCACGTCGAGCGTCACGACATCGCCGTCGATCGCGACATTGCGCACGCCCTTGTTCGCCGCATACGGGCGGCCGGTATTGGGGTCGACGACTGCCGCCAGTGCGGCGTCGACTTGTGCCCGGTCAATGCTCATCGAAACTCCATGAAAACGTTTTTCTCGCGTGTAATCGTCAAAAAATATCAAATTACGCTGCGAAAAGCGGGAAAAGTGAAAGAATCTGTTGCACGCCATTGCGCGAACGCGCGACCCGGCGCACTCTTCGCGTGCGGCATGCTATGGGGCCAAATCGGCCACCTACCGCCTATATTGTAGAGGCTGACGCGTCGCCCTGCCCGAACAGCCACGCTGACGGACAGGGCATGCGGCCACCTCGGCGGCTGCCGCGAGCGCAGGCCTGCCCTCCTTTTTCGGGCGGCCCGCGCAGGGAGCCGTAACTGTTGTTGTCGTCGTTGTCGACTCGTTCAACCAAGAGAGGAATCCAAGATGAACATGAAAATCGCGACCCGCTTGTCCGTCTTCGCATTGGCCGGCGCACTGCTGGCAGGCTGCGCCACGCAGCAAGGCAACAACACGGCCGTCGGTACCGGCACGGGTGCTGCGCTGGGCGCGGGCATCGGCGCGCTGGCGGGCGGCGGCAAGGGTGCGGCGATCGGCGCAGGCGTCGGCGCACTGGTCGGCGGCGTGACGGGCTACAACTGGCAGGCGATCAAGAACAAGCTCGCACCGTCGGCAGCGAAGACGGGCACGCAGGTCACCGAACAGCCGGACGGCTCGCTGAAGCTGAACGTGCCGAGCTCGGTCACGTTCGCGACGAACCAGTACGCGATCACGCCGGCCTTCACGCCGCTGCTGAACGACCTGGCCACGACGCTGAACCAGAACCCGCAAGTGACGGCTTCGGTCGTCGGCTATACGGACAGCACGGGTTCGCAGCAGCTGAACCAGACGCTGTCGCAGAACCGTGCGCAGAGCGTCGTCAACGCGCTGGTGCAGCGCGGCGTCGCCGGCGGCCGCCTGGCGGCACAGGGCATGGGCCCGTCGAACCCGATCGCGGACAATGCGACCGAAGCAGGCCGCGCACAAAACCGTCGCGTCGAAATCTACCTGCGCGCCGCGCAGCAGTAAGCATCGCCACGAGAGGAGCGGGGCTGCTCGTGGCACGCAGCCCCGCCGGACAAGGCTTCCGGCGGGTCCGGTAACAAATCGAAAAAATTTTCGAACTTCTGTCGCAGGCCGCGGTCAGTATTTACGGTACGCGGCTGGCGCTGCCGGCGCGTCACCATTCTCCTCTTGTCGTTGTTGCTCCGGGGCCGTATCCGCCCCGGTTTTTTTTGCCCGCAGAATTCGTGCTGCGTTGCAGCACAAGACCATGGGGCATGCCGCTTGCGCGGCCCCGCCCGCTCCGCGGCGCCCGCCCGCCGCGCTGGCGCGCGCCCCTGCTAGAATCGCACTTTCCCGTCGTTTTTCCGCTGTTCCTCTACAGACCCTATGTCCGCATCCGACCTCACTTCCGTGCAGGCTGCGGCGCCGCAAGGCAGCCGCCAGATCCTCGTCACGTCCGCACTGCCCTATGCCAACGGGCAGATCCACATCGGCCACCTGGTCGAGTACATCCAGACCGACATCTGGGTGCGGACGCTGCGAATGCATGGCCATGAGGTCTACTACATCGGTGCCGACGACACACACGGCACGCCGATCATGCTGCGCGCGGAGAAGGAAGGCCTGACCCCGAAGCAGCTGATCGACCGCGTGTGGACCGAACACAAGCGCGACTTCGACAGCTTCGGCGTGTCGTTCGACAATTTCTACTCGACCGATTCGGACGAGAACCGCGTGCTGAGCGAGAAGATCTACCTCGCGCTGCAGGACGCCGGCCTGATCGCCGAGCGCGAGATCGAGCAGGCATACGACCCGGTCAAGGAAATGTTCCTGCCGGACCGCTTCATCAAGGGCGAGTGCCCGAAGTGCCACGCGAAGGATCAATACGGCGACAACTGCGAAGTGTGCGGTTCGACCTACCTGCCGACCGAATTGCTGAACCCGTATTCGGTCGTGTCGGGCGCGACGCCGGTGCGCAAGACGTCGAAGCACTACTTCTTCCGCCTGTCCGACCCGCGCTGCGAGTCGTTCCTGCGCGAATGGGTGAGCGGCCTCGCGCAGCCCGAAGCGACCAACAAGATGCGCGAATGGCTCGGCGACGCCGGCGAAGCCAAGCTCGCCGACTGGGACATCTCGCGCGACGCGCCGTACTTCGGCTTCGAGATCCCGGGCGCGCCCGGCAAGTACTTCTATGTATGGCTCGACGCGCCGGTCGGCTACTACGCGAGCTTCAAGAACCTGTGCGACCGCAACGGCATCGACTTCGATGCGTGGATCCGTCCGGGCACGAAGGCCGAGCAGTACCACTTCATCGGCAAGGACATCCTGTACTTCCACACGCTGTTCTGGCCCGCGATGCTCGAGTTCTCGGGCCACCGCACGCCGACCAACGTGTTCGCGCACGGCTTCCTGACGGTCGACGGCGCGAAGATGTCGAAATCGCGCGGCACGTTCATCACCGCGCAGAGCTACATCGACACGGGCCTGAACCCCGAATGGCTGCGCTACTACTTCGCCGCGAAGCTGAACGCGACGATGGAAGACATCGACCTGAACCTCGACGACTTCCAGGCGCGCGTGAACAGCGACCTCGTCGGCAAGTACGTGAACATCGCGAGCCGCGCAGCCGGCTTCCTGATCAAGCGTTTCGACGGCCGCGTGCAGGACAGCGCGATGAACCACCCGCTCGTCGCGAAGCTGCGCGATGCGATTCCGCAGATCGCCGCGCACTACGAAGCACGCGAATACGGCCGCGCACTGCGCCACACGATGGAGCTCGCGGACGAAGTGAACGCGTACGTCGACGGCGCGAAGCCGTGGGATCTCGCGAAGGATCCGGCCAACGCGGTCGCGCTGCATGAAACCTGCAGCGTGAGCCTCGAGTCGTTCCGCCTGCTGTCGCTCGCGCTGAAGCCGGTGATGCCGCGTGTCGCCGAAGCCGTCGAGGCGTTCTTCGGGATCGCGCCGCTCGCGTGGGCCGATGCCGCGAAGCCGCTGTCGTCGGCGCAGCCGATCAAGGCGTACCAGCACCTGATGACGCGCGTCGATCCGAAGCAGATCGAGGCGCTGCTCGCCGCGAACCGCGATTCGCTGCAGGCCGAGGCCACCGGCGCGGCCGCCGCGAGCGCCAATGCCGCGAAGGGCGCGAAGAACAGCGCAAAGGCGAACGCGAAGCAGGCGGTCGTGAACGGCGCCGACGACGCACCGATCTCGATCGACGATTTCGCGAAGATCGACCTGCGCATCGCGAAGATCGTCGCGTGCCAGGCCGTCGAAGGCTCGGACAAGCTGCTGCAGCTCACGCTCGACGTCGGCGAGGAAAAGACCCGCAACGTGTTCTCGGGCATCAAGTCCGCGTACCAGCCGGAGCAACTCGTCGGCAAGCTGACCGTGATGGTCGCGAACCTCGCGCCGCGCAAGATGAAGTTCGGCCTGTCCGAAGGGATGGTGCTCGCCGCGTCTGCTACCGACGAGAAGGCGGAACCGGGTCTCTACATCCTCGAGCCGCACAGCGGCGCGAAGCCCGGCATGCGCGTGAAGTAAGTCAGACGCGCGGCTGCTTGCGCAAAAAAAGCCCCGAAGGCCGCCTGGCGTTCGGGGCTTTTTTCATGGCTGCTCGGTACGCCGCGTGCGCGCGGCGTCACTGCCGAACCAGCGATCGAAACGCCGCGTGTAGTTCAGGTCGACGCCCTGGAACGTGCCGCCGTACGCGGACACCGACCAGAAGCGCGTCAGGTTGATCGTCGCCTTGAACGCGTTGGCTGCCGACTGCAGCCCCTGCTCGAAGCCGAGCACGAACCGCTCGTTGATCGCCTTCGACACGAGCACGACCTGCGGATCGGTCAGGCCGACTTCGCTGCGGCCGACCGACACCTCGTCGAGACCGAAGGTCTGCGCGACGCGCTTGCCGGTCACGCTGCCGAGCAGCCCGAGCGCCGCCGTCATCGCGCCCTGCTGGCCGACGTTGTTGCCCTGGTCGGTGCCGTGCCCGAACAGCAGCCACGACAGCTTTTCGTTGTCCGTGACGTTCGGCTCCGACACGAGCTTGACCGTCGGCGACTGGATCATGCCCGTCACCTGCACGCCGGCCTCGACCTCCTGGTTGCGCCGCATCGCGAGGATGTTGACGCCCGGGTTCGACACCGGGCCGTTGAACGTGAAGAAGCCGTTCTCGATCGCGAGCTTGCGGCCGAACGCCGTGTACGTCGACCCTTCCGTCACGCGCACGTTGCCGACCGCGCGCAGCGGCACGCCCGGCGCGCTCATCACGGTGATCGTGCCGCGCAGGCCGAGATCCGCGCCGTGCCCCTTGAAGCGGAAGTTGTTGCCGAGGCCGATGTCGATGTTCGCGCGCGGCGCGAGCGACGGCGCGGGCTTGTCCTCGACCGGCTTCGGCTTCGCGACCGCGGTGCCCGTCGGCGTCTCGCCGCGCACCGTGCCGTCCGGCTGCACGATCACGACGTCGTCCGACAGGTGCGGCGCCGATTCCTCGGGCAGGTCGAACAGCGCGCGGTCGACCACGAACTTGCCGTCGATCGACAGCGCGCCGCGCGGCCCGTCGTTCGCGACGGTGGCCTTGCCCGACAGCGACAGCTTGCGGTCCGGCGCCGCGAACAGTTCGAGCTTGTCCGCGACGATGCTCGCGGTCAGGTCGGGCGCCTCGCCGTCGAGCCGCACGCGGCCGAGCGCGCGCAGCGTGCCGTCGCCGCCGTGGAACTCGACCTGCTGGAATTCGACGAGGTTGTCCGACAGCTTCACGCGCACGATGCCGTCCTTCAGCTGCACGCCCTGGTCGATGAGCGTCGCGGACAGATCGTCGCCCGTCAGCATCCCCGACAGGTTCGGCTTCACCGGCGTGCCGGCGACGGTCAGCTTCAGCGCCGCGCGCCCGCCCAAGAGATAGCTCGGCCCGAACAGGTTGCCGGTCGTCTTCAATGCGGGGATGTCGGCGTCGATGCGGCCCGACAGCGGACCGTCGTTGACGACGCCGAACACGCCGTCGTGCAGCGCGAACGGCACCGTGACGTTCGCGTCGAGCGTGCCGATCCGGCTCGCCTTCGCGAGTGCCGTCACGTTGAGCCGGTTGCCGGGCGTGAAGCTCGCGCGCGCGGACAGGTCGGTCAGCCCGAGCGACGCGATGCCGCGCCCGCTCTCGATCGTCACGTCGCCGCCGCGGCGCTTCACCTGCACGTAACCCGTCGCATTCGCGCCGAGCGAGAAGTCCCAGTCGGCGTCGAGCACGACGTCGGTGCGCACCGGCGGCCGCTGGCCCGTCAGTTCCTGGCGCACCTCGAGGAAACGCGCGACCGACGCGCCGCTCACCGAACCGGCCGAGCGCATCTGGCCGTGATCGAACACGAACGACTTCAGGTCGATCGCCGCGCCTTCGAGCGTGAGCCGCGTCGCGCCGAGCGTCACGCGGCCGGCGCCGGCCGACACCGTCAGCGGCGCCTGCAGCGCGACAGCCGGCGTGCCGCGATTGGCCAGACGCGTGACGGTGCCGTCCCAGCGCATGCCGTCGCGGTTTTCGACCACGCCGCCGTTCGCCGCGAGCGTCACGTCGATCACGCGGCCGCCGGCCATCCCGAGCGCCGACGCGTCGAGCGTGTGCTTCGCGCGCGTGCCGTCGAGGTTCGCGCGCAGCGATTTCAGCTGCAGCGAGCCGAGCGCGATGTCGGACGCGTCGGCCGTGAACACGAGCGCGCCGTGGGCGCCGTCGCGGATGTCCGCGCGGCCCTGCGCGGTGCCGATCCGGTTCGAGCCGACGACGACGTGCTCGGCCTTGTAGGTGGCCGTCACGTTCGGATGCGCGAAGCTGCCCGTCAAATCGCCCTGCGCCTGCACGAGCCCTTGGACGCCGAAGCCGAGCCGGTCGAGCTGCGGTGCGTCGACGACGAAGCGCAGCCGGTCGCCGGGCGCGCCGAAGCTGCCGCGCAGGCCGACGTGGTTGCCCGCGATCGACAGCGTCGCGTTGCTCGGCAGGATGCGCGAACCGGCGAGCTGCACGACGCCTGCGCCCGTCAGCGGCACACCGTCGTACAGGCTGTCGCCGAGCTTGAAGGTCGCCTTCGTCGAGACCTGCGGCGCAAACGCGCCCGATGCCGTCAGCGTGCCCGACACGCGCGTCTCGCCGCGCTTGGCCGGCGCCTTGGCGGCCTTCGCGGGTGTCTTGCCGCCGGCCGCCTTCGGCGCGCTCATCGCGGCGAGCAGCAGCGGATCGAACGCCGTCAGCGTCGCCTTCGCGTCGTAGCTCGAATGCGCGTCGTGGCGGAACACGCCCGTCAAATCGATGCGGCCCTTGCCCGCCGTCACGCGCGTATCGGTCAGCACGGTCTGCTGCGGCGTCAGCGCGACCTTTGCACGCGCACCCAGCGCGAGCTTCGGATCGTTCAGGTTGAAATCGACGGTCGTCACGTCGCCCGCGAGCGTCACGCCGAGCGGCCCGCCGAGGCGCATCGGCCGCAGCTCGGCGACGAACGCGTTCAGGTCGAGGTTCGCGACCTTCAGGTCGAAGCGGCCCTTGCCGCCCGTGAGCGTGCCGCCGCCCGTCACGCTGCCGTCGCGGATCAGTTTCAGCGCGAGATCGTCGATCCGCTGCGCGTGCGCGTCGAGATGCACGGTCGCATGCGCGTCGATCACCGGCAGCAGATGGTCGCCGAGCGTGCCCGGTTTCGCGTTGACGATCGACACGGGGCCCGTCACCGCGAATCCCTTCGCGGGCGCCGCGCCGGCCGGCGCGCTCACCGGCGCGAGTTCCGCGCGCACCGCGAGATCGGCCGCCGGTGCACCGGGCGACAGCGCCTGCGGGTTCACGTGGTCGAACGCGAGCGACGCGCGCGTGAGCGGCACCGCGCCGAACGGCGCGGCCTCGACGTGCGCGCGCCCGTTCAACTTCATCCCGCTCGCGTCGACGTCGGCGACGAGCGCCTCGAGCGAACCCGACACACGAGCCCGCGCGTCGACCGGCTCGTCCGACAGCTTGCCCGCGTAGGTGGCTTCGCCGGTCAGCGCGAACGGCTTCACGCCGTCGAGCTTCGCGCGCGCGGTCAGCGCGCCGTACGGCGTGTCGACGCCGTCGAGCACGAGTTCATGGTGACGGCCGTCGCTGCGGCCGTTCAGCGCGAGGTGATCGAGCTGCGTCGTCGAGCCGCCTTCGTGGATCGCGAGGCGATCGACGCGCAGGTCGTCGATCCGCAACTGCAGCGGCAGGCTCAGGTCCTGCGGCGTCGTGCTCGGGGTCGACGGCCCCGGCGCAATCCGCACGTCGATCGTGCCGGCGCGCAGATAGGCGATCGACAGCCGCCACGGCGCACGCGTCAATGCCCAGCGGCCGTCGAGCCGGTCGATGCGAACCTCGGTGCCCGAACCGTCGGGGCTCGTCCACGCGAAGCCGCGCAGCCGCACGCCGGTCGCGAGCGAGCCGCCTTCGAGCGTGCCCGCGAGCCGCGTGCCGAGCAGCTTGCCGGCCACCTGCCACGCGAGCCGCGTGCCGCGCTCGGTCGTCACCGCGCCTACCACGAGCCCCGCCGCCAGCACGACGAGCAGCACGACCGTCGCGAGCGTCCATGCGACGACGCGCACCGCCCGGCCGCGGCGCGGCGCGCGCGGCGGCGTGTCGGGCGCGCCGTCGGGCGAGTCCGGATCGTGAGGCGGCGGCGTGTCGTTCGGGTCCTTCGTCATGCGGTTCGTCGTCGATGAAGCGGTACGGTCAGAAAGCGATGCCGAGCGTCAGGTACGGGCGCACGCTATGGTTGCGCAGCCCGTACGCGACGTCGACGTTGATCGGGCCGACGGGGCTGCGCCAGCGCGCGCCGACGCCGACACCCGGGTAGAACACCTTCTCGCCCCACGCATCGGTCGCGGTGCCGATGTCGAAGAACGTCGCGGCGCCCCAGTCGCGGTTGAACCAGTGCTGGTATTCGGCGGTGCCCGTCACCAGGTACTTGGTCGGCAGCACGGAACCGTCGACGCTGTTGCCGATGCTCTGGTAGCCGTAGCCGCGCACCGAGTTCGAGCCGCCCGCGCGGAACAGCAGCGACGCCGGCACGCCGGTCGAGCTGCCGCCCGTGAACACGCCGCCGAGCTCCGCACGGAACACGAACAGGTCGCGCTTGCCGACCGGCAGGTACTGCTGGCCGCGCGCGTAGCCGCGGATGAAGGTCTGGTCGGTCAGCACGCCCTTGACCGCGAAGCCGGCCTCCGCGTGGATCAGGTTGCCCGAACGCGGAAACAGCGGATCGTCGACGTTGCGGCGCGTCCATGCCCATTGCGGCACCAGCGCGCGGCTCGTGGTCGGCCCCGCGCCGTTCTGGTCGAGCCGGTCCTGGTAGAACATCAGCGAATACGAATAGTCGATGAACTGACCGGTGCGCGTGCGCTGCGCGCCCACCCGCGCGCTGTAGATGCGCGTGTCCGACACGTTGGTGTTCGTGTACGACGCGAGCACGCTGTTGGTCCAGCCCTTCTCGCCCGGCGGCATCGACAGCTGGACCTGCCCGTACTGCTGGATCTGGTCGAGCCGGCCCGACACCGTCAGCGGCCACGCGGCGCCGAACGTGTCGAGATACGTGTACGAGCCCTGCACGTGCGGGCCCGTATCGGTCGCGAAGCCGACGCCGCCGCGGATGTTGTTGTACGGGAACTCGCTGACCTTCACGTGCACGGGCGTGCGCTCGGGCTTCGCCGTATCGTCGCCGACGTCGATCGCGACGCTCGCGTAGTAAGGCGTGTTCTGCAGCTGCCGCTGCAGTTCGGTGATCCGCTGCACGTCGTAGATCTCGCCTTCCGACAGCGGATTGACGTTCGTGACGATCTTCTCCGGATAGCGGCGCACGCCGTCGACGTCGACCTTGCCGATCGTGAACGTCGGGCCGCTGTCGAACGTGACGGCGAGCGTCGCGCGCTGCGTGCGCGGATCGATGCGCGCCTCGGACGACGCGATCTTCGCGCCGAGATAGCGGCGCGCCTGCAGTTGCCGGAGCGCCGCGCCCTTCGCGCCGTCCCAGTCGGACTGCGTGAACGGGTCGCCGGGCTTCAGCGAGAACGCGAAACGCGTCGCGGCCTCCTGCTTCGGATCCTCGGTCTCGACGGGCCCCTTGAACGTCAGGTCGACCGTCGACACGACGGTCTGCTTGCCGGGATCGACCGCGATGCGTACGTCGCGCTTGCCGTCGCGCGTGCGCACGTCGGTACGCACGACCGGCGAGAAATAGCCGGCCGTCGCGGTCAGGTCGCGCACCTGCTGCGGGGTGGCCGTGACGAGGAAGTCGAACTGGTCGTCGCTGATGTCGTCGCGCTTCGCGAAGCGCGCGATGTCGAGATGCGTCTTGAGGAGCTTGCGGATCGAGCGCGGCGCGTCGATATCGACGTCGTACTTCGCGTGCGCCGGCAGCGCGAAGCACGCGGCGAGGCACCCGGCGAGGGTCGCCCGTGCGATGCCGGCCGCGGCGCCGGCGCGACTGCGTGCCGCGCTCGGGCCCGCGTCCTGCGCAGTAGGTGCTTGCTGGTTCGACTGCCCCGCCAAATATGACCTCGCCGTGCTGGATTGTTACGGTTTCGTGGAAAACCCTGTATTTGACCACAGGGTGCGGGCGCCAAAGCCAAACGATTGTGAAAGAGTGCGAAGCCCCGGCGCGACCGCCGCACGCGGCACTCGGGTGCCGACCCGCGGATTCGACGCGCGATTGGCGCCGGCTGTTCCCCGCGATGCGGTAAAATCCCGCCATCGCGAATCCGGCGCATCGTGCGCCGCCCGAAACGGAAGATCCAGCCATGCCGTACCAGTCCGACGTCACGCAGTTCCTGAACCAGCTCAAGCAGCAGAAGCCGACGCTCGAGGAAGAGCAGCGCAAGGGCCGTTCCCTGCTGTGGGACAAGCAGCCGATCGATCTCGAAGAGCGCGCCGAGCAGCAGGAATCGCGCGTGAAGCAAACGTCGTACGTCTACTACCAGAACTTCTGACGACGTGAGCGCCGCCGACGAGGCCAGCGCCGCCCGGCAGGACGACGCGGTCGCCGCGCCCGCGGGCGCCGATTCGACGCCCGACACGGTCGACGGTGTCGCGGCGTTCGCTCGCCTGTACGGCGAGCCGCTCTTCAAGCTGCCGCAGGATCTGTACATCCCGCCCGATGCGCTCGAGATCTTCCTCGAGACGTTCGAAGGCCCGCTCGACCTGCTGCTGTACCTGATCCGCAAGCAGAACTTCAACGTGCTCGACATCCCGATGGCGCAGGTCACCGCGCAATATCTGGGCTACGTCGACCAGATCCGCACGTCGAACCTCGAGCTGGCGGCCGAGTACCTGCTGATGGCCGCGATGCTGATCGAGATCAAGTCGCGGATGCTGCTGCCGGTCAAGAAGGCCGACACCGGCGAGGAAGCGGAAGATCCCCGTGCCGAACTCGTGCGCCGCCTGCTCGAATACGAGCAGATGAAGCTCGCCGCGCAGCGGCTCGACCAGCTGCCGCAGCTCGGCCGCGACTTCCTGCGCGCCGAGGTCTACATCGAGCAGAGCATCACGCCGCGCTTCCCCGACGTGAACTCGGACGACCTGCGCGCCGCGTGGGCCGACGTGCTCAAGCGCGCGAAGCTCGTCCAGCACCACAAGATCTCCCGCGAGGAGTTGTCGGTGCGCGAACACATGAGCCTGATCCTGCGCCGGCTGCAGAACGCGCGCTTCATGGAGTTCGCCGACCTGTTCGACACGTCGCGCGGCGTGCCGGTCGTCGTCGTGAACTTCATCGCGATGCTCGAACTCGCGCGCGAATCGCTCGTCGAGATCACGCAGCCGGAACCGTTCGCGCCGATCTACGTGCGCCTCGCTTACCTGCCCGCGTAACACCGGCCCCGCCCGCCGCATCCCGCTCCCCGGTTCGTCCCGACGCAGGCCGCTTCGCGGCGGCGGCTGGTCGTCCGGCGGGTTTCCGGCACGCTCCGGTAAAAAGTGAACGATCGTTCTTTTATCAATGCGTCAGGCGGCCAAATCCTCTACAATCCGCCGACGCCCGATGCGCCGCCTGCGCGCCGGCGTTGTCCGCTTCGACCCCGACGCCGCTGCTGCGGCGCCAACGCGCGCATGCGCGAGGAACCCGCTACCCGATCATGAAAGTCATCAGCTCGATCCATGAACTGCGCGACCAGCTGCGCGGACAGAACCGCACGGCGTTCGTGCCGACGATGGGCAACCTGCACGAAGGGCACCTGTCGCTGATGCGCCTCGCGCGCCAGCACGGCGATCCGGTCGTGGCGAGCATCTTCGTCAACCGGCTGCAGTTCGGCCCGAACGAGGATTTCGACAAGTACCCGCGCACGCTGCAGGACGATATCGAGAAGCTGCAGAAGGAAAACGTCTACGTGCTGTTCGCGCCGACCGAGCGCGACATGTACCCGGAACCGCAGGAATATCGCGTGCTGCCGCCGGACGACCTCGGCGGGATTCTCGAGGGCGAGTTCCGTCCCGGTTTCTTCGCCGGCGTATGCACGGTCGTCACGAAGCTGATGTCCTGCGTGCAGCCGCGCGTCGCCGTGTTCGGCAAGAAGGATTACCAGCAGCTGATGATCGTGCGCCGGATGTGCCAGCAGCTCGCGCTGCCGGTCGAGATCGTCGCGGCCGAGACCGTGCGCGACGAGGACGGCCTCGCGCTGTCGTCGCGCAACCGCTACCTGACGACCGACGAGCGCAAGGAGGCGCCCGAACTGGCGAAAACGCTGCAGCGCGTGCGCGACAGCGTGCTCGGCGGCGAGCGCGACCTCGGCAAGCTCGAGCAGCATGCGCATGCGCACCTGGCCGAACGCGGCTGGGTGCCCGACTACATCGCGATCCGCCGCCGCGCGAACCTGATCGCGCCGAGCGCCGCCGAACTCGAGGCCGGCGAACCGCTCGTCGTGCTCGCGGCCGCGAAGCTCGGCGCGACGCGCCTCATCGACAATCTGGAAATCTGACGGGCGGCCCGCCCGCGCCTCTCACGACGCATCACGGAGACACCATGCAGCGCCACATGCTCAAATCGAAGATCCACCGTGCGGCGGTCACGCACTGCGAACTGCATTACGAAGGTTCGTGCGCGATCGACGAAGACCTGCTCGAAGCGGCCGGCCTCATCGAAAACGAACGGATCGACATCTGGAACATCAACAACGGCGAGCGCTTCTCGACGTACGCGATCAAGGGCGAGCGCGGCAGCGGGATGATCTCGCTGAACGGCTCGGCCGCGCGCCGTGCGCAGCTCGGCGACCTCGTGATCATCGCGGCGTTCGCGATGGTCGACGAAGCCGAACTGCAGGCCGGCTGGAAGCCGAAGCTCGTATTCATCGACGACGGCAACAAAATCAAGGGCCACCGCGATCACGTGCCGACGCAGAACTGGACCTGATCCGGCTGCTGCCTACAGACAAAGGGCCGGATCTCGTGGTGCACGGGATCCGGCCCTTCTCATTTCGCCACGCGCACGCGCGCCGGCCGCGCGCTCAGGACGACCTGGCGACCTTCTCGGCCTTTTCAGCCTTCGGCGCACGGCGCTCGGCCCATTCGACGATCGGCCGCCACTGTTCGAGATCCTTCTCGACGCGGCTCTTCGCGACGTCCCACAGCGTCAGGCCGTGCGCGGCGATCTGCACGTAGTTCTGCGTGTCGCGCACGTAGCCGAGCACCGGCAGGCCGAGCCCCTCGACGAACCGGTGCAGCTGGTCGGACGAGCGCGTGCGCGCATCGACCCGCATCCCGACGATCCCGACCTCGACGCTGCCCTTGCGCACGGCCTTCTCGCCGGCCAGGCGCTCCAGAAACTGCTGGGTCGCGAGGATATCGAACATCGACGGCTGGAGCGGCACGATCACCTTGTCGGCCAGCTGCAGCGCGACGTTGAGCCGGGTGCCGTGCAGGCCGGCCGGCGTATCGATCACCGCATATTCGAGGCCGCGCGGCGGCTTCGACGGCGCGTCCGGGTCGAGATCCCACGCCTCGATCGGCGGCAGGCCTGCCGGCCGCAGGTCGAGCCACGCATGCGCGGACTGCTGCCGGTCCAGGTCGGCGAGCGCGACCCACGCGCCCTGCGCCGCGAAATAGCCGGCAAGATTGGTGGACAGCGTGCTCTTCCCCACGCCGCCCTTCGGATTCGCCACCACGATCACCGTCATGAATTCCCCCGAAAAAGCCGCGCAGCGCCGGCCGCATGGCCGACGCCGCTCGATTGCGGATACAGGGAGCGATGATATCGGCAAACGGGGTGTCACCGGAACGGGTTGCGCCGATCCGCCCGCCGCTTTCGCCTGCCTTACACGCGCTGGACCGCGGCCGCCCGCGCGCCGATCGCGAATGCACCGCCGCCCAGCAGCGCCTGCACGGCGAGCGTGACGGCCCAGAACGCCGGATATTCCCAGCCGCCGTTCGGCGACGCGAAGCTCCAGCCGTGCGGCAGATGCGCGGCGGTCGCGCCGAGCATGAACGGAAGCAGCACGAGCGCGGCGACCCGCACGCGGAAGCCCGCGAGCAGCGCGAGACCGCCCGCCAGTTCGACGAACGTCGTCAGGTACGCGAGCCAGCCCGGCAGGCCGATCGACACGAAAAATTGCGCGGTGCCGGGCAGCGTGAAGACAAACACCTTCTGCGCAACGTGCGCGAGGTACAGCACGCCGAGCGCGACACGCAGCAGCGTCGCGGCAAAATCGTTCAGGCGATTGGCGTTCATGGCGGATTCCTTCGTGAGTGGATGAGAATGGCTCACACTCTATTCAAATCGATTTCGCCGATAAACACGCCAATCCGCTTTAACTGATTCCCATAAGGAATGAATCGAGTCAAAAAAAGGGCATGACCGATCATGCCCTTGCGATACGTCAGTAGCCGCTCTTGCCTTGTGTGGCGTCGCCGGATCCGGACTGGCCGCCCGGCGCGGACGAATCGCACGCGTGCGCCACCGCGGACACGCCCAGCAGCGCCGCAAGCAGCGCGCCCAACCACCATCGAGCCTTCATCGTCGCCCTCCTCCGGGCGGACCTCCGCCCTCCTCTGTTGTACGCGATCGGGCGGAAAATGCGAGGGCCGCCCGCGCGCACGTCAACGAAATTCGGCGTACAGCGTGTCGAGGTCGAGATGGGCGGCGAACGTGTCGGCCAGCCGCTCGAGCGACGCCTCGCGCAGCGCCGGATAGTCGATGCGTTCCGCGCCGTCGAGCCCGGCCCACGCGAGCAGCGCCGCGCATGCGTCGGGCGCGTCGAACAGCCCGTGCACGTAGGTCGCGAGGATCTGGCCGTCGGCAGACACCGCACCGTCGGCACGCGTGCCGCCCTGCGCACCGTCCGCCGCCAGCATCAGCGCGGGTGCCGCGAGCGCGGGCCCGCGCGTGTCGCCCATGTGGATCTCGTAGCCGCGCACGGCGGCGGCGCCCGGCAGCGCAAGCTGCCCCGTCACGTTCTTCAGCGTCTTGTCGGGCTGCAGCGTCGTGTCGAAATCGAGCAGCGCGAGCCCCGGCACGCTGCCGGGCACGCCTTCGAGGCCGAGCGGATCGTCGAGCGTGCGGCCGAGCATCTGCATGCCGCCGCAGATGCCGATCACCTTGCCGCCGTAGCGCAGGTGGCGACGGATCACCGCATCCCAGCCCGCGTCGCGCAGCCACGCGAGGTCGCGCTGCACGCTCTTCGAACCGGGCAGGATCAGCAGGTCGGCGTCCGGCACGGGGCCGCTCTTCCAGTACGTGAATTCGACTTGCGGATGCGCGCGCAGCGGATCGAAATCCGTGTGATTGCTGATGCGCGGCAGCGCGGGCACGACGACGCGCAGCACGCCGGCGTCGCTGCGCGCGGCGTCGCTGCGCGCCTGCGCGGGCAGCATGTCCTCGGCATCGAGCAGCAGCCCGTGCAGGTACGGCAGCACGCCGAACACGGGCTTGCCCGTCTGCGCGCGCAGCCAGTCGAGCCCCGGTTCGAGCAGCTTGATGTCGCCGCGGAAGCGATTGATCACGAAACCGCGCACGCGTGCGCGTTCGCTGTCCGACAGGCACGCGAGCGTGCCGACCAGGTGCGCGAACACGCCGCCGCGGTCGATGTCGGCGACGAGCACGACCGGACAGTCGACGCGCTCGGCGAAGCCCATGTTGGCGATGTCGCCTTCGCGCAGGTTGATCTCGGCCGGGCTGCCGGCGCCTTCGACGATCACCGTGTCGTAACCGGCGCGCAGGCGTGCGTACGACTCGAGCACCGCATCGAACGCAACCGGCTTGTAGTCGTGATACGCGCGTGCATCGAGGTTCATGCGCGCCTTGCCGTGAATGATCACCTGCGCGCCGCGATCGCTCGTCGGCTTCAGCAGCACGGGGTTGAAATCCGTATGCGGCGCAACGCCCGCGGCCAGCGCCTGCAGCGCCTGTGCACGGCCGATCTCGCCGCCGTCGGCCGTCACCGCGCTGTTGAGCGCCATGTTCTGCGGCTTGAACGGCGCCACGCGTGCGCCGGCGCGACGCGCGAGGCGGCACAGGCCCGCGACGAGCGTGCTCTTGCCCGCGTCGGAGGTCGTGCCCTGGATCATCAGCGTGCCGCGCGGCCGCGGCTCGGGTGCATTCATCGTGTGAAGGTCATTGCGAAGCGAAGGCCGCATTATCGCCCGCGACAGGCCGCCCGCGCCGTTACAATCACGCGATGATTCCGCACGACCTCACCTTCGTCCTCGGCGGCGCGCGCTCGGGCAAGAGCGCCCATGCCGAGCAGCTCGCCGCCGCCAGCGGCCGCCCCGTCACCTACATCGCGACCGCGACCGCCGCCGATGCCGAATTCGCGCAGCGCATCGCGCATCATCGCGCGCGGCGGCCGGCCGACTGGGGCTTCGCCGACGCCCCCGTCGACCTCGCCGGCACGCTCGCGCGGCTCGACGATCCGCACGCGTGCCTGCTCGTCGACTGCCTGACGCTGTGGCTCACGAACCTGCTGTGCCCGGCCGACGGCGAACCGCTCGACGATGCGCAGTACGCGGTCCAGGTCGACCGGCTCGAGCACGCATTGCGCGGCGCACGCGCGAAAGTGATCGTCGTCAGCAACGAGATCGGGCTCGGCGTCGTGCCGCTCGGGTCGGTCACGCGCCGCTACGTCGACGAGCTCGGGCGCCTGAACCAGCGTGTCGCCGCGCTCGCGACACGCGTGACGCTGCTCGTCGCGGGGCTGCCGCTCGACCTCAAGGCGGGAGCGCCGTCATGCTGATGCTGTCGCTGCCCGTCGTCGCGATGCTCGCGGTCGCGGCCGCGATCGTCGACCGCGCAATCGGCGAGCCGGCCGGCTGGCATCCGCTCGTCGCGTTCGGCCGCCTCGCCGCACGCATCGAAGGCGCGCTGAACACGGGCCGGCGCGGCCGCATGGTCGGCGTCACCGCGTGGCTCGCGGCCGTCGTGCCGCCGGTGGCCGTCGCGGCGTGGCTCGTCACCGTGCTGCCGTGGCCGCTCGCGGCGGCACTGCACGTCGCGCTGCTGTGGTTCGCGCTCGGCGCGAAGAGCCTCGCCGACCATGTCGCGCCGATCGCCGCCGCGCTGCTGCGGCACGACCTCGCGGCTGCGCGCACGCTGACCGCGCGCATCGTGTCGCGCGATACGAGCGACGCCGATGAAGGCGCGCTGTCGCGCGCGGCCGTCGAATCCGCGCTCGAGAACGGCAACGATGCAATCTTCGGCGCGCTGTTCTGGTTCGTCGTCGCGGGCGGTCCCGGCGCGCTGCTGTTCCGGCTTGCGAACACGCTCGACGCGATGTGGGGTTACCGCACGCCGCGCTTCCTGACCTTCGGCTGGGCCGCCGCGCGTCTCGACGATGCGCTGAACTGGCTGCCCGCGCGCCTCACGGCCGCAAGCTACGCACTGCTCGGCGATACCGCCTCCGCATGGCGCTGCTGGCGCACGCAGGCGCGTCACTGGGACAGCCCGAACGCGGGGCCCGTGATGGCAGCAGGCGCCGGCAGCCTGAACGTGCAGCTCGGCGGCCCGGCCGTCTATCACGGCGAGATCGAGGATCGTCCGGCGCTCGGTACCGGCGCGTCTGCCACCGCCCTCCACATCGTCGCCGCGCTGTCGCTCGTCACGCGCACGCTTGCCCTGTGGCTCGCGCTGCTGGTCGCGAGCGGCGCACTCGCCATGGCTACCCATCATGTCTGATACACGCATCGCGCACGGCGGCAACCTGCATGAAGCCGCCCGCCGCCACGGCATTCCGTACGACGCGTGGCTCGACCTGTCGACCGGGATCAATCCGGTCGGCTATCCGGTGCCGCCCGTCCCGGCCGACGCGTGGCGCCGGCTGCCCGACGACGGCGACGGCCTCGCGGCCCGCGCCGCGCAGTACTACCACGCGCCCGATCCCGCCCACGTGTTGCCGGTTGCCGGCAGCCAGGCCGCGATCCGCGCATTGCCCGCGTTGCTGCCAGCCGGCGACGCCGGCGTCGCGGCGCTCGCGTACGGCGAATACGCGCCCGCCTTCGCGCGCCACGGCCATCGCGTCGTGCCGCTCGACATCGGTGCCGATACGCTGCCGGCGACGCTGCGTCACGTCATCGTCGGGAATCCGAACAACCCGACCGCCGAGTTCGTGCCGGCCGGGCGCCTGCTCGGCTGGCATGCGCAGCTCGCGGCGCGCGGCGGCACGCTGATCGTCGACGAGGCGTTCGCCGATACGGGCGCATCGCAGTCGCTCGCGCCGCAGGTCGATCGCCCGGGGCTTGTCGTGCTGCGCTCGGTCGGCAAGTTCTACGGGCTCGCCGGCATCCGCGCGGGATTCGTGCTCGCGTGCCCCGACCGGATCGTCGCGTTGCGCGACATACTTGGCGCGTGGACAGTCGGCGGTCCCGCACGTCACGCGGTGACCGCGGCGTTCGCCGATCGCGCGTGGCAGGCCGCCGCCCGCGAACGGCTCGCGGCCGACGGCGAACGTCTGGCGGCATTGCTGCGCGCGCACGGCTTCGCGGTTCGCGCGACGCCGCTCTTCAGCTGGACCGACGATCCGCGCGCCGCGGCGCTGCATGCGGCCCTCGCGACGCACGGAATCTGGACGCGGCACTTCCCGACGCCATCGAGCGTGCGCGTCGGCCTGCCGGGCAGCGAAGCCGAATGGCAGCGCCTCGGCGATGCGCTCGCGCACTGCGTGCCGCTGCTGCAACCGGCATCCGCATGATTCCTCGCACGTTTCACCGGCTCGCGCCGGCCGCGACGGCGGCCGCGCTCGCTTACGCGCCGCTCGCTCACGCCGAGGTGTCGGCGCGCGACGACGCCGGCAATGCCGTCACGCTGCCTGCGCCCGCGCGACGCGTGATCAGCCTCGCGCCACATGCGACCGAACTCGTCTACGCGGCCGGCGGCGGCGCGAAGCTCGTCGGCACCGTGACCTACAGCGACTATCCGCCCGCCGCGCAAGCGGTGCCGCGCGTGGGCGACAACAAGGCGCTCGACCTCGAACGGATCGCCGCACTGAAACCCGACCTGATCGTCGTCTGGCGGCACGGCAACGCCGAGCGGCAGACCGACGCGCTGCGCGCGCTACACATCCCGCTGTTCTTCAGCGAACCGAAGCATCTCGACGACGTGTCGTCGTCGCTGCGCCGGCTCGGCACGCTGCTCGGCACGCAGCCGGCGGCCGATGCGGCCGCGGCCGCCTATGCGCGCGATATCGCGGCGCTGCGCGCACGCTATGCGGCGCGCGCGCCCGTCACGATGTTCTTCCAGGTCTGGGACCGGCCGCTGACGACGCTCAACGGCACGCACCTGATCAACGAAGTGATCGAGCTGTGCGGCGGCCGCAACGTGTTTGCGTCGCTCAAGCCGCTCGCACCGACCGTCACCGACGAGGCCGTGCTCGCGGCGAATCCGGAAGCAATCGTGACGACCGGCGCCGGTGCGACGCGTTCGAACGAACCGCTGCCGAGCCTGGCGCGCTGGCGCGCGTGGCCCGCGCTGACGGCCGTGGCGCGCAACAACCTGTTCGCGATCGACGGCGACCTGCTGACGCGGCCGTCGCCGCGGATCGCACAGGGCGCGGCGGCGCTGTGCGAGGATCTCGATGCCGCGCGTGCACGGCGGCCGGCGCGCTGATTTTCGGCGACTCGCGCGTTCATCGCACACCGGCGAACGGTGTGAACGGTGCGACCGATGCCCGAGACTGACCTGACCGCACGTCGTGCCGCTCACCTGCAGGCGCCGGCGTGTCTATTCGTCCCAGCGAACGACTTCCCACGTTCGCGCGGCGGCGTCCGCGCGCAGCCAGACCACGCCGCCCGTCGGCACCGGCCGTGACAACAGCGTTTCGAGCGGGACACGCAATACGTGCGACGCGAACGCGCGGACCACACCCGCATGCGTGACGACCCATTGCGATTCGTCGAACTGCGCAATCGCATCAGCCTGCCGTGCGACCCGCGCGACGAACCGTGCAACGCTTTCGCCGCCGTGCGCGCATGCATGCATCAGGTCGGCGGCCCACGCATCGAGCGCCGCGCGATCGATGTCGTCCCAGCGCTGCATTTCCCACGCGCCGAAGTCCATTTCCTGCCAGTCGGCATCGCACCGCAACGGCACATCGAATGCCTGCGCGAGCCGTTCGGCAACCGACAGGCAGCGCGTCGACGGGCTCGTCAGGACCTGTGCGGGCAACGGCGCGCCGAGTGCCGACAGATGCGCACGCACGGCCTGCACGCCGGCATCGGCCGGCGCGGCGAGCGGCACGTCGCTGCGACCGTAGCAGATGCCCGGCTCGACACCGACGGCCGGATGACGGATCAGGACGACGTCCATCCGAGCACCACGAGATAGATCGCCAGTTCGCACAGTTGCTGCGCGAAGCCGAGACAGTCGCCCGTATAACCGCCGATCCGCTTCACGAAATAGCGGGCGGCCCACGCGCGCACGAGCACGAGCGCCACGCACACCGCGATGCCCATGCGCCAGTCGGGCCAGAACAGCCAGGGCAATCCGAATGCAGCCGCGACGCCCGCCGCGCGACCGCCCATCCGCTGCGCGACGGGCTTCGCCTTGCCTTCGGACCGCACGTAGTCGAGCGTCATCAGCAGGCTCACGGCGGCCGCGCGGCTTGCCGCATGCGCGGCGATCATCGTCCATGCGGCGCGCAGCGGCAGCATCGACGCAAGCGCCTGCCATTTCAGGCCGAGCGTGATCACGAGCGCGACCGCGCCGAACGTGCCGATCCGCGAGTCGTGCATGATGCGCAGCACGTCGTCGCGCGTATAGCCGCCGCCGAACGCATCGCAACTGTCGGCGAGGCCGTCCTCGTGGAATGCGCCGGTCGCGAGCAGCGTCGCGGCCATCGACAGCCCGACCGCGATCGACGGCGGCAGCACGCGCAGCGCGACGAGATAGACGAGCGCGCCCCACGCGCCGACGCACGCGCCGACGAACGGGAAATACCGCGCAGCCTGGTCGAGATCGCCGGCCGCGTAACCGATCGAACGCGGCACCGGCACGCGCGTGAAATAGCCGAGCGCGACGAAGAAGTAGCGCAGTTCGGCCCGCACGCCGCGCGCGCGGTCAGGCGTCACGATCGTCGACGCCGGCGGATTCGAAGCTCGCCATCTCGCTGAGGAAGGCGGCCGCGGCGCGCACCAGCGGCAGCGCGAGCGCCGCACCGGTGCCTTCGCCGAGCCGCAGGTCGAGCGCGAGCAGCGGCTTCGCGCCGAAATGTTCGAGCATGCGCCGGTGGCCGGCCTCGTGCGACGTATGCGAGAACACGCAGTAGTCGCGCACACCGGGCGCGATGCGCTCGGCGACGAGCAGCGCGGCCGTCGCGATGAAGCCGTCGACGAGGATCGTCATCCGCTCGCTCGCGGCCGCGAGATACGCGCCCGTCATCATCGCGATCTCGAAGCCGCCGAACGTCGCGAGCACGTCGAGCGGCGCGATCGCGTGCGAGTGCTTGACGAGCGCACGGCCGAGCACCGCGCGCTTGTGCGCGAGGCCCTGGTCGTCGAGGCCCGTGCCGCGCCCGACGCACGCGTCGATCGGCACGTCGAGCAGGCGGCTCATCAGGCACGCGGCCGACGACGTGTTCGCGATCCCCATCTCGCCGAATCCGATCACGTTCGTGCCGAGCGACGCATGCAGGCGCACGCGCGCCGCACCGGCGGCCAGCGCCGTCATCGCCTCGTCGCGCGACATCGCCGGCTCCGCCACGAAGTTGCGCGTGCCGCGCGCGACCGGCACCGACACCAGCCGGTCGGACAGCGGCAACGGCGACGCGACGCCCGCATCGACGATCTCGAGCGTGCTCTGCGCGACGCCCGAGAACGCGTTGATCGCCGCGCCGCCGGCCAGGAAGTTCGCGACCATCTGCGCGGTCACCGCCTGCGGATAGGGGCTCACGCCCTCGGCCGCGATCCCGTGGTCGCCGGCGAACACGATCGTCACCGGGCGCTGCACGACCGGCCGCTCGGTGTGCTGGATCAGGCCGATCTGCAGCGCGACCGCCTCGAGCTGGCCGAGGCTGCCGGGCGGCTTGGTCTTGTGGTCGATCACATGCTGCAGGCGTGTGCGCAGCGCGTCGTCGAGCGGCGCGATCGCGGGCGGGAAGTGGGTCGGAGTCGTCATCGGGGAGCCGTGTCGTGGGCGCGGCACGCGCCGCGCATCGAAGGAATCGGAACAGGATAGGTCATTGTCGCGCAGGCCACGCCGGCAGCAGCGCATCGCGGCCGTTCTCGCGGATCAGCACGAGCGGATAGCCGAATGCATCGCTCGCGCGCTCGGGCGTCAGCACGTCGTGCACGGCGCCGGCCCACGCGCGGCCGCGACCGTCGAGCAGCAGCGCATGCGTGGCGAAGCGACGCGCGAGATTCAGGTCGTGACACGAGAACAGCACCGTGCGCGGGCCCGTGTCGAGCCATGCAGTCAGCGCGGTCAGGCAGTCGATCTGGTGATGCAGGTCGAGATGCGCGAGCGGTTCGTCAAGCAGCATCAGCGGCGCATCCTGGCACAGCGTCGCAGCCAGCGCGACCCGCTGCCGCTCGCCGCCCGACAGCGACAGCACGTCGCGCGACGCGAGTGCAGTCAGGTCGAACGTCGCGAGTGCATCGTGCGCGGCCGCGCGATCGCCGTCGCGCTCCCAGCCCCAGCCGCCTAGATACGGAAAGCGGTTGAGCAGCACCGTGTCGAACACCGTCGCGCTGAACGCGTCGTGCAGTTGCTGCGGCATCAGCGCGCGGCGCTGCGCGAGTTGCTCGGGGCGCCACGCGGCAAGCGGCCGGCCGTCGATCTCGACCTGTCCGCCGGCCGGCGGCTGCAGCCCCGCGAGCGTCGCGAGCAGCGTCGTCTTGCCCGCGCCGTTCGGCCCCGCGACACACCAGATCTCGCCGGGGCGGAAGGCTTGCGTGAACCCGGCGAGCAACGTGCGCGCGCCGGCCTTCAGCGTCAGGTCGACGGCGTGCAGTCCAGCATCCGTCATCGCATCGGCCTCCTCAACAACATCCACAGGAACACCGGCACGCCGATCAACGCGGTCATCACGCCGACCGGCAACTGCGCGGGCGCGATCGCGGTGCGCGCGAGCAGGTCGGCCGCCATCACGCCGCCGCCGCCCGCGAGCATCGCGGCCGGCAGCAGCATCCGCTGGTCGTTGCCGAACGCAAGCCGCAGCGCATGCGGAACGACGAGGCCGACGAAGCCGATCGTGCCGGCCGTCGTCACCGCGGCCGCGGCGGCCAGCGACGCGACGAGATAGATCCGCACGCGCACGCGCGCGACGGGCACGCCGAGCGCCTGCGCGGTCGCGTCGCCGCGCAGCAGCACGTTCAGTTGCGGCGCAGCCGGCAGCGCGACGCAGGCGGCCAGCAACAGCGCACCCCACGCGAACCACGGCGCCGTCACGCCGTTCAGGTCGCCCGTGAGCCAGAAGATGATGCCGCGCAGCCGCGCATCGGGTGCGAGCGACAGCAACAGCGTGACGAGCGCGCCCCACCCTGCCGCGATCACGACGCCCGTGAGCAGCAGGCGCGGCGACGCGTCGCGCGCATCACCGCGCCACAGCTCGCGGCGCGCGAGGCCGAGTACGAGCGCGACAGAGACGAGCGCGCCGGCAAATGCCGACACGTCGACGAGCCACCACGCGCCGCCGGCGATCATCGCGACGAGCGCGAAGCCGGCCGCGCCGCCGGACACGCCGAGTACGTAGGGTTCCGCGAGCGGATTGCGCAGCAGCACCTGCAGCAGTGCGCCGGCCAGCGCGAGCAGCGCGCCGCACGCGAAACCCGCCAGCGCACGCGGCAGGCGCAGCGTGCGGACGATATCGGCGAACAGCGCATCGCCGCCATGCGGCACGAGCGATGCAAGCGCCTGCCACGGTGACATCGGCACGCTGCCGATCGACAGCGACGCGACGAACAGCAGCGCGACCACGGCGGCCAGCGCGGCCCAGATCGCGGTAGCGCGCGCGGCGCTCATGCCGTGCACGGCCGCGCGCATGACGCGCGGCGCATCCGCTCGAGGTTGCCGGCCGGGCGTGACTGGGACGCCGTGCGGACGATTGGGGTCAGCATCGAAGAACATTCCGTGAAGCATTGCGCGGCCCGCCTCCCCGCAGGCCGCGCGTCATGAAGCCCGTGCGGGCTTCCCGTCTCGGCCGGTATCCGGGCTGGCGGCGGTCCGGCTCGCCTTCCCGCGCGTGTCACGCGCAGTGGCCCGCGCCCGCATGCGACACCTGCATGCAAGACGCGCCCGAGCCGGCCTGCGTCAAGGGACGCGGCCGCTTACCGTTGCGGGGGCAGCGCAGGTTGGCGCGCTCCATGATCGCGCGCCCTGCTTCCCGTTTAACCGCGCGTGCCACGCGCGAGCACCGAGGCGGCGCCAGTTTAGGAGCGGGTAGCGCGAGCGTCAAGGAAGCGTCCGGACACGTGCGGGAAGCACCGATTCACGGCGAGAAGCAGGGGTGTTACGACTGGAAACGTTACAGATGTCGGATTGCGCGTTATTCCGCGCTAAAATGCTGGGTCTTTAGAGGACGCAGCAAATGCTCAACGAACTCGAAACCTTATCTCAAAATATTGGCCGTCTGATTTCGCTGAACAAGCGCTATCACGCGGAACGGCTCGCGCTCGAAGAGCAGGTCGCGCAATTGCGCACGGAAGCGGACACGGTCCGCGCGGAACTCGCGGAACTGCGTGACGAACGCAATGCGCTCGCGGCCGAGCGCGACACGCTGTCGGCAAAGATCGACGACGCCCAGGTGAAACTGAACGCGATTCTCGAAAAGCTGCCGCGCTCGAAAAGCGCGGAGCAAGCCGACAACCAGCTCGACCTGCTGGATGCGCAGGCGCGTCCGGATGGCGATGACGCGGCCAGCCACGGAGAACATGCATGAGCACCAAGCAGATCGAAGTCTCGATTCTCGGCCAGCCCTATCGGCTCGCCTGTTCGGCCGAGACCGAAGCGGCGCTGCTCGAGGCAGTCGCGCGCGTCGACGCAGAAATGTCGAAAATCCGCTCGAACAGTTCGGTACGCGGCACCGATCGCATTGCGGTGATGGCGGCACTGTCGCTCGCATCGGAATTGCTGCGGCTGCAAACGAGTGTGCGGCACGGTGAAGCATTTCCGGCGGAGGAAATCCGTCGTACAATGCACCAGATGAACGAACAGCTCGGCGCGGTGCTCGCACAGCACGAGACGCAGTAACGTTTCAAACGATGTGTCGATTCCCCTTGATCTCGGCGGTCAACGGTGGTCAAATTGGCGCATCGAATCACAGTTCAGTCAGCTTCCCTGCCTGGTTCGCCAAGGTCATATATTCCTTGAACCAATGCCATGTGCACGGTTGCGGAAATTTGTAGCACGGGCGCGCGCGTCACTCTGTCTGATGTACCCGAAGTGCTGCTAACTGCGACCAATTCTGAACCCCAGGTTCAGGATGCCGGCCTAGCGGCCAAGGCGGGGGCCTATCCAACGGCATCGGGCACGTCCCGGTGCCGTTTTCTTTTGTAGCAGCCTCTTTCTGCGTCGATCACGATCCATGCAATACTGGCTGATGAAGTCCGAACCGGACGAAGCAAGCATCGACGATCTCGCCAACGCCCCGCAGCGCTCGCTGCCATGGACCGGCGTGCGCAACTATCAGGCGCGCAATTTCATGCGCGACACGATGAAGATCGGCGACGGCGTGCTGTTCTATCACTCGAGCTGCCCCGAGCCGGGCATCGCGGGCCTCGCGGAAGTGTCGTCGACACCCTACCCCGATCCCACGCAGTTCGATCCTGCAAGCCCCTATTACGACCCGAAATCGACGCAGGAAGCACCGCGCTGGTTGCTCGTCGACGTGCGCTACGTGAAAAAGTCGCCGCTCGTGCCGCTCGCCGCACTGCGCGAACACGACGAACTCGCCGACATGCGCGTGCTGGCCCGCGGCAACCGCTTGTCGATCACACCGGTTACGCGTGCCGAATGGCGCTTCATCACCGAGAAGTTGATGAAGTAGGCGCACGCCAAAGGTCAAATCTGGTCAGCACACGCATGCCGACACGGAACTCGCGGGTCTTTTGCGCAGCCTAAGCAACCGCTGTCGACCGATCAGGCCGGCCGCCGTTTATTTCGTCGCGCGGTACGCCCGCGTCGTGCACGCGTGATCCGCGTGCGCGCCCTCGCACAAGGAGTCCAACAATGACCAAGAAATCCGCACTCGCGCTGTCGCTCGCCCTCGCCGCCGCCGTTCCCGTCGCGCTGACGCTCGCGTCGCCCGCCGCGCACGCGCAAACCGCGAACCCGCATTTCCCCGAGCCGGCCGGCGTGCTGTCGCTGTCGTCGCAGGCCAGCGCCGACGTGCCGCAGGACATCATCCACATCACGCTGTTCTACGAGCAGCAGGCCAAGGACCCGGGCAGCCTCACGGCGCAGCTGAACCAGCGCGCCGACGCAGCGCTGTCGCAGGCGAAGGGCGTGTCGGGCGTCACCGCGCATACGGGTGCGTTCTCCGTGTATCCGAGCACCGATCGCGACGGCAAGATTTCCGCGTGGCGCGGGCGTACCGAGGTGGCGCTCGAATCGCGCGATTTCGCCGCGGCGTCGAAGCTCGCGGGCCAGTTGTCGAACCTGATGCAGGTCGCGAATGTCGAGTTCTCGCTGTCGCCTGAAGCGCAGCGCACGGCCGAGCAGAAGCTCACGACCGAGGCGATCAAGTCGTTCCGCGCACGCGCGGACGAAGCCGCGAAGGCGTTCGGCTACAGCAGCTACACGATCCGCGACGTGAACGTCGGCAGCGGCCGCAACGTACAGCCGTACCCACGCATGATGGCGATGGCCGCGGCGCCGATGGACAGCGCGAAGATGAGCGCACCGATCGCGGTCGAAGGCGGCAAGGCGACCGTGTCGGTCACCGTCAACGGCTCGGTGCAGATGAAGTAACGCGCCACGCGCAGCTATAGGAAACGAAAAACGCCGGCCCGAGGGCCGGCGTTTTTCATGTGCCTGCGCGTTGTCGATGCACGCGTCGATTGCGCGCGCATCGATTTCGCATCACGCCGCGGCGTTTGCCGAGCGGCGGCGATACGCCCACACCATCAGCGCGACACCCGCGAGGATCATCGGCAGCGACAGCCACTGCCCCATCGACAGGCCGAGCGCCAGCAGGCCGAGGAAGTCGTCGGGCTCGCGCGCGAACTCGACCGTGAAGCGTGCGAGGCCATAGCCGATCAGGAACAGCGCGGACACGGCGCCCATCGGCCGCGACTTGCGCGAGAAGAAGAACAGCGCGAAGAACAGCACGATACCTTCGAGCGCGATTTCATAGAGCTGCGAAGGATGGCGCGGCAGCATCTGGTATTGCATGAACACGTCGGCGAGATGCCACTTCTCGACAAGCTCGGGATGCTTCGGCAGCCACGCCGCATCGTCGCGCATCGCGCCCGGGAACAGCATCGCCCACGGTGCCGCCGGATCGGTCACGCGGCCCCACAGTTCGCCGTTGATGAAGTTGCCGAGCCGCCCGGCCGCGAGCCCCGTCGGCACCATCGGCGCGACGAAATCGGTGACCTGCAGCCAGTGGCGCTTGCGCTGCCACGCGAACAGCATCATCGCGAGCGTGACACCGAGGAAGCCGCCATGAAACGACATGCCGCCTTCCCACACCTTGAACACGTCGAGCGGATGCGAGAAATAGAAATCGGCCTTGTAGAACAGCACGTAGCCGAGCCGGCCGCCCAGCACGGTGCCGAGCACGCCGTAGAACATCATGTCGTCGATGTCCTTCGCGGTCCAGCCCTGCGCCGCGACGTGCGGCAGCTTCAGACGGATCCGGCCGACGACGATCGCCGCGATGAAGCCGACGAGATACATGAGGCCGTACCAGCGCACGGCCAGCGGCCCGAGATGGATCGCAACGGGGTCGAAATTCGGGTGAATGATCATGGGTTAGCGAAGAAGTTTTCGAATGCGGTACGGCTGTCGCACTGCGCAGCACCGCGCATTGGACGGCACCGGTGCACCATCGTTCACGTCACGCGGCCAGGCCCTGCGCGCGCACGACGTCGATGAAGCCGGCCAGCACGGGGCTCACGTCGCCCGTGCGCCACACGAGGCCGGTCTCGACGACCGGCGCGGGACCGGCGAGCGGCCGGTAAACCACGCCGGTGCGCCGCAGGTTACGCAGCGATTGCGGCACCAGTGCGACGCCCATGCCGGCCGACACGAGGCTGACGATCGTCTGCATCTGGATCGCCTCCTGGCCGATGCGCGGGGTCTCCCCCGCCGCGCCGTAGCAGCCCGTAATGATGTCATAAAAGCCGGGCGCCAAACGGCGCGGAAAGATCACGAGCGGCAACGCGGCCACTTCGGCGAGATGCACGGGTGCGTCTTCGGGCGCATCGGACGCCGCAGCGGGCATCGCGACCACCAGCGGCTCGCGCACCACGGGCAGGTACGACAGCCCGGCCGCATGGCGCGGCGGCACCGGCGGAATGACGAGCCCCGCGTCGATGCGGCCGGCGACGAGCTCGTCGATCTGCACGTCGCTCGTCGCCTCCGCGAGCTGCAGGCGCACTTGCGGGTAGCGTGCGCCGAACGCGCGCAGCAGCGACGGCAGCAGCCCGTAGTCGGCGGTCGATACGAACGCGAGCGACAGCGAGCCGGCCTCGCCGCGCGCGAGCCGCCGCGCCAGCGGCGGCAGCGCATCGGCCGACGCCAGCAGCCGGCGCACGTCGGGCAACAGCGCCGCGCCGACCGCCGTCAGCGCCACCGAGCGCTTGGTGCGGACGAACAGTGCGACGCCGAGCGTGTCCTCGAGCGCGCGGATCGCCTGCGACAGCGGCGGCTGCGTCATCGACAGGCGTTCGGCCGCGCGGCCGAAATGGCGCTCGTCGGCGACAGTCATGAAATAGCGCCACTGGCGCAGATCGGGTGTCGGATCGGCCATGCTCGATTCATTCGTAAAACGACTTAATAAGCCACAAATAATATATTGGACATCCCAATCCGGAAACTCCATTCTTGATTGATCCGAACCGGCGCGCCCTCACGAGCGACGCCCACACAACGATGGAGTCCCCCATGTCGTACAACCGTCGCTCGAAGCACATCACGCAAGGCGTGGCCCGTTCGCCGAACCGCTCGATGTATTACGCACTCGGCTACCAGAAGGACGATTTCGACAAGCCGATGGTCGGCATCGCGAACGGCCATTCGACGATCACGCCCTGCAATTCCGGCCTGCAGCGCCTGTCGGACGCGGCCGTCGACGCCGTGAAGGCGTCCGGCGCGAACCCGCAGATCTTCGGCACGCCGACGATTTCGGACGGCATGTCGATGGGCACCGAGGGGATGAAGTACTCGCTCGTGTCGCGCGAGGTGATCGCCGACTGCATCGAGACCTGCGTGCAGGGCCAATGGATGGACGGCGTGGTGGTGGTCGGCGGCTGCGACAAGAACATGCCGGGCGGGATGATCGCGCTCGCGCGCCTGAACGTGCCGGGCATCTACGTGTACGGCGGCACGATCCGCCCCGGCCACTGGAAGGGCAAGGACCTGACGATCGTGTCGTCGTTCGAGGCCGTCGGCGAATTCACCGCGGGCCGGATGTCGCAGGAGGATTTCGATGGGGTCGAGAAGAACGCATGCCCGACGTCGGGCTCGTGCGGCGGCATGTACACCGCGAACACGATGAGCTCGTCGTTCGAGGCGCTCGGGATGTCGCTGCTCTATTCGTCGACGATGGCGAACCCCGACCAGGAGAAGGTCGATTCGGCCGCCGAATCGGCGCGCGTGCTCGTCGAGGCCGTGAAGCGCGACCTGAAGCCGCGCGACATCATCACGAAGGAAGCGATCGAGAACGCCGTGTCGGTGATCATGGCGACGGGCGGCTCGACCAATGCGGTGCTGCACTATCTCGCGATCGCGCACGCGGCCGAGGTCGACTGGACGATCGACGACTTCGAGCGCATCCGCAAGCGCGTGCCCGTGATCTGCGACCTGAAGCCGTCCGGGAAGTATGTCGCGACCGACCTGCACCAGGCCGGCGGGATTCCGCAGGTGCTGAAGATCCTGCTCGATGCGGGGCTGCTGCACGGCGACTGCATGACGATCACGGGCCGCACGATCGCCGACGAGCTGAAGGACGTGCCGAGCGTGCCGCGCGCCGACCAGGACGTGATCTACCCGATCGACCGCGCGCTGTACAAGGAAGGCCACCTGGCGATCCTGAAGGGCAATCTCGCGGAAGACGGCGCGGTCGCGAAGATCACCGGCCTGAAGAACCCGGTGATCACGGGCCCGGCCCGCGTGTTCGACGACGAACAGAGCGCGATGGACGCGATCCTCGGCGACCGGATCCGCGCGGGCGACATCCTCGTGCTGCGCTATCTCGGCCCGCAGGGCGGCCCCGGCATGCCGGAAATGCTCGCGCCGACGTCCGCGATCATCGGCAAGGGGCTCGGCGAATCGGTCGGCTTCATCACGGACGGCCGTTTCTCGGGCGGCACCTGGGGGATGGTGGTCGGCCACGTCGCGCCCGAGGCGTTCGTCGGCGGCACGATCGCGCTCGTGCAGGAAGGCGACTCGATCACGATCGACGCGCACCGGCTGCTGCTGCAACTGAATGTCGACGATGCGGAACTCGCGCGCCGCCGCGCCGCGTGGCAACAGCCGGCACCGCGCTACACGCGCGGCGTGCTCGCGAAATTCGCGGCGCTCGCACGGCCGGCGAACAAGGGGGCCGTCACGGGTTGACGGCAGCCCGCCGCTACATGCGTCCCCAATAAACATGGCCGCCGGGGAAACGCGCAAAACGCGCTTTCCCTTTGCTTTTATAATGCGCGGACCATGAAGCCGGCTGTCCCCGCCGGCGGAGAACCGCATGAAACAGACGATATTGCGCGCGCTGCTCGTGATGCTGCTGACCGGCAGCGCAGCGGCCGCGCGTGCCGACCAGGCCGACGGACTCGCGCTGGCGCAGCGCAGGAACTGCATGGCCTGCCATGCGGTGAGCAAGCCGCTGATGGGCCCGTCGTTCCACGACATCGCCGGCAAGTACTCGGCGCGCGGCGACGCCGTCGACTACCTGGCCCAATCGATCGTGAAAGGCAGCGTCGGCGTATGGGGCAGCGTGCCGATGCCCGCCAATACGCAGCTGTCGAACACCGAAGCCCACACGCTCGCGCAATGGGTGCTGTCGGTGCGCTGAAGCGGATGCCCGGACGGCGATCGCCGTTGTACCGGGCGCTGCCGGCAGGCGGGCCTGCACCGACCGACCGGCGCCCTGACGGCCGCCTCGCCTGTACCTACTGGAACCGCACCCTCTTTTCCACCACGGATCGCCCGTGCGGGCCGCACATTCAGCCGGAACGGCCGGCGCGGCGGCGCGCGATCTCTTCATCGACCGCGTCGCGGACCCAGTCCATCACCTCGGTTTCCAGCGCGAGCGCCACCTCGCGCGTGACCTGGCCCACGAGCCAGGCCGAATGCTCATGCAGCGCGTCACGGCAGCGTGCCTCGATCGCGTCGCGGCCCGCACCGGTCAGATAGTTCGTCAACCGATTGCGCAGGCGCTCGGCGATATGCTGCGCATCCTCCGGCGTCAGCCCCGCTGCGGCGCCCGCATCCGGCAGCGGCACGCCGGCCGGTACGACGGCCTCCGGCAGCGCCGTCTCAGGCACCTGCCCGGCCGCTCCTTGTGTCATCGCGGCAAACGCGTGCTGCGGCACGCCATCGTCGGCCAGCGACGACCGCAGCGGCGCATTCATTACGGCCGCATCTTCGGCGACCACGTGCTCCGCGGCGCCGGTTTCGGCCGGCGCATCGGTCTCGCCCATCGCCGCCGCCTCGGCTGCCGCCACGTCGCCAGGCAACTCGATCGCCGGCACGTGCAGCGTCGGCACCGGCTCGATGACGACGTCGGTTTCGGGGTAGGCCCCGGTTTTCAGGGAATCTCCCGGCGCGACCACGTCGGTGAGCACCGGAATCGCCGGATGGCCGTGCGGCTGCGGCGCGGCGGGCGCGGACGCGCGCGCCGGCACCGGCTTGCCGGGCACCAGCACGTCGGTCAGCGTCGGGATCGAGGATGAATCGGCTTCTGTCACGGCAACACTCCGTCGACGGTTGCGGCTAGCTGCCCTGCTTGTAGTTGTTCAGCGCGTATCCGCGGTCGCGGTAGAACCGGTAGCGGTCGCGGCCCGCGGCCAGCTCGTCCGGCGCGTTGCCGACCACTTCGAGCAGGCGCTCGAAGCGGGCGAACTGCGCGGGCACGGCGGCGCCGAGGTTCAGCAGCACGTGGTGATGCGGCGCACGATCGAGATCGGCGGCCAGCACGATCGGCGTGCCGGCTGCGTGCTCGCTGTCGACGCCGCAATGCGGGATGAAATCGAGCGGCGAGAACGTCCAGAGCCGCTCGTCGAGCGCGCGCAGGCGCGCGGGCTCGGCGAGCACGACGACCGGCTGCCCGGCCTGGTAGGCCTTGCGCAGCAGCCGGCACGCGTATGCGAGCGAATCGCCGACGTTCGAGTGGAAATCGATCCGCGTCATTGCCCGCGTACCCGCATCGTCGTCAGCACCGCCATCACTGGCCGGCGCGATCGATCAGGAACTGCGCGAGCAACGGCACCGGACGGCCCGTCGCACCCTTCGCCGCGCCACCCTTCCATGCGGTACCCGCGATGTCGAGGTGAGCCCACGGATAGCTCTCGGTGAAGCGCGACAGGAAGCACGCGGCCGTCACGGCGCCGGCCGGACGCCCGCCGATGTTCGCGAGATCCGCGAAGTTCGACTTCAGCTGGTCCTGGTACTCGTCGTCGAGCGGCATGCGCCATGCCGGGTCGTTCGCCTCGCGCGATGCGTCGAGCAGTTCGCCCGCGAGCGCATCGTTGGTCGAGAACAGGCCGCTGTTGTGGCCGCCCAGCGCGATCACGCACGCACCCGTCAGCGTCGCGACGTCGATCACCGCTGCCGGCTTGAAGCGCTCGGCATAGGTGAGCGCGTCGCACAGGATCAGGCGGCCTTCGGCGTCGGTGTTCAGCACTTCGATCGTCAGGCCCTTCATGCTGGTGACGATGTCGCCCGGCTTCGTCGCGTTGCCGCCCGGCATGTTCTCGCAGGTCGGCACGATCGCGACGACGTTGATCTTCAGGCCCATCTCGGCAACCGCGCGCATCGTGCCGAGCACGGAGCCCGCGCCGCACATGTCGTACTTCATCTCGTCCATGCCTTCGCCCGGCTTCAGCGAGATGCCGCCCGTGTCGAACGTGATGCCCTTGCCGACCAGCACGACCGGCGCGGCCTTCGCGGCGGCGCCCTGGTAGTGCAGCACGATGAACTGCGGCGGCTCGACCGACGCACGCGCGACCGACAGGAACGAACCCATCTTCAGCGCCTGGATCTGCTTGAGCCCGAGGACTTCGGCCTTCAGGCCCCAATCCTTCGCGATCTTCTTCGCGGTGTTGCCGAGGTAGGTCGGCGTGCAGACGTTGCCGGGCAGGTTGCCGAGATCGCGGGTCAGATCCATCCCGTTCGCGAGCGCGACAGCCTGCTTGACCGCGACCTTTGCAGCCTTCTCGTCGGCCGGGTCGACGCTGAACACGACACGCTTGAGCGTGTGCGACGCCGGTTCCGGCTTGCTCTTCATCTGCGTGAAGCGGTAGGTCTCGTTGCGCAGCGCGAGAATCGCGGCACGCACGCCCCAGTCCGAGCTGCGCTCGTCGACCGGCAGCTGCGCGAGCGAGAACGTGACCTGGACCACCTTGGTCGCCAGCAGCGCGCGCCACGCGGCCGTCACCGCGTCGTTATAGGCTTTCTGATTGAAAGCATCCTGCTTGCCGAGGCCGACGAGCAGCACGCGCGACGCGCCGATGCCCGACACTTCGTGCAGGAACAGGGTCTTGCCGCGCTTGCCGTCCATGTCGCCGGCCTTCACCACGCGCGAAATGAGCCCCTTGGTGGCCGTGTCGATGTCGAGCGCCGCGCCGGAAAGCGTCTGCGCCTCGAAGATGCCGAGCACGATGCAGTCGGACTTCCCGGTCAGGAACCCCTTGGCCTCGCCTTTGCTCCAATCACAGCCTTTTATGCTAAAGTCCATCGCGCTTGTCCTCGGATAAAATCTGGGCTAAGGATGAAAGCCGCAATTATCCGCTATTTTTCCCGTGGCGGCGCGAGCGCTCCACCACGCGTGCGCAGCCTCCCGCCCTCTTCTCATCAAGAATGATCTTCGAACGCTCCCTCCAGCGCGAGCTTGCGTATACGGCTGGCGCCGTGTTCATGGTGCTGCTCACGATCATGCTCACGACGATGATGATCCGCATCGTCGGCTATGCCGCGTCCGGTGAAATCGATCCGCGGGACGTGCTCGTGCTGATCGGCCTGACCGTGATCGGCTACCTCGCCGTGATGCTCGTCGTCACGCTGTTCGTGTCGATCCTGTTCGTGCTGACCCGGTGGTACCGGGACTCCGAAATGGTCGTCTGGCTCGCGTCGGGCGTGAGCCTCACGCGCCTCATCAAGCCGATCGGCGTGTTCGCCACGCCGATCGTCCTGCTGATCGCCTTCTTCGCGTTCGTCGGCTGGCCGTGGTCGAACCAGCAGAGCAAGATGATCAAGGCGCGTTTCCAGCAGCGCGACGAGATCTCGCTGCTCGCGCCGGGCCAGTTCCGCGAGTCGGCCACGAACCACCGCGTGTTCTTCATCGAGAAGATGACGCCCGACCAGAGCAAGGTGCAGAACGTGTTCGTCACGTCGACCGAGAACGGCAAGGTCAACGTGGTCGTGTCGCAGACGGGTCACACGGAAACGCACGACGGCAGCCGCTTCGTCGTCCTGGAGGACGGCCGCCGCTACGACGGCACGCCCGGCCAGCCGAACTTCAAGATCATGGAGTTCGAACGCTACGGCGTGAAGATCACGAGCACCCCGGTCACCAACGTACCGACCACCAACAGCACGCCGACGCTCGACCTGCTGCGCAACCCGACGCGCGACAACCTCGCGGAATTCGCGTGGCGCGCGGGGCTGCCGCTGATCGCGATCAACCTGATGGTGCTCGGCATTCCGCTGTCGTACCAGAACCCGCGCCGCAGCCGCACGATCAACCTCGTGATGGCCGTGCTGATCTACCTCACGTACTCGAACCTGCTGAACGTCGTGCAGGCGCAGATCGAGCAGGGCAAGATGTCGTTCGGCGTCGGCCTGGTCGGCCTGCATGCGCTCGTCGCGGCGATCGTCGCCGTGATCTTCTGGTTGCGCGTGCGCAATCGTCCGTTGTTGACACGCGCGCTGTTCGGCCGCTCGGGAGCATGATCGATGCGGCTCTATGAAAAGTACTTCGCGCGGCAGATCTACATCACGTTCGTCTTCATCCTGTTCGCGTTCTCGGGCCTGTTCTTCTTCTTCGACCTGATCAGCGAACTGAATTCGGTCGGGCACGGGAACTACAAGTTCGGCTACGCGGTGCTGCGCGTCGCGCTGCAGACGCCGTCGCGCTTCTACGAGATCATCCCGGTCGCCGCGCTGATCAGCGCGATCTACGTGTTCGCGCAGATGGCCGCGAACTCGGAATTCACGATCTTCCGCGTGTCGGGCCTCGCGACCAACCAGGCACTCCGCTCGCTGCTGAAGATCGGCGTGCCGCTCGTGATCGTCACCTACCTGATCGGCGAATTCGTCGGCCCGTACGCCGACCAGCTGTCCGAACGCGTGCGGCTGCAGGCGCTCGGCGCGTCGGTGTCGTCGAACTTCCAGTCGGGCGTGTGGGTGAAGGACACGCTCGCGGCGCGCGAGAACGGCGAGCAGGTCACGCGCTTCGTCAACGTCGGCAGCCTGTCGCCCGACTCGACGATCAGCAACGTGCGCATCTACGAATTCGACTCGAAGTTCCAGCTGCAGAACGTGCGGATCGCGCAGACGGGCCGCTACGAGCCGCCCGGCCACTGGCTGCTGAAGGGCGTCTCCGAGACGGAGCTCACGCCGATCAAGCCGATCAGCGGCCAGCCGGCCGACGCGCTGAACCCCGTGTACCGGTCGCAGCAGGTGTCGCTGCCCGAATACCGGCTGCGTTCGGACCTGACGCCGCAGATCCTGTCGGTGCTGCTCGTGTCGCCGGAGCGCATGTCGATCATCAACCTGTTCCGCTACATCCAGCACTTGCGCGAGAACCAGCAGGACACGCAGCGCTACGACATCGCGCTGTGGCGCAAGCTGCTGTATCCGTTCGCGGTGTTCGTGATGCTCGTGCTGTCGCTGCCGTTCGCGTACCTGCATACGCGTGCGGGCGTGGTCGGCGTGAAGGTGTTCGGCGGTATCATGCTCGGCATGAGCTTCCAGCTGCTCAATACGCTGTTCTCGCACATCGGCACGCTGAACACGTGGCCCGCGCCGCTCACCGCGGCAACCCCTGGCCTGATCTATCTCGCGCTCGGCCTGTTCGCGCTCAAGTGGGTCGACCGGCACTGAGTGCCGCGTGACGACGGAGGCTTCGACATGAGTTCGCACGGCATCGTCCTGTTCGGCCACGGCGCCCGCGATCCGCGCTGGGCCGAGCCGTTCGAGCGGCTCGCCGCGCGGCTGCGCGGCGCCGGCTCCCCTGCCCCGCACGTGTCGCTCGCGTTTCTCGAACTGATGACGCCGTCGCTCGCCGACGCCGTCGCCGCGCAAGTCGCCGCCGGCTGCACGCGCATCACCGTCGTGCCCGTGTTCTTCGGTCAGGGCGGCCATGTCCGCCGCGACCTGCCGCAGCTCGTCGATGCGTGCCGCGCCGCCCATCCCGCTGTCGAGATCCGCTGCGCGACGGCCGTCGGCGAAGACGACGGCGTGCTCGACGCGATCGCCCGCTACTGCATCGACCAGCTCGGCAGCGACGCGTAAGCCGCGTAGCGCCCGTACACAAAGAAAAAGCGCCGGCACATCCGCCAGCGCTTTTTTCGTTTCGGACTGCAGTCGAACCGCGCTCAGGCGGCATTCCGCATCGGATCACCCGCTTTCGCCTGCCGGGCGCGCTCGGCAAACGCATCGCCGATCATCAGCAGGCTCGGTTCCGCGGGATCGAGCCACGCCTGCGCGTCGCCTGCCGCCATCTGCTCGAGCGTCAGCGTCAGCGAGCGCTCGCGCGCGGTGCTGCACGCCTCGACGATCGCGACGGGTGTCGCCGGCGCACGGCCTGCGTCGATCAGTTCCTGCGCGATGCCGGGCGCGCTGTCGCGGCCCATGTAGTAGACGATCGAATCGGCACGCGCGGCTTCGCGGATTTCGTCGCTGCCCGGCGCGCGGCTGTGCGTCGCGAACGCGACGCTGCGCGACACGCCGCGCAACGTCAGCGAACGCTTCAGCGTCGCCGCACCGGCCAGCGCCGCGGTGATGCCCGGCACGACCTCGTAGTCGATGCCGGCCGCCTCGAGCGCACGCATTTCCTCTTCCGCGCGGCCGAACAGCATCGGATCGCCGCCCTTCAGCCGCACGACGCACGCGTGCTCGCGCGCCGCATCGACGATCTGCTTGTTGATGAAGTGCTGCGCGGTCGAGCGTTGCCCGCAGCGCTTGCCGACCGCGATCCGGCGCGCGTTCGGCGCGTAGTCGAGCATCGCGGGCTCGACGAGCGCGTCGTGCAGCACGACGTCGGCCTGCGCGAGCAGGCGCGCGCCGCGCACCGTGATGAGGTCCGCCGCGCCCGGTCCCGCTCCGATCAGATACACCTTGCCCATGTTTGTCGCTTCGCTTCGTCCGTGCGGACGTTTGCTCACGGCCCGCGCCGCCGTACGGCGACGCGGTGTGCCGCGCAGATTGACGATTACGCCGAGAACGCCCGGATCATGCCGGCGGCGACCGTGTGGTGCGTCGCCTCGTCGATCAGGACGAACGCGCCCGTGCCCGGATGCGCATCGTAGGTGTCGCAAACGATCGGCTTCTGCAGCGTCAGCGCGACGCGGCCGATGTCGTTCATCTTCAGGTCGTGGCGGTCGGTCGCGTGCGACAGCGTATGCACGTCGAGCACCTGCTTGACCGCGCCGACCTTCGCGAACACCGTGCTCGTGGTCTGCTTCAGCAGGTACTTGCGCTGCGGCGACAGCGGCGTTTCGTCGAACCAGCACAGGTCGGCCTCGAGCTTCTTGGCCGGCTCGACCGGCTCGGCGGTCGTGACGAACATGTCGCCGCGCGACACGTCGACATCCTCGCCGAGGCGGATCGTCACCGTCTGGCCCGCGAACGCGTGCGCGACCGACGCGGTGCCGCCCGGCACCGGCGCGACGATCTCGGCGACCGTCGCCGGGCGGTTCGACGGCAGCACGACGATTTCGTCGCCGACCTTCACTTCGCCCGATTCGATCCGGCCCATGTAGCCGCGGAAATCGTCGGCCGAACTGCCGTCCTGGCGCGCGACCCACTGCACCGGGAAGCGCAGCGCGTCATGCGCCTGCGTCTCGACCGGCAGCGACTCGAGCAGGTCGAGGAGCGGCTCGCCTGCGTACCACGGCATGCGCTCGCTCGCGCCGACGATGTTGTCGCCCTTCAGCGCCGACACCGGCACGAAGCGCACGCCGGTCAGGCCGAGCTGCTTCGCGAGCGTGACGTACGCGTCGCGGATCTCGTTGAAGCGTGCTTCGCTGTGATCGACGAGGTCCATCTTGTTGATCGCGACGATCACGTGCTGCAGCCCGAGCAGCTTGACGATCGCGCTGTGCCGCTTGGTCTGCGGCAGCAGTTCCGCGACGCCGTTCTCGATCGTGACGCGCGTCGCGTCGATCAGGATGATCGCCGCATGCGCGGTCGACGCGCCGGTCACCATGTTGCGCGTGTACTGCTCGTGGCCCGGCGTATCGGCGATGATGAACTTGCGCTTCGCGGTCGCGAAATAGCGGTACGCGACGTCGATCGTGATGCCTTGCTCGCGCTCGGCTTCCAGCCCGTCGGTCAGCAGCGCGAGGTCGAGCTCGTCGCCGACCGTGCGCTTGTTCTTCGCACGCGACAGCGCGGACAGCTGGTCGGACAGCACGGCCTTGCTGTCGTACAGCAGGCGGCCGATCAGCGTGCTCTTGCCGTCGTCGACGCTGCCTGCGGTGATGAAACGCAACACGCCGAGGTCTTCGGTGTTCTCGATGATGCTCATGATGTGAATGTCCTCGTGTGCTTCAGAAATAACCTTGCTTCTTGCGCTGTTCCATCGCGGCTTCGGAGGCCTGGTCGTCCATCCGGGTCGCGCCGCGCTCGGTGATCTCGGTCACCGCCGTCTCGGCGATGATCTTCTCGACGTCGTCCGCGTCGCTCTCGACCGGGCACGTGCAGCTGATGTCGCCGACCGTGCGGAAGCGCACCTGCGCGAGCTCGCTCGACTCGCCGTCACGCATCGGCGTGAGCGGCGTGACAGGCACGAGCAGCCCGTTGCGGCGCACGATCTCGCGCTGGTGCGCGTAGTAGATCGACGGCAGCTCGAGGTTTTCGCGTGCGATGTACTGCCACACGTCGAGTTCGGTCCAGTTCGAGATCGGGAACACGCGCAGGTGCTCGCCCTTGTGCAGGCGGGCGTTGTACAGGCTCCACAGTTCCGGGCGCTGCGCCTTCGGATCCCACTGGCCGAATTCGTCGCGGAACGAGAAGATGCGTTCCTTCGCCCGCGCCTTCTCTTCGTCGCGGCGCGCGCCGCCGATCAACGCGGTGTAGCCGTGCGCTTCGATCGTCTCGAGCAACGTAACGGCCTGTGCGGCGTTGCGCGAATCGGTTTCGCGACGCAGCACGACCGTGCCGCGCTTGATGGAATCCTCGACGTGACCGACGACCAGCTCGGCGCCCAGTTCCTGCGCGCGGCGGTCGCGGAAGTCGATCACTTCCTCGTAGTTGTGGCCCGTATCGATGTGCACGAGCGGGAACGGCAGCGTCGTCTTGCGGTTCGCGCCGAGGCCGAACGCTTTCAGGGCCAGATGCAGCACGACGACCGAATCCTTGCCGCCCGAGAACAGCAGCGCCGGCTTGCTGCACTCGGCAACCAGTTCGCGCAGGATGTGGATCGACTCGGCTTCGAGCCAGTCGAGGTGGCCCATGCGGCTGTCCGCACCGGTGGCCGGGGCAAAGGCGGATTGCTCGAGCGTCGTGCTCATGATTTCAGTCCTTCTCTTCTGGGTTCGTGCCGCCCGCTGTCGCAGGCGGCGCAATATTCAGTTTCTTGTCGGGCTTTCAGTGCGTGGCGCCGGTTTCGGCTTCCGCAGGAATCGGCGTGATCGTGATGTGCAGGCCGCATTCCTTCGTATCGCGCGATTCCCACCACCAGCGGCCCGCGCGGCTGTCCTCGCCGGGACGGATCGCCCGCGTGCACGGCTCGCAGCCGATGCTCGGGTAGCCGCGAGCATGCAGCGGGTTGACCGGCACGTCAAACGCATCAAGGTACGCCCACACGTCGGCTTCCGTCCAGTCGGCCAGCGGGTTGTACTTCGCGATCCCACGCGCTTCGTCCTGTTCTTCCTCGTGCAGCTCGGCCCGCGTGACCGACTGCTCGCGGCGCTGGCCGGTGACCCACGCGCCGACGTCGGCCAGCGCGCGGTTCAGCGGCTCGACCTTGCGGATGTGGCAACACGACTTGCGCAGCTCGACGCTTTCGTAGAACGCGTTCAGGCCGTGCTCGGCCACATACTGGTCGACCGCGTCCTGCTGCGGGTGGAACTGCTCGATCTCGTAGCCGTAGCGCTCGCGCACGCGGTCGATCATGCCCAGCGTTTCCGCGTGCAGGCGGCCCGTGTTCAGCGAGAAGATGCCGATCGACACGCCCTTCGACAGGATCGCGTGCGTGAGCAGCATGTCTTCCGCCGCGAGGCTGCTCGCGAACTTCACCTTGTCGTGACGGGCGCCGATCTGCGCGAGCAGCGTGTCGAGGCGCTCGACCTTCGCGGCGAGTTCCGGCGTCAGCGCGGTGGCGGCACTCATGCGCTCACCTTCGCGTCGGCCGCGCGGCGGCGGAACAGCGGCGCCGGCTCGTCGAACGCGCCCTGGTAACGCTGCGTGAATTCCGTGAACGCGTTCAGCGCGTCGTGGATGTCCTTGTCGGCGCGCACCGCGAATGCGTCGAAGCCGCAACGCGACATGTACAGCAACTGGTCGCGCAGCACGTCGCCGATCGCGCGCAGTTCGCCCGTCCAGCCGTGGCGCTCGCGCAGCAGGCGCGCGATGCTGTAGCCGCGGCCGTCCGCGAAGCGCGGGAAATCGACGGCGATCAGCCCGATCGCGCCGAAGTCGGCCACGAGATCGGCCGGCTCGCTGTCCGGCGCGAGCCATACGCCGAGTTCATCCTTCGTCTTCGCGGCGACGAGCGCCGTGCGCTCGGCCTGCCACAACGCGAACGGCACCAGCACCTTGCCGGCCGGCAATGCGCCGACCGCGGGCAGCGCACCGTCTTCCGCCGCGCGCACGACCTGCCATGCGTCGTCGATCACTGCGCGGTTCTTGATAATCGAAGCCATCTGCAAATTCCTTGTACCCGGTTGGTTACGCGTTCACTGCCTGGCGCGCCGCATACACGCGCTCCTTGAACGGCGCGATGCCGATGCGGTCGTACGTGTCGACGAAGCGCTCGCCGTCGATGCGCGCCTCGACGAACGTGTCGATCAGCTTCGCGATCACGTCCGGCACTTCGTCCGCCGAGAACGACGGCCCGATCACGCGGCCGAGGCGCGCGCCGTTGCGGCCCGTGCCCTGCTCGCCGCCGAGCGACACCTGGTACCACTCGGCGCCGTCCTTGTCGACGCCGAGGATGCCGATGTTGCCGACGTGGTGGTGACCGCACGAGTTCATGCAACCGGAAATGTTCAGCGACAGGTCGCCGAGGTCGTACACATAGTCCAGATCGTCGAAACGCTGCTGGATCGCCAGCGCGATCGGGATCGACTTCGCGTTCGCGAGCGAGCAGAAGTCGCCGCCCGGGCACGCGATGATGTCGGTCAGGAGGCCGATGTTCGGCGTCGCGAAACCGGCCGCCTTCGCCTTTTCCCACAGCTCGAACAGGTCGCGCTTCTTCACGTTCGCGAGAATCAGGTTCTGCTCGTGCGACACGCGCAGCTCGCCGAACGAGTACGCATCGGCCCAGTCGGCCACCAGGTCCATCTGTGCGTCGGTCGCATCGCCCGGCGCCACGCGGTGATCCTTCAGCGACAGCGTGACCGCTGCATAGCCGGCCACCTTGTGCGGCGCGACGTTACGCTCGACCCAGCGTGCGAACGCCTTGTTCTCGAGCAGATGCTGTTCGAACGAAGCGTCGGTATCGGCCAGCTTCTCGTAGACCGGCGGCGTGAAGTACTGCGACACGCGGTCGAGCTCGGCCTGCGTGAGCGTCGACGGGCCGTCCTTCAGGTGCTGCCACTCTTCCTCGACCTGTTGCGCGAACTTCGCCGGCGACAGCGCCTTCACGAGGATCTTGATCCGCGCCTTGTACAGGTTGTCGCGGCGGCCGTAGCGGTTGTACACGCGCAGCACGGCTTCGCAGTACGTGAGCAGGTGCTGCCACGGCAGGTCTTCCTTGATCACCGCGCCGACGATCGGCGTACGGCCGAGGCCGCCGCCCGCGAGGATGCTCGCGACCACTTCGCCCTGCGCGTTCTTCTTCAGGTACACGCCGAGGTCATGGATCTGCACGGCCGCGCGATCATGCTTCGAGCCCGACACCGCGATCTTGAACTTGCGCGGCAGCCACGCGAATTCGGGATGGAACGTCGACCACTGGCGCAGGATCTCCGACCACGGGCGCGGATCGATCTCTTCGTCCTGCGCGACGCCGGCGAACTGGTCGGCCGTGATGTTGCGGATGCAGTTGCCCGACGTCTGGATGCCGTGCATCTGCACCGACGCGAGCTTCGCGAGGATCTCGGGCGTGTCTTCCAGCTCGATCCAGTTGAACTGGATGTTCGAGCGGGTCGAGAAGTGGCCGTAGCCGCGGTCGTGTTCGCGGGCGATGCGCGCCAGCATCCGCAGCTGGTCGCTGCGCAGGTTGCCGTACGGAATCGCGATGCGGTGCATGTACGCGTGGCGCTGCATGTACAGGCCGTTCTGCAGGCGCAGCGGACGGAATTCTTCTTCGCTCAACTCGCCCGACAGCCGGCGGCGCACCTGATCGCGGTACTGCGCGACACGCTCGTCGACGATCGTCTGGTCGTATTGGTCGTACTGATACATTCGGGGACCCCAGGGTTTTCGTGGTGACCGCGCGACGTCCTAGCCACGTCGCGCCCGAATCTCCGTTCCGCCGTCACCGCCCCCATCCGCTGGCGGATGGATTGCTAATGACGAAAACAGATATCCATATTTGAAAAACTCCGGTGAATCGTAATAAACTCGCCTTATATTTCAAACGACTAAAAAATTCTGTTGATATGCGGAAGGGTTATAAATGAACCTGCACCAATTTCGCTTCGTGCGCGAGGCCGTCCGGCAGAATTTCAACCTCACCGAGGCCGCGAAGGCGCTCTACACGTCCCAACCGGGGGTATCGAAGGCGATCATCGAGCTCGAGGACGAGCTCGGCGTCGAGATCTTCACGCGGCACGGCAAGCGCGTGCGCTCGCTCACCGAGCCGGGCAGGATCATCCTCGCGTCCGTCGAGCGGATTCTGCAGGAGGTTGAAAGCCTTAAAAGGGTCGGGAAGGATTATGCCGCACAGGATCAGGGCAACCTGACCATCGCCGCAACCCACACGCAGGCCCGCTACTCGCTGCCGGCCGCGATCGCCGAATTCAAGAAGCGCTTCCCGAAGGTGCACCTGTCGATCCTGCAAGGCAGCCCGACGCAGGTGGCCGAGATGGTGATCCACGACCAGGCCGATCTCGCGATCGCGACCGAGGCGATCTCCGACTACAAGGAACTCGTGTCGCTGCCCTGCTTCCAGTGGCACCACGCGGCCGTCGTGCCGGCCGATCATCCGCTGCTCGAACGCAAGCCGCCGACGCTCGACGATCTCGCGCAGTACCCGCTGATCACCTACGACGACGCGTTCGCGGGCCGCAAGAAGATCAATCACGCGTTCGCGCTGCGCGGGCTGTCGCCGGACATCGTGCTGGAGGCGATCGACGCCGACGTGATCAAGACCTACGTCGAACTCGGCCTCGGCGTCGGCATCATGGCCGACATCGCGTTCAACCCGGAGCGCGACCGCAACCTGCGGCTGATCCCGGTCGGCCACCTGTTCGGCAGCAACGTGACGCGCGTCGCGCTCAAGCAGGGCGCCTACCTGCGCAGCTATGTGTATACGCTCGTCGAGCTGCTGTCGCCGACGCTGAACCGCAAGCTGATCGAGCAGGCGCTCAAGGGCGAATCCGAATCGTACGAGCTTTGACCGGCCTGTATAAATACAGGGGCGCCTGTCGCGCCCCTTTTTGCTGCCCGACGGAGATTCCCGCATGACGCTTCCCGCCCTGTTGCGCCGCGCCGCCGGCGCCGCCCTCGTGCTGGCCTGCGCGGCCGCGCATGCCGACCTGAAGGTCGGCGTCGACCTGTCGTCGACCGGCCCGGCCGCCGCGATCGGCATCACGAGCAAGAACGCGATCCTGATGTGGCCGAAGACGATCGCCGGGCAGCCCGTGCAGGTGACGGTGCTCGACGACGCGTCCGATCCCGGTACCGCGGTGCGCAACATCCGCAAGCTGGTCGACGAGGATCACGTCGACGTCGTGGTCGGGCCGAACATCACGCCGGCCGCGCTCGCGGCGCTCGACCCGGTGGCCGCCGCGCAGACGCCGATGATCACGCTCGTCGGCTCCGGCTCGATCGTCGAGCCGCAGGAAGGCGCGCGGACCTGGGCCTTCAAGATGGCGCAGAGCGACCGCGCGATGGCCGACGTGATGACGCGCTACATGGCGAACCACGGCGTGAAGACGGTCGGCTTCATCGGCTTCGCGGACAGCTACGGCGACAGCTGGCTGAACGAGTTCACGCGCTTCGCCGACCTGCGCAAGATCCACGTCATCGCGACCGAGCGCTTCAACCGCACCGACGCGAGCGTCACGGGCCAGGCGCTGAAGCTGATCGCGGCGAAGCCCGACGCGATCCTGATCGCGGGTGCCGGCACGCCGACCGTGCTGCCGCAGCGCACGCTGATCGAGCGCGGCTACAAGGGCCCGATCTACCAGACGCACGGCATCGCGACGCCGGAATTCATCAAGCTCGGCGGCAAGGACGTCGACGGCACGCTGTTCCCGACCCAGCCGGTGGTCGTCGCGCGCACGCTGCCGGCCGACCATCCGGCCCGCAAGGCCGCGCTCGCGTTCGTCGACGCGTACGAGGCGAAGTACGGCGCCGGCACGGTCACGCAGTTCGCGGGCGACGCGGCGGGCGTCTACCCGCGCCTCGCCGATGCGGTCGGCCGCGCGCTGAAGGCCGCGCAGCCCGGCACGCCTGCGTTCCGCGCGGCGCTGCGGCACGAACTCGAACGCGCGCACGAACTCGTCGTGCCGAACGGCGTCGTCAACACGAGCGACAAGGATCATGTGGGGCTGGATCAGCGCGCGAGCGTGATGGGGATCGTGAAGCAGGGCCGGTTCGTGTACCTGAGCCAGTGACTTGCGGCTGAATGACCGGGTGGCTTGCCCGACATCCGGATTTCCGCCATAATCCGCCTTTCGCCGCGCACTGGCTGCGCGGTCTGGAACAAGCCCAGGTGGTGAAATTGGTAGACGCAGGGGACTCAAAATCCCCCGCCGCAAGGCGTGCCGGTTCGATTCCGGCCCTGGGCACCAGTCTTTCGCAGCGTCCACGCGCTGCACCGTCGAAACCCGCGCAAGCTCGCCGCTTCGCGGGTTTTTTGTTTTGGCCGCACGCGATGCCGGCCGCAACGCACGCCCTCCCGCGACAGTCCAAGCATCATCAGGGAACGCAGCACGGAGGCAAGCCATGCCCAGGCGCGTCGTTTCAATCCCGCTTCGCGTCGGCGTGCTCGCCGCGCTGCTGTCGATCCTGCTGGGCGGATGCGACCTGCTCCGCGAGCCGCCCGTACCCGACTGGCCGGGGCCTCATGCGCCCTATCCGTTCCCGGACGACATTCCACACCGCACCGAATGACCGGCTCGGACGGCCGTGCGTTCAGTCGCGCTCGCAGAACCGCAGGATCGCGTCCGCGACGGCCGCCGGCGCCTCGCGTTGCGGAAAGTGTCCGACCGAGTCGAGGATCTGCCGCGCGTAGCGCCCGGCGAAGAACCGCTCGCGCCCGGCCGAGCTGTCCGGATGATTGCAGGTGTCCGCGCCGCCGTGCAGCACGAGCGTCGGCACCGCCAGCACGGGCGCCGGGTTCAGCCGCGCGTCGTCGTCGGCATAGGCCGGCGTACCCGGCGCGAAACCCCAGCGCTGCCGGTACGAATGCAGCACGACGTCGATCCAGTCGGGCCCGTCGAACGCGACGGCTGCCGCGTCGAAATCGCTGTCGCGATACCAACCGGGCGGCGACCACGTGTCCCACATCAGGCGCGTGAACGCGCGGCGGTCGTCGCGCAGCGCCTGCTCGCCGCGCGGCGTCGCCATGAACCAGTGATACCAGTAGTTGCGCGCCTGCTGCAGCGACATCGGCTGGCCGGGATCGTTGGTACCGTACCCGACCGACAGCATCACGAGATGGGACGCGGCACCGTCGCGCAGCCCGCACGCGTTCGCCGCCGCGCGGGCGCCCCAGTCGTGCCCGACCAGCACGGGCCGCTCGACGCCGAGCACGTCGATGAATTCGAGCAGGTCGCGGCCGAGCGCCGCGAGCTGGCCGCTGCGCGGCACGGTTGCATCGCGAAAACGCGTCGGCGCAAAGCCGCGCAGCGCGGGCGCCAGCACGCGATAGCCGCGCGCGGCGAGCGACGCGGCCACCGGCTCCCAGCCGACCGCGCTGTCCGGCCAGCCGTGCAGCAGCACGGCCACGCGCTCGCCGCGCGGGTTCCATTCGAGATAGCCAATATCGAGCGACGCGGTCGTCGCATGCGCATAGGTCGTCATCGTGCACTCCATTGAGTCAGCCTGAGCGCACGATGGTAGGCCGGCCTTTCATCACAATTCACGGAGTATCATGATTCATTCCTTGAATTTCGCGTTGAATCGACCGATGGAACTGACCGATCCCGCGTCGACCGCGCTCGACATCACGCTGCTGCGCACCTTCCTCGAAGTCGTCGACAGCCGCGGGTTCGCGCCGGCCGCCGACCGTCTCGCGCTGACGCCGTCGGCCGTCAGCGGTCACATCAAGCGGCTCGAACAGGCGGCCGGCACCGTGCTGCTCGCGCGCACGACGCGCCGTATCGCGCTCACGCCGGCCGGCGACACGCTGTACGCGTATGCGCGCAACATCGTCGACATGGAGCGCGAAGTGCGCGCGCGGCTGCGCGGCGCGCCGGCGCACGGGCCGCTGCGGGTCGGCGCGTCGGAGGACTTCGCCGGCGCGTGGCTGCCGCACGTGCTGCGCACGTTCCGCGACCGCCATCCGCGGACGTCGATCGAGCTGAAGGTCGGGATCACCGCATCGCTGCTGCGCGAACAGACGCTCGGCCGGCTCGATGTCGTATTCGGCAAGCAGTGCCGGCAGGTCGACACGCCGGGTGAATTGCTGTGGGAAGAGCCGCTCGTGTGGGCCTTCGCGTCGGACCGCGCGCTAGACGCAGGCAGCGAAGTGCCGCTCGCGCTGTTTCCGCAGCCGTGCGTCTATCGGGAAGCGGCCGTCGCGGCGCTCGCCGCCGCGCTGCGGCCGTTCCGCGTGCTGTTCGAGAGCAGCAGCATGGCCGGCTGCGTGTCGGCCGCGCTCGCCGGCTTCGCGGTCACCGCGCTCGCGCGCAGCCAGCTGCGCGACGGCCTGCGCGAATGCGGGCCGCAGGACGGCCTGCCCGCGCTGCCGGCCGCGCGCTTCTACGCGTTCTCGGCGAAACCCGACGGCCCCGGCGCCGCGTTGATCGACGCGGTGCGGGACGCCGGACGCGGCAGGCAGTTCGCGGCGCCGGGCGACTGAAACATGCGCGGCCGCCGCCCCGGTCAGTCGCCTTCCGCGCCCGGTCCGGCCGCCGTCCCCGTCAGCGCATCGGCCATCAACTCGCCGAACCACTCGATGAATGCATTGAGCCGGCGCGACCGATGGCGCCGGTGCGGATACACGGCCGACACGTCCATCGGCTCGGCGCGGTAACCCGCCATCACGTCGACGAGCGCGCCGCTTTCCAGCAGATGCTCGACGTCGAACCGCGGAATCTGGATCAGCCCCATGCCGGCAATGCAGCCGGCGATATAGGTTTCCGCGTTGTTGACGATCACGCGGCTCGGCAGCGTCAGCGTATGCCGCTGCCCGTCCGCGCAGTATTCCCACCCGAGTTCGCGCCCCGTCGTCGGCGACGCATAGCCGATCGCCCAGTGCCCGTGCGCGAGCGCATCCGGATGCTCGGGTACGCCGCATTCGCGCAGGTAGTCGGGGCTCGCGCAGTTGATCAGCGTGAACTGCCCGAGCGGCCGCACGACGAGGCTGCTGTCCGCGAGCCGCCCGACGCGGATCGCGCAGTCGACGCCTTCCTGCACGAGGTCGATGGAGCGGTCGGTCGAGCCGAGCGACAGTTGCAGCTTCGGGTAGCGGTGAAACAGCGACGGCAGCGCGGGCGCGATGACGCGGCGCGCAATCCGGCTCGGCACGTCGACGTTCAGCCGCCCGACGACGTCGCGGTCGCGCCGGCGAAACAGGCGGTCGAGCTCGTCGGCTTCCGCAAGCAGGCGCCGGCCGCGTTCGAGCAGCAGCGCGCCGTCGGCAGTGAGCTGCACCTGGCGCGTCGTGCGATGCAGGAGGCGCGTGCCGAGCCCCGTCTCGAGCTGCTGGACGGCCGCCGACACGGTCGCGCGCGGCACGTCGAGCGCATGCGCGGCCTTGATGAAGCTGCCCATTTCGGCAACCTGCAGGAAGATTCTGACCTGATCCAGCTTGTCCATCGGCAGGGAACGTGGGTTCGGACGACCGTCGCCGCGCGCCGCCGCGCATCGCGGCAAGGTCGGCGGCACAAGGAAAACGAGCGTGCGGCCTCGCGGCTGCACGCCCGTGCATTGTCCACGCAAACGCGCCATTGCGGTGCGCCGCGCGACGCGTGAGCGGCCCGGTTACTTCGTCGTATAGCCGCCGTTGATCAGGATCGTCTGGCCCGTGATCCACCAGCCGTCGGTCACGAGATGACGGATGAACGGCACGACGTCCTCGATGTCGGTCAGGCCCGTCTTGCTGAACGGCGACAGCGCGGCGGCCGTCTTGTGATACGCGACCGCGTCGGCGCCTTCGGCCGGATAGAAGAACGGCGTATCCATCGGGCCCGGCCCGACGGCCGTCACCGAGATCCCGCGTGCGCCGTACTCCTTCGACGCCGCGCGCGTGAAGTGCTCGACCGGCGCCTTCGACCCTTCGTATGCCGCATAGAACGGCGTGAACGCGCCGAGCAGCGACGTCACCAGCGTGACGAGCTTGCCGTGATCCTCGAGGTGCCGCCCCGCTTCCTTGATGAAGAAGAACGCCGACTTGCTGTTGACCGCGAACATCTCGTCGTACTCGGCCTCGCTGATCTCGGTGAACGGCTTCTTCAGCACCTTGCCGACCGTGTTGATCGCGATGTCGATCTTGCCGAAGCGCTGCTTCGCGTCGTCGAACAGCTTCTCGACCGCTGCGGCCGTGGTCAGGTCGGCCTGGAACGTGGCGGCTTCCGCGCCGGCTGCGCGTACCGCAGCGGCCGTCTCCTCGGCCTCCGCCTGCGACGCCGCGCTGTTGTAGTGGATCGCCACCGCCTTCGCGCCGTGGCTCGCCAGGTCCCGCGCGATCAGGCCACCGAGATTCTTTGCGCCGCCTGCGATCAGGACGACCTTGTCTGCGAGCGTGTGAGTTGCCACGGTTGACTCCTTTTTTCGTTGAACGAAGCTAGGAGTGTAGGCACGCGCGACGCGCCGGTCAGCCGGTCGCGGCTGGATGGATTATCCAGAAAATCGACCCAATCGGAGCGATGCAAGGTGGTCGGCCGCACTGACGGCGGCGCCGGATTCTGCGCGCGGCCGCACGGCCGTCACCCGCGTCAGCGCGCGTAAAGCGCCGCGTCGATCTTGCCGAGCAGCCACTGCATGCCGGCCAGATGCTGCTGGTCGTGGCTGCACAGGTAGTGGACGAGCCCGCGCACGGTCAGCGAACCGTAGCCGTCGAACTCGCCGGTGCGCTCGAACTGCTCGGGCGTGAGGCGCGACAGCCGCTCGAGCGTTTCGCGTCGCGCGTCGCGAATCGCCGCGAGCACGTCGGACGCATACGCGTCGTCGTAGCGGCGCTCGATCGCGAGCGCGTCGCCGTCGATCGACTCGAGCAGCGGCCGGTCTTCTTCGAGCATCCGCCGCAGCCGCACGTGATAGCCGTCGATCTCGATGTCGCGCACGTGGCAGAGCTGCCCGAGCGGCGAGAAATGCTCGCTCGGGATCCCGGCCCAGTCGTCGGGCGTCCAGCGCGCGTAGCCGTCGGGAACGGCCGCGAAATGCGCTTCGAGCTGACGGGGGAAGTCGGCGAGTGCGTCGAGCGTCGTCGGATTCATGCGGGAAACTCCCTGTCGGATGAAGGCGACGACAACCCTGGCACGGGCCTGCCGCCGCCGTTACGTCACTTCACGCTGAAGCCGTACGCGCCCTGCGTGCGGTGCCCGTCGGTCGCGACGGCCACCCATTTCACCGTATAGGCACCGGTGCCGGCTGCCGTCAGCGGCACCGTCATCCGCTTGCGGTTCGATGCATCGATGCGAGCGCGGCCGTCCGACACCGTCTTGCCGCCGCCGTCGACGACGACGATCGAGCTGAATGCCGGCTCGAGCGGCTCGGTGAAATCGATCGTGACGGCAGCCGGTGCGGCGGCCACCGTCGCACCGGCTGCCGGATCGCTCTTCGCGAGATGCGCGTGCGCGAAAGCGGCCGACGAGACGGTTGCGGCAACGATGACGGCGGCGGCCTGGCGGCCGAACGGGAATGAATCGAAACGCATGGACTTTCCGTGAAGAATGAACGGGCGCCGCGCCCCGCGCGGCGTTCCGGCAGCTTACCAGCGCATGCGCGTTCATGCCGGTCATCGGCCGCCGCTTGATAGAATGCGCGCGCTATGGATCTCGAAAGCATTCTCTACACCCAGGGCTTCGGCTCGCGCCGCCAGTGCCGCGGCCTGATCGAAGCCGGCCGCGTCGCCGTCGCGGGCACCGTCGCGACCGACCCCGACGCCGCGTTCGATACCGACGGCCTCGTGTTCTCGGTCGACGATACTGCGTGGCCGTTTCACGCGCGCGCGTATCTCGCGCTCAACAAGCCGGCCGGCTACGAGTGCTCGCGCGATCCGCAGCACCACGCGAGCGTGTTCAGCCTGCTGCCCGCGCCGCTCGTCGCCCGCGGCGTACAGTGCGTCGGCCGGCTCGACCAGGACACGACCGGCCTGCTGCTGCTGTCCGACGACGGCCAGTTCGTGCACGCGTACACGTCGCCGAAGCGCAAGGTGCCGAAGACCTACGTCGCGACCGTGCGCCACCCGCTCGACGATGCGCAGCTGAATGCGCTGCGCAGCGGCGTGCAGCTGCACGGCGAGCCGAAGCCGATCGCGGCCGTCGCCGCCGACGCGCGCGGCACGCACGCGCTTGCGCTGACCGTCCTCGAAGGCAAATACCATCAGGTCAAGCGCATGGTGGCGGCGGCGAGCAATCGCGTCGAGTTGCTGCACCGCGAAAGTATCGGTGGCTTCACGCTGCCGGGCGACCTCGCACCGGGCGCGTGGCGATGGCTCGACGATGCCGACCTTTCAGCCCTGCGCAATCCCGTCAAAACCCTGTAAGGGAAAATCCGCACGACCGTTCGATGCGCGGCCGCGTCTCGGGCGCAGGTTCCCCCGCTATACTGAAATCACAAGCTGCAAGAGCAGCGATGCAGGGGGAGATATCGTGAACATCAACCATTCTTTCGAACTGTCGTCGGTGATGATCGCGTTCGCGGTCATCGGTGTCATCGCGATCGGCGGCCTGCTGGCCGCGATGCATATGAAGCACAAATATCATCCGAACCTGATTGGCGCGCTGATCGGTGCGCTGCTGTGCTTCCTGCTGATCGAGGCGCTACCGGCGCTGACCTGACGCACTGCCCGGCGCGAGCGTTTGAAGGAAATCGTCTACGGTCGGGTACCGCAACGTCACGCACAATTCGGCCTTGAGCCGTGCGTTGGACAGGCGTCGCGACTCGCGCATGAACGACAGCAGCGTCGGTTCGAGCTGGCGCTCGGCGTCCGCGCGGCTGATGCGCGGCGGCCTCGGCAGGCCGAGCACCTGCGCGACCCGGTCGAAATACTCTCCCATCCGCAGTTCGCTGTCGTCCGACGCGTGCACCGCGCGCGCCGGCCTGCCGCGCTCGGCCGCGCGGCGCAGGATCGCCGCGAGATCGTCCGCATGGATGTGGTTCGTGTATACGTCGTCGGCCGGCTCGAGCGCCGGCGTGCCGCGCTTGAGCCGCGCGACCGGCAGGCGGTTCGCCGCGTAGATGCCGGGAATGCGCACGATGCGCGCGGACAGCATGCCGCGCACCGTCGCCGCACGCAGCTGCCGCTCGGCCGACACGCGCCGGAACGCGCGCGGATTCGCGGGGCGCAACGGATGCGTTTCGTCGATGCGCGCGCCGCCGCAGTCGCCGTATACGCCTGTCGTGCTCGCGTAGACGAGCCTCGGCGCGCGAAGGCCGTCGGGTACAATACGCGCTCCCCGAACGGGTGCACCGGCCTGCCGCGCAGCGGTGCGCAGCGTTCGGAGCCGGCCGACCGCCGGTGCCGTCGGCGTCGATGGCCGACGCGCGGGCATGGACGTTGCGGCGATCAGCGCACGCGTACGCCGGTCGTCACGGCCGTCGGACTGCGGCGGCGCGAGATGCAGGATCGTGCGGGCAAGGCCCGCGAGGCGGCCGAGCGTCGCCCGGCGATCGAGGTCGCCGACGATCGGTGTCGCACCTGCGGCGCGCAGTTCGTCGCGGCGGGCCGGGTGGCTCGTCAGCGCGAAGATCCGCAGGTTGCAGCGCGCGTCACGCCATTGCGCGACGCAGCGCATGCCGACGTCGCCGCAGCCGACGATCAGTGCGCGCGGCCGGCGCAGGATTCGTGTCGCGATCATGTTGGTTGCGAAATCAGTAGCGGCCGTCGCGCGACGCGCAACGGTCTTGCATTGTAGCTGCCGTGCGCGACATGCACGGTCCCCACATTTTGTTCTAGTTTGGTTCTATGGCATTCAACGTCACTCTCAAGCAAAGCGGCCGGCAATTCCTGGTCGAGTCGGACGAAACCGTGCTGGCCGCCGCGCTGCGCCAGAACGTCCATCTGCCGTACGGCTGCAAGAACGGCGCATGCGGCTCGTGCAAGGGCCAGATCGTGTCGGGCCAGATCGAACAGGGCCCGCACGCCGCATCGGCTCTGTCCAACGACGAACGCACGCGCGGCCTCGCGCTGCTGTGCTGCTCGAAGGCCCAGTGCGATCTCGAAATCGACGTGCGTGAAATCGCCGGCGTCGACGGCGTGCAGGTCAAGAAGCTGCCGTGCCGGATCGCCGCGCTCGAGCGCAAGGCCGACGACGTGATGGTCGTGAAGCTGCAACTGCCCGCCAACGAGCGCCTGCAGTACCTCGCGGGCCAGTACGTCGAGTTCATCCTGAAGGACGGCTCGCGCCGCAGCTACTCGATGGCGAACGCGCCGCACGAGGAAGGCCCGATCGAGCTGCACATCCGCCACATGCCGGGCGGCAAGTTCACCGACCACGTGTTCGGCGCGATGAAGGAGCGCGACATCCTGCGCTTCGAAGGCCCGCTCGGCACGTTCTTCCTGCGCGAGGATTCCGACAAGCCGATCGTGCTGCTCGCGTCGGGCACGGGCTTCGCGCCGATCAAGGCGATCATCGAGCACGTGAAGCACTCGAGCATCACGCGCCCGATGACGCTCTACTGGGGCGCTCGCCGCAAGAAGGACATCTACCTCGCCGAACTCGCCGAGCAGTGGGCACGCGAGATTCCGAACTTCAAGTACGTGCCGGTGCTCTCCGAGCCGGACGCCGGCGATCAATGGACGGGCCGCACGGGCTTCGTCCATCGCGCGGTGATCGAGGACCTGCCAGATCTGTCGGGCCACCAGGTGTATGCGTGCGGCGCGCCGGTGATGGTCGAATCCGCGCAGCGCGATTTCACGCAGCACCACGCACTGCCGGCCGACGAGTTCTACGCGGACTCGTTCACGAGCGCCGCCGATCTCGCGCATCCGGTCTGAGCACCGGGCGCGCCCGCGCCCTCGCTGCACGCCGCCGTGTCACATCCGTGGCATCGCGGCGGTTTACAGTGAGGCGCGGGATGCCTTATGCTTGCGCACATGAACTGCTTCCTGTCCGCCCTTCGACGTCGCCGCTCGCCGCTCCGCCCGGATGCCGCCGGCTCGTCACGGACTCGCGCGTAACCCACACCGCTTCACCGGTTACGCACAAGCTGTTCGACCCACCAGCCACGGCCTTCCGTGGCTTTTTTATTGCCCGTTTCCCTTTCAACGTCCGCTGGAGTCTGCTGCCATGCCCCTGAACGATTTTCCGATCGACTCGCTGATGTACATCACGAACCGCCCCGACATCGTGTTTACGCACGGCAAGGGTTCGTGGCTCTACGATCACACGGGCAAGCGCTATCTGGACTTCATCCAGGGCTGGGCCGTCAACAGCCTCGGCCACTGCAACGACGGTATCGTCGAGGCGCTGAAAACGCAGGCCGAGAAGCTGCTGAACCCGTCGCCGGCGTTCTACAACGAGCCGATGGCGAAGCTCGCGGGCCTGCTCACGCAGCACAGCGTGTTCGACAAGGTGTTCTTCACGAACAGCGGCGCCGAAGCGAACGAAGGCGCGATCAAGCTCGCGCGCAAGTGGGGCCGCAAGTTCAAGAACGGCGCGTACGAGATCATCACGTTCGACCACAGCTTCCACGGCCGCACGCTCGCGACGATGTCGGCCAGCGGCAAGCCGGGCTGGGACACGATCTACGCGCCGCAGGTGCCGGGTTTCCCGAAGGCCGAGCTGAACGACATCAACTCGGTCGAGAAGCTGATCACCGACAAGACCGTCGCCGTGATGCTCGAACCGATCCAGGGCGAAGGCGGCGTGATCCCGGCCACGCGTGAATTCATGCAGGCGCTGCGCGCGCTGACGAAGCAGCACGACCTGCTGCTGATCGTCGACGAAGTGCAGAGCGGTTGCGGCCGCGCGGGCACGCTGTTCGCGTACGAACTCGCCGGTATCGAGCCGGACGTCATGACGCTCGCGAAGGGCATCGGCGGCGGCGCGCCGCTCGGCGCGCTGCTGTCGAAGGCCGACGTCGCGGTATTCGAGGCCGGCGATCAGGGCGGCACCTACAACGGCAACCCGCTGATCACGGCGGTCGGCTATTCGGTGATCTCGCAGCTCGTCGCACCCGGCTTCCTCGAAGGCGTGCGCGCACGCGGCGAATACCTGAAGCGCAAGCTGCTCGAGCTGTCGGAAGAACGCGGCTTCGAAGGCGAACGCGGTGAAGGCCTGCTGCGCGCGCTGCTGCTCGGCAAGGACATCGGCCCGCAGATCGTCGAGAAGGCGCGCGACATGCAGCCGGATGGCCTGCTGCTGAACGCCGCGCGACCGAACCTGCTGCGCTTCATGCCCGCACTGAACGTAACGACCGAGGAAATCGACCAGATGATGGCGATGCTGCGGTCGATCCTCGACACGCTCTAAGGAGACCGCCGCGATGGATGCCGCCGCCGATGCTGTCGCGATCCGCCCGTTCGAACGCGCCGACACCGATGCCGTGCTCGAAGTATGGCGCGACGCGTTCCCGCAATACGAAGACGCCGATGCGCCGCCGCATCGCGATCCGCTGCGATCGATCGAGCTGAAGCTCGCGACGCAGCCGGAACTGTTCTTCGTCGCGACCAGCGGCGCGCGCGTCGTCGGCACGCTGATGGCAGGTTTCGACGGCCATCGCGGCTGGCTCTACTCGTTCGGCGTCGCGAACGACGCACGCCGGCTCGGCGTCGGCCGTGCGCTGATCACGCACGCGGAACGCGCGCTCGCCGCGCGCGGCTGCCTGAAGATCAACCTGCAGGTCCTGCCCGGCAACGACGACGCGTGCCGCTTCTATGCGGCGCTCGGTTATCGCGTCGAGGAGCGCATCTCGTTCGGCAAGACGCTGCCGGCCGCATGATGCCGCCGGCAGCGGCCCTGATCAGTTCGAGCGCGTGATCGGCCCCGCGCCCGGCACCGGATTGCCGAGCGCGTCGGTCGGCACGGCCTGCTGCTCGAACGCCGCGAAATACGCGGCCCATTGGGTGTCGCTCACGCGCACGATCAGCGCACCGTCCTGCCACACGTCGTTGTGGTCGTTGTGGTCGTCGCCCGCGCGATGCAGGTAGTTCGGGCCCGTCGAGCCCTGGTTCATGTGCGTGTCGTGGATACCGTTGCCTTCCGTATAGGTACGGCCGAACACGACGACGTCGAGGCCCTGCGACTGCGCGGCGTTCACGAGCCGCAGCAGCGACGGGATCGGCTCGGGGTTCTCGGTGCCGTCCATCACCGCACTCGCACGCCACGCGCCCGTCTCGTTCAGGATGTCGCTGCGCAGGTAGTCGAGCGCGGGTAACGCGGCCTGCCCCGTGAGGTCGGTATAGCCTTCGGCCGCGGCCGCGAGCGTCCCGGTGACGGGATGGTGGAAATCGTAGACGAGCTTGTAGTTCAGCAGGTCGTCCGCATCGCTGGTGCCGACGTTGATCGCGACATCCCAGTCGCCCGACGGCAGCGCCAGCGTCAGGTGGATGTGGTACTGGATCTCGCTGCCGTGCGGCGAGCCCTTCAGCTTCGCCACCGATGTCACCTTCGCTTTCACGAAACCGTAGTCCAGACTCATGCGTGCTCTCCATGTTCCGATGGGTCGTCGATGCTACGCGGCCCGTGTGTCGGATTGTGGGCGACAGGCTTCGGCCTGCGCTCCCTGTTCCCGCGCCACATGCGCAGCACAACGCTCGAATGGAGTCGCGTCCGCGCGCACAGTTCGCGCACGGATCGCCCCGACAAGAAAAAAGGCTGTCACGGCATCCCGTGACAGCCTTTCGAAAGCCCTGGTGCGACGCATGCGGCATTCGCCGCCGCGCGTCACCGGGCCCGCTCGTTCGCTCGCTTACTCGCCCAGATACGCGGCGCGCACCTTCGGATCGTCGAGCATCTGCTTCGCATCGCCTTCCATCGTGACCGTGCCCGAATCCATCACGTAACCGCGGTCGGCGGCCTGCAGCGCGAGGCGCGCGTTCTGCTCGACGAGCAGCACCGTGATGCCCTCCTTCGAGATCTCGCGCACCACTTCGAAGATCTTCTCGACCATGATCGGCGACAGGCCCATCGACGGCTCGTCGAGCAGCAGCAGCTTCGGCTTCGAGAGAATCGCGCGCGACATCGCCAGCATCTGCTGCTCGCCGCCCGACAGCGTGCCCGCGAGCTGCGTCGCTCGTTCCTTCAGGCGCGGGAAGAAGCCGAACATCCGGTCGACGTCCTTCTTGATCTGCTCGTTGTCGTTGCGCAGGTACGCGCCCATCTGCATATTCTCGATGATCGACATCCGCGCGAAGATCCCGCGGCCTTCCGGCACCATCGCGAGGCCGCGCTTGAGCAGTTCGTGCGACGGGACGCCCTTGATCGACTTGCCGTCGTACTCGATGTCGCCGGCCGAGTACGGCTTCAGGCCGGTGATCGCCTTCATCGTCGTGGTCTTGCCTGCACCGTTCGCGCCGATCAGCGTCACCAGCTCGCCCTGGCGGACTTCCATGTCAACGCCCTTGACGGCCTGGATGCCGCCGTAGTTGACCTGCAAGCCCTTGATTTTCAACATTGCCGCTGCCATCAGTGCACCCCTGCGCCGAGATATGCCTCAATCACCTTCGGGTTCTTCTGCACGTCCTGCGGCAGACCCTCGGCGATCACCTTGCCGTAATCGAGCACCGTCATCCGGTTGCACAGCCCCATCACGAGCTTCACGTCGTGCTCGATCAGGAGAATCGTGCGGCCGTCCGAGCGGATCTTGTCGAGCAGGCGCGTGAGTTCGACCTTCTCGGTCGCGTTCATCCCGGCTGCCGGCTCGTCGAGCGCGAGCAGCTTCGGGTCGGTCGCCAGCGCGCGTGCAATCTCGAGACGGCGCTGGTGGCCGTACGACAGGTTGCGCGACGTGTAGTCCGCGTACTGCAGCACGCCCACGTATTCGAGCAGCTCGATCGCGCGTTCCTTGATCTCGCGCTCTTCCTGGCGTTCGGCCGGTGTCTGGAACACCGCGCCGAGCAGCCCGTGCTTGGTGCGCACGTGGCGGCCCACCATCACGTTCTCGAGCGCCGTCATCCCGCCGAACAGGCGGATGTTCTGGAACGTGCGCGCGATGCCGGCCTTGGCCACCTGGTGCACGGCCGTCGGCGTGTAGTTCGTGCCGTCCAGCTTGAAGTCGCCGGAGTCCGGCGTGTAGAGGCCCGTGATCACGTTGAAGAACGTCGTCTTGCCGGCGCCGTTCGGGCCGATCAGGCCGTAGATCTCACCTTCCTTGATCTGCAGGCCGACGTCGGACAGCGCCTGCAGCCCGCCGAAGCGTTTGTTCACGCCCGAGACGGACAGTCGGATTTGCTTGTCGCTCATGTGTGTATCCCCTTGTCCGTAGGTTAAGCGCGCACCGGCTTCTTGCTGTTGCGCTTCGCCAGTTTCGCGATCTTGTCCTCATGCTTCGGCGCGGGCCACAGGCCTTCCGAGCGATACAGCATGATGATGACCATCGCGAGGCCGTACAGCGCCTGACGGATCACTTCCGTATCGACGATGTCGTGACCGAACAGCGCGTGCTGCAGCGGGCTCATCGTCGAACGCAGGAATTCCGGGAAGATCGCGAGCAGCACCGCGCCCAGGATCACGCCCGGGATGTGGCCCATGCCGCCGAGCACCACGCAGGCGAGCACGACGATCGATTCCCAGAACGTGAACGACTCGGGCGACACGAAGCCCTGGAACGCACCGAACATCGAGCCCGACAGGCCGCCGAACGACGCGCCCATCGCGAACGCGAGCAGCTTCACGTTACGGGTGTTGATGCCCATCGCCTTCGCAGCGATCTCGTCTTCGCGGATCGCTGCCCAGGCGCGGCCGATACGCGAGTGCTGCAGACGCGTACACACCCAGATCACCAGCAGCGAGCAGAGCACGAACAGGTAGTAGTACATGTAGACCGACGGCAGCTGGAAGCCGAACAGCGTATGCGTCTGCGACAGGTTGAAGCCGCCGACGTGCACCGGATCGATGCCCGTGATCCCCTTCGGGCCGTTGGTGATGTTCACCGGACGGTCGAGGTTGTTCATGAAGATCCGGACGATTTCACCGAAGCCGAGCGTCACGATCGCCAGGTAGTCGCCGCGCAGGCGCAGCGTCGGTGCGCCGAGCAGGATCCCGAAGGTCGCCGCCAGCGCCATCGCGATCGGCACGATGATCAGGAACGGGATGTGCAAGCCGTTCGGCGCGAGCGCCGCGATCCACTCGAACTGCGAGGTCAGGTGCGGCGAAGACAGCAACGCCGCCGTGTACGCGCCCACCGCGTAGAACGCGATGTAGCCCAGGTCGAGCAGGCCGGCGAAGCCGACCACCACGTTCAGGCCGAGCGCGAGCATCACGTACAGCATCGCGAAGTCGAGCACGCGGACCCAGTAGTTGCCGCCGGCCGAGCCGATGATGATCGGCGCGGCGATCACGAACACGGCGGTCAGGATGCCGATGACGACGGTCTTGGCGGTGTTGCGCTCTTCGACGAGCGACGTCGAGGATTCGATCGGTTGAATGGATGTCATGTCGTTTGCTCCCTTCCGTTACGCGCGATCCGCGACCCGTTCGCCCAGCAGGCCGGACGGACGGAACACCAGCACGATGATCAGCACGACGAAGGCGAACACGTCCTGGTAGTTACTGCCGAATACGCCGCCCGTGAGATTGCCGATGTAGCCGGCCCCGAGCTGCTCGATCAGGCCGAGCAGCACGCCGCCGACCATCGCGCCGCCGAGGTTGCCGATCCCGCCGAGCACCGCGGCGGTGAACGCCTTCATGCCGGGGATGAAGCCCATGTAGAAGTGCACGTTGCCGTATTCGGACGCGATCATCACACCGGCCAGCGCGGCGAGCGCGGAGCCGATCATGAACGTCGCGGAGATCACGAAGTTCGGGTTCACGCCCATCAGGCTGGCCGTATTCGGGCTTTCGGCGATCGCGCGCATCGCGCGGCCGAGCTTGGTCTTGTGCACGAGCAGCAGCAGGCCGCCCATCACGATGAACGCGACCGCGATGATCACGATTTCAGTGACCGAGATCACGGCGCCGGGCGTCGTGTCGGTGGCCTTGATCACGTTGATCGGGTCGGTCGGCAGCAATTGCGGGAACGGCAGCGGGTTGCGCGACCAGATGATCATCGCAGCGGTCTGCAGCAGGATCGACACGCCGATCGCGGTGATCAGCGGGGCGAGGCGCGGTGCGCGACGCAGCGGCCGGTACGCGACGCGTTCGATCGTGAAGCCGACGAACGCACAGACGACCGCGGCGATGCCCAGGCCGATCGTCAGCGTCGCGACGTTGCCGAGTCCGGGGAAATGGTTCTGCAGCACGGTGATGGCCGACAGCGCGACCATCGCGCCGATCATCAGCACGTCGCCGTGCGCGAAGTTGATGATGCCGAGAATGCCGTACACCATCGTGTAGCCCAACGCGATGATGGCGTAGACACTGCCGAGCACCAGCCCGTTGAGAACCTGCTGGACGAAAATATCCATTTAAAGCTCCTTGGCCCGTGCAGCCGGAGGACGTTGCGCCCCGCGGGTAAGCGAGGAATCGCGCCTTCTCGGCGACACTGCGGGTACTAGTCGATACCGGTAAGGGTGGATCGTCCCGGCGCGCGCCGCCCGGCCTGTACGGCCGGACCTGCCGCCGGAGCGGATACAAAAACGGCACCGCACTGTTCCGGTGCCGTCATGAGTCCCGTCGCTAAATCGTCACGACATCGAGGACGGTGTTCCTGGCCTCCTTGAAGTCGTGGAGCAGCATGCCGAGACGGCCTTCGTCCGGTTTCCCGGCATCCGTGCCTTGGCCCGTCCGACGCGGCGCAAGCGCCCCATCCGGACGGATCGGATTCCGTGCCGCGTTGCCTGGCACGGCACCGCGAACGCCGCACCCGACATTCGTCAGGAGTGCGTCGGAATCCATCGTACGAACCAGACCGCGCGCCATGACCCGACCGGTCGTGGCGGCACGCTGATTCATCGAATTGAAATGAAGGGGGGCCGGTGACATCGGTGCACTTCCCGCAGCGCCGCGCTCGGCCGGCATCCGTCGAGCGGCACGCACGGTCGCCGTCGCGCCACGATCGGCGGCTGGCTGCACTGCAACCGGCATGCCCGCTGCCGGGCCGTTCGTCCGCCCAAGCGCGTTGATTTCGTCAATCGTCAAACGTGCCCCGTATTCCTTGTCGTTGCCCCATTGCGCGATACGGCACGCCGTTGGCGCCGCACGACCGGTTCCAGCGACGCGCACGCCGCTGGCCGGCGGTGCCGCGAACACCGCAGCCTCCCTGCCCGCCCCGTCGTCGCTCTTTTTGCTGCATCCGGCAAGCATTGCAACCGGTGCGGCGACGGACACGGCGTACGCCAACTTCACATGCATCGAATGGTCTCCCGCGCCTTGCCAAAACCCGTTTCAAAGCCATTCCGGCTTGAAAACGGGCGCATTGTAACTCCATTTATAGGACGCCAATAATCCCGATTCGATGGGGTTTTCCTGCATTGCAACCAATTTTGAGAGACGTTTGGGCGGAGCGGGAGCAACCGGGTTGCACTGCGAATGGGAATAATGGTTGCGATCTGAATTTCGAGGCACAAAAAAAGCGCGCCGGGAAGGCGCGCTTCGGTGTTCCGCAGGTGCGATGCGGCAATCAGGCGGCGGGCGGCAGGTTCAACCCGCGCGGCAGCGGAAACGACACGTTTTCCTCGATGCCGTCGAGCGCGCGGACATTGCGCACGCCGAGTTCGCGCAGCCGCGCGATCACGGCCTGGGCGAGCACTTCCGGCGCCGACGCGCCGGCCGTCACGCCGATGCGGCGCTTGCCGGCGACCCATGCCGGATCGATCTGGTCGGGCGCGTCGACCATGTAGGCGTCGACGCCGCGCTTCTCGGCCACTTCGCGCAGGCGGCTCGAATTCGAGCTGTTGGGACTGCCGACGACGATCACGACGTCGCATTGCGGCGCCATGAACTTCACCGCGTCCTGGCGGTTCTGCGTCGCGTAGCAGATATCCTGCTTCTTCGGCTCGCGGATCTTCGGATACTTCGCCTTCAGCGCGCCGATGATCTCTGCTGCGTCGTCGACGGACAGCGTCGTCTGCGTGACGAGCGCGATGCGCTCGGGATCGGCCAGCTCGAGTTTCTGCACGTCCTCGACGCTCTCGACGAGATGCATCCCGCGCTCGACCTGCCCCATCGTGCCTTCGACTTCCGGGTGGCCCTTGTGCCCGATCATGACGATGTCGACGCCGTCCTGGCGCATCTTCGCCACTTCGACGTGCACCTTCGTGACGAGCGGGCAGGTTGCGTCGTAAATGCGCAGCCCGCGCACGTCGGCCTCGTCGCGCACGGCCTTGGACACGCCGTGCGCACTGAAGATCACGGTGTTGCCGGCCGGCACTTCCTCGAGTTCCTCGACGAAGATCGCGCCCTTCTTCTTCAGATCCTCGACGACGTACTTGTTGTGGACGATCTCGTGACGGACGTAGATCGGCGCACCGTGCATCGCGATCGCGCGCTCGACGATCTCGATCGCGCGGTCGACGCCCGCGCAGAAGCCGCGCGGCTGGGCCAGCAGGATTTCGGCATCGGCGGCGACGGTCTGCCCGGACAGCGTATCGGTGGTGCTCATGATTACAGGATTCCGATGATTTTCACTTCGAACGTGAGCGCCTGGCCCGCGAGCGGATGATTGAAGTCGAACAGCGCCGAGGTCTCGCTGACTTCCTTCAGCACCCCGGCATACCGGCCGCCATCAGGCGCGTTGAACTCGATCAGCTCGCCCGGCGTGAAATCGTCGCCGACCATGCCGTTCTCGCGCAGCGTCGACAGCGTCACGCGCTGGAGCATGTCGGGATTACGGGGACCGAACCCCTGATCGGGGGCTAGCTGATAAGTCGAGTGGTCGCCGACCCTGAGCCCGAGCAGAATCTGTTCGAGCGAGGGCGCCAGTTGCCCCGCGCCCAGCAGCAGCGTGGCCGGCTTGTCGGAGAAGGTGTTGACGATGTCGGCGCCGTCGGCCAGTGCCAGCCGGTAATGCAACGTGACATGGGAACCGGGCTTCACTTCGGATAGATCGATGAGGCTCATGAATTACTCGTTCGGTCGGCGCCCGATACGGCCGAATGGCCCGGCGCAAAGCCAATATTGTAAGTCACCTGAGCGCGCAAGGCGGAAAGTGCGACGACGTCGCGCATACCGCCCTGCCGCCAATGGAGTTTCGAGCATGACGTCACCCTGCCTCGCCCTGTCGCCGGTCGAATGCCGCGACACCGCCCCTGAGCCGGCCGATCCGCCGGCCCGCATTCTCCCGATTTGCCCGCGCAAGCGCCGTACCCGCAACTGGCGGCCCGAGCGGCCGCGCGAGCGGTTGCTGGAGCGCGGGCCGGCTGCGCTGACCGACGACGAACTGGTCGCACTGCTGCTCGGCACGGGCAAGCCCGGGCACGATGTATTCGTCACCGCCCGCGCACTGGTCGATCGGTTCAAGACGCTGCGCGGGCTGCTCGAAGCGAGCGCCGACGATTTCCAGGCGCACCCCGGCATCGGCCCCGCGCGCGCCGCGCGGCTGGCCGCGATCATCGAGATCGCGCGGCGCGTGATGAACGAGAAGGCGCAGGTGCGCTCGCCGATCGATTCGCCCCAGGCCGTCGAGGATTGCCTGCGGCTGAAGATCGGCTCGCGTTCGCAGGAAGTGTTCGTCGCCGTGTATCTCGATGCGCGCAACTGCCTGATCGACATGGAGGAAATCACGCGCGGCTCGCTCACGCGGATGGCCGTCTACCCGCGCGAGATCGTGCGCCGCGCGATGGCGCACAATGCCGCGTCGCTGATCGTCGCGCACAACCATCCGTCGGGCGCCGTGCAGCCGAGCGCGGAAGACCGCCGCCTCACCCGCGTGCTGAAGGACGCGCTCGAACTCGTCGACGTGCGGCTGCTCGACCACGTCGTCGTCGGCACCGACGATACTTTTTCGTTCGCACGCGCCGGTTGGCTGTAGACTGTGCCGCGGCAGCCCGCCCCGGGGCGCCGCAACGACGAAGCGAAATTAGGTTTGATTTTTCTGAACTTTTTCTGCTAGAATCGTCGTCTGTCTTTTTTCCAACCAGTTCTAGCCATCGAAGGGCCTTGTCTGTATGGGCTTCGGCGTTCTGAGTGCAGCCATGGATCACGTGGCGGTACGATGGAACCTTCATCGGCGATCGAACCCCGAATTTAGCGTATTAGGAGTGCTCTCATGGCACGCGTATGCCAAGTAACTGGGAAAGCGCCGATGAGCGGCAACAACGTTTCCCACGCCAACAACAAGACGAAGCGCCGCTTCCTCCCGAACCTGCAAAACCGCCGGTTCTGGGTAGAGAGCGAAAACCGCTGGGTGCGCCTGCGCGTTTCGAACGCCGGCCTGCGCCTGATCGACAAGAACGGCATCGATTCCGTGCTCGCTGACCTGCGCGCACGCGGCGAAGCCTAAGCCCAAGGAGCACAATCATGGCAAAAGGCGCACGCGACAAGATCAAGCTCGAGTCCACCGCTGGTACGGGTCACTTCTACACGACCACGAAGAACAAGCGCAACATGCCGGAAAAGATGGCGATCAAGAAGTTTGATCCCGTCGTCCGCAAGCATGTGGAATACAAAGAAACCAAGATCAAGTAATCTCCGGTTTCTGCCAGCCTGACGGCGACCGAAAAGCCCCGCTCCTGCGGGGCTTTTTGTTTTGCGCGCACGCTGAGTGGCCCGACGCGGTATGCTCTCCCCTTTCCGCGGCCACGGCCGACGGAACGCACAAGATCAAAAGCGTAACGATGGAGATGCAGCATGAAATTCGACGTGGCGATCGTCGGCAGCGGCCTGGCAGGGCTGTCGGTCGCACTCAACCTGGCCAGCACGCGACGTGTCGCGCTGATCGCGAAGCGTTCGATGATGGAGGGGGCCAGCGATAACGCGCAAGGCGGTATCGCAGCCGTCCTCGATTCGGCGGACAGTATCGAGAACCATGTCGACGACACGCTGGTCGCCGGTGGCGGCCTGTGCGACGAAGGCGCGACGCGCTACATCGTCGAGCACGGCCGCGAAGCGATCGAATGGCTGATTTCGCAAGGCGTGCCGTTCACGAAGGACGACGCGGCCGAACTCGGCTTCCACCTGACGCGCGAAGGCGGCCACAGCCACCGCCGGATCATCCACGCGGCCGACGCGACCGGCCATGCGGTGCTTGCCACGCTGTCGGAGCGGGCACGCCAGCACCCGAACATCACGTTCTTCGAGAACCACCACGCGATCGACCTGATCACGTCGGACCGGCTCGGCCTGCCCGGCCGCCGCTGTCACGGCCTGTATGCGCTCGACGTCGACAACGACCGCACGATCACGATCGAAGCGCCGCATACGGTGCTCGCCACGGGCGGTGCCGGCAAGGTCTACCTGTACACGACGAACCCCGACACCGCGACCGGCGACGGCATCGCGATGGCGTGGCGCGCGGGCTGCCGCGTGTCGAACATGGAATTCATCCAGTTTCACCCGACCTGCCTGTTCCATCCGTACGCGAAGTCGTTCCTGATTTCGGAGGCCGTGCGCGGCGAAGGCGGCCTGCTGAAGCTGCCCGACGGCACGCGCTTCATGCCCGCGCACGACCCGCGCGCCGAACTCGCGCCGCGCGACATCGTCGCACGCGCGATCGACTTCGAGATCAAGAAGCGCGGGATCGACTGCGTGTATCTCGATATCAGCCATCAGCCGGAAGCGTTCCTGCGCGAACACTTCCCGACGATCCACGCGCGCTGCCTCGAATTCGGCATCGACATCGCGAAGCAGCCGATTCCCGTCGTGCCAGCCGCGCACTATACGTGCGGCGGTGTCGTCACCGATCTCGCCGGGCGCACCGATCTCGCGGGCCTGTATGCGGTCGGGGAAACGTCGTACACGGGCCTGCACGGCGCGAACCGGCTCGCGAGCAACTCGCTGCTCGAATGTCTCGTGATCGGCCGCGCGGCCGCCGAAGCGATCGAGGCGGCCGGCTTCGACGCCGAAACGCCGGCCACGCTGCCCGCCTGGGACGAAAGCCGCGTGTCGGATGCCGACGAGGAAGTCGTCGTCGCGCACAACTGGGACGAACTGCGCCGCCTGATGTGGAACTACGTCGGCATCGTGCGCACCGACAAGCGTCTCGAACGCGCCAAGCACCGGCTGTCGCTTTTGCGCGACGAAATCCACGAGTACTACGCGAACTTCCGCGTAACGCGCGACCTGCTGGAACTGCGCAACCTCGTCGACGTGGCGACGCTGATCGTGAAAAGCGCGCAATCGCGCCGCGAAAGCCGCGGGCTGCACTACAGCCGCGACTGGCCGCACTCGCTGCCGAAGGCGTTGCCGAGCGTGCTCACGCCGCGCGCGCGCCGCTGAGCGCAGGCCCTTCCCGGCCACGCCGGGAGCGCCCAAGAAAAAAACCGTTGGCGCGCAAACGCCAACGGCTTTTTTGTCCGACCGGACGAGGTTCGGTCAGTCGACGATCCGCATCGAATAGTCGGTCGCGCGCACGTCCTTCGTCAGCGCGCCGATCGAGATGCGATCGACACCCGTTTCCGCGAACGCACGCACCGTCTCGAAATTGACGCCGCCCGACACTTCGAGCACGGCCTTGCCGGCCGCCACGCGTACGGCTTCGCGCATCATGTCGAGCGTGAAGTTGTCAAGCAGCACCGACTCCGCGCGATGCGCAAGCGCCGTGTCGAGCTGCGCAAGCGTCTCGACTTCGACCTGCACGGGCACGCCCGATTCCAGCGCGAATGCCGCGTCGAGCGCCTCGCCGACACCGCCTGCCGCCGCGATGTGGTTTTCCTTGATCAGGATGCCGTCGTACAGCGCGAGACGCTGGTTCTCGCCACCGCCGACGCGCACCGCATACTTCTGCGCGAGCCGCAGGCCCGGCAGCGTCTTGCGCGTATCGAGGATCTTCGCGCGCGTGCCTTCGACACGATCGACGTAGCGGCGCGTCGCGGTCGCGACACCCGACAGCAGCTGCAGGAAGTTCAGCCCGTTGCGCTCGGCCGTCAGCAGCGCGCGCGCCGGCCCGTCGAGTTCGCAGACGGTCGAATCGGGCGTCATGCGGTCGCCTTCGCGATAGCGCCATTGCACGGCGATCGACGGATCGATCCGGGCGATCACGGCCTCGAACCACGGCACGCCGCAGAGGACGGCTTCTTCACGCACGATGATGCGCGCACGGCGGCGCCCGCCGGCCGGCACGAGCCGCCCGGTCTGGTCGCCGGCGCCGACGTCTTCGGCGATCGCGTCGGCCACGTTGCGCGCGATCGCGTCGTCGAATGCCGCGCCGTATTGTGCGCGAACGACGTCGAACAGCGGGGATACAGCCTCGCTCATGCGGCCCCCACGTTCGCGAACAGTTGCTGGTCGCGCTGCAGATCGCCGCTCGCCTGCACGCGCTTCTTGTGCGCGGCCGCGAATTCGAGCATCCGGTCGATCGGCAAACGCGCGCGCGCGCCGATCGCGGGATCGACGAAGATCTCGTTGTGACCACGTTCGAGCACGTCGGCGAGGTTCGCGAGGCCGTTCATCGCCATCCACGGGCAGTGCGCGCAGCTCTTGCAGGTCGCGCTGTTGCCGGCCGTCGGCGCGGCGATGAAGGTCTTGCCGGGCGCGGCGAGCTGCATCTTGTGCAGGATGCCGAGATCGGTCGCGACGATGAAGTGCGTCGCGTCGAGCTTGACTGCCGCGTCGATCAGTTGCGTGGTCGAGCCGACGACGTCGGCCTGCGCGACGACGTTTTCCGGCGACTCGGGATGGACGAGCACCTTCGCGTCCGGGTATTCGGCGCGCAGCAGGTCGAGCTCGATGCCCTTGAACTCGTCGTGGACGAGACACGAGCCTTGCCACAGCAGCATGTCCGCGCCGGTTTTCTTCTGGATATAGCTGCCGAGATGACGATCCGGCGCCCAGATGATCTTTTCGCCGCGCGCGTGCAGGTCGGCCACGATCTCGAGGCCGATCGACGACGTGACCATCCAGTCCGCGCGCGCCTTCACGGCCGCGCTGGTGTTCGCGTAGACGACGACGGTGCGGTCCGGATGGGCATCGCAGAACGCCGAGAATTCGTCGACCGGGCAGCCGAGGTCGAGCGAACAGGTCGCGTCGAGATCGGGCATCAGGATCCGTTTGTTCGGGCTCAGGATCTTCGCGGTCTCGCCCATGAAGCGCACGCCGGCGACGACCAGCGTCTGCGCGTCGTGATCGCGGCCGAAGCGGGCCATTTCGAGCGAGTCGGCCACGCAGCCGCCCGTTTCGTCGGCCAGTTCCTGCAGTTCGGCGTCCACGTAGTAGTGGGCGACCAGCACGGCCTTTTCACGGGCGAGCAGCGCCTTGATGCGCGCCTTCAGTGCGGCGCGTTCCTCGGCGGACGGCGCGTCGGGCACCTTGGCCCATGCCTGCCCCACGCCGCACACGGTCCCTGCTGCGACGGGTCGGTCGTACTCGACGGGTTTGATCGTCGATTGCATCTCCATATCTCCTGTCGACCCAAGTTAGCGCTTTAGCGCTTACTTGGGTCCCATGCTTCGCGGTCGATCAGAGTTAGCGCTTCAGCGCTTACTCTGATCCCATGCTTCGCGGTCGGCCCGAGTTAGCGCCTTAGCGCTTACTCATGCCCCATGCTTCGCGGTCGACCCAAGTTAGCGCTTCAGCGCTTACTCGAATCCCATGCTCTGGTCATACAAATTCGGCCCTGCCGACGCCCTTCAAAAACCGGCGGCCCAAATGAAAAAACCCCGCCAACGCGGGGTTTGTGACGTCCTGAGATTCTAATCGATTTCGAATCAGGCGTAGCGGCGCAGGCGCGTCGCGAATTCCTGCAGCGCCTTGATGCCGCTTTGTTCTGCGCGATGGCACCAATCCTGCAATTGCGCGAGAAGCTGTTCGCGCGACGCGGTCGAACGATCCCAGATCGCCGCCAGATCCTGGCGCAGCTGGAAATACGTATGCAGCTTCTGGCTGTTCGCGAAGATTTCCGGCAGCAGCTTCTTCTGCGGCTCATCGAGACCGTCGGCGTCCTTGTGGAACCACTTGCGCGCGCCGCGCATCATCTGGTACTTCTCGCCGCCGATTTCCTTCAGGTGCGCGAGCTCCTGGCGGTACGCACGCTTCACGGCCTTGCCGTAGCGCGCCATCACTTCGTAGCGGTTCGACAGCACGGCCTGCAACGTTTCCTGGTCGAGCACCGTCTTCGGCTTGTTCAGGCGCGGCGTCGGCGCAACCTTCTTCACCTTCGCGAGACCGAACACCGACATGATGCGGATGTACATCCAGCCGATGTCGAACTCGTACCACTTGTTCGACAGCTTCGCCGACGTCGCGAACGTGTGGTGGTTGTTGTGCAGCTCTTCACCACCGATTACGATGCCCCACGGGAACAGGTTCGTGCTCGCGTCGGCCGAGTTGAAGTTGCGATAGCCCCAGAAGTGACCGAAGCCGTTGACGACGCCAGCCGCCCAGAACGGAATCCAGACCATCTGCACGGCCCACACGGTGAGGCCGATCACGCCGAACAGCGCGACGTCGATCACCATCATCAGGCTGATGCCGAGAATCGGGTACTTCGAATAGACATTGCGCTCGACCCAGTCGCTCGGCGTGCCGTGGCCGAACTTGCGCATCGTCTCTTCGTTCTTCGCTTCCGCGCGATACAGCTCCGCGCCCTCGAGGAACACCTTCCAGATGCCGCGCGTCTGCGGGCTGTGCGGATCTTCCTCGGTCTCGCACTTCGCATGGTGCTTGCGGTGAATCGCGGCCCACTGACCCGTCAGCATGCCGGTCGTCATCCACAGCCACAGGCGGAAGAAGTGGCTCGCGATCGGATGCAGTTCCAGCGCACGGTGCGCCTGGCAGCGGTGTAGATAGACCGTCACGCCGATGATCGTGACGTGCGTGACGGCGAGCGCGAACAACGCGACCTGCCACCACGAAAAATGCAGGAGCCCGTGGGAAAGAAAATCGAGCAGGGAATTCAACAAGGCAGTTACCTGTGATGAGAGCGACGCCGGCTCATGCAGGCGTCAGAAAAATGAAAGCATACCGCGTATAGACTTGAATTTTACTTCAACCGTTCCAAGTCTTTGTAAAAAATGAATATTTTCTTGCCCTGGCGCAATCGGAAGAGTCCACGGGCGGACTGGGAAAGGCCCGTGATCCGGTTCCGGTCGCGGGGTCAAACCATTTGACGGCCGGCGCGCGCTACGCAGCCGGCGCGCGCCCGTTCGCCGCGTCGTTCGCGGCCACCGGATCGAGTGCGGCCGCGGCACCCGCGGCGGCAAAACCTTCCGGCAATCCGACCACACGCACTTCGCGCTGCGGGAACGGAATCGAGATCCCGTGCTCGCTGAACAGCCGCCAGATGTTGCGGTTCACGGTCGAGCGCACGCCCGACGTGCCTTTCGCGGAATCCTCGATCCAGAAGCCGAGCTCCAGGTCGATCCCGTCCGCGCCGAAACTCACCAGGTACGGCGTCGGCGCGGGCTCCGCCAGCACGCGCGGCACGCCCTTCGCCGCATCGGCGAGCAGCACGAGCGCGTGCTCGACGTCGCTCGTGTACGCGACCTGCACCGCGACCTTCGCATAGCCGCGCGTCAGGTACGACGACTGGTTCTGCACGACGTCGGTGATCAGCTTCTCGTTCGGGATCAGCGTCTCGTTGCCGTCGAGGCCGCGCACGACCGTGTAGCGCGTGCGGATCTGCGTGACGACACCCTGCAGGCCGCCGACGCTGATCGCGTCGCCGAGCCGCAGCGAGCGGTCGAGCAGGATGATGAAGCCCGACACGTAGTTGCTCGCGATCTTCTGCAGCCCGAAGCCGAGGCCGACGCCCACCGCACCGCCGAACACGCCGAGCACCGTCACGTCGATGCCGACCAGCGACAGCCCGATCAGGATCGCCGCGAACACGAGCAGCGCGCGGCCGACCCGCGACAGCACGACCTTCAGGTTCGCGTCGAGCGTGCTCGCGCGCGTGAGGCGATCCTCGAGCACCGAGCCGAGCCACATCGCGACCATCAGCGTCACGCACACCCACAGCGCGCCCGAGATCACCGACAGCAGCGTGAGGTGCGCGTTGGCGACGCGGAACTGCACGCTGTCGAGCCAGCCGAGCACATCGCGCTGGATGCCGAGCACGGTCAGCACCATCGCGGCCCACACGACGGTCGACACGATCTTCTCGACGATCGACAGCCATGCGTGCGTGTGGCCGTCGCGCGCGAACACGCGCCGCGCGAAGAAGAACAGCACGTAGATCGACGCGATGCCGAACAGCGGCACGAGCGCAAGCGACAGCAGCGACGTCGACATGAACGGGTCGAACGCGAGCTGCGCGACACCGACGAACACGCTGCCGAACAACGGGAACAACGCGCGCTTCAGGCTTTGCGCGCCCGCGCCGGGCGCGCGGCCGGCCGCCCGGCGGCGGGCATCGATGCGGCCGTGCACGAAGCGCGCGGCCACCCACGCGAAGCACAGCGCGCCGACGAGGATCGCCGCCTGCCAGATCATCACCGGCTGGTGGAAGTCACGAATGACCGATGCCAGCCGGTGCGACAGCAGGCGGCTCTGCAGATTTTCCATCGTCCGTCCGGGCAGTCGTTACTGCGCGGCGCGCCGTTCGAGCACCGCGGCGAAGAAGCCGTCGGTTGCATGACGATGCGGCCACAGCGACAGGTAGTCGCCCGTCTCGAGCTCGATGCGCTGGTCGGCCAGCACCTTCTGCGCCGGCACCAGCACGAACTCGGGATGATCGGCCAGGAACTGCTCGACGATCCGCTCGTTCTCGGCGTCGAGCACGCTGCAGGTCGCGTAGACGAGCCGCCCGCCCTTCTTCACGAGGCGCGCGGCGCTCGCGAGGATCGACGCCTGCTTCGGCGTCAGCTCGTCGATCGCCGTGCGCGTCTGGCGCCACTTCAGGTCCGGATTGCGGCGCAGCGTGCCGAGGCCGCTGCACGGCGCGTCGACCAGCACGCGGTCGATCTTGCCGGCGAGCCGCTTGATCTTCGCATCATGCTCGCTGTCGATCAGCACCGGGTTCACGTTCGACAGCCCGCTGCGCGCGAGGCGCGGCTTCAGCTTCGCGAGGCGCTTCTCCGACACGTCGAACGCGTAGAGGCGCCCGGTCGAGCGCATCATCGCGCCCAGCGCGAGCGTCTTGCCGCCCGCGCCGGCGCAGAAATCGACGATCATCTCGCCGCGGCGCGGCGCAACGAGCGAGCACAGCAGCTGGCTGCCTTCGTCCTGCACCTCGATCTGGCCTTCCTCGAACAGCTTCAGGCGCGTCAGCGCCGGCTTGCCGACGACACGCACGCCGAACGGCGCGAACGGCATCGCGCCCGCATCGATCCCGTTCGCACGCAGCGCGTCGATCACCTGGTCGCGGGTCGCTTTCTGCGCATTGGCGCGCAAGTCGAGCGGCGCCGGGTAGTTCAGCGCGGCGGCGAGTTGCGCGAGCTCCTCGGCGTCGAATCGGGCCGACAGCGCTTGGTGGATCCAGTCGGGCAGGTTCGTGCGCACGCGCACCGGCAGGCTGGCCGGATCGATCTTCGACACGTGTTCGAGCCACGCGGCCTCGGTGTCGGACAGGAACGGCTTCAGCGCGTTGCGGCCGGCCGTCTGCATCAGGCCGAGCAGCGTGAGGCGCCGTGCCGGCGTGCCCGTGCCGCTCTCCGCGAGATGCGAAAACTCCATTTTCCGGCGCAGCACCGCAAACACGGCTTCGGCGATCACGCCGCGCTCCGCATGCCCGAGCTTCGGGTGCGCGCGGAAGAACCGGCTCGTCGTCGCGTCGGCGGGGCCGGCGAACTTCAGCACCTCGGCCAGCAAAGTCTCGGTCTGGCCAATCAGGAATCCGTGCAGCTTCATACGCCCTCACTCGTTTCGGTATGCGGTTGATCCGCGAAAATCCAGCGCGCCTCCTCCGGCGCGACCACTGCACGGCCGTTCTCGAGGCGCAGACGCCCCTCGACGAACCAGCGCACCGCGCGCGGATACAGCACATGCTCGACGGTCAGTACGCGCTGCGCGAGCGCGGCCGCGTCGTCGCCCGCGCGCACGGGCACCGCGCCCTGCGCGACGATCGCGCCGCTGTCGAGCTCGGGAATGACGAAATGCACGCTTGCGCCATGCAGCGCGACACCCGCATCGAGCGCCTGCTGATGCGTATGGATGCCCTTGAAGCTCGGCAGCAGCGACGGATGGATGTTCAGCAGCCGGCCCTCATATCGTCTGACGAATGCGGGCGTGAGGATGCGCATGAAGCCGGCGAGGACGACGAGATCGGGGGCGAAACGGTCGATCTCGGCGGCGAGCGCCGCGTCGAAGCTGTCGCGGCCGTCGAACGACCGGTGGTCGACCACCGCCGTCGCCACCCCGTGCGACGCGGCAAAAGCCAGCCCGGCCGCATCGGGCCGGTTGGCGATCACGGCGGCAATCTCGGCCGGCCAGCGTTCCTGCGCGCACGCGCGGACGATGGCCTCCATGTTGCTGCCGCGACCGGAAATCAGGATCACGAGTTTTTTCATCCGCGAATTTTACCATTCGCCCCCGCGTTTCCCGCCTTCTCGGCCGCCGACCCGTCCGAACGTTTATAATCTTCTGCTTTGCGGCATCCCACCGCCCATTCCCCCGACGCTGCATCCGCTATCGTGAAAGTCTTCCGCGGCCTGCCCAACGCCGAGAGCCGCGCCCCGTGCGCGCTGACGATCGGCAACTTCGACGGTGTCCATCGCGGCCACCAGGCCCTGCTCGCGCGCGTGCGCGCGGCAGCGGACGCGCGCGGCCTGCCCGTGTGCGTGATGACGTTCGAACCGCACCCGCGCGAATTCTTCAATCCGGCCGGCGCGCCGCCGCGCATCGCGATGCTGCGCGACAAGCTCGAGGCGCTGCGCGATCACGGTGTCGACCGCGTCGTCGTCGAGCACTTCAACCATACGTTCGCGAGCCAGTCGCCGCAGGCGTTCGTCGAGCGCACGCTGGTGAACGGGCTGCATACGCGCTGGATGATGGTCGGCGACGATTTCTGCTACGGCGCGAAGCGCGCGGGCACCTTCGACACGCTGAAGGCGGCCGGCGAGCAATACGGTTTCGAAGTCGAGCAGATGGGCACGGTGGCCGGCAGCGACGGCACGCGCATCTCCAGTTCGGGCGTGCGCGCCTCGCTCGCGGCCGGCGATCTCGAAGCGGCCGCGCAGGCGCTCGGCCACGGCTATGCGATCAGCGGCCACGTCGCGCACGGGCTGAAGCTCGGCCGCGACCTCGGCTTCCCGACGTTGAACCTGCCGATCGCGCACAAGCGGCCGGCGCTCGCGGGCATTTTCGTCGTGCAGGTGCACGGCCTCGGCCCCGAGCCGCTGCCGGGCGTCGCGAGCCTCGGCCTGCGCCCGACCGTCGACGATTCGGGCCGCGTGCTGCTCGAAGTCCACCTGCTCGACTGGCATGGCGACGCGTACGGCAAGCTCATCCGCGTCGAATTCCTGAAGAAGCTGCGCGACGAGGCGAAATTCGACGATCTCGAGGCGCTGTCGCGCGCGATCGCACTGGACGTCGCGAATGCGCGCGCGTACTTCGTCGAGCGCGACCGTGCGCCGGGCAGCCGCGCCACGGGCTTCGCGACGTCGGCCACCGACCGAATTAGCTGATCCGGACGGCGGCGCCTGGCGCCGCACCCTCGCGCCGCCCACTCGCGCGCATCCCCGATTCACGACGCCCGAGCGTCTCCCGATTTAGATAGCGATCCCATCATGAGCAACAAGAAAGCCGATTCGAAACCGCAGGCCAAGTATCCGGTCAACCTGCTCGACACGCCGTTCCCGATGCGCGGCGACCTGCCCAAGCGCGAGCCGCAGTGGGTCAAGGAATGGGAAGAGCGCGGCCTCTACGAGAAGATCCGCGCGGCCAGCAAGGGCCGGCCGAAGTTCATCCTGCACGACGGCCCGCCGTATGCGAACGGCGACATCCACCTCGGCCACGCGGTCAACAAGATCCTGAAGGACATCGTCGTCAAGTCGCGCAACATGGCCGGCTTCGACGCGCCGTACGTGCCTGGCTGGGATTGCCACGGGATGCCGATCGAGATCCAGATCGAGAAGCAGTTCGGCAAGTCGCTGCCGGCGGCCGAAGTGATGAGCAAGGCGCGTGCATACGCGACCGAGCAGATCGAGAAGCAGAAGATCGGCTTCAAGCGCCTCGGCGTGCTCGGCGACTGGGCGAATCCGTACAAGACGATGAACTTCGTGAACGAGGCGGAAGAGATCCGCGCGCTCGGCAAGATCATCGAGAAGGGCTATGTGTATCGCGGGCTGAAGCCGGTGAACTGGTGCTTCGACTGCGGCTCGGCGCTCGCCGAGGCGGAAGTCGAGTACAAGGACCGCACCGACCCGACGATCGACGTGATGTTCGCGTTCGCGGAACCGGAAAAGACCGCGCAGGCGTTCGGCCTGCCGGCGTTGCCGCGCGCCGAAGGCGGCATCGTGATCTGGACCACCACGCCGTGGACGATTCCCGCCAACCAGGCGCTGAACCTCCATCCGGAAATCGTCTACGCGCTGGTCGACACCGAGCGCGGGCTGCTGATCATCGCGGAAGAGCGCGTCGAAGCCTGCATGACCGACTTCAAGCTGACGGGCCGCGTCGTCGCGACCACGCCGGGCGTGAAGCTCGCGGGCCTGCGCTTCCACCACCCGCTCGCATCGGCCCACCCCGGCTACAAGCGTACGGCGCCCGTCTACCTCGGCGACTACGTGACGACCGACACGGGTACCGGCGTCGTGCACTCGTCGCCCGCCTACGGTATCGAAGACTTCCAGTCGTGCAAGGCGCACGGGATGACCGATTCGGACTTCATCAACCCGGTGATGGGCGACGGCCGCTACATCGAATCGCTGCCGCTGTTCGGCGGCCTGTCGATCTGGGATGCGAACCCGAAGATCGTCGACGCGCTGAACGCGGCCGGCTCGCTGCTGCGCAGCGAGAAGTACACGCACAGCTACATGCACTGCTGGCGCCACAAGACGCCGATCATCTACCGCGCGACGTCGCAGTGGTTCGCCGGCATGGACGTCACGCCGAACGACGGCGGCAAGACGCTGCGCGAAACCGCGCTCGAAGGCGTCGACGCGACCGCGTTCTACCCGTCGTGGGGCAAGCAGCGCCTGTTCAGCATGATCGCGAACCGTCCCGACTGGACGTTGTCGCGCCAGCGCCAGTGGGGCGTGCCGATGGCGTTCTTCGTGCACAAGGAAACCGGCGAGCTGCACCCGCGCACGCTGGAACTGCTCGAGGAAGTCGCGAAGCGCGTCGAGCAGTCGGGCATCGAGGCATGGCAGTCGCTCGACCCGCGCGAGCTGATCGGCGACGACGCGAACCTGTACGAGAAGAACCGCGACACGCTCGACGTGTGGTTCGACTCGGGCACGACGCACTGGCACGTGCTGCGCGGCTCGCACAAGGATCAGCTGCAGTTCCCGGCCGACCTGTACCTCGAAGGCTCGGACCAGCATCGCGGCTGGTTCCACTCGTCGCTGCTCACGGCGTCGATGATCGACGGCCGCGCGCCGTACAAGGGCCTGCTCACGCATGGCTTCACGGTCGACGGCGAAGGCCGCAAGATGAGCAAGTCGCTCGGCAACGGCATCGATCCGCATGAAGTCGCGAACCGCCTCGGCGCGGAAATCATTCGCCTGTGGATCGCATCGACCGACTACTCGGGCGAGCTCGCGATCTCCGAGGAAATCCTGAAGCGCGTGACCGAAGGCTATCGCCGTATCCGCAACACGCTGCGCTTCCTGCTCGCGAACCTGTCGGACTTCGACTTCGCACAGCACGCGGTGCCGGTTGAAGAATGGCTCGAGATCGACCGTTATGCGGTCGCGTTCTCGCAGCAGTTGCAGACGGAGCTGCTCGGCCACTACGAAAAGTACGAATTCCACCCGGTCGTCGCGAAGCTGCAGACGTACTGCTCGGAGGACCTCGGCGGCTTCTACCTCGACGTGCTGAAGGACCGCCTGTACACGAGCGCCGCCGATTCGCGCGCGCGCCGCTCCGCGCAGACCGCGCTGTATCACCTGACGCACGGGCTGCTGCGCGTGCTCGCGCCGTTCCTGTCGTTCACGGCGGAAGAAGCGTGGAAGGTGTTCCAGCCGGCGAGCGACACGATCTTCACGGAAACCTACTATGCGTATCCGGAAGTCGCCGGCTCGGCCGCGCTGATCGAGAAATGGGCGCTGCTGCGCGACGTGCGCGGCAACGTGACGAAGGCGCTCGAGGAAGCGCGCACCGCGAACCGCATCGGTTCGTCGCTGCAGGCCGAAGTGGCCGTGCATGCGAGCGGCGCGCGTTACGACGCGCTCACGAGCCTCGGCGACGACCTGAAGTTCGTGCTGATCACGTCGGCGGCGACCGTCGTCAAGGTCGACGACGAAGCGCAGGAAAGCGTCGACGTGGCTGCCTCGAAGTACCAGAAGTGCGAACGCTGCTGGCACTACCGCGAAGATGTCGGCGCACATGCCGATCATCCGACACTGTGCGGCCGCTGCTTCTCCAACCTGTTCGAAAACGGCGAAATCCGGAGCGCTGCCTGACCATGGCGAAAACCCTGTCGAAGCCGGCCAGCGGCGCGCTTGCGCCCTGGCTCGGCATTTCGCTGATCGTGATCCTGTTCGACCAGCTGTCGAAGATCGCGATCCTGAAGACGTTCGCGTACGGCGCGCAGCATGAGCTGACGTCGTTCTTCAACCTCGTGCTGGTGTACAACCGCGGCGCGGCGTTCGGCTTCCTGTCGACCGCCGGCGGCTGGCAGCGCTGGGCGTTCACCGCGCTCGGCATCGGCGCGACGCTCGTGATCTGCTTCCTGCTGAAGCGTCACGGCCAGCAGCGGCTGTTCAGCCTGTCGCTCGCGCTGATCCTCGGCGGCGCGCTCGGCAACGTGATCGACCGGCTCGTCTACGGTCACGTGATCGACTTCCTCGATTTCCACCTCGGCGCCTGGCACTTCCCGGCGTTCAACCTCGCCGATTCCGCGATCACGGTCGGCGCGGTGCTGCTGATCTACGACGAACTGCGTCGCGTGCGCGGCTCGCGCTAAGCGCGCATACTCGGCGTCGACGGCCGGCTTCGCGCCGGCCGTTCCGTTTGACCCTTGGAGGCCTGAGTTGGCACACGCAGAACTCGCAGGAAAACACCTCGTTCTCGGCCTGACGGGCGGCATCGCCTGCTACAAGATCGCCGAGCTCACGCGGCTGCTCGTGAAGGCCGGCGCGACCGTGCAGGTCGCGATGACCGAAGCGGCCACGCAGTTCATCACGCCCGTGACGATGCAGGCGCTGTCGGGCCGGCCCGTCTATACGAGCCAGTGGGACGCGCGCATCGACAACAACATGGCGCACATCGACCTGTCGCGCGAAGCCGACGCGATCGTGATCGCGCCCGCGTCGACGGATTTCCTCGCGAAGCTCGCGCACGGGTTCGCGGACGACCTGCTGTCGACGCTGTGCGTCGCGCGCGACTGTCCGCTGCTCGTCGTCCCCGCGATGAACCGCCAGATGTGGCAGAACCCGGCCACGCAGCGCAACGCCGCGCAACTGCGCGCGGACGGCGTATCGGTGCTCGGCCCGGATTCGGGCGCGCAGGCATGCGGCGAAGTCGGCGACGGCCGGATGCTCGAGCCCGAGGCGATCTATGAAGCGATCGTCGCGCATTTCGCGCCGAAGGTACTCGCGCACCGGCGCGTGCTGATCACGGCCGGGCCGACGTTCGAACCGCTCGACCCCGTGCGCGGCCTCACGAACCGCTCGAGCGGCAAGATGGGTTTCGCGCTCGCGCGCGCCGCGCAGCAGGCCGGCGCCGACGTGCATCTCGTCGCGGGGCCGGTCGCGCTCGACACGCCGTGGGGCGTGTACCGCCAGGACGTGCAGACCGCGCAGCAGATGTACGACGCGGTGATGCACGCGGTGGCCGATGCCGACATCTTCATCGCAGTGGCCGCAGTGGCCGACTGGCGCGTCGATCAGCCGGCCGAGCACAAGATGAAGAAGACGGCCGACCGCAAGATGCCGGCGCTCGCATTCGTCGAGAACCCGGACATCCTCGCATCGGTCGCGGCGTTGCCCGACCCGCCGTTCTGCGTCGGCTTCGCGGCCGAAAGCGGCGACCTCGACGTGCACGGCGACGAGAAGCGCAAGCGCAAGAACGTGCCGCTGCTCGTCGGCAACCTCGGCCCGCTGACGTTCGGCCGCGACGACAACGAAGTCGTGCTGTTCGAAGCGGCCGGCCTCACGCGCCTGCCGCGCGCCCCGAAGGACGAACTCGCGCATGCGCTCGTCGCGGAAATCGCGAAGCGCCTGCCCGACAACCGCCTGATCTGATCACCCGCGCGACGGCGCTTGCCGCCGCGCCCTTCCCGACCGATTCGACGACCGCATGAAACTCGACCTGAAGATTCTCGACGCGCGCATGCGCGACTACCTGCCCGCCTACGCGACCACCGGCAGCGCGGGCCTCGACCTGCGTGCGTGCCTCGACGCACCGGTCACGCTGCAGCCGGGCGAAACGACGCTCGTGCCGACGGGCCTCGCGATCCACCTCGCCGATCCCGGCTATGCGGCGCTGATCCTGCCGCGCTCGGGCCTCGGGCACAAGCACGGGATCGTGCTCGGCAACCTCGTCGGCCTGATCGACTCCGACTACCAGGGCCAGCTGATGGTCTCGACGTGGAACCGCGGCCAGACCGAGTTCGTGCTGAACCCGTTCGAACGGCTCGCGCAGCTCGTGATCGTGCCGGTCGTGCAGGCGCAGTTCAACATCGTCGACGATTTCGCCGAGAGCGATCGCGGCGAAGGCGGTTTCGGCAGCACCGGCCGCCACTGAGCGGCACTGCACGAAAAAGGGGCCTCGCGGCCCCTTTTCATTTCAACGTCACTCGCTGACCGGCTGCGCGATCCGCGCGCGTGCCGGTTCGCGTCGCCGCGCCTGCGCGATGCTCGCATAGATCACCATCGCGGCCAGCACGCCGAGCAGCACGGCTGACGACCCGACCGTGCCGAGCGCGAGGCCGCCCTTCGCGACCGGCTTCGTCAGCAGGTCGCCGACCGTCGCGCCGAACGGACGCGTGAGCACGAACGCGGCCCAGAACAGCAGCACGCCCGAGATCCGCGTGAAGTAGTGCGCGAGCACGATCACCGCCAGCAGCCCGCCGATCAGCAGCGCGCCGCCGCCGAAGCCGAGCCCCGAGCTGTCCGCGAGGAAGTCGCCGAGTGCGGTGCCGAGCGTATTCGAGAACAGGATCGCGATCCAGTACAGCAGCTCGACCTTGCGCGTGCGGATCAGGTCGACCGACAGCGATTCGCCGCTCAGGCGCCAGACCGCGAAGATCGCCAGCAGGATCGCGACGAGGATCGACGACCCGGCGGCATAGCCGAGGCCGAGCGTGCGGTCCATGAAGTCGGACATCGTCGTGCCGGCCGTGCTCGTCGCGACGATCACGGCCCAGTAGACCGCCGGGCGATAGCGTGTCGTCCGGAGCTGCGCGCCCAGCGTCACGAGAAAGAAACCGAACAGCAGGATCGAGCTCACCGCGTAGCCGACGTTCAGCGTCATCGACAGCAGGTCGCCGCCGGTCTCGCCGAGTGTCGTCGCGCAGATCTTCATGATCCAGAACGCGAGCGTGATTTCGGGAAGTTTGTTCATTCGAACCCCATTTGCAGGAAGCGGCGGGCCGGCGCGCGCCGGCCCGCCTTGCGGACAGGTTCGAATGTAATCGCCGCCGGCTTAACGGAACCTTAGCGAGCGTGCGGAACGGGGAGGCAGCTGCGCCGCCGCGGTCAGCGTGCGTGTTCGTGCCGGTAATGCAGCGCGTAGGCGAGCGTCAGCAGTACGACGAACACGACACCGACCACCATCGTCATCCGGAATTCGCGCGTGAACGCGGTCGTGAACAGGATCGCGGCGACGAGCCCGGCACCGAGCAGGCTGCCGAACGGGTGGCCCCACATCCGGAACGCGAGCGCGGGACCGCGATACTGCGACCGGAAGCGCAGGTGCGTGACGAAGATCATCAGCCACGTGAACAGCGCGCCGAACATCGCGATCGCCATCATCACGGTGAACGCGGTGTCGGGCGCCAGCGCGACCAGCACGGCCGCGACCGCGACGCCGCTGGTCGAGATCCACAACGCCGCACGCGGCACGCCGTTCGTGCCGAGCCGGCCGAACACCGCGGGCGCGAGCCGCGCGCGCGACAGGCTGAACATCATCCGCGTCGTCACGTAGAGCTGGCTGTTCATCGCCGACAGCGCCGCGATCAGCAGCACGAAGTTGATCACGCCGGCCGCGTACGGCACGTGCGTCGCGGCCATCACCTTCACGAACGGGCTTTCGTCGGTGCCGGCCGCCGTCCAGGGCACGATCGCGAGCATCAGCGCGAGCGTCAGCAGGTAGAACAGCACGAGCCGGAACACGGTCGAGCGGAACGCGCGCGTAACCGCGTGCTGCGGATCGCGCGCCTCGCCGGCCGCGATCGCGACGGCTTCGATGCTCATGTAGCTGAAGATCGCGACGATCACTGCGACCCAGGTGCCCCACGGCCCCTTCGGCATGAAGCCGCCGTGCGCGGTGTAGTTCGCGAAGCCGATGCCCGATGCGGCGGGCGCCGACCACACGAGATACGCGCCGAGCACGATGAACACGACGATCGCCGCGATCTTCAGTAGCGAGAACGCATATTCGACCGTGCCGTACAGCGTGACGCTGGCGAGGTTCACGGCGATCAGCAGCGCGGAGAAGCCGATCACCCAGTACCAGCCGGGCACGGCCGGGAACCAGTACTTCATGAACACGGCGATCGCGCTGATTTCGGTACCGATCGCGAACACGACCGCGAACCAGTACGCATAGCGCACCAGGAAGCCCGCGAGCGGACCGACGTAGTGCTCGGCATACGCGCCGAACGAGCCGGCCGTCGGATGCGCGACGGTCATTTCCGCGAGCGCGCCCATCAGCAGCAGCGCGATCAGCGCGCCGATCGCATAGGAAACGAGCACGCTCGGGCCTGCGAGCCCGATCGCGAATCCGCTGCCGAGAAACAACCCCGTGCCGATCGCGCCGCCGATCGCGATCATCGCCATCTGCCCCGACGTCAGCGCGTGGCGCAACCCTTGTTCGCGCGCGACGATAGCGTCGAACGACCGTTGTTGTTGTGTCACTGCGTTACCACTCCCCTGCACCACCATCGCGCCGCCCCGGCGCCGGATCAAACGAAACGGCGCGGAAAACTTCCCGCGCCGTTCGCATGAACAACGAATTATCGCTTACTCGACTTCGACCGTCTCTTCGTTCGGCTTGTGCGGCGGATTCGCCAGCTTGTCGAACGACAACTGCACCTTGTCGTTTTCGTCGACGTCGACCGTCACGTGACCGCCGTTGACGAGCTTGCCGAACAGCAGTTCGTCGGCCAGCGCGCGCCGGATCGTGTCCTGGATCAGCCGCTGCATCGGCCGCGCGCCCATCAGCGGGTCGAAGCCGTGCTTCGCGAGATGCTTGCGCAACGCGTCGGTGAAGAGCGCGTCGACCTTCTTCTCGTGCAGCTGTTCCTCGAGCTGGATCAGGAACTTGTCGACCACGCGCATGATGATTTCCTCATCGAGCGAGCGGAAGCTGATGATCGAATCCAGGCGGTTGCGGAACTCCGGCGTGAACAGGCGCTTGATGTCGGTCATCTCGTCGCCCGTCTCGCGGCGCGTCGTGAAGCCGATCGTCGCCTTCTGCATCGACTCGGCGCCCGCGTTCGTCGTCATGATGATGATGACGTTGCGGAAATCCGCCTTGCGGCCGTTGTTGTCCGTCAGCGTGCCGTGGTCCATCACCTGCAGCAGCACGTTGAAGATGTCCGGATGCGCCTTCTCGATTTCGTCGAGCAGCAGCACGCAATGCGGCTTCTTCGTGACGGCTTCGGTCAGCAGGCCGCCCTGGTCGAACCCGACGTAGCCCGGCGGCGCGCCGATCAGGCGGCTCACCGCGTGACGCTCCATGTATTCCGACATGTCGAAGCGGATCAGCTCGATGCCGAGCGTGAACGCGAGCTGGCGCGCCACTTCGGTCTTGCCGACGCCCGTCGGGCCGGAGAACAGGAACGCGCCGATCGGCTTGTCCATCTTGCCGAGGCCCGCGCGCGCCATCTTGATCGAGGCCGCGAGTGCGTCGATCGCCGGATCCTGGCCGAACACGACGCTCTTCAGATCGCGATCGAGCGTCTGCAGCTTGCTGCGATCGTCCTGCGACACGCTTTGCGCCGGCACGCGTGCGATCTTCGAGATGATTTCCTCGATTTCGCTCTTGCCGATCGTCTTCTTCTGCTTCGACTTCGGCAGGATGCGCTGCGCGGCGCCCGCTTCGTCGATCACGTCGATCGCCTTGTCCGGCAGGTGACGGTCGGTGATGAAGCGCGCCGACAGTTCGGCCGCGGCCGACAGCGCACCCGACGAATACTTGACGCCGTGATGTTCCTCGAAGCGCGACTTCAGCCCGCGCAGGATCGCGACCGTCTGCTCGACGCTCGGCTCCGTCACGTCGACCTTCTGGAAGCGCCGCGACAGCGCGGCGTCCTTCTCGAAGATGCCGCGATACTCGGTGAACGTCGTCGCTCCAATGCACTTGAGCGTGCCCGACGACAGCGCCGGCTTCAGCAAGTTCGACGCATCGAGCGTGCCGCCCGACGCGGCGCCCGCGCCGATCAGCGTATGGATCTCGTCGATGAACAGGATCGCGTGCGGGCGCTCCTTCAGCTCCTTCAGCACCGTCTTCAGACGCTGCTCGAAATCGCCGCGATACTTGGTGCCCGCGAGCAGCGCGCCCATGTCGAGCGAATAGACCTGCGCGTTCGCGAGGATGTCCGGCACTTCGCCGCGCGTGATGCGATACGCGAGCCCTTCCGCGATCGCGGTCTTGCCCACGCCGGCCTCGCCGACGAGCAGCGGGTTGTTCTTGCGGCGACGGCACAGCACCTGCACGACGCGCTCGACCTCGGGCTCGCGCCCGATCAGCGGATCGATGCGGCCGTCCTTCGCCATCTGGTTCAGGTTCTGCGTGAACTGCGCGAGCGGCGTTTCCTTCTGCGCGTTCGCGTCTTCGCTTTCCGCATTCGCGTCGGTCGACTTCGCGGCTTCGCCGTTGTTCGTCTTCGCGATGCCGTGCGAAATGAAGTTCACCACGTCGAGGCGCGTGACGCCCTGCTGCTGCAGGTAGTACACGGCGTGCGAATCCTTCTCGCCGAAGATCGCGACCAGCACGTTCGCGCCGGTGACTTCCTTCTTGCCGTTCGACGTCGACTGGACGTGCATGATCGCGCGCTGGATCACGCGCTGGAAACCGAGCGTCGGCTGGGTATCGACATCGTCGGTGCCCGGGACGGTAGGTGTGTTGTCGTGGATGAAATTGCGCAGGTTCTGACGCAAGTCCTCGATGTTGGCCGCACACGCGCGCAACACCTCGGCTGCCGTCGGATTATCCAGCAGGGCCAGCAGCAGGTGCTCGACCGTAATGAACTCATGGCGCGCCTGGCGTGCTTCCATGAACGCCATGTGCAGGCTGACTTCCAATTCCTGGGCAATCATGCTTCCTCCATCACGCACTGCAGCGGATGCCCTGCCTGCCGCGCATGGGTAACGACTTGCTCAACCTTGGTCGACGCGATGTCCCGCGTATAGACCCCACATACCCCTCGTCCTTCACGATGGACCTTCAGCATGATCTGCGTGGCCGTCTCGCGATCCTTCTTGAAATACTCCTGGACCACCATCACGACGAATTCCATCGGCGTGAAGTCGTCGTTCAGCAGCACCACCTTGTACATCGAAGGCGGCTTGAGCTTCTGCTGCTTGCGTTCCAGGACGGTACTGTCCTGCTTGTCCGGGATAATCGCCATACACCCATTCTAAACAACTCGGACAGGCCCGCAATCCTGCCATAACCCGACCGACCGGCCGGCGCCCTCCCCGGTATCCCGGAACACGCCTTCTTCTTCGTGCCATACGAAAGCCGGCTGCGGTGCCGGCTTTCACGCGTGGCGCGGAACACGAACCGTCAGGGGGCAACTGCACCGGACCGTCGTGTCCGCATCCAGTATCCCACAAGCCGGGACGACTCGAACGCGTGTCACTCGAGCCTGGTATATGAGCCGATTATGGGGCTTTTCAAGACCCCGCGCTTGGCGGCATGCTGCAAAGCAAAGCCGGAAAAACCCTGAAAATGGGTTCTTTACAACGACCCTCTAAACGTCTAAAAATTCCACTTGACACTCCAATAAAGAGCGCCAACAATCAAGCTGGCACTTTTTTCAATTTGCCGGTTGGCGAAATGAAAGAGGCCGAGGTGAGCTTGTGAGGGGGGAACGACTGCATTTTCCAGTCGTTTAGCTTTTCGAGCGTGCTCGTGGTAAGTAGCAGCGACTGTGTGACAGGGGAAGTAGGAAAATGGCAACTGGTATCGTTAAGTGGTTCAACGACGCGAAGGGCTTCGGTTTCATCACTCCCGACGAGGGCGGTGAGGATCTGTTTGCGCACTTCTCGGCTATCACCATGAATGGCTTCAAGACGCTGAAGGAAGGCCAGAAGGTGAGCTTTGACGTCGTTCAAGGACCGAAGGGCAAGCAAGCGTCGAACATCCAGGCCGCATAAAGGCATCGGATATCGGACGAAGAAACCCGGCGCATTGCGCCGGGTTTCTTTTTTTTGAGGCGGGCCAATCGATAATCGATTGGCCCACCTTTTCGTTCAATCCCGATAATTGAGCACACATTGTCTTGTCACACATGCAGATCGGATATCGGCCCTGCGCGTGAAACACATTCACTACATCGTTACACGACCTTCAGCGTGCCCATCATGCCGAGGTCCTCGTGTTCGAGAATGTGGCAATGAAACATGCGCTCTCCAGGCATGTCTTGCGTGACGAGAATCGACACGGTTTCGCCGCTGCGCACGTTCACGGTATCGCGCCATGCGCGGAACGGTTCGGTCGTGCGGGAGCCGCCCGACGCGCGCTCGATCACCTGGAACTGCGTGCCGTGCAGGTGGAACGGGTGATCCATGTCGGTGGTGTTGCGAATCTCCCAGCGCTCGATGTCGCCACGGCGGCTCGTCAGCGTGGCACGGTGCGCGGCGTAGGTTTCGCCGTTGATCGTGAAACGCATGCCGGCCGGACGGCCGTGCGCCGCGCCCTTCATCATCGCGTCCATGTCCATTTCCTCGCCGAACGCGACCGTCTTGTGCGCAACCGGTTCGGCGAGCGGCGGCACCGCGCGCAGCGTGGCGGGCAACGCGCGCGCGGCGGCGGGCGCAAATGCGACATCGGCCAGCGCCAGCGCCGGATCGGGCGGCAGGCTGCCGTGGCCGTCGTCGTGCGACATCGCCATCTTGCGGCGGTCGTACTCGGCCGCCTGCAGCACCGCGCGCGACGCGCGATCGCCGGCGCGCACCAGCAGTTCCGCGCGCGCGCCCGGCGCGATCAGCAACGACGTCACGCGGCGCGGCGCATCGAACAGCCCGCCATCGGTACCCGCGTGCTCGAACGCACGGCCGTCGTCGAATGCGACGCGCAGGTAGCGTGCGCTGCACGCGTTCCACACGCGCCAGCGCTCGTCGCCCACGACGTCGATGCGCGGCCGGCGCGCGCCGTTGACCAGCACGAACTGGCCTTCGCGGCCGTTCATCCAGTCCATCATGTCGTTCGGCGCAATCGTGCCGTCGTGTGCAAGCTTCAGGTCCGACACGAACAGGTTGCGCTCGGGCCAGCCGACCAGCGGATCGTCCGCGGCGCGCACGATGAACGGGCCGGCCAGCCCGCGAAACACCTGCTCGGCCGTCATCATGTGCGGGTGCGGGTGGTACCAGTAGGTGCCGGCGCTGCCCTTCGGCAGCGTGAAGCGGTACACGCGCGCCGCGCCGGGCGCGACGGGATCGGACGGATTGCCGTCCTGGTCGGGCGGCACGGGCAGGCCGTGCCAGTGGATCGTCGACGGCTGCGGCAGCTTGTTCACGAACTTGATCTCGACCGTGTCGCCCTCGCGCACGTCGATCAGCGGGCCGACGACGGGGCCTTGCGTGCCCGCGCCGAACTGCCAGAACGTGGTCGGCCGCGCGCCGCGCAGCATCGGGCGCGCGACAGGCTGCGCGACCAGCGTGGCCCGGAACGTACCGGGCTCGCGGCTTTCGTTCGCGAGCGTGCGCAACGCCGCGAGCGGCGCGCCGGCCGGCAGTGCGTCGGCGGCCGCGAGCGCGGCCGGTGCAGGCTTGCCGTCCTGCGCGTGCCCCGACATGCCGGGCATGTCGTCCATCGAATCCATGCCGGCCATGCCCGCATGACCGGCATGCTGCGCCCACGCGGTGCGCGCGAACAGCGACGCGGCCGCGATACCGATGGCGCGCGACAGGAAGGTTCTCCGTATCATCAATCGATCCTCGTTATTCATGCAGCGTCGCGCGACAGCCGCGACGCGTGCGCCGGCCGGCCGAATCGCCGGTGCGCGACGCGAAACCCGATGCCCGCGTCATCATAACCGCTGGCCTCTATCGAAAAACGCCGCCACCGGTCTGGCGGCGATACGCCGCAGCGCGGGCTTGGCACGGCCCTTCGTCGGCCATCACGCCCCGGACCGGCCCGCCGCCGTATCCAGCCGCCCGTTTTGCGCGTGCCGTTCGGCGCCCCGCGGCACGCGTCGCGCCATCCCGCCGTAAAACCGCCAATTTTTCACGATGTGGAACAAGTCCCTGCGTTGTAAAAATTCGTGGTGCAGGGCACAAATTTCGCGTTTCGCGATACCAAAAAACGTTCCGCAATACAAAACGACAGAAATATCATCTTGTTTTTAAACGAGAATTTTTGTTTCGAGAAGCCGTTCTACATGCACCATCCGACCGGGTCGCGGACGTAGACTTTGTTCCATGCACTGACGCTTCGCCACGACGTTCGATACGGAACCCGGCGCAAGCAGCCAGTCGGGCCACAGCCGGCCGAGCCGGCAGGCGGCACAACAGAATCGCTCGTGATCAGAAAGGGAGAACGGAAATGAAGGGATTTCGCTTTGGTTCAGCGCTCGGGTCGTTCTACATCCTGCCGGGTAACGGCGGCTGGGAAGCGACGTTCGGCAACGCCCTGCTCGGCGCATTCTCGTGCCCCGAAGTCGCGGCCGACCACATCTCCCGCGGCGACTGCGAGCAGTTGTCCGAACTGGACACGGCGACGCTCGAAGTGCCGCACGAAATCGCCGAATGGGAAATCGTTCACGTCTGAATGGCAAACCTGCAACGAAAAACGCCCCGGGCGACCGGGGCGTTTTCATTGGGTGTCGGACGGCGAACGACCAGCCCCGCCGCGCCGACACACGCATTGGCACGCGCGATTGCGCGGCCCGCGTCAGGCGACTGCGTCGACGATGGCGTTCAGCGTCGCGCTCGGGCGCATCGCCTGGCTCGTCAGGTCGACGTTCGGACGGTAGTAGCCGCCGATCGCCTGCGCCTTGCCTTGCGCGGCCGCCAGCTCTTCCAGGATGCGCGCTTCGCTGTCGGACAGCGCCTTCGCCACGCCTTCGAACTGCGCCTTCAGCGCGGCGTCCTCGGTCTGCTCGGCCAGCGCCTGCGCCCAGTACAGGCACAGGTAGAAGTGGCTGCCGCGGTTGTCGAGGCCGCCGACCTTGCGCGCCGGCGACTTGTTCTCGTCCAGGAACTTGCCGGTCGCCTGGTCGAGCGTCTTCGCGAGCACGACCGCCTTCGGGTTCTGGTATGCGTTGCCGAGGTGTTCGAGCGACGCGGCCAGTGCGAGGAATTCGCCGAGCGAATCCCAACGCAGGAAGCCTTCCTCGACGAACTGCTGCACGTGCTTCGGCGCCGAGCCGCCCGCGCCCGTTTCGAACATCCCGCCGCCGGCCATCAGCGGCACGATCGACAGCATCTTCGCGCTGGTGCCGAGTTCCATGATCGGGAACAGGTCGGTCAGGTAGTCGCGCAGCACGTTGCCGGTGACCGAGATCGTGTCCTTGCCCGCACGGATGCGCTCGAGCGAGAAACGCGTCGCTTCGACCGGCGTCATGATGCGGATGTCGAGGCCGTTCGTGTCGTGGTCCTTCAGGTAGCGTTCGACCTTCGCGATGATCTGAGCATCGTGCGCACGCGCCGGATCGAGCCAGAACACGGCCGGTGCGCCGGTCGCGCGCGCGCGATTGACCGCGAGCTTGACCCAGTCCTGCACCGGTGCGTCCTTCGTCTGGCACATGCGCCAGATGTCGCCCGCTTCCACTGCATGCTCGAGCAGCACGTTGCCGGCTTCGTCGGTGACGCGCACGACGCCGTCCGCCGGGATCTGGAACGTCTTGTCGTGCGAACCGTATTCCTCGGCCGCCTGCGCCATCAGGCCGACGTTCGGCACGCTGCCCATCGTGACCGGATCGAATGCGCCGTGCTGCTTGCAGTCCTCGATCACGGCCTGGTAGACGCCTGCGTAGCAGCGGTCCGGAATCACGGCCTTCGCGTCGTACAGCGCGCCGTCCGGGCCCCACATGCCGCCCGAATCGCGGATCATCGCCGGCATCGACGCGTCGACGATCACGTCGCTCGGCACGTGCAGGTTCGTGATGCCCTTGTCGGAGTTGACCATCGCGAGGCGCGGACGCACCGCGTATTCGGCCTTGACGTCGGCTTCGATCGCTTCGCGCGTGTCGGCCGGCAGGTCCTTCAGGCGCGCGTACAGGTCGCCGATGCCGTTGTTCGGATTGAAGCCGACCTGCGCCAGCACGTCCGCGTGCTTCGTGAGCGCGTCGCGGTAGAACACCGACACGAAGTGACCGAACAGGATCGGGTCCGAGACCTTCATCATGGTCGCCTTCAGGTGCACCGAGAACAGCACGTCCTGCGCCTTGGCGTCGGCGATCTGCGCTTCGATGAAGCTGCGCAGCGCATTGCGGCTCATCACCGATGCGTCGATGACTTCACCGGCCTTCACGGCCGTCTTTTCCTTCAGCACCTTCTTCGCGCCGTCGGTCGTCGTGAGTTCGATCTTCACGCTGCCGGCATCGGCGATCAGCGCCGACTTCTCGCTGCCGTAGAAGTCGCCTTCGGTCATGTGCGCGACGTGCGCCTTCGACGTGGCCTTCCATGCGCCCATCTTGTGCGGATGCTTGCGTGCGTAGTTCTTGACCGACAGCGGTGCGCGGCGGTCGGAGTTGCCTTCGCGCAGCACCGGGTTCACCGCGCTGCCCTTGATCTTGTCGTAGCGCGCCTTGACCGACTTCTCTTCGTCCGTCGACGGATCTTCCGGATACGCCGGCAGCTTGTAGCCCTGCGCCTGCAGTTCGGCGATCGCGGCCTTCAGCTGCGGCACCGATGCGCTGATGTTCGGCAGCTTGATGATGTTCGCTTCCGGCTGCAGCGTGAGCTGGCCCAGCTCGGCCAGATCGTCGGAACCCTTCTGCTCCGGCGGCAGGATGTCTGCGAATGCCGCGATGATGCGGCCGGCGAGCGAGATGTCGCGCGTTTCGACGGCGACGCCGGACGAACGCGTGAAGGCCTTGACGATCGGCAGCAGCGAATAGGTCGCGAGCGCGGGCGCTTCGTCGGTGAGGGTGTAGATGATCTTGGGCGAAGTGGACATGGTGGTCAAAGCATTGCTACGTGATTGTTGAACTGAGGAGCGCCGGCGGTAACCGGCGGGGAGCGACCGGGTCGGTCGCGAAAGGGGCGCGCCGGCTCAGCCGGGCGGTGGTGTTGCGAGGGCCGTCATGTTCTACCTTGCAGGGCCTCCGGGCCGCATCGCGGCGCCGCGGCCCGCATGCCGGACCGCCCTGCCAACAAACCTGCCATCCACGAAACGCTCCGGCGCCGGCAGTCAGCGCCGGGGCGGCCGGCAACCTGCCGGCCCACCCCGGAAGGGGTCTTACATGTTCTCGATCAGCACTTCGCCGAAGCCGGAGCACGACACCTGCGTCGCGCCTTCCATCAGGCGCGCGAAGTCGTACGTGACGCGCTTCTGCAGGATCGACTTCTCCATCGCGGCGATGATCGTGTCGGCCGCTTCCGTCCAGCCGAGGTGGCGCAGCATCATTTCCGCCGACAGGATCTCGGAACCGGGGTTCACGTAATCCTTGCCCGCGTACTTCGGCGCCGTGCCGTGCGTCGCCTCGAACATCGCGACCGAATCCGACAGGTTCGCGCCCGGCGCGATCCCGATGCCGCCGACCTGCGCGGCCAGTGCGTCGGAGATGTAGTCGCCGTTCAGGTTCAGCGTCGCGATCACGTCGTATTCGGCCGGGCGCAGCAGGATCTGCTGCAGGAAGGCATCGGCGATCGAATCCTTGATCACGATCTCGTTGCCCGTCTTCGGGTTCTTCACGCGCATCCACGGGCCGCCGTCGATCAGCTCGCCGCCGAACTCCTTCTGCGCGAGCGCGTAGCCGGCATCACGGAACAGGCCTTCCGTGAACTTCATGATGTTGCCCTTGTGCACCAGCGTGACCGACTTGCGATCGTTGTCGATCGCGTACTGGATCGCCTTGCGCACGAGACGCTCGGTGCCTTCGGTCGACACGGGCTTGACGCCGATCCCCGAGGTTTCCGGGAAGCGGATCTTCTTCACACCCATCTCGTCCTGCAGGAACTTGATGACCTTCTTCGCCTGCTCGGAGCCCGCGGCCCATTCGATGCCCGCGTAGATGTCTTCCGAGTTCTCGCGGAAGATCACCATGTCGATCTTCTGCGGTTCGCGCACCGGCGACGGCACGCCCTTGAAATACTGGACCGGGCGCAGGCACACGTACAGGTCGAGTTCCTGGCGCAGCGCGACGTTCAGCGAACGGATGCCGCCACCGACCGGGGTCGTGAGCGGCCCCTTGATCGACACCACGTATTCCTTCAGCACCTGAAGCGTTTCTTCCGGGAGCCACACGTCCGGACCGTACACCTTCGTCGCCTTCTCGCCCGCAAAGATCTCCATCCAGTGGATCTTGCGCTTGCCCTTGTAGGCATGCGCGACCGCCGCATCGACGACCTTGATCATGACCGGCGTGATATCGAAGCCCGTACCGTCGCCTTCGATATAGGGAATGATCGGCTGATCGGAAACGTTGAGCGAGAAGTCCTTGTTGACGGTGATCTTGTCACCGCCTTCCGGAACCTTGATGTGCTGATACGGCATGATCGACTCCAGTGACGTGGCTGAGCAGGTGATGCTGGTCGAAGCTGCGCGCGCGGCGGGGGCGCGGCATGGCCACCCGGTGACGGCAACAGCGAGCCGCTATTCTAGCGCCCCAACCGGGCACTTCGGCATGAACCGCGGCACTGCGTATCAAGGCCTCACTTATGTCTTATATAAGACAGAGGACTTGCCGTTCCGTATTATGCATTAAGATTCCGCCATTTGCCATAGACCGCCCGCCCCCGCCTCCCGCGGCAGGCCGGGCGGGCGCCCTGCCATGAACCTGATCGCCCTCAACAAGCCGTTCGGCACGATTTGCCAGTTTTCCGCGCACGAGACGCGCCCGTCGCTCGGCGACTGGGTAAAAACGCCCGGCGTCTATGCGGCCGGCCGGCTGGACGCGGACAGCGAAGGCTTGCTGCTGCTCACCGACGACGGCGCGCTGCAGGCGCGCATCGCGGAGCCGCGCCACAAGCTCGTGAAGCGCTACTGGGCGCAGGTCGAGGGCGCGCCCGGCCCGGCCGACCTGAAGGCGCTCGCGCGCGGCGTCGATCTCGGCGACTACGTGACGCGCCCGTGCCGCGCCGAATTCATCGAGCCGCCCGACACGCTGTGGCCGCGCAATCCGCCGATCCGCTACCGCGCCGCGATCCCGACCACGTGGATCGAACTCGCGATCACCGAAGGCAAGAACCGGCAGGTGCGCCGGATGACGGCAGCCGTCGGCTTCCCGACGTTGCGCCTGGTGCGCGTGGGCATCGGTGCACTGGATATATTTGCGCTCGGCATTGCACCGGGCGAAACAATCGCACTGCCGCCGCGCGCGCCATGGGACGGTTTCGCGGCCGCCGGATAACGAATTCGGGAAACGCGAATTTTTCGTCGTCTTTTTCGTCAACCGGCTGCGAAGATCGCGCGTTAAACCACGCAGATGCCAACCTTAGCTATCCGGCATTGGCAGCCGAACCCGTGTTTGCGTCACGAAAGCGACGTTTTTCTCGAATACGATTCGGCGCCCGCAGCGCAATGAGAAATTTCTCGAAGCGTCTGTCAACCGAAAGGTGGATGGCACCGTTAGACGACATGACTCCTATTGCCGGGTCATTTGGTTAATTAACTAAAGCTGAGGAACACAACATGAACAAACTGATCGCCGCTCTGGTCGCTGGCCTCTTCGCAACGGCTGCTTTCGCACAAGCTTCGGCTCCGGAAGCTGCTCCGGCAGCAGCAGAAGCTGCTTCGGCACCGGCTAAGCACGCTGCCAAGAAGCACCACGCTGCCAAGAAGCACCACAAGGCATCGAAGAAGGCTGCAGCAAGCGACGCAGCAGCACCGGCAGCTGCTTCGAACTAAGTAAGCTGGCTGTAATAACGCAGTCAAGAACACGCAGTCTTGCCGTTCTTACGGCGTTGAAAGGCAGATCACCGCAAGGCGATCTGCCTTTTTCTTTTGTGTGCCCGCCGGCGCGCATCGCGTACCATGCGGGTCTCGTTTTCCAGACAGGAGCCATGCTGTGCAATTCTCCCTGCGCTCGTCGCTCGGCCGCCTAGCGCGCGCCACCGTGTTTCCCGCCGCGCTCGCCGTCCTCGCGCTCGGCATGCAGGCCGCCGGCGCGCAGATGCCGCCCGGCGCCAAGCAGCCGAGCGAGTTTCCGCGCGTGAAGCTGCGCGCCGGCATGTACGTGATCGACGCGGCCGTCGCCGCGAACGACGCCGACCGCGAACAGGGGCTGATGTACCGTTCGCAGCTCGCGCCTAACGAAGGCATGCTGTTCGTCTTCAACGAGAACGCCGTGCACTGCTTCTGGATGAAGAACACGCTGATCCCGCTGTCGATCGCGTTCATCCGCGCGGACGGCACGATCACCGACATCGACGAGATGAAGGCCGAGACGACCGACAACCACTGCCCGCGCAACAACGGCGTCTACGCGCTCGAAATGAGCAAGGGCTGGTTCGCGGCGAAGGGCATCAAGCCCGGCATGAAGCTCGACGGCCTGCCGAAGGCCCAGTAACGGCCTGTTCCGCGGCGGCGCGCCGCGCATCGACCGAAGCCGGCCGCCCGTTGCGCGCCGGCTTTTTTTTCACCTGCCGGCGGCGCTGCCCCGCTTGATTCCGCCGGCGCCGGCCGCATCTGCAAAAGCCACGCGCAAGCGCTATGCTTTAAGTCTCGCTTGTCCAGTCCGGGCCGGTACCGCCGGCTCGCTTACATTCGAACCTAAGGAGGTTCACGTGCCCCGCAAAACCCCCATCGAGCGCTATCGCAATATCGGGATCAGCGCTCACATCGATGCCGGCAAGACCACGACGACCGAGCGCATCCTGTTTTACACCGGCGTGAGCCACAAGATCGGTGAAGTGCACGACGGCGCGGCCACGATGGACTGGATGGAGCAGGAGCAGGAACGCGGCATCACGATCACGTCGGCGGCGACCACGGCCTTCTGGAAGGGCATGGCCGGCAACTATCCGGAACACCGCATCAACATCATCGACACGCCCGGGCACGTCGACTTCACGATCGAAGTCGAGCGCTCGATGCGCGTGCTCGACGGCGCGTGCATGGTCTACGACTCGGTCGGCGGCGTGCAGCCGCAGTCCGAAACCGTGTGGCGCCAGGCGAACAAGTACAAGGTGCCGCGCATCGCGTTCGTCAACAAGATGGACCGCATCGGCGCCGACTTCTTCCGCGTGCAGAAGCAGATCGGCGAGCGCCTGAAGGGCGTCGCCGTGCCGATCCAGATTCCGATCGGCGCGGAAGATCATTTCCAGGGCGTCGTCGATCTCGTGAAGATGAAGGCGATCGTGTGGGACGACGAAAGCCAGGGCGTGAAGTTCACGTACGAGGACATCCCCGCGAACCTCGTCGAGCTCGCGCACGAATGGCGCGAGAAGATGGTCGAGGCCGCGGCCGAAGCGAGCGAGGAACTGCTCGAGAAGTACCTGCACGACCATGAATCGCTGACCGAGGACGAGATCAAGGCCGCGCTGCGCAAGCGCACGATCGCGAACGAGATCGTGCCGATGCTGTGCGGCAGCGCGTTCAAGAACAAGGGCGTGCAGGCGATGCTCGACGCGGTGATCGACTACCTGCCGTCGCCGGTCGACGTGCCGGCGATTCTCGGCCACGACTTCGCCGATCCGGAAAAGCCGGCGGAACGTCATCCGAGCGATGACGAGCCGTTCTCGTCGCTCGCGTTCAAGATCATGACCGACCCGTTCGTCGGCCAGCTGATCTTCTTCCGCGTGTATTCGGGCGTCGTCGAATCGGGCGATACGGTGCTCAACGCGACGAAGGACAAGAAGGAGCGGCTCGGCCGGATCCTGCAGATGCACGCGAACGAGCGCAAGGAAATCAAGGAAGTGCGCGCGGGCGACATTGCGGCTGCCGTCGGGCTGAAGGAAGCGACCACGGGCGACACGCTGTGCGATCCGGTCAAGCCGATCATCCTCGAGAAGATGGAGTTCCCGGAGCCCGTGATCTCGCAGGCCGTCGAGCCGAAGACGAAGGCCGACCAGGAAAAGATGGGCCTCGCGCTGAACCGCCTGGCGCAGGAAGATCCGTCGTTCCGCGTGCAGACCGACGAAGAATCCGGCCAGACGATCATTTCGGGGATGGGCGAGCTCCACCTCGAAATCCTGGTCGACCGGATGAAGCGCGAGTTCGGCGTCGAAGCGACGGTCGGCAAGCCGCAGGTCGCGTATCGCGAGACGGTGCGCACGACGGCATCCGACGTCGAGGGCAAGTTCGTCAAGCAGTCGGGCGGCCGCGGCCAGTACGGCCATGCGGTGATCACGCTCGAGCCGAACCCGGGCAAGGGCTACGAGTTCCTCGACGAGATCAAGGGCGGCGTGATTCCGCGCGAGTTCATCCCGGCCGTCGACAAGGGCATCACCGAAACGCTGAAGAGCGGCGTGCTCGCGGGCTACCCGGTCGTCGACGTGAAGGTGCACCTGACGTTCGGCTCGTACCACGACGTCGACTCGAACGAAAACGCGTTCCGGATGGCCGGCTCGATGGCGTTCAAGGAAGCGATGCGCCGCGCGAAGCCCGTGCTGCTCGAGCCGATGATGGCCGTGGAAGTCGAGACGCCCGAGGAATTCATGGGCAACGTGATGGGCGACCTGTCGAGCCGTCGCGGCATCGTGCAGGGGATGGAAGACATCGCCGGCGGCGGCGGCAAGCTCGTGCGCGCCGAGGTGCCGCTCGCGGAGATGTTCGGCTATTCGACGTCGCTGCGTTCGGCGACACAAGGCCGCGCGACCTACACGATGGAGTTCAAGCAGTACGCGGAAACGCCGGCCAACGTATCGGAAGGCGTGATCAGCGCGAAGACGAAGTAAGCGCCGGGCGCTCGCGCCCCGTCGCATGCACGCAAGCCCGTCCGGTTCCGGACGGGCTTTTTTTCGTCCGGCGCGCGCTGCCGCGATGGCGTCCTTTTGATCGACTCGCAGGCATTTTTTTCGCATGCCACAATGGAAAGCGATTCGTCAGATGGAACCCGCCCGATGCCGCCCACCCCTGCCCTGCGCCGCCTGCTGATGCTCTACGCCGGCCTGATCGCCGCGAACGTCGCCGTGTGGCTGTGGGCGCTCGCGGTGCTGCGCGACCATCCGCTGCTGCTCGGCACCGCGGCGATCGCGTACGGGCTCGGGTTGCGTCATGCCGTCGACGCCGATCACATCGCCGCGATCGACGTCGCGACACGCAAGCTGATGCAGGACGGCCAGCGCCCGGTGAGCGTCGGGCTGTTCTTCTCGCTCGGCCATTCGACGATCGTGATCGCGGCGACGCTCGGCATCGCGCTGACCGCGTTCGCGCTGCGCGACCGGTTCGATGCGTTCCGCGAGATCGGCGGCACGATCGGCACGGCGGTGTCGGCCACCTTCCTGCTCGTGCTCGCGTGCGTGAACCTGATGATCCTGCGCGACGTATGGCGGCGTTATCGCCGCGCCCCCGCGCACGCACACACGCACGGCGACGCGCACGTGCACCGCCCCGCCGGACTCGTGTCGCGACTGCTGCGCCCGCTGTTCCGGTTCGTGTCGAAAAGCTGGCACATGTATCCGGTCGGTGTGCTGTTCGGGCTAGGTTTCGATACTGCAACCGAAATCGGCCTGCTCGCGATCGCCGCCGCGCAGGCGAGCCAGGGGTTGCCTGTCTACACGGTCATGCTGTTTCCCGCCTTGTTCACCGCCGGCATGACGCTGATCGACTCGACCGACAACGTGCTGATGATTCATGCCTATGGCTGGGCGATGGACGATCCGCAGCGCAAGCTGCTCTACAACGCGAGCATCACGTTCGTGTCGGCGGCCGTTGCACTGGCGATCGGCGGGATCGAGGCGGCCGGCCTGCTGGCCGACAAGCTGGCGCTGACGGGCCCCGTGCGCGACACGCTCGATGCGCTCGGCGAACGCTTCGGCTCGATCGGCTACGGCATCGTCGCGCTGTTCCTCGTGTGCTGGATCGCGTCGATCCTGTTCCACCGCTGGCAGCGCGCCGCCGACGCGCCGGCGCGCTGAGCCGCGCGCGAAAGCTCACACGTTTCAATCCGGAAACAAAATCCCCCCGACGACGTTGCATGCGTGCGTCGCGTGTCCGCGCGCGCCTTGCGTGACGGGCACAAGCGGCCGATGGCACGAATCTCGCAGATAGGGATTCGCACGGCGGGCCCGCGTGCCGATCCGCGTTCGCGGCTGGCGTCAAGCTCCGGCCCGAAGGCAATCGGCTGCCGATAGGACAACGAATCTTTTCTGGCTCCCTGCACCACACGTAGATCGTCGCGCGGCAACGAGGCGCCGCGCGCATGGGAGGCCATGATGCATAAGACGAAACAACCGTCCCGCCCGGCGGGACGGCGCCCTCGTGCAACCTTGCTGGCCGCGGCCGCGTTTGCGTGCTGCTGCTCGTATGCGGTCGCACAAACCACCACGCCCGACTCCGTGGCCGGCGCGAACGCCGGCGCGGACACCATCATGACGCTGGTCGCGGACGCTTCGTCGTGCGCAGCCAATCCGGCTGGGTGTGCGGTGCAGGTCTATGCCGGTCATGGTATCGGCGGCAACGGTGCCGGCACGAGCGGCAGTGGCGGCAGCAGTCCTGGACCGGCCAACGGCAGTGGTAGCGGCAACGGCAGCAGTGGAAACAACGGCAACGGTGCCGTCGGACCTGCCGGTGCCGGTGGAGCGACAGGTGGAACGTCCGGCGGGACGAGCGGCACGGGTCGCGGAGGGAACTCGTCCGGCAACGGTGGTAACGGTACTTCGGGTGGCGGCACCTCCGGTGGCGGTACTTCCGGTGGCGGTACTTCCGGTGGCGGTACTTCCGGTGGCGGCACTTCCGGTGGCGGCACTTCCGGTGGCGGTACTTCCGGTGGCGGCACTTCCGGTGGCGGTACTTCCGGTGGCGGCACTTCCGGTGGCGGTACTTCCGGTGGCGGAGGCCATGGCGGACACGGAGGCGGCGGCGACGGTGACGGTGGTGGCCATGGCGATGGTGGTGGTCACGGCGACGGTGGCGGCCATGGCGACGGTGGCGGCCATGGCGACGGCGGCGGCCATGGCGACGGCGGTGGCCATGGCGACGGCGGTGGCCACGGCGACGGCGGTGGCCATGGCGACGGCGGTGGCCACGGCGACGGCGGTGGCCACGGCGACGGCGGTGGCCATGGCAACGGTGGTGGTCACGGCGACGGCGGCGGTCATGGCGACGGTGGTGGCCACGGCAACGGCGGTGGTCACGGCGACGGTGGTGGCCACGGCGACGGCGGTGGTCACGGTGACGGCGGTGGTCATGGCGACGGTGGTGGCCACGGCGACGGCGACGGCGGTGGCCACGGCGACGGCGGTGGCCATGGCAACGGTGGTGGTCACGGCAACGGTGGTGGTCACGGCGACGGCGGCGGTCATGGCGACGGTGGTGGCCACGGCAACGGCGGTGGTCACGGCGACGGTGGTGGCCACGGCGACGGCGGTGGTCACGGTGACGGCGGTGGTCATGGCGACGGTGGTGGTCACGGCGACGGCGGTGGTCACGGCGACGGCGGTGGCCATGGTGACGGTGGTGGCCACGGCAACGGTGGTGGCCACGGCAACGGTGGTGGTCACGGCAACGGCGACGGCGGTGGCCATGGCACCGGTGGTCACGGCAATGGTGGTGGCAACGGCAATGGCAACGGCAGTGGTGGCGCTGGCAATGGTGGTGCCAATGGCGTTGGCAACGGCAACGGCAACGGCGGCTCAGGCAACGGTGGCGGCAACGGCAACGGTGGCCAGGGCAACGGCGGCAACAACGGCAACGGTGGCCACGGCAATGGCGGCGGCAACGGCAATGGCAACGGCAGTGGTGGCGCCGGCAACGGCGGGCCCAACGGGGTCGGCAATGGCCACGGTACCGGCAACGGCAATGGCGGCGGTCACGGCAACGGCGGCTCGTCCGGCGGCAACCACTGACCGGACGCGTTGCCCGGCCGGGTGCCGTCAGAGCATCTCGAGCGCGCGCTTGCTGCGCGGCGGACGGAAATACGCGTCAAGCTGCGCGCGCTCGTCATCGCTCAATTCGAAATCGAGCGCGGCGCGATTGTCGCGCACGTGCTCGATCCTCGCTGCCTTCGGGATCGCGAATACGCCCGGCTGCGCGAGCACCCATGCCAGCGCGACGCGCATCACCGACACGCCGCGCAGCCGCGCAATCTCGTCGAGCGGCGAACGCTTCGGCAGCCGTCCGTGGTCGACCGGGCTGTACGCCATCGCCGGCATCCGGTGATCGGCGAGCCATGGCAGCAGGTCGAATTCCGGGCCGCGCCGCGCGATGTTGTAGAGGATCTGGTTGGTCGCGCAGGCACCGCCGCCCGCGTCGTCGACGAGTTCTTCCATATCGGCCGTATCGAAGTTGCTCACGCCCCAGCGTCGAATCTTGCCCGCGCGCTGCAGCGCCTCGAAGCCCTCGACCGTCTCCGCGAGCGGCACCGAGCCGCGCCAGTGCAGCAGGTACAGATCGAGACGATCGGTGCGCAGGCGCTTGAGGCTCGCGTCGCACGCGGCGACCACACCGCGCCGGCTCGCATGGTGCGGATAGACCTTGCTGACGAGGAACACGTCGTCGCGCAGGCCCGCGAGTGCTTCTCCGACCAGTTCCTCGGTCGCGCCGTCGCCGTACATCTCGGCGGTATCGACCAGCGTCATCCCGAGTTCGATGCCTTCGCGCAGCGCGGCGATCTCGTCCGACCGGCGGGCCGGCCGCTCCCCCATTTCCCAGGTGCCCTGGCCGAGCTTCGGAATCGTTTCGCCGTCCGGCAGGACGACCGTGGAGATCGTGTCTGTCATGCGTTCCTCGTTGCGGATTCGTGGCCGCGCAGCGCGGCCGAAGCATGGAATACGACGCGTCAGTGTAGTCAATCGGCACGCCGACGGCCTGTTGCACGGCAAAAACCGGCTATAACGGCACCGCATGATGACTTAGAATGGCCGCAACCTGATCGATACCCATTCCATGAAGGCACCCACGGACGACCGGTGGCAGGACCTGCGCCCCGACCCGGACAACGACACGCCGCTGTACCTGCAGCTCGCCCGCAAGCTCGGCGACGCGATCCACGACAACCGCTGGACAGCCGGCGAGGCCCTACCTTCGGAGCGCGTGCTGTCCGATGCGCTCGGCGTGTCGCGCATCACCGCGCGCAAGGCGATCGCGCTGCTCGTCGAGCAGGGCCTGATCCGCCGCACGCAGGGCGCGGGCAATTTCATCCAGCCGCGCTACGAGGATCCGCTGTCGCGACTGTCGAGCTTCAGCGAAATGCTCGAGCGCCGCGGCTTCAAGCCGAGTTCGCAATGGCTCGCGCGCGAAATTCAACCGGCGAACCGCGACGAAGTGATCCAGCTCGGACTGTCGCCGGCCGCCTCCGTTACACGCCTGAAACGCCTGCGCCTCGCCGACGGCATCGTGATGGCCGTCGAGAACTCGACGTTCCCCGCGACGCTGATTCCCGATCCGCAGGCGATCGGCGGTTCGCTGTACAGCTATCTCGAAGCGCGCGGCACGCCGATCGTGCGTGCGCTGCAGCATTTCCGCGCGGTCAACGCGACCGACGAAATCGCCGAACAGATGGGCATCGCGCCGCACGACGCGCTGCTGCTGATCACGCGGATCGGCTATACGTCGGACCAGCGCGCCATCGAACTGACCGATACCTACTGCCGCAACGACTACTACGACTTCGTCGTCGAGCTGCGCAAGTAATGGCGGCCGCGCGGCCGGCGCTTGCCGCTCACAGCCAGCGCGCGACGTCGGTGCCGAGCGGCACGGGCGGCCGCGCGAACGCGGGCGGCGTGGCCGACAAGCGCTCGGCCGGCCGCACGGTATCGAGCATGCCGAACGGCGATGCGACGCGATCGATCCGGTCGCGCACGTCGGCGGCTGCGAGGTCGGGCGCACTCAGGCCGTCCGGCACGTTGCCGAACGACTGCAGCCAGCGCCCCGTCTGCGCGAGCGACATCCGCACGTGCCAGCTTCCGCCTTCGCCCGCCCGCCGCGCGAGCGCGATCATCGCGCCGAACGCCGCGAGATACCCCGTCGCGTGATCGAGCGCCTGGCACGGCAGGTGGCGCGGCGCGGCCGCATGGGCGGCCTGCTGCTCCTGCGATGCGATCCCGCTCGCCGACTGCACGAGACTGTCGAAGCCGCGCCGCTCCGCCCACGGCCCCGCATGTCCGTACGCCGAGATCGACACGTACACGATGCCGGGCCGCCGCTCCGCCAGCGCGTGCGGCGCGAAACCGCGGGCCGCGAGCGCGCCGGGGCGGTACGACTGCAGGAACACGTCCGCATCGCGCACGAGCGCGTGCAGCGTAGCGACACCCGCCGTATCGCGCAGGTCGATCCACGTCGAACGCTTGCCGCGCCCGTTGTCGATCACCAGCGGTGCGATGTTCGGCAGGTGCGGCCCGTTGACGAGCAGCGTCTGCGCGCCATGCGACGCCAGCGTGCGACCCGCGACCGGCCCCGCGATGATGCGCGTGAGATCGAGCACGCGCACGCCGGCGAGCGGCTGCCCGGATGCGCCACGGCCGATCGGCTCGACCGGCGCGTCGCCGATCCGCTCGATCTCGAACAGCGGCAGCGATGCGACCGCGTGCGCCTGCCCGTGCGCCGCCCATTCGTCAGGTGTTCTGATCAATGCCGCGCACAGACCGGCCTCGGCCAGCGCGCTATCGAGCACCATGCCGTCCCATGTGCGGATCGCTGCGGCGACGTCGGCCCGCTGCGCGCCGCAACCGAGCACGTCGAGGATTCCGCGCAGGTGATGCGGGAAGTTCGCATGCAGCTGGATCCAGCGTCCGTCGCCCGTCTCGAAGAAGCCCGTCACCGGATGACGCAACTCCGGCGGCGGGCCGTCGTCCACGCGCAGGTAGCGTTCGCTGCGGAACGCGACCAGCGCGTCGCGCACCGACACGTCAACGGCTTGCGCGACGCCCGTACGAAGCCGGTGGCACTCGGCAGCCGCGAGCCCGGCCGCCGCGATCGTGGCTGCCGCGAGCGCGCCGATATGAAACGTCGACGGCAGCGTCGGATCCTGCCCCGTCACGCTCGCGCGGGCCAGCGCGTCGCGCTCGCCGCGTGCGAGTTGCCACAGATGCGTCAATGCGAATTCGGGCGTCATGGTGAACGGAGCGCGATGGAGGGCACGGATTCGAGTCTAGAATTCGCGCCCGGCGCAATCAATCCGGATTGCGCGAATCCACGTGCGGGCATGCTTCATGCGGCCCGGCAGGCGAGATCGCGCACGACATCCGCCGGCATCCTCCGTGTTCATGCGAACGCCCCGCACGCTACGTCGGCAGCGACGCGGCCGCACCGCGCCGGCCGGCGCGCCACGCGACGAGCGGCCGCCACCACGCGTGTGCGACACGCACGGCCGGCGCCGCGTGCGGCCCGAACGCGAACGTCGCGCCGCGCAGCCCCGCGCTGATCCACACGCGCACGCCGGGCTCGAACGCCAGCGAATCGCCGGCACCGAGCCAGTGGTCGTCGGGCCGGCCCTCTACCGTCACCCACGCTTCACCGTCGGCCACCTGCAATGCGGTGCGATCGACGATCCGCCAGCGCCCGGCCGGCTCGTCGCCGTCGATCACGTAAAGTCGCAGTTCGCGCATGGCAGCCTCCTGGTCGCACGGGTTCGATGGCACCAGTATTTCGGACAGTGGCAGCACACGGACAGGTACGGCTGCAGACACTTTTGACTGAACTGTACTGGCCGGGCGACGGAGACGGCATCCGATTGCCGGCATTCGCGTCACATCAGGGCGCCGAACCTGCACGGCCCATCGGCTTTCCCTACAATGTCGGCTGTCCCGCGCCACCGCCCATCCTCATGTTCCAGCGTCCACCTGCCGTCGCCCCCGGCGAAAAGAACCTCACCGTGATGCTCTGGCTCGTTGCAACGGGCTTCTTCATGCAGACGCTCGATGCGACGATCGTCAACACGGCGCTGCCGTCGATGGCCGCGAGCCTCGGCGAATCGCCGCTGCGGATGCAGTCGGTCGTGATCGCGTACTCGCTGACGATGGCGGTGATGATCCCGGTGTCGGGCTGGCTCGCCGACACCTTCGGCACGCGACGCGTGTTCTTCAGCGCGATCCTGGTGTTCTCGCTCGGCTCGCTGCTGTGCGCGAATGCGCATACGCTCACGCAGCTTGTCGCGTTCCGCGTCGTGCAGGGGGTCGGCGGCGCGATGCTGCTGCCGGTCGGACGGCTCGCGGTGCTGCGCACCTTTCCGGCCGAGCGCTACCTGGCCGCGCTGTCGTTCGTCGCGATTCCCGGCCTGATCGGCCCGCTGATCGGGCCGACGCTCGGCGGCTGGCTCGTGAAGATCGCGTCGTGGCACTGGATCTTCCTGATCAACGTGCCGGTCGGCGTCGCGGGCTGCATCGCGACCTTCTACTCGATGCCCGATTCGCGCAACCCGGCCGTCGGCCGCTTCGACCTGAAGGGCTACCTGCTGCTGACGATCGGCATGGTCGCGATCTCGCTGTCGCTCGACGGGCTCGCGGATCTCGGCATGCAGCACGCGGCCGTGCTCGTCCTGCTGATCCTGAGCCTCGCGTGCTTCGTCGCGTACGGGCTGTACGCGGTGCGCGCGCCGCAACCGATCTTCTCGCTCGAACTGTTCCGGATCCACACGTTCAGCGTCGGGCTGCTCGGCAACCTGTTCGCGCGGATCGGCAGCGGCGCGATGCCGTACCTGATACCGCTGCTGCTGCAGGTGAGCCTCGGCTACTCGGCGTTCGAGGCCGGGCTGATGATGCTGCCGGTCGCGGCGGCCGGGATGTTCTCGAAGCGGATCATCACGCGGCTGATCACGCAGCACGGCTACCGCAAGGTGCTGCTCGCGAACACGATCATGGTCGGCGTGATGATGGCGAGCTTCGCGCTGATGCGCGACTCGGTGCCGGTGTGGGTGAAGGTCGTGCATCTCGCGCTGTTCGGCGGCTTCAACTCGATGCAGTTCACCGCGATGAACACGCTGACGCTGAAGGATCTCGGCACGGGCGGCGCGAGCAGCGGCAACAGCCTGTTCTCGCTCGTGCAGATGCTGTCGATGAGCCTCGGCGTCACGGTCGCGGGCGCGCTGCTCGCGACGTTCACGGGCATGCTGCGCACCGTGACGCCGAGCAATACGCTGCCGGCGTTCCACGCGACCTTCATCTGTGTCGGGATCATCACGGCCGCGTCCGCGTGGATCTTCGCGCAACTCGCGCCCGAGATCCGCAGCACCGCGCGCAAGACCGATCCGTCCGAGCGCGCATGACGCGCGGCGCGCGCCGTTTCGGGGGCCGCACCGCCGTCGCGTGCACCATTGCGGTGCAGATCGCCCCGGCGATGCGCGCGCCGCGGCGCCCTTTCCCGTCCGCGACGCGCGGCCGCACGCGGCGCGATGCCGTGCATGCTTCTTGCTCGCCTATTCTCTAGGTAAACTGGCAGTCTTCCATCGGCGACATCATGAGCATGATCGAAATCGATCCCCCCGGCTTTCAGCCGCCCCGCCCCGTCGCCGGCGACGACGGGAACCGGCGCACCGTGCTGTACGGCGGCTACACCGTGTTCAGCGTGTTCCAGCCCGTTTTCTCGGTGTCGCACCGCCGCGCGATCGGCTATCACGCGTCGCTGCGCGCGCACGACGAGGAAAGCCGTCAGGTGGCGTCGCACGAGGTGTTCACGCAGGCCGCGCGCCGCGGCGACCTGCTCGAACTCGGCCGGCTCGCCGAATCGTTGCATCTCGGCAACTTCCACGCGTTCGACAGTCACGACGAATGGCTCTTCCTGAGCCTGCATCCGGCCGCGCTGATGGACACCATCTACAGCGACGCGCTGCTCGCGAACCTGAAGGCGCTCGGGCTGCCGCCGCACCGCGTGGTGCTCGAGGTGCCCGAGCAGGCCGGCGGTGAAACGCCGCGCTACGCGGCGATCATCGACGGGCTGCGCAAGGCCGGCTTCCTGATCGCGCTGGGCGGGTTCGGCGCGAAGCATTCGAACATCGACCGCGTGTGGCACCTGCATCCCGACATCGTCACGCTCGACCGCGGCATCCTCGCGCAGGCAAGCGAGCACTCGCACCTCGAGCGCGTGCTGCCGGGGCTGGTGTCGCTGCTGCACGAATCCGGCCAGCTCGTGCTGATGGGCGGCCTGTCGACCGAGCGCGACGCGCTGATCGCGCTCGAATGCGACGTCGATTTCGTGCAGGGCCAGTATTTCGCGGGGCCGAGCGTCGATCCCGTGCAACCGCAGGCCGCCGCGGGCTGCATGGATACGCTGTCGGCCGCGCTGCGGCTGCGCGTCGCGCAGCGCGAACGCACGCAGGCGGAACGGCTCGCGCCGTACGTCGCCGCGCTCGAGGAAGCAAGCCAGAAGCTCGTCGCCGGCGAATCGCTCACCGACGCGGCCGTCGCCGTGCTGGGGCTGCCCGAAACCGCACGCTGCTTCCTGCTCGACGCATCCGGACGCCAGATCGGCGACAACGTGCTCGCGCGTGGCAGCGTATCGCAGCGTGCGAAGCGCTTCCGGCCGCTGCTGCATTCCGAAGGGGCCAGCTGGGAGCGTCGCCCGTACTTCATCGACGCGATGCGCGCGCCGGGGCGTGTGCACCTGACGCCGCCCTACCTGTCGATCAACGAGGCGCACCTGTGCGTGACCGCATCGATCGCCGCGCCCGCCGCGACCGGCATGCAGGTGCTCTGCGTCGACATCAACTGGGAAGCGGCGCTCAGCCGCGAGTGAGCGTGCCGGCGCGCCGCGTTCACGCGGCGCCGGCCGCCTTGCGCACGATCAGCCGGTGTACGCGCTTGCCGGACGAGGCGCTCACGACCTCGTGCTCGTCGATCACGTGCATGCCGGCGCCGAGCGCCGCATGCATCCGCGCCGAATCCAGTGCCGTGTAGAGACGGCCGCGCTCGTCGCGCAACGTCCCGTTTCCGGCCACCCGCCAGCTCAGGTACAACGTGCCGCCCGGCATCAGCAGATCGGCCAGCCGCGCGGCGGCGGCCGCCGCATCGGCCTGTTCGAGATGCATGACGACCGTTTCGCACAGCACGTTGCAAAACGCGCCGGACGGCACGCCGGCCAGCGCCGGCAGCGCGGCGAGTTCGAAGGTCACGTCCGGATGGTGCCGCCGCGCCTCGTCGAGCAGCGCGGCGCTCGCGTCGTAGCCGCGCACGTCGAAGCCGCGCGACGCGAGCCAGGCCGTATCGCGCCCCGCACCGCAACCGACGTCGGCGGTCGGCCCCGACGAGAAATGCTGTTCGAGCAGCGCGTACATGTCGTCGGGCGCGGCCTGGTCGAGCCAGTCCTGCGCGTATTGCGCGGCATGGGCGTCGTAGGCGTCGAGTGTCGGGCGATCCACCATGGCGAGTGCTCCGCATAGGCGTCGTATGACGCTTCCCGCATCTTAGCCGTTGCGCCCGGCCCGTGGTGCCGCGCGCGGCCCGCGCCGCCGATCGCGCGAAGCCGGCCTACGCGGCCGACGAGCGTCACGTGCGCGCCGCCGGCCGCGTAGGCCGCCGAGATAGCAGCCGACGGCGCCTGCACCGAACACGCAGACCGGCGCGTCAGACATGCGAGTGCGCACCGCCGTGCACGGGGCCGGCGCGCCGCTCGACTTCGCGGCGTACGTCGCCGCGCAGCCCCGCGAAGAACGCGACTTCGGCGACGACGAACAGCGGCCCGACCATCAGGCCCACCAGATCGTCGACGAACGCGGGCTTGCGCCCTTCGAACCAGTGCCCGACGAACTGCACGATCCAGCCGACGACGAACGCACCGATGCCGATCGCGAGCCATTGTGCGGTCGGCAGCGGCGCGAGCGATTGCGCGGCCCACAACCCGAGCGCGAACAGCGCGGTCATCACGATCCCGAAGCGCAGGTCGAGGCGCAGGTAGAACACGACGAACGCCAGCGCCAGCAGCAGCGCCGGCGACAGCGCGACGCCGGCCAGCATCCCCACCGCCGGCCGCGACAGCAGCACCTCGACCGCGAACACGATCATCGGAATGCCGACCAGGTGCGTCGCGATGTTGCGCGCGTCGCGATGGTAGGCCGCATACTGCGAAAGGTGGTCTTCGAGCGTCTTCATCGCGTCTCCTGGTCGGTTATCGAGCGCTATGATGCGCGTCACGCCCCAGAACCTCTGTCAGCTACCCGACATCGCGTGCCCATGCCTGCTCCGCTCGCCCCGTACCTGCCGCAGATCGAAGCGCACCCGTGGTTCGCCGCGCTGCCGCCCGCATTGCGCGCGGACCTGCTCGCCGGCGCGGTGCTGCGCCGCCTGCCGGCCGGCCAGGCGTTGTTCCGGCGCGGCGACCCGCCGTGCGGGCTGTACGCGGTGCTGGCCGGTTCACTCACGATAGGTGCGGTCGACCCGCAGGGCAAGGAAACGCTGCTGACGGTGGCCGAGCCCGTCACGTGGTTCGGCGAAATCGCGCTGTTCGACGGCCAGCCGCGCACGCACGACGCGATCGCGCTCGACGACGCCCTGCTGCTGCACGTCCCGCAGGCCGCGCTGCTCGCGATCCTCGACGCGACGCCGCAATACTGGCGGCAGTTCGCGCTGCTGATGGCGCAGAAGCTGCGCCTGAGCTTCCTGACCGTCGAGTCGATGAGCGTGATGCCGGCCGCGCAACGGCTCGCCGCGCGCCTGCTGATGATCGCCGACGGCTATGGCGGCATCAGCGCCGGACGCACGCGCGTGCGGCTGTCGCAGGAAACGCTCGCGTCGATGCTGTCGATCACGCGGCAAACCACCAACCAGCTGCTGAAGGCGCTGGAGGCCGACGGCGTCGTGCGGCTGCATGTCGGCGAAATCGAGCTCGTCGACATCGATGCGCTGCGCCGCGCGAGCGGGCTGGGCGACGGCACGCGCTGAGCGACGCGCACAGCACTGCCGTAGTTTGCCCCGCCGCTGCCGCATTGCGCTATCGTGGCGGCTCGTCCGCTCTCCCGCGCCCCGTCTTGAAGCCATCGACCGCCGCCGCCCCGTCCCGTCATCCGTGGCCCGTCTTCGTCGCGTTCCTGCGGCTCGGCCTCACGTCGTTCGGCGGCCCGGTCGCGCACCTCGGCTACTTCCGCGCCGAATTCGTCACGCGGCGCGGCTGGCTCACCGAACGCACGTATGCCGATCTCGTCGGGCTGTGCCAGTTCCTGCCGGGGCCCGCGAGCAGCCAGGTCGGGATGGCGATCGGCCTCGCGCGCGCCGGCTATGCGGGGATGTTCGCCGCGTGGCTCGGCTTCACGCTGCCGTCGGCGCTGCTGATGATGCTGTTCGCGCTCGGCGTGCATGCGACGGGCGCGCCGATCGAAGCCGGCGCGCTGCACGGGCTGCGCATCGTGTCGGTCGCGGTGATCGCGCAAGCCGTCTGGGGGATGGCGCGCACGCTGTGCCCCGATGCGCGCCGCGTCACGCTGATGGCCGCGGCCGCATGCGTCGCGCTGCTCGCGCCGGCCGGGTGGACGCAGATCGCGGTGATCGTCGCGGCCGGTGCGGCCGGCCTCGCGCTGCTGCCGCAACCGGCACGCGACGCACACGAACCGTTGCCGCTGCACGTGTCGCACCGCGCGGGCATGCTGTGGCTCGCGCTGTTCGCGGCGCTGCTCGTCGCGCTGCCGTTCGCAGCCCGCGCGCTCCACTCCGATACGCTCGCCGTCGTCGATGCATTTTTCCGCACCGGCGCGCTCGTGTTCGGCGGCGGGCATGTGGTGCTGCCGCTGCTGCAGGCGGCCGTGGTCGCGCCCGGCTGGGTCGGCGATTCGACGTTCCTCGCCGGGTACGGCGTCGCACAGGCCGTGCCGGGGCCGCTGTTCACGTTCTCGGCGTTCCTCGGCGCGTCGCTGCGCGACGCGCCGAACGGCTGGCTCGGCGGCACGATCGCGCTGGTCGCGATCTTCGCGCCGTCGTTCCTGCTCATTGCCGGCACCGCGCCGTTCTGGGAGCGCCTGCGCCGCAGCGCACACATGCAGGCCGCGCTCGCGGGCGTGAACGCGGCCGTCGTCGGGCTGCTGCTCGCCGCGCTCTATCACCCGGTCTGGACCGACACGATCGTCGCGCCGCGCGACCTGGCCGCCGCGCTCGTCGCCTACGTCGCGCTGGTGTTCTGGCGCGTGCCGCCGTGGGCCGTCGTGATCGCGAGCGCGGCACTCGGCTGGGCGCTCAGCCTGGCCGCCTGATCCCGGCAAGCGTGCCGCCTTTCTGCGCGCTAAAAACAAAAAAGCCCTCGTTTCGAGGGCTTTTTGCTGGGTGCCGCGCGCCGTGGCGGCGCGCCGGCGCCGGACTTACGCGAAGTTCTTCGCTGCGAAGTCCCAGTTCACGATGTTCCAGAACGCTTCGACGAACTTCGGACGTGCGTTGCGGTAGTCGATGTAGTACGCGTGTTCCCACACGTCGATCGTCAGCAGTGCCTTGTCGGCGGTCGTCAGCGGCGTCGCTGCGTTGCTCGTCGACACGATGTCGAGCGAACCGTCAGCCTTCTTCACGAGCCATGCCCAGCCCGAACCGAACGTGCCGACCGCGGCCTTCGTGAACGCTTCCTTGAACGCGTCGTACGAACCCCACTTCGCGTTGATCGCGTCGCCCAGCGCGCCCGTCGGTGCGCCGCCGCCGTTCGGCGACAGGCTGTTCCAGAAGAACGTGTGGTTCCAGATTTGCGCGGCGTTGTTGAAGATGCCGCCCGACGACTTCTTCACGATCTCTTCCAGCGACAGGTTTTCGAATTCCGTGCCCGGGATCAGATTGTTCAGGTTCGTCACATAAGCCTGATGGTGCTTGCCGTAGTGGTACTGGATCGTCTCGAGCGAGATGGTCGGCGCGAGTGCGTCTTCAGCGTACGGGAGCGGCGGGAGCGTATGAGCCATGGCGATTCCTTCGTTGAGTATGTAGGGAGGCTGTGTTGGATGCTGCCGAGCGTCCGATTGTAGGCGAGGACGAATAACCCCGCAAACTCACGGGCCATTTATCCGCGGTATGCGGAAAAGCGATGTTTGCGCAACGTCCGGCAGGATGAACCCGATGCTGAGCAGCCTCCGTTCCCGTGCACGTTGCGTCCGTTGCAGCAGCCTTCGCCCCGCTTGCCGCCGTTACGTCAGATCGTATCGGTCAGCCGCGGCTGCACGTCGGCGAGCGACACGTCGGCCGAGCCTTCGGCCAGATGCACGGTCAGGCGCCGCTGCGGTTTCAGCGCGTTCGGCGCACGCACCGCACGGCCCGTCTGCGCATCGATCAGTGCCGCATAGCCGCGCTCGAGCGTGCGCTGCGGGCTCAGCACCTCGAGCCGTGCCGCACAGGCTGACACGCGCGCCGTGTCGCGTTCATGACGGCGCTGCAATGCAATGACGAGACGCTGCGACAGCCCCGCGAGCGCCTGGCGCGCCTGCGACGCATCGGGCCGCGCGCGCTGCCAGCGCAGTTGCGCCAGCGCGAAGCGCGCACGTGCGTCGCGCACCGGCCGCGACGCCGCCGACGCGAGCCGCACCGCGAGCTGCTCGACGTGCGTGCGCTGCCGCTGGAGCCGCTCGGCCGGGCTCACGAGCCGGCGCGCGAGCCAGTCGAGCTGCTGCGCGCGCTGTTCGAGCCGGCGCGCCATACCGCGCGCGAGCGCACGCTGGCGCTCGTCGACCTCGCGCAGCAGCAGCGCACGCTGCGGGCTCGCGAGCTCGGCCGCGCCGGTGGGCGTTGGCGCGCGCACGTCGGCCGCGAAGTCCGCGATCGTGAAATCGGTTTCGTGCCCGACTCCGCTGACGACCGGCAATTCGCTCGCCGCGATCGCGCGCGCCAGCGCTTCGTCGTTGAACGACCACAGATCCTCGATCGAGCCGCCGCCGCGACAGACGAGCAGCACGTCGACCTCACGGCGCGCATTCGCGGCCTCGACGGCCGCGACCAGTTTTTCGGCGGAACCGGCGCCCTGCACGGGCGCCGGATAGACGATCACCGGAATGTGCGGCGCGCGCCGCGCGAGCGTGGTCAGCACGTCGCGCAGCGCGGCGGCCTGCAGCGACGTGACGATGCCGATCGCGCGCGGGTGGGCCGGCAGCGGCCGCTTGCGCTCGGGGGCGAACAGGCCCTCGCCTTCGAGTTGCGCCTTCAGCCGCAGGAACGCCTCGTACAGGCGCCCCTGCCCGGTGCGCCGCACGGCTTCGACGTTCAGCTGCACTTCGCCGCGCGGCTCGTACATCGTGACGACCGCGCGCACCTCGATGCGGTCGCCTTCGCGCGGCGTGAATTCCGCGTACTGCGCACGGCCGCGGAACATCACGCAGCGCATCTGCGCCTGCTGGTCCTTGATCGAGAAATACCAGTGGCCGCTCGCGGCGCGCGTGAAATTCGAGACTTCGCCCGCAATCCACAGCAGCGGAAACGAGCGCTCGAGCATCGTCGAAATCGCGCGATTGAGCGCCGAAACGGGAATCACTTCGTCGCCGCCGCGCGTCGCGCCGGGTGCGGAAAAAGGAGAGTCGGAAAGCATGGACGATTGGATGAATGCTGGCGGCGTCACGATAGTCCGACCCGCGCGCGACGTCCAGCGCCGCCGCATTCGCCGCCGCGCGCGGAAGGTGTCCACACTCTGGCATTCGTCCGCCTAAAACGCCTGGAAACCGCAAAAAAACCCAGACGATTCTTCGTAACACATTGATTTTTATAATTTTTTAAACCTTTCGAAATGATTCTCATCCGATTCGATGCCCGCCGGACGGGCGTTTGACGCAATCGACCGAGGAGTTTTTCACAGAGTTATCCACAGGCAGCCGCGATCCGGCCCCGCGGGCAGCATTGGCCGGTCGCGCTTGCCGCGCCCGCGTGCGGCGCGCTAGAGTGCCGCCTTCCGCAGACCCCGCGGCATGTGCCGCCCAACGGAGAATCCGCCTTGACGAATCCGTCCCACGCCGCGGCGCACGACGCGCCGCGCCCGGCCCGATGAGCGCGCCCGGCGGCCCGCTCGCGCGGCTCGAAGCGCGCCTGACACGCGAATGGCAGCGGCGCGGCGCGCTCGCCTGGGCGCTCACGCCGTTCGCCTGCGTGTTCGGCCTGTGCGCGGCGCTGCGGCGCACCGCCTACACGCAGGGGTGGAAACGACCGGTCGACGTCGGCGTGCCCGTCGTCGTGGTCGGCAACGTGACCGTCGGCGGCACCGGCAAGACGCCGACCGTGATCGCGCTCGTCGACGCGCTGCGCGCGGCCGGCTTCACGCCGGGCGTCGTGTCGCGCGGCTACGGCGCGAACGTGAAGGCGCCGACCGCCGTCACGCCCGCGTCGCGCGCCAGCGTCGGCGGCGACGAACCGCTGCTGATCGCGCGCCGCACCGACGCGCCCGTCTGGGTTTGCCCCGACCGCGTCGCGGCCGCGCAGGCGCTGCGCGCCGCGCATCCGGACGTCGACGTGATCGTCAGCGACGACGGCCTCCAGCACTACCGCCTCGCACGCACGGTCGAGCTCGTCGTGTTCGACCACCGGCTCGGCGGCAACGGCTTCCTGCTGCCGGCCGGGCCGCTGCGCGAGCCGCTGTCGCGGCACCGCGACGCCACGCTCGTCAACGATCCGTACAGCGGCGCGCTGCCGCCGTGGCCCGACACCTACGCGCTGGCGCTGACGCCGGGCGCCGCGTGGCACCTCGACCAGCCCGCGCTGCGCCGCCCGCTGTCGCAGTTCGCGCACGAGCGCGTGCTCGCCGCGGCCGGCATCGGCGCGCCGGAACGCTTCTTCGCGACGCTGCGCGCGGCCGGTCTCGCGCCGGCGACGCGCGCGCTGCCCGACCATTACGCGTTCGCCGACAATCCGTTCGTCGACGACGCCGTCGACGCAATCCTGATCACCGAGAAGGATGCAGTAAAATTGGGCGCTTCCTGGCGCGACGCTCGACTGTGGGTGGTCCCCGTCGAAGCCGCGCTCGACCCTCGCCTCATTGCCCTCGTTGTGGAGAAACTCCGTGGACGCTCGCCTGCTTGAAATCATTGTGTGCCCTATCTGCAAAGGCCCGCTCCACTACGACCGCGCCGCGCAGGAGCTGATCTGCAACGCGGACAAGCTCGCGTACCCGATCCGCGACGGCATCCCCGTGATGCTCGTCGACGAAGCGCGCCAGACCGTCGAAGGCACGCCGGTCGATCCGGCCGGCCGCTAAGCCGCCCGACGCCACCCCGGCCCCGGCCGGGGTGACGAACCCTGCCGGCCGACCGGCTCCGGACGCGCCGCCTGCCCCGTTCTTCTCACCGCTCACCCCGATGACTCACCCGCAACCCTTCATCGCCGTCATTCCCGCCCGGCTCGCGTCGACGCGCCTTCCGAACAAGCCGCTCGCCGATCTCGGCGGCAAGCCGATGGTCGTGCGCGTCGCCGAGCGCGCGCGCGAAGCGGGCGCGCAGCAGGTGCTCGTCGCCTCCGACGCGCAGAGCGTGCTCGACGCGGCGCGCGATCACGGCTTCGAAGCGGTGCTCACGCGTGCCGACCATCCGTCCGGCACCGACCGGCTCGCGGAAGTCGCGGCGGCGTTCGGGTGGAGCGACGACACCGTCGTCGTCAACGTGCAGGGCGACGAGCCGCTGATCGACCCCGTGCTCGTGCGCGACGTAGCGTCGCACCTCGCCGCGCATCCGGCGTGCGCGATCGCGACTGCCGCCCACCCGATCCACGACGCGGCCGACGTGTTCAACCCGAACGTCGTGAAGGTCGCGCTCGACGCGCAAAGCGTCGCGCTGTACTTCTCGCGCGCGCCGATTCCGTGGAGCCGGGATGCGTACCAGCCGCACTGGCCGGACGTCGCGGCCATGCCAGCACCGGCTTTCCCGGTCTACCGGCACATCGGCCTCTATGCCTATCGCGCGCGTTTCCTGCGCACGTATCCGTCGCTCGCGCAGGCGCCGATCGAGCAGGCCGAGCAGCTCGAACAGCTGCGCGCGCTGTGGCACGGCGAGCGCATCGCAGTGCTGATCACCGAATCCGCACCCGAAGCCGGGATCGACACGCCTGCCGATCTCGCGCGCGTGCAGGCCCTTTTTCAGCCGGGTTCAAAATAACCCGTGGCATAATCAGGCGATTGTGCGAGCCGTCCGCGACCAGCGCGTCCTCGCTTGACCCCGCCCGCGGCCCTGCCGGCAGCCGCGCGTCGCCCAAGTCGACGCGCCGCATCAGACCGGTCCGCCGCGCGCCAGGCAAGCCCCGCGCCCGCTGTCGCCGACGCCTTCGAGGCTCGCCACACGAATCTACATACTTGGAGATATCACCATGCGTTTGATCCTGTTGGGCGCGCCCGGCGCGGGAAAGGGCACCCAGGCAAACTTCATCAAGGAAAAGTTCGGCATCCCGCAAATCTCGACGGGCGACATGCTGCGCGCGGCCGTGAAGGCCGGCACGCCGCTCGGCGTCGAGGCGAAGGGCTACATGGACGCCGGCAAGCTCGTGCCGGACGCGCTGATCATCGGCCTCGTCAAGGAACGCCTGAAGGAATCCGACTGCGCGAACGGCTATCTGTTCGACGGTTTCCCGCGCACGATCGCGCAGGCTGACGCGATGAAGGACGCCGGCGTCGCGATCGACTACGTGCTCGAGATCGACGTCCCGTTCTCGGAAATCATCGAGCGCATGAGCGGCCGCCGCACGCATCCGGCCTCGGGCCGCACGTACCACGTCAAGTTCAACCCGCCGAAGGTCGAAGGCCATGACGACGTGACGGGCGAGCCGCTGATCCAGCGCGACGACGACAAGGAAGAAACCGTCAAGAAGCGTCTCGAAGTGTACGAAGCGCAAACCAAGCCGCTGATCACGTACTACGGCGACTGGGCGCAGCGCGGCGAGGAAAACGGCCTGAAGGCCCCGCAGTATCGCAAGATCTCGGGTCTCGGCGCGGTCGAGGAAATTCGCGAGCGCGCGTTTGACGCACTGAAGTAAGCAGCGCGTCTCGCCCTCGCAGAAGCCGCCCTTTCCGGGCGGCTTTTTTTTCGCCCGATGGGGATGCGCACGGCCGTGCGGGTATCGCCTTCGCGTGACGACGCCCCGTACAATCGCTCGGATTCGCGCCCCGCTCTCGCGGCGCACCGGCTTTCCGACTGCCCGATCGGCATCGGACAGAACCCTGGAGACAGTCATGGACATTCGCGGCAACGTGTTTCTGATCACGGGCGGTGCATCGGGCCTCGGCGCCGGCACCGCGCGGATGCTCGCGCAGGCTGGCGGCACGGTCGTGCTCGCCGACCTGAACGAAGCGGCGGGCACCGCGCTCGCGACCGAGCTGGGCGGCGCATTCGTACGCTGCGACGTGTCGAGCGAAGCCGACGCGCACGCGGCCGTCGACACGGCGACGCGCGCGGGCACGCTGCGCGGCCTCGTGAACTGCGCGGGCATCGCGCCGGCCGCGAAAACCGTCGGCAAGGACGGCGCGCACCCGCTCGACGTGTTCGCAAGGACGATCAACGTCAACCTGGTCGGCACGTTCAACATGATCCGGCTCGCAGCCGCCGCGATGGCCGCGACCGCGCCGACCGCGGAAGGCGAGCGCGGCGTGATCGTCAGCACCGCGTCGGTCGCCGCCTTCGACGGCCAGATCGGCCAGGCCGCCTATGCGGCGTCGAAGGCCGGCGTCGCGGGCATGACGCTGCCGATCGCACGCGACCTGGCGCGCAGCGGGATCCGCGTGATGACGATCGCGCCCGGCCTGTTCGAGACGCCGATGCTGCTCGGCATGCCGCAGGACGTGCAGGACGCGCTCGGCGCGATGGTGCCGTTCCCGCCGCGGCTCGGCAAACCGGCCGAGTACGCGATGCTGGTGCGCCAGATCGTCGAGAATCCGATGCTCAACGGCGAAGTGATCCGCCTCGACGGCGCGATCCGGATGCAGCCGAAGTAAGCCGCGCATGAAAAAACGCCCGCGATGCGGGCGTTTTCGTTACGGGCTCAGGCAGCCGCGCTGCGGCTCAATCCTCGCCGTCGCGCTGCATCCGCTGGCGCAATTCGCTCACCTGCGACTCGACGACGGTCGCATCTTCCGCCTCCGGCCGCTCGCCGAGATACTGCTCGAGATCCTCGAGCGCGGGGCGCAGGTAATCGAGCCGCGCATACGCGAAGCCGCGGTCGCGCACCTCGTCGAGTTGCTCGGGCAACAGGATCACGAGCCGCTGCTGTACCGCGAGCAGCCGCTGCCAGCGTTCCGTCTGCAGATAGATCGTCTTCAGGTTGCGCAGCATCCGCGCGATGATCTCGCGGCTCGTCGCCGGTTGCAGCAGCGCGCGCAACGCGCTGTCGACCGCCCCCGCCGCACGCGCGACGTACGGCTCGAGCATCTCGACCATCTCGGCTTCGGACAGCGAATGGCCGTTGGTCGGATCAATGATCAGGTCGCCGTCCGGCAGCGTCACGCGCAGCAGGAAATGGCCGGGGAACGACACGCCGCGCGCCGGCACGCCGATCTGCTCGGCGAGCTCCAGGTACAGCACCGACAGCGAGATCGGAATCCCCCGCCGCCGCTTCAGCACCGCGTTCAGGTGGCTGTTATCGGGGTCGTAGTAATCGTTGTGATTGCACGCGAAGCCGAGTTCGCGGAAGAAGAAGTCGTTCAGCGCGGCGACGCGGCCCTTCAGGTCCGCATCGTCGGCGAGCCGCCGGCGCAGCCGCGCCGCCAGCATGTCGAGCTCGGCCAGCGTGCCCTGCAGGTCGAGGTCGGGATACGCGTCCTGCGCCAGCGACAGCGCGGCTTCCGTGACGGGCAGACTGTCGTCGTCCGCCACGAGCGTGCTGAAGTAGTCGAGGACGCGGGTCATTGCGGTCGTCACTTGGCGCGCCTTCTGAAGTAAGCGTATTTGAAGCCCATCACCCACAACATACCGAAATATAGTGCAGCGAACAGCACGAGGCACGCCGCCATCAGCGCAATGCGGTCGAGCGGCTGCGTGCGCATCCCGGTCCAGTCGAAGTTGATCGCGCACCAATGCATCAGGCCCGCGAGCACGAGCGCCGCGCCGACGAGCTGCACGAAGAAGCGCAGCCAGCCCGGCGACGGCTGGTAGATGCCGCGCTTGCGCAGCCCGAGGAACAGCAGCAGCGAGTTCAGGCACGCGCCGACGCCGATGCTCAGCGTGAGGCCCGCGTGGCCGATCAGCGGCACGAACACGTAGTTCGAGAGCTGCGTGACGATCAGCACGCCGATCGCGATCTTCACGGGCGTCTTGATGTCCTGCTTCGCATAGAAGCCCGGCGCGAGGATCTTGATCAGGATGATGCCGACGAGGCCGATCCCGTAGGTGGCGAGCGCGCGCGCGACCATCGTGACGGTATGCGCGTCGAACTTGCCGTAGTTGAACAGCGTCGCGGTGAGCGGCGTCGCGAAGAAGAACAGCGCGAGCGCGCTCGGCGCCGCGAGCAGGAACGTGACGCGCAGCCCCCAGTCGAGCAGCGCCGAATATTCGTGCGAATCGGCGTCGACGTGCGCCTTCGACAGGCTCGGCAGCAGGATCGTGCCGAGCGCGACGCCGAGCAGCGCCGTCGGGAATTCCATCAGGCGGTCGGCGTAGTTGATCCACGACACGGCGCCCTGCCCGAGCCGCGACGCAATGTTGGTGTTGATGATCAGCGACAGCTGCGCGACCGACACCGCGAACGTGGCGGGCACCATCTTCGCGAGCACGCGCTTCACGCCCGGGTGGCGCAGCGCGCGCAGCGGGTTCAGGCCGATCAGCGGCACCATGTCGATCTTCTTCAGCCCCGGCAGCTGCACGAGGAACTGCAGCACGCCGCCGACGATGACGGCCCATGCGAGCGCGTAGACCGGCACCTTCAGGTGCGGCGCGACGAACACGGCCGCGGCAATGAACGCGACGTTGAGCAGCACCGGCGCGAACGCGGGCAGCGAGAAGCTCTTGTACGTGTTGAGCACGCCGGACGCGAGCGTCGTCAGCGAAATGAACACGATGTACGGGAACATGATCTGCGTCATCGTGACCGCGAGCGGGAACGCCTGGCCATCGGTGTGCAGGCCGGACGCGACCGCGAACACGACCCACGACGCGCCGGCGATGCCGAGGACCGACAGCACGGCAAGCGCCCACGCGAGCACGGTGGACATCGCGTCGACGAGCGCCTTCGTCGCATCGTGCCCCTGCTGGTTCTTGAACTCGGCGAGGATCGGCACGAACGCCTGCGAGAACGCGCCTTCGGCGGACAGGCGGCGCAGCAGGTTTGGAATGCGGAAGGCGACGTAGAACGCGTCGGTGTATTGACTGGCGCCGAACGCACGGGCGATCAGCGTCTCGCGGGCCAGTCCGGTCACGCGCGACAGCAGCGTGAAGCCGCTGACCGTCAGCAGGGCTCGGAATAGATTCATGGGGCGCTTATTATACGGACGTTGCGCGACCCGGCCAGCGGCCGATGCCGAAAAGCGCGCACGCCGCCGGCGCCCCGTCCGGCGGATGTCACTTCGAACTTGCCACTCGCTTGATTTTGTTGCTATAATCGCCGGTTTCTGGGCTCGTACATGCACGGCAGCTGCCGTTTTCATGTCCCTGCCTCGGTTAAAATCACCGTTTTTTTATGCGCCCCTGGGCAATCGTTCTCAGGGGACGGATCGAAAAGCAGCGCTTGGCCGTCAGGCTCCAAGCTCTGGAAACAGGACAGGATAAGGAACCGTCATGGCTAACTCCGCACAAGCACGCAAGCGCGCCCGCCAGGCCGCGAAGGCAAACTCGCACAACTCGGCGCTGCGCTCGAAATTCCGTACCGCGATCAAGTCGGTTCGCAAGGCTGTTGAAGCCGGCGACCAAGCAAAGGCTGCCGAGCTGTTCAAGGCTGCCGTGAAGACGATCGACACGATCGCCGACAAGAAGATCGTTCACAAGAACAAGGCCGCTCGCAGCAAGAGCCGCCTGGCCGCAGCCGTCAAGGGCCTGCAGGCAGCAGCGTAAATCCGGTGCGCCCGCTCGCGCGGGCGTTCCTGTTTCCTGCGATCACGAAAAAGCCCGCCTAGGCGGGCTTTTTTGTTGCCTGTCGCCCGCGCATCATGCGGGGTGGCAACGGCACTTGCCAGGGCAGGCGCTGCATGCGCCCTCGCCCGTCAGCATCACTTCTTCGTGTTGTAATCCGGCAATTCGCACGCCTCGGTGACGACGAGGTTGTTGTCCTTCGCGAAATTCAGCACGAAATCGAAAGCCATCGGTTCGATGTCGCGCAACCGCGAATCGAGGATCACGCATTTCAGGTCGCCGAGCATCGTCGGGCGCACGTACAGCGAATACTTGAGACGCGCATTCGGCCCGCTCGCCCCCGGCCCGAAGCAGGCCATCACACCGGCCAGACGCTCCGACCAGTCGCTCGGGCGAAACTTTTTCCCTTCTTTCGTGATGCCCTGGATGAAGAATTCGGTCGGAGGGGTTTCAGCCATGTGGTTACCCAAGTGACGGCCCGGCGATGTCCAGGCAACGGCGCCTGGATACGCGAACACAAAGCTGGAACGGACGGCGGCACAAGCATTCCGGTATCCCGAAAACGGGACGTCGATGCGCGCCGCCGGTAAACTGCACCGGATTTGTGCAGCGCACGGCTTGTGTCCGGCAGAGCGCGAAAAGCCTTGCCTGCCGGGCTGGAGAAAACTTTCGAATTATACCGCAGCGCGCCATCGCGCGTCGTCCCGACGGCCGCCTTCCCGTGCCGTGCGCTGCCCGCCCCGATCGTGCCCCGTTTCGTTCGACGGCTCGTCAAAGCACAGAAAATCCTTTATGCTGCTTTGAGTTATCCACACCCGACGGCGGCGCCGTCCGGCTTCGCTGCCGGGTGAAACCCGCCGTATTTCGCTTCATGACCGCCAAAACCATTCGTCACTACCTGCAGTTCAAGGATTTCTCGCTGGAAGACTACGAGTACGTGCTCGAACGCACGGGTATCCTGAAGCGCAAGTTCAAGAACTACGAGACCTATCACCCGCTGCACGACCGCACGCTCGCGATGATCTTCGAGAAGAGCTCGACGCGCACGCGCCTGTCGTTCGAGGCCGGGATCTTCCAGCTCGGCGGCCACGCCGTCTTCATGAGCACGCGCGACACGCAGCTCGGCCGCGGCGAACCCGTCGAGGATTCCGCGCAGGTCATCTCGCGGATGGTCGACATCATCATGATCCGCACGTTCGAGCAGGACGTCATCACACGCTTCGCGGAAAACTCCCGCGTGCCGGTGATCAACGGCCTGACGAACGATTACCACCCGTGCCAGGTGCTCGCCGACATCTTCACGTACTACGAGCACCGCGGCCCGATCGCCGGCAAGACCGTCGCCTGGGTCGGCGACGCGAACAACATGCTCTACACGTGGATCGAAGCCGCGCAGATCCTCGGCTTCAAGCTGCGCCTGTCCACGCCGCCCGGCTATGCACTCGACATGAAGCTCGTGTCGCCCGGCAGCGCGCCGTTCTACGAGGTGTTCGACGATCCGAACGAAGCCTGCAGGGGCGCCGACCTCGTCACCACCGACGTGTGGACGAGCATGGGCTTCGAAGCCGAGAACGAGGCGCGCAAGCAGGCGTTTGCCGACTGGTGCGTCGACGAGGAAATGATGGGCCATGCGAACCCGGACGCGCTCTTTATGCACTGCCTGCCCGCTCACCGCGGCGAGGAAGTGACGGCCGGCGTGATCGACGGCCCGCAGAGCGTCGTGTGGGACGAAGCGGAAAACCGCCTGCACGTGCAGAAGGCGCTGATGGAGTTCCTGCTGCTCGGCCGCCTCAAGCACTGACGCGCCGGAACGCACTCGCGTAAAAAAAGCGCCGATCGACGATCGGCGCTTTTTGCTTGGGCGCGCGGAAAGCGGCGCGGGACGCGCGTTACAGGCAGACCGGCTCCGCCTCCAGCTCGACACCGAAGTGCGCATGCACGTCGGCCTGGATCGCCTGCGCCAGCGCCAGCACGTCGGCGCCCGTCGCGCCGCCGCGATTGACGAGCACGAGCGCCTGGCGGTCGTGCACGGCCGCCGCACCGAGCGCGCGGCCCTTCCAGCCGCAGCGGTCGATCAGCCAGCCGGCCGCCAGCTTCACGTGCCCGTCCGGCTGCGGATACGACACGACCTCGGGTGCGCGGGCGCGCAGCGCGTCGAACTGCGCGGCGTCGATCACCGGATTCTTGAAGAAACTGCCCGCGTTGCCGAGCACGAGCGGATCGGGCAGCTTCGCGCGGCGGATCGCGACGACCGCGTCGAACACATCGCGCGGCGTCGCCGCATCGGGCGCGATGCCCCGTGCGTCGAGCTCACGCGTGACGTCCGCGTAGCCGAGCCGCGGCGTCCATTGCTTCGGCAGCCGGAACGTCACCGACACGATCGCGAACCGGCCGCGCCCTTCCCGCTTGAAGAAGCTGTCGCGGTAGCCGAACGCGCAGCGCGCGGCGTCGAAGCGCTCGCTGCGCCCCGTCGCCAGCTCGACCGCGACCAGCGAGTCGAAATACGCCTTCATCTCGAGGCCGTACGCGCCGATGTTCTGGATCGGCGCGGCGCCGACGGTGCCGGGAATCAGCGCGAGGTTCTCGAGGCCCGGCATCCCGTGCTCGAGCGTCCACGCGACGAACGCGTGCCAGTTCTCGCCGCCGCCAGCCTCGACGTACCACGCGTCGTCGTCCTCGCGCACGACGCGGCGGCCGGCGATCTCGTCGAGCAGCACGACGCCGTCGAAATCGCGCGTGAACACGACGTTGCTGCCGCCGCCGAGCACGAGCTGCGGCAGGTTCGCGACGCGCGGATCGCGGTGCAGCGCCTCGAACTGCGACGCCTGCGTGATGCGCGCGGCAAAGCGCGCGTTCGCGGCAATGCCGAACGTGTTGTGCGCGGCGAGCGGATGGTCGGGAAGCAGCGACAGGGTGGAATCGTCAGGAGGCATCGGCATTCGCGGTCACGTCGGCCCAGGGCCGGCGGACGGCCGGCCTTGGGCAAACGGAGGGGCATCGGTAAAATGGCAAACAGTCCGCAATTATAGCGAGTGCCCGCGCGCGAGCCGGGTGCCCGCATCTCAAGGGAGAATGCCATGCCATCGTTCGACGTCGTTTCCGAAGCGAACATGATCGAAGTGAAGAACGCCATCGAGCAGTCGAACAAGGAAATTTCGACGCGCTTCGACTTCAAGGGCTCCGACGCGCGCGTCGAGCAGAAGGAACGCGAGCTGACGCTGTTCGCCGACGACGATTTCAAGCTCGGCCAGGTCAAGGACGTGCTGATCGGCAAGCTGGCCAAGCGCAACGTCGACGTGCGCTTCCTCGACTACGGCAAGGTCGAGAAGATCGGCGGCGACAAGGTCAAGCAGATCGTCACCGTGAAGAAGGGCGTGACGGGCGATCTCGCGAAAAAGATCGTGCGCCTCGTGAAGGACAGCAAGATCAAGGTGCAAGCGAGCATCCAGGGCGATGCGGTGCGCATTTCGGGCACGAAGCGCGACGACCTGCAGAGCACGATCGCGATGCTGCGCAAGGACGTCACCGACACGCCGCTCGACTTCAACAACTTCCGCGACTGATCGCCAGCCGATCCGTCGCGTCATCCCGCCGGGCCCCGCACACGCGGCGCGCCCGGCGCGCGGCAGACGCCGCGCTTTCTCAGGCTTTCCCGCCGTCCTGCGCGCCGCCGTCCGCGGCCGCCTTCTTCTTGTCGCCGATCCGGCTTTCCTGCCCCGCGAGCAGCTTCGAAATGTTGCCGCGGTGACGCCACACGAGCAGCACGCTCATCGCGAGCACGGCCCACGCGACCGGGTTGTGGCCCGTGCCGAACAGGAACACGTCGAACACCGGCGCGAACGCGGCCGCCACCAGCGCCGCGAGCGACGAGTAGCGGAAGAAGAACGCGACGATCAGCCAGGTCAGCGCCGTCGCGAGCCCGAGCACCGGGTGCACGGCGAGCAGCACGCCGGCGGCCGTCGCGACGCCCTTGCCGCCCTGGAAGCGGAAGAACACCGGATACAGGTGGCCAAGGAACACGGCGATCGCGACCCACGCGACCGCGACGTCGGGCAGGCCCAGGCGCCGCGCGAGCCAGACGGCAATCCAGCCCTTGAATGCATCGCCGACGAGCGTCAAGATCGCGGCCTTCTTGTTGCCGCTGCGCAGCACGTTGGTCGCGCCGGGATTCTTCGACCCGTACGAACGCGGGTCGGCCAGGCCCATCGCGGAACTGACGACGACGGCGAACGACACCGAACCGATCAGGTAGGCAACGAGGGCGGCGAGCAGGATCTGCATGCGGAGGACTCTTCTTTCAACGTATCGGTGAAGGGACGGCCGTGCCAGGCAAACCGGCAGGCCGAAACGGCGCCCATTCTACCGAACGGGCGCGGGGTGCCACGAAGGTGAAACCCTCAGTCGACGCTCGCGCACTGCACGGGCTGCGCGCCGAGCAGCGACACGAGCACCGCCGGCGCGAGGCTGACGAGGTAGCCGCGGCGGCCGCCGTTCAGGTAGATCGTCGGCAATTCGAGGATCGTCGCCTCGACGTAGACGGGCATCGTCTTGCGCGTGCCGAACGGCGACGTGCCGCCGACGAGATAGCCCGAATGGCGGTTCGCGACCTCCGGCTTGCACGGCTCGACGCGCTTCGCGCCGATCTGCCGCGCGAGGTTCTTCGTCGATACGGTGCGATCGCCGTGCATCAGCACGATCAGCGGCTTCGCGTGCTCGTCTTCCATCACGAGCGTCTTCACGACGCAGTGCTCGTCCGCGCCGAGCTGGCGCGCCGATTCGCCGGTGCCGCCGTGCTCGACGTAGTCGTACGGATGCTCGCCGAACGTCACGCCGTGGCGGCGCAACAGCTGGGTCGCGGGGGTTTCGGACACGTGTCTGGATTTGCTCATGGCGGCATTTTAATGGCGAACGACCGGCAGGCGGGCGGCCACGTGCGCGGGTCGGCGGGCGGGCCGGCGGTATACTCGCGGCCCGTTTTCCGCCGGACGGCCGCCCGGGCCGCCGCCACCACCGCCACGATTCCGCCCGTCATCATTGCGGACATCGCGAAGTGCTATTGCCCGATTGGCCGATTGTGGCGCGTGCGCCGTCATGGCACGATCGTTCGCAAACATCGTGAAGCCGCCGCCCGGCCCCCTTTTCTGGAGACGCCATGCCCTCGCCCATCCGTTCGTCCGAGTCGCTCGACGTCGACGCCCTGCTCGCCGCGCTGCCGCGCCGCATCGCCGACGTGCCCGCGCGCTGGGCCGCGCAGGCGCCCGCGCATCCGGCGCTGATCGAAGATGCGCGCCGCCTGTCGTACGGCGAGCTGGCGCAGGCCGTCGATGCGGCGGCCGCGCGGCTCGCGAGCCTCGGCGTGCAGGGCGGCGACCGCGTGATGATCGTCGCCGAAAACTGCGTCGCGCAAATCGTGCTGCTGTTCGCGGCCGCCCGCGTCGACGCGTGGGCGCTCGTGTCGAACGCGCGGCTGTCGGCCGGCGAACTCGATGCGATCGCCGCGCACGCGCGCCCGAAGCTGGTCGTGTTCACGATCGACGCATCGCCCGACGCGCGCGCGCATGCCGCGCGGCTCGGCGCGACGCCCGCCGGCGCGCTGCCGGTCGACATCGGCGCGTGGTCGTATCGCGTCGACGCGAACGCGCCCACCGAACCGGTCGCCGCCGACGGCGCCGCGCAATGTGCGGCGCTGATCTACACGACCGGCACGACGGGTACGCCGAAAGGCGTGATGCTGTCGCACCGCAACCTGCTGTTCATCGCGGCCACGTCGAGCACGCTGCGCCGCGTGTCGCCCGACGACGTCGTCTACACGGTGCTGCCCGTGTCGCACGTGTACGGGCTCGCGTCGGTCTGCCTCGGCAGCCTGTACGCGGGCGCGACGCTGCGGCTTGCGCCGCGCTTCTCGCCGGAAGCCGTGCGCATCGCGCTCGCCGAAGAAGGCGTGACGATCTTCCAGGGCGTGCCCGCGATGCACGCGAAGCTGCTCGAACACCTGCACACGCACGGCCACGCGTGGCACGCGCCGCGCCTGCGCTTCGCGTATTCGGGCGGCTCGCCGCTCGACGCGAACCTGAAGGCACGCGTCGAGCGCCAGTACGGCGTGCCGCTGCACAACGGCTACGGGATGACCGAAAGCAGCCCGACGATCACGCAGACGCCGCTCGACGCGCCGCGCGCCGACAGCTCGGTCGGCGTGCCGATTCCGGGTGTCGACATGCGGATCGTCGCGCCGGACGGCACCGACGTGCCGCCGGGCGAAGTCGGCGAGATCCGCGTGCGCGGGCCGAACGTGATGCTCGGCTATTACCGCAACGCCGACGCGACGCGCGCGGCCGTGTCGCCGGACGGCTGGCTGAGCACCGGCGATCTCGCACGGCAGGAAGCCGACGGCGCGGTGACGATCGCGGGCCGCAGCAAGGAGCTGATCATCCGCTCGGGCTTCAACGTGTACCCGGTGGAAGTCGAGCAGGTGCTGAACGCGCATCCGGACGTCGTGCAGGCGGCCGTGATCGGCCGCCCGGTCGAAGGCAACGAGGAGGTGCTCGCGTTCGTCGAGCTGGTGCCGGGCGCGACCGCGGACGAAGCCGCGTTGCACGCGTGGTGCGCGGAGCGGCTCACGCCTTACAAGCGCCCGGCGCACATCCGCGTGCTCGACGCGCTGCCGGCCGCCTCCACCGGCAAGGTGCTGAAGCACAAGCTGCGCGAGCTGGTCTGACACCGGCCGCTGCGGCTGCGCGCACATCGAGCGCACATCGAGCGCACATCGGCGCCCGCGCGGTGCCCGATGCACGCGCCCCGCTCGCTAACCGCGCGGGTGATGCTGCGCGTGCAGCGTCTTCAGCCGTTCGCGCGCGACGTGCGTGTAGATCTGGGTGGTCGAGATGTCGCTGTGGCCGAGCAGCATCTGCACGACGCGCAGGTCGGCGCCGTGGTTCAGCAGGTGCGTCGCGAACGCATGCCGCAGCGTGTGCGGCGACAGGTGCGCACGCACGTCGGCCTGCTGCGCGTGGCGCTTGATGATGTTCCAGAACTGCTGGCGCGTCATCCCGTCGCCGCGCGCGGTCACGAACAGCGCGTCGGCCGCGCGCGCGCCGAGCAGCGCGGGCCGCGCCTCGCGCAGGTAGCGCTCGATCCAGCCGTGCGCGACTTCGCCGAACGGCACGAGCCGCTCCTTCGAACCCTTGCCCATCACGCGCACGACGCCTTCGTTCAGGCCGACCTCGACCGTCTTCAGCGTCACGAGCTCGCTCACGCGCAGCCCGCTCGCGTACATCAGCTCGAGCATCGTGCGATCGCGCAGGCCGAGCGGCGTGCCGACATCGGGGGCGCCGAGCAGCGCCTCGACCTGCGCCTCGGACAGCGTCGACGGAAACCGCGCCGCCTGTTTCGCGGACGTGATGCGCAGCGTCGGGTCGGCGCTCGCGCGATGCTCGCGCACGGCCCAGCCGTAATAGCGACGGAACACCGACAGCCGCCGGTTCGACGACGTCGCCTTGCCGTCGCTGCGCGCGGCGATGTAGCCCGTCACCATCGCCTCGTCGGCCAGATCGAGCTGTGTATCGTGCGTCTCGGCCAGCCACTGGCAAAACAGCACCAGATCGCGCCGATAGGCATCGAGCGTGTTGCGCGCGAGCCCGTGCTCGAGCCACAGCGCATCGCAGAAGACGTCGATCGACGCGCGGCTCGCGAGCAGCGCGGGCGAGGCCGCGGCAGCATCGCCGTCGGCTTCGGGAGTCATCAGTGGTTCACTCATCAGTACGGCACGCCTTCGTGCGCCAACAGCCAGCGCTTCACTTTCTGGTAATAGCCGTTGTCGTCGTGGTTCGCGAAGCCGCCGAGGCCGGCCGCCGCGACGACGCGATGGCACGGAATCACGAGCGGGAAATAGTTCGCGCCGCACGCCTGGCCGACCGCGCGCGGTGCGCTGCCGATCCGCTTCGCGACCTGCCCGTAGGTCAGCACCGTGCCGGGCGGGATATCGCTGATCACGTCCCACACGCGGTGCTGGAATGCACTGCCGACTTCGGCGAGCGGCAGGTCGAAGCGCGCGGACGCGCGCTCGAAATAACGTTCGATCTGCTTGACCGCGCGCTTCGCGAGCGGCGAATCCGGATCGACCGACTTCACCGATTCGGGCAGATAGACGATCTCGCGCACCACCGCGGCGTCCGTGCGGATGCCGACCTTGCCGAACGGCGCGTCGATCACTGCGTTGAACATTGCCTTCTCCTGACCGATGAATGCGCGCCCGGTGCCGCGCGCCGACGACACTTTACGCCGCCTTCACGCGGCACGCAGCGCCCATTCGACATGCTCGCGCACGACCGGCGACGGATCGTCGGCCCGCGCGCGCAACGCGGCGACGATTGCGTCGCGCGCCGACGGCGCAAGCCGGTCCGCGTCCGCGCGCAGCGCGTTGCCGAGCCCGACCGCGAGATTGCGCAGCCAGCTTTCATGGCCGATGCGCCGGATCGCGCTGCCCTGCATCCGCGTGTCGAATGTCTCCGCGTCCCACGCGAACAACTCGACGAGCGTCGCGCGGTCGAGGCCGTGCCGCACGTCGAAATCGGCGACGGGCGCGGCCTGCGCGAACTTGTTCCACGGGCACACGAGCTGGCAGTCGTCGCAGCCGTACACGCGATTGCCGATCATCGGCCGCAGCGCTTCGGGGATGCTGCCTTTCAGTTCGATCGTCAGGTACGAGATGCAGCGGCGCGCGTCGACGCGGTACGGCTCGACGATCGCACCGGTCGGACACGCGTCGATGCAGCGCGTGCAGCTGCCGCAGTGCGCGCCCGGCGTCTCGGGTGCGGCATCCGGCGACGTGTGCGCGTCGGTCGGCAGCGGCAGGTCGACGTAGATCTCGCCGAGGAAGAACAGCGAGCCGGCGTCGCGCTGCAGCAGCAGCGTGTGCTTGCCGCGCCAGCCGACGCCGGCCTTCTGCGCGAGCTCGACCTCGAGCACGGGTGCCGAATCGGTGAACACGCGGTAGCCGAATGCGCCGATCTCGTGCTCGATGCGCTCCGCGAGCGTCTGAAGCCGGTTGCGCAGCACCTTGTGATAATCGCGACCGCGCGCATAGATCGACACGACGGCGGCCTGCGGATCGTCGAGCCGCGCGCGTTCGCGGGCACGCCAGTCGTGCGGCACGAGCGCGCCGGGCTCGCCGCCGGCGAGCGTTTCGGCCGGCAAATAGGCGAGCCGCACGGAAATCACGCGTCGCGTACCGGCCACAAGTTCGGCCGGGCGCGCGCGTTTCATCCCATGTTTCGCCATATAATCCATTTCGCCGTGGTATCCGGCTTCCAGCCAGGCGGCGAGGCCTGCTTCGGCATCCGAGAGATCGGTATCGCTGATGCCGATCGCCCCGAAACCCAATTCGCGCCCCCACGCCCTGATGCGAGCGGCGAGCGCAGTCAACGCCGCATCATCGAGCGCGCACGGCGCCGCGCCTTCGGCATGAGTCGAAGGCCTGTCGGATGCGGCGAGTTCCGGTAATCGGTTCATCGCACTATTTTACGAGAATGCCAGCCACGTCCAGCCAATCGCCTCACGACGCCATGCTGCCGGCCCCGCTCGCGGAGCGCGTGATCGCGCTCGCCGACGAAGCGGCGACCGACGCATTCGGCACGCGCTTCGCGCACGCGCTCGACGCGGCACGCCTCGAACTCGACCGCGCCCATGCGTTCGACGGGCTGCAGATCCAGCTGGTCGGCGATCTCGGCGCGGGCAAGACGACCCTCGTGCGCGCGATCCTGCGCGGCCTCGGCCACCAGGGCCGCGTGCGCAGCCCGACCTACACGCTCGTCGAGCCTTACGCGCTCGAACGCAGCGATGGGGAACTCGAGGTCTATCACTTCGATCTGTATCGATTCAACGATCCGGCCGAATGGTCCGATGCAGGCTTTCGCGAATATTTCAATTCCAGCGCGATCTGCCTCGTCGAATGGCCGCAACAGGCGGGCGCCCTGCTCGGCGTGCCCGATCTGGTTTTCTCGCTCGACGTGGATGGCGACGGCCGTGCCCTCACCGTCCGGGCGTACAGCGCTTCAGGAAAGGCATGTCTCGAAAGATGTTGATCAAACCGTTCCGCTCGATCGAATCGGCGGCCACCGCGACGCACAACTGGCGGCGCCGCCAGATCCTGCGCGCGGGCGCATCGACGCTGGTGCTCGGCCTCGTCGCGCCGCGGCTCGCGCACGCGTCGTCGGTGCTCGGCGTGCGCGTGTGGCCCGCGCGCGATTACACGCGCGTCACGATCGAATCCGACCAGCCGCTGCAGAATAGCCAACAGCTGCTGCAGGGTCCCGACCGTCTGGTCGTCGACCTGACCGGCCTCGATCTCGACCAGGCGCTGCGCGACCTCGTGTCGAAGATCGCGCCGAACGATCCGCAGATCCAGTCGGTGCGCGTCGGCCAGTATCAGCCGCACGTCGTGCGGATGGTGTTCGACCTGAAAGGCTCGGTGAAGCCGCAGGTGTTCACGCTGCCGCCCGTCGGCACCTACAAGTACCGGCTCGTGTTCGACCTGTATCCGGCCGTCGCGCCCGATCCGCTGTCCGACCTGATCGCGCAGACGGAACGCAAGGAGCAGGCGCTCAACGACACGGCGCGCGCGCAGCAGATGCAGCCGCCGACCACGCTGGCCGGCCCCGGTACGCCGCCGCCCGGCGCGGGCGACAACAGCGATGCGTTCTTCCAGCGCTTCGCGCAGAACACGCCGGCCACGCCGCGCACGCCGCCGGCGGCCGGCACGCCTTCGACGCCGCCGAAGCCGGCCGTCAAGCCGCCGCCCGTCATCGCGCGCCGCGACGACAGCGACGACGACGGCGACACCTACAAGTTCACAGCGCCGAAATCCGGCAAGGGCGGCACCGTGCGCCTGCTGACGGTCGCAATCGATCCGGGCCACGGCGGCGAGGATCCGGGCGCGATCGGCGGCGGCGGCACGTACGAGAAGCACATCGCGCTCGACATCGCGAAGAAGCTGCGCGCGAAGATCGACGGCGCGCCGAACATGCGCGCGATGATGACGCGCGACGCCGACTTCTTCGTGCCGCTGAACGTGCGCGTGCAGAAGGCGCGCCGCGTCGGCGCGGATCTCTTCGTGTCGATCCACGCGGATGCATTCACGACGCCGTCCGCGCGCGGCTCGTCGGTGTTCGCGCTGTCCGATCACGGCGCGACGAGCGCCGCGGCGCGCTGGATGGCGAACAAGGAGAATTCGTCCGACCTGATCGGCGGGATCAACATCAAGACGGCGGACGCGGCCGTGAACCGCGCGCTGTTCGACATGTCGACAACGGCCCAGATCCGCGACTCGCTGCGCTACGGCAACTACGTGCTGAAGGAAGTCGGCGGCATCAACAAGCTGCACAAGGGCTCGGTCGAGCAGGCCGGGTTCGCGGTGCTGAAGGCGCCCGACATTCCGTCGATCCTCGTCGAGACCGCGTTCATCAGCAACCCGGAAGAGGAAAGCCGGCTGAACGACGACAGCTATCGCGACCAGATGGCCGACGCGATCTTCCGCGGCATCAAGCGTTACTTCGCCGCGAATCCGCCACTCGCGAAGAACCGGATGGCCTGACGGCCGTCCGTTCCCTGCCGCCGGCACGCATCGCGTGCCGGCGCGTCACGAAGCCGAGAAGCGGCGCATCAGTTTCCCGCCGAACACGTTCACCGCGAGCCCGCCCATCACGAGCGCCGCGCCGATCAGCTGCGCTTGCGTCAGGTGCTCGTCGAGCAGCAGCGCCGACGACGCGAGCCCGACGACCGGCACCAGCAGCGAGAACTGTGCGACCTGCGCGGCCGGGTAGCGCGACAGCAGGCGGCTCCACAGCCCGTAGCCGAGCAGCGTCGCGACGAACGCGAGATAGACGACCGCGAAGATCGACGCGCCGTCGAGCCCCGCGAGCGCGGTCGCGATGCGCTGCGGCCCTTCGAACCACAGCGACAGCAGGAAGAACGGTACGGGCGGCACGAGGCTCGCCCACACGACGAGCGACACGAGGTTCGCCTTCCCGACCTTCTTCGTGACGATATTGCCGAACGCCCACATCGCGGCCGAGCCGATCGTCAGCAGGAAGCCCGCGAGCGTCATCGCGCGGCCGCCCTGCGCGGCGATCACGACGAGCCCGCCCGCAGCGATCGCGAGCCCGACCAGGTTCTGCACGCGCAGCCGTTCGCCGAGGAACAGCATCGCGAACACGAGCGTGAAGAACGCCTGCGACTGCAGTACGAGCGACGCGAGGCCGGCCGGCATGCCGACGTACATGCCGGTGAACAGGAACACGAACTGGCCGAGCTGGATCGTCGCGCCGTACAGCACGAGCAGGCGCCACGGAATCTGCGGCCGGCGCACGAAGAACACCGCGGGCACGGCCGCGAGCGTGAAGCGCAGCGCGCCGAGCAGCATCGGCGGCATGCCGTGCAGGCCGACCTTGATCACGACGAAGTTCACGCCCCACGCCAGGATCACGACCAGCGCAAGCAGCAAGTCCTTCGGGGCCATCATCGGCGTCTCCTCGATTCGAATCGTTGTTCCGAAGCGCGTCAGTCTACCGGGATTCGCCGGGCGGCCCGATACCCGCGCGGCGCGCATGGAATCGGCGGCGGGCGGCCAGTACAATGACCGGCATCCCCCGCCGCCCCACTGGAACCGCCATGACCGACTCGATCAAAGCCCTGCTGAAGCCGCACGTGCGCGACATCGGCAACCTGCAGGTGCGCCGCACGCTGCCCGCGCTCGCCGCGCGCCTCGTCGGCCCGTTCATCTTCTTCGATCACATGGGACCCGCCACGCTGCCGGCCGGCACGGGGCTCGACGTGCGCCCGCATCCGCACATCGGGCTCGCGACCGTCACCTACCTGTTCGACGGCGCGATCCTGCACCGCGACAGCCTCGGCTCGCTGCAGGCCATCGTGCCGGGCGACGTGAACTGGATGACGGCCGGCCGCGGGATCGTCCACTCCGAACGCACGCCCGACGCGCAGCGCGCCAGCGGTCATACCGTGCACGGGATCCAGACCTGGGTCGCGCTGCCGCAGGCGCACGAGACGACCGAGCCGTCGTTCGAGCACCATCCGGCCGACACGCTGCCGAAGCGCAACGAAGACGGCGTCGCGCTGACGGTGATCGCCGGCGACGCGTTCGGGCTGCGCTCGCCCGTCACGACATTCTCGCGCACGCTGTACGTCGCGACCGAATTCGCGGCCGGCGGCCGGCTCGAACTCGACGCGTCGCACGAGGAGCGCGCGGTCTACGTGGTCGACGGCACGCTCGCGATCGACGGCACGCCGGTGCCGGCCGAACAGATGGCCGTGCTCGCGCCGGGCGCGGCGGTCACGCTGACGAGCGACAGCGGCGCGCGCGCGATGCTGCTCGGCGGCGACAGGATCGATGGCGAACGCTTCATCGAATGGAATTTCGTCGCCAGCAGCCGCGACGCGATCGAGCGTGCGAAAGTGGCCTGGATGCGCCAGGAAATGGGCAAGGTGCCGGGCGAGACCGAGTGGATTCCGCTGCCCGAGTCGAAGCCGCGTTGAAAAAGAGGCGCGCCGCCCTCATCCTGACGATATTCGAACCGAAGAGAACGACATGGACACCACGCTTGCCACTTTCGAGAAAGACGTCATCGAGGCGTCGCTGGACACGCCCGTGCTGGTCGACTTCTGGGCGCCGTGGTGCGGCCCCTGCAAGACGCTCGGCCCGCTGCTGGAAAAGCTCGAGGCCGACTACGAAGGCCGCTGGAAGCTCGTGAAGGTCAACGTCGACGAGAACCAGGAACTGGCCGCGCACTTCCAGACGCGCAGCATCCCGCACGTGATCGCGTTCGCCGACGGCCGCCCGGTCGACCAGTTCGTCGGCGTGCTGCCCGAAGGCCAGTTGCGCGCGTTCCTCGACCGGCTGCTGCCTGCCCCCGAGGAAGCCGAGCGCCGCGCCGCGCAATACGCGATCGCCGAACAGCGCTACGACGACGCGCTCACGCACCTCGAAGCGGCGCTCGCGCTGAACCCCGGCTTCGACGACGCGCGCCTCGACCTGATCGAGCTGCTGCTCGCGAGCAACGAGGTCGACGCCGCGCGCGCCGAGACCGAGCGCCTGTCGCCGCAGACCGTCCAGAACGGCGATCCGCGCTATCAGGCGATCAAGACGCGATTCGACGCGCTCGACGCCACGGCCGACCTGCCGCCGACCGACGCGCTCGAAGCACGCATCGCGGCGAACCCGGCCGATCTCGACGCGCGCTTCGACCTCGCGCAGAGCCTGATCGCGCGGCGCGCATACGAAGGTGCAGTGGAACAGTTGCTGGAAATCGTCCAGCGCGACCGCGCGTACGGCGACGATCTCGGCCGCCGCACGTTGATCTCGGTGTTCGAGCTGGCCGGCGATCGCCCGGACCTCGTCGCCGGATGGCGACGCAAGCTGAGCATGGCGCTCAACTGACGCGCGACGCGCCGGGCCGCAACGGCCCGGCCGGATCGCCGTCGCGCTTGCGGCGCACGACCCGCGCCGCAGCCTCCTCTTCCTCGTTCAGCCGGCAGCCTGCGCCGCGATCGCGCGCAACGCATGCGCGGCGGCCGCGAACCCGAAGCTCGCGGTCACGCACACGCTCGAACCGAATCCCGCACAGTTGAGCCCCGCGACATGCGCGGCCGCGGACGGCTCGGCACCGTCCTCGATATCGCACGCGGCCGCTTCCGGATAGATCAGCGGCTCGTCCGAATACACGGCGCTGACCTTGAAACGCGCCTTCGGCCCGCGCGGAAAGCCGTGCTGCTTGCGCAACTGCGCGCGCACCTTCGACAGCAGCGGATCCTGGATCGTCAACGCAAGATCGTCGATGCGGATGCGCGTCGGGTCCAGCTGACCGCCCGCGCCGCCGACGACGACGAGCGGCTGCCGCTTCGCGACGCACCACGCGATCAGCGCGACCTTCGTGCGCACGCTGTCGATCGCGTCGATCACGTAGTCGAAGCCGCCGCCGAGCAGCGCGTCGAAGTTGTCGGGCTCGACGAAATCCTCGATCCGGTTCACCCGGCACGCGGGATCGATCAGCGCGATCCGCTCGGCCATCGCGTCGACCTTCGGCTTGCCGTAATTGCCGTCGAGTGCGTGGACCTGCCGGTTCGTATTGCTTTCCGCGACGTTGTCGAGATCGATCAGCGTCAGCGTGCCGACCGCGTTGCGCGCGAGCGCCTCGGCCACCCACGACCCGACGCCGCCGATCCCGATCACCGCGACGTGCGCACGCTCGAACGCGGCGGCGGCCGGCGCGCCGTACAGGCGCGCGACGCCGCCGAAGCGCCGGGCGCGATCCACGTCAAGCTGGATTTCCGGGGTCGGGGTAAGATCAGAAGAACTGGGCGGGGCAGCGTCGGCAACGGACATGGCAGCAAGGAAAACGTAAGTCGTGCAGCCCTCTATTTTGCCTGAACTCCCCGCTCGCACGCGCCACTGTGCACGCACGATTCTTGCGCGTTCGCTATACTGGCCCCAGATTGAAGCGTTTGCATAACATGACGACTCTCGCCGATCTCCGCATCAACTATTCACGTGCTTCGCTCGACGAAGCCGATGCCGCCCCCGACCCCCTCGCCCAGTTCGATCGCTGGTTCAAGGAGGCGCTCGCCGCCAAACTGCCCGAGCCGAACACGATGACGCTCGCGACCGTCGGCGACGACGGCCGGCCGTCGGCCCGGATCGTGCTCATCAAGGGCGTCGACGAACGCGGGTTCGTCTTCTTCACCAATTACGAAAGCCGCAAGGGGCGCGATCTCGCCGCGCATCCGCAAGCCGCGCTGCTGTTCTACTGGATCGAGCTCGAGCGCCAGGTGCGCATCGAAGGCCGGATCGAGAAAACCAGCGCCGAAGAAAGCGACCGCTATTTCGCGTCGCGCCCGCTCGGCTCGCGCATCGGTGCGTGGGCATCGGAGCAGAGCGCGGTGATCGACAGCCGCGCGACGCTCGAAGCGCGCGAAAAGGCCGTCAGCGAACGCTACGGCGACCACCCGCCGCGCCCGCCGCACTGGGGCGGCTACCGCCTCGTGCCCGACTCGATCGAGTTCTGGCAAGGCCGCCCGTCGCGGCTGCACGACCGCCTGCTCTACACGCGCGACGCCGCGGCGGCGTCGGGCTGGACGATCTCGCGCCTGTCGCCGTAAGCGCGGCACCGGCGCACGCCGGTCGTGTCTCGTGTTGCATCCGGGCGCCCGCTTCGCAAGCGGCGGGCGCCGGTCAAGATACTTGGCTGTATTCGATTCAACGAACAAACGGAGAATCCAAATGTTCTGGGAAAAGAAGCTGGCACAGTGGGCGGACGAAGTACGGGCGAAAGCGGACATACCGGCGCGCCTCGTGCTGTGGAACGGCGATCAACTCGATTTCGGCACCTTCAGCGCACCGCAGGTCACGCTGAAGGTCAACAGCGCATCGGCGTTGCCGCTGCTGCTCGATCCGAGCCTCGACAATCTCGGCGAGGCGTACGTGAAGGGCAAGATCGACATCGAAGGCAGGCTGTCGGACATCATCAACGTCAGCTACTCGCTTGCGCGCAACACGGTGACGAACGCGAGCAAGCTCGCGCGCGTGAAACGCTACTTCAATCACTCGAAGAGCACCGACAAGAAGGCGATCCAGTATCACTACGACGTCTCGAACGCGTTCTACCAGCTGTGGCTCGACGAGAACATGGTGTACTCGTGCGCGTACTTCGAGAACGGCGACGAGGATCTCGCCACCGCGCAGATCAAGAAGATCGATCACATCCTGACGAAGATCCAGCTCCAGCCCGGCCAGCGCCTGCTCGACATCGGCTGCGGCTGGGGCGCGCTCGTGCTGCGCGCCGCGCAGAAGTTCGGCGCGACGTGCCTCGGCGTGACGCTGTCGCAGAACCAGTTCGACCTCGCGACCGCGCGCGTGAAGGCCGCGGGGCTCGAGGACAAGATCGAGATCCGCCTGCAGGATTACCGCGAGATCGACGGCCAGTTCGACCGCATCACGAGCGTCGGGATGTTCGAGCACGTCGGCCGCAAGAACCTGCCGCTCTATTTCTCGCGCATCCGCGAGCTGCTGACCGACGACGGCATCGCGATGAACCACGGGATCACGTCGACCGACGCGGAAAGCGGCGAGACGGCGCTCGGCGGCGGCGAATTCATCGACCGTTACGTGTTCCCCGACGGCGAACTGCCGCACATCAGCCTCGCGCTCGAAGCGGCGCAGCGCGGCGGACTCGAGGCGGTTGACGTCGAAAGCCTGCGGCGGCACTATGCGCGCACGCTCGAGATCTGGACGGAGAACTTCGAGGCGAAGGCCGACCAGGCGAAAGCCCTCGTCGACGACGAAAAATTCCGCATCTGGCGCGTGTATCTTGCCGGCTGCGCGTATGCATTCGAGCACGACGACGTGTCGATCTTCCAGATCGTGTGCCGCAAGGCCGGACGCAGCGCGAAAACGCTGCCGTGGTCGCGGCGCTACATGTACGAACACGCGCTGCCGCGCTAGGCGGCGCCTCACGCTGGGCATGCATGGGTGACGGCAGGACGCGGCGCAAGGCGCCGCAGGAACGACAGCAGCGCGACGACCCGGACGCGCCGCACACCGACGGCCAGTTCGACCTGTTCGGCATGCCGGCGGACGCTGCACGCGTGTCGCCTGCGCCGGCGGACGACGGCCGCCCCGCCCGCCCCGATGAGCGCGTGACGCCGCACGCGCAGGACGCAGCGCCGCCTGCACCTTCCCGCGCCGCCGACGACGAACCGGCACCTTCCTCGGGCCTGCTGTGGGACGAACCGTCGCCGCCCGCCACGCCGCCGAAGAAAGGCCGGCGCAAGCGCGGCGTGCTGCCTGCGCCGATTGCCGCAGACGTCGCCGACGCCGCGGCCGGCCTGCCGCCGAACGTCCGGCTCGGCACGTCGTCGTGGTATTTCCCCGGCTGGAACGGCATCGTCTACGACGGCGATTTCGCGCAGACGAAGCTGTCGCGCGAAGGGCTCGAAGCGTACGGCGCGCATCCGCTGCTGAAGAGCGTGAGCCTCGACCGGTCGTTCTACGGCCCGCTGTCGGTGGCCGACTACCTGCGCTATGCGCAGCAGGTGCCCGACGACTTCCGTTTCGTCGTGAAGGCGCCGGCGTCGGTGACCGATGCGGTGATCCGCGGCCGCCGCGGCGAGCCATCGGGGCCGAACCCGACCTTCCTCGACGCGCAGCTCGCGACCCGCGAATTCGTGCAGCCGTGCCTCGAAGGGCTCGGCCGCAAAGCGGGCGTGCTCGTGTTCCAGTTCTCGCCGCTGCCCGATCAGCTGCTTGCCGAGCCGGCCGCACTGATCGACCGGCTGACCGCGTTCTTCGCGGCGCTCCCGCCGCTGGCGCCGGAAGCCGACGGCACGCGCTACGCGATCGAGATCCGCGACGCGAGCCTGCTCACGCCGCGCTTCATCCGCGCGCTCGCGTCGCTCGGCGTGCGCTACTGTGTCGGCCTGCACGCGCGGATGCCCGACCCGCTGCGCCAGGCCGCCGCGCTCGCGCTGCTCGACGGCGACGCGCCGGGCCCGCTGATCGTGCGCTGGAGCCTGCACGGCGGCTTCAAGTACGAACAGGCGAAAGCGAAATACGAGCCGTTCGACAAGCTCGTCGACGAGGATCCGGCCACGCGCTCGGCGCTCGCCGAGCTGGCCGCGCGCTACGCGCTGGCCGGGCAGCCGGTGATCATCACGATCAACAACAAGGCGGAAGGCTCCGCGCCGCTGTCGTGCATCGCGCTCGCACGCGAAATCGCCGCCGCGTGCGCGCAGTGGCGCAACGAGGCGGCGTAACACCTGTTCTCGCCTGTGTTCGCCGGCTTCCGCCGGTTCCGTGCTTACGCGCCGCGCAGCGACTTCAGCCGGTGCGAGAACTTCTGCCGGAATTTCGCGAGCTTCGGCCCGATCACGACCGAGCAGTAGCCCTGCCCGGGGTTCCGCGCGTAATAGTTCTGGTGATAGTCCTCGGCCGGCCAGTAGTTGCCGTCGAGCGGCACGACCTGCGTGACGATCGGCTGGCCGAACACCTGCTCGCGCTCCAGCTCTCGGATCACGTCGAGCGCCGTGTCGCGCTGCGCATCCGAATGCGTGAACACGACCGACCGGTACTGCGTGCCGACGTCGTTGCCCTGCCGGTTCAGCGTGGTCGGATCGTGCGTCGCGAAGAAGATCTCGAGGATCTCGCGATAGCCGATGCGCGCCGGATCGAACGTCACGTTGACGACTTCCGCGTGGCCAGTATCGCCTTCGCAAATGTCGCGGTAGCCGGGATTGCGCGTATGGCCGCCCGCATAACCCGACTGGACGGCCGTCACGCCGTCGACATCGAGAAACACGGCCTCCGTGCACCAGAAACACCCGCCTCCCAAAGTCGCGGTTTCAAGCATCTCGTTCCCCATGAATTCAGACCCTCGTTGATGACGGCAGCGGCACGCCCGTGCCGGCTGCCGCCGTTCCATCCCGCCGCTGCGCGCCCGTGGTACGGGACACCGCGGCACTCCGGCAAGTATCTCACTCGCGCGCGAACCTGGCAGATTCCGCAGGTGCCGCGCCCGACTCGCCTGCACGATTCTCGTCTACACTTAGGCACGCGCAAGCGCGGCGGCAAACCCGCCGTCACGCACGCAGCGCCCGATGCATGCCCGACCCTGATGCAAACATCATCTGCCGGAACATCGCTATGCATGCCTTAACAGAATTCGCCCGCGTCACCCGCCCGGCCGCTGCCGCGTCGCGGGGCGCCGCCTCGACTGCGTCATCACGTCGCCGCGCATCCGTCCCGCCCCCGGCGCGGCGATCCGGCCTGTCGCCGTTACCCGCTTTCCCCGCTTTCACGACCTGATGCACGGCGCCGCGCGTGGCACCGACACGTGCGTCCGTGCGTCGATCGCACCCGCCGGCACGCTGCACGCCGCGCGGCCATCCCGACCCGCACGCCCGCAACGAACGGCCGTGCGTTCACGATCCAAACCCATCGAGGAGGCATCACCATGAGCATGCGGCCTGACCCGACGTTTCACGCTTCTCCCGAGCTTGCGATGCAGGCGCCGGCGGAAGAATTCGCCTATACGTTGTTGCTGAGCCCCGATTTTTCCAGACCCGACGCGCTCGCCGTGATCGACGTGAAGCCCGGTTCGCCGACCTACGGGAAAATCGTGCACACGGTGACGATGCCGAACACCGGCGACGAGTTTCACCACTTCGGCTGGAATGCGTGCTCGTCGTCGCTGTCGCCGCTGACCGGCCATGCGTTCCTCGAGCGCCGCTTCCTGATCATCCCCGGCCTGCGCTCGTCGCGCATCTACGTGATCGACACGAAACCGCACCCGACGCAAGCGCGCATCCACAAGATCATCGAGCCCGACGAGATCTTCGCGAAGACCGGCTATTCGCGCCCGCACACCGTGCACTGCGGCCCCGAAGGCATCTACGTGAGCACGCTCGGCGGCGCAGGCAAGGACGGCACCGACGGCGCGCCCGGCATCTTCATCATGGATTGCGAGACGTTCGACGTACTCGGCCGCTGGGAGATCGATCGCGGCTCGCAGGACAAGCACTACGACTTCTGGTGGAACCTGCCGCGCGACTACATGGTGTCGAGCGAATGGGCGCTGCCGCCGCAATTCGAGAACGGGATCGTCCCCGAGGACCTGCTCGCGAACAAGTACGGGCACCGGCTGCATTTCTGGGACCTGCGCGCGCGGCGCAACGTGCAGACGATCGATCTCGGCGCGCAGCACCAGATGGCACTCGAGGTGCGGCCCGCGCATGACCCGGCGCGCGAGTACGGGTTCGTCGGCGTGGTCGTCGATACGACGAATCTCGAAGGCTCGATCTGGACCTGGTGGCGCGAAGGCGGCCAGTTCCATGTGAAGAAGACGGCGACGATCCCAGCCGAGCCGGCCGCGGCCGACGAACTGCCGCCGCTGCTGCAAGGATTCGGTGCGGTGCCGCCGCTCGTGACCGACATCGACCTGTCGCTCGACGACCGCTTCCTGTACGTGTCGTGCTGGGGGACCGGCGAGATGCGCCAGTACGACGTGTCGGATCCGCACAATCCGGTGCTCGCGGGGTCGGTCCGTATCGGCGGCATCGCGCGCCGTGCGCCGCACACGAACGGCCGTACGTTCGCGGGCGGCCCGCAGATGGTCGAGATCAGCCGCGACGGCCGGCGCGTCTACTGGACCAATTCGCTGTATTCGACTTGGGACGACCAGTTCTATCCGGACGGCGTGCCGGGCGCGCAGGTGCTCGCGCATGCGGGGCCGGACGGCGGGCTGACGCTCGCCGACGACTACTGGGTCGAATTCCCCGACGGCTACCGCGCGCACCAGATCCGGCTCGAAGGCGGCGACTGCTCGACCGACTCGTTCTGCTATCCGTCGGTCAAGCGTTGAGCGCCGGCCTGCACGCGCAGGCCGCCCTGTGGGCGGCCGTGCTCGCGAGCGGCGTCTACCACGGGCTCAATCCCGCGATGGGCTGGCCGCTCGCGGTGTCGAACGCGCTGATGACGCGCCGCGGCACCGCGCTCGTCGCGGCGCTCGGCTATCTCGCGCTCGGCCACGCGCTCGCGGTGTTCGCGGTGATGCTGCCGTTCGGGCTGCTCGCCGCGCTGCTCGCGTGGCAGGCGGCGATCCGGATCGGCGCGAGCGCGCTCGTGATCGGCTTCGGCGCCGCGCTGCTGATCCGGCGCCGGCATCCGCGTGCGCTCGCGCGGATCCCGCCGGCGCGGCTCGGCCTGTGGTCGTTCGCGGTCGCGATCGCGCACGGCGCGGGGTTGATGCTGGTGCCGATCTACCTCGGGCTGTGCGGGCTCGACCGCGACGCCGGCCACCGTGCGGCCGCCATGCTCGTCGATGCGCATCTCGGGATGGCGCTCGTCGTCGCGGCCGTGCACGCGGTCGCGATGATCGCGGCCGGCGGCGGGCTCGCATGGCTCGTGTACCGCTATCTCGGGCTGAAGTTCGTGTCGCGGAGCTGGTTCAATCTCGACGCGGTGTGGGCATCGAGCCTGATCGTGACGGGCGCGCTGTCGCTCGGACTGGCGGCGTCGCAATAGTGCAGGGGCGACGGCCGGCGGGATGCGGCGGCGCCAGTCCGGGAGGCGGCGCCGCACGAAAACACGACGGAACGGCCACGCCGGCTACCCGCAGCCGCACATCAGGTAGTGCGCCGCAGTGTTCGCTACGCCACCCTGCCTCCGCAATGCGCCGTCCGGCCGGGCTCGACGGCCCCGATTCCGCTAAAATCGGGCCATGCGCACCCCTTCCCTATCGACCGCCTTGTCGCCTTTCGTCCGCCGTGCCCGCGCCACCCGCGTCGCGCCGCGCCTGCCCGTCCCGTTCCGGATGGCGGCCCGATGAGCCGCGCCAACCCGCCGGATTTCGACGCGACGGCCTTCCGGCAGGCACTCGGCCAGTTCGCGACGGGCGTGACGGTGATCACGACGCGCGCGCCGTCCGGCCAGCTGATCGGCATTACCGCCAGCTCGTTCAACTCGGTCTCGCTCGATCCGCCGCTCGTGCTGTGGAGCCTCGCGCACAAATCGGCGTCGACGCCCGTGTTCCGCGGCAACAGCCATTACGTGGTGAACGTGCTCGCGGCCTCGCAGCTCGACCTGTGCAAGCGCTTCTCGACCTACAAGGGCGACCGCTTCGAAGGCATCGCGCATGCGGCCGGCAACTCGGGGATGCCCGTGCTCGACGGCGCGCTCGCGTGGTTCGAATGCCACAACCGCAGCCGCTACGATGAAGGCGACCACGTGATCTTCGTCGGCGAAGTCGAACGCTGCGGCGTGCGCGCGGTATCGGACACGGCGCCGCCGCTCGTGTTCCACGGCGGCGGCTTCCACGGCCTCACACCGCTTTGATCGCTCCCGTGCGCGCCAGCCCGACCGGCGCGCCGGCTTCATCCTTCAGCGTCTGCAGCACGATGTTCGACCGGATGTCCATCACGCCCGGCGCCTTGTAGAGCCGGTTCAGCACGAAATCCGAATAGTGCTTGAGGTTGTGCGCGAGCACGCGCAGCAGATAGTGGCTCTCGCCCGTCACGACGAACGCGCCGACCACCTCCGGCCATTCGCGCAGCGCTTCCGCGAAGCGCTCGTGCCATTGATTCTCTTCGTTGCGCATCGACACCTGCACGAATGCCTCGAGCTCGAAGCCGAGCTTCTCGCGGCTCAGGCACGCGCGATAGTGCTCGATCACGCCCTGCTCCTCAAGCAGGCGCATGCGGCGCAGGCAGGCGGATGGCGAAAGCGAGATACGTTCCGCCAGGTCGAGATTGCTGATTCTGCCCTCCTCCTGCAATACCGCCAGAATCCGGCAGTCGGTGGCATCGAGCGTGATCGCGTGCATTTTTGGTCCCCGTTTTCCCTCTGAGTCGAATTATCTGCCAATCCGGCGGATTGTCCATGTTTATTTCGCAAGCACTTTCTGCGAGCGTCCACCTATCATTCGAAGGATCGACTCATCGAAACGTCATGCCATGGACACACTCTGGGACATCTCGCCGCCGGTCAGCCCCGCCACCCCCGTGTGGCCGGGCGATACGCCGGTTTCCGTCGAACGCGTGTGGCGGATGGAGGCCGGCTCGCCGGTCAACGTCGCGCGCCTGACGCTGTCGCCGCACACCGGCGCGCATTGCGACGCGCCGCTGCACTACGACGCCGACGGCGCACCGATCGGCGCCGTGCCGCTCGACACCTATCTCGGCCCGTGCCGCGTGATCCATTGCATCGGCGCGGCGCCCGTCGTGCAGCCGGCCGACATCGCGGCCGCGCTCGACGGCGTGCCGCCGCGCGTACTGCTGCGCACGTATGCGCATGCCAGCGTCGAACAGTGGGACAGCGATTTCTGCGCGGTCTCGCCCGAGACCGTCGACCTGCTCGCCGCGCATGGCGTGAAGCTGATCGGCATCGATACGCCGTCGCTCGACCCGCAGGAATCGAAGACGATGGATGCGCATCACCGCGTGCGCGCGCACCGGATGGCGATCCTCGAAGGCATCGTGCTCGACGACGTGCCGCCCGGCGACTACGAACTGATCGCACTGCCGCTGAAATTCGCGACGCTCGACGCGAGCCCCGTGCGCGCGGTGCTGCGCGCGCTGCCCGCGCGTGCTTCCTGATTACCCCGACCAACACCCCCACATCATGATCAAGACCCGTGAAGACGCGCTCGCGCTCGACCGCGACGACCCGCTTGCCCCGCTGCGCGACCAGTTCTCGCTGCCCGACGGCGTGATCTACCTCGACGGCAACTCGCTCGGCGCGCAACCGAGCGCGTCGGCCGCGCGCGCGCAGCAGGTGATCGGCGCCGAATGGGGCGAAGGCCTGATCCGCAGCTGGAATACGGCCGGCTGGTTCGCGCTGCCGCGCCGCCTCGGCGACAAGCTCGCGACGCTGATCGGCGGCGCGCCCGGCGAAACGGTCGTCACCGACACGATCTCGATCAACCTGTTCAAGCTGCTGTCGGCGATGCTGCGCCACCAGGCCGAGGGCGCGCCGGAGCGCCGCGTGATCGTGTCGGAACGCTCGAACTTTCCGACCGACCTGTATATCGCGCAGGGGCTGATCGAACAGCTCGGCGGCGGCTACGAGCTGCGCCTGATCGACGATCCGGCCGACCTGCCGGCCGCGCTCGGCGCGGACGCGGCCGTCGCGATGATCACGCACGTGAACTACCGCACCGGCTACATGCACGACATGCCGGCCGTCACGCAGCTCGTGCACGACGCGGGCGCGCTGATGCTGTGGGATCTCGCGCACTCGGCCGGCGCGGTGCCGGTCGACCTGAACGGCGCGCGCGCGGACGGCGCGGTCGGTTGCACGTACAAGTACCTGAACGGCGGCCCCGGCTCGCCCGCATTCGTGTGGGTGCCGCAGCGCCATCTCGCGCATTTCTCGCAGCCGCTGTCCGGCTGGTGGGGCCACCGCGCACCGTTCGCGATGCAACCGGCCTTCGCGCCCGATCCGGGCATCGCGCGCTTCCTGTGCGGCACGCAGCCGATCGTGTCGATGTCGATGGTCGAATGCGGGCTCGACGTGTTCCTGCAGACCGACATGCACGCGATCCGCCGCAAGTCGCTCGCGCTGACCGACGCGTTCATCGCGCTCGTCGAGGCACGCTGTGCAGGCTTGTCGCTGAAGCTCGTCACGCCGCGCGCGCATCACCAGCGCGGCTCGCAGGCGAGCTTCGAGCATCCGCACGGCTACGAAGTGATGCAGGCGCTGATCGCGCGCGGCGTGATCGGCGACTACCGCGAGCCGTACGTGCTGCGCTTCGGCTTCACGCCGCTCTATACGCGCTTCGCCGACGTGTGGGATGCCGTCGAGACGCTGCGCGACATCCTCGCCACCGGTGCGTGGAAGGCACCCGAATTCGCCGAACGCGGCGCGGTGACCTGACCGGATTTGCGCGGCGCGCCGCCGTTGCATGCGGATCGCGCGCCACGCGTTCGTCATTCAAATCTGGAGAAAGTCGTGAATTCTGGTCATATGCAGCCACCCGGCGACGACGCGCCGGCGGGCTGCCCGTTCTCGGGCGCACGCGCCGCGCAACCGGCGCAAGCCGCGCACGAAGCGCCGCACGTGCCCGGCGAAGCCGACACACAAGCCGGCTGGCACAACGCGCAGCTCGATTTCTCGAAGTCGATGAGCTATGGCGACTACCTGTCGCTGAATTCGATCCTCGACGCGCAGCATCCGCTGTCGCCCGATCACAACGAGATGCTGTTCATCATCCAGCATCAGACGAGCGAGCTGTGGATGAAGCTCGCGCTGTTCGAACTGCGCGGCGCGCTCGACGCGGTGCGCACCGACGCGCTGCCGCCCGCGTTCAAGATGCTCGCGCGCGTGTCGCGCATCCTCGAGCAGCTGGTGCAGGCGTGGAACGTGCTGTCGACGATGACGCCATCCGAATACTCGGCAATGCGGCCGTATCTCGGCCAGTCGTCGGGCTTCCAGTCGTACCAGTATCGCCAGCTCGAATTCCTGCTGGGCAACAAGAACGCCCAGATGCTGCAGCCGCATGCGCACCGGCCCGACATCCTGGAACAGGTGCGCGCGACGCTCGAAGCGCCGTCGTTCTACGACGAAGTCGTGCGCCTGCTCGCGCGGCGCGGGTTCCCGATCGCGCCGGAGCGGCTCGATCGCGACTGGACGCAGCCGACACGGCACGACGAGACGGTCGAAGCCGCGTGGCTCGAGGTGTATCGCCACCCGCAGCAGCACTGGGAGCTGTACGAGATGGCCGAGGAACTCGTCGATCTCGAGGACGCGTTCCGTCAGTGGCGCTTCCGCCACGTGACGACCGTCGAGCGCATCATCGGCTTCAAGCAGGGCACCGGCGGCACGAGCGGCGCGCCGTACCTGCGCAAGATGCTCGACGTCGTGCTGTTCCCCGAGCTCTGGCACGTGCGCACCACGCTGTAACGCACGTCACGCGCCCGCCGTCACGACGACGTGCGGGCCAGCTCCTCCCCTTCGCGCGGCGCCGACGGCACGCGCGACAGCCTCGGAATGTGCCGCCGCACACCGCGAGCAGCGCGACGGCCAACATCGTCAGCTACGCACCCGCAGTATCCGTCGCGAGCAGACGCAGCATCCGTACGCAAGCACGAGCGGCAGCGCGCACGCCGCAGCGCACCATCGAAATACCGTTTCCCCGCCTTGACTTTCGCTCGCCCGAATACGATCATTCGCTCACACAAAGAGCAAATGATCGTATTTGACTGGAAAGACAGGCACGAACAGGAGACACCGGATGAGCGAATCGCCCTCCGCCCGCGCGCCCGTGCTGCTGCACATCGGCGCCGGCTCGTTTCACCGCGCGCACCAGGCGTGGTATCTGCATCGCGTGAACGCGGCCGTGCCGGCCGGCGAACGCTGGTCGCTGACCGTCGGCAACATCCGCGACGACATGCGCGCGACGATGGATGCCCTCGCCGCGCAGCACGGTGAATACACACTCGAAACCGTCACACCGCAAGGCGAGCGCGCGTACGAGACGATCCGCGCGATCACGCACGTGCTGCCGTGGTCGATCGACCTCGCCGCGCTGATCGACGCCGGCGCCGATCCGGCATGCCGGATCGTGTCGTTCACCGTCACCGAAGGCGGCTACTACCTCGACGAACACAACCGGCTCGACATCGCGAACGCCGATCTGGCGGCCGACCTGCAGGGCGCGCGCACGACGCTGTACGGCGCGCTCGCAGCGCTGCTCGCCGAACGCATGAAGCGCGGCGCGGGCCCGCTCACGCTGCAGAGCTGCGACAACCTGCGCAGCAACGGCGCGCGCTTTCGCGCCGGGATGCGCGAATTCCTCGAACGGCGCGGTGAAACCGCCCTGCTCGCGTGGTTCGACGCGAACGTCGCGACGCCGAGCGCGATGGTCGACCGCATCACGCCGCGCCCGACCGCCGACGTGCGCGAGCGCGTACTCGCGGCCACCGGCTTCGACGACGCGTGCCCGGTGATGGGCGAATCGTTTATCCAGTGGGTGATCGAGGACCGCTTCGCAGCCGGCCGGCCGCGCTGGGAGCTGGCCGGCGCCGAACTCGTCGACGACGTGCACCCGTACGAGGAAGCGAAGATCCGCATCCTCAACGCGACGCACAGCTGCATCGCGTGGGCCGGCACGCTCGCGGGCCATACGTACATCCACGAAGGCACGCACGACGCGGCGATCCGCCGCTTCGCGCACGACTACGTGACGCAGGACGTGATCCCGTGCCTCACGCCGAGCCCGCTCGATCTCGCGCGTTACCGCGACGTCGTGCTGGAGCGCTTCGGCAACCCGTACGTGCTCGACACGAACCAGCGCGTCGCGGCCGACGGCTTCTCGAAGATCCCCGGCTTCATCGCGCCGACGCTCGTGGAATCGTTCGCGCGCGGCGCGGCGCCGGTCGCCACCGCCGTGCTGCCCGCGCTGTTCCTGCGCTTTCTCGAACGCCGGGCACGCGGCCTGCTGCCGTATGCGTACCAGGACGGCGTGATGGATGAAGGCACCGCGCGGGCGATCGTCGAAGCCGACGATCCGGTCGTCGCGCTGTGCGCGAGCCGCGCGCTGTGGGGTTCGCTCGCCGGCAACGCGGCGCTGTTCGAGGCGCTGCGCGCGGGGCTCGCGCGGGTCGATGCATGGCTGGCGCAGCGCTGACGCGCATCCGGGCGAACCTGCCTTGGCACGTGCGCTGCCGCGCGGCTAAAGTAGCGATTCCCCACTGACGGAACGAACCGCTCATGTATCTCGGCATCGACCTCGGCACCTCGGAAGTGAAGGTATTGCTGCTGGCCCCCGACGGCACGGTCGTCGGCACGGCCGGCACGCCGTTCACCGTGTCGCGGCCGCATCCGCGCTGGGCCGAACAGCATCCGGACGACTGGTGGCAAGGCACGCTCGCCGCGCTCGCCACGTTGCGCGAACGGCATCGCGACGCGTTCGCGCAAGTGCGCGGCATCGGCCTGTCGGGGCAGATGCACGGCGCCGTGCTGCTCGGCCGCGACGACCGCGTGCTGCGCCCCGCGATCCTGTGGAACGACATGCGCAGCGCCGACGAATGCGCGCTGCTCACCGAACGCGCGCCCGATCTCCACGCACTGGCCGGCAATCTCGCGATGCCGGGCTTCACCGCGCCGAAACTGCTGTGGGTCGCGAAGCACGAACCCGACGTGTTCGCGGCCACCGCCTGCGTGCTGATGCCGAAGGACTACCTGCGGTTCCGGATGACCGGCGCGAAAGTGTCCGATCCGTCGGACGCGGCCGGCACGCTGTGGCTCGACGTCGCGCGCGAACTCGGGCTGTCGGAGGCCGTCGTGGTCGCGGGCGGCGGCGGCGACAACGCGACGAGCGCGCTCGGCATCGGCGCGATCCACGCGGGCGACGGCTTCGTGTCGCTCGGCACGTCGGGCGTGCTGAGCGTGGTCGGCGACCGCTTCATGCCGAACCCCGCGTCGGCCGTGCATGCGTTCTGCCACGCGATTCCCGATCGCTGGCAACTGATGAGCGTCGTGCTGTCGGCCGCGAGCTGCCTGCGCTGGGTCTGCAAGCTGACGGGCACCGACGAGCCCGCGCTGCTCACCGAAGTCGAGGCGCTCGACGCCGACGCGCTCGCCACGGCGCCGCTGTTCCTGCCCTACCTGTCGGGCGAACGCACGCCGCACAACGACCCGTACGCGCAGGGCGTGTTCTTCGGGATGACGCATGCGACCGAGCGCGCGCATCTCGGCTACGCGGTGCTCGAAGGCGTGACGCTCGGCCTCGCGGACGGCCTCGACGCGCTGCATGCGGCCGGCGTCGAAACCGACCAGCTGTCGCTGATCGGCGGCGGCGCGCGCAGCGCATTCTGGGCGCAGCTGATCGCCGACGCGCTGAACGTGCGCACGCGCCAGATCGGCGGCGGCGAAACGGGCGCGGCGCTCGGCGCGGCACGGCTCGGCTGGCTGGCCGTCGGCGGCGATCCGCACACGGTGCTGACCAAGCCGCCGGTACGTGCCGAATACGCGCCGGACGCCGCCCGCCATGCGAGGCTGCGCGAACGCCTCGACGCGTTCCGCTCGCTGTACCGTCACGTGCAGCCGCTGTACGAACCGTCACGCGCGCGGCTCGCGTAGGCGTGACTGCGGGGCAGCACGCACGACATGCGTTACAGTGGACGCCGTCGTGCGGCCTGCCGGCCGGCCCGCGGGGCGGCCCCCTGATCCAAACCGAATCGCTATCGTGTCCAAGTCCTCAGAAAAGCTCGATCTCGCCACACGTGCCGCGTGGCTCTACTACGTCGCGGGCGACACGCAGAACGAAATCGCCGAGAAGCTGCAGGTCTCGCGCCCGGTCGCGCAGCGCCTCGTCGCGTTCGCGGTCGAGAAGAACCTGATCCGCGTGCGCGTCGATCACCAGCTCGCCGACTGCCTCGATCTCGGCGCGCAGCTCTCGAAACGCTACGGCCTCGCGATGTGCGAAGTCGTGCCCGTCGATGCCGATGCGCCCGACGCGATCGACCGCAAGCTCGCGGTCGCCGGCGCGCAGGTGATGGAGCGCTACCTGAACGAAACGCGGCCGATGGTGATCGCGGTCAGCAGCGGCCGGACGCTGAAGGCCGCGGTCGCGCAGATCGCGCAGATCGACCGACCGCAGCACCGGCTCGTGTCGATGGTCGGCGCAATCGCGGCCGACGGCTCGTCGAACCGCTACGACGTCGCGCAGTACATCTCCGAGAAAACCGGCAGCAAGCATTTCCTGCTGCCCGCGCCGCTGTTTGCCGACAGCGACGCCGAACGCGCGCAGTGGTGCAACCACCGGCTGTACCGGATCGTCGAGGCGCTGTCCGGCGAAGCCGACGTCGCGTTCGTCGGGATCGGCAACATCGGCCCGCACTGCCCGCTCTACGAAGACGGCTTCATCACCGAACAGGAACGCGACGAGATGACCGCGCTCGGCGCGGTGGCCGAACTGCTCGGCGTGCCGATCGACGCGCAGGGCACGCAGATCACCGTGTCGACCAGCGCGCGCGTGACGAGCGTGGCGCTCGCGACGCCGCCCAAGCTGCCGACGATCGCGTTCGCCGGCGGCCCGAAGAAACACGACGCGGTGATCGCCGCGCTGCGCGGCGGCTGGCTGTCGGGGCTCGTCACCGACGAAGCGTGCGCGCGCGCCGCGCTCGCCGCGAAGGCGGCCTGACACCGCCGCCGGCGCAAGCCGCTCAGGCCGCGCGCGGCGCCGGGAACGCATGCCGGCGTGCGCGCCACGCGCCGATCCACGCGGCCGCCAGCAGCGCGACGAGCACCCACGGAATCGCACCCGCGCCCGTCGCGCCGAGCAGCATCCCGCCCGCGATGCCGCCACCGGCGATCGCGAGGTTCCACACCGTCACGAGCATCGACTGCGCGACGTCGGCCGATTCCCCTGCCGCGTTCGCGGTGGCCGTCTGGAACAGCGTCGGTGCGCCGCCGAACGCGAGTCCCCACAGCGCGACACCCGCGTAGACGATCGCGATCCCGGAACCCGCGCCGAGCATCAGCGCCGCGAGCGCGAACAGCGCGATACTGGCGAGCGTCAGCTGCCGTTGCGCCGCGCCGATCCATGCGCCCGTCAGCGCGATGCCGGCCAGCGACGCGACCCCGAACACGAACAGCACCACGTCGACCTGCGCGCCCATCCGCACACCCGCCAGGAACGGCGCGACATACGTGTAAAGCATGTTGTGCGCGAGCACGTACGCGAACATCACGGTCAGCACCGGCCGCACGCCGGGCAGCGTCATCACGCCGAGCACCGGCTCGCGCGCGCCGGCGGGCTGCCCTGGATAGTCGGGCACGCGCAGGCGGATCCAGCCGATCAGCGCGAGCGCGGCCAGCGTGATCAACGCGAACGCGACGCGCCAGCCGAACATTGCGCCGAGCGCGGTGCCGGCCGGAATGCCGATCGACATCGCCGCCGGTATGCCGAGCATCGCGACCGCGATCGCGCGGCCGCGCAGCGATGGGTCGACCATCCGGCTCGCATAGCCGGCCAGCAGCGCCCACAGCAGGCCGGCCGACATCCCCGCGACGAACCGCGCGGCTAGCGTGAGCGCGTAGTACGGCGACACGGCCGTCAGCGCGTTCGACACGACGAAGCCGGCCAGCGCCGCGAGCAACAGGCGGCGCCGGCGCATCGCGCGCGTCGCGGCAACGAGCGGAATCGCCGCGACGATCGAGCCGAGCGCGTAGACGGTCACCAGTTGGCCGATCAGCGCCTCGGTCACGCGCAGGTCGGCGCTCATCAGCGGGAGCAGGCCAGCCGGCAGCGCTTCGGTGAGCACCGTGATGAAGCCGGCGGTGGCAAGCGCGAGGAGGTTCGCGACGGGAAGGCGCGCACCGGCCAGCGTGGACGAATCTGTCGCACGATCGGCAGCGCGCTCGGAAACGGATACGCACTCGCTCATTGCGCACTCCGATCGTCGACGCCATACACCGCATCGCGCACGTCGGTGACGATGCGCCCGTGCATCCCTTCGTACAACGTATTGGTCAGTGCCACCACCGTCAGCCCTGCCGCCCGGTCGACGAACCACGCGTGCCCGTAGGCGCCGCCCCAGCGCCACGTGCCGACCGATTCCGGCGATTGCGCGGGCACCGGGTCATGCAGCACGGAAAAGCCGAGCCCGAAGCCGAACCCCGGCGCGTCGGGCAGATCGTGCGCGCCCGGCTGGATGCGTGACATCTCGTCGATCCAGCGCGGTGCGAGCCAGCCGTCGAGGCCCGTGCGCAGCGTATCGAGCAGCGTCAGGCAATCGTGCGCGGTGCCGACCATGCCCGCGCCGCCCGACGGCCACGCGGTCGCATCGAACGCGCGCGCCGGCTCGAAACGGATGCCGACCGTGCCGTCGAACACCGGCACGAGATCGTCGTCGGCCATCCGGCGCGGTACGTCGGGCGTGCTCACGTAGGGCGTCGCGACGCGCGCGGCGTCATGCGCGACGAATCCGGTATCGGCCATCCCGAGCGGCGTCGTGACGAGCGCGGCCACCGCCTGCGCGAGCGGCCGGCCATCGACCGCTTCGATCAGCGCCCCCGCCACGTCGGTCGCAAGCGAGTAGCCCCACGATGTGCCGGGCGCGAACCGCAGCGGCACACGCGCGATGCGCCGGACGTTCTCCGCCAGCGACAGGCCTGCGCGATCCATCCCGTCGGACACGCCGGCGCGCGCGTACGGGCCGTCGCCATCGGCTTCGAGAAAGCGGTAGCCCAGCCCGGCCGTATGCGACAGCAGATGCCGCAGCGTGATCGCGGCAGGCGTGCCGTCGGGCAGCGTCGGCTGGAACGCCGGCAGCCAGCACGCGACCGGCTCGTCGAGCCCGATGCGCCCGGCCGCGACGAGCCGCATCGCGGCGGCCGTCACGATCGGCTTCGACATCGACGCGAGCCGGAACAGCGTGTCCTCCCGCATCGGCGTACCGCGTTCGCGATCGGCGAGACCGGCCGCGCGCGCATAGCGAAGTTCGCCGTCACGGGCAACCAGCACGACCGCGCCGACCACGCGCGCATCGGCCAGCGCGCGATCGAGCGCGGCATCGAGCCGGCCGCGCAATGCGGCGTCGGGATCGGCATGCGTGACGGAGACAGGCGGGGATGACATGGCGTGACCTCGAACAATGAAGGAACGCCCATCGTAGGGAGCCGGCGCCAGAAGAAAAACCGGGTTAGAGTTCCGGACACTCCGGACATCGATGTCCGTAATCGGGGCCCAGTATGGAAAATCTTGGCGGTTTCGTCGTGTTCGTCCAGGTCGCGGAAACGCGCAGCTTCGTCGCGGCCGGCCGCGCGCTCGGGCTGTCGGCGTCGGCGATCGGCAAGCGTATCGCGCGGCTCGAGGCGCGCCTGAACGTGCGGCTCTTTCACCGCAGCACGCGCAGCATCACGCTGACGGCCGAGGGCGCGCGCTTTCTCGAACGGTGCCGGCGCGTGATCGCCGAAATCGACGCGGCCGAGCAGGAACTCACGCACAGTGCCGAAGCGCCGCGCGGGCGCCTGCGCGTGAGCCTGCCGACGATCGGCACGCTGCTGCTGCCGGTGCTCGCCGATTTCATCGCCGCGTATCCGGAGATCGAACTCGACATCGATTTCAGCGACCGGCTCGTCGACGTCGTCGATGAAGGCTTCGACGTGGTGCTGCGCACGGGCCAGCCGTCGGATTCGCGACTGTCGTCGCGACTGCTCGGCCATTTCCGCCAGCACCTCGTCGCGTCGCCCGGCTACCTCGACCGGCACGGCACGCCGCGCACGCCTGCCGATCTCGCGCGGCATCGCTGCCTGCACTACCGCTTCCCGAGCAGCGGCAGGCTCGAGATCTGGCCGCTGCGCGCGCCGCGTGCCGGCACGCCGCCGGAGGTACCCGTCTCGATGGTCAGCAACAACGCCGAGACGCGCCTGTGCTTCGCGCTGCGTGGGCTCGGCATCGCATGCCTGCCCGAGTTCTTCGTGCGAGACGCGCTCGACGACGGCAGGCTGCGCGCCGTGCTCGACGACCACGTCGCGAGCCGCACGCCGTTCTACGTGCTGTGGCCGTCGGGCCGCCATCCGATGCCCAAGCTACGCGCATTCGTCGACTACATGGCCGAGCACCTGCGGCTATAACCGGCGCGCGGCCGTCAAGCCGCCTTCGCGTGCACGCTCAGCCGGCGGAACGCCTGCCCGTTTTCGTCGAACAGGTGGCAGTGCTCGGCCTGCGCATGCACGCGCAGCGCCTCGCCGGTGCAGTACGTGTCGAGCGGCGGAATCCGCGCGATCAGCCCGTCCGGCGCGACGGCCGATTCCGCATACAGGTAGGCCGCATCGCCGAGCGATTCGACGGCCATCGTCCGTGCGGCAACACCGGCGGCGGCCGCGTCGACCAGCAGGTGCTCGGGCCGCACGCCGACGGTCACCGCGGCACCGCGCTGCAGCGCGGTCGCCTCCACCGCGACGCGCTGCGTCTCGCCGCTGTCGAAGCGCACGAGCACGCCGCCCGCATCGACCGATTCGACCGTGCCCTTCAGGAAGTTCATCTTCGGCGAGCCGATGAAGCCTGCGACGAACTGGTTCGCCGGCGCGTGATACAGCGCGTTCGGCGTGCCGACCTGCTGCACCGCGCCGCCCGACAGCACGACGATCTTGTCGGCAAGCGTCATCGCCTCGACCTGGTCGTGCGTCACGTAGATCATCGTCGTCTTCAGCTCGTCGTGCAGCCGCGCGAATTCCAGCCGCATCTTCACACGCAGCGCGGCGTCGAGGTTCGACAGCGGTTCGTCGAACAGGAACACCTTCGGCTTGCGCGTGATCGCGCGGCCGATCGCAACGCGCTGCCGCTGGCCGCCCGACAGCTGCTTCGGCTTGCGGTCGAGCAGGTGATCGATGTGCAGGATCTTCGCGGCCTGCTTCACGGCCTGGTCGATCTCGGGCTTCTTCGCGCCCGCGAGCTTGAGACCGAACGCCATGTTGTCGTACAGCGTCATGTGCGGGTACAGCGCATACGACTGGAACACCATCGCGATGCCGCGCTTCGCGCTCGGCACGTCGTTGACCTTCGCGCCGTCGATCAGCAGGTCGCCGTTCGATATATCCTCGAGGCCCGCGATCATCCGCATCAGCGTGGATTTGCCGCAGCCGCTCGGCCCGACGAACACGACGAATTCGCCGTCGGCGATGTCGAGGTTCACGTTGCGCAGCACTTCGGTGTCGTCGTAGCGCTTCGCGATATTGCGCAGGAGCACGCTTGCCATGATCTGTCTCCGTTCGTTCGTGATGCGCCGCCATGCCGGCAGCGCTTGATCGTTGCTAGTTCGGCAGCACCGCGCCCGTCGCCTGCCAGCGCGCGACGTAGCCGGGCAGCTCGTGCATGTCGTCGAATACGTGACGCGCGCCGATCCCGCGCAGCGCGTCGATCTGGGCCACGGACGCATGCCCGCCGCCGACGAAGCCGAGCACGGTCATGCCGGCCGCGGCGGCCGCGGTGATGCCGGTCACGCTGTCCTCGACCACGAGGCACTGCGCGGGCGCGACGCCGAGCTTGCGCGCGGCCGCGAGATAGACGTCGGGCGCCGGCTTCGGCCGCGCGACCGCATCCGCGCAAAACAGCCGGTCGCCGAAGAAGCGTGCGAGGCCCGTGCGCGCGAGCGCCGCCTCGACGTATGCGCGATAGCTGTTGCTCGCGCAGGCCGTCGTCAACGGGATCGCGGCCAGCGCCGCATCGATGCCGTCGACCATCGGCGCATTGACGGCCGCCGCCTCGACCGCGGCGCGGATTTCGACGACGTCGTCGTTCGACAGCGTGCGGCCCACCGCCTCGGAAGCACCGGCCAGCACGCGCTCGATGCGCAGCCCGAGCAGCGGCATCACGGCCGGCCGCGCATCGACGCCCGGCCAGCGGGCATCGAGTTCGTGCACGAGCACGTCGGCCGCCACTGCCTCGCTGTCGATCAGCACGCCGTCGCAATCGCAGATCAGGACGTTCGTCGCGCTCATTTGACCGCCCCGAACGTGAGCCCGCGCACGAGCTGCTTCTGCGACAGCCAGCCGACGATCAGGATCGGCGCGACCGCCAGCAGCGACGCCGCGGACAGCTTCGCCCAGAACAACCCTTCGGGGCTCGAGTACGACGCGATGAACACGGTCAGCGGCGCGGCGTTCGAACTCGACAGGTTGATGCTCCAGAACGCCTCGTTCCACGACAGGATCACGAGCAGCAGCGCGGTCGATGCAAGCCCCGGCAGCGCCATCGGCATCAGCAGGTAGACGATCTCCTGCCACGTCGATGCGCCGTCGATGCGCCCGGCTTCGAGGATGTCCTTCGGGATTTCGTTGAAGTACGTGAAGGTCATCCACACCGCGATCGGCAGGTTGATCAGCGTGTAGACGATCACGAGCCCCGACACCGTGTCGAGCAGCCCCGCGTTCTTCCACAGCAGGTAGATCGGCACCAGCACGCCGACCGACGGCATCATCTTCGTCGACAGCATCCACAGCAGCACCTTCTGCGTGCGGTGGTTCGGGAAGAACGCCATCGCGTACGCGGCCGGCACCGCGAACAGCAGCGAGATCACCGTGACGCCGGCCGAGATCAGCACCGAATTCCACGCGAACGCGAAGTAGTTGCTGCGCGCGAACACCTCGCGGAAGCTGTCGAGGGTCGGCATGAAGAACAGCGTCGACGCGTATGCCTGCTGCTCGGTCTTGAACGCGGTGATCGCCATCCAGAAGATCGGGAAGAACAGCAGCAGCGCGATCAGCCACGCGAGCGTGCCGGGCAGCGCGCGCCGCACGAGGTCGAATGCAGCCGGCGCGCGCCGGCCTGCGATAGTCAGATCGCTCATTTTTCGTACTCCCCCTTCAGGTTGCGCGCGAGCATCCGCACGAGGAAGAACGACACGACGTTCGCGACCACCACGGCGATGATGCCGCCCGCGGACGCGAGGCCGACGTCGAACTGCTGCAGACCGAGCGCGTAGATCAGGTAGGACAGGTTGGTCGTCGCGTCGCCGGGGCCGCCGCCGGTCGTCGTGTAGATCTCCGCGAAGATCGACAGCAGGAAGATCGTTTCCATCATCACGACCACGGCGATCGCACGCTTCAGGTGCGGCAGCGTGATGTAGAAGAACATCGCGATCGGGCCCGCGCCGTCGATGCGCGCGGCTTCCTTCTGCTCCTGGTCGAGCGACTGGATCGCGGTGAACAGGATCAGGAACGCGAACGGCAGCCACTGCCACGCGACGATGATGATCACGGCGGTGAGCGGGTAATCGGCGAACCAGTCGATCGGCGTCATCCCGAGCGCGCGCATCGCGTTCGCGACGAGCCCGTACACCGGATGCAGGATCATGTTCTTCCAGATCAGCGCGGACACCGTCGGCATCACGAAGAACGGCGCGATCGCGAGCAGGCGCGCGACGCCCTGCCCGTAGAATTTGCGGTCGAACAGCACGGCCATCAGCACGCCGCCGACCACGGTGATCGCGAGCACCGCGCCGATCAGCACGAGCGTGTGCCAGATCGCGGGCAGGAACGACGGATCGGTGGCGAGGAAGCGGTAGTTGTCGAACCCGGCGAAACCCTTCACGTCGGGGTTCAGCAGGTTGTAGCGCGAAAACGAATACCAGATCGTCATCGCGAGCGGAATCGACATCCACAGCAGCAGCACCGCGACGGATGGCGACACGAGCCAGCTCGCGCCGCCGCGCGCGCGGCGCGGCGCGCCGGGCGGCGACGACGCGTCGCCGACCGACGGCGCGTGAGCGTGACTCAGGGGAAGACGCAGGTGACGCATGATCGGAGTCCCTCCGGTTGATGCGCGGGCGCGAACGGCCTGCCCGCGTTTCAGCTTCGCCGGCCCGCGGCGTGTGCAACGGCGCACGCCGCAGGCCGCACGACGGCTGACGCGTTACTTCTTGTAGCCGGCCTGCCGCACCGCGCGGTCGGCGGCGGCCTGGCCCGCGGCGAGCGCCTGGTCGACCGTCATCTGGCCCGCGACCGCACCGGCGATCGACTGGCCGACCACCGTGCCGAACGACTGGAATTCAGGAATCCCGACGTACTGCACACCCGTGTACGGCACCTTCTTCAGCGACGGATCGTTCGGATCGGCCGTCTCGATCGCCTTCAGCACGAAGTCCGAGAACGGCGCGGCGGCCTTGTACTCGGGCCGCTGATACGTCGACGTGCGCGTGCCCGGCGGCACCGACGCCCAACCCTCGTCCTTGCCGACCATCTCGATGTACTGCTTCGACGTCGCCCACGCGATGAACTTGCGCGCGGCATCCTGCTGCTTCGACGTCTTCGGCACCGCGAGCGCCCACGCCCACAGCCAGTGCGAGCCCTTCGGCGTGGCGGCGACCGGCGCGGCCGCGAAGCCGATCTTGTCGGCCACCTGCGACTGCTGCTTGTTGTAGAGCATCCCGGCCGCGACCGTCGCGTCGATCCACATCGCGCACTTGCCCGATGCGGTCAGCGTCAGGTTCTCGTTGAAGCCGTTCGAGCTCGCGCCCGGCGGCCCGTTCTTCTTCAGCAGGTTCACGTAGAAATTGATCGCCTTCTTCCACTCGGGCGACGTGAGCTGCGCGTTCCAGTTCTCGTCGAACCAGCGCCCGCCGTACGTGTTCACGACCGTCGACACGAACGCCATGTTCTCGCCCCAGCCGGCCTTGCCGCGCAGGCAGATCCCGTAGGTGCCCTTCGACTTGTCGGTGAGCTTGTCCGCGAATTCCGCGATCTGGTCGTAGGTCGGCTGATCGGGCATCTTCAGCCCCTTCGCCGCGAACAGGTCCTTGCGGTAGAACGTCATCGAGCTTTCGACGTAGAACGGCAGCGCGTAGAGCTGGCCGTTGTACGACAGGCTGTCGCGCGCGGTCTTCACGATGTCGTTCAGGTCGTAGTCGGCCGGCAGGCCCGTCATCGGCGCGAGCCAGCCGCGCTTGCCCCACTGCGGCGTCTCGTAGGTGCCGATCGCCATCACGTCGAACTGGCCGCTGCCGGTCGTGATGTCGGTCGTCGCGCGCTGGCGCAGCACGTTCTCCTCGAGGATCACCCAGTTCAGCTTGATGTCGGGGTTCGCCTTCTCGAACGCCGGCGACAGCTTCTTCAGCTCGATCATGTCGGGGTTGTTCAGCGTCGCGATCGTCAGCGTGCCGGCGGACGCGGCGCAGGCCGCCGTCGCGAGCGCGGCTCCGGCGAAGCAGCGTGCGGCGGCGTCGAGCATCTTTCGTTGCATGGCATGTCTCCTGTGTTTGTTCGAAGTGTCGTCGGTCTTGCGTCGTTTCCTTCGCGGCCCGTCACGCCGGCCGCTGCATTCCGCACGCGCGCGCATAGTGCGCGATCACGTCGCGTATCCGATGGCGCACCCACGCACGCGGCTCCCTGGCGAGCCCGCCCGCGCGGCACGCCGCGTAGACGTCCGGCAGCCATTGCGCGACGAGCGTCTCCGGCACCGGCTGCCGCGCGAGGTTGCCGAACAGCTGCTCGACCGCGGCCGCGACGGCCGGCTGCAGCCAGTAGTAGCGAATGCGGTCGCTGTAGCTAAACTGGCGCGCGAGCCGCTGCTCCGTCTCGTCGCCTCGGTAGTACGGCGCCCAGTGTTCGGGCTGCGCGCGCATCGCGGTGTCGACGACGTCGCGCAGCCGCGAGCGCTGCGCGACGTCGTCGATCAGCGCATCCTCGATGAACGTCAGCGCGAACAGCGCCTCGCGCAGCGCGAACGTCAGCGCGGGGCCGACCTTCAGCACCGCGAAGTGGTCGCGCACGAGCGCGGCGAGCGCGCCTTCGGTCTGGTAATCGGTCGAATGCGCCTCGAATACGAGGCGCGGTGTCTGCAGGATACTCGCGCCGAGCGACGCCGCCTTCGCACTGTCGTAGTCGAGCACGTGGCGATCGTCGAAGTCGACACCCGGCTGCGCGACGATCGCGACGACGCGCGTCCATGCATCGTCGAGCCCGGCTGCCGCAAACGCGCGGCGGTGCGCGTCGAGCGTCGCCGCGATGCTGTCGCTGCGCGTGACCGCGATCCGCGCGATCGCCGCATCGTCCCCGTCGTTCGCACTGCCGCTCACTTCGCCGCCGGGTGTCGGCACCTCGGTGCCGATCACGTAGACGGGCGCGATCCCGGCGCGCTGCGCCGCAGCTTCCGCCGCGCGGCACAGCTCGGCCGCGCGTGCGGCGATCGTGCGGTCGTCGAGCCGTACCGGATCGTCCGCGCACGCCATGCTCGCATCGAGATGGATCTTCTCGAAGCCGGCCTCGACATAGGCGGCGACCATCGCGACGGCCTCGCGCATCGCGTCGGCCGCGCGGCGATGGCGCCACGGATTCGGGCCGAGGTGATCGCCGCCGAGCACGAGCGCCGACGGCGCGAGCCCGCAACGCGCGGCGATCGCATCGACGTCGCGGCGGAAATCGGCGGGCGTCATGCCCGTATAGCCGCCGAGATGGTTCACCTGGTTGCAGGTCGCCTCGATCAGCAGCGGCGAACCGTCCGCGCGCGCAGCCTCGCACGCGGCCTCCAGCACGAGCCGGTGCGCGCTGCAGATCGAATAGATGCCGCGCTGCGCGTCGGCGCGGTTCGCGTCGAAGATCATCCGCAGCACCGCGTCCGCATGCGCGGTGCGCGGGCGTTCAGCGAAGGACGTCAGGCCGGACATGCGACACCTCGTTCGGTCAGGAAGCGGTCGATCTCGGCCGCGCTGCTGTTGCCTTCCATCGGGCCGCGCCGCGTGACCGCGATCGCGCCGGCCGCGTTCGCGCGGCGCAGTGCGGCATCGATCGGCACACCCGCGACGAGGCTCGCGACCAGCGTGCCGCCGAAGCAGTCGCCGGCGCCGGTCGGGTCGACTTCGGCGACCGGAAAGGCCGGCGCGTCGACGCGGTTCGCACGGTCGAACGCGACGCTGCCCTCCGCGCCGCGCTTCAGCACGACGCGCTCGAGCAGCGGATGCGTCGCGAGCAGGCCCGCGATCGCGCGCTCGGCCGGCTGCGGGCCGCAGAAGAACGGCAGGTCGGCCTCGCTCGGCAGGAACAGGTGGCACGCGGCGAGCATCTCGTCGAGCGCCGCGCGCATCGGACGAAAACTCAGCATCTCAGGGCGCACGTTCGGATCGAACGATACCTTCGCGCCGGTGCGCGCGGCCTCGATTACGCCGCGCTGCACGGCGGCGATCGCCGATTCGCTCGTCAGCGACGAACCCATCACATGAAAGTAGCGGCAGCCGTCGAACATCGCGGTATCGACATCGGATGCATCGACGCACGCGGCCGCGCTGGTGGACAGCGTAAACACGAAGCTGCGCGAGCCGTCGTCGCGATACGCGACGAACGCGGTGCCGGTCGGGCGTGCGACGCGGCGGATGCGCGCGACCTCGACGCCGTCGCGTTCGAGCCGCGCGACGATCGCGTCGCCGAACGCGTCGCGGCCGACGCAGCCCGCATACGCGACACGCGCGCCGAGCCGCGCGGCCTGGTCGGCGAAGATCGCCGGCGCGCCGCTCGGGAACGGCCCCGCGAACAGGCCGGGCATCTCGAAACCCTGGCCGCGCTCGGCGGCGACGAATTCGGCGAGCAGTTCGCCGGCGACGACGATCTCGGCCATCAGGCGTGCCCTCCTCGTTCGCCGGCGGCCACTTCGTCGCAGGCCGGCCGGCAGGTTACGCGTGCGAGCGGCGCCATGTCAGCTCATCCAGTTGCCGCCGTCGACGTTCAGCGTCTGGGCGGTGATGTAGTCGGCGTCGGCCGACGCGAGGAACAGCGCGGCACCCGTCAGGTCGCCCGGCACGCCCATGCGGCCGAGCGGCACGGCTTCGCCCACGAGCCGCTTCTTCTCGCCGAGCGGCCGGTTCTCGTAGCGCGCGAACAGCGCGTCGACCTGCTCCCACATCGGCGTGTCGACGACGCCCGGCGCGATCCCGTTCACATTGATCCGGTGCGGCGCGAGCGCGAGCGCGGCCGATTGCGTATAGCTGATCACCGCGGCCTTGGTCGCGCAGTAGTGCGAAACGAGCGCCTCGCCGCGACGGCCGGCCTGCGACGACATATTGACGATCTTGCCGCCGTGCCCCTGCTCGACCATTCGCTGCGCGACCGCTTGCATCAGGAAGAATAGCCCTTTGACGTTGACCGCGAACAGCCGGTCGAACACGTCCCACGATTCGTCGAGGATCGGGCGCATGTCGAACAGCGCCGCGTTGTTGAACAGGATGTCGACGCCACCGAAGCGTTCGACCGCCGTTGCGACGATCCGCTCGATGTCGTCGCGGCGCGTGACGTCCGCGGTGACGGCCACCGCGCGGCCGGGGTTCGCCTCGATCAGCCGCGCGAGCGAGCCGCCGGCGGGCTTCAGGTCGACGAGCACGCAGCGCGCGCCCTCGTCCAGATAGCGTTGCGCGACCGCCTCGCCGATGCCGCTTGCGGCGCCCGTCAGGATCGCGACCTTGTCTTCCAGTCTCACTGGCTGTCTCCGGTTCATTCTGCTGTACGACGGCCACGAGGTGAGCGAACGCTCGCTGACCGATCAATTGCTCTGTTAGTGATCGAATGATCGGATACGCGATTCGCGCTGTCAAGACGATGCGACGGCTTTCTATGACGCGCTGCGGCACAGGGGCGCACGATGACGTCCCGCCGCGCCCGCACCGCAAGGCGCGGGGCGCACGGTGCGGCGCAGTGGCATCGACGATGAAGGGGACGGAGCGAGGACGGAAAAACGGAATTCGCGCTGCACGGCGCGACGATACGTTATATCATCGCCGTACTTTGTTTCATCGCCCTGCTTCACGCCATGGCTACCTCCTCGTCCATTGACGCCCGGCTGTCCCGGGCCGACGCATTCGCCGCCGAGCACGGGCTCGCGTGGACGCCGCTGCGCCGTCAGGTCTACGAACGCGTGCTGGCCGCGCAGCGCCCGATCGGCGCATACGACCTGCTCGCCGAACTCGAACCGCAGCGCGGCCGCGTGCCGCCGACCACCGTCTATCGCGCGCTGGATTTCCTCGTCGAGCACGGCTTCATCCACCGGATCGAATCGAAGAATGCGTTCCTCGCGTGCTGCGAGATCGGCGTGCCGCACGAAGGTCAGTTCCTGATCTGCGATTCGTGCGGCGACACCGTCGAGATTCCCGGCGGCGATCTCGCGAAGCAGCTGTCCGCGAGCGAGCCCGCGCACGGTTTCGAAGTCCACCACCAGGTCGTCGAGCTGAGCGGCCTGTGCGGACACTGCAAGCGCAAGCCCGCCCAGCGCTGACGTCGTATCGCGCGGCTCACGCGCCGCCCTTCCAACGAGGAGTTCCATGTCCATTGCCCTGAAGTGCGTGCCGCGGCGCGCCTTGTCGCCTGTCCGCTGGCTGGCCACCGCCGTCGCCACGCTGTCGTTCGCCGCGCCCGTGGTTGCGCAGGCGGCGACCGTCAACGTCGTCGCCGCCGAGAATTTCTACGGCGACGTCGCATCGCAGATCGGCGGCCGCCACGTCGCGGTCACGAGCATCCTCAGCAATCCCGACCAGGATCCGCACCTGTTCGAAGCGAGCCCGAAGACGGCCCGCGCGCTCCAGCGCGCGCAGGTCGTGATCTACAACGGCGCCGACTACGATCCGTGGATGGGCAAGCTGCTCGGCGCATCGAAACAGGCGAAACGCGCGACGATCGTCGTTGCCGACCTGGTCGGCAAGAAGGCCGGCGACAACCCGCACCTCTGGTACGACCCGGCGACGATGCCGGCGGCCGCGCGCGCGATCGCGGCCGAGCTCGGCCGCGCCGACCCGGCGAACAAGGCCGACTACGATGCGAACCTGCAGAAGTTCGTCGCGTCGCTGAAGCCCGTCGACGACAAGGTCGCCGCGCTGCGCGCGAAATACAAGGGCGTGCCCGTGACGGCCACCGAGCCCGTGTTCGGCTACATGTCGGATGCGATCGGCCTCGACATGCGCAACCAGCGCTTCCAGCTCGCGACGATGAACAACACCGAAGCCAGCGCGCAGGATGTCGCCGCGTTCGAGAACGACCTGCGCAAAAAGCAGGTGCGCGTGCTGATCTACAACAGCCAGGCCGAAGAACCGATGACCAAGCGCATGCTGAAGATCGCGCGCGACGGCGGCGTGCCGACCGTCAGCGTCACCGAGACGCAGCCGGCCGGCAAGACCTTCCAGCAATGGATGGCCGGCCAGCTCGACGCGCTCGGCAACGCGCTTGCAGCCGGCAAGTAATAGCTAACCGTAACGACATGACCGCCACTCCCCACGCACTCGCCGTCGATCGCGTCACGCTCGAACTGGGCGGACGCACGATCCTGCGCGATGTCAGCTTCTCGATCGAACCCGGCGAATTCGTCGGCGTGCTCGGGCCGAACGGCGCGGGCAAGACGACGCTGATGCGCGCGGTGCTCGGCCTCGTGCCCGTGTCGGCCGGCACGCTGTCCGTCGGCGGCGTGCCGGTCGTGCGCGGCAACCCGTCGATCGGCTACATGCCGCAGATCAGGAGCGGCCTCGCGAACCGCCGGATGCGCGGCTACGACTTCGTCGCGATGGCCGCCGACGGCCACCGCTGGGGCTTGCCGCACACGAACGCGGCCACGCGCCGCGACGTCGATCGCGTGCTCGATCTCGTCGGCGGCCAGACGCTCGCGCGCCGGCCACTGTCCGAGCTGTCGGGCGGCGAACGCCAGCGCCTGCTGCTCGCGCAGTGCCTGCTCGGCAATCCGAAGCTGCTGCTGCTCGACGAGCCGCTGATCAGCCTCGACCCGAACCACCAGCGCGGTGTCGTCGAACTCGTGCGCAACGTGCAGCGCGAGCTCGGCATCACCGTACTGTTCTCCGCGCACGAACTGAATCCGCTGCTGAACGCGCTCGACCGCGTGCTGTATCTCGGCAACGGCGTCGCGGCGCTCGGCACCGTCGACGAGGTGATCACGAAGCCGGTGCTGTCGCGGCTCTACGGGTCGCCGATCGACGTGATGCGTGTGAACGGCAAGATCTTCGTGATGTCCGGCGACGTCGAGGTCGAGAAACACGACCACGAACACGAGGACGACGACGGTCACTCGCACGGCGGTGGCGGCGGCCACGGCCATCACCACCACGGACACGCTCATCCCGGGCATTCGCACGATGTTTGAATACGACTTCATGATCAACGCCTTCGCGGCGTCGGGCATCGTCGCGGTGCTCGCGGGCATCGTCGGCTACTTCCTGGTGCTGCGCGGGCAGACCTTCGCCGGTCACGCGCTGTCGCACGTCGGCTTCACAGGCGCGACGGGCGCGGTGCTGCTCGGCATCTCGCCGATCTGGGGGATGGTCGGCTTCACGCTCGCGGCCGGGATCGGGATGGGCGCGCTCGGCGAAAAGCTCGCGGGCCGCGACGTCGCGATCGGTGTGATCCTGTCGGGTGCGCTCGGCTTCGGCCTGCTGTTCCTGCATTTCTATACGTCGTTCGCGACGCAGGTCACCGCGCTGCTGTTCGGCAACGTGCTCGCGGTGAGCCACGACACGCTCGCGGTGCTTGCGGGCATCGGCGCGGTGAGCCTCGCCGCGCTCGCGCTGATCGCGCGGCCGCTGCTGTTCGCGTCGCTGCAGCCGGAACTGGCCGAAGCGAAGGGTGTGTCGCTGCGCACGGTGTCGATGCTGTTCCTCGCGGTGTGCGCGCTCGCGGTGGCCGCGGCGACGCAGATCGTCGGCGTGCTGCTCGTATTCACGTTGCTGGTCGGGCCGGCGGCGGCCGCGCAGAACGTGTCGACGCGACTATCGACGGGCGTGCTGCTCGCCGCGCTGTTCGCGCTGTTCGAGGCGTGGGCCGGCATCGTGCTCGCGTATCACACTGATTGGCCGACGAGCTTCTGGATCACTGCGCTGTCGGCGCTCGTGTACGGAGCGAGCTTGTTGCGGCGCAACTGATCGCCGTCCGACGGATCGCCGTCCGATGCAAATGAAAACGCCGGCGTGCCCGAGGGCAGCGCCGGCGTTTTTTTATGCATTCGCGATTTCGCGCGGAACGTCGTATGCGTTATCGGCTTACCTTCCCGCTCACCGAGCCAGCACCCGCGCATGATGCTCAATGTGATCGGCGATGAACGTCGAGATGAAGTAGTAGCCGTGGTCGTAGCCCGGATGACGGCGCAGCGTCAGCGGCTGGCCGGCCTTCGCGCACGCGGCTTCGAACACGTCGGGATTCAGCTGGTTCGCGAGGAACTGATCGGCCAGCCCCTGGTCGACGAGGATGCCGTCCGCGAACTTCGGCGCATCGGCGCGCGCGACGAGCTCGCTCGCGTCATGCGCCTTCCACGCGTCGCGATCGTCGCCGAGGTAGCCCGAGAATGCCTTCTCGCCCCACGGGCAGCGCGTCGGCGCGGCGATCGGCGCGAACGCCGACACCGACCGGTACAGGCCCGGATGGCGCAGCGCGAGCGTCAGCGCGCCGTGCCCGCCCATCGAGTGGCCGAAGATCCCGAGCCGCGTACCGTCGATCGGCAGCTCGGCCGCGACGAGCTCGCGCAGCTCGCCCGTCACGTACGACTCCATCCGGTAATGCGTGGACCACGGCGCCTCGGTCGCGTCGACGTAGAAGCCCGCGCCGACACCAAAATCCCACGCGTCGGTTTCACCCGGCACGCCCGCGCCGCGCGGGCTCGTGTCGGGCATCACGAGCGCGATGCCGTGCTGCGCCGCGTATTGCTGCGCACCGCCCTTGATCGCGAACGTCTCGTCGGTGCACGTGAGCCCCGCGAGATAGAACAGCGCCGGCACGCGGCCGTGCGCCGCCTGCGGCGGCAGGTACACCGAGAACTTCATCGGCAGGCCGATGGCCGCCGAATCGTGACGGTAGAAGCGCTGCTCGCCGCCGTGGCACGCATGCGAGGAAACGAGTTCGAGCATGACGGTGCGCTCCCGGTCAGTACAGCACGACCGAGCGGATCGACTCGCCGGCCTTCATCAGGTCGAAGCCTTCGTTGATCCGCTCGAGCGGCAGCGTGTGCGTGATCAGGTCGTCGATGTTGATCTTGCCTTCCATGTACCAGTCGACGATCTTCGGCACGTCGGTGCGGCCGCGCGCGCCGCCGAACGCCGAGCCCTTCCACTCGCGGCCCGTGACCAGCTGGAACGGACGCGTGCTGATTTCCTCGCCCGCCGCGGCCACGCCGATGATGAACGACTGGCCCCAGCCCTTGTGCGTGCATTCCAGCGCCTGGCGCATCAGCTTCACGTTGCCGACGCATTCGAACGAGTAGTCGGCGCCGCCGTCGGTCAGTTGCACGATGTGGTCGACGACGTTCTCGACTTCGTTCGGGTTGATGAAGTGCGTCATCCCGAACTTCTTCGCGAGCTCGACGCGCTTCGGATTGATGTCGACGCCGATGATCTTGTCCGCGCCGACCATCTTCGCGCCCTGGATCACGTTCAGGCCGATCCCGCCGAGGCCGAACACGACCACGTTCGCACCGGCCTCGACCTTCGCCGAGTACACGACCGCGCCGACGCCCGTCGTCACGCCGCAGCCGATATAGCAGATCTTGTCGAACGGCGCGTCCTCGCGCACTTTCGCGACGGCGATTTCCGGCACGACGATGTAGTTCGAGAAGGTCGACGTGCCCATGTAGTGGAACAGCGGCTTGCCGTCGAGCGAGAAGCGCGACGTCGCGTCGGGCATCAGGCCCTTGCCCTGCGTCGCGCGGATCTTCTGGCACAGGTTGGTCTTGCGCGACAGGCAGAACTTGCACTCGCGGCATTCCGGCGTATAGAGCGGAATCACGTGATCGCCCTTGCGCACGGTGCCGACGCCGGGGCCGACGTCGACCACCACGCCCGCGCCTTCATGGCCGAGGATCGCCGGGAAGATTCCTTCCGGATCGGCGCCCGACAGCGTGTAGTAGTCGGTGTGGCAGATGCCCGTCGCCTTCACTTCGATCAGCACTTCGCCTGCGCGCGGCCCTTCGAGATCGACTTCCTCGATCGTCAGCGGCGCACCCGCCTTCCAGGCAATCGCGGCTTTCGTTTTCATCGTGTCACTCCTGTGTGTCTGTGAGGTCGGCCCGCACGCGCGCATCGGCGCCCGCCGGGTTCCATGCAAAGCTGTCGAAGCCGTGCCGCGCGGCATCGCGCGCGACACGAAGAAAGCATTCCGTGCTCGCCATGATGGCCGGTCCCGCCACGCGCCGCGTGCGGGAAACGGCCGCCGGCTTGCCACGATGCGTCATCGCTGGCGCAAAAGAACAAGTGTTCGAGTTTAAACGCCCGTCGTGAACCATGCATCCGTGCGCACGTACAGATCGATGAAGCGCGCATGACGCGCGGCCAGCGAGCGGTCGTCGCGCGGCACCGCGACCGGCGACGCGGCCGGCGCCAACGCACGCAATGCGTCTTCCCGCCAGTGCCCGATCGCGACGCCCGCGAGCAGCGCGGCGCCGCGCGTCGCGGCATTCGGACAGTCGATCGCGTGCAGCGACGCGCCGAGCGCGTCGGCGAGCAACTGGCGCCAGCGCGGATCGACCGAGCCGCCGCCCGCGAGGCGCAGCGTGGTCACCGGGTCGCGGCGATCGGCATCGCGGATCGCGTCGAGCCCCGCGCGCAACGCGAACGCGACGCCCTCGAACGCCGCGCGCATCATCGCGCCGCGCGTATCGCCGAGCCCGAGGCCGAGCCAGCCGCCGCGCGCATCGGGGTTCATCCACGGCGAACGCTCGCCCGTCAGGTACGGCAGGAAGCACAGCCGTTCCGACACCGGCTGCGCGAACGCATCGTCATACGCGTCGGCCCATCCCGCATAGCCGAGCCAGCCGCGCACGGCCTCGAGCGCGAGCCCGACGTTCTGCATCGCGGCCATCGTGTAGTAGCCGCCGCCGGCCGCCGTGCGATAGCGATGCAGCCCGCGCCGCGCGGGCGGCAGCGCATCCGCGAGCACGACGATCTGGCCGCCGCTGCCGGTCGTCAGCAGGGCGTCGCCCGCGGCAACCAGCCCGCTGCCGAGCGCCGCGCAGGCGGTGTCGGCGGCGCCCGTCGCGAGCGGCACGCCGGTAGGCAGCCCGAGCGCGGCGGCCGCCTGCGCGCCGAGCGTGCCGCAGCGCGCAGTCGATGCACGCACCGGCGCGAAGCGGTCGGCCGGCAGGCCGAGCGCGTCGATCAAGGTGACGTCCCACGCGCCGTCGGGTGTCGCCAGCGCGGTCGCGCACGCGTCGCTCGGATCGGCCGCGACGTCGCCGCCGAGCGCGATGCGCAGCCAGTCCTTCGGCTGTACGGCCCGGCGCGCGGCGCGCAGCGCATCGGGTTCGTGCGCGGCCAACCAGCACAGCAGCGGGCCGGCCATGCCCGGCGCGACGGGATTCGGTGCATCGGGCCAGACCGCCGCGTCCGCTTCGCGCACCGCGCGCGTGTCGGGCCACAGCAGCGCGGGTCGCACCGGCCGGCCGGCCGCGTCGATCAGCACGACGCCGTGCATCTGGCCCGAGAAGCCGATCGCGGCGACCTGTGCGCGCTCGCCGGCCGGCAGCCGCGCGGCCGCGCGCACGAGCGCCTGCCACCACGTATCGGGCGCGATCTCGGCCCAACCGGGCTGCGGCGACGACAGCGCGTAAGGTTCGCTCGCGACTGCCCGCTCGGCGCCATCGGCATCGAGCGTGACGAGTTTGACGGAGCCGGTGCCGAGGTCGATTCCGAGCAGGCGCATGACGGTAGGAAAATTCGTATGAACGGATCCCGATGATAACGGGATCGCGATACGCGCCCCGGTTTTTACCGTCCGCTCGATGCGCCGGATGCGCGCTCGAAATCATGGGTTTCACCGGGCTGCACCTTGCGTGCAAAAGCGGCCGTTCGCGGGTTAACCCGGCACGATTTCTCGACACCCCTTTTTGCCACTATGCGCGCGGCCCGATACACACCATAAAGCGGCCCATATTTGACATGGGGGCCGGCGCTATTTTGAAGGGCTATAAAACCGGGGAACCTCACTCCTGCGGCTGTTTCCCGATGATCGACACCCTGCTCCATGCCGAATTGGCATATCGAACCAGCAAAGAACGGAATAGTACCCAGCGCTCTTGTTGCGTGGATTCATTCCGCATAACTTCGTATCACCCCGAAAACAAGATCATGGAGTGAGACAGATGCAATCGAACACGGTCCATCCGTGCGATGAGGTGCTGCCGACCGGCAAGCTGGTAACGCTTGGCCTGCAGCACGTCCTCGTCATGTACGCCGGCGCCGTCGCCGTGCCGCTTATCGTCGGCGCGGCGCTCAAGCTGCCGAAAGACCAGATCGCGTTCCTGATCAGCGCCGATCTGTTTTCGTGCGGCATCGCCACGCTGATCCAGACGCTGGGCCTGTGGATCTTCGGGATCCGCCTGCCCGTCATCATGGGCTGCACGTTCGCCGCAGTCGGCCCGATGATCGCGATCGGCACGAACCCCGGCCTCGGCATTCTCGACATCTTCGGATCGACGATCGCGGCCGGCATCATCGGCATCGTGCTCGCGCCGATGATCGGCAAGCTGTTGCGGTTCTTCCCGCCGGTGGTCGTCGGCACCGTGATCGCGGTGATCGGGCTGTCGCTGATGGAAGTCGGCATCAACTGGGCGGCCGGCGGCGTCGGCAACCCCGAGTACGGCAGCCCCGTCTATCTCGGCCTGTCGCTGCTCGTGCTGACGCTGATCCTGCTGATCAACAAGTTCGGCCGCGGCTTCATCGCGAACATCTCGGTACTGCTCGGCATCGTCGCCGGCTTCGCGATCGCGTTCGCGATCGGCCGCGTGAATACCGACGGCGTCGCGCACGCACCGTGGGTCGGCATCGTGATGCCGTTCCACTTCGGCATGCCGCACTTCGACCCGCTGTCGATCGTGACGATGGTCACGGTGATGTTCGTCACGTTCATCGAATCGACCGGCATGTTCCTCGCGGTCGGCGACATGGTCGATCGTCCGGTCAACCAGGAGCGCCTGGTGCGCGGCCTGCGCGTCGACGGCCTCGGCACGCTGATCGGCGGCATCTTCAACTCGTTCCCGCATACGTCGTTCTCGCAGAACGTCGGCCTGATCGGCGTGACGGGCGTGAAGAGCCGGTTCGTGTGTGCGACGGGCGGCGTGATCCTCGTGCTGCTCGGCCTGTTCCCGAAGATGGCGCAGGTCGTCGCATCGGTACCGCCGTTCGTGCTCGGCGGCGCAGGCATCGTGATGTTCGGGATGGTCGCCGCGAACGGCATCAAGGTGCTGTCGAAGGTCGACTTCGTGAACAATTCGCACAACCTGTTCATCGTCGCCGTGAGCGTCGGCATGGGCCTCGTGCCGGTCGTGTCGCCGCACTTCTTCTCGAAGCTGCCGCCGGCGCTCGCGCCGATCCTGCACAGCGGCATCCTGCTGGCCTCGGCCTCGGCCGTGATCCTGAACATCGTGTTCAACGGCGTGAAAGGCGAAAAGGATGCGCGCTGCGAGATTCGGCGCGCCGGGCACGACTTCGACGGGCGCCCCGTCGACGTGCACCACTGATCGCCCCGCGCCCGACGACGGCGCGACGCGGTAAAAGCAAGACGCCACGGCATGCCGTGGCGTTTTGCTTTGGGGGTGACGAAGCAGGTGGCGTGTTCACGGCGGCCACTCCTCGCGTCGCGAGGCGGGTCAGCGGAGACGCTGGGCAGCGCGGAATGCAGATGGGCCACGCAGGGCGATGTGGCCGGCGTCATCGACGTCACCGAAGTCCGATGCAGTCGTCGTCACGCCGACCATCTTCGCGCGATTCAGTCGTACAAAAGAAAACGCCACGGGCTTTCGTCCGTGGCGTTTTCGTTTCCGCGTACAGCCGGTTCGAAGGACAAGCACGCGAAACAGCGCCTGCCCTGCGTTGCGCTTACCCGTTCGTCGTCGCTGCCGACGCCGCCGCCGGAGCAGCTGCCTTGTCGTAGTCGGCCGGTGCATCCGGCGCGCGCGGCGTTTCGCCGGCCCGCTGGATCCACCCGCCGCCCAGCGCGCGATACAGGTCGACCAGGTTCGTCCAGCGCGCCAGACGCGCGCTGATCAGCGTCTGCTGCGCCGAATACAGGTCCGTCTGCGCGGTCAGCACCGACAGGTAGCTGTCGACGCCGTTCTTGTAACGCAGGTCCGACAGGTCGTAGCGACGCTGCTGCGCGTGCTCGTTGCGCTCCAGCGCCGCGATCTGCTGGTCGTACGTGCCGCGTGCGGCGAGACCATCCGCCACTTCGCGGAACGCCGACTGGATCGCCTTCTCGTAGTTCGCGATCTCGATGCGCTTCTGCACATTCGCGAGGTTCAGGTTAGCAATGTTCTGACCACCTTCGAAGATCGGCATCGTGATCTGCGGCGCGAACGACCATGCGGCCGTGCCGGCCTTGAACAGGCCGCCCAGCGTCGGGCTGCCGGTGCCGAACGCACCCGTCAGCGAGATTCGCGGGAAGAACGCCGCGCGCGCCGCGCCGATGTTCGCGTTCGCGGCCAGCAGCGTCTGCTCGGCCTGCATCACGTCGGGACGACGCGTCAGCAGATCCGACGGCAACCCGGCCGGCACGTCCGTCAACAGGTTCTGCGCGTCGAGCGGCATGCCTGCCGGCAGATCGTCCGGCAGCGGCTCGCCGATCAGCAGCACCAGCGCGTTCAGCGCCTGCGCGCGGGCACGGGCCTGCGCCTGCTGGTTCGCGAGCGCCGTCTCGACCACCGTCTGCGCCTGGCGCAGTTCGAGCTCGGAGCCCGTGCCGTTGTCGAAGCGCAGCTTCGTCAGGTCGTACTGCGCCTGAGCGGACTTCAGCGTGTCCTCCGTGACCTTCAGCAGGTCGTCGGTCGACAGCAGCGTCAGGTATTGATCGGCCACCTGCGACACCAACGAGATTTCCGACGCCTGCCGTGCGTACGACGTCGACAGGTACTGCGCGAGCGCCTGGTCCTTCAGGCTCTGCACGCGGCCGAACAGATCGAGCTCCCACGACGCCGACAGCCCGACGTTGTAGGCGCGCGAGATGTACGGCGCACCGGTCTGCGAAAGGCCCTGCGGCACGCGCTGGATGTTGCCCGTGCCCGTACCGTCTAGCGTCGGGAACAGGCCCGCGCGCGTGATCTGGTACTGCGCGCGCGCCGCCTCGATGTTCAGCACCGACACGCGCAGGTCGCGGTTGTTCTTCAGCGCGATCTCGATCAGCCGCTGCAGGCGCGGATCGACGAAGAATTCGCGCCAGCCGATGGCGGTCGCCGCCTGGCCGTTCGCGCTGCGCGCGCCGGCAGCGCCCGGCTGCGTCGCATAGACGCCGCCGGCCGGGTACGCCTGCGCGACGGGTGCATCGGGGCGCTTGTAATGCGGCGCCATCGTGCAGCCCGTGGCAAAGAGCGCGACCGCGATTGCAGTCAAAGCGTGTTTTTGCATCATCACTGTCCCTTGTTGCCTTCGTCGCCGTTGCCCGGCTTCTCTTCGTGGTGCGAGTGCTCCTGAGCCAGGCGCAGCGCCTCGTCGACGTCTTCCTTCTCGCCGCTGAAGATCGCGCGGATCTTCACGAAGAACATCGGGATCATGAAGATCGCGAGGAACGTCGCCGTGATCATCCCGCCGATCACGCCCGTACCGATCGCGTGCTGGCTGGCCGAACCCGCGCCGTTGCTGATCGCGAGCGGCATCACACCGAGAATGAACGCGAGCGACGTCATCAGGATAGGACGCAGCCGCAGGCGCGCCGCTTCCAGCGCGGCCTCGATCGGCCCCATCTTCTCCGTCTGCTGCAACTCTCGCGCGAATTCCACGATCAGGATCGCGTTCTTCGCCGACAAGCCCACGGTCGTCAGCAGGCCGACCTGGAAGAACACGTCGTTCTCGAGGCCGCGCATCGTGGCCGCGAGCAGCGCACCGATCACGCCGAGCGGCACGACCATGATCACCGAGAACGGGATCGACCAGCTTTCATACAGTGCCGCCAGACACAGGAACACGACGAGGATCGAGATCGCGTACAGGATCGGCGCCTGCGAACCGGACTGGATTTCCTGGAACGACAGGCCCGTCCACGAATAGCCGATACCGACCGGCAGCTTCTTCGCGAGCGTTTCCATCGCGGCCATCGCCTGACCGGTCGACTTGCCCGGTGCGGCCTGACCCTGGATTTCCATCGCCGACACGCCGTTGTAGCGCTCGAGCTTCGGCGAACCATACGTCCAGTGACCGGTCGCGAACGAACTGAACGGCACCATCCCGCCCGACCCGTTGCGCACGTACCAGATGTTCATGTCTTCCGGCGTCATCCGGAACGGCGCGTCTGCCTGCACGTAGACCTTCTTGATCCGGCCGTCGGTGTCGAGGAAGTTGTTCACGTACTTCGACGCCCACGCGATCGAGAACGTCTGGTCGATCGCATCCGCCGTCACGCCCAGCGCATTCGCCTTTTCGCGGTCGATGTTGACCTTGTACTGCGGCGTATCGTTCAGGCCGTTCGGACGGACACCTTGCAGCGTCGGATCCTTCGAAGCCATCCCGAGCAGCTGGTTACGCGCGGCCATCAGCGCATCGTGGCCGAGGCCGGCGTTGTCCGTCAGCTCGAAGTCGAAGCCGGCAGCCGTACCGAGTTCGGGAATCGACGGCGGGTTGAACGGGATCACGATCGCGTCCTTGTAGCCCGCATAGCGCCCGAACATCCGGCCGATCAACGCCTGCACCTTCTGGTTCGCATGCTGACGCTGCGAGTAATCCTTCAGGCGCACGAACACGAGACCGGAGTTCTGGCCGCGGCCCGCGAAGCTGAAGCCGTTGACCGTGAACGCCGATTCGACGATTTCCTTCTCGTCCTTCAGCAGGTAGTCGGAAATGTTCGCGAGCGTCTTCGCGGTCGTTTCCTGCGTCGAACCCGACGGCGTCTGCACGATCACGAACATCAGGCCCTGGTCTTCATCGGGCAGGAACGACTTCGGCAGGCGCACGAACAGCAGCCCGACCGCGACGATCACGACCAGATAGATGATGAGCCAGCGGCCCGAGCGCTTGATCACGTGGTGCACGCCGACGTGGTACTTGTCGCGGCTGTTGTTGAACGTGCGGTTGAACCAGCCGAAGAAGCCCTTCTTCTCTTCGTGATGCCCTTGCGGGATCGGCTTGAGGATCGTCGCGCACAGTGCCGGCGTCAGAATCAACGCGACGAGCACCGACAGCACCATCGCCGACACGATCGTCAGCGAGAACTGGCGATAGATGGCGCCGACCGAGCCGCCGGAGAACGCCACCGGCACGAACACCGCCGACAGCACGAGCGCCACGCCGACGAGTGCGCCGGTGATCTGGCCCATCGCCTTGCGGGTCGCCTCCTTCGGCGACAAGCCCTCTTCGGCCATCACGCGCTCGACGTTCTCGACCACCACGATCGCATCGTCGACCAGCAGGCCGATCGCGAGCACGAGGCCGAACATCGACAGCGTGTTGATCGAGAAGCCCACCATCGACATGATCGCGAACGTACCGAGCAGCACGACCGGCACCGCGATCGTCGGGATGATCGTCGCCCGCAGGTTCTGCAGGAACAGATACATCACGAGGAACACGAGCACGATACCTTCGAGCAGCGTCTTGACCACTTCCTCGATCGACAGCTTCACGAACGGCGTCGTGTCGTACGGATACTTCACGACGAGGCCGTGCGGGAAGAACGGTGCCAGTTCGTCGATCTTCGCGCGCACGGCCTTCGCGGTGGCGAGGGCGTTCGCGTTGGTCGCGAGCTGGATACCGAGTGCCGCGGTCGGCTGACCGTTGTACTTCGTGTCGAAGTTGTAGTTTTCGCCGCCAAGGCCGATCTGCGCGACGTCCTTCAGGCGAACCTGCGAGCCGTCCTGGTTGACCTTCAGCAGGATGTTGCCGAACTGCTCGGGCGTCTGCAGCAGCGTCGATTCGGTGATCGTCGCCTGCAGCATCGTGCCCGGCTTGGCCGGCGTGCCGCCGAGCTGGCCGCCCGCGATCTGCACGTTCTGCGCGGTGATCGCCGAGCTGACGTCGACCGGCGTGAGGCCGTAGTTGGTCAGGCGGGTCGGGTCGAGCCAGATCCGCATCGCGTACTGCGAGCCGAACAGCGTGACGGTACCGACGCCGTTCAACCGGCTGATCGGATCCTTCACGTGCGACGCCACGAAGTTCGCGAGGTCGTACTTGTTCATGCTGCCGTCTTCGGAGTTGAAGGCGAGCACCAGCAGGAAGCTGCTGCTCGACTTCGTCACCGACAGGCCGAGCTGCTGCACGACCTGCGGCAGAACCGGCGTCGCGAGCGACAGCTTGTTCTGCACCTGGACCTGTGCGATGTCGGCGTTGGTGCCCGGCGCGAAGGTCAGCGTGATCGTCGCGTTGCCCGAGTCGTCACTCGTCGACGACATGTACAGGAAGTTGTCGAGACCGCTCATCTGCTGCTCGATCACCTGCGTCACCGTGTCTTCCACCGTCTTCGCGGAAGCGCCCGGGTAGTTCGCGGTGATCTGGATCGATGGCGGCGCGATCGTCGGATACTGCGAGATCGGCAGCGTGAAGATCGCCGCAACCCCGGCCAGCATCAGGATGATGGCGATCACCCACGCGAAGATCGGGCGATCGATAAAAAACTTTGCCATGAAGCAGGCTCCCTGTTATTGCGCGCTCGAAGCAGCGGCGGCACTCGCGGGCGCGGCGCCCGATGCGGCGGCACCGGAAGCGGCAGCGGCGCCGGAACCGGCGGCAGCCGGCGCGGCGGAGGCAGCGGCGCCCGACGCGGCATCGGCCGCCGGTGCGAGCTGGGCGGGGACCGTCTTCACGGTCGCGCCCGGGCGCACCTTGTCGACGCCCTGGACGATCACGTGATCGCCCGCCTGCAGACCGCTTTCGACGACCCAGTTCGCGCCCTGCATGCCGGTCGTCTTCAGCGGACGCGGCTCGACCTTGTTGCTGGCGTTCACCACCATCGCGATCGCCTGCCCCTTCTGGTCATGCGTGACGCCGATCTGCGGCACCAGGAATGCGTTCTCGTTCACGCCTTCCTCGATCCGTGCGCGCACGAACATCCCCGGCAGCAGCACGCGGCCCGGGTTCGGGAACACCGCGCGGATCGTCACCGAGCCGGTGGTCTGGTCGACCGTCACGTCCGAGAACTGCAGCTTGCCCGCTTCCGAGTAGGTCTTGCCGTCTTCCAGGATCAGCGACACCTTCGCCGCGCCCGGGCCGCTCGTCTTCAGGCGGCCGCTCTGCACGTCCTGGCGCAGCTTCAAACCATCGAGGCTCGACTGCGTGAGGTCGACGTACACCGGATCGAGCTGCTGCACGGTCGACATCAGCGTCGCCTGGCTCGCCTGCACGTACGCGCCCGGCGTCACTTGCGAGATGCCGACGCGGCCCGTGATCGGCGAGACGACATCCGTATAGCCGAGGTTGATCTGCGCGGTGTCGACCGCTGCCTTGCCGGCCGCGACGTCCGCCGCGGCCTGCCCTTGCGTGGCCACTGCGTTGTCGTAGTCCTGCTTGCTGACCGCGTTCGCGGCGACCAGCACCTTGTAGCGCGCGACCAGCGCGTTCTGCGTGACGAGGTTCGCCTGCGCCTTCGCGAGCGTCGCCTTCGCGCTGTTCAGCGCGGCGACGTACGGCGCCGGGTCGATCTTGTACAGACGCTGGCCGGCCTTGACGTCGGTGCCTTCGGTGAATTCACGGCGCAGCACGATGCCGTCGACCCGTGCGCGGACCTGCGCGACGAGGAATGCACTGGTGCGGCCCGGCAGGTCGGTGAAGACCGGTACGGCTTGCGGTTGGACGGTGACGACGCCGACTTCCGGCGTTTGCGGCGGCGGTGCCGATTCTTTTTTCCCGCACGCGGCCAGGAAAACGGCGGCCGTCGCGACAGTGATTAAGCGGTATGGAACCCGTTCGACGCGCATGGAGCGACCTCTGTGTATAACCAATGGAATAAGTGCCGCACCCGACCGGAGCGCAACACGGATGCGCCTCGCGGCGCAGATCGAACACCTGAATTACTGGACTGCCAGATACAGCACGTCGGCACGAGACCTCCATGCCGACGGGGATGCCGCGAACTGCGGACAGGTACTAGGGCGGGAATCAGCAGAGTGGGATATTAACTGATTGCCACTTGGGTCATTCGATCGTAGGGTGGTATTGTATATACATTCACGAATGTATGTAAAAAGCCCGGTTGCGCTCCGCCGACTGTCCAGTCTTACGAATTGTTACCAGTGGCAAGCATAGCCCGTCCGCAAGACGGCTGCGAGGGTTGCAGACCCTATATTCACCTACGACCGATCCATTCAGGCCTGCACATGGTCAGACGTACCAAGGAGGAGGCGCTCGAGACACGCAACAGCATTCTCGACGCCGCCGAGCACGTGTTCTTCGAGAAGGGCGTGTCGCACACGTCGCTCGCGGACATCGCGCAGCACGCCGGCGTGACGCGCGGCGCGATCTACTGGCACTTCGCGAACAAGAGCGAACTGTTCGACGCGATGTTCGACCGCGTGTTTCTGCCGATCGACGAACTGAAGCGGATGCCGCTCGACGCACCGGGCGGCAATCCGCTCGAGAAGATCCGGCAGATCCTGATCTGGTGCCTGCTCGGCGTGCAGCGCGACTCGCAGCTGCGGCGCGTGTTCAGCATCCTGTTCATGAAGTGCGAGTACGTCGCGGACATGGAGCCGCTGCTGCAGCGCAACCGCGCCGGGATGAGCGAGGCGCTGCACATGATCGACGCCGATCTCGCGGTGGCTGTGGGACTCAAGCTGCTGCCCGAGCGGCTCGATACGTGGCGCGCGACGCTGATGCTGCACACGCTCGTCAGCGGCTTCGTGCGCGACATGCTGATGCTGCCCGACGAGATCGACGCCGAGCAGCACGCGGAAAAACTCGTCGACGGCTGCTTCGACATGCTGCGCTACAGCCCGGCGATGCTGAAGGACAGCGACTGACGGCGCGGCGGGGTGTGCTGCCCCGCCCCCGGCTGCCTCGTCAGGCCGCCTTCGCGCGCTGCGCACGGGCCCGCCGGCTCGACGCGGCCACCGAATCGCGCGCCGGCATCGGTGCGCCGGCCAGGCCCGCGATCCACGCGTCCGTCGGCATCACGGCCGCGAAATTCGACTGGAACACCACCGTGTACGCGCGGTGAATCTCCTCGGCGCTCGCCACGCCCGCTTCGTTCTCGTAAGGCAGCGCGCCCGTCGCGTCGGCCAGGTATTCGACCTTCAGCCCCGCATGCGCCGCGTGATAGACCGTCGCCGCATTGCAGTTGTGCGTCATGTAGCCGGCCACCGCGACCGTGTCGATCCCGTGCGCATCGAGCCACGCGGCGAGATCGGTCCCGGCGAACGAACTCGCCAGCGTCTTCTCGATCAGGTGCGCATACGGCCGGCTCGCGACCACCGCGTGCAGCGCGACGCCGTCGGAGCCCGGCGCGAAGATCGGCGCACCGGCCGGCGCGACGTGCTGCACGACGATCACGGGCACACCGGCCGCGTGCGCGGCGTCGATCGCGCGACCGATGTTCGCGAGCGACACGTCGAGCGGCGGATACTCGATCGGCAGGTTGCCCGTCACGTATTCGTTCTGGACGTCGATCACGATCAGCGCACGGCGGGCGGCAGGACTGGAAACGGAAGACGGGACGGCGTTCGCATTCGACATGGCGGGCTCCTGGCTGGGGGCGCGGCCCCGCCCCGGAACGGGGCGGCCAGCGGCGCGATGCGATGCATTGTCGGGCCGCGTCGTTCACGCGGACAGTGGCCCGATAGCCATTCTTCGATAAAATCGGGCCATCGCCATCCCGGAGCCCGTCATGGCCGCTGCCGCGCTGCCCACCCCGCCCGTTCCGACCGTCGTCGCCGTGATCGCGTACGACGGCATCAGCCCGTTCCACCTGTCGGTGCCGTCCGTCGTGTTCGGCAAGGAACGCGACGCGGCCGCGTCGCCCGTGTTCGAGTTTCGCGTCTGCTCGGCCGAACGCGGCCCGCTGTCCACGACGGGCGGCTTCACGATCACCGCGCCGTACGGGCTCGACGCGCTCGACGATGCGGACATCGTGATCGTGCCGGCGTGGCGCGACCCGGACGAAGCGCCGCCCGACGCACTGCTCGACGCGGTCCGTGCGGTCGCCGCGCGCAGTGCACAGCTCGTCGGGCTGTGCCTCGGCGCGTACGTGCTCGCCGCGGCCGGCCTGCTCGACGGCCGCCCGGCCACCACGCACTGGGCGTGGGCCGATGATTTCGCACAACGCTTTCCGCGCGTAAAGCTCGATCCCGACGTGCTGTACGTCGACGACGGCAACCTGATGACATCGGCCGGCACGGCAGCAGGCCTCGATTGCTGCCTGCACGTCGTGCGGCGGCGCTTCGGCTCGGACGCCGCGAACCAGATCGCGCGCCGCCTCGTGATCCCGCCTCACCGCCAGGGCGGCCAGGCCCAGTACGTGCCGCAGCCGGTCGCCGCGCACCCGCGCGATGCGCGGCTCGCGGGCCTGCTCGACTGGGTGCGCGCGCACCTCGACGCCGCGCACAGCGTCGATTCGCTCGCCGAACGCGTGCTGATGAGCCGGCGCACGTTCACGCGCCACTTCCGCCAGGCGACGGGCACGACCGTCACCGCCTGGCTGCAGGCCGAGCGGCTCGCACGCGCGCAGCACCTGCTGGAAACCACCGGACAATCGATCGACGCGATCGCGCAGGCGGCCGGCTACGGGTCGAGCGTGTCGCTGCGCCAGCATTTCGCGGGCGCGCTGGGCACGTCGCCGTCTGCGTATCGAAGGGAATTTCGCGGCACCGGAGCCGGAGCCGACGCCGGCCCGGTGTAACGCCGGCCGCTCAGCCGCCGTTGATCCAGCGCGCGGCGTAAAGCAGCAGCGCGACGATCACGATCATCGCCGCCCAGGCCCAGACCGGCACCGTGCCGGAGCCGCGATGCGGGAGCGCGCTGGCCGCGCGCCCCGTCAGCGCGCCGCCCAGGTGCGGCGGCAGCGCACGCTTCGTCGCGGCCATCAGCGACGCGGGCCGCAGGAACACATGCTGGCGGCGCTGCGCGGCCGAGCGCGCACGATTCGGCGCGAGACCGTGCTTGGCCTGCACGACCGCGCAGAACTCGCGGAAGAAATCGTCGGTCCATTCGCGCAGCGCGTTGTCGATCTGCCGCCCCGGCAACTCGGCAAGCGGCCCGCTCGCCGTCGCCCAGACCACGTACTCGATGCGCGTGGCGTTCACGTCGTCATCCGGCATCAGCACGAGCTCGACCTGGCCGCGCAGCGCGCCGAGGCCGTCGGCGCGCGCCTTGAAGTTGAGCACGCGGCGCGGCCGCCCTTGCGCATCACCCTGCTCGGCGGCGACGTGAACGCGCACGTCGTAGCGCGCGCGCAGCGGGCCGAGCGGTACCGTGATCGTCAGCGCGAACTCGCCGTGCGCAAGCTTCACGAACGATTCGCAATGGTCGAAGCTGGCGCGCAGCAGCGCGAGATCCTCGAACGCCTCCTGCACGACAGGTGGCGCGAGCGCGACGCGTAACGTGTCGTTCAATTCCATGACGCCTCCCCGATGAACGCGCGCCGCATCAGGACGTCTCGACGAGACTGTCGATCCGTGCGACATCGAAAGCGACGTAGTGCGCAAGCACGGCCGCCGCCTCCCGCGGTTCCTCGTAACTCCATGCGGCGTTCTCGATCACGCCGTCTTCCGTCTGCAGGTCGAAATGCACGGCCTGCCCCCTGAACGGGCACGCGCTCGTGAAACCCGACTTCACGAGCCGACGCATGTTGACGTCGCCGCGCGGCAGGTAGTGGATGTCCGGCAGTCCCGTTTCGCGCACGGTCAATGCACCGTGCGAATCGGCGTACGTGATGCCGCGATGGATCACGCGAACGCGATGGCGGTTCGGCACGATTTCGAGTCGAGGGTCGGCTGCATCGGACATCGTTTCTCCTTCGGGCGGCCCGGCAGGCAAACCGGGCGCAGGAAACGAAAAAGCCACGGCATGGGTGCCGTGGCTTTCATTATGGGCGAAACTTCGTCCGATTGCGCGACCGGGGCCCGGGCCGCGCGCGGCGGGCTACTGCGCGCTCCACTGGAACGCGGCTTTCGCGCCGCCCTTCGCGCCGACGGTGACGGTGCGCGCCTCATCGTTGCCCTGGTACGTCGCATGCACCGTATAGCGACCCGGCGGCACCTGCACGAGCATGTACGGGCCGCGCGCATCGGTCTTCAGCACTTCGGCGCCCTTGCCGTCAACGATCCGCACCTGGACGTCGGCCAGGAACTCGCCGCCCTTGCCGGTAAAGCGCAGCGCCAGCGGCCACTTCGCCTCGTTGCGCTGGAACGCCGTCGATTCGTCCTGCCCGACGCCGCCGGACACGAAGGTGACATCGCCCTGCTGGCGCGCGGCGGGCAAGCCGTCCGACTGCGCGTACGCGCCGGTCGCACCGGCTGCGAGGCCGGCGGCCAGCGCCGCGGCGACGGCAAATCGGGACACGTTGCGTAGATATTGCATGGCTCTCTCCTTGGGGTCGGAACACATACGGGCGCTGCGTCACGCGGTCGAGCGGCGGCGGCGCCTGCCACGGCCGGCCGGGCCGGCCGTCGGCTGTACCGGTCAGCTCAGGTCGACCGGCACGAAGATCTGCGCATTATCGCGCTGGATCAGAAGAGCAAGACTGTTGCCCGCGCCCTTGACCGCGTCGCGCAACTGCTCTGGGCTCGTGACCGGGCGGCCGTTGACCGCGAGAATCACGTCGCCGGGCTGGATGCCCGCATTGGCGGCCGGGCCACCGGCCTGCTGCACGATCAGCCCGTGCGACAGGTTGGCGGCACTGCGCTCCTGCGGCGACAGCGGACGCACCGCGACACCCAGGCGGCCTTGCTCGACCGGCCCGCCGTCGTTCGACGCGAGCTTCGCATCGGCCATCGCGCCGAGCGTCACGCTGAGCGACTTCTTCGACTTGTCGCGCCAGATCTGCAGGTCGGCCTTCGAACCGGGCTTCAGGTTCGCGATCTGCGCGGGCAGCGACGTCGAATCGGCGACAGGCGAACCGTTGACCGACAGGATCACGTCGCCCGGCTGCAGGCCGGCCTTCGCGGCCGGACCGTTCGGATCGACCGAGCTGACGAGCGCGCCGTCCGGCTTCTGCAGCCCGAACGAACTCGCGAGCGTCTGGTTCAGCCCCTGCACGGCGACGCCGAGGCGGCCGCGGCTCACGTGGCCCGTCTTCACGAGCTCGTCCTTGACCTTGATCGCCTCGTTGATCGGGATCGCGAACGACAGGCCCTGGAAGCCGCCCGTCTGCGAGTAGATCATCGAGTTGATGCCGATCACCTCACCCTGCAGGTTGAACAGCGGCCCGCCCGAGTTGCCGGGGTTCACCGGCACGTCGGTCTGGATGAACGGCGTGTAGTTCTCGTCCGGCAGCGCGCGCGACTTCGCGCTGATGATGCCCGACGTGACCGTGTTGTCGAAGCCGTACGGCGAGCCGATCGCGACGACCCACTGGCCGACCTTGCTCTGTGCCGGATCGCCGATCTTCACGGTCGGCAGGCCGCTCGCGTCGATCTTCAGCACGGCGACGTCGGACTGCTTGTCGGAGCCGACGACCTTCGCCTTGTATTCGCGCTTGTCGGTCAGCTTGACCGTGACGACGTTCGCGCCGTCGATCACGTGCGCATTGGTGAGGATGTACCCGTCCGGACTGACGATGAAGCCCGACCCGAGGCTCGCGCTCGGCTGGTCGTCCGGCTGCGCGTCGCCGCCCATGCCCGGCACCTGGCCGTAGAAGTGCTTGAAGAACTGGTAGAACGGGTCGCTCGGGTCGATCGGCAGCTGCGGCTGCTGCACGCGCCGCGACACCTGCTTCACGACGTGCTTCGCGCTGATGTTCACGACGGCCGGGCCGTAAGTCTCGACGAGCCCGGAGAAATCGGGGATGCCGGTCTTCGCGGCCGCTTCGGCCGGCATCAGCGCGGCCTGCGCGGGCGTGATGATCTGCGGATCGGCGCGGCGGGTACCGGCGAAATAACCGGCTGACAGGGCGGCCGCCACGGCGACCGCGACGGTGCCGCGCGCAAGGAATCGGGTGTTCATCGTAGGACCTCCTCTTTGTTAGGACGCAGCGTAACGACGCTGACTTAAAGGAGGCTTAATCAGCCTTAAGCGGGGCTTAAGCGGCCGCCCGGCGGCACGCTTCACGCGGATTCGGACGGCTGCGGCGCCTCGGCCGGCATCTCGGCGTCGCGGAACACGACGCTGACGAGCAGGCCGCCCGCCGCCGCGTCGCCGAGCGACACCGTCGCGCCCTGCTGGGCCGCGACGCGCTTGACGATCGCGAGCCCGAGCCCGCTGCCCGCGACGTCGGTGCGTGCCCGCGCGGAGCTGTCGCGGTAGAAGCGGTCGAACACGCGCTCGCGCTCGTCGGCCGGGATGCCGGGCCCGCTGTCGCCGATCTGGACGCAGGCGCGGCCGGCCGCGTCGCGGGTCAGCGACACGTCGATGCGCCCGCCGTCCGGCGTGTACTTCACCGCGTTGTCGAGCAGGTTGCCGAACATCACGCGCAGCGCGCCGACGTCCGCGACGACGCTCGCCGCGCGCGTCTCCTCGAAACCGAGATCGATGTCGCGCCGCTGCGCGAGCGGCGCGTGCGCGGCCACGCATTCGGCGAGCAGCGTCTGCAGGTCGACCGGTTCGCGCATCGTCGCGCCGTCCGGTTCGGCGCGCGCGAGCGCGAGCAGCTGCTCGGTGAGGCGCGTCGCGCGCGACACGCCGTCCAGGAGATCCGCAACCGCCTCGCGGCGCGACGCGTCGTCCTTCGCGCGGGCGACGAGCTGCGCCTGGATCTGCACGGCCGCGAGCGGCGTGCGCAGTTCGTGCGCGGCGTCGGCGACGAAGGCCTTCTGCGTATCGAGCGCGGCCGACAGCCGCGCGAGCAGCCCGTTCAGCGCACGTACGAGCGGCTGCACCTCGAGCGGCAGGCGCGCGTCGGGCAGCGAATCGAGCGCCTCCGGCCGGCGCGCCTCGACCGCGCGCGTCACGCGGCCGAGCGGCGCGAGCCCGCGCCCGACGATCACCCAGACAGCCGCGCCGAGAAACGGCAGCAGCACGATCAACGGCCACAGCGTGCGCAGCGCGACGTTCGCCGCGAGCCGGTTGCGCACCGACAGCGGCTGCGCGAGCTGCACGACGTTGTCGCCGACGATCGCGCCGTACACGCGCCATTCGCCGCGATCGGTGCGCTCGGTCGAGAAGCCGAGTTCCGCGCGCGGCGCGATCGGCGCACGCGGATGCGAGAAATACATCAGCACGCCGTTGCGGTTCCAGATCTGGATCACGATGCCTTCGTCGCCGTTGGTGCGCGAGCCGAACACCTGCGAGAACGGCTCCGACGGCAGCGCCGCGGCGATTTCCTGCAGCTGGTAGTCGAACAGTTCGTTCGCTTCCGCGAGCGCCTGCCGGTAGATGAGCCAGCCCGCGATGCCCACGCCCGCGACGACGATCGCGAGCAGCCAGATCAGCAATTGATGACGAATCGACCTCACGCGTCAGCTTTCCTTGACGACCATGTAGCCGAGCCCGCGCACGTTGCGGATCAGGTCCGAGCCGAGCTTCTTGCGCAGCGCGTGGATGTAGACCTCGACCGTGTTGCTGCCGATCTCCTCGCCCCAGCCGTACATCTTCTCCTCGAGCTGGCTCTTCGACAGCACCGCGCCCGGCCGCGCGAGCAGCGCCTCGAGCAGCGCGAACTCGCGCGCGGACAGCGCGACGGGCACGCCGTCGAGCGTCACCTGGTGCGAAGCGGGGTCGAGCGTCAGCGCGCCGTGGCGGATCAGCGATTCGCTGCGCCCGGCCTGGCGGCGGATCAGCGCGCGCATCCGCGCGCCGAGTTCATCGAGGTCGAACGGCTTGACGAGGTAGTCGTCGGCGCCCGCGTCGAGCCCCTTCACGCGGTCGGCAATGGCGTCGCGCGCGGTGACGATCAGCACGGGCAGCGACAGCCCGCGCGCGCGCAGCGTGCGCAGCACGTCGACGCCGTCGCGCTTCGGCAGGCCGAGATCGAGCAGCAGCAGGTCGTACGTCTCGCCGCCGAGCGCCGTGAGCGCCGCGTCGCCGTCCTGCACCCAGTCGACCGCAAAGCCGTCCGAGCGCAGCGCCTTGCGCACGCCTTCGGCAATCATTCGATCATCTTCGACAAGCAGTATCCGCATCGGGACTGGCATCCATGGGGCGAGTCAAACACGCCGACCATTGTAGCGCCGCGAATCGCGTGCGCGGCACCCTGCAATGCAACAGTAAGGCGGGTTGCAAGGGGCCTGCGCGGACTTGTCTCTACAATGTGCGCTTCGGCGCCGCCGCGCGCCCTGCCCGAGCCCCTGCTTCTCCCGTATTCGCCCATGCCGATTTCCGATCTTTCCGTCCGGTTCGCCCCCCGCGCCCGCCTGTGCCTGCGCGCAGCCGCCGTCGTCGCCACCTGCACGGCCCTCGCGTTCGCACCGTCCGCGCAGGCCCGCAAGCATTCCCCCAAGGGAGCGCGCAAGACCGCCGTCGTATCGCCCGCCGCGCGTGCGGCCGGCCTGCCGGCGTCCGTGCTCGTCGCGCTGCAGCGCGCGAAGGTGCCGGCCTCGGCGATGAGCGTCGTCGTCGAGCGCGTTGGCGATCCCGAACCGCTGATCGCGTGGAATGCGAGCCGGCCGATGCTGCCGGCCTCGACGATGAAGCTCGTGACGACCTTCTCGGGCCTGTCGATCCTCGGCCCCGACTACCGCTGGCGCACGACCGCGTACACGGACGGCACCATTGACCCCGACGGCACGCTGCAGGGCAACCTGTACATCAAGGGCACCGGCGATCCGAAGCTCGTGCCCGAAGAGCTGATCGACCTCGTCGACAAGCTCCGCAAGGCCGGCGTCAAGCGCGTGGCCGGCGGCCTCGTGCTCGACAAGAGCTATTTTGCGGCGTCGACGCGCGACCTGCCGTCGTTCGACGACGATGCCAGCGCGCCGTACAACGTCGGCCCCGATCCGCTGCTCTACGCGTTCAAGGCCGTATCGTTCACGGTCACGCCGGGTGAAGACGGCAAGGTGGCCGTCGACGTGCTGCCGCCGCTCGCGAACCTGTCGATCGACAACCAGCTCGTCGAAGGCTCGGGCTCGTGCAGCGCGGCCGCCGCGGCCGCGCGCCCGACGCTGTCGGCCGGCGGCGGGATCATGACGGCCTCGTTCGCGGGCGACTATCCGCTGCGCTGCGGCGCGCACACGACCAACCTCGCGATCCTCGATCACACGACGTTCTTCGCGCGCGGCTTCCTCGCGCTGTGGCAGCAGGACGGCGGCACGATCGCAGGGCCCGTGAGCGAAGGCAAGGTGCCGACCACCGCGCGGCCCCTCGCCGTGCATCACAGCCCGGTGCTCGGCAGCATCGTCTACGACATCAACAAGTTCAGCAACAACGTGATGGCGCGCAACCTGTTCCTGACGATCGGTGCGGTGAGCGGCAAGCCGCCCGCGACGCCCGAACAGTCGAGCCGCGCGATCCAGGCATTCCTGCAGAAGAACGGCATCGCGATGCCCGATCTCGTGCTCGAGAACGGCTCGGGCCTGTCGCGCGAAGAACACGTGAGCGCGCTGTCGCTCGCCGCGCTGCTGCAGGCCGCGAACGCGAGCCCCGTCGCGCAGACCTTCGTCGATTCGCTGCCGATCGCCGGCATCGACGGCACGATGAAGAACCGCCTCACCAACGCCGGCGTGCTCGGCAACGCGCACATCAAGACCGGCACGCTGCGCGACGTGCGCGCGATCGCGGGCTATGTCGGCGGCGCCGACGGCCAGAGCTACATCGTCGTCAGCTTCATCAACAACGATCACGCGGAAGGCGCGCGCGCCGCGCACGACACGCTGCTCGAGTGGATCTACGCGGGCGCGCACTGACGCGCCGCACCCCGCGCATCGGGTCGCCCTCTCGGGCGGCCCGAGCCGTTTTCCGCCGCTCCGAACACGGAATTTCGCCCTCCCCGGTTTGAAACGCCTCCGCCGCCGGCGCGCGACGCGCCGTGCGCCAATCGCGCCCGTAAAACAGGGCCGCACCGCCGGGCCCCGCGCCGCGAGGCTTCCGTAGAAACCCTGTCCTCAGAGGGAACCCTCTACGCTGCCCCCTCGCCTAGCGCGTGGCGATTGCGTAGGCTGTTGGCCTGACCGATATCTACAACGGGCCATACGCCCGGCCTCATGGCTTGCAGGGGAAAGAAGGAGACACGCCCATGCGATTCGACGTCGAATTGCTTCTGCTCGCGCTGGCGCCCGTCTTCCTGCTCTGCATCGCGTGGGAGGCCTGGCACCTCGCCCGCACCCGTGCGCAGGACCATCTCTATGCGTGGCGCGACACGCTGTGCAATGCGGCGCTCGCGCTGATGCACCAGGGCGCCGACAAGATCGCATGGCTGTTCGTGATCCCCGTCTACGCGTACTGCTACCAGCACTATCGCCTGTTCACGTGGCACGACAGCTGGCTGTCGTTCGCGGTGCTGTTCGTCGCCCAGGACTTCCTCTACTACGTGTTCCATCGCGCGAGCCATCGCGTGCGCTGGCTGTGGGCCGCGCACGTCGTGCACCACTCGTCCGAGCGGATGAATTTCTCGACCGCGTTCCGCCAGAGCCTGATGTACCCCGTCGCGGGCATGTGGGTGTTCTGGCTGCCGCTCGCGTTCGCCGGCTTTCCGCCGCAACAGGTCGTCGGCATCGTGCTGATCAACCTCGCGTTCCAGTTCTTCGTGCACACGCAGGCGATCGGCAAGCTCGGCTGGCTCGAATACGTGCTGAACACGCCGTCGATCCACCGCGCACACCATGCACGCAACGCACGCTACATCGACCGCAATTACGCAGGCGTCCTGGTGATCTGGGACCGCCTGTTCGGCAGCTATGTCGAAGAAACGCCCGACGACCCGCCGCAGTACGGGATCGTCGAGCGGCTCGGCTCGAACAACCCGCTCGTCGCGACGTTCCACGAGTGGGTGTCGATGGCGTCCGACGCGTTGCGCGTCGACGGATGGCGCAACAAGCTGCGCGCGATTTTCGGCCCGCCCGAATGGGCGAGCGCTTATCATGCGCAGATTGCCGAGGCCGCGAACCAGGACCCGCGCACCGTGCCGATGGCGGCTGCGCGTAACCAATAAACCGTTTCAGCCAACGGCCGCCGCGCAGCCCGGAACCGAGCAGGCACGCGGCAGATGAGAAACACATCAGGCCATATCAACGAGGAGATCGAACGATGCAGACACAACAACACGCACCTTCCCGCACCCGTCAGCGCATGCTGCGCACCGCGCAGGCCGCGATCGCCGGCGCCGCGCTCGCGCTGCTCGCCGCGTGCGGCGGCGGTGACGACAACAACAGCAGCAGCGCATCGAACACGCCGCCGTCGGGCGTGAAGATGCAGATCGTGTCGTTCGGCGACAGCCTGTCCGACGCGGGCACCTACTCGCAGATCAAGCTCGGCTTCGGCGGCGGCCGCTTCACGACCAACCCGGGCCAGGTGTGGACGCAGAACGTCGCGCAGTACTACGGCGACACGCTGCAGCCCGCGAACCAGGGCGGCTTCGGCATCCCGCTGCAGGCCACCGGCGGCCTCGGCTACGCACAAGGCGGCTCGCGCGTGACGCTGCAGCCGGGCATCGGCCACGCGGACGCCAGCGTGCCGAACGCCGACTACGCGCAGGCCACGACGACGCCGATCGCCGACCAGGTCAAGCAGTACATATCGCAGCACGGCAGCTTCAACGCCGGCCAGATCGTGCTGGTCAACGGCGGCGCGAACGACATCTTCTACCAGGCGCAGGTCGCGCAGGCACAAGGCAACACGCCGGCCGCGCAGCTCGCGGCCGCACAGGCGATCGGCCTGGCCGCACAGCAGCTCGGCGGCATCGTCCAGCAGATCGTCGCGGCCGGCGCGACGCACGTATTCGTCGCGAACGTGCCGGACATCGGCGGCACGCCGCTCGCACTGCAGGGCGGCACGCAGGCTGCGTTCACGCAACTGTCGGGCCTGTTCAACAAGACGCTCGTCGGCACGCTCGCCGCGCTGAAGGTCGACCCGACGAAGTATGCGGTGGTCGATGTGTTCACGTGGCAGGACGGCATCGCGGCCAACTACCAGGCGAACGGTTTCAGCGTGTCGAACACCGACACCGCCTGCAACCTGAAGGCAATGGTCCAGGCCGCCACGCAGTACGGCGTCGCGAACGCAACCGCATTCGGCTCGTCGCTGTTCTGCTCGCCGCAGACCTACACGGTCGCGAACGCGGACCAGACCTACATGTTCGCCGACACGGTCCACCCGACGACGCACCTGCACGCACTGTTCGCGCAGTTCGTCGAACAGCAGATCGCGAAGTCCGGCGTCGGCAAGTAAGCGGCCGGCCACGCGCCCAAACGAAAACGCCCGACCGGTTCGCCGGTCGGGCGTTTTTCATGCGTGAAGCGAAACGGACGTCAGTCGCGCGCTTCGAACGCGGCCGCCGCGCGGCCGAGGCGATCGTTGACCGCGATCCATTCGACGGTCTCGGGCAGTTTCTCGACGAGGATGCGTGCGACTTGCGCACGATCGAGCGCGCGCAGCATCCCGTACAGGTCGCGTGCATAGGCTTGCGGATCTTCCGGCGCCGCGACGAAATGCACGCCGTCGGCCTGCGCCCAGTGCCCCGCGCGCGATGCACGGGCGACGAGCGCAACGCGTTCGCCATCGGTTTGCGCAGCCGCGAGCAGCGGTCCGAGCGCATCGAACGGCAGCAATGCGAGCGGCGTGCGCGGCGCGTAATGCGCTTTCAGCGTGCCCGACGCGCGCGGTGCCGTTGCATCGCTGCCGTCCGGCAGCTGTGGCGCGCGGCCAAGCACGTCGGCGATCTGTTGCGGCGTCACGTGGCCCGGGCGCAGCAGCGCCGGGAAGCCGCGCGACAGGTCGAGGATCGTCGATTCGATGCCGACTTCGGATGCGCCGCCGTCGAGCACGTGCACGGTGTCGCCGAATTCGTCGCGCACGTGCTGCGCGGTCGTCGGGCTCACGTGGCCGAACCGGTTCGCGGACGGCGCCGCCACCCCGCCGTGGCCGCCGCGCCGCGCGCTGAATGCGGCCAGCAGCGCCTGCGCGACCGGATGCGACGGACAGCGCAGCCCGACCGAATCCTGCCCGCCGCTCACGGCGTCCGGGATGCGTGCATGGCGCTTCAGGATCAGCGTCAGCGGGCCCGGCCAGAATGCGTCGATCAACGCGTGCGCGTCGGGCGGCAGGTCGTCGGCCCAATAGCCGGGATCGCCGCCCGGCGGCAGATGCACGATCACCGGATGGTTCGCGGGCCGCCCTTTCGCCGCGTAGATGCGCGCGACGGCTTCGGGGTTCGCTGCATCGCCGCCGAGCCCGTAGACGGTCTCGGTCGGGAACGCGACGAGCTGCCCCGCGTCGAGCAGCGCGGCGGCCGCGTCGATCTGGGCAAGCGTCACGGACTTCGGGAGATCGATGGGCATCGGCCGGCGCCTCAGTCGAGCGGCACGCGCAGCAGCTGCGCGCACGCGGTGGCGGCGGCAACGGCTTCGTCGCGCGTCTCGGCCGTGAAGTTCACGTGGCCCATCTTGCGGCCGACCCGTGCGTCTTCCTTGCCGTACAGGTGCAGGTGCGCAGCCGGCATCGCGGCGACCGTGTCCCACGGCGGCGTGACGGCATCGGCCGCTGCCCCGTTGGGGAACCACACGTCGCCGAGGATGTTCAGCATCGCGGCCGGCGAATGCTGGCGCGGGTTGCCGAGCGGCATGCGCGTCATCGCGCGCACCTGCTGCTCGAACTGGCTCGTTGCGCACGCATCGACCGTGTAGTGGCCGGAGTTGTGCGGGCGCGGCGCCATTTCGTTCGCGACGAACGAGCCGTCTTCCAGCACGAAGAATTCGACGCACAGCACGCCGACGTAGCCGAGCGTATCGGCGATCCGCACGGCAGCCTGCTGCGCCTCTGCGACGCGCGCGGCATCGGCGGCCGGCGCCGGCACGACCGTCAGCGCGAGGATGCCGTTGTGGTGCACGTTCTGCGCGAGCGGGAACGCGGCCGAGCGGCCGTCCGCGCCGCGCGCGATCAGCGCCGACACTTCGTATTTCAGCGGCAGGCGCTTCTCGAGCACGCAGGGCACGCCGCCGAGCGCCGCATGGGCGTCGCGCGCTTCCTGCGCGGTGCTCACCCGCACCTGGCCCTTGCCGTCGTAGCCGAGGCGCGCCGTCTTCAGGATGCCCGGCAGCACCGCGCCGAGCGCGGCATCGTCGAGCGCGGCGAGCGCCGCCGACGATTCGATCACGACGTGCGGCGCGACGGGCACGCCCGACGCCTCGATGAAGCGCTTCTCCGCGATCCGGTCCTGCGCGACCGCGACGCAGCGGCCGGCCGGCGCGACGAACGTCGTGCGCGCGAGGAAATCGAGGCTCGCGGCCGGCACGTTCTCGAACTCCGTCGACACCGCGTCGCACAGATCGGCCAGTTCGGCGAGCGCGGCTTCGTCGTCGTACGCCGCGCGCAGGTGGCGGTCGGCGACCGCGCCGGCGGGGCTCGTCGGATCGGGGTCGAGCACGGCGACGCGATAGCCCATCGACTGGGCGGCAAAGCAGAACATGCGGCCGAGCTGGCCACCGCCGACCATGCCCAGCCACGCGCCGGGCAGGATCGGGGAAACGGAATCAGGAGTTGCGGTCATGTCAGTGGTCGGTCGCGGCGGAACGCGGAAATGCCCGCCGCAGTGGGAAAATCCGGCGCCGGCCGCGTCGCGCGGCCGCGCGCCATGCCGTCATTCCAGCGGCGGCAGCACCATCGCGTGCGCGGCTTCGTTCTGGCGCACGCGGAACGCGGCGAGCCGGTTCGCATAGTCGACCGAATGGCCGGACAGGATCGACACGGCGAACAGCGCGGCATTCGCGGCGCCGGCCTCGCCGATCGCGAACGTCGCAACGGGCACGCCCTTCGGCATCTGCACGATCGAATGGAGCGAATCGACGCCCTTCAGGTACTTGCTCGCGACCGGCACGCCGAGCACGGGCACCGTGGTCTTCGCGGCCAGCATGCCGGGCAGGTGCGCGGCGCCGCCGGCGCCCGCGATGATCGCCCGCAGCCCGCGCTCGCGCGCCTTCTCCGCATAGTCGAACATCTCGTCGGGCATCCGGTGCGCGGACACGACCTTCGCTTCGTACGGTACGCCGAATTCCTGCAGGATCGCGACCGCGTGCTTCATCACGTCCCAGTCGGAACTCGAACCCATCAGCACGCCGACGAGCGGCGCACTGTGCGTGTGGGCAGTCTGGACTTCGCTCATTGTTCCTTTCCTCGATCAGGCAAGCGACTGGCCGGTGATGCGCTCGAGCGCTTCCTGGTACTTCGCGGCCGTCTTCTCGACGACGTCGGCCGGCAGCGCCGGCGCCGGCGCCGTCTTGCCCCACGGCTGCGCCTCGAGCCAGTCGCGCACGAACTGCTTGTCGAACGACGGCGGGTTCGTGCCGACTTCGTACTGGTCGGCCGGCCAGAAGCGCGACGAATCGGCCGTCAGCGCTTCGTCCATCAGGTACAGCTTGCCGTGGTTGTCGAGGCCGAATTCGAACTTCGTGTCGGCGATGATGATGCCGCGCGTCGCCGCGTAGTCGGCCGCTTCCTTGTACAGCTTGATCGAGATGTCGCGGATCGTCGCGGCCAGCTCGGTGCCGATGCGGCGCTCGGTTTCCTCGAACGTGATGTTCTCGTCGTGCTCGCCCATCTCGGCCTTCGCGGCCGGCGTGAAGATCGGCTCGGGCAGCTTCTGCGCGTTCTGCAGGCCTTCCGGCAGCTGCACGCCGCACACGGCGCCCGACGCCTGGTATTCCTTCCAGCCGCTGCCGGCCAGGTAGCCGCGCACGACCGCTTCGATCATGATCGGCTCGAGGCGCTTGACGACCACGCCGCGGCCCTTCACCTGCTCGACCTCGTCGGCCGCGACGACCGCTTCCGGCGCGTCGCCCGTCAGGTGGTTCGGCACGATGTGCGCGAGCTTGTCGAACCAGAAGTTCGCCATCTGGTTCAGCACGCGGCCCTTGTTCGGAATCGGCTCGCCCATCACCACGTCGAATGCCGACAGACGGTCGGTCGTGACGATCAGGAGCTTGTCGTTGCCGACCGCGTAGTTATCGCGGACCTTGCCGCGACCGAGGAGCGGCAGCGAGCGGAGCGTGGATTCGTAAAGGGTAGACATCGTCTTTTCGCAGATAAGGAGCCAAACAAAAAGGGAAACGCCGTTCCCCGCGGCAGGCGGGAACGGCGGTCTTGCAATACGTCGGCGAACCGGTGGGCGACAACGCCCGGCGGTTGCCGGCCGGCCCTTGTTCGGCCGGACGGAACGGCTGCCGGGGCCGGATCAGATCCGGCAACCGGGCGGCCAGCCCCGGCCTTGCGGCGGGGGCAATCGTACTACAGTCTCAGCGCACGACCTGCGCGAGCGCGCCGGACTTGTACTGCTCGGCGATCTTGTCGAGCGATACCGGCTTGATCTTGCCGGCCTGGCCTTCGCAGCCGAACGCGAGGTAACGGTCGACGCAAACCTGCTTCGCCGCTTCGCGCGCGGGCTTCAGGTAGTCGCGCGGATCGAACTTGCCCGGGTTCTCGAACAGGTAGCGGCGGATCGCGCCGGTGATCGCGAGACGCAGGTCGGTGTCGATGTTGATCTTGCGCACGCCGTGCTTGATGCCTTCCTGGATTTCCTCGACCGGCACGCCGTAGGTTTCCTTCATGTCGCCGCCGAATTCGCGGATCTCGGCCAGCAGCTCCTGCGGCACCGACGACGAACCGTGCATCACGAGGTGCGTGTTCGGGATGCGCGCGTGGATTTCCTTGATGCGCTGGATCGACAGGATGTCGCCCGTCGGCTTCTTCGAGAACTTGTACGCACCGTGCGACGTGCCGATCGCGATCGCGAGCGCGTCGCACTGCGTGAGCTTCACGAAGTCGGCGGCCTGCTCCGGATCGGTCAGCAGCTGCTCGCGGGTCATCGTGCCTTCCGCGCCGTGGCCGTCTTCCTTGTCGCCCTTCATCGTCTCGAGCGAGCCGAGCACGCCGAGTTCGGCTTCGACCGTCACGCCGATCGAGTGCGCCATCTCGACGACCTTGCGCGACACGTCGACGTTGTACTCGTACGACGCGACCGTCTTGCCGTCGGCTTCGAGCGAACCGTCCATCATCACGCTCGTGAAGCCGCTGCGGATCGCGGCCGTGCAGACTGCCGGCGACTGGCCGTGATCCTGGTGCATCACGACCGGGATGTGCGGGTACGACTCGACGGCTGCTTCGATCAGGTGGCGCAGGAACGGCTCGCCCGCGTACTTACGCGCGCCGGCCGATGCCTGCATGATCACGGGCGCGCCGACCTGGTCCGCCGCCGCCATGATCGCCTGGACCTGCTCCAGGTTGTTCACGTTGAAGGCCGGCAGGCCGTAACCGTGCTCTGCCGCGTGGTCCAGCAATTGACGCATTGATACGAGAGGCATTGTGGAACTCCTTGGAATGAAAACCGGTGCGCCCTGACGCCGGCGCGGCAGCCGGCCCCGATTGGACCGGGGCGGCGCGGCGCGGCTGAGCGTCGAATAGCCGCATTTTATCGCGAAGCGCCTCCGATTCCGACCGCCCCGTGGCGCCCGCTCGCAATTTGTTACGTTCGCACGGCACAATGCGGGCAAAAAAGAGAAAAAAAGCCGCGCGGGGCTTCGGACCCCACGCGGCTTTCGGGTAAAAAACGGTGCCGGATCGATTTTCAGCCGATCCGGACGGACGGTCACGAGGCCGGCCCGATGCCCGGCCGGCGCTCGACTCAATAGTGCTCGCCCACCCGCACGATCTTCAGCGTGTTCGTGCCGCCCGCCTGCCCCATCGGCTCGCCGACCGTCAGCACGACCATGTCGCCGTGCTGCACGTAGCCCTGCTTGACGACGATCTCGAGCGCTGCCTGCAGCGCCGAATCGCGGTCGCTGTTGAAGTCGACGTGCAGCGGCGTCACGTTGCGGTACAGCGCCATCGTGCGTTCGCTGCCGACGCGCGGCGTCAGCGCGAAGATCGGCACGTGCGTGTAGTGACGCGACATCCACAGCGCGGTCGCGCCCGATTCGGTCAGCGCGATGATGGCCTTCGCGCCGAGGTGGTACGCGGTGAACAGCGCGCCCATCGCGATCGACTGGTCGATTCGCGTGAACGTGCGGTCGAGGAAATCCTTGTCGAGTTCGACCTCTTCGGACTTTTCCGCTTCGACGCAGACGGCCGCCATCGTCTCGATCGTGACGACTGGGTACTTGCCGGCGGCCGTCTCGGCCGACAGCATCACCGCGTCGGTGCCGTCGAGCACCGCGTTCGCGACGTCCGACACTTCCGCGCGGGTCGGCACGGGGGCGTGGATCATCGACTCCATCATCTGCGTCGCGGTGATCACGAGCTTGTTCGACTCGCGCGCCATCCGGATCATCCGCTTCTGCAGCGCCGGCACGGCCGCGTTGCCCACTTCCACCGCGAGGTCGCCGCGCGCGACCATGATGCCGTCGGACGCGTCGAGGATGCTCTGCAGCGCCGGGATCGCTTCCGCGCGCTCGATCTTCGCGATCATCTTCGGCTTGATGCCGTACGGCGCGCCCGCGATGTTCGCGAGCTGGCGCGCCATTTCCATGTCGGTCGCGTTCTTCGGGAACGACACTGCCACCAGATCCGCGCCGAGCGACATCGCGGTGCGGATGTCTTCCATGTCCTTCGCGGTCAGCGCCGGCGCCGACAGGCCGCCGCCCTGGCGGTTGATCCCCTTGTTGTTCGACAGCTCGCCGCCCACCTTGACGATCGTGTGGATCTCGTCGCCGAGCACGCGCTCGACGGTCAGCACGATCAGGCCGTCGTTCAGCAGCAGCAGGTCGCCCGGCCGCAGGTCGCGCGGCAGTTCCTTGTAGTCGAGGCCGACGCGCTCGTCGTTGCCGAGTTCGCAGGCGGCGTCGAGGATGAACGGCTGCCCCGGCACGAGCGTGGTCTTGCCGTTCTCGAACTTGCCGACGCGGATCTTCGGGCCCTGGAGGTCGGCCATGATCGCGATCTCGCGGCCAACCTTGCGGGCGGCCTCGCGCACCATCTCGGCGCGCTGGCGGTGATCGTCGGCCGTGCCGTGCGAAAAATTGAGCCGCACGACGTCGAGGCCCGCCTGCATCATCTGCAGCAGAATCTCCGGCGAACTGGAAGCCGGGCCGATCGTGGCGACTATCTTGGTGGCGCGCTGCATGAAACTCCTCATCTGGATCAAGGTGGATGCGCTGGGTGAAACGCTGCGAGAGCCGGAAGCGGCGGGCCCAGCGGCGGCCGTTCCGGGGGGCGTGCCGGTGCTTGCGCCCGGCATCGCTTTGTTCTGAATCTCGTGGTGCTGGTCGGCCGCGTCGCCGGCGGCCGCCGGTGCGCGCGGGGCGGTGTTCGCCCGCGCGGGCGCGCGTTTGCGCTTGCCCGCGCCGGCCGGCTGCTCCGCTTTCGCGGAGCGCGCGGCCTTCGTCACCCCTGCGCGCGCCGCCACGCTCAGGCCGCCCGCGTTTCGAGCACTTCCACCGCCGGCAGCTTCTTCCCTTCGAGGAACTCGAGGAAGGCGCCGCCGCCCGTCGAGATGTAGCTGACCTGGTCGTGGATGCCGTACTTCGCGATGGCCGCGAGCGTGTCGCCGCCGCCCGCGATCGAGAACGCGGACGATTTGGCGATCGCGTCGGCGAGCGTCCTGGTGCCGTTGCCGAACTGGTCGAACTCGAACACGCCGACCGGGCCGTTCCACACGATCGTGCCGGCCTTCTCGAGCTGGCTCGCAAGCGCCTTGGCGGTATCCGGGCCGATGTCGAGGATCATGTCGTCCGCTTCGATGTCGGCGACCTGCTTCACCGTGGCCACGGCCGTCGGCGAGAATTCCTTCGCGGTGACGACGTCGGTCGGGATCGGCACCGACGCGCCGCGCTCGCGCGCTTCGTCGATGATCGCCTTCGCCTCGTTGACGAGGTCGGCTTCCGCGAGCGACTTGCCGATCGACAGGCCGGCCGCGAGCATGAACGTGTTCGCGATGCCGCCGCCGACGATCAGCTGGTCGACCTTGCCGGCCAGCGACTTCAGGATGGTCAGCTTGGTCGACACCTTCGAGCCCGCGACGATCGCCACCAGCGGGCGCGCCGGGTTGCCGAGCGCCTTGCCGAGCGCGTCGAGTTCGGCGGCCAGCAGCGGGCCCGCGCATGCGACCGGCGCGTACTTCGCGATCCCGTGGGTGGTCGCTTCCGCGCGGTGCGCGGTGCCGAACGCGTCGTTCACGTACACGTCGCAGAGCTTCGCCATCTTCTGGGCGAGCTCGTCCGAGTTCTTCTTCTCGCCCTTGTTGACGCGGCAGTTCTCGAGCAGCACGACCTGGCCCGGCGCGACGTTCACGCCGTTCTCGACCCAGTTCGACACCAGCGGCACGTCACGGCCGAGCAATTCGGCGAGGCGCTTCGCGACCGGTGCGAGCGAGTCTTCCGGCTTGAATTCGCCTTCGGTCGGACGGCCGAGGTGCGACGTGACCATCACGGCCGCGCCGGCGTCGAGCGCGGCCTGGATGGCCGGCACGGACGCACGCACGCGCGTGTCTTCGGTGATGTTGCCCTGGTCGTCCTGCGGGACGTTCAGGTCGGCGCGGATGAACACCCGCTTGCCGGCGAGCTGGCCGGCGGCGATCAGGTCGGTAAGACGCTTGACTTGGCTCATGTTGGACAAATTGAAGTAGTGGATGGGGAAAGGGGGTTCACGCTGGACGTGCGCGGGCTGCCGCGAAGGGGCGCCGGATGCGGCCGTGGCTGGCGGTTCGCATGACGCGCACGGGTAAAAAATCTCGAACGGGCATTCTAGCCGATCCACCCGGCAGACTGACCCGCAGGCGGCGAATTCCGCCTATTTGGGATCGCACGCGGCAGCGGACACGTTGCCGCAGCGCAGCAATACATGAGCGCGAGCGGCCGGCGCCCGGCCAGCCGGAGCGGCGGCTCATCAGAAGACCAGGCGCAGCGCGGTGAACACGAGCATCCCGACGACGATCGTGCCGAGCATGCTGCGCCGCCACAAGAACCAGCCGAGGCCGGCGAGCGCTGCGTAGAACGGATGGTTGGACAACGCGAACGACAGCCCGGCCGGCGTTTCGAGCACGTCGGGCAGCACGACGGCGACCAGCGCGGCCGCCGGCGCGTAGCGCAGCGCGCGCTGCGCGCGTTCGGGCAGCACGGTGCGCTCGCCGCCGATCAGGAACAGGGCGCGCGTGACGGCCGTGACGACCGTCATCCCGATGATGACGATCCAGATCTCCGTCGCGCTCATTCCACTTCCTTTTCGTGCACGGTTTCGGTGCGGATGCGCCGCCAGTCGGCCCGTTCGACGAAGAAGTCGGCCGTACAGCCGGCCGCGAGCGCGGCGAGCACCGCGAGCGGCAGCGCAAGCCGGTACGGCAGGTCGAACGCGATCAGCGACACGATGCCCGCGACGGCAACGGCCGCGAGCGTCGAGCGGTTCGCGACCGCCGACACCATGATCGGGATCAGCGCGAGCGTGCCGGCCAGTTCCAGCCCCCAGCTCGCGGGGAAGAAGCTCGCGAGCAGGATGCCGGCGAGCGACGACACCTGCCACGATGCCCAGCTCGCGAGCGCCATCCCCCAGAAATACGCTTCCTTGCCCGGCACGTGGCCGTAGGCAAAGCCCTGTTTCTGGAACAGCAGGTAGATCACGTCGCCGTTGAAATAGCCGATCGCGAGGCGCCGCCACAGCGGCAGGTAGGAAAAATGGGGCGCCAGCCCGGCGCTGAAGATCACGAAGCGCATGTTGACCATCGCGGCCGTGAGCAGCACGGTCCAGATCGGCAGCTTCGCCGCGAGGAGCGGCAGCACCGCGAGCTGCGACGAGCCCGCGTAGACGAAGATCGACATCGCACTCGCCTGCCCGAGCGTCATGACCGACTTGCTCATCGCGATGCCGGTGACGAGGCCCCAGGACAGGATCGCCATCAATGTCGGGGAATAGTCGCGCGCGCCCTGGATCAGCGCGAAGCGGTCGGTGGCGGACAATCGAGCGAGCATCGGAAAGCGGGCCGCAGCGGGCGGTTCGTCGGGGCGCCGGCGCCTCCTGCCGGTACGTCCCGTCGTTATTGGAATCGGTACCGGACGATTATAGCGCCGCCCCTGTGCCGACCGACCGGATCGCCGCCAAATGACGCTAAAATAAGCGTCTTTCCGGCTCAACGCTGCATACAACCGCATCCCAGGAGAAATCTATGTCAATGGCCGACCGCGACGGCAAGATCTGGATGGACGGCAAGCTGATCGACTGGCGCGACGCCAAGATCCACGTCCTGACCCACACGCTGCACTACGGCATGGGCGTCTTCGAGGGCGTGCGCGCGTACAAGGCGGCCGACGGCAGCACCTCGATCTTCCGCCTGCGCGAGCACACGAAACGTCTGCTGAATTCGGCGAAGATCTTCCAGATGGACGTGCCGTTCGACCGCGAGACGCTCGAAGCCGCGCAGCTCGCGGTCGTGCGCGAGAACAAGCTCGACTCGGGCTACCTGCGCCCGATCATCTGGGTCGGCTCGGAAAAGCTCGGCGTGGCCGCGAAAGGCAACACGATCCACGTCGCGATCGCCGCGTGGCCGTGGGGCGCATACCTCGGCGAAGACGGCCTCGCGAAGGGCATCCGCGTGAAGACGTCGTCGTTCACGCGCCACCACGTGAACGTGTCGATGGTGCGTGCGAAGGCATCGGGCTGGTACGTGAACTCGATCCTGGCGAACCAGGAAGCGACCGCCGACGGCTACGACGAAGCGCTGCTGCTCGACGTCGACGGCTACGTGTCGGAAGGCTCGGGCGAGAACTTCTTCCTCGTGAACAACGGCAAGCTGTACACGCCCGACCTGTCGTCGTGCCTCGACGGCATCACGCGCGACACGGTCATCACGATCGCGAAGGACGCCGGCATCGAGGTCATCGAGAAGCGCATCACGCGCGACGAGGTCTACACGGCCGACGAGGCGTTCTTCACCGGCACGGCCGCTGAAGTCACGCCGATTCGCGAGCTCGACAACCGCACGATCGGCAGCGGCGCGCGCGGCCCCGTCACGGAAAAGCTCCAGTCGGCGTTTTTCGATATCGTGTCGGACAAGAACGCGAAGTACGCGCACTGGCTGACGAAGGTCTGAGCGCGCCGCGCCACCGACCGCCCCACAAAAGAGTGATAAGAGAAAGTCTCATGAGTGAAATCAAGGAAATGCCGCTGGTCGAGCTGACGGCCAAGGATCTTCCCGCCTACTGCCCGAACCCGGCCATGGCGCGCTGGAGCGCCCATCCGCGCGTCTTCATCGACGTGTCGCACGGCGAAGCGCGCTGCCCGTACTGCGGTACGCGCTACAAGCTGCGCGACGGCGAGGTCGTCAAGGGCCACTGAGCCCGGGCGGCCGGGCCCGCGGGCCCGCCGACTCGCAAGGCGGCGCAGCCGGACCTCCGGCGCGCCGCCCTTCTCCATTCTGGCAACCCGAACGCGGCGCCCGTGCGCCGTGCTTCATTACGACATCGGAAGTCGACCTGATGCGTCGAGCGCTGGTTATCGCACCGAACTGGATCGGTGACGCATTGATGGCGCAGCCGCTTTTTGCGCTGCTGAAAAAACTCCATCCCCGCATCGCGATCGATGCCGTCGCACCCTCGTGGGTGGCGCCGGTGCTTGAGCGGATGCCCGAGATCCACGATGTTTACGCGACCGATCTCGCGCACGGCAAGCTGCAGCTGCTGCGCCGCTGGCAGCTCGCGAGCGACCTGCGCGACGTCGGCTACGACGCGGCGTACGTGCTGCCGAACTCGCTGAAGTCCGCCGTGATCCCGTGGCTCGCGAACATCCCGCTGCGGATCGGCTACACGGGCGAGCACCGCTACGGGCTGCTGAACGTGCGGCACGCGAACCCCGACAAGTCGGGCGAGCGGCCGCCGATGACGACCCACTATGCGGCGCTCGCGTACGCGCCCGGCGCGAAGCTGCCCGAGTCGATGAAGACGCTGCCCGCGCCGCGCCTCGACGCCGACCTGAACGAGACGGCGCGCGTGTCCGCGCGTTTCAATCTCGATACGCGCAAGCCGCTCGTCGTGTTCTGCCCGGGCGCCGAATACGGCCCGGCCAAGCGCTGGCCGCCCGAGCACTTCGCGACGCTCGCGACGATCGTCCACCAGTCGTTCCCGTATACGCAGATCGTCGCGCTCGGCTCGCAGAAGGACGCGGCGGCCGCGCAGGCGATCGCCGACCACGCGCCGAACGTACGCAACCTGTGCGGGCAGACGTCGCTGTCGGAGGCGTGCGCGCTGATCGCGCGCGCGAACGCGGTCGTCACCAACGATTCGGGGCTGATGCACGTCGCGGCCGCGCTGCGCCGGCCGCTCGTCGCGCTGTACGGATCGACCGATCCGCGCCACACCCCTCCGCTGTCGGACCTGGCGAAGGTACAATGGCTGCATCTCGAATGCAGTCCCTGCTTCGAACGCGAGTGCCCGCTTGGCCACCTGAAGTGCCTGCGCGAACTCGGTCCCGAGCAGGTATTCGGCGATTTGCGCGGCATGCTCGTCGGGCAGCGCTGACCCTGGCCGGCAGCGTCGCACGGCGCGCCGGGCAATCCGATTCACCGGTGTACGGCGGCTCCATCCGGGCCGCCGTGCTGAATACGGCGCGCGACGCGCGCGAGAGATAACCCCGATGCCACGTTTTGCCCGCCTTTTCGAAGCCGCTGCCGATACGCTGAACGCCTACTACCAGGCCGTCGCCGATGCCAATCTCGACGCGCTGCTGGCGTTGTGGATCGACGAGGATTTCGCCAGCTGCGTATGGGCGGACGGCGAGCATCTGCACGGCCTCGACCAGATCCGCAGCGGGCTCGCGAACCGGCTCGCCACGCGCCCCGTGACGATCGAGCCGCTCGACATCCGCGTGTACGACAGCCTCGGCACGGTCGTGTATACGATCGCCGAAGCGCATCAGCAGGCCGACCTGACGGCCGAACCCGACATGGTTTTCGCGACGTACGTGATGATTCACGAACGCGGCGAATGGCGCATCGCGCACATCCACGCGAGCCCGATTCCCGAACAGGCGGCCGGGCAGTTCGCCGCCAAAATCCGTCACGGTCAGGGCCCGCTGCACTGACGAAGAGACGAAGCAACGCATACGCGGGGCGATCATGAGTACGGCTTCTCCGCCCACCTCGCCGCTGACCGGGGCCCCGGCCCCAGACGACGACACACTGCGCTATCGCGCACCGCGCTGGCTACCGAACAGTCACGCGCAAACCATCGTGCCCGCGCTGTTCGCGCGGCGTCCGGTTGTCGCTTACCGGCGAGAGCGATGGGAAACCCCCGACCACGACTTCATCGATCTCGACTGGGTCGCCCATCTCGACAGTGCGGCGCCGGCGCCCGACGCGCCGCTGTTCGTGCTGTTCCACGGCCTCGAAGGCAGCTCCGGCTCGCACTACGCGCTCCAGATGATGGCTGCCGCACGCGCGAAGGGCTGGCACGCGGTCGTCCCGCACTTTCGCAGTTGCAGCGGCGAGATCAACCGCCAGCCGCGCTTCTATCACCTCGCCGACAGCGCCGAAGTCGACTGGATCCTGCGCCGGCTCGCCGCGCAGCATCGCGGGCCGCTCGTCGCGGCCGGCGTGTCGCTTGGCGGCAACGTGCTGCTGCGCTGGCTCGGCGAGCATCGCAGCGACACGTCGATCGTGCGCGCCGCCGCCGCGATCTCGACACCGATCGACGTCCATGCGGGCGGCCGCGCGCTGTCGCAGGGGTTTGCGATGGTCTATACGCGCAGCTTCCTGAAGACGCTCAAGCGCAAGGCGCTCGCGAAGCTCGACCAGTATCCGGGGCTGTTCGACCGCGAAGCGATGCTGCAGGCCGTGACGATGCGCGACTTCGACGAAGTCGTGACCGCGCCGCTGCACGGCTTCGCGGACGCCGACGACTACTGGACGAAGGCGACGACACGGCCGTTGCTGCCCGCGATCGACGTGCCGACGCTGATCCTCAACGCCCGCAACGATCCGTTCCTGCCCGAATCGGCGCTGCCCGGCCCGGCCGACGTGTCGCCGGCCGTCGAGCTCGACCAGCCCGAGACCGGCGGGCACGCGGGATTCATGACCGGGCCGTTCCCCGGCCGCCTCGACTGGCTGTCGGCGCGGGTGTTCGGCTATTGCTCGAAATTCGTCGACCATGGATGACATCGTCAGGCAAGCACTCGCCAAATGGCCGGACGTGCCGCACTGCACCGGCTGGCTGCTGCTCGACCGGCGCGGCGCATGGCGGCTGCGCGACGACGCCGCGCAGGCGGCCGGCGAGCTCGGCTCGCCGATCCGGCATGCGGCGCTGAACGCGTTCATCGGCCGCAACTACGAATGCGATGCGCAGGGCCAGTGGTTCTTCCAGAACGGGCCGCAGCGCGTGTACGTCGAGCTCGCCTATACGCCGTGGGTTGTCCGGCTCGCCGAGCGCGACGGGCAACTCGTGCTCACCGACCAGACGGACGCACCGTTCGAACCCGACGAAGCCTGGCTCGACGATGGAGGCGGCGTGCTGTTTCGCGATGGCGGCACGCAGCGCATCGCGGCGCTGCACGATCACGACCTCGGGCTGTTCGCCGATCACGCCGATTTCGACGCCGAGCCGCCCGTGCTGCGCTGGCGCGCCGGCCGCACGCTGCCGCTCGGCAGCATCGTCTGCGCGGACGTGCCTGCCCGGTTCGGCTATGTCGCGAGCCCGGCACGCCACGCCGGCCACGCGGCCGGCAGCGGCAACTGACGCGCAGCCGCGCGACGGCCGCTATCCGCGGCCGTTCTTCTCGTCCTCGCGCTCTTCCTTGTAGCGCGCCTCGAATTCCAGCAGCCGCGCGCCGATGATCGACTGTTCGTAGAACGACACGTCCTTCGCATCGCGCGCTTCCTTCAACTGCCGGATCGCCGACGGCCACGCGCCGTCGATCGCGAGTTTCTCCGCGAGCGCGCGGCGCCGCGCGAGCACGTCGCCCTTTCCGTCGCTCGCCTTCGCGAGATAGTCCCACCAGTCCGGCTGCTCGGGATCGGCCGTCGCCTGCGCACGCGCGAGCGTCTGCGCTTCGGCAAAACGGCGTGCGGCGATCAGCGCCTGCAGATGCGCGACGATCGCCGCGTGCGACGCCGGCCAGCGCCGCTGCGCGAGCGCCGCGAGCCGCACCGCGTCGTCGGTCCGGCCCGCGCGGCGCGCGATCTCGGCGGCCAGCACGTCGAGGCTCGGCGAACTCGTGTCCGGATCGCTCTCGCGCCGCTCGCGCGCATCGAACCCCGCGCGCGCCGACGCGAGTGCCTTGCCGGCCGCGTCGTATTCACCGAGCAACAGGTTCGCGAGCGCGATGCCGTACCAGTTCGCCGCGACGTTCGGCGCCGTGCGATCGTCGATCTCGAGCTGCATCCGGCGCGCCTCGGCCGCGATGTCGGTCGGCGCGCGGTTCTGCAGGATGCGCAGCCGCGCACGCACGAACCCGTATTCGGCCGACTGGCGCGGTTGCCGGTACGGTGCACGGCGCGCACGATCCTCCATGTCGGCGATCCGCTCGCCGGTCAGCGGGTGCGTGCGCGCATACGCCGGCACGCCCGCGTCGCCCATCGACGCACGGTCGAGCCTTTCGAAGAAGCCCGGCATCCCATACGGGTCATAGCCCGCGCCCGCGAGCAGCTGGAAGCCGACGCGATCGGCCTCGCGCTCGGCCGAACGCGAGAAGCGCAGCTGGTTGTCGACCGCGTACGCCTGCCCGCCCATCGCGATCGCGCTGCCGAGATCGCCGCTGCGCGCCAGCACGCCGGCCAGCACGCCGAGCAGCATCGTCGCGAGCGCCGTGTAGCCGGTCGTCTTGCTCGCGCCGATCATCCGCGCGATGTGCCGCTGCAGCACGTGACCCATCTCGTGGCCCACCACCGACGCGAGCTCCGACTCCGTCTGCGTCGTGACGACGAGCCCGCTGTTGATCCCGATGAAGCCGCCCGGCATCGAGAACGCATTGATCTGCGGATCGCGCACCGGGAACAGGTCGAAATCCGGCGTGTAGCCGCCGATGAAACGCGCGGCGGCCGCGGCCGCGAGCCGCGCCGCCATCGCGTTCAGGTAGTCGCGCACGAGCCAGTCGTCGAGATAGTCGGGATCGCGCCGCACTTCGCGCATCACGCGCTCGCCGAGCCGGCGCTCGGCCTGCGGTGTCAGCGAACCGCCGGAACCGTCGCCGAGATCGGGCAACTCGAGCGCGCGAAGCGGCGCGCGCAGGCTCGCGACCGGCGCCGCCGCGCCGCCGGCGTCCGAGAACCGGCTCTCCGCGCCGCCGTACGTGCCGAACACGCCGGTCGCGATGCCGGACGGCATGGTGGAAATCTCCGGCGAGCCGCCGGTCGCCGGCTCGAGCGGTGGCGCGGATGCGCTCTGCGCATGGCCGCCCGGCGGCAGCGCGAGCGCCGCCGACAGCAACACGGCAAGCAACTGTTTGACACGCATGGCAGGATGAAAGCGACGCCGACCCGCACGAGCGGTGCGCATCGCGGCGTTTGGTCTGAATATTCGGGCCATTGTACCGGCGCCGCGGCGACTGTCCCGTGCCGCGCGTGCGTCATCTGCGCCCCCGGCGACGCAGACGCCGCTGCTATGATAGGCGCCCGTTGCGCAGTTGGATCGGGTCGTTGCGCCGGTATCGGATTCGGTGCCCAGCCGATCGAGACGCAGGATCGAGGGACGTGCGCGCGCACTCCGTTCCACTAGAGGAAGACATGTCAGGACTCACCCATTTCGATGCCGCCGGCCATGCGCACATGGTCGACGTCGGCGGCAAGCAGGAAACGCAACGCATCGCGATCGCGCGCGGCACGATCCGGATGCTGCCGGCCACGTTCGCGCTGATCCGCGACGGCAAGGCCAAGAAAGGCGACGTGCTCGGCGTCGCGCGCATCGCGGCGATCCAGGGCGCCAAGCGCACGGCCGACCTCATCCCGCTGTGCCACCCGCTCGCGCTGACGCGCGTCGCCGTCGACTTCGAACTCGACGACGCGCTGCCGGGCGTCCACTGCGTCGCGCAGGTCGAGACGTTCGGCCGGACCGGCGTCGAGATGGAGGCGCTGACGGCCGTGCAGGTCGGGCTGCTGACCGTCTACGACATGTGCAAGGCCGTCGATCGCGGGATGCTGATCACCGACGTGAGCGTGCGCGAGAAGCGCGGCGGGAAGTCGGGGGACTGGAAGGCGGGAGATACGGCGGAGTGAACGCCCGGGCGCCGCCGGCCCGTTATTTCGAGATAAAACCGTTTATCTCATACAATTACCGGATTCCGCACGAGAGAGCGTGCGAACCAGCACAACAAAAGCGAGCACTGGTGATGAATTCGCAAGCGTTAAGAAGCGCCTTGCTGGCCGGACCGGTCCAGCACGAGCGCCTGGTCAAACTGGATACCCCGCTCGGCCCCGACGTCCTGCTGCCGCATCGCGTTACGGGGCGATCGCGGCTCGGTCGCCATTTCGAGTTCACCGTCGATACCGTGTCGGTATCCGACGACCTCGAACTCAAGAAACTGATCGCGCAGCCGGTGACGCTGTGGATCCAGCAGACCGACCAGTCGTACGCGCCCCACCACGGCTACGTGCATGCGGCCCGCCGGCTCGGCTCGGACAGCGGCGTCACGCACTATCAGATCGCCTTTGCGTCGTTCCTGCACTTCCTGAAGTTCCGCCGCGATCAGCGCATCTGGCAGGACCGTTCGGCGGACGACATCATCGCCGACGTGCTGAACCAGCATCCGCAGGCCAAGGGCCGCTTCACGTTCAAGCTCTACCAGCCGCTGCCGTCGCGCTCGTTCTGCATGCAATACGAGGACGACTGGAATTTTGTGCATCGCCTGATGGAATCGGAAGGCCTGTACGGTTTCTGGGAACAGGACAAGGACGGCAAGTCGCACCGGCTCGTCATCGTCGATCGCATCGACGCGTTGCCCGCGCTGTCACCGCGAACCGTTCGCTTTCATCACGCGGGCACGGGCGACGAAGCCGACACGCTCGTCCAGTTCACCGGTACGCGCACGCTGCGAAGCGTCGCGCGCACCACGCGCACGTTCGACTACAAGCAGCCGCCCACCGCGTCGAATCCGAAAGCCACCCATACGCCGACGATCGCCAATCAGGGTGATCTGCCGCCGCAGCTCGAAGTCTACGAATACACGGGTGCCTACACGTATCCCGAGCAGTCACGCGGCGACCATCTGTCGAAGATCTGGATGGAAGAGCAGGAATCGCACGCCAAGCGCTTTCACGGTGTCGGCGGTGTGCGGCGCATGGACGCGGGACGCACGTTCGAGTTCGCGGAACACCCCGAACACGACAAGGACGACGCCGGCCAGCGCGAATTCGCCGTGATCGAGACGGCGTGGGTCATCGTCAACAACCTGCCTGTCGCGGACGGAGGCGCCCATGCCGCGTTCCCGCACAGCTTGCGGGCCGAAGTCGACGACATCGTGCAGGCACGCGGCGGCGATGCATCGCGCGTTCCCCATGCCGACGGCAGCGAGGGCTTTTTCCAGGTCAGCGTCGAAGTGCAGCGCACGACCGTCCCGTTCCGCAGCCCGCTCGAGCATGCGAAACCGCCGATGCACCTGCAATCGGCGATCGTCGTCGCGCCGCAAGGCGAGGAAGTCCACACCGACGAGCTCAACCGGGTCAAGGTCCGCTTCCACTGGGACCGCCTCAACGACGGCGACGAGCGAGCATCGTGCTGGCTGCGCGCCGCGACGTCGGACTCGGGCAGCGGTTATGGCGCCGTCCACCCGCACCGCGCCGGCGAGGAAGTGCTGGTCGATTTCCTCGGCGGCGACTGCGATCGCCCGATCGTCGTCGGCAAGCTGTACAACGGCGCGACGAGCCCGCAGTGGCACAGCAACGGCATCCTGTCCGGATACCGGTCGAAGGAATACGCGGGTGCCGGCTACAACCAGCTGGTGCTCGACGATGCGACCTCGCAGAACCGCGTGCACCTATACAGCAGCCAGGCCAACGCGCACCTGCATCTCGGCTACCTGATCGACCACACGGGCAACAACCGCGGCAGCTATCTCGGCAGCGGCTTCGACCTGCGCTCGGACGCATTTGGCGCGGTTCGCGCGAACCGCGGCCTGTACGTCACGACGTATCCGAAACCGCCGGCGAGCCAGCCGCTCGACGTCCAGGAGACGCAGCAGCAGCTCGTCAGGGCGGAAGGCCTGATGGAGGCCATGTCGGAGGTCAGCGCGCAGCATCAGGGCGAGTCGCTCGACCCCGGCCACTCGGCGCTCAAGCAGTTCACCGATGCGACGCAGAACAGCGTGAGCGGCGGCGCGTCGGGCGGCCGGACCGCCGGCGGCGGGACCGGCAGCGCCAATGCGTTCAAGGAGCCCGTGATGCTGTTCGGCAGCCCGGCCGGCATCGGGATGTCCACGCAGCAGTCCGCGCAACTTGCCGCGGACCAGCACATCAACCTCGTCAGCGGGCAAAGCACGCACGTCGCCGCCGGGAAATCGCTGATCGCGAGTGTCCTCGACCGGATCAGCCTGTTCGCGCAGAACGCGGGGATCAAGCTTTTCGCCGGCAAGGGCAAGGTCGAAGTGCAGGCGCAGGCAGACAACATCGAGCTGACCGCGCAGAAGGCGCTGAAGCTGATCGCCGTCACGCAATCGATCGAAGGCGCCGCGGCAAAGGAGATCCTGCTGACGTCCGGCGGCGCCTACATCCGCATCGCGGACGGCAACATCGAGGTGCACGCGCCCGGCAAGATCGACATCAAGGGCGCGCAGCATGCGTTCAGCGGCCCCACGCACCTGTCGCAAACGATGCCGACGCTGCCGAACTCGTCCGGCAACTACGACCAGGCGTTCATCGCGCACTGGGCCGGCACCGACATTCCGGTCGCGAACACGCGGTACCAGATGTTCTCGAACGGCAAGCTGCTCTCGGAAGGCGTCACCAACGCGGCAGGCGAAACCGGGCTCACGCAGAGCCACGTGCCGCATGACGTCGTCGTCAAGTTTCTAGGGAAATCGAATGGCTGACGGACAACAGAAGAACAACGTCCTGGGCACGGGTTCGAGCATGCTGACGCCCACCGGATACAAGGATCGGCCGAAGGTGGGTATCCAAAGCTGCGACAAGTATGCGACGCCCGCCGCCGATTCCATCGTCGGCACTTGCCCGTTCTACTACCAGCCGCTGCACGGCGAGTACTGGGAAACGGTCGAGAAAGTCAGCACATCGAGCGCATGGGAGACCGTCAAGAAATTCGCCTCCTCGTGGGATCCATGGAAAGACAAGGAAGTCGCTCGCAAACTGCTGCATCGGCGGGAAAAGCTGCTGGAACTCAAAAGCAAGGATTCCGACTGGTCACGCCACGGCAACTTCATGATGCGCCATATCGGATGCGGGCACAAACCACCCGACTACTACGTCAGTTACGGCTATTACTATTGTTCGGATTACGGCGAAAATCTTTATCCCACTCTCACAAAAAAGGGAAAGGACTGGCTGAATCACGCCCGGTGGTGGCTTCAGCGCTACATCGAAATCGGACTGCAGCAAAACATGCAGGGAGACCAGATCGCATTCACGAGTGCGAAGCCAGGAAACGGCGAGCTCTCGATGCAAGTGGAACGATACGAATTGGAGCTCGAAAACAACGGAGATACGTTCAAGACCTTCGCCTTCGTCACGCATCCATTGGCTTATCTGGACGGCGGGCTGGCCGGCCTGCCCGTGTCGGATCTCATCAAGATCGGCAGACGACCCAACATCGAAGAATGGGGTGACGGGCGCACGCGCCAACAGGCGATCGATGCGGGCATTCCCGTCGCCAAGGCAAAAGCTCGGGAGTGGAGCAAGGATGCGGTCGACAAGGCCCGTGAATGGGGCTCGGACGCCGCAGACAAAGCGCGCGAGTGGGGTTCGGACGCGACTGACGAAGTCAACCGCGCACTGGATCGCCTGCTGAAAAAGTGACATGCAAAAACACAAACGCTGGAAATGGGTCGCCGGGGGTCTCGTTGCCCTGGCCATTGCAACATACGGGTACGTAAACATGACGACGAGCTGGGAGACGATTTCGACAAACTTCATGCGGGACGACACGCCATACGGCGGCGGCAACTTCCGCATCAAGGGCAGTGACGTGATGAGCGTCAAGCTCACCAATCCCCAGGTGACGTTCAAGCCCACGGCCGAGTCGAATGAACCGCAGCGGCCCGAGCCGACCGAGGCATGGATGAACGACACCGGCGAGTTGCTGAACCGCATGACGATCAGTTTCTTCCGCGGCACCATCGACGGCGGGATGAAGCGCCAATTCCAACAGGTTGGCCAGAATGCCGCCTGGTGGTACTCGCCCGACTGGACCGTTCAGTTCATCAGCACGTCGTGGATGAACTACAAGGCCCCCGAGGCACACGGCGGCGAGGCACCACAAACCACGAAGCTCTGGAAGTCGCTCAACGGCGGCCAGACATGGTCGCAGTTGCAATGGCCAGAACACCAGAACATCGGGCGCCTGCTCTTCGTCGATCCGCAGCGCGGCTACGCGATCGGCTGGGGGCCGCGCGTATGGCGGACGGTGGACGGCGGAAATACGTGGCAGGCGATCGACGTGCCGGCCAATGCCAGCGTCGCAGGCAAGACACGCAAGAACTTCAACGCTGTCAGTCTCGGTCCGGACGGCGTCCTGCGCATCGCCTACTCGATCGCACCGACGGCCGAAACGCCCGCGCACAGTCTGATCGACCGGCTCGACTGGCAACAGCACGCATTTGTCACGGAAACCGTGCTCCCGGGGCAGGTCATCACCGCGCTCGATACCACACCGGGACCGACAGCACACTATTCGCTTTACGCGCTATCGCGTCTCGACAAGGAGCAGAACGGCGAGAGCCGCGACAATGGCCGCCGGACAGGCGCTATTTCCACCTGGACGAACGACCATCCCGACGCCGTGCGGCAGTTGCGCACCTTCGACGAGAAGCTCAGGCTCGACAGCATGAGCGTCGGTCGTGACGGCCTCCTGCTCGTCTATGCAACCGACCCGAACTCGGGAGCTCGCGGCGGCTCCCCGATCGACCTGACGTTCAGCAGCACCGATGCGGGAAAGTCGTGGAATCAGACGACCGACAAGGTCGCGCAAGGTGGTTACTTCGACGCACAGACCAACACGCTGTACTGGCTGCACGGATTCACGCTGAAGAAGCGGACCTTCTGATCGCGTGCTGGAGGCGTTGCCGGCCGGTCTGCGCCGATACGGCGAGCCGGCCCGCTACGGCTCGCCCGAGATGCTGCGAACACGAACCTAGAGCGCGCTCGGCACAACTACCGCGTATATCGACTTTCGATCGCCACGCACAACCGGTGCAGCCGCCGACGCACGACGTGCACTGCCCGCGCCTCACTGGCCGCGTGACGGCTCGAACACGAACGGTTGGGTCAGCAGGAACGGATTCGCGGTCGCGCCCGTCTGCACGCAGCTTGCGTGCGTCATCGCGTCGACAGCCGCGCGATCGGCCGCCGCGTTGCGGCTGCTCGTCGTCACGGTGACGTTCTGCGCTTCGCCGGACGTCGTCATCAGCGCACGCACAAGCACGGTCACCGGGCGCGAGAGCGGTTTGGCGGTGTCCGGATAGACGGCGCGCGGAATGTGACAGGTCAGCTTGCTTTCCTGCGACGACGACAGCATCGCGCAGCCGGAAAACAGCATCGCGACGGCGGGAAGGATCAGGTAGGTCGAGCGAATAGCCATGGTCGAATATCGTTCTTGGTACTGTTCCGGACGAACGCGTCGCGCCCAGGAAAAGTGCCCAGGGCCACGTCACGTGCGTCACACTGCGCCGCGGCCATCGGACCGGCGCCCCGTTACGGCCGCACGGCCGATGATGCTCGGCCGCGATCCTGCCTGGCGGACTTCCCGGATGGCCGGGACGCTGCCTGTATTCATGCCGGCCGGCCCCCGCGCCGGCGGGCACGCGAGCGCTTTCGCGCATTGTGCACGCGGCGCCTCGTCAGCGGCGGCGATTTGACAATGGTTGACGCGAATCGCCGTTCATTCGACCGGAATCCACTCGATCCGCGATGTAATCGATACGCAGTTCATGTCCCATGGCTCGCGCCGGGCTGCCCTGCCCGATGCCAGCCTCCGCCGCAGCGCGACACAACCGACGCCGGAATACCCCGTTCCGGCGAGCGCTTCGCATCTCAATCCGAATCGTCGTCGTCCGAATCGTCGGCCGCATCGGCCGGTACTTCCCCGTACTTTGCCACGACGGCCGCCCTGAACGTCTTCAGCGCCGGCTGCTGGTCGCACAGCTTGTACAGCAGCGCCAGTTGCTGCGGCCAGTCCTTCAGCTCCTTCGCAAACACATGCAGGCGCGCGACGGTATCGAGCGCGTCGGCTTCGCGACCCGCCAGCGCCTGTAGCACCGCATAGCGGCGCAGCACCGTCTCGCCGGGCAGCAGCGCGATCGCGCGCTCATGCGCCGCGAGCTTGGCCGGCAAATCGTCGGCCGAAATCGGCAGCAGCGTGGCCGCGCCGTATTCGCCCCATGCGCCGAACAGCAGCGACGGCGCATCGCGATACTGCGCAGCCGGATCGCTGCCGTAGTAAAGCACTTCCGCGCGCTGGTAGTCGCGCAGCACGGGCACGGCCGCCAGCACGCCGCCGAACGACAGCACCGCGAACAGCCCGAATGCCGCGCGGCCCGGCAGGATGCGCAACGGCTTCACGTCGAGCAGCCCGATCACGAACATCGCCGGCAGCAGGAAGAACATGTACTGCTGCGGATACTCGACCAGCGCATGCATCAGCACGATGCCGATCAGCGCGAAGCCGAAGACGCGCATGCTCGACTGCGGCGCGCGCATCGCGCGCACGAACCACGCCACGAGCGTGACAACGAGGATGCCGAGGCCGACGAGGCCGGACTTCGCGAGCAGGTCGATGAAGATGTCGTGCGAGTTGTTCGCGATTTCGACGCCGCCGAGCGTGCGCACGAGCGCAAACTGGTGCGACGGGAATTCGCCCCAGCCGACGCCGAGCAGCGGATGTTCCCGGAACATCGCGAGCCCGTACTTCCACAGCGCGAGGCGCGGCGCGATCTGCCCCGCGTCGCGCATCCGGTCTGCCGCCGACTCCGCGAGATTCAGGTGATAGTGCACGTTGGCCCAGCGCACCGCGACGTTCACCGCGACGAACGCTGCCGCGAGCACGACCGGTATCAGCCACGCGCGCGCGTTGCCCGGCGCGCGGCGCGATTCGAGCCACGCCATCCAGAAGCCCGCGACGACCATCACCGCGACCTGCAGCCACGGCCCGCGCGACACCGTCAGCGCGAGACCGACCGACAGCACGAGCGACAGCGCGAGCCACGCCCACACCGCAAGCCGGCGCGTCTGCACGAGATACAGCGCACCCGCGAGCGCGAACGCGATGTAGCTCGCCAGGTGGTTCGCCTGTGCCATGTTGCCGTACGGGCGGCGGTCGGCCGCGACGTTGTACATCACGACGAACGGCGAAACGGCCGACTCGAGGTGGAACAACTGCACGATCTGGGTGCCGACCGCGAACACGCCGCCGACGATCAACGCGCCGGCCATCATCCGCGACACCGCTTCGGCCAGCCCGTCGCGCGCAAGCGCATAGCCGGCCTGCATCGCGACCAGCGCGGCCGCGAGGTAGCCGACCGCCAGCCAGTTCATCGACGGCACCTTGAGCGGGATCAGCGCGGTCTGCGCGATCAGCACGGCGGCAAAACCGAGCGGCACGACCAATGCGGCCGGCGCGGCAAACGGCTCGGCCGGGCGTTCGGTGCGCGTGAGCAGCACGACGGACAGCCCCACCAGCAGATACAGCACCAGCGCGGAAAACTCGGAATAGAAGGTCGGGATCGGATACGTGTGATTCGTGATCGCGTACGGCACGATCAGGGCGACAGCCAGCGCAACGAGCGACAACGAGCGGGAAAAAGTAGAAGGCATGAGCGAACCGGATGTCAGCAACCGGCGCACTATACAAAACTTTCCCCCCTCTGTGCGGGGCCGTCGCGCCGCGACCGGGCGCGAAACCACGGCCCCGGCCAGCCGAAGCGGCGGCCCGCACGCCGTACGCGCCGCCGCCCGCCTCTTCCGGCACTATGCGCGGCACTCCGCGGGCGCAAATTTCGCGGGCAGCGTCGCGGCGTCGCCCGGCAACGGCCCGGCTCCCGGCGCCGGCAGCGACGACGCGTCCTTGCCGGCCGCGAAGCACTCCCATGCAATCGCACCGGCTTGCATCGCACCCTTTTTAAGTGCCACGCGCGCGGTGGGCGCCTCGGCCTTGTTGGGCGCGGACGGCACGAGCACCAGCGTGTTCGCGCCGGCCGCGGCGACGCGGGTGGTGAACGCGACCGTGATCTGGCCGGTATCGCCGTCGATCGCAACGGATTCGACGTTACGGGTCGCGGCAGGCGGGCTGTAGCCGCCGTCGAGGCTCGCACCGCTCGCGGCGTTGTCGGCGACTGCAAGCCGCGCGGACGACGCGAGCGCGAGCCCCTCGCCGACGCGCGAACGCGCAAGGTAATCCTGGTACGCGGGAATCGCGTAGGCCGCGACGACGCCGACGATCGCCAGCACGATCATCAATTCGATCAGCGTGAAGCCGGCTGGCCGCCAGCGCGGCGCGGGCCGGTTCGCACGCCGCATATCGGCGGCAACGCGACGGAACAGGGAAACGGAAAAGGCTTCGAACATGGCAGGCTCCGGAAATGAAAAACGCCTGCCGATCAAGGCAGGCGTTTCGATCGTAGCCAGCGGGCCGCGAAGCCGGCAGTCGGCCGGACGGCCAGTCAGTGCGCGTGCGGCGCGCCGTGGCGCTTCCTGAGCGCGTAGCCGATCGCCACGACGAACAGCGCGCCGGCAATGCTTGCACCGTAGAGCACCTGCGGCGTGTCGAGCACCGCCCAGCGGTCGCCGACCGGGTCGTTGACGATCAACCCGCCCGCGATCCAGCCGAGCAGCCCGGCGCCGAGCGCCACGACGATCGGGAAACGGTCGAGCAGCTTCAGCACCAGCGTGCTGCCCCACACGATGATCGGCACGCTGACGACGAGCCCGAAGATCACGAGCGCGATCCGGTGCGCCGGATCGGCCTGCTCGGCCGCGCCTGCAATCGCGATCACGTTGTCGAGGCTCATCACCGCATCGGCGATCACGATCGTCTTCACGGCGTCCCACAGCCGGCTGGCCGGCTTGATGTCGTCGTGCGCGCCCTCGACCGGCGCCATCAGCTTGATGCCGATCCACAGCAGCAGCAGCCCGCCGCCGAGCTTCAGGAACGGCACGTCGAGCAGCGCGACCGCGAACACGATCAGCACGACGCGCAGCAGGATCGCGCCCGCGGTGCCCCAGATGACGCCTCGCAGCCGCTGGTTCGCGGGCAGGTTGCGGCAGGCGAGCGCGATCACGACCGCGTTGTCGCCGCCGAGCAGGATGTCGATGACGACGATCTGGAGAACGGCGCCCCAGTGCAGGGATGTCAGGAATTCGAGCATGGCGGTGAGGACAGGACAGCGGCCGCCTCGCGGGCGGCCCGGTTCATCGCCGGCACATGCGCGATGCATGCCCGGTGCTTACGAATCCATTGCGCGAGCATAACAAAAAACGCCGGCAAGGCCGGCGTTTTCTGCAGGACGAACCCAGGGGAAATATTACAGCGCCTTCTTCAGCAGACGGCCCATTTCCGACGGGTTGCGCGTGACGGTGATGCCGCACGCTTCCATGATTTCCAGCTTCGCTTCGGCCGTATCCGCACCGCCCGAGATCAGCGCGCCGGCGTGGCCCATGCGCTTGCCCGGAGGCGCCGTGACGCCCGCGATGAAGCCGACGACCGGCTTCTTCATGTTGTCCTTGATCCACTCTGCCGCGTTGGCTTCGTCCGGACCACCGATTTCGCCGATCATCACGACCGCATCCGTATCCGGATCGTCGTTGAACATCTTCATCACGTCGATGTGCTTCAGACCGTTGATCGGGTCGCCGCCGATACCGACTGCCGACGACTGGCCGAGGCCGAGTGCCGTCAGCTGCGCAACGGCTTCATACGTCAGCGTGCCCGAACGCGACACGACGCCGATACGGCCCTTGCGGTGGATGTGACCCGGCATGATGCCGATCTTCAGTTCGTCCGGCGTGATCGTGCCCGGGCAGTTCGGCCCGAGCAGCAGCGTCTTGCGGCCTTCGCGACGCATACGATCCTTCACTTCGATCATGTCACGGACGGGGATGCCTTCCGTGATGCAGATCGCGAGATCGAGGTCGGCTTCAACCGCTTCCCAGATCGCAGCGGCTGCGCCTGCCGGCGGAACGTAGATGACCGACACGGTCGCGCCGGTTTCTGCCTTCGCTTCCTTGACGCTTGCGTAGATCGGAATGCCTTCGAAGTCTTCGCCGGCCTTCTTCGGGTTCACGCCCGCGACGAATGCTTCGCGGCCGTTTGCGTACTCACGGCAGGCGCGCGTATGGAACTGACCGGTTTTGCCGGTAATGCCCTGCGTGATGACCTTCGTGTCCTTGTTGATCAGAATCGACATGTATTTTGACCTCTGTTCGATTGGCGTCGCGTATGAACCGCGCCGCCATGCGTGTTCATTAGCGCGCGCTTTACTTGCCTGCGGCTGCCGCGACGACCTTCTGCGCAGCTTCTTCCATGCTGTCCGCCGAGATGATCGGCAGGCCCGAATCGGCCAGCATCTTCTTGCCGAGGTCCTCGTTCGTGCCCTTCATGCGCACGACGAGCGGCACGTTCAGGTTCACGGCCTTCGAACCGGCAATCACGCCTTCCGCGATCACGTCGCAGCGCATGATGCCGCCGAAGATGTTCACGAGGATCGCCTTCAGATCCGGGTTCTTCAGCATCAGCTTGAACGCTTCCGTGACCTTCTCGGTCGTCGCACCACCGCCGACGTCCAGGAAGTTCGCCGGCTCGCCGCCGAACAGCTTGATCGTGTCCATCGTCGCCATCGCGAGGCCTGCGCCGTTCACGAGACAGCCGATGTTGCCGTCGAGCGAGATGTACGCGAGGTCGAACTTCGACGCTTCGATTTCAGCCGGATCTTCTTCGTCCAGATCGCGGTACGCGACGATTTCCGGATGGCGGAACAGCGCGTTCGAGTCGAAGTTGAACTTCGCGTCGAGTGCGATGACCTTACCGTCGCCGGAGACGTTCAGCGGGTTGATTTCAGCCAGCGATGCGTCGGTTTCCCAGAATGCCTTGTACAGGCCTTGCAGGATCGCGCGTGCTTGCGGAATCGAAGCGGCCGGCACGCCGATCTTCGCGGCGAGGTCGTCGGCCTGCGCGTCCAGCAGGCCCGTCGACGGCTCGACGATGACCTTGTGGATCAGTTCCGGGTGCTTCTCGGCGACTTCTTCGATGTCCATGCCGCCTTCGCTCGAACCCATCAGCACGATCTTCTGCGAGATGCGGTCGACGACGAGGCTGACATACAGTTCCTGCTTGATGTCGGCGCCTTCTTCGATCATCAGGCGGTTGACCTTCTGGCCTTCCGGACCGGTCTGATGCGTGACGAGCTGCATGCCGAGGATCTGGTTCGCGTATTCGCGGACCTGCTCGATCGACTTCGCCACCTTCACGCCGCCGCCCTTGCCACGGCCACCCGCGTGGATCTGAGCCTTCACGACCCATACCGGGCCGCCGAGCTCTTCCGCCACCTTGACGGCTTCGTCAACCGAGAACGCCGGCTTGCCGCGCGGTACCGCGACTCCGAATTTCCGCAGGATTTCCTTACCCTGGTACTCGTGAATCTTCATGCGTGATTCCCTTCAGTCTGAGAGTTGGATGAAAAGTCGCTTAAGACGCTTCTTCGAATGATTTCCGTTCATTCCTTCGTGCTGCCATCACCGGGCATATCCGGCCGAATCGGGCCATACCAGCGCGGGTAGTACTGCCGCACGACCTCGCCGTCGAACCGCAGCGCGCGGCAGCGGCCGAGCTGGAAAGGCGGTTCGGCGTGCGCGCCGTCGTGATCCGGCCCTTCGCCGCCCTCCTCGCGCACGTTCCACACGTCACCGGCGAACGCCTGGATCGCTGCCGTCGGCAGCACGGCGCACAGTTCGGTGAGATGGGAGCAGCCTGCGACGCCGGCGAGCAGCCGGTTCGCGTTGCGGCGGAAATTGCGGAAGAGATTGAGCCCGATGAGGGCCCGGTAGGCAGGGGGGGCGGATTGACAGTGACCGGGATAGGGCACCCATTCCGAAGACGCTTCGGCGTCGACGACATTGAGTTCACGATCGATAGTCACGCGCAGCCAGAGTTCGTGGATCGGCAGGCCTTGGGGCCGGATGCCCGACGCAAGCGCGACATCGCGCGGCTTGTGGTCGGTCAGGCAGGCTTCGATGTCCCACAAGCCGTCGCCGCGCTCGTAAGCTTCCGCTCGGATTGCGCGTCGATGTCGCAACTGACGGGGCACGGGCTCGGATAGCGGCATGCTGGAGGTTGAGGCCGAAGAGGAAAACCCACGGATTTTAGCATATTGGGTATTTGAGACAGTTTGACGCGACGGCGGGTATTCCCGCCTGTCCGGAGGCAGTTGCATTGCAGCAAAATCGCGCGCCACGCGCGCGACCGGGCCGGTCAGTCGTCGATCGGAAAATCGTCGCCGACCTTCAGCAACTTCACGATGGTCGCGCTCGAGAAGCCGCGCGCGGCGAGAAAGCGCGCCTGCTTCGCACGCTCGGCCGGCGTTTGCGGCAGTGCACCGAATTTCTTGCGCCAGACGGCCTGCGCGCGGGCCCATTCGGTCTCGCGCAGCTGGGCGTTCACCTCCTCGACGAGCGTGTCGCCGACTGCATGACGCTTCAGCTCGCTGACGATGCGCGCGGCGCCGACACGCGACGCGCGGCGATGCACGAGGCTCTCGGCGAAGCGTGCGTCGGACAGCCAGCCCTCCTGCTCCAGCGCATCGAGCACCGGTTCGACGGATTCGTCTTCGCCGATGTAAGGCGCGAGCTTGCGCGCGAGTTCCGCGCGACTGTATTCACGCCTCGACAGGTAGCCGAGCGCGCGGCCCTTCAATGACCGTGGCGGTTTCGACGATTTGCGTTCGGTAGCGCCCGGCGTGTCGCCGGATGAAGGACTGGAAGCAGCGCCGGATGCACGGCGCGTGCGGCGCGGATGCTGGCTGCTGCGTGTATAGACGTCTTCCGTTGCCGGCGCCGACGCATCGGCTGCGCGATCGCCGGGGAAGCGGACACCGGACACGCGACGGCGGGAGCGGTCGTGCGCGTCGAACGATTCGTCGTCGTCGAACGGATCGTCCGGCGCGACAATCTCAAACGAAACGAGGGCATCGTCGGATGCCCTCGTCGCGGTGCGGTTCGCGGCATGGCTGCCAGCGCTCCGCCGGTCGGCGCCCGAGGATCCGGCTCGCCGGCCGGAGCGACCCGCCGCTTCGGGCGCATCGCTCTCCACCGGCTCGCCAGCCTGACCTCGGCGCACCACCATCACTCTTCTTCGTCCAGCGCCTCGGCTTCGTTGGCTACGCCATCGGGCATGCTGACGACGCCGAGCGATTCGCGGATGCGGTTCTCGATCTCGCGCGCGATTTCCGGATTTTCGCGCAGGAATTCACGCGCGTTGTCCTTGCCCTGGCCGATCTTCTCGCCGTTGTAGCTGTACCAGGCGCCCGCCTTGTCGACGATCTTCGCCTGCACGCCGAGATCGATGATCTCGCCCTGACGCGAAATGCCTTCGCCATACAGGATGTCGAAGATCGCTTCGCGGAACGGCGGCGACACCTTGTTCTTGACGACCTTCACGCGGGTTTCGTTGCCGATCACCTCGTCGTTCTTCTTGATCGAGCCGATCCGGCGGATGTCGAGACGCACCGACGAATAGAACTTCAGCGCGTTGCCGCCCGTCGTGGTTTCCGGGTTGCCGAACATCACGCCGATCTTCATCCGGATCTGGTTGATGAAGATCACGAGGCAGTTCGTGCGCTTGATCGTGCCGGTCAGCTTGCGCAGCGCCTGCGACATCAGGCGGGCCTGCAGACCCGGCAGCGAATCGCCCATCTCGCCTTCGATTTCGGCCTTCGGCACGAGCGCCGCGACCGAGTCGATGACGATCATGTCGATCGAGCCCGAGCGCACCAGCGCGTCGGTGATTTCGAGCGCCTGCTCGCCGGTGTCCGGCTGCGAGATCAGCAGCTCCGGCACGTTCACGCCGAGCTTCGCTGCATATTGAACGTCGAGCGCGTGCTCGGCGTCGATGAACGCTGCGGTGCCGCCCAGCTTCTGCAGTTCGGCGATGACCTGCAGCGTGAGCGTGGTTTTACCCGACGATTCCGGACCGTAGATCTCGACCACCCGGCCGCGCGGCAGGCCGCCGACGCCCAGTGCGATATCAAGACCCAGCGAGCCCGTGGAGACGACCTGGATATTCTCGGTCGCCTCGCCGTCGCCCATCCGCATGATCGACCCTTTGCCGAACTGCTTCTCGATCTGCGCGAGTGCGGCCGCCAGCGCCTTGCTCTTCTCGGCGGTCATCCCGGAGCCCTTCTTGCTATCTTCCATGAATCGTCCTTTGCTATGATGAGCAGCGTCTGTGAAAGGCGCGCCCGCTTTCAAGCGCCGCCGAATGCAGACACTGTATAAAAAAACAGTGTTTTATGCAAGCCCGCAATGCGGGCGTTGTACACGAATCACTCCGGAGACAGCCGCACCGGCGCAAACGCCCCGCCGGCCATCGGTCAGCAACATGCGAATCCTCATCGCCGAAGATGACAGCATACTCGCGGACGGCCTCACCCGGTCACTCCGCCAATCGGGCTATGCCGTCGACCACGTGAAGAGCGGCGTCGATGCCGACACGGCGCTGTCGATGCAGACTTTCGACCTGCTGATCCTCGATCTCGGCCTGCCGAAAATGTCCGGGCTCGAGGTGCTCAAGCGCCTGCGCGCGCGCAATTCCAACCTCCCCGTGCTGATCCTGACCGCCGCTGACAGCGTCGACGAACGCGTGAAGGGGCTCGACCTCGGCGCCGACGACTACATGGCCAAGCCGTTCGCGCTCAACGAGCTCGAGGCGCGCGTGCGCGCGCTGACGCGGCGCGGCGCGGGCGGCGGCCCGACCGTCGTGCGCCACGGCTCGCTCGCGTTCGACCAGGTCGGCCGCATCGCGTATGCGAACGACCACGTGCTCGATCTCTCCGCGCGCGAACTCGGGCTGCTCGAAGTGCTGCTGCAGCGGATCGGCCGGCTCGTGTCGAAGGAACAGCTCGTCGATCACCTGTGCGAATGGGGCGAGGAAGTCAGCAACAACGCGATCGAGGTCTACGTGCACCGGCTGCGCAAGAAGATCGAACCGAGCGGCGTGCGGATCTCGACCGTGCGCGGCCTCGGCTATTGCCTCGAGAAGGTCGCGCCCGCCGCGCCCGCCGACACGGCAGCGCCCCAGCCCGCGGTGGCCGGCACGCCGCTGCGCTGACACCGGGCGTCGCCGCGATGGCCACGCCGGCCCACTCCCGCCACCCGACCGGCGCGCCGTCGTCGGCCGCCGACGATGCACGCGACGCGCGCTACGAAAACCCGTTCGCGCCGCCCGACGAAACCGAATCGCCCGAGGCGCCGCGCCCGCGCTCGCTGTTCGGCGAAATCCTCGACTGGATGCTCGCGCCGCTGCTGCTGCTGTGGCCGATGAGCATCGCCGTCACCTACCTCGTCGCGAAGACGATCGCGAACAGCCCGTTCGACCGTGCGCTCGAAACCAATGCGTACGTGCTCGCCCGGCAGATTCATCCGGTAAACGGCGTGGCCGAGCTGACGCTGCCGGAACAGACGCGCGACTTCCTGCGCGCGGACAACGTCGACAGTGTTTACTTCCAGGTGCTCGGCACCCGCGGCGAACTGGTCGCGGGCGAAGCCGACATGCCGCTGCCGCGCGACGAGGACCGCCCGCCGCCGGGCGTCGTCGTGTTCCGCGACGACCTGCTGCGCGGCAACGACGTGCGCGTCGCGTATACGACGGTCGCACTGCCGCAATCGGGCGACACGCAGCCCGTGCTCGTGCAGGTCGGCGAGACGCTCGACAAGCGCAACGCGCTCGCGAACGACATCATCAAGGGCGTGATCCTGCCGCAATTCGTGATCCTGCCGCTCGCGATCCTGCTCGTGTGGTTCGGGCTGTCGCGCGGGCTCGCGCCGCTCAACGCGCTGCAGGCGCACATCCGCGCGCGGCGGCCCGACGACCTGTCGCCCGTCGAGGCACAGCGCGCGCCGCCCGAGATCGAGCCGCTCGTCACGTCGTTCAACGACCTGCTCGCGCGCCTCGAACAGAACATGGCGCTGCAGAAGCGCTTCATCGCCGACGCCGCGCACCAGATGAAGACGCCGCTAGCGGGCCTGCGCACGCAGGCCGAGTTCGCGCTGCGCCACCCGGTCCCGCCCGACGTGCAGCGCTCGCTCGAACAGATCGCGACGAGCTCCGAGCAGGCCGCGCGGCTCGTCACGCAGCTGCTGGCGCTCGCGCGCGCCGAGAACCGCGCGAGCGGGCTCACGTTCGAGCCGGTCGAGATCGCCGCGCTCGCGCGGCGCGCGGTGCGCGACTGGGTGCAGGCCGCGCTCGCGAAGCGGATGGACCTCGGCTACGAAGGGCCGCCGGACGATGCGCCGCTCGACGTCGACGGCAATCCGGTGATGCTGCGCGAGATGCTCGGCAACCTGATCGACAACGCGATCCGCTACACGCCCGAAGGCGGCCGCATCACCGTGCGCGTGCATGCCGACCCGTCCGCGCGGTTCGCGCATCTCGAAGTCGAGGATACGGGCCCCGGCATCCCGGCCGCCGAACGCGAGCGCGTCGTCGAGCGCTTCTACCGGATCCTCGGCCGCGAGGGCGACGGCAGCGGCCTGGGGCTCGCGATCGTGCGCGAGATCGCGACGCAGCACGGCGGCACGCTGACGCTCGACGATCACGTCTACCAGCAGGCGCCGCGCCTCGCCGGCACGCTCGTGCGTGTCAGCCTGCCGCTGGCCGGTACGGCCCCGGATTAACCCTGACACGCGCCGCCGCCGGGCAGCGCAAATGCATCGAAACCAGCGATTTACCGGACGTTCGCAGCACAATCAACACGAGAAGCCGACGATTCGACGCGGGTTAACGCGCAGTCGTTTTGTACGCGCGAGTCAGTCCGCCGTAAGTTTCCGTGCCAATAATCGTCGACAGGCCCGCCCACCCAAGGCGGCCGCACATTTATATCAAGGGACTTGGAGACGATTCATGGCAACGTTAGGCGGGCAAATTTCGCACTCGCCGATGACGGGCGAAGAGAAGAAGGTGATCTTCGCGTCGTCGCTCGGCACCGTGTTCGAGTGGTACGACTTTTACCTGGCCGGCTCGCTCGCGGCCTACATCAGCAAGAGCTTCTTCTCCGGCGTCAATCCGACCGCCGCCTTCATCTTCACGCTGCTCGGCTTCGCCGCCGGCTTCGCGGTGCGGCCGTTCGGCGCGATCGTGTTCGGCCGGCTCGGTGATCTCGTCGGCCGCAAGCACACGTTCCTCGTGACGATCGTGATCATGGGCGTCTCGACGTTCGTGGTCGGCTTCCTGCCCGGCTACACGTCGATCGGCATCGCCGCGCCCGTGATCTTCATCGCGATGCGGCTGCTGCAGGGCCTCGCGCTCGGCGGCGAGTACGGCGGTGCGGCGACCTACGTCGCCGAACATGCGCCGGCGAACCGTCGCGGCTTCTACACTGCGTGGATCCAGACGACCGCCACGCTCGGCCTGTTCCTGTCGCTGCTCGTGATCCTCGGCGTACGCACGTTCATTGGCGAGGAAGCGTTCGGCAGCTGGGGCTGGCGCGTGCCGTTCGTCGCGTCGATCCTGCTGCTCGCCGTGTCGGTGTGGATCCGGATGCAGCTGAACGAATCGCCGGTGTTCCTGCGCATCAAGGCGGAAGGCAAGACGTCGAAGGCGCCGCTGACCGAAGCATTCGGCCAGTGGAAGAACCTGAAGATCGTGATCCTCGCGCTGATCGGCCTGACGGCCGGCCAGGCCGTCGTGTGGTACACGGGCCAGTTCTACGCGCTGTTCTTCCTCACGCAGACGCTGAAGGTCGACGGTGCCAGCGCGAACATCCTGATCGCGATCGCGCTGCTGATCGGCACGCCGTTCTTCCTGTTCTTCGGCTCGCTGTCGGACAAGATCGGCCGCAAGCCGATCATCCTCGCGGGCTGCCTGATCGCGGCGCTGACGTACTTCCCGCTGTTCAAGGCGCTCACGCACTACGCGAACCCGCAGCTCGAGCTCGCGACGCAGAAGGCGCCGATCACGGTCCTGGCCGACCCGGCCACCTGCTCGTTCCAGTTCAACCCGGTGGGCACGTCGAAGTTCACGAGTTCGTGCGACATCGCGAAGAGCGCGCTCTCGAAGGCCGGCCTGAACTACGAGAACGTCGCGGCGCCGGCCGGCACGCTGGCCGAGATCAAGGTCGGCGACACGGTGATCCAGACCTATGACGGCAAGGCGGCCGACGCGAAGGCGCAGGGCGCGGCGTTCGACAAGACGCTCGCGTCGACGCTGAAGGGCGCCGGCTACCCGGCGAAGGCCGACCCGGCGCAGCTCAACTGGCCGATGACGATCGTGATCCTGACGATCCTCGTGATCTACGTGACGATGGTCTACGGCCCGATCGCCGCGATGCTGGTCGAGATGTTCCCGACGCGGATCCGCTACACGTCGATGTCGCTGCCCTATCACATCGGCAACGGCTGGTTCGGCGGCTTCCTGCCGGCGACCGCGTTCGCGATCGTCGCGGCGAAGGGCAACATCTATTCGGGGCTCTGGTATCCGATCGTGATCGCGCTGGCCACGTTCGTGATCGGTCTGCTGTTCGTCAAAGAGACGAAGGACTCGAATATCTACGCGCAGGATTGAGGTTGTACGCGCGAGCGGGGGCGGGTTGCCGGACGGGTGTGCCGGTAGCCCGCCACCCGCCCTGTCGCGAGGCCGCCATGGGCCGCCCGGCAACTTTTTTCACGAAAGATGGAAAAAGCTGTTGACAGTCAAGCGGCCGACCGACATAATTCAATTCTTCACGGCGAATTAGCTCAGTCGGTTAGAGCGACGGAATCATAATCCGCAGGTCCGGGGTTCGAATCCCTGATTCGCCACCAAATGCGAAAAGCCGCTGTTTCGAAAGAAACAGCGGCTTTTTTCATTGCGCGCTTGGTGAGCCATCCGCCCGATGCACAAGCTGCCGCACCTGTTCAAATCGCGCCACGGCGTGTATTACCTCCGACTCGCTCGCGGCGGCCAGGAGGTCGAGCGGTCGCTGCGCACGAAAGACTTCCGGCAAGCTAAACTTCTTGCGCTCGCGTTCAATCTCGAACTCGCAATGAAGACCGCGCGAGCCCTCCGCTATACCACGAAGATCGGGCGTTTGGGTTTGATTGGCGAGGCATTCCTCCCGGGAAACCATCCCAACAAAACAGCCATGCTCGCCTCGCACAGATAACGAACGCCCCCCCTCCGAACGCCCGACGAAAATAAGGTCTCGGACACTCGCGGGATTTGACACATGATTATCGGAATATGCCTAAATATTTAGGGTGGGACACTTAAAAACACCATATCTAGTGCAAAAATAAAAATTGACACCAAGTATAGTGGCGATGCTATTCTCGTGATGCGTATCGACTTTTCAGTCGGAGGCCCCATGATCACCGCCAAGAGGCGCGCCGAGATCGAAAAGATCGTCCGCGGCATGCATCACGAAATAATCCAAAGCGCCAAGCTTCGGTACCCCAGCGAACTGGGGCTGCCGCCGTATCCGCAATTGTTTTCGCCTGACGTCGCTATCGAAAAATACGGCTATTCGTATGAGATTCGCGAATCTATGCCGGGAGCCCAGTCCGGCAGTCAGTTTCGAACGGCGGGAATGATCGACACCGAGCAAGCGATCGTGATGGTTACGAGCAACATGAGCTACGAAACGCAGCGTTTCACGGCCGCCCACGAGCTCGGACACCTGGTGTTGCACGAATCGATGCCGAGCATGAGGCAGCATCGCGACCGGCCTGTCTCTGGCGAGTTCATGGGTCCGCGCCCTTTGGTGGAGGAGGAGGCCGACTACTTTGCGGCGGTGTGGCTGGCTCCTGGGCCGACGGTGAAATACTACTTTCAGGATCGCTTCGGCCGGCTTCCGCTCGTTCTTAATGAGGACACGGCGTTTCATATTGCCGGGCAGAAGGGCATCGCCGACCTGATGGCGTCAATACCTACCGGACTTGATTTCCCCGTCGCCGTCGCGCGCGCGACGAGATTCAACGGCAAACCTTTTGAATCGTTGGCGCACTTCTTCGGGATGTCGCCGACTGCGATGGGAATTCGGTTGAAGCACTTGGAGCTGGTGGCTTACTAACCAACGCGCCGCGACATCCATTGCGGAACGTGCTTCATCCGGTTTATGGCGAGCTGGGCTTCACTCCCGATCGCACGCGCTCCGGCGACAAAGCCCGACGCGCGCGAGTTCCCTCCGCCATGCCGCACGGATCGAAGGCGTTTGGAGTCCATGGGCAAAGCGTCTCGCCGAGGAACCCGTCCCAAATTGAGACGCAACGGCCTGCCAGCTCGACCAAATCGAGCTTGTGCTCTCCGCCACAATCGACCATCGCGTGTTCGTGTGCCCCAGGTTTGACGACCAACCGAGCGGAACATGTTCGCGGACAACGGAAAAGGCTGGATCGTGGAACGGTTCCCGGTCTAGACGCGAGTGCTTAAATCCGTTCGCGATGTCTCGGCACACGCGCAACTCGATGTTTGCTCGAAACAAGGCGATCAGCCGCTCCGCGTCGATGCCGGAGTCTCTAAGCCAGTCCCGGAGATGAAAGCAGGCCACGAAGAACGCGATAAGGAAATCGAGCTGGTCAGCGGATGAGCGCTCGGTGTCGATCGCGCAAACACGATCACGCCACCGGAGCATCCCGTGGTATTGCCCATGCCACCCCTCCGCTTCCTGCAAAGTCAAGAGCAATCCCATGGTCTACCTGCACGTCGCCCGAAAATGAAGGCTCACAAATGGCGCCGTTCCAATGCAAAATCACTTCCCGGTCAATTGGCCCTTTCGTTTCGTTCGCGGGGAGGGGCCAGCGAAAACCACACCGCGAAAGCTTGCGCGAAAAGGCAAAATCCAAGGTGTCCAAGTAAATGTAAGGCATCCACCATGAAGTTCAATCGCTTTTCCTTGTGCTTCTTCGATGTGTTGGGCTTTGAATCGCGCTTCTCCGATCTTGGCCTCGACGGCATGCTTCGAAAATATGTCGCGCTGATCGACCTTGTGGACGCTCGGAACGAGCACATGGGCCGCATGTTTGGGGAGATGGGCTTTAAAGAAAGCGCCTACTGGCTGTCAGACGGCGACGCCTTTGTGGTTTCGCGTCTTCACGGCGCTTACGCCAGCGATTCGTTGCTTGTGTGGACGCACACGGATTTCCCCGAGGCTCGATACCCTGCCGCCGTCGACCTGGCGCCGGCCGAACGCGAACGGCTCGCATCCGAGCCCGCCGAAGGTTGGCTGTATCACCCCATCCCATGCGACAACCTGCTCGACATCTGCAACGAGATGGTTTGCCACAGCCTGGAAATAGGTTTGCCGTTGCGTGGCGCGCTCGCGCTCGGCGAAGCGGTGCTGCACAAAGAGCGCGGTGTGTATCTCGGCCAGCCGCTCATCGACGCCTCGCGCATGGAGCACTCGCAGAGGATCATCGGCGCGTCGTTCACGCGCTCATTTATGGATCAGATCGTCCCGCCCAGATATATGGTGCCGTTCGACAAGCACCTAAAAAACGCTCGCGACGATTTGTTTCAAGGAAACGTCCTCGACTGGCCACGGCACTGGCGGGCAACGCGGAAGGCCGATCCTCGCGAAATCATTCTATCGCTCAACACGTTTCCGGCAACAACGGACATTTACGAAAACACGCTTTGCATGATCGACGCCTCCGATGCCCGGGCCGGCATGTTTGTCGGGCCGGAAGAAATGCTGCTCGGCACCACCTATCCGCAGTTTTCGACGAAAGAGCTTGCGCTTCGGGCTTGCGCGGTGAGGCGCATCCCGGCCAACGAGGGCAAATAGGACACTTTGGCCGCTGTTGAAGCGGATGCCGAGAGGCATTCGGCGACTGCCCAACTAGCCGACGAACACGACATCGATCGACCATGCAAAAAATCCGGCCAGAAAGTTTCAGTTCGATCGATACAATGCGATCGCTTTACTTGCCCTGGGCGGGCATTTTGGCCCTTGTTTTGAAGCTGACATTGGGCCTGTGAGGCGGGTTGTGAAGCGTCCGCGTTTTGCCATGGGACGAAAGAAAACAGATTACGGCAATCGCTCGAACACGCGCCGAGCGCCAGCGCGCACGTAACGTACGCCGGGCATCGGACGATCCTCATGGGCCTCGACATTACTTCCCCGCTAATCATTAATCGTTTTTTTACACCGACATCCGCTTTGTCGGGGCTATCCGCCGAATGCGAAAAGCCGGTGTGTGAATTTAACGAATCAGTCGGTCAAAAGATAACTGTCGGGTCTGTCAGGGACGCGGTAATCCACAGCCGGACCGCGTGGCGGCGGCATTTGACGAGGCAACCTTAACGGCGGCCGAGCGCGGCGCGTCGATGCGCGGCGTGACGCAACATAGCCCGCCTTACGCCGCTACCGCCCCCCTCTGCACCTCCACCGCCTGCGCCCCCACCTTCCCCCGCCAGTTCTCGCCGCCCTCCAGCGCCGGCGTCGACTCGAACACTTCCGCGACCCAGTCGGCGAACACCCGCACCTTCTGCGACAAATGCCGGTTGTGCGGATAAACGATCGAAATCGGCTTCGGCTTCGGATTGCAGTCCGGCAGCACCTCGACCAGCGAGCCGTCGAGCAGGTTCGGCAGCACCATGAACAGCGTCGGCTGGATCATCCCGAACCCTTCGAGCCCGCACGTCACGTAGGCATCCGAATCGTTGACCGTGACGCTGCCGTTCATCCGCACCTCGAACGGCTTGCCGTCGATCATGAACACCCACGGAATCGCCCGCGCGCCGTGGCTCGCGCGAAAATTCACCGCATGGTGATCGGCGAGATCGGCGATTTCGTGCGGCTCGCCGTGACGCGCGAGGTAATCGGGCGACGCGCAGGTCACGCGCTTCAGCATCCCGATGCGCCGCGCGACCATCGACGAATCCTCGAGCGGCCCGACGCGGATCATGCAGTCGATGCCCTCCTCGACCGGATCCACATAGCGGTCGGACAGCCCCAGCTCGAGCGTGATGTCCGGATAGCGCTGCCGGAAAATCGACAGCGACGGCAGCACGATGCGCCGCCCGAGCGAACTCGGCATGTGGACGCGCAGCACGCCGCTCGGCTTGCGGTTGCCGGTCTGGAAACTCGCGTCGGCCTCCGCGATCTCCGAGATGATCTTCATGCAATGCTCGTAGTACGCGGCGCCCTCCGGCGTCAGCGACAGCCGGCGCGTCGTCCGGTGCATCAGGCGCACGCCGAGCAGCGCCTCGAGATTCTGGATGATGGTCGTCACCGACGCACGCGGCATCGCGAGCGTATCGGCCGCGCGTGTGAAGCTGTTCGCGTCGACCACACGGGTAAAAACTTCCATTGCCTGGATTCGGTCCATGCTGCTTCCCCCTTCGAATCGCCAACAGAACAGAATAGAGCGCGCGACGGGCACGGCACAAGCCCCCGCCTATTGTTATTCGATCCTGAATAGTTGCAGCGTTTCGGATTGGGAATCGACTGTTTTTCGTTCAGTTCACGACGTCGACCACACCGGCCCGATCCCGCCCCGCGCGTCACCGCACGAACCGCTCGCGATAACCCTGCGGCGACACGCCCAGCACGCGCACGAAACTGCGCCGCAGCGTCTCCTCCGAACCGAAGCCGCAGCGCGCGGCGATCCGCTTGACGGGCCACGCGGTTTCGCCGAGCAGGCGCTGCGCGGCCTCGACGCGGATCTGCTCGACCGCGCGCGCGGGCGTGCGGCCCGTCCCCGCACGATAGTGGCGCACGAAGCTGCGCTCGCTCATGCTGACGCGCTCGGCCAGCGCGGGCACCGACAGGTCGGCCGTCAGGTGCTCGGCCATCCACGCATGCAGGTCGCCGAACCGGTCGTCGGTGCGCTGCATCGACAGCATCGCGCTGAACTGCGCCTGTCCGCCCGGACGCTTCAGGAACACGACGAGTTCGCGCGCGACGTCGAGCGCGGTCGCGCGCCCGAGATCCTCCTCGACCAGCGCGAGCGCGAGATCGATGCCGGCCGTGACGCCGGCCGACGTCCACAGCGCGCCTTCGCGGATGAAGATCGGGTCGGGCTCGACGCGCACGTTCGGGTAGCGCGCCGCGAATTCGTCGCAGCGCGCCCAGTGCGTGACCGCGCGCCGCCCGTCGAGCAGCCCGGCCTCGGCGAGCAGGAACGCGCCGGTGCAGACCGACGCCACGCGCCGCGCGCGCCCGGCCTGCTGCCGCACCCAGCGCACCAGCCGCGCATCCTTCGACGCCGCATGCACGCCCTTGCCGCCGGCGACGATCAGCGTATCGGGACGACGCGCGGCCGAGCGCAGCGACTCGGCCATCACGACGAGGCCCGACGACGTCTCGACGGGCCCTGCTTCGACTGCCACGACGCGCGGCGCATACGGCGCCGGCTGCCCGCGCTCCAGCGCGAGCTCGTTGACGGACGCGAACACCTGAAGCGGCCCCGACACATCGAGCAGTTGCGCACGCGGGAACGCGAGGACCAGGATCGAACGCGGAGCATCGGCAGGCATGGCGATTGGCTGAAAACGTGGGTGATATGGCAATTTCGCCAAACACTACGCGCCTAGAATCGATCTGTCCATCCCGTGCCGGCAACGGCGCGCTCCCTTCCACTCGGAGTCCTCGCATGACCCTGCATATCGGCCTTCTCGTGTTTCCGGGCGTCCAGCAACTCGATCTCACCGGCCCGCACGACGTACTCGCGTCGCTGCCCGACGCAACCGTCCATCTGGTCTGGAAGTCGCGCGACGCCGTCGCGTCGAGCAGCGGACTTGCGCTCACACCGACCTGCACGTTCGACGACTGCCCGCCACTCGACGTGATCTGCATTCCGGGCGGAATCGGGATCAACGACCTGCTGCTCGACGCCGAAACGATCGCGTTCGTGCAGCAACGCGCAGCCGCCGCACGCTATGTGACGTCGGTCTGCACGGGTGCACTGCTGCTCGGCGTGTCCGGCCTGCTGCACGGGCGGCGCGCGACGACGCACTGGGCGTTTCACGCGCTGCTCGAACCGTTGGGTGCGGTGCCCGTGCGCGAACGCGTCGTGCGCGACGGCAACCTGATCACCGGCGGCGGCGTGACGGCCGGCATCGACTTCGCGCTGACGATCGCCGCTGAACTGGCAGGCGATGAAGAAGCGCAGGCGATCCAACTGCAACTCGAATACGCGCCCGCGCCGCCGTTCGCCGCCGGCTCGCCCGACACCGCGCCGGCAGCGGTCGTGAAGCGCGTCACCGAACGATCGGCGGCCGGTTTCGCGAAGCGCAAGGCGATCGTCGAGCAGGCGCTGCGCGCGACGTCGCGCTGAATGCGGATACGAAGAACGTGACGGAAGGACGACGCGCGTTCGCGCGGGAGAACAGATCGATGAAGATTGTCCGGAGTGCGGACTTCACGGCGGATCGCGCGTGGGGTGCGCTCGACATCGCGAACCTGAACGGCATCACGGTCCGGTTGCACTGGACCGACGCGCCCTATCGATGGCACGTGAACGACGGCGAGGAGGTGTTCGCGGTACTCGACGGCCGCGTCGAGATGCGCTACCGCGAAGCCGGCGTCGAGCACGCGATCGTGCTCGATATGGGCGACGTCTTCCACGCGACGGTCGGCACCGAGCATGTCGCGCATCCGCTCGGTGAAGCGCGCATCCTCGTGATCGAGACGGCAGGCAGCGTCTGACGGCGGGCACCCGCCGTGCGCCGAAGACGCACGGCGGAAGCGGGTTTCAGCCCGTGATCGTCCCCGTACCCTGGGACGGAATCAGTTTCGGCTGCGGCGTGCAGACGCACTGGCACAGGTCATGCTCGAGCGCGACGACCTTGCCCATCACGGTCATCGTCCGCTCGCCGCCGTCCGACACGATCACGCCCGTCGTCTTGCACGCGGCGCAGAACACCGGCGCGCCGAGATAGGCGAGTTCGCGTCCGTCGAACGACGAGTTGGCGATCCCTTCGAGCACCACGCCGCCGTGGTCGGTCGTGTCGCCCTTCAGTATGAATTTGCGGCTCATGTGTCGGTTCTTCCCTCGGAAACGCCGCGCAGCGCGGCACTCGGCCGCGCACGGGCAATCGGAATCCGCCCGTCGGTCGCGGGCGTTCCGCGAGCATATCACCGCGCGCGAGCAATCCGCTGCGCCACTGCACGTCGCTCGCGCAGCTGCAGGACGCGCAATGGATCCTCAACACGTCGCCGGAAAGCATCGGCCGGCTGCTGCAGGACGTGTTCGTCGCGCACGGCTATCCGGCGCCGCAACCGATCGTCGAATGCACGTCGTTCAGCGCGGCGTTTTCGCTGTCGGTGCACACCGACACCGTGTCGTGCGTGCCGAAGAGCTTCATGGAAGTCGACTGGATTCGCGAGCGGATGGTCGCGATCGCCGCCGGGGCGATAGCGACGCCACTCAGACGACCAGCGCGATGCACAGCGCGGCACCGCACAGATAGGTGCCGAGCGCACCGATGAAACGCGCGGGATTGGGGTTGGCCATCGTCGGCCACGCGAGCAATCCGATGACCAGCAGGCAGCGGCACGTGGTGGCCGCGACGATCAGCGCGAGGATCGCGTGCGACGGATCGCGTGCGCCGAAATAGAGAAACAGCGCCGCGAGAAACGGCGCGTATTCGGCCGTATTGCCATGCGCACGCACGAGCTTGTGCAGCCCGTTCGTCGGGTCGGGCGCGCACCCGGATTCGGTGGCCTGCCGAAAGCGCGTGACGGACACGACGAGCCCGAGCCCGAACAGCAGCAGCCCGAGGATGGCCGTGCACACGAGTGCGACGGGATGGATCGTCATGGGACTCAGGGCGTAAGCGGACACGCGCCGCACATCCGGCGATCGTACTCGCCGCCGGCGCGCGCGGCTATCGCGGAAACCCGTAGCGGCGCCGTACGACGCCTCCTTTCGCGAACGCGTTCCGGCCCGAATTGCACCGATTCCGCAGCGCACGAAATCCGTGCATCGTCCGTCGGCCCGACCACGCGGGCCTGCCCGCCGCCGCCCCGGTCACGCGCAGGTCGCCGCGCGACACGCGCAAACGTTACGCAGCGCCGGCACGCACCATCGCGGCGCAACGCCGAGCGCAACGCATCACAGGCACGCACGTTGCGTCGGCGCATCTCGGTAGTCGACGTCCTTGGCAGCACGCTGCGGAGGACTACACTAATCCTTAATGGGGTGCGGCCGGAGCCCGCGCCTTCAGGGAGACGCCGCCATGAATCGGCCGCTGAATCGTATCCTGCCGCGCGTGACCGGGCTCGCATCGGTCTGGACGTGGGTCAAGTGGTCCTTGCTCGCCGCGCTGCTGATCGCGGTGGCGATCGTTGCGCGGCTCGTGCAGACCGAGATCGAAACGTCCCGGCTGCAGGCGCACTACCTGTCCGAGCTCACCCGCGACGTCGGCTACACGATCGAAACGGGCCCGAGCGATCACATCCGCTTTCCCGCGAACGGCCCGTACGACCAGCGCCTCGGCTATGCGATGCTGCCGGCATTCCAGGAGCGGCTGCTCGCGCGCGGCTTCGTCGTCGGCAAGCAGGCGCGCGATTCGCAGCGGATGCTGTCGCTAGGCGATCGCGGGTTGTTCCTCCCTTACGAAGAGAAGGATCAGGCCGGCCTGATGCTGTTCGATTCGACCGGCGCGCCGCTGTTCGCGACCGTGTTCCCGCAGCGCGTGTACGCCGACTTCGACTCGGTGCCGCGCGTGGTCGCCGATTCGCTGCTGTTCATCGAGGATCGCTACCTGCTCGACGCGAGCGAGCCGAACCGCAACCCTGCCATCGACTGGGGACGCTTCGGCCGCGCGCTCGCCGACCAGGCGCTGCACGTCGTCAACCGTCACCAGGCGCGCCCGGGCGGCAGCACGCTCGCGACGCAGATCGAGAAGTTCCGCCATTCGCCCGAAGGCCGCACCGCGACGCCGCCCGAGAAGCTGCGGCAGATCGCGTCGGCGTCGGTGCGCGCGTACCTGAACGGCCCGCAGACGATGCTCGCACGCCGCACGATCGTCGTGCGCTACCTGAACTCGGTGCCGCTCGCCGCGCGGCCGCACATCGGCGAAATCACCGGCATCGGCGACGGTCTCGCCGCGTGGTACGGCCGCGACTTCAACGACGTGAACCGGATCCTGTCCGCGCCGACGACCGGCGACAACGTCGACGCACAGGGCAAGACGTTCCGCGAGGTGCTGTCGCTGGTCATCGCGCAGCGCGCGCCGTCGTACTTCCTCAACCGCGGCTATCCGGCGCTGCAGAAGCTGACCGACAGCTACCTGCGGCTGCTGTCGAACGGCGGCGTGATTTCGCCCGCGCTGCGCGATGCCGCGCTCGCCGCGCAGATCGAGCGCAGCGCGCCGCCGGCCGCCGCGCGCGTGCAGTCGTTCGTGTCGCGCAAGGCCGTGACGTCCGCGCGCGCGTCGCTGCTGTCGGCGCTCGGCATCAGCGACCTGTACCAGCTCGACCAGCTCGACCTGCAGGCGACGAGCACGCTCGACAACGGCGTGCAGCAGGCCGTCGCCGAACGGCTCGCGCAGGCGTCGACACGCGACGGCGCGCAGGCCGCCGGCCTGTACGGCTTCGAGATGCTCGCGCCGAAGGACGATCCGTCGCACCTCACGTACAGCTTCACGCTGTACGAACACCGCAACGGCGCGAACATGCTGCGCGTGCAGACCGACAGCGTGAACCAGCCGTTCGACGTGAACCGCGGCGGCCGCATCAACCTCGGGTCGACCGCGAAACTGCGCACGCTGATCACGTACCTGCAGATCGTGTCCGACCTGCATGCGCGCTATGCAAACCTGCCGAACGCGGCGCTCGCGCGCGTGAAGCCCGACCCGATCGACGGGCTGTCGCGCTGGGCGCTCGACTACCTGTCGCATACGCGCGACCGCTCGCTGCAGGCGATGCTCGACGCCGCCGTCGAGCGCAAGTACTCGGCGAGCCCCGACGTGTTCTACACGGGCGGCGGCGCGCAGGTGTTCTCGAACTTCGAGAAGTCGGACAACCGCCGCATCCTGACGCTGCACGCGGCGTTCGAGCATTCGGTCAACCTCGTGTTCGTGCGGCTGATGCGCGACATCGTCCACTACGAGACGCTGCAGGCAGCCGGCCCGTCATCGTCGTGGCTCGGCGATCCCGAGCAGCGCCAGCGCTACCTGCAGCAGTTCGTCGACGGCGAAAGCCAGGTCTACGTGAAGCGCTACTACACGCGCTACGCGGGCAAGGCGCCCGACGACGCGCTCGCGCTGATGCTGAAGGACGTGCGCAAGTCGCCGCCGAAGCTCGCGACGGTACTGCGCAGCGTCGCGCCGAACGAATCGCTCGCGTGGTTCGATGCGCAGATGCGCGCGCAGCTGAAGGGCACGCCGGCCGCTACGCTGTCCGACGACGATCTCGCCGCGCTCTACGCGAAGTACGCGATCGACCGCTTCAACCTCAACGACCGCGGCTACATCGCGAGCGTGCATCCGCTCGCGCTGTGGACACTTAACTACCTGCGCGCCCATCCGGCGGCGTCGCTCGCCGAGGTCCAGCGCGACAGCCACGATGCGCGCTTCTACACGTACTCGTGGCTGTACAAGACGCGCTACCACGCGACGCAGGACCGGCGCATCCGTCGCATGGTCGAGCTGCGCGCGTACGCGGAGATCACGAAGTCATGGCGCGCGCTCGGCTACCCGTTCGCGGAAGTCACGCCGTCCTACGCGGCCGCGATCGGCGCATCGGGCGACCAGCCCGACGCGCTCGCGAAACTGATCGGCCTGATCGCGAACGGCGGCCAGAAGGCGCCGAACGAGACCATTACGCGGCTCGACTTCGCGAAGGGTACGCCGTACGAAACGCGCTTCGTGCGTGCGCCCGCGCAGCCGCAGCCGATGTTGTCGCCGGAGATCGTCAACGTGGCGCACACACTGCTGCGCGACGTCGTGCTCAACGGCACCGCGCGCCGCCTCGCGGGCGGCCTCACGCTGCCCGACGGCAAGACGCTCGCGGTGTACGGCAAGACGGGGACGGGCGACCAGCGCTTCAACGTCTATGCGCGCGGCGCGCGGCTGATCGAGTCGCGCAAGGTCAACCGCAGCGGCACGTTCGTGTTCGTGATCGGCGACCGGTTCTTCGGGGTCCTGACGGCCACCGCGCACGAACCGTACGCGGCCCGCTACGACTTCACGAGCGCGATGGCCGTGCAGCTGCTGAAGTCGATGGCGCCGGCGCTCGCACCGCTGATCGAACGCCCGGCCGACGCCGGCACGCGCACGGCGGGCCCGGCACCGCAAGCGGAAACGCCTGCGCCGGACGCGGCGCCGGCACAACCGTCCTGACCGCGGCGCGACCGTTCGCGCCGCCCCGCCGTGCGCCGCTCAGTGCGAGCGGCCGTCGTAGTGCGTGACGGGCAGCGCGTCGAGGTCGACATCCTCGAGACAGCGGACGTTGATCGCCGCCATCGCGGTGCCGTCCGGATGCACGCCCTCGCCGAACACGTGGATCCCGCAGCGCTTGCAGAAGCGATGCTTGATCACGTGCTTGTTGAACATGTAGGTCGCGAGATTCTCTTCGGGTGTCAGCAGCTTCATATGGTCGCGCGGCACGAACCACATCAGCGCGCCCTTGCGCCGGCAGATCGAGCAGTTGCAGGCCATTACGCCCTGCAGGTCGCCTTCCGCCTCGAACGTCACGTCTGCGCAGTGACAGCTTCCGCGATACAGCATGGTCGTCTCCCGGTGCGGCCCGTGCGCGTCGACGGGTATCCGGGCGGACCCCGTTGGCCAGGCCGATCCAAACGGGTACAGTAGCGCTCGCATGCGCCGCACGCAATGTCCGGCGGCGCGCCCCCCCGCCCCTCTCCGACCAGGAACATCGTCATGCTCGAACTGCGCCCCGGCTGCGAATGCTGCGACAAGGACCTGCCGCCCGATTCGGCGGAAGCACGCATCTGCACGTTTGAGTGCACGTTCTGCGCGACCTGCGCCGACGACGTGCTGAAGGGCCGCTGCCCGAACTGCGGCGGCGACCTGGTCGCGCGCCCTCACCGGCCGGCGAGCCTGCTCGCGAAGTACCCGCCGTCGACGGAACGCATCGTCAAGCCGGGCGGCTGCGCGAACGCGTGACGGCGCTTCGCTGCCCGCCCCCTTCCGTCACGACATCTCGATCCGCGCGCGCGTCACAGCGAGCAGCGTCGCCATCGCGCGGCGCGCGCCGTCCTCGTCGCGCACGCGGATCGCGTCGCTGACGGCCACGTGCTCGGCGAGCGACGCGTTGTAGACGTCGGCCCGGCGCGCGTTCAGATGCAGCTGCGCTTCGAGCGTGCGGTCGATCAGCGTGCCGAGCGGCACCAGCAGCTCGTTGCCGCCGGCCTCGAGCACGCTCAGGTGAAAGCGCAGGTCGGCACGCACCCATTCGTCGACGTTGCGCGCGGCCGCCATCGCGCGCGCCGCGCCGTCGATCGCGTCGAACGCGTCGGGCGTGTGCGTGCGCGCGGCCAGCGCGGCCGCGTACGGTTCGATCATCTCGCGCATTTCCTGCAGCTTCAGCGCGAACGCGAGCGGCGGCGCGACGCGCGCATACCAGTCGAGCAGGTCGGCATCGAGCAGGTTCCACGCACGGCGCGGCCGCACGCGCGTGCCGACCTTCGGCCGCGACTCGACGAGCCCCTTCGACGTCAGCGTACGCAGCGCCTCGCGCATCACCGTGCGGCTCACGCCGTACATCTCCATCAGGTCGGGCTCCCGCGGCAGCAGCGATTCGGGCGGATAGTCGCCGCGCAGGATCGCCGTCGCCAGCCGGAAGGCCGTCTGTCCATGCAGGTCGCGTTGAATGATGATTCTCCGTTGATCCGGCAGGCCGGCTGCCCACTATCTGCACAATAATGCTATTAATACTATTTTTTATCGAGCTACGCTAGGATAACCGTGAAAGCACGCGACCGTGCGCCGCGCCCGAGCGGCCGCGCCGGTCAACCATGGAGACTCGCGTCATGAAAATCACCCGCCTCGAAACCTTCGTCGTCCCGCCGCGCTGGCTGTTCCTCAAGATCGAAACCGACGAGGGCATCGTCGGCTGGGGCGAGCCGATCGTCGAAGGCCGCGCGCACACGGTCGAGGCCGCCGTGCAGGAACTGGCCGACTATCTCGTCGGCCGCGACCCGCTGCTGATCGAGGATCACTGGCAGGTGATGTACCGCGCGGGCTTCTACCGCGGCGGCCCGATCATGATGAGCGCGATCGCCGGCGTCGACCAGGCGCTGTGGGACATCAAGGGCAAGCATCACGGCGTGCCCGTGCACGCGCTGCTGGGCGGCCAGGTGCGCGATCGCATCAAGGTGTATTCGTGGATCGGCGGCGACCGGCCGAGCGATGTCGCGAACAATGCGCGCGCGGTGGTCGAGCGCGGCTTCAAGGCCGTGAAGATGAACGGCTCCGAGGAGCTGCAGATCGTCGATACCTACGACAAGGTCGAGCAGGTGATCGCGAACGTCTCGGCCGTGCGCGACGCGGTCGGCCCGCACGTCGGGATCGGCGTCGACTTCCACGGCCGCGTGCACAAGCCGATGGCGAAGGTGCTCGCGAAGGAGCTCGACCCGTACAAGCTGATGTTCATCGAGGAACCGGTGCTGTCGGAGAACGCCGAGGCGCTGCGCGACATCGTCAACCAGACCAGCACGCCGATCGCGCTCGGCGAACGGCTGTACTCGCGCTGGGACTTCAAGCACATCCTCGCGGGCGGCTACGTGGACATCATCCAGCCCGACGCGTCGCACGCGGGCGGCATCACCGAGTGCCGCAAGATCGCGACGCTCGCGGAAAGCTACGACGTCGCGCTCGCGCTGCACTGCCCGCTTGGGCCCATCGCGCTCGCCGCGTGCCTGCAGCTCGATGCGATCAGCTACAACGCGTTCATCCAGGAACAGAGCCTCGGCATCCACTACAACCAGGGCAACGACCTGCTCGACTATCTGCGCAATCCCGAGGTGTTCCGCTACGAAGACGGCTTCGTCGCGATCCCGCAGGGCCCGGGGCTCGGCATCGACGTGAACGAGGAGAAGGTGCGCGAGATGGCGAAGACCGGCCACCGCTGGCGCAACCCGGTGTGGCGCCACGCGGACGGCAGCGTCGCCGAGTGGTGATGAAGGGACGAGACGAGCCGGAAGGCGCGACGATCACGCCGCGCACCGGCTTCGACACGGCCGCCCGGCAGGCGGCCGTTTTCGCTTCTGCGCTTCGCCGCGCGTCGACAGGAAGCGTCGCTACCCTGCCCCGCGCGGCGCCGTCGGTCAGCCGAGCGCCGCGAATCCCGGCACGCTGAACGACAGCACGGCTGCCGCGACGAACACGCCGATCATCGTCATCCCTTCGAGATGCAGGATGTTGCGGAACGTGTGTGCGTCTTCGGTCGACGCGGTGCGGCGCAGGCGCGGCAGCGCCGAGAAGCGGTTCAGGCCGCCGAGCACGAGCGCGAGCGCAACGAGCAGCAGTTTCAGCAACAGCACGCGCCCCCACGTGCTGCCGTCGAGCGGCGCGAGCGAACCGCCGAGCCCGCGGATCGCGTTGAGCACGCCCGTGCCGAGCACGAACACGACCGCGATGATCGACGTGCGCGACAGGTGCTGGCCGATGCGGATCAGCGCGCCGCGCGCGACCGACGAACCGAGCGCCGGCAGCACCGCGAGCCCACCCGCGAGCACGAGGCCGCCCCACACCGCCGTAGCGAGCAGGTGCAGCGTCTGGATGCCGACCGCCGCGGACAGCGCGCCCGTATCGGCCGCATGGCCGAGCGAGGCCTTGCCGGCCGCGACCACGATCACCGCGAGCCACAGCACGGCATGCGCGACCGGGCCGTCCGGTTTCGCGAGCGCGACGATCGCGAGCACGAGTGCGCCGGCGAACGCGACGCTCCATGCGAAGCCCGTGTGCGTCTGCATCAGCATGGTCGGAATCGCGGCGAACGCGCCGCCGAGGCCCGCGCCGCTCATCGCCGCGGCCTCGTAGACGAGCCAGCCGAGATCCGCGAGCACCAGCGCCAGCGCCGCCGCGACCAGCGAATGTTGCGCGCGCAGCCATGCCGGATGCGACGGCGCGATGACCGGCCGCGCGCCGTCCTTGCCGAGCCACGCCTTGAGCAGCGCCGAGCCGACCGCCATTGCGAACGCGGCGTCCATCAGCGCCGCGAGCGCGACCTGACCGATCCACAAGCTGTCGAACTTCATCGCGCGGCCCCTCCCGACAGCGACGGGCCGGCAGAGCGGCGGCAACGGGACGGACAGCGTGAGGCAGGCAACGGCACGGTAGAAAACGTCATCGATGAATCCGGAAACGGGAGAAATGACTGGACCAGCGGCGGAGGCGGCGCCGCGCGACCCGCGAGTGTACGGTCTTCGATGGTGAAAACGCACGCCGGTTCACACCGCAGCGCCGCAATGCGCGTCAAATTGTCGCAAGTCGCAAACAGGCAGGAACCGATGTCCTTTTGCCAAATAGCCGTCATTACCCATCGATGATAGAATGCCGCGTCGCAGCAGCCCGGCTGTCCTGCCGTCCATGCGCCGAGCCGATCGTAGCCCGGACAAGGTCCCCGACGAATAAACATGGAGTCTCGTGTGTCTTCAAGACGCCTCTTCCGTCCGCTGCTCGCCGTTCTGATGATCGGCGGCGCGGGCCTTATGAGCGCTGCCCAAGCGCAGACCAAGCCCACGGAGCAAGCGCACGCCCAGCAGGCGCCGCTCAAGGCACCCGATACCATGGCCGAGCGCGTGCGCGGCTGTACCGCATGTCACGGCGTCCACGGCCAGGGCACGGACAACGATTACTTCCCGCGTCTTGCCGGCAAGCCGGCCGAGTACCTGTACAACCAGCTCGTCAACTTCCGTGACGGCCGGCGCAAGTACCCGCCGATGAACTACCTGCTGACGTACCTGAACGACGACTACCTGCGCGAAATCGCCGAGCACTTCTCGGCCGAACGTCCGCCGTATCCGACGCCGGCGAAGCCGACGCTGCCGGCCTCGACGCTCGCACGCGGCAAGCAGCTCGTCACGCAGGGCGACCCGTCCCGCAAGCTGCCGGCCTGCGTGGCCTGCCACGGCGCAGGGCTGACCGGCATGCAGCCGGCGATCCCGGGCCTCGTCGGCCTGCACGCCGATTACCTGAGCGCGCAGCTCGGCGCCTGGCGCTCGGGCAACCGCCACGCGAAGGCACCGGATTGCATGCACGACATCGCCTCGAAGCTTTCCGACGAAGACGTGACGGCCGTGACCGCATGGCTCGCCGCGCAACCGGCGCCCGCCAACCCCGTGCCGGCCCCGGCGCGTTCGATGAAGACTCCGCTCGCCTGCGGCAGCGAACCGCAATAAGGCAAGGGAGACAGACACAATGAAACGCAAGTCCCTGTTTGCACTCTCGGCCGCCGCGATCGTCGCGGCCGCTGCCCTCGTGCCGGTCCTGTGGCCGGGCAACGACACGCTGCACGGCGCTTCCGCCGTCGCGGCCACGCCGGCCGACCAGGCCGCGCTGATCAAGAAGGGCGAATATCTCGCGCGCGTCGGCGACTGTATCGCGTGCCACACCGTGCGCGGCGGCAAGTCGTTCGCGGGCGGCCTGCCGATGGCGACGCCGTTCGGCACGATGTACACGCCGAACATCACGCCGGACGACCAGAACGGTATCGGCAAGTGGACGTCGGACGACTTCTACCGCGCGATGCACACCGGTCGCTCGAAGGACGGCAGCCTGCTCTACCCGGGCTTCCCGTTCGCGAGCTACACGAAGGTCACGCGCTCGGATTCGGACGCGATCTACGCGTACCTGCGCTCGGTCGCACCGGTGTCGGTGCCGAGCCGTCCGCACGAACTGAAGTTCCCGTTCAACAACCGCAACCTGCTGATCGGCTGGCGCACGCTGTTCTTCAAGGAAGGCGAGTACAAGCCGGATCCGACGAAGTCGGTCGAATGGAACCGCGGTGCGTACCTCGTCGAAGGCCTCGGCCACTGCTCGATGTGCCACACGTCGATCAACATGATGGGCGGCCCGGTGAGCTCGTCGGCGTTCGCCGGCGGCCTGATCCCGCTGCAGAACTGGTATGCGCCGTCGCTGACGAACGACAAGGAACTCGGCCTCGGCGACTGGCACGTGCAGGAGCTGTCCGACCTGCTGCAGGCCGGCGTGTCGCAGAAGGGTGCGGTGTTCGGCCCGATGGCGGACGTGGTCCACAACAGCCTGCAGTACATGACCGACGAAGATACGCGCGCGATGTCGACGTACCTGAAGTCGATCCCGCAGAAGGCTGAAGCGCCGAAGAACATGCAGTACGAGCCGTCGAAGCAGTTCGGCAACGCGCTGTTCGACCAGGGCAAGAAGATCTACGCGGACAACTGCGCGACCTGCCACGCCGAGACCGGCGCCGGCAAGCCGCCTGCTTATCCGCCGCTCGCGGGCAACCACTCGATCATGATGGAATCGGCAGTCAACCCGATCCGCATGGTGCTGAACGGTGGCTATCCGCCGAGCACGTTCAAGAATCCGCGTCCGTACGGGATGCCGCCGTTCGCACAGTCGCTGTCGAACCAGGAAGTGGCGGCGGTGGTCACGTATATCCGGATGTCGTGGGGTAACAACGGTACGCCGATCTCGCCGCAACAGGTGAGCGACCTGCGTTCCGCGCCGCTCGACTAAGAAGCGGCTGACACAAACGGGGCGCGGCTGCGGGAAACCGCGGCCGCGCCCTTTTGCATTTGTGCGATGCAGGTTTTCCGCGCGGGCCGCGCGACGCGTCGCCATCATAAAACTCAAGAGTGGTATCTATGTCTTTCGAATCTCTCGGCTTGGCCGAACCGCTGGTCAAGGCGGTCAACGAGCTCGGCTACACGTCGCCGACTCCGATCCAGCAGCAGGCGATCCCTGCCGTCCTCGGCGGCGGCGACCTGCTCGCCGGCGCGCAAACGGGCACCGGCAAGACCGCCGGCTTCACGCTGCCGATCCTGCAACGCCTGCACACGTTCTACGCGGACAATCGCGGTGCGAAGCGCGCGGTGCGCGCGCTGATCCTCACGCCGACGCGCGAACTCGCCGCGCAGGTCGAGGAAAGCGTCCGTGCATACAGCAAATACCTGAAGCTGCGCTCGACCGTGATGTTCGGCGGCGTCAGCATCAATCCGCAGATCGATGCGCTCAAGCGCGGCGTCGACATCGTCGTCGCGACGCCGGGCCGCCTGCTCGACCACATGCAGCAGAAGACCATCGACCTGTCGGATCTCGACATCCTCGTGCTCGACGAAGCCGACCGGATGCTCGACATGGGCTTCATCCACGACATCAAGCGCGTGCTCGCGAAGCTGCCGCCGGACCGCCAGAACCTGCTGTTCTCGGCCACCTTCTCCGACGAGATCAAGGCGCTCGCGGACAGCCTGCTCGACTCGCCCGCGCTGATCGAGGTCGCGCGCCGCAACACGACCGCCGAAAGCGTCGCGCAGAAGATCCACCCGGTCGACCGCGATCGCAAGCGCGAGCTGCTCACGCACCTGATCCGCGAACACAACTGGTTCCAGGTGCTCGTGTTCACGCGCACGAAGCACGGCGCGAACCGGCTCGCCGAGCAGCTGACGAAGGACGGCATCAGCGCGATGGCGATCCACGGCAACAAGAGCCAGTCGGCCCGCACGCGCGCGCTGGCCGAATTCAAGAACAGCACGCTGCAGGTGCTCGTCGCGACCGACATCGCCGCGCGCGGGATCGACATCGACCAGCTGCCGCACGTCGTCAACTTCGACCTGCCGAACGTGCCCGAGGACTACGTGCACCGCATTGGCCGCACGGGCCGCGCGGGCGCGACCGGCGAAGCCGTGTCGCTCGTGTGCGTCGACGAGAAGCAGCTGCTGCGCGACATCGAGCGGCTGATCAAGCGCGAGATCCCGCAGGAAGTGATCGCGGGCTTCGAACCCGATCCGCACGCGAAGCCGGAGCCGATCCAGCAGCGCCGCGGCCAGCAGCAGCCGCGCGGCGGCGGTGGCGGCGGCAATCGCCAGCCGCGTGCCGGCGGCTCAGGCCAGCCGGCCGCGAAACGCGACGGCAACGCGCAACCGAAGGCCTCGCAGCAGAAGGCCGCGAAGCCGCGCACGCAAGGCGGTGCCGGCGCCGGCGGCAATGGCGGCGGACGTCCGGCGGGCGGCGGCAACAGCGCACGCCCGGCGAACGGCAATGCCGCGCACCCGAACCGCAATCGTTCGTCGCGCAGCGGCCAGCGCGGTCACTGAAGCCGCGCGGCCGCGCGCCGCAGGTGCTCGACCTGGCGTTGCCAGCGCGCGAGCACCGCGGCGCGTTTCCCTTCCAGCGTGAACGTGACACCCGTCGCGAGACGCGCATAGCCGACCCGCTGCGCATCGCCCTGCGCGATCGTCGCAGCGAATCCGGCGAGGCCGCCGAAGTCTCCTTCGAGCGGCGTCATCCGCAATTGCGCCTGAAAGAAAGCGCCGTCCGCGACGAGCGTCAACGCGGCCGTGCGCCGTTGCGCGAGCGCGCGCGCCGCGCGCGACTGCGGCCATAGCGCGATCAGCAACGTATGCGCATCGTGCGCATAGATCTCGCCGACGCCGAGCAGCGTCGTGCGCAGCTGGCCGTCGTCGGTCGCGACGATCAGCGAGGCGGCGATGTCGGCATGGCGCTCGAGGGCGGTGCCGTCGAACAGCGCGACGACGGCCGGCGGCCACGCGTCGAACGTCCATTGTTCGAGTGCGTGGCGATGGGAATCGGTCATGATGGCGTGGCCCTGGTGCGGATCGGATGAAGATGCGCCAGCATACGCGCGACGGGCCGTGCCGACGCGATCAGCGCAGGAAAACGTGCCGCGTGATCTTCGTGAGCGGATAGTGGACGCCCGGCTGGATCTTCGCGGGCAGATCGAGCGGCTTGAGCAGCATCTTCACGCACATGTCGGCCGACAGGTTGCGCCGGACGAGCGAATTGATGCGCGCCGCGCGTTCGCGGTTGTATTGATTGTCGCCGACGCGATCGGGATAGCGGATCGCGAACACGTGGCGCAGCGCGATCTCGGAATCCTCGTTCTTGATTTCCATCACGCGGCGCGCCAGCGCGCCGAGCACCGCGAGCCGGCCGTTGCCTTCGACCTGGTTGTACTTCTTGAAGAACTTGAAGAAGTGCTTGTAGTGACGCACTTCGTCGGTGCGGATGTTGTCGGTGATTTCCTTCAGCACGGGCTCGTCCGAGCATTCGTTGATCGCGCGATACAGCGTGGCCGTGCCCGTCTCGACGACGCAGCGCGCGACCATCTCGAGCGCGCGCGTCTTCTCGAACGCCTCGACCGAGCAGGTCTTCGAATACTCGGCGAAGAAATTCGCGAACGCGGTATCCCAGTCGAACTCGGGCCACACGTGCGCGATGTATGCCTTCAGCGCGCGGCCGTGCTGCAATTCTTCGTGCTCCCATGCATTGTTGAGCCATGCGGAGACTTCCGGATCGTCATTGAAGAACGTGCTCAGATTGCTCGTATAGAGATCCGAGCCGCTTTCGATGAACGACGACGCGCACAGCAACAGCAACAGATCCTCGTTCGCGGCGGCACGCTGACGATCGATCCGGTTCAGGTCGATGTCCTCGATACGCCACGGCATGACATGCGTCGTTTTAGTGTCCATGGTGGTGCGCTCCCAGTCGTCGCGCGGGGGCCGGCTCATGCCTTCGGCACGGGCTCCAGCCTTCCCGCAGGCGGCGTTTTACGTCGTTTATAGTGAATTGGTCCGGCCGAACCATCCAGCCATCTTAGCCGGACTTTGGTGTTCGTGCTCCAGAGCACTGACCATACCCGACAGGCGCAGTTCCACGGCGTCTGTTGCCGTTCGTTAGACGAGTCCTTCAAACCGCTTGCGCCGGCTCGACGGAAAGCGTCGCGCCAAGCGAAACGGGCGGCCGAATGGCCGCCCGTGAAACGCGCAAACTGCAAACGAAAGCCGGAAGCGATCCGTCAGAAACCGGCCGCCAGGCCATCGCGCCGGCTGTCGCTCGCGGCCACGTAGCCGCGCTCGCGATCGTCTCGGTCGAGACGCCAGATGAACTGCCCCGAGCCGAAATCCATGTAAGGATCGTCGATCGACTTGATCGTATGGCCGCGTGCGGCCAGCGCGTCGACGGTCGCGCGATTCATCGTCGATTCGACGTCGAGCGTGAAGTCGCGGTTGACCTTCCAGCGCGGCGCATCGCATGCGGCCTGCGGCTGCTGTCCGTGGCCAAGTATCCGCACGACGGTCTGCAGATGCCCTTGCGGCTGCATGTCGCCGCCCATCACGCCGAAGCTCATCACGGCCTCGGTGCGGCCGTCGACCTCTTCGGTGACGAACGCCGGGATGATCGTGTGGAACGGCCGCTTGCCGCCCGCGACGACGTTCGGCGACGCCGGATCCATCGAGAAGCCGTGGCCGCGGTTCTGCAGCGCGATGCCGGTACCGGGCACGACGAGCCCCGAGCCGAAGCCCATGTAGTTCGACTGGATAAAGCTCACCATCATCCCGCGCTCGTCGGCGGCCGACAGGTAGATCGTGCCGCCCGAATGCGGCCGGCCCGCGCCGAAGTGCGTCGCGCGCGCGCGGTCGATCAGCTTCGCGCGTTCGGCGAGATACGCATCGTCGAGCATCTGCGCGGGCGTGACGTCCATGGCGCGCGGATCGGCGACGTAACGATAGACATCGGCGAACGCGAGCTTCATCGCCTCGATCTGCAGATGCTGCGAATCGACCGAATCGAGCGGCCATTCGGTCACGCCCGCATGCTCGGCGATCCCGAGCGCGATCAGCGCGGCGATGCCCTGCCCGTTCGGCGGGATCTCGTGAATCGTGTGGCGGCCGAAGCGCTTGCCGATCGGCTCGACCCATTCCGGCCGGTACGCATGCAGGTCGGCTGCGGTCAACGCACCGCCGCCTTCGCGCGAGAACGCAGCGATGCGCTCGGCGAGCGCACCTTCGTAGAACGCACGCGCACCGTCCTTCGCGAGCGTGCGCAGCGTCTGCGCGTGACCGGGCAGGCACACGCGCTCGCCGACGAGCGGTGCACGGCCGCGCGGCATGAAGGTGTCCGCGAACCCCGGCAGGCCCTGCAGTTCGGGCACGGCCGCCGCCCACTTGTGCGCGACGATCGGCGGCACCGCGTAGCCGCGCTCCGCGATCTCGATCGCCGGCTCGAGCAGATCCGCGAACGGCAGCGAACCGAACTTCGCGTGCAGCGCCTCCCAGCCCGCGATCACGCCCGGCACGGTCACGGTATCCCAGCCGCGCGTCGGCTTGTTCGCGATGCCCTGCGCATCCTCGCCGTGACGTTTGCGGAAATAGTCGACGTTCCATGCGGCCGGCGCGACGCCCGACGCATTCAGCCCGGACAGCCGCTCGCCGTCCCACACGAGCGCGAACGCATCGCCGCCGAGCCCGCACGACACAGGTTCGACGACGGTGATCGCGGCGGCGGCAGCCAGCGCCGCGTCGACCGCGTTGCCGCCCTTCCACAGCATCCGCAGCCCGGCCTGCGCGGCCAGCGGGTGCGACGTCGAGACGACGTTGCGCGCGAACACCGGAATGCGGGTCGTCGGATACGGGTTGTGCCAGTTGAAGCCAGTCATCGATGCCACCTCGTCGAAAGCCGAATGAACGCTGAACGCGCCCGCGTGCGCGGACAATCCGCCATTGCAGCGCGATCGGCGGAATCGCACAAATTCATTTGTCACATGAATCCATGCATTTTCTACATGAATCGTACGCCGCCGTGCCGGCGAGGCCCGCCGAATGGCGTTGCCGCCCTTACAATACCCGCTCCGTCTCACGCCCCGACCATCGAGCCATGACCCGAGATCCCCGCCTCACCCTCAACGCGCGCCAGCAGGAATTGCTCGAATGGGTGCAGCGCGACGGCTTCGTGACCGTCGACGATCTCGCCGCGCACTTCGCGGTGACGCCGCAGACGATCCGCCGCGACGTGAACTGGCTCGCCGACCTGAACCTGCTGCGCCGCTACCACGGCGGCGCGAGCCTGCCGACCAGCTCGGAGAACGTGTCGTATACCGCGCGCCAGCGGATGTTCCACGACGAGAAGCGGCGGATCGCGGCGCTCGCGGCGTCGCACATCCCCGACCAGGCGTCGCTGTTCATCAACCTCGGCACGACGACCGAGGAAGTGGCGCGCGCGCTGAATCGCCATCACGGGCTGCACGTGATCACGAACAACCTGAACGTCGCGTCGATGATGAGCGGCTACCCCGACTGCGAGGTGCTGATCACGGGCGGCATCGTGCGGCCGTGGGACAAGGGCATCGTCGGCGAGCTCGCTATCGACTTCATCCGGCAGTTCAAGGTCGACTACGCGATCATCGGCACGTCGGCGATCGAGGCCGACGGCACGCTGCGCGACTTCGACACGCGCGAGGTGCGCGTGGCCGAAGCGATCATGCAGCACGCGCGCACGGTCTACCTCGTCACCGACCATTCGAAGGTCGGCCGCCCCGCGCTGGTGCGCCAGGGCCATCTGAGCCAGGTACACGCGCTCTTCACCGACAAGCCGCTGCCGCCCGAGATGGCCGACACGGTGGCCGCCGCCGGCACCCAGGTGTACGTCGCGGAATGACGGCTGCCATGCTGCACCGCACCTGAAACTTCAAGTGAAATCAAGAAGTTGGCGCCGCGAGCGGACCGCTTGCGGTGCATGTCCCTGTCAAACGGAAAATTAACGGGGCACGATTTGTCGTTGCCGGCGCGCTCGACTAGACTCCAGTTCCCCGGCCCGTTCGCCCGATCCGCCTGTGCCAGGGCGTGTGCGAACCGCAGGGCCGGCGAAGACAGCTTCCCCCCAAGCCATACCCCGCGGGGTATCGCGCGCTGGCGTCCGCGCCGGCCGCGCGGGCAGTCCGATTGCCATGGAGAGAACGATGCTGAGTCCGCATGAATTCGCCACGCTATTGCTTGTGAAGGACGCGCCTGATCAGCGCGACATGGATCGGGATGAACTGGACATCCTGCTCGAACAACAGCTCGTTCGCCTGGAAGGGCTCGGCTCGGGGCGCAAATACTGCGTGACCGAGAGCGGCGACGCCGCGCTGCGATCCATCAAGTACCGCTATTCGTGAAATTCCGCCGTTCCTGACCTGACCGCGCGGCCGGATGCCCGGCCGCGCGGTCGCTTCCGCTTGTCCCGCCCGTTCACCGCAGCCGGCGTCAACCGCCGCGCAGCGTCGGATCGACCGCCGCCCGCCAGCTGATGGCCTGCGCGCGCGCCCCGTTGAAATACGCGATCCAGCCGGCGCGCGCCGCCGCGTCAGGCGCCACATAGTGGGTCGAAAGTTCGTTTACGAACGCACAATAGTTCGCTTCGGTCAGCCCGCGATACCGTTTCGCCACATAGGCGTCGTACAGCGTCGAGTAGACCGGCTGCGCGTCCGCGCCCCAGTCGCGCGCCGTGCCGCCGCACGACGTCTGCAGGTCGACGAACGACGGCGCCCGCCAGTTGCCGGCGAGCGGCGGCATGCCTGCGCTGCACCCCGTCAGAAGGACGGCACACACGCCGGCCCACATCCCAATACGCATGATTCACCTCGCGAAACGGTCGATCCCGCCAGTATCGTCCGGGATCGCGCCGCACGCTACTGGCCCCGCTTTTTCGAACTTTACTTTTTCGATTTCGTTCGTTAAATTTCGAATTCGAACATTTCGTGTTCACCCTATTTCAACAGACGATAAGGACAGCAGGTGATCCAACCGAATCGCTACGATCTGCTCGTCGTCGGCGGCGGCATCAACGGCGCGGGCATCGCGCGCGATGCGGCCGGCCGCGGCTTGTCGGTCATGCTCTGCGAGCAGGACGACCTCGCGTCGCACACGTCGTCGTCCAGCACGAAGCTGATTCACGGCGGCCTGCGCTACCTCGAGTACAACGAGTTCGGGCTGGTGCGCAAGGCGCTGCAGGAGCGCGAGACGCTGCTGCGCGCGGCACCGCACATCATGTGGCCGCTGCGCTTCGTGATGCCGCACATGCCGAACCTGCGTCCGGCCTGGCTGATCCGCATCGGCCTGTTCCTCTACGATCACCTCGCGAAACGCGAACTGCTGCCCGGCTCGCGCGGCATCGACATGCGCCGCCATGCGGCCGGCGCGCCGCTGATCGACTCGATCAAGCGCGGCTTCGTCTATTCGGACGGCTGGGTCGACGACGCGCGCCTCGTCGTGCTGAACGCGATGGATGCGAAGGAGCGCGGCGCCGAGATCCTGACGCGCACGAAGCTCGTCTCCGCCGAACGCCGCGGCGACGAATGGGAAGCGCGGTTGCAGCAGGCCGACGGTTCGATCCGCGTCGTGCACGCGCGCGCGATCGCGAACGCGGCCGGCCCGTGGGTCGGCGAAGTCCTGCACGGCGCGCTCGGCCGCGGCGCGCAGCACAGCGTGCGGCTCGTGAAGGGCAGCCACATCATCACGCGCCGCCTGTTCGATCACGATCACGCGTACATCTTCCAGAACCCGGACAAGCGGATCATCTTCGCGATTCCGTACGAACACGACTTCACGCTGATCGGCACGACCGACGTCGAATACACGAACGATCCCGCGAAAGTCGCGATCGATCGCGACGAGACGCAGTACCTGTGCGATTCGATCAACCGCTATTTCAAGCGCAAGATCTCGCCGGCCGACGTGCACTGGACCTACTCGGGCGTGCGCCCGCTGCTCGAAGACGAGAACGCGGCGAACGCGTCGGCCGTCACGCGCGACTACCGCCTCGAGCTCGACGACGGCGCGGGCGCCCCGCTGCTGTCGGTGTTCGGCGGCAAGATCACGACGTTCCGCAAGCTCGCGGAAGAAGCCGGCGACATGCTGTGCCGCGCGCTCGGCCGCGACGCGAAGACCTGGACGGCCGGTGTCGCGCTGCCGGGCGGCGACATCGCGAACGCGAAGTTCGACGTGTTCGCCAGCGCGTTCGCGCAACGCCACCCGTGGCTGCCCGCCGCGCTCGCGCGCCGCTATGCCCGTGCATACGGCACGCGCGCGGAGCGCGTGGTCGACGGCGCGACGTCGCTCGCCGATCTCGGCGCCGAAATCGCGCCGGGCATTTACGACGCGGAACTGCGCTACCTGCGCGACGCCGAATGGGCGACCTGCGCGCAGGACGTGCTGTGGCGCCGCTCGAAGCTCGGCCTGCACGTCACGCCGGGCACGCTCGATGCGGTGACGGCCGCGGTCGACGCGTGGTTCGCCGCCGCGCACGCGCCGCACGCATGACCCGAATGCAGTTGCAGTTGCCTGACCGACGTTGATTCACCGACGCGCCGCCCCACATGCGGCGCGCATCACAACTACGCCAATTCACGGATGGAGATGAGAGACATGCAGGACCAGTACATCCTCGCGCTTGACCAGGGCACCACGAGTTCCCGCGCGATGCTGTTCGATCGCCAGGGCAATATCGTATCGATCGCCCAGAAGGAATTCGAACAGATCTACCCGCAACCCGGCTGGGTCGAGCACGACCCTCAGGAAATCTGGTCGACGCAAGCCGGCGTCGCCGCCGAAGCCGTCACGCGCACGGGCCTGAACGGCACGTCGATCGCCGCGATCGGCATCACGAACCAGCGCGAGACGACCATCGTCTGGGATCGCGAGACGGGCCAGCCCGTCTACAACGCGATCGTCTGGCAGGATCGCCGCACGGCCGACTTCTGCGACTCGCTGAAGAAGCAGGGTCTCGAAGCGAAGGTGCGCGCGAAGACCGGCCTGCCGATCGACTCGTACTTCTCCGGGACCAAGATCCGCTGGATCCTCGACAACGTGCCGGGCGCACGCGAGAAGGCCAAACAGGGCAAGCTCGCGTTCGGCACCGTCGACAGCTGGCTCGTGTGGAACTTCACGAAGCACGAACTGCACGTGACCGACGTGACGAACGCATCGCGCACGATGCTGTTCAACATCCACACGCGCGAATGGGACAACGAGTTGCTCGAACTGCTCGACATCCCGCGCAGCATGCTGCCGGAAGTGAAGGCCTCGTCGGAAATCTACGGCCACACGAAGACCACCGTGTTCGCATCGAAGATCCCGCTCGCGGGCATCGCCGGCGACCAGCACGCGGCGCTGTTCGGCCAGATGTGCACGACGTCGGGCATGGTGAAGAACACCTACGGCACCGGCTGCTTCCTGATGATGAACACCGGCGACAAGCCGATCGAGTCGAAGAACAACCTCGTCACGACGATCGCCTGGCAGATCGGCGACGACGTGCAGTACGCGCTCGAAGGCAGCATCTTCATCGCGGGCGCGGTCGTGCAATGGCTGCGCGACGGCGTCGGCATCATCAAGACGGCCGCCGAGATCGAAGCGCTCGCCGCGACCGTGCCTCACACCGACGGCGTCTACCTCGTACCCGCATTCGCCGGCCTCGGCGCACCGCACTGGAACGCACGGGCGCGCGGCTCGGTGTTCGGCGTCACGCGCGGCACGACCTCCGCGCACCTCGCACGCGCGGCGCTCGATGCGATCGCGTACCAGTCGCTCGACGTGCTGGCCGCGATGGAAGCCGATTCGGGCATCAGCATCGGCGAGCTGCGCGTTGACGGCGGCGCAAGTGCGAACGACCTGCTGATGCAGTTCCAGGCCGACCTGCTCGGCGTCGACGCGGTGCGTCCGCAGATCACCGAGACGACCGCGCTCGGCGCGGCCTACCTCGCGGGCCTCGCGATCGGCTACTGGAAGAACCTCGACGAAGTGCGCGACCAGTGGCAGCTCGATCGCCGCTTCGCACCGTCGATGCCGAAGGAGCAGGTCGAGCAGCGCATGGCCGGCTGGCAGCGTGCGGTGCGCGCGGCGAAGGCCTGGGCCGACGACGCCCAGTAATTATCAGGCATCCCAACGAAATACAACAACACCGGCGGACCGCGCAACGCGCGAGTCCGCCGCGACCTACGAGAGACAACATGTCACCTTATATTGCAGAATTCATCGGCACGGCGATCCTCGTGCTGCTCGGCAACGGCGCGGTCGCAAACGTGCTGCTTGCAAAGACCAAGGGCAAGGGCGCGGACCTGATCGTGATCGTGATGGGCTGGGCGATGGCGGTATTCGTCGCGGTCTACGTGACCGCGTCGTTCAGCGGCGCGCACCTGAACCCGATCGTCACGATCAGTCTCGCGCTCGCGGGCAAGTTCGCGTGGTCGAAAGTCGGCGGCTACGTCCTCGCGCAGATGCTCGGCGGGATGGCGGGCGCGCTGCTCGTGTGGCTCGCGTATCGCCAGCACTTCGCGAAGGAAGCCGATGCCGACCTCAAGCTTGCCGTGTTCTGCACGGCGCCGGCGATCCGCAGCGTCACGCACAACGTGCTGACCGAAGCGATCTGCACGTTCGTGCTGATCCTCGGCGTGCTGTATCTCGCGTCGCCGCAGGTCGGCCTCGGCGCACTCGACGCGCTGCCCGTCGGCCTGCTCGTGCTCGGCATCGGCATCTCGCTCGGCGGCCCGACCGGCTATGCGATGAGCCCCGCGCGCGACCTGTCGCCGCGCATCATGCACGCGCTGCTGCCGATCCCCGGCAAGCGCGACAGCGACTGGCGCTATGCATGGGTGCCCGTCGTCGGCCCGCTGCTCGGCGGCGCCGCCGCAGCCGGCCTGTATCTGCACCTGCATTCCACGATCTGATCGCGGTTTGAACGAAGCGCGCGGCGTCCGGCGCCGCGCGCTTCATTTCCCCTCCTCGCTTCCCTTCCGCTATCGGCCGCTCTCAGCCGCCACCAGCGATTTCAGCTTCACGTCGACGTCCGCGACAGCAGCCGGCGCCACGTCGATCCCGCGCTCGACCAGCATTCTCGCCACGCGCATTTCCTTGACGAATCCCGATGTACGGCCGAAGCCGCTTGCAGCGACGAGCCGCGCGCCTGCATCGAAATGGAAATGGAAATGGATTTCCGCATCGTCGTCGAGCACGCGCGCAACCGATCGCTCGCCGAGCGCCGGCTCCCCGGCCACCTGCAACTGCGCGTCGTATTGATCGGACCAGAACCACGGTGTGTCGCGATACGGTTCGCCGGCGCCGAGCATGTTGCGGGCGGCGACGCGTGCCTGCGTCTCGGCGCCGTGCCACGTCTCCTGCCGAACCGGCCGCCCCGACAAGACGCTCGGAAACACCGCGACATCGCCGGCCGCGTAAATGCCTTCCGCCGACGTCTCGAGCTGCGCGTTCACGATGATCCCGCGCTCGACTGCGAGGCCTGCAGCGCGCGCCAGTTCGTCGGCCGGTTCGATGCCGACGCCGGCCACGACCGTGTCGGCGATCAGCGTGTCGCCGTCGTCGAGCACGACGGCCAGCGCACCACCGGACGTCCGCTCGATCGCAACGGGTTTCCGGTTCACTCGGATCGCCACGCCCTGCGCCTCGTGCAGCGCGTGTACGCGTGTCGCGATCGTCTCCGGCACCGCGCGCCCGAGCAGGCGCGGCGCCGCATCGAGCACGGTCACGCGGCACCCGCGCATGCGCGCCGACGCCGCCACTTCGAGACCGATGAAGCCGCCGCCGATCAGCACGATCCGCGCGTCGGGCACGAGCCGCGCGCCGAGCGCCGCCGCATCGTCGAGCGTGCGCAAGGCGAATACCCCATCGAGCGCCGCGCCCGGGATGGCCAGGCGACGCGCACGACCGCCCGTGGCCAGCAGCAGCGCGTCGTAGCCGAACACGTGCCCGCCGGACACCCGCACTTCGCGTGCGTGCGGTTCGATGCGCTCGACGGTCGCGACGATCCGTTCGATGCGATCGGCCGCCCAGGCTTCGGCATCACGCAATCGGCATTGCGCCGCACTGCGCTCGCCCGTCAGCACGCCCTTCGACAACGGCGGCCGCTCGTACGGCGGATGCACCTCCGCGCCGATCAGCACGATGCGCCCGCGCCAGCCGGACTCGCGCAGCACCTGCGCCGCGCGGCCGCCCGCATGGCCGGCACCGACAATCGCCATCACCCGGTCGTTGGTCATCGCGTCACACCTCGATCAGGATGCGACCGTCTTCGATCTTCGCGCGGTACGTGCGCAGCTTCTCGCACGCGGGCGGCGACAGCGGCCGGCCGTCGCGCACGTCGAAGCGCCCGTTGTGCTTCGGGCACTCGATCACGTGATCCATCACGAACCCGTCCGCGAGATGCACCTGCTCGTGCGTGCACAGGCCGTCGCTCGCATAGACCTCGCCGTCGATCCGGTAGATCGCGAACGTGCGGCCGTCGTGGTCGAAGCGTGCGACGTCTTCATCGTCGATGTCGTCGAGCGCGCCGGTGTCAATCCATTGCGTCATGTTGCGTGTCTCCTTGGTTGGCGGGTTCGATGGCTGTCATGTACGCGCCGCATCCGGCACGGGCCGCACGACGTAGTCGGACGGGTCGCGCGTCTGCCGGACCAGCGCCGGCACGATCTCCGAGTAGGCGGCGAGCGTGCTGCGGTACGGCGGCGGCATGTCGGCCTTCACGGCGTCGTGCAATTTGGGCAACGCGTGGAACGGCACCATCGGGAACATGTGGTGTTCGACGTGATAGTTCATGTTCCAGTACAGGAAGCGGAACACCGGATTCATCATCACGGTGCGGCAGTTGCGCCGGTGATCGAGCACGTTCTCCGGCATGCCCGCATGCTGCGTCAGGCCGAAGTACAGGTACAGCCACGCGCCGTACAGGCTCGGCAGCCCGATGTAGAGCAGCGGCAGGATCGTGCGCCAGTAAAGCGACGCCCCGATCACGAGCGCGTAGATCGCGAGATGGATGCGCGACTCGCGCACGACCTTCCGCCACTCCGATTCGGGCACGTAGGTACGCTCCTCGTCGTCGAGCCGGCCGGTGATCGACACCGTGATCATCTTGCGCAGCTCGCCGGCCACATGCTTCAGCGCGACGACGTTCAGCGCGAGCGCAAGCCAGTCGGTCGGCTTCGGCGCGGCGATTTCCGGATCGCGCCCGACGACCAGCGTATCGGTGTGATGACGTGCATGGCTCCAGCGCCATGCGGTCGCGCGGCGGAACACCTGGAACGACGCGACCTGGTACAGCACGTCGTTCATCCAGCGTGTACGGAACGCGGTGCCGTGCCCGCATTCGTGCCAGCGCGAGTCGGCCGGGCTGCAGTAAAGCGTGCCGTACACGAAGAACGCGGGGATCGCCCACGCCGAATGCGCATGCCACGCCAGCCACGCGAGCCCGCCGCTGATCGCGATCGCTGCGTACCAGATCAGCGTGTCGCGGATCGCACGCGCATCGCCGCGCTGCATCAGCTGCTTCATCAGCGGCCGCGGCACCGCGCACCGGTACCACGCGGCATTGACGAGCCCGGCCGCTTGCGCGCGCTCGCCGGCGCCGCCGGTCATTCTGTATTCCTGACGGCGTGCCGCCGTGCGGTCACGCACCGGGTGGTCGGGTTGAGCCACGTCTGTCTCCCTGGTTTCTTGTGCGAGGAAAGCGCAACGAGCGCTTCGCCATGGATTCAAAATTAGGCCCGCGGCCTCCGCTGCTCAATCGAAACGTTGACGAAATTTCGCCATCGCTTTAGCGTGTCCGGCAACGCCATGCGATCGACGGCGACCTCAACGATGGAGACGACCATGGCAGGTGAATCCGGGCCGCGCTGGCGCAAGCGCACCGCGCGCTTCGACGAGATCGCGGCGCTCGCGGGCGTCAGCACGACCACCGTCGACCGCGTGCTGAACGAGCGCGGCAGCGTGTCCGCGCAGGCGCGCGAGCGCGTGGTGGCGGCCGCACGTCAGCTCGGCGTGCCGCGGCAGCTGCCCGACACGCGGCACGGGCTGATCCACGTCGACGTGCTGCTGCCGGACACCGACGCGCCGTTCTTCCGGCGGCTCCAGCAGGCGCTACAGCGCTCGCTGCAGATGCTGGACCGGCGCGTGGTCGTGCACCGGACGATCCTGCCCGCCGCGGACGACGAACGCGCCGCCGCGCAGATCGAACGGCCCGCGTACAGGCGCGCGGCGCTGATCGTCACCGCACGCGACACGGCCCGCGTGCGCGACGCACTGGCCGGCGCGATCGCGCGCGGCGAGACCGTCGTCACGATGGTCACCGACATCGGCGGCATCGATCGCGCGCACTTCGCCGGCATCGACAACTACCGCGCCGGACGCACGGCCGGCTACTACATCGGCCGCCTCGCGGCGCGCCCCGGCCGCGCGCTGCTGCTCGGCGGGCGCATGGGCTACCGCGCGCACGCCGACCGGATGGCCGGCTGCCGCGACCAGCTCGCCGACGCGTTCGCCGCGATCCGCTGCGACGACGAGCCGGTGGAGACGCTCGACCAGGACGACCGCTGCTACCGCGCGGTGACGAAGGCGCTGCAGGCGCACGACGACGTGGTCGCGATCTACAACAGCGGCGCAGGCTCGGCCGGCATCGAAGCGGCGCTGCGCAAGGCCGGCGCCATCGGGCGCGTCGTGTGGATCGGCCATGAGATGATCGACCAGCACCGCACCTTCATCGAAGCCGGCGCGATGGATCTCGCAATCGACCAGGACCCGGACGGCCAGGCGATTTCCGCGCTGCAGCACGTGCTGCATGCGTGCGGGATCGTCGAACAGCCGCCGCCGGGCGACCCGGTCGAGTTCCGCGTGTTCTGCCCGGCGAACGTGAGAACGAGCACGTACCTGCAGCCCTGAATCCCGCCGTGTAACGCGCGGCGTGCGCCTGGCGAAAAAATCGACCGCCGCATGGGCGATTTTTCGTCAACGCCGGTCATGCAGCCTGTGCCGCTCATCCGTACATTGGACAGCCATCCGAAGGACATCCATGGACAGGAGACGATGGCTGAACCGATCCTCATCGGCGTGAACCTCGACGGCGTGCTCGAACACGACGGCCTGCCGGCGCCAACGCCCGCCGAACGCTTTCGGATGATCGCCGGCGCCGGCGTGTTCGACTACGTCGAACAGAACCCGGTGCGCGGCGAAGACCTGTCGCCGTACTTCGCGCTGGTCGACCGCCACGCGCTGCCGATTCGCGTGATCGGCGGCATCTGGTGCGCGGGTCGCGACGAAGCGCACGTCGCCGAGATCGTCGACGCAGGCGCGCGCTTCGGCAGCACGGTGTTCAACTGCCAGTTGTTCGCGCATCACGCGGACGGCCATCCGCTGTCGGACCGCGAAGTCGCCGATTTCTACCTGCGTACCTATGAACGCGGCGAGCCGGTCGGATGCCTGCCGAGCCTCGAAGTGCACGTCGACATGTGGAGCGAGGATTTCGCGCGCGTGGCGCGCGTCGCGCAGCACGTCGAGCAGGCCGGCGCACCGTTCCGGATCACGCTCGATCATTCGCACCTGCTGTTCAAGATCGGCAATCGCGCCGAACTCGACGCATCGGGCCTGCGCGAACCAGCCGATGGCGGACGCGCGCTGCTCGACCCGGCTTCGCCCGCTGCCTTCTACACCGACTGGATCGCGCGCGGCTGGGTCCGGCATGCGCATGCGCGCAGCGTCGCGCCGAACAATCCCGACAATCGCTGGATGCGCCGCGCGGACGGCCGGCCCGGGCGCGGCATCCAGTACCCGTTCGTCGCACCTGCGCCGGGCGCCTATCACGGCGAATGGCACGCGGCATCGCTCGACACGTGGAAAGCCGCACTGCGCCAGTTGCTGCATGCGCAGGTTCACACGCGGCCGACGCCGCTCGAACAGATCAGTTGCGAGTTCATCCCGTTTCCCGACTACGGCGGCGGCGCACGCTATTCGATCTTCGACAACAACGTCGCGTGTGCGCACTGGCTGCGCGACACATGGCAGGCACTCGCCGCGCGCACCGGCACCTGATTCGAACCCGCCCCACTCGAGACCCAAGGACAGAACGATGACGCAAGCCTTTCACTTTTCGCTGAACCGGATGAGCGCGCCGCGCTTGCCGCTCGACCGCTACGTCGCGATGTGCCGGCGCCTCGGCGTCGACGCGATCGAGATCCGCAACGATCTCGACGGCGTCGAGATCGCCGACGGTACGCCGGCCACCGCCGTACGCGCGACGGCCGAAGCCGGCGACGTGACGATCCTGACGATCAACGCGCTGCAGCGCTTCGAGCAATGGAACGCCGAGCGAGCGGACGAAGCGGACGTGCTGGCCGACTACGCGGCGCAGTGCGGCGCGCGTGCGCTGGTGCTGTGCCCGACCAACAGCCGCGGCGACACACGCAACGAGGACGCGCGCCACACGGATCTCGTGAAGGCATTGAAGGCGCTGAAGCCGATCCTCGAAGCACGCAACCTGCTCGGCTTCATCGAGCCGCTCGGCTTCGAGGAATGCGCGCTGCGCCGCAAGTCGGATGCGGTGAAAGGCATCTACGACGCGGCGGGCGAACAGGTCTTCCGGCTCGTGCACGACACGTTTCACCACCACCTGTCCGGCGAGGACATCTTCTTCCCGAACCTGACGGGCTTCGTGCACATCTCGGGCGTCGAGGAAGACGACCTGCCGGTCGACCGGATGCGCGACGGCCACCGCGTGCTGGTCGGCCGCGCCGACCGCCTCGGCAACCTCCGGCAACTGCGCGAACTGCTTGCACGCGGCTACCGCGGCGCGCTCTCGTTCGAACCGTTCGCGAGCGAGATCGCCGAGGCCGGCGACATCGAAGACCGGCTGCGGGCGAGCATCGACTACGTGCGCGGTGAACTGGCGGATCGCTGATACATCACCAGGACACGCTGCCGGCACACGCGGCGTGCCGACAAAACCAGATCAACAGGAGAACGGAATGATCGAATTCGCCTTGTTCGGCGCGGGCAGGATCGGCAAGATCCACGCGGCGAATCTCGCGCGCCATCTGGGCGCGAAGCTCAGGTACGTGATCGACCGGCATGCGCCGTCGGCCGAGGCGCTCGCGCACGCGCACGGCGCGCAGGTCGCCGACATCGAGCGCGCACTCGGCGACGCGTCGGTGCAGGCCGTCGTGATCGCGTCGAGCACCGACACGCACGCGGACCTGATCGTCGCGGCCGCGAACGCGGCCAAGGCCGTGTTCTGCGAGAAGCCGGTCGACCTGACCGTCGAACGCGCGCGCGCATGCGCGGACGTCGTGCGGCGCACCGGCGTGACCTGCATGATCGGCTTCCAGCGCCGCTTCGACCCGACGTTCGCGGCGCTGAAGGCACGCGTCGAGCGCGGCGAAATCGGTGCGCCGGAAATGCTGGTCGTCACGAGCCGCGACCCGGGCGCGCCGCCGGCCGACTATCTCCGCAGCTCGGGCGGCATCTTCAAGGACATGCTGATCCACGACTTCGACGTGTTCCGCTGGATCCTCGGCGACGAGGCGCAGACGCTGCACGCGACCGGCAGTTGCCTGACCGACCCCGCCGTGCACGAAGCCGGCGACATCGATTCGACCGCCGTGACGATCCGCACGCAGCGCGGGATGCTGTGCCAGATCAACACGTCGCGACGCGCGGCCTACGGCTACGACCAGCGCTTCGAGCTGCTCGGCAGCCACGGGATGCTGCAGGCCGGCAACGTGCGGCCTACCGAGGTGAGCGCGTGGCTCGCCGGCAGCATCGCGACCGACGTGCCGGAGCCGTTCTTCCTCGAGCGCTACCGGCATGCATACGCGGCCGAGATCGCGCACTTCGTCGACGCGCTGCGCGACGGCACACCGGTCAGGACGACGATCGACGACGGGCTCGCCGCGCTCGAGCTGGCCGAAGCCGCGATGACGTCGTGGAAAACGGGGCGCGTGATCGCGCTGTGACGCGACAAACTGCGGCGGCCCGGTCACCCGGGCGGCCGCCATCGGGCGATCGGTGCCTCGGCGGCACGACATGTGGCACCCGCACGCCCGTATCGGGCAAATTTGCCGAAACGTCACGCGGCGTGCCCGTGAAAGCACGTATGATGGCGAATTGATCGGCGTCGCCGGTCTACCGCATTTTCATCACCATGCTCGATCACCTCATCTGCGACTGCGACGGCGTGCTCGTCGACAGCGAAGTCATTGCCGACCGCGTGCTGCTTGAAACGCTGTCCGCCACGTTCCCGAACCTCGATTTCGAAGCCGCCGCGAAGTCGGCATTCGGCCAGCAGACGTCGCGCTTCCTCACCGGCATCGAATCCCGCTTCGGGATCGAGATGCCCGCGAACTTCATCGAGACCATCGAGCACAACATCGAGATCGCGCTCGCGCAATCGCTCGCGCCGATCTCCGGCGTGCGCGACGCGCTGCTGAAGGTCACGCTGCCGGCGGCCGTGGTGTCGAACAGCCGGCTCGTGCGCGTGCGCAATTCGCTGAAGCGCGCGTCGCTCACCGAGATTTTCGGCGAGCGCGTGTTCAGTTCCGAGCAGGTGGCGCGGCCGAAACCCTACCCCGACGTCTACTTGCACGCGGCGCAGACGCTCGGTGTCGCGCCGGAGCGCTGCATCGTCGTCGAGGACAGCGTATCGGGGTTGAATGCCGCACGGGCGGCCGGGATGAAGACGATCGCGTTCGTCGGCGCGAGCCACATTCCCGACAACTACGCGGACGCGCTGCGCGCGATGGGCATCACGCGGATCATGCGCAAGATGGACGAACTGCCGGCGCTCGTCGAAGCCGGCCTGCGCGGCGAATTCGGCGACGTGCAGTCCTGATGTTCATGCCGGCCGGATCGGGTCGATCCGGCCCCCGACGGGTGCACGAACGCACCCGCCTTCCCGTCGCTCAGGCCGGTTCGCAGCAGCGTTCGCGCGCGGCCGCCAGCGCCTCGCGGAATTCGACGAGCTCCGCGATCGTCAGCATCGGCAGCCCGTGGCGTTGCGCGAAACGCTCGACGTCGTCGCCGCGCGTCATCGTGCCGTCCGGATTCATCAGCTCGCACAGCACGCCGGCCGGCTTCAGGCCCGCGAGGATCGACAGGTCGACCGTGCCTTCGGTGTGACCGCGGCGCGCGAGCACGCCGCCCGGTTGCGCACGCAGCGGAAACACGTGGCCGGGGCGCACGATGTCGTGCGGCTTCGCGCCTTCCGCGATCGCCGCGCGGATCGTCGTCACGCGATCGGCCGCCGACACACCGGTATGCACGCCTTCACGCGCTTCGATCGACACCGTGAACGCGGTGCCGTTGCGGCTTTCGTTGGTCTGCACCATCGGCGGCAGTTCGAGCGCGCGCACCGTGTCGTCGGTCAGGCACAGGCAGACGATGCCGCTGCATTCGCGGATCAGCAGCGCCATCGTCTCGGGCGTGATGCGCTCGGCGGCGACGATCAGGTCGGCTTCGTTCTCGCGGTCGTGGTCATCCTGCAGCACGACCGCACGGCCTGCGCGCATCGCGTCGAGCGCAGCGGCGATGCGCGGCGGCACCGGTTCGGAATCCAGCAGCGGGAGATCGGCAAAGGCGTCGGCGGGCGCCGACGAAACGGACATCAAGGACATGTGAAACGCTCCTCGCAAATACGATGTGGGCGAAAAACGTTTCAGGGCATTGCAAACAGACAGAACGACAACCCGCTTCGCATGCAGCGCGAAGCGGCCCTGACGGACATGACTATCTGCACATCTTCTCTCATCCGGACTGTGACCGTCGGCTCTGGCATTCGACCAGATCTGCTGACCCCGCGCGGATGCGCGGGCGCTCGCGGGCTCGCCGGCTTACGCCAGCCTACCGCCGGTGGGGAATTTCGCCCCGCCCTGAAGACGCACTGATTGCCGGACGGGAACGCCCCGTCATCGGCGGGCCAAGCATACAGCAGCCGCGCGCGACGCGCAGCGTAAAACCTTACTGACGACCCCGTCTAACGGCATCGTCCAAACGGCCGGCGGACGAGGCCGCGATCCCCCGACAATCGGGGTCGCAGCCGCTCCGGCGGCCTGCACGATCAGTTGACGGCCGCGTGCGCCGCGTCGGGCACGAGCCAGCGCGGCGGCACCTCGGGGCTCACCGTCACACGGAACGCGCGCGCTTCGCTGTCGCCCGGGTTGCGCAGGCTGTACGGCTGGTCGGCGTCGAACACGATCGCGTCGCCGGTCGCGAGCAACTGGCGGCGGTCGTGCACGCTGACTTCGAGCGTGCCTTCGCTGACGACGAGGTTGATCGTCGTGCCTGGCGCCCGGTGCGCACCGGGCTCCGTATGCAGCGGCGCGATCCGCAGCTCGTGGAATTCGGCCGCGGCCGGCTCGCCTTCCGGATACAGCGCGCGCGCCGAGAAACGGCCGTTCGAACTGACGACGCGCGATGCGCGTTCGGCCGCCAGGTGCTCGAAGCCGTTCACCGCATGGCGGCGCAGGAACGCCGCGACCGACACCTTCAGTGCCGCGGCGATCTTGCAGAGCACCTTGATCGACGGCACGCTGCGCGCCGATTCGATCTGCGCGAGCATCGCGCGCGACACGCCGGACAGCCGCGCGAGCGCATCGAGCGACAGCTGCCGCTCGGCGCGCAAGCGCGCGAGGTTCACGCCGACGACCTGCTCGAGGACGTCGAGCGACGCGGACGCGCCGCGCAGGTCGGCCGCATTGCCGGACTCGAAGGAAGACACGTCGCGCACGAGCGCCAGGGATGAAGACATAGCATTGCCTCCGGGCCGCTGCACGGCCCTGCGTAGGGGTAAGCCGGAATCGGAATCGGGTTGCGCCGGTCGTTGGCGCGTATCGAGACGCTATCACCCGGCCCGGTACGGGCAAACGAAGTTATCTTCACACCGTTATCAGCATCGCGGAGGAATGCGTTTCTCGCGAACCTTTTCCTGCCGCTATCGCGTCACCTTCGCGCCGCTCGCTCACTGCGCCGCCGGCGCCGCGCCGCGTGCCGGGCCGCGCGCGTCGAGCCGCATCGCGAGCCACGTGACGACGAGCGCCGCGAACGTCACCGCGACGGCGACCCACGGCAGCGCGTCGAGCGCGAAGCCGTGTTCCAGCGCAAGGCCGCCGAGCCATGCGCCGCCCGCGTTGCCGACGTTGAACGCGCCGATGTTCAGTGTCGACGCGAGATGCGGCGCGCTCGCGGCCTTCTCGACCACGCGCGCCTGCAGCGGCGGCACCGTCGCGAACGCGGCGATCCCCCAGACGAATACGGTGACGGCGGCCGCGACCGGCAGGTGGCTCGTCTTCGCGAACACGGCCATCACGGCCATCAGCGCGACGAGGATCGCGATCAGCGACGGCATCAGCGCACGGTCGGCGAGCTTGCCGCCGAGCGTGTTGCCGATCGTCAGCCCGGCGCCGAACAGCACGAGGATCAGCGCGACCGCGCGCGGCGAGTAGCCCGACACGGTCTCCAGAATCGGTGCGATGTACGTGAACACGACGAACACGCCGCCGAAGCCGAGCACCGTCATCAGCAGCGCGAGCCACACCTGAGGCTCCTTCAGCACGCGCACTTCGTGGCCGAGGCCGACCGGCCCGCTGTCGTGGCGGTTCGGCACCAGCGCGGCCACGCCGCCGAGGGCCAGCACGCCGAGCGCGGCGACGATCCAGAACGACGCGCGCCAGCCGAGCAGCTGGCCGACGAACGTGCCGAACGGCACGCCGAGCACGTTCGACAGCGTGAGCCCGGTGAACATCAGCGCGATCGCGCTCGCGCGCTTGTCGGCCGGCACGAGCGAAGCGGCGACCACCGCGCCGATCCCGAAGAACGAGCCGTGCGCGAACGACGTGACGACGCGCGCGACCATCAGCATCGCGTAGCCGGACGCGGTCGCGCACAGCACGTTGCCGACGATGAAGATCGCCATCAGCAGCTGCAGCGCGGCCTTGCGCGGCATGCGGCTCGTCAGCACCGCGAGCAGCGGCGCGCCGGCCGCGACGCCGAGCGCATAGCCGGTGACGAGCAGGCCGGCCGACGGCAGCGACACGGCGAGGTCGTGCGCGACTTCGGGCAACAGGCCCATGATGATGAATTCGGTGGTGCCGATGGCGAAGGCGCTGATCGCGAGCGCCAGTAACGGAATGGGCATGACGTTCTCCGGAAGGCGGCGGCCGCGGCGCCCGGTCGGTGCCGCACCGCACAAGAAGCGGGATGTGCGCGCATTGTCCCGAAGACGCCTATATTTGATAATTGGCGTGGCATTTGAACCATTTTCAAAAATTTCTGGAAAATCGCATGGATCGACTGGGCGATATCCGGCTGTTCGTCGAAGCCGCGGAACTGGGCAGCCTGACGGCCGCCGGGCGCAAGCTGAACCTCACGCCGGCCGCCGCGAGCGCGCGCCTCGCGAAGCTCGAGGCGAAGATCGCGACGCGGCTGTTCGAACGCTCGACGCGGCAGCTGCGGCTCACCGACGAGGGCAAGCTGTACCTGAACTGCTGCCGGCAGGCGCTGCAGGCGCTCGACGACGCGGATGCGATGCTGCAGGAAGGCCGCAATGTCGTGAGCGGCAAGGTGCGGCTGTCGTCGACGTCCGATTTCGGCCGTCACCAACTGCTCGACTGGCTCCACGAATTCACGACGCTGCATCCCGGCGTCACGTTCTCGCTGACGGCGTCCGATTCGTCGTCGAACCTGTGGCAGGACGAGATCGATCTCGCGATCCGCTTCGCCGCGCCGCCCGACGGCGCGCTGATCGCGCGCCGGCTCGCGACCAACCGGCGCGTACTCTGCGCGGCGCCGTCGTTCGTCGAGCGCCACGGCACGCCGGCCGATCCGCATGATCTGGCCCGCTTTCCGTGCAACGTGATCACGATCGCGTCGGGCCCGATGAACACGTGGCACTTCACGCGCGGCGACGAGGTGCAGATCCACACGGTGCCGGTGTCGACCGCGTTCGAGACCAACGACGGCGGCCTCACGCGCGAATGGACGCTGCGCGGCCACGGCATCGCGCTGAAGTCGCTGTGGGACATTGCCGACGACGTCCGCGCGGGCCGGCTGCGCGTGCTGCTGCCCGACTGGCGGCACCAGGACGCGCCGCTGCACGCGATCTATCACAGCAAGCGCTACATGGCGCCGCGCGTGCGCGTGCTGCTCGACTTTCTCGCCGAACGCTTCGCGCACGAGGAAGCCGCGCTCGACGACCTGCTGAACGCGTGCCGCTGACGGCGGCCACATCGCCATCGAGGGGTCGGAACCCGACACCCGGCGTCGCGCGGCCGCAACCCGCCGCCCGTCCGGCGCGGCGTGAAAAGCTATAATGGAAGGCTTTCCCGACGGCCTTTCCGCTCGCTGCGCGCCTTTCGCGTGCAGCGCACGACCGTCCCGATTCACCCTTGACGACGCCCCCAGGTCAACCACTGCGAACGGCGAATCCCCATGACCAAGAAAGTTTACGTAAAGACCTTCGGCTGCCAGATGAACGAGTACGACTCGGACAAGATGGTGGACGTGCTCAATGCCTCCGAAGGCCTCGAAAAGACCGACACGCCGGAAGACGCGGACATCATCCTGTTCAACACGTGCTCGGTGCGTGAAAAGGCGCAGGAGAAGGTGTTCTCCGATCTCGGCCGCGTGCGCGAGCTGAAGGAAGCGAAGCCCGGCCTGCTGATCGGCGTCGGCGGCTGCGTCGCGAGCCAGGAAGGCGCGTCGATCGTGTCGCGCGCCCCGTACGTCGACCTCGTGTTCGGCCCGCAAACGCTGCACCGCCTGCCGCAGATGATCGACGCCCGCCGCGAGAGCGGCCGCGCGCAGGTCGACATCTCGTTCCCGGAAATCGAGAAGTTCGACCACCTGCCGCCCGCGCGCGTCGAGGGACCGAGCGCGTTCGTGTCGATCATGGAAGGCTGCTCGAAGTACTGCAGCTACTGCGTGGTGCCGTACACGCGCGGCGATGAAGTGTCGCGCCCGCTCGACGACGTGCTGACCGAAGTGGCCGGCCTCGCCGACCAGGGCGTGCGCGAAGTCACGCTGCTCGGCCAGAACGTGAACGCCTACCGCGGCGCGCTGGCGGCCGGCTCGTCCGAGATCGCCGATTTCGCGACGCTGATCGAATACGTCGCCGACATCCCCGGCATCGAGCGGATCCGCTATACGACCTCGCACCCGAAGGAATTCACGCAGCGCCTGATCGACACCTACGCGAAGGTGCCGAAGCTCGTGAGCCACCTGCACCTGCCGGTCCAGCACGGCTCCGACCGCATCCTGATGGCGATGAAGCGCGGCTACACGGTGCTCGAGTACAAGTCTGTGATCCGCAAGCTGCGCGCGATCCGCCCGGACCTGTCGCTGTCGACCGACATGATCGTCGGCTTCCCCGGCGAGACCGAGGACGATTTCGACAAGATGATGGCGCTGGTGCACGAGATGGGCTACGACACGAGCTTCTCGTTCATCTACAGCCCGCGCCCCGGCACGCCGGCCGCGAACCTGCACGACGACACGCCGCGTGAAGTGAAGCTCAAACGCCTGCAACATCTGCAGGCGACCATCGAGGAGAACGTCGCGCGCATCAGCCAGTCGATGGTCGGAAAGGTCGAGCGGATCCTCGTCGAGGGCCCGTCGCGCAAGGACCCGAACGAACTCGCGGGCCGCACCGAGAACAACCGGGTCGTGAATTTCCCGGCGCCGCTCGCGTCGCACCCGCGCCTGATCGGCCAGATGATCGACGTGAAGATCAACCATGCGTACCCGCACTCGCTGCGCGGCGAGCTCGTGCTCGTTAGCGACGACGCGAGCGCGGCCACCCACTGATTGACGCCCGACAGGAGCCCGACGCTACTTTGAAGACCGTCCAAGCACTGGAATTCACCGCCCCGCGCGACGACAACGCGCGCCTCGCCAACCTCTGCGGCCCGCTCGACGAGAACCTGCGGCAGATCGAACAGGCACTCGACGTCACGCTCGCGCGGCGCGGCCACCGGATCACGATTCGCGGGCGCGGCGCCAAGCTCGCGCTCGCCGCGCTCGAAAACTTCTACAACCGTGCGCGCGATCCGCTGTCGGTCGACGACATCCAGCTCGCGCTGGTCGAGGTGCGCCACACGACCGGCAACGGCCGCCAGGAGACGCTCGACGTGCGCTTTCGCGGCGACCCCGACCATCCGTTCGACGAGCCCGTCGTGCAGCTCGACGCCAGCGAGCCGGACGAAGAACCCGCGCCGAAGCTTTACACGCGGCGCGCCGACCTGCGCGGCCGCACGCCCGCGCAGCGCGAGTACCTGAAGCAGATCCTGCAGCACGACGTGACGTTCGGCATCGGGCCGGCCGGCACCGGCAAGACCTATCTCGCGGTCGCGTGCGCAGTCGACGCGCTCGAGCGCGACCAGGTCAAGCGGATCGTGCTGACGCGCCCGGCCGTCGAGGCCGGCGAGCGGCTCGGCTTCCTGCCGGGCGATCTCGCGCAGAAGGTCGACCCGTACCTGCGCCCGCTGTACGACGCGCTGTACGACCTGCTCGGCTTCGACAAGACCGCGAAGATGTTCGAGCGCCAGATGATCGAGATCGCGCCGCTCGCGTACATGCGCGGCCGCACGCTGAACCACGCGTTCATCATCCTCGACGAGGCGCAGAACACCACGCCCGAGCAGATGAAGATGTTCCTCACGCGGATCGGCTTCGGCTCGAAGGCCGTCGTGACCGGCGACACGAGCCAGGTCGACCTGCCGCGCGGCCACAAGAGCGGCCTCGTCGAGGCGCAGCAGGTGCTCGGCGGCGTGCGCGGCATCGCGCTCACGCGCTTCACGAGCGCGGACGTCGTGCGCCATCCGCTCGTCGCGCGCATCGTCGAGGCGTACGACGAGTTCCACGCGCAGCATCAGGACGGCTGACGAGCACCCACGCGCTGCCCCCAGCCTGCCGGCCCGGCCCGCCACACGGCGCGCCGGGCTTTTTTTCGCCGGTTCGAATTCGGGTGGGATCGGCCGTTTGGTGTATCCTCAACGCGTCCCAATCGCCGTACGCGTCATGAAATCCTCCCGTTCCCGCAAGTCCGGTCGCGCCCCGTCCGCCGCGCCCGAATCCCCCCGTCTTTCGCTGTTCGACGCGAAGGGCAAGGCCCGGACCGTCAACGCACAAGGGCTGCGGATCGACTTCCCGGACGGCCGCAGCCTGATGTTCGACCTGTCGGGCAGCTCCGGTGACGCGGCCGTCGCGATCGTCGCACAGCACAACGACCCGGCGATGCGCGCGAAGCTCGCGCTGCAGCCCGAGCACTACGACAGCGTGACGCTGCACGTGGGCGCGGAACTCGCGCCGCGCGAAGACGACGTCGACGACGAACCGCGCGCGCTGGAACTCGACCTGTCCGTGCAGTACGGCGACGAGATCACGAGCGACGTGCGCAAGACGCTGCCCAAGCGCAAGCTGATCGCCGAATGGATCGAGCCGGCGCTGTTCGCGAGCGCGCAGCTCACCGTGCGCTTCGTCGGCGAAGACGAAGGCCGCACGCTGAACGCCGGCTACCGCCACAAGGACTACCCGACCAACGTGCTGACCTTCGCGTACGACGCGGCGCCCGACGGCACCGTGATCGGCGACCTCGTGCTGTGCTGCCCGGTCGTCGAGAAGGAAGCGCACGAACAGGGCAAGCCGCTCACGGCCCACTACGCGCACCTGCTGGTGCACGGCGCGCTGCACGCGCAGGGCTACGACCACGAGACGAGCGACGAGGACGCGGCCGAAATGGAAGCGCTCGAAGTCGACATCCTCGCGAAGCTGGGCTTCCCGAACCCGTACCAGTAAGCGTTCAGTACGATGCGCAACGCCGCGATGCTCCCGCCCGCCTACCCGCCCGCGATCGGCGACGGGCGACTGCTGACGGAAGACGAGCTCGCGGCCTCGCTCGCGCACACGATGCGCGACTGGGACGGCCGGCAGGACCTCTGGCTGTTCGGCTATGGCTCGCTGATCTGGAACCCCGGCCTGCCGACCATCGCCGCCGTGCGCGGCAAGGTGCACGGCTACCACCGCGGCCTCTACCTGTGGTCGCGCGTGAACCGCGGCACGCCCGAACGCCCGGGCCTCGTGCTCGCGCTCGATCGCGGCGGCTCGTGCTCCGGCATCGCGTTCCGGCTGTCGGGCCCGACCGCGCAGCCGCACCTCGAGACGCTGTGGAAGCGCGAGATGCCGATGGGGTCGTACCGGCCCGCCTGGCTGCCGTGCACGCTCGAGAACGGCGAACGCGTGAACGCGCTCGCCTTCGTGATGCGCCGCGACGTACCGACCTATACGGGCAAGCTGTCCGACCCGGTCGTGAAGGAAGTGTTCAGCTGCGCGGCCGGCCGCTACGGCACGACGCTCGACTACGTGAGCCGCACCGTCGACGCGCTGCGCGCGAGCGGCATTCCCGATCGCGCGCTGGAAGGGCTGCTCGCGCGATGCAAGTGACGCGGCCCGACGCCCGGCTTGCCACCACGCGATCCCGCGCCGCCCGCGCATTCGAACGAGGTTCCCGCCGATGAAACCGTCACGCCGGTCACGTTGCAGGATTGCCGCGCTGCTCGTCGCCGCGAGCGTCGCGCTGTCCGGCTGCGGCATCCTCGGCTGCGGCGGCGCCGCGACCAACGGTGCGGCCGCCGGCGGCTGCTCGGCCGGCATGCGCTTCTGAGCCCCTTCCAGGCCCGGGTTCACACGCAATCGCGTGCGGCAGATTGCCGCCGGCACCGACCGGCCGGCCGGTCGTTTCCCCGTGTCGCGCCATCCCGCGCCGCCCGCAGCCGATTTTTGCCGCTGCTGCGCCTTCGCCCTGTTCTGGGATAGGATGGACCCGAGGACGATGTCGCGCCCGGCGCGGCCGTCCGCGAGCGGGGCCCGCGAGCCGCCCGCCCTGGCCGGACGGCCGGGGTGACACGGTCGCGTCGTGCCCTTGGTGTATCCTTGCCTACTCCGTGACAGCGCGCTCCGGCATGACCCGGGCGCACCACCATGAACGATTCGTATCCCAGTCGTAAGCCAACCGACAAACCGCAAGAAAAGCGCTCGCTGCTCGAGCGCCTGACCGACTTCATCTCGCCCGAGCCCGAATCCCGCGGCGAGCTGCTGGAAATCCTCCAGGACGCCCACGAACGCAACCTGATCGACGCCGATTCACTGTCGATGATCGAAGGCGTGTTCCAGGTATCCGATCTGTGTGCGCGCGACATCATGGTGCCGCGCGCGCAGATGGACGCGATCAACATCGCCGACAAGCCCGAGGATTTCATCCCGTTCGTCCTCGAAAAGGCGCACTCGCGCTATCCCGTGTACGAGGAGAACCGCGACAACGTCATCGGCGTGCTGCTCGCGAAGGATCTGCTGCGTTTTTACGCCGAGGAAGAGTTCGACGTGCGCGGGATGCTGCGCCCGGCCGTGTTCATTCCGGAATCGAAGCGCCTGAACGTGCTGCTGCACGACTTCCGCGTGAACCGCAACCACCTGGCGATCGTCGTCGACGAATACGGTGGCGTGGCGGGACTCATCACGATCGAGGACGTGCTCGAACAGATCGTCGGCGACATCGAGGACGAATACGACTTCGACGAGGAAGCCGGCAACATCATCTCGGGGCCGGACGGCCGCTTCCGCGTGCGCGCGCTCACCGAGATCGAACAGTTCAACGAGGCGTTCGGCACCGATTTCCCCGACGACGAAGTCGACACGATCGGCGGCCTGATCACCCATCATTTCGGACGCGTGCCGCACCGCGGCGAGAAGCTGCAGCTCGGCAACCTCGTGTTCGAGATCCAGCGCGGCGATGCGCGCCAGGTGCATGTGCTGCTGGTGCGCCGCAACCCGCTCGCCAGCCGTCGCGCCGAAACCTCGCACGAAGACTGACCGTTCCGCGCCAGCCGCGTTTCCTTCAACCGCTCGCCCACTTCCGCTTCACATGGACGATCCGATCCCGTCCCGCCCGGCTGGCGGCCTCCTCGCGCCGGCGCCCGGCCGCGCGCTGCCGCGCTGGCATTACCCGGCCGCGCTGCTCGCCGGCGCGGCCAATACGCTCAGCTTCGCACCGACGCCGCACGGCGGCTGGCTGCAACTCGTCGTATTCGTCTGGTTTTTCGCGCAGCTGACGCGCACGTCGAGCTGGCGCGGCGCCGCGCTCACCGGCGGCGCATTCGGCTTCGGCAATTTCATCAGCGGCGTCTGGTGGCTCTACATCAGCATGCACGTGTACGGCGAGATGGCCGCGCCGCTCGCGGGCGGCGCGCTCGTGCTGTTCTCGCTGTACCTGTCGCTGTACCCGGCGTTCTCGGCCGGGCTGTGGTCGTTCTGCGCGGGCCATGCGTGGCATCGCCGCACGCCCGATCCGCGCCCGTTCTCGCCGACCTGGCACGGCGCGTTCGCGTTCGCGAGCGCGTGGGCCCTCGGCGAATGGCTGCGCGGCACGCTGTTCACCGGCTTTCCGTGGCTCGCGAGCGGCTATCCGCAGGTCGACGGCCCGTTCGCGGGCTTCGCGCCGGTGGTCGGCGTGTACGGGATCGCATGGGTGCTCGCGCTGTTCGCCGCGCTGGTCGTGCAGGCGCTCGTCGCCGCGCGCCCGTCGCCCGCGCGCGACGACGGCGCCGGCAATTCCGGCGGCAACGCACGCGTGCGCATCGCCGCGCCGGCCGGCGTGGCGGTCGCGCTGATCGCGGCCGGCCTCGGGCTGTCGCAGGTCACGTGGACCGTGCCCGCGAATGCACCGCTCACCGTGCGGCTGCTGCAGGGCAACGTGAAGCAGGACATCAAGTTCGAGCAGGAAGGCATCGACGCGGCGATCAAGATGTACCAGCAGATGATCGTCGAGAAACCGGCCGACCTGATCGTCACGCCGGAGACCGCGATCGCGGTGATGATCCAGGAGCTGCCCGAGCCGTTCGCCGTCGCGATCCGCAAGTTCAGCGACACGACGGGTTCGGCCGTGCTGTTCGGCGCGGTCGGCGCATCGGTGACCGAGGACGGCCACTACGTCGACTATACGAACAGCCTGTACGGCGTGACGCCGAACTCGCGCGACATCTATCACTACGACAAGCACCATCTCGTGCCCTTCGGCGAATTCATCCCGTGGGGCTTCCGGTGGTTCGTCGACCTGATGAAGATGCCGCTGGGCGATTTCGCGCGCGGCGCGCCCGTGCAGAAGCCGTTCCTCGTGCACAACCAGCCCGTGATGGCCGACATCTGCTACGAGGATTTGTTCGGCGAGGAAATCGCCGCGACGATCCGCGACAACCCGCAGCCGCCCGGCGTGCTCGTCAACGTGACGAACCTCGCGTGGTTCGGCGACACCATCGCGCTCGACCAGCACCTGCAGATCGCGCGGATGCGCTCGCTCGAGACGGGCCGGCCGATGCTGCGCTCGACCAACACGGGGATGACGGCCGCGATCGATGCGCACGGGCGCGTGCTCGGCCAGCTGAAGCCGTTCACGATCGGCTCGCTCGACGTGCGAATCGAAGGCACGAGCGGCTTCACGCCTTACGTGACGAGCGGCAACAACATCGTGCTCGCGGTGTCGCTGGTGCTGCTCGCGTTCGGCTTCACGTTCGGGCCGGGGCTGCGCCGGCGCAACGGCCGGCAGAACGGCGACGACCGGTCCGAATGACGCAAACGGCCGCCGCTGCGCGCGGTGGCCGCGCGGTGGCCGATCACCGCGAACCGGCCGGCCGCTCAGGCCTGCCGGGCCGGTTGATCCAGTCGATCCGGCTGCGCGGCGAGGTTCCGCAGGTCGCGACTCACCGCCTCCATCACGGGTTCCCACATGCCGAACGTCGGCTGCCGGTACAGCGTCGCGGTCGGATACCACGGGCTGTCCGTGCGTTCGAGCATCCACGGCCAATGCGGATTCACGTCGAGCAGCACCCAGGTGCGCGCACCGAGCGCGCCCGCCAGGTGCGCGACCGACGTGCATACGGTTATCACGAGATCCAGCGCGCCGATGAAGGCGGCGGTATCGTCGAAGCTCGTCAGTTCCGCCGTGAAATCCTCGACCGCGAACCCGGCCGCGCGTGCCGCGGCGACATCCGCCTGCGCGCCCGGCTGCAGCGAATGGAACGCGACGCCGTCGATCCCGCGGAACGCGTCGGCATAGCGCTCGAGCCCGACGCGCCGGAACGGGTTGCGCTGATGGCCCGCGCTGCCCGTCCACACGAGCCCGACCTTCAGCCGGCGATCGCCCGCGAGCCGCACGCGCCACGCATCGCGCGCACCGGCGTCGGCCTGCAGGTACGGCACCGACGACGCGAGCGTCGACGCTTCCATGCCGAGCATCAGCGGCAGGCCGATCAGCGGCACCTCGTAATCGAATGCCGGCAGCACGTCGACACCGCCGCCCGCGCTGAAGGCGTCCGCGTGCGCGCCGAGGCTGCGCTGCATCAGCGTGCCGACCTGCGGGAACGTATTCCACGCGAGCCGGCCGCCTTCGCGATGCACGCGCTCGGCGAGCGGCGCGACGAAGCGGCAGAACTGCAGCACGTCGCCGAGCCCCTGCTCGCCCCATACCAGCAGCGTCTTGCCCGCGAGCGGCTCGCCCTGCCAGCGCGGGCCCGGCAGCGCCGGCCGGCGGCCGCGCAGTTCGCCGGCGCCATCCCAGCGTGCCTCGTGGCCGCGCCAGCCGGCCGCGTGGTTGCCGCGCACGAGCTGGATGATCGCGAGGTTGAACCGGAACGACGCGTCGTCGGGCGCCAGCTCGCACGCGCGCGTCGCGTAGCGCTCGGCATCGTCCCAGCGCTGCGCCTCCTTCATCGCCATCGCAACGTTGTTCATCGCGAGCGCGTTGTCGGGTGCGAGGTCGGCGAGCCGCGCGGCGCACGCGAGTGCGTCGTCGAGATCGTGTGTCGCGATCCGCGCGACCACGAGGTTGATCCACGCCTGCACGTCCCGCGGATCGTGCTTCACGGCCGCGTCGAGCAGCGCGATCTCCTCCGCGCGGTCGCCGCCCGACAGCCGCAGCGCGATCGCGAGGTTGTTGCGCAGCGACGGCCGGCCGGCATCGATCGCCAGCGCCGCGCGATACGGCGCGACGGCATCCGCGTGGCGACCGGTCATCTGCAGCACATAGCCGTGATTGAAGTACGTGCCCGCGCCCGGCTGCGCCCGCGCCGCGCATTCGGCCAGCGCGAGCGCGTCGGCCATGCGCTGCCGCGCGACGAGTGTCGTCGTGAGCTGCGCGAGCGCATCGGCATCGACCGCGTGCAGATGGGCGGCGGCGGCGAGCCAAAGATCGTGCGCGGCGTGCTCGCCGCGCGCCCGCGCGTCGGCGGCCTGCCCGAGCAGCGCGAGGAACGGCGGGAGCAGCGGAATCAGGAGGTCGGTCGGGTCGTCCATGCAGTCGGCGTCGGCAAGTGTTGACGCGGCACGCGTGACGCGCGCCGCAATATGCGCATCTTAACGCCCGCGCGCAGCGGCACGGCACGCGCGTCGCGAGCGGCCCGCGGACAGGCGGACGAGCCGCGCCGGCCGCTCGTGCGCGCCTTTGGGAAGCGGGCCGGCGGCGCCTTCGCCCGTGTTCCGGCCGCATCCGGTCGCCGATCCGGTAAAATTACGCGTTTCAGCACACTAACAAGCCGCGCCGCCGCGCGAGCCGACCCTCCGGGCCCCGCCCGGAGCGCCGCCCGCAACGGAGCGCCAGCGCCACGAAGGCTCTTCATGCTTACGTTTCAGCAAATCATCCTGACGCTGCAGTCCTACTGGGACAAGCAGGGTTGCGCCCTGCTCCAGCCCATCGACATGGAAGTCGGCGCGGGCACGTCGCACGTTCACACGTTCCTGCGCGCGGTCGGCCCCGAGCCGTGGCGCGCCGCGTACGTGCAGCCGTCGCGCCGCCCGAAGGACGGCCGCTACGGCGAGAACCCGAACCGCCTGCAGCACTACTACCAGTACCAGGTCGTGCTCAAGCCGGCGCCGGAAAACATCCTCGACCTGTACCTCGGCTCGCTCGAGGCGCTCGGCTTCGACCTGAAGCAGAACGACGTGCGGTTCGTCGAGGACGACTGGGAAAACCCGACGCTCGGCGCGTGGGGCCTCGGCTGGGAAGTGTGGCTGAACGGGATGGAAGTCACGCAGTTCACGTATTTCCAGGAAGTCGGCGGCCTCGAATGCAAGCCGGTGCTCGGCGAGATCACGTACGGCCTCGAGCGCCTCGCGATGTACCTGCAGAAGGTCGAGAACGTGTACGACCTCGTGTGGACCGAGTGGGAAGAGCAAGGCCCGAACGGCCCCGAGCTGCGCCGCCTGTCGTATGGCGACGTGTACCACCAGAACGAGGTCGAGCAGTCGACCTACAACTTCGAGCACGCGAACGTCGACCTGCTGTTCACGTTCTTCAACAGCTACGAAGCGGAAGCGAAGAAGATGATCGACGCGCAGCTCGCGCTGCCCGCGTACGAACTCGTGCTGAAAGCCGGCCACACGTTCAACCTGCTCGACGCGCGTGGCGCGATCTCGGTCACCGAGCGTGCGGCGTACATCGGCCGCATCCGCGCGCTGTCGCGTCTCGTCGCGCAGGCTTACTACGACTCGCGCGAGAAGCTCGGCTTCCCGATGCTCGGCAACCCGCCGGGCGTGCCGGGCCTCACCACCGACGCCCAGGACGCCGCGCAGCCGGCATGGGCGCCGCCGCTCAAGGTCGAACGCAAGATCGATCAGGACTGACGAGACGAGATTTATTCCAACCATGACGCACAATCATCCCGCCCCCCTGCTCGTCGAACTGCTGACCGAAGAGCTGCCGCCGAAGGCCCTCGCGCGCCTCGGCGACGCATTCGCCGAAGGCCTCGCGCAACGCCTCGCGGCGCGCGACCTCGTCGAAGGCGAACTCGTGTTCGAACGCTACGCCACGCCGCGCCGGCTCGCCGTCGTCGTGCAGAACGTGCGCGCCGTCGCGCCTGAAAAGCAGGTTCGCGAAAAGGTCCTGCCGGTGTCGGTCGCCCTCGACGCCGAAGGCAAGCCGACGGCCCCGCTCGCGAAGAAGCTCGCGGCGCTCGGCCACCCGAACCTGTCGATCGCCGATCTCGAGCGCGCGCAGGACGGCAAGGCCGAAGCCTTCTTCATCAACTACTCGGCGGCCGGCGCCACGCTCGCCGACGGCCTGCAGGCCGCGCTCGACGAAGCGCTCGCGAAGCTGCCGATCCCGAAGTTCATGACGTACCAGCGCCCGGACGGCTCCGACGTGAAGTTCGTGCGCCCGGTGCATCGCCTGACGGTGCTGCACGACGACCGCGTCGTGCCCGTCACCGCGTTCGGCGTCGATGCCGGCGACACCACGCTCGGCCACCGCTTCCTGTCCGACGGCCTGGTCGCGATCCAGCACGCACGCGCGTACGCCGACACGCTGCGCGACAAGGGCCGCGTGATCGCGCACTTCGCCGATCGCCGCGAAACGATCCGCACGCAACTGAACGAACACGCGAACGGCGACACGGTCGTGATGCCCGAATCGCTGCTCGACGAAGTGACGTCGCTGGTCGAATGGCCGGTCGTCTACCCGTGCCGCTTCGAGGACGAGTTCCTGCAGGTTCCGCAGGAATGCCTGATCCTCACGATGCAGACGAACCAGAAGTATTTCGCGCTGACCGACGTCGCCGGCAAGCTGCGCTCGCGCTTCCTGATCGTGTCGAACATCGAGACGAAGACGCCGGGCGAGATCATCGAAGGCAACGAGCGCGTCGTGCGCCCGCGCCTCGCCGACGCGAAGTTCTTCTTCGAGCAGGACAAGAAGAAGCCGCTCGCCGACCGCGTGCCGCAGCTCGCGAACGTCGTGTATCACAACAAGCTCGGTTCGGCGCTCGCACGCGTCGAGCGCCTCGAGGCGCTGGCCGGCGAGATCGCCCCCGCGATCGGCGCCGACACCGCGCACGCGAAGCGCGCCGCGCGCCTCGCGAAGGCCGACCTGCTGACCGACATGGTCGGCGAGTTCCCGGAGCTGCAGGGCACGATGGGCACGTACTACGCGCGCCACGACGGCGAAGCCGACGATGTCGCGCTCGCATGCGCCGAGCACTACCAGCCGCGCTTCTCCGGCGACGCGCTGCCGACCACGCCCGTGTCGACCGCCGTCGCGCTGGCCGACAAGCTCGAGACGATCGTCGGCATCTGGGGCATCGGCCTCGCGCCGACCGGCGAGAAGGATCCGTTCGCGCTGCGCCGCCACGCGCTCGGCGTGTTGCGCCTGCTGGTCGAAAAGCAGCTGCCGCTCGATCTCGTGTCGCTGTTGCGCACGGCCTACGCGCGCTTCGAAGGCGTGCCGGGCGTCGCCGAGTCGACCGATGCGATCTTCGCGTTCTTCATGGATCGCCTGCGCGGCCTGCTGCGCGAGCGCGGCTATTCGGCCGGTGAAATCGACGCGGTGCTGAGCCTGAACCCGACGCGCGTCGACGATCTCGTCGCGCGCCTCGACGCGGTGCGCGAATTCACGCGCCTCGCGGAAGCCGAAGCGCTCGCGGCCGCGAACAAGCGGATCTCGAACATCCTGAAGAAGTCGGAAGGTGGCGCGAACGGCACGGTGCAGCCGACGCTGCTCGTCGAGGCGGCCGAGAAGGCGCTGCACGAACAGCTCGCGGCCGTGACGCCGCACGTGCAGTCGCAGCTTGAGGCGCGTGCGTACACGGGCGCGCTGTCGGCGCTCGCCGCGCTGCGCGCGCCGGTCGACACGTTCTTCAACGACGTGATGGTCAACGCGGAAGATCCGGCGCTGCGAGCCAACCGTCTCGCGCTGCTGTCCGCGTTGCACCAGCAGATGAACTGCGTCGCCGACATCTCGAAGCTCGCCGCTTAAGGGCCGCACGATGCCGACCAGCCCCAACCGAAAGCTCGTCGTCCTCGACCGGGACGGCGTGATCAACGTCGATTCGGATGCGTTCATCAAGACGCCCGACGAATGGATCGCGCTGCCCGGCGCTCTCGAGGCGATCGCCCGGCTCAACCACGCGGGTTATCGCGTGGTCGTCGCGACCAACCAGTCCGGCATCGGTCGCGGGCTGTTCGACATGGCCACGTTGAACGAGATGCACCTGAAGATGCATCGCGCGGCGGCCGCCGTCGGCGCGCGCATCGACGCGGTGTTCTTCTGCCCGCACACGGCCGAGGATCACTGCGACTGCCGCAAGCCGAAACCCGGCATGATGCAGATGATCGCCGAGCGCTTCGAGATCGATCCCGATCACACGCCGGTCGTCGGCGATTCGCTGCGCGACCTGCAGGCCGGCGTCGCGGTCGGCTTCCAGCCGCACCTCGTGCTGACCGGCAAGGGCAAGAAGACGCTCGCCGCGGGCAATCTGCCGCCCGGCACGAAAGTCCACGACGACCTGCGCGCGTTTGCGCTCGACTTCCTTTCACACGAACACGAGTGATGCGGCTGCCGCGCGCATCCTCCCTAACGCCAGACTCACGCCGATGCGCTTCGTCCGCTCCCTGCTGCTGCTGATCTACTTCATCCTGTACACGGTGCCGTACGCCACCGCGTGCTTCATCGCGTTCCCGTTCATGCGCCCCGACGCGCGCTACTGGATGGCGGCCGGCTGGTGCAAGTCGACACTGTGGGTCGTGCGCTGGCTGAACGGCATCCGCTACCGGATCGAAGGGATGGAGAACCTGCCCGACGGCCCGGCCGTGCTGCTGTCGAAGCACCAGTCGGCGTGGGAGACGCTCGCGTTTCCGGCGCTGATGCCGAAGCCGCTCTGCTACGTGTTCAAGCGCGAACTGCTGTACGTGCCGTTCTTCGGCTGGGCGCTCGGGCTGCTGCACATGGTCAACATCAACCGCAAGGAAGGCAAGAACGCGTTCAATTCGGTGATCCGCCAGGGCAAGAAGCGCCTGTCGGAAGGCGCGTGGATGATCATGTTCCCCGAAGGCACGCGCACGCCGGTCGGCAAGCAGGGCAAGTACAAGACGGGCGGCGCGCGCTTCGCGATCGAAACCGGCACGCCGGTCGTGCCGATCGCGCACAATGCAGGTCGGGTGTGGCCGCGCAACTCGTTCACGAAATTCCCCGGCGTCGTCACCGTGTCGATCGGCAAGCCGATCCCCAGCGACGGGCTGACGCCCGATGGTTTGAACTCGCAGGTCGAAGCATGGATCGAAGCGGAAATGCGCCGCATCGATCCCGATTCCTATCGCCAGGCGGGCAATGCCGGCACGCGCGATGCCGCGCGAGCCTGAAGCCCCCGGATTGCAGCCGTTGCGTACGACAAAAAGAAGCGAACTGATGAAACAGCGTCCGCGGCCACGGCCTGCCGTCGTGGCCCTCGATCATCGCCAGATGGATCTGCCGCTCTTCGACGGGCCGGCCGCCGCACCGTCGGCGCCCGCCACGCCGCCGGCGCCGCCTGAAGCCTCACCCACCGCCCCGCCCGTTCCGGGCCCGGCACCCGACCGCTCACGCGTGCGCACGTTCGCGCTCGACAGCCGCGTGCTCGAATACCGGCTGAAACGTTCGGCACGCCGTACGATCGGCTTCACGATCGACGGCAGCGGGCTGTCGATCACCGCACCGCGCTGGGTCACGCTCGCCGACATCGAAGCGGCGATCTCCGAGAAGCAACGCTGGATCTTCGCGAAGCTCGCGGAGTGGAAGACGCGCACCGAGCAGCGCGCGCTGCCGCAGATCGACTGGCGCGACGGCGCGCAGCTGCCGTATCTCGGCAAGACGGTGACGATCGCGCTCGGCGCGGGCGCCGTCGCGTTCGACGCCGATGCGTTGCGGCTGTCGCTGCCGCTGCCCGTGCAGGCCGACATGCAGCAGATCAAGGATCGCGTGCAGGGCTGGCTGCAGGGCGAAGCGAAGCGCATCTTCGGCGAGCGCCTGCCGGTCTACGCGGAAAAGCTCGGCGTCACGTATTCGATGTATGCGCTGTCGTCGGCCGCGACGCGCTGGGGCAGCTGCTCGAGCGACGGCAAGATCCGCCTGAACTGGCGGCTGATCCATTTCCCGATGTCGATCATCGACTACGTCGTCGCGCACGAGCTGTCGCACCTGCGCGAGATGAATCACAGCCCGGCCTTCTGGCAGACCGTCGAATCGATCTTCCCCGAGTTCCGCGAAGCGCGGCACACGCTCAAGCATCACCCGCCCGAGCTGCTGCCGTCGCTTTGACACCGCCCACGCGGCGGCGCTGCCCATCAAAAAAGGGCGATGCGGGTCACCCCGCATCGCCCTTTTTGCCGCCCGCGCGCATCGCACGGCGCGGCCCGCTCATCCGGCGCTTACTTCTTCTGGATGAACTCGATCTTGTAGCCGTCCGGATCCTCGACGAAGGCGATCACGGTCGTGCCGTGCTTCATCGGGCCCGCTTCGCGCGTGACCTTGCCGCCTTGCGCCTTGATCTTCTCGCAGGCCGCGTACGCATCCTCGACCGCCACGGCCAGATGGCCGAAGCCGTTGCCGAGATCGTAGGACGGCGTATCCCAGTTATGGGTCAGCTCGATCACGGTGCCGGTGCTCTCGTCTTCGTAGCCGACGAACGCGAGCGTGAACTTGCCTTCCGGATAATCCTCGCGACGCAGCAGCTTCATGCCGAGCAATTCGGTGTAGAACTTGATCGAGCGGTCGAGATCGCCGACTCGCAGCATCGTATGCAGCAAACGCATGTGTTGTACTCCTGTGGGGACTTTCCTGAACCGGAAACTCTACCAGAGTCGGGTGAAACTCGCCGGGGGCGCCTAGCCGGGGGAAGCGGCCGATACCGCGCATCGGGTTGACCGGTGCGAATACGCACGCAGCGGCGGAAAACGGCTCGATCCGGCCCACCCGGCCACCGCGCCGATCGGGTAACATCCTTCGACCTCGCACCAAAAACGGGCACGCCCCTCTCCGCCCGAACGCGACCACCCACCCTTCCCTGAAGCCACACTGCCGTGCGAAACCGCCGATTCGAACGCGCCGTCCGCCCAACCCCGCTGCCGCCGTACCGATCAAGCGAGGCGCGCCGATGACCACGCTCGCCGCCGCCCCCGTGCGCCGCGCGCTCGACCTGCGCGCCGTCGGCCTGATGCTGCTGCTTTGCGCGATCTGGGGCTTCCAGCAGGTCGCGATCAAGAACACGAACGCCGCGATCGCGCCGATGTTCCAGGCCGGGCTGCGCTCGGTGATCGCCGCGGGGTTGCTGTGGGGCTGGGCCCGCACGCGCGGCACGCCGCTGTTCCAGGCCGACGGCACGTTCGGCGCGGGCCTCGCGGCCGGTGCGCTGTTCGCCGGCGAATTCATCTGCGTGTTCTTCGGGCTCACGCTGACGAGCGCGTCGCACATGGCGATCTTCCTGTACACGGCGCCCTGCTTCACCGCGCTCGGCCTGCACCTGTTCGCACCGGGCGAGCGGCTGCAGCGCACGCAGTGGGCCGGCGTCGGTCTCGCCTTCGCCGGCATCGCGCTCGCGTTCGCGGACGGCTTCCTGAAACCGCGCGCACCCGGCGCATCGATACTGGCCGGGCTGGCCGGCGACGCGCTAGGGATTCTCGGCGGCGCGATGTGGGCCGCGACGACGGTCGTCGTGCGCTCGACGGCGCTCGCACGGGCGAGCGCGAGCAAGACGCTGTTCTATCAGCTCGCGGTATCGGCGGTCGTGCTGGTCGCGCTCGCCGCGCTGTTCGGGCAAGTGTCGTTCGCGCAGGTGACACCGATCGCCGTGGCGAGCCTCGCGTATCAATCGGTGATCGTCGCGTTCGTCAGCTACCTGTCGTGGTTCTGGCTGCTGACGCGCTACAGCGCGTCGCGATTGTCGGTCTTCACGTTCCTGTCGCCGCTGTTCGGCGTCGCGTTCGGCGTGCTGCTGCTCGGCGAATCCGTCGGCTGGCGCTTCATGTCCGCGGCTGCGCTCGTGCTGACAGGCATCGCGTTCGTCAACGCGCCGCCGCGCACGCGGGCGTAAGCGGCCACCGGCAAGAAACACGCGCGCAACAAAAAGGCTGCCCGTCTGAGCAGCCCTTTCAACACATCCGGTCCGGCTTCGCGCGCCGCGCGTTACCCGGCCTTGCGTACCGCCGCGAGCGCCTGCGCGACGCCGACGTATTCCGCCACGCTCACGTCCTCGGCACGGCGCGCGAGATCGAAGCCGAGCCCGTCGAAATCGATCGTCTCGCGATAGTCGCCGAGCGTGTTGCGCAGCATCTTGCGGCGCTGCGAGAACGCGGCGGTGACGATTTCGCCGAGCAGCACGGGATCGACGTCCGGCAGTTCGTGCGGCTCGTACGGAATCATCCGGACGATCGCCGAATCGACCTTCGGCGGCGGCTGGAACGATTCCGGCGGCACGTCGAGCATCTTTTCCATCACGTAGCGGTACTGCAGCATCACCGACAGCCGCGAGAACGCCTTCGTGCCGGGCTCCGCGACCATCCGTTCGACGACTTCGTTCTGCAGCATGAAATGCTGGTCGATCACCGCATCGGCGAACGTCATCAGATGAAACAGCAGCGGGCTGGAAATGTTGTACGGCAGGTTGCCGACGATCCGCAGCGACGGCTTGTCGCCGGGCGCCGCGAGCGAACGGAAGTCGAACGCGAGCGCGTCGCCGGCGTGCAATTCGAGCAGCGCGCCAAAGCGCTGCTGCAGGCGGCCGATCAGGTCGCGGTCGAGCTCGACCGCGTGCAGCGGCGCCTCGGGCGTCGCAAGGCGCTCGATCAGCGGCCCGGTCAGCGCGCCGAGCCCGGGGCCGATCTCGACCATGCGCTGGCCGCGCGCCGGGCCGATCGTCGACACGATCGAATCGATCACGCCGTGATCGACGAGGAAGTTCTGCCCGAAGCGCTTGCGCGCGAAGTGGCCTTGGTGCTGTCTGCTGTTCGACATCGACTGTGTAAAACGAAAAATACGACGAAAGAGGTGAGACCGCGCGGCGTCAGGCCGCGCGGCGATGGCGCGCCATCGTGACGGCCGTGTCGAGCGCGGCAATCATGCTGCCCGGATCGGCACGGCCCGTGCCGGCCAGGTCGAGCGCGGTGCCGTGGTCGACCGACGTGCGGATGATCGGCAGCCCGAGCGTCACGTTGATGCCCTCGCCGAAGGTCGCATACTTCAGCACGGGCAGGCCCTGGTCATGGAACATCGCGAGCACGCAATCGGCATCGGCCAGATGGCGCGGCTGGAACAGCGTGTCGGCCGGATACGGGCCGCGCGCGTCGATGCGCTGCGCATTCGCGCGGGCCAGCGCCGGCGAGATCACGTCGATCTCCTCGCGGCCGAGATAACCGTTCTCGCCCGCGTGCGGGTTCAGGCCCGTCACGAGAATGCGCGGCGCGGCGAGGCCGAAGTCGCGCCGCAGGTCGCGATCGATGATCGCGAGCGTCTCGACGAGACCGTCGATCGTCAGCGCGGCGGAGACATCCTTCAGCGGCAGGTGCGTCGTCGCGAGCGCGACGCGCAGCGGCCTGTCGCCGGTGCCCGCCAGCATCATCACGACGCGCGGCGTATGCGTACGCTCCGCCAGGTATTCGGTATGGCCGGTAAACGGCACGCCCGCATCGTTGATCGTGCTCTTCTGCAGCGGCGCGGTCACGATCGCGTCGTACCGGCCGGCCAGCGCGCCGTCGATCGCCGCGTCGAGCAGCCCGAGCACGTACCGGCCGTTCGCCGCGTCCAGCTTGCCCGCCTGCGCGGGAACGGCCAGCGCGTGGTGCGCGACCGACACCTGCGCACCGCCGGCCAGCACGGTGCGGTCGGCACCGACGGCTGCGGCCCGTGCGTCGAGCAGCGCCGCATCGCCGAGCACGGAGAAATGCGCGTCGGGCCAGCGCTGCGCGGCGTCACGCAGCGCCTGCACGGTCAGCTCCGGGCCGACCCCCGCCGGTTCGCCTGTCGTGATCGCGATCTGCAGCGCGGGCGTGGTCATGCGGGGCTCGCTCAGTTCGCCGGGGCGACGCCGCCGATCTTGTACTGAACGTACGACGAATCGCGCAGCTCGCGCAGCCAGTCGGCGTAGGCCTGCTCGGCCTTGCGCTGGCCGATCGCCTGGCGGGCGATGTCCATCTGCTGCTGCACCGACCCTTCCGCTTCGCGGCGGTTCAGCACCTGGATCAGGTGATAGCCGTACTCGGTACGGATCGGCTGGCTGATCTGGCCGTCCTGCAGGTTGTTCATCGCACGCTCGAATTCCGGCACGGTCTCGCCCGGGCTGATCCAGCCGAGATCGCCGCCCTGCGACGCCGACCCGTCCTGCGAGTAAGTGCGCGCGAACTTCGCGAAATCGCCGCCGGCCTGGACCTGGTTGCGGATGTCGACCAGTTGCTGGCGCGCCTGGCCTTCCGACTTGCCTTCGCCGACGCGCAGCAGGATGTGGCGCACGTGCGTCTGCACGATCTTCGGCGCGGCGGCCGTCGCACCCTGGCTCTGGCGGCGGTCGACGAGGCGCACGATCTCGAAGCCGTCCGGCACGCGGATCAGCGTCGGGTTGACCTGGCCCGGGCGCAGCTTCGATGCGGCGTCGACGACCTCGGCCGGCAGCGCGCTCGGCGCCTTGAAACCGAGGTCGCCGCCCTTCTTCGCGTCGTTCGCTTCCGAGTTGTTCTTCGCGAGGCGCTCGAAATCGGCGCCCGACTTCGCCTGCTGCAGCAGCGCGTCGGCCTTCTTCTGCGCGGCCTCGATGTCGGCCTGCGGCGCGTTGGTCGGCGCCTTGATGAAGATGTGCTGGAAGCGCAGGTCCTGCTGCTGCGACGCGTTCGGCCCGCGCTGGCTCGCAATGTAGTTCGCGACCTCGGCATCCGACACGGTGATCTTGCCGTCGACCTCGCGCTCGCGCAGCTTCGACAGCGTCAGCTCGGTCCGTGCATCGCTCGTGAAGATGCTCCAGGGCACGCCTTGCGCCTCGAGACGCGCGCGGTACTGCTCGAGCGTCATCCCGTTCGCCTGCGCGAGGCGCTGCAGCGTGGACTGCACGGTCGCGTCGTCGACGCGGATCCCGTCGTCCTTCGCCTTCTGCACCTGGATACGTTCGAGCACCATCTGGTTCAGCACCTGCGCGCGCAGCTGGTCGGTCGGCGGCACGGGCGCGTTCTGCTGCTGCAGCCGGCGCGCGATCAGGCCGGCGCGCTGGTCGAGTTCGCGGCCCGTGATCACGTCGTTGTTGACGACCGCGACGACTTCGTCGGCGAGCTGCGCACCTTGCGAACCGAGCGCCTGCGCCGCGGCCGGCGCGGCGGCGAGCAGCGCGGCGGACGCGGCGAGGCTGGACACGACTGCCGCGAAACGAAGGTTTTTCTTCATTGCCACTGAAACTCCATTGAAATCGTGCTGACCGGTGCAGACAAGCCTGCGTTACTCGTAGTTGCTGAAGCGGGACATCGGCGGCGGCGGCGGCGGCAGCGGCGTGTAGCCCGGTACCCCGGCGCGGAATGCGGACACGAGGCCGTTGTCGACGGTCGACAGGCCCTTGAGCGTCAGCTGCATCATGAATCGCGTCGACGAGTTCTGCTGTCCCGACGAATTGATGCCGTTCGCGGCCCGCTGCACCCCGACCCCGAGCGCCCAGCAATCCGCGTCGTATTGTAAGCCGACCAGACCGTCGACCACGCGATCTCCGGCGAGGTCGTAGTTGAAACGGCCGATCGCATACAGGCGGCGCGTGAGCGGCCATTGCGCGGACACCAGGAACTGGTTGATCGGCTGGTTGTCGAGCGTGGTATTCGAACGCGTGTAGCGATAGCCGACGTTGATCACGCGGCGCTCGCCCGGGCTGTAGCCGAAACCGATGCTCGACTTCACGAGCTGGTTGTTGTTCTGGTTGTACTGGAACGCCGTCTCCGACATGAAGCCCGAGCCGAGCTTCAGCGCGGCGCCGACGATCAGGTCCGAGTGGCGCGCCAGCACGGCGCTCTGGCCGGCATTCAGCGTGACGCGCTGATCGGCGAAGTAGTACTGCTGCGCGATCACGAAACGCGCGCGCTCGTCGCCGGTGCGCGGATCGATGAAGCGCGACGTCAGGCCGGCCGTGATCCGGTTCGCGTCGGCGATCCGGTCGTTGCCGACGAACGTGTTCGGCTGGTAGATCTCCGCGAGGCCGAAGTCCGATTCCGCGGTGTCGAACAGCGGCGCGTTCGACTGGTCGCGATACGGCGTGTACACGTAGTACAGGCGCGGCTCGAGGGTCTGGATGAAATCCTGGCCGAACAGGCGCACCGAGCGGTCGAAGATCAGGCCCGTGTCGAAGCTCACGGTCGGGATCGACTCGGTGAAGCGCTTCGGGCTGTTCGGCGTGGTCGACGACAGGTAGTTCAGGTCGTACGACGCGAAGTGGTACTGGACCTTCGGCACGACGAAGTAGCCGGGGCCGTACACGCCGTACGCGATATACGGGTTGAAGACGATCCGGTCGCCTTCGGTCGCATCGGCCGTCGTGATGCGGAACCGCGAATAGTCGGCTTCCGCGCCGAAGTCGAAGCCGCCGACGTTGTACTTCGTGTACTTCACGTTCAACTGCGGCTCGCGGCTGTACGGCGCGATCGACGGCGGCAGCGTCTGCCAGTGCTGGTAGCGCGCGAGCACCGACCACGGGCCGTTGTTGTACGTGAGGCCGGCTTCCTGCTGGTACAGCGTCTGCGTCCCGTTGATGAACTGGTTCATCGAACCCAGTTGTTCGGGATACAGGTTGTCCGAGACCTTGTTGTAGTAGACGTAGCCGCCGAAACCGCCGCCGAAGTTCTGCTGGTGCTGCCAGTAGATCGCGTAGCGGTTGCGGTGCTCGAGCCGGTCACTCGGCAGGTAATTGGCTGTAAACGTGCCCGAATACGACGGCGACAGGTAGCGGAACGTCGCCTCGGTCATCACGCCGCGCCGCGAGATGATGCGCGGCGTGAGCGTCAAGTCGCGGTTCGGCGCGATGTTGAAGTAGTACGGCAGCGTCAGCTCGAAGCCGTTGCTCGAGTTCACCGAGAACGTCGGCGGCAGCAGGCCACTGCGCCGCTCGCCCGACAGCGGGAACGTCATCCACGGGCTCGCGAAGATCGGCACGCCCTGGAAGAACAGCACGCCGTTGCGCGCGGTGCCTTCGTCGGCGCCCGTATCGAAGTCGAAGCGGCTGCCCTTGATGTACCACGCGGGGTTCGTCGAGCACTGGCACGCCGTATAGGTGCCGTTGACGAACACCGAGCGCTCGTTGTCGACCATGTCGACGCGCTCGGCGCTGCCCGACCCGCCCGTCACGTTGAAGTGATACTTCGGCGCCGTCATGAAGCCCTGGTTCGCCTCGATCTTCAGGTGCGCCTCGGGACCCGCGAACGACGTACCGCCATTGACCACCTTGACCTGGCCGTACGCATCGGCCATGTCGGTATCCTGATCGTAGTGGAGCGCGTCGGCCTTCACGACGGCGTCGCCGCGCCGCAGCTCGGCGGAGCCCTTGGCGGCGAGATCCTGCTCGGCCGTGCCGCTCGTGTGGTCGGCGATCACGAAGGCGGCCGGCTTCGCGCCGTCCTTCAGCGGATGATCCTCGAGCTGGGGCGCGAGACGCAGATCCCACGGCGAGTCGAGCGGCTGCGGCTGCGCGGCCGCGCCCGACAGCTGCGCGTACGACACGGCCGGCACGAGGCCGGGCACGGCCAGGAGCGCGAGCGCGAGCCGCCGTTTGCGCGGCGCCCCGTCACCGGGGAAAACATTCGGGAATAGCGGTTTGGGCGGCATCTATCGTTTGGCGAATCGCCCCTTGTCAACCGCGCCTTCACGGCACATGCGCGCACGGCGGGCCGCGCCGTCGCACCGCGACTGCGGCTGAGCGCAAACCGGGGAGGCGATCGGGCGGGCGGCGCGACAGGCAGCGGGCCTGCACGGCGGAAGCTGACGCGGGGCGCGTCAAAAAAGTCGTGGGGTATTATATGGCAAGACGTTCCCCCCTCCTCCGAGTTTCATGACGCCCCCATCCGCCGCATCCCAGCCCGACGCCCGCCTCGACGCCCTGACCGCGTGGCTGCAACCGCTCGCCGAGCGCTATGCCCTCGACCTGTCGACCCTCGCGCCCGCGTCGTCGGACGCCAGTTTCCGCCGCTATTTCCGTGTCGCGTCGGCCACGAGCGCCGGCGGCACGCTGATCGCCGTCGACGCGCCGCCGCCCGAGAAGTGCCGTGAATTCGTCCAGGTCGCGCAGCTGCTCGCCGCAGCCGGCGACCACGTGCCGGACGTGCTGGCCCACGATTTCGACGCGGGCTTCATGCTCGTGACCGATCTCGGCCGCACGTCGTACATCTCGGTGCTCGACCCGGCCGATCCGGTCGCCGCGCGGCCGCTGATGCGCGACGCGCTCGATGCGCTGATCCGCTTCCAGCTCAGGTCGTTGCCCGACGTGCTGCCGCCGTTCGACGAAGCGTTCCTGCGCCGCGAAATGGAGCTGCTGCCCGAATGGTTCGTCGGCCGCCACCTCGGCAAGCCCGTCACCGACGCGATGCGCGGCACGCTCGACCGCACGTTCGCGCTGCTGGTCGCGAGCGCCCATGCGCAGCCGCAGGGTTTCATGCTGCGCGACTTCATGCCGCGCAACCTGATGGTCTGCGAGCCGAATCCGGGCGTGCTCGACTTCCAGGACGCCGTCTACGGGCCGCTGACGTACGACGTCGTGTCGCTGCTGCGCGACGCGTTCGTCAGCTGGGACGAGGAGTTCGAGCTCGACTGCTTCGCGTACTACTGGGAAAAGGCGAAAAAGGCCGGCCTGCCGGTCGATCCCGATTTCGGCGAGTTCTACCGCCAGCTCGAATGGATGGGGCTGCAGCGCCATATCAAGATCCTCGGCCTGTTCGCGCGCATCAATTACCGCGACGGCAAGCCGCATTACCTGAACGACCTGCCGCGCTTCATCGCGTATGCACGCAAGGTCGCGCTGCGCTACCGCCCGCTCGTCCCGTTCGCGAAGCTGCTCGACGAGCTCGAGGGCAACGCGCCGGCCGACGTCGGCTATACGTTCTGACCGCCCCCAGAGTCCTGATACCCGGCCGAACATGAGCACTACCCTGACCACGGCGATGATCTTCGCCGCCGGGCGCGGCGAACGGATGCGCCCGCTGACCGACACCCGCCCGAAGCCGCTGCTAGAAGCCGGCGGCAAGCCGCTGATCGTGTGGCAGATCGAGGCGCTCGCGCGCGCGGGCATCGAGACGATCGTGATCAACCACGCGTGGCTCGGCGAGCAGATCGAGGCCACGCTCGGCGACGGTTCGCGCTGGGGCGTGCGGCTCGCGTATTCGGCCGAAGGCGAAGCGCTGGAAACGGCGGGCGGCATCGCGCAGGCGCTGCCGCTCATCGAGCGCGACGGGCAGCCGGCCGTGTTCGCGGCGGTCGCGGGCGACGTGTTCTGCGCATTCGACTACCGGACGCTCGCGGCCCGCGCGGCACGGATGGCCGCGCTCGACGCGCCCGCGATGCACCTCGTCATGGTGCCGAACCCGCCGTTCCATCCGGCCGGCGACTTCGTGCTCCGCGACGACGGACAGTTGTCGCTCACCGGTGCGCCGCGCGTCACGTTCGGCAGCATCGGCCTGTACGACACGCGGATGTTCCGCGACATCGAGCCCGGCGCGCACCGCGCACTGTCGCCGTACTTCAAGGCGACGATCGAAGCCGGCCGCGCGAGCGGCGAATTGTACGAAGGTATCTGGGAGAACGTCGGCACGCCGGCGCAGCTCGGCGAACTCGACGCACGGCTGCGCGCCGCGAAGTGATCGGCTGACGGGACGCCGGGCTGATTGATCGCCTCGCCGGTTGGCCGGTTGGCCGGCCGGCTGATCGACAGGTCCGGCGCCTGCCGGCTCTTCCCGCCGGCCCGGCTCCCGCCCATCAGGCACGCCCACGCCCCTTTCCGCTGCGCGCCCCCGCGTGCAGCGCCGCCGCTACGCGGCCTCGGCCTCTTCGCCGCCTGCCGCCGCGCGCTGCTGCTGCAGCGCCCACATCTGCGCATACAACCCGTCCGCGCGCACGAGTTCGTCGTGCGTGCCGCGCTCGACGATCCGGCCGTGATCCATCACGAGGATCTGCTGCGCGTGCACGACCGTCGACAGCCGGTGCGCGATCACGAGCGTCGTGCGGTGTCGCGCGATCTGGTCGAGCTCGTGCTGGATCGCACGCTCCGAGCGCGAATCGAGCGCCGACGTCGCCTCGTCGAACAGCAGCACCGGCGGATCCTTCAGCAGCGTGCGCGCGATCGCGACGCGCTGCTTCTCGCCGCCCGACAGCTTCAGCCCGCGCTCGCCGACCGGCGTGTCATAGCCCTTCGGCAAGGTTTCGATGAAATCGTGGATATGCGCGGCGCGCGCTGCCGCGACCACCTCGTCGCGCGTCGCGGTCGGCCGGCCGTACGCGATGTTGTAATAGATCGAGTCGTTGAACAGCACGGTGTCCTGCGGCACGATCCCGATCGACGCGCGCAGCGAATCCTGCGTGACGTCGCGGATGTCCTGGCCGTCGATCCGGATCGCACCGCCCGCCTGGCGGTCGAGATCGTAGAAACGGAACAGCAGGCGCGACAGCGTCGATTTCCCCGAACCGCTGTGGCCGACCACCGCGGTCGTCGTGCCCGCATCGATCGTGAACGTCACGTCGTGCAGGATCTGCCGCGCCGGCTCGTACGCGAAGTTCACGTGCTCGAAGCGCACCTGCGCGCCGGCCACCGCGAGCGGCTGCGCATCGGGCCGGTCGGCCACTTCCTTCGCAGCCGACAGCAGCCCGAACATCCGGTCCATGTCGGTCAGGCTCTGTTTCAGCTCGCGATACACGACGCCGAGGAAATTCAGCGGAATGTAGAGCTGCAGCATGAACGTGTTGATCAGCACGAGATCGCCGAGCGTCAGCTTGCCTGCGAGCACACCCTGCGTCGCGCGCCACAGGATGAACACGAGCCCCGTGCCGATGATCGCCTGCTGGCCGAAGTTCAGCACCGACAGCGAGTTCTGCGAGCGGATCGCGGCCTTCCGGTAGCGCTTCAGGTTCTCGTCGTAGCGCTGCGCCTCCCACTCCTCGTTGCCGAAGTACTTCACCGTCTCGTAGTTGATCAGCGAATCGATCGCCCGCGAGTTCGCGCGCGAATCGAGTTCGTTCATCGTGCGGCGGAAATGCGTGCGCCAGTTGGTGACCTTCACGGTGAACACGATGTACGTGACCAGCGCCGCGAACGTCACGTACGCGTAATAGGCCTCGTACTTCACCACGAAGAAGCCGAGCACGAGCCCGACCTCGACGAGTGTCGGCAGGATGCTGTACAGCGAATACGAAATGAGTTGCTGGATGCCGCGCGTGCCGCGCTCGATGTCGCGCGACATGCCGCCCGTCTGGCGTTCGAGGTGGAACCGCAGCGACAGCCCGTGCAGGTGCCGGAACACCTGCAGCGCGAGCTGGCGCACCGCGCTCTCGGTGACCTTCGAGAACAGGATCTCGCGCAGCTCGGTGAACAGCGACGTCGACAGCCGCACGAGCGCATACGCGACGACCAGCAGCCCGACGCCGCCCGCGAGCACGATGCCGGCCGACTGCTCGGCACGACCGAGCGCGGTGATCTGCTGCACGTAGGACAGGTGGTCGACGATGCGCTTCATCACGACCGGCACGCCGAGGTTCGCGACCTTCGCGCCGATCAGGCAGGCGAGCGCGAGCGCGACGCGCCATTTGTAGGTGGTCAGGTACGGCAGCAGCGACCGGATGGTCTGCCAGTCGTTGCGGGGCCCGGTCGAAGCCGGCGCGGGCTCGCCGGAAGCAGGGAATCGGCGCATGGGGGAAGTCTCGGTGGCGGTGCACGACGCGTGTATCGACGGCCGGCTCGCGCGCTTTCTCGTACAATTTGCGAACGTTGTATTGTCGCAGAAGCCGCTTCGCGCCGCTGCCGGCGGCCTCGCCGGCCCGCCTGCGCGCGGCGGCCCATTTATTACAGGATGAAAGCCCCCGCCATGACCGATTCGACCCTCGAACTCCCGCAGAAGCAGCCCGCATTGCGCGTCGTCCCGCAACCGCACGACGCAAATGTCCACGGCGACGTGTTCGGCGGCTGGATCATGTCGCAGGTCGACATCGCCGGCTCGATCCCCGCGAGCCAGCGCGCGAACGGCCGTGTCGCGACGGTCGCGGTCAACTCGTTCGTGTTCAAGCAGCCGGTGTTCGTCGGCGACCTGCTGAGCTTCTACGCAACCATCACGCGTACCGGCAACACGTCGATCACGGTCGACGTCGAGGTGTACGCGCAGCGCATGCGCCTGATGGGCGAAATCGTGAAGGTCACCGAAGCGACGCTCACCTACGTCGCGACCGGCCCGGACCGCAAGCCGCGCCAACTGCCGCCGCTCTGACCGGCACGCGCCGCGACCGCGCGGCGCACGGCCGCGTCAGTGCGTGGCCGTCAGCCCGAACTCCCGCATCGCGGGCAGGAAATCGTGATTCAGCTTCGGCTTGCGCGACAGTTTGACCAGCACGTAGCGCTGGAACGGCGCGAGCCGCTGCCACTGCGCGAGCGCCGGCGCCGTCAGCCCGGCCAGCGCGCTCTGCTGCACGAGCGACTCCGGCACCGTGTCGACGGCACGCCAGGTCGGCTGCTCGTCCGGCTGGAACCATGACGGTTCCAGATCCGCGTGCGTGCGCAGCATTTCGAACAGCGCGTGATCGAAGTTGGGCTCGATCGCGGTGTCGTCGTCGGCCGGAAAGCGCGCGAGCAGCTTGCGGTCCTCGAGCGGCAGCAACTGCCACTGTTCGAGCGAGATCCGCAGACCGAAGCGGTCGAGATTGAAACGCACGATCATCGGGATGTACGTGAAGTTTTCCGACGAATCGTGTTCGAAGTTGAAGAGCAACGGAGCGTCGCTGAGTCCCATGGTCGTTACCTGATGTGGCGGATGCCGGCGCGGCCGGCCTGCCTGAGGTATTTTAGAACCTCTGCGCGCGGGCGGCGGCACGATTGTCGCCGGCCGTGCTTCGAATCAACGGGAGTGCTCGTGAATCCGACCCAATCCGATGGACTGCGCGACGACCTGCGCGACGAACCGCGCGGCGCGATCGAACTGTCCGTGCGGCGCACGCGCGGCGGCGCCGTCGAGACCGCGCACGACTACGTGGGCCAGGAATGGCCGGTCGCGCTCGTGTTCAACGGCATTTCGCACGCGGTGATGATGTGTACGCCGTGCGACCTCGAAGCGTTCGCGGTCGGCTTCGCGATCTCGGAAGGGATCGTCGCGCGCGGCAGCGACATCAAGGACATCGAGGTGATCCTGCACGCCGATGCGCCGCTGCCGCATGCGGAAGTGCACCTGGAGGTCGTCCAGCAGGCATTCGCCGCGCTGAAGGACCGGCGCCGCGCGCTCGCGGGGCGCACGGGCTGCGGCGTGTGCGGGATCGAAAGCATCGACCTGCTCGACCTCGCGCCCGAACGCGTGCCCGACACGGGCTTTCTCGCGCGCCTCGCGCCCGACGCGCTCGCGCACGCGGCGCACGGGCTGCCGGCGCACCAGGCGCTCACGAAGCTGACCGGCGGCCTGCACGCGGCCGCGTGGTGCGACGCAACAGGCGCGATCCGGACGGCATTCGAGGATGTCGGCCGCCACAACGCGCTCGACAAGCTGATCGGCTCGCTCGTCCTGGCGCGCGCCGACACGACCGACGGCTTCGTGTTCCTGTCGAGCCGCGCGAGCTACGAACTCGTGCGCAAGGCCGCGCGCGTCGGCATCCCGCTGGTCGCGACCATCTCCGCGCCGTCGTCGCTCGCGATCGAGATCGCCAAGGCGGCCGGGCTGCGGCTCGTCAGCTTCTGCCGGGAAACCGGCCACGTCGACTACGGTACGGCCTGACCGCCATCGCGGGATCGCGCCGGCGGTCACACGCCGACGCCCCCTGCTCCGTCAGTCGAACTGACGGAAATCCGGCTTGCGCTTCTCGAAGAACGCGGTCATCGCCTCGCGCGCCTCGGGTGCGCGCAGCATCGCGGAGAAGTGCGCGGCTTCCTCGGCCATTCGCGCGGGCGTCGCCACGCCGCCCGTATCCTTGAGCAGCGCCTTTGTCACACGCAGCGATGCCGCCGGCAGCGCTGCCAGCTTCGCCGCCTGCTTCGCCGCGAATGCGTCGAGTTCGGCCGCCGGCAGCACGCGGTTGACGATGCCGATCCGGTGCGCTTCCAGCGCGTCGAACGCCTCGCCGAGCAACAGCTTCTCGGCGGCGACCTGATGACCGGCCAGGCGCGGCAGCAGCGCACTCGACGCGGCTTCCGGGCACAGCCCGAGCTGCGCGAACGGCAGCGAGAACGTCGCGGTGTCGGCCGCGTAGACCAGATCGCAGTGCAGCAGCATCGTCACGCCGACGCCGACCGCAATGCCCGGCACCGCGGCCACGATCGGCTTGCTCGCGCTGCTGATCCGCGCCAGAAACTGGAATACCGGCGCGGTGTCGTCCTTCGGCGGCGCCTTCAGGAAATCCTCGAGATCGTTCCCCGCCGTGAAGTTGCCTTCACCGCCGCGCAGCAGGATCACGCGGATCGCCTTGTCTTCCTGTGCGTCGGCGAGCGCGTCGGCCATCGTCTGGTACATCGCCGCCGTCAGCGCGTTCTTCTTCGCCGGGCGCGCGATCGTGATCGTCATCACGCCTTCGGCGCGTTCCACTTGAATTTCGGCCACAACCGTCTCCTTTGACTTTCCTCTATCGGAATGAAAAAACGGTGCGCGAGCTCGTGGCCCGCGCACCGTCGTCGTCTTTCGTCGCGTCCCGCTTACAGGCGTTCGATGATGCCCGCGGCGCCCATGCCGGTGCCGACGCACATCGTGACCATCCCGTACTTCAGGTTGCGGCGGCGCAGGCCGTGCACGACGGTCGCCGCGCGGATCGCGCCGGTCGCGCCGAGCGGGTGGCCGAGTGCGATCGCGCCGCCCATCGGGTTGACCTTCGACGGGTCGAGGCCGAGATCGCGCATCACCGCCAGCGATTGCGCGGCGAACGCCTCGTTCAGTTCGATCCAGTCGAGATCGTCCTGCTTCAGGCCGGCAGCCTTCAGCGCGGCCGGGATCGCTTCCTTCGGGCCGATGCCCATGATTTCCGGCGGCACGCCGCGCACCGCGAAGCTCACGAAGCGCGCGAGCGGCGTCAGGTTGAATTCCTTCAGCACCTTCTCCGACACGACGAGTAGCGCGCCCGCGCCGTCCGACGTCTGCGAGCTGTTGCCGGCCGTGACCGAGCCCTTGTTCGCGAACACCGTGCGCAGCTTCGCGAGGCCTTCGATCGACGTATCCGCGCGCGGACCTTCGTCGAGCTTGATCTCGCGCGTCTTCACGTCGACTTCACCCGTCGCGAGGTTCGGGAAACGCTCGCTGATCGTGTACGCGGCGATCTCGTCGTTGAATTCGCCGGCCTGCTGCGCCGCGAGTGCCTTGCGGTGCGACTCGACCGAGAACGCGTCCTGGTCTTCGCGGCTCACCTTCCACTGCTCGGCGACGCGCTCGGCCGTCAGGCCCATCCCGTACGCGATGCCGAAATCTTCATTGCGGTCGAAGATGTGCGGCGACATCGACGGCTTGTTGCCCATCATCGGCACCATGCTCATCGATTCGCAGCCGCCTGCGAAGATCGCGTCCGATTCGCCCACGCGGATGCGGTCGGCCGCCATCGCGAGCGCGGTGATGCCCGACGCGCAGAAGCGGTTGACCGTCACGCCGCCGACCGTCTGCGGCAGGCCCGCGAGCAGCGCGCCCATGCGCGCGACGTTCAGGCCCTGCTCGGCCTCCGGAATCGCGCAGCCGATGATCGCGTCCTCGATCAGCTTCGTGTCGAAGCCGGGCACCTGCGCGACCGCCGACCTGATCGCGTGGACCAGCAGCTCGTCCGGGCGCGTGTTCTTGAAGACACCGCGCGGGGCCTTGCCGATCGGCGTGCGGCTGGCGGCGACGATGTATGCGTCTTGCAATTGTTTGCTCATTTGAGACTCCTTGCCTTATCCGCTCGCTCAGTTACGCACCGGCTTGCCGGTCTGCAACATGCCCATGATCCGTTCCTGCGTCTTCTGCGTGCCGAGCAGCTCGACGAACGCGCGGCGCTCCAGCGCGAGCAGCCACTGCTCGTCGACGAGGCTGCCGGCTTCGACGTCGCCGCCGCACACGGCTTCGGCGATGCGACTCGCGATCAGGTAGTCGTGGTCGCTGATGAAGCGGCCGTCACGCATGTTGACGAGCGATGCCTTGATCGTCGCGATCGCCGAGCGGCCCGCCACCGGCACGTCCTTCGCGCGCAGCGGTGCGCGGTAGCCGGTGGCGGCCAGCGCCCGCGCTTCCTTCTTCGCGGTGTCGAGCAGTTCGAACACGTTGAAGATGATCGTGTCGGACGGCTTCACGTAGCCCATCGCGCGCGCATCGTGCGCGGACGCCGAGACTTTCGCCATCGCCGCGTTCTCGAACGACTTCGTGACGAACTTCAGAATGTCGGTGGTCGCGTTCGCGGCCGTTGCGGCATCCGCCGCACGCAGCGCCGCTTCCTTCAGGCCGCCGCCCGCCGGCACGAGGCCGACGCCCACTTCGACGAGACCGATGTAGCTCTCGACGTGCACGACACGCTTCGCGCTGTGCAGCATCAGCTCGCACCCGCCGCCGAGCGCGATGCCCGACACGGCCGCGACGACCGGCACGTTCGCGTACTTCACGCGCAGCATGCCTTCCTGGAACTTCTTCACGAACGGCTCGATGCCCTTCGCGCCGCCCATCATGAACGCGGGCATCGCCTCTTCGAGGTTCGCGCCGGCCGAGAACGGGCCGCCCGGCGTGCCGAGCTTCAGCGACGTCGGTTGCCAGATCACCACGCCCTTGTAGTCCTTCTCCGCGAGTTCGATCGCCTGCACGAGGCCGTCGATCACGCTCGGCCCGATCGTGTTCATCTTCGACTTGAACGACACGATCACGACGTCGTCTTCACCGGCACGGTCGTCGACCCATGCGCGCACGGCATCGGTCTCGAACAGCGTCTTGCCGTACGTCTTCGGATCGGCACCGGCTTCGCCGAGCAGCGGCGCGCGGAACACCTGCTTGTCGTAGACCGCGAGGTCCGAACGCGGCACGAAGCGCTTCGCGGCCGGCGCCCACGAGCCTTCGGCCGTGTGCACGCCGCCCTTCTCGGCCACCGGGCCTTCGAGCACCCACGACGGCAGCGGCACGTTTGCCAGCGCCTTGCCGGCCGCGATGTCTTCCTGCACCCACTCGGCGACCTGCTTCCAGCCGGCGGCCTGCCAGCCTTCGAACGGGCCTTCGTTCCAGCCGAAGCCCCAGCGGATCGCGAGGTCGACGTCGCGCGCGTTGTCGGCGATCGACTCGAGATGCACGCCGATGTAGTGGAACACGTCGCGGAAGATCGACCACAGGAACTGCGCGTGCGGATGGTCCGTCTCGCGCAGCAGCTTCAGGCGCTCCGCCGGCGGACGCTTCAGGATGCGGCCGACCGTTTCGTCCGCCTTCGCGCCGGAGTCGACGTAGGTGCCCGTCTTCGCGTCGAGCACCTTGATCGCCTTGCCTTCCTTCTTGTAGAAACCGCCGCCCGTCTTCTGGCCGAGCGCGCCCTGCTTCACCAGTTCGGCGAGCACGGCAGGCGTCTGGTAGACCGGGAAGAACGGATCGTCGGCGAGGTTGTCCTGCATCGTCTTGATCACGTGCGCCATCGTGTCGAGGCCGACCACGTCCGCGGTGCGGAACGTCGCCGACTTCGCGCGGCCGAGGCGGCTGCCGGTCAGGTCGTCGACTTCGTCGAAGCGCAGGCCGAACTTCGCGGCCTCGGTGATCACCGCGAGGATCGAGAAGATGCCGACGCGGTTCGCGATGAAGTTCGGCGTGTCCTTCGCGCGCACGACGCCCTTGCCGACGATGCTCGTCAGGAACGTCTCGAGCTGGTCGAGGATCTCCGGACGCGTATGCGCGGTCGGGATCAGCTCGACGAGGTGCATGTAGCGCGGCGGGTTGAAGAAGTGCACGCCGCAGAAGCGCGATTTCAGCTCGTCGGAGAAACCTTCGGACAGCTTCGTGATCGACAGGCCCGACGTGTTGGTCGCGAAGATCGCGTTCGGCGCGATGTGCGGCGCGACCTTCTTGTACAGGTCGTGCTTCCAGTCCATCCGCTCGGCGATCGCCTCGATCACGACGTCGCATTCGGCCAGCTTGGCGATGTCGTCTTCGTAGTTCGCTGCCTCGAGGTACTTCGCGTCGTCCTTCACGCCGAACGGCGCGGGCGACAGCTTCTTCAGGTTCTCGATCGCCTTCAGCGCGATCGCGTTTTTCGGGCCTTCCTTGGCCGGCAGGTCGAACAGCAGCACCGGCACGCGCGCGTTGATGAGGTGCGCGGCGATCTGCGCGCCCATCACGCCGGCGCCCAGCACGGCGACCTTGCGAATCAGGAAATTGCTCACGGGATGTCTCCGGATAGTGTCGTGCAGCGCGGGTTGTGGGGGCTGCACGGCGAAGTGAGTACCAGGAACCGTTGCGTTCGGGCGGCGCGCGGCGCGCACCGCCCGGACTCGCGTCAGAACAGCGATTCGTCGACTTCCATCAGCGTCTTCGAACCGGCGCGCGCGGCGCGGATCGTCGACGCCGTTTCGGGCAGCAGGCGCGCGAAGTAGAAGCGTGCGGTCGCGAGCTTCGACTTGTAGAACGGGTCGCCCGACGCTTCGTTGTCGAGGGCGAGGCGTGCCATGCGCGCCCAGAAGTACGAGAACACCAGGTGACCGACGGTACGCAGGTACGGCACGGCGGCAGCACCGACTTCGTCGGGGTTCTGCATCGCCTTCATGCCGATTTCCATCGTCAGCTTCTGCACCTTTTCACCGATGTCGGCGAGCGGGTTGATGAACTCGGCCATTTCCGGCTTCACGCCTTCGGCTTCCGCGAATTCCGTCACGAGCTTGCCGAACTTCTTCAGCTTCGCGCCCATGTCGCCGAGCACCTTGCGGCCGAGCAGGTCGAGCGACTGGATCGAGTTCGTGCCTTCGTAGATCATGTTGATCCGCGCGTCGCGCACGTACTGCTCCATGCCCCACTCGGAGATGAAGCCGTGGCCGCCGTAGATCTGCATCGCGTGGTTCGTGCACTCGAACGCGTTGTCGGTCAGGAACGCCTTGATGATCGGCGTGAGCAGCGCGACGAGGTCGGCCGCTTCCTTGCGCACGGCTTCGTCGGCATGCGACAGCTCCTTGTCGATCTGCAGCGCGGACCAGTACGTGAACGCACGCGCGCCTTCGGCGTAGGCCTTCTGCGTGAGCAGCATGCGGCGCACGTCCGGATGCACGATGATCGGGTCGGCCGGCTTGTCCGGCGCCTTCGGGCCCGTCAGCGAGCGCATCTGCAGGCGATCCTTCGCATACGCGAGCGAGTTCTGGTACGCGACTTCCGTGAGGCCGAGACCTTGCGCGCCCACGCCGAGACGGGCCGCGTTCATCATCACGAACATCGCGTTCAAGCCCTTGTTCGGCTCGCCGACCATCCAGCCCTTCGCGTTGTCGAGGTTCATCACGCACGTCGAGTTGCCGTGGATGCCCATCTTGTGCTCGATCGAGCCGCACTTGATGCCGTTGCGCTCGCCCGGCGCGCCCGCTGCGTCGGGAATGAACTTCGGCACGATGAACAGCGAGATCCCCTTCGTGCCCTGCGGCGCGTCCGGCAGGCGCGCGAGCACGAGGTGGATGATGTTCTCGGCCATGTCGTGCTCGCCGCTCGAGATGAAGATCTTCGTGCCGCTGATCGAGTACGAGCCGTCGCCGTTCGGTTCGGCCTTGGTGCGCAGGATGCCGAGGTCGGTGCCGCAATGCGGCTCGGTCAGGCACATCGTGCCGGTCCATTCGCCGGTCACGAGCTTCGGCAGGTAGGCCTTCTGCAGTTCCGGCGCGCCGTGCGCGTGCAGGCATTCGTACGCGCCGTGCGACAGGCCCGGATACATCGTCCAGGCCTGGTTCGCCGAGTTCATCATTTCATAGAGCGCGTTGTTCACGAACGCGGGCAGGCCCTGGCCGCCGTAGTCCGGATCGCAGCCGAGCGCCGGCCAGCCGGCCTCGACGTATTGCTGGTAGGCCTCCTTGAAGCCGGTCGGGGTCTTCACGACGCCGTCGCCTTCATACGTGCAGCCTTCGCGGTCGCCGACCTGGTTCAGCGGGAACAGTACCTCGGAGCAGAACTTGCCCGCTTCCTCGAGGACCTGGTTGATCGTGTCGGCGTCGAGGTCCGCATGCTTGGGCATTTGCTTGACTTCGGCTTCGACGTTCAGAAGCTCGTGCAACACGAATTGCATGTCGCGCAGCGGCGCGGCGTACTGTCCCATGACTCTCTCCAAAGGTGGGCAAAACGGCTCGAGCTCCTGGCGGGCGGGTCACGCGCCGCTAACGGCTCTCGCTCTGATACGAAACAATCGTCTTTTCCAGCGCGGCCCACGTGAGGCGCACGGCGTCCGGCGAATGCAGGAAGCGTGCGTCGTGATGCAGGCCGAGCGTGAAGCTGTACAACTCGAAGAGCATCAGGTCCGGATCGGTATCCGCACGCAGATGGCCTTCTTCCTTCGCCTGCGAAATGGCACGCAGCATCGCGGCACGCCAGGCCGTCACGCTCGCGATCAACTGCTCGCGCACGGGGCTGTCAGGCCGATCGTCGTACTCGACCGCACCGCTGATGTAGATGCATCCCGTCGTCACCTCCTGGATGCGCTTCTCCGTCCAGCGGGCCAGCATCGCCCGAAGGCGCGGCAAGCCTCGCGGTTCGCGCAGGCTCGGAAAGAACACCTCGTTTTCGAAACGATGGTGATACTCGCGGACGACCTCGACCTGCAGGTCTTCACGCGATCCGAAGTGCGCGAACACACCGCTCTTGCTCATCTGCATGCGCTCGGCCAGCAGGCCAATCGTCAGCCCCTCCAGCCCGTCACGGCTGGCGAGGTCCAAAGCAGCTTCAAGTATCGCGGCACGCGTCTGTTCGCCTTTTCGCATAGCTATTTCTGTAACCGTTCGGGGGTTCGAATAAAATCGAACGGCCGTACTATTATTGAGTGCGGCCGCTCGCGAAACAAGGAAATTATTAGAAACCGGTGTCTAACCGAGCCGCTATTTTGCGCGATTCCGGCGGGACCGGAGCGGCTTTTCCGCACGAACGTGCGGACAGATATTTTGAAGCGAATGCTGAGTCTGTGTCAGTCGTAACCGCCGACCGTCAGCGCCTTCATCACGAGACGATACGTGGTGTACGCAAGCCAGTTCAGCAGCCGCTCGACGCGCGGACGCGCGGCGAAGCGCGCGGGGTCGATTTCCCGGCCGTCGGCGAACGCAGACGCGATCGCGTCGCGCAGTTCGTTCGTGACTGCATCGTAGCGCACCAGCACGACGTTCGCTTCATTGTTCAGCATCAGGCTCAGCGCGTCCAGGTTCGACGAGCCGACCGTCGCCCAGTTGTCGTCGATCACCGCAACCTTGCCGTGCAGCATCGTCCTGTCGTATTCGGCGACGCGCACGCCCGCGCGCAGCAGCGCGTGATAGAGGAACGGCACGGCCGTGTCGAGCGCCGCGAACTCCTTGCGGCCGATCAGGATCCGCACGTCGACGCCGCGCCGTGCCGCGCCCGTCAGCGCACGGCGCAGCTTGCGGCCCGGCATGAAGTACGGATTCGCGAGCAGGATCCGCTGGCGCGCCTGGCCGATCGCGGCGAGATAGGCCTTCTCGATCGCGCGGCGGTTCACGACGTTGTCGCGCGCGACGAACGCGACGCTCGGCTCCGTCACGACCCTGAGCGCACCGGCCTTGATCCACCGGTGGCTGCGCATCCAGCGCCGGAACATGTCGGGGAACGCTTCGCCGCCGTGCAGCCCGGCCGCGTACTGCGCATACGGCTTGTGGCCGAACTGGATCCGGTGCCACTGCAGCTCGAACGCGGCGCGCACGTCGGACACCGCGGGCCCGGCCATCTCGACCGCGAAATCCCAGCGCGGAAACGGCAGCGTCGTGCCGTTCTGCGCGTAGTCGTCGACGATGTTGATGCCGCCGCAGAACGCGGCCGCGTGATCGATCACCGCGAGCTTGCGGTGCGTGCGCGAGAAGCCGAAGCGGCCGAACAGGAAGCGGTTGTAGATGCAGTGCTCGACGCCGGCCTCGGCCCAGGTGTCGAACAGCGGCAGGCGCGCGGTGCCGATGCCGTCGGTAATCACGCGCACGCGCACGCCACGCTGCGCCGCACGGATCAGCGCGTCCGACACCGGGCGACCCGCCGCGTCGTCGCAGAAGATGTAGGTTTCGAGCATCACCTGCTCGCGGGCGGCGTCGATCCGCTCGATCAGCGCCTGGAAGAATGCGCCGCCGGTTTCGCACAGCCGCACCGTATTGCCGGCCGTGAACGCGAGCCGCGATGCGGAACCGCGTTCCTGCAGGAACATCTGCCGCAATTGCGCGAAGCGCTTGCGGGCCTCCGCCGTCATGCGGACGAGCCGTGCGGCGCGCGCGACAGGGCCACGCGCGCGGGCAGTTGCAGGATCGCCTCCGCGTTCGACGGCGAGAAGCAGCGCGCGGCCGCCTCGCGGAACGGCAGCCACGCATGGTCGACGTGCTCGCGCGGCGACAGCGTCACGTCGACGCGACGCGGCACGCACAGGCCAAACCAGTGCTCGACGTTGCGCGTGACGCCCGGTGCATAGCGGTGCAGGTATTGCGGATAGATCGCGTATTCGATCCGGTGGCGCCAGTCGACGAGCGCGCTGGCCGGCACGTCGGGCGTGCCGACGGCGATGCCGGTTTCCTCGGCCACTTCGCGCGCGGCCGTCACGGCGAGCGGCTCGTCGAGCGCGTCTTTCGAGCCTGTGACCGATTGCCAAAAATCGGGCTGGTCGGCACGCTTGATCACGAGCACATCGAGGTCGGGCGTGTAGATCACGACAAGAACGGATTCGGGGATTTTCGGCGGCTTCGTCATCGTTGTTTCATGCGGCACAGGGCCGTGCGTCGGACATGTGCCCCGAACGCGCGGCAAGTGCTGCGACTGTACCGCAAAAAATGAAAAAGGCGCATCGCTGCGCCTTTTTCGTAGGTGTCGTATGCGCGCGACCGCACACACGACCGGGTGTCGAACGCGTTACGCCTTCGGCTGTTCCGGCTGACGCAGACGGATGTGCAGTTCGCGCAGCTGACGCTCGTCGACCGGGCTCGGCGCTTGCGTGAGCAGATCCTGCGCACGCTGCGTCTTCGGGAACGCGATCACGTCGCGGATCGAATCGGCGCCGGCCATCATCGTGACGATGCGGTCGAGACCGAATGCGATACCGCCGTGCGGCGGCGCGCCGTACTGCAGCGCGTCCAGCAGGAAGCCGAACTTCAGCTGCGCTTCTTCCGCGCCGATCTTCAGCGCGCGGAACACCTTGCTCTGCACTTCCTCGCGGTGGATACGCACCGAGCCACCGCCGATTTCCCAGCCGTTCAGCACCATGTCGTATGCCTTCGCGAGGCAGCGGCCCGGGTCGGTCTCGAGGTACTCGAGGTGCTCGTCCTTCGGGCTCGTGAACGGGTGGTGCGCAGCCACGTAGCGCGCATCTTCGTCGTCGTATTCGAACATCGGGAAGTCGACGACCCACAGCGGCTTCCAGCCGGCCTGGACGAGGCCGTTCGCCTTGCCGAATTCCGAATGGCCGATCTTCAGGCGCAGTGCGCCGAGGCTGTCGTTGACGACCTTCGCGCGGTCGGCCGCGAAGAAGATGATGTCGCCGTCTTCAGCGCCGGTGCGCTCGAGGATCGCCGCGATCGATGCGTCGTGCAGGTTCTTGACGATCGGGCTTTGCAGGCCGTCGCGGCCCTTCGCCTTCTCGTTGACCTTGATCCAGGCGAGGCCCTTCGCGCCGTAGATGCGCACGAATTCCGTGTAGCCGTCGATGTCGCCGCGCGACAGTTCGCTGCCCTTCGGCACGCGCAGCGCCGCGACACGGCCGTCCTTCGCGTTGGCCGGCGTGCTGAACACCTTGAAGTCGACGTCCTTCATCGCGTCGGTCAGCTCGGTGAATTCGAGCTGCACGCGCAGGTCCGGCTTGTCCGAACCGAAACGCGCCATCGCTTCCGAGTACGGCATCACCGGGAATTTGGCGTCGAGCTCGACGTCGATCGTCGTCTTGAAGATGTGACGGATCATGTCTTCGAACAGGTCACGGATTTCCTGCTCGCCGAGGAACGACGTTTCGCAGTCGATCTGCGTGAATTCCGGCTGGCGGTCGGCGCGGAGGTCTTCGTCGCGGAAGCACTTGGTGATCTGGTAGTAACGGTCGAAGTTCGCGACCATCAGCAGCTGCTTGAACAGCTGCGGCGACTGCGGCAGCGCGAAGAACTGGCCCGCGTTCACGCGCGACGGCACGAGATAGTCGCGCGCGCCTTCCGGCGTGCTCTTCGTCAGCATCGGCGTTTCGATGTCGATGAAGCCCTGCTCGTCGAGGTACTTGCGTGCCTCGATCGCGACGCGGTAGCGCAGGCGCAGGTTGTGCTGCATCTGCGGGCGGCGCAGGTCGAGCACGCGGTGCGTGAGGCGCGTCGTTTCCGACAGGTTGTCGTCGTCGAGCTGGAACGGCGGCGTGACCGAGGCGTTCAGCACGTTCAGTTCGTGGCACAGCACTTCGATCTTGCCGCTCTTCAGGCCGGCGTTGACCGTGCCTTCCGGACGGTTGCGCACGAGGCCCTTGATCTGCACGCAGAACTCGTTGCGCACGCCTTCGGCGGTCGCGAACATCTCCGCGCGATCCGGGTCGCACACCACCTGCACGAGGCCTTCACGATCGCGCAGGTCGATGAAGATCACACCGCCGTGATCGCGGCGGCGCTGCACCCAGCCGCACAGCGACACGGTTTGGCCCAGCAGGTGTTCGGTCACGAGACCGCAGTATTCAGTACGCATCGACATGATGTTTGCTTTCGTTCGGTTTGATCAACGGGCGCCGCAACGCGCGGCCCGGGCGATGATTCTTTACTTACAGCGGCGGCTCGACGGGGCGGCGGGCGGGCGCCGGAGCCGGCGCCGGAGGCGCCACGACGCCCATCGAGACGATGTACTTGAGCGCGGCATCGACCGACATGTCGAGTTCGATGACTTCGCTCTTGGGCAGCATCAGGAAGAAGCCCGACGTCGGGTTCGGCGTCGTCGGCACGTACACGCTCACGTACTCTTCCGTCAGATGGTTGACCACGTCGCCGCCGGGCGTACCGGTCAGAAACGCGATCGTATACGAGCCGCGGCGCGGGTATTCGATCAGCAGCGCCTTGCGGAACGCGTTGCCGCTGCTCGACAGCAGCGTGTCCGACACCTGCTTGACGCTCGTGTAGATCGGCCCGACGACCGGGATGTGACGCACGACCGCGTTCCACCACGTGACGAGCTTCTGGCCGATGAAGTTCTGCGTGGCCAGCCCGACGACGAAGATGAACGCGAGCGTCAGCACCGCGCCGATCCCCGGCAGATGGAAGCCGAGCATCCGCTCGGGCTGCCACGATTCGGGCAGCAGGAGCAGCGTCTGGTCCATCGTGCCGATGATGAGGCCGAGCACCCACAGCGTGATCGCGAGCGGGACGAGAACCAGCAAGCCGGTCAGGAACACCGTTTTCAGGGTCGTCTTTTTCATCATCTGCCGTCAATGAACCGCGCTGGAAGCGCGGGTTGGTCGCGGCCCGGCCGGGCCGCGACGGTCAACTGCTGGCGGCGGGCGTGGCGGCCGGTGCCGGCGCTGCGCTCGTCGTCGTGCTGGCGGAAGGGCTTGCCGCCGCCGGTGCGGCTGCAGCGGGCGCGGCTTCCGCCGGTGCGGCCGGCGCCGCGTCGCCCGACGCCGTCGCCGGTGCGCTGGTGCCGCCCGAGCCGCCGCGGAAATCGGTGACATACCACCCCGAGCCCTTCAGCTGGAAACCGGCGGCGGTCACCTGCTTGCGAAAAGCATCCTTCCCGCATTCAGGGCATTGCGACAGCGGCGCGTCGCTCATCTTCTGGAGCACGTCCTTCGCGAAACCGCACGCTTCGCATCGATAGGCGTAGATCGGCATGATATTTTTCCCGCAGAAACTGGAAACGGCTTGCAAAACCTTGAATTATAGCCGAAACCCCGGCGCGCTCCGGCAATCGCCGCGATGCCCGGGCATCAGCGGCGGCGCCACGTGAGCCAGCGCTCGTGTCCTTCGAACACGGCCAGCGAATCGGTCACGGGCAAATCCTCGATCAATTCGAAGTGCGGCGCGAGCAGCGCGTCGAGTTCCGCACGCTCGATTCCGAACGGCGGCCCCTTCGGTTTCGCCGTCACGAAGAAATAGCCGGCCAGCAATCCGTCCGCGGGCAGCAGCTCGGCCATCCGTGCCGCGTAGCCTGCGCGCATGGCCGGCGGCAGCGCGCACAGGAACGCGCGCTCGTACACCCACTGCACGTCGAACGGCGGCCGGTAAGTAAAGAAATCGGCCTGCTCGACGACGTCCGCATGCGTACCGAGCTGCGCCTTCGCGGCAGCCACCGCCTGCGCGGCGAAATCGATCGCGCGCACGGGCCAGCCGGCCTGCGCGAGCCACCCGGCCTCCTGCGCACTGCCGCAGCCGGGAATCAGCACCGTGCACGGCTCGAGCCGGTGCGCGAACCCGCGAAAGCCGTCGGGCACGCCGCCGAATTCCCACGGCGTCACGCCGCGCTCGAAGCGCTCGTCCCAGAACGACGCATTGCCGGGGTCGCGCGTCGCGAAATCGGCGGCCGTCGGTGCGGCCGGGTGCTTCGGATCGGGCATCGCCATGCTCCTTTCGGTCAGGCGCCGTACGCGAGCGCGATCAGCACGCGTGCCACGAGCGCCCCGACACCGACCGACAGGCCGAAGATCAGCAGCGCCTGCATCAGCCGGTTCGTACGCTTCTGCTCGACGAGGATCTGGCGCATCAGGTCCTCGCTCGCGGCGCGCGGCGCGTCATGGCGCGCGGCCATCGCGTGATGGATCAGGCGCGGCAGTTGCGGCAGCGTCTTGCTCCATTGCGGCGCCTCGACCTTGAAGCGCTCGTACCAGCCGCGCAGGCCGATCTGCTCGGTCATCCAGCGCTCGAGATACGGCTTCGCGGTCTTCCACAGGTCGAGTTCGGGGTCGAGCGAACGGCCAAGCCCCTCGACGTTCAGCATCGTCTTCTGCAGCAGCACGAGCTGCGGCTGAATCTCGACGTTGAAGCGGCGCGACGTCGAGAACAGGCGCATCAGCACCTGGCCGAGCGAGATGTCCTTCAGCGCGCGGTCGAAATACGGCTCGCACACCGCGCGAATCGCGCTTTCGAGTTCCTCGACGCGCGTCTCGGGCGGCACCCAGCCCGATTCGAGGTGCAGCGTCGCGACGCGGTGGTAGTCGCGCTTGAAGAACGCGAGGAAGTTCTGCGCGAGGTAGTTCTTGTCGAAATCGGACAGCGCGCCGACGATCCCGAAATCGAGCGCGATATAGCGCCCGAACGTGCTGGGGTCGAGGCTCACCTGGATGTTGCCGGGGTGCATGTCCGCATGGAAGAAGCCATCGCGGAACACCTGCGTGAAGAAGATCTCGACACCTTCGCGCGCAAGCTTCTTGATGTCGACGCCGGCCGAGCGCAGCGTCTCGACCTGGCTGATCGGCACGCCCGTCATCCGCTCCATCACGAGCACCTGCGACGTCGAGAAATCCCAGAACATCTCGGGCACGAGCAGCAGATCGAGGCCCGCGAAGTTGCGGCGCAGCTGGCTGCCGTTCGCGGCCTCGCGCATCAGGTCGAGCTCGTCGTGCAGGTACTTGTCGAACTCGGCGACGACCTCGCGCGGCTTCAGGCGGCGGCCGTCGGCCCACATGCGCTCCGTCCAGATGGCGATGTCGCGCATCAGCGCGAGATCCGAGTCGATCACGGACAGCATGTTCGGGCGCAGCACCTTCACCGCAACGGCCTTGCCCGCGTGTACGCCCTGCTTCAGCTTCGCGAAATGCACCTGCGCGATCGACGCGCTCGCGATCGGCTCGCGCTCGAATTCATCGAACAGCTCGTCGACCGGCGCCCCGAGCGACTTCTCGATGATCGAGATCGCGACGGCCGAATCGAACGGAGGCACCTGGTCCTGCAGCTTCGCGAGTTCGTTCGCGAAATCGACCGACAGCAGGTCGCGGCGCGTCGACAGCACCTGGCCGAACTTCACGAAAATCGGGCCGAGGCTTTCGAGCGCGTGACGCAGCCGCACGGCGGGCGGATCGGAATAGCGGCGGCCGATCGTCGTGATCCGCAGCAGCAGCTTCACGCGCCGGTCGTCGATCCGGGACAGCATCACTTCGTCGAGACCAAAGCGGATGACGGTGTAGACAATCTTGATGAAACGGAAAATGCGCATGCCCTGCGGCCCTCAGTGCGCGCCGCGCGGGCCTGGGCCCGTGCGCGCGCCGATTTTTTGTTCGAGTCGCTCGACCCGCTTTTCGACCCGCGCGAGCGCATCGCGTGCGCGCGCCAGTTCGGCGCCGAAGCCGCCGAGCGACGCGCGCCGGACGACTTGCGGGTTCTCGTCGAGCCAGTATTCGGCGACGGAATCGAGCACGTTGCGGCCGGTGCGTCGCGCGCGGGCGCCGGCGTCGCGCACGACCGTCGCGATCCGGTATGCCGCCGCGTCGCCGACCAGCTTCGCGAGATCTTCTTCAGGTTCCCAGCGCAGATGCTCGGCCAGCTTCGCGATCTGCGTCGCGAACTCCGCGTCGCCCTCGATCTTCACGTGCTTCATCACGGCCGCCTGGCCGCCCTGCAGGAACGCGGCGACGGTATCGCCCGCGAGCGCGATCGACACGTCGACCTGCTGCGCATCATGCGCGTCGACGGCCGACAGATAGCCGTCGGGCTGCACCAGCAGCGTGAGCGTGACGGGAGGCACGTCGATGCGAGCAGTCTTGCCCGCATAGGGAATCAGGCGGTCGCGCGCCCATGATTCGCGCGCGAGCAGGTGATTGACGGCAGCAGCAAAAGGCTTGGCGGCAAAGGTCATCGGGCTGGGAAAGAAAAAACCCGCGCAGGCCGGGCGCCCACGCGGGTTTCTATTGTAACGTCGGATCGTCGGCAGACCGTGCCTGACCGTACACCCGGGCGGCAAGCGGTCGCAGTGCGGCGGCCGTCGCCCGGGTGCCGGCGGCGCGGGCCGCCGGGCACGCTCAGTGCGTGTTGATCTGCTGGATACCCGCGAGCAACCAGCCCTGGCTGCCCGACTTCGACAGGTTCCACACCTCGTCGAACGGTGCGGCCGACGCGCTCGCCGATTCGCGGATCAGGCCATGGAAGCGCACGCTCGCCGACTGCTCGATGCCGCGATCCTCGATGGCGACCAGTTCCGCGTCGAGCTGCACGACGTCGGTCTGGTTCGCCTCGTTGCCGCGCGAATCGAGGTCGATCTTGATCTCGGCGAACATTTCGGGCGTCGTGAATTCGCGGATGTCGGCCAGGTTGCCCTGGTCCCATGCCGCCTGCAGGCGCACGAAGTAGACCTTCGCGCTGCGCAGGAACGCCTCGGTGTCGAAGCCGGCCGGCACCTGCAGCGGTGCCGCCGCAGCCGCTGCCGCGCCGGCTGCCGCCGCGCCGCCGCCGAACACGCCCTGCGCTTCGTTCGCATAGCTGCTGCCGCTGCCGGCGTAGTTGCTGCCTGCGTTGCCTTGCTGGAACGACGGGCTCTGCGAGTAGCCGCCCGACGACGATGCCGAACCACCGACCGAGTACGCCGGCTCCTGCGGGCGACGGCGGTTCATGAACTTGCGGACCAGCCAGATGCCGACCATCGCGAGCAGTGCGATCACGATGACATTCGCCATCATGCTCGCGAACGCGCCGCCGAGGCCGAAGTGCGACAGCAGCGCCGCGATGCCGAGACCGGCCGCGAGGCCGGCGATCGGCCCGAGCCAGCGCGAGCGGTTGGGCTGCGCGGCCGGCGCGGGCGCGGCCGGGTTCGCACGCTGCGCCTGCGACGGCGCGGCCTGCTGCATCGGCTGCTGCGCGGGCGGCGTGGCCTGGCGCTGCGTGACGGTGGAATTCTGCCGGCCGATGCTGCGCCCGCCGCCCATGCGCTTGGCTTCAGCGTCGAGCGATGCGAACGTGCCGGCCGTGAGCAGGCCGACCATCAGCAGCGTGCCGACCCGTCGAGCCCACGGCTTCGACGGCTTGCTACGGTTGAACAACGAACGCGTTTCGGACATCAGCTTCTCCGGATGTAAGACAAATGTATGGAAAGAGCCCCTTAGTACTTGGTGCCCATGTGTAAAGCTACCACGCCACCTGACAAATTGTAATATTTGACGGCATCGAGGCCCGCTTGTTCCATCATCGTCTTCAGCGTGTCCTGGTCGGGGTGCATCCGGATAGATTCCGCAAGATACCTGTAACTTTCAGCATCTTTCGCGAACTTGTCGCCAAGCCACGGTAATACTTTGAAAGAATACAGATCGTACGCTTTTTTCAGCGGATCCCAGACTTTCGAGAATTCCAGCACCATCACGCGGCCGCCGGGTTTGGTCACGCGGCGCATCTCGGCCAGCGCGACGTCCTTGTGCGTCATGTTGCGCAGGCCGAACGCGACCGTGACCACATCGAAGTAGTTGTCCGGGAACGGGATTTTCTCGGCGTCGCACAAGAGCGACGGCGTCACGATCCCCTTGTCGAGCAGCCGGTCGCGGCCGACGCGCAGCATCGACTCGTTGATGTCCGTATGCCAGACCTCGCCGGTCGGGCCGGCCGCCTTCTTGAACGACTTCGTCAGGTCGCCGGTGCCGGCCGCGATATCGAGCACCTTGAAACCGGGGCGCACGTTCGCCTGCGCGATCGTGAACGCCTTCCACGCGCGGTGCATGCCCGCCGACATCAGGTCGTTCATCAGATCGTAGTTGCTCGCGACCGAATGGAACACGCCCGCCACTTTCTTCGCTTTTTCGTTTTCCTCGACGCTTTCGAAGCCGAAGTGGGTTTTGCTCATCGCGTTGATCCTCAGTAAATGGCAAGACGGCGCCGAGCGGGCGCCGTCGATTTCAGTGGCAGTGGCCGTGCGACGCGGAGGCCGCCTGCATCGGGGCGTCGCGCTCGACGCCCGCCGCCTTCAGTTTGTCGAAATAGTCGCGCCACAGCGCGTCCTGCTGCGTCGCCAGCTCGTACAGGAAATCCCACGAGTAGATGCCGGTCGAATGGCCGTCGGAGAACGTCGGCTGCAGCGCATAGTTGCCGACGCCCTCGAGCGCCGTGATCGTCACTTCGCGCTTGCCGGTCTGCAGCGTTTCCTGGCCGGGCCCGTGGCCGCGCACCTCGGCCGACGGCGAATAGACGCGCATCAGCTCGAACGGAATCCGGAAGTTCTCGCCGTTCGGGTACTGCAATTCGAGCACGCGCGACACCGCGTGCACGACGACGCCGGACGGAATCGGCGTCGTGGAAGTCAAACCGCTCATGCTTGCCTCGAATCGGTCATGCGTTGAATTTCCTCGCGCACCGCATTGTGCAGCAGCGAGGCCTGCGCGGCGCGCGTGCGCAGCAGCGCCTCGGACACGCTGCGCTGGCGCGGCGCCCAGACGGGCTGCGGGAAGTGGGCGTCGTTGGAAAAGCGCGGGATCACGTGCCAGTGCACGTGCGGCACCATGTTGCCGAGGCTCGCGAGATTCACCTTGTTCGGCTGCATCACGCGGCGCACGGCCCGCTCGACCGCATAGACCACGCGCATCAGGTGTGCCCGCTCGGGTTCGCCGAGATCGGAGAACTCGGCGACGTGCGCACCCCAGATCACCCGGCAGAAGCCCGGGTAGTCGTGCTCGCCCGTCGCGAGCACGACGCGCAGCGCATCGTCCTGCCAGAGCAGCTCGCCGCCGTCTTCACGGCAAAACACGCATTCCATCGTCGCTCCCATGTGGACGGGCGCCGGCTTGCCTGCCCGGCGCCCGCTCATTCCTGGCCCGGTCGGGCGGTCGTCATGCCCGCATTAGACCAGCACGCGCTCGATCCCGCCATTGTTCGCACGTGCGACATAATCGGCCATCCAGTTCTCGCCGAGCACCTGGCGCGCAATTTCGACCACGATGTAGTCGGCTTCGAGGTTCGCATCCTCGCTGTAGCGCGACAGGCCCTGCAGGCACGACGGGCAGCTCGTCAGGATCTTCACGTCCGGGCCGTTCGCCGCGGCGGCGGCTGGCGCCGGCGCATCGCCGGCCACCACGGGAATCGCGCGCAGCTTCGCGGCGCCCTTGCGGATCTCCTCTTCCTTGCGGAAGCGGACCTGCGTCGAGATGTCCGGGCGCGTGACCGCGAGCGTGCCCGATTCACCGCAGCAGCGCTCGTTCTTCTCGATCTTGTAGCCGTCCTTTTCCGAGCCCATCAGCTCGTTGACGAGCTTCACCGGGTCGATCGTCTTGATCGGCGTGTGGCACGGGTCGTGATACATGTAGCGCGTGCCCGACACGCCGTCGAGCTTCATGCCCTTCTCGAGCAGGAACTCGTGGATGTCGATGATCCGGCAGCCCGGGAAGATCTTGTCGAATTCGTAGCCCGCGAGCTGGTCGTAGCAGGTGCCGCACGACACCACGACCGTCTTGATGTCGAGGTAGTTCAGCGTGTTCGCGACGCGGTGGAACAGCACGCGGTTGTCGGTGACGATCTTCTCGGCCTTGTCGTACTGGCCCGAGCCGCGCTGCGGATAGCCGCAGCACAGGTAGCCCGGCGGCAGCACCGTCTGCACGCCGGCTTCCCACAGCATCGCCTGCGTCGCGAGGCCGACCTGCGAGAACAGGCGCTCGGAGCCGCAGCCCGGGAAGTAGAACACCGCTTCCGAATCGACGGTCGTCGACTTCGGGTTGCGGATGATCGGCACGATCTTGTTGTCCTCGATGTCGAGCAGCGCGCGCGCCGTCTTCTTCGGCAGGTTACCCGGCATCTTCTTGTTGACGAAGTGGATCACCTGCTCGACGACGGGCGGCTTGCCGGTCGTCGCGGGCGGGTGCTGCGTCTGCTTCGTCACGACCTTCTTCAGCATGTCGTTCGCGAAGCGCTGCACCTTGTAGCCGACGCCCATCATCACCGTGCGCGCGACGTTGATCGTCTGCGGGTTGGTCGCGTTCAGGAAGAACATGCCCGCCGCATTGCCGGCGTTGAACTTCTTCTTGCCCATCTTGCGCAACAGGTTGCGCATGTTCATCGTGACGTCGCCGAAGTCGATCTTCACCGGGCACGGCGTCGCGCACTTGTGGCACACCGTGCAATGGTCGGCCACGTCGTTGAACTCGTCCCAGTGCTTGATCGACACGCCGCGGCGCGTCTGCTCCTCGTACAGGAACGCCTCGACCAGCAACGACGTCGCGAGGATCTTGTTGCGCGGGCTGTACAGCAGGTTCGCGCGCGGCACGTGCGTCGCGCACACCGGCTTGCACTTGCCGCAGCGCAGGCAGTCCTTCACCGAATCGGCGATCGCGCCGATGTCGGACTGCTGCATGATCAGCGATTCGTAGCCCATCAGCCCGAAGCTGGGCGTATAGGCATTGCGCAGATCGGCGCCGTCGAGCAGCTTGCCCTTGTTGAAGCGGCCGTTCGGGTCGACGCGCTGCTTGTACGCGCGGAATTCGGCGATCTCGTCCTCGGTCAGGAACTCGAGCTTCGTGATGCCGATTCCGTGTTCGCCGGAAATCACGCCATCGAGCGAACGCGCGAGCGTCATGATGCGTGCGACCGACGCGTGCGCGTCCTGCAGCATCTCGTAGTTGTCGGAGTTGACCGGGATGTTCGTGTGGACGTTGCCGTCGCCCGCGTGCATGTGCAGCGCGACGAACACGCGACCGCGCAGCACGCGCTTGTGGATCGCCTGCGCTTCGTCGAGGATCTGCTTGAACGCGCCGCCGTTGAAGATCGCGCGCAGTTCCGCGCGGATCTCCTGCTTCCACGAGATGCGGACCGTGCGGTCCTGCGTGATGTGGAACACGGTCGCGCCCGGCTGCTCGTCCGCGCGATCCGCGAACTTCTCGGCGAGCGCCTCGTAGCCGAGCTGCACCAGGTAGTGCTGCGCCTCGCGCAGCGGCTGGTCGAGCCGGTCGCGCACGAATTCCCAGCGTGCGCGCACGCGCTTGAGCAACTCCAGCGCCTGCTGCACGCGGTCTTCCAGCAGTTCCGCGCTCGGGATCTCGTTCGCGTCGTCGGTCTTGCCGAGCGGCAGGTTGCCGCCGCGGAAGAACGCTTCGAGCGCGTCGACGAGCTGCAGCTTGTTCTTCAGCGACAGTTCGATGTTGATCCGCTCGATGCCGTCGGTGTACTCGCCCATCCGGTTCAGCGGGATCACGACGTCTTCGTTGATCTTGAACGCGTTCGTGTGCTTCGCGATCGCGGCCGTGCGGCTGCGGTCGAGCCAGAAGCGCTTGCGCGCCTCCGCGCTGATCGCGACGAAGCCTTCGCCGCTCTTGCCGTTCGCCATCCGGATCACTTCGGAGGTCGCGTGTGCCACCGCGTCGGCGTCGTCGCCGACGATGTCACCGATCAGCACCATCTTCGGGAACGCGTTGCGCTTGCTCTTGGTCGCGTAGCCGACCGCGCGCAGGTAGCGCTCGTCGAGGTGCTCGAGACCCGCGAGGATCGCGCCGCCCTGCTTCGACGTTTCGAACAGGTAGTCCTTGATCTCGACGATGCTGGGGATCGCCTCGCGCGCCTGGCCGAAGAATTCGAGGCAGACGGTGCGCGTGTGCGCGGGCATCTTGTGCAGCACCCAGCGCGCGGACGTGATGAGCCCGTCGCAGCCTTCCTTCTGCACGCCCGGCAGGCCGGCGAGGAACTTGTCGGTCACGTCCTTGCCGAGCCCTTCCTTGCGGAACCGGCGGCCCTCGATCTCGAGCATCTCGGTCTTGAGCAGCTTCTCGCCCGGCGCATACGCGCCGTCGAACCACTTCAGCTCGAAGCGCGCGACCGCGATGTCATGGATCTTGCCCTGGTTGTGCTCGTGGCGCGTGACTTCGAGCCAGTTGCCGTCCGGGTCGACCATCCGCCACCAGGCCAGGTTGTCGAGCGCGGTGCCCCACAGCACGGCCTTCTTGCCGCCCGCGTTCATCGCGACGTTGCCGCCGATGCACGACGCGTCGAGCGACGTTGGATCGACCGCGAACACGTAGCCGGCCGCCTCGGCCGCTTCCGTCACGCGGCGCGTGACGACGCCCGCGCCGGAGAAGATCGTCGGCACCTTGTGCGCAACACCGGGCAGCTCGGTCAGCTCGACCGCGCCGAGCTGTTCGAGCTTTTCGGTGTTGATGACGGCGGAGAACGGCGTGAGCGGCACCGCGCCGCCCGTGTAGCCGGTGCCGCCGCCGCGCGGGATCACGGTCAGGCCGAGTTCGAAGCACGCCTTGATCAGCGCCGCGATCTCGGCTTCGGTGTCGGGCGTCAGCACGACGAACGGGTATTCGACGCGCCAGTCGGTCGCGTCGGTCACGTGCGACACGCGCGACAGCCCGTCGAAGCGGATGTTGTCCTTCTCCGTGCAACGGCCGAGCGCCTTGGTCGCACGGCGGCGCAGGTCGGCCATCTTCTCGAATTCGTCGGCGAACTCGTCGACCGCGCGCTGCGCGGCGGTTTCGAGCATCTCGACGCGCGACGCGCGCTCACGGCCCGCCTCGTCGCGGTGCTCGGTGAGATCCGCGCTGCGGCGCTTGCCGATCTCCGTCAGGCGGTGGTTCAGCGCCTCGATCAGCAGCGCGCGGCGCTTCGGGTTGTCGAGCAGGTCGTCCTGCAGGTACGGGTTGCGGCGCACGACCCAGATGTCGCCGAGCACTTCGTACAGCATCCGTGCCGAGCGGCCGGTGCGGCGTTCGGCACGCAGTTCGTCGAGCACCGACCACGCCTCTTCGCCGAGCAGGCGGATCACGATCTCGCGATCCGAGAAGGACGTGTAGTTATAGGGAATCTCGCGCAAGCGGGGCGCGGGGTCGGCGGCGACGGCGGCGGCCGCGCCATGCGGATCGAAAACTTGTGGTGCGTTCATGTTCGGACGACTCGGAGGGCCGATACACCGTGCACGGGCGTCGGCAAGCGCGTGGGCGCAATCTTGGGGAAATCTGTTCTGTTACCAGGCGCGCGGCTGTCCTTCATGGGGCCGGAGCGGGCGACTCGCCCCTCCTGGCCGGCGACAGGGCCTGGCGGCACTCGGAACGATCAGCACGATCGCGCGCGGCGCGCATGCCGTTCGGCCGCGGGGCTGGCTGCGCGCGGCGTCGGCTTCAACGGTGCGATCCGAGGGTGCCTCTGCATCTTCCGAATCCTTGATTCAAAACGGAATTCTAACCCATGATCGCGCCGCCCGTGACACGCCGGACAGGTCGTGGGGCTATCGCCGCCAGCCGCGCCGGGCGGGGTTCGGCACGGTTTCGTGCGATCATTCGCCGCCCGTCCGGTCGGTAACCATACGGTTAAGCCGGTAAAAATGAGGCGTTCCGCGCCGCGAACGCCCGATCCAAACGCCTTCGCGCCCGTTCGCCCGGCATGCCGCTTGCGTGCGGGCGGACCCTTGGCGCTATCATTGATCCTTTACCGTCTGCTTCCGCACTGCACGCGAGCGCCCATGGCATCCCACGATTACCTGAAAAAAATCCTCACCGCGCGCGTCTACGACGTCGCGATCGAGACGGAACTCGAACCCGCCCGCAACCTGTCGGCCCGGCTGCGCAATGCCGTTTACCTGAAGCGCGAGGACAACCAGCCGGTGTTCTCGTTCAAGCTGCGCGGCGCGTACAACAAGATGGCGCACATTCCGACGGATGCGCTCGCGCGCGGCGTGATCACGGCGTCGGCCGGCAATCACGCGCAGGGTGTCGCGTTCTCGGCGGCCCGGATGGGCGTGAAGGCCGTGATCGTCGTGCCGGTCACGACGCCGCAGGTGAAGGTCGATGCGGTGCGTGCGCACGGCGGCCCGAGCGTCGAGGTGATCCAGGCGGGCGAATCGTACAGCGACGCGTATGCGCACGCGGTCAAGGTGCAGCAGGAGCGCGACCTGACGTTCGTCCACCCGTTCGACGATCCGTACGTGATCGCCGGCCAAGGCACCATCGCGATGGAGATCCTGCGCCAGCATCAGGGGCCGATCCACGCGATCTTCGTGCCGATCGGCGGCGGCGGGCTCGCGTCCGGCGTCGCCGCGTACGTGAAGGCAGTGCGACCGGAGATCAAGGTCATTGGCGTGCAGGCCGAGGATTCGTGCGCGATGGCGCAGTCGCTGGACGCCGGCGAACGCATCGAACTGAGCGAAGTCGGCCTGTTCGCGGACGGCACGGCCGTGAAGCTCGTCGGCGAGGAGACCTTCCGGCTGTGCCGCGAATTCCTCGATGGTGTCGTGACGGTCAACACCGACGCGCTGTGCGCGGCGATCAAGGACGTGTTCCAGGACACGCGCAGCGTGCTCGAGCCGTCCGGCGCGCTCGCGGTAGCCGGTGCGAAGCTGTATGCGGAACGCGAAGGCATCGAAAACCAGACGCTCGTCGCGGTCACGTCCGGCGCGAACATGAACTTCGACCGGATGCGCTTCGTGGCCGAGCGCGCGGAGGTCGGCGAGGCGCGCGAAGCCGTGTTCGCGGTCACGATCCCCGAGGAACGCGGCAGCTTCAAGCGCTTCTGCTCGCTCGTCGGCGATCGCAACGTCACCGAGTTCAACTACCGGATCGCCGATGCGCAGTCCGCGCATATCTTCGTCGGCGTGCAGATCAAGCGCCGCGGCGAATCGGCGGAGATCGCCGCGAACTTCGAGTCGCACGGCTTCAACAGCGTCGACCTGACGCACGACGAGCTGTCGAAGGAACACATCCGCTACATGGTCGGCGGCCGCTCGCCGCTCGCGCTCGACGAACGCCTGTTCCGCTTCGAATTCCCCGAACGGCCGGGCGCGCTGATGAAGTTCCTGTCGTCGATGGCGCCGGACTGGAACATCAGCCTGTTCCACTACCGTAACCAGGGGGCGGATTACAGCTCGATCCTCGTCGGGCTGCAGGTGCCGCAGGCCGATCGCGCCGAATTCGAACGCTTCCTCGCGGCGCTCGGCTATCCGTATGTCGAAGAGAGCGCCAACCCGGCTTACCGCCTCTTCCTGTCGTAAAGGCGTCACACGATGAATCCCGAACAATCCCCGCTCGGCAAGGCCACCGTCTACGCGGCGCAGTACGACGCGTCGCTGCTGTTCCCGATTCCGCGCGCCGGCGCGCGCGAGCAGCTCGGCATCACGTCGGCGCTGCCGTTCTTCGGCACCGACATCTGGAACGCATACGAACTGTCGTGGCTCAATGCGCGCGGCAAGCCGCAGGTCGCGGTCGCGACGTTCTACGTGCCGGCCGAATCGCCGAACATCGTCGAATCGAAGTCGTTCAAGCTGTATCTCGGCTCGTTCGCGCAGTCGAAGTTCGACTCGATCGACGCGGTGCGCGACGTGCTGAAGCGCGACGTGTCGGCCGCGTGCGGCGCGAGCGTGTCGGTGCAGCTCGTGTCGGCGCACGATTTCGGCAAGCTCGAGATGGACGAGCTCGACGGGCTGTCGCTCGACCGCCTCGACCTCGACACCGACATCTACGAACCCGATCCGTCGCTGCTGTCGGCCGCCGACGGCGAGAACGAAGCACCGGTCGAGGAAACGCTCGTGTCGGACCTGCTGCGCTCGAACTGCCCGGTCACGGGCCAGCCCGACTGGGGTAGCGTGCAGATCCACTACGTCGGGCCGCAGATCGACCACGCGGGCCTGCTGCGCTACATCATCTCGTTCCGCAATCACACGGGCTTTCACGAGCAGTGCGTCGAGCGGATCTTCCTCGACATCCTGCACGCGTGCAAACCGGTGAAGCTCGCGGTGTATGCGCGCTATACGCGCCGCGGCGGGCTCGACATCAACCCGTTCCGCACGAACTACAACCAGCCGATGCCGGATAACGCGCGGACGGCGCGGCAGTAAATGCGTGTGTTGGCGGGCATTTTGCGGTCCGCCAACATTGCCTGCTTGCGACGGCGCGTTTCTCTAATTCGGCGCGAACACGTCGGCCCGGCACTTCGGGCAGTACAAGTAGATCGCCCGAGCATCCGGCATGGTAATGAAGCCTCGCCTTGCCTGGTCTATCCTCCATTTCGCCGCGCCACCACCCGCTAGACGCGCTTCGCCTTCGGCATAGCAACGCGCCGCGTCCAGGTCATGGCTGTATGCCCCTTCCGTTACGCGGCTCGCACGCTTGAAAAATGCGCTGACATCCGCACGCCGAAGAACGAACGTGCGACACATATCCGCCGTTTCGTCCCCGTTGATGTCAGCCGACCATGCGCCGTTCCTGACGATTTCGAGTGACTCCGGGACGACAATGGGTACCGCACCGCCAGGCGATAACTTATTGGACAGCGTGCCCGCGGCCGCACTGTGGCTGAGCGCGAGCGCCAACATCAAAACTGCGATCCGACTCACCATTGCACTCTCGCCACCTCCGTCCGGTTCTTCCGCGATACTGTCGGATAGCGGAAGTCCCCACGCCCTCGTCTCGGCTCTCACGGCAACTTAGCCAGGTGCTCGACATCCCATTTCCGTTCAACCGCTGCGCGGTACAGCATCGCCAGCGTGATCGGTTCCCGTTCGAGAACGTGCGGTTTTCGGAGCACCCATCTGCGGAACAACGAATAGAAGCCCCCTTCGCCCTCCATCAGGAAATACCGGTGAAAATCGAAGTCGCCGGTGTCGACGGAAAAACGCTCGAAAAAGCGACCCATGAAATCGTCGGCCTCGTCGCCGGTCTGGCCAAGATCCTCCCAAAGCCTCGTGGCGGCGGACAACGGCGTCGATTTGCCAAGCCCTACCTCTGATCTGACGAAGGCCTCGACCTCATCCCAACGCACGTTTTCCATCAAAACACCTTGCCCTCTGGATTGAAAGGCGGTTGTAGCCGGCGAATCGCGCCATGCATCCGCGGCTTGCTGTCGCAGCCCGCTCAGACAGGCGTGTCACGTTGAGGCCCGTCGGAAAACTTCGTCACACAATGCAAAGTTCCGGTGGCGCTCATACCTGCTTCAACCGAGTTGTATTTGAACGCCCTCGCCCACCCGCTCGCCCTCGCATCGACTGCCTCAAATGCAACAAGGCCGGTGCACGTCAATGCACCGGCCTTGTTGTACAGCGTCCGCCCTTGCCGCGTTACTTCGCCGGCGCCTTGTAGGCGATACAGTCGACCTCGACCTTGCAATCGATGACCATGCTCGACTGCACGCACGCGCGTGCCGGCGGATTTTCGCCGAAGTACGACACGAACACCTTGTTGAACGACGCGAAATCGCGCGCGTCGTCGAGCCACACGCCGCAGCGCACGACGTGCTCCAGGCCGTAACCGGCTTCCTTCAGGATCGCGATCACGTTCTCGATCGTCTGCTTCGACTGCGTGACGATCCCGCCTTCGACGACCTCGCCGTTCACCATCGGCGTCTGGCCCGACACGTACAGCCAGCCGTCGGCCTCGACCGCACGCGCGAACGGCATCACCTGGCCGCCGGTACCCTTCGCTTCGCCTACGCCATATCGCTTCATCGTTTCACTCCTCACATTTCGGTTACGGATACGCGCGCCCGTTGCGGCGCACGCGGAAGATCGGAACAACGGCCGCGTTCAGAACGCGGCGTCGGCACTCGCCGCCACGCGCTCGCCGCGCGCAACGAATCCGCCGGCGCGCTCGCCGGTCGGCTGGCCGTTTTCATACGTCAGCACGCCGTTCACCCACACGGCGTCGATCCCGTGCGCGGGCTGTTGCGGCTTCTCGAAGGTCGCGGCGTCGATCACGCTCGCCGGATCGAACAGCACGAGATCGGCGTGGTAGCCGACATGCACCTCGCCGCGCTTCGCGATCCCGTAGCGGCGCGCGGACAGCGACGTCATCTTGCGGATCGCCTCCTCGAGCGGCAGCAGGTTCGTGTCGCGCACGTAATGGCCGAGCACGCGCGGGAACGCGCCCCACAGCCGCGGATGCGGCAGCGGATCGTTCGGCAGCCCGTCGGAGCCGACCATCGTCGCGGGGTGCGACAGGATCCGGCGCACGTCGTCCTCGGACATGTTGTGGTACACGGCGCCGGCCGGACGAATGCGCTGCGCGGCTTCCTGCTCGGTCACGCCCCAGTCGGCCGCGATCGCCTTCAGCAGCTTGCCCGCGACTTCCGGATGCGGCTCCGACCACGTGATCGTGATGTCGATGTCGCCCGTCACCTGCTTCAGGTCGAGCGTCGACGAGCTGCGGCTGTACGGATAGCAGTCGCAGCCGACCGGCTGGTAGCGGCGCGCGCCTTCGAGCGACGCGAGCACTTCGGTGCTGCGCCCCCAGTTCGACGGGCCCGCGCACTTCAGGTGCGAGATCACGACCGGCACCTGCGCATGGCGGCCCACGCGATACGCCTCGTCCATCGCATCGAGGATCGCGTCGAATTCGGTGCGCATGTGCGTCGTATACAGCGCGCCGGCCTTTGCGAGCGGTTCGGCGAGCGCCATCACTTCCTCGGCCGGCGCCGCGAACGCGGAGCCGTATGCGAGGCCCGACGACAGGCCGAGCGCACCGTTCGCGAGCGCCTCCTCGAGCTGCGCGCGCATCCCGGCGATTTCGCCGTCGGTCGCCGCGCGGTCGAGGCGGTCCATCTGGTTGTTGCGCAGCGCCGTATGGCCGACGAGCGCCGCGACGTTCACGGCCGGGCGCGCATGGTTCACGGCCGCGACGTAGTCGGCGAAGGTCGGGTACTGGAACGCGCCGCGCTCGCCCAACAAATTCATCGGGTCGGGCGGGTCGCCCGCAAGCGTCACCGGCGATGCGCTGATCCCGCAGTTGCCGACGATCACAGTCGTCACACCCTGCGAGATCTTCGGGATCATCTCAGGCGCGCGGATCACGTGCGTGTCGTCGTGCGTGTGCACGTCGACGAAGCCCGGCGCAAGCGCGCGGCCGTTCGCATCGACGACGTTCTCGGCCAGCCAGTTCGACAGGTTGCCGATCGCCGCGATCAGGCCGTTGCGGATCGCGACGTCGCGCGTGACGGGCGGCGCGCCGGTGCCGTCGTACAGTTGCGCGCCGACGATCAGCGTATCGGCGGCTTCGGGATGCGAATGCATGGTCAGTCTCCTACCGGTTGACGGTCTCCGCCGCCGCGGTGCGCATCGAGCGCGTGCTTGATGCGGCGCAGCGATTCTCGGCCCGCATCGCCGAGCCGCAATGCGACTCCGGTAACGAGCACGTCGATCGCCATCATCATCGCGTAACGCGATGTCGAAGGCTTGTAAATGAAATCGGTTTCGAATGCGACGACCGGGATCAGGTGGTCGGCGAGCTTTGCGAGCGGCGACGCCGGTGCGGTGATCGCGATCAACGTCGCGCCGTAGCGCTTCGCAAGCCGGCAGCTCTCGAGCAGCTCGGGCACGCGCCCGCTCACCGACAGCGCGACGACGACGGTGTCGCGCGACAGCGTGGCGGCCACCATCCGCTGCAGCACGCTGTCCTGGTAGCTCGCGACCGGCCGGCCGAAGCGCACGAGCCGGAACCGCAGCTCGTCGGCGAGCGCGGTCGAGCCGCCGCCCTGCCCGTACACATAGGTCATCTTCGCGCCGGCGAGCAGGTCGGCCGCTGCATCGAACGACGTGTTGCGCAGCAGCTGGTGGTTGTGCGCGAGCGCCACGCGGATCTCGTCGTAGACCATCGACGCAGGGCTCGCGTCGTCGACCGGCGCGTCGTCGGACGGTATCAGGAAGCGCTGGCCGACGGCCGCCGCCTGCGCGACGAGCACCTTCAGTTCGCGTACGTCGCGGCAGCCGACGGCCTTCGCGAAGCGCGTGACCGTCGCGACGCTGACCTCCGCGTCGCGCGCCAGCGCGCCGATGCTCGCATGCGCGGCGCGCGCGAGATCGGCCAGGATGAACGCGGCGACCTTGCGCTCGGCTTCGCGCAGCTCGGGCGCGCATTCTGCGATCCGCGCGACGATGTCGAGGACCGGCGGGGCGGCCTGGGCCGGATGAGGCTCGGCCGCGAGCGGAGCGGACGGGGAGGCGGGCGTATTCATCTGCGGATAAGGGTGGGGAGGTTGATGTTACTAAATAACATCACCGCGCAGATGCTACTTTCTGTACCATCTGCGTGTCAACTTCAGTGCAATGCATAGTGATGATGGAGCGGGATGACATGAAAGTTACAAACTATCAGGAAGCGACGATCGACCCGTTCGGCAAGGGTCTGGGCAATCTGCCGAGCGCGAGCGTGCCGCTCGGCGACGCAGGCCGGCTCGAATGGAACCTGCTCGCGGAAGACGTCAGCCTGCCGGCCGCCGTGCTTTACGAAGACCGCGTCGAGCACAACCTGAACTGGATGCAGGCATTCGTGCAGAAATACGGCGTCAAGTTCGCGCCGCACGGCAAGACGACGATGGCGCCGCAATTGTTCCGCCGCCAGCTCGACGCCGGCGCGTGGGGCATCACGCTCGCGACCGCGCACCAGACGCAGGCCGCGTATCACGGCGGCGTGCGGCGCGTGTTGCTCGCGAACCAGCTGGTCGGCCGCCAGAACATGACGATCATCGCCGGGCTGCTGTCGGATCCCGATTTCGAATTCTTCTGTCTGGTCGATTCGGCGGAAACCGTCGACCAGCTCGGCCGCTTCTTCGGCGCCGCGAAGAAATCGCTGAACGTGCTGATCGAACTCGGCGTGCCGGGCGGCCGCGCGGGCGTACGCGACGCCGCGCAGCGCGAGGCCGTACTGGCCGCGCTCGCGCGCTACCCGGACACGCTGAAGCTGGCCGGCATTGAACTCTATGAAGGCGTGCTGAAAGAGGAAGGCGAGATCCGCACGTTCCTGCAGGAAGCCGTCGCGCTCACGCGCGAACTCGCGGAAGCGGGCCGCTTCGCGCGCACGCCGGCGATCCTGTCCGGCGCCGGTTCGGCGTGGTACGACGTGGTCGCGGAAGAATTCAGGAAGGCATCCGACGCCGGCTTCGCGGAAGTCGTGCTGCGGCCGGGCTGCTACCTGACGCACGACGTCGGCATCTACAAGAAGGCGCAGACCGACGTGTTCGCGCGCAACCCGATCGCGCGTTCGATGGGCGAAGGGCTGCTGCCGGCGCTGCAGCTGTGGGCGTACGTGCAGTCGGTGCCGGAAGCCGATCGTGCGATCGTCGCGCTCGGCAAGCGCGACGCGGCATTCGACGCGGGCTTGCCCGAGCCGGCGCGCCACTTCCGCCCGGGCCGCGACACCGCGCCGCGCGACGTCGCCGCGACCGAAGGCTGGGCCGTGACCGGGATGATGGACCAGCACGCGTACCTGCAGATCCCGCCGGGCGCGGACGTGAAGGTCGGCGACATGGTCGCGTTCGACATCTCGCACCCGTGCCTGACGTTCGACAAGTGGCGCCAGGTGCTCGTGCTCGATCCGCAGTTCCGCGTGACGGAAGTCGTCGAAACGTTCTTCTGACGCCCCGCGCGCGCCGCCCCGCCGCTCGCGCGGGGCGGCCGTCACGCGCGCTTCAATCTGCCGGAGTACACTGCGCTTTCGTCCTCGGGGCCCCTCGCGGCCGTTGCGTACGGCGCGAGCGGGCCTTCAACGCTGCTTCACTGGAGAAAGCCATGGCCGCGAAGAAGATCCTGTTCCTGACCGGCGATTTCGCCGAAGACTACGAAACGATGGTGCCGTTCCAGGCGCTGCAGGCCGTCGGCCACCACGTCGATGCAGTCTGCCCGGGCAAGCGCGCGGGCGACAAGATCAAGACCGCCATCCACGATTTCGAAGGCGACCAGACCTACACCGAGAAGCCCGGCCACCAGTTCACGCTGAATGCCGCGTTCGACGACGTCGACGCCGCGCGCTACGACGCGCTCGCGATCGCGGGCGGCCGTGCCCCCGAATACCTGCGACTCGATCCGAAGGTGATCTCGCTCGTGCGCGAGTTCGCCGAAGCCGGCAAGCCGATCGCCGCGATCTGCCATGCGGCGCAGTTGCTCGCGGCCGCCGATGTGATCCGCGGCAAGCGCATTTCGGCCTACCCGGCCTGCGCACCCGAAGTGAAGCTCGCGGGCGGCGAATATGCAGATATCCCGGTCGACGCAGCCGTGACCGACGCGCCGTTCGTCACCGCGCCCGCGTGGCCCGCGCATCCAGCCTGGCTCGCGCAGTTCCTCGCGCTGCTGGGCACGCGCATCGAGCTGTAAGTCTGAATCGAATCGTGACGGGGTGAGACAAGGCGGCCGGCGGCACACACGTGCCGCCCCGCTCCCCGCTTCAGCGCGCGACCGGCGCCGAACCGACGTCCGCGATCCGCGTTTCCAGCATCGCGAGCGCACCCGACAGCGCATTCAGCACGTCGTCCGGCAACTGCGCCATCGTCTGTTCGATGAACGCCTTGCGGCGCGGCAGGCACGCGTCGAAGGCCGCACGGCCTTCGTCCGTCAGCGTCACGTTGGTCACGCGATTGTCGCGTGCATCGGATTCGCGCTGGATCCAGCCGAGCGCATCGAGCGACTTCAACTGGCGCGTGAGCGCGCCCGGATCGATGCGCAGCACTTCGACGAGCTTCTTCTGCGACGAATGCCCGCCCATCGTGTGCAGCGCGACCATGATGCGCCAGCGCGGCATCGGCTGCCCGACGTGCGCTTCGAACGCGGTCATGAACGCGCGATACGTGCGTCCGAATTGCTGCAAGATCGCGACGCGGTCCTGTTCTTCCATGCGCTGAGTTCGTTTCCGGTAAATCGTTGAATCGTTGAATCGCCCGATCGGTCAGTCGGCCGCGACGTGCGGCTCGATCTTGCGCCGCAGCGCGATCGGCGGCACGCGACGACACTGCCACACCGACACCACGGCGACGACGGCCGCCATCGCGACGCCCAGGTGAATCGCGCCGACGAGCGATTCGCGGGCCGCTTCCAGCAGCAGCGCGCCATTATGCCCGGCACGCGTCAGCTCCGCGACGAGACCGCCCTGCGCCGCGCGATCGATCAGGATCTGCGGATCGGCGAGCTGCGCATGCCACTGCATCGCATGATCGGCCGCCAGCGCGTTGCGCACGCCGCCCGAGTACATCTGGTTGACGAGCGTGCCCGTCAGCGCGGTACCGAGCATCCCGCCGACCATCCGCAGCGACTGCAGCAGCGCCGTCGCGATGCCGAGATGCTCGCGGCCGGCGGCCTGCTGCGCGAACACGGTGAGGTTCGGCAGCACGAAGCCGAGCCCGATGCCGCCCGCGACCATCAGCGCCATCAGCATCCAGGCCGGCGTCGTATGGGTCGACACGACGATGCCCGCGCACGCGATCGCGAACAGCACGAAGCCGACGTGCAGCATCGCGTTCGGGTTGCGGATGCGCGTGACGACGCGGCCGTTCATGATGCTGCCGATCGTGATGAACACGACGAGCGGCGTGATCACGAGCCCGGCTTCCTTCGGCGACATCCCGAAGCCGCCCTGGAACAGCAGCGGCGCGTAGAACAGCAGCGAGAACATCGAGAAACCGGCGAGGATCGCGAGCACGAACAGCGCCGACAGCGCGCGGTTGCCGAACATGTCGAACGGCAGAATCGGCTGCGCGCAACGCTTCTCCCAGTGCCACAGGCCGACGCCGGCCGCGACCGCGACCACGAGCAGCAGCGACGCCCAGCTCGCGACGCCGTACTTCGGCAGCCATTCGACGAACAGCTGCAGCGCGCCGAGCGACAGCGCGATCAGCAGCGCGCCCGGCCAGTCGAGCCGCATCTTGCGGTCGTGCGCGACGTGGCGCAGGTGCGGCAGGTAGCGCCACACGAAGAACAGCGACAGCAGGCCGACCGGCAAATTCACGTAGAACACCGAGCGCCAGCCGAACGACTGGGTCAGCACGCCGCCGAGCGACGGGCCCACCGCGTTCGCGATGCCGAACGCGGAGCTCATCAGCACCTGCCAGCGCAGACGCACGACGGAATCGGGGAACAGGTCGGGAATGCACGCGAATGCGGTGCCGACCAGCATCCCGCCGCCGATCCCCTGCAGCCCTCGCGCGAGCACGAGGGTCAGCATGTCGTTGGCCATCCCGCACAGCACGGATGCGGCGGTGAACACGACGATCGACGCGATGACGAACGGCTTGCGGCCGTAATAGTCGCCGAGGCGGCCGAAGATCGGCACCGTGATCACGGAACTGAGCAAGTACGAGGTCGCGACCCACGCGTACAGGTCGAAACCGCGAAGCTCGGCGACGATGGTCGGCAACGCCGTGCCGACGACGGTCTGGTCGAGCGCGACGAGCATGGTAACGAACGAGATCCCGATCATCGCCAGCAGCGATTCACGGAACGGCAGGACTTGCCCGCTCGAATGGTGGGCGGCAGTGTGAACGGCCATTTTTTGTTGATGCAACTTTTGACGAGTCAAACAATCTCAAAATTCTAGCATGCCGGAGTAATCTAGGCTGGCGACGGTTGAGGGCCTGTTCAGGCCAAGGAGAAAGATGGAACCGATTTCAATCACCCCCGCGACGACGCTTTCGCAGGAGGATCGGGACGCGCTGTGGCGCGCGAAGCAGGTGCTGGAAAGCCCGTCGCTGACGATGAAGCTGACCGGCATGCTCGGCGCGCCGGTCGAGAAAATGATCGCGCGGCTGCCGGATTTCGCGACCGGCAAGATCAACGACGCGACGCAGCTCGCGCTGCGCAAGTGCCTGAACATCGCGCTGCGCACGCTCGGCAAGCCGCCGGCGCCCGACGCCGAGCCCGACAAGCCGAGCAACCTGCTGCACAAGCTCGCGGTCGCGACGACCGGCGCGGCCGGCGGCGCGTTCGGCTTTCTCGCGCTGCCGGTCGAGCTGCCGGTGACGACCACGCTGATCTTTCGCTCGGTGTGCGACATCGCGCGCAGCGAGGGCGAGGACCTGACGTCGGTCGATACGCAGTTGCAATGCCTGGCCGTGCTCGGCATGGGTGGCCACCCGGACAAGCAGGAAGAGGACGCCGATCTCGGCTATTTCGTGCTGCGCGGCGCGCTTGCGCAGGCGATCTCGAAGGCGTCGTCGGACATCACGACGAAGGGCATCGCCGCGCACAGCTCGGCGGCCGTGTTCAAGCTCGTGCAGACCGTAGCGTCGCGCTTCTCGGTGCAGGTGACCGAGCAGATGGCCGCGAAGTCGATCCCGGCGATCGGCGCCGTGCTCGGCGCGACCGTCAACACGCTGTTCATCGACCACTTCCAGCAGATGGCGCACGGCCACTTCACCGTGCGCCGGCTCGAGCGCAAGTACGGTTCGGCTGCGGTCAAGGCCGCCTATCAGGCGATCGACGCCTCGCCGACGCGCTGAACCGCGCGTTCGACCGCGACGCGGCGCAGAAACGCGGCCGCACGGTCGAGCGCGTCGCGCGCTTCCGGCACCATCGGCGCGTACAGCTGCCACACGTGCGGCATGTCCGGCCACACCTCGATCTCCACCGCCACGCCGACCGCCTTCGCCTTCTCAGCGACGCGGCGCGAATCGTCGAGCAGCACTTCGGTGCTGCCGACCTGGATATACAGCGGCGGCAGGCCCGTGAAATCCGCATAGAGCGGCGACGCGTACGGATGCGTCGCCGGCGTGTCGCCGAGGTACAGTTTCGCGGCCTTCGGCAGCGCCGCACCGGCGAACATGGGATCGGCGCCGTCGTTGGTGCGCAGCGTCTCGCCGGTGGCCGCGAGATCGGTCCACGGCGAGAACAGGATCGCACCGGCCGGCAACGGCTCGCCGCGGTCGCGCAGTGCGACGAGCGTCGCGAGTGCAAGGCCGCCGCCCGCCGAATCGCCGCCGAGCACGATCGACTCGGGCGGCGTGCCCAGTGCCAGCAGTTGCCGGTAGGCGGCGAGCGCATCGTCGAGCGCGGCCGGGAAGCGGTTTTCGGGCGCGAGCCGGTAGTCGAGCGAGAACGAGCGCACACCTGCGCGCTTCGTCAGGCCGAACACGAGCGGCCGGTGGGTCCTCGTCGAACAGAAGTAGTAACCGCCGCCGTGGATGTACAGCAGCGTGCGGCCGGGCCCGCGACCCGCGCTCGAATCGGTGCGCTCGAGCCATTCGCCGCGCAGCGGCGCGTCGCCCGCGCCATGGCACTGGCGCAGCCGGTAACCCGACGGCGCACGGCGCGGCACAACCATCCGCAGGTCGGTAAAGCGCCGCGCACGCGCGGGGTCGAGCACCTCGCGCGTGGTCTCGGGACGAAACTGCCAGCGCAGCAGCCAGCAGGCGAACTTGCTTTGCCAACTCATCGGACGCACTCCGTATTCGCAGTGTGACGATGGTACGTGCGAACGTTCCCGCACCGCTCGACAGGTGCCTCTATATCAAACGCCGGCGCTCAGTTCGCCGGCATCACCTGGCCGCGGATCTCGCCGGCCGGGTGCTCCTTCGTGTGGATGTTGAAGTACCACTTGCCGCCCATCAGGTCGGTGACCTGCGCATCGGTGAGTTCCTTCGACCCCTTGATCGGGCTCGCCAGCTCGTCCTTCGGAATCGGCACCTGCACGCCCGCGTTCTGGCCGACCGGCGCGGGCCCGTGAAAGTGCGCGGCGGTGGCCGGCCCCGTGAGGTGCTCGTAAGTTGCCGTCCACTGCAGCGTATGGGTGGCCGTGTCGTACGTGGCGCTGACGGTACCCGAACCCTTGGTCGCCGTCGGCGGCACTTCGCTCGACGGCTGGAGATTGGCGGACAGGCGCACCGATTCGGCGGCAGCGCTGCCGGCGGCCAGCACGCCCGCGAGTAACGCGACCTGGAGCAAACGCAGCTTGAGCATGGACTCTCCTTGTACGACGTTGTACGCCGCCCGAACGGGGGCGCCAGACAGGATGGTAGTCGATCGCCGCCGTTGCGGGAGTCCGCCGAACGGCCATGCAGCGAATCGTCGCAGCGTCGCGTCAGTCTGCGTCAACCTGGAACGGACTATTGCAACCCGACGGCTGAATCCGCGCGCGGCCTTTCGCTACACTTCGTTTCACAGTTGCTTGTTTCCTTCGTCCGAAGGAGTCTGCGAGTATTCACGCGGCCACCCGGCCGCGTTTTTTTTGCGTGCGCCGCCGGCACGCGCCGCACGTCAGGTCATGCGCGATAGCCGGGATCGATGCGATCGACGATACGCTGCAGCGCGTCGAACGCGTCCTGCCCCGCGCCATGCTTCGGATCGAAATTCAGCGAATCGCGCACGCATCCTTCGAGCACCGGCGGCGCGATCGGCAGCGGTCCGCCGATCGCATGCGTCGCGACCTGCACCTCGCATGCACGGTTGAGCAGCCACATCAGCGAGAACGTCTGCGCGAGCGTCGCGCCGATCGTCACCGGGCCGTGGTTGCGCAGCAGCAGCACGGGCCGCCCGCCCGCGCTCTCGACGATGCGCCTGCCCTCCTCGCGATGCACGGTGATGCCCTCGAAGTCGTGATACGCGATCTTCCCGTACAGCTGCGCCGAATAGAAGTTGGAAAACGACAGCCCGTCACGCGAACAGCACACGGCCATCGTGGGCGTCGTGTGCACGTGCATCACGCAATGCGCGTCGGGCAGCGCCGCATGGATCGCGCTGTGAAACGTGAAGCCGGCCGGATTGATCGGCCAGTCGGAATGCCCGATCACGTTGCCGTCGATGTCGATCTTCACGAGGTTCGACGCGCACACCTCGCGGTAATGGAGCCCGAACGGGTTGATCAGGAAATGCCCGTCCTCGCCCGGCACGCGCAGCGAAATGTGGTTGTAGATCAGCTCGGTCCAGCCGAGGGTGTCGAAGATGCGGTAGGCGGCCGCGAGCTGCACGCGCGCCTGCCATTCGGCTTCGGAGAAGCGGGTGGGGCTCGCGAACGGCTGGTTCGGTACACGTTGCATGGGGAACTCCGGTTGCGGGTGGGCGCGATACGCGTGGCGCGGGCCGCCGGACCGTATCGACACGCCGCCATGATGGTTGCGGATACAACCATATCAGCTTCCCCGACCCGCGTTAACGCGGGTTTAGCCGGAGCGCTTCCGTCCCCTTAGGGCCTGTTCACGCTAATAACGGGCTTGCGCTGGCCCCCAGAAGGGCCGAGCGCAAGGAATGCGACGCAGCGAATACTCGACGTATTCGCAAGGAGCATGACGCGGCGATCGGCCCTTCTGGGGGCCAGCCCCACGAATGAATTTTCCAAAAAACAGGGGAACGTGCCTTGCCGGCCGCACTGCGGCGTCGATCGTCGCTTGTTTGGCGCGGCCAAACGGCGCTCCTCCCTCCTTGCATTGCGCCCGGCAAGGCACGTTCGCAAGCCCGTTATTAGCGTGAACAGGCCCTAAAGCTGGTCGTCGACCGGCAGCAGCATGAAGATCCCCGTCATCAGGTTACGCAGCAGCCCTGCGTGCGGATCGACGTGATAGGTCGTCGGCTTGCCGTCGTCGATGCCCGTCCACTCGAGTCCGGGCGATCCGCCGCCCGTCGGCGTCACGAGGCTCACGCGATAGCTTTCGTCCGGCTGCGTCGCGCGCGCGAAGATCTTCGCGGCCTGCTCCGCGAGCGCCGGGCTGTGGATCACCAGTGCCAGTTCGGTATTCAGGTGCACGGAACGCGGGTCGAGGTTCATCGATCCGATCACGAGGATCTTCCGGTCGATCACGTACGCCTTCGCGTGCAGGCTCGCACGCGAGCGCGACCCGAACAGGCGCGGGCGCGGGCTGCCCGGCTGCGCCTTGAACTCGTACAGCTCGACGCCGCGCTGCAGCAGCGGCACGCGGTACGGCCCGTAGCCGGCCTGCACGGCGACCGCGTCGGTCGCGGCAAGCGAATTCGTCAGGATCGCGACGCGCACGCCGCGCGCGGTCGTGTCGCCGAGAATCTTCACGCCCGCGTCGTGCGGCACGAAGTACGGCGAGAACGCGAGGAATTCCTGCTGCGCGCCGCGCGTCAGCTCGGCGAGCCGCTGCATCGGCGGGCTCACGTATGCGTCGGTCGGCTGCGCGACCTTGTCGGGCGCGTCGACCTTGAACTCGGCCGGCGCCCACACGAGCTCGAGCGCGTCGCGCGCGATCTGCTGCGCGAGCGGCGTCGCATTCAGCGGCTTCGCGTTGTACGGTTCGGCGTTCTGGCGCCAATGAGTGCGCAGCTCGTCGCGCATCGCGTCGAGATCCTTCGGATCGAACGTCTGATGATTCAGCACACGCAACGGATAGCTGCTCGCGCTCGACCAGTACGTGTCGAAGCTCGCCGAGACGTCGTTCGTCACGGGGCCGGCGGCGAGCACGTCGAGATCGCGGAACTGCAGCGTCGGGCTCGCGCTGAAGTATTCGTCGCCGAGATTGCGGCCGCCGACGATCGCGATCTGGTTGTCCGCGATCATCGCCTTGTTGTGCATCCGGCGCGTGAAGCTGTCGATGCGCGTGAAGAAGTTGGTCGTGCGCTCGACCATGCCCTGCGACGCGCCGAACGGGTTGAACACGCGGATCTCGATGTTCGGGTGCGTGTTCAGCGCGGCCATCACGCGGTCGATGTCGCGGAAGTTCAGGTCGTCGACCAGCATCCGCACGCGCACGCCGCGATCGGCCGCGTAGAGCGCCGCGGCGAGCAGCAGCTTGCCCGTCGTGTCCTCGGTCGCGATGTAGTACTGCATGTCGAGCGTCTTCGTCGCGGCGCGGGCGAGCGCGATGCGCATCTGCAGCGCTTCAGTGCCTTCCGGCAGCAGCCGGAAGCCCGACTGGCCCGGATGCGCGGCCTCGGGTGCGGCCAGCGCGTCGCGCAGCGGCGTCGCGGTATCGGGCGGCAACGCGTGGGACACCGGGCGATCGAGCGTCGTGGCGGGCGGATGCGTCGCGCACGCGGCGACGAGCGACAGCAGTGCGCAGACGGCCAGCACGCGGACCGGGCGGCATGCGGCACGCCACGACGGCGCGGCCGGCGCGCGCCGGATGAAAGACGTGAGCACGGGAGCTTCCTCGACTGGCGGAACGACGGTCCGCATTCGCCGCGGCGCGCGGCTGGCGCGCGGTTCCGGCCGATTCTAGTGGGCGGCCGGCGAACCGGTCAATCGCGCAGGCGGCACCTGGCGCCCCGCGTGCGGCCCGCTTTCGGCGCGCGATGCCCCGGCACGCCCGATTCGCCCGCCGGACGGGCCTCGAATGGAAGTGGTCCAGCCAATCTCACGGCGTGTCGCCGCTGCGCTCGAAATGACTGCGCACGTAGTCGATATGCGTCTGCATCGCGGTGCGCGCCTCTTCGGGCCGCTGCGCGCAGATCGCGTCGCACACGACGCGATGCTGCAGCAACAGCAGCTCGGACGCCTGCTCGTCGACTGTCGTCATCCCGGCCACGTTGATCGAGATGTGCTCGCGCAGCATCCCGATCACGCTCGTATGCAGGTGCAGGAACATCGTGTTGTGGGACGCGAGCGCGATCGCCTCGTGCAGCTTCGCGTCGGTCGCGGCCTCGACGGCAGCGTCGTCGTTCGCGTGCGCGGTTTCGAGTTCGCGCAGCAGCGCGCGGATCCGGCGCCGGTCGTTCGCGTCGGCCCGCAGCGCGGCGAAATACGCGGTCGCGCCTTCGAGCACGCGGCGGAATTCGAGGATGTCGTCGCGCAGCGCCGGATGATCGGCGACCAGTTGCCCCCACGGCGACGCGATGCCCGCGCGCAGCTGGTCCGTCACGTAGACGCCCGCGCCACGCCGGCTCTGCAGCAGCCCGCGCGCGACGAGCCGCTGGGTCGCCTCGCGCACGGTATTGCGCGCGACGCCGTACTGCTGCGCGAGCACGCGCTCGGCCGGCAGCCGCGCGCCGGCCGGCCAGGTGCCGTCGAGCAGTGCCGTCTCGATCTTGCGCATCACCACTTCGGTCCGGCCCCGTGCCGTCATCGCTGCCATCGTCGCGTCTCCCTGCGCAATGCCTGTCGCGCCGATTGGCCCAACCAATTTGAGCTGCGGCGCCGTCGCGGGAATTATGCAGCGAAATCGTCGACCCGCATGCCGGGCCGTCGCCCCTGGAGCGAGCAATGAGCGAAAGACAGTACCCCGCCGCCGTCCCCGCGCACGTCTATCTGTTCGCGACCTGCCTGGTCGACCTGTTCGTCCCCGAAGCGGGGCTCGACGCGGTCCGCCTGCTGGAACGCGAAGGGTTGACCGTCCACTATCCGCGCGGCCAGAGCTGCTGCGGGCAGCCGGCCTACAGCAGCGGCAATCCCGACGAAGCGCGCCGCGTCGCGGCCGCGCAGCTCGACCTGTTCGCCGAGCCGTGGCCCGTGATCGTGCCGTCCGGCTCGTGCGCGGGCATGATCCGGCACCATTGGCCGGCGCTGTTCGCCGACGATCGCGTCAACGGCCCGAAGGCGCGCGCGATTGCCGACCGGACCTACGAACTCGCGGAATTCCTCGTTCATGTGCTCCACGTACGGCTCGACGCGGCCACGGCTGGCGCCGGCCCCGACGAGCGCGTCGTGCTGCACACGTCGTGCGCGGCACGCCGCGAGATGGGCACGCGCGTGCATGGTGTCGCGCTCGTCGACGCACTGCCGGGCGTCACGCGCATCGAACACGCACGCGAATCCGAATGCTGCGGCTTCGGCGGCACGTTCTCGCTGAAACATCCGGACATCTCCGGCGCGATGGTGCGCGACAAGGTCGCGTCGGCCTGCGCGACCGGCTGCGACCGGCTCGTGTCCGCGGACTGCGGCTGCCTGCTGAACATTGGCCACGCGGCGGCCAAGGCCGGCGCGCCGCTGCCGGTCGAGCATCTGGCGAGCTTCCTGTGGCGCCGCACGGCCGGCGCCGCATCGTTGCGCGGAGACAAGCAATGAGCGCGCGCGCCGCCATCCTCGCGCGTCTGCGCAGGGCCGCCCCGGGCGTCGCCGCGACGGCCGCCCCCGCGCTCGACGCGCGCATCGACACGCATTACGCCATGCGCCGCGCGTCGGACGAACGCGACCCGCAGGCGCTCGCGCAGGCCATGCAGGCCGCACTGACCGCGTCGCACGCGGACGTGTGGTGCGCAAGCGCCGACGCATGGCCCGCGCAGCTTGCCGCGCGCCTTGCCGACGCCGGCGTGCGCCGCCTGCTGCTCGACCCGGCCCGCGCCGAAGCCGCGGCGCTCGCCCGTGCACTGCCCGATACGGTCGCGCTCGTGCCGTTCGACCGGCCGATCGACGCATGGAAGGCCGAACTGTTCGACACGATCGACGCGGGCTTCACCGTCGCGCGCTCGGGCATCGCCGCGACCGGCACCGTCGTCCTCGCACCCGATGCCGGCACGCCGCGCACGGTGTCGCTGGTGCCGCCGCTGCACGTCGCGCTCGTCCACGCGAACACGCTGCATGCGGACCTGCACGCGGCCGTGCACGCGGAGCGCTGGCACGCCGGCATGCCGACCAACCTCGTGCTGGTGTCGGGGCCGTCGAAGACCTCCGACATCCAGCAGACGCTCGCCTATGGCGCACACGGCCCGCGCCGCCTGTGGGTCGTGATCGTCACCGATTCGGCCGCCCCGTCGGCCGCACCCGCCAGCGAGGAGCAGCCGCGATGAGCGAACAGACACTGCAATTCGTCGCCCCCGGCGACTTCAAGGCCCGCGCACGCGCCGCACTCGACGATCCCGCGTTGCGCCAGAGCTTTCGCGGCGCGATGGACTTCCTGCAGGGCAAGCGCGCGACGCAGTTTCCCGACGACACCGAACTGCAGCAGCTGCGCGATCTCGGCGAAGCCGTCCGCCAACATGCGCTCGCGCAACTGCCCGCGCTGCTCGAACGGCTGGAGACGAAGCTCGCCGAAGCCGGCGTGCACGTGCACTGGGCCGAGACGGCCGCCGACGCGAACGCGATCGTGCTCGGCATCGCGCGGGCGAAGAAGGCGCGCCGCGTGATCAAGGGCAAGTCGATGGCGAGCGAGGAAATCGAGCTGAACCATTACCTCGCGGAGCACGGCGTCGACTGCATCGAATCCGACATGGGCGAGTTCATCGTGCAGCTCGCGGGCGAGAAGCCGTCGCACATCGTGATGCCGGCGATCCACAAGACGCGCAGCGACATTGCCGAGTTGTTCGAGGCACACATCCCCGGCACGCGCTACACGGAAGATGTCGACGAACTGATCCAGACCGGCCGGCGCGCGCTGCGCCGCGCGTTCGCCGAAGCGGACATCGGCCTGTCCGGCGTCAATTTCGCGGCGGCCGACACGGGCACGCTGTGGCTCGTCGAGAACGAAGGCAACGGCCGTCTGTCGACGACGGTGCCCGATACGCACATCGCGATCATGGGGATCGAGAAGGTCGTCGAGAAGCTCGAGCACATCGTGCCGCTGTCGAGCCTGCTCACGCGCTCGGCCACCGGCCAGGCGATCACGACCTACTTAAACCTGATCTCGGGCCCGCGCCGCGCCGGCGAACGCGACGGCCCGCGCGAGCTGCATCTCGTGCTGCTCGACAACGGCCGCACGCAGGCCTATGCGGACGAACAGCTGCGCGCGACGCTGCAGTGCATCCGCTGCGGCGCGTGCATGAACCACTGCCCCGTCTACACGCGCATCGGCGGCCACGCGTACGGCACGACCTACCCGGGCCCGATCGGCAAGATCATCTCGCCGCACCTGCTCGGCCTCGACGCGACGGCCGACCTGCCGACCGCATCGACGCTGTGCGGCGCATGCGGCGAGGTCTGCCCGGTGCGGATCCCGATCCCGCAACTGCTCGTGCGGCTGCGCACCGAGGCGAACCGCAAGCCCGACGAACCCGTCGCGCACCCGCTGCGCGGCCAGGGCGCGAACTACAACCGCGCGGAAGACCTCGTGTGGCGCTTCTGGTCGGGCGCGTTCGCGCATCCGCGCGCGTACCGTGCGTTCCGCTGGACCGCGACGCGCCTGCATGCGCTGACGCCCGCGAAACAGATGGGCTGGACGCAGCACCGCACGCCGCTCGAGCCGGCACCGCGCAGCCTGTCCGACCTGCTGCGCGCACGCGGCCAGCCCGAATAGCGCATCCGCTTTCACAGCCGTACCCCTAACAATCCATGGAGGAGACACCCATGCAGGTTTGGCATCAGATCTACACACCGCTCGGCAGCCTCGGGCTGTCGACATTCGTCGCCGCGATTCCGATCATCTTCTTTTTCATCGCGCTCGCCGCGCTGCGGATGAAAGGCCATGTCGCGGCCGCGATCACGCTGCTGCTGTCGCTCGGCGTCGCGATCCTCGCGTACGGGATGCCCGTGCCGCAGGCACTTGCCGCGGCCGGCTTCGGCTTTGCCTACGGCCTGTGGCCGATCGCGTGGATCATCGTCGCGGCCGTGTTCCTGTACAAGATCGTCGTGAAGACCGGCCAGTTCGAGATCATCCGCGCGTCCGTGCTGTCGATCACCGACGACCAGCGCCTGCAGATGCTGCTGATCGGTTTCTCGTTCGGCGCGTTCCTCGAAGGCGCCGCCGGCTTCGGCGCGCCCGTCGCGATCACGGCCGCGCTGCTCGTCGGCCTCGGCTTCAAGCCGCTGCATGCGGCCGGACTGTGTCTGATTGCAAACACCGCGCCGGTCGCGTTCGGCGCAATGGGCATTCCGATCATCGTCGCCGGCCAGGTGACGGGCATCGACGCGTTCCACATCGGCGCGATGGCCGGCCGCCAGTTGCCGCTGCTGTCGCTCGCGGTGCCGTTCTGGCTCGTGTTCATGATGGACGGGCTGCGCGGCGTGCGGCAGACCTGGCCTGCCGCGCTCGTCGCGGGCGGCAGCTTCGCGGTCACGCAGTACTTCACGTCGAACCACATCGGGCCCGAGCTGCCGGACATCACGTCGTCGCTCGTCAGCCTCGTCGCGCTCGCGGCGTTCCTGAAGGTGTGGCAGCCGCGCACCGCGAAACAGCCGGCCGGCGGCCTCGTCGCGTCCGGCGGCGGTGCGGCGCTGGCCGGGTTCGGTACGGGCGGCAGCGGCTTCGGCGCGAGCCGGCAGGCATCGCCGTACACGCTCGCGCAGACGGTGCGCGCGTGGTCGCCGTTCCTGATCCTGACGGCCGTGGTCACCGTCTGGAGCATCGCGCCGTTCAAGGCGCTGTTCGCCTCGCACGGCGCGCTCGCGTCGACCGTGCTGAAGTTCCATGTGGCCGGGCTCGACCAGCTCGTCGTGAAGACCGCGCCGATCGCCGCGACGCCGAAGGCGCTCGAAGCGGTGCTGAAGATCGATCTGCTCTCGGCGGTCGGCAGCGCGATCCTCGTGACCGCGCTGATCTCTATGGCGCTGTTGCGGATGAAGCCGCGCGACGCGCTCGTCACGTTCGGCGAAACACTGAAGGAACTGACGCGCCCGATCCTGTCGATCGGCCTCGTGCTCGCGTTCGCGTTCGTCGCGAACTACTCGGGGATGTCGTCGACACTCGCGCTGATGCTGGCCGCGACGGGCGCCGCCTTCCCGTTCTTCTCGCCGTTCCTCGGCTGGCTCGGCGTGTTCCTGACGGGCTCGGATACGTCGTCGAACGCGCTGTTCTGCTCGCTGCAGCAGGCCACCGCGCATCAGCTCGGCCTGCCCGAAACGCTCGCGGTCGCCGCGAACACGACGGGCGGCGTGACCGCGAAGATGATCTCGCCGCAGTCGATCGCGGTCGCATGCGCGGCGACGGGCCTCGTCGGCAAGGAGTCCGAGCTGTTCCGCTTCACGGTGCGCCACAGCCTGCTGTTCGCGGTGATCGTCGGGTTGATCACGCTCGTGCAGGCGTATGTGCTGCCGGGAATGGTGCCGTAAGCGGCGCGCAGGCAGGCCTCAAAAACAAAACCCCACGCCCGGACGAGCGTGGGGTTTTTCCTGTCGCATAGCGATCGCCGGCGCGGGGCCGGCGATGCGTGATGCGCGTGGCGCGATCAGCTGCCCTTCGCGATGCGATCCTGGATATGCTGCGCACGGCTCGACGACGACGGGTGCGAGCTCATCATCGAGCTCTTGCCGCCGTCCAGCTGCGCGAGCTTCTGGAACGCGGTGACGAGGCCCTTCTGGTTCATGCTCTTCTGCTTCATCAGGTCGAACGAGTAGTCGTCCGCCGCGCTTTCCTGCGTCTGTGAGAACTGCGCGTTGATGAACTTCTCGGTGATGTCGCCGAGCTGCGAGCTCGACAGGGCCGCCACGCCCGGCGATGCCGCGCCGGCCGCGGTACGCGCCGCGCTCACCGCGTACGCCGTCTGCATCGCCTTCTTCGAGTGACCCAGTGCAACGTGGCCCATTTCATGACCGATCACGCCGCGCAGTTCGTCGTCGTTCATCATGTCCATCAGGCCGCTGTACACGCGCACGCAGCCGTTGCCCATCGCCCACGCGTTGACGTCCTTGGTCATGTAGACCTTGTAGTTGATCTTCTGGCCGTTCAGCGTCATGTCGCCGAAGCCCTTCATCACCTTCGTCAGGCGCTTCGCGTACGCGCTGTTCGCCGGCGCGATCTTCGACTCGGCGTCGCTGGACTTGCACGATTCGTTCGACAGTGCGGCGATGTCGCTGTCCGACAGCGTCGCCGCCTTGTACAGGTTGGTCCCCGCCGACGCCAGGCTGTTCGCGTCAAGGCTCTGTACCCCGCCGCATGCGCTCAACAGGAACGCCACGCCACACGCTGCCACCGCTTTCTTGAGTTGCATCCCGGAATCCCTCGATAGTTGTATTTGGGAGCGGCGATTTTGCATAATCCGGCAGAAAATTACCAGATGTTTACATCGGATGACACACTCATTACTCGATGAATCGAAACGAAGCGGTGTTTTTCTGCCAAATTGACGACGAAAAATGCAGCAATCGCCGCGCTCGGGCGGCGATCGGGCAGGAAAACGGGCGGGCTACCGCTCAGGCGGTCTGGTCGCGGCGCCGCGTCAGCCGCCGTGCGACCAGCATCGGCAACCGCACAGCGAAGCCGGTGAACAGGCGCAGGTGCATCCACGCGAGGAGCGCGTTGTCACGGCCATAGTGGAAGTGCGAGACGCCGCCCTCGTGCCGGCCGAAATAGCGTACCGGCGCGTCGATGCGGATCGGGCGCACGCCGGCCCAGCACAGCCGCACGGCCGCTTCGGGATCGAAGTCGAAACCGCGCATCCACGGCTGGCGCCGCATGATCGCCGCGAGCGGCGCGACCGGATACACGCGAAACCCGTAAAGTGAATCGCCGATACCGGCCCACAGCGTCTCGAGGTCGGCCCAGGCGTTCGACAGCCGGCGGCCCTGCACGCGCAGCTGCGGCGCGCTCGCGTCGAACTTCGGCACGCCGAGCACCATCGCGTCGGGCTCGGCCTGCGAGGCGGCCATGAAGGCGGGAATCAAGTCGGCCGGATGCTGGCCGTCGGAATCCATCGTCAGCACGTGCGTGAAGCCGCTCGCGGCCGCCGCGTCAAGACCCGCGAGCACCGCGGCGCCCTTGCCGCGATTCTCCGGCAGCACGATCACGCGCAAGCCGGGATCGCGCTCGGCCATCGCCTGCAGCCGTTCGGCGCTGCCGTCGGTGCTGCCGTCGACGACGACCCACACCGGGTTCCACTGCGCGCGCGCAGCGCGCACGGTCGTGTCGACCTTGACGCCCGGGTTGTAGCTCGGGATCAGCACGAGATGGGTGGACGAGGCGTGCAGCTTGGACATGGAAACAGCCGATTGCGAAGACTGGGATCGTGACAAAAGTTTATGACTTGCCGGCGAACGGCGGCAGGCTTCGTCGACCAGGACATCGTCGACGCCGTGTGCCGGTTGACGGATCGTGAGGTTCTCGCGTTTCATGACAGCCACTCCATTGCATGCCCGGCGCTGGCCTCGATCTCGACCAGCAGGTCGTCGCGGCACACGTCCGCGTGAACGAACAGCGGCCGCACGTGAGGGCCGGCCGCGTCGCGCAGCACCCGCCCGATCGCGGCCAGCGCCGCGGCATCGCCTGCGTCGCGCACATAGACGCGATAGCCCAGGTCGGCGAGCGAGAACGGGCCATGCCCTTGCCGCGCGGCCTGCTCGAGCACGGCAGCGAGGTTCGCGACCGTCTCGTGCGTCTGCGCGACGACGTCGTCGTGATGCACGGTGCGGTGCCCGACGATGCTCGCGGTACCCGATACGAACAGCACCGGCGCCGCGTCGCCATCGGCCCATGCGGCGGCGCGCGCGAACGTCGGCGCACGCGGGCCGTACTGCGCCGGGTAGTGGTACGCGCTGACCTGGCGCGGATTCTCGACCGGATCGGCCGGCGTGCGGCTCGCGAGGAAATGGATCGCGAGCGGCGCGGCCGGCGGCGCATCGCCGGCGACCGGCACGACCGAACCGAGCGCGCACGCGGCCGGCACGCCGCCCGTCAACGCGCGACGGCACGCGTCGAACGCATGCTGGCGGCCGATATTGAACTGACGATAGCGCTCGACGCCGAACTGAACCGCGTTGATCGCCGGCACCGTATTCCAGATACGCAGCGGATGCGGCATGCCGAGCGCATCGAGCAGGTCGAACAGCATGCGGTAGGCATCGAACGTCGCGCGCTCGAGCGGCGTACCGCCGTCGTGCGTGGCGTGCGTGGCGTGCGACTCGTTCAGGACGATGCTGCCGAACACGAGGCCCGCCGTTTCGCTGTAGCGGTAGTGCAGCGCGCCGTGCCGTTCGCTGCGCAGGTCGTGCGCATCGCATTGCCAGATCTCGCAGACGGCATCGTCCGGTGCGGCATCGGCGCCGAGCAGCGTCATCTGCACCGGTGCGACCGGCAGGTGGGGCACGCGATCGGCGAGCAACCGTTGCGCCGCATCGGCATGCGAGCCGGCCGCGCCGATGCACACCGCACCCAGCGCGCCCGGCACGACGTGCTCGAGGCGTGCATCCTCCAGCAACGCGACGAGCCGCGCATGGCTCATCTGGACGAGCCGCAGTGCGCGGTCGCCGCCGCGCGCGAACGGCGCGGTGGCGGACGGCAGCGAACACGGGCGCCGTTCGGCGTCGACTGGATGCACGGACACTTCGATTTCCTCACTATGCGGCGCAGGCCGCGCGGCAACGCGGCCCTGTGCCGCGTTGCGTTACTCGACGGACGCGGTGCGCGTCGTCACGCGAGCCCGCCGTTGACGGACAGCACCTGCCCCGTCACATAGGCCGCGGCGTCGGACACGAGATACGCGACCATCGCCGCGACTTCGTCGGGCCGGCCCGCGCGTTGCGCGGGCACGAGCTGCTTGATGCGTTCGGCGGGGAACGCCTGTTCGGCCATCGGCGATTCGATGATGCCGGGCGCCACCGCGTTCACGGTAATGCCGCGCGACGCGAGCTCCAGCGACAGCGACTTCGTCGCGCCGATCAGCCCCGCCTTCGCGGCCGCGTAGTTGACCTGCCCGCGGTTGCCGGTCACGCCGGCCACCGACGCGATGTTGACGATCCGACCGCGCCGCGTGCGGATCATCGGCAACAGCAGCGGCTGCGTGACGTTGAAAAAGCCGTTGAGCGTCACGTCGATCACGCTGTGCCACTGCCCGCGCGACATGCCGGCCATCGGCGCGTCGTCGTGAATGCCCGCGTTGTTGACGAGGATCTGCACCGGCGACTCGTCGATGAACGGCTGCAGCGCGGCGAGCGTCGCATCGGCGTCGGTCACGTCGAACGCGATCGCGTGCGCGGTGCCGCCGGCCGCCACGATCTGCTGCGCGACCGCATCCGCCTGCGCGAGATGGCGGTTCGCATGCACCCACACTTCATGGCCGGCCTGCGCGAGCGCCGCGCAGATCGCCTGCCCGAGTGCGCCGCTGCCGCCCGTCACGAGCGCCCGCATCGAATTGCTCCGTTCATCGCGTTTCACCTCGATCGACGCGGCGTCGATTTGTCCTTCGATCGCCGCCGCGTGCCGTCATTCACTGCGCGCCGCCGTCACTTCGTGCGATGCGCGGCGACGTACGCGGCCAGCGCGCCGAGCGTCGCAAAGATCTTCTGGTTGTCAGGATTGTCCGAGCGCAGTTCGAAGCCGTATTTCTTCGAGATCAGCAGCGCGATTTCCAGGATGTCGATGGAGTCGAGCCCGAAACCTTCGCCATACAGCGGGGTGTCGGCCGTCACTGTATCGAGCGGGACGTCTTCGAGATTCAGTTCGCCGATGATCAGCGTGGCGAGCTCTTGTTCCAGTGCGTTCATCATGCGTGCGGGCAGGCGGCCCATGGCAGCGGGAGGCGCCCGGAAACGGCAACCGTCGTGCACGCCCGGCGCGTGCAAATCTCCGTCCCTCCGGCGTCTGCCGGCTTCCCCGCCTGCGTTATCTGGGGATTGTTTGTAAAAGTTACGCGGATTCTAGACGAAGGGTATCGGGCCGTATACCGCGAATGGTTACAGACTGGCGAGCCGGCGCCGCGGCCCGTTTCGGCACACGAATGCACGAGACGCTTGAGCCGCTTTGGATGGAAATGGACCGACCCCGCGAAACCGTTCGCCCGGTGCCATACAATCGGTTACAAAACCCGGTCGCACCGGCTCCGAACACGCCGTGCCGCGGCCCTAAAATGAGCGTGCCCGACCACCGGCCCGGACCCGCGTCCCGGCCGCCATTCATATGATGTTTGACGGCCCGACACGACGTGTCCGGCCACGATCCGCCCGATGTCTCCAGTCATGCCGCGTCCTCCGTTCCGCTCCGTTCCGGTTCGCCCGCCCGTCCGCCGCCGTGCCGCGGCCGCCGGCCCGTGCCCGCGCCGTGCGCATGGGGGCCGCCGATGAGCAGGCTGCGGTCCGTCCTGCGCGGCACCGCGGCAGTCGGCGCCGTGGCGGCCTACCAGGTGGGCGCGCACTACGCGACCGCGACGCCGGGCGCGCACGGCTTCGGCCTCGCGATGGCGCTCGTGCCACCGCTGCTGCTCGCGCTCGGCGCGGCGCTGCGTTCGCCGCGGCGCGCATGGCTCGCGCCGGCTTGGCTGCTGGCGGCCGCCGCGCTGTGGGCTGCGCGCGCGCCGCTCGCGCAGCACTTCGAATGGGGCCTGTATCTGGAACACGCGAGCTTCAACCTCGCGATGGCGCTCCTGTTCGGCCGCACGCTCGCCGCCGGCCAGGTGCCGCTGTGCACGCGCTTCGCGGCAATGATCCACGGCACAGTCACGCCGGCCGTCGCACGTTATACGCGGCAGATCACGCTCGCGTGGACGCTGTTCTTCGTCGCGACCGCCGCCGTGTCGACGCTGCTGTTCGCGACCGCGCCGATCGTCACGTGGTCGACGTTCGCGAACTACCTGTCGCTGCCGCTCGTCGCCGTGATGTTCGCCGCCGAGCATGCGTGCCGGCGTTTCGCACTGCCGCACGAACCGCGGCCGCGGATGGCCGACGCGGTGCGCGCCTATCGCGCGACGACACACGCGTCGCAGGCGTCACGATGAATTCATGACCGGTGTGCCGCCGCGCACGCGGCCGCACCGGCCTTCGCTCCCGTTTTGACCGATTTATGCCGACTCACCCGCTGGTATTTCATTCCTCGCCGGACCAGACGATCGCCTGGCGCGACGGCACGCCCGTCACCGTACGCGCGTTCGTCGCCGACGTCGCGCGCGTGGCCGCCGCGCTGCCCGCCGGCGGCCACGTGTTCAACGTGTGCCGCGACCGCTACCGTTTCGCGGTCAGCCTGTGCGCGGCGCTCGTCGCCGGCAAGATCAGCCTGCTGCCGTCGACGCACACGCCGGAAATGGTCCGCCAGCTCGCCTCGTTCGCGCCCGACGCGTTCTGCCTGCACGACGCATCCGACTGCGCGATCGACCTGCCGCGCTTCGCGTATCCCGACGCCGCGCCCGGCGAGCTGGAAAGCGATGCGCCGTTCGCCATCCCGCAGATCGATGCGGCGCGGATCATGGCGTACGTGTTCACGTCCGGCTCGACCGGCGCGCCGGTGCCGCACCGCAAGACCTGGGGTTTCCTGGTCGGCTGCGTGCGCGCGGCGGCCGACCGCCTCGGGCTGCTCGACGGCAGCGCGGCCGCGCTGATCGGCACGGTGCCCGCGCAGCACATGTACGGCTTCGAATCGACGGTGCTGCTCGCGCTGATCGGCGGGCTCGCGTTCAGCAACCGCCAGCCGTTCTACCCGGTCGACATCCGCGACGAACTCGACGCGATCCCGCAACCGCGCGTGCTCGTCACGTCGCCGATCCACCTGCGCGCGCTGCTGTCCGCCGGCCACGCGCTGCCGCCGGCGGCGCTCGTGCTGTCGGCCACCGCGCCGCTGTCGGAAAAGCTCGCATGCGAAGCCGAGGCCGCGCTCGACGCGCCGCTCGTCGAGATCTACGGCAGCACCGAGACCGGCCAGATCGCGACCCGCCGCACGTCGCGGGGCGCGGCATGGGAGCTGTTCCCGGACATCCGCCTCGACGCGCGCGACGAACCGGACGGCGACGACGGCGGACCGACCGTCTGGGTGTCGGGCGGACATGTGGAAGCGCCCGTGCCGATGGGCGATGCGCTCGAACTGCTCGGCGACGGCCGGTTCCTGCTGCACGGCCGCAAGGCCGACCTCGTCAACATCGCCGGCAAACGCACGTCGCTCGCGTACCTGAACCATCAGCTCAACGCGATTGCCCAGGTGGTCGACGGCGTGTTCTTCATGCCCGACGAAGCCGCACCGGCGCACGGCGACACGCACCTCGAGCCGGTCACGCGCCTCGTCGCGCTCGTCGTCGCGCCGACGCTCACGGCCGCCGATCTGCAGCGTGCGCTGCGCGAGCGGATCGATCCCGCGTTCATGCCGCGCCCGCTCGTGTTCGTCGACGCGCTGCCGCGCAACGAAACGGGCAAGCTGCCGCGCGACGTGCTGGCCGCGCTCGTCGCGCAGCATGCGCGCGCCACGGCCGCGCCGGTGCCCGAACGCGACACGGCCGCCGCGCCCGCACTCGCGTTCACGGTTCCCGCCGACCATCCGGCGCTGCCCGGCCACTTCCCCGGCCATCCGGTCGTGCCGGGCGTCGTGCTGCTCGATCACGCGATCCACGCGATCGGCACGGCGCTGAACCGCCCGCTGCACGCGTGGCGGCTCGGTTCCGCGAAATTCCTGAGCCCGGTCGCTCCAGGCGAACCGCTCGATCTCGCGTACGACACCGCGGCCAGCGGCGCGATCCGCTTCACGCTGCGCGCCGGGTCGCGCGAGGTCGCGACCGGCGTGCTGTCCGCGCCGCCGGCCGCGCAGGATGGCACGCAGCCATGAAGCGCACCGCGTGGGCCGAACGCCAGGAGCGCAGCAACGCCGGTTTGCTGCGCACGATGACGTGGATCTCGCTGCGCTTCGGCCGGTCGCGCGCGCGCATCGTGCTGCACCTGATCGCGACGTACTTCGTGCTGTTCTCGCCGGTCGCGTGCGCCGCATCGCGCGACTACCTGCGCCGCGTGCTCGGCCGCCCCGCGCGCTGGCGCGACGTGTACCGGCACGTGTTCACGTTCGCGGCGACCATTCACGACCGCGTCTACCTGATGAACGGGCGCTTCGACCTGTTCGACATCCGGCTGCACGGCGAGACGCTCGTCGACGATGCGCTCGCGGGCGGCCGAGGCGCGTTCCTGATGGGCGCGCACCTCGGCAGCTTCGAGGTCGTGCGCGCGATCGGCCGCACGCGTCCGGACCTGCGCGTCGTCGTCACGATGTACGAGAAGAACGCGCGCAAGATCAACGCGACGCTCGCCGCGGTGAACCCGGCCGCCAAGCCGGAAGTGATTCCGCTCGGGCAGGTCGACTCGATGCTGAAGGTGCGCGAACGCCTCGACGCGAACTGCATGGTCGGCATGCTCGCCGACCGCACGCTGCTCGACGACGCGGCCGCGTCGCTACGGCGGCTGCCGCTGCTCGGCGCGCCGGCCGCGTTCCCGCTCGGGCCGCTGTACATGGCCGCGATGCTGAAGCGCCCGGTGATCTTCATGACGGGCCTCTATCGCGACGGCAACCGCTACGACGTGCACTTCGAGACACTCGCCGACTTCTCCGACGTACGGCGCGACACGCGCACGGCGGCCGTCGACGCGGCACTCGCGCGCTACGTCGCGCTGCTCGACAAGTACTGCCGCGCGGCGCCGTACAACTGGTTCAACTATTTCGATTTCTGGCAAGGCGGCGATGCCGCGGCCGCGCGCCGCGACACGGCGCACGCCGGTGCCGACCTGGCCGCCACGAGGGATTCCGACGCATGACCGCCGCTCGCCGCCTTCCGCTTCCATTCGCGTTGCACCGCGCCGCCCGCCTGCTCGCCGCCACCGCCGCCGCGATCGCGCTGGCCGTGCCCGCGCACGCGGCCGACACGGCACCGGCGTGGAACCTCGACCGGCTGATGTCGACGCTCGCGCAGCACAAGTCCGGACGCGCGACGTTCACCGAGACGAAATACCTGTCGATCGCCACGCAGCCGGTCGAATCGTCCGGCGAGCTCGTGTTCGTCGCGCCCGATCATCTCGAAAAGCACACGCTGAGCCCGAAGCCCGAACACCTCGTCGTCGACGGCGACATGCTCACGGTCGAGCGCAACAGCCGCAAGTTCACGCTCGCGCTCGCGCGCTATCCGGAACTCGGCGCGTTCATCGACAGCATCCGCGCGACGCTCGCCGGCAACCGCTTCGCGCTCGAACAGGTGTACAAGGTCGCGCTGTCCGGGCGCGGCGACGACTGGACGCTGACGCTCACGCCGCTCGACTCGCGGATGCTGAAGGTCGTCAGCACGATCACGCTCGACGGCACGCGCGACCTATTGCGCAGCGTCGCGATCCGGCAGGCCGACGGCGATCATTCGGTGATGCGCCTGCAACCCGTCGCGGCGAGCCCGAACTGATGGACGAACGCACGCGCCCCTCCCCCGTCGCCCGCCGCCTGCACGCATGGCGGGAGCGCGCGGTGCTCGTGTGGCTGCTCGCGCTCGTCGCGTGCGGCATCGCGATCGGGCGCGCGCACTTCACGGCCGACCTGTCCGCGTTCCTGCCGGGTTCGCCGAGCGCCGGGCAGCGCGTGCTCGTCGACCAGTTGCGCGACGGCATCGTGTCGCGGCTGATCCTCGTCGCGATCGACGGCGGCGATGCAGCCACGCGCGCAGCACTGTCGCAGCGCGTCGCCGGCGCACTTCGCACCGATCCGCAATTCGCGGCCGTGCACAACGGCGAAGCCGCGAACGACGCGCGCGACCGGCAGTTCGTGTTCGATCACCGCTACCTGCTGAGCCCGGCCGTCACGCCGCAGCGCTTCAGCGCTGACGGCCTGCACCAGGCGCTCGGCGACAGCCTCGACCTGCTGAGTTCGTCGGCCGGCCTCGTCGCCAAGGCGATGCTGCCGCACGACCCGACCGGCGAAGTCACCGCGCTCGTCGACCAGCTCGACAGTGCGGCCCAGCCGGCAAGCCGCGACGGCGTATGGGCATCGCGCGACGGCACGCGCGCGGTACTCGTCGTGCAGACGGCCGCCGCCGGCTCCGATACCGACGCCCAGGCACGCGCGATCGACACGGTGCGGCGCGCGTTCGCCGCCGCGAGGCAGGCCACGCCGAATGCAGCCGCGACGACGCTCGCGATGACGGGCCCCGGCGTGTTCTCGGTCGACACACGCGACACGATCCGGCACGACGTCGAGCGCCTGTCGACGGCGAGCGTCGTGCTGATCGTCGCGCTGCTGCTCACGCTGTACCGTTCGCCGCGCACGCTCGCGCTCGGGCTGCTGCCGGTGCTGACGGGCGTCGCGGCCGGGATCGCGGCGGTCAGCATCGCGTTCGGCACGGTCCACGGGCTCACGCTCGGCTTCGGCACGACGCTGATCGGCGAAGCCGTCGACTATTCGATCTACCTGTTCGTGCAATCGGCGCAGGCCGGCACGCGCGGCACCACGCGCCCGGGCGATGCGACGCGCGCCTGGGTCGCCGCGTACTGGCCGACGATCCGGCTCGGCGTGCTGACGTCCGTGTGCGGTTTCGCGTCGATGCTGTTCTCCGGATTCCCGGGCCTCGTGCAGCTCGGGCTGTATTCGATCGTCGGGCTGACGGCCGCCGCGCTCGTCACGCGCTTCGTGCTGCCGCACCTGCGCGGCGAGCATGTCGCGATCCGCGACGTGTCGCGCATCGGCGCGGTGCTTGCACGCGCGGCCGATGCCGCGCCGCGGCTGCGCTGGCCGCTTGCCGTGCTCGTGGTCGCCGCGATCGTGACGCTCGTCTTGCATCGCGACGGGCTGTGGAGCCGCGAGCTCGCCGCGCTCAGCCCCGTGCCGGCACAGGCGCAGGCACTCGACGCGCGGCTGCGCGCCGACGTCGGCGCGCCCGACGTGCGCTACCTCGTCGTGATCGCCGCGCCGACCGAACAAGCCGCGCTCGAAGGCGCGGAGAAAGTGGCCGCGCAGTTGCAGCCGCTCGTCGACCAGGGTGCGCTCGCCGGTTTCGAAAGCCCCGCGCGCTACCTGCCGAGCGACGCCGCGCAGCGCGCGCGCATCGCGAGCCTGCCGGATGCGAACGTGCTCGCCGCCCGGATGCGCGACGCCGTCGCGAATCAGCCGATCGCGGTGAAGCCCGACCTGTTCGCGCCGTTCGTCGCCGACGTCGACGCCGCGCGCCACGCCCCGCTGCTGACGCGCGCGGACCTGCGCGGCACGTCGATGGCGCTCGCCGTCGATGCGCTGCTGACCGAACGCGACGGCCGCTGGAGCGCGATGCTGTCGCTGCGCGCGCCGGATGCCGCTCGCACCGCACCGCTGGCGCCCGGCCTCGATGCCGCGCCGATTCGCGCGGCCGTCGAGCGCGCAGGCGTGCCCGATGCGCTGTTCGTCGACATGAAAACCGAAGCCGATCGCCTGTACGTGAGCTACGTGCACGAGGACATCCGGCTGTCGCTCGCGGGTTTTGCCGCGATCGCCGTGCTGATGCTGGTCGCGCTGCGTTCGCCGCGCCTGGCCGTGCGCGCGCTCGCGCCGCTCGTCGCGGCCGCGCTGGTCGTGACGGCCGGTTTCGCGCTGGCCGGCGTCCAGCTGACGATCCTGCACCTCGTCGGGATGCTGCTGATCGTCGCGGTCGGCTCGAACTACGCGCTGTTCTTCTGCAAGCGCGACGACGCGCAACCCGTGACGCCCTACACGCTCGTGTCGCTGCTGATCGCGAACCTCGCGACCGTCGCCGGCTTCGGGCTGCTCGCGCTATCGCGCGTGCCGCTGCTCGAAACCTTCGGGCTGACCGTCGGCCCCGGCGCGATGCTCGCGCTCGCATTCGCGGCGATTCTCGCGCCGCGTGCGGCGGCGCCCGGCGAGCGTCGTCGACGGAGTCCGGCATGAACACGCCGTCGTCCGTTCCATCGCATCCGGCCGGCGAGACGCGCCGCTGGAAACCGACGCCGCTGATCGCGGGAACGGCCGTGCTGCATGCGGGTGCGGCGGCCGCCGTCGTCGCGCAACCGGCCACGTGGCCGTGGGCCGTCGGCGGCGTGGTCGCGTCGCATCTCGCGCTGACGGCCGCCGGGCTGTGGCCGCGCAGCGTGCTGCTCGGCCCGAACTGGACGCGCCTGCCGGTCGGCGCCGGCCGCAAGCTCGCACTGACGATCGACGACGGCCCCGACCCGGACGTCACGCCGCGCGTGCTCGACCTGCTCGACCGTCACGACGCGCGTGCGACGTTCTTCTGCATCGGCGATCTCGCGCGCCGTCATCCGCAGTGGATCGAGGCGATCGTCGCGCGCGGCCACGCGGTCGAGAATCACAGCCAGCGACACCGGCATACGTTCTCGCTGTCGGGACCCGCCGCGCTGCGGCGCGAGATCGCGGCCGCGCAGCAGACGCTGACCGAGATCGCCGGCACGCGCCCGCTGTTCTTCCGTGCGCCGGCCGGACTGCGCAATCCGTTTCTCGAACCGGTGCTGTGCGAACTCGGCCTGCAGCTCGCCAGCTGGACGCGGCGCGGCTTCGACACGCGCGCGCACGATGCCGCGACCGTCACGCGCCGCCTGCTGCACGGACTCGACGCGCGCGACATCCTGCTGGTGCACGACGGTCACGCGGCACGCGATGCGCGCGGCGAACCGGTGGTGCTCGACGTGCTGCAGGCGGTGTTGCGTGCAGCCGCCGATGCGCAGCTGCACTGGACCACGCTGCGCGCGGCGCTCACGCCCGAGCCGCCCGGCCAGCCGGGCCAGTCGGGCGGTTCGGCACCCCCGTTTGATAAAATCTGACCTCGAACGGCGCGCTCGCCAGCCCTGCTGCGGCGCCCGTTCCGGCCACCGGATGCGACCCTCGTGAAACCTCTCCTGCTCTCGCACTTCACCGCCACCAGCTGCATCGGCCGCGGCCTCGACGCGACCCGCGACGCGCTCCGCCACGCTCGCGGCGGGCTGACGCCGTGCAACTTCGAGCGCGCGGACCTCGACACGTGGATCGGCGCGGTGGACGGCGTCGACGCGCAACCCGTGCGCAACGATCTCGCCGACTTCGAATGCCGCAACAACCGCCTCGCGCAGCTCGGCCTGACGCAGGACGGCTTCGACACCGCCGTCGCCGCGGCCGTCGCGCGCTACGGCGCGGCACGCGTCGGCGTGTTCATCGGCACGAGCACGGCCGGCATCCTCGAAACCGAGCACGCGTACCAGCAGCGCGATCCCGCGAGCGGCGCGCTGCCGGCCGGCTTCCGCTATGCGCAGACGCACAACCCGTATTCGCCGGCTGCGTTCGTGCGCGCGTATTTCGCGCTGCGCGGGCCGGCGATGGCGATCTCGTCCGCGTGCTCGTCCGGCGCAAAGGTGTTCGGCTCCGCACGGCGCATGATCGAGGCCGGGCTGATCGATGCGGCCGTCGTCGGCGGCGTCGACTCGCTGTGCCTGACGACGCTGTACGGCTTCAATTCGCTCGAACTGCTGTCGCGCCGGCCGTGCCGGCCGTTCGACGTCGCACGCGACGGCATCTCGATCGGCGAGGCCGCCGCGTTCGCGCTCGTCGAGCGCCTGCCCGAGCCGCCCGACGCGCTCGACGACGACGCGATCCTGCTGCTCGGCATCGGCGAATCGAGCGACGCGCATCACATGTCGTCGCCGCATCCGGAAGGGCTCGGCGCGCGCACGGCGATCGAGCAGGCGCTCGCGTCCGCCGGCCTCGACGCGCACGACATCGACTACGTGAACCTGCACGGCACCGCGACGCCGAGCAACGACGCAGCCGAAAGCCGCGCGGTCGGCGCGCTGTTCGCCAGCACGCCGTGCAGCTCGACGAAGGGCGCGACCGGCCATACGCTCGGTGCGGCCGGCGCGCTCGAAGCCGTCGTCGCCGCGCTCGCGCTGCGCGACCAGTTCGTGCCGGCCGGCGTCAACACGACGCAACCCGACCCGGCACTCGTCGCCGACTACGTGCTCGCGAGCCGCGACACGCGCGTGCGCGCCGTCCTGTCCAATTCGTTCGGCTTCGGCGGCACGAATTGCAGCCTGATCCTCGGCCGCGCCGATCACGCCAGCCGCTGAGGCCCGTCATGACACTTACCGCCTTCATCGAAAGCATCGGCCTCGTCGGGCCCGGATTGAACGACTGGCCGCATGCGGCCGACGTGCTCGCGGGCCGTGTGCCCTATGCCCCTGCCCGCACCGAACTGCCGCCGCCGGCCGGGCTGCCGTCGGCCGAGCGGCGCCGCACGGGGCCCGTCGTGCGCACGGCGCTCGCGGTTGGCCACCAGGCGGTGGCCGCGAGCGGTCGCGATGCCGCGACGCTCGCGACCGTGTTCAGCGCGTCCGGCGGCGACGGCCAGAATTGCCACGCGATCTGCGAAACGCTGGCCGGCGACGATCGCCAGCTGTCGCCGACACGCTTCCACAACTCCGTGCACAACGCGCCGGCCGGCTACTGGAGCATCGCGACCCGCGCGATGGCGACGTCGAACGTGCTGTGCGCGCACGACGGCAGCTTCGCCGCGGGCCTGCTCGAGAGCCTGTGCCAGGTCGCCGTCGATCGTGTGCCGACGCTGCTGGTCGCGTACGACACCGACTATCCGGAACCGCTGCGCGCGGTGCGGCCGATCGATGATGCATTCGGCGTCGCACTCGTGCTCGCGCCCGACGCGAGCGAACGCACGCTCGCCCGCATCGACGTACAGCTCACCGACGCCCCCGCGACGACACTCGCGAATGCCGAACTCGACGCGCTGCGCGCCGGCAATCCGGCCGCGCGCGTGCTGCCGCTGCTCGACGCCCTCGCGACGCGGCGTTCGACGCGCGTCGTGCTCGATTACCTGGACGATACGCGCGTGCAGGTCGATGTCGCGATGCCCGCACCCGTCGCGGAGCCCGCATGACGACCACCACGCGCCCGCTCGCGCCGCCGCTCGACCGCGCATGGATCGCCGCGCACATTCCGCACGGCGGTGCGATGTGCTTGCTCGATACGGTCGATGCATGGGATACCGAACGGATCCGCTGCACGACGACGAGCCATCGCGATCCGCACAACCCGCTGCGCGCGCACGGCCGGCTCGCGTCGGTCTGCGGCATCGAATATGCGGCGCAGGCGATGGCCGTACACGGTGCGCTGCTCGGTGCGCACGAAGAGCGCCCGCGCGCCGGTTATCTCGCGAGCGTGCGCAACGTCGACGCGTTCGTCGAGCGGCTCGACACGTTCGAGCCGCCGCTCGTCGTCGACGCGGAACGCATGAGCGGCGACGGCCGCTCCGTGCTGTACGGCTTCACGCTGCGCTGCGGCGATCGTCTGTTGCTGTCCGGCCGCGCCGCGGTGATGCTCGACGCATCGACCGCCGGCGCGTTTCAACCGGCGCCTGCCGGCACCACGAATCCTCGCTGAAGAGGCCAACCCCAAGGAAACCAGGTCGTGAAAGTTCGTCAGTTCATTGGCACCGCGCTCGTTCTGGCGCTGATCAGCCCGATCGCGCACGCGGACATGTCGGAAGTGAAGCAGGACATCAAGCGCGATTCGAAGGAAGCCGCGCACAAGACGGGTGAAGCGGCACGCAGCTTCGGCCACGCGACCGCGAGCGCCGCGAAGGCGGTCGGGCACGGCGTCGCGCATGCGTCGCGCGAAGGGTGGGATGCCACCAAGCGCACGACGAAGCGGATCTTCCACAAGAACGACTCGGGCGAGTCGGCCGGCAAGAGCGACAAGAGCGACTGATCCCGCGTCCCGCGCACATCGCCAAGGGCATGCGCGCGGGGCGTGATCGATCATCGATCGCGTCGCTTCGGGTCCGCAGTCAACGCGCCCCGCGCATGCGGCGTGGCTGCCGTGCCGGCCTGCGCGCGAAGCACCGGCCGTACGCGACGAGCCAGCAATCGCGGTGATCGAAGTTCCGCAGCAGCCGCGCGCGGCGCCGCTCGAGCCAGTAGAGCGAGACCGCCATCGTCAGCGCGACGGCCAGTGCCGTGCCGCCGATCGCGAGTCCCATCCAGGTGTCGCCCATGCGTTCTCCGGAATGCGAGGCCGAAGCGGCGCGCCTGCCGCCGCCCCGGCACGGGATAGTGGGGAACGCGGCCCGGCACGTGCGCGAACGCAGTGCGAGCCGCCGCGGGTCAGTGCATGTGCTGGCCGCCGTTGATCGCGATGTTGGAGCCCGTCACGAAGCCGGCCTCCTCCGAGCACAGGTACGCGACCAGCGCCGCGACTTCCTCGGGCTTGCCGAGCCGGCCCGCCGGAATCTGCGGGAGGATCTTCGAGTCGAGGATGTCCTGCGGGATCGCCGTCACCATCTTCGTCGCGAGGTAGCCCGGCGATACCGTGTTCACCGTCACGCCCTTGCGCGCGACCTCGAGCGCGAGCGATTTCGTGAAACCGTGCATGCCGGCCTTCGCGGCCGCATAGTTGGTCTGGCCGACCGAACCCTTCGAGCCGTTCACCGACGAGATGTTGACGATACGGCCCCAGCCGCGCTCGACCATGCTTTCGCAGACGGGCTTCGTCATGTTGAAGACCGAGTCGAGGTTCGTGCGGATCACCGCATCCCAGTTGACCTTGTCGAGCTTGCGCAGCGTCATGTCGCGCGTGATGCCGGCGTTGTTCACGAGAATGTCGACCGGGCCGATGTCCCGCACGATCTTCTCGATGCATTGCTGGCACGAATCGTGATCGGCCACGTCCACCGGGTACGCATGGAACTCGCGGCCGGCCGCATGCATCTCGGTCAGCCAGCGGTCCGCGCCGGCGTTGTTCGGCGAATACGTGACGACTACCCGGTGGCCCGCGTCGTTCAACCTGATGCTGACCGCTTCGCCAAGACCGCCCATTCCACCTGTCACAACTGCAATTCGCTTAGTCATCCTATAAATTACCGACAAAAAAGTAATCGATGAATGCGGGGCGGCGGCATCGTACCGGCTGCCGCCCCACCGCTTCGATGCGCAGCTGCCCGCGTCGCGGGCGCGGCACGCACCGGAACCTCGCGCTTGTTATTGACTGCCTGTCATGCGCGAAACCTGCCTGGTTCGCCCGCGACGCCGGCCGGCGTCGCGGCGAACCGTGCCGTCAGATCCTGCTCAGGCGCGCTCGACCGCGAGCGCGACGCCCATCCCGCCGCCGATGCACAGCGACGCCAGCCCGCGCTTCGCATCGCGCTTGACCATCTCGTGCAGCAGCGTCACCAGGATCCGGCAGCCCGACGCGCCGATCGGGTGACCGATCGCGATCGCCCCGCCGTTCACGTTCACCTTCGACGTGTCCCAGCCCATCTGCTTGTGCACCGCCAGCGCCTGCGCCGCGAACGCCTCGTTGATTTCCATCAGGTCCAGGTCGCCCGGCGTCCAGCCCGCGCGCTCCAGGCACCGGCGCGATGCCGGCACCGGGCCCATGCCCATCACGCTCGGATCGACGCCCGCGTTCGCATATGCCTTGATCCGCGCGAGCGGCGTCAGGCCGAGCGCCGCCGCCTTCTGCGCCGACATCACCAGCACCGCCGCCGCGCCGTCGTTCAGCCCCGACGCGTTCGCCGCCGTCACCGAGCCGTCCTTCGAGAACGCCGGCTTCAGCCCCGACAGCGATTCCGCCGTCACACCATGACGCACGAACTCGTCGGTCGCGAATTGCAGCGGCTCGCCCTTGCGTTGCGGAATCGACACCGGCACGATTTCATCGTTGAAGCGGCCGGCCTTCTGCGCGGCTTCCGCCTTGTTCTGCGACAACGCCGCGAACGCGTCCTGCTCTTCGCGCGTGATCCCGTATTCCTTCGCGACGTTCTCCGCCGTGATGCCCATGTGGTACTGGTTGTACACGTCCCACAGGCCGTCGACGATCATCGTGTCGACCAGCTTCGCGTCGCCCATTCGGAACCCGTCGCGCGAGCCCGGCAGCACGTGCGGCGACGCGCTCATGTTCTCCTGGCCGCCCGCGATCACGATGTCCGCGTCGCCCGCGACGATCGCGTTCGCCGCCAGCATTACGGCCTTCAGGCCCGAGCCGCACACCTTGTTGATCGTCATCCCCGGCACTGCCGTCGGCAGGCCGGCCTTGATCAGCGACTGGCGCGCCGGGTTCTGCCCCGAACCGGCCGTCAGCACCTGGCCCATGATCACTTCGCTCACCTGATCGGGCTTCACGCCCGCACGCTCCAGCACCGCGCGGATCACCGTCGCGCCCAGTTCCGGCGCCGCAACCTTCGCAAGCGAGCCACCGAATTTGCCGACCGCGGTTCGCGCGGCCGATACGATCACTACGTCCGTCATGTTCAATTCCTGCATCGAAATCAGTTCGTCGTTCTGACGCCGGCATGCGCCGGCTGCAACGGGCGATGGCGCACGTCGCGCCATCCGGCGCGATCGCGGTCGCACGCCGCCAAAGGGCGGACGCGGCGCCCGCGCACACCGGCGGCACGCCGGCACAGGCGCCTTGCGGCGAACCGGACGGCTGCCGGACACCGCGTGGCACACGCGGAGCCCGACGCCATCCGGCGCCGATCAAGCGTGTCGCGCTCGCACGCGGCACGCCGTCATGCAGTTACGCAGCCGATTCGCGTGCGGCTGCGTCCTTGCGGGCGGCGGCAGCCGTCTGCTTGGCGCCGCGCGTGGCCGTTTCGCTGACCGCATCGAAACCGCTCTGCGCGGCTTCGATCGCCTGACCCGTCGCTGCACGCACCGAATCAGCCGCTGCCGTCGCCGCGGACAGCGCCGAATTCAGCACGGCCACCACCGGTGCCGAGCCGGCCGGCGCATGCTTCGACAGCTCGCCGAGCGCGTCCTTCAGGCGCTTGTCGTTCTGTTCGTACTGCGCCTGCGCGACCTTCGCCCATTCGGATTGCGTCGACACCGCGATGTCGAACAGATGGCGGCCGTACGACACGACCTTGCCGGCCGCTTCCTGCGGTGCGGCGATCTGCTGCGCGAAGCCGGCGGCCGGGTTGTTGCTGTTGAACGCGTTCTTCAGCTTGTCCTCGTACTCTTCGAGCGCCGTCCGGGCCGCCTGCAGGTTGAGTTCGACGACAGCCTCGAAACCGTGGATCGCCGGACGGGCAATCGCGAACCACGCTGCGATACCGGACTGATAATCGGCGGTGAGTTTTTCGGGGGCAAATACGGACATCGGGCACGCTCCTGTTAGCAATGCGAGAGACGACGTAACGAAAAATGGAAGCTCGATCGACAACGGCTTCCTTATTGGCAACCCGTCACTTATTCGAGTGCGGGAAGTTGAAGGAGGCCCATTCTAGATCGATTAATTGTCAATTAAATGGCATTAATACTAGGTGTAAACCCTTATTATCATTTCAAGCAGCCGCTGGAACCCGCGACTCGCCGACATCGCGGAGAGGATCCCTCAGACGTCCGATCCCGCAATGCCTTTTTACCTTTTTACAGGATAGCGCACAGTGACGTCGCGCAACATTTACCAATTCATTATTCCGTTTATTAGAAAACCGACACGCATTGAAAATTGAGCAGTCACTTATGTAATCGTTTTTTCTGGATTTATTATGAAATCGTTTTCGGGATTATTAATGACAAAATCAATGATCGGACGAATTGCGGGTCGCGATGAAAATACGGCCGCATGATGCGGCCGCGGTCGATGCGGGGAAAGCGTGGAATCAGCCGGCCAGTTCGCGGTGCAATGCGCGGAACTCCTGCGCGAGCTTGTGCCCCGGCTCGAGATGGATCACCGGCGTCGACTGCTGATGCGACTCGCGGATCTTCACCGACGCCGACAGCCGCGACGCAAGCACCGGCAGCCCTTCGTCGACGAGTTCGTCGACCAGCCGTTGCGGCAGGCTCGCGCGCGGCTGGAACTGGTTGATGACGATCCCTTCCACCTCGAGCGCCGCGTTGTGGTCCTGCTGGATTTCCTTCACGTTCTCGAGCAGCGTGTACAGCGCACGGCGCGAGAAATCGTCGCAGTCGAACGGGATCAGGCAGCGCTCGACCGCGATCAGCGCCGAGCGCGTGTAGAAATTCAGCGCGGGCGGCGTGTCGATGTACACGGCGTCGTAGGTGTCGAGCTCGTTCAGCGCGTCGCGCAGCTTGTAGATCTTGTAGCGCGACTCGAGCTTGCCGTGCAGCGTGTCGAGATCCGGATGCGCAGGCATCACGTCCAGCCCTTCGAACGGGGTCGGATGGATGAACGACGCGACGTCGACCGGACGAAAGTTGAACGTCAGCGCGGTTTCGAAGAAACCGGCCACGCCCGGTTGCGCGTCGGCCGCCGCGTCGCCGAGCAGGTAGCGCGTGGAGTTCGCCTGCGCATCGAGGTCGATGACGAGCGTGCGCAACCCTTCGCTCGCACTGATCGCCGCCAGGTTGCAGACGATCGTCGACTTGCCCACGCCGCCCTTCTGGTTGAATACGACCCGCCGCATGGTGTCCCCTCGATCGAACGTCGAAAGGATCAGCTTAGCCGGTCAATAATGGCGGCTGCGTGACGCAGGTCGAATTGTGTGCGACTTGCGTACGACCTGTGTGCCGCACGCATCAGGTGCGCGGCAGCGCCCCCGACACGTACCGGTTGCCGGGCACGCACCACCGCCACGGGAAATCCTGGCCGACGCGGATGCCGATGCGCGGCCCGGCCTCCGGATTGGCGGGCGGCGCCATGCCGTCGTCGACGATCGCGAACCCTTCGCGCGCATCAACCAGGTCGGCGCCGTCCTGCGCGCCGCCGATCCCCATCGCCTGGGTCAGCCGCGCCGGCCCGCGGCACAGGTCGCGATCGCGCGTCTGCGGCGGCCGGGCCGCGCGCATCCGGTCGAGGCCGTGCAGCGGCTCCAGCGCGCGGATCAGCACACCGGTGCCCGTGCCGTCCGGGCCGCACACGCAGTTGCAGCACCAGTGCATGCCGTACGTGAAATAGACGTACAGATGCCCCGGCGGCCCGAACATCGTCGCGTTGCGCGGCGTCCTGCCGCGATAGGTATGCGCCGCCGGATCGATCGCGCCGGCATAGGCTTCCACTTCGACGATGCGGCCGGCGCGGCCGTCCGCTGCCGCGAGGATCTTGTTGAGCAGTTGCGGCGCGACGTCGGTGGCCGTGCGGTCGAAGAACGCACGCGGCAGCACGGTGCCCGGCCAACGGGAAGCCGTCTCATTGCGCCGCATGCTGCCCCGCCGTCGTCGCGGCCAGGCAAAGCTGGCGGTACGCGTCGACCAGCTCGCCGAGGCTGAACGCGAGATTTCTCCCGCTCGGATTGGGGAGCACCCAGACACTCGCGCCCTGCATGCGGGCCGGTTGCAGCCCCCACGCGACTTCGCGCTGCCCCGACAGCGCCGAATACGCGGCCTTGCCGAGAAAGGCAACGAAGCGCGGCTGGTAACGCGCGATCTTCTGCTCGAACGCCGCGGCCGCGGCGACGAATTCCGCGCGCGAAAGCTGGTCGGCACTTGCCGTCGGCCGCTTCACGACCGCCGTCAGGCCGCAGCCGTAACCGAGGATTGAGCTATCGTCCTGCGGCGAGATTTCCGCCGGCGTGAAGCCAGCGAGATGGAGCACGCGCCAGAAGCGGTTGTTTCGCCCCGCAAAGTGATGCCCGGTCGCTGCCGCGGTCAGGCCGGGATTGATCCCGCAGAACAGCACGTCGAGTTGTTCTGCGATGAGGTCGGGAAGTTCATCAGCCACGTTTTACCCGGAGTGCGACGTACAGGAAGAGGGACAGGAACGACGTAAACGAAGCAAGGCCCGAAGACCCGGGCCAAGCAAGCGGCTTGACTCGGGCATTCGGGCCCATCGTGATGCGGGATGCCGACTTGGCGATCAGAACGGGATATCGTCGTCCATCTCGTCGAAGCCGCCGCCGGCCGGTGCGCTCGGACGGCTTTGCGCGCCGCCGCCTGCACCGCCACGCGCCGCGCCGCCGGCACGACCGCCGCCGCCGCGTTCCATCTGCTCGCCGCGACCGCCGCCGCCGCCACCACCGTAGCCGCCGCCGTAACCGCCTTCGTCACCGCCACCACCGCCGCCGCCGCCCGCACCGCGGCCGCCGAGCATCTGCATCTGTTCTGCCACGATTTCGGTCGAGTAACGATCCTGGCCGTCCTGGCCCTGCCACTTGCGCGTGCGGATGCGGCCTTCGATATAGACCGACGAACCCTTCTTCAGGTATTCGCTGACGATTTCCGCCAGACGGCCGAAGAACGCGACGCGATGCCACTCGGTCATTTCCTTGAAATCGCCGCTCGTCTTGTCCTTGTAGCGATCGGTCGTCGCGAGACGGATGTTCGCAACCGCGTCGCCGCTCGGCAGGTAACGGACTTCAGGATCGGCGCCGAGATTGCCGACGAGGATGACCTTGTTGACGGATGCCATGTGTTTCTCCAGTAAATTCGATGCCGGGCCGCCCGCGCCTATCGCCGGGACGGCCCGCCGGACGAGCCGGCACGCGACCGGGCCTGCCCGAAATGAGGTTCTTCAGGCCTTGCGCGGCGGCGCCTTCATATTGGCCGCGATTATAAGCCACGCGGCCACGAGCCCCGAACACGTGTAGAAGACCGTGTTCGCGCCGCCGTGCTTCAGCAGCCAGCCGCCCACGATGCCGCCGAGCGCGAGCCCGATCGACTGCGTGGTGTTGTAGACGCCCGTGGCCGCGCCCTTGCGCGAACCCGGCGCCAGCTTCGACACGAGCGACGGCTGCGACGCTTCCAGGATGTTGAACCCGAGGAAGTAGACGAACAGAATCGCCGCCACAATCAGGATGGTATGCGGTGCGCTGCCGAGCAACAATTGACCAATCAGGATAGCCAGAATGCCGCCGAGCAGCACCGGCTTCATCTTGCCCCGTTTTTCCGCGACGATGATCGCCGGGACCATCATCACGAACGCGAGCCCCATCACCGGCAGGTAAACCTTCCAGTGCGCGGCGACCGGCAGCCCGCCGTCGACCAGCAGGCGCGGCACGACGAGGAACAGCGCCGTCTGCGTCGCATGCAGCACCAGCACGCCGAAGTTCAGGCGCAGCAGCTCGACGTTGTGCAGCACCTCGGCGAACGGCGCCGGCACGTGCACGGGCTTCGCCACGTCGGGCACGATCCACAGCACGACGCCGATCGCGAGGATCGACAGCACGCCGACGATCGCGAACAGCCCGCTCATCCCGACCCAGTGGAACACGATCGGCGCACCGACGATCGCGACCGCGAACGACACGCCGATCGACCCGCCGACCATCGCCATCGCCTTCGTGCGGTTCTGCTCGGAGGTCAGGTCGGCGATGAACGCGAGCACCGCGGACGACACCGCGCCCATCCCCTGGATCACACGGCCGACGATGATCCACGTGATGTCGTGCGCGGACGCGGCGACGAAGCTGCCGATCGCGAAGATCACGAGGCCCGTGGCGATCACCGGCTTGCGGCCGAACTTGTCGGATGCCCAGCCGTAGAAGATGTAGAACAGCGACTGCGTGACGCCGTAGGCCCCGAGCGCGATGCCGACGAGCAGCACGTTGTCGCCGCCCGGGATGGTTTTCGCGTAGACCGAGAACACCGGCATGATCATGAACAGGCCGAGCATGCGCAGCGCGAAGATCGCCGCGAGCGACGTGGTCGCGCGCAGTTCGGGCGCGGTCATGCGGGAAGACGTGGCGGACGGATTGGACATCGGGAATGAATTTCGAATGATCGGAATGTCCGCCCGGCGGCGGGCGGCGGAAGATCAGGACCGGCGGCCCGGAAGGCCTGGCGGGCGACACGTCGGGGCACGATGCAGACAGCCTGCGGGCCGCCCGGAACCGTGCGGCGCGAGCGCTTTCCCCGGTGCGGGTGTCGCCTTGCTGCCACCTGCTGTAAAGGCGGGGGGCCGTAAACGACGGTCTCGAAAAGCCGTTATAGTAGCAGGTTTGGTTCCCTCCATTTTCGCCAGGTTCATGGAACAGATCCGTATCCGTGGGGCACGCACCCACAACCTGAAAAACGTCAATCTCGACCTGCCGCGCCACAAGCTGATCGTGATTACCGGGTTGTCCGGGTCGGGCAAGTCGTCGCTCGCGTTCGACACCCTTTATGCCGAGGGCCAGCGCCGCTACGTCGAAAGCCTGTCCGCGTATGCCCGCCAGTTCCTGCAGCTGATGGAGAAACCCGACGTCGACCTGATCGAGGGCCTGTCGCCCGCGATCTCGATCGAGCAGAAGGCGACGTCCCACAACCCGCGTTCGACCGTCGGTACGGTCACCGAGATCCACGACTACCTGCGACTTTTGTACGCACGTGTCGGCACGCCCTACTGCCCCGACCACGAGATCCCGCTCGAGGCGCAGAGCGTGTCGCAGATGGTCGACGCGGCGCTCGCGCTGCCCGAGGAAACCAAGCTGATGATCCTCGCGCCCGTCGTCGCCGACCGCAAGGGCGAGCACGCCGAGTTGTTCGAGGACATGCAGGCGCAGGGCTTCGTGCGCTTTCGCGTGCGCTCGGGCGGCGGCGCCGCGAACGAAGGCGTCGCGAAGATCTACGAGGTCGAATCGCTGCCGAAGCTGAAGAAGAACGACAAGCACACGATCGACGTCGTCGTCGACCGCCTGAAGGTGCGCCCGGACATGAAGCAGCGGCTCGCCGAATCGTTCGAGACGGCGCTGCGCCTCGCCGACGGCCGCGCGATCGCGCTCGAGATGGATACCGACAAGGAATACCTGTTCAGCTCGAAGTTCGCGTGCCCGATCTGCTCGTACTCGCTGCAGGAGCTCGAGCCGCGGCTGTTCTCGTTCAACAACCCGATGGGCGCGTGCCCGGAATGCGACGGCCTCGGCCAGATCACGTTCTTCGACCCGAAGCGGGTCGTCGCGCACCCGTCGCTGTCGCTCGCCGCCGGCGCCGTGAAGGGCTGGGACCGCCGCAACCAGTTCTACTTCCAGATGCTGCAGAGTCTCGCGGCGTTCTACGAATTCGACATCGACGCCGCGTTCGAGGACCTGCCGGAAAAGATCCGGAAGGTGCTGCTGTTCGGCTCGGGCAAGCAGACGATCCCGTTCTCGTACATCAACGAGCGCGGCCGCACGACAATCCGCGAGCACGTGTTCGAAGGGATCATCCCGAACCTCGAGCGCCGCTACCGCGAGACCGATTCGGTCGCGGTGCGTGAAGAGCTGTCGAAGTACCAGAACAACCAGCCGTGCCCGTCGTGCGACGGCACGCGCCTGCGCCGCGAGGCGCGCCACGTGCGGATCGGCACCGGCGACTACGCGCGCGGCATCTATGAAATCAGCGGCTGGCCGCTGCGCGACGCGCTCGGCTATTTCGACGGCCTGACGCTCGAAGGCGCGAAGCGCGAGATCGCCGACAAGGTGATCAAGGAAATCGTCGCGCGCCTCACGTTCCTGAACAACGTCGGTCTCGACTACCTGTCGCTCGAGCGCAGTGCCGAGACGCTGTCGGGCGGCGAGGCGCAGCGCATCCGGCTCGCGTCGCAGATCGGCTCGGGCCTCACGGGCGTGATGTACGTGCTCGACGAGCCGTCGATCGGCCTGCACCAGCGCGACAACGACCGCCTGATCGCGACGCTCAAGCACCTGCGCGACCTCGGCAACTCGGTGATCGTCGTCGAGCACGACGAGGACATGATCCGCACGGCCGACTACGTCGTCGACATGGGCCCCGGCGCGGGCGAGCACGGCGGCGTGATCGTGGCCGAAGGCACGCCGAAGCAGGTGCAGTCGAACCCGCAGTCGCTGACGGGCCAGTACCTGGTCGGCAAGCGCGTCATCGAATATCCGGACGAGCGGCTCGCACCCGATCCCGAGCGGATGCTGCGCATCGTCGACGCGCACGGCAACAACCTGAAGCACGTCGATCTCGAACTGCCGGTCGGCCTGCTGACCTGCATCACCGGCGTGTCGGGCTCCGGCAAGTCGACGCTGATCAACGACACGCTGTATCACGCGGTCGCGCGCCACCTGTACGGTTCGTCGGCCGAGCCGGCGCCGCACGAGGCGATCGAGGGCCTCGAGCACTTCGACAAGGTGATCAACGTCGACCAGTCGCCGATCGGCCGCACGCCGCGCTCGAACCCGGCCACGTACACGGGCCTGTTCACGCCGATCCGCGAGCTGTTCTCGGGCGTGCCGACCTCGAAGGAGCGCGGCTACGATCCGGGCCGCTTCTCGTTCAACGTGAAGGGCGGCCGCTGCGAATCGTGCCAGGGCGACGGCGTGCTGAAGGTCGAGATGCACTTCCTGCCGGACGTCTACGTGCCGTGCGACGTGTGCCACGGCAAGCGCTACAACCGCGAAACGCTCGAAGTGCAGTACAAGGGCAAGAACATCAGCGAAGTGCTCGACATGACGGTCGAGCACGCGTACGAGTTCTTCAGCGCGGTGCCGGTCATCGCGCGCAAGCTGAAGACGCTGCTCGACGTCGGCCTCGGCTACATCCGCCTCGGCCAGTCGGCCACGACGCTGTCGGGCGGCGAGGCGCAGCGCGTGAAGCTGTCGCTGGAGCTGTCGAAGCGCGACACCGGCCGCACGCTGTACATCCTCGACGAGCCGACCACCGGCCTGCACTTCCACGACATCGCGCTGCTTCTCGAAGTGATCCACCGGTTGCGCGACCAGGGCAACACGGTCGTGATCATCGAGCACAACCTCGACGTGATCAAGACGGCCGACTGGGTGATCGACCTCGGCCCCGAAGGCGGCGCCGGCGGCGGCCAGATCATCGCGCAGGGCACGCCCGAGCAGGTCGCGAAGACGAAGGCGAGCTTCACCGGCAAGTACCTCGCGCCGCTGCTCAAGCGCCCGACCCGCAAGGTCGCGGCCGGCTGACGCGCCCGCCCTTCCCGCGCGCGGCCGCCCGGCCGCGCGCGCGTCCCTCCGCGCCGCGCAACCGGCCTCCCCTCGTTTTCCCTTCTGCGTTTACACCACGCGCCAAACGGCCCCGTTGCGGACCATAATGGCAGCTATACTTTACGGTCGTAAGGTTCGCCGTACGCACCAATCCGGTGCAGCGCCGGGCGAACGCGGCTCTGCCGCGCATTCCGCGGCATGACACACGAACGACAGGAATCCACGATGGAGAAGCAACCAGACTCGTCGCGCGATGCGCAGAATCGCGAACCGCACCTGCGCAGCGTGCGGCTGACGAGCGACTTCAGCCTGCCGAAGCTGTCGGCGCTCGAGATCGGCAGCTACGTATTCGCGCTCCTCGCCATGTGGCTCGTGATCGAGCTCAAGCTGCTCGGCGGAATGCTGGCCGGCCTGCTCGTCTACCAGCTGATCCACACGATCGCGCCCGTGATCGAACGCCATACCACGAGCATGCGCGCGCGCTGGGTCGCCGTCGTGCTGCTGTCGATCGCGATCGTCGGCGCGCTCACCGGCCTGACGCTCGCCATCATCGAGCATTTCGAGCACACGGTGCCGAACCTGCAGAGCCTGCTCGGCCAGCTGATGCAGATCGTCGAGCAAACGCGTGCGCGCACGCCGGCCTGGATCGCGAACCTGCTGCCCGTCGACGTCGAGCAGATGAAGACGAGGGCGGCCGTGCTGATGCACTCGCACATGGACCAGCTCCAGCAGAGCGGCAAGAGCGTCGCGCGCGGCTTCGGCCACGTGCTGTTCGGGATGATCATCGGCGCGATGATCGCGATCGGCGTCGAGCACGGCAAGGTGCGCCGGCCGCTGTCGACCGCGCTCGTCACGCGCGTGTCGCGCTTCGCCGACGCCTTCCGCCGGATCGTGTTCGCGCAGATCAAGATCTCGGCGATCAACGCGGTGTTCACGGGCATCTACCTGCTCGTCGCGCTGCCGATCTTCCACCAGCGGCTGCCGCTGTCGAAAACGCTCGTGCTCGTCACGTTCATCGTCGGCTTGCTGCCGGTGATCGGCAACCTGATCTCGAACACGCTGATCGTCGCCGTGTCGCTGTCGGTCAGCATGGGCACGGCGATCGCGTCGCTCGCGTTCCTCGTCGTCATCCACAAGCTCGAGTATTTCCTGAACGCGAAGATCATCGGCGGCCAGATCGAGTCGCGTGCGTGGGAGCTGCTGCTCGCGATGCTGATCATGGAAGCCGCGTTCGGGCTGCCCGGCGTGATCGCCGCGCCGATCTTCTATGCGTACCTGAAGCGCGAGCTGTACCTGCTGCGGCTGATCTGAAGCAGACTGCCGCGCTCACGCAATAAAAAACGCCGCACTCCGTAGGAGGCGGCGTTTTTGTTTGCCGGGGCCGACGGGGCCGACTATCCGGCCGCCATCGCATCAGCGGAACACGACCGTCTTCGTCCCGTTCAGCACGATCCGGTGCTCGACGTGCCACTTCACCGCCCGCGCGAGCGTCACGCACTCGACGTCGCGGCCGATCGCGGTCAGCTGGTCGGGTGTCATGCTGTGGTCGACGCGCTCCACTTCCTGTTCGATGATCGGGCCTTCGTCGAGATCGGTCGTCACGTAGTGCGCGGTCGCGCCGATCAGCTTCACGCCGCGGTCGAACGCCTGGTAGTACGGCTTCGCGCCCTTGAAACTCGGCAGGAACGAATGGTGGATGTTGATCGCGCGCCCGGCGAGCTGCTCGCACATGTTCGGCGACAGGATCTGCATGTAGCGCGCGAGCACGACGAGATCGGCCTGGTGCTCGTCGATCACTTCCAGCACGCGCGCTTCCTGCGCGGCCTTCGCGGCATCGGACGAGCCGCCGATCAGCGGAAAGTGATGGAACGGAATGTTGTAGCTCGCGGCGAGCTGGTAGAACTCCTTGTGGTTCGACACGATCGCCGGGATCTCGATCGGCAGCTGGCCGGTGCGATAGCGGAACAGCAGGTCGTTCAGGCAGTGGCCGATCTTCGACACCATGATCACGACGCGCGGCTTCACGGCCGCGTCGTGCAGCTCCCAGCGCATCGAGAACTGCTCGGCGAGCGGCGCAAACTCCTTGCGCAGCGTGTCGAGCGCCGATGCGGCATCCACGCCGCCACCGTCCTGTTCGAAGTGCACGCGCATGAAGAACTCGCTGGTCCGGCTGTCGCCGAACTGCGCCGAATCGAGGATGTTGTTGCTGCGCTCGAACAGGAAGCCCGAGACCGCATGGACGATGCCGTGCCGATCGGGGCACGACAGTTTCAAGATAAAGCTGTGATCGGTCGGCATGACCGCTACTCCCTTTGTTTCCGTATTCGTCAAATGGTCCGTTCGCCGCGGCTGCGTCACGCGGCCGGTGCGAACAGCGCGTCGATCCCGGCCGCATCGGCCGCCGGAATCCAGCGGTGGCGCAGCAGCGTGTCGAGCGTCGCGAGGCTCGCATCCATCGTCGCGCGGCCGTCGCGCAGCCAGCCGATCACCTCGGGCACGCCGGCCAGCAGGTGCTCGGCCACTTCGCCGTCCTGGTTGCGCGGCGCGAAATCGTGCGGCAGCGGCAGGTCGTACACGAAGATCAGTTCGGACTGCGTGCCTTCCGGCAGCGAGTTCAGCACCTGCACCGCGCGGCCCGCGATCGCGCGCGCGGCCAGTTCGGGCGGAATGCCGGCTTCTTCCCAGCATTCCTTCGCGAGCGTCTCGTGAACGCCCAGCCCCCAGCCGATGCCGCCGGCGACGACGTTGTCGAGCATGCCGGGGTCGGTGGCCTTGGTCTCGCTGCGACGGCCGAGCCACATCCGCGGCACGGCAGCGGCGGGCGGCTCGCCCGGCGCAACCGCATATTCTACGATGCCGTTCACGTGCACCGCATAGGTCTGCGTGCCGAAGAAGCGCGACGCGGCGCGCTCGATGTAGGCGAGCGGCGGATCGTCGAAGCGGTTGCGGATCGCGTAGATCTCGTCGCGCCAGCCTGGAATCGCGCCCTCGGCCGCCAGTGCGCCGATCGCGCTCGCGAGCGCCATGCTGCGCGCGTCGACCGAGTCGTAGCGCGCCGACAGCACGACGCGCTCGCCGGTCAGCTCGAACACGTCGGGCCAGCGCGCGAGCTTCGCGACGTCCTGGCGGCGCACCCAGCCGACCGCCTGGCCGGCGATCTCGAAACGCAGGTGCGCGGCCGGATCGAAGCGGCGCGCGGCCGCGATGCACGGAAACGTCATCGCGCTCAGTCCTTCAGCGCGACACGGATGCCGATCGCGATGAACGTCGCGCCGGCAATGCGGTCGAGCCACACGCCGGCCTTCGGGCGGCGCTTCAGCCACGCGCCGATCATGCCCGCACCCACGCCGAACAGCGAGAAGACCACGGCCGTCTGCAGCATGAACAGCGCGCCGAGCTCGAACATCTGCAGCGTCACGCCCTGCGCGCCGTGCGGATCGACGAACTGCGGCAGGAACACGACGAAGAACAGCGTGACCTTCGGGTTCATCAGGTTGCCGATCACGCTCTGCCGGAAGATCGTGCCGAGCGGCTGCGGCGGGCGCGCATGCGCATTCGCAAGGCCCTGGCTGCGCAGCGCCTTGATGCCGATCCACACGAGGTACGCGGCGCCCGCGAGCTTCAGGATCTCGAACGCGACGGGCGACGAACGCAGCACGGCCGCCACGCCGAGTGCCGCGAGCGTCGTGTGGAACAGGATCCCGGCGGTGAAGCCGAGCGCGGCGACGAAGCCGGCCGCGCGACCCTGCGAGATGCCGCGGGCGAGCACCTGCAGGTTGTCGGGACCGGGCGCGAACGTGATCGCGACCGACGTGGCAAGAAACAGCATGAAGTTGGGCATCGTGACCTCGCTGCGAAACGTGAACCAATGCGGTGAACCAACGCGTTGAACCAATGCGACGAACCCGGGCGATGTGCCCGGGCGGACCGTCGCTCAGTGGCCGGCGAATTCGGTAACGGTATAGACGGGCAGTCCGGCGTTGCGCAGCAGCGTCGAGCCGCCGAGATCGGGCAGGTCGATGATCGCCGCGCCTTCGACGACCACCGCGCCGAGCCGCTGCAGCAGGTTGCGCCCCGCCATCATCGTGCCGCCGGTCGCGATCAGGTCGTCCATGATGATCACGCGGTCGCCGGGGCGGCACGCGTCTTCGTGGATCTCGACCGTCGCGCTGCCGTATTCGAGGTCGTACGATTCCGAGCGCGTCTTGTACGGCAGCTTGCCGACCTTGCGGATCGGCACGAAACCGACGCTCAACTCGTACGCGACGATCGGCGCGATGATGAAGCCGCGCGCGTCGAGGCCCGCGACGTAGTCGAGCTTTGCATCGACATAGCGTTCGACGAACAGGTCGACGAGGATGCGCAGCGCCTTCGGGCTCTGCAGCAGCGTCGTAATGTCGCGGAACTGCACGCCCGGCTGCGGCCAGTCGGGCACCGTGCGGATCTGGCTGTGGATGAAGGCGACCGGATCGAGCGGTGCGCCCGGCGACGAATGCGGCATGAAACTCTCCGAAAAAAACGGTGCGCGAAGATCGGGCACCGTTTCGAATCAATACGGGTCGGGTCGTAAATCGCGACTCAGGCGGCCGCGGCCGGCGGATCGCGCCGATGGCGCGACAACCGCTCCTCCGCGAGCGCGAGCGCCTCGGGCAGCCCGCGCAGCACCACGATGTCGCTCGCGCGCAGCTTGGTCTGCGGATCGGGTTCGACGCCGCGGATGCCGTGCCGGCGGATCGCCGTGACTTCCAGCCCGAGCGCATACAGCCCGAGTTCTTCCAGCGAACGCCCGACCGCGTCCGCGCGCGCATCGACCGGCACCGATTGTAGCCGCACCTGCTCGTGGTCGTCGTCGTCCGCGTCATCCGCGCCGCGGAAATAGCCGCGCAGCAGGCTGTAGCGCTCGTCGCGCATTTCCTCGACGCGCCGCACCACCTTGCGCATCGGCACGCCGACCAGCACCAGCGTGTGCGACGCGAGCATCAGGCTGCCCTCGACGATCTCCGGAATCACCTCGGTCGCGCCGGCCGCGAGCAGCTTTTCGAGATCGGCATCGTCGACGGTACGCACGATCGCGGGCAGCGTCGGCTCGAGTTCGTGCACGTGATGCAGCACGCGCAGCGCCGACGGCGTGTTCGCATAGGTGATCGCGACGGCCGCCGCGCGGTGGATACCGGCCGCGAGCAGTGACTCGCGGCGCGCCGCGTCGCCGAACACGACCGATTCGCCGGCCGCCGCGGCCGCACTCACGCGATCGGGGTCGAGGTCGAGCGCGACGTACGAAATGCCTTCCTGTTCGAGCATCCGTGCCAGGTTCTGCCCGGCCCGGCCGTAGCCGCATATGATCACGTGGCCGCGCTGCTTCAGGCTTTGCGTCGCGATCCGCGTCATCTGCAGCGACTGCTGCATCCATTCGGTCGACGACAGCCGCATCACGATCCGGTCGGCGTTCTGGATCAGGAACGGCGCGGCGAGCATCGACAGCAGCATCGACGCGAGGATCGCCTGCAGCAGCGTCGAATCGACGAGATGCCGGTCGAGGATCAGGTTCAGCAGCACGAAGCCGAATTCGCCGGCCTGCGCGAGGCCGATGCCGGTGCGCATCGCGACGCCCGGCGTCGCGCCGAACAGCCGCGCGAGCCCGGTGATCGTCGTCGCCTTGAACAGGATCTGCCCGACGAAGAAGCCGAGCACGAGGAGCGGGTGCTCCCAGATCACGCGCGGATCGAGCAGCATGCCCGTCGTCACGAAGAACAGGCCGAGCAGCACGTCGCGGAACGGCTTGATGTCCTCTTCCACCTGATGGCGGAACGGCGTCTCGGAAATGAGCATCCCCGCGATGAACGCGCCGAGCGCGAGCGACAGGCCGAACTTGTCGGTGATGAACGCGGCGCCCAGCGTGACGAGCAGCAGGTTCAGCACGAACAGCTCCTGCGAGCGGCGCCGCGCGACGACGTTGAGCCAGCGCGTCATGAAGCGCTGCCCGATGACCAGCAGCAGCGTAAGCGCGATCACGATCTTGACCGCCGCGACGCCAAGCGTGAGCGCGAGGTCCTTCGACGATTCGGCGCCGAACGCGGCGATCACGATCAGCAGCGGCACGACCGCGAGATCCTGGAACAGCAGCACGCCGAAGATGTTGCGGCCGTGCTCGGTCTCGATCTCGAGCCGCTCGGCGAGCATCTTCGACACGATCGCCGTCGACGACATCGCGAGCGCGCCGCCGAGCGCGATGCTGCCCTGCCATGTGAGGTGCTCCCAGCGTTCGAACAGCGCGCCGAGCGCGAGCGCGAGCACCAGCGTCGCGACGACCTGCAGCAGCCCGAGCCCGAACACGAGCCGCTGCATCGACCTCAGCTTCGCCAGCGAGAATTCGAGGCCGATCGAGAACATCAGGAACACCACGCCGAATTCCGCGAGATGCTCGGCCCGTTCGAGATCCGCCGTGATGCCGAGCGCGTGCGGGCCGACCAGGATGCCGACGGTCAGGTAGCCGAGCATCGGCGGCAGGTTCAACGAACGGAATACGACGACGCCCACCACCGAAGCCAGCAGCAGCAGCAGAGTCATTTCGAGCGGGGAAATCACAGGCGAAGCGTCCTCGTTCGTCGGGGCCACGGCAATGCGGGCGCGGGTGGTGGCGGTGGACAGGCGGCATCGGACGAGTCCGAAGGCCCGGCGCGGCGAACAAACGCCTTTGCTATACTCCGCGCATGATAGCGAAAATCAATGATGATCGGGCGCTCGCGCTCGCCCGCGACGTGCTCGACATCGAGGCGGACGCCGTGCGCGCGCTGCGCGACCAGCTCGACGGCGGCTTCGTCCAGGCCGTCGCGCTGCTGCTCGGCTGCCGCGGCCGCGTGGTGGTGTCCGGTATCGGCAAATCGGGGCATATCGCCCGCAAGATCGCAGCCACGCTGGCCAGCACCGGTACGCCGGCCTTCTTCGTCCACCCCGCCGAGGCCAGCCACGGCGACCTCGGGATGGTCACCTCCGACGACGTCTTCATCGGCATCTCCTATTCAGGCGAATCGGAAGAGCTCGTCGCGATCCTGCCGCTCGTGAAGCGGATCGGCGCGAAGCTGATCGCGATCACGGGCCGCGCGGGGTCGAGCCTCGGCACGCTCGCCGACGTGAACCTGAACGCGGCAGTGTCGAAGGAAGCGTGCCCGCTGAACCTCGCGCCCACCGCGAGCACGACCGCCGCGCTCGCGCTCGGCGATGCGCTCGCCGTCGCCGTGCTCGACGCGCGCGGCTTCGGTTCGGAAGATTTCGCGCGCTCGCACCCGGGCGGCGCACTCGGCCGGCGCCTGCTCACGTATGTGCGCGACGTGATGCGCTCGGGCGACGACGTCCCGTCCATCGGGCTCGACGCGACGCTGTCGGACGCGCTGTTCCAGATCACCGCGAAGCGCCTCGGCATGACGGCCGTGGTCGACGCCGGCGGCAAGGTCGTCGGTATCTTCACGGACGGCGACCTGCGCCGCGTGCTCGCGCGCGACGGCGATTTCCGCACGCTGCCGATCACCGACGTGATGACGCGCGACCCGCGCACGATCGCACCGGATCACCTCGCGGTCGAAGCCGTGGAACTGATGGAGCGCCACCGGATCAACCAGATGCTGGTGGTCGATGCCGACGGCGTGCTGATCGGCGCGCTGAACATGCACGACCTGTTTTCGAAGAAGGTGATCTGATGAGCGCAGCGCTGACTGCGGCCGAACGCGCGAGCCGCGTGAAGCTGATGATTTTCGACGTCGACGGCGTGCTGACCGACGGCGGCCTGCTGTTTACCGCGACCGGCGACACGATGAAGTCGTTCAATTCGCTCGACGGCCACGGCGTGAAGCTGCTCGGCGAAGCCGGCATCGCGACCGCGATCATCACGGGCCGCCGCTCGGACATCGTCGCGGCGCGCGCGAAGGAAATGAAGATCGCGCACCTGTTCCAGGGCGTCGAGAACAAGCTCACCGTGTTCGCCGACCTGATCGCGTCGCTCGGCCTCACCGCCGACGCGTGCGGCTACATGGGCGACGACTGGCCCGACCTGCCCGTGATGCTGCGCTGCGGCTTCGCGACGGCCCCCGCGAACGCGCACCCCGAGGTGATCGCCCGCGCGCACTGGGTCGCCGAGGCCCGCGGCGGCCAGGGCGCCGTGCGCGAAGTCTGCGACGCGATCCTGCGCGCGCAGCGCCGCTACGACGCGCTGCTCGCAGCGGCCTGCGGAGCCTGACGGATGAGTACGCATTTCCGCTGGACCCAGCTGCTGCCGCTCGTCGCGGTCGCCGCGCTCGCAGGCATCACGTGGTGGCTGCTGCAGGCCACGCTGCCGCCGCCCGGCGAGGGCACCGTGCAGCCGAAGCGCCACACGCCCGACTATTTCGCGGACAACTTCTCGGTCACCGAGCTCGACCAGTCGGGCTCGACCCAGTACCGGCTGACGGCCGCGAAGCTGATCCACTACGAAGACACCGAAAACAGCGACCTGACCGATCCGGCCATGCGCGCGTTCCAGCCCGGCAAGCCGGTCGTCACGACCACCGCGAAGCGCGGCACCGTCAACGGCGACGTGTCGATCGTCGATTTGTACGACAATGCACGCATCCTGCGCGCGGCCGGCGGCGGCGATCCGCAGATGCAGGCCGATTCCCAGCATTTCCGGATCTTCGTCAATGACGATGTGATCCAGACCGAAAAGCCGGTTAAACTTCAGCGCGGCCTGTCGCTCGTCAACGCGACCGACGGCATGAAGTACAACAACGTCACCCGGGTCATCGAGCTTTACGGCAACGTGCGCGGCACGATCGCCGCGCAGGACACGTCCGGCGGCTCGAAAGGTCAACCCAAGTGACGCATCCCTCACGTGACTGCATGAACGAACCGTTCCCTCGACAGATTTCCGGCGGCGCTGCGCGCGCCGTCCGCGCCGCGCTCGCCGCGACGCTCGTGGCGCTCCCGCTCGTCGGGCTGGCGCCGCTCGCCCATGCCGAGAAGGCCGACCAGAGCAAGCCGATCAACGTCGAGGCCGACAACCTGACCTATGACGACCTGAAGCAGGTCACGGTCGCGACCGGCAACGTCGTGATCACGAAGGGCACGATCATCATCAAGGGCGATCGCGTCGAAGTGCGCCAGGACCCGGAAGGCTATCAGTACGCCACCTCGTACGGCAGCGGCAAGAAGCACGCGACGTTCCGCCAAAAGCGCGAAGGCCTCGACGAATACATCGACGGCGACGCCGAGCGCATCGACTACGACGGCAAGCAGGACCTGACCACGCTGACGACCGCCGCGACCGTACGCCGCCTGCAGGGCACGTCGACGATCGCCGACACCGTGCACGGCAGCGTGATCACGTACGACGGCCAGCGCGACTTCTACACCGCAAAGGGCGGCAAGGACGTCGCCGCGCCGGGCAACCCGAACGGCCGCGTGCGCGCGATGCTGTCGCCGAAGAACGGCGGCCCCGCGCCGCTGAACGGTGCGCCGGCGAAGCTGTCGCCGTCGACCACGATCCAGGGAGCGCCGGGCCAATGAACGCGCTACCGAACCGCCAACCTGCCGGCACCACGAGCTCGCTCGTCGTCCGCAACCTGAAGAAGCGCTACGGCTCGCGCACGGTCGTCAAGGACGTGTCGCTCGACGTGAAGAGCGGCGAAGTCGTCGGCCTGCTCGGCCCGAACGGCGCCGGCAAGACCACGTCGTTCTACATGATCGTCGGCCTCGTGCCGCTCGACGCGGGCGAGATCTCGCTGAACGGCAGCTCGATCAGCCTGCTGCCGATCCACAAGCGCGCATCGCTCGGCCTGTCGTACCTGCCGCAGGAAGCGTCCGTGTTCCGCAAGCTGACCGTCGAGGAGAACATCCGCGCGGTGCTCGAGCTGCAGCACGGCGAAGACGGCAAGCGGCTGTCGAAGGACGCGATCTCGTCGCGCACCGAAGCGCTGCTCGACGAACTGCAGATCGGCCACCTGCGCGAGAACCCCGCGCTGTCGCTGTCGGGCGGTGAACGGCGCCGCGTCGAAATCGCACGCGCGCTCGCGACCAACCCGAACTTCATCCTGCTCGACGAACCGTTCGCCGGCGTCGACCCGATCGCGGTGCTCGAGATCCAGAAGATCGTCAAGTTCCTCAAGCAGCGCAACATCGGCGTGCTGATCACCGATCACAACGTCCGCGAAACGCTCGGCATCTGCGATCACGCGTACATCATCAGCGACGGCTCGGTGCTCGCCTCCGGCGCACCGAGCGAAATCATCGAAAACGAAAGCGTGCGCCGCGTATACCTCGGCGAACACTTCCGCATGTAACTCCCCCTCGTGGCTGGCTGCACCCCGCCCGGCATCGCCGTGCGGGGCCGCGCCCGGCTTTGCATCCACGCCCGCGGCCCTGCCCGCGGCCGGGCGGCGCGCCGCGCGTAATCGCGGATGGCTCAATGCGCCTGGGTCGTGGCAAACTGCCGGTATGACTCCCTCCTTGCCATGAAAGCCAGCCTTCAACTCCGCCTGTCGCAACATCTGGCGCTGACGCCGCAGCTGCAGCAGTCGATCCGGCTCCTGCAGTTGTCGACGCTCGAACTGCAACAGGAAGTCGCGATGGCCGTCGCGCAGAACCCGCTGCTCGAGAACGACGACGAATGGATCGCGAGCCCGCTGCGTGTCGCGGCGGACGGATCGCTGATCGCGCAGACGCCCCCCGCGCAGAACACCGAGCCGGCCTCGACCAACGGCAGCAGCACGTCCAGCGATCGCGCGGAGCGCGACGAGCCGGCCGCCGCCGACGAATACGACGGCTACGGGTCCGGCGACGGCAACGACGGCCCGCAATGGAATCTCGACGAATTCGGCCGCTCGAGCGGCGCGTCCGACGACGACGACCTCCCGCCGCTTCAGGTGCAGGAAGCCGCCACGTCGCTGCGCGACCACCTGTCCGCGCAGTTGCGCGTCACGCAGGCCGGCCCGCGCGATCGCGCGCTCGTGATGTTCCTGATCGAGTCGCTCGACGACGACGGCTACCTGACCGCGACGCTCGACGAAGTGCTCGCCGACCTGCCGCCCGAACTGGAGATCGACTGCGACGAACTGAACGCGGCGCTCGCGCTGCTGCACAGCTTCGACCCGCCCGGCGTCGGCGCGCGCTCGGCGTCCGAATGCCTGAAGCTGCAGCTGCTGCGCCTCGATCCGTCCCCGACGCGCACGCTCGCGCTCGAGATCGTGTCGCAGCATCTCGAACTGCTCGCCGCGCGCGACTTCACCCGGTTGCGCAAGCACCTGAAGGCGAGCGACGACGCGCTGCGCGACGCGCATGCGCTGATCCGCTCGCTGGAGCCGTTCCCCGGCGCCGCGTACGGCAAGGCCGAAGCCGACTACGTCGTGCCCGACATCATCGTGAAGAAGGCCGGCCAGGGATGGCTCGCGGAGCTCAATCCGGAGGTCGTGCCGCGCCTGCGGATCAACAACCTGTACGCGAACATCCTGCGCAACAGCCGCGGCGATCCGTCGGCCGGTTCGCTGAAGCAGCAGCTCCAGGAAGCACGCTGGCTGATCAAGAATATCCAGCAGCGTTTCGACACGATCCTGCGTGTCGCGCAGGCTATTGTCGAGCGTCAGAAGAATTTCTTTGCGCACGGTGAAATTGCCATGCGCCCCTTGGTTTTGCGGGAAATAGCTGATACGCTGGGCCTACACGAGTCGACTGTCAGCCGTGTGACAACCGGGAAGTACATGCTGACCCCGTTCGGGACGCTTGAATTTAAGTACTTCTTCGGATCTCACGTCTCGACCGACACCGGTGGCGCCGCCTCGTCGACCGCCATCCGAGCCCTGATCAAGCAACTGATAGGAGCTGAAGACCCAAAATCGCCACTTTCGGACAGCCGCATTGCCGAGCTGCTGGCAGAACAGGGTTTCGTGGTCGCGCGCCGCACGGTTGCGAAATATCGCGAAGCCCTCAAGATCCCGGCAGTGAATCTGCGCAAGTCTCTTTAAGCCTGCTGCCTGCCCGGCGGCAGGCGTGTCCCGGCCACCGCGCACACGGGGAACAGGCCGGACGATCTGTCCGCGATATACGCCGCTTCGTGCGGCACGGGCAAGTCGACCGGAGCGCCGCCTCGATGCGGCCGGGTGGCCACTCGCTTGGAGAAGCACTATGAACCTGAAGATCAGTGGACATCATCTCGAAGTCACGCCTGCAATTCGCGAATACGTGATCACCAAGCTGGACAGGGTGCTACGGCATAGCGATCAGGTGATCGATGGCACTGTGATCCTCTCGGTCGACAACCACAAGGAAAAGGACAAGCAGCAGCGCGCGGAAATCAACCTGCACCTGAAGGGCAAGGACATCTTCGTCGAAAGCGCGAACGGCAACCTGTACGCTGCGATCGATTTGCTGATCGACAAGCTGGATCGCCAGGTCGTCAAGCACATGGAGCGCCTGCAAACGCACGCGCACGACCCGATCAAGCTTCAACCGTCGATCGACCAGATCGAACTGCCGCCGCAATAACCTTTACCGCAACACGTACGCCGCCCGGTTCGCCGGGCGTTTTTTTTGCGACTCCGCGCAGAGGTGCAACCGGTCAGTCCGGGCTGCGCCACGCACGCGGCTGTGCTCTATAATGTTTCGGTTATCGCCGGGGGGCGCTGGGTGCGGTAGCTGCGTAGCAGGTTGCCGATGCCACATGCCTTGATATCGCCGAACATGGAAAATCAGTCTGCCGCAGCAAGGAGACCCCAGGCCGCCCAATCGCCTGCCAACATGAATCGCCTAGCCAAAATCCTGCCCATAGAGAACGTCGTCATCGACCTCTCAGTCACCAGCAAGAAACGCGTCTTCGAACAAGCCGGGCTGATGTTCGAGAATCAGAACGGCATCGCCCGCAGCACCGTCACGGACAACCTGTTCGCGCGCGAGCGCCTCGGTTCGACCGGGCTCGGCGAAGGGGTCGCGATTCCGCACGGCCGCATCAAGGGTCTCAAGCACCCGCTCGCCGCGTTCGTCCGCCTCGCCGATGCGATTCCGTTCGAAGCGCCCGACGGCCAGCCGGTCGGTCTCCTGATCTTCCTGCTCGTCCCCGAGCAAGCCACCCAGCAGCACCTCGAAATCCTGTCGGAAATCGCGCAACTGCTATCCGATCGCGACGCGCGCGAGCGTCTGCACAACGAAACGGATATCGCCGAGTTGCATCGCCTGCTCACTCAGTGGCAACCTTGAGTTGATCCGGGCGGAATTCTTTCCGGTACGAGGCGGCACATGCCGCCGTCCAGGGCCGCCCGGCGCCGGCCAAGCATGGCGACGCCCGTCGCCGCGCGCATGCACCGGCTCATTGGAGTGACGAGAGTCATGGATACGTCCAGCATCAACGCCCAGAGCATCTTCGACGACAACGCGGCCACGCTGAAACTGAGCTGGCTGACGGGGCATGAAGGCTGGGAGCGCGGCTTTTCCGCCGACACGGTCGGCAATGCGACGTCGAGCGCCGACCTCGTCGGCCACCTGAACCTGATCCACCCGAACCGGATCCAGGTGCTCGGCGAAGCCGAAATCGACTACTACCAGCGACAGACCGACGAAGACCGCTCGCGCCACATGGCCGAGCTGATCGCCCTCGAACCGCCGTTCCTCGTCGTCGCCGGCGGCGCCGCGGCCCCGCCCGAGCTCGTCCTGCGCTGCACGCGCTCGTCCACCCCGCTGTTCACGACGCCGATGTCGGCGGCCGCGGTGATCGACAGCCTGCGGCTCTACATGTCGCGCATCCTCGCGCCGCGCGCGACGCTGCACGGCGTGTTCATCGACATCCTCGGGATGGGCGTGCTGCTCACCGGCGATTCGGGCCTCGGCAAGAGCGAACTCGGCCTCGAGCTGATCAGCCGCGGCCACGGCCTCGTCGCCGACGACGCAGTCGATTTCGTCCGACTTGGCCCCGATTTCGTCGAAGGGCGCTGCCCGCCGCTGCTGCAGAACCTGCTCGAAGTGCGCGGCCTCGGCCTGCTCGACATCAAGACGATCTTCGGCGAAACCGCCGTCCGGCGGAAAATGAAGCTGAAGCTGATCGTCCAGCTCGTGCGGCGCCCCGACGGCGAATTCCAGCGCCTGCCGCTCGAAAGCCAGACCGTCGACGTGCTCGGCTTGCCGATCAGCAAGGTCACGATCCAGGTCGCGGCCGGCCGCAACCTCGCGGTGCTGGTCGAGGCGGCCGTCCGGAACACGATCCTGCAGTTGCGCGGAATCGACACGTTGCGCGATTTCATGGATCGGCAACGACTCGCGATGCAAGATCCCGACAGTCAGTTCCCCGGCAAACTGGTGTAACCCGCACGCGCCGGCCACGCAACGCCGACGCGTCGAGCCGGTGCTATGATGAAACGTCAGGATTCTCTGCTTCCCATGCGCATCGTCCTTATCACCGGCATCTCCGGCTCAGGCAAGTCCGTCGCGCTGAACGCGCTCGAAGACGCAGGCTATTACTGCGTCGACAACCTGCCGCCGCACGTGCTTCCCGAACTCGCCCGTTACCTCGCCCAGAACGGCCAGCGCCGGCTCGCGGTCGCGATCGACGCGCGCTCGAGCGCATCGCTCGACGAAATGCCCGGCCTGATCCGCGAACTGTCGGGCGAGCACGACGTGCGCGTGCTGTTCCTCAACGCCAGCACCCAAGCGCTGATCCAGCGCTTCTCCGAAACACGCCGCCGCCATCCGCTGTCCGGCTCGCGGTCGCACGATGCGGACGTCGGCCTGCTGTCGTCGCTCGAGGAAGCGATCGAGCGCGAGCGCGAACTCGTCGCGCCGCTCGCCGAATTCGGCCACCAGATCGATACGAGCACGTTGCGCGCGAACGCGCTGCGCACGTGGGTCAAGCGCTTCATCGAGCAAAAGAACAACGACCTGATGGTCATGTTCGAATCGTTCGGCTTCAAGCGCGGCGTGCCGCTCGACGCCGACCTGATGTTCGACGTGCGCGCGCTGCCGAATCCTTACTACGACCACCAGTTGCGCCCGCTCACCGGGCTCGACCAGCCGGTCATCGCCTTTCTCGACGCACTGCCGATCGTCCACCAGATGATCGACGACATCCATGCGTTCCTGATGAAATGGCTGCCGCACTTCCGTGATGACAACCGCAGCTACCTGACCGTCGCCATCGGCTGCACGGGCGGTCAGCATCGCTCGGTGTTCATCGCGGAAACGCTCGCCGCGCGCCTCGCGCATGAGGCGAACGTGATCGTGCGGCATCGTGACGCGCCAGTGGATGTCGACGCGTCGTCGCGGCTCGTCTCCGAGGTCGCCCGACCCTAGCGACGCCCGCTCCCTTGTCAGCGCGCCATGTCCTCCCTATCGACCACCCTGATCGACCTGCCGCTGTTTCCACTGCACACGGTATTGTTTCCGGGCGGCCTGCTCCCGCTCAAGGTGTTCGAGGCGCGCTATCTCGACATGTCCCGCGCGTGCCTGCGCGATGACGCGCCGTTCGGCGTGTGCCTGCTGAAGAGCGGGCCCGAAGTCGCGCAGGACGGCGCCGTATCGGTGCCCGAGACCATCGGCTGCATGGCGCGCATCACCGAGTGCGATACCGGTGAATTCGGGATGCTGTACCTGCAGGCGGTCGGCACGCAGCGTTTCGAGCTGCTGTCGTATCGCGTCGAAGGCAACGGGCTGCTGGTCGGCATCGCGGAGCCGCTGCCCGACGACGTCCCGCTCGAAGGCGAGCAGGCGCTCGCGCAGTTCGGCTCGTGCGCCGAGGTGCTCGAGCGCATCATCAACGCACTGAAGAAGTCCGATCCGGACAAAATGCCGTTCGGCGAACCATTCCGCCTCGACGATCCGAGCTGGGTGTCGAACCGCCTCGCGGAACTGCTGCCGCTCGACCTGCGTGCGCGGCAGAAGCTGATGGAGTTTCCGGACGTCGGGGCACGCATCGACGCCGTGCACCACGTGCTCGACCGGCACGGCTGGCTGTAAAACTCCGGGCTACTACGTGACGCAAGCCCGGTAGTCCGACGCTTCCGGGCGTGCGACCGGCGCAGCACCCCTCCCCCTTCGGCTTACAGCAGCGACCCGCTCAGCGCGTCGAGCAGCTTGCGCACGGGCGCCGGCACGCCGTACGCATCGAGCCGGCCCAGCGGCACCCACGCGGTATCGGCGTCCCGTGCGGACGAAGGCAATCCGCCGCTGCTCGTCATGTCGCTCAGCCGCGGCTCGATCTCCAGCCGGAAATGCGTGAACGTGTGCGTGAGCGGTGCGAGCGGCACCGTACCGCCGCCGCCGAAATCGCGGGCGAGCTCCGCGAGTGCGGCATCACCGTCCGCTTGCGGCAGGCTCCACAGCCCGCCCCAGATGCCGGTCGGCGGACGTCGCTCCAGCAGCACCGCGTCGCCGTCGCGCAGCACGAGCATCCAGGTCTTGCGCGTCGGCACGGCCTTCTTCGGCCGCGCGGCCGGCAGTTCGCGCTGGCGGCCCGTCGATTGCGCGACGCAGTCGCCCGCGAACGGGCAGCGCGCGCAATCGGGCTTGCCGCGCACGCACAGCGTCGCGCCGAGATCCATCAGCCCCTGCGTATAGGCACTCACGTCAGCGGCGTTCGCGGCGTCGGGCAGCAGCGATTCGGCGAGCGCCCACATGTCGTTCTCGACGCGCTTCTCGCCCGGAAACCCCTCGACGCCGAACACACGCGCAAGCACGCGCTTCACGTTGCCGTCGAGGATCGTCGCGCGCGCACCATAGGCGAACGATGCGATCGCCGCGGCCGTCGAGCGGCCGATGCCCGGCAGTTCGGCCAGCGCGTCGGGCGTCGCCGGAAACGCGCCGCCATGCTCGGCGACGACGACCTGCGCGCAGCGGTGCAGGTTACGGGCGCGAGAGTAGTAGCCGAGCCCGGCCCATAGCGCCATCACGTCGTCGGTCGGCGCAGCCGCGAGCGCGGCGACGTCGGGGTAGCGTTCGAGAAAGCGCGTGTAGTAAGGGATGACGGTCGACACCTGCGTCTGCTGCAGCATGATTTCCGACAGCCAGATCCGGTACGGATCGCGAGTGTTCTGCCACGGCAGGTCGTGGCGGCCGTGCTCGCGCTGCCACGCGACCAGGCGCGTGGCGAACGTGCGATGCAGCGGCGTGACGGGGAACGGAGCGGGAGCGATGCGGGGCGGCTTCAAGTTGTCTAATTGTGGAAAAGGGTTTCAACGCTGGCAGGTCGGACAGAAATAGGTCGACCGCTGGCCCTGCACGATCTGGCGGATCGGCGTGCCGCACACGCGGCACGGCTGGCCCGCCCGGTCGTAGACGAAACAGTCGAGCTGGAAATAGCCGCTTTCGCCGTTGCTGCCGACAAAATCGCGCAACGTGCTGCCGCCGCGCTCGATCGCGTCGGCCAGCGTCGCACGCACGGCGTCGGCCAGCCGCTCGTAGCGCGGCAGCGAGACCTTGCCGGCGGCCGTCGTCGGCCGGATGCCGGCGCGAAACAGGCTCTCCGACGCATAGATGTTGCCGACGCCGACGACCATGTCGCCCGCGAGAAGCGCCTGCTTGACCGACACCGTGCGGCCGCGCGTGCGCGCGTGCAGCAGCGCACCGGTGAACGCGGGCGAGAACGGCTCGACGCCGAGGCTCGCGAGGAGCGGGTGCGCATGCACGTCGCCCGCTTCGCGCGGGTGCCACAGCACGGCGCCGAAGCGGCGCGGATCGCGGAACCGCAGCACGAATTCGTCGAAGATCCAGTCGATGTGGTCGTGCTTCGCGGCGACCGGCACGCCGGCCGCGGGCAGCACGCGCAGCGTGCCCGTCATGCCGAGATGGACGATGAACCAGCCGGCATCGACCTCGAACAGCAGATACTTGCCGCGGCGCTCGACGGCGAGCACCTCGCGCGCGCGCAACTGCTCGGCGAGCTCCGCCGGCACGGGCCAGCGCAGCATCGCTGTACGGACGTCGACACGCTCGACGCGGCGGCCCGCGACAAAGGGCTCGATGCCCCGGCGCGTGACTTCGACTTCTGGCAACTCTGGCATGTTTTACGGGTCTGAGGCTACGGTCTGTTTACTATGGAACACACTATGCGCCGCCGCGAGAACGTCCGTTCTCGCGGCTTCGCCGGATCAAACACGCGAATGCCCGAAATCGCCCGCGTGGCACCACGCGCGGCGGACGATTTCGGGCATTCGCATGTGGGTTCCACAGGTAGCGGGACCCCATCACGATCGTGCGTGTATTGTAGCGAGCGCGTTACAATCGGTTGAAACATCGAACGGATTTCCATGACTCTGCCCTCGAAGCTGCTTCAGAAGCGCCCCGCCGCCGTGCGCGGCGTGCGCGCCTTCCCGGTCCGACGTGCACTCGGCGCCGCGCTGTTTGCCGCCTGGACCCTCACCGCCTTCCCGGCCCACGCGCAAGATCCGGCATCGGACGACGCGGAGCCGCAGGGCGCGTTCGAGCATGTGATGCCGGACGAGCAGAAGAATCTCCCCGGTGTGCCGCTGACGAGCCAGATCGTCTACCAGGTGCTCGCCGCCGAGGTCGCGCTCCAGCGCAACCAGCCGGCGCCGGCCTACCAGACCTACCTCGCGCTTGCCCGCGACACGCGCGATCCGCGCATGGCGCAGCGCGCGACCGAGATCGCGCTCGGCGCGCAGAGCCCGGCCGACGCGCTGTCCGCCGCGAACCTGTGGCGCCAATACGCGCCGGATTCGAACCGGGCGTCGCAGGTCGACGCCGCGCTGCTGGTGCTCGCCGGCAAGCCGGCCGACGCGCAGCCGATGCTCGCGCGCGAGCTGGCCCGCGCGACCGGCGAGACGCGCGGCCCGGCGATCCTCGCGCTGCAGGCGCTGCTCGTGCGCGGCTCCGACCGCGTCGGCGGCCTCGCAGTGCTGAAGGACATGCTGAAAAACGACATGAACCGGCCCGAGGCGCAGCTCGCGATCGCACGGCAACAGCTCGCGGTCGACGACAAGGACGGCGCCGCGCAGTCGCTGAAGCAGGCGCTGGCGCTGCGCCCCGACTACCTGCCGGCGGCGCTGATGCTGTCGCAGATGGGGCCGGCGGAACGCGCGGCCGGCATCGCGTCGTTCGAAAAGTATGTTCAGCAGAATCCGAAGTCGCGCGATGCGCGGCTCGCGCTGTCGCAGCTGTATCTCGCCGACGATCGCCTCGACGACGCGCAGAAACAGTTCGAGACGATGCGCAAGCTCGACGCGAAGGATCCGACGCCGCTGATGGCGCTCGCGCTGATCAAGATCCAGCAGAAGAAACTCGACGAGGCGACCGGCTACCTGAAGCAGTACGTACAGCTCGGCGACAAGCAGCCGAACCTCGACGTCGGCCAGGGCTACATCTACCTCGCGCAGATCGCGATCGACCAGAACAACGACGCGCAGGCGTCGCAGTGGCTCGACAAGGTCGACCAGACGAGCCAGCACTACCTGCCCGCGCAGATCACGCGCGCGCAGCTGCTGCAGAAACAGGGCAAGACCGACGAGGCGCGCAAGGTGCTCGACAACCTGCCGATCTCGGATCCGCGCGACGCGGCCGTGGTCGCACGCACGGACGCGTCGATCCTGTTCACGGCGAAGCGCTATCCGGAAGCGGAAGCGCGCCTCGGGCAAGCCGTCCAGGACTTCCCGGACGATCCCGACCTGCGCTACGACTATGCGATGGCGGCCGAAAAGACAGGCCACTACACGACGATGGAAAAGCAGTTGCGCGAGCTGATTCGCACGCAGCCCGACAACCCGCAGGCGTACAACGCGCTCGGCTATTCGCTGGCCGACCGCAACCAGCGCCTGCCGGAGGCCAGCAAGCTGATCGACAAGGCGATGGCGCTCGCGCCGAACGACGCGTACATCATGGACAGCCTCGGCTGGGTGAAGTACCGGATGGGCGACACGGCCGGCGCGACGAAGGTCCTGCGGCGCGCGTACGAGCTGCAGCCGAACGCCGAAATCGGCGCGCACCTCGGCGAAGTGCTGTGGAAGAGCGGCGCGCAGGACGACGCGCGTACCGCGTGGCGCGACGCGCAGAAGCTCGAACCCGACAACGACACGCTCGTGCAGACGCTGAAGCGCCTCCAGGTCAACGGTCTCTGATGCGGATGTTCCCGACGCTTTCCCTGTCCTCCCGCGCGCAGCGCACGCTGGCCGCGGCCGGCGCGGCGCTCGCGCTCGCCGGCTGCGCGAGCACGCCGCCGTCGGCCAGCGTGCCGGCGACGGGCGCGGTGCTGCAAACGGCCGCGACGCACGCTTACCACGGCCGCTTCGCGGTGCAGTACGACGACCGTCTCGGCAAGCAGCAGCACGTGTACGGCAACTTCGACTGGCAGGAGCGCGGCGACGACGTGTCGCTCGAGCTGCGCAGCCCGCTCGGCCAGACGCTCGCAATCGTGAAATCGACGCCGCAAGCGGCCTCGCTCGAACTGCCGAACCGTCCGACGCAATATGCACCGGATGTCGGCGACCTGATGCAGAAGACCCTCGGCTTCGAGCTGCCGCTTGCCGGCCTGCGCTACTGGCTGCTGCCGACGGCCGCGCCCGCGACGCACGCGGAAACCGTGCGCGACCCAGCCGACGACACGCGCGTCAAGCAGATCCGCCAGGACGGCTGGACCATCGACTACCTTGCCTACGCGGATGCCCCGGCCACGGGCGTCAAACGCGTCAACCTCGTGCGCGCGACACCGCCGCTCGACATCAAGCTCGTGCTCGACCAGTGAGCACCGGCCCAGCCCAGACCTACGCATGACCGATTCGACCCGCTCGCTGCGCAACTGCCTTGCGCCCGCGAAACTCAACCTGTTCCTGCACATCACCGGCCGTCGTCCGAACGGCTATCACGATCTGCAGAGCGTGTTCCAGCTGCTGAACTGGGGCGATACGCTGCACTTCACGCTGCGCGACGACGGCCGTGTCGCGCGCGTCACCGATGTGCCCGGCGTGCCCGAGGAAAGCGATCTCGTCGTGCGCGCGGCCAACCTGCTGAAAGCGCATACGGGCACCGCGCACGGCGTCGACATCGAGATCGACAAGCGCCTGCCGATGGGCGCCGGCCTTGGCGGCGGCAGCTCCGACGCGGCGACGACGCTGCTCGCGCTGAACCGCCTGTGGCAGCTCGACCTGCCGCGCGCCGAACTCCAGTCGCTCGCGGTCAAGCTCGGTGCAGACGTCCCGTTTTTTATTTTTGGAAAAAATGCGTTCGCAGAGGGTATCGGAGAAGAATTAGCTGAGGTACAATTGCCGACTCGCTGGTTCTTGGTTGTGACGCCAAGCGTTCATGTCCCCACCGCTGAAATATTTTCAGATGAGTTGTTGACAAGAGATACGAAGCCCGTCACAATTGCTGACTTTCTTGCACAGCAAACCAGCGATGCGGGATGGCCAGATAGCTTCGGCCAAAACGATATGCAGGAAGTTGTAACAAGGAAGTACTCGGAAGTTGCGCAGGCGGTTAAATGGTTGTATGATTTGACCCCCGCGAGGATGACCGGCTCCGGAGCAAGCGTGTTTGCAGCGTTTCACAGCAAGCACGAGGCAGAAGCGGCGAAAGCCAAGCTGCCCGCCAGTTGGAATGGCGCAGTTGCCGAGAGTCTGAACGAGCATCCGCTCTTCGCTTTCGCGTCATGAAGTTTTACTTTGCCGAACGGCCTACACGAGTTCGGTGAAGCAGTCAGTTAAGTGTAGGGGAGTCGCCAAGTTGGTCAAGGCACCGGATTTTGATTCCGGCATGCGAGGGTTCGAGTCCTTCCTCCCCTGCCAAAAATTTTCCCGCATTTCCCGCCCAAGCCTGAAGCAGGTGCACGATGAGCAGCCACAGCCATGATGGCCTGATGGTCTTTACTGGCAACGCGAATCCCGCGCTCGCCCAGGAAGTCGTCAGTATCCTTGGTATTCCCCTCGGCAAAGCAATGGTCAGCCGTTTCTCCGACGGCGAAATCCAGGTCGAGATCCAGGAAAACGTGCGCGGCAAGGACGTTTTCGTCCTGCAATCCACGTGCGCACCGGCGAACGACAATCTGATGGAACTGATGATCATGGTCGATGCGCTGAAGCGCGCATCCGCCGGCCGGATCACCGCAGCCATCCCCTACTTCGGCTATGCCCGTCAGGATCGACGCCCGCGTTCGGCGCGCGTCGCGATCTCGGCGAAGGTCGTCGCGAACATGCTGGAAATCGCCGGCGTCGAGCGGATCATCACGATGGATCTGCACGCCGACCAGATTCAGGGCTTCTTCGACATCCCGGTCGACAACATCTACGCAACGCCGATCCTGCTGGGTGACCTGCGCAAGCAGAACTACTCGGATCTGCTCGTCGTGTCGCCGGACGTCGGCGGCGTGGTGCGTGCCCGGGCACTCGCGAAGCAGCTCAACTGCGATCTCGCGATCATCGACAAGCGTCGCCCGAAGGCGAACGTCGCCGAAGTGATGAACATCATCGGTGAAGTCGAAGGCCGCACCTGCGTGATCATGGACGACATGGTCGACACGGCCGGCACGCTCTGCAAGGCCGCGCAAGTGCTGAAGGACCGCGGTGCGAAGCAGGTGTTCGCGTACGCGACGCACCCCGTGCTGTCGGGCGGTGCCGCAGATCGCATCGCCGCATCGGCACTCGACGAGCTGGTCGTCACCGATACGATCCCGCTGTCGGCCGAATCGCTGGCCTGCTCGAAGATCCGCTCGCTGACGAGCGCGAGCCTCCTGGCCGAGACGTTCTCACGGATCCGCCGCGGCGATTCGGTGATGTCGTTGTTCGCGGAATCCTGATCGCGAATCGACTGAACAAAGTATGCGCGGAAAGCGAAGCGGCAACGCTTCGCTTTTTGCACAATCGGACGGGATAGACGAAACCCCGGCCGTTTCATCAGGGGCCGCCGTTTGACGGCCCCGTTTTACTGCCTGGTCGCGGGCAGCTATTGGAGAATCATATGAAAGTCGTCGCTTTCGAGCGCCAAGAGCAAGGTACGGGTGCGAGCCGCCGCCTGCGCAACGCTGGTAAGACCACGGGTATCGTTTACGGTGGCGAAGCAGCCCCGCAAAAGATCGAACTCGATCACAACGCCCTGTGGCACGCCCTGAAGAAGGAAGCTTTCCACTCGTCGATCCTCGACCTCGAAGTGGCTGGCCAGTCGCAACAGGTCCTGCTGCGCGACGTGCAATACCACCCGTTCAAGCAACTGGTGCTGCACGTGGACTTCCAGCGCGTTGACGCGAAGAAGAAGCTGCACACGAAGGCTCCGCTGCACTTCCTGAACGCGGAAATCAGCCCGGCCGTGAAGCTGTCGAGCGCGATTGTTTCGCACGTCGCGACGGAAATCGAAATCGAGTGCCTGCCGGCTGACCTGCCGGAGTTCCTCGAAGTCGACCTGTCGAAGATCGAAGCCGGTCAATCGCTGCATGCGAAGGACATCACGCTGCCGAAGGGCGTCGTGCTGGTCGCGCACGTCGACGCGGAAAACCCGGTTGTCGCATCGGCGACGATCCCGGCTGGTGCCGTGTCGGACGCAGCTGAAGGCGAAACGCCGGCTGCCTAAGCGGCTGCCTGCTCGCCCCATCGATCCGTTTCACGAAACGGTCGACGCAACCCGCCGCGGCTTGCCCGGCGGGTTTTTCTTTTTCTGCGCCCAGGCGGCCGCTGCCGCCTTCGAAACGTCATGATCAAACTGATCGTCGGCCTCGGCAATCCCGGGGCGGAATACACCGCGACGCGCCACAACGCCGGCTTCTGGCTGATCGACCAGCTCGCCCGCGAAGCCGGCGCGACGCTGCGCGACGAACGCCGCTTCCACGGCTTCTACGCGAAAGCGCGCCTGCACGGCGAGGAAGTCCATCTGCTCGAGCCGCAGACCTACATGAACCGCTCCGGCCAGTCGGTCGTCGCGCTCGCGCAATTCTTCAAGATCCTGCCCGACCAGATCCTCGTCGCGCACGATGAACTCGACCTGCCGCCCGGCACCGTGAAGCTGAAGCTCGGCGGCGGCAGCGGCGGCCACAACGGCCTGAAGGACATCACCGCGCACCTGTCGTCGCAGCAGTACTGGCGGCTGCGGATCGGCATCGGCCATCCGCGCGACCTGATTCCGGAAAGCGCGCGCGCCGGCGCGAAGCCCGACGTCGCGAACTTCGTGCTGAAACCGCCGCGCCGCGAGGAGCAGGACGTGATCGACGCGTCGATCGAACGCGCGCTCGCCGTGATGCCGATGGTCGTCAAGGGCGAACTCGACCGGGCTACGATGCAGCTGCATCGCAACTGATCTGGGCTCGCACCGGCCCGGTGCATCGGGCCGTCCGCCCCACCACGACGCGCACATGCGGTAATCTCGACGTTTTGCCCGACAGGAGCCAAGCGGTGAGCCGTTACTGGAGCGACGTCGTTCAGCAACTCGTGCCTTACGTGCCGGGCGAGCAGCCCGCGCTCGCGCACCCCGTCAAGCTGAACACCAACGAGAATCCCTATCCGCCGTCGCCGCGCGTCGTCGCGGCGATCGCACGCGAACTCGGCACGACCGGCGACACGCTGCGCCGCTATCCGGACCCGGTCGCGCGCGCCCTGCGCGAGACGGTCGCGGCCCATCATCGCATCGAGCCAGAGCAGGTGTTCGTCGGCAACGGCTCCGACGAGGTGCTCGCGCACACGTTCCAGGCGCTACTGAAGCACGACCGGCCGCTGCGCTTCCCGGACATCACGTACAGCTTTTATCCGACCTACGCGCGCCTGTACGGCGTCGAGACCACGATCGTGCCGCTCGCGGACGACTTCTCGATCCGCGTCGAAGACTATCTCGACGACGCCGGCGGCGTGCTGTTTCCGAACCCGAATGCGCCGACCGGGCGCGCGCTGCCGCTCGCGGACGTCGAGCGGATCGCGGCCGCGAATCCGTCATCGGTCGTCGTGATCGACGAGGCGTATGTCGACTTCGGCGCGCAGTCGGCGATTACGCTGATCGACCGTCATCCGAACCTGCTCGTCGTGCACACGACGTCGAAGGCGCGCTCGCTCGCGGGCATGCGCGTCGGCTTCGCGTTCGGCGATGCGGCGCTGATCGACGCGCTGAACCGCGTGAAGGACAGCTTCAACTCCTATCCGCTCGACCGGCTCGCGCAGGTCGCCGCGCAGGCCGCGTATGAAGACACCGACTATTTCGACGCGACCTGCCGGCGCGTGGTCGACAGCCGGACGCGGCTCACGCACGCGCTCGACGCGCTCGGCTTCGACATCGTGCCGTCGGCCGCGAATTTCGTGTTCGCGCGTCATCCCGCGCACGATGCGGGCACGATCGCGGCGAAGCTGAAGGAACGGGAAATTTTCGTGCGGCACTTCCGGCTGCCGCGGATCGACCAGCACCTGCGCATCACGGTCGGCACCGATGCCGAATGCGATGCGCTCGTCGCGGCACTGCGCGAGCTGCTGGCCTGACACGGAAGAACCGGCGCCGGACGGCGCCGATCTGAAAGCGGAACGCGCGCTCGCCAGTCAACGGGCGCGCGTCACCGCCGGATCACGACGCGTCGTCGCCTTTCACGGCGATCAGCGCGTGATACTTCTCCATCAATTGCGCGTGCGATTCGTCATGCTGCGGATCGCGCGGAATGCATTCGACCGGACACACCTGCTGGCACTGCGGTTCGTCGAAATGGCCGACGCACTCGGTGCACTTGTTCGGGTCGATCACGTAGATGTCCGGGCCCATCGAAATCGCACCGTTCGGGCACTCGGGCTCGCACACGTCGCAATTGATGCACTCGTCGGTAATCATCAAAGCCATACTGATCTCACTTCTTCAGGCCAACGGCCGGCTTCACGACGAAACCGGCCGGCGCCGCATTACGCGGCAGGGCCTCCCATCGCCGTCACTTTCTCGGTCAGCCACTTTTCGACGGACGGGAACACGAACTTGCTGACATCGCCGCCCAACTGCGCGATTTCGCGCACGATCGTGCCCGAGATGAACTGGTACTGATCGGACGGCGTCATGAACATCGTCTCGACATCGGGCAGCAGGTAGCGGTTCATCCCCGCCATCTGGAACTCATATTCGAAATCCGACACGGCGCGCAGGCCGCGCACGATCACCCGCGCGTTGTTGGTCCGGACGAAATCCTTCAGGAGGCCAGTGAAACTCATCACCTTCACGTTCGGATAATGGCCGAGCACCTCGTTCGCAATCGTCAGACGTTCTTCGAGCGAGAAGAACGGCTTTTTCGCGCGGCTGTCGGCGACGCCCACAACCAGCGTATCAAAAATGCTCGACGCACGCCGCACGAGGTCTTCGTGCCCGCGCGTCAGCGGATCGAACGTACCGGGATACACGGCGACTACCATGTCGCTCCTCCTGTCATCACGCAAACGGGATGGCAGCCGCGCGATGCGCACGCCACTGCCGAGATGGGCATGCGTCGCCTTTGCGGCGCGCCGCCTCGTATGGAACGCGCATTATTCATCATTTTCGCGCCGCAGCAAATGATAGTGAACCGCCCCCGCCTTGCCGTGCTTCACCACCTGCCAGCCGGCGAGCGCGTCATGAGCGGCCGGGGCGAGTTCCGCCCCCGTTTCGACGTACAGCGCGCCGCCCGCCGCGACGAGCGGCGCCGCCAGCGCGATCGCGCGATCGAGCACGGCCGGTTCGCCGAACGGCGGATCGAGGAACACGACGTCGAACGCACCGGGCGTGAGCCCGGCCGCGAGCCGCAGCGCGTCGGCCTCGGCCACCTCGACCGAGCGCGCGCCGAGCTTGTCCTTGATCGCCCGCAGCTGCTGCGCGGCGCGCGGATGGCGCTCGACCATCACGACGCTCGCCGCGCCGCGCGATGCGGCCTCGAAGCCGAGCGCACCGGTGCCCGCGAACAGGTCGAGGCAGCGGCGGCCTTCGAGATCCTGGCCGAGCCAGTTGAACAGCGTCTCGCGCACGCGATCGGGCGTCGGCCGCAGGCCGTCGAGATCGAGCACCGCGAGCGGCGTGCGCTTCCAGTCGCCGCCGATGATGCGGATCGTGTGCGGCTTGCCGCGGGCAGGAGGGGCCGCCGGGCGGCCGGAAGAGGAACGGGACATACGGAATATCGACGACGGAGGGACCGGGCGCGCGCAGGGGCGCACCGCCAAACAGGCGCACGTTACCACAGCGGCGGCGCCCACTGACGCGGGCGCCACGCCGCACTGATAAAATGCACGGTTTCGGCCGCCGTGCGCCGCGCCCGCGCGAACGCACAACGGCCCGTCCAGCGCCCCGCTCTTCTCAGCGGGCCTGCCCTCTTCCCGACGTCAGACCATGTTCAGTTTCTTCAAACGATTCAAGAAATCGCAGGAGCCCGATCCGGCGGAATCGCAATCGGCCGACGCGCAGCAAGCGGACGAATCGTCCGACGCGCCCGCGCTCGAGGCCCCGCCCGCGGCCGACGTGCCGCAGGCGCCCGCACAACCGGCCGCACCGGCCGTCGTGATGACGGTCACGCCGACCAACGACGGCCGCGACGAAGTCGTCGAGACGGTCGAGATCGTCCCGCCACCGCTGCAGGATGCCTCCGCGAAGAAGTCGTGGCTCGCGCGCCTGAAAACGGGGCTCGCGAAGACGGGCTCGAGCATCACCGGCGTCTTCGTCAACACGAAGATCGACGAGGACCTGTACGAAGAGCTCGAAACCGCGCTGCTGATGTCCGACGCGGGCGTCGATGCGACCGAGTACCTGCTCGGCGCGCTGCGCGAAAAGGTGCGCACGGGCCGGCTGACCGACCCGCAGCAGGTGAAGGACGCCCTGCACGACCTGCTCGTCGAGCTGCTGGCGCCGCTCGAGAAATCGCTGATGCTCGGCCGCGCGCAGCCGCTCGTCATGATGATCACCGGCGTAAACGGCGCAGGCAAGACGACCAGCATCGGCAAGCTCGCGAAGCATCTGCAGAGCTTCGACCAGTCGGTGCTGCTGGCCGCGGGCGACACGTTCCGCGCGGCCGCACGCGAACAGCTCGCGGTCTGGGGCGAGCGCAACAACGTGACGGTCGTGCAGCAGGAAAGCGGCGATCCGGCCGCGGTGATCTTCGATGCCGTCAGCGCCGCGCGCGCGCGCAAGATCGACGTGATGATGGCCGACACGGCCGGCCGCCTGCCGACGCAGCTTCACCTGATGGAAGAGCTGAAGAAGGTGAAGCGCGTGATCTCGAAGGCGCACGACGGCGCGCCGCACGAAGTGCTGCTGGTGATCGACGCGAACACCGGCCAGAACGCGCTCACGCAGGTAAAGGCATTCGACGACGCGCTCGGCCTCACGGGCCTGATCGTCACGAAGCTCGACGGCACCGCGAAGGGCGGGATCCTCGCCGCGATCGCGCGGCAACGCCCGGTACCCGTCTACTTCATCGGCGTCGGCGAAAAGGTCGAGGACCTGCAGCCGTTCAGCGCGGTGGAATTCGCGGACGCGCTGCTCGGCTGAACCTCGCCGGCACGCATCGCACGGGGCGCCTTCGGGCGCCCTTTTTCATGCGCGCTCGCGCCCGCCCACGCTCGAAGCGGGCGCGCCGTGCTCATTCCGCGTCGGGCTGCACGCCGGGTTCAGCGGCCTTGAACGCGTCAAGCGTCGCGGCATGGTCGACGATCCGCTGGATCGTCGGAAAACGCGTGGTATCGATCGAGAAGCGGTTCGCGTTGAACACCTGCGGCACGAGGCACACGTCGGCGAGCGTCGGCGTGTCGCCGAAGCACAGCTTGCCGGTGCGCGGATCGCCCGCGAGACGCGTCTCGAGCGTCTCGAAGCCGGCCTCGATCCAGTGCCGGTACCACGCGTTCTTCGCGTCCTCGGGCACCTTCAGCGTGTGCTTCAGGTACTTCAGCACGCGCAGGTTGTTGAGCGGATGGATTTCGCACGCGATCTGCAGCGCAACCGCGCGCACGTACGCGCGGTCGACCGGCTGCTTCGGCAGCAGCGCGGGCTCGGGATGGGTTTCCTCGAGATATTCGATGATCGCGAGCGACTGCTGCAGCGTCGCGTCGTCGTCGATCAGCGTCGGCACGACCGCGTCCGGATTCAGCGCGCGGTACGCATCCTTCAATTGCTCGCCGCCGTCGCGCAGCATGTGCACGGGGACATAGTCGAACGGCAGCTGCTTCAGGTTCAGGGCAATCCGCACGCGGTACGACGCGGAACTGCGGAAATAGCTGTAGAGCTTCATGGGATGTCTCTCGTAGTCGTATTCGGCCGGCAACGGCACGGGCGCGGCGCAGCCGGCGCGCGCACCGCCGGGACCCAGAGTGTAGCGCGGCACGATGCGCGCCTGCGCCCGTGCGATACTCGGGCATTCCTCACCGCTCACCGCGCGGCCCGATGCCGGCCGCCCGCTCCACGTACCGATGACCGCTTCCCACGATCCCGCCACCGCTCCGTTCCCGTGCGCCCGCTTCATCAAGGAAATCGGCCGCGGCCCGAACGGCGCGCGCGCGCTGTCCGCCGAGGACACGTTCGAGCTCTATCGCGCGATGCTCGACGCGCGCGTGTCGGACGTCGAACTCGGCGCGATCCTGATCGCCTACCGGCTGAAGGGCGAATCCGCCGACGAGCTGGCCGCGATGCTCGCCGCCGCGCAGGCCTCGTTCGAGCCCGTGCACGTGCAGGACGCCGCGTTCCGCCCGGTCGCGATCCCGAGCTACAACGGTGCGCGCAAGCAGCCGAACCTCGTGCCGCTGCTCGCGCTGCTGCTCGCGCGCGAAGGCGTGCCGGTGCTCGTTCACGGCGTGGCGCGCGACCCGGGCCGCGTGACGAGCGCGGAAATTTTCTCGGCGTTGTCGCTCGCGCCGTCGACGTCGCACGATGCGATCGAGGACATGCTCGCCGAGCGCCGCGTCGCGTTCGCGCCGGTCGAAGTCCTGGCACCGCGCATCGCACGTCTGCTGTCGATGCGCAGCGTGCTCGGCGTACGCAACTCGACGCACACGCTCGTGAAGATCCTGCAGCCGTTCGCGCCGGCGGGGCTGCGGCTCGTCAACTACACGCATCCGCCGTACCGCGACAGCCTCGCGCAACTGTTCCGCGATCATCCGGACGCCGCGCTCGGCGGCGCGCTGCTCGCACGCGGCACCGAGGGCGAAGCCGTCGCCGACACGCGGCGCCAGGTGCAGGTCGACTGGCTGCACGACGGCGTGTGCGACACGCTGATCGAGGCCGAACGTTCGTCGACCGACGCGCCGCCCGTCGCGCTGCCCGAATCGCGCGATGCGGCGACCACGGCCGCGTGGACGGACGCCGTGCTGCGCGGCGAGGTGCCGGTGCCGGACACAGTTGCGCGGCAGGTCACGACGATCGTGCAGATCGCCCGTATCGCGCGCTGACGGCACGGGCGGCGCCCCGCCCCTTTATCCCGACCATTTGACACAATGCCGCATCCTGGCATAGAGTGGTCGCCATGCGTTCCTTTCCGAACACCCTCCGAATTACCTCCGGCCGCCTAGCGCGGCCGCTATCGCTACGACTAGCCTAAGGCTGTCGTAGCGCCGTGTGCTGTCCGCACGGTCCCTCCCAGCAGTTCCTCGCAGTACCCCTCTCGTAGTTTTTACAACCGAAGTCGTCAGCATTCGTCCGTCTATCCGTCGGCCGATTCGCGAAGATCATCCGCATCCGCGGCGCCATTGCGCGCGGCGGTGCGAGGCAGCGCCAACCGTCGCCCATGCCGCCCGTCTTCGCTCGCGACTTGAGACCCGAGGTCCAGAAGATGCAGCGCAATCCGCAAGACAAGTACCGTCCGTTCGAGCCCGTCCGCCTCAATGGCCGCCGCTGGCCGTCCCGCACCATCGAGCGTGCGCCCGTGTGGATGAGCACCGACCTGCGCGACGGCAACCAGTCGCTGATCGAGCCGATGAGCATCGAGCAGAAGCTCGAGTTCTTCGAGATGCTGGTTGCGATCGGGTTCAAGGAGATCGAAGTCGGTTTTCCGTCGGCGTCGCAAACCGACTTCGATTTCGTCCGCAAGCTGATCGACGACAAGCGGATTCCCGACGACGTGACGATCGAGGTGCTCGTGCAGGCGCGCGAAGACCTGATCGCCCGCACGTTCGACGCGCTCGAAGGCGTGCCGCGCGCGATCGTGCACCTGTACAACGCGGTGTGCCCATCGTTCCGCCGCATCGTGTTCGGGATGTCGAAGAACGACGTGAAGGCGCTCGCGATCGACGGCACGCGCATCATCAAGGAACACGCGGTCGCGCGCCCCGACACGCAGTGGACCTTCCAGTACTCGCCGGAAACCTTCAGCATGACCGAGCTGACGTTCGCACGCGAGATCTGCGACGCGGTCGCGCAGACGTGGCGCCCGACCCGCGACCACAAGATGATCGTCAACCTGCCGGCCACCGTCGAAGCCGCGAGCCCGAACGTGTTCGCCGACCAGATCGAATGGATGGACCGCAACCTCGCGTATCGCGACAGCATCGTGCTGTCCGTGCATCCGCACAACGATCGCGGCACCGCGGTCGCGGCGGCCGAACTCGCGCTGCTCGCGGGCGCCGACCGCATCGAAGGCTGCCTGTTCGGCAACGGCGAGCGCACCGGCAACGTCGATCTCGTCACGCTCGCGCTGAACCTCTACACGCAGGGCATCGACCCGGGCCTCGACTTCTCCGACATCGACGCGGTGCGCCGCGTCGTCGAGCGCTGCAACCAGATTCCCGTGCATCCGCGCCACCCGTACGCGGGCGACCTCGTGTTCACCGCGTTCTCGGGCTCGCACCAGGACGCGATCCGCAAGGGCTTTGCGCAGCAGCGCCCCGACGCGGTCTGGGAAGTGCCGTACCTGCCGATCGACCCGGCCGACCTCGGCCGCAGCTACGACGCGGTGATCCGCGTGAACAGCCAGTCCGGCAAGGGCGGCGCGACGTTCCTGCTCGAACGCGGCATGGGCTTCACGCCGACGCGCCGCGTGCAGATCGAATTCAGTCACGCGGTGCAGACACTCGCCGACGCATCGGGCGAGGAAGTGACGGGCGACGCGATCTGCGCGCTGTTCGCACGCGAATTCTTCGAGACCGAAGGCCCGGCCGCACGCAACGGCAGCGGCGCCCGCTGGCAGAACCGCGAGATCGCGGCAGCGGCGCCCGCCGCCGATGCAACGCCCGAAGACACCGTGCGACGTTTCGCCGCGGCATTCGCGGCGGCCGCCGGCGCCGCGATCGACGTCGCGTCGTGCGAATCCGTGCGCACGACGGACGGACGGTTCGCGGTATCGGCCGGCTGCCGGGTCGGCGACGCGCCGCTGCGGCACGGCGTCGGCCTGCATGCCGATGCGGCGAGCGCCGCGCTCGACGCGGTCGTCAGCGCGATCAACCGTTCGGCCTGGCACTGCGCGGATCGGCGCGCGGCGGCCTGACGGCCCGGCATCGACTCAGGGTTCAGACGTCAGCGAGCGGGACGTGACCGCCCGTGCGCCGCGCGATCCGCGCCGCACGGGCCAGCAAAAAGCGGCCCAGAAGGCCGCTCGATCGGGGGACATGAAAAGGAGCGCGACGCGCGCTCATGTCTCGGTCGCGCACCGCGTCGCCTGCCACGCGAGCAGGCACCAGCGCCCCTGCTCCTCGGTATGGACGGACGTATAGGCAATCGGGAACACCAGGCCGCCGTTGTTCGTTTCCATCTCGATCAACGCGCGCCCGGTGACGACGCAGGTTTCGCCGCCGGCCGGCAGCACGTCCTGCGACTGGATCTCGATCTGGCGGTAGCGGCGGCGGCCGGCAACGATGGCATCGATGAACTGCTGCTTGGTTTCGCGTTTGCCGTTGGTGTGTACGAAGAACACCTTGTCCGACAGCAGCGCGTCGAGCGCCTCGCCGTCCCCGTCCACCATCGCCCGGAACCGATCGCGCTCGAGCGCGCGGATCGCATCGACCACCTTCGCCATCGCCTGACTCCTCGGCAACGCGCCCGCCGTGCGCGGGCGTGCGGATCAGAAGTTGTACTGCACGTAGAACTGGTGGAAATTTATACCAGGATTCGGCTCTTTGATACCCGCGTTAGACACATGTTCAAAACGGTAGCCGACCTGATACTGTTGCCGTTGGCCGAACTGCACGCCGACGCCCGCGGTCGGTGCGAACTGGAACGCGGTCGACAGCGAGAAATTGTTCGAAATCGTCGGATGAGTCAGGAGCCGGACACCACCGCCGGCCTCGATGAACGGGCGAACCTCCCCCGCGCTCCTGATGAAGCGGAACATCGGCGTCACGCCGAATTCGCCGATGCTGCTGTGGACGTTGCCGCCCGTGTGCCAGTAGCCGACGTGCCCTTCGACGACGAACGCGAAGTGCCAGCCGCCGACCTGCCACCAGTTCCAGCCCGGATCCCACACGACACCGAGATCGCCCTTGTCGATCCCGCGACGATCCGAAAACCCGCCACCCGCCTGGATTCCCCATCGATCCGCGAACGCCGCGCCCGATCCGCCCAGAAGTGACGCCGCCAGCAACGCATGCAGCGCCAGCCGGCTGCGGGGTCGGCGATTCTTCTTGTTGTTCATTCTGACACTCCAACTTTTTGGGTTGAATGGAGCCGGCCGCGACGGCCTGGCCCGAGCGAACTGAATGGTATGGTAAAGGACTTTTCGGATCGGCATCACGAAGCGAAATGGCTTCCTTCCAAAACGACAAAAATCGAAATCGTCTACCGATTACCATCAGAAACAACGGCTTACGGAACTTCGCGCCGCACCTCGTGTCGCAGATTAGACTATCGGCTCGACTTCTTTGATAGAAAAAACGGGAACTCGGATGCCCACGCCCGCTCTAAGGAATTAGCACTCGTCTTGCGGGAGTGCTAAGATGGCCCACGGAATCTCATTCGAGACCGGGGGTTTGTCCCTGATTCCAAAGGAGTTTTTTAGTGAGCAACGCCCTGACCCTCCCGAATACCCTGAGCCCGGCGCCGGCCAAGGCCGAATCGGCAGGCTCGCTGGCGCTCGCAGCCCAATCGATGTTGCCCGGCCAGCTCGGCAACATCGACGCGTATATCCAGGCCGTCAACCGCATCCCGCTGCTGACCGCCGAAGAGGAACGCCAGTACGCAACCGAATTCCGCGAAGACAACAACCTCGACTCGGCGCGCCGCCTCGTGCTGTCGCACCTGCGTCTGGTCGTGTCGATCGCGCGCAACTATCTCGGCTACGGCCTGCCGCACGGCGACCTGATCCAGGAAGGCAACATCGGCCTGATGAAGGCGGTGAAGCGCTTCGACCCGGCGCAAAACGTGCGCCTGGTGTCGTACGCGATCCACTGGATCAAGGCCGAGATCCACGAGTACATCCTGCGCAACTGGCGCATGGTGAAGGTCGCGACGACGAAGGCGCAGCGCAAGCTGTTCTTCAACCTGCGCAGCCACAAGAAGTCCATGCAGGCGATGACGCCCGAGGAAATCGACGGTCTCGCGCAGGAGCTCAACGTCAAGCGCGAAGAAGTGACCGAGATGGAAACGCGCCTGTCGGGCGGCGACATCGCGCTCGAGGGCCAAGTGGAAGACGGCGAGGAGTCGTACGCGCCGATCGCCTACCTGGCCGACTCGCATAACGAGCCGACCGCCGTGCTCGCCGCACGTCAGCGCGACATGCTGCAGACGGACGGCATCGCGCAGGCGCTCGAGGCACTCGACGCGCGCAGCCGCCGCATCATCGAGGCGCGCTGGCTGCACGTCGACGACGACGGCTCGGGCGGCTCGACGCTGCACGATCTCGCGGCCGAATTCGGCGTATCGGCGGAACGCATCCGCCAGATCGAAGCGAGCGCGATGAAAAAGATGCGCACTGCCCTCGCCGAATACGCGTAAATCCCCGGCGATTCAGAGTGCCTCATCGAAAACCGCTGCCCCTCCGGCAGCGGTTTTTTTTCGCCCGTCTTTTCGCGTGTTTTCACACGCTTCCGCACGCGTTTCTCCGCCTGCTTTTCCGCCCGTTTCTCCGCCGATTAATTGACCTGATTCATCAGGTATATGGTCGTTTCCGGGCCCCTTCCGCATAAGCTTGATCTGCCTCAACTTTTGCCCCGCGTTTCGCGACGGTCTGCCGCAGTGCAGCACTCGGCTTCGGAAAGCCGTCCTTTTAAAATTGGCATGTCAGGCGCAAAAGGATTAAAACAGCTTCACGGCCGTCATAAATCCGACGTAAAGTCGCCCCAAATCCGACGTAAATCGATTCAGGATAATCGCCTTGATCTCGATCAATAAAAGGCCTGCGCCGCCGCCGTCCCCGCGACCGCCCGGCACGATCGGCTGGCGCGCGCGCATCGCCGCGTGGGCACGCGGCCCGACCCTCGCCCGCGACATCACCCTGGTACTGATCGTCAAGCTGATCCTCCTGATGTCGCTCAAATACGCATTCTTCAATCATCCGCAGGCCGAGCACATGTCGCTTCCGCCTGCCGCCGTGGCCGAGAAGCTGCTCTCGGTACCGGCGCCTGCATCTACCGAGGGAGACCACCATGATAAGTAGTGAAGTCGTCGATCTGTCACGTCTGCAGTTCGGCATCACGGCGCTCTACCACTTCCTGTTCGTGCCGTTGACGCTCGGCCTGTCCTGGCTGCTCGTCATTATGGAAGCCGTCTACGTGATGACCGGCAAACAGGTCTACAAGGACATGACCCAGTTCTGGGGCAAGCTGTTCGGGATCAACTTCGCGATGGGCGTGACGACCGGCATCACGCTCGAATTCCAGTTCGGCACGAACTGGTCGTACTACTCGCACTATGTCGGCGACATCTTCGGCGTACCGCTCGCGGTCGAAGGCCTGATGGCGTTCTTCCTCGAATCGACGTTCGTCGGCCTGTTCTTCTTCGGCTGGAACCGCCTGTCGAAGGTCAAGCACCTGATGGTCACGTTCCTCGTCGCGCTGGGCTCGAACCTGTCCGCGCTGTGGATCCTGGTCGCCAACGGCTGGATGAACAACCCGGTCGGCGCCGAGTTCAACTACCAGACGATGCGCATGGAGATGACGAGCCTGTTCGACGTGCTGTTCAACCCCGTCGCGCAGGTGAAGTTCGTGCACACGGTGTCGGCCGGCTACGTGTCGGCGGCGATGTTCGTGCTCGGCGTGTCGTCGTGGTACCTGCTGAAGAAGCGCGACGTCGACTTCGCGCTGCGCTCGTTCGCGGTCGCGGCCGGCTTCGGCCTCGCGGCGACGCTGTGCGTGATCGTGCTCGGCGACGAATCGGGTTATACGACCGGCGAAGTGCAGAAGATGAAGCTCGCCGCGATCGAATCCGAATGGGAAACGCAGCCGGCGCCCGCCTCGTTCACGCTGATCGGGATTCCGAACCAGGAAGAACAGCGCACCGACTATGCGATCAAGATCCCGTACGCGCTCGGCCTGATCGCGACGCGCTCGATCGACGAACCGGTGGTCGGCCTGCGCGAGCTCGCGAAGCACAGCGAGGAGCACATCCAGAGCGGGATGGTCGCGTACGGCGCGCTGCAGAAGATCAAGCAGGGCGACACGAGCGACGCGACCCGCGCGCTGTTCGACCAGCACAAGCAGTATCTCGGCTACGGGCTGATGCTCAAGCAGTTCACGCCGAACGTGGTCGATGCGACACCCGAGCAGATCAAGGCCGCCGCGAAGAAGACGATCCCGCCGGTCGCGCCCGTGTTCTTCTCGTTCCGGATCATGGTGGCCCTCGGCTTCCTGTTCGTCGCGACGTTCATTGCCGCGTTCTGGTTCTGCGCACGCCGCGAACTGCTGCAGGACAACCGCCGCTGGTTCCTGCGCTATGCGGTGTGGGCGATCCCGCTGCCGTGGATCGCGATCGAATTCGGCTGGATCGTCGCCGAGCTCGGCCGCCAGCCATGGACGATCGCCGGCGTGCTGCCGACGCACCTGTCCGCGTCGAGCCTGCAGCCGTCCGACCTGTACCTGAGTCTCGCGGGCTTCATCCTGTTCTACACCGCCCTGTTCGTCATCGAGATCAAGCTGATGTTCAAGTACGCGCGCCTCGGCCCGTCGTCGCTGCATACCGGCCGCTATCACCACGAACTCGCAGCCGCCAGCGAGCGCGCCCCGGCGTGAGCACGCACCTGAAACCGAACAAGGAATCGCTATGGACTATGCAACTCTCAAGCTGATCTGGTGGCTGCTCGTCGGCGTGCTGCTGATCGGCTTCGCCGTCACCGACGGCTTCGACATGGGCGCGACCGCGCTGCTGCCGTTCCTCGGCAAGACCGACGACGAGCGCCGCATCATCGTCAACACCGTCGGCGCGACGTGGGAAGGCAACCAGGTGTGGCTGATCACGGCCGGCGGCGCGATGTTCGCCGCCTGGCCGCTCGTCTACGCGGCGTCGTTCTCCGGCTTCTACTTCGCGATGCTGCTCGTGCTGTTCGCGCTGTTCTTCCGGCCGGTGGGCTTCGACTACCGCAGCAAGCGGCCGGACCCGCGCTGGCGCGCCGGCTGGGACTGGGGCCTGTTCGTCGGCGGCTTCGTGCCGGCGCTCGTGTTCGGCGTCGCGTTCGGCAACCTGCTGCAGGGCGTGCCGTTCAAGTTCGACAGCGACCTGCGCGTGACCTACTACGGCGGCTTCTGGGCGCTGCTGAACCCGTTCGCGCTGCTGTGCGGGCTCGTCAGCCTCACGATGCTCGTCGCGCACGGCGCCGCGTTCATCAAGATGAAGACCGACGGCGTGATCGCGCGCCGTGCGTCGATCGCGCTGCGCGTGGCGTCGTTCCTCGCGGTCGTGCTGTTCGCGCTGGCCGGCGTGCTGATCGCATCGTATGTCGGCGGCTTCCACATCACGCACGCCGCGCCGAACGACACCGTCGCGAACCCGCTGCTCAAGGACGTCGCCGCCGGCTCGGGCCTGTGGCTCGCGAACTACGGCGAATTCCCGTGGATGATCGCGGCGCCCGTCGTCGGCATCGCGGGCGGCCTGCTCGCGATGCTGCTCGCAGGCTCGAAGCAGGAGAAGACGGCCTTCTTCTGCACGGGGCTGATGATCGCCGGCGTGATCCTGACCGCGGGCTTCTCGATGTTCCCGTTCATCATGCCGTCGTCGCTCGACCCGCGCAGCAGCCTGACCGTGTGGGATTCGACGTCGAGCCACATGACGCTGCAGGTGATGCTGTTCGCGGTGATCGTGTTCCTGCCGATCGTGCTGCTCTACACGAGCTGGGTGTATCGCGTGATGCGCGGCAAGGTCACGCGCCAGACGCTCGAGGAAAACAAGCACTCGATGTATTGAAGAACCGGGCCGGGGCGCGCCCGCGCCCTCGCCCACCGTTTCGCAAGGAGTCGGACCATGTGGTATTTCAGCTGGATTCTCGGTATCGGCGTCGCGCTGTCGTTCGGCATCGTCAACGCGATGTGGCTCGAAGCGCGGCAGAAGGCCCAGGAAGCGCCCACGCGCGCACGCCGCGACTGATGCCCGCCTGACGCGTGCGGCCGAGCGCGCCGCCGCCGTCCGGAATGAACCTCGCCTCGTGCGAGGTTTTTTTTCGTCCGTCCCGTCCGGACAGGCGCGTCACGTCGATGCCAATTTAGCGCCAGATTGATACCACTTGAATACCAATAAAAGGTTTCATAAGATCGTTGGACACGGCCGCCGACAGGCCGATTCCTTCTGGTGGGGGAGACATGCGAATCCCGTGTGTGGCGCGCGCCTGCGCGCCGTGTCGACGTCCGCGCGCCGCGGCGTCTGCCGTCGCGCTCATGCGCGGCCGGCCGCGTGCCGTCTGTTGCGGCTGCAGTTGCCTCCACACCGCGGCGATTGCCGCGCACCGACGATGATCATGCGCACACCACCCCGCCGATCCAATCGGCACGCGTGTCCGCCTCCCGTTCCGTAACGCACGCCTTTGCGTGCAGCGTGCGCGCGGTGCGGCCGTATCGCCCCGCGTGCCGGTATCTCCCGCAGCGCCACTGAAAGACCCGATCGCAGCGACGTCGCCCCACGACGCCGCTACGCCCCCTTTTTTGTGAGGAGTTCGAATGAAGCACACCTTGCCATCCCTCATTGCCGGCCTGCTGATCGCGGTGCTGCCGCCCGCTGCGATCTCCGCGCAGCCGGCATCGCCCCCCGCCACCGCAACCGCCGGCACCGCGCAGTCGGGCGCATCGGCGGCCAGCCTCGCGACGCTGCTGTCAAACGGCCTCGCGTTGCGCGTGGCCGTCGACAACAACCATGCGGCCACGGCCGGCGTGCCGTGCGCCGATCTCGGCGCCGACGGCGCGGCCTGCGCGACGGGCCGCCTGATCCTGCAGAACCGCGGCCACCAGGCAATCGCCGACGGCGGCTGGAAGCTCTACCTGCACAGCATCCGCCGGCTGCTGCGGATCGACCGCCCGGGCTTCGCGCTGCGGCGGCTCACCGGCGACCTGTACGAACTGACGCCGCAGCCGGGCTCGGTGCGGCTCGCGCCCGGCGAGCGCATCGAGCTGCCGTTCGTCGCCGAATACTGGCTGCTGCGTTACAGCGACGTGATTCCGCGCCCGTATGTCGTCGTCGACGGCGCGCCGCCGGCCGTGCTCCGCTACAACGACACCGACGACGAGCTGCGCTACGTCGAATCGCTGCCGGCCGACGCGCAGAACAACTCGACCGGCAATGCGCCGCCCGTCGCCGCTCGGCCCGACGCGAGCCGCGCGCTGCCGAGCGTGAAGCGCGAACAGCCGCTGCCCGGCACGCTCGACCTGCGCGGCGTCGAACTCGCGCTGCCGGACCTGCCGGACGCGCAGGTCGCGGCGCTGCGCGACCGCGCGACGACCCTCGGGCTCGACGGCGCGCGCGTGCCGGTGCGCGGCTTCGTCGCGCCGCGCCGGCTGCCGGCCGACATCGCGACGCCGGGCGGCTACCGGCTCGCGATCGGGCCGCGCGGCGTGCTGATCGAAGGCTACGACCGCGCGGGCCTCTACTACGGCGTGCAGACGCTCTACTCGCTCGCACCGGCCGGCGGCGGCCCGATTCCGGCGATGCTCGTCGAGGATGCGCCGCGCTTCACGCATCGCGGGATGCACGTCGACCTCGCGCGCAACTTCAAGCATCCGGCGACGCTGCGCCGCCTGATCGACCAGATGAGCGCATACAAGCTCAACCGCCTGCACCTGCACCTGTCCGACGACGAAGGCTGGCGCATCGAGATTCCCGGCCTGCCCGAGCTGACCGAGATCGGCGCTCGCCGCTGCCACGACCCGAGCGAGACGCGCTGCCTGCTGCCGCAGCTCGGCTCGGGGCCGGACAACCGTTCGGGCGGCGGCTACCTGACGCGTGACGACTATGTCGCGCTCGTGCGCTACGCGGCCGCGCACTTCGTGCAGGTCATTCCCGAGATCGACATGCCCGCGCATGCGCGGGCGGCCGTCGTGACGATGGAGGCGCGCTACCGGCGGCTGCATGCGGCCGGCCGCGAGCAGGAAGCGAACGCGTACCGGCTGCTCGATCCGCAGGACACGACGAACCTGACGACGGTGCAGTTCTACGACCGGCGCAGCGATCTGAACCCGTGCGTGTCGGGCGCGCTCAATTTCGCGTCGAAGGTGATCCGCGAGATCGCGGCGATGCATGCGGACGCGCAGGCGCCGCTGCACACCTGGCACTACGGCGGCGACGAAGCGAAGAACATCTTCCTCGGCGGCGGCTTCCAGCCGCTGAACGGCACCGACCCGAACAAGGGGCGCATCGACCTCGCCGCGCAGGACAAGCCGTGGGCGCGTTCGCCCGCGTGCACGGCGCTGCTCCAGCGCGGCGAGATCAAGTCGATCGACGAGCTGCCGACGCGCTTCGCGAAACAGGTGAGCGCGGCCGTCAACGCGAACGGGATCGACACGATGGCCGCGTGGCAGGACGGCATCAAGCATGCGAACGGGCCGCAGGACTTCAGCACGCGCCACGTGATGGTGTCGCTGTGGGACACGATCTTCTGGGGCGCATCGGACAGCGCGCGCGACCTGAGCGGCAAGGGCTACCTGACGGTGCTTGCGTTGCCCGACTACCTGTACTTCGACTTCCCGTACACGCTCAACCCGCGCGAGCGCGGCTACTACTGGGGCTCGCACGCGACGGACGAGTACAAGGTGTTCTCGCTCGCGCCGGAGAACCTGCCGCAGAACGCCGAGGTGATGGGCGACCGTGACGGCAATCCGTTCGAGGTGACCGGCACGGGCCCCGCGCCGCGTATCGAAGGCATGCAGGGCCAGGCATGGGGCGAGGTGATGCGCAACGACACCTTCCTCGAATACATGACCTATCCGCGGCTGCTCGCACTCGCCGAGCGCGCGTGGCACCGGGCCGACTGGGAGCTGCCGTATGCGGCCGGCGTGCGCTTCAAGCGCGGCGACACGCATCACGTCGACACGGCCGCGCTGCAGCGCGACTGGGCCGGCTTCGCGACGCTGCTCACGCAACGCGAATTGCCGAAGCTGGAGCGCGCCGGGGTCGGCTACCGGAAGCCGACCTTCACGCTGACGAATCCGTGATCGGTTGAACGCATCGGATGAGGCGCGATGCGGGCGAACGCGGCGCGCCATCGCCCGCGCCAAAGAAAAACGGCTTGCGAGACGTACGTCGCAAGCCGTTTTCGTTTTACCGCCCGGCCGGACCCGCCACGCGGATCGGGCCGGTTTTCATCGCATCAGGCCGGTTGCGCGGCTGCGCCACCGCTCGACGGCGGCAGGCGCGCGCCGAGCTGTTCGGCATAGCGTGCGGCCGCGTTGCCGCAGACGATGTGGAACGTGTCGAGCGACACCCATGCGACGTCGAGCGCGGCGAGGCGATCGCGATCGACCGCCGACGGATCGCGCACGACGACGCGCAGGCGCGTGGTCGCCACCGCGTCGAGCGATGCGACGTTGGTCGCGCCGCCGAACACCGCGAGCCAGCGCGCCGGTTCCGGATCGAGCGGGCCGGCGGCCGCGCCCGTGACGGGCTGCGCGGCGGCGGCCGTCGCGGTCGACGCGACACCGGTCGCGCCGCTGCCGATCGCGGCACGCATCTCGTCGGCGATGATGTCCGCTTCCGGCCCGATGATCACCTGCACGCTGTTGCCGCCGCGCTTGAGCACGCCGCGCGCGCCGATCGACTTCAGTTCCGGCTCGGAGACCTTCTCCGGATCGACGACGGTCAGGCGCAGGCGCGTCGTGCAGGCGTCGACGACCGACAGGTTGGCCGCACCGCCGAGTGCCGCGATGTAGCGTTGCGCGCGCGGTGCGGCGGCCGTCGCAGCGGCGCCGGCAGCCGGCGCGACGAAGCCGCCCGATGCATACGATTCAGCGGCCGCATCGGCCGATGCCGGCTCGCGGCCCGGCGTCGCCATGTTGAACTTGCGGATGAAGAAGCGGAACAGCCCGTAGTACGCGACGCCGTACGCGATGCCGAGCGGAATCGCGATCCAGCCCTTCGTCGACAGCCCGTAGTTCAGCACGTAGTCGATCGCGCCGGCCGAGAACGTGAAGCCGAGCTTCACGCCGAGGATCTGGCAGATCGCGAGCGACAGCCCCGTCAGCACCGCGTGGATCACGTACAGCACCGGCGCGAGGAACATGAAGCTGAATTCGATCGGCTCGGTCACGCCGGTCAGGAACGACGTCAGCGCCATCGAGAACAGCAGGCCGCCGACCATCGCGCGGCGTTCCTTCGGCGCCTCGTGCAGCATCGCGAGACACGCGGCCGGCAGGCCGAACATCATGATCGGGAAGAAGCCGGCCATGAAGGTGCCCGCGGTCGGGTCGCCCGCGAAGAAGCGGTGCAGGTCGCCGTGCACGATCTCGCCGCCGGCCGGCGGCGTGAAGTTGCCGAACACGAACCACGCGAGCGAGTTGATGATGTGGTGCAGGCCCGTGACGAGCAGCAGGCGGTTCAGGAAGCCGAACACGAACGCACCGATCGCGCCCGCCGTCGTCAGCCACTGGCCGGCCGCGTCGATCACATGCTGGACCGGCTGCCACACGTACCCGAACACGATGCCGAGTACCACGCACACCAGCCCCGTGATGATCGGCACGAACCGCTTGCCGCCGAAGAACGCGAGGTAGTCCGGCAGCTTGATGTCCTTGTAGCGGTTGTACAGCAGGCCCGCGACGACACCCGCGATGATCCCGGACAGCACGCCCATGTTCAGCTTGGGATCGATGTCCTTCATGATCGCGGTTTCGATCAGGTAGCCAATCGCGCCCGCGAGCGCCGCCACGCCGTTGTTGTCCTTCGCGAAACCGACCGCCACGCCGATCGCGAACAGCAGCGGCAGGTTGTCGAAGATCGCGCCGCCGGCGTCGGCGATCATCTTGATGTTGAACACGTCCGGCTGGCCGAGTCGCAGCAGGATGCCGGCGACCGGCAGTACCGCGATCGGCAGCATCAGTGCCCGGCCCAGGCCCTGTATTTTCAGAAACGGATTCCCGTTCATTCAGTCCTCCAATCCTTGTCTCGTCGTTGATCGTCGTTGAGCTGATGGCTTTCGTCGTAATACGGGTCGCGAACCTGCCGCCGACGTTCAGTCGAGCGGCCAGACCTCGCGACTTGCTGCCCTTACCGCCTGTGCCGAATCGAGCGCGAGCAGGTCCTGCGCGCGCTGACGGCACAACTGGTAATCGAGACGGCGCACACGCGCCTTGATGCCCGGCACCGATACGGGGTCGACCGACAGTTCGGTCACGCCGAGGCCCACCAGGATCGGCACCGCGAGCGGATCGCCGCCGAGCGCGCCGCACACGCCGACCCACTTGCCGTGCTTCGCGGCGCCGCGCACCGCGATGTCGACCAGGCGCAGCACGGCCGGATGCAGGCCGTCGGATTGCGCGGCCAGGTCGGCCTGGCAGCGGTCCATCGCGAGCGTGTACTGCGTCAGGTCGTTTGTGCCGATCGACAGGAAATCCGCGTGCTGCGCGAGCTGGTCGGCCAGCAGCGCGGCCGACGGCACCTCGATCATCACGCCGACCTCGATCGGCTCGGTGCGGCCCTGTGCACGCGCGAATTCGTCGATACGCTTGCGCAGCCGCACGAGCTCGCCCGCATCGGTGACCATCGGCAGCAGGATGCGCACCGCGCCGAACGGCTTCACCGCGAGCAGGCCCTGCAGCTGGTCGTCGAGCAGATCGGGGCGCACCTGCGCGAGGCGGATGCCGCGCAGGCCGAGCGCCGGGTTCGGTTCGGGCGGCAGCGTCAGGTAGTCGACTTCCTTGTCCGCGCCGACGTCGAGCGTGCGGATGATCGCGGTGCGGCCCTGCAGCGCGTCGACGATCGACTGGTAGCTCTGCTGGTGTTCGACGGCCGTCGGCGCGGCCTGGCGATGGATGAACATCAGCTCGGTACGCAGCAGGCCGACCGCATCGGCGCCATTGTCGACCGCGGTGTTCGCGTCGTCGAGCGTCGCGATGTTCGCGGCGACCTCGATCGCGCGGCCGTCGACCGTCTCTGCTGCAACACCGGCCAGTTGCCGGTTCGCCTCGCGCACGCCGTCCAGGCGCTGGCGCTCGTGCCGCGCGCGTTCGACGTCGAGTGCGGTCGGTGCGTGTTCGAGCCGGCCCGCGCTCGCATCGACGACGACCTGCGTGCCGTCCGGAATCGCATACAGCGCATCGCCGACCGCGACCAGTGCCGGAATGCCGAGCTGCCGCGCGATGATCGCCGCGTGCGACGTCGCGCCGCCGCGCGCCATCACGAGCGCGGTCACGCGCTGGCGATCGAGCGACGAAAGGTCGGACGGCGTGAATTCCTCGGCCGCGAGCACGGCCTCGTCGGGCAGCGCACGCGCGGCGCCGTTCGTGTGGCCGAGCGCGCGCAGCACACGCTTCTCGATGTCGCGCAGGTCGGCCGCGCGTTCGGCGAGCAGCGCGTCGTCGAGCTTCGACAGCGTGTCGATCTGCGTGCGGATCGTCGCGCGCCATGCGAAGCCCGCGCTCTTGCCGAGGCTGATCAGGTCGCGCGCCGCGTCGATCAGCGTCGGATCCTCGAGCAGCACGCGATGCACCGCGAAGATGCCCGCTTCGCCGACCGCGCCGCGCGCCGATGCGTTGCGCACCGTTTCGTCGAGTTCGGCATCGACCGCCTTCAGCGCCTGGTCGAGCTGGCGGCTTTCGGCGGCCGGTGTGCCGGCCGCCTGCTCGGGCGGCACGATTTCCGCATGGTCGAGACGCACCAGCGTGCCGACCGCGATGCCGGGCGCCGCGCACACGCCGGCGAGCGTGTTCGGATCGATGGGGGCGCCGGTGTTGCGTGCGATCGTCTGCGGCACGGGCGACGACATCCGCGCCGGCCGCTCCTCGACTTCGCCGTGCGCTTCGCGCAGCAGCTCGTGCTCGACCGCCTCGACGGCCTGTTGCGCGTGCGCGCCGCGGCCGACCAGTTCGACCGTCGCGCCTTCGCCAGCGCCCAGGCCGAGCAGGCCGACGACGCTCGCGATCGACGCCTTGCGGCCGTCGAACAGCACGTCGACGGTCGCGTCGAACCCGCGCACGGCTTCACGCGCACGCGCGGCCGGCCGCGCATGCAGGCCGCCCGGCTGCGCGAGCACGATCTCGCGACGCACTTCGTTCATGGCCGCCGCGCCGGTTTGCGCCGCCTGCGCAGCGGCTGCGCCCTTGCCGCGCAGCGCGAGCAGCGGCGTCTCGCCGGCCGTCGCGAAACCGCTCGCGCGATCGACGACCTCGAACGCATCGGAGTTCGCGATCGCGACCACCGACACGAGCGAATGCGCATTGCGCGCCACCGCGTCCTGGTCGAACTCGATCAGCAACGCGCCGGCTTCGACGCGTGCGCCGGCCTCGACGTGCGCGATGAAGCCCTGCCCGTTCAGCTCGACGGTATCGATGCCGATGTGCAGCAGCACTTCCGCGCCTTGCGGCGTCGTGATCGTCACCGCGTGGCCCGTGCGCGCGAGATGCGACACGACGCCCGCGCACGGCGCGACGAGTTTGCCCGCGAGCGGGTCGATGCCGATGCCGTCGCCGAACATCCCGCCGGAGAACACCGGATCGGGCACGTCGGCCAGCGCGACGATCGGCCCCGTCATGGGGCTAAGCAGGACGATCTGATCGTGGGTAGGGCTCTTCAACTGGGACTCCTCGGCGCGTCTCATCGGCTGTCTCGGCTATCAGTGCGTTTCGGTGACTTTGTTCAGGTGGCGCGGCGTGTCGGGATTGCGGCCGCGCGCGACGGCGAGATCGGCTGCCATCACGTAGAACGAAAGAATGGCGGCGATCGGGTCGAGCGCCGGATGGGCGGACTGCGCGAGCGGCAGCACGGTGCCCGATACGCCGGGCGTGCCGGCCGGTGCCGCGAGCAGCACGGCCGCGCCGCGGGCGCGCATGTCGTCGGCGAGCTGCAGCAGGCCGGCCTGCTCGGGGCCCGGCGGCGCGAACACGAGCAGCGGATAGTCGCGGTCGATCAGCTCCATCGGACCGTGGCGGACTTCGGCGCTCGAGAATGCCTCGGCCTGGATGCCGGACGTTTCCTTCAGCTTCAGCGCGGCTTCCTGCGCGATCGCGAGGCCGAGACCGCGGCCGATGACGATCATCCGCTCGACGCCCGCGAGCGCGGCAACGGCCTGCGACCAGTCGAGCCGGCCGGCCTGCGCGAGCACGTCGGGCAGCCCGCGCAGCGCGGTCATCAGCGCGGCGTCGCGCTGCCAGTACGCGACGATCTGCGCGGACAGCGACAGCATCGCGATATAGCTCTTCGTCGCGGCGACCGACAGTTCGGGGCCGGCGAGCAGCGGCAGCTGGTGCTCGCATGCATCGGCGAGCGGCGACGGCAGCACGTTCACGGCGGCGACGGTGCGTGCGCCGGCTTCGCGCAGCGCGGCCATCGTGTTGACGAGATCGGGGCTCTTGCCCGACTGGGAAAACGCGATCGCGAGTTGATCCTGCACCTTCAGCGGCGCCTGCTGCAGCGTCGCGACCGACATCGGCAGCGACGCGACCGGCACGCCGAGGCGGCTCATCGTCAGGCTCGCGAAATAGCTCGCGGCGTGATCCGAGCTGCCGCGTGCGACCGTCAGCGCGACGGCCGGCGGATGATCGAGCAATTGGCCGGCGAGCGCTTCGACGCGCGAGGTGTCGGCGATCTGCGCGGCGACGACCTGGGCGGACTCGCGCGCCTCCTTAAGCATATTCGACAATCGATTCTCCTTCGACGTAGGTCGCGGTGAGGTTCAGGTCGCGATCGAACACCGCGAGGTCGGCCCATGCGCCGCGCTCGAGGCGGCCGCGATCGGCGACGCCGAGGTAGTCGGCCGCGTAGCGCGACATCCGGTTCGACACGTCGGCGATCGGCAGGCCGAGCGACACGAGGTTGCGCAGCGCCTGGTCCATCGTCAGCGTGCTGCCGGCGAGCGTGCCGTCGGCCAGCCGCACGCCGCCGAGGCACTTCGTCACGTGCTGGCTGCCGAGGCGGTATTCGCCGTCGGGCATGCCGGTGGCCGACGTGCTGTCGGTCACGACGTACAGGCGCGGGATCGCGCGCAGCGCGGCACGAATCGCGCCCGGGTGCACGTGCAGCAGGTCGGGGATGATTTCCGCGTATTCGGCGTGAGCAAGCGCCGCGCCCACCAGGCCCGGATTGCGGTGATGCAGCGGCGACATCGCGTTGAACAGGTGCGTGAAACCGCATGCGCCGTGCTTGAGCGCGGCGACCGCGTCGTCGTAGGTCGCGAGCGAGTGGCCGAGCTGCACGCGCACGCCGCGCGCGGCCATCTCGCCGATGATCTCGATGTGGCCCGCGATCTCCGGCGCGAGCGTGACGACGCGGATCGGCGCGATCGACAGGTATTTCAGCACTTCGTCGAGCACGGCCGATACGGCCGCGTCGGGCTGCGCGCCGAGCTTGCCGGGATTGATGTACGGCCCTTCGAGGTGCACGCCGAGCACGCGCGCGCCGCCCGGCGTACGCGTGCGCGCAACGGTGCCGAGGTTCGCGACGACCTGCATCAGTTCGTCGCGCGGCGCGGTCATTGTCGTCGCGAGCAGGCTCGTCGTGCCGAATTGCGCGTGCGTGCGGGCGATCGTCTCGATCGCGTCGCCGCCTTCCATCACGTCGGCGCCGCCGCCGCCGTGCACGTGCAGGTCGATGAAGCCGGGCAGGATGTACGGCGAGTCGTTCTTCGCGGGATCGACGGGCGTGCCGTCGAGCGTGGTGATGCGGCCGTTCTCGCTATCGAGCGAACCGTGAATCCAGCCGTCGGGGGTGAGGATGTTTCCAGTCAGCATGACGTTCTCTTGATGATCTGGTGACGCGGGCATCCGCGTCGTGATTTGCAAATTCGTGTCGTTGCTTCGCGCTTGTCGCGCGCGGTCAGTCTCGCGCGTCAGCGTTTCAGTTCGGCGACGAAGTCGTAGTAGTCGTCGCGGCAATACGTTTCAGTCACTTCGATCGCGCGCTGGTCGGCGCCGTAGCCGATCCGCGTGATCACCAGCAGCGCCGAGCCCGGCTTCACCGCCATCCATTTCGCGATCGCGTGCGGCGCATTCGCCGCGCGAAAGTGCTGCAGCGCGCGCACGACGGTCATGCCGCGCGCGTCGAGATATTCGTACAGCGACGCGCCAAGCGCCTGCGGATCGGGCACCACCGCAGCCGGCAGCGTCGAATGCTCGACGGCCATCACGATGCCGTCCGCGCGGCGCAGCCGTTCGAGCCGCGCCACCGACGCGCCGGGCGCGAGGCCGAGTCGCGTGATCTCGTCGCGGCTCGCGGTGCGCAGCGTGCGCGACAGCCACACCGAATCGGGCACGAAGCCGCGCTGCTGCATCTTCGCGGTGAAGCCGACGAGACGCGACAGCGGATCGGCGACACGCGGCGTGATGAAACTGCCCGCCCCGCGCGCCCGCTTGATCAGCCCCTGCTCGACCAGCAGCGCCAGTGCGCGACGGGCCGTGATCCGCGACACGCCGACCGACACCGACAGCAGCCGCTCCGACGGCAGCGCCTCGCCGGCCCGCCACGCGCCGCCGTGAATCGCGCTCGCCAGGTTGCGGGCGAGCTGCAGATAGAGCGGCGTGTCGTCGAGGGGATCGGGCGCCAGTTCGGACCAGCCGGTTTCCATGTGCCTCCGGGTGTCGGACGACGGCCTCGGGCCATCGAAAGTGAACGCATTATATAACCACCATAATACCAGTCAACGAACTGGTATTAGCGTCGCGAAAATCTCCGAAAGCCTTGCCCGGCAAGCGTTTTAGTACTGAGAAAACCTTTGTTTACAACGCAGTGCGGGATAGGGATTTACCCGGAGTGGTATGCAAGGGGACAGTTCCAGTGAGCGGTCCGGCCAGGTTTTGGGTGCGGATATGAGACCGGGATAGAACCAATTTGATCAACTGGTATGCATCGGCTGCGGGTGTGCCGTGCGACTCGCGTGTCAGTGAAACTCGCGGCTCGACGTGCGCAGGCCGCCGAGCAGCGGCGTCAGATCCTCGAAATGCTGCACGACGAGGTGCCTCACGTCGCTCGCGACCTGCCACACGCCGGACGCCGCGAGCAGCCGCGAATCGAGGGTTTCGCGGCGCTGCCGTGCGAGCAGCTCGGGCCGGACGATCAGGTTCACGCAGCCGGTTTCGTCCTCGAGCGTCATGAACATCACGCCTTTCGCGGTGCCCGGCATCTGCCGCGCGGTCACGAGCCCGCATGCGCGGGCGAGCCGGCCGTCGGGCCGGTCATGCAGTTCGGCCGCGGACGACAGCCGCCGCGCGCGCAGCGCGGGCCGCAGCAGCGCGACCGGGTGGCGGTTCAGCGTGAGGCCGGTGGTGTGATAGTCGGCGAGGATGTCGTCGGCTTCCGACGGCGCGCCGAGCGCGGGTTTCTCCGCTTCGTCGATCGGCGCGGCGGCGAGCAGGTCGCGCTCCGGCGCCGCGGCGACGGCCTGCCACAGCGCGTCGCGGCGATGGCCGGCGAGCGTCGCGAGCGCATTCGCGGCGGCGAGCGCTTCGAGGTCGCGGCGTTCGAGCTGCGCGCGGCGCGCGAGCGTGTCGACGTTGTCGAACGGGCCGGCGGCGCGGGCGGCTTCGATGCGGCGCGCGGCGGTTTCGCCGAGGCCGCGCACGAGCGACAGGCCGAGCCGCACGGCCGGCTGGCCGTGTGGCGGCGGCTGGCCGGGTAGCGCTTCGAGCGACGCCTCCCAATTGCTGTGCGTCACGTCGATCGGCATGACCTGAACGCCGTGGCGTTTTGCATCCTGCACGAGTTGCGACGGCGGGTAGAAACCCATCGGCTGGCTGTTCAGTAGCGCGGCGAGGAAGATCGCCGGTTCGTGACATTTGAGCCAGCTGCTCGCGTAGGCGAGTTTCGCGAAGCTCGCCGCGTGGCTTTCGGGGAAACCGTAATCGCCGAAGCCCTTGATCTGCTCGAAGATCTGCTCGGCGAATTCAGGCGGATAGTCGCGCTCCCGCATCCCGTCGACGATCTTGCGGTGATACTGCTCGAGATTGCCCTTGCGCTTCCAGGCGGCCATCGCGCGCCGCAGTTCATCTGCCTCGCCAGGTGTGAAGCCTGCCGCGATCATCGCGATCTGCATCACCTGCTCCTGGAAGATCGGCACGCCCTTCGTGCGTTCGAGCGCCGGCTTCAGGTCTTCCTTTGGATAACTGACCTTTTCGATGCCCTGGCGCCGTTTCAGGTAGGGATGCACGGCCCCGCCCTGGATCGGCCCCGGCCGCACGATCGCGACCTCGATCACCAGGTCGTAATAGGTGCGCGGCCGCAGGCGCGGCAGCATCGACATCTGCGCGCGCGATTCGATCTGGAACACGCCGACCGTATCTGCGCGGCAGATCATGTCGTAGGTCGCTTCATCGTCCTGCGGGATGTGCTTCAGCGTGAACGGCTCGCCGTCCGGCTCGGGCGGCCCACGCCACGCGGTGCGCATGTCGAATGCGCGATGCAGCGCCGACAGCATGCCGAGCGCGAGCACGTCGACCTTCATCAGCTTGAGCGATTCGAGATCGTCTTTATCCCACTGAATCACGCGCCGCCCGTCCATCGCCGCATTCTCGACCGGCACGAGCCGCGTGAGCTTGCCGCGACTGATCACGAAACCGCCCGAATGCTGCGACAGGTGACGCGGAAAATTGAGGAGCCGCGCGGCGAGTCGGGCCCATGCCTGGATGAGCGGCGTCTGCGGATCGAGCCCGATCGTCCCGAATTGCTGCAGCAGATCGCGACTGCCGTCGAACCAGCGGTGCCCCTTCGCGACACGATCGACCAGCATCGGATCGACACCGAGCGCCTTGCCGGTTTCGCGCAGCACACCGCGCGGACGGTAGGTCGATACAGCGGCCGCGAGTGCGGCACGGTCGTCTCCATATTTTTTGTAGATGTGCTGGATCACCTCTTCCCGGCGCTGATGCTCGAAGTCGACGTCGATATCGGGCGGCTCGCCGCGCTCCGCGCTGATGAAGCGTTCGAACAGCATCGTGCTCTGCTCGGGATTCACCTCGGTGATGCCGAGGCAGAAGCAAACGACCGAGTTCGCCGCCGAGCCTCGCCCCTGGCACAGGATGTTCTGGCTGCGCGCGTATTTGACGATGTCGTAGACGGTCAGGAAGAACGGTTCGTAGCTCAGCTTCTCGATCAACGCCAACTCGTAATCGATCCGCTCCTGCACGTGCCCGGGTATCTTTCCGGCGTAACGTTGAAGTGCGCCGCCCTGAGCCTCCTGCTTGAGATAACTCGTCGGCGTATGCCCCTTCGGCACGATCTCGTCGGGATACTCGTAGCGCAGCGAGTCGAGTTCGAAATCGCACGCATCGAGAATCGCGCAGGTCTCCTCGATCTCCGCCGGCGAATACAGATTCCCGATCCGGTTCCGCGCGCGCAGATGCTGTTCCGCATTCGGCGCCAGCGCATAGCCGCACTCCGAAACCGGCATGCCGACGCGGATTGCCGTCATCACGTCCTGCAGCTCCTTGCACGAGCGCCGGTGCATCGTCACGTCGCCGAGCGCAACGACACGCACGCCGCGCCGCTCGGCCGCAGCGCGAATCTCCTCGCGCTGCGCGCCGTCCAGCGCACGCTGCAACTGCACGAGCCCGAGCCGCGCACGTTCGCCGAACGTCGCGCGAAACCACGCGACCTGCGCATCGAGCACGTCGGCCCGCACCGGGTACGCGGGCACGAGAATCGCGAAACAGTCGGGCATGCCGCGCAAGTGCGCAAACTCCGCGGGCGGTGCCGACAGCATCCGCGACGTCAGCTTGTAAGTCCCCTTCGGCGACGCCATCCGCCGCCACGAAATCAGCTCGGACAGGTTGCCGTACCCCTCGCGGTTCTGCGCGAGCAACACGAGCCCGAACGCACCGGGGCCCGGGTCGTGGCCGGGCGCGACGTCATCCGGCGTGACTTCGAAGTACGAACCGATGACGAGCGGCAGCCCTTTCGCCTTCGCCGCGACATGCATCCGCGGCGCGCCGGCAAGCGAGCATTCGTCGGTGATCGCGATGCCGCGATAGCCGAGTTCCACCGCACGCTCGACCAGTTCGTCCGCATGCGACGCGCCATGCAGGAACGAAAAGTTCGAACGGCAGAACAACTCCGCGTAATCGGGCAGCCAGCTGAATTCCGCCACCATCTCCGTTCACCCGAACAAGCCGTGCAGGAACCAGTGCGGTTCGATCCCGCCACTGCTGCTCGGCAGTTCCTGAAAAATCCAGTAGCACGCACCGGCTTCGTCCTGCGCAACGTAGTAATCGCGCGCAGCGAGCTGGCCATCGAACCATCCGGCCTCGATCCGCTCCGCCGACGACATCCGCCTCAGCGGCGTATGGAATACCGGCCGCTCGCCACGCATCAGGAGCAGCAACGGCTCGGCCAGCAGCCACGCCGGCCGCGGCGGCACCGCCGGCGGCCCGCCGGCCGGCTTGCCGGCCTGCGCATCGAGCGGCAGCCAGCGGTTCGCGGCCTCGGGCCGGTGATCGGCCACCGGCGCCGCGCGCAATACGTTCTCCGCACCCAGCCGCGCGACCAGCAATTCGAACAGCCGCGCACGCGTCTCGCGCGTGCCGCCCGGCTCGGGGAAAAGATCGTCGGCCGGCGGCGCGACCGATTCGACGCGCGTGGCCTTCAGACGCACCGCGATCACGGCGGCCGGCAATTCGACGCGCGCGAGCCGCTCGCCGAGCAGCCGCATGAAGTGCACCTCGTCGCGCACCGGCGCGGCGAATGCAAGCTCGAGCGGCGTCGGCGGCACGGCCTGGCGGCCGCGCTCGTGTTCGAGATCGAACGTCATCGCGGCCAGCGACAGCTGCCGCGCGGCCAGCCAGCCGCACAGCTGCACGACGAGCCGGCGCGCGGCGAACAGCACGGCTTCCGCGTATTCGACGCGCTCCGGCAATTCGAGCCGCACGTCGAACACGGGCGGCACCGCCATCCATGCCAGCGGCTCGACCGCGTCGCCGTACGCGCGATCGAGCGCGGCCAGCAGCGCGGGGCCGCAACGGCGCTGCAACCCCGCGCGCGGCAGGCCGCGCAGATCGGCGAGCGTGCGGCAGCCGAGGCCGTCGAACCAACCCGCATACGGACGCGCATCGGGCAGCAGCACGCAGGGCAGCCGGTCGAGCGAGCGGACGAGCGAGGCCCTACCGGCGACGCGGCGCCGGATGCGCGAGCGCGCCGACATGCGCGCGAGCAGCCATGCCCCTTGCCCGGTCGGCGCGGCGGACAGGCGCGCCGCATAGCCGAGCGCCGCGAGCGTCGCGCGCACCTGGCGGCACAGCGACGGCAGGCCGCCGAACAGGCGCAGGCTCGGGCCGACGTCGACGAGCAGCGTGGCTTCGTCGTCGAGCGCGACGCACGGCGAGAAACGCAGCAACGCGAGCGCGACCGCGCGCAGCGCATCGGCCTCGCGTGCGGGATCGCGTTCGACGAGCTGCGTCTCGGGCGCAAGCGTGAGCACGCCGCCGCGCTTCATGCCCGCGCGCACGCCCTGCCGCCGCGCGGCCGCATCGGCGATCAGCACGACACCCTGCTCGAGCACCGCACGGCCCGCGCCGCCGGCCGCTGCGTCAGGCGGCGGCGGGGCGCACACGTCGAGCGGCAGGCGCGGCAGATGGATGCCGAGCAAGACGCGCATAGCGGCTCTCCACGATAGGCGACGGCAGGTCGAGCACGAGCGGCTCGCTGCGCGCGGGCCCGCGACGCTTGACGATGTCGAGCGACACGCCGCCCGGCACGGGATACAGCGCGACGCGCAGCACGGCCGGCGACGGCTGCCGCGCGGCCGACAGCGGGCGCAGCATCACGAACAGCGTGTCGCCCGTGCGCGCGGCCGCGAGATGCAGGCGCCGCAGCGCATCGGGTCGCGCGTCCTGCCAGAGCAGCAGCGCGCCGCAACAGCCGGTCCTGAGTGCCTGCTCGGCGGCCCATAGCGCGTCCGTACGGCTGCCGGCGCGCAGCCACAGCAGCGCGTCGGCCGGCACGCCGAGGCTGGCGAGCGCGGTTGCATGCGGCGATTGCGGCGGCGCGACGAGCGCGAGCGGACGCCGGGCGCTGACGGTGCGGGCAAGCGCGGGCGCAAGCAGCCGCATCTCGCCGCAGCCCGGCTGCGCGGCCAGCAGTTCGACGAGCCCGCCGACCGGCCAGCCGCCGCCAGGCAGCTCGGCCGACAGCGGCACGAAGCCGGTCTCGATCGTGCGCGGCCCGCCGCGCGCGAGCTGCGAGCCGCGCCAGAGCGACGGATGAAGGGATTCGGGAGAAATGGAGGATGCGAGCATGACGCCACCCACAACTGTATGGATATACAGTATATGGCAATGCGCCCGCGTCGCACAGCACCGGTGCGAAACCGGTTTTCGTCAGAGGAAAAACCGAGAGGAAGCCGGCGCGCGCGTCATGTCACCGCGCGCCGGCCCGCCTGCCGCCCGTCAGCCGAGCAGCAGCGCGTCGTCGTCGAGCTGCTCGTGGCGCACCTTCTCGAACATCTGCAGCAGGTCCGGCACGTCGAGCCCGCGGCGCGCGTCGCCCGACACGTCGAGCACGACCTGCCCCTGGTGCAGCATCACCGTGCGGTCGCCGTAGTCGAGCGCCTGCCGCATGCTGTGCGTGACCATCATCGTCGTCAGCTTGCTCTCGGCGACGATGCGCGCGGTCAGCTCCAGCACGAACGCGGCCGTCTTCGGGTCGAGCGCGGCCGTGTGCTCGTCGAGCAGCAGGATCCGCGACGGCCGCAGCGACGCCATCAGCAAGCTCACGGCCTGCCGCTGGCCGCCGGACAGCAGCCCGATCCGGTCGGTCAGCCGGTTCTCGAGGCCGAGATTCAGGAGCCGCAGCTTGTCGCGGAACAGCTCGCGCGACGGCCGGTCGAGCGCCGCGCGGAAACCGCGCCGCACGCCGCGCGCCATCGCGAGCGCCATGTTCTCCTCGATCGTCAGCGCCTCGCAGGTGCCGGCCATCGGATCCTGGAACACGCGCGCGACGAGGTGCGCGCGATCCCACGCGGCCTTGCGCGTCACATCCGTGCCGTCGATCGCGATGCGTCCCCCATCGACCGGCTGGTCGCCGCTGACCGCATTGAGGAAGGTCGACTTGCCGGCGCCGTTCGAGCCGATCACCGCGACGAACTGGCCATCGGGAATCTCGAGCGACAGCCCGCGCAGCGCACGCGTCTCGATCGGCGTGCCGGGATTGAACGTGAGTTTGAGATCTTGTGCGGACAGCATGTCATGCCCCTCCGTTCTTGCGCGCGAACAGCTTCCTGCGCGTCGCCGGCAGCACCAGCGCGATCGTGACGAGCGCGGCCGTCACGAGGTTCAGGTCCTGTGCCTTCAGGCCGATGAATTCGCTGTTCAGCGCGAGCGCGATGAAGAAGCGGTAGACGATCGCGCCGAGCACGACCGCCAGCGTCGTCAGCACGAGCCGGCGCGCGGGCAGCAGCGTCTCGCCGATGATCACCGCGGCCAGCCCGATCACGATCGTGCCGATCCCCATCGAGATGTCCGCGCCGCCCTGCGTCTGCGCGAACAATGCGCCGGCGAGCGCGACGAGCGCGTTCGACAGCGCCATCCCGGCGAGCGTCGCGCGGCCGGTCGCGATGCCTTGCGCGCGCGCCATCCGCGGGTTCGCGCCGGTCGCGCGCATCGCGAGGCCGAGCTGCGACGAGAAGAACCAGTCGAGGCCGAGCTTCGCGACCACGACGACGATCGCGAGCAGCGCCGGGCGCAGCACGTAGTCCGGCATCCAGTCGGGCTGCAGCACGGTGAACAGCGTCGGCTCGGTGATCAGCGGCACGTTCGGCCGGCCCATGATCCGCAGGTTCACCGAATAGAGCGCGATCATCATCAGGATACTGGCGAGCAGATCCATGATCTTCAGGCGCACGTTCAGCCAGCCGGTGATGAAGCCGGCCACCGCGCCCGCGACGATCGCGATCAGCGTCGACGTGAACGGATCGTAGCCGGCCGAGATCAGCGTCGCGGCGACGGCGCCGCCGAGCGGAAAGCTGCCGTCGACGGTGAGGTCGGGGAAGTTGAGGATGCGGAACGAGATCAGCACCCCGAGGGCGACGAGACTGAAGATCAGGCCGATCTCCAGCGCGCCCAGAAACGAGAACAGAGACATGATGGGGAAATCCTGTTGCTTCCCGGCCGGACGTGTACGGCCGGGCGAAGCGAACGGGCGGCTCCGGGTGGGAGCCGCCCGTCCGGCGATGTCGTCCAGGCCCGGATCGGGCCTGCAAGCGCGGCGCTCGGGCCGCTTACTTGATGACCGTCTTCGCTTCCTTCACGAGATCCGGCGCCAGCGTGACGCCCTGCTTCGCGGCCGCGCCCGTATTCGCGAACAGTTCGAGGTTGCTGCTCGTCTCCGACGCGATCGCGCCCGGCTTCTCGCCCTTCAGGATGCGCGCGACGACCTTGCCCGTCTGGCGGCCGAGGTCGCCGTAGTTGATGCCGAGCGCCGCGATGCCGCCGCGCTTCACGCTGTCGGTGTCGCCCGCGACGAGCGGGATCTTCGCCTCGTTCGCGACCTTCACGAGCGCTTCGTACGCGGACACGACGTTATTGTCGGTGTTCGTGTAGATCACGTCGACCTTGCCGATCAGGCTCTTCGCGGCCGGGCCGATGTCGACGGTACGCGGCGCGGCCGCTTCCTTCAGCGTCATGCCCTGCTTCGCGAGGATCTCCTTGAGTTCCTTCACGACGACGACCGAGTTCGCCTCGCCCGGGTTGTAGACCATGCCGACCGTCTTCGCATTCGGCACGACGCGCTTGATCAGCGCGACCTGGCGATCGAGCGGCAGCTTGTCGGACACGCCCGTCACGTTGGTGCCCGACGGGCCCCAGCCTTTCACGAGCTGCGCGGCGACCGGATCGGTGACGCCCGAATAGACGACCGGCACGCTCTTCGTCGCGGCAACGACCGACTGCGCGGCCGGCGTCGCGATCGCGACGATCACGTCGGGTTTGTCGCCGACGAACTTGCGCGCGATCTGCGCGGCCGTGCCCGTGTTGCCCTGCGCGCTCTGGTATTCCCACTTGAGCTTGTCGTCGCCGTAACCTTCCGCCTTCAGTTCGGCGCGCACGCCGTCGCGGATCGCATCGAGTGCCGGATGGTCGACGATCGACAGCACCTTGACGGTCTGTGCATGCGCGGCGCCTGCAAGCGCGAGTGCGGCGACGCCGGCCGTGATCGAACGGATCGCGAAATTCTTGAAACGCTTCATGGGTGTGTCTCCCCCGTATTGTGTTGGTTCTGGATGATGGATTCCCGCCGCCGTCGGGCGGGCGCCGCCGCACGTACGAGACGCGGCGATCGGCCCGCGCACGCTCCGGGAAAGCGTGCAGCGGCGAACGCACGAGGATACCATTTCCGCAGACCACCGCCTGACGCCGCGCTTTCGTGCGATCGGCCGATGCACGTTGCTGCCGCGCTGTCACGAAATGCCCGGGCAGCCCGGCTGGCGGCGCTTCGCGCCCGTTCCGGCACAACGCGCCAGCCGCGTTGACAGCTTTACGTTATGCTGTCCGCCGACCCGAGCCACATCATCGGAGGGGACTTGAAACGAACGATTCATACGATCGCATTCGCGGCCGTCGCGCTGGCGCTGCCCGGTGCGGCATTCGCGCTGACCGACGGCAGCGAGCAATACGACAACTGCATGCTCAATGCGCTGCGCGAAAGCCGCAACGGCGCGGCGGCGCAGCTGATCCAGCGCTCGTGCGACGCGCTGTATCGCAACAACGCGATGCTGCTGCCGCGCGAACGGCGCTTTCACGAGTGCGTCGTGCAGTCGCTGCCCGGCGTGCGCGACAACTACGCGATCCAGCAGATCATGTCGATCTGCTCGCGGCGCGGCGAGATGTGAACGGGCGGCGGACGCCGCGCCGTCGCCCCGCCTTTACGCGCACCGATTTGAAAAAAGGGGCTGCGCGATGCTTGCATCAACGCCGCACGGCGCCCCCTCAGGCCGCAGGCAAACTCGGTGAGCGGTCAGTCGTAGAGCCAGCGTCCCGCTTTTGCCGATGCGATCAGCATTCGAACATTCAGATCCGGTACACGATGGATCACTTTTTTCTTAAACGGATTGATTAAGTCAAGAAACGAAGAATCGTCTTCCGGATAATATTTTTTTATATCGAATCCACTTATATCAACATTGAATTTCATCGAATACTTCCGCATCAGATCCTCGACCTCACAATCATCAAAATCCAAGTCCAGATCCAAATCGGTACTTTCCGTTATCTCATCAGCCATGAACGATATAGAGAATCCGGACTTTTTCCTTATAAATTCAATCACCTCCTTCTCAATATCTACCATAGCCCATCCTCCTCCGTTGCAACTCTATTGTAGTGAGCCACCGCCTTGCCAGCAATAATGGAAATATCCCTTGCAAGAATTACCCAACCCAGCACGGGGATCGTCCTTCCTGCAAAGGTTCCGATATTTCTGACCATCCTGATTTTCAAATTTCTCACCGGCCCGCCCACCAGTGTTGGCAATTTCAATCCAAACGGGAATTGAGCTTTTTGAAAAACTCTTCTAGAGTATTTGCTTGCAAGCGAAGTTCCCTGTATCGCGCCGATCGGCTTTGTCCTGGTCGGCAAATTACTTCTACCAAGCAAGATCATGCCAACCGACACGGCATCATCGACGCCCAACTGATTCATCGTTTCGTCGATCATGATCCAGAAGAACAATTCTCCCGCAGTCAAGTTGACCATCCCATAATAATGGTAAGCCCCATTCGATTTCCCGACAGCATCCATTCAGCGTCCTCGTTCATATTTTTTAAAACTGTTTTTTTAGTCTAACGAAGACATACGGTTACCGTGCCGACAAACCCGGCCGATCTATTGACTGATCGCACCGCAACGATGGTGGAATTTCACGCGAAAAGAATCGTTATTCGGCTCGGCGTGAACAACGACGGGACGCGGCGGGATGCCGGAGAGAGAACGTGCATACCGATTCCGAATTGGAGCGGCCGCGCACACGCTCCATATGAACGTGACGAACCGTTATCAAACGGCTTTTATCCATGAGCGCCAATGCAATTGCGCCGTGCAATCTTCACGCTGCGCCTGAATCTCGAAAGCACTCCGATCGCACATAAAAAAAGGCCTGCATACATGCAGGCCTTCGTTCGATCAACCGATCGCGTTCAGAACGACGCGACCATCGAGCCCTTGAACTGCTTCTTGATGAATTCCTTCACTTCCGGCGACTGGTACGCCTTGACCAGCTTCTTCACCCACGGCTGGTCCTTGTCCTTCGCGCGCACGGCGATCAGGTTCGCATACGGGCTCGTCAGCGCTTCGAGCGCGATCGCGTCCTTGGTCGGCTGCAGGTTCGCGGCCAGCGCGTAGTTCGTGTTGATCACGGCGGCGTCGACGTCCGACAGCACGCGCGGCAGTTGCGCGGCGTCGAGTTCCGAGATCTTCAGCTTCTTCGGGTTCTCGGCGATATCGAGCACCGTCGCGTTGTTGCCGCCCGTACCGGCGCCGGCCTTCAGCTTGATCACGCCTTGCGTCTGCAGCAGCAGCAGCGCGCGGTTCTCGTTCGACGGATCGTTCGGCACCGCGATCTTCGCGCCTTGCGGCAGGTCCTTCAGCGCCTTGAACTTCTTCGAGTACACGCCGATCGGCGAGATGTAGGTCAGGCCCGCGCTGACGATCTTGTAGCCGCGCTGCTTCACCTGGCTGTCGAGGTAGGGCTGGTGCTGGAAGCTGTTCGCGTCGAGGTCACCCGAGTCGAGCGCCGCATTCGGCTGCACGTAGTCGTTGAACTCGATGACCTTCACGTTCAGGCCTTCCTTCTCCTTCGCGACCTTCTGCACGAGCTGCCACACTTCCGAATCCGGGCCGGCGACCGTGCCGACCTTGATCACCTTGTCTTCGGCATGCGCGCCTGCCGACAGCGTCAGCGCGGCGCCGGTGGCCAGCACGGAAAATACCTTCAGGAGACTGCGACGCTTCATCTGTTTCTCGCTTTCTTGCTTGACTGAAATGGGGCGCGATACGGGTAAGCCCCGACTCGCAGGAAGGGGCAAATGGTGTCACAGGATCAGCGGGAAGTGAAATACATCCCGCTCATATGGGTATGCACCGCAGCGGTGCTGCCGGTCGCTGCACGACTTGGCCGTTAGTTGCGTTCCCAATGTGCCGCGCCTCGGCCGGCACGCGTCACACCACTACCCAACCGCCTCGTCGGCCGCCTGCGCGCCGAACGCCGGTTCGGCCGCCCGCCCGCCGGCCCGGCGCAGCGCCGGCCCGCCGGTGTCGCGGACCCGGAACGCGCCGACCGCGTCGCGCAGCCGCGCGGCCTGTTCCTGCAGCGACGCGGCGGCCGCGGCGGCCTCCTCGACGAGCGCCGCGTTCTGCTGCGTCACCTGGTCCATCTGCGTGACCGCGCGCCCGACCTGCGTGATGCCGCTCGCCTGCTCCTCGGACGCGGCCGCAATCTCGCCCATGATGTCGGTCACACGCGCGACGGCCTGCAGGATCTCGCCCATCGTCGTGCCGGCCTGGCCGACCAGCGTCGAGCCGTTGCGCACGCGCTCGACCGAGTCGACGATCAGCTCGCGGATCTCCTTGGCGGCCGTCGCGCTGCGCTGCGCGAGCGAACGCACTTCGCCTGCGACTACCGCGAACCCGCGGCCCTGCTCGCCCGCGCGCGCAGCCTCGACCGCCGCGTTCAGCGCCAGGATGTTGGTCTGGAATGCGATGCCCTCGATCACGCCGATGATGTCGGCGATCTTGCGCGAACTGTCGTCGATCTCGCCCATCGTGCCGATCACGCGGTTCACGACGTCGCTGCCGGTGCGCGCGATGTCCGATGCGTTGTTCGCGAGCCCGCTCGCCTGCCGTGCGTTATCGGCGTTCTGCTTCACGGTCGCGGTCAGTTGCTCCATGCTCGCGGCCGTTTCTTCCAGCGACGCGGCCTGCTCCTCGGTACGCTGCGACAGGTCGTCGTTGCCGGCCGAGATCTGGCGGCTCGCCGACGCGATCGATTCGGCCGACTGGCGGATCCCGCCGATCGTCGCCTGCAGCCGCGCCTGCATGTCGTGCATCGCGGCCATCATGCTCGTGCGGTCGCCCGCGCGCACCGGCACCGGCTGCGTCAGGTCGCCCTGCGCGATCCGCGCCGCGAGCGCGGCCGCTTCGTCGGGCTCGCCGCCGAGGCTGCCGCGGACGTTGCGGATGATCACCAGCATCGCCGCGCTGATCACGAAGCCGATCACGAACACCACCGCGAGGTGGCCCAGAAGCGTCCGGTAATAGAGCGTGTCGATGTCCTTCAGGAACACGCCGCTCGAGATGTTCCAGTCCCACGGCGCGAACCGCGTGACATAGCTGATCTTCGGCACGGCCGTCTCGCTGTGCGGCAGCCGCCCGCGATATTCGGCGAAACCGCTGCCGGTCGCCTTCGCGGCGTTCAGGATCGTCACGAACAGCGGCTTGCCGTCCGGATCGAGATAGTCGCCGACCTGCGTGTCGACGAGCTTCGGCAGCGTCGGGTGCATCAGCACGACCGGCTTCGAGTCCATCACGAACACGTAGCCCGAATCGCCGTAGCGCATCGCGGCGAGACTCGCGAGCGCATCGCGCTTCGCGTCGGCCTCGGGCAGCGTGCCGCTCTGCGCGAGCGCGTGATACGCCTTCACGATGCCGGCCGCGGAATCGACGAGATTCGCGATGCCCGCCTTGCGTTCGTCCAGCATCGTCGCGCGCGTCTCGTACGCGCTCCATGCGCCGACGCCCAGGAGACCGATCCATACCAGCGCAAGCGCGAGCCACAGCTTGCGGTTCAAACTCATTCTGCTCATCTGCGTGCCTCTGTCGATGTCGATGCGCGCGAACGGCCTGTCCCGCGCAAACGGTTGCCTATTTATTTACGGCAACGAGGCTTACAACTTGAATACACGTCCGCATGGCGAACCGGCGAACGACAGGCCGTGCCGGCGCGACAGCCGCGATCCGCTGTGCTACAAAGACCGGCTGACCGGCGCGCCACGCGCCGGCACCATTCCAGGGCCATCCATGTACGTCATCGACATCCACTACACCGCGTCGCTCGCGCGCATCGACGACGCGCTCGAACGCCACCGCGCGTATCTGCAACCGCAGTTCGACAAGGGCATCTTCATCGCGGCGGGGCCGAAGGTGCCGCGCGAAGGCGGCGTGATTCTCGCGGCCCGCATCGATCGCGACGAACTCGACGCGATCCTCGAGACCGACCCGTTCGTCACCGAAGGGCTCGCCACGTATCGCGTGACCGAATTCCGGATCACGCGCGCCGCGTCCGGCTTCAACGTGCCGACGCTGCCGTAACGCGACGCCGGCGCATCACGCGCACGGGCAAACGCGCCGCCCGGCGGGCAGCGCATGCAGGCAACGGGAAAAGAGGGAAAGCGTGACGGCGCGGGTTGGCCGTCACGTGATCGCCGGGCCGTGCGCCCGGCGGCTGCCGGTCAGCCGACCAGCAGCTTCAGGTCGTGGACCCACGGGGCGGGACCCTGGCCGTCGCGCACGAACAGGCGCAGCTTGCCGTCGCGGTCGAACACATAGCTCGCGGCCGTGTGATCCATCGTGTAGCTGCCGGGCGTCTTGCCGGGCACCTTCGCGTAGTACACGCGGAAATCCTTCGTGACCTTCTTCAGCGCCGCTTCGTCGGCCGGCCGCAGGCCGATGAACGACGGGTCGAACGCGGGCACGTACTGGCCAAGCAGCGCCGGCGTGTCGCGCTCCGGATCGATGGTGACGAACAGCACCTGCACGCGCTTCGCGGCATCGGGCCCGAGCTGCTTCAGCGCTTCGGACAGCTCGGCCATCGTCGTCGGGCACACGTCCGGGCAGTGCGTATAGCCGAAGAACATCACGACGGCCTTACCCTTGAATTCGCCGAGCGTGCGCACCTTGCCGGCCGTATCGGGCAGCGAGAAGTCGCTGCCGAACTGCGTGTTGCCGGTGATGTCGAGATTCTGGAATTTCGGCGCGTTGTCGCATCCGGCGAGCAGCAGCGCTGCCGTGAATGCGCACGCGAGCATCCAGCCTTGGCGCGCGCGGCGCCCGAACCGTGAATGGAGCATTGCGTTCAAACCGTGCGGTTACACGCCGAGCAGCGGGCGTGCGTAGTGATCGACGAGCAGCGCGGCGAACAGCAGCGACAGGTAGACGATCGAGTAGCGGAAGGCCTTGCGGGCAAGTTCGTCCGAGTAGTCGCGGTGGATCTTCCACGCATACGCGAGGAACACCGCGCCGAGCAGCACCGCGCTCGTCAGGTAGACGGCGCCGCTCATCCCGGAGATGAACGGCATCAGCGTGACGGCGAACAGGATCACCGTGTACAGCAGGATGTGCAGCCGCGTGAATTTCTCGCCGTGCGTGACGGGCAGCATCGGCAGCCCCGCGTTCTCGTAATCCTTGCGGCGATAGAGCGCGAGCACCCAGAAATGCGGCGGCGTCCACACGAAGATGATCAGCACGAGGATCCACGCGTCGCCCGGCACCGCGCCGGTGACGGCGGCCCAGCCGAGCGCCGGCGGCATCGCGCCCGACGCGCCGCCGATCACGATGTTCTGCGGCGTCATCGGCTTGAGCAGCAGCGTGTAGATCACCGCGTAGCCGACGAACGTCGCGATCGTCAGCCACATCGTCAGCGGGTTCGTGAACGTATAGAGCGTCCATGCGCCGACGCTGCCGAGCACGGCCGAGAACAGCAGGATCTGCGGCGTCGTGATCTCGCCGCGTGCGGACGGGCGCCACGCGGTACGGCGCATCATCGCGTCGATCTTCTGTTCGACGAGGCAGTTGATCGCGAACGCGGCGCCGGCCAGCAGCCAGATGCCGATCGTGCCGCCGATCAGCACATGCCACGGCACCATGCCCGGCGTCGCGAGGAACATGCCGATCACCGCGCAGAACACCGCGAGCTGCGTGACACGCGGCTTCGTCAGCGCCATGTACTGGGAGAAGCGGCTACCGGGCGATTGGGAGAGGGTGCTTTGCATGGGGACGGTCACGCCGGGGCGGCGTCGCGCGCAGGCTGCGCGACACGGCCGGGGCGGCTTGAAAGGATGCGAAAGTTTAACATGACGACGAGCAGCAGCAGGACCGCGGCCCCGCCGTTGTGCGCGACGGCGACCGGCAGCGGCCACTGCAGCACGATGTTGGTCAGGCCCGTCACGAACTGCAGCAGCACGACCAGCAGCACGCCGTTCGCGGGCCGCCGCAGCGATTCGAAGCGGCGCATCTTCAGCGCGAACGCGACCAGGTACGCGACCACGACGAACGCGAACGTGCGGTGCGTCCAGTGGATCGCGACCAGCGCGTCCTGCGTGATCGCGTCGCCGTCCTTCGTCATCCCGAGCGCGCGCCACAGATGGAAGCCGTGCTGGAAATCCATCGGCGGGATCCACTGGCCGTTGCAGGTCGGGAAGTCGGTACACGCGAGCACCGCGTAGTTGGTGCTCACCCAGCCGCCGAGCGCGATCTGCACGACCAGCAGCACGAGCGCCGCGAGCGCGGCCGCGCGGAAGCGCCCTGCCTCCGGGTCATACGACGGCAGCGGGGTCTGCCGCGCCGCGAGCCAGCCGAGCGTGCCGAGCAGCGTGAGGCCGAGCAGCAGGTGGATCGTGACGATCACCGGCTGCAACTTCATCGTGACCGTCCACGCGCCGAACGCGCCCTGCACGAGGATCAGCAGCAGCAGGCTCGTCGGCCACCACGGCGACACGTGCAACGGGCGGCGGCGCAGCCGCGCGGCCCATGCGATCACGACCTGCGCGATGATCAGCACGCCGATCGCCATCGCGAAATAGCGGTGGATCATCTCGATCCATGCCTTGGTCATGCTGACCGGCCCCGTCGGCATCGCCTGGTGCGCGGCCGAGATCGCGGCGTGCGCGATGAACGGCGACGACGTGCCGTAGCAGCCGGGCCAGTCGGGGCAGCCGAGCCCCGAATCGGTCAGGCGCGTGAAGCCGCCGAACATCACGAGGTCGAGCGTCAGGAACGTGGTGATCCACACCAGCTTGCGGAACTTGTCGTCGTCGGCCTTCACCCACACGTACGACAGCGGCAGCAGCGCGATGCACAAGCCGATCAGGCCGAGTTGCAGTAGATACGACATCGGAATGGTGCCTCGTTCTCTCGCCTTAACCGATGCTCGACCACTTCAGCAGCTTCGTCACGTCCGACTTGATCTTGCTGGGATTCGGGTCTTTCGGGAAACGCATCATCAGGTTGCCGTTCGGATCGACCATGTAGATGTGGTCGCTGTCCTTCGTGCCGGCGTCGGCCGGCAGCCATGCGGCCACCGCGGCCGGATCGGCGACGAGCCGGCGCGTGTCCGGGTAGGCATCCAGCACCTTCTGCGGCATCGCGCCCGCATCGCTGCGCAGCCACACCATCGTGATCCGGTGCCGCTCGCCCGCCTGCGTGACGCGGATCTGGCGCATGAAATAGAGCTTCTGCGCACACGCGTCGTCGCACGCGCTGCGGTCGGTCATCACGAACAGCCACACGCCGCGCAGCGACGACAGCGGCACGGTCTTGCCGGTTTCGTCGGTCACCTGCAGATCGGCCGGGATCGGGCGCTGCGGCTCGATCAGCGTGCCGTAGTTCGTCGACCCGCCCTTCGGCTTGATCACGTAATAGGTGAAGTACGACGCGATCATCGGTGCGGCGCACACGAGACCCAGCAGCACGAGCATCCAGCGGCCGCGCTTGCGGGCCGCAGGCGAGATCGGCGCAGCGGCCGGACCCTGACGGGAAGATTGCATGGACAAATCAGACCTCTCGAAACGAACCCGCGGCGCCGGCGCCGCGTCCTGGGATGGCGCTCATGCGCCGGCCGACTTCTTCGCCGCACGCCGCGCGGCGTACAGGCCGAAGCCGAGCGCGGCCGCCGCCATCGCCCACCACTGAAACATGTAACCGTAATTGCGCTCGACGCCGGTCGTCGCCGCCGGCCAGTCGCGCACGAGCTTGTCGCCGTCGTCGCTCGTCTGCTGGATCACGAACGGCTGCAGCGGCAGCCCCGTTTCCTTCGCGTACTCGGCGACGTCCAGGTTCTGCCGGATCTTCTGGTGCGCGGCCGACCCGCCTTCGCCGAGCTCGAACGCACGCGATGCGTCGGCGCGCGCGATGCCGACGATCTCGACGTCGCCCGCCGGCGTCGCGAACGGCTCGATCGCCGTGCGATCGGCAATATTGCGCGGCAGCCAGCCGCGGTTCACGAGCACGACGCCGCCGCCCGTGAGTTTAAACGGCATCACGACGTAAAAACCCGGCTGGTCGTTATACGGCCGATTGTCGAGGAACACCGCCTGCTCGGGCAGGAACCGGCCCCTGGCCCGCACGCGATGAAACTCGATCGACGCGAGCGGCATCGGCTGCGCGCCGACGTCGACGGGCACCGCCTGCTCGTAGCGCGCGATGCTCGCCTGCAGCGCTTCCTTCTGGTGCGCGCGGTCGCGCTGCCAGAACCCGAGCCGGATCGTGACGGCGACGACGAAGAGGATCAGGAGCGCGGGCAGCCAGCGGATCTTCATCATGCGGCCCGCCCGGCACCTGCGCGAAAGCGAAGTGCGATAATTATCCTCTTCCTTTCGAATTGCCGTTGTCCGGTTCGTGTCATGCACATACTCGTTCCCATCGCCTTCGTCCTCATCATTGCCAGCATGGGCTCGGCGCTCTACTTCATGATGCACGACCGCGGCCACACGAAGCGCATGGTCTGGTCGCTCGCCACCCGCGTCGGGCTGTCGGTGTCGCTGTTCCTGCTCATCCTGGTCGCGAACTGGATGGGCTGGATCCATTCGACCGGCCTGCCGATCGGGCGTTGATGCCGTTGCCGCGGCCGCCGCTGCGACCACTGTGACATTTCGCCGCACGGCCGCGCCACCAAGCAAAAGCGCCGCCTGACTGAGTCGCGGCGGCGCCGGGGTGGTGTCGGCAGGCAGCGGCGCTGCCTGCCGACACCAATGAAAACGGCCCGCGCATTGCTGCGCGGGCCGTTGTTTCATTTACAGCCAGTAGACGACGACGTACAGGCCGAGCCAGACGACGTCGACGAAGTGCCAATACCACGCGGCGCCTTCGAATGCGAAGTGATGATCGGGCTTGAAGTGGCCGCGGATCATCCGCACCAGCACCACCGCGAGCATCGTGCCGCCGAGGAACACGTGGAAACCGTGGAAGCCCGTCAGCAGGAAGAACGTCGAGCCGTACACGCCCGAGTTCAGCGTCAGGTTCAGTTCGTTGTACGCGTGGTAGTACTCGAAGCCCTGCAGGAACAGGAAGCAGATACCGAACACGAGCGTCGCGGCCAGCCACGCGATCGCCTTCTTGCGATGATCGTCACGCAGTGCGTGGTGCGAGATCGTCAGCGTCACGCCCGACGACAGCAGGAACGCGGTGTTCAGCGTCGGGATCGGCCACGGGCCCATCGTCTTGAAGTGACCGGCGAGCGCGGCAGGGCCTTCGTTCGGCCACACGGCGGAGAAATCCGGCCAGATCAGCTTGTAGTCGAGGCTGCCGAGCTGGTGCAGCGCGATTTCGCGCGCATAGAACAGCGCGCCGAAGAACGCGCCGAAGAACATCACTTCCGAGAAGATGAACCAGCTCATGCTCCAGCGGTACGACTTGTCGACGTTCTTGCCGTAATGACCGCCTTCCGATTCGGCGATCGCGTCGCCGAACCAGTGATACAGCGTGAAGAGCAACCACAGCAGGCCGAGCAGCGCCGTAAACGGCGCCCAGTCGTGACCGTTGATCCACAGCGCCGCCGATCCGAGCATGACCAGCAGGCCGATGGCTGCACTGATCGGATGGTGCGACGGATGCGGCACGAAATAGTACGGGGTCTGGTTTTGACCGCTCATGCTTGATTCTCCACTTCTGTCCAATTTGTTTACCGGAAACCGCTCCGGCTTTATTTCTTGCGCGGCATGACTGCACCGCTCTTTCCTGCGCGCAGCACCATGGCGCTGCGCACTGCATTCTTTCGTGACCGCGGGCCGCGCGCCGCTGGCCGCACGCCCTCAACCCACGACGGCACGCACGATCAGGATCAGCACGCCGATGAACACGCCGGCCGCGAGCAACGCGACGATCAGCACGTGCAGCGGATTCAGCTGCGTCGCGTCGGCCTCCAGGTCGCGCCGCTTGCGCACCCCGAAGAACGACCACAGCACCGCTTTCAGCGCCTGACCGAACGTCCCGCTCCGCTTGACTTCCGTCATCGCCCCGCCTCCGTCGTCATGCGTCCGGCTTTACCGCGCCCTGCGCCGCGGTACTCCGCTGCGCCGGCGCCGGCGTGGCCGGCGTATTCAGCTCGAAGAACGTGTACGACAGCGTGATCGTCTTCACGTCCTTCGGCAGTTTCGGATCGATCACGAACACCACCGGCATCTTGCGCGACTCGTTCGCGGCCAGCGTCTGCTGCGTGAAGCAAAAGCACTCGATCTTCTTGAAAAACTCCGTCGCCTGCTTCGGCGCGTAGCTCGGAATCGCCTGCGCAACGACCGGCCGGCCCTGCCCGTTCGTCACGTCGTACACGATCGTCGTCAGTTCGCCCGGATGCACGTCGAGGCTGTTGTGCTCCGGCTTGAAACCGAGCGGCCCGCGCGCGTTCGCATCGAACTCGACCGACACCGTCCGGCTGGTGTCGACCTGCGAGTTCTTCACCTCGCGCTCGCTGACGTCGCGCTGCACCAGGTTGTTGATGCCGGTGATCTGGCAGATCGCCCGATACATCGGGATCAGCGCGAAGCCGAAACCGAACATCAGCCCGGCCACGACAAAGAGCTTCACCAGCATCGAACGATTGAACGCGCGATCGACGGCGCCCTCTTCCGGCTTCGACATACGACGACTTCCTCGCTACTGCGTCAGTTACTGCATCAGTGAGTGGACAGCCACCACTGCTTGATCACGACACCCACAAAGAAAACGGCGGCGATGACGAGCAGGATGAGGCCGAGCCGCTTGTTGCCCGCGCGAATCTGCTCGGGCGTTCGTCTTTCTTGTGGATTCCGGGTCATCTGAAACTTCGCTGAAACTTCAGTTCCGCGCCCGCCGCGCCTGCCTGCACGGCAGGCAGCGGCGGAGCGCACTGTGAAACTTACTCGACGTGCGGCGGTTGCTCGAACGTGTGGAACGGAGCCGGGCTCGGCACCGTCCACTCGAGGCCCGTCGCGCCATCCCACGGCTTGTCCGACGCCTTTTCCAGCTCGCCGCCGCCACGGTAGGCCGGCAGCGCGACTGCGAACAGGAAGTACACCTGCGCGAGGCCGAAGCCGAATGCGCCGATCGTCGCGACCTGGTTGAAGTCCGTGAACTGCGCCGGGTAGTCCGCATAGCGGCGCGGCATGCCCGCGAGACCGACGAAGTGCATCGGGAAGAACGTCAGGTTGAAGAAGATCATCGACGCCCAGAAGTGGATCTTGCCGCGCGTCTCGTTGTACATCCAGCCCGTCCACTTCGGTGCCCAGTAGTACCAGCCCGAGAACAGCGCGAACAGCGAGCCGGCCACCAGCACGTAGTGGAAGTGCGCCACCACGAAGTAGGTACCGTGATACTGGATGTCGAGCGGCGCCATCGCGAGCATCAGGCCCGTCAGGCCGCCGAACGTGAACACGAACAGGAAGCCGATCGCGAACAGCATCGGGGTTTCGAACGTCATCGAGCCGCGCCACATCGTCGCGAGCCAGTTGAACACCTTCACGCCCGTCGGCACCGCGATCAGCATCGTCGCGTACATGAAGAACAGCTGGCCGGTGACCGGCATGCCCGTTGCGAACATGTGGTGCGCCCAGACCATGAACGACAGGATCGCGATCGATGCCGTCGCGTACACCATCGAGCTATAGCCGAACAGCGTCTTGCGTGCGAACGCCGGGATCACCTGCGACACGATCCCGAACGCCGGCAGAATCATGATGTACACCTCGGGGTGGCCGAAGAACCAGAAGATGTGCTGGTACATCACCGGGTCGCCGCCGCCTGCCGCGTTGAAGAACGACGTGCCGAAGTGGCGGTCGAACAGCACCATCGTGATCGCGCCTGCCAGGACCGGCATCACGGCGATCAGCAGGTACGCGGTGATCAGCCACGTCCACGCGAACATCGGCATCTTCATCAGCGTCATGCCCGGTGCGCGCATGTTCAGGATCGTCACGACGATGTTGATCCCGCCCATGATCGACGACGCGCCCATGATGTGGACCGCGAAGATCGCGAAGTCCATGCCCGGGCCCATCTGCGTCGACAACGGTGCGTACAGCGTCCAGCCGGCGGCCGTCGCGCCGCCCGGCGCGAAGAACGAGCCGACCAGCAGCACGGCCGCGACCGGCAGCAGCCAGAAGCTGAAGTTGTTCATCCGCGCGAACGCCATGTCGGATGCGCCGATCTGCAGCGGAATCATCCAGTTCGCGAAGCCGACGAACGCCGGCATGATCGCGCCGAACACCATGATCAGGCCGTGCATCGTCGTGAGTTCGTTGAAGAACTCCGGACGCATGATCTGCAGGCCCGGCTCGAACAGCTCGGCACGGATGCCGAGCGCCATCACGCCGCCCGACAGGAACATGATGAACGAGAACAGCAGGTACAGCGTACCGATGTCCTTGTGGTTGGTGGCGAACAGCCAGCGACGCCAGCCGTGCGGCATTTCGTGCGCGTGGTCGTCGTGCGCGTGGTCCGCGGCTACGTCGTGCCCGATGCTAGACATGAGAATCTCCTAATGCGAATACGTCGACTAACTCAGCGACACGTCAAGCCGCCGGACCGATCTCGACACGCCGGGCTTCCTTGGCGTCAGCCCCGCCCGTGATCGTTTCCGGCTTTTTCATGATGATGTGGTCTTCCGCCACGCCTGCTGCCTTCAGCGCGTCGCGCACGGCCTGTGCACGATGCTTCGCCAGTTCGGCGTTTGCGTCGGCCGAGCCCGTCTTGTCGGTGAAGCCCGACAGCGCGAGCTTCGCGTCCGGATGTGCCTTCGCATAGTCGGCCGCGGCGGCGATCGCCGCTTTCGCGTCGGCCGGCAGCACGCTCTTGCCCGTTTCGAAGTAGATCGTCGACAGCGCGGCCGATGCCGCTGCTGCCGGCTGCTCGGCGGCGCCCGACGCGGCTTGCGCCGGTGCCGAAGCCGCTTCCGCCGGAGCTGCTGCCGCGCCTGCCGTGTCTTCCGGCATCTTGCCGTTGCGCGCGTCGGCCACTTGCTTGGGCTGCAGCAGGTCGTTCTTGTGATTGCCCCACGAGTTGCGTTCGTACGTGACGACCGAAGCGATGTCGAGGTCCGACAGCGACGCCCACGACGGCATCGCGCCCTTGCCGTGCAGCACGCGCTCGACGTGCGCGGCGATCGGGCCGTTCACGATCGGGCTGCCGTCCATGGCCGGGAACGCGCCGAGGCCCTTGCCGCTCACCTGGTGGCAGGCCGCGCAGTTCGCCTTGTAGACTTCCTCGCCGTGCGCGACGAGTTCGGCCATCGTGTAGACCTTGTTCGGGTCGACCGCCGCGCCGGCCAGCTTGGCCTTCTGCGCGGTGACCCACTTCGCGTAGTCGTCGTCCGACAGCACTTCGACCACGACCGGCATGTACGCGTGTTCCTTACCGCACAGCTCGGTACAGAAACCGCGGAACGTACCGACCTTGTCGGCCTTGAACCACGTGTCGCGCACGAAGCCGGGGATCGCATCCTGCTTCACGCCGAACGCGGGCACGTACCACGAGTGGACGACGTCGTTCGCGGTCGTGATGATGCGAATCTTCTTGTTGACCGGCACGACGAGCGGGTTGTCGACTTCCTGCAGATAGGTGTCGGTGATCGGCTTCTTGCCCATCACTTCGTCGCGCGGGGTGGTCAGCGTCGACAGGAAGCCGATGCCCTCGCCCGGGCCCTTCACGTAGTCGTAGCCCCACTTCCACTGGTAGCCGGTGACCTTGATCGTGAGATCGGCGTTCGTCGTGTCCTTCATCGCGACGACGGCCTTCGTCGCCGGCAACGCCATCAGCACGACGATGACGAACGGCACGATCGTCCAGATGATCTCGACGGTCGTGCTTTCATGGAAATTGGCGGCCTTGTGGCCCTTGGATTTGCGGTGCGCGAAGATCGAATAGAACATCACGCCGAACACGCCGACGAAGATCACCGTACACAGGATCAGCATCATCGTGTGGAGATCGTAGAGCTCCTCGGCGATCTTCGTGACAGGCGGCTGAAAGTTGATCTCGTTGACACGGGGGCCGCCCGGGCTATCACCGACCGCCAGGGCCGCACCGGCAAAGAGCAATCCGCTGCATGCCAGCACGCCCGCGAGGGCTCGCTTGATTGTTTTCATAGCATCCTTACCCAAAATTTCCATTCAAACCCTCCCCCGTCGCAAGCCGCCGGCCTGTTCCGGCCGGTGCCCGCGCCTCGTCAGCCGCAGCGCCTGAGCGACACGCGCAGTTCGTCGGCGAACTGCGCACGCTTGTGCTGCGCGAGATGCTGCCCGATTACGACGGTCTGCCCGCGCGATACCAGCCGAATCGGATCGCGTGGCGTCGCACCCGGCTCGACCCGCACCCAGCGCGGGTTGAATTCGATCTGCGTGAGCCGCTCCGCATCCATCCGCTCGATCACGAGCCGATGCGGATACAGCCTGATGCGCTCGTAGTCGACCGCATGGCGAGCGTAGATCGCAAATGCGACACCCACTGCCAGCAACTCGACTCCGGTAAAGGGCATGACGAGCCAGGCCCCTCTCCACATCAGCAACGTCGCGATCGCCAGCGAGAAGCCCGCGAGCGACGCGTAAAACAGCACGAACTGGCGTGGCGACACCGAACAGTTGCGTTTCATCAGCCAGTCTTCGAGAACCGGCTCGCCGTTCGTCGTCTCCGCCGAAACCCTCGCTGCTTCCATCGCCGCCTCACGCGAATGGCATGCGATGCATGCCTGCATCGGACTCGTCGCCCCGTATTGCGGGGACCCCGGGACGACAAGCTGACGCATTATAGGCGGGTTCAATGGCATCCACAAGCAAGCGGCTATCGCCCGCCGAGCCAAGCGCGACAAGCTTTTCGGCCATTTTTCGCACCATTTCGACCGCGCCTCGCGCCGCTAATTTCAGACATAACAAAACCCCTCTTTACCGCTTTACCGATTCTTCGGACGCCCCTTGCCGATATCCTCGATGCGCACGATCCCGTGCCCTTCGGCGGTCGTGCGCGGCACGGCCTTCCATGCGTGGCCGTAGATCACCTCGAAGGTCAGCGGAATCGTGCCGTCCTCGCGCCGGCGCGCCTCCAGCGCGTCGCCGAGCGCCGCGCGAAAGCGCCGCGTCGCGTGCCGCGGCGCCGTGCGCTCGAACGGATAGGCGCCCCAGCGGCGCACGTCGGCCAGCAGGGAATCGGGGGATTTGTAAGTGACGGTCAGCACTTCCTGATCCATCACGGGAATCTCGAAACCGCTCTCGACGAGCATGTCGCCGAGGTCGTGCATGTCGACGAAATCGATCACGCGTGCGGCCGGCGGCGCCATGCCGAGCGCCGCTTCGGCGTCCGCGCAGGCCGCGCGCAGCTCGCGCAGCGTGTCGGGGCCGAGCGTGCTGAACATCAGCAAGCCGTTCACGCGCAGCACGCGCTGCCATTCGGGCAGCACCGCGTCGGGACGTGAATGCCAGTGGAGCGCGAGATTCGACCAGATCAGGTCGAATGCGCCGCCCGGGAACGGCAGCGCGGCGAAATCGGCCTGCGCGACGCGCGGGCCGCGCTGGCCCAGCGCGCGGCCGAGCGACGCCGGCAGCCAGCGGCGCCAGCTGGCCTGCTCGACCTCGCGCTGACCGGCCCGCGCGAGCATCGCGCCGGACAGGTCGACGCCGAACACGGGGGCTTCCGGAAAGCGCGCACGCAGCGCCGGCAGGTCGTCGCCGGGGCCGCAGCCCGCATCGAGCACGGCCGCGGGGCTCACCTTGATGTATTCGAGACGCTCGTTCATCCGCTGCGCGATCTCGCGCGGCAGGAACGCGACCGCGTCGAAGGTGGCGGCGCGGCGGTCGAAGATCCGCCGCAGGCGCCTGGCGTCATTGGCCGGACGGCCGGTGGAAGTCGAAGCTGGGGACATGTCGGGCACACTGGCGAAGAGCCCGAAGTATACTCGCTCGCCCCGGAAGCTTCATTGAGGCGGGGTGGCAGGAGTGTTGCGATGATCCGCAGTTCCGCCGAGCGCACGATGCGCGTCGTTTTGTCGCAGGTTCGCGTGCTGGCGACGAAGGTCGCCGCCGTCGCGCTGCCGAATCGCTGCGCACTGTGCGGCAATTTGTCACATGCCGTGATATGCGATGCTTGCGACGCCGCGTACTGGAATGAAGCGCGATTGCGCTGCGACGCCTGCGCGCTGCCGCTGGGCGCCGGGCAGGCGCATGCGCGCCGTGGCGCGCGCACTGCCGCCGGCCACCCGGCCGCGTATCGGTGCGATGCGTGCCGCACCGCCCCGCCGCCGTTCGATGCAACGCTCGCGCTCGCGGATTACCGTGCGCCGCTCGACGGGCTCGCGCGCGGCCTGAAGTTTCACGCGCGGCTCGCGCTCGGCGCCGAATTCGCGGCGCGGCTCGCGCGGCTGGTCGACGATACGCCGGGCGCGAGCGGTTTCGACCTGGTCGCGCCGGTGCCGCTGTCGCGCCGGCGGCTCGTCGCACGCGGCTACAACCAGGCGTGGGCGATTGCACGTCCGCTCGCACATCGGCTCGGGGTCCGCGCGGACGCGGCACTGCTCGCACGCGTCGCCGACACGGCACCGCAGTCGCGGCTCGACCGGCAGGCCCGGCGCGACAACGTGATGGCGGCGTTCGCGGTGGCCGGTGATGTCGCCGGTCGCCACGTCGCGCTCGTCGACGACGTGATGACGTCCGGCGCGACGCTCGCGGCCGCCGCGCACGTGCTGAAGGCGGCGGGCGCCGCGCGCGTGACGAATCTGGTTGCGCTGCGCACCGCCAGGGATTAATTAGATAGGGAGGCCGGCCGCGCCAACGCGGCCGCTGCCGTCACGAACCGGCCGGCCGGGAACGCGCACGTTGCGCCGCCCCGGCCGGCCCAGCCAAACCGAAACATGTTCAACGTCGTCCTCGTCGCCCCCGAAATTCCGCCGAACACCGGCAACGTGATCCGCCTGTGCGCCAATACGGGCGCGCACCTGCACCTGATCGAACCGCTCGGCTTTCCGCTCGACGACGCGCGGATGCGCCGCGCCGGCCTCGACTATCACGAGTACGCGCAGATGCGCGTGCACCGCGACTGGGACGCATTCGTCGCGTCCGAGGCACCCGATCCCGCGCGGATGTTCGCGTTCACGACACGCGGCTCGGGCCGCTTCCACGATCATGCGTTCCTGCCGGGCGACTGGTTCGTGTTCGGTTCCGAGACGCGCGGCCTGCCCGCCGAACTGCTCGAGCGCTTTCCGAACGAACAGCGCGTGCGCCTGCCGATGCGGCCGGACAACCGCAGCCTGAACCTGTCGAACACGGTCGCGGTGGTCGTATTCGAGGCGTGGCGCCAGGCCGGCTTCGAAGGCGGCGCCTGACGCTCGTCGGCCATCACCCGCCGCGCGGAAGGCATCAGGCCCGCGTGAGCCGCACGCGATACAGGTCGTAGATGTCGGGGGAAAAGCACGCGAACACCACGCGTGCGAGGCTCGGCGCCTGCGGCAGCATTTCGGCGACGGTGCCGACCGCGATGCCGACGGCCTCTTCAACGGGATAACGGTAGATTCCGCAGCTGATTGCGGGGAATGCGATCGACGTCGCCGCGACCTCCTCGGCCAGCTCGATCGCCCGCCGGTAGCACGACGCGAGCAGGTCGGCCTCGCCGCGCCCGCCGCCGTACCACACGGGGCCGACCGCATGGATCACGTAACGCGCCGGCAGCCCGTGGCCGCGCGTGAGCTTCGCGTCGCCCGTGTCGCAGCCGCCGAGCGTGCGGCACTCGGCGAGCAGGCCGGGGCCGGCTGCGCGATGGATCGCGCCGTCGACGCCGCCCCCGCCGAGCAGCGAGCCGTTCGCCGCGTTGACGATCGCGTCGACATCGAGCGTCGTGATGTCGACGACCTGCGCGTCGAGCGTGGTGGAACCGATCTGCAGCATGACACCCTCCCGGAACGCCGGAGACTGTTCAAGCGTAGTCCGCTTTGGCGCCGCGCGCCCGGTGCAACCGCACCGGGGAGCAGCGGTTCGCGCTACTCGGCGCGCGCGTCGCGCCGCAGCAGGCCGCTGACCGCGTCGCGCGGTGCGATGCCGTCGAACAGCACGCCGCACACGGCTTCGGTGATCGGCATTTCGATCGACTGCGCACGCGCGAGCGCCAGCACGGCCTGCGCGCAGCGCACGCCTTCGGCCACGTGGCCGAGCGCACCGAGGATGTCGTTCAGCGTGCGACCGGCCGCCAGTTGCAGGCCGACCGTGCGGTTGCGCGACAGGTCGCCCGTCGCGGTGAGGATCAGGTCGCCGAGGCCCGTGAGGCCCGTGAAGGTTTCCGCGCGGCCGCCGAGCGCGACGCCGAGCCGCGACATTTCGGCGAGGCCGCGCGTGATCAGCGCGGCGCGCGCGTTCAGCCCGAGGCCGAGGCCGTCGGCAATGCCGGTCGCGATCGCCAGCACGTTCTTCACCGCGCCGCCGACCTCGACGCCGACCACGTCGTCGCCCGTATAGATCCGCATGGCGCCGTGATGGAACGCGGCGAGCGTGCGTTCGCGGCACTCGGCCGACGTGCTCGCCACCGTCAGCGCGACGGGCAGCGACTGCCCGACCTCGCGCGCGAAGCTCGGGCCCGACAGCACGCCGTTGCTCTGCTGTTCGGGCAGCTCGGCCGCGATCACCTGGTGCGGCAGCAGATGCGTGTCGGCCTCGAAGCCCTTGCAGACCCAGACGATATGCGCAGGCACGCAGCCCGCGTCGCGCATCGCGTGACACAGCGTGCGCAGCCCGGCCACCGGCGCGGCGATCACGCACAGCGCGTCGTCCGCGGCGCCATGCGCGAGCGCGGCGCCGAGATCGGCGTCGTAGCGCAACGCGTCAGGCAGCGCGATGCCGTCCAGATAGCGGGAATTTTCGTGCCGGGCCTGCAGCCCGGCGATGAGCGCGGCATCGCGCGCCCACAGAAGCGTATCGTGCCGCGCGGCCAGATGGCCCGCGAGCGCGGTGCCCCAGGCACCGGCGCCGAGAACGGCTACTTTCATACCCAGCACCGGTCCGAGTGAAACGTCAGTTCAGCGTCGTGCCGTTCGGCGCGCCTGCTGCGGCGCCGGCCTGCTGCTGAAGCTGCGCGAGACGCTGCTCGTACAGCGCCTGGAAGTTGATTTCCGCCAGGTGGATCGGCGGGAAGCCCGCGCGCGTGATCGCGTCGGCGATGTTCGAACGCAGGTACGGGAACAGGATCGTCGGGCATGCGATGCCGACGAGCGGGTCGAGCTGTTCGTCCGGAATGTTGCGGATGTCGAAAATGCCGGCCTGCTTCGCTTCGATCAGGAACGCGACCTTGTCCTTCACCTTCGCCGTGACGGTACCCGACACGACGACTTCGAACACGCTTTCCGCGAGGCGGTCGGCCTTCACGTCGACTTCGACTTCAACCGACGGCATGTCCTGCTCGAGGAAGATCGCCGGCGAATTCGGCTGCTCGAGCGACATATCCTTCAGGTAGACGCGCTGGATGTTGAAGAACGGTTGGTTTTCGACGTCGGACATGGTGTTTCCCTAAAAGTGGTGACGGAGCGGCCCGGCTTCTCGCCGGCCGCCACGGATGAATCCTGCGCGCCCAAGCCGCGGCGCGGCCGGCGGCCATTCTGCCCTAATCAGGCCGCTTGCAGAAGCGGAACGAGCCCGCCTTCGCGGTCGAGCTTCGACAGATCGTCGTAACCGCCGACGTGCGTGTCGCCGATATAGATCTGCGGCACCGTGCGGCGCCCCGTGCGCGTCATCATTTCCTCGCGGCGCGCCGGATCGCGATCGATCAGCACCTTTTCGATCTGCTCGACCCCGCGCAGCTTCAGCAGGCGCTCGGCCTGCATGCAATACGGACACACCTGCGTGCTGTACATCAAAACCTTGTTCACTTCGCCACTCCTTGTTTGACGACCGGCATCCCGGCCTGCTGCCAGGCGGCCACGCCGCCTTCGAGCACGTGCACTTCGGCGTAACCCGCCGCCTCGACCTCGCGCGCCGCCTTCTGCGACTGCTGGCCGTTCTGGCAGACGAGCAGCACCGGCGTGCTCTTGTTCTTCGCGACCTGCGCAATTTTCGCGCCGATCTCGCCCGCGGCGACCTGGCGCGCCGACGGCAGGTGGCCGGCGGCGAAATCGGCCGCGGCGCGCACGTCGATCACGATCGCGTTGCGGCGGTTGATGAGTTGCGTCGCCTCCGCGGCCGACAGGCCGCCACGGCCGCGGCGCAGTGCGGGCCAGGCCAGCAGGCCGCCGGAGACCACCAGGATCGCGATGAGGGCCAGGTTCGTGTAATCGGTAAAGAACGTCACGGAATTCCGCCGGAAAAAGAGAAATCGGATGAGGACAATCCCGCCATTATAAAATAACCGTCTTGCGCGATGGCGGGCCCGGGTCGGGTCCTGCACGACGCGCCACAGCTTCCTTCACTACCGACCGCAAGATCCATGTACAAACTCGTTCTCATCCGCCACGGCGAATCGACGTGGAACAAGGAAAACCGCTTCACCGGCTGGGTCGACGTCGACCTGACCGAACAGGGTCGCAACGAGGCCTACCAGGCCGGCGAATTGCTCAAGGAGGCCGGCTACACGTTCGACATCGCGTACACGTCGGTGCTCAAGCGCGCGATCCGCACGCTGTGGCACGTGCAGGACAAGATGGACCTGATGTACCTGCCGGTCGTTCACTCGTGGCGCCTCAACGAGCGCCACTACGGCGCGCTGTCGGGCCTGAACAAGGCGGAAACCGCCGCGAAGTTCGGCGACGACCAGGTGCTCGTGTGGCGCCGCAGCTACGACACGCCGCCGCCCGCGCTGGAGCCGACCGACGAGCGCGCGCCGTTCAACGACCCGCGCTATGCGAAGGTGCCGCGCGAGCAGCTGCCGCTCACCGAGTGCCTGAAGGACACGGTCGCGCGCGTGCTGCCGCTGTGGAACGAGTCGATCGCGCCGGCCGTCCGCGCCGGCAAGCAGGTGCTGATCGCCGCGCACGGCAACTCGCTGCGCGCGCTGATCAAATACCTCGACGGCATCTCGGACAGCGACATCGTCGGCCTGAACATCCCGAACGGCGTGCCGCTCGTCTATGAACTCGACGAAAACCTGAAGCCGATCAAGCACTATTACCTCGGCGACCAGGACGCCATCGCGCAGGCGCAGGCCGCCGTCGCGAAGCAGGGCAAGGCGGGCTGACGCCCGTCGCGCCGGGCAGGCCGCGTCAGGCGCGGCGTGCCCGGCCGCCGTCGGGCGCGCCGCGCGAACCTTCGCGCCCCCGGCGCTGTCGAATCCGCTTTCGAACCCGCAGCGCGTCCGGCGGTGCCCTGCCGGGCCGGCTCCAGGCCCTTTTCGACGCTTTTCGCGCCGTTCCACTGAGTCTTCGGACGAACAGTTATACTTGTCCGCTACATCCCCGCTACCGCCACGCGCTTCCCGACCGCACCAGATCTCTATGCGAATGAAATTGAAGAACATCGGCCTGATTGCCGCGGGCCTCGCCACGGGCGTGTTCGCCACGCTGCAGGTTTCCGCATCGGCCGAGCAGACCGCCACGGCGCCGCTTCCTCTCGACCAGCTCCGCCTGTTCGCGGAAGTCTTCGGCCAGATCAAGCGCGAGTACGTCGAACCGGTCGACGACAAGAAGCTGCTGACGGCGGCGATCAAGGGCATGGTGTCGAGCCTCGACCCGCACTCGTCGTTCCTCGACAAGACCGACTACGACGAGCTGCAGGAGCAGACGAAGGGCCGCTTCGCGGGTCTCGGCATCGAGATCTCGCAGGAAGACGGCCTCGTCAAGGTGATCTCGCCGATCGAGGATACCCCCGCGTTCCGCGCCGGCCTCCGTCCGGGCGACCTGATCACGCGCATCAACGACAAGCCGGTGCGCGGCATGACGCTCGACAAGGCCGTGAAGCAGATGCGCGGCGAGCCGGGCACCAAGGTCACGCTGACGATCTTCCGCAAGAGCGACGACCGCACGTTCCCCGTCACGGTCACGCGCGCGATCATCAAGGTCCAGAGCGTGAAGATGAAGATCCTCGATCCGGGCTACGCGTATATCCGGATCACAAGCTTCCAGGAACGCACGACGCCTGACCTCGCGGCGAAGCTGCAGGACATCGCACGCCAGCAGCCGAACCTGAAGGGCCTCGTCCTCGACCTGCGCAACAACGGCGGCGGCCTGCTGCAGAGCGCGGTCGGCGTGGCCGGCGCGTTCCTGCCGCCCGACTCGGTCGTCGTGTCGACCAACGGCCAGATCCCCGATTCGAAGCAGGTCTACCGCGATACGTACGACAACTATCGCCTGCCGTCTTTCGACGGCGATCCGCTGAAGAGCCTGCCGCCGGTCTTCAAGACCGTGCCGATGATCGTGCTGACGAATGCGTATTCGGCGTCCGCGTCGGAAATCGTCGCCGGTGCGCTGCAGGATTCGAAGCGTGCGCAGATCATGGGCAAGACGACGTTCGGCAAGGGTTCGGTGCAGACGGTTCGCCCGATGACGGCCGACACCGCGCTGCGCCTGACCACCGCGTACTACTACACGCCGAGCGGCCGTTCGATCCAGAACAAGGGCATCACGCCGGACGTGCCGGTCGATCAGTACGCCGACGGCGATCCGGACGACGTGCTCGTGACGCGCGAGGTCGACTACACGAACCACCTCGCGAACACGCAGGACCCGAACGAGAAGAAGGAACAGGAAGAGCGCGAGCAGCGCCGGATGGATCAGCTGCGCGTCCTCGAAGAGCAGAACGACAAGAAGACGCCGGAGCAGCGCCAGAAGGATCGCGATCGCAAGCCGATCGAGTTCGGCAGCACCGACGACTTCATGATGCAGCAGGCGCTCAACAAGCTCGAAGGCAAGCCGGTCCAGGAATCGAAGTCGCTGCTCGCCGAGAGCACGACGAAGAGCCCGGCCACCAAGGCCGCCACGGGCGCGAAGGCATCGGGCGCCAGCGCGAAGCCGGCTTCCGCACCGAAGCCCGCGTCCGCGCCGAAGTAAGCGCCGGCCGGCATCCGACGGGCCATCGCGGGAAGACCGCGATGGCCCGTTTTTCATGCGCGCCTAAAATAACGAAACGTCCGCCCGCCTCGCCCACGACTCTCCATGAACGACGATCAACTTCTGCGCTACTCCCGACACATCCTCGTCGACGAAATCGGCATCGAGGCGCAGCAGCGCTTTCTCGATGCGCATGCGATCGTCGTCGGCGCGGGCGGCCTCGGCTCGCCCGCCGCGATGTACCTCGCGGCATCGGGCGTCGGCACGATCACGCTCGTCGACGCCGATACGGTCGACCTCACGAACCTGCAGCGACAGATCCTGCACGTGACGGCATCGGTCGGCCGCAGCAAGGTCGAATCGGGGCGCGACACGCTCGCGCAGTTGAACCCCGAGGTGAAGGTGAATGCGGTCGCGGCGCGCGTCGACGATGCGTGGCTCGATGCGCACGTGCCGCACGCGGCCGTCGTGCTCGACTGCACCGACAACTTCGCGACGCGCCACGCGATCAACCGCGCGTGCGTCGCGCACGGCGTGCCGCTCGTGTCAGGCGCCGCGCTGCGTTTCGACGGCCAGATCAGCACGTTCGACTTCCGCGACCCGGCCGCGCCCTGCTATGCGTGCGTGTTCCCGGAAGACCAGCCGTTCGAGGAGGTCGCGTGCGCGACGATGGGCGTGTTCGCGCCGACGGTCGGCATCATCGGCGCGATGCAGGCCGCCGAAGCGCTGCGCGTGATCGGCGACATCGGCAAGACGCTCAACGGGCGGCTGATGATGCTCGATTCGCTGCGGATGGAATGGACGACGATGAAAATCACGCGCCAGGCCGACTGCCCCGTGTGCGGGGGCCGGCACTGACGCGCGGCGGGCATGCGCCGGACGGCGCATGCGTGACACTTCACTACAGTTAACGGCGGCCTGAACGCCTATGCGGCTGCATCCGCGCGTGGTTCGGCGACCGACAGGCGCTGCAGTGCCGCCTGCACTTCTTCCGGCTCGAACGCGGCCAGCACGTCGGCCGTCGGCTTCTCGAGCGCCTTCAGATGCGCACGCAGGATCTCCTGCTTCACGACGAGCAGCTGGCTCGGGTGCATCGAGAACTCGGTGAGCCCCATCCCCAGCAACAGGCGCGTGAGCGCCGGATCGCCGGCCATCTCCCCGCATACCGACACCGACACGCCCGCGCGCTTCGCTTCGCGCAGCGTATAGGCAATCAGGTGCAGCACGGCCGGATGCAGCGGGTCGTACAGGTGCGCGACCGCGTTGTCCGCGCGGTCGATCGCGAGCGTGTACTGGATCAGGTCGTTCGTGCCGATCGACAGGAAATCGAACCGCTTCAGGAACAGCGGCAGCGCGATCGCCGCGGCCGGAATCTCGATCATCGCGCCGATGCGCACGTTCGGATCGTACGCGAGCCCCGCGTCGTCGAGCTGGTGCTTCGCCTCGCGGATCAGGTCGAGCGTCTGGTCGATTTCCTGCGCGTGCGCGAGCATCGGGATCAGGATCTTCACCTGGCCGAACGCGGACGCGCGCAGGATCGCGCGCAGCTGCGTGAGGAACATCTGCGGCTCGGACAGGCTCCAGCGGATCGCGCGCAGGCCGAGCGCCGGGTTCGGCGCCGTCTCGTAGCCTTCGTCGAGCGCCTCGAGCGGCTTGTCCGCGCCGACGTCGATCGTGCGGATCGTCACCGGCATGCCCTTCATCCACTCGACGGCGCGCTTGTACGCGGCGAACTGCTCCTCCTCTTCCGGCATCTCCTTCTGATGCATGAACAGGAACTCGGAGCGGAACAGCCCGACGCCGACCGCGCCGGCCTCGACGGCCGCCTTCGCGTCGTCGGGCAGCTCGATGTTCGCGTACAGGTCGATCTTGGTGCCGCACAACGTTTGCGTCGGCGAGAACTTCAGGCGCTGCAGCTTGCGCTGCTCCAGCAGCTTCTCGGACTGGCGGTACGAATATTCCTCGAGGACGATCGGCGCGGGATCGACGATCACGATGCCCTGGTCGCCGTCGACGATGATCAGGTCGTCCTGGCGGATCAGCGCGCTCGCGTGCTGCACGCCGACCGCGGCCGGGATGCCGAGGCTGCGCGCGACGATCGCCGTGTGCGACGTGCGCCCGCCGAGGTCGGTGACGAACGCCTGGAACGACTGCGTCTTGAACTGCATCATGTCGGCCGGCGCGATGTCGTGCGCGACGACGATCATCTCGTTCGTGCCGTTCTTGGCCGCGCGGTCGAGCGCCTGCGACGCGGACGGCGCGCCGGCGAGCGCCTTCAGCACACGCTCGACCACCTGCTCGATGTCGGCCTTGCGCTCGCGCAGGTATTCGTCCTCGATGTCGTCGAAATGGCGCGTGAGCAGCTCCAGCTGCTCGGTCAGCGCCCATTCGACGTTGTAGCGGCGCGTGCGGATCAGGTCGATGGTTTCCTGGACGAGCATCTCGTCGCTCAGGATCATCGCGTGGACGTCGATGAATGCGCCGACTTCGCTCGGGGTGTCGTCGGTCAGGTCGGCGCGCAGCGCTTCGAGTTCGTGATGCACGACGTCGAGCGCCGTGCGGAAGCGCTCGACCTCGGCGTCGATCTGGTTGGCCTCGACCAGGTAATGGGCGACGTCGAGCGCCGCCGGCGCGATCAGATACGCTCGCCCGATCGCGATACCACGTGAGACGGGAATGCCATGCAGCGTGAAGGACACGCGCACCTCCTCTGTACAAGTAAAGCCGCGGCACACTGCTGCGATGCGCTTATGACCCCGGTTAGCGATTATAAATTCCGCGACTCACTGCTGACTGCATGCACTGCAGCATTGCGCATTCCGCATCAATGCTTCCGACGAAAAAAATGCCGCGAAATCCGCGGCATTCTGGCTGGAAAGGGCATCGATCGCACGTGGCGATCACTGGCCTTCGCCGAACTTGTCGGCGATCAGCTTCAGCAGCGCGTCCATCGCTTCCTGCTCGTCGGCCCCTTCGGTCTCGATCGTCACGGTGCTGCCGATGCCGGCCGCCAGCATCATCACGCCCATGATGCTCTTCGCATTGATCTTGCGCCCGTTGCGCGTCATCCAGACTTCCGACTGGAAGTTGCCGGCCAGTTGCGTAAGCTTGGCCGATGCGCGCGCATGGAGCCCCAATTTATTGACGATGGTGGTTTCTTGTTGAAGCATGATTCTCGGTCGGGTCGGTCGGGGCCGCCGGCGGCGCACGTCGGCGGTACGGTCTAAAACGGAAAACGGGCAATCAGTGCGATTCGGTGCGCGGCTGCGGTTCGGGCGGAATCGGCGCGCACTGGCCGCAGCCGGTTTCCGTCGGCGGCGGCGGCGTACCGGCCGACACCTCGTGGACGCCCTTCGCGCCGCCGGACAGCGCCTTGTCGACCAGCTTGTCGAGCGGCACGGTGCGGTAGCAGACGGCGCGCACGAGCATCGGCAGGTTCACGCCCGCCAGCACGCGCACGTTGTCGAGCTTGGCGAGCTGGCCGGCGATGTTCGCGGGCGTCGCGCCGTACATGTCGGTCAGCACGACCACGCCGTTGTCTTCCCTGAGCCGCGCGAGTTCCGCGTGGGCGAACGCCATCACCTGGGTCGGATCGCTGTCCGCCGTCACGTCGATACAGCCGATGCGCGCGGGCACGCCGCCGTAGATGTGCGCGATGCAGTCCCGCAGCGCGGTGGCGAGCGGGGCATGCGCGATGATCAGAATCCCGGCCATGTCAGATCGCTCCCGGCCGCCCCTGGCGGGCCGACACCCCGCGGCGGGGCAATGAGCGTAGCGAGTATGGGAAACGTTTCATGTTCAGCCTTGCAACAGTATCGGCCCGACCGCCGGGCCTTCGGTGCGCCGATCACGGCACCTGGCAAGCGGGCATTGTAACAGGCCGGTCAAGCTGCTCCGGCGACGGGGGACCTGCGCGGCCGCCGCCGGGGTTGCGCGGGAAGCGGCCTACGCGGCCGCCCGCTCCAGCGCGTCGATGAACATCGCGGCGACGTCGAAGCCCGTCTGCTCCATGATCTCGCGGAAGCACGTCGGGCTCGTGACGTTCACCTCGGTCAGCCAGTCGCCGATCGCATCGAGGCCGACCAGCAGCAGCCCGCGCGACGCGAGCACCGGGCCGAGCGTCTCGGCGATCTCGCGATCGCGGGCCGTCAGCGGCTGCGCGACACCCAGCCCGCCGGCGGCCAGGTTGCCGCGCACCTCGCTGCCCTGCGGAATCCGCGCGAGCGAATACGGCACGGGCTCGCCGCCGATCAGCAGGATGCGCTTGTCGCCGGCCTTGATCTCGGGAATGAATTTCTGCGCCATCACCGAGCGCGTGCCGTCGTGGCTCAGCATCTCGATGATCGAACCGAGGTTCATGCCGTCCGGCTTCACGCGGAACACGCCCATCCCGCCCATGCCGTCGAGCGGCTTCAGGATCACGTCGCCGTGCTCGGCGTGGAACGCGCGCAGCCGTTTCGCGTCGCGCGTGACGAGGGTCGGCGCGACGAATTGCGGAAACTCGCCGATCGCGAGCTTCTCCGAATGGTCGCGGATCGACTGCGCGTTGTTGAACACGCGGGCACCCGCCCGCTCGGCCAGCTCGAGCAGCCAGGTCGACGTCACGTACTCCATGTCGAACGGCGGATCCTTGCGCATCAGCACCGCGCCGAACGATTCGAGACGACGCGCGTCGACCGGGCCCGCGTCGAACCAGGTCTCGCGATGCAGGTCGTCCAGTTCGCCGACGAACGTGATGCGCCGCACGTCGGCCTCGACCGAGGAACCCGTCCACGCGAGATGGTTCGGCTCGCATGCGTACACCGCATGCCCGCGGCGCGCGGCCTCGGCCATCATTGCGTAGGTCGAATCCTTGTAGATCTTGAAGCGCTCGAGCGGGTCGGCGATAAAGAGAATGTCCATGCGGGTCCTGTACGTAGCGAAGGTCCGTTATACCTGGATGGCTTCGGGATCGGTCTTTTCCAGTTCGATCGACGACGCGATCAGCGACAGCCGCGCGACGACGCCGTACATGTAGAACCGGTTCGGCGGCGCGGCACCGGGCTTCGCGCCGGCATCCGGCAGCGCGGTGTGCTCGAAGCCGAGCGGCACGTAGTGCATGCCGGGCGCGTTCAGGTTCTGGTCGCGCTCGCGGCCGCCGTGCGTGCGGTAGAAGCCGCCGACCACGTAGCGGTCGATCATGTACACGACGGGCTCGGCCACTTCGTCGCCGACGCGCTCGAACGTATAGACGCCTTCCTGCACGATCACGTCGCGCACCGCGAGGCCGGCCTTCGACTCGGCCATCTGCGCGCGCTCGGCCTTCGACATCCGGCCGATCTCGGCCGCGTCGTGCACGGTCATCACGCCGCGCCCCGCCGTGCCCGCGTCGGCCTTCACGACGACGTACGGCTTCTCGCTGATCCCGTATTCGCGGTACTTGCGCGCGATCTTCTTCAGCACGCCGTCGATCGCGTCGGCGAGCGCCTGCTCGCCCTCATGCGCCTGCCAGTCGACGCCTTCGACGTGCGCGAAATACGGATTCACCATCCACGGATCGACGCCGACCATCTTCGCGAACTTCTTCGCGACGTCGTCGTAGCACGAGAAGTGCGTCGACTTGCGGCGCACGGCCCAGCCCGCATGCAGCGGCGGCAGCAGGTACTGCTCGTGCAGGTTCTCCAGCACGGCCGGGATGCCGGCCGACAGGTCGTTGTTCAGCAGGATCGAGCACGGGTCGAAATTCTTCAGGCCGAGGCGGCGCTGCGAACGCTCGAGCGGTTCGAGCACGATCTTCTGGCCGTCAGCCAGCGTGATCGGCGTCATGTCGGTGATGCTCGGGTCGAGCGAGCCGAAGCGCACGTTCAGGCCGGCCTGGCGCATGATCGTCGCGAGGCGCGCGACGTTTTCGAGGTAGAACGCGTTGCGGGTCGGCAGCTCGGGAATCACGAGCAGGTTCTTCGCGTCCGGGCAGATCTTCTCGATCGCGGCCATCGCCGCCTGCACGGCGAGCGGCAGCACTTCGGACGGCAGGTTGTTGAACGCGCCGGGAAACAGGTTCGCGTCGACGGGGGCCAGCTTGAAGCCGGCATTGCGCAGGTCCACCGAACAATAGAACGGCGGGGTATGTTCCTGCCATTCGAGCCTGAACCAGCGTTCGATCGCAGGCGTCGCGTCGAGGATCTTCTGCTCGAGTTCGAGCAGCGGACCGTTCAACGCGGTAACGAGGTGGGGAACCATGAATCACTCGCGAGCGGGAGAATGAAGATTGTAGAGCAATTGCCCTGCCCATTTGGGGATTGTTCCCGGCTTCACAAGGATATGGAGGAAGTTTTCGGCTATTGACCCGATAGAGTGAAGGGTTATCCGCTACGCCAGTGGATGACAGGAGAAAAAAAGCCCGCCGGGTGGGCGGGCCGAAGTCGCTGCGCTCATTCGGTGGCGGGCGCCGTCTTCGCGGCGGCCCGCCGGTCATCCTTGTGACTTATTCGACATGCTCGCCGTGCAGGATCACGTCGAGACCTTCGCGCTCTTCCTCTTCGGTCACGCGCAGGCCGATCGTCAGATCGATCAGCTTCAGCAGCACGAAGCTCAGCACGCCGCTGTAGACCAGCGTGATCAGGACGCCCTTCGCCTGCAGCAGCAGGCTGCCGTCGGCGCCGCCGATATCCTTGACCGCGAACACGCCGGTCAGCAGTGCGCCGAGAATCCCGCCGATGCCGTGCACGCCGAACGCGTCGAGCGAATCGTCGTAGCCGAGCTTCGACTTGAGCCACGTCGCCGACCAGAAGCACACGACGCCCGCCGCGATACCGATCACGAGCGCGCCTGCCACGCCGACGAAGCCGGCTGCCGGCGTGATCGCCACCAGACCCGCGACCGCGCCCGACACGATGCCGAGCACCGACGGCTTGCCCTTCGCGATCCATTCGGCAAACATCCAGCCGAGCGCCGCGCAGGCCGTCGCGACTTGCGTCGTCAGCATCGCGAAGCCGGCACGACCGTCGGCCGCGACCGCGGAGCCCGCGTTGAAGCCGAACCAGCCGACCCACAGCATCGAGCCGCCGATCATCGTCAGCACGAGGTTGTGCGGTGCCATCGATTCGCGACCGTAGCCGACGCGCTTGCCGAGCACGAGGCACGACACGAGGCCCGCGATACCGGCGTTGATGTGCACGACCGTGCCGCCCGCGAAGTCGAGCACGCCGTCGGCCGACAGCCAGCCGGTCGGTTCCCACACCATGTGCGCGATCGGCACGTAGACGATCAGCGACCAGAGCGTCATGAACACGAGCATCGCCGAGAACTTCATCCGGTCGGCGAACGCGCCGCAGATCAGCGCCGGCGTGATGATCGCGAACGTCATCTGGTAGACGAAGTAGACCGATTCCGGAATCGTCGTCGCGAGGTGGCTGACGGTCAGCGTCGTCGCCTTGTCGCCCTTGATGTAGTTCATGCCGTGCAGGAACGCGCGCGACAGGCCGCCGATGAAGCCGTTGCCCGGCGTGAACGCGAGGCTGTAGCCGACCACCGTCCAGAGCACCGTGATCACCGCGGTGATCGCGAAGCTCTGCATCACGGTCGCGAGCACGTTCTTCTTGCGGACCATGCCCGCGTAGAACAGCGCGAGGCCGGGGATCGTCATGAACAGCACGAGCGCGGTGGACGTCAGCATCCACGCGGTGTCGCCCGCGCTGATCTTCGACGAATCGACCGAGAACGGGGCGGTCGGCGCAGCCGGTGCGGCAGGCGCGGACGCGGCGGCGGCAGCCGATGCGTCGGCGGCGCCCGAGGCCGGTGCGGCGGCAGCGGCGGTCGCGGATGCGTCGGTCGCAGCCGGCGCCGAAGCGGCCGGCGCGGCGGCGGCCGGCGCGGCGGCGGCCGATGCGTCGGAAGCCGTGGCGGCGGGCGCGGACGCAGCCGCGGCGGACGCCGCGTCGTCGGCGAGCGCGGGGCCGACGCCGGCCGCGATCAGCGAGCCGGCCATCAGCAGGGACATCAGAAGTTTGCGCATCTTGGGTTTCCTCTTGTCGCTTGTCTTTGGTCTGTTCTGTTACAGCGCGTCGGCGCCGGTCTCCCCGGTGCGAATCCGGATCACTTGTTCGATGGGCGTGACGAAAATCTTGCCGTCGCCGATCTTGCCGGTGCGCGCGGCCCGCTCGATCGCTTCCACCGCCTGGTCGACGAGATCGTCCGACACGGCCGCCTCGATCTTCATCTTCGGCAGGAAATCGACCACGTATTCGGCGCCGCGGTACAGCTCGGTATGCCCCTTCTGGCGCCCGAACCCTTTCACCTCCGTCACCGTGATGCCCGAGACGCCAAGCGCCGACAGCGCTTCGCGCGTCTCATCGAGCTTGAACGGCTTGATGATTGCGGTAATGAGTTTCATGAAGTCCTCTCGCTGGGTTGTCCCGTCGAATTGGTTGGAATGTTGTAACGGACTCTTCTCAGCAACTCGCATGCCATGTCCGTTCGAACACCGTCTCGAAGGGCTCTGGAACAGGGTCGCATCCCGCGATGTAAGTCGCGGAAGCCCGGCCGAATGGCCAACGTGGCCCGGTTTGCTGGCGCGGCGAAAGGAACGTTGCTAGAGTGCACGCACGTCCCGGCTCGCCGGGCCATTCACCCATGCGGGCGCCATGCCCGGAATTCGCGCCCTGCGCGCACCATTTCCGGTCATGCGTGCATCATGGGCACGTACGCAACTGAAGATGCACATTTTTTGTGCAAGGAAGGGGAATCACATGAAGCAACCCAGCGACGTTTTCAACGATCTGCAGTCGCGCGTCAGCGACCTGCTGAAAAACTCGCCGGCCAAGGACGTCGAGCGCAACGTGAAGGCCATGCTGTCGCAAGGCTTCTCGAAGCTCGATCTCGTCACGCGCGAGGAATTCGACACCCAGGCGCAGGTGCTCGCCCGCACCCGCGTGCGCCTCGAGGAACTCGAAAAGCGCGTTGCGGAACTCGAGCAGAAGCTCGCCGCCCCGCAGGCCTGACGCCCCACCCGGCCGCAAGGTCCGGGCGCGGGCCGCCTCGTGCGGCCCGTGCCCGCCGCCCTGAAGGCGTTCCGCCGCTCCCCATAGTCCGTCGTTCTTCGCAGCATCCTCGCTCTTCGCAGTCCATCGCTCTTCGCAGTCCATCGCTCTTCGCAGTTCCTCGTTCCGCAGTTCGTCGTTCCGCAGTCCCTCGTTCTTTCCCCGCGCCACGCCGGCACGCGCGCACCGATTTCTCCCATTTCCGCGGCATGCGGCCCCGAACGGCCGTCGTCCGCCTGTCACGCAGGAGCCTCGCCATGTCGCTTGCCGTGGTGCGCAGTCGCGCGCCTGCCTCCGGCCGCGCGCCGGACGTCACCGTCGAAGTCCATCTCGCCAACGGGCTGCCGTCGTTCTCGATCGTCGGCCTGCCCGATCTCGAAGTCCGCGAAAGCCGCGAGCGCGTCCGCGCCGCGCTGCAGAACTGCGGCTTCGAATTTCCCGTGCGCCGGATCACCGTCAATCTCGCGCCGGCCGACCTGCCGAAAGAGTCGGGCCGGTTCGACCTGCCGATCGCGCTCGGCATCCTCGCCGCGAACGGCCAGATCCCGGCCGACGCGCTGGCCGGCCGCGAATTCGCGGGCGAGCTGTCGCTGACGGGCGCGCTGCGGCCGATGCGCGGCGCGTTCGCGATGGCGTGCGGCGCCGCGCGCGACTGGCGCGCGGAAGCATCCGGTGTAGGCGTCGCCGGCGGCGCGGGCCTGGATGCCGGCGCCCCGCGTGACTCCGTCGCTACCTCACGTCCGCCCGAGTTGTACCTGCCGTTCGACAGCGCGGCCGAGGCCGCGCTCGTCCCCGGCGTGACCGTGTACGGCGCGCGCGACCTGCCCGCGCTGTGTGCACACCTCGCCGATGCGCCGGACGGGCGGCTCACGCCGGTCGCGGCGCCCTGCCTCGACGGCCTGCCGGCGCCAGCCGCGCCCGACCTCGCGGACGTGGTCGGCCAGCGTGGCGCACGGCGCGCACTCGAAGTCGCCGCCGCGGGCGGTCATCACATGCTGATGGTCGGGCCGCCGGGGGCCGGCAAATCGATGCTGGCCGCGCGGCTGGCCGGCCTCCTGCCGCCGCTGACCGACGACGAAGCGCTGACGTCGGCCGCGCTGCTTTCCGCGAGCCGCCTCGGCTTCTCGCCCGCGCAGTGGCGCCGGCGGCCGTTCCGTTCGCCGCATCACTCGTCGAGCGCCGCCGCGCTGGTCGGTGGCCGCAATCCGCCGCAACCCGGTGAAATCACGCTCGCGCACCTCGGTGTGCTATTTCTCGACGAACTGCCGGAATTCGACCGGCACGTGCTCGAAATGCTGCGCGAGCCGCTCGAAGCCGGCCGCATCACGATCTCGCGCGCGGCCCAGCAGGCCGACTTCCCGGCCGCGTGCCAGCTGATCGCCGCGATGAACCCGTGCCCGTGCGGCTGGCACGGCGATCCGTCCGGGCGCTGCCGCTGCTCGCCCGACGTCGCCGCGCGCTACCTGCGCAAGCTGTCGGGGCCGCTGCTCGACCGCATCGACATCCAGATCGACCTGCCCGCGCTGTCGCCGGCCGAACTCGCGTCGCGCGCCACGGCGCCCGGCGAGCCGAGCGCGGCGGTGGCCGCCCGCGTCGCGCAGGCGCGAGCGCTGCAGCTCGACCGGCAGGGCAAGACGAATCACATGCTGAGCGGCCGCGAAACCGACGACCTGTGCCGGCCGACCGACGAAGGCGAGCGGCTGCTGCGCGAAGCGGGCGAGCGCTTCGGCTGGTCGGCGCGCGCGTATTTCCGCGTGCTGAAAGTGGCGCGGACGATCGCCGACCTGGCCGGCGACCCGCTGCCGACAGCCGCGCAGATCGCCGAGGCGATCCGCTACCGGCGCGCGCTCACGGCGCTCTGAGCGGCCTCGGAGGACAAAATCCGGCTGTCAAGACTTGACTTATGCACAATTTCACGAATCCGGCCCCGGATCGGGGCTCGCCGCGGCCTTTGCCGGATGGAATTCGTATCCCGTTGTTTTGATTGATTTTTCTCAAAGGTCGAACGGGCGACCAAACGGGCCGGAAGGCCGTCCGGCGTGGCTCTGCGGGAAATACCGGCTACTTTTCAACAAAGTTATCCACATGCGCTGTGGATAGCCGAAAAACCCTCGCAAAATCCGGCGATTAGCGTCGAAAGCTGCGAATGAACTTTCAGTTGTCACAGCGTGTCCGAGGCACCCTCGCCGGCCGCGGTCAATCGAGTTTGAACGAGCCGAAAAACTGGTCGAGCTGCTCCTGCGTGAGCGACCCGTCGGCAATCACGACGGCCTGGTACGCGTGCCGGCCGCGCGCGGCGAGCCGCGCGACGATCGTCTTGCGTGCGCGATCGCCGCCGGCAGCCGCCCCCGCGACGCGCAGCTCGATCCCGTTCACCGCGCCGCCGGCCGCGAGCGGCACCGGCACGGACGCCGTCTGCGGTGCGCCTTCGAGATTGCGCGAAAGTCCCGCGCGCAGGAATTCGAGCGCCGCACGGCGCGTGTCGTCGCGGTCGTCCGGCAGCGTCAGCGTGCCGACCGCGAACACCGCGCCGTCGACGTGCGCGGCCTGCATCCGCATCGGCATCGACGTGCCGCCGATCGCCACCGGCTGCTCCTCGACGGTCGGCTTCGCCGGCAGGTCGATCGTGTAGCCGGCGTCGTTGTGCAGCGTGCGCCAGTCGAACGACGGCGAGCACGCGGCCAGCGTGGCGCTCACGCAGGCAAGCGCGGCGAAGTGCCGCAGCGGACGAAAAAGGGGGCGCAACGATTCGATGACTTCCTTCGGCATGGCGTGGGTCGAGCAGGCAAAAACGGGCATTATCCGCCGAACCGGAAACCAGGGATGCGTGGCGGCCGCCGGTGCGCGCACCGCATTCGCGCTAAAATGAGCGCGAATTTCAACGTCGATTTCGACGTCCTTTGCATCGACCCGCGTCATCGACCGACTCCGAGAGCACCAGATGAACACCACGCCTCCCGCCCGCCGCCGTGCCGGCCCCGTCCGCTACCTCGTCGCGGCTGCCGTCGTCGCGGCCATCGCCGTCGCCGGCTTCTTCGCGTTCAACGGCAAGTCCAGCGTGCCGGACGCGACGTTCACGCTGCTGTCGGGCCAGAAGGTCTCGACCGCAGGCGACCTGAAGGGCAAGGTCTATCTCGTGAACTTCTGGGCGACGAGCTGCGCGACCTGCATGCAGGAAATGCCGCAGATGGTCGATACCTACAATCGCTTCAAGGGTCAGGGGCTGGAATTCGTCGCGGTCGCGATGAACTACGATCCGCCGATGTACGTCGCGAACTACGCGCAGACGCGCCAGCTGCCGTTCAAGGTCGCGCTCGACGACGGCAGCGTCGCGAAGCAGTTCGGCAACGTGCAGCTCACGCCGACGACCTTCGTGGTCGACAAGGACGGCAAGATCCTGAAGCGCTACGTCGGCGCACCGCAGTTCGCGGAACTCGACGCGCTGCTCAAGAAGGCGCTCGACGGCAACGCGGCCTGAGCGCCGCGAGATCCGGCTCGCCGGGGCGCACACCGCGCCCTTCCGGTAAAACGACGGACCGTACAACCGGGCACCCCGGTTCCGCGGTCCGTTTGCTTTTCAGCGCTCGGTTTCGCCTTTCGCCGACAAGCCGTAGCGCTTCATCTTCTCGTACAGCGTCGCCTTGCCGACATGCAGCCGGTCGGCCGTCGCGGCGACCGCGCCGCCCGTCTGGTTCAGCGCCTCGGCGATCACCGCGCGCTCGAACTGCTCGATGCGCTCCTTCAGCGTCTGGTCGTTGTCGGCATCGCCGCCGCCCGCGCCCGTTTCCTGCGGCATGTCGGCCACGCCGAGCACGAAGCGGTCGGCCGCATTGTGCAGCTCGCGCACGTTGCCGGGCCAGTCGCGCTGCATCAGGCTCGCGCGCTGCCGGTCGGTCAGCACCGGCGCGGGCCGCCCGTAGCGCACGGCCGCATCGAGCATGAAGTGCTCGAACAGCGGCACGATGTCCTCGCGGCGCTCGGCGAGCGGCGGCAGCGCGATCGTCACGACGTTGAGCCGGTACAGCAGGTCGCGCCGGAACGTGCCGGCCGCGACGAGCTCGCTCATGTCGCCCTTCGCGGCCGCGACGACGCGGCAGTTCACGCGGATCGGCTGGTTCGAGCCGAGCCGCTCCAGCACGCCGTCCTGCAGCACGCGCAGCAGCTTCACCTGCAGCGCGAGCGGCATACTTTCGATTTCGTCGAGGAACAGCGTGCCGCCGGACGCGTATTCGAGCTTGCCGACGCGGCGCTTCGCGGCGCCCGTGAACGCACCGGGCTCGTAGCCGAACATCTCCGACTCAAACATCGGCTCGGGCAGCGCGCCGCAATTCACCGCGATGAACGGCTTGTCGCGGCGCGGCGACAGCTCGTGCAGGCTGCGCGCGATCAATTCCTTGCCGGCGCCCGTGTCGCCGTTGATCAGCACCGACGCGTCGGTCGGCGCGACGTTCGCGAGCAGCTTGCGCACCTGCTCGATCGCGGGGCTGCGGCCGATGATGCGCGGCGCGACGACGTTCTGCCCGGCCAGCTCGCGCCGCAGCGCGTGGTTCTCGAGCACGAGCTCGCGGCGCTCCAGCGCACGGCGCACCGTCTCGATCAGGCGCTCGGCCGCGAACGGCTTTTCGATGAAGTCGTACGCGCCGTCGCGCATCGCCTGCACGGCCATCGAGATGTCGCCGTGACCGGTGACGAGGATCACCGGCACGTCGGGCACGCGCTCGCGGCACTGCGCGAGCACGTCGAGCCCGCTTGCGCCGGGCAACCGGATGTCGCTGACGATCGCGCCGGCGGTATCCGCGACGATCGCCTTCTCGGCCGCTTCGGCCGACTCGAAGCCGGCGACGTCGAAGCCCGCCAGCTGGAGGCTCTGCACGCTCGCCCGGCGAACGAGCGCATCGTCTTCGATATAGATCACTTGCAGCCGGTTGGCCATCGTACTCACTTGCTCCTGACAGGCCGCGCGAAGGTCTCGCGCGCGGCGCTCGTTGATGCCGGTCGTGCGCCGACCGGGCCGGGCCCGATCACGCTAATGCGAGCCCGCCGGCTCGGACACGGAGTCCGGATGATGCGTGCGTGCGCGCCGCAGCGTCAAGACGAACAGCGCGCCGCCCGACGGCGCATTGCGCGCGGTCAGCGCGCCGCCCGCGTCGCTCGCGATCGACGACGAGATCGCGAGGCCGAGCCCGAGCCCGCGCCCCATTTCCTTCGTCGTGAAGAACGGCTCGAACAGCCGCGGCAGCAAATCGGGCGCGATGCCGGAGCCGTTGTCGCGCACTTCGACCGCGAGCGTCGCGGCCGACACCGCGATCGTCACCTCGATCGCCGGCGCCGCAACGCCGGCCACCGCGTCCAGCGCGTTGCCGAGCAGGTTGATCAGCACCTGTTCGAGGCGCAAATCCTCGCAACGCGCCACGAGTGCCGGATAGTCGCGCGTGAGGTCGAGCGGCTCGTCGTGCGCGGGCGACACGGTCGCATCCTGCAGCGTCAGCGTGAGCGCGACGCCGCCCAGGCGCTCGCCCAGCAGCGACAGCACGCTGCGCAGCGCGCGCACGACGAGCGCCCGCTCGTTGCGCGGCTTCGCTCGGCCGACGAACAGCTTCAGCTGGTTCGTGATCTTGCCCATCCGCTCGGTGAGCGCCGCGATCGCCTCGAGGTTCTCGCGTGCGGCCGCCTGCTCGCCGCGGTCGAGCAGCACGCGCGTGTTGTCCGAGAAGCTGCGCAGCGCCGCGAGCGGCTGGTTCAGTTCATGCGTGATGCCGGCCGCCATCTGGCCGAGCGCGGCGAGCTTGCTCGCCTGGATTAGTTCGTCGTGCGCGGCGCGCAGCTCCTGCTCCGCGCGGATCCGGTCGCCGACCTCCTTCTGCAATTGCTCGTTCGCTTCCGACAGGTCGGCCGTGCGCTCCTCGACGCGCCGGTTCAGCTCCGCGTACGCCTGCTGCAACAGCGCGCGGCCGCGGATCATTTCGCGCACGCGCGCCCGGCGCATCCGCCAGTAGAACGCGAGCAACGCGACCGACACGAAGCCGAAACCCGTGACGATCGTCGCGTTGCGCGCGTCGGTGTCGATCGGCGCGATCGGCGCGAGCGTGACGAGCAGCCAGTCGGGCTCGCCGATCCGGCGCTTGCTGACGAGAAAACGCGGCGCGCGCCGGCCGGGGCCGAGCCGCACGATCTCCGCGTCGGCGCCGAGCGTCTGCTCGATGCGCAGCGGCAGCGGCGTGACCGGTTGCTGCGCGTACTGGCGCGTCTCGTAGATCGATGCGGCGACGGGGCCCGTGAGCGGGCGCAGCGTGTGGTATTTCCACGCGGGCACCGACGACAGGAACACGACGCCGTGATCGTCCGCGACGACGAGCGGCTCGGACGCATCGGCGCCCTGGAACCATTCGAGGTTGAGCTTCACGACGACGACGCCCGCGATCCTGCCGTCGCGCCATACGGGCTGCGAGATGTAGTAGCCGGGGTCGCGCGAGATCGTGCCGATGCCGAAGAAGCGGCCGACCTGGCCGTTCATCGCATCGACGAAATACGGCCGGAAGCGGTATTCGGTCCCGACGAAGCTGTCGGGCGCGCGCCAGTTGCTGGCGGCGACGCATAGGCCGTCCGCGCCGATCACGTAGGTGACGGTCGCGTGCGCGTGTTCGTTGAGATCTTCGAGATAGCGGTTGACGCGCGCGGTGTAGTCGCCGCGCTTCGGCTCGGCGAGCAGGTCCTGCACGTACGGATGGCTGCCGAGCAGGTAAGGGAGCGACTCGTAGCGGTCGAGCGTGCTCTTGAGCGCGTTGGTCGTGCGGTCGACGCGCACCGCGGCATTGCGCTGCAGCTCGGCGACGCCGCGCTGCCAGGTGATGGTCCACGTCAGCGCACACGCCGCGACGAGCGCGGCGGCAAGCACGACGAGGATGAGCAGGCGGCGCGTCACGGTCGAGGCTTCCTGGCGATGCGGATCGCCTATTGTGTCATAGGCCTCCGCACCCACGCGCCGATCGCCGCGTGCCGCGCCGCCGGCGGACGGTGCGGCCGCCTGCTCCTTCATGACGTCAGACGCCGGCCGTCTCGGTCGGCGCGACTTCGCCGCCGCCCTTCAGCGCCTGGCTCAGCTTGTTGCGATCGAGTTCCTTCTCCCACGCGGACACGACGACCGTCGCGACGCCGTTGCCAACGATGTTGGTCAGCGCGCGGCATTCGCTCATGAAGCGGTCGATGCCGAGGATCAGCACCATGCCCGACAGCGGGATCGTCGGCACGACGGCCAGCGTCGCGGCGAGCGTAATGAAGCCCGCGCCCGTCACGCCGCTCGCGCCCTTCGACGTCAGCATCGCGACGGCCAGCAGCGTGAGCTGCTGCATCCACGTCAGCTCGATGTTGGTCGCCTGCGCGATGAACAGCACGGCCATCGTCATGTAGATGTTGGTGCCGTCGAGGTTGAACGAATAGCCGGTCGGCACGACGAGGCCGACGACCGAACGCGAGCAGCCTGCCTTCTCGAGCTTTTCCATCAGCTGCGGCAGCGCGGCTTCCGACGAGCTCGTGCCGAGCACGATCAGCAGCTCTTCCTTGATGTAGGACACGAAGCGGATGATCGAGAAGCCCGTGAAGCGCGCGATCGCGCCGAGCACGACGAGCACGAACACGACCGACGTCAGGTAGAACGTGCCGATCAGCTTGAGCAGCGGCACCAGCGAGCCGACGCCGTACTTGCCGATCGTGAACGCCATCGCGCCGAACGCGCCGATCGGGGCCAGCTTCGTGACGATGTGCACGATGCCGAACAGCACGCGCGTCAGGCCGTCGATGAAGTCGGTCACGACCTTGCCGCGCTCGCCGAGGTGCGCGAGCACGCTGCCGAACAGCAGCGCGATCAGCAGGATCTGCAGGATTTCACCCTGCGCGAACGCATCGACCATCGTGTTCGGGATGATGTGCATCAGGAAGTCGACCGTCGACTGCCCGTGCGCCTTCGCCGCGTACGACGCGACGGCCTTGCCGTCGAGCGTCGCCGGATCGATGTTGAAGCCGACGCCCGGACGCAGCAGGTGCGTGGCCGCGAGGCCCAGCAGCAGCGCGAAGGTCGACACGATCTCGAAGTACAGCAGCGCCTTGCCGCCGACGCGGCCGACCTTCTTCATGTCCTCCATGCCGGCGATGCCGGTGACGACCGTACAGAAGATGATCGGACCGATCACCATCTTGATCAGCTTGATGAAGCCGTCGCCGAGCGGCTTCATGTCGGTGGCGATCGACGGGTAGAAGTGGCCGAGGATCACGCCGACGATGATGGCGAAAATCACCTGCACATAGAGCACTTTGTAGAAGGGTTTCTTCTTCACGATGGTTCCTGCTGAAGTAGATGAGCCGTGGAAACGGCGTCACGCGCGCAGGCGAATGCCAGGGGAGGACACTCGCCCGCGCGGCTGCCGTGCCGCAACAAGCGATGCCTCAGGACATCCGGAGGGGGAGGAAGGCATTGGTCATCGGTTGTCTCCTTGCTTGCTGTAGTAGTTCGGCCGGGGGGATGGCCGTGCGTTTTATATCGCAAGGTCGATGCCAGGTTTCCGGAACCCCTCAAACCGTTGTTTTCATTGTATTTCCCATAATGCGGCAGGCAAGAAAATCCGGGATTCCGGATTTCCAGAAAATATCCGTCCGGCGATCCGGACGGATGCATTGTTTCATCAGACGAATCAGTGCTGGACGGCCCGGCTCGCGAGCACGCCGGTCTGCGCGTAGAACTCCTGCTGCTCGAACGCGGCGCGCTCGCGCCGCGCACGCTCGCCGCGATCCGCGAGCGAGCCGACGACGATCCCGATGAACGCGAGCGGCACCGACACGAGCGCCGGGTTGTCGAGGAACACCGGTGCGTGCGCGTGGTGCAGCACGTCGACCCATACCGACTTCGACAGCACCGTGAGCGCGACCGCCGACACGAGGCCGAGGCCGCCGCCGAGCACCGCGCCGCGGGTCGTCATCCCGCGCCAGAAGATCGACATCGCGAGCACCGGGAAATTCGCGCTCGCGGCCACCGCCGCGACGAGCCCGACCATGAACGCGACGTTCACGTGCTCGAACAGGATCGACAGCCCGATCGCGACGGTCGACAGCACGATCGTCGCCGTGCGCGAGATGCGCATCTCCAGCCGTTCGTCGGGCTTGCCGCGCGCCCACATCTGCGCATACAGGTCGTGCGAGATCGTCGTCGCGCCGGCCAGCGTCAGGCCCGCGACTACCGCGAGGATCGTCGCGAACGTGACGGCCGCGATGAACCCGTAGAACCAGTTCCCGCCGACCGCCTGCGCGAGCTTCACGGCGACCATGTTCGAGCCGCCGAGCAGGTCGTGCGTCAGGTTGAACGTGCCGTTCGCGCCGAGCCGGAAGAATTCCGGATGCTGCGCGAGCAGCACGATCGCCGAGAAGCCGATCACGAAGGTCAGCAGGTAGAAGTAGCCGATGAAGCCGGTCGCGTAGAGCACCGACTTGCGCGCCTCCCTCGCGTTCGGCACCGTGAAGAAGCGCATCAGGATGTGCGGGAAGCCGGCCGTGCCGAACATCAGCGCGATGCCGAGCGACAGCGCGTTGGCCGGATCGCGGATCAGCTTGCCGGGCCCCATGATCGACAGCGCGCCCGGATGCACGGCCACCGCGCGGCGGAACATCTCGTCGATGCTGAAGCCGAATTCGCCGAGCGCGAGCAACGCGAGCAGCGTCGCGCCGCAGAGCAGCAGCACGGCCTTGATCACCTGCACCCAGGTGGTCGCGGTCATCCCGCCGAAGAACACGTAGACGACCATCAGCACGCCGACGATCAGCTCGGCAGTGCCGTACGACAGCCCGAACAGCAGCTGGATCAGCTTGCCCGCGCCGACCATCTGCACGACGAGGTACAGCACGACGATCGTCAGCGCGTTGGCGGACGTCAGCAGCCGGATCGGCCGCTGCGCGAAGCGGTACGCGACGACGTCGACGAACGTGAACTTGCCGAGGTTGCGCAGCGGCTCGGCGATCAGGAACATCACGAACGGCCAGCCGACCAGGAAGCCGATCGAATAGATCAGCCCGTCGAAGCCGAACATGAACACCATGCCGGACAGCCCGAGGAACGACGCGGCCGACATGTAGTCGCCCGCGATCGCGAGCCCGTTCTGCAGCCCGGTAATGCCGCCGCCGGCCGTGTAGAAGTCGCGCGTCGAGCGCGTGCGCCGCGCGGCCCAGCGCGTGAGCGCGAGCGTCGCGAACACGAACGCGAAGAACATCCCGATCGCGACCGGGTTCAGCTCGACCTTGTCGGGCATCGGGCCCGCGACGCCGGTCGCATGGGCGGAGGAGGAAACGAGAACGGCCGGCGCGACGAGCGCGCTCGAAATGAATCGCATGTCGGCCTCCGTCACGGACGTTGCAGGATCGCGTCGACGCGGCGGTCGAACGCACGGTTCGCGCGCAGCACGTAGCACGCGGTCAGGCCGATCGCGACCAGGATGATCGCGACGCCCGCGGCGATTCCGACCGTCGTCGTCGCGCCGCGGTACAGCGGCGCCGCGAGCACGTGCGGCGCGAGCGCGACGAGCAGGATGAAGCCGTAGTACGTGGCGATCATCAGTGCCGTGAGCGTGAAGCTGAAGCGGCGCCGTGCGCGCACGAGCTGCTGGTAGTCGCGGCGCGCCGTGACCGATTCGATGACGGAAAGCTCCATGTTGTCTCCATGTCCAGCTCGTCATTGCGAGCAGTGTTTTGTGGAATGGTCGGCGCGCCTCCACTGCCCCGCCCGCGCCGCGGCGGAACAAGCGATCTACACGACGCGATCCGCCCGCAGCCGTGCGACCTCGCCGGCCGACATCCCGAGCCAGCCGCCGAGCACCGCCTCCGTATCGGCGCCGAGCACCGGCGGCGCACCGCGCACCGGCAGCCGCGCGCCGTCGAAGCGGTACGGCGGAGCAAGCACGTCGACGCCACCCGCGACCGGATGCGGCTGCCGCGTGACGAGCCCGGCGCGCGTTGCACGTTCGGACGTCAGCGCTTCATGCAGCCCGAGCACTTCGCCGCACGGGATGCCCGCATCGGCGAGCGCGGCGAGCAGCGTCGCGCGCGACCGGCGTGCGAGTTCGCGGCGAATCTCGGGCAGCAGGTCCGCACGGTTTTCCGAGCGGCCGAGGTTGGTCTTGTAGCGTTCGTCCGCGGCGAGATCGGGCCGCTCGATCGCATCGCAAAAGCGTGCGAACTGCGTGTTGTTGCCGACCGTGATCACGAGCGGGCCGTCGGCCGCGTCGAACACGCCGTACGGCACGATCGACGGATGCGCGTTGCCGTAGCGCGGCGGGTCCTCGCCCATCAGCAGCGCGTCGAGCCCGTAGTACGCGGTGATCATCAGCCCGCAGTCGAACAGCGCCATCTCGATGCGGCGCCCGCGCCCGGTGGCGTGGCGTTCGTACAGCGCGGCGAGGATCGCCTGCGCCGAGTACATGCCGGTGAACAGGTCGACTGCCGCGACGCCGAACTTCAGCGGCGGCTGGCCGGCCTCGCCGTTCAGCGCCATCAGCCCGGCCTCGCCTTGCACGACGAGGTCGTAGCCGGGCCGCGCGGCTTCGGCGCCCGAACGGTCGTAGCCGGAGATCGCGCAGTGCACGAGGCGCGGATTCAGTTCGGCCAGCGCGTCGTAGCCGAGGCCGAGCTTCTCCGCGCCGCCGAACTTGAAGTTGTGAAGCACCACGTCGGCCTGCGCGGCCAGCTCGCGTGCGATGCGCTGGCCCGCTTCCGTCTGCAGGTCGAGACACATCGAGCGCTTGCTGCGGTTCACGCTGTTGAAATAGGTGGTTTCGGTATCGCCGATCCGCAGCCCCCAGTCGCGCGTATCGTCGCCGCGCGCCGGATGCTCGACCTTGATCACTTCCGCGCCGAAATCGGCGAGCACCATCGCGCACCACGGGCCTGCCAGCACGCGCGAGAAATCGAGCACTTTCACGCCGGCCAGCGGCAACGCGCGCGGTTCGTTCGTCATCCTTGTCTCCTCCATTCGCGCTTTGCGCCTTTACTGTCTCGACAGCGCGATGTAGCGCGCGAGATGGTGATCTTCATCACCGAGCTGGTGGTCGATCATCACGAGGCGCTTCGCGTAGTGCGACAGCGGCAGCTCCCACGTCATCCCGATCCCGCCGTGCAGCTGGATGCTCTCCTCGGCGACGAGCGTGCCGATCCGGCCGATGCTGTATTTCGCGGCCGCGAGCGCGCGTTCACGCACCGCGCGCGGCGCGTCGAGCTGCGCGGCCGCGTTGATCACCGCCGAGCGCGCCTGCTCGACTTCGAGCAGCAGGTCGGCCATCCGGTGCTGCAGCGCCTGGAAGCTGCCGATCGGCAGCCCGAACTGCTTGCGCGTGCGCAGGTACTCGAGCGTGTACTCCTTGGCGACATCCATCGCGCCGAGCGCTTCCGCCGACAGCGCGAGCAGCCCATAGCCGAGCACGCGTTCGAGCAGTTCGGCGCCCGCTTCGCCGTCGTGTACATCCGGCGCACCGAGCGCCGCATCGGCCGGCAGCGCGACGCGCTCGAAGCGCACCTCGGCCGCGCGGCCGCCGTCGATCTTCCGGTAGTCGCGCAACGACACGCCCGGCGCATCGGCCGGCACGACGAACAGGCCGATGCCGGCCCCGTCGTCGTCCTGCCCCGACACGCGCGCGCTGACGACGAAGAACGCCGCCTGCGCCGCCTGGTCGACGACGCCCTTCGCGCCCGCCAGCACCCAGCCGTCGCCCGTGCGTTCGGCGCGCGTGCGCACGGTCGTCAGTTCGTAGTGCGAGCCCGGTTCGTCGTGCGCGAACGCGGCGCTCGCGCTGCCGTCGATCAGCGCGGCGAGCCTGTCGCGGTGCGCATCGCCGCCGGCGAGCGCCAGCGCGCGGCCCGCGAGCAGCGCGCCGAGGAACGGCTCGACGACGAGCCCGCGCCCGAGGCATTCGAACACCACGGCGATGTCGAAGCCCGCGCCGCCGAAGCCGCCGTCGGCTTCGGCAAACAGCGCGCCGACCGTGCCGAGTTCGGCAAAGCGCCGCCACATCGCGCGATCGAAGCCTTCGGCCGACTGCGCGATGCGATCGCGCACCGGGAACGCGTACTGTTCGGCGATGAAGCGGTTCAACGTGTCCGCCAGCATCCGGCGGTCTTCTGTGTGCTGGAAATCCATCGTCGCGTCCCTCGTTACAGCCCGAGCATCATCTTCGCGATGATGTTCTTCTGGATCTCGTTCGAGCCGCCGAAGATCGACAGCTTCCGGTTGTTGAAGTACTGCTGCGCGGCGCTCGCGGCGTCGTCCGGGCCGACCGGCTCGCCGTCGTAATCGGCATCGAGTGCTTCCTCGACGAACGGCTGCGCGTACGGCCCCATCGCGCGCCGCATCAGCGCCGTGATCTCCTGGCGGATCTGCGTGCCGCGGATCTTGAGCATCGAGCTTTCCGCGCCCGGGGCGCCGCCGCCCGCCACCGCGGCCAGCACGCGCAGGTTGGTCGTGCGCATGTTCTCGAGTTCGATCTCGACCCGCGCGATGCGCGCCGCGAAGAACGGATCGTCCGCGAGCGGCCTGCCGTTCTTCGTGACTTTCGCCGCGACCGCGCGCAGCCGGTCGAGCGCGGCCGTCGAGAAGCCGATCCCCGCGATGTTGGTGCGCTCGTACGTGAGCAGGTACTTCGCGTAGGTCCAGCCGCGGTTCTCCTCGCCGACGAGGTTCTCCACCGGCACCCGCACGTCGGTGAAGAACACCTCGTTCACCTCGTGCTCGCCGTCGAGCGTGATGATCGGGCGGACCTCGACACCGGGCGTATTCATGTCGATCAGCAGGAAGCTGATGCCTTCCTGCTTGCGCACGTCGGTCGCGGTGCGCACGAGGCAGAAGATCATGTTCGCGTAGTGGCCGAGCGTGGTCCACGTCTTCTGACCGTTCACGACGTAGTGATCGCCATGGCGTACCGCGCTCGTCTTCACCGCCGCGAGATCGGAGCCGGCGCCCGGCTCCGAATAGCCCTGGCACCACCAGTCGGTGCCGTCGAGGATGCGCGGCAGCCAGTGACGCTTCTGCGCTTCGTTGCCGTACTTGATCAGCACGGGGCCGAGCATGTTCACGCCGAACGGCACGATGCGCGGCGCACCCGCGAGCGCGCATTCGTTGTCGAACAGGAACTTCTGCGCGACGCTCCAGCCGGGGCCGCCGTATTCGGCCGGCCAGTGGCTCGCGAGCCAGCCGCGCGCGTTGAGGATCGCGTGCCATTCGCGCATGTCGTCGCGCGTGATATGCAGGCCGCCCTTCACCTTGCGCGCGATGCGCGCGGGCAGTTCGGCTTGCAGGAAGCGCTGCACTTCCGTGCGGAAGGCTTCCTCTTCGGGAGTGAAATTGAGGTCCATCTTCGTTCCGTTGCGAATGCGGTTGGCGTTCAGTCGACGCGGTTCAGGCTCGCGAAATCCGCGCCGCGCGCGACGAGATCGACGAGCAGCGGCGACGGCTTCCAGAACAGCGGGTCTTCCTTCGCGAACGCGCGGATGTCGGCGAGCACGCTCGCGAGGCCGACCGTGTCCGCGTAGTGCATCGGGCCGCCGCGATAGCGCGGGAAGCCGTAGCCGTACAGGAACACCGCATCGACATCGAGCGGACGCAGCGCGATCTTCTCGTGCACGACGTTCGCGCCTTCGTTGATCATCGCGGCGAGGTAGCGGCGCAGGATCTCGTCGTCGGTGAACGTACGCGGCGTGACGCCCTTCTTCGCGCGTTCCTCCGCGACGATTGCTTCGACTTCCGGGTCCGGCGTGCCGACGCGCGCACCGTCCGGGTACAGGTAGTAGCCGCGCGACGTCTTCTGCCCGAACCAGCCGCGCTCGCACAGCCGGTCGGAAATCTCGACGTAGCGTGCGCGCGGGTCGCGCGTCGCCGCGCGGCGCTTGCGGGTCGCCCAGCCGATGTCGCCGCCCGCGAGGTCGACGACCTGGAACGGGCCCATCGGGAAGCCGAATTCGCGCACCGCGCGATCGATCTGGTACGGCGACGCGCCGTCTTCCATCAGGTAGTCGGCCGCCGTCCGATAGACGGCGAGGATCCGGTTGCCGATGAAGCCGTCGCATACGCCTGCCCGCACCGGCGTCTTCTTCAGTTGCTTCGCCAGCGCGAACGCGGTCGCGACGACGTCCGCGCTCACGCGCGCCGGCACCACGATCTCGAGCAGCTTCATCACGTTGGCCGGCGAGAAGAAATGCAGGCCGATCACGTCGGCCGGCCGGTCGATGCTCGCAGCAAGCGCGTCGATGTCGAGATACGACGTGTTGGTCGCGAGCACCGCGCCCGGCTTGCACACGCGTGCGAGCTCGGCGAACACGGCCTGCTTCACGGCCATGTCCTCGAACACGGCCTCGATCACGACGTCGGCCTGCGCGAGCGCGTCGTACGACGTGCTGCCCTTGAAGCGCGCGAGCCGCGCCGCATGCGCGGCCGGCGTCATCCGCCCTTTCGCGACGAGGCCGTCGTACACCTTCTCGACGTGCGCACGGCCGCGCGCGAGCGACGCTTCGTCGCGTTCGATCATCGTCACCGGCAGCCCGGCGTCGAGCGCCGCGACCGCGATGCCCGCGCCCATCGTGCCGCCGCCGACCACGCCGATCCGCTCGACCGGCCGCGCGCTCGCGCGCCGCGCCTCGGGCGCCTTCGCCGCTTCGCGCTCCGCGAAGAACGCGTGCACGAGGCCCGCGCGCTGCGGGCTGTCGATGCATTGCAGGAACAGGCTGCGCTCGAACTTCATCCCCGCGTCGAACGACTGCGTGAGCGCGGCCTCGACCGCGTCGACGATCTTCGCCGGCGAGAAGAGGCCACGCGACTTCTTCGGCAGCTCCGCGCGCGCCGCGTCGATCGCAGCCTGAGCGGCCGCACGATCGACGAGGCCCTGCGCGTCGCGCGTGCGGCGCACCGGTGCGCCGAGCGACACGAGTTCCTGCGCGTAGGCGAGCCCTTCGGCGAGCGTGTCGTCGCTGTGCGCGACGCGGTCGACCAGGCCGAGCGCGAGCGCCTCCTCGGCGCTCGCATGGCGGCCCGTCAGCATCAGGTCGAGCGCGGCCTTCGCGCCGATCAGGCGCGGCGCGCGCTGCGTGCCGCCCGCACCGGGCAGCAGGCCGAGCGTGACTTCGGGCAGCCCGAGCTTGGCGCCGGGCACCGCGAGCCGGTAATGCGCGGCCAGCGCGACTTCGAGGCCGCCGCCGAGCGTCGCGCCGTGCAGCGCGACCACGACCGGCTTCGTGCCCGATTCGATCCGCTCGCACACGTCAGGCAGCGACGGCGGCACCGGCGGCTTGCCGAATTCGCGAATGTCGGCGCCCGCGATGAAGTTGCGGCCGGCACCGACGATCAGCACCGCGCGGATCGCGTCGTCGGCCTGCGCGGCGTCGAGCGCGTCGGCCAGGCCGCGCCGCACGTCGGCGGACAGCGCATTGACGGGCGGATGGTCGATCGTGACGACGAGCACCTTGTCGCGGCGCTCGCGCGTGACCGTGCCGGCCGTCGGGCTGGCGGGGGAAGCAGTGGAATTCATCGTGTCTCCAGTAGTGCGGTGCGCCGGGCGGCGGGAACCGGCCGGGGCCGGCCAGCAGCGCCGGTGCGCGAGCCGGTTCGGGCGGCGCGGGAAACGGTCCGGCGTGGTTGCCAAGCATGACTCGATTCTCGATTGATCGAGATTCATTGACAATTCCCTCCCGCTTTTACAAGCTGTCAAGTCTGACTTGACACTGAATGCTTTCCGACCGTTAAACGGGACGGATCAGGAGACACCGGCATGGACCTGAACGCGCTGACGCTGCTCGTCGAGATCCTCGACGCCGGCAATCTCAGCAAGGCCGCGCAGCGGCTCAAGATGAGCCGCGCGAACGTCAGCTACCGGCTGAACCAGCTCGAGCGCTCGATCGGCCAGCAGCTCGTGCGGCGCACGACGCGGCGCATCGAGCCGACCGAGATCGGGCTGAAGCTGTACGAGCACGGCCGGCGCATCCGCAACGAGCTGCTCGCCGCGCAGGAATCGGTGACGACGCTCGGCCAGGACCTGCAGGGCCGCGTGCGGCTGTCGGTGCCGAGCGGCTACGGGCAGATGGTGATGTCGGAATGGCTGCTCGCGTTCAAGCGGCTGCACCCGGGCATCGTGCTCGACGTCGTGTTCGAGAATCGCGTGGAAGACCTGATGCGCGACGAAGTCGACATCGCGATCCGCGTGATGTCCGAGCCGCCGCAGAACCTCGTCGCGCGCGACATGGGCGCGGTGCGCTATGTCGCGTGCGCGTCGCCTGCGTTCGCCGCCGCGCACGGGATGCCGTCGAGCCTCGGCGCGCTGGCCGCCGCGCCGGTCGTCACCGCGACGGTGATGGGCCGGCAGTTGCGGATCGCCGCGTATCTCGGCGACGAGCGCCACGAGGTGCTGCTCGAACCCACGTTGATTTCGGAGAACTTCCTGTTCCTGCGCCAGGCGATCCTCGCGGGGATCGGCGTCGGCATCGTGCCCGACTACGTGATGCAGGACGACATGCGGCGCGGCACCGTCGTCACGTCGCTCGACGCGTACCGGCTCAGCATCTTCGGCACGCACATGTACATGCTCTACATGCCGAACCGGCATCACACGCGCGCGACGTCGACGTTCATAGAGTTCATCCTCGAACAGGCCGGAAAGACCGGCCGGGGCGGGCCAGGCGGGATTCGTCAGGGTTTTCTGTCGGATGACAAGCCGCCGGCCACGCGGCGACAATAGCGCGCCGGGGCCGGCAGCCGCGTGGCGCCGGCGCCATCGCCTCCTTTGAATTCACTGCTGCCGAGGGTTCAATGTTCGACCGGATTCGCCCGCCTTCGCGTCCCTGGACGCTGCTTGCCGCCGTCGCGCTCGTCGCGTTCAACGCCGGCTGCACGTCCCCGTCCACGCCGTCGGGCGCCGTCGTCCCGGTCGCCGCCGCATCGGGCGCGGCCGTCCCGCTGCCGGGCGTGCACGCGCCGGAACTGTCGTCCGGCTGGACCGACAAGGCGGGCTGGACCTCGCAGCACTTCATGATCGCGGCCGCGAACCCGCTCGCGACGCAGGCCGGCTACGACATGCTGAAGGCCGGCGGCACCGCGATCGACGCGGCCATCGCGACGCAGATGGTGCTCGCGCTCGTCGAGCCGCAGTCGTCGGGGATCGGCGGCGGCGCGTTCATGCTGTACTTCGACGGCAAGGCGACGCAGGCATACGACGGCCGCGAGACCGCGCCGGCCGCCGCGACCGACCGGCTGTTCTACGGACCGACCGGCCAGCCGATGGGCTTCTACGAAGGTGTCGTCGGCGGGCGCTCGGTCGGCACGCCGGGCGTGCTGCGCATGCTCGACGCCGCGCATCGCGCGCACGGCAAGCTGCCGTGGCGCCGGCTGTTCCAGCCGGCCATCCGGCTTGCCGAGCGCGGCTTCACGATCAGCCCGCGGCTCGCGATGCTGATCGCGAACGACAAGTACCTGAGCAACGACCCGGCCGCCCGCGCGTACTTCTACAACACGGACGGCACGCCGAAGGCCGCCGGCACCGTGCTGAAGAACCCCGCGCTCGCAACCGTGCTGCGCCAGGTCGCCGACCGCGGCGCGAATGCGTTCTACAGCGGCGCGATCGCACGCGACATCGTCACGAAGGTCCGCAAGCACCCGACCAATCCGGGCCTGCTGTCGCTGCAGGATCTCGCGCGCTACAAGGCGAAGGTGCGCACGCCGCTGTGCGCCGACTACCGGCGCTCGATCGTGTGCGGGATGCCGCCGCCGTCGTCGGGCGGCCTCGCGATCGCGCAGATGCTCGGCATCCTCGAGGCGATGCCCGACTGGCAGCAGATCGGCGCGCAGAAGCCGGTGCGCAACGATGTCGGCTACGAGCCGACGCCGTTCGCCGCGCACCTGTTCAGCGAAGCCGGGCGCCTCGCGTATGCGGACCGCGCGCGTTATGTCGCCGATCCCGATTTCGTGCCGCTGCCGGGCGGCAGCTGGGCGAGCCTCACCGACAGGACCTATCTCGCGCAGCGCGCGCGGTTGATCGGCGACAGCAGCATGGGCGTCGCGCAGGCCGGCGCGCCGCAGGGCGCGACGCTCGCGATGGCCGATGACCGCAGCCCCGAACTGCCGTCGACGTCCGACATCGCGATCGTCGACCGTTACGGCCAGGCGCTGTCGATGACGACGAGCGTCGAGGATGCGTTCGGCTCGCGGCTGATGGTGCGCGGCTTCATGCTGAACAACCAGCTCACCGACTTCTCGTTCGTGTCGAACGACAACGGCCGGCCGGTCGCGAACCGCGTGCAGCCAGGCAAGCGGCCGCGCTCGGCGATGTCGCCGGAGCTCGTGTTCGACAAGAAGACGAAACAGGTGACGATGATCGTCGGCTCGGCCGGCGGCCCCGCGATCATCAATCACGTCGCGAAGACGCTGGTCGGCGTGCTCGACTGGGGCATGACGATGCAGCAGGCGATCGCGCTGCCGAATTTCGGGTCGATGAACGGGCCGACCCAGCTGGAACGCGGTCGCGTGTCGGAGGCGCTCGCCGACGGGCTCAAGGGCCGCGGACACGACGTGCGGGTCGTCGAGATGAACTCGGGGCTTCAAGGAATCCAGCGGCTGAACGTGCAGGGGCAGACGGTGTGGTTCGGCGGGGCGGATCCGCGGCGGGAAGGCGTGGCGATGGGGGATTGAACGGACGACATCCGTCCGTGGCGGTGTGCGCGAATTGGTGTGCACCGCCTCCTCGTCGCCCCCTCAGTCCACGCGCCGACCGTGGCCGCGCACCGCCTGAGCGCTCCGATCCGTCACCCCCATCCCGGCGTTCACGCCGCCCCCACCATCGCGCAACCATAGCGCGTCCCATCCTCGCTCGATAAATTTCGTACCGGTCTGATCGACGGCGCCTACGTCCGTCCGTATAGTCGCTCGCTCATGTCGGGGCTACGTGATTGTGGTATGCCGCTCACGAGCAACAATGCCCTCGCCCCGCGCCTTTCGACCAAGCCACGTATGCGTCATCCCGCTGCGTCAACCCCCACGGTGATAAGGACTGCGATTCAATGTCACGTACCTCCGCCCCATTCTCCCGAGCCGCGCGTGCCCGCCCGCACGCTTCACCCAAACTGCAACGCACGCCATCCGTCCGCCTGTCGGCGCTCGCCTTCGCCATCGTGGCGCTCGCGCCGTGCCTCGCTCACGCCGAGGACCTGATTCTGGACAATCTGGTGGTCAACGCCGGCACCGGGGACCAGCCGACCGCGTCCGGCGCCGGCTCGATCGCAATCGGACCGGGCGCAAAAGCGAATGGCGAGACCGGTGGTGATTACTCGGCGATAGCGATCGGCGCGAAAGCCGAGGCCAACGGGCGCTCCACCGTTGCCGTAGGGGAATTAGCACGTGTCCAGGGCGACCGCTCGAGCGCGTTCGGCACGTCGTCGTCCATCGTGGGCGACCGCTCAAGCGCATTCGGCTCGTCATCGAGCGTCCAGGCGGTCCGCGGCGTTGCGCTCGGCGCGGATTCGAAGGTCACCGCCAACGGCGCGGTCGCACTCGGCCAGGGTAGCGTCGCCGCCCGCGCGAATACCGTATCGATCGGCGATACGGGCAGCGAACGCCAGCTCGTGAATCTTCGCGCCGGCACGCGCGACACCGACGCCACCAACGTGTCGCAGCTGAAGCCCGTTGTCGACGCGCTCGGCGGCGATGCGGCCGTCAACGCGGACGGAACCGTGCGCGGCCCGACCTACACGGTCAACGGACAATCGTTCAACAATGTTGGCGGTGCGCTGACCCAACTCGACGGACGCGTCACGACGATCGACGGGCGTGTCGCCACCGTCGAAAACAACGTGACGTCGATCCGCAACGACGTCACCGATCTCGGCACGCGGCTCGACAACGGCACGACCGGCCTCGTCCGGCAGGATCCGGCGAATCTCGCGATCTCGATCGGCGCCGACAAGGGCGGCACGTCGGTCAGCATCGCCGGCACGGCCGGCACGCGCACGCTGACCGGCCTGTCGAACGGCGTGGGCGATACCGACGCCGTGACGATCGCGCAGTTGAAGGCGACCGGCCTCGTCGACCCCGAAGGCAAGCCGCTCAGCGCTCTCGTGTACGACGACCTGTCGCTCGGTCGCGCAACGCTCGGCGGCGTGGGCGGCACGCTGCTGGACAACGTGCGGCCCGGTGCGATCGTCGCGGGCGGCATGCAAGCCGTGAACGGCGGGCAACTCTTTACGATGCAGCAGCAGTTCGACAATCGTTTCGATACGCTCGACACGCGTCTGTCGAACATCGAGAAGAACGGGCCGAGCGTCAAGCCGCCGACGGGCGACCATGGCAATCAGCTCGCGCAACTCGGCGATGGTTCCGGCGCGACCGGCTCGAATTCGATGGCGCTCGGCAACGGCTCGACCGCGTCGGGCAACAACAGCGTCACGATCGGCAACAACGCGACGGCGTCGGGCAACAATTCGGTTGCGCTCGGCAACAACTCTGTCGCCGATCGCGACGACACCGTCTCCGTCGGCGCGCCCGGCCAGGAGCGGCAAATCACGAACGTCAAGGCCGGCACCGCGCCGACCGATGCCGTGAACGTACAGCAATTGCACGACCAGATCGGCAGCGTGCGTAACGACGTCGACCACTATCGCCGCGATGCGAGCGGCGGCATCGCTTCGGCCGTCGCGATCGCGAACCTGCCACAGGCGTCGCTGGCAGGCGAGAGCATGGTGTCGATCGCTGGCGGCACGTACAGCGGCCAGTCGGCGGTTGCGTTCGGGCTATCCACCGCCACGCGCAACGGGCGCTGGGTGGTCAAGGCGTCCGGGTCGACCAATACCCGCGGCACGGTCGCAGTGGGCGCCGGCGCGGGCTATCGCTGGTAACTCACCACTTCAACACGATCCACATTAAACAGCAGGGGCCGAGGTTCGATCGACACGAACCCGGCCCATTTGCTTTCTCAATACGGGCACCAACCTGCGTCCGTGCAGCCTGTAACGCCTACCCTCTCCCCTTCCACGGCACCACCCGCCGCTCGACCCACCGCATCGCCAGATCGAACAGCCACGCGATCGCGCCGATGATCAGGATGCCCATCACGACGATGTCGGTGCGCAGGAAGCTCGATGCGTTGAGCACCATCTGCCCGAGTCCGGCCGTCGCGGCGACCATCTCGGCCGCGACGAGCGTCGTCCAGCCAAACCCGATCGCGATCCGCAGCCCAGTGAGGATCTCCGGCAGCGCGGCCGGCAGCACCACGTGGCGCACGATCTGCGCGAAGCTGCCGCCAAGCGAATACGCGGCGTTGATCTGCTCGACCGTCGCCGCGCGCACGCCCGCACGCGCAGCCATCGCGATCGGCGCGAAGCACGCGAGAAAGATCACGACGAGCTTCGCCGTTTCGTCGATGCCGAACCAGATCACGACAAGCGGCAGGTACGCGAGCGGCGGCAGCGGCCGGTAAAACTCCAGCAGCGGATCGAGCACGCCGCGCGCGATGCGGCTCACGCCCATCAGGATGCCGGCCGGCACGCCGATCGCGGTCGCGAGCGCGAACGCACCGAACACGCGCGCGGCGCTCCACAACAGATGTTCGGACAGCGGCAGGCCGCCCTGGATGCGGCCGTGCCACGCATCGACGAAGGCCGCCCACACCGCTTCCGGCGCGGGCAGGAACAGCGGCGGCAGCCACTGGAAATGCGTCGCGACCCACCACAGCACGGCCAGCACCGCGACGGTCGCCGCGCTCAGCCCTGCGGTCTTTCCTTGTCCCGGCAGCCGGTAACGGCGCGACGACGGCGCGCGACCCAACGCCGCCTGAGTCTGCGTGCGATCGCCCGGTTCGAAACCTGCGTCCGTGCGATCGGCCGTCCACGAATCCTGCGTGCTCATGCTGTCCTGCCTGTGCAAAGTACTGTTCCGGCCACGCCCGACGGACGCACCGTGCCGCGCGAGTTCGCCCATCACGCAGGCTCCGCGACCGCCTCGTCGCGATGCAGATACGCGATCAGCCGCTCGCGCCACGCGATGAAATCCGGCGACGACTTCACGGCGCGCGCATCGCGCGATTTGACATAGCGCCGCGCGAACGGCAGCTCGAAGGTTTCCGCGATGCGTCCGGGGCCCGGCGTCATCACGACGAGACGCGTCGCGAGGAACAACGCCTCCTCGACGTCGTGCGTGATGAAGAACACCGTCTTGCCGGTACGCGCCCACACGTCGAGCACGAGCGCCTGCATCGTGCCGCGCGTCAGCGCGTCGAGTGCGCCCATCGGCTCGTCCATCAGCAGCACGCGCGGATCGCTCGCAAGTGCACGCGCGATGCCGACGCGCTGCTGCATCCCGCCGGAGAGTTCATACACGCGCGCATGCGCATGGCCCTCGAGACCGACGAGCGCGAGCATCTCTCTCGCGCGCGCTTCACGCTCGGCCTTCGACACGCGCGCGAAGCGCAGCCCGAGCGCGACGTTGTCGAGCACGTCGAGCCACGGCAGCAGCGCGTATTTCTGGAACACGACACCGCGATCGGCGCCGGGGCCCGTGACCGGCACACCGTCGACGCGCACGTCGCCCGTCGTCGGCGCGACGAAGCCGGCCATGCAGTTCAGCAGCGTGGTCTTGCCGCACCCGGATGCGCCGAGCGCGACGACGAACTCACCGGCATCGATGCGCAGGTCGACGCGCGCGAGCGCCTGCGTCGTCGGCCTGCCGCGCCCGCCCGGATAGGCGACCGACACCTGACGGACTTCCAGCGTGCTCATGATCGGGGCTCCGCGATGAGTGAGTGGGCTGAATCGCCGCGCTCAGCGCGTGGCCTTCTGCACGAACTGCGGATCGACGCCGGCCGAATAGTCGGCGAGCACCGTCTGGATCGTGCCTTGCGATTTGAGGAACGTGGCCGTGGCCGCGAGCGACTTCGCGGCGCCCGATTGCGCGCCGCCGCCGAGCCACGTCGGCGATGCCTGCTCGGCCGCCGTCGGGAATGCGTAGAGCGCGAGGCTCGCCGGCACGTCCTGCGCGTTCGCGCCGGACACCTTTGCCACCGCCGCGACCTGCGGCGAGCCGACCTTCCACGCCGCCGCATGCGCGCGGTAGTCGGCGTCTGCCGCCGCGAGCACCTTCACGAAACGCGTGACGAACTCGGGGTTCTCGCGCGCGAACTTGCGGCTCACGACGAAGCCGTCGAAGGTCGCCTTGCCACTTTCTTTCGCAACCTGGCCCGACGTCGTCAGCACGGTGCCCGATTGCTTGACCTTCGCGAGCACCGGATCCCAGATATAGGTCGCGTCGATGTCGCCGCGCGTCCATGCGGCCGCGACTTCGGGCGGACGCAGGTTGACGATCTTCACGTCGTTCGGATTGACGCCCGCGGCCTGCAGCGCGACGAGCGTGTGAAAGTGAGACGTCGACACGAACGGCACGCCGATCTTCTTGCCCTTCAGCGCCGCGATGCTCGTGACGCCCGAGCCGTTGCGCGCGACGAGCGCCTCGGCGTCGTTGATGTTGTCGAGTACCCAGAACAGCGAAATGTCGAGCCCCTGCGACAGGCCGGCCGCGATCGGGCTCGACCCGGCTTCGCCGAGCTGCACGGAGCCCGACGCGAGCGCGCGGATCACGTCGGCACCGCTGTCGAGCTTGCGGAACGTGACCTTGTAGCCGGTCGCCTTTTCGACTTCACCGCTCGCCTGCGCGTAGCGCCACGGCACGACCATGTCCTGGTACGCGATCACGACTTCGCGCGATTCGGCGTGCGCCGCGCCCAGCGCGGCAAAGGCGGTCAGCGCGACGACGGCGCGGCGGATGAAGCTGAAACGGGACATGCGGCTCTCCTTCGGAATGCGGGCATTGCTGCGGGAGAGCCGACTTTACGAGCTTTGCGCGCGGCGGGAGCGAACTTATCCTGCGAAGCTATCGATGCCGTTTCAGCTTTGCTTTTCATGCTCGACTGGATTGCGCGTCCGGTCGGGTGGCGATTGCCGTGCGGCGGCGCGGATGGCCGCCGCACCAACGAAAAAGCCCGCATCGCTGCGGGCTTTTCCAGGCTCGTCCGAAGACGACGAAGCGAGGACGCTCAGACCACCCCGGCCCCGTGCGCCTGCAGATCGGCGTGATAGCTCGACCGCACCATCGCGCCGACGGCCGCGTGCGTGAAGCCCATCTTGTACGCCTCTTCCTCGTACATCTTGAACGTATCCGGATGCACGTAGGCACGCACCGGCAGGTGGTGTTCGGACGGCTGCAGGTACTGGCCGATCGTCAGCATGTCGACGTCGTGCGCGCGCAGGTCGCGCATCACCTGCAGGATTTCCTCTTCGGTCTCGCCGAGGCCGACCATCAGGCCCGACTTCGTCGCGACGTCCGGATGCTGCGCCTTGAAGTCCTTCAGCAGCTTCAGCGAATGCGCGTAGTCCGAACCCGGGCGCGCTTCCTTGTACAGGCGCGGCACCGTTTCGAGGTTGTGGTTCATCACGTCGGGCGGCGCGGCGTTCAGGATCGAGATCGCGCGGTCGAGACGGCCGCGGAAGTCCGGCGTGAGGATCTCGATGCGCGTTTCCGGCGACTGCTCGCGCACTTCGCGGATGCACTCGACGAAGTGAGCGGCGCCACCGTCGCGCAGGTCGTCGCGGTCGACGCTCGTGATCACCACGTACTTGAGCTTGAGCGCGGCGATCGTGCGCGCGAGGTTCTTCGGTTCGTCCGCGTCGAGCGGATCGGGACGGCCGTGGCCGACGTCGCAGAACGGGCAGCGGCGCGTGCACTTGTCGCCCATGATCATGAACGTCGCGGTGCCCTTGCCGAAGCATTCGCCGATGTTCGGGCAGCTCGCTTCCTCGCACACCGTATGCAGGTTGTGCTCGCGCAGGATCGTCTTGATCTCGTTGAAGCGCGAGCTGCCGGTGGCCGCCTTCACGCGGATCCACTCGGGCTTCTTCAGCTTCTCGATCGGAATGACCTTGATCGGGATGCGCGCCGTCTTCGCCTGCGCCTTCTGCTTGGCGGTCGGATCGTACGCAGCGGGGGCGGCCGAATCGGCCGGTGCGGGAGAAGCGGTAACGTCAGTCATTCGATTGTTCCAGTGCCTGCGGCTTGTCGGCGGCCGCGGATGCGCCGTCGAGGTTGGCGATCAGACGGCGCACCAGCGTGTGGGCGACGTCGTTCCAGTCGGCGGCAACCTCGAGGCTCGCCATGTCGACAGTTTCCAGTCCGGCATAGCCGCACGGGTTGATCGCAAGAAACGGGCGCAGATCCATCTTCACGTTCAGGCTCAGCCCGTGATAGCTGCAGCCGTTGCGGATCTTCAGGCCGAGGGCCGCGATTTTCCCGCCCTCGTGCACGCCGGACGCCACGTAGATCCCGGGCGCGCCCGCCTTGCGGACCGAAGCGAGATTATACGCCGCGAGGGTTTCGATCACGGCCTCCTCGATCTTCGTCACGAGCGTGCGCACCATCAGCTTGCGCCGGCGCAGGTCCAGCAGCAGGTAGACGACGATCTGGCCGGGGCCGTGGTAGGTGATTTGCCCGCCGCGATCGACCTTCACGAGCGGCACGCCGCTGTCGGCCACCAGCAGGTGGGCCGGGTCGCCGGCCTGGCCGAGCGTGTAGACGGGCGGATGCTCGACCACCCAGATCTCGTCGCCGGTGTCGGCGATGCGCGTGTCGGTGAACGCGCGCATCGCGTCGAAGCTCGTCTCGTAGGCCTCGAGGCCCCGCCAGCGCACGGTGACCGGCTGGGCCGGCTGATCCGGGGCTCCGGCGGGTGATGCGGGAACGGCGACAGGCGTGGACACGATGGAAACCGGCGAAACGGACATGGGCGGTAGTTTACCGAAAACCCATGGGTCTCGCCGGGCCAGGAAAGGGACGGATTGCCGGTATCCGTCGGACGAAATGAAGGTCAGACCGTGCGCCAGCCGTCGTGCAGCAGTGCGCTCACGCGTTCGCGCAGCCGTGCCAGCCCACCGAGCGCGACTTCCTTGGGCGGCCGCGACACCGAGAACGCGACGCGCGCGCCCTCGCGCCCTTCCGCGCTGAGCCACAGCCGCTCGCCGCGGCGCAGCTTCAGCGTCTCGCCGTCGACCAGGAAGTAGTCGTCGACGTCGTCGCTGCGCGTGGCCCACACCGGCCCGCATTGAACGATCAGCCGTGTGCTGCGTTGCACCTTCATCGGCACGGTTTCGCCCACAGGGATTTCGAACGTGATGCTTGAGGAAATTTCTTGCATGATCGACTCCGCCAAAAAGTGCTTCGATGGCTACAATCGTAGTCACTCCAAGGCGTCTGACAAAACGACCAATTTTCACGTCGATGTGAGGAAAATTAGCAAATGGACCTCCGACAGCTACCCGCGCTGAACGCCGTTCGTGCGTTCGAAGCCGCCGCCCGTCACGAGAATTTCTCGCGCGCTGCCGACGAGCTGTTCGTCACGCACGGCGCGGTCAGCCACCAGGTGCGCGCGCTCGAGGAAGAGCTGGGCGTGCAGCTGTTCACGCGCAACGGCAAGCGGCTGTGCCTGACCGATGCCGGCATGCGCTACGCGCAGCAGATCCGCACCGCGCTGATGGTGATCGCCGACGCGACGCGCGACGTGCGCGCCAGCGACCGCGACCGGCGGCTCGTGGTGTCGATGCTGTCGTCGTTCGCCGCGCGCTTCATCACGCCGCGCATCGGCACGTTCATCGAGCGGCATCCGGAGATCGACGTCGAGCTGCAGTCGACCAACTCGCTCACCGATTTCGCGCGCGACGACGTCGACCTCGCGATCCGCTTCGGCGGAGGCACCTATCCGGGGCTGCATGTCGAGCCGCTGTTCGAGGAGGTGTTCTTTCCGGCGTGCGCGCCGACGCTGAACGGCGGCAAGCTGCCGCAAACGCCCGCCGATCTCGTGCACTACAACCTGCTTCGCTCGGACGACGAGCTGTGGCGGCCGTGGTTCGACGCGGCCGGGCTCGACACGCTGACCGAGCCGAAGCGGGGGATCCTGTACCAGGATTCGTCGAACCTGCTGCTGGCCGCGATCGACGGCCAGGGCATCGCGCTGGTGCGCCGCTCGCTCGCGGTGCACGACCTGCTCGACGGGCGCATCGTGCGCCTGTTCGACATCGACGGGCAGAGCCCGTGGCACTACTTTTTCGTGTGTCCGCCGCCGGTTTTGAACACGCCGCGCGTGCAGGCGTTCAGGACCTGGCTGCTCGAGCAAGTCGTGGAATACAAGCGGATGTGCGAAGAACTGGACGCGCGGCGCGCGGCGGGGAAGTGCCCCGCCGAGTGTGCGCTGGAGGGAGGATGGAAAGGGATCAGCGGCCGTTCGCGCTGATCCCCGGGCCGCCGGGGCGGCCGCTCAGAGCACGACCTTGACCATCGGATGGCCGGTCAGTGCGCGGTAGATGTTGTCGAGCTGTTCCTGGCTCGTTGCCCGCACGGTGATCGTGAGGCCCGTGTAATTGCCGCCGCTCGATGCACGCTCCTCGATCTTCTCGACATCGATCTCGTTGTCGTGAACGGCCACGACCTTGAAGATCGTGTCCTTGAATTCGGGGTGCGCCTTGCCCATGATCTTGATCGGGAAATCGCACGGAAACTCCAGCAGCGACTCCTTCCGGGTATCGATCGCGCCGGTCACCTCGATGGTTTTGGTCGGTTCGCTCATCATTTTCTCTGGGTTAGGTCAAACTGTTCAAACTCGCGTGCCTTCGCACGCTGGTACGCGTCATACAGCGCCGCGAACACGGGGCCCGGCTTGCCGCCCTGGACGGGCAAGTCGTCGAGCGACGTGACAGGCAGCACTTCCTTCGTGGCCGACGTGATCATGATCTCGTCGGCCGCGCGCAGCTCCACTTCGCTGATCTCGCGCGCGACGAACGGGATCTTGCATTCGTCGGCCAGCTGCTCGATCAGCGCGTAGCGGATCCCTTCGAGGATCTTGTTGCTGCGCGGCGGCGCGAACAGCTCGCCGTTCTTCACGATCCACACGTTCGACGACGAGCCTTCGGTCAGGTAGCCGTCGCGCAGCTGCAGCGTCTCGAACGCATCGCGTTCGGCCGCATGCTGCGCCATCAGCACGTTGCCGAGCAGCGAGATCGACTTGATGTCGCAATGCAGCCAGCGGCGATCCTCGGCCGTCACGCAACGCACGCCCTTCGCGCGCTCTTCTGCCGACGGCAGGCGCAGCGCGCTCGTCATCGCGAACACCGTCGGCACCGCGTTCGCCGGGAACGCGTGGCCGCGCTTCGCGACGCCGCGCGTCACCTGCAGGTAGACGAGCGCGTTGCCGTCGCCGAGGCCTTCGGCATTCGCCGCGACCACGCGCTCGATCAGCGCGCGCCAACCGGCCGCGTCGTGCGGATTGTCGATGCCGATCTTCTTCAGGCTGCGCGCGAGCCGTTCCAGGTGCTGATCGATCCGGAACGGCACGTGCGCGCCGTCATGCGCATAGACGGGGACGACTTCATACACGCCATCGCCGAAGATGAACCCGCGGTCGAGCACCGGCACACGGGCTTCGGACAGCGGCACCAGTTCCTCCCGCGCCGAGACGCTGAGGTAGACGATCGGTTCGAATTCGGCTTGGCTCATAGCAGTGACAGATGGGGATGAAGTCGTGAAAACAAAGGCCCGTCGTGCTTACTTCTTCTTGCTGAACATCAGCAGGATCGAGTCCCAGATACGCCCGAAGATACCCGCTTCCGGCACGGCCTGCAGCGCGACGACCGGGAATTCCGACAGCGTCTTGCCGTCGGCGACGATCTTCACGGTGCCGACCTGCTGGCCTTCCGCGAGCGGCGCGATCAGCGGCGCGTTCACGACGACTTCGGTCTTGACCTTGTCGCCGAGGCCGCGCGGCACGGTCGCCCACTGGTCGCCCTTCACGCCGACCTGCACGGTGTTTTCCTTGCCCTTGTAGAGGCGCGGCGTCGAGATCGCCTGGCCGCCCTTGAACAGGCGCACCGAATCGAACGCGCTGTAGCCGTAGTTCAGCATCTTCATGCTGTCCTGCGTGCGCTCGCCTTCCTTCTGCTCGCCCATCATCACCGACACCAGGCGGCGCTGGCCGTCGACGCCCGGGATCGCGCGCTTCGCCGACGCGATCAGGCAGTAGCCGGCCGCCTGCGTATGGCCGGTCTTCAGGCCGTCGACCGTCGGGTCGAGCCACAGCAGGCGGTTGCGGTTGCCCTGGCGGATGTTGTTGTACTTGAATTCCTTCTCCGAGAAGATGCTGTAGTACTGCGGAAAATCGCGGATCAGGTGGGCCGACAGCTTCGCGAGGTCGCCGGCCGTCGTGTAGTGGTTCGGGTCGGGCATGCCGTTCACGTCGGCGAAGTGCGTGCCCTTCATGTCGAGGCGCTGCGCCTCGGCGTTCATCAGCGTGACGAACTGCCCTTCGCTGCCGCCGACGAGCTCGGCCAGCGCGATCGCGGCATCGTTGCCCGACTGGATGATCATCCCGTACACGAGGTCATGCACGGACACCGGCTTGTTCGCCTCGATGAACATGCGCGACTCGTCGCGGCCGACGCGGCGCACCGCTTCGCTCGGCGTGACGATCTGCTCCATGGAGATCTTCTTCTTGTCGAGCGCCTCGAACACGAGGTATGCGGTCATCAGCTTCGTCAGCGACGCAGGCTCGACGCGTTCATCCGCATTGCCCGACGCGAGCACCGTGTTGCTGGTCGCGTCGACGAGCACCCACGAGCGTGCGTTCACGCCCGGCGGCGGCACCGCGCCCGGCATGTAGGTCGCGGGCGCGCCGGTGAACTGCTCGGCGGCGGCCGGCGCCGCATGCGCGGCCTTGGCCTTGGCGGCCGGCTTCGCCTCGGCGACGACGATCGTCGACGCGAGCGCGACAGGCAGCATCACGCCGAGCGCGACGTTGCGCGCGGCGGTGCCGAAGGCGATGGAGGAAGCGAGGGACTTGAGGCCTTGGGAAGACAGACGCATGATCGATTCAGGCTGATGGCAGAAAGTGCGGTGCGAAACGCGCAGGGTTGAACGGCAAGGCGGCGGGCGTTCCGGGCACGCGCCCGACAACGTCGGGCGGCGCGAAACGCGCCGGTTGGACTCGTGCGGACGCGTTCGGTTCGCGGCCGTCGCGAGCGGGCGGACAGGCGGCGAAACGAGCGCCGCATGGGCCCAGCCGGGCCGCGGGCGACGCGGAATGCGGCCATTATACGTGGCCGCGCAGGGCGTTTTCGCGAACCTGGCGCCGGACGGCCGCACGGCGGCTTCGGGAGGATAGCGCGAGCAGGTTGCGGGCAAGCGCGCTCGAAGCCGCGCGAAAGGCATGCGCAGGCCGTGTGCAAGTCGGGTTGCGCCGTCGTGCGGCAAGCGATGCGCCGCGCGGTGCGGCGCGATGTCGCGCGAGGTTTCGGGAAGCGGCACGCATCATCCGGCCGCGTGCCGGTGCGCGCGACGGGACGCCGGCGCTTGCCCGCAGGCTAGCGCCACGCGTCGACGATGATGCGCTTCAGCACATGCAGCTTGCGGTGGAGGAAATGCTCGGCGCCGGGGATCACGACCACCGGCAGTTCCTGCGGCCGCGCCCAGTCGTACACCGACGCGATCGGCACCGTGTCGTCGGTTTCGCCGTGGATCACGAGCGTGTTCTCGGGCACGTCGGCCACCTGCCAGCGGCTCGCGGCCGTGCCGACGAACACCATCCGCTCGATCGTCTCGCCCGCGTCGCGCAGCCGCTTCGCGACGTGCGACAGCACGAAGGTGCCGAACGAGAAGCCCGCGAGCACGAGCGGCAGGTCCGCGTAAGTGGGCTGCGCGCGCATGTGCGCGAGCACCGCCACGAGGTCGTCGGCTTCGCCGGTGCCGTTGTCGTGCACGCCTTCGGTCGCACCGACGCCACGGAAGTTCGACCGGTAGACAACATAGTTCAATTGCACCAGCGTGCGCGCGAGCGTCTGCGCGACCTTGTTGTCCATCGTGCCGCCGAACAGCGGATGCGGATGCGCGACGAGCGCGATGCCGCGCGGCGCGGCGCCGCCTTCGCGCACGGCGTCGGGCAGGTCGACCGCGATTTCAATCTGGCCGATCGGGCCCGCGATCAGCGATTTCTGCGTATGAACGTTCATTCGGCCGGCCCGCTCAGATCTTCAGGCGGTCGACGACCTTGCCGTCGCGCAGGTGCGACTCGACGATCTCGTCGATGTCGGCCCGGTCGACGTACGTGTACCACGTGCCTTCCGGATACACGACCATCACGGGCCCTTCCTCGCAGCGGTCAAGGCAGCCGGCCTTGTTGATGCGGACCTTGCCGGGCCCCGCGAGGCCGAGTTCCTTCACGCGCTTTTTCGCGTATTCCTGCATGGTCTGCGCGTCGCATTGCGCGCAGCTCGGGCGTTCGGCGCCCGGTTCGCGCTGGTTCAGGCAGAAGAAGACGTGGTGCTGGTAGTAGGAATCCATGATGGTGGCGAGCGGCCCGGCGCGAGGCCGTGCGGAAAGAGGAGCGATTGCCGTTGCGCGCGGCAACGGAGGATGCCGAAGATTATAGCGACCGGCGCGCACGGCTACCCGCGCCACGGCCGCCGCCGCGCGGCCCGGACCGCCGCGTCAGCGGCGCAGCGCGGCCGGCAGCCACGCGCGCTCGACGCGCTGGCCGAGCCAGATCAGCGCCGCGTAGGGCCAGATCCACGCGAGCCAGCGCGCGATACTGTTGAAGTGCACGTAACGCCCCTGCCGCCAGCCCGACAGCGTGAAGTCGAAGAACGGATTGACCGGCAGCAGGTTCACGAGCGCCACGCCGGCCAGCAGCGCAAGCGCCGCGAGCGTCGCACGCCACGTCTCCGGCACGCGCAGCGCGACGAGCGCCGCGGCGAAGCCGAGCTCGATGCCGAGCCGCGCGCCGGGCGTCGCCCATACGACGACGAGGCCGGTGGCCGACTGCATGAACGTCGCGGCCGCCTTCAGCACGAGCGTCGCCACGACGAGCGCGATCAGCAGCCGGATGCGCGGCGCGCGCGGCCGCATCGCGAGCGACGCGATCGCCAGCGCGGCGAACAGCATCAGCCCGCCGAGCGTGGCCTCCCACGCGGAATCGGACAGCCAGCCGTCGACGCGCTCGGGCCATTCGCTGACCTGCCACGCGGCCGGCAGCCACGCGAGCAGCGCGCCCTGCATCGACGCGTCGGCGCGTTCCCACAGCGCGGCCGGCCAGTCGCCGATGCCGAACAGGAACGGCGACGGAAACAGGATCGCGAACGGCCACAGCGCGGCGAGCAGCAGCGGCGTCGCGCCGTCGGCCTCGAACCACGCGAAGCGCAGCCGGCGCAGCGCGCCGCGGTCGAGCAGCGCGCCCGTGGCCGGCGCGACGAGCGCCGCCCCCAGCAGCGCGCCGAGCGCGTTGGCGCCGAGGTCGAGATTCGACGCGATACGCGTCGGCAGGTAGGTCTGCAGCGCCTCCATCGAGCCCGACAGCAGCACGCCGAGCCCGCCCGCGATCAGCGTCGCGGCCACGCCGCGCCAGCGCGGGTGCAGCGCGAGCACGCCGAGCGCGCCGAACGGCAGGTAGCCGAGCACGTTCGTGACCACGTCGAACGCGGTCACATAGCGCTGCATCGGCGCGAACAGGTAGTCGAACGGCCCGATGCCGAGCGACACCCAGCCTTCGAACGGATACAGCGACGCGTAGACGACCAGCGCTGCGTAAGCGGCGAAGGCCTGCCGCGCGAGCGGCGATGCGCGATGCGTGCCGGTCGCGCTCATCGCGGCTGCGCGGCGCGCGTCACGGGGTGCCCGCGTACGCCTGCATGCCGGCCCACGCGGCGATCTGCGACACGAGCTCGTCGCTCGCGGCGGCGAGCGCGCGCGCGCCGCCGGCCGCGTCCGGCGTGCTCGACGGCGCGCGCGCGACGAACGTGCGCTGGCCGAGCACCTTGCCGTCGAGCGTCAGCGTCGCGCGCGCGGTGACGGCGCCGTGGCTCTGCGACTGCCCGTCGAACACCTGCTCGAATTCGTTCAGGTCGACCTTGAGGGTCGGCGCGCGCACGCCGTCGGACCCTTCGAGCACCGCGCCGCGCGACGACAGCGCGCCGCGCAGCCGCTGCGTGAGCAGTTGCGCGGGCGGCGCGGTCCAGCGGCTGTCGCGATAGACGGCCACGTGCTGCGCATCCGCGTACGCGAGGCGGTACGCGAACTTGTCCGAATCGAGCGCATCAGGCGCGGCGACGTCGAGCACCTTCAGCGCGGGGCCGGAACCGGCCGTCACGACCGACGATGCGGGCCCGAGGTCGTAGCGGACATTCGACAGCACCGCGCTGTCGCCAGCGCAGCCGGCCGCCAGCGCGAGCGTCAGCACGGCAAGCGCGGCCGCGGCGGGACGCAGCGCGCGGTCAAGGATTCGTGGCATGGCGTGTTCCTGCATGATGTTTCCGGTTTCGATGGGCGTCATGTCCGGCCTTTCGGCCGGACGATCGATGAACTGCTGCCGTGTCTCACTTCCCGGCCGTCGCACCGGGCCAGACGAAGCCCGCTTCGCCGGGCCCCGGCGCCGCGCCGGGCGAACCGAACAACAGACTGCGCGGGTTGCGGCCGAGTTCACCGGCCACGTCCTTCAATTGCCGCGACGCATCGCCGACGCTGCCGGCCAGCACGTTGAAGCGCGGCAGCGTGTCGTACTGCACGCGCGCGTTCAGGTCGTTCAGCGCGACACCGACCTGCTCGGCGGCCGTGCCGGCCTTGTTCAGGTTCGACACGAGCGGCCCGTTCGGCTGCAGCAGCGTGTTCGCCGACGCCATCGCGCGGTTCACCTCGTGCATCGTTTCCGGCAGCGCCGTGACCGCCGGGCCGAGCTGCTTCGTCAGCGTTGCCGCGCCGTCGGCCGCGTGCTGCAGGCTTTCGGCCGTCGCACGCAACTGCTCGCGCATCTCGGGCGACATCAGCGCGTTCGCGCTCTTGGCGGCCAGTTCGAGCTGCCGCAGCAGCACGTCGCCGCGCTCCTGGATCTGGTCGAACAGGCTCGGCCGCATCGGGATCTGCGCGATCGACTTCGGCGACGACGGCAGCGGCGCCAGGTCGCGCCCCGTATCCTCGAGCTGCACGAACGCGATGCCCGTCACGCCCTGGAACCCGAGACTGCCGTAGGTCGACTGCGTGATCGGCGCGTCGTGATCGACGAGGATCCGGATCCGGATCTGGCCCGGATGCGTGCGATCGAAGCCGATCGACTGCACCTTGCCGACGTCGAGACCGCGAAAGCGCACGGCCGCGTCCGGGAACAGCCCCGTCACGTTGGTGCGCGCGAGCAGGTCGTACGGCACGCGCACGGTGCGGTCGACGTTGAACCAGAACACGGTGCCCGCGATCGCGAGCGTCAGCGCGATCGTGAACAGGCCGGCCCAGAACGCATGTGATTTGTTTTCCATTCGCGGGTTCCTTGCTTCTACAGCTCGACGCTCGACAGCGCCGGTTCGAGGGCCGCCTTCGGCAGTTTCGCGCGCCGCTCGGGCGGCAGCGCCTGCAATGCGCGGCGCCCGCGCAGCCCCAGGAAATATTCGTGGATGAACGGATGGTCGACGTTCGCGGCCTCCTCGACCGGCGCGGCGACCAGCACCTTGCGGTCGGCCAGCACCGCGACGCGCGTCGACAGCGCGACCATCGTGTCGAGGTCGTGCGTCACCATCACGACGGTCAGCCCGAGCGTGCGGTGCAGCGTCGCGATCAGCTCGACGAATTCGTCCGACGCCTGCGGATCGAGGCCGGCCGTCGGCTCGTCGAGGAACAGCAGCTCGGGCTCCAGCGCGATCGCGCGCGCGATGCCGACGCGTTTCACCATCCCGCCCGACAGCGCGGCCGGCATCTTCGACGCGTGCTTGCAAGGCAGCCCGACCATCTCGAGCTTCAGCATCACGATGTCGTGCAGCAGGTCCGGCGGCACGCGGCCGAGCTCGCGCAGCGGCTGCGCGACGTTGTCGAACACCGTCATCGACGAGAACAGCGCGCCCTGCTGGAACAGCATCCCCGAACGCGTGCGCATCATCCGCGCGCTCGCGTCGTCGATCGTCGCGGTATCCTCGCCGAACACCTTGATCGTGCCCGACGTCGGCCGCTCGAGGCCGAGGATCTGGCGTACGAGGGTGGTCTTGCCGGAGCCCGAGCCGCCGACGATCGCCACGATCTCGCCGCGCCGCACGTCGAAGTCGAGCTTCTGGTGAATGATGTTGCGCCCATAGCGCTTGGTCAGGTTGCGCACCTCGATCACGAGGTCGCCGGCTCCGGCCTCCCCGGCCGGCCGCGCGCCGACCGACCCGGCGCCGACGGCCGCCGCGTGCGCGGTCGTTTCGTTCGATGCGTTCATCCGAGCCCCACGTTCTGGAACAGGATCGCGAACACCGCGTCGGCGAGGATCACGACCGTGATCGACGACACGACCGAGGTGGTCGTGCCTTCGCCGAGGCTCTGCGAGTTCGCCTTGATCCGGAAGCCGAAATGGCACGCGACCAGCGCGATCAGCATGCCGAACACGACGCCCTTGCCGACGCCGATGTACAGGTTCGCGATCGGCACGACGCCCGGCAGCGAGCGCACGAAATAGTTGACGTCGATCCCGAGCACGAGCTTCGCGGCGAGCGCGCCGCCCGTCAGCGCGATGATGTTGGTCCACATCACGAGCAGCGGCATGGCGATGCCGAGCGCGAGCACGCGCGGCAGGATCAGCCGCAGCCCGTGCGGGATGCCCATCACGCGCATCGCGTCGAGTTCCTCGGTCACGCGCATCACGCCGATCTGCGCGGTGATCGCCGAGCCCGAGCGGCCCGCGACGAGGATCGCCGACAGCACCGGGCCGAGCTCGCGGATCACCGACAGCCCGAGGATGTTCACGATGTAGCGGTTCGCGCCGAACATCTGCAGTTGCTGCGCGGACAGGTAGCTGAGCACGATGCCGATCAGGAACGCGACGAGCGCGGTGATCGGCAGCGCCTGCGCGCCGGCGCTGTAGATGTTCGCCGAGGTTTCCTTCCACGGCATCGTCTTCGGGCGGCGCAGCACCGACAGCGCATCGAGGATCACGCGGCCGAACATCGCGATGCCGCCCTGAAGATGCTCGCCGAACGCGAAGATCGCCAGGCCGAGCCGGGTGACGGGATCGAAGCGCACGACGCGTTCCGGCGCCTCGCGCTCGCTGTCGAGCCGCTCGATGCGCTCGAAGATCGTGCGCTGCGTGGCGCTCAGCGCGACGCCGGCCGGCAGCTTGCGGCCCCACACGCGCCACAGCGCCTGCCCGCCAACGTGGTCGAGCCGCTCGATGCCGGACAGATCCCATTCGCTCACGCGCCCGGTGGCGATGCTCGCGACGCGGCGCGCGACCGCGCCGCGATTGCGCGCGAGCGCGAGCGCGGTCCACTGGCCGTAGAGGCGCACCGTCTGGCCCTGGCCGCCGGCGTCGACCGACAGGCCGGGAGGAGTCTCGAAGTCCAAGGGCAGGTTGTTTGCAAAAGGATGACAGCGGCCATTGTAGCGAACCGCCCGATGCCGCGACGTGAGGATTTCGGCGGGTTGCGCAGCCGGCGGCGCGAACTCGGGAGGCGCAGCCGGGGCGCCGGGCTGGCGCCTGCCGGGACCGGCCCGAAGCCGAAGCGGACCTCGGCCCGCTGCCCGCATCGCGACCTTTCATTGTTCCGTCACGTTTCCTTTCGATACTCTCACGCGCCGCACCTCAGGCCGACGGCGCGCCGCGCCGCCATTCGTGCGTACCTCGCGTTTCATAAAACAGAACACCAAACAGGACAACCGATGCGTCTCCCCCCGCTTTCCCGCCGCCACGTACCGGCCGCCGCCGCGCTCGCCAGCCTCGCCTTCGTCCTCGCCGGCTGCGGCGGCGACGACGTCACCGCCACGCCGCCGTCGCAGCCCGAGGCCCAGGCGCCCGTCGGCACGACGGCCACGCTCGCGCTGCTCGAGACGACCGACTTGCACACCAACGTGCTGTCGTATGACTATTTCAAGCTCGCCGCCGACAATTCGCTCGGCTTCGAGCGCGTGTCGACGCTGATCGCGCAGGCGCGCAAGCAGTACCCGAACACGCTGCTGCTCGACAACGGCGACACGATCCAGGGCACCGCGCTGTCGGACTACCAGGCGCTCGTGAAGCCGGTCGGCTGCGACCAGACGCTCGCGATCTACAAGGTGATGAACGCCGCGAAGTTCGACGGCGGCGGGATCGGCAACCACGAATTCAACTACGGGCTGCCGTACCTGTCGCAGGTGACCGGCAACACGTTCGAAATCGACGGCCTGCCGGCGCCGGCCCAGCAGAAGAAGTGCGCGGGCCCGAACTTCCCGCAAGTGCTCGCGAACGTGATCAGCGCGAAGACCAATGCGCCGCTGTTCACGCCGTACACGATCCTGACCCGCACGGTGACGGCGACGACGCCGGACGGCAAGACCGTCAGCGCGCCCGTGAAGATCGGCATCATCGGCTTCACGCCGCCCGCGATCATGAACTGGGACAAGCGCTGGCTCGACGGCAAGGTCTACACGACGGGCCTGAAGGAAGCGGCCGAGAAGTACATTCCGGAAATGCGCGCGAAGGGCGCCGATCTCGTCGTCGCGATCTCGCACGGCGGCCTCGACAATTCCGCGTACTCGCCGACGATGGAAAACGGCAGCTGGTGGCTGTCGAAGGTGACCGGCATCGACGCAATGCTGATCGGCCACTCGCACCAGGTGTTCCCGGACGCGAACAGCACCGTGTCGCAGTTCAACCTGCCGGGCGTCGACAAGGTCAAGGGCACCGTCAACGGCGTGCCGACCGTGATGGCCAACTACTGGGGCAAGCACCTCGGCGTGATCAAGCTCGGCCTGAAGTTCGACGGCAAGACGTGGAGCGTCGACAAGTCGCAGACGACCGTCGAGGCGCGGCCGATCCAGAACGCCGACAAGAGCTACGTCGCGGCCGATCCGTCGGTGTCCGCCGCGATCGCGGCCGAGCACCAGGCGACGATCGACTACGTGAAGACGCCGATCGGCTCGACCGACTACCGGATGAACTCGTACTTCGCGGATGTCGGCGATCCGGGCGCGATCCAGATCGTCAACGAGGCGCAGGCCGACTACGTGAAGACCTACGTGCAGGCGAACCTGCCGCAGTATGCGTCGCTGCCGGTGCTGTCGGTCAGCGCGCCGTTCAAGAGCGGCTTCGGCGGCGGCACCGACTACACGGACGTCGCGCCGGGCGCGCTCGCGATCAACAACGCGGCCGACCTGTACCTGTACCCGAACACCGTGTACGCGGTGAAGGTGAGCGGCGCCGACGTGAAGAACTGGCTCGAGACGGCCGCCAAGCGCTTCAACCGGATCGACCCGACCAAGGCGACCGTGCAGCCGCTCGTCAGCACGTTCCCCGGCTACAACTTCGACATGTTCACGTCGGCCGATCTCGCGTATGAAATCGACGTCACGCAGCCGCTCGGCAGCCGCATCCGGAACCTGACGTACAAGGGCGCGCCGATCGACCCGAACGCGCAGTTCATCGTCGCGACCAACAACTACCGCGCGAGCGGCGGCGGCAACTTCCCCGGCCTCGACGGCAGCAAGACGATCTTCGCGTCGCCCGACGCGAACCGCGACGTGCTGATCGCATTCATCAAGAAACGCGGCGCGATCACGCGCACGGCGGACGGCGCGCAGCGCAGCTGGCGCTTCACGAAGCTCGCGAGCTCGGTCGCGCACGTCCAGTTCGCGTCCGCGCCGAACCGTCTCGGCGACGCGGCGGCGGCCGGCCTGGCCGGCATCACGCAGGTCGCGGCCGACGACGGCTCGGGCAAGAACCTCGCCACCTACGAGATCGACCTGACCCAATGAGACACGCGATGCAACCGATCCGGACGATGCGGCCGGCCGAAACCGGCCTCGCCGCTGCCGCGCGGCGCGTGCTGCGCGCGAAACTCCCGCCGGCCGCGCTGCTCGCGGCGGCGGCCGTGACCGTCGCCGCCGTCGTCGCGACGACCGGCCTGCGCGGCGCCGGCCCCGCGCCGAGCGCCGCGCAGCTCGACGAGTGGCAGGCGATGGTCACGCAGGCCACCGAGCCGCACGCGCTGGCGCAGTTGCGCACGCTCGCGCGCCGCGGCTCGGGCGCCGCGCAGGCGGCGCTCGGCATCGCGCTCGTCGATGCGCACGAACCGGGGCTGCGCGATGAAGGGCGCGGCTGGCTGGAAACGGCCGCGACGGCCGACGGCAAGGCCGACGCGCCGGCCGCACGGCGCGCGCAGCTCGCGCTCGGCAAGGCGCTGCTGCTCGGCAGCAACGACATCCCGAAAGACTATGCACGCGCCCGCGCGCTGCTCGGCGCGGCGGCCGGACAGGGCGACCCGGCCGCCGCGTACTACCTCGGGCTGATCTATCGCAGCGGTTACGGCGTCGCCGCCGATCCCGTGCAGGCCGCGCACTGGTTCGAGGTCGCGTCGCAAGCCGACATCCCGGCCGCGGACTTCATGCTCGCGAACGCGTATCGCGACGGCAGCGGCGTGCCGCGCGACGACGCGCGCGCACTGGCGCTGTATCGCCGGGCCGCCGAGCACGAGCTGCCGGAGGCCGTGCAGACGCTCGCGATGGCCTATCGCAACGGCGAGCTCGGGCTCAAGCCCGACGCGGACGCGTTCCACGCGCAGTGGATCGAGACCGCGCACGCGCTGAAGCATCCGGTCGTCGCGCCGTGACGGCCGTTCGGCCGGGACGCGCGCGAGCGTGACCTGGCCGGACAGCCGTGGTTGCGACACGCACGACCCGCGCCTCGACCCCGTGCATCGATCGTCCGGAAACGGCATCGATCGCGGGGCGTCGATTCGAACGCGCCCGCCGATTCGCGCGCGGCAATGCCTTAACATGCAGCCTCACAACAAAACCTGAGAGAACTGCATCATGTCCAATCGCCTGTCGCGGCTTCGCGCCGTCCTCGGCGTGACCGTCATTTCGGTCACGGCCGCCCCGCTCGCCGCACTCGCCGCACCGCCCGCCCACTACGACATCTTCAACGCCGCGCTCTGCAAGCCGCCGTTCACGTCGGACCTGATGGACTCGATCTACAACACCGCGAAGGCGGCCGATCCGAAGCCGGACCAGTCGATGCTGGGCGCCGCGGTCTATCGCCTGCCGGAGCCGATCCGCCGCGACGGCTTCACGACGCAGCACGTGGTGTTCGTCAGTACCGGCATCGGCGTGCTCGTCGACGGCGAAGTCGCCAGCCAGCTCGCCGAGCGCTACCAGCTCACACGTGAGAAGGGCCACCTGCTGGGCGCGTCGTCCGTCGGCTATTCGCGCCGGCTGACCGTCCGCGGCCCGGGCGGCGCGCTGATCCTCGTATCGGCCCGCCAGGGCCCGGCACTGAAGGGCAAGACGCTGCTGGCCTGCGAAATGACGTCCGAAGAGGACATCAAGGCGCTAGAGCAAATGGAGAAGCAGCGCTAAGCAGATGGAGCGCTGGCGCGACGCAACGCCACTGCGGGGATATCTCGCATGCGAATACCGTACGTCGTTACTTCTGCTCCGGCAAGACCGTACCGCACGGATTCTCGCAACTATCCGATGAACACGCTGGAATGAACTCTATCTCTATCTGATTGCGTTCACTCGACGGAACAACGGAGTTGCTTCGCCAGATTTTAGAGTCCATGTGAATCCGATCTTTTGCCACGCCGAGATCGAGCAGATACGTTTGAACAGCATTGGCCCGAGTACGAGCGGTCGAAATTGCGTCTCGCTCGTGCTCGTCGGCATATCCGTAGATCACGACGGGACCGTTGTTGGCCGCACTGTCCCGAACTCTAACCAACAAGCTGGCGAGCGCGATCCGGTCGGCATTCGAAATGGTCACGACGCCGCGGTCGAGCTTACTTGCATATTGCAAGGAAAAGCTGCAAGCAAACACGACGCCTGACGTACAAAGCCCCGCAAGGCTAATCGATGCACAAGATATACCACGCAATATTGTCCGCATTCCTGATCGCCATTGTCGGAGCCTCTTTGGCGAGTCGCCTGCTGAGAAATTGTCCATAGGTGTTCTTGTAGTCAACCGCTCCGAATGTATCCCGAAAATGCACGCACTCGTGAACAATGGTCAGTTGCATCGAGGAAAACGTACCCGCACTCGTATCCGGAAACTCACAGAACTTCGGGGAAATCGATATCGTGTGCGTGGCGGTATCGGGGCCGCAAACGTGCGCAACTTCACCGTCTAGATTTTTGGTATTCGGCGTACAGCCGAGAGCCCGATCAAGGTCGGGATCGGAGCGAACGAAATTCCTTGCCGTCAATCCATTCATGACTGTGATCAACGCCACCAATCCGTTCGTCAGCACCCCGCGAGTGGACTCGTCGGCGATCCCGAACCACTCTCTGACTCTCGCCCGCGTGGGCTCTCTCCAGACATCGAGTTCGTCAATTCGCTGCGTGATTATTTTTACGGCATCGTCGCGCAACGACCGGTGAAAGATCGTCCGTTCATCACATACGCCACTTAAGCAGACGGGAAACATAGGGCTCAAGGTAGAACAGGCCCGCGAGTAGGATTCCAGTGCCGAGCATGGCACTCCACCTCTTGTATGACCAGCGCCTATAAGCCACTACATTGACGATGCAGAAAAACAAGGCAGGCCCCAGCAAGTACGAAAAAAACAATACTCCCTGCCACCACGAGGTCGGGCACTTGTCGATCTCGTAACAACCGCGAGCCGGTGTACCTGCAAGTTTCGGCCAACTGATACGGCTGTATACGAAGAGGTAAAACCAAGTTAACAGCAAACCGCCTAGCGCCCCCGAGAGCACAATCGCAAACCGCTTCACTTGATCTCCCAAAACAAGACTGAATTCGATCTTCCGAGATCGGAATAGCTGAGACTTGGGAGGACATTCGCACCTTGCCGAAACGACGCTATCCCAATATATCGCCCTATCGTCGACGCGGCGCCCCAGAGGCCATTCATCGTCATTCGAGAGCCATTCCAGAGATCAATGTGCCCACCGCTCGCATTCAATTCCGACTCGCCGGCACGCGCCCAGTAACCATCGAACATCACAATACCTGTACGCCCCTTTATTTTCGCCTCCCAGTACGCTCCGGTAATCACCTCCGTCTTTCCGATACCGGCAAATGGCTGCAGGTTGAGCCACGAGCCGAGTTCATTGGCACGCGTGGCCGTTGCCTTTTCATTCAGCAGAATTCTCCCAATACTACGTTGACCGCCAAGCGGCCTGACGAGCCTCGACGAGAATGACTTCATGTCGACACCAACGCGGTGCAACGCGACACTTATACGAATAGCGCACTGATTCGTATAAGCAGGATTGTCGTGTGGATTCCCGGATGGATAGGCATCCCACAACGATTTGAACGTCACCGCCTGAAGCTGTACTACCTTGGTGGATCGAGGGATCGTATTCGCTCTCACCGCTGTCGGTCTGTTGGGCATGGTGTCCAGTCCGGATGAGCAAGCGCATCTTCGCCCCAATAAATCGTGTAACTGCCAGCGGGCTCGGTACCGATGCGTGGCAGTTGGCCATTCGTACCGACACGCCCTGCATACGTGAGTCCGTCGGTCATTTCGATCAAATAGGGATAGCTCTGCGGCAACGTTGTGCCAATACCAACACGTACCTGTTCGTCGTAATCGAGCGTGATATCCGCTCGCGCCGTGGCAACTGGCGCCTCGTCCTCAGGCGTTGGAGTGCGTCTATTCTCCATAGGCTCAGTCGCCTCATGCGAAGTCAGGATCATCCTCATGCCCCGCTCGGCATAGAACACAGGCGGCGGACTGCACCCGCATGCATTGACATCCCCACTCAACGCCCATCCTTGACCATTCGGTGCCCTGCCGGGCAAGCGCGGACCTTTCGGCGCGACAAACCCCACCTGCTCGCAAGCAGTGCAGTAGGTTTTCATGTAGAGCGTGGCGATCTGCACACGCGGCGGCGGATTGGAACACGTGACGCATTCCAGTCCCTCGGTGATCGTCGCGCTGCCGCCCCGATCGCCCCTGGCGAGGAAATAGCGGATCATGCGGCGTCACCTCGGCTCATCGCGCCCGAGCAACGCTCATCCGCGAAAGTACCGGGTCCCGCCCATCGGACGATGGTCGGCCTGCCAGCGGCATACCGACCGCCGCTAGTCATCAACCGGCCGACAATAGCCAATGAAGACTCGAATAACCATTGCTCACGACCATTCATTCGGATTCCCTCTCGTCGCTATCAGCGCAAATCTCACCGCACCAAAATGCACGATCGACATAAAGAAATCCATCATACGAATTCGAAATCCTGACCGATCGATATCGGTCGACGATGTTTCGTCAATCCATCAACCGGAATGTCGGAGCGGCATTTCTTCCAACTCGCGTGCCCATGATTACCTGAATGCAACTTCTGTCGATTCCGCACGAGCGCATTCGCGCGAAGCGTCGCACTTCAATCGGCCCCTGCCTCCCGGGGAAATGACCATTACCCCGCTTGCCGACGCGCCAACGCCCCCTGTCGCTACAATAGGCGCCATGAACGCCCCCACCTCCTCCGACACGCCCGAATCCGGCGACGCGCACATCGCGCGCAACCGGCTCGAGGCCCATCTGGACGCCGCGCCGCGCGCGTGGCCGCTCGACATCGTCGCCGCCACCGGCTCGACCAACGCCGACGTCGCGACGCGGCTCAAGGCGCTGCCGCGCAACGCAAAGGCACTGCCCGCGCCGCTCGTGCGCGTCGCGTTCGAGCAGACGGCCGGCCGCGGCCGGCAAGGCCGCCCGTGGTTCGCGCAGCCCGGCAATGCGCTGCTGTGTTCGGTCGGCTGCATCGTGCCGCGCCCCGTCGACGCGCTCGGCGGCCTCAGCATCGCGATCGGCGTCGCGCTCGCCGAAGGGCTGGCCGCGCTGCCGCTCGACGCCGGCTCGCGCGTCGCGCTCAAATGGCCGAACGACCTGCTGCTGACGACGACCGGCGACGGCGCACCGCGCATCGTCGGCAAGCTCGCCGGGATCCTGATCGAAACCGTCTGGACCACCGCCGACGCCACCGCCGTCGTGATCGGCTTCGGCATCAACGTGCGCGGCGCGGACGCCGTCGCCGCACAGGTCGATGCACTGCGTGCGCGCGAAGCGACGCTCGCGAGCGGGCTGCCGCCGGCCGCGCTGTCGATCGCGTGCGCATCGGCCAACCTCACCGACACGCTCGCCGCATCGCTGAACGCGCTCACGCCCGCGCTCGCGCAGTTCGGCACCGACGGCCTCGCGCCGTTCCTGCCCCGCTGGCACGCGCTGCACGCGTACGCGGGCCGCGAAGTCGTGCTGCTCGAACAGGGCGTCGAACGCGCGCGCGGCATCGCGACGGGCATCGATGCGACCGGGCAGTTGCTGCTCGACACGCCGAACGGCGTGCAGACGATCGCGGCCGGCGACGTGTCGCTGCGCGAAGCGCAATGAGCGAGTCGCACCTGCTGATCGACGCCGGCAACAGCCGGATCAAGTGGGCGCTCGCCGATGCGCAGCGCACGCTCGTCGAGACGGGCGCGTTCGGCCACACGCGCGACGGCGGCGCCGATCCCGACTGGTCGCACCTGCCGCAGCCGCGCGGCGCCTGGATCTCGAACGTCGCGGGCGCCGACGTGGCTGCACGGCTCGACGCGCTGCTCGACGCGCGCTGGCCGGGCCTGCCGCGCACGACGATCCGCTCGCGGGCCACGCAATGCGGCGTGACGAACGGCTATACGACGCCCGGACAGCTCGGCAGCGACCGCTGGGCCGGCCTGATCGGCGCACACGCGGCGTTTCCGGGCGAGCATCTGCTGATCGCGACGTTCGGCACCGCGACGACGCTCGAGGCGCTGCGCGCGGACGGCCGCTTCACGGGCGGGCTGATCGCACCGGGCTGGGCGCTGATGATGCGCGCGCTCGGCACGCACACCGCGCAGTTGCCAACGCTGACCACCGACATCGCGAGCGGCCTGCTCGCGGGCGCGCAGGCCGACCCGTTCCAGGTCGATACGCCGCGCTCGCTGTCGGCCGGCTGCCTGTATGCGCAGGCCGGACTGATCGAACGCGCATGGCGCGACCTTGCCGAAGCGTGGCAGGCACCCGTGCGGCTCGTGCTGGCCGGCGGCGCGGCGGACGACGTCGCGCGTGCGCTGACGGTCCCGCATACGCGGCACGATGGGCTGATCCTGTCCGGGCTCGCGCTGATTGCGGCGGAAGCCGCGCAGGATTGACGAAAAAGGCGCCGGCATCGGGCCGGTGCGCGGCGACGCGGGTCCGGACGGACACGCGGCACGCTGACGAGGCAGTGCGTGCGGGGCGGCGGCAACCGCCCGCGCAATCGATCGGCGGAAGCCATGAAAAAGCCGGCCATGCGGCCGGCTCGACTGAATGACGTGAACGACGTCGATGACGACAAGGAGTTTCGACGATGCTGCGCTGGCTGATCGCTGTTCTCTTTCTCGCCAACATGCTCGCGTTCGTGGTGGCGCGCGGCGTGTTCGGGCCGCTGCCGTCGGCCGGCCCGCGCGAACCCGGCGTGCTGTCGCGGCAGGTACGGCCCGATGCGCTGCGCGTGACACCGCTCGCGCAGGCGACCGACCAGCCCGTCATCGGCGGCCCGATCACGCCGCCGGCCGTCACGACCGCACCGCTCGCGGCGTCCGCGCCCTGACGGCGCCGGTCCGCGCTCAGGACTGCTGCGCGCGCACCTTCTTCAGCAACGCGGTGGTCGAGCGGTCGTGCTCGAACGGAATCGCCAGCGCGCGGCCGCCCCAGCCGCGCACGAGTGCCGATTCCGGCAGCGCATCCATGTCGTAGTCGCCGCCCTTCACGAGGATGTCCGGACGCACGGCCTCGATCAGTGACACCGGCGTCTTTTCCCCGAACGTCACGACCCAGTCGACGCTTTCCAGCGCCGCGAGCAGTGCCGCGCGATCTTCTTCGCGGTTGATCGGCCGGTCGTCGCCCTTGCCGAGCATGCGCACCGACGCATCGCTGTTCACGCCGACGATCAGGCACGCGCCGAGCGCTTTCGCGTCGGCGAGATACGTGACGTGGCCGCGGTGCAGGATGTCGAATACGCCGTTGGTGAACACGACGGGCGACGGCAGCGACGCGCGCAGCGCGACGAGGGCATCACGGGTGATCAGCTTGCGTTCGAAGGTAGCGGACATGGTGGAGGTCGGACGGAATGAACGACGGCGCACGCGACGGCGGCGCCAGTTAAAAAGCCCGCCGGGCTGGCCAGGCGGGCTTCATGCAACGGATACGACACGGCGCCACACGGCCGGCGTGATTCACGCCGGCGGCGGCACCTGCCGGCCTCAGGCCGGCTGCGCAGCCGACGACGGGCCGCTTTCGGCCTGCAGGCGGCCGGTGACTTCCTTGCGGTAGCGGTTCAGTTCCTGCGCGGTCGCGAACGTGCGCTCGAACAGGATCGACAGGTTGTGCAGGATGCGCTCGACGACCTTCTTTTCCCACTCGCCGTCGAAACGGATCTGCTCGTCGAGCCAGCGCTCGAGCCACTCCGGATCGGGCAGGCGCGACTGCACGGTGTCGCGCGGGAACAGCGCCTGGTTCACGTGCAGGTTGGTCGGGTGCAGCGGCTTCTCGGTGCGGCGCGCCGACGCCATCAGCACGCCGATCTTCGCGAACGCGGCACGCGCGACGTCGCCGCAGTTGTTCAGCGCCTTCTTCATGTAGCGCAGGTACGCACCGCCATGACGTGCCTCATCGCGCGAGATCGTTTCGTAGATCTGCTTGATGACGGGCTCGGTGTGCCAGTCAGCCGCGCAGCGATACCAGTGGTTCAGGCGGATCTCGCCGCAGAAGTGCAGCATCAGCGTCTCGAGCGGCGGCGCCGGGTCGAACTGGAAGCGCACCGCGTGCAGTTCCTCTTCGGTCGGCACCATTTCCGGCTTGAAGCGGCGCAGGTATTCCATCAGCACGAGCGAATGCTTCTGCTCTTCGAAGAACCACACGCTCATGAACGCGGAAAAGTCGCTGTCGTGCTGGTTGTCGCGCAGGAACATTTCCGTCGCGGGCAGCGCCGACCATTCGGTGATCGCGTTCATCTTGATCGTCTTCGCCTGCTCGTCGGTGAGCAGCGAAGCGTCGAACTTGTCCCACGGAATGTCCTTCTCCATGTCCCAGCGGACGGCTTCGAGCGACCTGTAAAGTTCCGGATAAAGCATCGTGTTCATGATGGTCCCACCCCTGTTCTGCGCAATGCGACTTCTCTAAACGTGACTGTTGCCGCGCAAGCACGCCCAAGCGCGCTTTTTGCAGCCAAGACTCTAATTTTACGCGGGAAACCGACCGGCCGGACGCTGATTCCTCGTCCGGCGGCCGGGCGGCCGCGTGCCGCCGTTGGGCATGCCGCAGCCCCGCTCCGTTCGGACGGAGCCGGCCGCGCTTGCCTGAGTTGGGGGCCGGCGCTGGCCGGCTCGTTGGCGCGCCCGTCCCCTGCCCCAGGCGGGTTCCCCGGAGGGTCCCGTGCGGATGCCGGATCGGCGGGCTGCTCGATATGGTGTATACGGCGGCGGCCATGATAGCACGCGTGCATGACGGTTCCGAGACGCCCGCCCGGTCGCGCGCCGCCAACCGCGGTGCGGCGATCGGTCGCGGGCGACCGTCGCGAAAACGCAACCTTACATTATCTTGCGCGTGTCAGACCCGTATTTCTCCGGCGGCGAGGCCGTCTTCCGGCGGTGGGCCGGCCGCCGGCGCGCTGCCGCCGGCCGCCTGCGCGATCCATCCGGCCAGCGTGTCGCGCTGCGCGCGCCCGTCGACGTAGCCGAGCTCGATCAGTTCACGTGTGAACGCCTCCTCGAACAGCAGATAGCTCGCGAACGACGCGCCGGCCGGCTGGCTGCCGCCGATCGCGCCGAGCAGCCCGCGCATCGTCGCCGGCATCTGCTTCAGGTGTTTCGCGGCGATCAGCTCGATGCGCTCGGACGGCGCGATCGCGAGCACGTCGACGTGCCGCCAGCCGCTGTCGAGCTCGACCTGGTGCGGCAGGTGCTCGATCATCCTGTTGATGTGCTCGATGCGTTCGATGTCCGAGCCGATCGAGTCGAGGAAAACGCTCGCGAGCACCTGCTGGCCGATCTGCGCGAGCGTCGGGTAGCCGCGCACCAGCCCGGCGCCGTTCGCGGCGGGAATCTCGGGCCGCGGGTCGGCCGCGCCGACGACGACGATCCGGTCGGCACCGAAGTGGATGGCCGGCGACAGCGGCGCGATCTGCCGGATCGAGCCGTCGCCGAAGTATTCGATCTGCCCGTCGAGCACGAGCGGCACGGCCGGGAACACGAACGGAATGGCCGACGACGCGAGCAGGTGCGACGCCGACAAGTCGACGAGCCGCGCGGTGCGCTGCGCGCGCCGCCATGCCTGGATCGGCTGCGCCGCCTGGTAGAAGGTCAGGTGCCGGCCGCTCGAATAGCTGAGCGCGGTGATCGACAGCGCATGCAGCAGGCGCGCCTCGAGCATCTGCTCGATCCGGTGGAAGCTCAGCTCGCGCTGCAGCAGGTGCGCGAGCGGCGCGTTGTCGAGCAGCCCGCGCGGCGAGCGGCGGGCGGCCCAGCCGAACGTCATGGTCGCGAGCCAGCGCGCGCCGGCGCCCGCAATGCCGAGCCAGTCGGTGCGATACACGTAATCGGCACGCAATGGCTCCCAGAATTCGAGCAGGCGCCGCACGCCGTGGGAAAAGTCGTCCGCGTGGCTCGCGATCGACGTCGCGTTGATCGCACCCGCCGACGAGCCGCACACGACCGCGAACGGCAGCGTGTGCCGCTGCGGATCGGCTTCGCGCGCGATTTCGGCCAGCGCCTTCAGCACGCCGACCTGATAGGCGGCGCGTGCGCCGCCTCCCATCAGAACGAGCGCGAGCCGCATGATCGACCTGCTACCTGCGCCGCGTCACGTCGAGCGCTTCGGCGGACGCGTTTCGGGCGACGAAGCGGCGGCTGCGCGCGCGGCGGCGGAACCGGACGGCTTCGCGCGTTTCGCGGCCGGCTTGCGCGGCGCGGCGGCGGCCGGTGCCGGCTTCGCGGCCGGCTCCGGCGCGGCAGCCGCGTCCGGCTGCGCGTCGCCGGGCGCGGCGGGCTGCATGCCCGGCTGCGCCATCGCGAGGCTCGCGAGCTGGTTGAACTGCGACTGCAGCAGGTTCCACCAGCCGGACGGATCGAACGCCTGCCCCGCGGCGTCGCCGGCCGGCGCATCGGCGGCATCCGGCGCCGGCGAGGCATCGCCGGACGGCGCGGCCTTCGCCGCCTGCGCGGCTGCCACGGCCGCGTCCTCGGCCGCCGACATCGAGCTTTGCGCGAACGCGCCGAACGCACGCAGCGTCGCGAGCGTCGCGCGCTGCACCTCGAGCGCCTGGATCGCGGACTGCAGCATCCCGAGGTTGAGCTTCAGCCACTGCTCGACCGCGCGCAGATCGGTGATCCGCTTGTCGAGCTCCTCGACGCTCGTGAGCGGCGCCATCATGTCGGACATGCTCGACAGCGACGGCGGCAGCCCTGGCGTGGCGCCCGGAAACGACGCCATCCCGCCGAACGGCGACATCCGCATCATGTCCCACATGCGGTCCATCATGTCGGCGGGCTTGAAGCCGGCAAAACCGGCGAAAGGGTTGGCGCCGGAGGCATCGGTCGTCATACGGGCATCCTGGTTGACTGGGGGAGCGAGGCGGCCGCCATGCGTCGCGCAGCCGCGCGTGGTTCGATCATAGCGCGCGTCAGAACGGTGCGTCGCCGGGGAACGCGGGCGGGCGCCGTTCGCGCAGCGAACGGACGCCTTCCTGCACGTCGGGCCCCGAGAAGCCCATGAATTCGAGCGCGAGCGACGTATCGAAGGCCGGCCCGGCCGAGCGCAGCCAGTTGTTCAGCGCGTACTTGGTCCAGCGGATCGCCGACTGCGAACCGTGCGCGAGCCGCTCGGCCACTTCGTACGCCTTCGGCAGCAGGTCGGCCGGCTCGACCGCGAGCGAGACCAGCCCGATCCGCTCGGCCTCCTCACCGCTCACGGGCTCGCACAGCAGCAGGTAGTACTTCGCCTTCGCCATCCCGCACAGCAGCGGCCACACGATCGCCGCGTGGTCGCCGGCCGCGACGCCGAGCCGCGTATGGCCGTCGATGATGCGCGCATCCTTCGCGGCGATCGAGATGTCGGCGAGCAGCCCGGCGACGAGCCCCGCGCCGACGGCCGGGCCGTGCATCGCCGACACGATCGGCTTGCTGCAGTTGATCACGTTGTAGACGAGGTCGCGCGCCTCGCGCCACACGCGGGCGCGCACGTCGAAGTCGTTCGCCATGTCCTCGACGAGCGCGAGATCGCCGCCCGCCGAAAAGCCCTTGCCTTCGCCGCGGATCACCGCGACGCGCGTGTCGGGATCGCGATCGACGTCGCGCCAGATGTCGGCGAGCTCGCGATGCATGCGCGCGTTCGCGGTCGCGAGGCCGCTGCGGTTCGCGCCCTCGCCGCTCATCACGATGTCGAGCACGCCGTGGTCGCGGCGCGTCACCTTCAGTGCTTCGTAACCGCCGTACGCGGCGAGATCGGCCATGTGCCGCTCCTTGTTCGAGGCTCTTGCGTCGAGTGTAGCCAAGCCCGCGCGGTCAAACATCGGGCGAAACCCGGCGCGCGGGCCGGAGCCGGGTTTCGCGGTGCGTGACGCCCCCCGCGCGGCTTACGCCGTGCCGTCGGGCGGCGCGACCGACTGCTCGATCGCGCCGAAGATCGACTTGCCGGCCGCGTCGAACATCTCGATGCGCACGGTGTCGCCGTAGCGCATGAACCCGGTCTGCGGCGCGCCGTGCTCGATCGTCTCGAGGCAGCGCTTCTCGGCGATGCAGCAGTAGCCGCGCTTCGCGTCCTTGTTCGACACGGTGCCGGAACCGACGATCGAGCCGGCACGCAGGTTGCGCGTCTTCGCCGCGTGCGCGACCAGCTGGCCGAAGTGGAACACCATGTCGGTGCCCGCGTCGGGCTGGCCGACCTTCCTGCCGTTCCAGTGGACGATCATCGGCCGGTGCACGCGGCCTTCGCGCCATTCGTCGCCGAGCTCGTCGGGCGTCACGGCGACCGGCGCGAACGCGGTGGCCGGCTTGCTCTGGAAGAAGCCGAAACCCTTCGCGAGCTCGGCAGGAATCAGGTTGCGCAGCGACACGTCGTTCACGAGCGTGACGAGGCGCACGGCCTTCAGCGCGGCGTCGGGCGAGGTGCTCATCGGCACGTCGCCGGTGATCACCGCGACTTCCGCCTCGAAATCGATGCCCCATTCCTCCGACGGGCACACGACGTCGTCGCGCGGCCCCAGGAAATCGTCGCTGCCGCCCTGGTACATCAGCGGATCGGTCCAGAACTCGGGCGGCATCTCGGCGCCGCGCGCGCGGCGTACCAGCTCGACGTGGTTCACGTAGGCGGAGCCGTCGGCCCACTGGAACGCGCGCGGCAGCGGTGCCATGCAGTTGGCCGGATCGAACGCGAACGCATTGCGCGCGCGGCCGTGGTTCAGCGCGTCGTACAGGTCGCGCAGCTGCGGTGCGTAGAACGCCCAGTCGTCGAGGACGCGCTGCAGCGTCGGCGCGATCGCGTCGGCGATCGCCGCGGTGTGCAGGTCGCGCGACACGACGATCAGCTGGCCGTCGCGCGTGCCGTCCTTCAGCGAAGCAAGTTTCATAAGGGGGACTCTGCCGTTGTAGTGACGATGGAGGGAATCTATTTTACGATGGTGAATCCATGCGGCGCGCGACGATCACGCCTGCCGTTTTCACCCCCGTTTTCACCCCGATTCCTGCCGCATTTTCGCGCACCCGCTGCCCATGCCCGCCAACCCGCTTCCCGACGACGATCTCGCCGACTCCGACACCGACGACGCCGCTTCCGGCGAGCACGGCGAGAAGGTCCGTTCCGGCATCCAGTCGATCGAGGTCGGCTTCCGCCTGCTCGACGTGCTGACGAGCGAGCCGCGCGCGATGATGCTGCGCGATCTCGCGCAGCGCGCGGGCATGAGTCCTGCAAAGGCGCACCGCTACCTCGTCAGCTTCTCGCGGCTCGGCGTCGTGTCGCAAGACCCCGTCTCCGGGCGCTACGAACTCGGCGGCTTCGCGTTGCAGATGGGACTCGCGCGGCTCGCGCGCGTCGACGGCGTGAAGCTCGCGCGGATCGCGCTGACCGAATTCCGCGACCGCCTCGACCAGACGGTCGGGATCGCGGTGTGGGGCAACCAGGGGCCGACGATCGTGCACTGGATGGAATCGAGCCATCCGGCGAAGGCGTCGCTGAAGCTCGGCGACGTGATGCCGCTGCTCGGCTCGGCAACCGGCCTGCTGTTCGCCGCGTACCTGCCGCGCAGCAAGACCGCCGCGATGCTCGAGCGCGAACTCGCCGACACGCGCCGCTCGCCGCACCACGGCGGCCCGCGCACGCTCGACGAAGTCGACGCGGTGCTTGCCGACGTGCGCCGGCACGAGGCCGCGCGCGTCGAAGGGATGCTGCTGCCGACGATCCACGCGTTCTGCATGCCGGTGTTCGATGCGGTCGGCGAACTCGCGCTCGCGATCGTCGCGCTCGGCCAGGAAGGCTCGTTCGACATCGCGTGGGGCGGCGAGATCGACACCGCGCTGCGCGCATGCGCGCAAAAACTGTCTTACGAACTCGGCTATAGTCCCGACGCACGCGACGCCTGACGCACCGGATTCATCCGGCGTCACGCGGCGCGAACGCGCGGCGCATCCGACGGTCCGATTCCTGTGACGCGCCGTGCGCCCGACGTCACGCGACCGCCCCGATCCTGTTCCGATGCCCATGCCGCCTGCCGACATCCGCCCGAGCCATGCCCTGCCCCGCCGCTGGCTGCGCGTGGGCGTCGCGCTCGTCGTCGTGCTGGTGCTGCACGCGCTTGCGGCGTTCTGGCTGATGCGCAACCGCGATGCGTTCACGCCGCCGCCCGCCGAGATCCCCGTGCAGATCGAGCTGCTGAAAGCGCAACCGATCGAGCGCCAGCCCGCGCCGCCGGCTCCCAAGCCGGCCGAGCATCCGGCCGCGCCTGCGCCCGCGGCACCCAAGACCGCCGCGCCGAAGCCCGCGCCGTCGCCCGAACCGGTCCTCACGTCGACGCAGACGGCCGAGCACGGCGAACCGCCGGCTGCCGTATCCGCCGCGAGCGGAGCATCGGGTGCATCGGGCGCATCGAGTGCGAACGCCGCATCAGCCGCCGGCGCCGCGACGCCAGGCCCCGCGACGAATGGCGTGAAGTTCTCCGCGCCGCCGTCCGGCGACCTGCAGTACGACACGTTCTACAACGGGATGCAGAACATGATCGGCACGATCCGCTGGCGCACCGACGGGCATACGTACGACCTGTCGGTGTCGATGCCCGTGCCGTTCGTCGGCCCGTTCACCTATCGCAGCGAAGGCCGCATCGACGCGTTCGGCGTCGCGCCCGATCGTTACGTCGAGAAACGCGGCAAGCGGCCGGAAGACATCGCGATCTTCAACCGCGAGATCCGCCAGGTCGTGTTCACGCGCACGCCGAACAACGCGCCGCTGCCCGACGGCGTGCAGGACCGCTTCAGCATGCTGATGCAGCTGTCGGGGCTCGTGCGCGGCAATCCGTCCGCGTACAAGCCGGGCGTCACGCAGCAGTTCTTCGTGATCGACAACAACAGCGGCGAGAACTGGCCGATCGCCGTGATCGGCGACGAGCAGGTGCAGACGCAGGCCGGCATCGTCGACGCGCGGCACTTCATGCGCCTGCCGCGCCGCGACGGCGACACGCGCCGCATCGACATGTGGCTCGCGCCGTCGCTCGGCTGGCTGCCCGCGCGGCTGATGCAGACCGAGCCGAACGGCGCGCAGATCGAGCTGGTGTGGCATGGCCGCCTCTCGGCACCGAACGTGCCGGCCGACGTCGCGCCAGCAGGCGGCGCAACGAACGCGCCCGCGGGCGCACCGGCGCCCGATGTGCCGGCCGCACCGGCCGCGGAACCGGCACAACCCGCGCAGCCGGCTGCCGTGCAACCGGCTGCACAACCCGCACAACCGGCTGCACCGCCGGCATCTTCGACTGTCACAGAGTGAACTCGCGCGTGAACGCGCACGATTCGGCAATTTCGACCGATTACAGATTTCCGTGAAATGGCCGATGACACTCTTTAACAACTATTTCAGTCCACCGGCAGACAATGGGAAACGTTTCATAGACATCGGCTTCTAACCGATACACCCCACGCGAACGGGAACGGGGTGTGCAGCGCAAGCCCCTTGAAACCGGCAAGGCTTGCCCCACCTAGGGGACAACAAGGCCAGATGCCACTGCGAAGAGGAGTGCCGCCATGCAAATGATCTACAACAGCCCCAACTACTGCGTCGTCGAATTTGCGCCGCAGGCCGGCCATCACCTGATGAATGCCGGCGGATACGAAATCGTCGACAAGAACGCGCAGCGCGAGATCTTCATCGACGGCGAACTTGCCGAACGATTCCGCGCACACGTGAAGCAGCTGATCGAGGATGAGCCGTCGCTCGACGAGGTCGACGAATTCCTCGGACAATTCGACAGCCTGATGATGATGCCCGTCGTGCTGCACTGACGGGCCACTGCCCGGCGCCGCGTGCGGCCGCCGGGTCATTCGCCGCGCACCGACGCGGCGCCGCGAGCACTCCGATCCTGCCCCCGCCCGGTTCGCCGGCGGGGGTTTTCATTTGGCCGGCCGGCCCGCGCCGCGCAAGGCCGGGCGGCACCCAGGCGCACCGGCTACAATGGCGGTTTTCCCGTCTTCGCCGATCTTCCGCCCATGTCTGCGACACCTCTCGCCGCTTCCGCCCCGCTCGACGCGCGCTACACGCGCGGCGGCGCCCTGCCCGCGCTGCTGAAATCGCGCATCCTGATCCTCGACGGCGCGATGGGCACGATGATCCAGCGCTACAAGCTCGACGAAGCCGCGTATCGCGGCGAGCGCTTCAAGGATTTCCCGCGCGACATCAAGGGCAACAACGAACTGCTGTCGCTCACGCAGCCGCAGATCATCCGCGAGATCCACGACCAGTATTTCGCGGCCGGCGCCGACATCGTCGAGACCAACACGTTCGGCGCGACGACCGTCGCGCAGGCCGACTACGGGATGGAAGATCTCGTCGTCGAGATGAACGTCGAATCGGCGAGGCTCGCACGCGAATCGGCCGCGAAATACGCGACGCCGGACAAACCGCGCTTCGTCGCGGGCGCGATCGGGCCGACGCCGAAGACGGCCAGCATCTCGCCGGACGTCAACGATCCGGGCGCGCGCAACGTCACGTTCGACGAGCTGCGCACGTCGTACTACCAGCAGGCGAAGGCGTTGCTCGACGGCGGCGTCGACCTGTTCCTCGTCGAGACGATCTTCGACACGCTGAACGCGAAGGCCGCACTGTTCGCGCTCGACGAGCTGTTCGAGGACACCGGCGAGCGCCTGCCGATCATGATCTCGGGCACCGTCACCGATGCATCGGGCCGGATCCTGTCGGGCCAGACGGTCGAGGCGTTCTGGAATTCGCTGCGCCATGCGAAGCCGCTCACGTTCGGCCTGAACTGCGCGCTCGGCGCGGCGCTGATGCGCCCGTACATCGCCGAGCTCGCGAAGCTGTGCGACACCTACGTGTCGTGCTACCCGAACGCGGGCCTGCCGAACCCGATGAGCGACACGGGCTTCGACGAAACGCCGGACGTCACGTCGGGCCTGCTGAAGGAATTCGCGCAAGCCGGCCTCGTGAACCTCGCCGGCGGCTGCTGCGGCACGACGCCCGAACACATCGCCGAAATCGCGAAGGCGCTCGCCGACGTGAAGCCGCGCCGCTGGCCGAACCAGTACAGCGACAACGCCTGACCCGACCGCCCCACGTCCTTCATCAACAAATTCGCACCGCCATGACCGATCACATGATGCGCCTTGCCGGCCTCGAGCCGTTCAACGTCACGCCCGGGACGCTCTTCATCAACGTCGGTGAACGCACCAACGTCACCGGCTCGAAGGCGTTCGCACGGATGATCCTCAACGGCCAGTTCGACGAGGCGCTCGCTGTCGCACGCCAGCAGGTCGAGAACGGCGCGCAGGTGATCGACATCAACATGGACGAGGCGATGCTCGATTCGAAGGCGGCGATGGTGCGCTTCCTGAACCTGATCGCATCGGAGCCGGACATCGCGCGCGTGCCGATCATGATCGACTCGTCGAAGTGGGACGTGATCGAAGCCGGCCTCAAGTGCGTGCAGGGCAAGGCGATCGTGAACTCGATCTCGCTGAAGGAAGGCGAAGACGCGTTCCGCCACCACGCGAGCCTGATCCGCCGCTACGGCGCGGCCGCCGTCGTGATGGCGTTCGACGAAACGGGCCAGGCCGATACCTATGAGCGCAAGACCGAGATCTGCAAGCGCTCGTACGATTTCCTCGTGAACGAAGTCGGCTTCCCGCCGGAAGACATCATCTTCGACCCGAACATCTTCGCGGTCGCGACGGGCATCGAGGAGCACAACAACTACGCGGTCGACTTCATCGAGGCGACCCGCTGGATCAAGCAGAACCTGCCGTACGCGAAGGTGAGCGGCGGCGTGTCGAACGTGTCGTTCTCGTTCCGCGGCAACGACCCGGTGCGCGAGGCGATCCACACCGTGTTCCTGTACCACGCGATCCAGGCCGGGATGGACATGGGCATCGTGAACGCGGGCCAGCTCGGCGTGTACGCCGATCTCGACCCCGAGCTGCGCGAGCGCGTCGAGGACGTGATCCTGAACCGTCGCGAGGATTCCACCGACCGCCTGCTCGAGATCGCCGACAGGTTCAAGGCGGGCGGCGCGAAGAAGGAAGAGAACCTCGAGTGGCGCAACCAGCCGGTCGAGAAGCGGCTCTCGCATGCGCTGGTGCACGGCATCACGACCTTCATCGTCGAGGACACCGAAGAAGTGCGCGCGAAGATCCACGCGGCCGGCGGCCGTCCGATCAACGTGATCGAAGGCCCGCTGATGGACGGGATGAACATCGTCGGCGACCTGTTCGGCCAGGGCAAGATGTTCCTGCCGCAGGTCGTGAAGTCGGCGCGCGTGATGAAGCAGGCCGTCGCGCACCTGATCCCGTTCATCGAGGAAGAAAAGCGTCTGCTCGCGGAAGCGGGCGGCGACGTGCGCGCGAAGGGCAAGATCGTCATCGCGACCGTGAAGGGCGATGTGCACGACATCGGCAAGAACATCGTGTCGGTCGTGCTCCAGTGCAACAACTTCGAAGTGGTCAACATGGGCGTGATGGTGCCGTGCAACGAGATCCTCGCGAAGGCGAAGGTCGAGGGTGCGGACATCATCGGGCTGTCGGGCCTCATCACGCCGAGCCTCGAGGAAATGGCGTACGTCGCATCCGAAATGCAGCGCGACGACTACTTCCGCGTGAAGAAGATCCCGCTGCTGATCGGCGGCGCGACGACGTCGCGCGTGCACACGGCCGTGAAGATCGCGCCGCACTACGAAGGCCCGGTCGTCTACGTGCCCGATGCGTCGCGCTCGGTGTCGGTCGCGTCGAACCTGCTGTCCGACGAAGGCGCGGCGAAGTACCTCGACGAGCTGAAGTCCGACTACGAACGCATCCGCGACCAGCACGCGAACCGCAAGGCGCAGCCGATGGTCACGCTCGCCGAAGCACGCGCGAACAAGACGAAGGTCGACTGGGCCGGCTATACGCCGGTGAAGCCGAAGTTCATCGGCCGCCGCGTGTTCAAGAACTACGACCTCAGCGAGCTCGCGAACTACATCGACTGGGGCCCGTTCTTCCAGACCTGGGATCTCGCGGGCCCGTATCCGGCGATCCTGAACGACGAGATCGTCGGCGAATCGGCGCGGCGCGTGTTCTCGGATGCCAAGTCGATGCTCGCGCGCCTGATCCAGGGCCGCTGGCTGACCGCGAGCGGCGTGATCTCACTGCTGCCGGCGAACACCGTCAACGACGACGACATCGAGATCTACAGCGACGAGTCGCGCTCGGAAGTGCTGCTCACGTGGCGCAACCTGCGCCAGCAGAGCGTGCGCCCGGTGGTCGACGGCGTGATGCGGCCGAACCGCTCGCTCGCCGACTTCATCGCGCCGAAGGAATCGGGCGTCGCCGACTACATCGGGATGTTCGCGGTGACGGCCGGCCTCGGTGTCGACGTGAAGGAAAAGCAGTTCGAAGCCGACCACGACGACTACAGCGCGATCATGCTGAAGGCGCTCGCCGACCGCTTCGCGGAAGCGTTCGCCGAAGCGATGCACGCACGCGTGCGCCGCGAGCTGTGGGGCTACGCGAGCAGCGAGACGCTCGACAACGACGCGTTGATCGCCGAGAAGTACGCGGGCATCCGCCCGGCACCCGGCTACCCGGCCTGCCCCGATCACCTCGTGAAGCGCGACATGTTCGACGTGCTGCATGCGGACGAGATCGGCATGAGCGTGACCGACTCGCTGGCGATGCTGCCGGCCGCGAGTGTGTCGGGCTTCTACCTCGCGCATCCGGACAGCCGCTACTTCTCGGTCGGCAAAATCGGGCAGGATCAGCTCGAGGACTACGCGCAACGCATGGCGCTGTCGCTCGACGACGCGCGCCGCGCGCTCGCGCCGCAGCTGTAACCAGCAAGCCGCGGCCAGCCTGCCGCGACTTGCCGTCACGCGCCCCGGTCACGGGGCGCGTTGTACGACCGCCTCTTTAATCAGGATACCTAATCTCAATATCGATCGATCGAAACTGTAGACACCGAGGCGTTCAGGCACCGGTGCGTGGATAGCCCTTCCCCTGACAGCCCGACACTCCTCCGCCATGCCGCCTTTCGAGATCAGGATCACCGAAACGACGATCGACGCCGCCAGCCCGTTCCCGCAGGCACGCTACCGCGGCGAAAACTGGGACCTGAGTCATTTGCGTCCGTTGACGTTCACATGCGATCTCGACACCGGCTTCGACGTGACGGTTCTGGTCCTGTTCTCCTGTCACTGCTTCACGCGCAGTTTCAAGTGGGACGGGCGCGCCCGCGACACCATTCCGGACGACGAGATCTACGACGACGGCCGCGAAACGCGCGTGCTCTGCGCGGACCGGTATCGCGCATCGCGGCATCTGTTACGTGGCGTGATCGTCGGGCTGGCGACGCGCCGGATCGTTGTCGCGGATGAACGGCAACCCAATTTCGTGACGGTGGAAGCGGTCGCATCGGACGGCACGCAACGCGTGTACGCCGTGTTCTTCGAGGTCTCGAAGGACCGGACCAGAAAACGCCGGCTCATCCTGCGCGTGCAGTCGGCCATTTGCTGGATGGCGAGTTGACCCGACGCCAGCGGGAGGCCCGGAAGGTGGCGTTGCGCACGTTGCTGCGCGCCAGCCTGGAAGGCCGCAAGATCCGGGCATAGAAAAACCAACGGCCGCCTTTCGGCAGCCGTCGCATGCGGGATTCTCTTTCCGTCTTTCGACGCAATACCCACTCCAGGTGGGACCCGATTGCTCGGGCGGCGCTATGTTTTCGCACCCGCTTTCACATAGTCTTGCTTTGAATTATAAGGAATTTCCCCTTTCGGTCAAGGCGGACGCCGCGCTGCCGCCTCCCGTTTTCACACGCATCGTCCGCGAAGCACGCTTTCGTCAGACAAAATGAAAAGCCCGCTCGAAAGCGGGCTTTTTGCCTGACGAATCTCTCGTCCAGCCAGACAAGGAAGCTCAGAAGCCCCAGTGCACGTCGGCCTGACCGGCCTTCGCTTCGCGCAGCATCGTGAGGAACGGCGCGACGCGCTGGGCCAGGCTCGGCGGCACTTCGTGGTGCGCGTGGTCGGCTTCGTCCTCATGGAAATGGCCGGCATGTTCGGCGCGTTCCTGCTTCGCCTGCGCAACGGCGCCTTCCAGCTTGGCGATCGCGTGGTCCAGCTCGTCGTGCGTAATCACACCGCGCTCGCCCAGCTGCTTGCCGACGAGACCCAGCACATACACGGCGAAATCCTTCAGCACGTCGAGATCCTGTGCCGCCTTGCTCTTGAACGTAATCATGACAATTCCCTTTTCATCTTGTTGTGCCTGCGCGGCGCGGTTGGGGAACGCCGGCAGACCGGCGTCCGGCCTCGCGGACGCGGGCCGCCTGAGCGGCATATTAGCACCTGTTAAAATTCTGCGATCCCTGAAACGCGCGCTTAAAAAGCGCGCCGGCGGGCCGGCGTTTCCGGCCGCCACCAACGAAGCCTTCTACCAGCATGCTGCCAGCACACAAACAGACCCTCGAAGCCCTGCTCGCGGATAGCGTCAAGCAGGTCGCACACGCGCTGAAAGGCGCCGACGCAGCATCCGTCGCCCCGACCATCACGCTGGAGCGCCCGAAGGTCGCCGCGCACGGCGACGTCGCGTGCAACGTCGCGATGCAGCTCGCCAAGCCGCTCGGCACGAACCCGCGCCAGCTCGCCGAGCAGATCGTCGCCGCGCTCACCGCGCAGCCCGCCGCGCAAGGCCTCGTCGAGGCCGCCGAGATCGCCGGCCCCGGCTTCATCAACCTGCGCCTGTCGGCCGCCGCGAAGCAGGCGGTGATCGCCGCCGTGTTCGACCAGGGCCGCGCATTCGGCACGTCGGATCGCGAGAAAGGCAAACAAGTGTTGCTCGAATTCGTGTCGGCGAACCCGACCGGCCCGCTGCACGTCGGCCACGGCCGCCAGGCCGCGCTCGGCGACGTGCTCGCGAACGTGATCGCGAGCCAGGGCTACGCGGTGCACCGCGAGTTCTACTACAACGACGCAGGCGTGCAGATCGGCAACCTCGCGATCTCGACGCAGGCGCGCGCACGCGGCCTGAAGCCGGGCGACGCCGGCTGGCCGGAAGCCGCGTACAACGGCGAATACATCGCCGACATCGCACGCGACTTCCTGAACGGCGAAACGGTCGCCGCGTCGGACGGCGAGCCGGTCAAGGGCACGGGCGACGTCGAGGATCTCGACGCGATCCGCAAGTTCGCGGTCACCTACCTGCGCCGCGAACAGGACATGGACCTGCAGGCGTTCGGCGTGAAGTTCGACCAGTACTACCTCGAATCGTCGCTGTACAGCGAAGGCCGTGTCGAGAAGACGGTCGACGCGCTGATCAAGGCCGGCATGACCTACGAGCAGGACGGCGCGCTGTGGCTGCGCACGACCGACGAAGGCGACGACAAGGATCGCGTGATGCGCAAGTCGGACGGCACGTACACGTACTTCGTGCCGGACGTCGCGTACCACGTGACGAAGTGGGAGCGCGGCTTCACGAAGGTGATCAACATCCAGGGCTCGGACCACCACGGCACGATCGCGCGCGTGCGCGCCGGCCTGCAGGGGCTGCACATCGGGATTCCGAAGGGCTATCCCGACTACGTGCTGCACAAGATGGTCACCGTGATGCGCGACGGCCAGGAAGTGAAGATCTCGAAGCGCGCGGGCAGCTACGTGACGGTGCGCGACCTGATCGAATGGTCGGGCGGCGCGGCGGCGGGCCAGGAAGCGGCACCCGACCTGATCGACGAGGCCACCATCACGCGCGGCCGCGACGCGGTGCGTTTCTTCCTGATCTCGCGCAAGGCCGACACCGAGTTCGTGTTCGACATCGACCTCGCGCTGAAACAGAACGACGAAAACCCGGTCTATTACGTCCAGTACGCGCATGCGCGGATCTGCTCGGTGCTCAACGAGCTGAAGTCGCGCTACAACGTCGACGTCGCGCAGCTGCCGGGCGCCGACCTGTCGCAGCTGACGAGCGCGCAGGCGGCGTCGCTGATGCAGAAGCTGGCCGAGTACCCGGACATGCTCACGCACGCGGCGAACGAACTGGCGCCGCACGCGGTCGCGTTCTACCTGCGCGACCTCGCTGGCGAATTCCACTCGTTCTACAATGCGGAGCGCGTGCTGGTCGACGACGAAGCGCCGCGCAATGCGCGCGCCGCGCTCCTCGCCGCGACCCGGCAGGTGCTCGAGAACGGTCTGGCGGTGCTCGGCGTGTCCGCGCCCGCCAAGATGTAAGGATGCAAGCAGCCCGATCCGGGCTGTGAACGGCCGCGGCAGCGCCCGCCGCGGCTCTCACGATTCTTTTTGCAGGTGACTCAAGCAATGGCACAACCACGCCGAACTTCGAAGCAATCGAAACAAGCCGGAGGGACATTTCTTGGAATCGTGCTGGGCCTGATCGTAGGCCTCGCGATCGCAGTGGTGGTGGCGCTCTACATCACGCGTTCGCCGTCGCCGTTCGTGTCGAAGGTCGCACCGCCGCCGGCCGACAACGGCGCGAGCCAGCCGCAGCAGTTCGACCCGAACCGCGCGCTGCAGGGCAAGACGCCCGGCCAGCCGGTGCCGCAGGCCGCGCAGTCGGCGCCGCCGAACACCGCGCCCGGCCAGGCCGCGAACCAGACCCAGGGCGGCCTGCTGCCCGAGCCGCAGATCGTCGAAGTGCCGCCGTCGGCCAACGGGTCGAGCGGCTCGAACAACACGGGCAGCTCGAGCAACACGACCGCGTCGAACAATGCGTCGTCGGGCAACGGCGTCGCCGTCGCGCCGAAGCCGGCCGACACCACGCCGCCGCCGAAGAAGACGCAACAGGCGCAGCAACAGCAGCAAGGCGGCGAGGACGATCTCGCACGGTTCGCCGCGCAGAAGCAGGCGCAGCAGGCCGCCGCGCAAAAGCAGCAGCAACAGCAGCTGGCCGCGAACACGCCGAAGCCGACGTCGTCTGCCACGGCCGCGGCAGCAGCGAAGCCGCCGACCGCGAACGACGCGAACACCGGCTACTTCCTGCAAGTAGGCGCGTACAAGACCGAAGGCGACGCCGAGCAGCAGCGCGCGCGCCTCGGCTTCCAGGGCTTCGAGTCGAAGGTGTCGAAGCGCGATGTCAGCGGCGTGACCTATTTCCGCGTGCGCGTCGGCCCGTTCTCGAAATTCGAGGATATGAACTCGGCCCGTCAGCGCTTGTCCGATGCAGGTGTCGACACGGCGGTGATCCGCTTCACGAAGCAGTAAGCCAACCGGCCGAGCCCACGCAGAACCCGTTACGTTCCGTAACCCGAGCAACCGATTCGACGTTCACAACATGAAAAAACTGCTTAGCACGCTCCTTCTGTCCCTGGGCCTGGCTGCCGGCCTCGCCCAGGCTTCGCCTGCCGCGCCGGTCGCCGGCAAGGACTTCGAGGTGATGAAGTCGCCGCAGCCGGCATCCGCGCCGGCCGGCAAGGTCGAGGTGATCGAGTTCTTCTGGTACGGCTGCCCGCACTGCTACGAATTCGAGCCGACGATCGAGGCCTGGGTGAAGAAGCAGGGCAACAACATCGACTTCAAGCGCGTGCCGGTCGCATTCCGTGACGATTTCGTCCCGCACTCGAAGCTGTTCTACGCGGTGTCCGCGCTCGGCATCTCCGAGAAGGTCACGCCGGCGATCTTCAACGCGATCCACAAGCAGAAGAACTACCTGCTGACGCCGCAGGCGCAAGCCGACTTCCTGGCCACGCAGGGCGTCGACAAGAAGCAGTTCATGGACGCGTACAACTCGTTCAGCGTGCAGGGCGAGGTGAACCAGTCGGCCAAGCTGCTGAAGGACTACGCGATCGACGGCGTGCCGACGGTCGTCGTGCAGGGCAAGTACAAGACGGGCCCCGCCTACACGAACAGCATCCCGGGCACGGCCCAGGTGCTCGACTTCCTCGTGAAGCAGGTTCAGGACAAGAAGCTCTGATCGCCGCCCGCGCACCGGCATGACTACTCCGCTGAAGGTCTTCATCACCGGTGCGTCGAGCGGCCTCGGCCTCGCGATGGCCGAGGAATACGCCCGCCAGGGCGCCACGCTCGCCCTTGTCGCGCGACGCACCGATGCACTAGATGCGTTCGCGCGGCGCTTCCCCAAGCTGTCCATTTCCGTCTATTCCGCCGACGTGCGCGATGCGGATGCGCTCGCGACGGCCGCTGCGTCGTTCATCGCGACGCACGGCTGCCCCGACGTCGTGATCGCGAACGCCGGCATCAGCCAGGGCGCCGTCACGGGCCAAGGCGATCTCGCGACGTTCCGCGACGTGATGGACATCAACTATTACGGGATGGTCGCGACGTTCGAGCCGTTCGTCGGCCCGATGACGGCCGCGCGCCACGGCACGCTGGTCGGCGTCGCGAGCGTCGCCGGCGTACGCGGCCTGCCGGGCTCCGGCGCGTACAGCGCGTCCAAATCGGCCGCGATCAAGTATCTCGAAGCGCTGCGCGTCGAGCTGCGCCCGGCCGGCGTCGGCGTCGTGACGATCGCGCCCGGCTACATCCGCACGCCGATGACCGCGCACAACCCGTACCGGATGCCGTTCCTGATGGACGCCGACCGCTTCGCCGCACGCGCGGCGCGCGCGATCGCCCGGCAGCGCGCGTTCCGCGTGATTCCGTGGCAGATGGGCGTCGTCGCGAAGGTGCTGCACGTGCTGCCGCGCTGGCTGTACGACCGCCTGTTCGAAAAGGCGCCGCGCAAGCCGAAGGCCGGCGCGCACTGACGCCCCGATGAGCGCTCGGCCCGCGTGAAGCTTCGCGGGCCGCCTCTCCGCCTCTCCTCACCGACGCCTGGCCGCTTCGTCACTTCGATTCACCGCACGCACCGCTCCCGCGCCGTCCCCGACACGCTGCCATCCCGCCTCCCGGGTCCCAGCGGCCTTCCACCCGCCGCCTCCGTCGCCCCACTCGCCGCCCCAACACCCGTTCCGTCGCGAACGCAGCCGTTTTTCGGCCAATTCGCCGCGTTCAGGCGCCTTTTTTCACGCGCCGTACGCTTTGACGGTATGCTATTCGCCAGCCGCGCCGGCCCTGTCCGCTTCCGGGCCGCGCCCGCATCCCGTCACCCAGCAAAAAACACAAGCCACGTGGGAGATCCTATGCACGTCAAGCTGTTCGCGGCGGCCGCCGTTGCCGCCGCCCTCGCCGTCCCCGCCCTCGCCGCCGCCAAGCCGCTCACCGTCTGCACGGAATCGAGCCCGGACGGCTTCGACGTCGTGCAGTACAACTCGCTCGTCACGACCAACGCGTCGGCCGACGTGATCTTCAACACGCTCGTGTCCTACGACGAAGCCGCGAAGAAAGTCGTACCCGCGCTCGCCGACAAATGGGAAGCAAGCGCCGACGGCCTCACGTACACGTTCCACCTGCGCCCGAACGTCGCGTTCCAGACCACCGATTATTTCAAGCCGGGCCGCACGCTCAATGCGGACGACGTCGTGTTCACGTTCGCGCGGATGCTCGACGACTCGAACCCGTGGCACAAGGTGGCCGGCGCGAGCGGCTTCCCGCACGCGCAGTCGATGGGCCTCGTGAAGCTGGTGAAGTCGGTCACGAAGGTCGACGACAGCACGGTGAAGTTCGTGCTGAACGAGCCGAACGCGACGTTCGTGCCAATCCTGACGATGGGCTTCGCGTCGATCTACTCGGCCGAATACGCGGACCAGCTGCTGAAGGCCGGCAAGCAGGCCGACCTGAACGCGAAGCCGGTCGGCACGGGCCCGTTCGTGCTGAAGAGCTACACGAAGGATGCGCTGATCCGCTACGACGCGAACCCGACGTACTGGGGCACGAAGCCGAAGGTCGACCGGCTGATCTACGCGATCACGCCCGACCCGTCGGTGCGCCTGCAGAAGGTGAAGGCCGGCGAATGCCAGATTGCGCTGTCGCCGAAGCCGCAGGACGTGCTCGCCGCGAAGGGCGAAAGCGCGCTGAAGGTCGTGCAGACGCCCGCGTTCATGACCGCGTTCGTCGCGCTGAACACGCAGAAGAAGCCGCTCGACAACGACAAGGTGCGCGAGGCACTGAACCTCGCGTTCGACCGCGCGACCTACCTGAAGGTCGTGTTCGACAACACCGCGACGGCCGCGAACAACCCGTATCCGCCGAACACGTGGAGCTACGCGAAGGACGTCGCGCCGTATGCGTACGATCCGGCGAAGGCGAAGCAGCTGCTCGCGCAGGCCGGCTTCCCGAACGGCTTCTCGACGACGATCTGGACGCGCCCGACCGGCAGCGTGCTGAACCCGAACCCGAAGGTCGGCGCGGAACTGCTGCAGGCCGACCTCGCGAAGATCGGCGTGAAGGCCGAGGTGAAAGTGATCGAGTGGGGCGAACTCATCAAGCAGGCGAAGCTCGGCCAGCATGACATGCTGTTCATGGGCTGGGCCGGCGACAACGGCGATCCCGACAACTATCTGTCGCCGCTGTTCAGCTGCAACGCGGTGAAATCGGGCATCAACTTCGCGCGCTTCTGCGATACGCAGCTCGACAAGCTGATCGCCGATGGCAAGTCGACGGCCGACCAGGCGAAGCGCGCAAAGCTGTATGAATCGGCGCAGAAGATCATCCACGACCAGGCGCTGTGGATCCCGCTCGGCTACCCGACCGCGGCCGCTTTGACGCGCACGAACGTGAGCGGCTATCACGTGAGTCCGTTCGGACGGCAGAACTTCACGACGGTCGCCGTGCAGTAACCGTGCGTGGCACGCAAGCGACGGCGCACACGCCGCTCGCTTGCCGCCCGCGCGTGACGCTTGCTACACTGCGCGCCTGTTCCTCATACCGGACGCCAGCCAAAGTGAACAACTAAGCCTTCCCGAAATGTTTTCGCCGCCCGTGCCACGCACGCCGCGCGCGAAGGTCTTCACGCATTTTTGGAGGTGCTTATGGCTGCAGCCACGCCCACCGGCGCGCTCGTCGCGCTTCATCACGTTTCCTTCCGCTTCGACGACGGCATCACGCTGTTCGATTCGCTCGACCTGTCCATCGATCGCACGCCGACCGGCATCGTCGGCCGCAACGGCGTCGGCAAGAGCCTGCTCGCGCAACTGATCGCGGGCCGTTGCGCGCCGAGCGCGGGGACGATCGAGCGGCATACGCACGTCGTCTACGTCGCGCAGCAGCACGATCACGACAACGCAGCAGCCAGCCCGCGGACCGTCGCGCAGATCGCCGCGCTCGATGCGCCGCTCGGCGCGCTCGCGCGTCTCGCGGACGGCCGCGCGGAACCGCACGACTTCGACCTGATCGGCGAGCGCTGGGATCTCGCGGAGCGGCTGCGCACGGCGCTCGACGCGGCCGGGCTGCGCGACGTGCAGCCCGGCACGCCCGCGCACGCGCTGAGCGGCGGCCAGCTCGCACGGGTCGCGCTGATCGGCGCGCTGCTGTCGGGCGCCGGCCTGCTCGTGCTCGACGAACCGACCAACCATCTCGACGCGCCGGGCCGCGCATGGCTGCATGCGGCGCTCGACGGCTGGCGCGGCGGCGTCGTCATCGTGAGCCACGATCGTGCGCTGCTCGCCGGCGTGCAGCGCATCGTCGAGCTGACGCCGCACGGCGTGCACTCGTACGGCGGCAACTACGCGCTCTACCGCGCGCAGCGCGACGCGGAACGGGATGCCGCGCAAGCAGCGCTCGACCATGCGCGCACCGAGCGCGGGCGCGTGCGGCGCAGGCTCGAACAGGAACACGACACGATCCAGCGCCATGCGGCCGCGTCGCTGCGCGACGCGAAGACGGCCAACCTGTCGTCGGGCGCGAAGCAAAGCCGCAAAGGTGCGGCACGCAGCATCATGGGGGCGGTCCGGCGTCATCAGGGCGACTTCAAGGCGACGCTCGACGAGCGCGTGCATGAAGCGGCTGCACGCGTCGAAGCCGACGCGCCCGTGCTCGTGTCGCTGCCGGGTACCGAGCTCAGCGCCCGCCGCCAGCTGTTCACGCTCGACCGTGCGCAACTGCCGTGGCACGTCGCTGGCGCTGCCGATGCGATCACGTGGTCGGCGAGCGGCGCGGTGCGTATCGCGCTGACGGGCCCGAACGGCTGCGGCAAATCGACGTTGCTGAGGATGCTCGCGGGCGAGCTCGCGCCGCGTTCAGGGAAATGCGCGACGCATGTAAGCGCCGCGTATCTCGACCAGCGGCTCGCGTTGCTCGATCCCGGGCGCTCGATCGTCGAGCAACTGGGGCTGCTCGATACGCCGCTTGCCGAAGGCGACCTGCGTAGCCGTCTCGCGCTGCTGCAGCTCGACGCGACGCGCGCGACGCAGCCCGCCCGGCAACTGAGCGGCGGCGAACGACTGAAGGCCGCGCTCGCATGCGCGTTGTGGCGGGGCACGCCCGCGCAGCTGTTGCTGCTCGACGAGCCGACCAATCACCTCGATCTGGAATCGGTGCGCGCGATCGAAGCCGCGCTGGGCGGCTTCCCGGGCGCGATCGTCGTCGCGTCGCACGACCCCGCGTTTCTCGCGGCGCTCGAACCGACGCACACGATGCAATGGCATCGCGACGGGTGGCGCTACGAGCCCGTCGTGTAAGGACGACGACGCGCGCTCAGCCGGCCGTGCGGAATCGCAGCACCCCGTCGTCGCCCTGCTCGCGCACGAGCTCGCCCGCGAGCCACAGCAGGTTCAGGTGCGCGAGCGCCTCGCCGAGCGCGAACGTCATCTGGTGAATGTCGAGCTCGCGGCGGCGGAACATGATCGGCACGATGTCCGCTGCGCTCGTCGGCTTCTCCGCGCACGCGACGCGCACTTCGGCAAGCCGCGCATCGTGGTGTTCGCGCAGTTGCGCGATGCGCGTGCGCACGCCGCGGAACGGCTTGCCGTGCGACGGCAGCACGAGCGTATCGGGCGCCATCGTCTCGTAGCGGCCGAGCGACTGCAGGTACAGCGCGAGCGGGTTGCCTTCCGGTTCGAGGTCGAACACCGACACGTTCGTCGAGATGCGCGGCAGCACCATGTCGCCGGAGATCAGCACGCCGTCCGCTTCGCTGTGCAGCGCGCAATGTTCAGGCGAATGACCGAAGCCCGTGACGACGCGCCACGTGCGCGCGCCGATCGTCACCGCATCGCCATCGCGCAGGCGCCGGTAGCGCGGCGGCACGGCCGGCACGAGGTCCGAGTAGTAGTTGCGGCGGTTGCGCAGCTTGTCGAGCGCGGCCGGATCGGTGAGCCCGTGGCGCGCGAAATGATCGGCAGCCGCGGCGCCGCCCGCGTTCGAGCCGTTGCCGGCCGCCATCAGGCAGCCGAACATGTATTCGCCGAGCGTCATCCACAGCCGCACGTTCCAGCGGCCCCGGTCGCCGCCTTCGCACAGCCAGTTCGCGAGGCCGAAGTGATCGGGGTGGCAGTGCGTGACGAGCACGCGCAGCACCGGCAGGCCGTCGAGATGCGTGTCGAAGATCTGCTCCCAGTGCGTGCGGATCGCGTCCGACGCGATCCCGCAATCGACGATCGTCCAGCCGGCCTGCCCGTCGATCTCGTCGCGCAGCAGCCAGAGGTTGATGTGGTCGAGCGAGAACGGCAGCGGCATGCGCAGCCAGCGCACGCCGGGCGCGACCTCGAACGTGTCGCCCGCGGCGGGCAGCGTGTCGGCGAAGGGGTAGTCGAGTTGGTGTTCCAGGGCGTTCATCGGTGGGGCGTCTCGTCGTTATCGGTGCGAATGCACGCCGGCGGCAGTCACGGCGGGCGTTGCGCCGATTCTATCGCCGTCACGCGAAACGCGTGCCCCGGCGGCGGCCGGGCCGGCAAAAAAGTTCGTGCCAGAATCGGTTCCGTACCCGTATCTTTACGCGAAGATGCACCGAACGGCACGCAACGGCAAACAACGCACCGATCGACGGCCGTCGGCGCGTCACCGCGAAAGTCATTGAAACGCCGACTTGGGCGCTAAAATGGCGAGTGCTTACAGCCCCTTGAACGAGCCTGCACGCGATGAATCACTTCCCCAAACTGCTGTCGTCGCAGATCGGTTTCGACGTCGCGCAGACGATGCTCGAATACTTCGATCGCCATTACCGGATCTTCCGCGAAGCGGCGGTCGAGGCGAAGACGCTGTTCGAGCGCGGCGACTGGCACGGGCTGCAGCGGCTCGCGCGCGAGCGGATCACGTCGTACGACGATCGCGTGCAGGAATGCGTCGAGGTGCTCGAAGACGAATACGACGCCGAGAACATCGACGACGAAGTGTGGCAGCAGATCAAGCTGCACTACATCGGCCTGCTCACGTCGCATCGCCAGCCCGAGTGCGCGGAAACCTTCTTCAATTCGGTGTGCTGCAAGATCCTGCACCGTTCGTACTTCAGCAACGATTTCATCTTCGTGCGCCCGGCGATCTCGACCGAGTACCTGGAGAACGACGAACCGGCCGCGAAGCCGACCTACCGCGCGTACTATCCGGGCACCGACGGGCTCGCCGCCACGCTCGAGCGCGTCGTCACGAACTTCCAGCTCGAACCGGCATTCGAGGATCTGCCGCGCGACATCGGCTGCGTGATGCAGGCGATCGACGACGAATTCGGCCACTTCGACGCGGCGCCGAATTTCCAGATCCACGTGCTGTCGTCGCTGTTCTTTCGCAACAAGAGCGCGTACGTCATCGGCCGCATCATCAACGCCGACCGCGTGCTGCCGTTCGCGGTGCCGATCCGCCACGTGCGTCCGGGCCTGCTCGCGCTCGACACGGTGCTGCTGCGCCGCGACCTGCTGCAGATCATCTTCAGCTTCTCGCACTCGTACTTCCTCGTCGACATGGGCGTGCCGTCCGCGTACGTGGATTTCCTCTGCACGATCATGCCGGGCAAGCCGAAGGCCGAGATCTACACGTCGGTCGGCCTGCAGAAACAGGGCAAGAACCTGTTCTACCGCGACCTGCTGCACCACCTGTCGCATTCGAGCGACCGCTTCATCATCGCGCCCGGGATCAAGGGCCTCGTGATGCTCGTGTTCACGCTGCCGTCGTTCCCGTACGTGTTCAAGATCATCAAGGACCAGTTCCCGCCGCCGAAGGAAACGACGCGCGCGCAGATCATGGAGAAGTACCAGCTCGTGAAGCGCCACGACCGCCTGGGGCGGATGGCCGACACGCTCGAGTATTCGAGCGTCGCGCTGCCGCTCGCGCGGCTCGACCACGCGCTCGTGCGCGAACTCGAGAAGGAAGTGCCGTCGCTGCTCGAATACGAGGACGACAACCTCGTGATCAAGCACCTGTACATCGAGCGCCGGATGACGCCGCTCAACCTGTACCTGCAGAACGGCAGCGACGCGGACGTCGAGCACGGCGTGAAGGAATACGGCAACGCGGTGAAGGAGCTGATGAAGGCGAACATCTTCCCCGGCGACATGCTGTACAAGAACTTCGGCGTCACGCGCCACGGCCGCGTCGTGTTCTACGACTACGACGAGATCGAATACCTGACCGACTGCAACGTGCGCCGCGTGCCGCCGCCGCGCAACGAGGAAGACGAGCTGTCCGGCGAACCGTGGTATACCGTCGGCCCGCACGACATCTTTCCGGAGACCTACGGACCGTTCCTGCTCGGCGACCCGCGCGTGCGCAGCGTGTTCATGAAGCATCACGCGGACTTTTTCGATCCCGCGCTGTGGCAGGCGAGCAAGGACAAGCTGATGCAGGGCGAACTGCCCGATTTTTACCCGTACGACACGGCGCTGCGCTTCAGCGTGCGCTACCCCGCGCGCTTCGGCGCGGCGGACCAGAACGACGGCGAAGGCGACGCGCAGCGCGCGGCCTGACGCCGGTGACACCGAACCCGATATCGACCCGATTTCCGCCAACGGAATCCACACCGATGAACACCCAAGACAATCCGCTTTCACATCTGTTCGACAACAACGAAGCCTGGGTCAAGCGCAAGCTCGAGGACGATCCGGAATTCTTCGCGCGCCTCGCCGACCAGCAGGCGCCGGAATATCTGTGGATCGGCTGCTCGGATTCGCGCGTGCCCGCGAACCAGATCATCGGCCTGCCGCCGGGCGAAGTATTTGTGCATCGCAACATCGCGAACGTCGTCGTGCACAGCGACCTGAACTGCCTGTCGGTGATCCAGTTCGCGGTCGACATCCTGCGTGTGAAGCACATCATGGTCGTCGGCCACTACGGCTGCTCGGGCGTGAACGCGGCGCTGCTCAACCGCCGCGTCGGCCTCGCGGACAACTGGCTGCACCACGTGCAGGACGTGCGCGAGCGCCACGCGGCCCTGCTCGACGGCTGGCCGGTCGGCGAAGCGCGCTATCGCCGCCTGATCGAGCTGAACGCGATCGAGCAGGTCGTCAACGTGTGCCGCACGACGATCGTCAACGACGCGTGGGCGCGCGGCCAGTCGCTCACCGTGCACGGGCTCGTGTACGGCGTGCACGACGGCCGGATGCGCAACCTCGGGATGTCCGTGTCGAACTTCGACGCGCTCGACGAGACCTACAAGCGCTGCGTGGCCGCACTGACCGCCGGGGGCCAGCATGCACCGGACAACGACATGATCGCGGCGGACGCCGCCGCTCGGCTCGAAGGCGTTGCGCAGGCGGTCGCCGCGACGCTGAAGCCGTGCGACGACGCGAAGCAGTAATGCGCCAGCAGCCTGGCGGCGGCCGCGACGCGGCCACGGCACGCATCGAACGGATCTGACACCGGCGCCGCCAAGGCGGCGCCCAGGAAAGGAGCGATGGGCATGAAAACCGTACTGATCGTCGGCGCATCGCGCGGCCTCGGCCGCGAATTCGTCCGGCAATACCGGCGCGACGGCTGGAACGTGATCGCGACCGCGCGCGACGAAGCGTCGCTCGACGCGCTGCGCGCGCTCGGCGCGCACGCGCATGCGCTCGACATCACGCAGCCCGAGCAGATCGCGGCGCTCGGCTGGAAGCTCGACGGCGAACGCCTCGATGCAGCCGTGCTCGTGCCGGGTGTGTACGGGCCGCGCACCGAAGGCGTCGAGACGATCACGGCCGAGGATTTCGACGCGGTGATGCATACGAACGTGCGCGGGCCGATGCAGCTGCTGCCGATCCTGCTGCCGCTCGTCGAGGACGCACGCGGCGTGCTGGCCGTCGTGTCGAGCCGGATGGGCAGCATCGCCGAGGCGACCGGCACGACCGGCTGGCTGTACCGCGCGAGCAAGGCGGCGCTGAACGACGCGCTGCGCATCGCGTCGCTGCAGACGCGCCATGCCGCGTGCATCTCGCTGCATCCCGGCTGGGTGCGCACCGACATGGGCGGCGCGCAGGCCGCGATCGATCCCGAAACGAGCGTGACCGGCATGCGCCGCGTGATCGCCGAATCCGGCGCGGACGTGTCGCAGGCCAACGGCCGCTTCTTCCAGTACGACGGCGTCGAGCTGAGCTGGTGAGCCGAATCGACAACCGATCGTCGTTAATTCCCGTTTCGCATGATTTTGAACCGACCTGACGCGTGCCCGTGCGGCGGCGCGTCCCCCGCGCCCGCCGGCAAAGCGCCGGCGCCGCGCTACGCGGCCTGCTGCGGCCGCTTCATCGACGGCGGCGAAGCCGCGCCGACCGCGCTCGAGTTGATGCGTTCGCGGTACAGCGCGTACGTGCTCGGCGCGACCGGCTACCTGCGCGCGACGTGGGCCGCGCGCACCTGCCCACCCGATCTCGATACCGACCCCGATGCACCCGACGCGCCGCGCTGGCTCGGCCTCGCGGTCAAACGCCATGCGCCGCTCGACGAACGCCACGCGGAGGTCGAATTCGTGGCCCGCTACAAGGTCGGCGGACGCGCATACCGGCTCCACGAGACGAGCCGTTTCGAGCGCGACGAACACGGTTTCTGGCGCTATGTCGACGGCGAAGTAAGTGAACGCTGACAAATAGTTGCCATGTCAGACGCCGGGTAATTCCCGCATTGCACAACCCGATTTTGTCGGGCTACGATGAGCTCGAATTGGTCATGTTGCATGGCAGGGCTTACGAATGGCGTTCAGCAAGGTATTGGTGGGATGGATGGCGGCCTGTGCGCTGTCGGCCGCTCAGGCCGGTACGCTGCCGAACGCAAATGCGGGTACGGGCGCCAGCGGGTCGCTCGCCCATGCCGAGCGCTTCGATTACGGCGACTCGAACCTGCCGCAGGTCGCGGCCGATCTCAACGAACGGATTCTCCGCATCCCGGCCGATGCGTCGGGCGCCGTCACGCTCGAGGCGACGCTCTTCAAGCCGGACGGCCCCGGCCCGTTCCCGCTCGTCGTCTTCAATCACGGCAAGAACACCGGCGATCTCCATCTGCAGCCGCGCAGCCGGCCGCTCGCGTTCGCGCGCGAATTCGTGCGTCGCGGCTATGCGGTGATCGCGCCGAACCGCCAGGGCTTCGCCGGCTCGGACGGCACGTACCAGCAGGAAGGCTGCAACGTCGGCAAGAACGGCCTCGCGCAGGCCGCCGACGTCGACGCGACGGTGCGCTACATGTCGCACCAGCCGTATGTCGATGCGTCGCGCATCGTCGTCGCCGGCACGTCGCACGGCGGCCTCGCATCGGTCGCGTACGGCACCGAGGCCGCACCGGGCGTGCGCGGCATCATCAACTTCTCGGGCGGGCTGCGCCAGGACCTGTGCGACGGCTGGCAGCGCAACCTCGTCGATGCGTTCGACCAGTACGGCGCGCACACGGCCGTGCGCTCGCTGTGGCTGTACGGCGACAACGATTCGGTCTGGACGCCCGCGCTCGTCGCGCAGATGCACGACGCGTACGTGTCGCACGGCACGCAGGCGCAGTTCATCGATTTCGGCCGCTACAAGGACGATGCGCACCGGCTGATCGTCGATCGCGACGGCGTGCCCGTATGGTGGCCGGCCGTCAATGCGTTCCTCGCAACACTGAACCTGCCGACCTCGGTGCGCTATGCGGTCGCGAACCCGCACGAGCCGAAGGCCACCGGCTACGCGTCGATCGATGCGGTCAACGCGGTGCCGTATGTCGACGAAGCCGGTCGCGAAGGCTATCGCCGCTTCCTGAACCAGCATCCGAGCCGCGCGTTCGCGGTGTCGTCGGAAGGCGCCTGGTCGTGGGCGGAAGGCGGCGACGACCCGATGGCGCTCGCACTCGACAACTGCTCGAAGCAAGGCGCGGGCGCATGCCGGCTGTACGCGGTCAACGACCATGTCGTGTGGAACACGACGCAGACGGCCGACAACGGCGACGCCAACGCGCGCGACGCCGATACGCACGCACTGGCTTCGCGCTGACGCGCGGCGGGTCCTCCGCCGCCGCACCCTTCCCGCCTGATCCGGTTCTGCCTCCCGCCTCTCCTCGGCGTGCGGTTACGGCTGCCTGCCGTTCCGGCTGCCCGTTTTCGCCCTGATTCCGTAGACGATTCTGGCGCCGCCGCGTAGGCGCGACGTCGCCGCGCTCCCCCCGCGCTCGCCTTCGATCCCCGTTTTTCCCTGGTCATGCCGGCGCGCGGCCCGCGATTTTTTTCTGTCAGGGGGGCTCACTCGAACGTCGCCATCTACGGTCATTTCCCCGCTTCCGCCGCGTTCCGTCCCGAGCACCCCCGAACTGCGCCGAACTCCCGCCCGGCAAGGCTTTGCGGCGTTTGTAACCGCTAGTGCAACGTCCCGCGGAACACGCTAATCTCAGCGCGTTTCGTGTCCCGCCGCGCGGCATCCGTTCGATGCCGCGCGGTCGTTTTACCCCCCGGAGTCGCCTTGAGTACGCCAGCCACCGACGACTGGGTCGCGCGCAGCCTGCGCGCGGTCTGGCATCCCTGCACCCAGATGAAGCATCACGAGCGCCTGCCGCTCGTCCCCGTCGCGCGTGGCGCGGGCGTGTGGCTGTACGACCGCGACGGCCGCCGCTACTTCGACGCGATCAGCTCGTGGTGGGTCAACCTGTTCGGCCATGCGAACCCGGACATCAACGCGGCGCTGAAGGACCAGCTCGACACGCTCGAGCACGCGATGCTCGCCGGCTGCACGCACGAGCCCGCGATCGAGCTCGCCGAACGGCTGCACGCGCTCACCGCGCGCAACCTCGGCCATGCGTTCTTCGCGTCGGACGGTGCGTCGGCCGTCGAGATCGCGCTGAAGATGAGCTTCCACGCGTGGCGCAACCGCGGCCGCGCGAACAAGCAGGAATTCGTCTGCGTCGCGAACAGCTATCACGGCGAGACGATCGGCGCGCTCGGCGTGACCGACGTCGCGCTGTTCAAGGATGCGTACGATCCGCTGATCCGCCACGCGCACGTCGTCGCGTCGCCCGATGCGCGCGGTGCGCTGCCGGGCGAGACGGCCGCCGACGTCGCGGGCCGCGCGCTCGCGGACGTGCGGCGCCTGTTCGCCGAACGCGGCGACCGGATCGCCGCGCTGATCGTCGAGCCGCTCGTGCAGTGCGCGGCCGGCATGGCGATGCACGATCCGTCGTACGTGCGCGGGCTGCGCGCGCTGTGCGACGAATTCGGCGTGCACCTGATCGCCGACGAGATCGCGGTCGGCTGCGGCCGCACCGGCACCTTCTTCGCGTGCGAGCAGGCCGGCGTCTGGCCCGATTTCATGTGCCTGTCGAAAGGCATCAGCGGCGGCTATCTGCCGCTGTCGCTCGTGCTCACGCGCGACGACGTATACGCGGCGTTCTACGACGACGACACGACGCGCGGCTTCCTGCACTCGCACTCGTACACCGGCAACCCGCTCGCGTGCCGCGCGGCGGTCGCGACGCTCGACCTGTTCGCGCGCGACGACGTACTCGCGGGCAATGCGCGCAAATCGGCGACGCTGCGCGCCGCGCTCGCACCGCTCGACGCGCACCGCCAAGTTCGCCACCTGCGCGAGCGCGGCACGCTGTTCGCGTTCGACGTCGCGCTCGACGGCGACGCGGCGCGCGGTTTCTCGCGGCGGTTCTTCGAACGCGCGCTGGAGCGCGAGCTGCTGCTGCGCCCGATCGGCACGACCGTGTACCTGATGCCGCCGTACGTGATGAGCGACGACGATATCGCGTGGCTCGCGCAAAGCACGCGCGACACGCTCGATGCGACGCTGGCGGAGATCTCGCCATGACGAACACGAACAAGCTCCTCGACACCCTGCAACGCGGCCTCGCCGATCTCGACGCGCAAGGGCTGCGCCGCGTGCGCCGCACCGCCGACACCGCGTGCGATGCGCGCATGACCGTCGACGGCCGCGAGATCGTCGGCTTTGCGAGCAACGACTATCTCGGCCTCGCCGCGCACCCGGCGCTCGTCGCCGCGTTCGCCGAAGGCGCGCAGCGCTACGGCTCCGGCAGCGGCGGCTCGCACCTGCTCGGCGGCCATTCGCGTGCGCACGCGACGCTCGAGGAAGAACTCGCGGCCTTCTCGGGCGGCTTCTCCGACGCACCGCGCGCGCTGTACTTCAGCACCGGCTACATGGCGAACCTCGCCGCGATGACGGCGCTCACCGGCAAGGGCGCGACGATCTTCTCCGACGCGCTGAACCACGCGTCGCTGATCGACGGCATGCGGCTGTCGCGCGCGCAAGTTCAGGTCTATCCGCACGCGGATACGGCCGCGCTCGCCGCGCTGCTCGACGCATCGGATGCCGAAACGAAGCTGATCGTCAGCGACACCGTGTTCAGCATGGATGGCGATATCGCGCCGCTCGCCGAACTCGTCGCGCTGGCCGAACGCCACGGCGCATGGCTCGTCGTCGACGATGCGCACGGCTTCGGCGTGCTCGGCCCGCAGGGCCGCGGCGCGCTCGCGGCCGCCGCGCTGCGTTCGCCGCATCTCGTGTACGTCGGCACGCTCGGCAAGGCCGCCGGCGTCGCGGGCGCGTTCGTGATCGCGCATGAAACCGTGATCGAATGGCTGATCCAGCGCGCGCGCAGCTACATCTTCACGACGGCCGCGCCGCCGGCCGTCGCGCACGCGGTCTCGGCGAGCCTGAAGGTGATCGCGGGAGACGAAGGCGACGCGCGACGCGCGCATCTCGCCGCGCTGATCGAACGCACGCGCGCGCTGCTGCGCAACACGTGCTGGCAGCCGGTCGATTCGCACACGGCCGTGCAACCGCTCGTGATCGGCAGCAACGACGCGACACTCTCGGCGATGCGCGCGCTCGACGCGCACGGCCTGTGGGTGCCCGCCATCCGGCCGCCGACGGTGCCCGCCGGCACGTCGCGGCTGCGCGTGTCGCTGTCGGCCGCGCATTCGTTCGACGATCTCGCGCGGCTCGAAGCCGCATTGATCGAAGCCAGCGAGAGGCAGGCCCTGCAGGAGGCCGCCGCATGACCGCCCCGCTCTCGCTGTTCGTCACCGGCACCGACACCGAAATCGGCAAGACCTTCGTGTCGGCCGCGATGCTGCACGGGTTCGCGCGACACGGCCTGCGCGCGGCAGCGTTGAAACCCGTCGCGGCCGGCGCGTACGAACGCGACGGCGTCTGGCGCAACGAGGATGCCGACCAGCTCGACGCGGCCGCGAACGTCGTGCTGCCGCCCGAACTGCGCACCCCGTTCCTGCTGAAGGCGCCGGCCGCGCCGCATATCGTCGCCGCGCGGGAAGGCGTGACGCTCGACCTCGACACGATCGTCGCGTGCCATCGCGAAGCGCTGACGCGCGCGGATATCGTCGTCGTCGAAGGCGCCGGCGGCTTCCGCGTGCCGATGAACGACACGCAGGACCTGGCCGATCTCGCCGTCGCGCTCGGCGTGCCGGTCGTGCTCGTGGTCGGCGTGCGGCTCGGCTGCATCAACCACGCGCTACTGACGGCCGACGCGATTGCCGCGCGCGGCCTCACGCTCGCAGGCTGGGTCGCGAACCACGTCGACCCGGCGATGTCGTTCCCCGACGAGAACATCGCGACGATGCGCGACTGGCTCGCCCGCGAGCACGGCGCACCGCTGCTCGGCCGCATTCCGCACATGAGCCCGGCCGCGCCCGAATCCGCCTCGGCGATGCTCGACATCGCCACGCTCGTCGAGACGCTGCGCACCGCGCAGCATTGACCCTACCGAAACAGATCCCTCGATCCCTCGATCCCTCATCCCCGACCAGGACAGGAAAACGATATGACCCAAGCCCAGACCGCTACCGTGCAACCCGACGCGATTCCCGTGGCCGCTCCGGCCTCGCAGCGCTGGCGTGTCGCCGACGTCGTCGCGCTGTTCGAGCTCCCGTTCAACGACCTGCTGTTCCGCGCGCAGCAGGTGCACCGCGAACACTTCGACGCGAACGCGGTGCAGCTGTCGACGCTGCTGTCGATCAAGACGGGCGGCTGCGAGGAAGATTGCGGCTACTGCTCGCAGTCGTCGCACCACGACACGGGCTTGAAGGCCGAGAAGCTGATGGACGTCGACGCGGTGCTCGACGCCGCGCGCGCGGCGAAGGCGAACGGCGCGAGCCGCTTCTGCATGGGCGCCGCGTGGCGCAACCCGAAGGAGCGCCACATGCCGGCGCTGACCGAGATGGTGCGCGGCGTGAAGGAACTCGGCCTCGAGACCTGCATGACGCTCGGCATGCTCGAGGACGAACAGGCGCAGGAACTCGCGAACGCCGGCCTCGACTACTACAATCACAACCTCGACACGTCGCCGGAGTTCTACGGCCAGGTGATCTCGACGCGCACGTACCAGGACCGCCTCGACACGCTCGACCGCGTGCGCGACGCCGGCATCAACGTGTGCTGCGGCGGCATCATCGGGATGGGCGAATCGCGCCGCGAGCGCGCAGGCCTGATCTCGCAGCTCGCGAACCTGAACCCGTATCCGGATTCGGTGCCGATCAACAACCTCGTCGCGATCGAAGGCACGCCGCTCGAAGGCACCGCACCGCTCGACCCGTTCGAGTTCGTGCGCACGATCGCGGTCGCGCGCATCACGATGCCGAAGGCCGTCGTGCGCCTGTCGGCCGGCCGCGAGCAGCTCGACGACGGGCTGCAGGCGATGTGCTTCCTCGCCGGCGCGAATTCGATGTTCTACGGCGACCAGCTGCTGACGACCAGCAACCCGCAATCGCAGAAGGACCGCGCGCTGTTCGAGCGCCTCGGCATCCGTGCGAGCGACGCGGACGCGATGTCGGCCAGCGCGTAAGCGGCATCGGCCGGCGGGCCGGGCCCGCCAACGAGAAAGCCGGGGCATGCCCCGGCTTTTTTTCATCCGGTCGTCTGCACCGGGTTGCCCTTCGCGTCTCGAATCACCTGCGCGCGGCGTCAGCGTGCGCGCCGCCCTGCTCGTCGTGTGTCGCGTCGGTCATGCAGCCCGCTCTCCCGATTCGTGCTCAAGTGCACATCACACGTGCGCCGCCGCGCCGTCGAGCGCCGCGCGCACGCGCTCGACGCGCTGCTCGTCGACGGGCGCCAGCACCTCGCCGCGCGGCCGCACGCCCGAGCCGAAATGCACCGCGCGCACGCCGGTCGCACGGACGAAATCGCCGACCGCGTCGATCGTCAGCCCCGAGCCGGCCAGCACCGTGCAGGTCGAGCCGGCCGCCTGCCGCACCAGCCGCGTGATCGTCGCGACCGCGTCGAGCACCGACGGATGGCCGCCCGACGTCAGCACGGACGTGACGGCCGGCACGCGCAGCAGCGCGTCGAATGCGGCGTTGAGATCGCGCGCGACGTCGAACGCACGGTGGAACGTGAGCGCGCGCCCGTCGGCGGCGGCGGCGATGCGGGCCAGCGCATCGAGATCGACGTCGCCGCGCGCATCGAGCGCGCCGAACACGACACCGTTCGCACCGGCCGCGACGGCCGCGCGCACGTCGCGTTCGATCACACGCAGGTCGTCGGCGTCATAGACGAACGAGCGGCTGTGCGGGCGCACGATCACGTTGACGGGAATCGGCACGGCAGCCACGACGGCCTCGATCAGGCCGACGCTCGGCGTCAGCCCGCCTTCCGTGATCGCGGTCACGAGCTCGAGCCGGTCGGCGCCCGCGCGGGCGGCGGCCTTCGCATCGCCGACGGTCGTGGCGATCACTTCGAGGAGGATGGAAGAAGCGGCGTTTCGGTTCATGGGCGGCCCGCGAATCGTCAGGACAATTCGCGCATCCTAGTCAGTATGACTCCGCGGGGCAAGGGCTGGCGTGCCGTGCGCGTCAGGCGCGCCGCACGAGCCCGATGCCGGCCAGCGCGGACAACGCCGTCAAGGCGGTGCCGGGCACGAACCTGAACATCCGCGCGTCGAAGTACGCACTCTGCTGCATCATGTCGACGATCTTCGGTGTGAGCACGAGCATCGCCCAGCCCAGCGCCCCGAACGCAGTGATCGCGGTCGCGACGAGCAGCGCGATGCCCGCGCCGCGCTTACGCGGCCGGAATGTGCCGGCAAACGCGCCTGCGGCGAGGAGCACGGCCGACACCGCGAACAGCACGGCGACGAATACGGCCGTCGCGCCCGCCTGGCCGACTTTCATGAACGTGACTGTCTGCGCGGCGCTCACGCAGAAGCCCGCGATCGCGAACAGCACGATCGCGAGCGCATTGCGCACGACGCTCATGCGGGCGTCTGGCGGAAATACGCGGTCGCGGGGCGCCGGAACAGCAGGTAGACGAACAGCGCGAACAGCAGGACGCCGGGAATCAGCACCGCGAGCATCGACGCCGGCATGTTGACCAGCGAGAACGCGATGCCGAACACGAACGTCGCGACGTACGCCTTGCGCGACCATTCGCGCCCCTTGAGGATCGCGATGCCGATCACGACGTTCGCGACTTCGATGATCATGCTGATGCCGAACGTCGCCCAGACGGGCAGCAGGTAGTGCGACATCAGCGCCTGGGTGGTCGGCATCCCGATCGAGAACGGCGTATAGACGCACGTGATCGCGTTGGTCACGATGACGACCCACGCGAGGATGGTCAGCGAAATCGGTCTCTTCATGATGTTTTCCTTTTATTCGCCGCCATGGTGGCCCCCGGGGCGGCGCGATCGCGGACACGACGGCCGCGATCGCGCCATTGTCGGGGAAGCATGCAGCGAACGCAACGGCCGCCCCGCGCCGCCGCGCCCCGATCGCCGCATGCGATCCGCGCGGCGCTAGCCGCCGTCCGCCTCGTCGTCGACCCAGTCGATATCGCCGCACAGCACGCGCTGCGCATCGCCGACGCGCACGGCCACCGACAGCGTCACGCACGGCTGCGCCTCGTTGATCGACAGGTACGGCCGCGTGACCTGCACGCGGCCCGGCTCGGTGATCGCCGAACGGAAATACGGCCGGCGCAGCCAGTTCGCGCCCTGCGCGTCCGCCAGCGGCGAGAAGCGCGCCTCGGCGAGCGCGCGATCGGCGCGCAGCACGACGTTGCGGCCCGACTGGCGGCCGTGCGCGTCGAGCAGGAAGCAGCGCGCGGCCGCGTCGAGCGCGAGGAAGTTCCAGCACACCTCGTCGAGCGGTTCGCCGGCCGCGAGACGCTCGGCCGCCCGCTCGAACGCACGCAGGTACGGCGCGAGCCGCTGCGCGTCGCGCCGCTCGCGCGCTTCGGTCTGCTGACGAAAGCGCTCGGTCAGCTCGCCGATGCAGCCGGTCGCGGTCGCGCTGTCGGGCAGCCCCGGCGCCGGTCGCCCGAAGTAGTAGCCCTGCACGAAATCGGCCTCGCACGACAGCGCGATCTGCGCCTCGTGCTCGGTCTCGATCCCTTCGACGAGCACGAGCTTGCCGGCCTCGTGCAGCAGCGTGACGAGCCCGTGCAGGATCGCGGTGAGCCCGGTGCGGTGCGCCGCGTGCGACAGCATGATCCGGTCGAGCTTCACGATGTCCGGATTCAGTTGCCAGATCCGTTCGAGGTTCGAATGACCGGCGCCGAAATCGTCGAGCGCGATCAGGAAGCCGTGCGTGCGGAATTCGCGCACGGCCTCCGCGAGCCGCTCGACGTCTTCCGCGCGCTGTTCGAGCACTTCGAGCACGATACGGCGCGGCGGCATGCCGAGCCGCTTCAGGTTCGCGAGCAGCGCGGCGGCCTGGAACGGGTCGGTCAGCACGCCCGGATGGACGTTGAGAAACAGCCACTCGCGCTCGGCGCCGAGCAGCGCGAAGTTCTCCAGATGCAGCGCCTGCGCGAGCCGGTCGAGTTGCAGCAGCTCGCCCTGGCGCGCCGCGGCGCCGAACACGTCGAGCGGCGACACCGCGCGGTCAAGCGCATCGTGCGCGCGCAACAGCGCTTCGTAGCCGACCGCACGCTGGTGCGACAGGCTGAATATCGGCTGGAACACGGTCGTCAGCGTCAGGTCGCGATGCTGCGTGGCCAGGCGTTCGAAGCCGGAACTCATCTCCCGCTCGAACCGGTACGGCGACGCGGCGGACGGACGCTCCTGTTGAACGATCGTCATGCCTTCCTCCTGGTGATGCCTTCGAACGCGCCGTCCGGCGAAACGGACGGCGCACTCAATGTCATGGTTGGACCCTCGATTGCCCGGTCGATGCCGGGCGGCTGCCCACTTCAAGCAAGCTCCGTGCAAGGCGCCGACAATCCATATGCCATGCGGCCTGGCCGGGCCATCGCACCACTGCGGCGCACGTCGGGCGCACCATTTTCGTGCGCACGCACCGGCCGCTTGAGCGCAGCCGTCACGTCGGCACGCTACACTCCGTACGATCGTTTCATTCCGCGTTATTCGCCGTATCGATGGAAATCGTTTTCACAGTCCTGATTCTGCTGCTGACCGTCGCACTGTCCGGCGCCGTCACGCGCCTCCTGCCGCTGCAATTGCCGCTGCCGCTGATGCAGATCGCGTTCGGCGCGATGCTCGCGTGGCCGAAGCTGAACCTGCACGTCACGTTTGACCCCGAAATCTTCATGCTGCTGTTCATTCCGCCGCTGCTGTTCGCGGACGGCTGGCGAATTCCGAAACGCGAGCTGTACCTGCAGCGCCGCGCGATCCTGATGCTCGCGTTCGGGCTCGTGTTCATGACGGTACTCGCAGTGGGCTACTTCGCGCATTGGCTGATTCCCGAGTTGCCGCTGCCGATCGCATTCGCGCTCGCGGCCGTGCTGTCGCCGACCGACGCGGTCGCGCTGTCCGGCATCGCCGGCAAGGGCCGGATTCCGCCGCAACTGATGCACATCCTCGAAGGCGAGGCGCTGATGAACGACGCGTCGGGCCTCGTCGCGCTGAAGTTCGCGATCGCGGCCGCGCTCACCGGCGTGTTCTCGCTGCGCGCCGCGTCGGTGACGTTCGTGATCGTCGCCGCCGGCGGGCTCGCGACGGGCGCGATCGTGTCGTGGTTGTTCAGCGCGCTGTCGACGCGCTTCCTGAACGCCGAGCAGGAAGGCGACCCGGCCCCCGGCATCGTGATGACGCTGCTGGTGCCGTTCGCGGCCTACCTGTTCGCCGAGCACCTCGACCTGTCGGGCGTGCTCGCGGCCGTATCGGCCGGGATGATGATGAATTACACGAGCTTCTCGCGCAAAAGCACCGTCGCGTCGCGTGTGCGTGCCGAAAGCACGTGGGCGATGATCGAGTTCGTCTTCAACGGCATGGTGTTCATCATGCTCGGGCTGCAGTTGCCGCACATCATCGGCCGCGCGCTCGTCGACGCGCACCACACGAGCGACGCGCTGGTCGGCCGGATGATCTTCAACGTGGGCGCGATGATGCTCGCGCTGTATGCGATCCGCTTCACATGGGTGTGGCTGCTGCGCTGGTTCGCGAGCCGCCGCGCCGCGCGCCAGGGCCTCGCGGGCACGATGGCCGGCGTGCGCACGATCGCGGTGATGACGGTCGGCGGCGTACGCGGCGCGGTCACGCTCGCCGGCGTGCTGTCGATTCCCGTCGCGTTGTCGGACGGCGCACCGCTGCCGGGGCGCGACACCGCGGTCTTCGTCGCGTCGGCCGTGATCCTCGGTTCGCTGATCGTCGCGGTGATCGGGCTGCCGCTGCTGCTGCGCGGCGTGCGTTCGACGCGCAACCCGCTCGGCGACGAGGAGCGCGTCGCACGCTCGGCCGCCGCGCAGGCCGCGATCCGCGCGATCGACTCGTCGCACGATGCGATCTCGGCCGAGCTCGACGAATCGGGCGCGGCGCGCTGCGCGGACATCTCCGCACGCGTGATGGACCAGTATCGCCGCCGGCTCTCCGCACTCGCCGAGGACGGCCCCACGCCGCGCGCGGAAGCGAAGCAGGCCGAAACGATGGAGCTGCAGATGCGGATCGCGGCCGTGCGCGCGGAACGCTCCGCGCTGTACCGGCTGCGCAGCGACAGCAAGATTTCCGACGAGACGCTGACGAAGCTGATCCGCGAGATCGACCTGTCGGAAACCGCGCTGTCGACGCGCAAGAAAGGCATTCTCTGACGGTTCTGCAACTGCCCGCGTACGGGTACTGAGACGCAAAAAAAACGGCGACGCAGCAGCGTCGCCGTTTTCACATCCGCCCGCGTTCGCGTTACTTCGCGACGACGACCGGAATTCCCTTCAGCATGCCCGTCCCCTTCATCTCGTCGAGTGCGTGCTGCACGGCCGCGCTCGTCGCCGCGTCGATGCCGAGCTGCAGCGCGAGCTCGCGCTCCGCGCGCTTCACGCCGGCCAGGTTGCGCACCTTCACGTGGCCGAAGCCGCGCACGCGGGCGTGCAGGTCGGCCAGCTGCACGACCTGCGCCGCATTGCCGGCCGTCATCGCGGCGAACGCGCGCGTGAGCGTCGTCTCGTAGTCGTCGGCGAGTGCGCGCTCCATCTTGCGCTCGACGGTGCGGCCGAACGGATCGAGCCACGTGCCGCGCAGGCTGCGCACGCGCGCCAGCACGCCGAACACCGGCCACATCCACTGGCCGAACACTCGCTTCTTCGGCGTGCTGCCGTCGCGGCCGGCCTTCGCGACCGTCGGCGGCGCAAGGTTGAACTTCACGCGATACGCCTGCCCCGGCACGCCTTCGAACTGCGCCTCGAGCGCCGTGCGGAACGCGTCGTCCGTGTACAGCCGCGCGACCTCGTATTCGTCCTTCACCGCGAGCAGCCGGTAGAACGTCGTCGCGACCGCGCGCATCAGCGTGTCGTCGCCCTTCGCGCGTGCGGCGTTCACGAGCGCACGGTAGCGCTCGACGTAACGCGCGCCGCCGTAGGCGTCGAGACGCGCTTCGCGATCTGCGATCAGCTCGGCGAGCGTCTCCGGCGCGGTCTGCGCGGCCACCGTGTGACGCGCATTCCACAACGCTTCGAGGCCGGCCGCGTCGCCGGCCGCCATCCGGCCGATCGAGAACGCGAGCTTGTTCATCGGCACCGCGACGTTGTTCAGCTCGATCGCGCGCATCATCGCGGCGAGCGACACCGGCACCAGGCCGAGCTGCCACGCATAGCCGAGCATCAGGATGTTCGCGCCGATCGAATCGCCGAGGAACTTCGCGGCGAGCGCCTGCGCGTCGCAGCTCGACAGGTAGCCGTCGCCGGCCGCGTGATGCATCTTCTCGAGCAGCGCGTCCGCATGCAGGTTCGCGTCGGGGTTCTGCACGAACGACGCGTTCGGGATCCGGTGCGTGTTGACGACGATCCGCGTGCGCTCGTGACGCACCGTCTGGAGCGCTTCCGCGCTCGCGCCGACGACCATGTCGCACGCGAGCAGCACGTCGGCCTGCTGCGTGTCGATACGCACCTGGTTCAGCCAGCGGTCGCTCGACGCGATCCGCACAAACGACAGCACCGAGCCGCCCTTCTGCGCAAAGCCCATGAAGTCGAGGACCGACGCGCTCTTGCCTTCGAGATGCGCGGCCATGCTGATCAGCGCGCCGACCGTTACGACACCCGTACCGCCGACGCCCGTCACGAGCATGTCGAACGGCGCCGCGTCGAGATGGGTCGCCGGCACCGGCAGCCCGTCGACGCGCACCGCGAGCGCCGCTTCGTCGAACGCGGCGCCGGCCGCCTTCTTCAGCGCCGCGCCTTCGACCGTCACGAAGCTCGGGCAGAAGCCGTTCACGCACGAATAGTCCTTGTTGCACGACGACTGGTCGATGCGGCGCTTGCGGCCGAGCGGCGTCTCGAGCGGCTCGACCGACAGGCAGTTCGACTGCACGCCGCAATCGCCGCAGCCTTCGCACACGGCGTCGTTGATGAACAGGCGCTTGTCCGGGTCGGGGAATTCGCCTTTCTTGCGGCGGCGGCGCTTCTCGGCCGCGCAGGTCTGGTCGTAGATCAGCACGGTGACGCCCGGCGTCTCGCGCAGCTCGCGCTGCACCGTGTCGAGCTCGCTGCGGTGATGGAACGTCGTGCCCGTCGGGAACTGCCCGTGATGGCCGTCGTACTTCTCCGGCTCGTCGGACACGACGACGAAGCGCGACACGCCCTCCGCCTCGACCTGCCGTGCGATCTGCGGCACCGAGATGCTGCCGTCGACCGGCTGGCCGCCCGTCATCGCGACCGCGTCGTTGTAGAGGATCTTGTACGTGATGTTCGCTTTCGCGGCGACCGCCTGGCGGATCGCGAGGATGCCCGAGTGGAAGTAGGTGCCGTCGCCGAGGTTCTGGAACACGTGCTTCGTGTTGGTGAACATCGCGTGCGCGGCCCAGTCGACGCCCTCGCCACCCATCTGGATCAGCCCCGTCGTGTCGCGCTCCATCCACGACGCCATGAAGTGGCAGCCGATCCCGGCCTGCGCGATCGAGCCTTCCGGCACCTTCGTCGACGTGTTGTGCGGGCAGCCCGAGCAGAAGTACGGCGTGCGCTTCACCGCGTCGGCTTCGTTCGACAGGATCTGCGGCGCGACCAGATCGACGACGCGTTCGCGGCGGTCGAGCGCGGGCTTGTGCCGCGCGAGCCATTCCGCGAACACCGGCAGGATGCGCGACGGGCGCAGTTCGCCGAGCTCGGACAGCAGGCAGGCGCCGGCGGCGTCGTGCTTGCCGAGCACGCGCGGGCGCGCGCCTTCGCTGCGGTTGTACAGGTAGTCCTTGAGCTGCTGCTCGATGACCGGGCCCTTCTCTTCGATCACGAGCACTTCGTCGAGCCCGTCGACGAAGGTCTCGACGCGCGTCATCTCGAGCGGATACGACAGGCCGACCTTGTAGATCCGCACGCCGGCGGCGTCGAGATCGGCGACCGTCAGGTCGAGTCGGCGCAGCGCTTCCATCAGGTCGAGGTGCGCCTTGCCGCAGGTGACGATGCCGACGTTCGCGTGCGTGCTCGGCGCGATCCACTTGTCGATGCTGTTGGTGCGCGCGAAATGGCGCACCGCGTCGAGCTTCGCGGCGAGGCGCGCCTCGATCGTCAGGCTCGGCAGGTCGGGCCAGCGGTTGTGCAGGCCGCCCGACGGCGGCGTGAAGCCTTCCGGCGCCGGCCACTGCGTCTGCAGCGCGTCGAGGTCGACGGTCGAGCCCGACTCGACCGTTTCCGAGATCGCCTTGAAGCCGACCCATGCGCCGGAGTAGCGCGACAGCGCCCAGCCGTACAGGCCGAATTCGAGCATGTCGGCGATGTTCGCCGGATTCACGACCGGCATGTGCCACGCGATCATCGCGAAGTCGCTCTGGTGCGGCATCGACGACGACACGCAGCCATGGTCGTCGCCCGCGACGACCAGCACGCCGCCGTGCGGCGACGAACCGTACGCGTTGCCGTGCTTCAGCGCGTCGCCGGCGCGATCGACGCCCGGACCCTTGCCGTACCACATCGCATACACACCCTCGACCGTGCGCTCGGGATCGGCTTCGACGCGCTGCGTGCCGAGCACGGCCGTGCCGCCGAGTTCCTCGTTGATCGCGGGCAGGAAGCGCACGCCGCCGGCGTCGAGCAGTTTCTTCGCCTTCCACAGCTGCTGGTCGACCATGCCGAGCGGCGAGCCGCGATAGCCGCTGACGAAGCCGGCCGTGTTGAGTCCCTGCTCGATGTCGACCGCGCGCTGCATCAGCAGCAGGCGGACCAGCGCCTGCGTGCCGGTCAGGAAGATCCGGCCGCGCGTCGCGGTGAGGTTGTCGGTCAGGCGGTAGTCGGACAGGGCAGGCGAGCCGTCGACGGGCAGGCGGGCGGTCATGGGGGATGTCTCCGGATTGTGCTGTTCTGGGCTGCGCGGCGGGGCGTCGGGCGACGCGTGACCGGCGGCAGCGAATGGCTCTATTTTTTCGTGCGCAGCCGAGAATGTTTTTTCTCATCTTGCTCGGGCGGGGCCGTAGCGAGAAAAACTGCGCAGGTTTTCGCGTGGATTTGAGAGAGTTTTCGCGCGCGGTGGTGGGGGCGCGGTTGGCGGGTGTCGAGGCGGCCGGGCGGCCCGCCGCGCAAATCGGTGCGTGCCTGATGGTGCCGCCGCGGCCGCGCGATGGGTGCTCAAACCCCGTCCGGCAAGGGTTTCGGAGGCTTTTGGCAGTCACCCTCACCGTTGAATTGCACAGGGTTCAGATTGGTCGGGGGCGCCGGATGTCCACAACGCCGCGCCCTTCGCGCCGACCGGGTCCGCGCGCTCACCGTTCGATTGCACAGCATTTCGACTGGCGTCGGGGCCGGGATGTCCACATCCGGAATCGGCATGCCATTCGCCCGGGTGTCGACGCTCACCGTTGGAATTCACAGCGCGGCGAGTGGGTCCTGGCGGTGGATATCCACATCCTGGCCGGCTCGTTTCGACGATCCGCTGTTCACTCTCACCGTTCGAATACACAGGGTCGTGAGTGGGTTCGTCGGGCGGATAGCCACGCCGGAAACCGCATGCTGCGCGACTACCGCTTCGCACTCACCGTTGAAATACACAGGGCTTCGACTGGCTGCGGCGGCTGTTTTCCACGGCCGGACCTGCATTGCCCGCGGGCCGTGCGCGCATGCTCACCGGTGAAAATCACAGCGCTTCGACTGGCTTGGCGAGCCGGATATCCACATCGGAAAGAACCGGCCGATCGCCCGCAGAGGCGCGTTTCATCGAGCGTCGGCGACGCGGCAATCCATGCCGGAGGCGGCTGGCCACCCGATCGGACGCCGACACTCACCGTCGAAAAACACAGTGCCGCGAGTCGTTTCGACGGCCGGATATCCACATCGAAATGCGCACGGTGCTCGTGACAGGGCACGTGCTTCAGGCGACGTCGCCGGCCGGACAGCCGCGCCTGGACGGGTTGCCGGCAATCACGCGCGGATACTCACCGTTGAATTCCACAGCGCGTCGAGTCGCTTGAGAGATCGCGAATGCGCGACGAAATTCGCACGTTCCGGACCACGTGCTCGCGCTTGCCGTTAGAATGCACGCCCATTCGATCGCGATCCGGACCCGGATATCGGCGGCGCGACGCACGTCGGGTTCGGTCGCGCATTCATGCATTCCGTTAGAATGCGCGGCGCGCCAAATCACGGCAAAGGCCGCCGAGCCTTGCTGGAAGCGGCGCATCGCGCGATCGGCGTCGACACTCACCGTCGGATTTCACAGCATTTCGCTTCGTCTCGGAGCGAGTTGTCCACACCCCTCTTCATGTATTGCGCGACATCCGGCGATCCTCACCGGTGAAATCCACAGCGCGCCGAGTCGTTTCGGAGCGAGGATATCCACAACCGGTTGCGCGACGGAATCGTCATGCGCACATCAGCGAACGCCTCGGAGCACCGCAACCGGGGAAAGCCGCAAAGGCTTGTCCGGACTGCCTCGGCGGCACGCTCACCGTTCAAATGCACAGCGTTTCGAGTCGTCGCGGAGCGGGTTGTCCACATCCGCTCGTCGATGCGCGATCGCGCCGGCACGCGCGCCCGGGCAATGTCATTCGGCAATCGACCGGATGACCGCTGCCGGATTGCCGCCGACCAGCGTATTCGGCGGAACGTCGCGCGTGACGACGGCCGCGGCCGCGACGACCGAATTCTCGCCGACCGTCACGCCACCGATGATCGTCGCGCCGGCGCCGATCCATACGTTCCGTTCGATCACGATCGGCTTCGCGACGACACCGTCGCGCCGCCGCGAAGGCTCGACCGGATGACCGGACGTGATCAGGCTGACGTTCGGGCCGATCATCACGTCGTCGCCGATCTCGAGCCCGCCCAGGTCGTAGAACGTGCAGTTCTGGTTGACGAACACGTTGCGCCCGAGCTTCATGCCGGTGCCGCCCGTCGCGTGAAACGGCGGGATCAGCACGAAGCCGTCGTCGACCTGCGTGCCGATCAGTTCGCCGAACAATGCACGAACCTCGCCTGCATCGTCGAACGTCAGACGGTTGAGCCGCGCGATGATCGCCATCGCGCGCTTGACCTCGGCCACCATGGCCGCCGATTCCGGTGTTCTCCGCGGAATGATCGTGGTGCGATCGTCGTTTGCCATGCGTGACTTGTCTCCAGTGATTTCCGTGTTTCGCGATGCATCGGCGGTCGTGGTCGAACGCCTGCGAGGTCATGTGCCAGGAGGCTGCGGGGGCCGCGGCGTCCACGGGTGGCGATGTCGTTTTCCGTCAGGATTTCGTCGATTTTCATAACTAGTTTCAATATAACTAGTTATTCGAAAACCTCCTTATCCCACCGGGCTTTGCACGATTTTTCTCCCGATTCACGCTCGACATGCAACGCCGCCAACAGACTTGCTCAGCCGAACCGCCCCGGGCCGGGCGCCCCTAGCCGGGCGCCCCTGTCCTAACCTCCTGCGCTCGGGTACGCTTGAGCATCGACCTGACCGACACCGGCACCCAAACGCGGAGGCGCGATGAAGCTCTACTACTGGCCGAAGACCCGGGCATTCCGGGCGTTGTGGATGCTCGAGGAACTCGGCGTAGTGTACGAACTCGTGCCGATCGACCTGCGCTCGCACGAGCAGGGCAGCGACGCATTCGTGCAGGTCAACCCGATGGCCAAGCTGCCCGCGCTCGACGACGGCAGCGCGCCGTTCGCCGAATCGGGTGCCGTGCTGCTCTACCTCGCCGACCGCTGCCCGGGCGCCGGGCTCGGCATCGCGCCCGACGATCCGCTGCGCGGCCGTTTCCTCCAATGGATGTTCTTCACGCCGACCTGCCTCGAACCGGCGATGGCAGAGAAATTCACCGGCGCGTCGGGCAATCCGGTCGCGTTCGGCTGGGGCAACATCACGCGCGTGCAACGCGCACTCGCGCAAGCGCTCGCCCATCACCCGTGGCTCGTCGGCGACCGCTTCACCGCGGCCGACCTGCTGCTCGCCAGCACGCTGAAGATCGCGTTCGACGCGCATCTGCTGCCGGACGAAGGCGTGCTCGGCGACTACGTTGCGCGCGCCGAGGATCGCGACGCGTTTCGTCGCGCCGTTGCGATCGAACAACGCGAAGCGGCGCGATTGCTGCACGCGTGACGCGCGAGAGGCCGGCCCCTCGCTCACGCCTGCGCGGCCGGACCCTGCGCCGACGCGCCCGCTTCGACCACCACGCCTGGCGACCCACGCTCGTCAGTGTCGACGTCGATCGGCACGACTTCATGAAAATACGTGTAGTCGATGTGCGTGATGCCGTCCTCGTCGTGCATCAGGTCGACATAGCGGTGACGCCAGCGGATCTCGTCATGCGCCCACGAATGACGCGCCTGCATGACCTGCGCGGTCGTTTCGTCCGAGCCCTCGATCGTGATCAGCAACGACGCGTCGCGCGCGGCGAGCGATTCGGGCGTCTCGCCGAACAGCGCGCTCGACTCGTCGATCACGTGCATCAGGTTCCAGCCGAGCAGGAAGATCGGGTGCTCGCTGCGCACGAGCGGCAGGTCGTGGATCTTGCGCAGCGAGTAGCCCTCGTGCGTGCCTTCGATGCGCATCAGCCGCAACTTCGCCTGCGCCTCGGCAATCACGTTCTGGCGCGCATTCGCGGCGCGGACCATCAGCGTCATCCTGCCGTTCAACGGCCGCACGATCGCATTGCGCGCGAACAGGATCTTCGCCTGCGGCCGCGAGAAGCGCGCGAACACGAGCCCCGTGGCCAATGCGATGCTCGACATCCCGACGAAGATCTCGAACGTCGCGACGAGGTGCGCATAGACGGTCTGCGGATGCATGTCGCCGTAGCCGACGGTCGCGAGCGTCTCGACGCTGAAGAAGAACGCGCCGCCGAAGCCGGCCGGCGACTGGTTCGCGATCGACGCATGGCCGAGCAGGTAGAGCGTCGCGAAGCCGCCGTTGAGCAGCAGGAACAGCACCGCGAGCGACAGGAAGAACACGGGCCAGCTCACCGTCAGCGCGCGATGGTAGAAATCGCGCCAGCCGAGCGGCGGCATCCCGTACGCGATCACCGGGCGGGTGCCCGACCAGATCTTGCGGCCACGGCCGCGGGGGGCTGGGGAGGACGAATCGACGGTCATCGCGCGGCGCCGGTTGCAGGGAGGCGATGAGCGTAGCATGCGCGGCGGCGGCCGGGAATGCGTGCCGTCGCGAAACGGAAGTCCGCCGCGCGATGCCGAAAAAAAACCGGCCGCGTGTGCGGCCGGCTGCGATGTCGTCGTGTGGGCCCGCGCGCGATGCGCGCCGCGCTCACTTCCGGTCGACGATCACCTGGTCGAACGTGCCGCCGTCGGCGAAATGCGTCTTTTGCGCGTTCGCCCAGCTGCCGAAAACCTGCTCGACGCTGAACGTCTTCAGCGCCTTGAATTCGGCCGCATGCTTCTTCAGCACGTTCGCGTCGCGCGGGCGCAAATGGTGCTGCGCGATGATCTCCTGCGCTTCCGGCGTGTACAGGTAGTCGAGATAGGCCTGCGCGACCTTGCGCGTGCCTTTCTTGTCGACGACCTTGTCGACGACGGCGACGGGCGGCTCCGCGAGGATGCTCGCCGACGGATACACGGCGTCGAACTGCGCGCCCGAGGCGCCGGTGTCCATCAGCGCGACTTCGTTCTCGAACGTGACGAGCACGTCGCCGATGCCGCGCTGCGTGAACGTCGTCGTCGCGCCGCGGCCGCCCGAGTCGAGCACCGGCACGTTGCGGAAGATCGCCTTCTCGAAATCGAGCGCCTGCTGGTCGGTCGCGCCCTTCTGCTTCTGGAAGCCCCACGCGGCAAGATACGCGTAGCGGCCGTTGCCCGACGTCTTCGGATTCGCGATGATCACCTGGACGCCCGGCTTGGCGAGATCGCTCCAGTCCTTGATCGCCTTCGGATTGCCCTTGCGCACGAGGAACACCATCGTCGTGGAATACGGCGAGCTGTTGTCCGGGAAGCGTGCGCGCCAGTCCTTCGGCAGCAGCTGGCCGCGCTCGGCGAGCAGGTCGATGTCGTTCGGCTGGTTCATCGTCACGACGTCGGCCTGCAGCCCCTGCAGCACCGACAGCGCCTGCGCGCTCGACGCGCCGTGCGACTGCTTGATCGTGACGGACTCGCCGGTCTTCTGCTTGTACGCGGCGGCAAAGCTCGTGTTGATGTCCTTGTACAGCTCGCGCGTCACGTCGTACGACACGTTCAGGATCGACGTGTCCGCGTGCGCGGCCGTCGCCGCCACGACCAGCGCCGCCGCTGCGCCCGTGTGCAGCCAGCGGCCGATCCCCTTGATGCTTGCCATCGTGATGTGCCCCGTTTCCAGTGGTGGTGAATGTGCGTGACGGCACGCGTACGCGCTGTCATCGAAACGTAAGCGGGCATTCTAGCGGCCGGGCACGGCGCGCTTTCCAATCAGTCGTGGAAAGCAAATCTCGAATCCTGCTAAGCGCTGGCCGACGCTCGCGCGCGCCGCCGATCCGGTGTTAAGATCGCCGCTCAGCCCACTCACGGTTCGTCCATGTCCGCTACCCTGCGCTCGCTTTCGATCCTCGCCGCCGTCGCGGCAGGTACGCGCGCGGCCGGGCTGAAACTGAAAAAACGACTCCTCGACTGACGGGGACGTCGCGTCCCGTCAGGCGAATGCCGGACGGGATGCCCGCAGGTCGTTTCTTTCTCCTTGCACGCACGCCTCGCTCCGGCCCCCCGCCGGCGGAACGGTTCCTTCCCACTCCGTTTCCACCATGAGGCTTTGCATGAACACACGTTTCGAAGGTATCTGGCTGCCGATCATCACGCCGTTTCACCACGGTGAAGTCGACCATGCAGCGCTCGCGCGGCTCGCGCGCCACTACGCGGGCGCAGGCATCGCGGGCTTCGTCGCGGGGGCGACGACCGGTGAAGGCGTGCTGCTCGACGCGCGCGAACAGGACGCGGTGTTCGCGACGCTGCGCAACGCGGCGCCCGGGCTGCCGATCGTCGTCGGGCTGACCGCGAGCGCGACGCACTTCGCGGCAGCGCGCGCACGCGAACTTGCCGCGCTGCGACCCGACGGGCTGCTCGTCACGCCGCCCGTCTACGTGCGGCCGACGCAGGACGGCATCCGCCGCCATGTCGAGGCGATCGTCGACGCGGCCGACTTGCCGGTGCTCGTCTACAACATCCCGTACCGCACCGGCGTGAACGTCGAACTGGACACGCTGCAGGCGCTCGCGCGCGACCCGCGTGTCGCCGGCATCAAGGAATGCGGCGGCACGCTCGACCGGATGAGCCGGCTCGTGCACGACACGCCGCTCGCGATCCTGTCCGGCGACGACAACCAGAACTTCGCGGCGATGTGCGCCGGCGCGCACGGCGCGATCGCGAGCAGCGCGCATGTGCTGCCGGAATGGCATGTGCGCATTCATGCGCTGTTGCGCGACGGGCGGCTCGCCGACGCACGACGCCTGTCGGTCGCGCTGCAGCCGCTCATCGCGGCGCTGTTCGCGGAGCCGAACCCGGCGCCGGTGAAGGCCGTGCTCGCCGCGCAAGGGTGGTGCGAGGACGGGTTGCGGCTGCCGTTCGTGCCGGCGAGCGAGGGGTTGCGGGAGCAGCTGGCCACGATCTGCGCGGCGCTCGAAGCATCGATGCAAGCTGCCTCAGCGGCGTAGGATTTCGCGTCGAAAATTGTTTCAGACCGTCAAAATCCGGGACGCGCCATACTGCGAAAGATGGCCGTCCGCGGTGACAAGCAGCAGCGGCTCACACCACGCCTGCGCGACGAGCAGCCGGTCGAACGGATCGAGATGATAGTGGGGCAGATGGCGCACGGCAGCGCCGTGCGCGACGCGAACCGGCAGTTCGCGGTACTCGCTCGTGTTGATCTTGTCGACCAGACGCTCCACATTGACATCCAGCTTTCCCTTTCCGGCCTTGATCGCTACTTCCCAGATACTCGCGCTGCTGACGAACACTTCATCGGCAGCGGTAATCAGGCTGCGCGCGCGAGCGCTCAGCTTCGGATCGTTCGCCACTGCCCAGAGAAAGATGTGCGTATCGAACAGCAGTTGCATTACTTCCCCATGAATGCGGCCAGTTCTTCGACGGAAAGCGGCGCATCGAAATCATCCGCGATCCACATCTGCCCCTCGAGGGCACCGAACGGATGAATCGGCCTGAGCGGTACGAGCCGGACCGACTGCTTGCCGTTCTGCGTGATCACGACACGTTCGCCGGCGATCGCGGCATCGAGCAGCCTTTGCAGGTCGAGTGTGGCTTCTGGGACAGTGGCAACTTGCATGATGGGCTCCATTGGGTGACCCACCATTGTTACGACATTCACCCTGTTGCACCAATAGGCCGAACGTCCAGCCGAACGCACGCTTGCCGATCGATATCAGGCCGCCAGCGCCCCCGCCCCCTCCGTCGCCTCCCGCACCGCCTGCGTCACGATCCGCGCGAGCCGGTCGACCGTCGGCGTCGCCGACGACGTGCGCCGCAGCAGGATCAACGGCAGACTCGGCAGTGCCGGCAGCCCGCACGACGCCGCGTCGAGCACGCGCACCGACGTCGGCAGCCCGTAGTGCGAGCGCACCGTCAGCCCGAGGCCGGCCGCCGCCGCGGCCCATAACCCGGCGAGGCTGGGCGTCGTGAACGCGATGCGCCACGCCACGCCCGCGCGATCGAGCGCATCGGTCGCCGTGCCGAAGAACCGGCACGGCCGGTCGAACACGACGAGCGGCAGCGGCTCGCCGCGTGCTCGCTCGACACGGCCGTTCGTTTCATCCGCATCACCTTCGGCCCCGTCGTCGCCCTCCGGTACCCCGAATCCACCGGCACCCACCGCACCGATCCATTGCATCGGCACCTGCGCGATCGTCTCGCTGCCGATCCCCGCACGCGACACGAACTCGGCCAACGAAGGATCACCCCATACCAGCGCCAGATCGAGCTGGTTCGCATCGAGCCGGTCGAACAGGTCGGCATTGCACGCCACGCGCGCCTCGATCTTCACCTTCGGATGCGCACGCGCGAATCGCCCGAGCACGTCCGGCAGGATCGCCTCGCCGAAATCTTCCTGCAGCCCGACACGCACCCAGCCGTCGAGATTCACGCCGCGCACGGCCGCCGCGGCTTCGTCGTTCAGCGCGATCATCCGCCGCGCATAACGCAGCATCGCGTCGCCGGCGTCGGTCAGCGCGAGCCCGCGCCCGGCCTTCACGAACAGCGGCGTGCCGGCCTGCTCCTCGAGCTTGCGAATCTGCGCGCTCACGGCCGACGACGAGCGCGCGACGCGGTCGGCCGCCTTCGCGAAGCTGCCGAGATCCACGCCCGCGACGAGGCTGCGCAGCGCGGCCACGTCGAAGTTGGGCCGCGCCAGCGCGGCATCGGCCCAGGCGAGCGGCTCGCCGCCGCGCGGAGTGTCTTGTCCGGGCATCTGAATCATCCTGTTTTATCGAACGGTTCATCAAAAACTTTCCGATTTTCAGGATGAATGTAGGCCGCCAGACTAGGGATGTCAATTTCCAACCGGGCCTGCCGCCATGGATACCTCGTGCATCGTTTCCTCCTCCTCGCCCGCCCGCGCCGCGCGCGGCGCGGCCCATCGCTGGCGCGTGCTGGCGGCCGGCGTCGCCGCGAACATGAGCTTTTCGGCGGCCGCGGCCGGCATTCCGACCACGGCCGTCTGGATGCGCTCGGCCTATCACCTCGACAACGGCGCGCTCGGCCTCGTGCTCGGCGCGCTCGGCTTCGGCGTCGCGCTGTCCGAGCTGCCGTGGGGGATCGCGGCCGACCGCTTCGGCGATCGCCGTGTGCTGCTGACCGGGCTCGTCGCGACGGCCGCGATGCTTGCGCTGATGGTGTGCACGATCGTCCCGACCGCCCATGCGGCACCGCCGTTGATGCGCGTCGTCGCGGCGATGTGCTGCGTCGGCCTGCTCGGCGGCAGCGTGAACGGGTCGAGCGGACGCGCGGTGATGCGCTGGTTCGGCGAGCGCGAACGCGGGCTCGCGATGAGCATCCGCCAGACGGCCGTGCCGCTCGGCGGCGGTGTCGGCGCTGCGCTGCTGCCGTCGCTCGCGTCGCATCTCGGCTTCGCCGCGGTGTTCGGCGCGCTGATGCTGCTGTGCGCGGGTTCGGCCGCGTTGACCTGGCGCTGGCTGCACGAGCCGCCCGCCGAGCCGGCCGCGCCGCAACTCGCCACGCATCGCCCTGCCGAGCGGCAGCCGTCCGCGCAGCATGCGCGCAACCCGCTCGCGAGCGGCCCCGTGTGGCGCATCGTGGTCGGCATCGGCCTGCTGTGCACGCCGCAGTTCGCGGTGCTCACGTTCGCGACGGTGTTCCTGCACGACTTCGGCCGGCTCGGCCTCGCCGGCATCAGCGCCGCGATGGTCGTGCTGCAGATCGGCGCGATGGTGATGCGCGTATGGAGCGGCCGTCATACCGACCGGCACGGCAACCGGCGCGCGTATCTGCGCGGATCGGTGTTCGTCGCGGCCGGGTCGTTCGCGCTGCTCGCAGCCGCAACGGCCGGTAGTACGCACGTGCCGCTCGCCGCGATCGTCGCGATTCTCGTGTTTGCCGGCATCTGCGTGTCGGCGTGGCACGGCGTCGCGTACACGGAGCTCGCGACGCTCGCGGGCGCCAACCACGCGGGCACCGCGCTCGGGATGGCGAACACGGTCGTCTACCTCGGGCTGTTCGCGACGCCGCTCGCGATTCCGCCGCTGCTCGCGGTCAGTTCGTGGAGCGTGGTGTGGCTCGCGACCGCGCTGATCGCCTGCGCGACCTATCCGCTGTTCTCCGCGAAATAGCAGCCACCCGCCTCATGCGGGCGTCGCGGCACACACCGTGACACCCGCCCATCCGTCAGGCCGCCTCGCGCGCCAGCGCGCGGCGCGCTGCCGGCCGCTCGGCCTCGCGCTGCGCATGGGCCGTCCACGCCGCATGCCGCGTCATGTCGAGTCCGATCGCGACGCCCCAGCGATACAGCACGAACAGAAACGGATCGACGATCGAATGCGCGCCCGGCTCGGCCCACGTGCGGCCGTCGGCGAGCGCGGCTTCGATCGACGCGTTCGCCGCTTCGATCGTGCCGCGCCCGTGCGTGCTGACCGCACCGTGCAGCGCCGGATCGCCGATGAAGCGGCCAGGCCGCCACAACGCACCGTAACCGACGCCATGCACCCAGCCGACCAGCCAGGCAAGCCATTCGTGACACCGCGCCTCGCGCAGCGGATCGCCGAGCGGCAGCAGTTGCGCATCCGGATGGCGGCGAGCGAGATACGTGAGGATCGCCGGTGTTTCGGTCAGCACGCGCGGTTCGCCCGGAATCGCGAGCACGGGCACGCGCGCCTTCGCGTTGATCGCGAGATAGGGTGCTGCGAGGTTCTGCCGCTTCTGCACCGAGACGATCTCGACGTCGAACGGCGCGCCGGTTTCCTCCAGCGCGATGTGGGCGGCAAGCGAGCAGGCGCCCGGGGAAAGATAGAGACGATATGCGTTCATGGTGTATGGCCCGACGGCGCTGTGGAAGACGGAACCGAGTGTAGGAACGCGTACCGGTGCGCGACAAACGATGAATTGTCGTGCTCGGACATTAGTGTTACTAATACCCGCATGCGACGCATCCACCTCCCTCCGCTGCAGACGCTGCGCGTGTTCGAGACCGCCGTGCGGCTACAGAGCTTCACGCGCGCGGCCGACGCGCTCGCGCTCACGCAAGGCGCGGTGAGCCAGCACATCCGCGCGCTCGAGGCGCAGCTCGGCTATCCGCTCTTCACGCGCGAACGCAACGGCGCGACACCGACGCATGCCGCGCATGCGCTCGCGCTGCAGGTGCGCCAGGGGCTGAGCGTGCTCGAACGCGCGTTCGAGCCGGCACTCGCGGTACGCAGCCGCCCGCGTACCGGCGACGTGACGCTGAACGTCAGCGTGCTGCCGAGTGTCGCCGAGCGCTGGCTCGCGCCGCGCCTGCCTCGCTTCACGGCCGCGCATCCGCACATCGCGATCGCGCTGCACCCGGACGTGGCGCTCGCGCCGCTGCGCAAGCGCGACCGCATCGACGTCGCGCTGCGCTACGGGCCCGGCACCTGGCCGAGCGTCGTCGCCGAAAAGCTGATGAACGAGACGATCTTCCCGGTCGCGAGCCCCGCGTACCGCAACCGCGACGGCATCGCGCCACGCGTGCCGGCCGATCTCGTGCGTGCGACGCTGCTGCGCCATCCCGCGCAGCCCTGGGAGCCGTGGTTCCAGGCCGCGCGGCTCGACCTCACCGAATCCGCGCGCGCGCCGCGCTTCACCGATACGAACGCACTGATCGACGCGACGCTGCAAGGCCGCGGCGTCGCACTCGCGCGCCGCTCGCTGATCGAACCCGAGCTCGCGGACGGCACGCTCGTGCGCGTGTCGACGGTGCGCGTGACCGACGTGTATGCGCACTACGTCGTATGGCGATCCGGCCATCCGCACGAAGCGGCGATCCGCACGTGGCTCGACTGGCTGCGCAGCGAGGTGCGGCGCAGGACGCCGCGGCGCTGACCGGCAGCGATCGACGGCAGCCGGCTGCCGGTCGGCCGCACGCGAAAGCCATTGGTCAGCTTGACGAAAGCCTTTCGCGATCACGTACCGGACGCAAACGATTCACCGAAACGTCGCATCGCACCGGCATACTCGAAAACGTTTCCCGATCAGCCCGCCAGGAGAGAAGTCATGCGTCGCGTTTCCGTCGTCGTCGTTCTGTGTGCCGCCGTTCTCGTCGCCGCCTGCAGCGACGACGGGCAGCACGACGCCCACGCGACCGACGCCTCGCAGCAAACCGGCGCATCGGCCGGCTCCGCCAGCGCATTCAACAACGGTGCCGCCACGAACGCCGCGGCGTCCGATGCCGCACCGCTCGCGCCGCCCGTCGTGCACTACCCGCCCGATGACGACGACGACGCGAAGCCTGCGACGAACGCAACGAACGCGGCCGCGTCGAGCGCCGCGGCATCGTCGCCGGGCTGATCCCGCCGCTTCCGTCCCCCGACCGCAGAACCGAGGTGAACAACATGACGTCATCGAGCCGCCGCCGTTTCCTGCATACCGTTGCACAATCCGCGGGCGCCGCCGTTGCGCTCAACGCTTTCCCCGAATCGATCCGCCGCGCGCTCGCGATTCCCGCGGCGCGCGGCACCGGCACGATCCGCGATGTCGAGCACATCGTCGTGTTCATGCAGGAAAACCGCTCGTTCGATCATTACTTCGGACACCTGCGCGGCGTGCGCGGCTACAACGACCGCTTCCCGATCCCGCTGCCGAACGGCAAGCCGGTGTGGTACCAGCCGTCGAAGGCCGATCCGGGCAAGCCCGTGCTGCCGTTCCGGCTGAACACGCTGACGACGAGCGCGCAGTGCGTCGGCGATCTCGACCACTCGTGGTACAAGACGCACGCGGCGATCGACGGCGGCCGCTACGACCAGTGGCCCGCGAACAAGACCGACATGACGATGGGCTATCACGTGCGCGAGGACATCCCGTTCCACTACGCGCTCGCCGATGCGTTCACCGTGTGCGACAACTACTTCTGCTCGCTGCCGGGGCCGACGCACCCGAACCGCTCGTACCTGATGACGGGCACGGTCGACCCGACCGGCAAGTTCGGCGGCCCGCTGCTCGACAACAGCGACTACGTCGACGGCGACGGGCCGCCGGCGTACCAGCTGCTGTCGTGGACGACCTTTCCCGAACGCCTCGAGGCGCACGGCGTGTCGTGGCAGATCTACCAGCAGGGCACGACCGGCAACGATCCGTACAACGGCAACTACGGCACCAACGTGCTGCAGAACTTCGCGAACTTCATCAACGCGAAGCCCGGTTCGTCGCTGTACCAGCGCGCGCAGACGGTGCGCACGCTCGACAACCTGAAGGACGACGTGATCAACGACCGGCTGCCGCAGGTATCGTGGCTGTGCCCGCCGGCCGCGTTCTCCGAGCATCCGAAATACACGCCCGCTTACGGCGCGAACTACACGTCGCAGATCCTCGATGCGCTCACGTCGAACCCGGACGTGTGGCGCAAGACCGTGCTGTTCATCATGTACGACGAAAACGACGGCTTCTTCGACCACATCGTGCCGCCGCAGCCGCCGACGTCGGCCGCGCAGGGCGCGTCGACCGTGACGACCGACGGCGAGCTGCATACGGTCGTGAACCCGGGCCGCGGCGGCAGCTACACGGCCGACGGCCTGCCGTACGGCCTCGGGCCGCGCGTGCCGATGACGGTCGTGTCGCCGTGGACCAAGGGCGGCTACGTGTGCTCGCAGGTGTTCGACCACACGTCGGTGATCCGCTTCATCGGCGAACGCTTCGGCATCGACGAACCGAACATCACGCCGTGGCGCCGCACCGTGTGCGGCGACCTCACCGCCGCGTTCGACTTCCGCTCGTCGGATGCATCGTTCCCGCCGCTGCCCGACACGAGCCAGTACCGCTCGATCGCGGACCAGCAGTGCACGTCGCAGCCCGCGCCGACCGTGCCCGCGACGCCGTCGCCGGTCGATCCGCAGGAGCCCGGCGTGCGGCCCGCGCGCGCGCTGCCGTATGAACTGCACGTGAACGCGAGCATCTACGACAGGACGAAGCTGCGCATCGAGTTCGCGAACCGCGGCAACCAGGGCGCGCACTTCCACGTGTACGCGACGAACCGTACCGACGGCCCGTGGCGCTATACGGTCGGCGCGCGCCGCGTGCTGCACGCGGACTTCGACCTGACGGAGACGAACGGCGTGTATGCGTTCTCGGTGTACGGGCCGAACGGCTTCGTGCGCGTGTTCTCCGGCAACGTGTCGGCCGCGACCGCGCATCACCGCAATCCGGCGCAGCCTGAGGTGAAGGCCGGCTACGACATCGCGAACGGGAACCTGTACCTGAAGCTGCGCAACCACGGCGGCGCCCACGTCACGTTGACGCTGACCGACAACGCGTACGGTGCGCCGTCACGGCAGGTGACGCTGCACGGCGGCGACGAGCAGGTCGAGCAGTGGGCGCTCGCGTCGAGCCACCACTGGTACGACGTGACGGTCAGCGACGGCGCGAACGGCACGTTCTCGCGCCGCTACGCGGGCCACGTGGAAAACGGCCGGCCGAGCTATTCGGATCCGGCCGCCGTCAAGCCCGTCGCCGCGTCGTAAGCGCGACCGCCTGCGCCATCAGACCGCGTGCGCCAGCGCGCGGTCGACGAGCGCGGTTTCGAAGCCGTCGTCCGCGTCGCGAAAGCGCAGCGGCGCCGCGCAATGCACCAGCGTATCGATGAAGTATTTCGCGCGCGGCCACGGCCCGAAGCCGGCCGCCGTGTTGATGTGCCCGGCGTCGCCGAGGTTCACGAACGCGCTGCCCAGGCGCTGTGCGAGCGTGCGCGCATCGGCGAGCGGCATCCACGGATCGGTCTCGCTGCCGATCACGATCGACGGCACCGCGAGCCGGCGCGCGTCGAACGGCCCGGCGAACGTGAATTTCTTCGGGCTGGCGGGCGCGACGAACAGGACGCCCGCGACATCGCCCGTATGCGGCCCCTGCGTGAGCGCATGCGCGGCCGCGAGGCAGCCGAAGCTGTGCGCGGCGAGCACGAACGGGCCGCGCTCGCGATCGAGCAGCGTGCGCACCGAGTGCGCCCAGCCCGCGAGATCGGGCGCGTCCCAGTCGTCCTGCTCGACGCGCAGCGAACGCGGAAACTGTCGCTCCAGCCAGGTTTGCCAGTGAGCGCCTTCGCTGCCGTGCAGGCCCGGAACGGTGACGAGCCGCGGCGGCCACGCCGATTTGCTGCATGCGCTCATGATTGCCCTCGCTTGCTTGAAGACGAGGTTCGATTGTGGCGCGGCGGCCGCGGCCGCCGAACCAATATTTTGTGCTTTGCTTTTGCGCGGCCGGCGCCCCGGTGGCCGGCACCCCGGCGGCCGCGCGCCGGACGGACGGCCCGCGCGACGGCGCAATGCGCCGCGAAACCGTAGAATGTGGGCTTCCCGTCAGCTTCACACCGAGCCGGGCCGGGCGCCAATGCGCCGGGCCCGGTCGTCAGGAGACGCCCGATGTCCGCTACGCCCGCCGGCGCGCTGCGCCCGGCCCCGTTCCCCTTGCCCGTGACGCGCCCCGCCGGCGCGCACGCCATCACGCAATGAAGATCCTGTTCTACTCCCCGCACCAGGAAGCCGCCGCATGGCGCGACGAGATCGCGCACGCGCTGCCGGAAGCCGAACTGCGCGCGTGGCAGCCGGGCGACACGGCCGCCGCCGACTACGCGCTCGTGTGGCGCGCGCCGCGCGAATTCTTCGCACCGCGCGACGGCCTGCGCGCGATCTTCAACCTCGGCGCGGGCGTCGACGCGCTGCTCGCGCTCGAGCGCGCGCATCCGGGCACGCTGCCCGCGCACGTGCCGCTCGTGCGGCTCGAAGATTCGGGCATGGCGCAGCAGATGGTCGAATACGTGACGCACGCGGTGCTGCGCTACCTGCGCCGCTTCGACGAATACGACGCGCTGCAGCGCGAGCGCCGCTGGCAGCCGCTCGAACCGCATCCGCGCGCGAGCTTTACCGTCGCCGTGCTCGGCCTCGGCGTGCTCGGCGCGCAGGTCGCGCGCGCACTCGCCGCGCTCGGCCTGCCCGTGCGCGGCTACAGCCGCAGCGCGAAGCAGCTCGACGGCGTCACGACCTTCGCCGGCGAAGGCGCGTTCGACGCGTGCATCGACGGCGCGAAGGTGCTCGTCAACCTGCTGCCGAGCACGCCCGACACCGACGGCATCCTGTCGTCGCGTGCGTTCGCGCGGCTCGCGCCCGGCGCGTACGTCGTCAACGTCGCGCGCGGCGCGCATCTCGTCGAGGCCGACCTGCTCGACGCGCTCGCGAGCGGCCGGATCGCCGCGGCCACGCTCGACGTGTTCCAGCATGAACCGCTGCCGGTGGACCATCCGTTCTGGCACGCGCCGCGCGTCACGATCACGCCGCACAGCTCGGCCGAGACGCTGCGCGCGGACGCCGTCGAGCAGATCGCCGGCAAGATCCGCGCGTTCGAGCGCGGCGAGCGTGTCGGCGGCGTCGTCGACTACGCGCGCGGCTACTGAATTCCGCCCTACCGAAAAATCAGGAGACAACCATGACGTTCCCCACCGCCGTCAAGATCGTCGAAGTCGGCCCGCGCGACGGCCTGCAGAACGAGAAGACCTTCGTGCCGACCGACGTGAAGATCGCGCTCGTCGACCGGCTGTCGCGCGCCGGCTTCCGCAATGTCGAGGCCGCGTCGTTCGTGTCGCCGAAATGGGTGCCGCAGATGGCCGACGGCGCCGACGTGATGGCCGGCATCGAGCGCCGCGCGGGCACCGTGTACTCGGTGCTCACGCCGAACCTGAAGGGCTTCGAGAACGCGGTCGCCGCACGCGCGGACGAAGTCGTGATCTTCGGCGCGGCGAGCGAGGCGTTCTCGCAGCGGAACATCAACTGCAGCATCGCCGAGAGCATCGCGCGCTTCGAGCCCGTCGCGAAGGCCGCGAAGGACGCAGGCCTGCGGCTGCGCGGCAGCGTGTCGTGCACGCTCGGCTGCCCGTACCAGGGTGAAGTGCCGGTCGCGTCGGTCGTCGACGTCGTCGAGCGTTTCGCGGCGCTCGGCTGCGACGAGATCGACATCGCCGACACGATCGGCGTCGGCACGCCGAAGCGTACGCGCGAAGTGCTCGCGGCCGTCACGCGCGTGTTCCCGCGCGAACGCCTGTCGGGCCACTTCCACGACACCTACGGCCAGGCGCTCGCGAACATCTACGCGGCGCTGTTCGAAGGGATCGAGATCTTCCACGCGTCGGTCGCGGGCCTCGGCGGCTGCCCGTACGCGAAGGGCGCCACCGGCAACGTCGCGACCGAGGACGTGCTGTACCTGATGCAGGGCCTCGGCATCGACACCGGTATCGATCTCGCGCAGGTCGTCGCCGCCGGCGACTTCATCTCGAACGCGATCGGCCGCGCGAACGTGTCGCGCGCCGGTCGTGCACTGCTTGCCAAGGCGCAGAGCGCGACCGACGACGCGACCTGCGTGTGACCACTGCACTTCACGGATTCCTCAACATGACGACACCTGCTTCCTTCGATTCCCTCCCCGATTCCGCGCGACGCGTCGCGCTCCTGCTGCGCGAGCGCGGCCATGCGAACGGCATCGTGATGCTCGCCGAAACCGGCAAGACGTCGGCCGAAGCCGCGGCCGGGCTCGGCTGTTCGGTCGCGCAGATCGCGAAGTCGATCCTGTTTCGCCGGCAGTCGGACGGCGCACCCGTGCTGGTGATCGCGAGCGGCGTCAATCGCGTCGACGAGAAGAAGGTGGCCGCGCAGGTCGGTGCGGTCGGCCGCGCGGACGCGAAGTTCGTGCGCGACAACACCGGCTACGCGATCGGCGGCGTCTGCCCGATCGGCCATCTCGTCGAACCCGTCACGCTGATCGACGCCGACCTGCTCACGCTCGACAGCCTGTGGGCCGCGGCCGGCCATCCGCACGCGGTGTTCAACCTGTCGCCTGACGAACTCGTGTCGCTGACGGGCGCGCCGGTCGCGGACGTCGCGTTGCGGGAGCCCGCATGAGCGACGTGACGGTAGCGGTGCCGGTCGCGACGGTCGCGTCGCCGTGCACCGACGTATGCCGGATCGATCCGCGCACGGACTGGTGCGCGGGCTGCCTGCGCACGCGCGACGAGATCAAGGGATGGCGGGCGTCGGACGACGACGCGAGGCGCGCGCTGCTCGCGCGGCTCGACGCGCGGCGGCGCCTGCTCGCCGGGAGCGAAGCATAAAAAAAAGCCGTTCAGCCTCACGGGCGAACGGCGTCGAGATCGGAATCCTGTGAACGTGATCAACGTCACAGCCCGCATCATACGAGCGACGCGGCCGCATCGCATCGGGTGTTTCCCTACAAATTCCTGCAGCGTCTTTCGCGCCTGCGCGCGGGCCGCTTTCGCGCGCAATCGTCGTTCCCGGCATTCCCGTTCGGCGGGCCGCAACGGCATCGCGCCGCGGCGCCGAATCGTACGAGCGTTTCAGTTGCCGACGGCCGCGCGACGCGCAGGCACGATGCGCCAGCCGAGGTTCACGCCGGCCGCCGCGAGCAGGATCAGCAGCGCACCGAACACCTGCGTCCACGCGAGCGTCTGCCCGAACGCGACGCGATCGACGACGATCGCGACAACCGGATAGATGAACGACAGCGCGCCCGTCATCGCGGTCGGCAGCTTCTGGACCGCGCCGTACAGCAGCACGTACATCAGCCCCGTGTTGACGATGCCGAGCACGATGAGGTCGGCCCATTTCCCGGCCGTCGCCGGCAAGGTGTCGAAGTGTGCGAACGGCGCGAGCAGCAGGATGCCGAGGCCGACCTGCAGCAGCGCGAGCAGATGCGGCGGCGTGCCCTTCAGGTGCTTCGTGATGATCGACGAGATCGCATACAGGAACGCCGCGCCGAGCGACAGCGCGACCCCTTCCAGGTATTCGCCGGGCACCGCGAGCACGGCCGGCTCGACGCGCACCACGAACACGAGCCCGGCGAACGCGAGCACGAGCCACGCGACCGTCGACGCGGTGATCCGCTCGCGGAACACGATGGCGCCGAGCGCGACGAGCATGAAGGGCTGCGTGTTGTAGACGGCCGTCGCCATCGAGATCGACGCGCGCGAATAGGCGGCGAAGAGCAGCAGCCAGTTCGCGACGATCGCGAGGCTGCCGAGCGTCGTGAGCACGAGCATCCGCGGCGAGAACAGCGAGCGGCGCAGGAAGCCGAACGCCGCGCAGACGATCGCGAGCGTCGCCGTGCCGAACACGCAGCGGAAGAACACGACATTGGTCAGCGGCTGCTGCGACGACATCACGAGCCAGCCGATCGTGCCGGACATCAGCATCGCGACCACCATCTCGGCGGCGCCGCGGCGCATTTCATTCGAGGCCATCATGAACTCCGTTGCAGAGAGTGGATGACTTCGATTCTAGAAACTTGCTTTCGCCGCAACCATGACTAAACTGAAGTGAATCAGCCGATTCACCTTCGAAAGCAAAGCGATCATGCCGAAACGCCTTTCCCCGCCTGCCGTCGCGTCGCTCGACGCGACCGACCGCGCGATTCTCGCGGCGCTCGCCGACGACGCGCGCATCGCCACCAGCGAACTTGCGCGGCAGATCGGGCTGTCGGCGCCCGCGACCGCCGACCGCGTGCGGCGGCTCGAAGCGCAGGGCGTGATCGCCGCGTTCACCGTCGAGCTCGACCCGCGCGCGCTCGGCTACACGCTGCAGGCGATCGTCCGCGTGAAGCCGCTCCCGGGCCAGTTGCACCTGGTCGAGGAGTTGCTGCGGCGCATTCCGGAATTCGTCGAATGCGACAAGGTGACCGGCGAAGACTGCTTCATCTGCCGGCTCTACCTGCGCACGATCGAGCACCTCGACGACATCCTGTCGAAGGTGACAGAGCGCGCGGAGACGAGTACCGCGATCGTGAAATCGACGCCCGTGCCGCGCCGCCTGCCGCCGCTCGTCGAGGACGACCACGCGCACCGCTGAGCCGCGCGCGGCGCACGTTGCCGAGCCGCGGGCGGCGCCCGCGGCCCGCCCGCCCCCTCACGCGGCCGGGTCGCGCGCCTCGAAGAACGCGAGCAGTTCGTCGATCAGCGCGACGGGCGCCTCTTCCGGAATGTAGTGCCCGCAGTCGAGCGCGCGGCCGCTGACGTCGCGCGCGACGCGCCGCCATTCGTCGAGCGGATCGAAGCAGCGGCCGACGACGCCGTGCTCGCCCCACAGCACGCGCAGCGGGCACGCGACCTTGTTGCCGCGCTCGAGATCCGCACGGTCGTGCTCGAGGTCGATCGTCGCCGATGCGCGGTAGTCCTCGCACATCGCATGCACGGCGCCCGGCTGCGCGAGCGCGGCACGGTACGCGTCGAGCGCTTCGGGCGCGAACGGCGCAAGCCCGGCCGACCGGTTGCCCATCACGCGCTCGATGTACGCATCGGTATGCGCGCCGACCAGCGTCTCGGGCAGCGGCGCCGGCTGGATCAGGAAGAACCAGTGGAAATATGCGGTCGCGAATGCGCGGTCGGTTTTCTCGTACATCGCGAGCGTCGGCGCGATGTCGAGCAGCATCATCCGCTCGACGGCGTCCGCGTGATCGAGCGCGAGCCGGTGCGCGACGCGCGCGCCGCGATCGTGCGCGCACACATGGAAGTGCTCGAAGCCGAAATGCCGCATCACCGCGACCTGGTCGGCCGCCATCGCCCGTTTCGAATACGGCAGGTGCTGCGCGTCGCTCGGCGGCCGGCCGGACGCGCCGTAGCCGCGCAGGTCGGTGGCGATCACCGTGAAATGATTCGCGAGCGTCGCGGCAACGCGATGCCAGATCATGTGGGTCTGCGGATGGCCGTGCAGCAACAGCAGCGGCGGCCCCGCGCCTCCTTTGACACCGAAGATGTCGGTGTCCTGCACCGTCACGCGAAACGGTGCAAACGCCTCAAACGACATGGTTTGTTTCTCGTTGGTTTGTTATGGCGACTATTTTATGAGTGCCCATGCATCTACACAGCGGGACAACCACCCGAAACCGTAGAAAGAGAACACTCACTCGATTGCCGCCACACCGAGCATTTTGTTAAGCTCGCGTAGAATCGCACGACCGTTCGTATTAATATGAACGTCCTCGAACGCGCCCGGTTCGCCGCTACACTCGAATCACCGTTCGAATGCAAAGCATGGTGTCGGCATCCGCGCGACCGCGCGGACACCGACGGCCCCTGGAGACTGGAGACATCACATGGCATTGCCCGCTGTCCTGCAGAACCTGACGCTGCCCGTCATCGCATCGCCGATGTTCATCGTCAGCTACCCCGAACTCGTGCTCGCGCAATGCAAGGCGGGCATCGTCGGTTCGTTCCCCGCGCTCAATGCGCGTCCGGCCGAACTGCTCGACGAATGGCTCACGCAGATCCAGTCGGAGCTGGCCGACCACAAGGCGAAGCACCCCGACGCGGTGATCGGCCCGATCGCGGTCAACCAGATCGTCCACCAGTCGAATGCGCGGCTCGAGCACGACGTGCGCGTGTGCGTCGAGCACAAGGTGCCGATCTTCATCACGAGCCTGCGCGCGCCGGCGCGCGAGATCGTCGACGCGGTGCACAGCTACGGCGGCATCGTGCTGCATGACGTGATCAACCTGCGCCACGCGCAGAAGGCGCTCGAAGCCGGCGTCGACGGGCTGATCCTCGTCGCGGCCGGCGCCGGCGGCCACGCAGGCACGACGTCGCCGTTCGCGCTGGTCGGCGAAGTGCGCAAGATCTTCGACGGCCCGATCGTGCTGTCCGGCTCGATCGCGAACGGCGGCTCGATTCTCGCCGCGCAGGCGATGGGCGCCGACTTCGCGTACATGGGCACGCGCTTCATCGCGACGCAGGAAGCGCACGCGATCGACGACTACAAGCACGCGATCGTGAACGCGAAATCGTCGGACATCATCTACACGAACCTCTTCACCGGCGTGCACGGCAACTACATTCGCGAGAGCATCGAGAAGGCCGGCCTCGATCCGGACGCGCTGCCGGAATCGGACAAGACGAAGATGAATTTCGGCAGCGACAAGACGAAGGCGTGGAAGGACATCTGGGGTGCCGGCCAGGGCGTCGGCCTGATGGACGACCTGCCGAGCGTGGCCGCGCTCGTCGAGCGGCTCAAGCGCGAATACGACGACGCGAAGGCGCGGCTCGGCATCCCGCGCTGACGGAAGCGGCGGCCGTCACGGCCGCCGTCGGCGCTCGAATCGTCGGACCAAACAAAAAGCGCGAACCGCAGCGGTTCGCGCTTTTTTGTTGCCCCGCCGCGGCGGAATCCGCCGCTCAGACCGCGCGCTTCATCCGCGTGATCGGCAGCACGCGCAGGCGCGATTCGATCGACGGGCACAGCGACTGCCCTTCGAAACGCGCCGCGAGGAAGTCGACGAACGAACGCACTTTCGCGGACACGTGACGGCGGCTCGCGTACACCGCATAGATCGGCGCTTCGTGCGGCGGCACCGAATCGAGCAGCACCGGCACGAGCCGGCCCGACTCGATGTCGTCGCCGACCACCTCGGTGCCGAGCAGCGCGATGCCCGCGCCGGCGAGCACGGCAGCACGCAACCCTTCGAGATGGTTCACGATCAGGTTGCCGTTCAGGTTCACGCGCGACGCAGCGGCCGCGTCGATCATCAGCGAATCGAGCATCGTCGAATTCGAATCGCGCCGCAGGTAGTTGTGGTGCGCGAGATCGGCGATCGTCTGCGGCGTGCCGCGTTTCTCGAGATACTCGGGCGACGCGACCAGCAGGATGTGCGCGGTCGCGATCTGCCGCGCGACCAGCGACGACGATTTCAATCCGTTCGGCGCCGCGCGTACCGCGACGTCGTAGCCTTCCTCGATCAGGTCGACCACGCGATCGGACAGCGTCATGTCGACGGTCACGTCCGGGAAGCGGCCCGCGTAATCGGTGACGGCCTGCATCACGTGCCGCAGCCCGAACGCGGACAGCGACGTCACGCGCAGCCTGCCCTGCGGCACCACGCTCGCGGCGCCGACGGCCTGCCCGGCTTCGTCGAGTTCGGACAGCGCCTGCACGAGGCGCTCATAGTATTCGCGTCCCGCCTCGGTAGGCGCGACGCGTCGTGTCGTGCGATGCAGCAGCCGCGCGCCGAGCTGCTGCTCGAGATGCATCACGTGCTTGCTCGCCATCGCAGCCGACATCTGCATGCGTTCGGCCGCGCCGACGAAGCTGCCCACTTCGACGACGTAGCGAAACACATTCATGCTGACGAGGGTATCCATCGAACTAGCTCGTAATGACGGGGGAATGGTCCAATTACGAGATAGGGTAACAAAGGCGAGGAAACAGAAAGGTCAAGAAAGGCAAAACGGCGCCGCGAGTGGCGGCGCCGTTTCTGGCGAGAAAACATGCAGCGGGAACGCGCGATTTACGCGCGCGGCCGGCGCACCGATCGCGCGTACGCGTCAGAACTTCGCGCGAATGCCTGCGCCGAACGTGTTGCCGGACGACAGGCCGCTGATCTTGTCGTTCATGTAGGCCGCGTAGACGTCCGTGCGCTTGGACAGCGGATAGTCGTAGCCGACGGCCCAGGTCTGGCGCGTCTGGTCGAGGCCGCCCGCGTCGCGCGAGTACGCGTACGACGCCATCGCGTTGCCCACGCCGATAGGCACCGACACGCCGCCTTGAGCCGTGTTCACGTGCCAGCTTCCCGCGACCTGGTCGTTCTTCGTGTACATGTACTGGCCGAACAGCTTCACGAGCTTCAGGTCGTAGGTGGCGCCGACCAGCGCGATGCCCTGGCTCTTCATGCCGGCGACGAGCGCGCTCAGATCCTGCGGACCGTTGTTGAAGTTCACGTACTGATACGTGGCAGTCGCCGCGAACGGGCCGTTCGCGTAGTTGAACTGCGCGCTCCACTTCTTCGAACGGTTGTCGCCGGCCTGGTTGCCGAGCGCGTACATCGCACCGAAGTTCAGGCCACCGAACGAAGGCGACGTGTATGACAGCGCGTTGTTCCAGCCCGAATCGCCGACCGCGCCCTGGTCGCTCGGATAGGTCGGGAACGTGCCGAGGCCGAGGAACACGTGGTACACCATCGGCGAGAAGGTGTACGAGTCGTAGAACGGGTTGAACAGGATCGTCGACAGGAACAGGTGCGTCGTCAGGCGCCCTGCCGTCACCGTGCCGTACGGCGAGCTGACGCCGACGTACGCGTTGCGCGCGAAGAACGTGTCGCCCTGGAAGCGGCCGTACTGGCCGTTCTGCGCGCGGAAGAAGCTTTCCAGCGTGAAGATCGCCTTGTAGCCGCTGCCGAGATCCTCGGCGCCATGCAGGCCCCAGTAAGACGTCGACATGCCGCCGCCCGACACGTTCCATGCGCGATTGCCGCCCGGGAACTTGGTGGCGCCGACCCATTCGTCGACCTGACCATAGAGCGATACGCTCGACTGTGCATGGACGGGCGCAGTGGCCGCCACGCAGGCGGCCGCGGCGATCAGCTTGACGGACGTGCGCGACGCACGGCGAGCAAATGCTTTCATGGGATCTCCAGGTTTTGTCGGATAGTCGATAAGTGGCGCGAGCGTTGTTTTAAGGAGCCGAGTGCTTGCGTCTTGTGGGGCGCAGCCATCTTTACGGATCATTCGTCCGGTCAAAATTGCGCACACTTATTGCGGGTATAGCGGCGGCATTAACTTCGCGGGGTCGATACATGGCCGGATGCCCGGCGGCGGCCCGGCGCAAACGCGAGCGCGCGGCGGGGCGGCGGCGTGGCATGCACGTGCCGGGCGCGAAAGATAGCGCAATGCGACGGGAAAATCAGCGGAAATCTGCGCGCGACTGTGGCGAATTCGCATCAGCCGGCAGGGGGACGAGCGCCGGGGCGCTCAGTTTCGGTAGAACGGGGAGAAAAACGGCGAGTGCGCAGGCTCTTCCTGCGAGCGGGGCGGCGGCATCGGACGGCCGCCGCGCTCCTCGTTGTAGCGCGCGACGTCGGCGCGGATCGAGCCGGCGCGCAGCGGCACGTTGCCGCCGCCCGGCGGGCGCGGCATCTGGCGCACCTCGGCGCTGATCGGACGATACGGGCTTTGCGCGGCGTAATGGCCGTACGACGGCGTCGGCCGCAACCCCCAGCGGGAGCCGTAGCTGCCCACGCCGCCGGGACGCATGCCGCCGGAAGGCGGGACGCGGCGCCAGACCGGCACACCGCCGGGCCCGCCGCCATTCGGCTGACCGTACGCGCGCATGTCGCCGCCACCGAAGCCGTGGCCGCCGAACCCATGACCACCGCCGTGGGGCGGCTGGGCGAGCGCGAGCGGCACCAGCAACGCGCCGAGCACGCCTGCCGCCCATCGTCCGATCTTCCGTTTCACCCGTTCCGTCATCGTTCAGTGCCTGTCCATGCCCGCCGCCGGCTCCTTTCGGCCGACCCAAGGCTTTCAGCAGTAATTTATGAGCGGTCCGAAACGGTGTCGAGCCAAAAAGTGTTATGTCGCGGGCATCGGTGTAACACCATGTTACTGCTAGGTTTTTTCACTTCCGGGCGCGATCGCGACAGAACATTCTTCTGCCGCTTTGCGCGTCGCCGGGCCGGCGCGACAGCCGCATTCTCATGCAATGAATTCATCAATCAATTCGCACAATGAATTTGTGTAGTGAATCGTCAACCGGGACAATGGCGCTATCCGCGCGCGCGACGCGCGCCTCCGTCGTTTCCGAATCGAGTTCCCGATGGCCCGTCCCCGTTTTCTTCCCGACAACTTCACGCTCGCGCTCGTCGGCACCGTCGTGCTCGCGAGCCTCCTGCCCTGCCGCGGCCCGGCCGCCCACGCGTTCAACTGGGCGACCAACATCGCCGTCGGCTTGCTGTTCTTCCTGCACGGCGCGAAGCTGTCGCGCGAAGCCGTCGTCGCGGGCGCGACCCACTGGCGGCTGCACGCGGTCGTGCTGCTGAGCACGTTCGCGCTGTTCCCGCTGCTCGGCCTGGCGCTGAAACCCGTGCTGCAACCGCTCGTCACGCCGACGCTGTACGCGGGCGTGCTGTTCCTGTGCACGCTGCCGTCGACGGTCCAGTCGTCGATCGCGTTCACGTCGATCGCGAAGGGCAACGTGCCGGCCGCCGTGTGCGCGGCATCCGCGTCGAGCCTGCTCGGGATCTTCGTCACGCCGGCGCTCGTCGGGCTGATGATCACGTCGCAATCGGCCGGCGCCGCGTCGCCGTGGAGCACGGTCGGCAGCATCGTGATGCAGCTGCTCGTGCCGTTCATCGCCGGCCAGTTGCTGCGCCCCGTGATCGGCGGCTGGATCGACCGCAACCGCGGCGTGCTGCGCTTCGTCGACCAGGGCTCCATCCTGCTGGTCGTCTACGTCGCGTTCAGCGAAGCCGTCAACGAAGGCCTGTGGCACCAGATCCCGCCGCGCGCGCTCGGCGGCCTGCTCGTCGTCAACCTCGTACTGCTCGCGATCGCGCTGCTGCTGACGGCGTTCGTCAGCAAGCGGCTCGGCTTCAACCGCGCCGACCAGATCACGATCATCTTCTGCGGATCGAAGAAGAGCCTCGCGGCCGGCGTCCCGATGGCGAAGGTGATCTTCTCGGCGAACGCGGTCGGCGCGGTCGTGCTGCCGCTGATGCTGTTCCACCAGATCCAGCTGATGGCGTGCGCGGCGCTCGCGCAGCGCTGGGGCGCGCGCGACACGAGCGGCGAGCACGACGAGGGCGACGCGACGTCCGCGCGCGGCGCGCTGAGCGCGGGCAAGCGCTGACGCGCCGACGGAATGACGGCCGCCGGAAGGCAGCCTTCTGCCGCCGCGCCCTCCCCGCCACCTTCCGGACGCACGTCGATGCACGTCCGGCGCGACGCACCAGTCGCGTGCATCGTGTCACGAAATCTTCATTCAATTCCCTGCGCGCGGCGCCGTTAAGCCGGACGTCCCGTCGATTCGGCTGCCCTCGCCCATGCCCGCGCTCCACACCGACTCCGCTGCCGCCAGCACCACGCGCCTGATCGCGGATCGCGCGCTCGCGGCCGTTTTCCAGCCGATCGTCGACCTCGCGTCGGGCACGGTCGTCGGTTACGAAGGGCTGATCCGCGGCCCGCGCGGCACGGACCTCGAGCCGCCGGCCGCGCTGTTCGCGCAGGCCGCGCGCGAAGGCAAGACCATCGCGCTCGAGCAAGCCGCCGCACTCACCTGCCTCGACGCGTTCGCGGCGCTCGGCTGCGACGGCAAGCTGTTCCTCAATTTCAGCGCCGGGACGATCCTCGCGCTCGCCGGCGAACGCGAGCGCGCGCGCCAGTTCCTCGGCCGCGCACGGATCGGCGCCGAGCGCATCGTGATCGAGCTCACCGAGCAGAACGCGATTCCCGATGTCGCGCACATCGGGCCGGCGGTCGCGTCGCTGCGCGACGCCGGCATCCAGTTCGCGCTCGACGACTACGGCACCGCGAACGCGAGCATGAACCTGTGGCTGCGCCTGAATCCGGACGTCGTGAAGATCGACCGCTTCTTCATCCACGACATCGCGCGCGACCCGCTCAAGTTCGAGGCCGTGAAGGCGATGCAGCACTTCGCGCAAGCGAGCGGCGCGCAACTGATCGCGGAAGGCATCGAGAACGAATGCGACCTGATCGTCGTGCGCGACATGGGCATCTGCTGCGTGCAGGGCTTCCTGCTCGGCCGGCCGAACGCACAGCCGTCGCGCGTCGTCGCGCCGGCCGCGCGCGACGCGATCCGCGCGCCGCACATCGCGGTGTTTCCCGGCGCGACGCGCTCGGTGCGGCCGGCCGGCACGATCGCCGGGAAGATGCTGGTTCCCGCGCCGGCCCTGCCGCGCGACGCGACCAGCAACGACGTGCTCGACCTGTTCAACCGGATGCCCGACCTGCACGCGGTCGCGCTGGTCGAACGCGGACGGCCCGTCGCGCTCGTGAATCGCCGCGGCTTCATCGACCGCTTCGCGCTGCCGTATCACCGCGAAGTGTTCGGGAAGAAGCCATGCCTGCAGTTCGCGAACGACGCGCCGCTGATGATCGACAACGCGACGACGTTCGAGCAGCTCGCGACGCTGCTCGCGAGCCACGACCAGCGCTATCTCGCGGACGGCTTCGTGATCACCGAGCACGGCCGCTACGTCGGGCTCGGCACCGGCGAGAGCCTGGTGCGCACAGTGACCGAGATGCGCATCGAGGCCGCGCGCTACGCGAATCCGCTGACCTTCCTGCCCGGCAACATCCCGATCAGCGCGCACATCGACCGCCTGCTCCAGCGCGACGCCGGCTTTCATGCATGCTACGTCGACCTGAATCAGTTCAAGCCGTTCAACGACCAGTACGGCTACTGGCAGGGCGACGAGGTGCTGAAGTTCGCCGCGACGGTGCTGGCCGGCGTGTGCGACCCGCAGCGCGACTTTCTCGGCCACGTCGGCGGCGACGATTTCCTCGTGCTGTTCCAGCGCGACGACTGGCGCGAGCGCGCCGCCGACGCGATCGCGCGCTTCAACGACGGCGCGCGGCTCTTCTACACGCAAGCCGACCGGCAGGCGGGCGGGTTGCGCGGCGAAGACCGCCACGGCAACCCGGCGTTCTTCGGCTTCGTGACGATGGCGATCGGCGCGGTCGGCGTGCCGGCCGGCGCGCACGGCGCGAAACGGTACGGCAGCGACGAGATCGCGTCGGTCGCGGCACTCGCGAAGCGGCGCGCGAAACAGCAGCCGGACGGGCTGGCGGTCGTCGATCTCGACGCGGGGCGCGCCGCGCTGCGCCATCGCGGCGAGCCGCCGGCCGTGGCGGCGGGCTGAACGGCACGCGGCCGGCGTTCGCAGGGGGCACGGCCGCACGCCGTGCCATGGCGACGGATGTCCGCTCGCCGCTTACCCTTTTCGCTCGCCGCCAGGATCGTTGCGCACCGCACCGGCTTCAGGCCTGCCCGCGCTGGCCGCCCGGACCAGCGATGCACGCTCGCTTCCAGCCCACCTGCCGCCCGCGACGCGCGCCGCCCGACCCCACACGTCCACCTTGCCTTTTTCGTGTTTTGTTTAGTATTTTTAGTAACGGCGTTTTCGCAGATTAGCGCGTAAAAAGCCGCTATTCGCGGGTATTCCCCGGTTATCCGGCCCGAATTCCGCGATTCGTTTTACTATACAATCGCTTTCACCCTAAACAAACCGGACCCGAACCAACGATGGGTACGACCATTCGCGATGTGGCGCGGGCGGCAGAGGTCTCGATCGGCACCGTCTCCCGCGCGCTGAAGAACCAGCCGGGCCTGTCCGAAGCCACGCGTGCGCGCATCGTCGGGATCGCGCAGCAGCTCGGCTACGATCCCGCCCAGTTGCGGCCGCGCATCCGCCGGCTCACCTTCCTGCTGCACCGCCAGCACAACCGCTTTCCCGCCAGCCCGTTCTTCTCGCACGTGCTGCACGGCGTCGAGGACGCGTGCCGCGAGCGCGGCATCGTGCCGACGCTGCTGACGGTCGGCCCGAACGACGACGTGCTGCGCCAGATGCGCCCGCACGCGCCCGACGCGATCGCGGTCGCCGGCTTCATCGAGCCCGAGACGATCGAGGCGCTCGCCGCGACCGGCCGGCCGCTCGTGCTGATCGACCTGTGGGCGCCCGGATTGCGCTCGGTCAACATCGACAACGCGACGGGCGCCGCGCTCGCGATGCGCCACCTGCTCGCCACCGGCCGTTCGCGGATCGCGTTCATCGGCGGCTCGCCCGCGCACTACAGCATCGCGCAGCGCGCGATCGGCTACCGGCGCGCGTTCTTCGAAGCCGGGCGGCTGTTCGATCCCGCGTACGAGGTGACGATCGACGCGGGGCTCGATCCCGACACGGGCGCCGCGCGAGCGATGGAGCAACTGCTCGACGCACCGGGCCCGCGCCCCGAAGCCGTGTTCGCCTACAACGACGCGGCCGCGCTCGCCGCGCAGCGCGTGTGCACCGCGCGCGGCCTGCGGATTCCGGACGACATCGCGATCGTCGGCTTCGACAACATCCCGGCCGCCGCGCACGCGAACCCGCCGCTCACGACGCTGTCGGTCGACAAGGAAGCGCTCGGCCGCCGCGGCGTCGAGCTGCTGCTCGCCGACTCGCCCGAGCGCACCGAAATCTCCCTGCCCGTCGAGCTGATCGTGCGGGCCAGCAGCCAGCCCGCCGCCTCGGCGGCACTCGACACTGCCACCGTCACCGAATCATGAACATGCCCCCGGTCCAACCCCACCCGGCCGCGCCGGCCGCCCACACGCCAGCCGCACCGTTCGTCGCGAGCTTCCGCGATCCGGCGTTCCTGCTGTCGCACATCGAGGACACGCTGCGCTTCTACGCGACCAACGCATTCGACCCGACGGGCGGCTTCTATCATTACTTCCGCGACGACGGCAGCATCTACAACCGCACGTCGCGCCACCTCGTCAGCACTTGCCGGTTCGTCTTCAACTACGCGATGGCGTACCGGCATTTCGGCGACCCGCGCCATCTGGAATACGCGCGCCACGGGCTGCGCTTCCTGCGCGACGCGCACTGGGACGACGCACTGCAGGGCTACGACTGGGAGCTCGACTGGCGCGACGGCGCGAAGCGCGAGACGCTCGACGGCACGCGCCACTGCTACGGCCTCGCGTTCGTGCTGCTCGCGGCCGCGCACGCGACGATGGCCGGCATCGACGAGGCACGCCCGCTGATCGCCGCGACCTACGAACTGGCCGAGCACCGCTTCTGGGATGCGGCCGCGGGCCTGTACGCGGACGATGCGACGCCGAACTGGATCGTGTCGTCGTACCGCGGCCAGAACGCGAACATGCACATGACGGAGGCGCTGCTCGCCGCGTACGAGGCGACCGGCCACCTCACGTACCTCGATCGCGCGGAGAAGGTCGCGTCCCACATCACGCAGCGCCAGGCCGCGCTGTCGGGCGGGCTCGTGTGGGAGCACTACCATGCGGACTGGTCGGTCGACTGGGACTACAACAAGGAAGACAGCTCGAACATCTTCCGTCCGTGGGGCTTCCAGCCCGGCCACCAGACCGAATGGGCGAAGCTGCTGCTGATCCTCGAACGGCACCGCCCGCTCGACTGGCTCGTGCCGCGCGCGGCCGAGCTGTTCGACGCGGCGCTCACGCACGCGTGGGACGCCGATCACGGCGGCCTGTGCTACGGCTTCGGCCCCGACTTCACGATCTGCGACCACAACAAGTATTTCTGGGTGCAGGCGGAAACCTTCGCGGCGGCCGCGATGCTCGGCGCGCGCACGGGCAGCGAACGCTTCTGGGACTGGTACGACGAGATCTGGCGCTACAGCTGGGCCCATTTCGTCGATCACCGCTACGGCGCGTGGTATCGGATCCTCACCTGCGACAACCGCAAGTACAGCGACGAGAAGAGCCCGGCCGGCAAGACCGACTATCACACGATGGGCGCGTGCTACGACGTGCTCGCGACTCTCGCGCGCATGCAACGCAGCGAGCCGACGCAATGAGCGGCGGCACGTTTCCGGCTTTCGTGTCGGCGGGCGACATCCTGACCGACATGGTGCGTGCGGGTGATGCGCAGTGGGCCTCGGTGCCGGGCGGCGCCGGCTGGAACGTCGCGCGCGCGGTGGCGCGGCTCGGCGTGCCAAGCGCGCTCGCGGGTTCGATCGGCGAAGACTGCTTCTCCGACGAACTGTGGCGCACGAGCGAAGCGGCGGGGCTCGACCTGCGCTTCCTGCAGCGCGTCGCACGGCCGCCGCTGCTCGCGATCGTCCACGAGACGCGCCCGCCCGCGTACTTCTTCATCGGCGAAGCGAGTGCCGATCTCGCGTTCGATCCCGCGCTACTGCCGGCCGGCTGGACCGAGCACGTGCAATGGGCGCATTTCGGCTGCATCAGCCTCGTGCGCGAACCGCTCGCGGGCACGCTGGCCGCGCTCGCGTCCGACCTGCACGCGCGCGGCGTGAAGATCAGCTTCGACCCGAACGTGCGGAACCTGATGACGGCCGCGTACCGGCCGACGCTGGAGAAGATGGCCGCGCTCGCCGATCTGATCAAGGTGTCCGACGAAGACCTGCGGCACCTGTTCGGCGGCGACGGCCCCGACGCGATCGCGGCGGTGCGCGCGCTGAATCCTCAGGCGGCCGTGCTCGTCACGCGCGGCGCGCAGGCGGCGACGCTCTACGCGGACGGCGACGTGCACGAGGCCAGCCCGCCGCGCGTCGAGGTGGCCGACACAGTCGGCGCGGGCGACGCGTCGATCGGCGGCATGCTGTTCAGCCTGATGGCCGCGCCGCAGCGCACCTGGCGCGAGCATCTCGTGTTCGCGCTGGCGGCCGGCGCCGCCGCGTGCCGGCATACCGGCGCGCACGCGCCGACGCTCGACGAGGTCGTCGCGCTGATCGAACGCTGATGGAAAGACGGTGACCGGGCATTGTTCGGTCACCGATAAGCGACGCTGTACATGTTGCGCCGCAGTGCTACGATGAAGTGTCCTTTTGCGGGAGAGCACGATGGACACGAACACGTTCACGAAAGGCATCTACACGGCCAAGGCGCATACCCAGCATGCGGGCAACGGGCAGTTCCAGGGTTACGTGATCCTCGCGCGCGATGACGGCGACGACACCGAGAACACGCGTTACGACGTCCACTCGACGAGCCCCAGCGAGGAAGAAGCGTTCGACGAGGCAAAGGCGCTCGCGCACCGGATCCTCGGCGAGATCGAGCTGTAAGGCCCTCCTTCCGGCGCGGCTCAGAGCAGCCGCGCCACCATCGACAGCAGCATCGTCAGCACCAGCGTCGACATGAACGGGAACGGGTAGCGCCGCCCGCCGAGCGTCAGCGTGACGTCGCCCGGCATCCGCCCGATGCCGAGCTTGCCGAGCCACGGCCAGCAGCGCGTCAGGATCATCACCGCGATGAACGTCGTCAATAGCCAGCGCAGCATGCTAGGGCCTGTTTCCATATGGAACGCGCATGCGTTGCCACGAGAACGGCCGCTCGCGAGGCGCGCGACGCCGCGAATACTGGACGTATTCGCAAGGAGCGCAACGTGGCGAGCGGCCGTTCTCGTGGCAACCCCAAATTAAAAAAATCATGTCACGGGAATGCCCGAAATCGCCCGTATGGCGGCGTCGCTCGTCGCTTGTTTGGCTCGGCCAAACGGCGCTTCTCACTCCTTGCCCTACGAGCGATTTCGGGCATTCGCATGTGCGTTCCATATGGAAACAGGCCCTAGCTCCGTCAGAGTGCGTGCGAGCGGTCGCCGCGCGCGAACGCGTCGAGCGTGCCGTCGATGCCGCGCGAGAACGCGATCACCTTGAACAGCTCGCCCATCTCGGCTTCCGAGATCAGCTTCTGCACCGCGTTCGCGGCCGGCAGGAACGCGCGGATGTCGGACGGATCGATCGCGGCCAGCGCGTCGGTGATGCCCGCGTTCAGCAGGAAGCGCGCCTGCGACGTGTAGCCGAGCAGGTCCGTGCCGGTGGCGACGGCCGCATCGTAGATGCCGGTGAATTCGACGTGCGCGGTGATGTCCTGCAGCCCCGGGTACAGGAACGGGTCGTCGTGCGCGTGGTGGCGGTAGTGGCACATCAGCGTGCCGCGGTCGCGCTGCGGATGGTAGTACTCGTGCGCCGGAAAGCCGTAGTCGACCAGCAGCACCGCGCCGCGCGCGAGCATCGTGCAGACGGTGCGCGTGAACGCCAGCGCGGCCTCGTGCGTCTCGGTCACGTAGCCGTCGCCGACGTCGAGCCCCGCGAGCACCGGCGGCAGGCCGGCTGCATCGGCGGGCCGGTCGTCGAACACGAACGCCTGCTGCGCGTCGAGCGCGACGCCGCGCTCGTGCCACGCGCCGCCCGCTTTCGCGAACAGCCGCACCGGCATCGCGTCGAGCACCTCGTTGCCGACCACGACGCCTTCGAACCGCTCGGGCAGCGCGTCGAGCCAGCGCACCTTCGCGGCGAGCGCCGGCACGGCGGCCGCGATCGTGTCGCGCTGCCGCTCGCGCAACTCGCCGGACAGGTCGACGATCAGGTATTCGTCGAGTTCGACGCCCTGCGCGTCGAGCGCGGCGAGCAACCCGCCCGCGAGCTTGCCCGTGCCGGCGCCGAATTCCATCACGCGACGCGTATCGCTCGCCGCAAGCGCTTGCGCGACCGGTTGCGCGAGCGTCTGCGCGAACAACGGCGACAGCTCGGGCGCGGTGACGAAGTCGCTGCCGTCGTCGGCGCGGCGCCCGAACTTGCGCGCGCCGCCGCTGTAATAGCCGAGGCCCGGCGCATACAGCGCGCGCTCCATGAAGCGGTCGAACGGCAGCCAGCCGCCGGCCGCCGCGATCTCGCCGCGCAATTGCGCGGCAAGGGTTTCGGACTGCGCGAGCGCGTCAGGGCCGGGAGCAGGTAAACTAGCGGGTTCGTGAGCTTTCGGGTTCATCCCGGCATTGTAAATGACCGTTTCAGCCGATACGTCGACCCCGCGCGTGGTGCTCGTCACGGGCGCCCTGGGCAGCGCAGCCGACGCCGCGTCGATCGGCCGTGCGCTCGCGACCGGTTTCGCCCGCCGCGGCTGGGACGTCGCGCTGCAGCGCAGCCCCGGCGCGCCGCGCGCGGCCGCCGATGCGCTCGTCGCCGAAGTCGCGGCGCGCGGCCGCCGCGCAGCCGTGCTCGACGCCGATCTGGCCCTGGAAGCCGATGCGGCCGCGCTCGTCGCCGCGTGCGGCGAAGCGCTCGGCCGGCCGGCGTGCGCGGTGTTCGTCAGCGCCAGCGCGGGTGCCGACGACGCGCAGACGGTGGACGGCGCGTCGCTTGCCGGTGCGCTCGCGCGTAACGTGACGGCGCCGCTCGCGCTGGCCCGCGCGCTCGCCGATGCCACACCCGACGCCGCGCGCGAGCATGAAGCACTGCGCGCGTGTGCGATCCACGTGCTGGATCAGGCCCTGTTTCACCCGGCACCGGCGCAACTGTCGCATGCGCTGATGCAGGCCGCGCTGAACCGCGCGACGTCGGCGCTGGCGCTCGCGCTCGCACCGAAGGTGCGCGTCGCGGCGCTCGTGCGCGGCCACGCGCCGCACGCGGACGATATCGCCGCGGCCGCCTGCTATCTCGCGAGCGCGCCCGGCGTGACGGGCGCGACGCTGACCGTCGACGGCGGCGAGCACCTGGTGCCGCCCGCCGCCGGCCCGAATGAATGAACTGCGCGGGTCGCGCGGCCTGACTGCCGCCGCCCGCGCCGCTTTGCGTGCGCGCACGCCAATTTGACTGGGACGACCATGTTTTCCGCTCTCCTGCACCCCCGCCTCGCGGATTGCCGCAGGCTCTACCTGCGCGACTACGAGGTGCACATCAACATCGGGGCCTTCGAACACGAGAAGCGCGGCGAGCAACGCGTCGTCATCAATGTCGACCTGTTCGTGCCGCTCGCGCTGTCCACCCCCGTCGACGACCGGCTGCATGAAGTCGTCGACTACGACCTGATGAAGCAGAGCGTCGCGCAATGCGTGGCGCGCGGCCACATCCACCTGCAGGAAACGCTGTGCGACGCGATCGCCGCGCACCTGCTGGCGCACGATGCCGTGCGCGCGGTACGCGTCTGTACCGAGAAACCGGACGCTTATCCGGACTGCGACGCCGTCGGCGTCGAAGTCTTTCGCATCAAGGACGAGGAGCGCGCATGAACGCCCCCCACATGAATGACACGGCGGCCGATGCCGCCCCCCTGGACGACGCCGCCGCGGCCGGCCGCCCCGCGCTGACGCGCCGCGAGCAGAAGGAAGCGTACGAGAACAACAAGCTGTACAAGCGGATCGTGCGCCAGGTCGGCCAGGCGATCGGCGACTACAACATGATCGAGCAGGGCGACAAGGTGATGGTGTGCCTGTCGGGCGGCAAGGACAGCTACGCGATGCTCGACGTGCTGCTGCGCCTGCGCGAGCGCGCGCCGATCGACTTCGACATCGTCGCGGTGAACCTCGACCAGAAGCAGCCGGGCTTCCCGGAACACATCCTGCCGGAATACCTGAAGCAGGTCGGCGTGCCGTTCCACATCGAGAACCAGGACACCTACAGCATCGTCAAGCGGCTCGTGCCCGAAGGCAAGACGACCTGCTCGCTGTGCTCGCGGCTGCGCCGCGGGATCCTGTACCGCGTGGCCGGCGAACTCGGCGCGACCAAGATCGCGCTCGGCCACCATCGCGACGACATCGTGCAGACGCTGCTGCTCAACATGTTCTACGGCGGCAAGCTGAAGGGGATGCCGCCGAAGCTGCAGTCGGACGACGGCAAGAACATCGTGATCCGCCCGCTCGCGTACGTGAAGGAAACCGATCTCGAGAAATACGCGGAGCTGCGCGAATTCCCGATCATCCCGTGCAACCTGTGCGGCAGCCAGCCGAACCTGAAGCGCGCGGAAATGAAGGCGCTGATCCGCGAATGGGACAAGCGCTTCCCCGGCCGCGTCGACAACATGTTCAACGCGCTCGCGAAGGTCGTGCCGTCGCACCTGATGGACACGACGCTGTACCCGTTCCAGTCGCTGCGCGCGACCGGCGAGGCCGATCCGCAAGGCGACATCGCGTTCGACGAGGAACCATGCGCATCGGGCGACGACACCGCCGCGCCGGGCGCCGCCCAACCGATCTCGATCGTCCAGTTCGACGACCTGTAAGCGGGGCCCGAACGCCGCCGGAACAGGGGCCCGCGGCCCCTTTCCCCCCGCTGTCGCCCCGCCGCGACAGGCCAGGAACGGCGGGGGCCGCATGCTAAAATGGTCGGCTTCGAACTCCTCTGACAAGCTGGCGCCATGAATATCGTGATTTTGGCGGCAGGCACCGGCAAGCGCATGCGTTCCGCGCTGCCGAAAGTGCTTCATCCCCTGGCCGGCAGGCCGCTCCTCTCCCACGTCATCGACACCGCACGCACGCTGCAGCCGTCCCGGCTGGTCGTCGTCGTCGGTCACGGCGCCGAGCAGGTCGAGGCCGCCGTCGCCGCGCCGGATGTCCAGTTCGCGTTGCAGGCCGAGCAGCTCGGCACCGGCCACGCGGTGCGCCAGGCACTGCCGCTTCTCGATCCCGCGCAACCGACGCTCGTGCTGTACGGCGACGTGCCGCTCACGCGCGCGTCGACGCTGCAGCGTCTCGTCGATGCCGCGCGCGAGGGCCGCTACGGGATCCTGACCGTCACGCTCGACGATCCGAGCGGCTACGGCCGCATCGTGCGCGATGCCTCGGGCTTCGTCACGCGCATCGTCGAGCAGAAGGACGCGTCGCCGGTCGAACTGAAGATCGCCGAAATCAACACGGGCATCATCGTCACGCCGACGGCCCAGCTGTCGATGTGGCTCGGCGCGCTGAAGAACGAGAACGCGCAGGGCGAGTACTACCTGACCGACGTCGTCGAACTCGCGATCGAGGCCGGCTTCGAGGTCGTCACGTCGCAGCCCGACGAGGAATGGGAAACGCTCGGCGTCAACAGCAAGGCGCAGCTCGCGGAACTCGAACGCATTCATCAGCGCAATGTCGCGGAAGCATTGCTGGTCGACGGCGTCACGCTCGCCGATCCGGCGCGCCTCGACGTGCGCGGCACGCTGCGCTGCGGCCGCGACGTGTCGATCGACGTGAACTGCGTGTTCGAAGGCAACGTGACGCTCGCCGACAACGTGACCATCGGCGCGAACTGCGTGATCCGCAACGCGTCGGTCGGCACCGGCACGCGCATCGACGCATTCACGCACATCGACGGCGCCGAGCTCGGCGCGCACACCGTGATCGGCCCGTACGCGCGGCTGCGCCCCGGCGCGCAGCTCGCGGACGAAGCGCACGTCGGCAACTTCGTCGAGGTGAAGAACGCGGTGATCGGCCACGGCTCGAAGGCGAACCACCTCACCTATATCGGCGACGCCGACATCGGCGCGCGCGTGAACATCGGCGCGGGCACGATCACGTGCAACTACGATGGTGCGAACAAGTTCCGCACCGTGATCGAGGACGACGTGTTCGTCGGCTCCGACACGCAGCTCGTCGCGCCCGTGCGCGTCGGCCGCGGCGTGACGATCGCCGCCGGCACGACGATCTGGAAGGACGTGGCCGACGGCGTGCTCGCGTTGAACGAGAAGACGCAGACCGCGAAGAGCGGCTACGTCCGCCCGGTCAAGAAGAAGAGCTGAACCTTTTGCGGGCGCCCCGGCGGCGCCCGCGTCGACTTACAGGATTGACCATTCATGTGCGGCATTGTCGGCGCAGTTGCGCAGCGTAATATCGTTCCGGTGCTGATCGAAGGATTGCGGCGCCTCGAATACCGTGGCTACGACTCGTGCGGCGTCGCCGTGCTCGAGCCCGGTGCACCGAAGCGCGCGCGCAGCGTCGCGCGCGTCGCCGATCTCGACACGCAGGTGCGCGAATCGCACCTCGAAGGCACGACGGGCGTCGCGCACACGCGCTGGGCCACGCACGGCGCGCCCGTCACGCACAACGCGCACCCGATCTTCTCGTCGAACGCACTCGCGCTCGTCCACAACGGCATCATCGAGAACTTCGAGACGCTGCGCGATGCGCTGCGCGCGAAGGGCTACGAGTTCGTGTCGCAGACCGACACCGAGGTGATCGCCCACCTCGTGCACAGCCTGTATCGCGGCAACCTGTTCGACGCGGTGCGCGAGGCCGTCGGCCAGCTGCACGGCGCGTATGCGATCGCCGTGATCCACAAGGACCAGCCGCATACCGTCGTCGGTGCGCGCCAGGGTTCGCCGCTCGTCGTCGGCCACGGCGACGGCGAGAACTTCCTCGCGTCCGACGCGCTCGCGCTCGCAGGCAGCACCGACCGCTTCACGTTCCTCGAGGAAGGCGACGTGTGCGAGCTGTCGCTCGACGGCGTGACGATCGTCGATCGCCACGGCGCCACGGTGCAGCGCGAGATCCGCGTCGTCAGCGCGTACGGCGGCGCGGTCGAGCTTGGGCCCTATCGCCACTTCATGCAGAAGGAAATCTTCGAGCAGCCGCGCGCGATCGGCGATACCGTGCCGCAGACGGAAGCGTTCGACGGCACGCTGTTCGGCGACGCCGCACCGGCCGCGTTCGCGGAGATCGACAGCCTGCTGATCCTCGCGTGCGGCACGAGCTACTACTCGGGCCTCACCGCGAAGTACTGGCTCGAATCGATCGCGAAGATCCCGACGCAGGTCGAGATCGCCAGCGAGTACCGCTACCGCGAATCGGTGCCGAACCCGCGCCAGCTCGTGCTCGTGATCTCGCAGTCGGGCGAGACGGCCGATACGCTCGCGGCGCTCAAGCATGCGCAGTCGCTCGGCCACACGCATACGCTCGCCGTCTGCAACGTCGCGACCAGCGCGATGGTGCGCCTGACCGAGATGCAGTTCCTGACGCATGCGGGCACCGAGATCGGCGTCGCGTCGACGAAGGCGTTCACGACGCAGCTCGTTGCGCTGTTCGTGCTGGCCGCGACGCTCGGCAAGCTGCGCGGGCACGTCGACGCCGCGCAGGAAGCCGAATTCCTGAAGCAGCTGCGCCACCTGCCGGCCGCGTTGAACAGCGTGCTCGCGCTCGAGCCGCAGATCATCGCGTGGTCGGAAGAATTCGCACGCAAGGAAAACGCGCTGTTCCTCGGCCGCGGGCTGCACTACCCGATCGCGCTCGAAGGCGCGCTGAAGCTGAAGGAAATCTCGTACATCCACGCAGAGGCCTATCCGGCCGGCGAACTGAAGCACGGGCCGCTCGCGCTCGTCACGGAAGCGATGCCGGTCGTCACGGTCGCGCCGAACGACACGCTGCTCGAGAAGCTGAAATCGAACATGCAGGAAGTGCGTGCGCGCGGCGGCGAGCTGTACGTGTTCGCCGATGCCGATACGCAGATCGTCAACGACGACGGCCTGCACGTGATCCGGATGCCGGAACACTACGGGCAACTGTCGCCGATCCTGCACGTCGTGCCGCTTCAGCTGCTCGCGTATCACACCGCGTGCGCACGCGGCACCGACGTCGACAAGCCGCGGAACCTCGCGAAATCGGTGACGGTGGAGTAAGGCTGGACGACAGGGATGGCCCGCATCGGGCCGTCCCGACCGCGTCGCGGAACGAAGCAGGCCATTCGGCCAGGTCGAAATATGTACCACGTAGTGGTATATAATCCTGTGCTAACTCGACCGGCTCGACATGTCTGCTTCCGTACGACGCGTCTTCAAGACGAAGTGGTTTCACCAGGCAGCCGGGAAAGCGGGAATCGCCGATGGCGAGCTCTGCCGCGCGGTGCGGGAACTGGCCCGCGGCCAGGGCGTCGATCTCGGCGGCAACGTCTGGAAGAAGAGCCTCGACGGCAATCGGCAGCGCGGAATCGTGCTGGGCAAGATCGGGCACACGTGGATGTTCGTGTTCCTGTTCGCGAAATGCGACCGCGACAACATCGATACACGCGAACTGCGCGCCTTCAGAAAGCTCGCCGCGGACGTAGGTCGACACACCGACAGCGACATCGCGACGCTGGTCGCACTGAAAGAGCTTGTGGAGATTTGCAATGGCTAAGAGTCGATTCAAGAGCGACGCGACGGAGGCGGTCCACAGCGCCGCGTCGGGGCTTTATCGCGCCAGTCTGATCGACAAGAAGACGATGCGGGAATACGACGATCTCTGCATCGAAGCCGCGCCGCAATTCGATCCCGAAGCGATCGCCCGCATCCGCAAGTCCGTCAACGTCAGCCAGAGCGTGTTCGCGCTCTACCTGAACACGACGACGTCGACGATCCGCCAATGGGAACAGGGCGACAAGCGGCCCAGCGGCATTGCCGCGCGCATGCTCCAGATCGTCGAGAAACACGGGCTCGAGGTGTTCTCCTGAGCCGGCTTCCCCGAATGCGCATGCACGGCCGACCGGACGCGGGCCGCAAGGAATATGACGGAGAGACAATGGTAAGACTGATTGGATGCGGTTTGCTGGCGCTGACGTTCGCGTCGACGGGTTGGGCCGCCGAGCATTACGTCGAGGTCTGGAATCCGCCCGAGGCGCGCCATCCGGCGGCCCGTACGCCGGACGCCCGCACGCCGGCCGCACGCACGGGCGCCGATGCGCGCACCGGCAAGAGCGCGGAGAAGCACGCGAGCGTCACGCCGAAAGCCGCCGCGAAGCCGCACAAGCGCCGTGTCGCCCAGACCGTGAAAGCCGGTTCGCACCGCCCGGCCGCCACCGCGACCGACACGTCGGCCGCACCGCGCCCCGTCGCACAGCCCGCGCCGGGCCGCCTCACGGTGATGCGCCCTGCCGGCTCGGACGAGACGCACGCACTAAACTTCTCCAGTATCCCGCGTCAATACACGCCGGACGGCAACGTGCTGCAGGTCGGCACGCACGGCCGCGCTGCGGAGGTGACTCGATAATGGAAGCGCAAACCTACCACGGCTACCAGATCTGGGGCCACGCGATTCTGCAGCAGGACGAGATCATGCAGCCCGAGCGCTTCGCGGCGAGCGGCACGATCACGCAGAACAACCGGCTCGTCGAAGCGTCCGGCGTGCTCGGCGTGTTCGACACCGAAGACGACGCGCGCAATGCAGGGCTCGAATGGGCGCGCGCCTGGATCGACAACCACCGCTGATCCCGTCGCGCGCGCGGATCACGCATCGCAAATGCAGAAAGGGGCGTCATCGACGCCCCTTTCTGCATTCAAACCCGGACATTCAGGCGGCGGCCCGCGGCGGCCTCACCGTCACCTGCGGCCGGCCGACGAGCCGGGCCAGCACGACGATCGCCACCAGCGTCGCCACGTATGCGGCGATCTGGATGCCCGCCGGACGCGCGGTATAGCCGATCAGCGTATGCAGTGCCTTGCCGACGATGCTCGATTCCTTAAGCAGCCACGACGTGTCCCAGACCGCATCGCCCCACGACGGCACGAGCCCCGCGGCCAGCAGGAAGCCGACGCACTGGCTCGCCATTCCCGCCGCGAGCAGCACGATCAGCGCGTTGGTGACGGAGAACAGGCGCTTCAACGGAATCTGCAGCAGGCCCGCATACATCGCGTAGCCGAGCCCGGCGCCGCCGAGCACGCCCAGCAGCCCGCCGGCGATCATCTGCGGCGTCTGCCCCGGATCGCCCGCCGCGATCCCGTAGAGGAACAGCACGGCCTCGGAGCCCTCGCGCAGCACCGCGACACCGACCACGATGGCGAGGCCCGTCAGCGGCCGGCTGCCGGCCGCGACGGCCCGGCCGACCGCGCCCATGTGCAGCGCCATCTCGCGGCCGTGCCGGCTCATCCAGATGCAGTGCCATGCGAGCATCAGCGTCGCGACAAACATCACGCCCGCGTTGAAGACTTCCTGCCCCATGCCGGACGCCCACTGCGAGATCACGTCGGCAAATGCCGCGATCAGGCCTGCACCGATCACGCCGCCGGCCAGCCCGCCGCTCACCCACCAGCCGCGCCGCGGCACGCCCTTCGTGGCGGCCATCACGATCGAGACCACCAGCGCGGCCTCGAGCACTTCACGAAAGACGATCAGGGCAGTCGACAGCATGTCGGTATCCGCTTACTTGACGGTCAGGTGCGTCTTCGACTGCGCTTCGTGATACTCGTCGTGGAACTCGTAGGTCCCCGCCTTCAGCGGCCCGACCAGGATCTCGACCGACTTGCCGGCCGGCACGACCTTCTCCGCCTTGAAGTCGTCACTCTCGAATTCCGCGGGCGTCGCGTCGAGGTTCTTCACGACGAACTTCACCTTCTTGCCGGCAGGGATCGTCACGCCATCGGGAGAAAACTTGTGGTCCTTCAGGGTCAAGTTGACGACGTCGTCGGCAGCGAATGCGGACGTTGCCGATGCGCCCAGCAGGGCCAGCGCGAAGCCGAAAGCAAAACGATTCATGGTGGGAAACGGAGAATGGATCTTGAAGAGAATCGATACTAAGAGCGATTCGCATTTCCGTATCGAATGCCCTCGTTGCCGCCATGGAAATAGTGCTTCACACCGTTTCGCAGTCCGTTGTCCGGAAAGGCTTTTCCCGATGCACGGCGCTGCACGGCCACGGTCAATCGGGCCATACACCGACCGGCATGCGCGGCGCCGCCCCCATTCGTCAGACCACGGCCTGACGCGTCGTCGGCCAGGCGGTATCCTGCACGCAACGCTTGACCTTCCCACCATGGCAAACTTCATGCTGACGGTGTTCGTCAATCGACCACTCAGGAGAACACGATGGAATTCGAAGTCCAGGACATGACCTGCGGCGGCTGCGCCAATGCGATCACGCGTGCGGTGACGGCTGCCGATCCCGCCGCGAAGCTCGACATCGACGTCGCGGCGAAGATCGTCAAGGTCGAATCGGCGCAAGGCGCCCAGCGCGTGCAGTCGATCATCGAAGCCGCCGGCTTCCACCCCGCGCTGCGCACCGCCTGACGCGCACCCGGGAGTCGGGCGCACCGCCGAACGGCGATGCGCCCGTGCATCGCAACGCGTCAGCGCAGCCGGATCAGCGTCGACTTCAGCTCGGTGTATTTCTCGAGCGCGTGCAGCGACTTGTCGCGGCCGTTGCCCGACTGCTTGTAGCCGCCGAACGGGAAGTTCATGTCGCCGCCCTCGTCGTAGCAGTTCACCCACACGGTCCCCGCACGCAACCGGCGCGATACGTCGTGCGCGGTCGTCAGGTTCGACGTCCACACGGCCGCGGCCAGCCCGTATTCGGTGTCGTTCGCGATCCGCACGGCCTCGTCGACATCGTCGAATACGATCACCGACAGCACGGGCCCGAAGATTTCCTCGCGCGCGATCTTCGCATCGGGTTTCACCTCGAACACCGTCGGCTCGACATAGAAGCCGCCCGTCTCCTGCTTCACGCGCGCCCCGCCCGTGACGAGCCTGCCTTCGCTGCGCCCCGCGTCGATATAACCGAGCACGCGCTCGAGCTGGATGCCGTCGACGATCGCGCCCATCGACACCGACGGATCGAGCGGATTGCCCGGCACATAGGCGCGCGCGGCCGCCACGAGCTTCTCGATGAAGGCGTCCTTGATGTCGCGATGCACGAGCAGCCGCGAACCGGCCGTACACATCTCGCCCATGTTGTAGAAGATCGCGCCGGCCGCCGTTTGCGCGGCACGGTCGAGATCGGGGCAATCGGGCAGCACGATGTTCGGCGACTTGCCGCCGAGCTCGAGCCACGCGCGCTTCAGGTTCGACTGCGCCGCATACTGCATGATCAGCTTGCCGACGGCCGTCGAGCCCGTGAACGCGATGCAGTCGACGTCGCGATGCAGCGCGAGCAGCTTGCCCGGTTCGCCCGCGCCCGGCACGACGTTGAACACACCGGCCGGGATGCCGGCTTCGAACGCGAGCTGCGCGACGCGGATCGCGGTCAGCGGCGATTTCTCCGACGGCTTCAGCACGACGCTGTTGCCGGCCGCGAGCGCGGGGCCGAATTTCCACGCGGCCATCAGGATCGGAAAGTTCCACGGCACGACGGCCGCCACCACGCCGACCGGCTCGCGCGTGACGAGCCCGACGAGATGATGATCGGCCGGCGCGACCTCGCCGCCGACCTTGTCGATCGCTTCCGCGAACCATTCGACGCAGTACGCGGCGCCCGGCACGTCGACCGTCGTCGTGTCGCCGATCGGCTTGCCCGCGTCGAGCGTCTCGAGCAGCGACAGTTCGTCGAGATGCTCGCGCATCAGCGCGGCCCAGCGCAGCAGCACGGCCTTGCGTGCACGCGGGTTCAGGCCGGCCCATACGCCTGCGTCGAACGCGCGGCGGGCAGCCGCGACGGCCGCGTTCACGTCGGCTTCGCCGCAGTCGGCGACCTTCGCCAGCACGCGGCCGTCGATCGGGCTCACGCAGTCGAACGTCTTGCCGCCCTGCGCGTCGCGCGACGCGCCGTCGATGAATGCGCGCCCTTCGATCTCGAGCGACGCCGCCTTGTCCTGCCAGTCAGCCAAAGTCAACTTGTTCATCAGGATGCCTCAGTTTTTTGGCATTCGCGATGCGGCACGCCGCTGCGCGTGATGCGCAGCCAGCCAGCAGCGAATGCAGTGATGCGCGGTGGGAAGGTCAGAAGGTCGCCGGCGAATTGGCCGAGACGACCTCGCAGATCAGTTCCGCGCTGGGATTGCGAAAACGGTGCGGCAAACGGCTTTCGAAGTAGTAGCCGTCTCCGGGGTCGAGCAGCCACGTCGCGCCGTCGACGGTCAGCTCGAGCCGGCCCGATACGACGACGCCGCCCTCGTGCCCCGCGTGCACGAGCATCTCGGGCCCCGTGTCGGCGTGTGGCTGATAGATCTCGCGCAGGATGCACATGTTGCGGTCCTTCACGCTCGCGCCGACCAGGTGAAACGCGAGCGTGTCGTTGCCGAGGTTCGGCATCTCGTCACGACGCGACACGACCGAGCGCGACTCGACGAGCTCGAACGTGAAGAACTCCGCAAGACTCATCGGTATGCATTCGAGCAATTTCTTCAGCGAGCCGACCGACGGGCTCACGCGGCCCTGTTCGATCAGCGAGATCGTGCCGTTGGTCACGCCGGCGCGCTTCGCGAGTTCGCGCTGCGACAGGCCATGCTTGTTGCGCACGAAGCGCAGGCGCTCGGCGACTTCGGTGGACATCGATTCGGTTTCGGACACGATAAGTGCGATGACAAAGTGAAACGACGCGGTGGACAGCCGTTGAATATTCTAATCACTTTATGCCGCATATCAGCGGGGAAAACCCTGAAAGGCGTTCGAAATAATGAACACCTCGCCGACCATTCCTTTTGCGAATCTTTTGTTCCCGTTGCTCGGGAAAGCCCTGATACAGGACCGTTAAAAAACATTTGACGCCGTTTTTGGCTCGTATATGCTGGCTCTCAGGTTGGCGTCATCAGACTTTAATGAGCAGCAAAAAAGCGTTATTGCAACGCAAAAATTGATGCTCATCAATGTAAATGATGCCGAACCGGCGCCTTGATTATTTTAAACGCCCAGTGCGTTGAAACGGTCGGGTGTTCAAAACTTTCAACAAACCAGTCGAGTGTAATCGTGAGAGTCCGTGGCCCTCTGGTGAGGTGGGATCGAGGCGATGTGCGAAGTTTGCGCAGCGCCGTTCCCGCTTCCGACGGCAGTTGCGGCTGGCATAGTCCTCGCCTGCTTCACCTGTCGATCTACACCATCCTGTCCCGTCGTTCCGTTCGGCGCCACAACGCCGTTTCCGCACGCGCATTCGTCGCCGTCGATACCGACGAAGTGGCGTCGCTGCTGCCGTAGCGCCTCTCCTTTCTTTACGTCGTTCGTTTCGCCTGCTGATTCGCCAACCGCATGGTCCGTGCGGTGACGGAACGCGTTCGCGCATTCGTTGCCGCGTCGCGTGTCGCAATGAAACGAACGACGGCCTGATCGTCGCGCGCAGCGCGGATCGCCACGCCATCCCGTTGCGCCCATTCACCAGCGGCCTTGCGCCTTGCGCCAGGCTGCGGGGCTGTTGCACGCCTGCGTTTCGCGCCGTCCGGCGAAATGCACGCAACAACCCTCCGGATAACTGATTGACGTCATGGAAAGGAAACCCCTCGTCGGCATCACTGCCGACCTCACGCAAATCGGCGCACATGCGTCGCACACGGTCGGCGACAAATACGTCGCCGCGATCGTCGACGGCGCGCACGCGTTCGCGATGGTGCTGCCCGCGCTCGGCGCGCGCCAGTCGGTCGACGACGTGCTCGCCACGGTCGACGGGCTGCTGTTTACCGGTAGCTACTCGAACGTCGAGCCGCACCTGTATGGCGGCGAACCAAGCGCGCCCGGCACGAAACACGACCCGGCGCGCGACGCGACGACGCTGCCGCTGCTGCGCGCCGCGATCGCCGCGGGCGTGCCGGTGCTCGCCGTCTGCCGCGGCTTCCAGGAGCTGAACGTCGTCTGCGGCGGCACGCTGCACCAGCGCGTGCATGAAGTGCCGGGCCTCGCCGATCACCGCGAGGACGACGACGCGCCGATGGACACGCAATACGGCCCCGCGCACGTCGTGCGCCTGACGCCCGGCGGCAAGCTGCACGCGCTCGCCGGCGGCCGCGACGAAGTGCACGTGAACTCGCTGCACAAGCAGGGCATCGCGCAGCTCGGCTCCGGCCTCGCCGTCGAAGCCGTCGCACCGGACGGCCTGATCGAGGCCGTCAGCGTCGTCGACGCACCGGCTTTCGCACTCGCCGTGCAGTGGCACCCCGAATGGCGCCATGCGCAGGACCCGCTGTCGAGCGCGATCTTCCGCGCCTTCGGCGATGCCTGCCGTGCCCGCCGCACTGCCCGCACGCGCGCCATGGCCGCCGCCGCACTCGCCTGAGCGCGCCGACCCAAACAAAACGAGAACAGACATGCAAGACATCGAAAGTTTTCTGAAACAACACCGGATCACCGAAGTCGAGGCGATCATTCCCGACATGGCCGGTATCGCGCGCGGCAAGATCACGCCGCGCAACAAGTTCACGTCCGGCGAATCGATGCGCCTGCCGCAGGCCGTGATGGTGCAGACCGTCACCGGCGAGTATCCGGAAGACGGCTCGCTGACCGGCGTGACCGATCCCGACATGGTGTGCGTGCCCGACGAGTCGACGATCCGCCTGATCCCGTGGGCCGTCGACCCGACCGCGCAGGTGATCCACGACTGCGTGCACTTCGACGGCTCGCCCGTCGAGATCTCGCCGCGCTACGTGCTGCGCCGCGTGCTCGAGCTGTACAAGGCCAAGGGCTGGAAACCCGTCGTCGCGCCGGAGCTCGAGTTCTATCTCGTCGACATGAACAAGGACCCGGACCTGCCGCTGCGTCCGCCGGTCGGCCGCACGGGCCGCCCCGAAACGGGCCGCCAGTCGTATTCGATCGAGGCCGTCAACGAGTTCGATCCGCTGTTCGAGGACATCTACGAGTACTGCGAAGCACAGAACCTCGACATCGACACGCTGATCCACGAAGTCGGCGCCGCGCAGATGGAGATCAACTTCATGCACGGCGACGCGCTGTCGCTGGCCGACCAGGTGTTCCTGTTCAAGCGCACGGTGCGCGAGGCCGCGCTGCGTCACAACATGTACGCGACGTTCATGGCCAAGCCGATGGAAGACGAGCCGGGTTCGGCCATGCACGTGCACCAGAGCATCGTCGACGAGGAAACGGGCCTGAACCTGTTCACGTCGCAGGAAACCGGCGGCGCGACGTCGATGTTCTACAACTACCTCGCGGGGCTGCAGAAGTACACGCCGGCGCTGATGCCGATCTTCGCGCCGTACATCAACTCGTACCGCCGCCTGTCGCGCTTCATGGCCGCGCCGATCAACGTGCAGTGGGGCTACGACAACCGCACGGTCGGCTTCCGCATCCCGCACTCGGGCCCGTCGGCACGCCGCATCGAAAACCGCATCCCGGGCGTCGACTGCAACCCGTACCTCGCACTCGCCGCGACGCTCGCGGCCGGCTACCTCGGCATGACGCAGCGCCTGGAGCCGACCGAGCCGCTCGTCAGCGACGGCTACGACCTGCCGTACCAGCTGCCGCGCAACCTCGAGGAAGGGCTGACGCTGATGGCCGCGTGCGAACCGCTCGGCGAGATCCTCGGCCACAAGTTCCTGAAAGCGTATTTCGCGCTGAAGGAAACCGAATACGAAGCGTTCTTCCGCGTGATCAGCTCGTGGGAACGCCGCCATCTGCTGCTGCACGTCTGAGCGCGCGCACAACCGAATACGGAATCACGGAGGAAACATGACTTACCGCAACGAATCTGCCTGGATCCAGCCGGCCGCACCAGCCGCCGCGCCGCGCGCGACGCAGGCACGCTCGACCGCCGAATACCGCGCGCTCGACGCCGCGCACCACATCCACCCGTTCTCGGACATGGGCGCGCTGAACCGCGCCGGCAGCCGCGTGATCGTGAAGGCCGACGGCGTCTACCTGTGGGACTCGGACGGCAACAAGGTGATCGACGGGATGGCCGGCCTGTGGTGCGTGAACGTCGGCTACGGCCGCAAGGAACTCGCCGACGCCGCGTATCGCCAGCTGCAGGAACTGCCGTTCTACAACACGTTCTTCAAGACCACGCACCCGCCGGTGATCGAGCTTTCCGCGATGCTCGCGGAAGTGACGCCGGCCGGCTTCAACCACTTCTTCTATTGCAACAGCGGCTCGGAAGGCAACGACACCGTGCTGCGCCTCGTGCACCAGTACTGGCGCGTGCAGGGCAAGCCGCAGAAGAAGTACGTGATCTCGCGCAAGAACGGCTACCACGGCTCGACGATCGCGGGCGGCACGCTCGGCGGGATGGGCTACATGCACGAGCAGATGCCATCGAAGGTCGAGCACATCGTGCACATCGACCAGCCGTATTTCTTCGGCGAAGCGCAAGCAGGCGAGACGCCGGAAGCGTTCGGCCTCGCGCGTGCGCAGCAGCTCGAAGCGAAGATCCTCGAACTCGGCGCGGAGAACGTCGCGGCATTCATCGGCGAGCCGTTCCAGGGCGCGGGCGGCGTGATCTTCCCGCCGTCGACGTACTGGCCGGAAATCCAGCGGATCTGCCGCAAGTACGACATCCTGCTGGTCGCCGACGAAGTGATCGGCGGCTTCGGCCGGACCGGCGAATGGTTCGCGCACCAGCACTTCGGCTTCGAGCCGGACCTGATCACGATGGCCAAGGGCCTGACGTCGGGCTACGTGCCGATGGGCGCAGTCGGCATTCACGAGCGCGTCGCGCGGCCGATCATCGACAACGGCGAGTTCAATCACGGCCTCACGTACTCGGGCCACCCGGTGGCGGCGGCCGTCGCGGTCGCGAACCTGAAGCTGCTGCGCGACGAAGGCATCGTCGAGCGCGTGAAGAACGACACGGGCCCGTACTTCCAGGCGTTGATGCGCGAGACCTTCGCGCGTCACCCGATCGTCGGCGAGGTGCATGGCCACGGCCTCGTCGCGAGCCTGCAGCTCGCCGAATCGCCGGCCGACCGCCGCCGCTTCGCGAACGGCGGTGACGTCGGCACGATCTGCCGCGACTTCTGCTTCAACGGCAACCTGATCATGCGGGCGACCGGCGACCGGATGCTGCTGTCGCCGCCGCTCGTGATCACGCGCCAGGAAATCGATGAACTCGTGTCGAAGGCAAAGAAGGCCGTCGATGCAACCGCCCAGCAACTGGGTATTTCGTAACGGCTTTGCCTACAGGCGTGCGGCGGGCGCCGCACGCCGCCATAACCCAAGGGAATTCCACCATGCGTGCCTGCTTTCTTCGCCAAGCCTGTTCAGTCGCCGCCCTTGCCGCCGCGGCAGCGTTCACGTCAGTCGCCAGTCCGTCGGCGCATGCCGAGGACCTGAACGTCTACAACTGGTCCGACTACATCGCACCCGACACGATCCCGAACTTCCAGAAGCAGACGGGCATCCACGTCAAGTACGACAACTACGACAGCGACGACACGCTTCAGGCGAAGCTGCTTGCCGGCAGTTCGGGTTACGACATCGTCGTGCCGACGTCGAACTACATGGCCAAGCAGATCCAGGCCGGCGTGTACCAGAAGCTCGACAAGTCGAAGATTCCGAACCTCGCGAACCTCGATCCGCTGCTGATGAAGATGATTGCCGATGCCGATCCGGGCAACCAGTACGGCGTCCCCTGGGCGTACGGCACGGACGGGATCGGCTACAACGCGCAGGCGGTGAAGAAGGCGCTCGGCGACAAGGCGCCGGTCGACAGCTGGGCGCTGGTGTTCGACCCGGCCAACATGGAGAAGCTGAAGAGCTGCGGCGTATCGTTCCTCGACCAGGCCGTCGACGTGTTCGCCGCCACGCTGCAATACATGGGCAAGGATCCCAACAGCAAGAACCCCGGCGACTACCAGGCTGCGTTCGAAGTCCTGAAGAAAGTCCGCCCGTACATCACCCAGTTCAACTCGTCCGGCTACATCAACGACCTCGCGAACAACGACGTGTGCGTCGTGCTCGGCTGGTCGGGCGACGTCGGCATCGCGCACCGCCGCTCGTCGGAAGCGAAACGTTCGTACGACATCAAGTTCTCGAACCCGAAGGAAGGCGGCCTGCTGTGGTTCGACGTGATGGTGATCCCGAAGGATGCACCGCACCCCGAAGCCGCACTGAAGTGGATCAACTACGTGTCCGATCCGAAGGTCAATGCGGCGATCACCAACACGGTGTTCTACCCGACCGCGAACAAGGCCGCACACCCGTTCGTCACGCCGGCCGTCGCGCAGGATCCGACCGTCTACCCGCCGGAAGACGTGCTGAAGAAGATGGTGCTGATGAAGCCGATGCCGGCCGACATCCTGCGCCTCGAGAACCGTCTGTGGGCCCAGCTTAAGACGGGCCACTGATCGTCATGCATCACGGCGGCGCCGGCATCGCTTCACGCCTGCCCGCCCGAGATTCGCGGACCTCCGTCCGCCCGCGCGCGCCGCGCGCACTGTTCCATCCGGCACGAGCCGTCGTCCGCGAGTCGCGTTGCGCGCCTCGTGCGGGGACGCTCACGCCTGCAATCCGTGAAGAACGAATGGTGACTCCCATGCAATCGATACCCTCTTCCGCTGCTGCACGACAGACTCAACCGGCCGCCGCGGCCCGCCCGCAAAACGATACGTTCGTCCGCATCGAGAACGTCGTGAAGAAGTTCGGCGACAGCACGGCCGTCGACAACGTGAACCTGACGATCGCGAAGAACGAACTGTTCGCACTGCTCGGCAGCTCCGGCTGCGGCAAGTCGACGCTGCTGCGCATGCTCGCCGGGCTGGAGACGGCGACCTCCGGCAAGATCTTCGTCGACGGCGAGGACCTTGCGTCGCTGCCGCCGTACCGCCGCCCCGTGAACATGATGTTCCAGTCGTACGCGCTGTTCCCGCACATGACGGTCGAATCGAACGTCGCGTTCGGCCTGAAGCAGGAAGGCACGCCGAAAAACGAGATCAAGGAGCGCGTGGCCGATGCGCTCGCGCTCGTGCAGATGAGCAAGTACGCGCAGCGCAAGCCGCATCAGCTCTCCGGCGGCCAGCAGCAGCGCGTCGCGCTGGCGCGCTCGCTGGTCAAGCGCCCGAAGCTGCTGCTGCTCGACGAGCCGATGTCCGCGCTCGACAAGAAGATCCGCCAGAAGACCCAGCTCGAACTCGTGAACATCATCGAGAAGGTCGACGTGACCTGCGTGATGGTCACGCACGACCAGGAAGAGGCGATGACGATGGCCAGCCGCCTCGCGGTGATGAGCGAAGGCAAGATCGTGCAGATCGGCGCGCCGGGCGAGGTGTACGAGTTTCCGAACAGCCGCTTCTCCGCCGAATTCATCGGCTCGACCAACCTGTTCGAAGGCCGCGTGGTCGAGGATGAACCCGATCACATCTTCGTCGAGAGCGATGACCTCGAGGCGCGCATGTACGTGAGCCACGGCGTCACGGGCCCGCTCGGGATGCCGGTCGGCATTTCGGTGCGCCCGGAGCGCATCCACGTGTCGCGCGAGAAACCCGGCTCGAAACACAACTGGGCGCGCGGCGTCGTGACCGACATCGCGTACATGGGCAGCTACTCGCTGTACCACGTGCGCTTGCCGAGCGGCAAGACGGTCGTGTCGAACCTGTCGAGCTCGCACCTGATGAGCGACAACGCACCGGCGTGGAACGACGACGTGTTCGTGTCGTGGTCGCCGGCCAGCGGCGTCGTGCTGACGCAATGAGGACGACGCGATGAGAACCTCTGCTTCCACGCCCTCCACGCCGGTGTCGACCGGCGCCGCGAGCGTTGGCGCGGGCCGCGCCCGCCCGGGCCGCTTCGCCGCGCTGTCGCGCTTCTTGCCGTCGGGTCGCAGCGTCGCGATCGGCGTGCCGTTCCTGTGGCTCGCGGTGTTCTTCGCGCTGCCGTTCGTGCTGGTGCTGAAGATCAGCTTCGCCGACCAGGTGATGGGCATCCCGCCGTACACGTCGCTCGTCGAGTTCAAGGACGGCGTCGTGCACTTCGCGCTGCAGCTGTCGCACTACGCGTTCCTGCTGCAGGACGACCTGTATGTCGCGACCTACCTCAGCTCGCTGAAGATGGCCGCCGTGTCGACGGTGCTGTGCCTGCTGATCGGTTATCCGATGGCGTACTACATCGCGCGCTCGGAGCCGAACCGCCGCAACGTGCTGATGATGGCCGTGATGCTGCCGTTCTGGACGTCGTTCCTGATCCGCGTGTACGCGTGGATCGGCATCCTGAAGGACGACGGTCTGCTGAACCACACGCTGATCGCGCTCGGCATCATCCACACGCCGCTGCGGTTGTATCACAGCGACGCGGGCGTCTACATCGGGATGGTCTATTCGTACCTGCCGTTCATGGTGATGCCGCTGTACGCGCACCTCGTGAAGATGGACCTGACGCTGCTCGAAGCCGCGTACGACCTGGGCGCGAAGCCATGGGTCGCGTTCACGCGGATCACGCTGCCGCTGTCGAAGAACGGGATCATCGCCGGCAGCCTGCTGGTGTTCATCCCGGCGGTGGGCGAGTACGTGATTCCGGAGCTGCTCGGCGGCGCCGACACGCTGATGATCGGCCGCGTGATGTGGGATGAGTTCTTCAACAACATGGACTGGCCGATGGCGTCGGCGGTGACGGTCGCGATGGTGCTGCTGTTGCTGGTGCCGATGGCGCTGTTCCAGTACTACCAGGTCAAGGAACTGGAGGAAGCGAAATGATCAAGCCGAGCAAACCGCTGTCGACGGGCGTCCTCGCCTTCGGCTTCCTGTTCCTGTACATCCCGATCATCAGTCTCGTCGTGTACTCGTTCAACGAGTCGAAGCTGGTGACGGTGTGGTCGGGCTTCTCGCTGAAGTGGTACGCGGCGCTGCTGGAGGACGACGAGCTGCTGACGGCCGCGTGGCTGTCGCTGAAGATCGGCCTCTTGACGGCGACCGCGTCGGTCGTGATCGGCACGTGGGCGGGCTTCGTGCTCGCGCGCTTCGGCCGCTTCAAGGGCTTCACGCTGTACACGGGGATGATCAACGCGCCGCTGGTGATTCCGGAGGTGATCCAGGGCATCTCGCTGCTGCTGCTGTTCGTGGCGCTGGAGCAGATGTTCGGCTGGCCGAAAGGTCGCGGGATGGTGACGATCTGGATCGGTCACGTGATGTTGTGCGTGTCGTACGTGGCGATCATCGTGCAGTCGCGCGTGAAGGAGATGAACAAGTCGCTGGAGGAGGCCGCGCTGGATCTGGGCGCGACGCCGCTGAAGGTGTTCTTCGTGGTGACGCTGCCGCTGATCTCGCAGGCGCTGCTGTCGGGGTGGCTGCTGTCGTTCACGCTGTCGATCGACGACCTGGTGCTGTCGGCGTTCCTGTCGGGGCCGGGTTCGACGACGCTGCCGCTGGTGGTGTTCTCGCGCGTGCGGCTGGGGCTGAACCCGGAGATGAATGCGCTGGCGACGCTGTTCATCACGGCCGTGACGATCGGCGTGATCGTGGTGAACCGGATGATGATCGCACGCGAGCGGCGCCGGATGGCCGACCTGAAGGCGGCGTTCGCGATGGCGTGACGCCCCGTCTCCCGCATCAAGGATAACAAGCACTGCAGACAAGCAAGGCGCGCTGCCCCAGGGGGGGCGCGCGATTCGATCCCGATTTGACAGGCGCACGACAAGGAGAATCCGCAATGAAGAAGAAACTGATCTGCCTGCTGGTGGCCGGCGCGTTGCCGGGCATCGCGCTGGCCGGCTCGACATCCGCCGAGATCAAGGCGCTGCAGGCGCAGGTCGCGGCGCTGCAGAAACAGATGAAGGCGATGCAGGCGCAGCTCGCCGCGAAGCCGGGCGGCGGCGCGGTCGCGACGGCCGGCGCGAGCGCGGGTGCGGGTGCGGGTGCGGCCGGCGGCAGCAAGGCCGTCGCGGTGGCGGCCGATCCGGGCTCGCCGGATTACGGCAAGGCGCAGGCCACGCTGACCAACGACGACGTCAGCGAAATGAAGCAGCAGATCGCGAACCAGCAGCTGAAGGTCGACTCGCTGACCGACGCGGCCAACACCGGCCCGCTGGCCGGCCTGTCGGTCACCGGCTACATCGATCCGACCTACATCTACAACCGTGCGGCCGGCACGTCGTCGTTCCTGTTCGCGAACCACGAGAACGCGTACAACTACTTCAACAGCACGTTCGGCGATCTCTACCTCGACATCAAGAAGACGTTCGGCGTCGGCCCGATGGCGCCGTCGGCCGAGATCACGCTGATGCCGAACCGCGGCAACGGCATCACGTTGCTGCAGAACTCGCGCGGCTCGATCACCGACAACCTGCTGAACACGGCAGTCATCAACGTGCCGATCACCGCCGAGACGACGCTCGTCGCCGGCCTGATCCCGAGCTTCGGCGGCTACGAGGTGCAGCAGTCGAACCAGATGCTCACGCTCACGCACAACCTGCTGTACGATTTCTCCGATCCGGGCAGCTACGTCGGTATCGGCGCGAACTACACGAAGGGCGCCTGGGCGTGGAAGTTCTTCCTCGGCAACGAGCAGTACCGCACGTACGGTTCGGTCACGCAGACAGGCACCAACGCGCTCGGCGACCCGATCACCACCAGCAACAGGGTGCCGACCTTCACCGCGCGCGCGGACTACACGTGGTCGAGTGCGCTCGATCTCGGCGGCTCGTTCAACATCGGCCGGCAGACGCTGTCGAGCGCGATCGACGATCAGGGCAACGTCCACTATGGCCCGGGCGGCGCGGCGCCAAGCGCGTACGGTTCGTTCTTCTTCGGCGAACTCGACGCGACCTACACGCTCGCCGATATTCAGTACAACGCGGAAGTCGACTACGGCCGGCAGCAGCATGCGGCGTTCAACGGCGGGCTCGCGCAGTGGTACGGCCTGTCGCTGCTCGCGCACCGCAAGTTCAACGCGCCGGTGGTCGGCCGCATGGGCGTGACGCTGCGCTACGACCTGCTCGCCAACTCGAAGAACGGCGGCGGCGGCGGCGGCATCGCGCTGAACGGCAACGGGATGGATCCGAGCAACGGCTTCGGCGTCGACGCGGACTGCCTCGCGCAATCGAAGGCCGGCGGCGGCCTGGGCTTCGAGTGCAAGGGCGCGGTACGCCAGGATGTCGCGCTCGACCTGCTGTTCTATCCGACCCAGCAGATCACCGTGAAGGTCGAATACCGGCACGACTGGGCGAACAACAAGGTGTTCCTGCGCAACGACGGCTCGTACGGCAAGTCCAACGACCTGCTCGCCACGCAGTTCATCTATTCGTTCTGACGCAGCACACGCGGGACGCCGTGCCGCGCGCGCGGCGTCCCGCGCCGTTTTCAGGGTGGCTGCGTGCAGGTTGCAGCCTTTTCGAGGGAGTCGTTTTCATGACGCAGTCTTTCACCCGCCGCGCCGATGCGCTCGCGCGCGACTCGTACTACGAAGCAACCGTCACGCGGCCCGTGGTCGACGTCCCCGTGCTCGACGACGCGATCGATGTCGACGTCTGCGTGATCGGCGCCGGCTTCGCGGGCCTGTCGACAGCGCTCGACTGCCGTGCGCGCGGGCTGTCCGTCGCCGTGATCGATGCGCACCGGCCCGGCTGGGGCGCGTCGGGCCGCAACGGCGGCCAGGCGATCACGGGCTTCGCGAAGGACGAGGTGATCGAGCAACAGCTCGGCGCCGACGGCGCGCGTGCCGCGTGGTCGCTGTCGCTCGACGGCGTCGCGCTGATCGCCGAACGCATCGCGCGCTACGGGATCGACTGCGACTTCACGCGCGGCTACCTGACGGTCGCGACCAAACCGCGCCGCATCGACGACCTGCGCGCGTGGATGGCGGCCGCGACGTCGCGCTGGGGCCATCCGTCGCTCACCTGGCTCGACACCGGCGAAATCCACGCACGCATTGCGTCGACACGCTATCTGGCCGGCGTGCACGACCCGCTGTCCGGCCACCTGCATCCGCTCAAGTACTGCCTCGGTCTCGCCGAGGCCGCGCGCCGCGAAGGCGTCGCGCTGTATGCGCATACGCCGGCGCTCGACGTCGTGCGCGGTGCGCGCCCCGTCGTGCGCACGCCGTCGGGCGAGGTGCGCTGCCGCTACGTCGTGTCGTGCTGCAACGCGGGGCCCGGCGGCATCCTGCCGGCCGCGACCGCCGCGCGCATCGCCCCGATCGCGTCGTACATCATCGCGACCGAGCCGCTCGGCCAGGCGCGCGCCGACGCGCTGATCGCAAAGCGCGAAGCCGTGTGCGACAACAATTTCTTCCTCGACTATTTCCGGCTGTCGGCCGACCACCGGATGCTGTTCGGCGGCCGCGCGAACTCGGCCGGCGCATCGCCCGCCACGCTCGCCGAAACGATCCGCCAGCGCATGCTCGGCGTGTTCCCGCAACTCGGCGACGTGCGCGTCGACCACGCGTGGGGCGGCTTCGTCGACGTCACGCGCAACCGCGCGCCGGACTTCGGCGCACTCGATCCCAACTTCTTCTACGTCCAGGGTTTCAGCGGGCACGGCGTCGCGCTCACCGGCATTGCCGGACGCGCGATCGCCGGTGCGATCGCGGGCGACACGCGCGCATTCGACCTGTTCGCGCGTCTGCGTCACCGGCGCTTTCCCGGCGGCGACGCATGGCGGCAACCCGCGCTCGAACTCGGGATGCTGTACCACCGCGTGCGCGAGCTGTTCTGAGCCTACTTACTTCGTTATCCAGACCATGCAGACATTCGCCAACCAGCCGCACGTCGCGTCCTACTACGCGGCGACCGCCAACGATACGACCCGCCACGCGCCGCTCGCCGGCACGATCGACGCCGACGTGTGCGTGATCGGCGCGGGCCTCACGGGCCTGTCCGCCGCGCTCAACCTCGCCGAGCGCGGCCATTCGGTGACCGTGCTCGAAGCGTCGCGGGTCGGATGGGCGGCGAGCGGCCGCAACGGCGGCCAGCTCATCGGCGGCTTTGCATGCGACATCGACACGTTCGCGCAATTCATGCCCGAAGGCGACGTGAAGCGCATCTGGGACATGGGGCTCGAAACGCTGTCGCTCGTGAAATCGCGCATCGCGCAGCACGACATCGACTGCGCGCTGGTGCCCGGCTACCTGACCGCCGCGAACACCGAGCGCGACGCCGATTCGCTGAAGCGCTGGCGCGACGAAGCCGCGAAGCGCTTCGGCTACGACCGCTTCCACTTCGTCGAAGCCGACGAACTCGGCGACTACGTGCAGTCGGCCCGCTATCGCGGCGGTCTGTACGACCCCGACAGCGGCCACCTGCATCCGCTCAACTACACGCTCGGCCTCGCGCGCGCGGCGACCGACGCAGGCGTGCGCATCCACGAGGACAGCTGCGTGACGCGCGTGCGCGACGTCGCCGGCGGCCACGTCGTCGAGACGAGCGGCGGCAACGTGCGCGCGCGCTTCGTCGTGCTCGCGTGCAACACTTTCGTCGGCACGCTCGCACCCGCGCTGTCGAGGAAGATCATGCCGGTCGGCACCTACGTGATCGCGACCGAGCCGCTCGGCGAAGCGCGCGCCGCCGCGCTGATGCCTGCGCGCGCGGCGATCTGCGACAGCCGCTTCGTGCTCGACTATTTCCGGCCGGCGCCCGACACGCGGCTCGTGTGGGGCGGCAAGGTCAGCTATTCGACGCGCGAACCGCGCGACCTCGCCGCGGCGATGCGGGCGGACATGCTGAAGACGTTCCCGCAGCTCGCGGACGTGAAGGTCGACTACGCGTGGGGCGGCTTCGTCGACATCACGATGAACCGCGCGCCGCACTTCGGCCGCATCGCGCCGACGCTGTACTTCGCGCAGGGGTTTTCGGGGCACGGCGTGAACACGACCGCGCTCGCGGGCAAGCTGATCGCCGAAGCGATCGACGGACAGGCGAGTCGCTTCGACCTGTTCGAGAAGATCCGGCATCGCGATTTCCCCGGCGGCGAAGCGCTGCGCACGCCGGCGCTGGTGCTCGCGATGAGCTGGTACCGGATGCTCGACGCGTTCGGCGTGCATTGAGCACCACGAAGCATCGATGCGCGGATACAAGACGGCCGTGCGCTCGCGCGGCCGTTCAGACCGGTTCCGGCACGCCGGGACGGCTGCCGTGCGTCAGTCGGTGCCGTACTTCGGCGAGCGCGGCCCGTACAGCAACCCGTTCGGCGGGCCGGCCGACAGCAGACGGCTGCTCGTCAGTCCGGCCACGTCGTGCGCTTCGTCGGTCAGCGAATGCGCAACCTGCTTGACGGCTGCCTGCACCAGCGCCCCGACGATTCCGAACGCATTGACGCTCATGTTGTTGCCGACTTCCTTGCCTGTCGCCCGGCCCTCGCCCTGCCACAGCACGTCACCGCTCTTCAGGTCGACGAGTTTCGCCGATGCCGAAACGATCGTCGTGCTGTCGACCAGCTGATAGACCGAGCCGTACTGCGTGACCTTCGAGTACAGCGCGGCGTCCGCGCCGAAGATCTCGCGCAGCTTTGCGGGCGACGTGCCCTGGATATCGGTTGCGTTCGTCAACCCGTTTTGCTTGAACGTCTCGTCCATCACCGCGACGGGCACCACGTAGTAACCCGACTCGGCAAGCGGCAGCGTCATTTGCGACAGCACGCCGTAGGTCGCGCCGACGTCAGTGGTTTCGTTGACCGGCGGCAGCACGAGAATCGAGCGCGGCTGGCTCTTCTTGAACGCCGTGTAGTCGGGACGTTGCACCGGTTGCGCGCACGCGCTCAGCAGTGCGGCGATCGACAGCACGGACAGCAGCTTGAATGAAAGTGTCTTGAACATGGCGGGCGCGTCACTGTTTGGCGGAGTTCGAATCGGCGTGCTTCTCGGCGGCGACCGTCTGGCCGGCGGCCGCCGGATTCGCGGCTTTCGATGCGCCGGTTTTCTTCTTCATCAGGAAATCCATGTACGGCGCGGATTCCGGGAACAACTGCTTCTCGGCCTGCAGTTCCTGTTCGGCCTGCTGCCCGTTGCCGACGCTCGCATACAGCATCCCGAGATGCGCATGGAAACCCGGCGGCGGCGTATGCCCCTTCGCGCGAATCTCCTGCAGCGCCTTTTCGAGCGCATCGATCTGCTGCTGCGGTGCTTGCTGACCCTTGAAGTATTCGTACACCTGCGGCTGATAGCCGGTCCATTGATACAGCGGCGGCGTGGTGGGTGCCGCGCAGCCCGCGAGCAGCAATGCAGCCGCCGTCGCCGGCAGCCAGATTCCCCGTTTCATGGTCTAGTCTCTTCTGGTTGATGGAATGATGCGTCCGCGCCGGATTGCGCGCGGGTTTTACTGCGCAGCCTTCAACGCCCCGGCGTCGACCTGGTCGACGAGATGGTTCACGGCTTCCTGGATCGCGAGGTCGAGTACCTTGCCGTTGAGCGTCGAGTCGTAGCCGGCCGTGCCGCCGAAGCCGATCACCTCGCGGTTCGACAGGCTGAATTCACCCGCGCCCTGACTCGATGCGATGACTTCCGACGTCGTCGTGTCGACGATGTTCAGGTTGACCTTCGCATACGCAACCTGCGTCTTGCCGCGGCCGAGAATGCCGAACAGCTGGTGATCGCCGACGTCCTTGCGGCCGAATTCGGTCACGTCGCCCGTCACCACGTAGTTCGCGCCCTTCACGGCCTGCGCCTTCTTCATGAAGCCGGCTTCCTGCCTGATCTCGTCGAGATTCTCGCGGTCGAGCACGTTGAAGCGCCGGCTCTGCTGCAGGCGCGTGACGAGGATCGTCTTCGCCTGCCCGCCGAGGCGGTCGATGCCGTCGGAGAAGATGCCGCGCATATAGCTCGAGCGATTGTCGAACTTGCCGACGGCGATCGCGACGGGCTTGCCCGCATACGGCTTCTGCGCGCTGCTGACGGCCGGCACGTCGAGCGTGCGCGACGATTCGGTCGCGCAGCCGGACAGCGCTGCGACAACCGCAGCCGCCACGAGGACGGTGCGTCGAGTCTGATGGTTCACTGCTGGTCTCCTTGCATGGAAAGATGGCCCTGGCGGACACGCCGGCTCGCGGACGAACCTGCGTTCGAAACGGCTGCGGTGAGGGCTGACACGTACGCATCGGCGCGATGCGCACGTGCGCCGTCATCGCCGGGCCGGCGATCGCGGTATCGGATGGATGGGTACGCGCAACGGATGTGTTGCGGCACAAAGCGGACAGGCAAATCGATGCGCGAATGCGTCGCGCACGTGAATTACCCCGTTATTCTGATTGCTGCGCTGTTGATCGCGCATGACCGGCCCCGGATAGGATTTTGCGCGATCATATCAAGCCTGATTATCGAGACGGGGGTTCTTGATAATAGTTGACGATTTTCGTACTTATATTAAATATCCGCCGGGATCGCACGCGGGTCGCCACGGGCAAAGGCTTTCCGGGAAAGAATCCGGAGCATGCCGATTGCTGCGCATTGCAACGCCGGGCCAATGTGCGACCCGATAATTTCGAGAAACGTGACCGGCACGGTCAGTCGGCGTTATCAAAAGCTCGACCACCATCACCAAAACTCATTCGGCTTTGCCGTGAAAGGAAACGACTCACCGGCCAATGCGCACCGCGGCAATCGAGCCGCACGCGCGCGTGTGTGCCCGCACGCATGCCGCGCCCGCTAGTCGGCCACCTTCTGCCGCATCGTCACGAATTCCTCGGCCGCGGTCGGATGGATGCCGATCGTGTCGTCGAACTGCGCCTTCGTCGCGCCCGCGCGAATCGCGATCGCGATGCCCTGGATGATCTCGCCCGCGTCGCGGCCGACCATGTGCGCGCCGACCACGCGCTGGCTGCCGCGTGCGACGACGAGCTTCATCATCGTGCGCTCGTCGCGGCCCGACAGCGTATGACGCAGCGCCTTGAACGACGTGCGATAGATATCGACCTCGCCGTGCGCGTGACGCGCATCGGCTTCGGTCAGGCCGACCGTCGCGACCTCGGGCTGGCTGAACACGGCCGACGGCACGTACGCGTGATCGGCCGCGACACGCGAGCCGCCGAACAGCGTGCGCGCGAGCAGCCCGCCGTCGCGCGTCGCGACCGGCGTGAGCTGCGGCCGCGACGTGACGTCGCCGATCGCGTGGACCGACGGCACCGACGTCGCCGAATAGGCATCGACGGCGATCGCGCCGCGTGCGTCGAGCAGCACGCCCGCCTGCTCGAGCCCGAGCCCGTCGACGTTCGGCACGCGGCCGGTCGCATAGAGCACCTGGTCGTACGGCCCGTGCCGCGCATCGCCGACCCGCACGCTCAGCGTGCCGTCGTCCGCGCGCTCGATCGACTCGACCACCGCACGCGCGTGGATCGCGACGCCCTGCTTCGTCATCTCGTCGGTCAGGAACCGGCGCACGTCGTCGTCGAAGCCGCGCAGGATCTTCTCGCCGCGATAGAACAGGTCGACGTGGCTGCCGAAGCCGTTGAAGATGCCCGCGAACTCGACTGCGATATAGCCGCCGCCGACCACCGCGATGCGCTTGGGGCATGTCGCGAGCGACAGCGCCTCGCGCGACGTGATCGCGTGTTCGATGCCGGGCCGCGCCGGCATCGACGGGCGCGAGCCGGTCGCGATCGCGATGTGGCGCGCGCGGATCGTGCGGCCGCCGATCGCGACGGTATGCGCATCGACGAGCGTCGCGCGGCCGGCGTGCATGTCCACGCCCGATTGCCGCAGCAGGTTGATGTAGATGTCGCTGAGCCGGTTGATCTCGCGATCCTTCGCGGCGATCAGCGCGGACCAGTCGAGCGTGCCCGGGCCGAAGGTCCAGCCGAAGCCCTTCGCGTCCTCGACTTCATGCGGGTAATGCGATGCGTAGACGAGCAGCTTCTTCGGGATGCAGCCGCGCAGCACGCAGGTGCCGCCGATCTGCTCTTCTTCCGCGATGCCCACGCGTGCGCCGTACGACGCGGACATCCGCGCGAGCCTCACGCCGCCGGAGCCGGCGCCGATGACGAACAGGTCGTAGTCGAAATCCATCGCATCCCCTCATCGCAGTTCGGATGACGGCACGATAGCAAGATTCGGCGATTCGTGCGGCGCACGGCGCGACCCGGCGCGCGCCCAATAAAAAACGGCGAGAGACGTGGCCTCTCGCCGGTCAAACCGGCTGCCGGGTGTGTCATGCGTCACCGATCGACCGCATGCCCGACCCGCCGGCTGCGCGGCACCGGTCCGCCCGGGCGCGCGAAGGGCGCGCCCGCGGCCGGACCAGCCGCCATGCTCAGGCCTGCGACGTGTCGCTACCGTCCGTCGCCTGCGTGTCGTCTGCTGCTTGCACGTCGTCCCTCTTCTTCTCGAGCATGCCTTCGATCGCTTCGGCGCCCTTGAAACCGGCGATGGCCGCGGCCGCCTTGGTCAGCAGGCCCGCATCCGGATCCAGCTTTTCCGCGCCTTCGACGGCTGCCACTGCGCCAGCGATTTCACCCACGGTGTTCAGGATACCCATCGTCATCCCCTTTCAAGAAAATCGTGAGCGCATCGTCCCACGAAAAAAAACCGGCAGACCGCGATTGTCATCACCGGATACACAAGTTACGCACCTGGCCGGCCGCGCTCGCCGAGCGCCACCGGAACGACGCACGCGCGCGCCTCTCGGCACGCAACGGGCGATGCACGCAGCGTAGCGGAAAGCGCTCGCGCGTACTGTAAAAGTATGTTCTGGAATGCCGACGGATCGCTTACGGCGCGGGACTTCCGCAATGGAGCGATTACCGAATAGTCGGGCGCGCGTATGAAGGTCGCGCGTCAAAAAAAAGAGGCGCCTCGCGGAGCCTCTTCGATGCGCGCCGGGCGAATGCCGGCGCATGCGTTCCGACGTTCGTCAGAAGATATTGCGCAGGCCGATCGCGATGCCGGTCTGGTTGTTGCGCCCCGGCAGCTCGACGTTCGCCGCGCCGGTCGTCTTGTTGAAGTCGACGGTGCCGTAGACTTCCGCGCGCTTGCTGAGTGCGTACTCGGCAATGCCGACGACCGCGTAGCGGTTGCCGCTCGCGAGCGTGCCGTTCTCGGTCATCGCATTGCGCATGTGGTCGTAGTAGAACGCGCCCGTCAGCGTCAGCGGCGCGCTGACCTGCCAGCTCACGCCCGCGAACGGACCGTCGTCGATCCGGCCGGTGCCCTTCGCGACCGGAATCGTCTTCTGCGCGAGCAGGCTGTCGACGAAGCCGGTGTCGTCCTTCGAGCGCAGGTAGCCCGCGTAGATCTTCGCCTTGCTGAACGCGTACACGACGTTCGCGTGGTAGATCGTCTGCTTGCGTGCCGAGTTGTCGCTGTTCTGCTGCGCGCCGGCCGCGATGCTGAGCGGGCCCATCACGTACGACAGCGACACGCCCCACGCATTGCCCTTGCCGAGCGAGCCCGGAATCTGGCCCGAGAAGCCGCCGGCGCCGGTCGATTCGTAGTTGGTGCCGGTCGAGTACATCGCCTTCGCGGTCAGGCCTTCGAACTTGCCCGTGTACTTGATCTGGTTGTCCGCATACAGGCCGCCGCCGAGTGCGACCGGCAGCCACGCGTTTTCGAGGTAGTTGCCGACCGTCAGCGGATCGTAGGTATCCGACAGCAGGTCGAACAGCGGCGTCTTCTGGCGGCCGAGGGTCACCGTGCCGTACGGGCTCTGCAGGCCGACGTACGCTGCGCGGTTGAACAGGCGGCCGCTGTCGGCGAAGGCGCCGTTCTGCAGGTTCACGCCGCTTTCGAGGTTGAACACGGCCTTCAGGCCGCCGCCGAGATCTTCCGTGCCGTAGATGCCGAAGCGGCTGTTCGTGATCGCGCCGTTGGTCATCGACAGCAGGCCGTCGTTCTTGGCGTTGGCGTTGGTCAGGTAACGAATGCTGGCGTCGGCGACGCCCCAGAGCGTGACCGAGCTTTGTGCGGCCGCGTACTGGCTGGCAAATGCGAGCGCGGCGCCCCCTGCGATGGCTGCGAGTCGAGTGGTCTGCTTCATGAGCTTTCCTGTTTGTAGGTGTCTCCGTTCATGGCCGGCCGCGTGCGCAGCCGGGTGGCGATCGCTCACGTTCTTGGCGCTCGCGATGTGGGCTGAATCATATGACGAGTGCGATCGCTGAAAGAAATTGAAATGTGCGGTAACGGCGGAACTGTCGCCCGCGCACAACGTTGCGCGTGCGACGCTTGTCCGGCGGGCCGCGGGCGCCGCGCAGCAGCAACCGGCCGCGCGGCTTGCGGTGCGTCGGGGCTGTCAGGATCACGCGGCAGGTGCCGCGGAACGGACGGGCGCACGGGGGCGCCCGCCGGATGCGCGGTCACGCCGCCGCCGGCCCGCCGTCGGCCGTATGCCGGCGCCACGCGCGCCGCACGATTTCCGCGAAGGCGCCGACGAGCAGCAGCACCGCGCCCCACAGCGCGACGTCCGGCACGAGCCGCGTCACGAGACCGCCGACCACCGCGCCGGCCAGGAAGCAGAAGCTGATCGTCGCGAGCAGCGCCGAGTCGTGCAGCGCGCCCGCGTCGTAGCGCGGGATCAGCCCGACGAACAGCTTCTGCGCGGCGCGCCGCAGGTTGCCGGTCGTCATCACCGACGTGTACGACAGTTCCTCGAGATGGGTGAACGACAGCGTCTGCAGCGTCGCGACGAACGAGATGCCCGGAATCAGCCACGCGCTCGACGCGCCGACGAGGCCGCTCGCGGCGATGCCGAGAAACGCGATCTCGACGATCAGGCTCGCGAACGCCGTGTGCCGCATCCAGCCGCGCTGCGCGGCGAGGCCGAGCAGGTGCGCGACGAACACCGCGAGCACGAAGCCGACGAGCGGCGGCACGTGATGCAGCGCGGCGGCCCAGTCGCCGGCCGACAGGTTGATGCCGAGCAGTGCGACGTTGCCGGTCATCGTGTTCGCGAATACGTGGCCGTGGCCGACGTACGTGTATGCGTCGAGATAGCCGCCGGACAGCGTCAGCAACGCGGCGACGGTGAGATTGCGGCTGGCGCCGTCGAGATCCATCGATCCTCCCGTGAAAAGTCGCGCCAGTATCGCGCACGGGCGGCCGGTTGTGCGTCGCTCACTGCCCGATACCCGTGAGTCCGATCAGCGCGCCGCCGGCGAGCAGCCACAGCGGATGGATGCGCGTGCGCCACGCGAGCACCGCACACGCGGCCGTGATGCCCCACTGGATCGCCGTGCGGTTCGACGCCTCGGAGATCAGCACCGCGCTTGCCGCGACGAGCCCGGCCGTGACGGGCATCATCCCCTGCTGCACGTAGCGGCGCCACGGCCGGTCGCGAAAGCGCTCCCACGCATGCAGCGCGAGCACGGTGACGATCGACGACGGCCCGAACTTCGCGAGCGACGCGACCAGCAGCCCGGCCCAGCCGGCCACGTGCCAGCCGACCAGCGACACGATCATCATGTTCGGCCCGGGCGCCGCCTGGGCGAGCGCGAACAGCGCGGTGAACTCGTGCGCGCTCATCCAGTGATGCACGTCGACGACCTGCCGCTGCATCTCCGGCAGGATCGTGTTGCCGCCGCCGAACGCGAGCAGCGACAGCTGGCTGAAGATCGTCGCGATGGCGATCAGCGTGTCGGTCATGAGCGGTCTCCCGGCCGGGTGTCGCGCGCGGCGGCCTGCGCCGACTGCGGCTTGCCCGCGTCGCGGCGGCGTGACGCGAGCCATACGCTGACGGGTGTCAGCACGAGCATCGTGGTCAGCAGCGGGATGCGCAGTACCGCGATCGCGACGAACGCGAGCGCCGCGATGCCGGCCGCCGCGGGTGCGTGCCGCAACGGCTTCGCGACCTTCACGGCCATCGCGACGAGCAGCCCGGCGGCCGCGGCGGCGAGCCCCGCGAACAGGTGCTGCACGTGCGGATCGTTCTGCGTCTTCGCGTACAGCACGCCGAGCGCGACGACGACGAGCGTCGGGCCCGCGATCAGCCCGAGAATGCCGGCGAACGCGCCGGCCACGCCGCGAAAGCGCATGCCGACGGCGACCGACAGGTTGATCACGTTGCCGCCCGGCAGAAACTGGCACAGGCCGAGCAGATCGGTGAATTCGTCGGCGGAGAGCCACTTGCGCTCGTCGACGATCGTGCGCCGCGCGAACGGCAGCGCGCCGCCGAACGACATCAGGCCGAGCGACAGGAAACCGGTGAACAGCTCGGCGAGGCCGACGCTGCGGGGCGTCGCGGCAGACGGCGGGGAAACGGATTGCATGGTGCTCCTCACTAAACGGTGAACCGAGGTTACCGCCGTTCCGGATCGTGGCAAAACGATTTTATCGGCACGCCCTTGTGATCTAGAATCACAAGCATGGCACGTGATCTCCCGCCCTTTTCCGCGCTTCGGGCCTTTGAAGCCGCGGCACGACATGAAAGCTTCAGCGCCGCCGGCGACGAGCTGCATGTGACTCATGGTGCCATCAGCCGGCAGATCGCCGCGTTCGAGGCGTGGCTCGGCAAGCCGGTGTTCCACCGCTACGGCAAGCGCGTGAAGCTCACCGACGAAGGCCGCCGCTACCTGGACACCGTGCGCGCGGCGTTCGACAGCATCGCGCATGCGACCGAGCAGTTGCGCAACACCGGCGCGGCGCGCGTGCTGCGCATCAACGCGCTGCCGACCTTCGCGATGAAATGGCTGCTGCCGCGCCTGTCGCGGTTCCAGCGCGACGTGCCGAACGTCGAGCTGAAGCTGTCGACGTCGAATGCGCCGCTCGACATGCTGAACGGTTTCGATGTCGCGATCCGCCGCGGCCCCGGCCACTGGCCGAACTGCACGAGCGGCCATTTCCTCGACGAAAGCGTGATCCCGGTCTGCAGCCCCGCGCTGCTCAAGCGCGCGCCGATCGTGCGCGCGGACGATCTCGCGCGGCACGTGCTGCTGCATTCGGATACGCGGCCGGAAGGCTGGCGCGACTGGTTCGCGGCGGCCGGCGTGGCGATGAAGGGGCGCAAGCGGCAGTCGTTCGACCACTTCTACCTGGCGCTGCAGGCGGCCGTCGACGGGCTCGGCGTCGCGCTCGGCCCGCTGCCGCTGATCGACGACGAGCTCGCGAGCGGCCGGCTCGTGATGCCGCTCGACGGGCCGCGCATCGCGACGCGCAGCTACTGGTGGATCGCACCGGGCGCGCCGGCCGACGATCCGCTCGTCGCGCAGTTCTGCGCGTGGCTGCAGGCGCAGTCGAATACCGGCGCGTGAGGGCGCGCCGGCGGGCGGCATTGCACCGCCCGCTGTTGAATCAGACCACCGGGCCCGGTTCCTTTTCCTTGCGCAGGATTGCGTACAGGATGATCGCGCCGAACGTCGCGGTGCCGATCCCGCCGAGCCCGAAACCGCCGATCTTCAGCGAGAAGTCGCCGGCGCCGAGCACGAGCGTGACGGCCGCGACGATCAGGTTGCGGTTGTCGGAGAAGTCGACCTTGTTGACAACCCAGATCCGCGCGCCCGTCACCGCGATCAGCCCGAACACGACGATCGACACGCCGCCGAGCACGGGGCCCGGGATCGTCTGGATCACCGCGCCGAATTTCGGCGAGAAGCCGAGCCCGATCGCGATCAGCGCGGCGACCGCGAACACCAGCGTCGAATAGATCCGCGTGACGGCCATCACGCCGATGTTCTCGGCGTAGGTGGTCACGCCCGTGCCGCCGACGCTGCCCGATACGATCGTCGCGAGCCCGTCGCCGATGAACGCGCGGCCGACGTAGCGGTCGAGGCTGGTCCCCGTCATCGCGCTGACGGCCTTGATGTGGCCGAGGTTCTCCGCGACCAGGATCACCGCGATCGGCGCGAGCATCAGCATTGCGTGCGGATCGAAGACCGGCGCACGGAAGCTCGGCACGCCGAACCACGCGGCATGCGCGACGATCGCGAAATCGATCGGCTTGCCGAGGCCCATCCCGTTGGTCGCGACGGCATAGAGCGCGTACGCGATCGCGAGCCCGACGAGGATCAGCAGGCGCTGCATCATCCCGCGCGCGAACACCGCGACGCCGCCGACGCACAGCACCGTGACGAGCGCCATCACCGACTCGAAGGTCGAGCCCGACACGCCCTTCACCGCGATCGGCGCGAGGTTCAACCCGATCACCGCGACGACCGCGCCGGTGACGACGGGCGGCATCAGCGTCTCGATCCAGCGCGTGCCGATCGCCTGCACCAGCGCGCCGAGCGCGACATACACGATGCCGCACGCGACGATTCCGCCGAGCGCGACCGGGATGTTCGGGTTCGGGCCGCTGCCGCTGTAGCCCGTCACCGCGATCACGAGGCCGATGAACGCGAAGCTCGAGCCGAGGTAGCTCGGCACGCGGCCGCCGACCAGCACGAAGAACAGCAGCGTGCCGATGCCCGACATGAAGATGCACAGGTTCGGGTCGAAGCCCATCAGCAGCGGCGCGAGCACGGTCGAACCGAACATCGCGACGACGTGCTGCACGCCCATCGCGACCATCTGCGGCCACGGCAGGCGCTCGTCGGGGCCGACCACGCGCGAGGCCGCGCCGGTCGACTGGACCCGCCAGCGCGGGAAGTAGGAATCGGACATGGGGAAAGGGCTCCTGTCGGTCGCCGGCTGCCAAGGATGCGCCGGTCTGGAATCTGGCGCGAGTTTACGGAGCGGAAATGGGGCTGGCAAGCAGGCTGACATGCGGGCTGACATGCGGGGCGGAATCGCCGGCTGGCCGGCGTGCGACGCGGCTTGCCGGACAAGCGCACCGGTGCGCGGCCGCGCGGCCCGGTGCAACGGCCGCCCGCGCAGGGCACGCGGGCAGCGGATCGCGCCGGCGGTGACGCAAGCGTGCGCTCACATCGCTGCCGGCGCGCCGTGCATCAAGGATTGATGTACTGGAACAGCGACATGTTCTGCAGTTGCACGTAGGCCTTCTGCGCGCCGGTCAGCGCGTTCTGCACCTGCAGGTACTGGCTGATCGTCGTGACCATGTTGGTGCTGGTCAGGTCCGACAGGTTGCTGTTCGTCTGCAGCGCCGCCGTCTGGTTGACGGCCTGCATCGCCTTGACTTCCTGCTCGCGGCCGCCGACCGATGCCTGGATCGTCGTGACGTTGCGCATCGTGTTGCCGAGCTTGGTCGAACCCGTCGTCAGCGCGTTTTTCAGCGCCGCGCCCGCCACCGCATTGGCCGTCACGGGCGTCTTCAGCGCCGAAATCATCGCGTCGAGCGTCGAGAACACGTCGGAACCGCCGCTCGCCTGCGGCGCGGGCGAGACCGCGAACGTGTCGCCGGCGGCCGGCGTGCCCGACACGGCTACCGTCATCCCGCCGCCGAGCGAGATCGCCGAGCCCGCCGAATAGGCCTGCGCCGGCGTGGTGGTCGGCGGGCTGGCCGAGTTGTCGGTCACCGTGTAGGTCGGCGCCGCGGCCGTGCCGCCGAACGTGATCGAATACTGATGGCCGTTCGTCGCGATCGAAGGATTCGTCACCGTGACCGCGCCGATCGTGCCGGTGCCCGTGTTGCCCGCGCCGGCCGACGGCACCGGCGAGCTGCCGATCGTCGGCACCGACATGAAGACGGCCGCGCCCGTGTCGCCCTGCGACACGGTGCTCGAATCGGCGATCTGCACCTCGCGCGTCCCCGTGTCGCCGACATAGGTGACGCTGCCGTTCGCCGTCGTCGAAAACGGCGCCGCCGAATTCTTCGTGCCGGCGAACAGGTAGTTGCCCGCGCCGTCGTTGGTGTTCCCGAGCGTCATCAACTGGTCGCGGTAGCCCTGCAGCTGCGTCGCGAGCGCCGAGCGGTCGCTGTCGGACAGCGAACCGTCGCCGGCGCGCACGAGCAGCGTCTGCGCGCTCGTCAGCACGCCGCTGACGCTCTGCAGCGTCTGATCCTCGGCCTGCAGCGACGCGAGCGCCGCGTTCTGGTTGGTCGCGTACTGCGACAGCGTCGCCGACGTCATCGACAGCTGCACGGCCTGCGCCGCGCCGGCCGGGTTGTCGGCCGCCGTCTGCAGGCTTACGCCGCTCGAGATCTGCTGATACAGCTGCGCGAGCTGGGCCTGCTGGTCGTTCATTTGTGAAACGTTCAGCTGGAAGAACTGGGTGCTGGAAATCCGCATCGCCTCTATCCCTCGAATCCGGTCAGTTGAACAGGCCGAGCACGGTCTGGAACAGCGTCGCCGCCGTCTGGATCACCTTCGCGTTCGCCTGGTAAAGCTGCTGGTACTGCATCAGGTTGGCCGCTTCCTCGTTCTGGTTCACGCCCGACACCGACTGCTGCGCCTGGGTGATCTGGCCGACCAGCCCGGTCTGCGCGGCGCTCGACGATTTCAGCTGGGTCGTCGTGTTGCCGATGCCGTTCACGTAGCTCGCGTACGCGCCCGTGAGCGTCGCCGTGCCGTTGCCGAGCGCCTTCGCGTTGACCAGCTTCGACAGCGCGAGCGCGTTGGAGCCGTCGCTGGTGCCGCCCGCGTACGGCCCGATCGTGAACGAGTCGCCGGTCGCCGGTGCGCCGGACAGCGTGACGCTCACGCCGTTGAGCGCGCCCGCGGCCGTCCCCGACATCGTCATCGTCGCGCCGGCCGCCGGGTCGTACGGGACGGTGTCCGTCGGGCTGCCGATCGTGACCGACGTCGGCGGCGTGGTGCCGACCGTCACCGTGGTGCCGACCGGGAAGCCCGTCAGCGTCTTCGCCGTCGCGTCGTAGGTCAGCTTGGTCGTCGGCACCTGGTAGCCCGCGCTCACGCCGGCCAGCGTGATCTTGCCCGTGCCGGTGTTGGTGCCCGCCGCCGACGTGACGGCCGGCGACGCGGCCGCGATCGCCGACGCGCTCGTCGTCGCGAGGCCGAAGCCGTTCAGCACGCCGCGCGTCGGCAGCACGGTGAACTTGTCGCCGGCGCTCATCGAGCCGGACGGGGTCGAGAAATTCAGCCCGCCGAGCGAGACCGGCATCGGCCCCGCCTTCTGGTCGACCACCGCACCGCTCGCACGGTCGGTCAGCGTGTAGTTGGCGCCGTCGTAGGACAGCGTGTAGTCGCCCGTCGTCGGCTGCGACGCGTTCGCGAACGACACGGACAGCGACGCGTTGCCGGTGTTGCCCTGGTTCGAGTACACGGTCGGCGACGGCGTCGTGAACAGGTTGCCGCCCTTGTTGCCCGACAGGTCGATGCCGAGCGCGTTCTGCGCGTTGACCTGCGCGGCGAAGCTGGTCGCGATCGCGCCGAGCTGGGCCTGCGCGGGGTCGAGCGTCTGGCTGCGGAACGCGAGCAGGCCGCCGAGCGTGCCGCCCGACAGCGACGAATCGGGCAGCGCCTGGTTCGGCCCCTGCGGGTTCGCGCCGGCGATCCCCTGCGACACGACGGTCAGCTCGCTCGGATCCGACGGCGACGTGACGGCCGCGAGCTGGTAGCTCTTGTCGGCGACGACGAGCGGCTGGCCGCCCGACATGAACACGCTGTAGCCGCTGTCGTTGCGCACGACCTGGATGCCGGCGAGGCCCGACAGGTTCGACACCGCGAGGTCGCGCTGGTCCATCAGCTGGTTCGGCGGCTGCCCCTGGCTGCTCGCCGCCGCGATCTGCTGGTTCAGCTGTGCGATCTGCGTGGTGTACGTGTTGATCTGCGATACGGTGCTGGTGAGCTGCGTGTTCACGCTCTGGCGCAGCGCGTCGTACTGCTGGCCGGCCGCGTTGATCTGGTTGGCCAGCGTCTGCGCGTTGCTGATCGCGGTCTGACGCACCGACGGGTCGGACGCGTTGTTCGCGACGTTCTGCAGCCCGGTGAAGTAGCTCGTGATCCCGGTCGAGATCCCCGCCGTCGGGCTGCCGATGTAGTTGTTCAGCTGCGCGACGAGCGTGTACCACGTCGACAGCGCGCCGCCCTGCGTCTGCGCGGTGTTCAGCTGGTCGCTCAGGTACTGGCTGTACTGGCGCTGCACGGTGACGGTGCTCACGCCTTGCGGCATGTAACCGCTGCCCGTGTACTGGCCGCTCGTTTCGGCATAGACCGGCCGCTCGACCGAATAGCCGGGCGTCGCGGCGTTGCTGATGTTGTTGCCGGTCGTCGTGAGGCCCCAGAGCGCGGCATTCAGGCCGCTGACGCCGAGGTTCATGAGTGTGTTGGACATGCGCGATCCTGATGAGCCGGCCGCGCTGCGGCCGCCGGGTTGCGTGACTCCCGGTATAACGGCCGCCGATGGGAAAAATTGAGGAAAAAATGCACGCGCGACGCGCGAATGCGCGGCGCGGGCCGAGGCGTCCGGCAGGTGGCGCCGGCGGAGGGTCGCGAGGCGCGCCGGGCCAGGCCGGCGGCCGCGGGCGCGTCAGGCCCGCGCGAGCGAGCGGCGCTTCATTTCGAGTTGCGTGATCAGCCGCTGCAGCGTGTTTTCCGCGCTGCCCGGCAGCGACATGTAGCGGAAGCCGAGCTGGTAGCGCCGCGACCCGTTCGGCATCTGCGTCGAGCGCTGCGACACGAGCTGCAGGTCGAGCGACAGCTTGCCGTGACCGGTCAGCTCGAGCTCGACGTCCGGCAGCAGCGTGCCGACCTCGAGCGCCTCGACGCGTTCGTCGGCCGTGCGCAGCCCCACGCCGCCGAGCGACAGGTTGTGCACCTCGAACAGGAAGCTCTCGCCGTCCGGCAGCTTGCCGCGGCACAGGAATGGATCGACGATCGGCGCGTCGACGCGGAAATATTCACGGCGCTGGATGCAGACCAGCACGTCGGGGAAATCGGCGACGAACGCGGGCAGCCCCTCGTAGCGCGTCTCGCGCGGCGTACCCGTGGTGAATTCGACGCGCACGCCCTCCGGCGAGGCCGCGAACGTGCAGTGCGACGCGCCGAGGATGCCGGCGTTCTGCTCGGACAGCGCACCCCAGTCGAACGTGAACGTCCGCGCGCCGACATCGACCTCGAGCAGGCGCGTGACGAGCTGGCCGCCCGGATACTGGACGGTCAGGAAATCGCCGCGATTCACGAGGTTGCGCAGCTGCACGCCGATTTCCAGCGGATTGCGGCGGGCATAGTCGGGCCCGGAGTGGCCTGCATCCAGGCTGGGGTCCGTCGACGTTTCGATATTCATGGCTAGCCGGTCTTTCTTGTCATGGGCGCCCGGGCAACCGGTGCGCAGTAAAACCGGGCCAGATCACAGGCCCGGTCGCAGGTCTCTCACACTTAGCGGCAGTGCTGACCGAAAGTTTAGATCGAATTGGCGAATTTTTTCGCGCAAACGTTGAAACCGCGCGCGGCGGGCTGCCGGGCGCGGTCCTGAGGGGGGAAACGGATGGCGGCGGGCGCCAGCTTTCAGCGAAGCGGGCGCTGGCCGTCAGCCGATCTGCTGCATGATCGAGATCAGCTTTTTCGCGTAATTCGGGTCGGTCGCGTAGCCGGCCTTCTGCATCCCGTGCGCGAAGCCTTCGACGCTGCGGCTCGCGCTGAGCACGCCCGAGTAGCGTGGGTTGTTCTTCAGCAGGTTCGCGTAGTCGGTCATCGCGTGCTCGTACGAGTCGTACGCGCGGAACTTCGCGACCACGCGGCGCGGCGTGCCGTTCACGTATTCGGTCGTCAGCGCCGATACCGTGCGGCCCGTCCAGCTCTTGCTCGCCTTGATGCCGAACACGTTGTAGCTGGTCGAGCCGTCGGACGCGCGGATCTCGCGCTTGCCCCAGCCCGATTCGAGCGCGGCCTGGCCGACGATGAAGCGTGCCGGGATGCCGGTCGTCGCACTGGCCGCCTGCGCGGGGCCGGCGAGCCGGTCGACGAACGCGTCGGCGTCCTGCACGCCGCTCGCGCCCTTGACCGGCGGCGTCAGCGCGCTGCCGGCCGAGTAGCCGCGCGCACCGGCGAGCCCGCCGTTGTTCGCCGCGTTCGCATAGGCCTTCGCCATCGCGTTCATCGCGGCGAGGCTGCCTTCGTTGCCGGCCGTGCCAAGGCCGCCGGCACCCATGCCGCCCATGCCGCCTGCGCCGAGGTCGGCCGCGGTGTCGCTGCCCGTGCCCGCACCGGCGTTGCGCAGCAGCTGCTTCATCAGCGCGTCGGCGACGCCGATCCCGTGCTTCGACATCTGCTGCGCGAGCTGCTGGTCGAGCATCGACGTGTACATCTTCGACGTATGCGAATCGAACAGCCCGCCGTCCGGCGACGCGTCGCGCATGCTCTTGAGCATCATCTGCGTGAACATCGCGTCGAACTGGCCGGCGACCGCCTTCGCGCCGGCCTGCGGCGACTGCTTCGCCTGCGCGCGCAGCGCATCGAAACCCTGCACGTCGAGCGCGAAGCGCTGCGTGAGGTCGTTCGCGTTGGGGAGATTCGCCGCCATTTAGATCACCTCCAGGTCGGCGCGCAGCGCGCCGGCCGCCTTCATCGCCTGCAGGATCGACATCAGGTCCGCGGGCGTCGCGCCGAGCGTGTTCAGCGCCTTCACGACGTCGGCGAGGTTCGCGCCGGCCGTCACCATCTTCAGCGCGCCGTTGTCCTGCTTCAGCTGGATCTGCGACTGCTGCGCGACCACCGTCTGCCCGTTCGAGAACGGCCCCGGCTGCGACACCACCGGCTGCGTATTGACGACGACCGACAGGTTGCCGTGCGCGACCGCGCAGCTCTGCAGCGTGACCATCTGGTTCATCACGATCGAGCCCGTGCGCGCGTTCAGGATCACCTTCGCCGCGGCCTTGTCCGGGCTCACGTCGAGGTTCTGCAGCCGCGCCATGAACGCGACCTGCTGCGCCGAATCGGCCGGCGCCGCGAGCTGGATCGTGCGGCCGTCGAGCGCCGTCGCCGTGCCCGGGCCGAAGCTCGAGTTGACCGCGGACACGATCCGCTGCGCGGTACCGTAGTCCATGTCGTTCAGTTGCAGTTGCAGCACGCCGTTCATCTGCGCGACCGCGTTCGGCACCGCGCGTTCGACGATCGCGCCGCCGACGATCCGGCCGGCCGCGAGCTGGTTCACCTGCACGCGGCTGCCGTTCGCGCTGGCGCCCGCGCCGCCGACCGCCATGTTGCCCTGCGCGAGCGCGTACACCTGCCCGTCCGCGCCCTTCAGCGGCGTGAGCAGCAGCGTGCCGCCGCGCAGGCTCTTCGCGTTGCCGAGCGACGATACGGTCACGTCGAGCGCCTCGCCCGGCCGCGCGAACGGCGGCAGCGTGGCCGTCACCATCACGGCCGCGACGTTCTTCAGCTGCATGTTGTTCAGCGACGACGGGCCGCCGTTCGCCGAACCGTTGTTGATCGAGATGCCGAGGTTCGCGAGCATGTTCGCGAGCGTCTGCGTCGTGAACGGCGTCTGCATCGTCTGGTCGCCCGTGCCGTCGAGACCGACGACGAGGCCATAGCCGATCAGCGGGTTGTCGCGCACGCCCTGGATCTGCGCGAGGTCCTTCAGGCGCTCCGCCTGCGCGGGCGCCGCGCCGAGCATGCAGGCCGCGGCCACGAACGCGACGGCGAGCCGTGCGGCACGATGCGCGCGCGCCGACAGGCGGTGGATCAGGGTCGTCTGCATCGTCATCACCACGGCGCGATGTTGAGGAAGAAGCGCTGCAGCCAGCCCATCGTCTCGGCTTCGTTGATGTAGCCCTTCGACGAGTATTCGATCTTCGCGTCGGCGACCTGCGTCGAGTAGACGGAGTTCGCGCCCGAGATCGTGTTCGGGTTGACGACGCCCGAGAAGCGCACGAATTCGTTGCCCTGGTTGATCAGCATCTGCTTCTCGCCGCTGACCACGAGGTTGCCGTTCGGCAGCACGCCCGTGACCGTCACCGTGATCGTGCCGTTGAACGTGTTCGCCGCGCTCGCGCCGCCGGTGGCCGCGAACTTGTTGGCGCCGGTGGCCGACAGGTTCGCCTTCGCGAACAGCCCGCCGAGGAAGCCGGCCGTCGGCACGTTGAAGTCGGTGTTGCCCTGCCGGTTGGTGTTCGCGCCCGACGACTTGGTCGCGTTGATGTTCTCCGCGATCATGATCGTCAGGATGTCGCCGATGTTGCGCGGCCGCTGATCCTCGAACAGCGGCCGCCCCGCGTAGCCGGGGTTGTAGATCGAGCCGGGCGCCTGCATCGACATCGGCGCCGGCGGCTGCGCGGTCATCGGCTGCTGGATGATCGGATCGCGCGGAATCTGCGCGCAACCGGCGAGCGCCGCCACCGCAACCGCGCAGGCTGCGCGGTAGGGGGCTGACGGGAGGAGGCGAACCTGCTTCATGGCTGCGACGGGACTTTCCGGTTAGCTCTTCATCTGCGTGACGGTCTGCAGCATCTGGTCGGACGTCGTCACGGCCTTGCTGTTGATCTCGTAGGCACGCTGCGTCTGGATCATGTTGACGAGTTCCTGCACGACGTTCACGTTCGACGCTTCGACGTAGCCCTGGTTGAGCACGCCCGCGCCGTTCAGCCCCGGCTGCGACACGTTCGGCGCGCCCGACGACGTCGTTTCCGCGAACAGGTTCTCGCCCTTCGCCTCGAGGCCGGTCGGGTTGATGAAGGTCGCGATCTGCAGCGAGCCGATCTGCACCGCGTTGCTCGAGCCCGGCTGCGTGACCGACACGACGCCGTCCTTGCCGATCGTCAGCGACTGCGCGTTCTGCGGCACGGTGATCGCCGGCAGCACCTGGTAGCCGCTCGACGTGACGAGCTGGCCCTGCGCGTTGGTCTGGAACGAGCCGTCGCGCGTGTACGCGTTCGTGCCGTCCGGCATCAGCACCTGGAAGAAGCCCGCGCCGTTGATCGCGACGTCCTTCGAGTTGCCGGTCTGCGTGAGGCCGCCCTGCGTGTACAGGCGCTCGGTCGCGACCTGCTGCACGCCGGTGCCGAGCTGCAGGCCCGACGGCAGCTCGGTCTGCTGCGTCGAGTTCGCGCCGGGCTGGCGGATGGTCTGGTACAGCAGATCCTCGAACACCGCACGCGACGCCTTGAAGCCGTTCGTGCTGGTGTTCGCGAGGTTGTTCGAAATCACGTCCATCTGCGCTTGCTGCGCATTCATGCCGGTGGCGGCGATGTAGAGCGAACGGTTCATTTATCGATTCTCCTGCTTGGGCTGGCGCGGGCGCTCAGCTGAAGTTGAGCAGCTGGTTCGCCGTCTGCTCGTTCTGGTCGGCCGTCTGGATCAGCTTCGACTGAAGCTGGAACGCACGCGCGTTGTCGATCATCGCGACCATCGCGGTCACCGGGTTGACGTTGCTGCCTTCGAGCGAATTCGGCGTGACGACCACGCTCGTGTCGGCATCGGCCGGATTGCCGTCGGCGGTACGGAACAGCCCGTCGTTGCCGCGCGTGAGCGTGGCCGGATCGGGATTGACGAGCTTCATCTGGTCGACGATCGCAACGGCCGTCGGCGGGTCGCCCGGCATCAGCGCGGACACCGTGCCGTCCTTGCCGATCGTCACTTCCGCATTCGGCGGCACCGAGATCGGGCCGCCGTTGCCGATCACCGGCAGGTTGCTCGCGTTGACGAGCTGGCCGTTCTCGTCGACGTGCAGGTTGCCGGCGCGCGTGTACGCCTCGCTGCCGTCGGCCGTCTGCACCGACAGCCAGCCGGCGCCCTGCACGGCGACGTCGAGCGGGTTGCCGGTGCGCGTGATCGGACCCGGTGCGTAATCCGCGCCGGGCGTCGACGCGAGCACGTAGGTACGCGTCGTCGTCGGGTCGATGTTGCTGCCGTCGCCGAAATTCATCGGCACCGCGCGATACGTCGCGAGCTGCGCGCGAAAACCCGTCGTCGATGCGTTCGCGAGGTTGTTCGCGACGATCGCCTGCTGGTCGAGCGACTGCGACGCGCCCGTCATCGCCGTGTAGATCAGTCGGTCCATGGCTGCCGGTTATCCGCGCTTACAGGTTGATGAGCGTCTGGTCGACGGTCTGCTGCGTCTTGATCGTCTGCGCGTTCGCCTGGTAGTTGCGCTGCGCGGTGATCAGGTTGACGAGCTGCGACGTGAGGTCGACGTTCGAGTTTTCCAGCGCGCTGCCCTGCAGCGTGCCGTGGTTCGTGCTGCCCGGCGCGGAGACCTGCGGCACGCCCGACGCGGAGCTTTCCGCATACTGGTTGCCGCCGAGGTTCACCAGCCCGTTCGGGTTGTTGAAGTTCGCGAGCGCGATCAGGCCGAGCACGGCGGTCTGGCCGTTCGAGTAGTTGCCGGTCAGCTTGCCGTCGGAGCCGATCGAATAGGTCGTCAGCGTGCCGCTCGCGAAACCGTTCTGCGCGAGGTTGTTCACGCCGTCCTTGCCGCCGTACTGCGTGGTGCCGGTCAGGTCGAGCGTGAGGCTCTGCGGCGTCGCAGAGCCGTCGGTGTTCGGCACGGTGAACTGGAACTGGCCGACCGAAGCGGTCGGCGCCGGCGGCGTGCCCGTCGTCGTGCTCTTGATCGCGCCCGACGTATCGAACGTGACCGTGCCGAGATCGGTCGTCGTGCCGCCCTGGACGCCCGCGTACGCTTCCCACGTGCCGGCTGCCGACTTCACGAAATACATGTTGACCGCTTGCGAGCCGCCGAGCGAGTCGTACACCTGGATCGACGTCGAGTAGTTGTAGGTCGTGCTGTCGGTCGCGCTGAACGGCGTCTTGGTCGGCACCGTGTCCTGCGAGTTCAGGTTGAACTGGCCGGTGATCTTGGTCGTCGCGGTCGGCGCGATGTTGGTCGTCGGCGCCTGCAGCGGCACGGTCTGCGCGGTGTTGATCACGCCGCCCGCGCCGGCCGCATAGCCCATCAGGTTACGGCCCTGCGAATCGACGATGAAGCCGTTCTTGTCGCGCTGGAACGTGCCGTCGCGCGAGTACGTCGTCACGCCGTTGTTCGACATCTGGAAGAAGCCGTTGCCGTTGATCGCGACGTCGAGCGACGAGTTCGTCGTATTGATCGTGCCCTGACCGAACTGCTGCTGCACCGACCCCAGCGACGTGCCGATGCCGATCTGCGTGTTGACCGACGTCGCGACCGAGTTCGCGTACATGTCGGAAAACTGCGCGGTGCTCGACTTGAAGCCGACCGTGTTCGCGTTCGCAATGTTGTTGCCGATCACGTCGAGTGCGTTCGAGGCACCGGCGAGGCCGCTCAGACCCTGTTGATAACCCATTTCGGTCTCCGTTTCGAGAAAGCTCGATCAGTTGGTGGGGGTGTCGCCGGTCGTGGACGACGTCTTGACGTTCGGGAAGATCGACGCGACCTGGGTGAGCCCCACCGTCGTACCGTTCGACAGCACCAGCCCCGCCGTGCCGTCCGCCTGCTTGATCACGCTCTGCACCGTGGCGGCTGCCAGCACGGTCGGCGCGTAGGCCTTGCCGTCGGTGCCGGTGTACTGCGCGCTGACCGTGTATGCGCCGTCCGGCAGCGCGTTGCCGGCCGCGTCGGTCGGCGTCCAGTTGAACGGCACCGTGCCGGCCGACTGCTTGCCCGCGTTGATCGTGTTGACGACGACGCCCGCGCTGTTCTTCACGGTGATCGTCAGGTTCGACACGTCGCTCGCGAGCGACACGCCGAACGGCGACGCCGCGCCGCTCTTCACCGCGACCGCGTTGCCCGGCGCGAGCACGTTCGTGCCGATCAGCAGCGCCGCCTGCGTCTGCTGGCCGGCCGTGAGCTGCGTCGACAGCGACGTCAGCGACGTGTTCAGCTGCGCGATGCCGCTCACCGTGTTGATCTGCGCGAGCTGCGACGTCATCTGCGAGCTGTCGACCGGGCTCGTCGGATCCTGGTTCTGCAGCTGCGTGACGAGCAGCTTCAGGAACGTCGCCTGCAGGTCGCTCGCCGACGTGCCTTTGGTCGACGACACGTTGTTGGTGTTCATCGTGTCGGTCGGCAGGGTCGACACGTTCGTGCCATTGCTGCCGATCGTCGTGCTGGAGGAAGTCATCCTGGGTGGCCTTCTGTCGAAACTGTCGGGTCTGTCGGGTCTGTGAGGTCGGTGGACGCGCGGCTTACGAGCCGATCGTCAGCGTCTTGAGCATCAGCGTCTTCGCGGTGTTCAGCGTCTCGACGTTGGCCTGGTACGAGCGCGACGCCGAGATCATGTTCACCATCTCCTGCACCGGATCGACATTCGGCATCTGCACGTAGCCGTTCGCGTCGGCGGCCGGATTCGCCGGGTCGTAGGTCGACTTCATCGGCGACGGGTCGTCCATCACCTTCGTCACGCGCACGCCGCCCACGCCCTGGCCGGACGCGGTGCGCGCGCCGCCGATCGGGTCGGTCGCGAACACGACCTGCTTGGCCTTGTACGGCTTGCCGTCGGGGCCGGTGGCGCTGTCGGCGTTCGCGAGGTTCGACGCGGTGACGTTCAGGCGCTGCGATTGCGCGGACAGCGCCGAACCGGCGACGCCGAAGATGTTCATCAACGAAGGCATGGTGGCTCCTGGTGCTTGTGCTCGGGTTCGGTTGCGCTTACGAGTTCGTCGAGATCGCGGCGATCATCGCCTTGATCTGCTGGGTCATCACGGTCATCCCGGTTTCGTAGTGCAGCGCGTTGTTCGCGAACTGCACGCGCTCGACGTCGAGATCGACCGTGTTGCCGTCGAGCGACGGCTGCAGCGGCATCCGGTACTGCGCACGGCCGTAGTCGTCCGACGGGCCGCCGGTCGGGATCAGCTTCGCGGTGCCGGCCATGTGACCGGCCGCCGTCGACACCATCGACATGCCGTTCGTCACGCCGGCCGGCTGCGCCATCGGCAGCTGCGCGGCGTTGCTCGGCGCCAGGCCGCCGCTCGTCTGCTTCAGCGAGCGCGCGAGCGTCGACGCGAAATCGACGTCACGGGCCTGGTAGCCGGGCGTGTCGGCGTTCGCGATGTTCGACGACAGCAGTTCCTGCCGGTAGGCGCGCACGTCGAGCGCCTGTCGGCCGAACGCGAATTCCGCATCGAGTTTGTCCAGCATGTGTGCGTCCCTCCGTATGAAGCGCTGCACGCCCCTCGCGCCGGATGGCGACCCGAGAGGCTTTTTTCCATGACAGCGATGGTAGGCGCCGGACGCAACCGGCAATCGGGCGAATAACGCGGCAAAGGCCCCCTCTATTCATCGTTTGCGCGGCGGCCCGGCTCCCTAGAATGCGAATCGGATCAACGGATCGAGGACACGGCGATGACGGGCGGCGCACTTCGCGGCAGGAACGGGCGGCTCACGCGCGTCCGGCGTGCGTTTGCGTTCGCCGCGGCGCTGTGGATCGTCGCGCCGGCCGCGCACGCGGAAGACGGGATGATCGTGATTCCCGGACGCGGCGAGACGGCCGAAACCGCGCTCGCGCACGCCAACGCGGCGAGCGGCGGGCAGTTCGGCGGGAATGCGGGAACGGCTTCGGGTGCGGGCGTCGCGCCGGAAACGGGCCGCGCGGCGTCGGCGGCAAGTACCGCGACCGGCGTGGTCACCGGCTACGCGGCGCAACCGGCCGGCGCGATGGTCGTGACGACCGTGCCGCCGCCGGCTCCCGTTTATGCAGCCGCCCGCGCAAACACAGGCTCCAGCGCGCAGCAGCGTGCGGCCGACCCGGCGGCAATCGCGACGGTCGTCGCCGGCACGGCCGAACCCGCATCGAACCCCGTTCGGCAGGCGCAACCGTCGGCCGCCGCCGCACGCGTCGCGGCGGTCCGCGCCGCGCCGGCCGCACCGGCACCGCGCACGGCGGCGGGTACCGCGAACGCGGCCCCGGCTGCCGCCGCGGCCCAGCCCGCGACGCCGCCCGGCCAGCAGGATCCCGAGACGATCCGCCGCGCGGCCCTCGCGTTCCTGCAGCAGCAGATCGCCGGCCTGCCCGGCAAGACCACGGCGACGGTCACGACCGCGTTTCCGCGCGGGCTCGCCGCGTGCACGACGCTCGAGCCGTTCCTGCCGACCGGCGCGCGCCTGTGGGGCCGCACGACGGTCGGCGTGCGCTGCGCGGGCGAGCGGCCGTGGACCGTCTACCTGCAGGCGAAGGTCGCCGTGCAGGCCACCTATTACGTCGCCGCGCGCCAGATCGCGCCCGGCGAGCCGCTCTCCGCTGCCGACCTGGTCGCCCGCGACGGCGACCTGACGGTCATGCCGCTCGCGGTGATCACCGACCCGGTGCAGGCGATCGGCGCGACCGCGCTCGCGCGCATCTCGGCCGGCCTGCCGCTGCGGCAGGACATGCTGAAGAGCGCGGCGTCGGTATCGGCCGGCCAGACGGTGCGGGTCGTCGCGGCCGGCCCCGGGTTCACGATTTCGGCCGAAGGCAGCGTGCTCGCGAATGCGGCACCGGGCCAGTCGGTGCGGGTGCGGATGGCCGCGGGCCAGATCGTCACGGCGATCGTCAAGGACGCCGGCACCGTGGAAATTCCGCTATAGGGACGGATTCAACCGCAAGAGTGTAAAGAATTGTTTATTCGGAGCATTTCGGGCTCGCGATGCTAAAGTTCGGGCCGACCCGGCCGTTATCTGGGTCAAACCGTACAGGAAACCCATCGTGAAGATCGATTCCACTCCGAACCCGAGCCCCCTGGCGCCGACCGGCAACGGCGCGTCCCGTGCGCAATCCGGCACGGCCCAGTCGTCCGCGCAGGCGGCCGACGCCGGATCGACCGTCGGCGACACGACCGTGAACCTGTCGGGTCTGTCCGGCCAGCTGCGTTCGGTATCCGCATCGGGCGGTGCCGATATCGACACGGGCCTGGTCCAGTCGATCAAGGACGCGCTGAACAACGGCACGTTGACGATCGACGCGCACAAGATTGCCGACGGCGTATTGAATACCGCCCGCGAGCTGCTGCAGCAGCAGCGCCCGCAGGGTAACTAAGCCGGCCTCGCGGCCGGTTCCACCGGTTTGCCGGCGCGCGCCACCGCGTGCACCGGCGCGACGAGCATGACGCGATGAGAGAAGAGCTGCTGGCCACGGTCAACGACGAACACGCGACGGTCGAGGCGTTTGCGTCCCTGCTCGTCTACGAGGAAAAGGCGCTGACGACGGCCGAGCCGCTCGAGATGCTGCCCGGCATCGTCGAAAGGAAAAGCGCGCTGATCGACCGGCTCGCGCAGCTCGAACGCACGCGCGACACGCAGCTTTCCGCGCTCGGCTTTCCGGCCGGCAAGAAGGGCATGGACCAGGCCGCCGAGCGCGATGCACGCCTCGCCGGCCGCTGGCAGTTGCTGCAGCAGGCCGCCGAACGCGCGCGCCAGGCCAATGCGAACAACGGGATGCTGATCCGCATCCGGATGGACTACAACGAGCGCGCGCTCGCGGTACTGCGCTCGGCCCCCGCGCCGACCGGCGTCTACGGCCCGGACGGGCGCGTATCGGCGCTCGCGCGCTGACCGGCCGGCGGCACCGCCGCTACCGTATCAACTGCCGTTCGCGGCACTTCACGTTTCGACAGACCGGGCCCGAGCCCGGCACCCACGGTCCCTTCCGATACACGGCTGCGCAACCGCGCCGCCGTCCCGTCACAACAATCAGAAGAGGGCCGCATGTCTCATTTCCGTATTCCGCTGTCGTCCCGTGTCTCGTCCCGAGTCGTCGCCGCTTCCACCGTCGCGGCGCTGGCCGCCGCGCTGACGCTCCCCGCCGCCCATGCCGCCGGCCCTGCGCCGCTGCCCACGCCGACTGGCGACATGTCGCTGTCGCCGGCCGGCCCCGAGGTCGCGCCGCCGCCCGCATCGAGCACGCCTGGCGCGACGGCGCGCGCGGCGCGCCGCGGCTCCGACACCTACACGTACCTGCGCTGCTGGTACCGGATCGACACGGATCCGCTGAAGCCGGCCGCGACCTACGAATGGGCGCGCGACCCCGCCGCCGGCGACTGGTATCGCGTGCCCGGCTACTGGTGGGCCGACGGCATCACGCAGTGGAAGAACATGTTCTACAGCACGACGACGCAGGACACGCTCGCCGACGTGTGCCGCAAGACGCTGGCCGCGAAAGGCATCCGGTCCGGCCTCACGCAGGCGGTCGCCGCCAACAACGCGCTGTCGTTCAACTACACGGTATGGACCATCGATGCCGCGCAGCAGGACGCGCGCGTCAACAAGCTGATCGTGTTCGGCGACAGCCTGTCCGACACCCAGAACATGTTCAACGCGAGCCAGTGGACGCTGCCGAACGGCACGAGCTGGCATGCGGGCCGCTTCAGCAACGGCCCGGTGTGGGCCGAATATCTCGCGAACGCGCTGCGGCTGCCGTTCTACAACTGGGCGATCGGCGGTGCGGCGACCGACCAGCACCTCGTCGTGCCAGGCCTCGTGCAGCAGATCGACTCGTGGCGCGAATACATGGATCGCGCGCCGGACTACCGGCCCGCCAACACGCTGTTCGCGGTGTTCGCGGGCGGCAACGATCTCGTGAACTACGGGCGCTCGCCCGAGCAGGCGGCGAATGCGGTGCGCGACAGCCTCGAGCGGCTCGCCGCGGCCGGCGCGACGCGGATCATGCTCGTCACGCTGCCGGACGTGTCGCGCGCGCCGGTGTTCGCGACCCGCGCCGACACGGCGAGCGTCGCCGCGCAGGTCAAGGACTACAACCGGCGCCTCGTCGACGCGGCCGCCGCGCTGCGTGCCCGCTACGGCGCGACGCTGCGGCTCGAGGTGTTCGACGCGTACGCGCCGTTCGACGACCTGCTGAGCCACCCGGCCCAATACGGCTTCGACGACGCGACGCGCGCGTGCCTCGACATCCCGAAGCCGTCGTCGCTCACCTATCTGGGCGCGCAGGTGCCGCGGGCGGACTGCCGCGATCCGGCGCGCTTCGTGTTCTGGGACACGCTGCACCCGACGACGCGCACGCATGCATGGCTCGCCGAGCGGATCGCACCGTTCGTGCGCGCGCGCCTGCTGAACTGAGCGCCGCGGGCGGCGGTGCTTACAGCAGCGGACACGCGGTGACCTGCGTGCCGCGCTCCACGCAAAGCCGCTCGTAGTCGCGCAGGTAAGCGCGCTCGTCGTCGTCGAGCAGCGCGAGATCGATCAGGTCCCAGTCGTAGCCGACCGTCACGATGTTCTCGAACCGCACGGTATCCGACTGCGTTTCGTCCGGGCGGATGATCACGATGTTCTCGATCCGCACGCCGCCCTTGCCCGCCAGGTAGATGCCCGGCTCGACCGAGATCACCGCATTCGGCACCAGCCCGTACTGCGCGCCCGGCGCGAACCGCACGCCGCCTTCGTGCACGTGAATCCCGACGCCGTGCCCGGTGCCGTGGCCGAAATCGTGGCCGTGGTCGCGGCACACCTGCCGCACGAGCGCGTCGACGTCGGCACCCGTCGCCGTGCTCGGGAAGCGCGTGACGAGCCCCTTGATGCAGGCCTTCAGCGCGACCGTGTAGATCTCGCGCTGCCACGGCTGCGCAACGGTATCGGGACGCGTGCGGCGCAACACGACGCGCGTGCAGTCCGTCGCGAAACCGGCTTCGTAGTACGCGCCGCTGTCGAGCAGCACGAGCTCGCCTTCCGTCAGCTCGACGCCGGCGCTTGCCGCCGTGTAATGCGCGAACGCGCTGTTCGCGCCGTTCGCCGCGATCGACGGGAACGTCAGCGCGACGGCCGAACGCGCGCCGTACGCGTCGTTGATCGTGCGGGCGAGGTCGTATTCGGTGTGGCGGGCGCCCGGCTCGCCGGTCTTCGCCCAGCGCATCGTCTCGGCGATCGCCGCCGAGCTGCGCGCGAACGCGTCGCGGAACCGGTCGAGCACCGCCGGCGTCTTGCTCGCCCGCATCGCCTCGACCGGATTGAAATCGGTATGCGGCGCGTGCGGCCACACGCGGCGCACCGCGTCGACGAGCGCGCAGTTCACCGATTCGAAGCCGTAGCACACGTGCTCGACCGCGAACTGCGCGAGAAAACGCTCGAGCGCAGCCACCTCGCGGCGGATCACGTGCAGCGCCGGATACGAATCGAGCACGACCTCGCAGCGGTCGCAGCCTTCCGGCAGGAACAACACGACCTCCCCGCCGACCGCGAACAGGTAGCCGAGGTGCGACGACACATTCGGGATGTGATAACCGCGGCTGTTCAGCAGATACGCGAGATCGTCCGACGCGCACGAGAAGAACGCGGTCTTGCCGTCGGCCGCGCCGGTCCGTGCGGCGAGCCGGCGGTTCAGCGTGTCGAGGTTCTGCGCGACGCTCAGGCCGGTCATCGTTTCCGGCACCTCGAAGATCGGCCGCTCGACGATCCAGCCCGGCAGCGCGATCGCGCGGTCGATCTCGCGATCCGCGAGGCTCGTCCAGTCGAGCGATGCGGCCTGCGTCTGCGCGAGCAGCCGGTCGCGCTGCCCGACGCTGATTCGCAGCGCGTCGTAGCCGACCCGCGCGAGCCGGCTGGCATGCACGACCAGCCAGTCGGCCAGCGCCTGCCAGATCGTCACGTTCATCCCGAGCTTCTCGATGCGCACGCGCGCCGGATCGCACTGCTGCTCGGCCTGCAGGTGGTAACGGCCATCGACGAACAGCACGAACGGCGGCACGCCGAGCGCCTGCGCGGTCGCCGCGCTCAGGAAGATCCCGCAGCCGGCCGAGCCGTCGAAGCCCGACAGCGCGTAGCGCGGGTTGTTGCTGCGCGGCAGGTACTCGGTCACGTATTCGTCCTGCGACGTGACGACCACCGCGTCGAGGCGCGCGGCATCGAGCAGGCGCGACAGGCCGGCCTGCGTGTCGGCGACGGACGCGTCGTACGGGGGAAGGCCGGAGAAGCTGTATTTCAGTCGATCGATCATCGTGTGCCCGTGATTCGTTGTTGTCGGCAGCCGGCGGCGTGACGCGGCATCGCGCATGCCTGAAGCGACACGCCGCCGTGGCGCCGATCACGCACGACCCGGCGCGCCGCCGGGTCGCGGTGCCGTTCCGGCGGCAGGCCTTCGGGAAATTTTTGTCTCACTTAACTTTGTTTGATGCGCGACAGAATCTAGAGCACGTGGAAATTGAGGTCAAGCTAAAATTTTCGTAGGACTAAAATCGGCGCGACGGCTGCGGATCCCGGCACAACGCCAATTCACCCGGCGACGGTGCACGGTACAATGCGCCGGCATTGCCGCCCCGGCGGCCGTGCTTCGTGCGATGCGCGCAAAGCAAGTCCCGGCGACTGCACCGCCCCTCCGCTCGCCTCCCGACTCGTTGCCGCGAAAGAGATTCATGGATTCAGACATCATGCGTATCGGCCTGCGCATTCGCCGCCTGCGCCGGGAAGCGAAGAAGACGCTGCTGGAAGTCGCGACCGAAGCGAAGCTGTCGGTCGGGTTCCTGTCGCAGGTCGAGCGGCATCTCACCGGCATCTCGCTGTCTTCGCTCGTCAACGTCGCCAAGGCGCTCGACGTCCCGCTCGGCGCGCTGATCGACCAGCCGCGCCAGGCGCAGCCCGATTCGCACGAAGGCAGCCGCAAGCCGTACGCGCTCGACGCCACGTCGCAGTGGTACGAGCGCCTCTCCACCACCTTCGACGGCAGCCAGGTCAACGCCCTCAAGGTGCGGATGATGGAAGGCTACCGCTCGGAATGGGTGTCGCACGGCGGCGACGAGTTCGTGTACGTGCTGACCGGCCGCATCTGCTACACGGTCGGCAAGAAGGTGTACCCGCTGGCGCCCGGCGATTCGCTGCACTTCGATGCGCGCAAGCGGCATCGCGTCGCGAACGTCGGCGAAGGGCCGGCCGAGCTGATCGCGGTCGGCACGCTGCCGCTGTTCGACGACAGGTGTGCCGAATTGGTGTCGGCGACGATGGAAATCGGGCAGCCGGTGCCGGGCGAGCCGCGCGTGAAGCGACGCGCCGCGCCGAGCGCCAAGCGCAGCGATCGCGACGGCGATGCGGCACGGCCGGCCACGGCCGGTGCCGCAGGCAAGAAGGCGTCGGCGAAGCCGCGCGCGTCCGCCGGCAAACGCCCGGCGGCCGCCACCCCGGCGCGCAAGAAGAAGCCGTAACGGCTGCGGGCGCGCGCCGCCCGGTCGCCGCCCTTATTCGCCGATCTCGAGCGCTTGCGCAACGGCCTGGATCCGCGCGCGATGCACGGCATCCTTGATCTTCTCGGTATCGTTGCCGACGCCGCGCGCGATCGCGCCGGCATCGACGCTGCGCGCGGCCGCGAGCGCGATGCGCAACCGCTCGGCCTGCGGATACGGTTGCGCATCGAGCCCGAGCCGCCCGCGCGCATCCGATTCGCACGCCTGCAGCATCTCGGCGAAACGCGCCGGCTTGCGCAGCGCATCGCTGCGCTCGAACAGCCGCACCAGCGCGGCCGCCCCCATCTCCATCACGCGATGCAGGTTGCCGTGCTCGCGCGCGACCACGAGCGCGAGATCGCGGCATTCGTTCGGCACGCGCAGCCGCTCGCACAACGGCTTGAGCAGGTCGACGCTGCGGCCTTCGTGGCCGACATGACGCGGCAGCACGTCCGCAGGCGTCGTCGCCTTGCCGAGATCGTGCGTGAGCGCCGCGAAGCGCACCGGCAGCGAATAGCGCTGCTTCGCCGCATAGTCGACGACCATCATCACGTGCACGCCCGTATCGACTTCCGGGTGGTAGTCGGCGCGCTGCGGCACGCCCCACAGCGCATCGACCTCGGGCAGGATGCGCGCGAGCGCGCCGCACTCGCGCAACACCGCGAACATCCGCGACGGCTTCGCTTCCATCAGCCCGCGCGCGATTTCCTGCCACACGCGCTCGGGTACCAGCGCGTCGACCTCGCCCGCGTCGACCATCCGCCGCATCAGCGCGAGCGTCTCGTCCGCCACCGTGAAATCCGCGAACCGCGCGGCGAAGCGCGCAATCCGCAGGATCCGCACCGGATCCTCGACGAATGCGTCGCTCACGTGCCGGAACACGCGGGCGCGCAGGTCGGCCTGCCCGTCGAACGGATCGATCACGGGCCCGACCAGCACACCCTCCGGGTTCACCTCGCGCGCCATCGCGTTGATCGTCAGGTCGCGCCGCGCGAGATCCTCGTCGAGCGTCACGTCCGGCGCGTAATGGAACTGGAAGCCGTGATAGCCGGCCGCCGTCTTGCGCTCGGTGCGCGCCAGCGCGTACTCCTCCTGCGTCTGCGGATGCAGAAACACCGGGAAATCCTTGCCGACCGGCCGGTACCCCTGCGCGGCCATCTGCTCGGGCGTCGCGCCCACCACCACGTAGTCGCGGTCCTGCACGGGCACGCCGAGCAATTCGTCGCGGATCGCTCCGCCTACTGCGTAAATGTTCATGGCGTCGGCTCGTATTCGGCGATCACGTTCGTTTCGCGGCGCGCGGCGTCGATCCAGCGCTGCACGGCCGGCAGCGCCGTCACGCGCGCCGCATAGCCGGCCGCGTCCGGCGACAGGCCCGGCGCATACGTGTTGAAGCGCATCACGACGGGCGCGTACATCGCATCGGCGATCCCGAATTCGCCGAACAGGAACGGGCCGCCCGACGCTTCGAGACACGCGCTCCACAGCGCATCGATGCGCGCGACGTCGGCGAGTGAATCGGGCGTCGCCCCGCGCCCCGGCATCGACGCGCGCACGTTCATGCCCATCTGCGTGCGCAGCGCCGCGAAACCCGAGTGCATCTCGGCCGACACGCAGCGCGCGTGCGCACGTTCGAGCGGATCGGCCGGCCACATCGGAAATTGCGGATAGCGCTCGGCGAGCGTCTCGGCGATCGCGAGCGAATCCCAGATCGCGAAGCCGTGATCGTCGATCAGGCACGGCACCTTGCCGGTCGGCGAGTATTCGCGGATGCGCGCGGCCGAGTCGTCGCGGCGCAGCTCGACCACGATCTCGTCGAACGGGATGCCGAAATGCGCGAGCAGCAGCCACGGCCGCATCGACCACGACGAGTAATTCTTGTCACCAATGACGAGTTTCATGACGGGGTTCCGGACAACGCGAAAAGGGAAAACAAAGGGGCCGGACGACGGCGCCGCACGCGGGCGCTAGCGTCGCGAGCGGAACCAGTCGAATCGCGAGCGCTTCGTGGCTTCGCCGAGATACGCGGGCGCGATGCTTTCGAGACTCGCGGGCGAGATCCCGAGTTCCGGCGCGAGCGGGCCCGACAGCACGTTCGGCACCGACATCGTCGCGAGATTGTCCCGCGTGAGCACGGGCTCGCCGGGCAGGCACTCGAACACGCTCGCCTGCAACCGCGCGAGCGCGTCGGGCAACCGCACGATGCGTGCCTGCCGGCCGACCAGCGTGCCGCAATAGCGCACCAGCTGTTCGAGCGTATAGACGGTCGGGCCGCCGAGTTCGTAGGTCTTGCCGTGCGCGGCCGCGAGATCGAGCGTGTTGACGAACGCACGGACGACGTCGCCGACAAATACCGGCTGGAAGCGCGCATCGGGCATCGCGAGCGGCAGCACGGGCACCGTGCGCTGCAGGTTCGCGAACGTGTTGAGGAACGCGTCGCCGGGGCCGAACACGACCGACGGGCGGAAGATCGTCAGCGCGAGCGAATCGGTCGCCGCGATCGCATGCAGCGCGGCCTCGCCGTCGCCCTTCGACCGCTGGTACATGCTCGCGCCGCGCGAATCGGCGCCGAGCGCGCTCATGTGCAGCACGCGCCGCACGCCGACTTCGGTGCAGGCGCTCGCGAGTGCGGCCGGCAGCGCGACGTGCGCGCGCTCGAAGCCTGGTCCGTACGGCGTGCCGCGGCCGCCGTGCAGCACGCCGACCAGGTTGATCGCCGCGTGCGCGCCGGCGACGAAGCGTGCGAGCGTGCGCGTGTCGAGCGCTTCGAGCTCGACGATCTCGACCGGCAGCATCTGCAGGTGGCGCGCGTGGTCGCGCCGGCGCGTGGCGATCCGGACCTGCTTGCCGGCGTCGATCAGCGCATTGACGAGCCGGCTGCCGATGAAGCCGGTGCCGCCCAACAGCGCGACGGTCTGGCGATCCATATGTTCGGGACCTCAAAAGAACACTGCCGCGTCTCGCGCGGCAGTGTTTAAGTTGCGTATCAGGGCGAGATCATGCCTAGACGTTTCTTCAACGACTGCGGTTTGCCTTCGAAGAGCGCCGCATAGTAGACGGTGTTCGACAGCACGTTCTTCACGTAGTCGCGCGTCTCGTTGAACGGAATCGTCTCCGCGAAGATCGCGCCTTCGACCGGCTGCGTCAACACCTGGCGCCACTGCCGCGGCCGGCCCGGGCCCGCGTTGTAGCCGGCGGTGGCGAGCACCGGCGAGCTGTCGAAGTTGTTGTAGATGTCCGCCAGATACCAGGTGCCGAGCTGGATGTTGGTATCGATGTCGTGCATCTGCGCCCGCGTGATCGCGCCCATGCCGAGCTTCTTCGCGACCATCTGGGCCGTCGCCGGCATCAGCTGCATCAGGCCGCCCGCGCCCACCGACGAACGCGCGCTGATGATGAAGCGCGATTCCTGGCGGATCAGCCCGTATGCCCATTCGACGTCGAGGCCCGTCGACTGCGCATAGCGCTCGACGATGTTGCGGTACGGCGACGGATAGCGCAGCGTGAAGTCGTGCTCGGCCTTCGTGCGGTCGGCCGTGTTGACCGTGCGGTCGAGCAGCTCGACGCGCTTGCCGTATTCGGCGGCCGCGAGCAGCTGGCGATCGGTCATCCCGCGCAGCGGCCAGTTCCATTCGCGGTTGCCTTCGAGGCGCAGGTTCAGCCCGTAGAAGCGCTGCGCGAGCGCGAAGCCCGGAATCTTGCCCATCGCGTCGACCTCGGCGTCGCTCACCTTCGTGCGCGGCGGGATCGACGTGCGCTGGCCGAGCTCTTCGCCGGCCAACTGCCCGTAGAAGTTGAACTGACCGGCGACCTGCTCGAATTCCTGGTTCGCCTGCAGCGTGTCGCCGCTCTGCTTGAGCGCGCGCGCATGCCAGTAGATCCAGGCCGGATCGTCGCGCAGCGACGGCGGCATCTGCTCGATCGACCAGCGCACCATCGGCCAGTTGCCGGCGAGCAGCGCGGCGCGCGTGCGCCATTCGTAGCCCGGGTTCGACAGCGGCGCGTTGGTGGATTTCGCGTACCAGACCGACGCGAGCGCCGAGCGCTTGATCGCGCCCTGATAGCCGATCGCGCCCCACGCGATCGCCTGTTCCTGCTTGGTCAGCGACGGCGCGACCGTCGTCAGCATGCCTGCGGCCGCGTCCGGATCGTTGCGCGCCATGCGGCCGAGTGCGATCAGCGCGAGCTGGTGCGACGTCGCGTCGGCGCCAACGCCGCGCGCGAGGTACAGCGGCGGCGCGCTCGTCGCCTGGTCGAAACCGGCCGGGCGCGGGCCGAGCGCATCGACGATCTTGCCGCCGAGCGTCGTGTAGTTCTGCTCGTACGCGAGGCGTGCCTGCTGCCACACGTCGTCGCTCGTGAACTGCTGGTTGACGGTGAGCGCGGTGATCAGGTCGACGCAGGCGTCGCCGTAGTTCTTCGGCTCGACGAGCAGCGCACGCGCCGCGTCGGCGACGTTCTCGCCGCGCGCCGCGCGCGATTCGAGCGCATAGCACTTGACCTGCGTGTCGTCGTCGAGCACGAAGCGCTTGTACTGGTCGTCGAAGTTGCGCCAGTCGTGGCGCGCGCCGAGCACGAGCAGGTAGTCGTTGCGCAGGCGGTCGGCGATCGCCTGGCCATCGTAGCGCTGCAGGAACGACTGCACGGGCGCGTCCGGCGCATCGACGCGCGCGCGGCCCGTCGAATCGAACAGCTGCGGCTTGATCTGGAAATACTCGACGTAGGACGGGACCGGATAGTTCGGGATCATCGACGCGAGCTGCGCGGCTTTCGCGGCGTCGTTGCGGCGTGCGGCTTCGCGAAGCTGCACGAAGATCTGGTCATCCCCGGCGAGCGTGTCGTCGTTCGGTGCGGCGCACGCGGCCGTACCCGCGACGAGCGCGGCGGCCGCAAGCGTCAGCGCGACCGCGCGATATACTCGAAAAAGGCTGTTCGACATCGTTTTGAATGGAGCACGAATTGAGCGAAAGCATAGCACGCAACCCTGTGCCGAACCCGAAGGTTGCGCTGCGCAAAACGCTGTCCGGCGCGCGTCGCGACGCCGCGTCGCAGCCTGCCGCGAACGCCGCGCTCGATGCGCGGCTGCGCACGCTGCTCGACCGCCTGGCGCCGCACACGGTCGGGTTCTACTGGCCGCTGCCCGGTGAATTCGATGCGCGCGATGCGGTGCTCGCGTGGTGCGCGGCAGGTGCCGGCCGGCGCGCCGCATTGCCGGTGATCGGCGAGCGTCACACGCCGCTCGCGTTCCATGCGTGGGATGCACACACGCCGATGCGCGAAGGTCGTCACCGGATTCCGGAGCCTGCGTCGGGAATCGTCGTCGTGCCCGACCTGTTGCTGATTCCCTGCGTGGGATTCGATCCGCAGCGCTACCGGCTCGGCTACGGCGGCGGCTACTACGACCGCACGCTCGCCGCGTGGCCGGATGACACGCTGCCGGTGACGGTCGGCATCGCGTACGAAGCGTGCCGCGTCGACGCGCTGCCGGCCGAAGCGCATGATCTCGCGCTACGCTGGATCGTGACCGACGGCGCGCTGTACCCGGCCGCCGGATGACGCGGCGCGCGGCGTCGCGGTCGCCGCCGCACGCCCGTCAGCGCAGGCTCGCGCGCAACAGTTTTCGCAATCGCTTACAGCGACGCCGCCGCGCGGGCGGCCGTGTCGTAGAGGCCCGATGCGTGGCGCAGCAGCTGCGCCGCGTCGCCGATCTGCTCGTTGGTGAGCCCGCTGTCCTTCAGCGTCTCGATCAGGCAGTGCTCACGCACCTCGCGATATTTCAGGCACAGGTCGCGGCCCGCGTCGGTCGCGAAGAAAAACGCTTCCTTACCGCTCTTCTCGCTCTTCACGTAGCCGCGGGCGATCAGTTTTTTCAGCGCATAGGTCGCGACGTGCGTATCCTCGATATTGAGCACGAAGCAGATGTCGGCAAGCTTCTTCTTGCGTTCGCGATGGCTGACGTGATGCAGCAGCGACACCTCGACCGCCGTCATGTCCTTCGCGCCGGCCGCCGACATGCAGCGCACCATCCAGCGGTTGAACGCGTTGCCGGCCATGATGAGCCCGTATTCGAGCTCCGACAGCTCCGCGCTCGAATCGGAAACGAGGTGTTCGGATGACACGATCTTGGTCGGATGACGCTTCATGGAAAGGCGGCGCAAGCGGGATGTCAGGGTGTGCCGAGTGTACGCCAGAAGCCCCGGTATACGGGCTAGGCGAAAACGCTTATTGGTAACTTATCGATATCTTATTGACAATGTGCGCTAACATTGCCGTCCGAACCGTGCCAGCCCGATGACGCAACCCCGCATTTATCCGCTCGGCGATGCCGCCCTCGTCTGCGAGGTGCCGCCGCCCGCCACGCTCGATTGCCAGCGCCGCGTCTGGGCCGTTGCCGAGGCCGCGCGCGCGTGGCCCGACGTGATCGACGTCGTGCCGGGCATGAACAACCTGACCATCGTGTTCGACGCGCTCGCCGCGACGGCCGACTCGCTCACGCCCGCGCTGCGCGACGCGTGGGAGACGGCCGACGTCGAGCATGCTGACGGTCGCGAGGTCGAGATCCCGGTCGAATACGGCGGTGCCGCCGGCCCCGACCTGGCGGCCGTCGCCGCGCACACGGGCCTGCCGGCCGACGAAGTCGTCGCGCGCCACGCGGCCGGCGAATACGTCGTGTTCTTCGTCGGCTTCCAGCCCGGCTTCGCGTATCTCGGCGGCCTCGACGCGTCGCTGCACACGCCGCGCCGCGCGGCGCCGCGCCTCGAGGTGCCGGCCGGCTCGGTCGGCATCGGCGGCGCGCAGACGGGCATCTACCCGACCACGTCGCCCGGCGGCTGGCAGCTGATCGGCCGCACGTCGCAGGTGCTGTTCGATCCGGCGCGGCCGCAGCCGACGCTGCTGCTGCCCGGCGATCGCGTGCGCTTCACCATTGCGGGAGTCGACGCGTCATGACCCAGAGCAACGCACCGGGCACCATCGAGGTGTTGCGCGCCGGCCCGCTGTCCACCGTGCAGGATCTCGGGCGCCGCGGCACCCGCCACCTCGGCGTCGCGCAGGGCGGCGCGCTCGACGGCCTCGCGCTCGAGGTCGGCAACCGGCTCGTCGGCAACCGCCCCGACGCGGCGGCCGTCGAAGTCACGATCGGCCCCGCCGCGTTCCGCTTCACGCGCGCGACGCGCATCGCGATCACCGGCACAGAATTCGGCGCGACGCTCGACGGCCAGCGCGTGTATTCGTGGTGGAGCCTGCCGGTCGAGGCCGGGCAGACGCTCGTGCTGCCGGCCGCGAAACGCGGGATGCGCGGCTATCTGTGCATCGCGGGCGGCATCGACGTGCTGCCGATGCTCGGATCGCGCAGCACCGATCTCGCGTCGCGCTTCGGCGGCCTCGGCGGCCGCACGCTGCGCGACGGCGACCGGCTCCCGGTCGGCGTGCCGCCGGCCGGCGCGGGCTGCCTCGCGGCCGATGCGCCCGAATTCGGCGTGAAGGCGCCCGCTTGGTGCGCCTTCGCGCGCGTCGACGAGCCGCCGCGCCGTCACCGCCCCGCGCATGCGCCGTGGGCGATGCCCGTGCGCGTGCTGCCGGGCCCCGACTACGCATCGTTCGCGGCCGATTCGCAGCAGGCGTTCTGGGACGAGGAATGGCTCGTCACCGCGAACAGCAACCGGATGGGCTATCGCCTCGCGGGCGCCGAGCTCGCGCGCGAGCGGCCGGTCGAGCTGCTGTCGCACGCGGTGCTGCCCGGTACGATCCAGGTGCCGCCGAACGGCCAGCCGATCGTGCTGATGCACGACGCGCAGACCACCGGCGGCTACCCGAAGATCGGCACGGTAATCCGCGCCGATCTGTGGAAACTCGCACAGGCGCGGCTCAACCTGCCGATCCGCTTCGTGCGCACGACACCCGACGCCGCGCGCGCCGCCCTCTCCGCGGAACGTGCCTATCTGCGGCAGATCGACATTGCGATCGACATGCGAGAAGAAGCGCGCCGCCGCGCTCAATCGCGCGCAGCGTGACAATGGCGGAAGCAGTAACGAAGGACGCGCCACGCAATCAGTGGACGAGGAAACATCATGGAAATCGATCTGAATGCCGATCTCGGCGAAGGATGCGGATCTGACGAGGCGCTGCTCGACCTCGTCACGTCGGCGAACATCGCCTGCGGCTGGCATGCAGGCGGCGCGAATGCGATGCGCGACTGCGTGCGCTGGGCCGTGCAGAAAGGCGTGTCGATCGGCGCGCACCCGAGCTTTCACGATCCGGAGAATTTCGGCCGCAAGGAAATGCAGCTGCCGGCCGGCGACATCTATGCGGGCGTGCTGTACCAGCTCGGCGCGCTGTCGGCGATCGCGCAGGCCGAAGGCGGGCGCATCGCGCACGTGAAGCCGCACGGCGCGCTGTACAACCAGGCCGCGCGCGACCCGCTGATCGCCGACGCGGTGGTGTCCGCGATCCACGACTTCGATCCGTCACTCGCGGTGTTCGGGCTCGCGAACAGCGTGTTCGTCGCGGCCGCACGGCACGCGGGGCTCGCCGCCGTGGAGGAAGTGTTCGCAGATCGCGGCTACCGCGCGGACGGCTCACTCGTGCCGCGCAACCAGCCCGGCGCCTTGATCGACGATGAAGACGCGGTGCTCGCGCGCACGCTCGACATGGTGCGCAACCGGCAGGTGCGTGCATTGAGCGGCGAATGGGTGCCGCTCAACGCGCAGACCGTCTGCCTGCACGGCGACGGGCCGCATGCGCTCGCGTTCGCGAAGCGGATCCGCGCGGCGCTTGAGGCCGCCGGCGTCGACGTCGTCGCGCCCGGCGCGCTGCAGGCCGACGAAGGCGCGTGACGCGCATTCATCCCGTGCAGCGCACGCTGCACGCATCGGCCGCACAAAAGAAAAAAGCGCCCTCGTGGCGCTTTTCCGTTGGCGCAATCGCTGCGGCTTCGCCGTCTGTCGATTCGCCCCCCGAAACCGTCTTTCGACGGTGACCGGAAAAATCTTCCGGATTAAAAAACGTCCGCCGCCGCCCGATCACTGCATTCCCCGGTCAGACGACGGAACGTTGCTTATGTGCAAGTCGGCCTGCATGCATGTGTTATTCGACGATGATTGGCCCCGCCGTGCATGCAGACTCTCCGCGGCCGGCACGTGCTTCACGTGCCGGCGACGCTCACCCCGCGCTTTATTTCTGCTACCCCGTAGAACTTATCTATTCTTTTCATTTTTTCAACTTGTGGGGTGAAGAATAGAGATTGCCAGAACGGGATGTCAATCGTTTTAAACGCTATTTTCCGACGAATCAAGGGTTTTCCTTATCGATACCCACCACGGCTCAGGCGCTTCACGCCGTGCGCGCGATGTCAATCAAACAGGGGAAGATCAGGGCGTACCGCCGGGCGCGATCAGTTCGCGTCGACCCGGTATCCTTGCTGGCGCAACAATTCGAGCACGCCGCGCGGGCCGCCCAGATGCAGCGCGCCGATCGCGACGAACAGCGGCCGGTTCGGCGCGGCGATTGCGGTCATTCGTGCAACGAAGCGCCGGTTGCGCTCGTACACGATCTTGTTGTCGATCGACGCCGACAGCACCTTCGAACGCGCGAGCCGCTCGCTCTTCGCGACGGCCCACGCGGAGATCGCGTCGGCGTCGCCAATTCGCCACAGCCGGTGCAGCGCCTTGATGTCGTCGGCGTTCTGCGCGGGCGTCTGCACCATGTCCTGCGCGAGCATCTCGCGCTGCTCGGCCAGCGTCAGCCCGGTGAACGCGCGCATCTGTTCGGCGAGCGTCTCGAGCCCGATCACGCGGCCGCCCTTCTTCTTCAGGAACACGTTCTGCAGCTGCGCCTCGGTGCCGTATTCGGTCTGCAGGCCGGCCGACAGCGAATCGTAGGTCTCGACGACGAGCGCCGCGAGCCACGGCCGCATCTTGCGGATTTCGGCGAGCGCGGCCGGATTGCCGCGCAGGCGCGCCGCGAGCCGCTGCCACAGCGGTTCGGGCAGCAGGCGCTGCAGGCACGGATAGCGGCACACGCCGTACTTCGACACGTCGTCCTGCGATTCGAGCAGGTCGTCGGGCGACAGCTCGAGCGCAAGCGTCGGCGATGCGGCGAGTGCCGCGAGGATGCGCGGCCGGAACGGCTGCGCGCTCGGGTAATCGGACGGGTCGCCGGTGTGCAGCGTGCCGAGCACGTACAGCGTGACGTTGCCCTTGGTCGCGACGTAGAACGGCATGCGCGCGGGCTGCACGCGCACGGTGCCGCGCGACACCGTGCCGTCCGACACGGACGGTGCGTGGAAGCCCGGCAGGCTCATGCCGGGCGGCGGGACTTGCGACGGATGGATCGGTGACGTGGCCGGCGCGCGCCCTTCGGCGCGCGCGGATTCGACGGGAACCACGAGGCTGGCCGCCACGCACGCGCCGGCCAGCGCCGCGCCCGTGACGGTGCGCACGCTCCAGCGCCGCGCGTAGCGGTACGCACGCATCACGCGCGCACCGCTCGTCCCCGCACGGCGCACGCCGGACACGCGCGCCGCCAACACTTCAGGCATTCGCCTCCCCTACCTCCTCGGCGCGATGGCACGCGACCTGCCGGCCATCGACCTCGCGCAGCTTCGGCTCCTCCACGCGGCACCGCTCGACCGCGTACGGGCAGCGCTGGTGGAACGCGCAGCCCGACGGCGGATTGAGCGGCGACGGCAGTTCGCCCTGCAGCTTGATCTGCACGCGGCGGTCTTCCTCGAAGATCGCCGGCGTCGCCGACATCAGCGCCCGCGTGTACGGATGGCGCGGCCGCGCGTAGATCGTCGCCTTGTCGCCGAGCTCGGCGACGCTGCCGAAATACATCACCATCACGTCGTCCGCGACGTGCTCGACCACCGACAGGTTGTGCGAGATGAACACGTAGCTCGTCTTGAACTGCTCCTGCAGATCCATGAACAGGTTCAGGATCTGCGCCTGGATCGACACGTCGAGCGCGGACACCGGCTCGTCGGCGACGACGATGCGCGGATCGAGGATCATCGCGCGCGCGATCGCGACACGCTGGCGCTGGCCGCCCGAGAACATGTGCGGATAGCGCTTCGCATGCTCGGGCCGCAGGCCGACCGTGCGCATGATCTGCGCGATGCGCTGCGCGCGCTCGGCCGCCGTCAGGTTCGCGTTGATCTCGAGCGGCTCGGCGAGCGTCTGCTCGACGGTCTTGCGCGGGTTCAGCGACGCGAACGGGTTCTGGAACACCATCTGCACGCGGCGGCGCAGGTCGGCGACCGTCTCGCGGCTCGCGCCGGCGACGTTCTTGCCGTCGATCGTCAGGCTGCCCGACGTGGGCGTCTCGATCATCGTGAGCTGGCGCGCGAGCGTCGACTTCCCGCAGCCCGACTCGCCGACGACGGCAAGCGTCTTGCCGCGCTTCAGCGAGAACGACACGCCGTTCAGCGCCTTCACGGTGCCCTGCCCGAACATCCCGCGCTTCACCGAGTAGTGTTTCGCGAGGCCGTCGGCCACCAGCACAGCTTCATCGTCGTGCGACGCGCGAGGCGTCTGATTGACTGCGTTCATCGTGCGCCTCCCGTCAGGTCGAGGTTGGAAACATTGAGCGGCTTGATGCAGCGCGCGCGCATCGCATCGTTGGCCGGCACCAGCGTGTCGAGCGCCGGCCGCGCCTTGCGGCAATCGTCGACGACATATTTGCAGCGCGGCGCGAACAGGCACCCGGACGGGCGATCATCGCGGCCCGGCACCATGCCGGGCAATGCGGCAAGGCGACGCGCCCCCTGATTGTGCTCGGGAATCGCCGCGAGCAGCGCTTCGGTGTACGGATGATGCGGCGCACGGAAGATGTCGGGCACGCTGTTGGTCTCGATGATCTCGCCCGCGTACATCACCGCGACGCGCTGCGCGACCTCCGACACCACGGCCAGGTCGTGCGAGATCAGCACGAGCGCCATCCCGCGTTCCTTCTGCAGCTTCACGAGCAGATCCATGATCTGCGCCTGGATCGTCACGTCGAGCGCGGTGGTCGGCTCGTCGGCGATCAGCAGCTTCGGGTTGCACGCGACGGCCATCGCGATCATCACGCGCTGGTTCATCCCGCCCGACATCTGGTGCGGGAACGACGCGATGCGGTTCTTCGCATCGGGAATGCCGACCTGGTCGAGCAGTTCGAGCGCGCGCCGGTTCAGCGCGTCGCCGCGCAGGCCTTCGTGCAGCTTCAGCACCTCCTTGATCTGGTAGCCGACCGTGTAGCTCGGGTTCAGGCTCGTCAGCGCGTCCTGGAACACCATCGCGATGTCCTTGCCGACGATCTTGCGGCGCGCCTTCGGCGACGCCTTCAAGAGATCCACGCCGTTGAACGTGACCTCGTCGGCCGTCACCTTGCCCGGTGCGTCGATCAGGCCCATCAGCGCCATCATCGTCACGCTCTTGCCCGAGCCCGATTCGCCGACGACGCCGACCACCTCGCCCGGCGCGATCGACATGTTGATCCGGTCGACAGCGGGCAGGCCGTTGAAGTTCACCGCGAGATTGCGGATGGTCAGAAGATTTTGGCTCATGGTCACGCCATCCGTTTCAGTTTGGGATCGAGCGCGTCACGCAGCCCGTCGCCGAGCAGGTTGATCGCGAGCACCGAAATCAGGATCGACAGGCCCGGCATCGTCACGATCCACCACGCGTTGTCGATGTAGTCGCGCGCGGAGGCCAGCATCGCGCCCCACTCTGCGGTCGGCGGTTGCACGCCGAGGCCGAGGAAGCCGAGCGCGGCCGCGTCGAGGATCGCCGACGAGAAGCCGAGCGTCGCCTGCACGATCAGCGGCGCCGTGCAGTTGGGCAGCACCTGCGAGAACATCAGGCGCAGCGTGCCGGCACCGGCCACGCGCGACGCCGTCACGTATTCCTTCTGCAGCTCGCCGAGCGCCGACGCGCGCGTCAGGCGCACATAGGCCGGCAGCGCGACGATCGCGATCGCGAACATCGTGTTGGTGAGGCCCGGGCCGATGATCGCGACGACCGCGACCGCGAGCAGCAGCGACGGCAGCGCGAGCAGCACGTCCATGATGCGCATCACGGGCGTGTCGGCCCACTTCTGGAAGAACGCGGCGACGAGCCCGAGCACGATGCCGGGGATCAGCGCGAGCACGACCGACACGAAGCCGATCCAGAACGACATCCGCGCGCCGAACATCAGCCGCGAAAGAATGTCGCGGCCCGCCTCGTCGGTGCCGAGGATGAATTGCCAGTTGCCGCCGGCGAGCCACGCGGGCGGGATCTTCACGAAGTCGCGGTATTGCTCGACCGGGCTGTGCGGCGCGATCAGCGGCGCGAGCAGCGCGACTGCGATCAGCACGATCACGACGATGCCGGCGCCGACTGCGCCGCGGTTGCGCGAGAAGTTGGCCCAGAACTCGCGCAGCGCGAGCGCACGGCCGCCGGCCGGCGCGGATTCGGTCGGCAGGGTGTTTTGCAGATTGCTCATGGAATTACCTCGTGTGGCGGATGCGCGGATTCAGCACGCCGTACAGCAGGTCGACGACCAGGTTCACGACGATCACGAGCGTCGCGATCAACAGGATGCCGCCCTGGACGACCGGATAGTCGCGGCGGCCGATCGCATCGATCAGCCACTTGCCGACACCGGGCCACGAAAAGAGCGTCTCGGTCAGCACGGCGCCCGCGAGCAGCGTGCCGATCTGCAGGCCGATCACGGTGACGACCGGGATCAGCGCGTTGCGCAGCGCATGCACGACGACCACGCGCACGGGCGACAGCCCCTTCGCGCGGGCGGTGCGGATGTAGTCCTCGCGCAGCACTTCGAGCATCGACGAGCGCGTCATCCGCGCGATCACCGCGAGCGGGATCGTGCCGAGCACGATCGCGGGCAGGATCAGGTGGCTGACCGCCGACTTGAACGAGCCTTCGTCCGGCGCGAGCAGCGCGTCGATCAGCATGAAGCCCGTCGGGTGCGGGAAGTCGTATTCGACGGCGATGCGCCCCGACACGGGCGTCCAGCCGAGGTATGACGAAAACACCATGATGAGGATCAGCCCCCACCAGAAGATCGGCATCGAGTAGCCGGTGAGCGCGGTGCCCATCACGCCGTGGTCGATGACGGAACCGCGCCGCAGCGCGGCGATCACGCCGGCCGGCAGCCCGACCGCGAGCGCGAACACGAGCGCGCACAGCGACAGCTCGACGGTCGCCGGGAAGCGCGCGAAGAATTCGCCCGCGACGCTCGTGTTGGTGATGATCGACGTGCCGAGGTCGCCATGCAGCGCCCGGCCGATGTAGTGGACGTACTGCATGGGCAGCGGCTGGTCGAGCCCGAGGCGTTTCATCGCCTCTGCGTGCATCGCGGGGTCGACGCCGCGCTCGCCCATCATCACTTCGATGGGGTCGCCCGGTATCAGGTGAATCAGCGCAAACGCCAGGATGGTGATGCCGATGAAAGTCGGGATCACCATGCCCACGCGGCGCAACACGAATCTGAACATGATGCGTCTCGTATTTTCTTGTGGGAAATGTGCGACCGGCGACGGGAAGCTTTTGGCCTCCCGCCGCCGGATGAGTTAGCCGGTCTTCGCGACAGCTTACGACAGGTGTGTTACTTCACGCTAACACCGTCGAAGCGGGCATAGCCGAGCGGTTCGATACGCATGTCCACCACGTTCTTGCGCACCGGCTGGTAGACCGTCGAGTTCGCGATCGGCGAGAACGGCAGCTGTTGCGCGAAGATCTGCTGGGCCTGCGTGTAGAGCTTCGTCCGTGCGTCCTGGCCCGTCGTCGTACGGCCCTTCTGGACCAGTTCGTCGAACGGCTTGTAGCACCAGTGCGAGAAGTTGTTGCCCTTGATCGCTTCGCAGCCGAGCAGCGTGCCGAGCCAGTTGTCCGGATCGCCGTTGTCGCCCGTCCAGCCGATCAGCATCGTGTCCTGCTCGCCCGAGTGCGCGCGCTTGATGTACTCGCCCCACTCGTACGTGACGATCTTCGCCTTCACGCCGATCTTCGCCCAGTCGGCCTGGATCATCTCGGCCATCAGGCGGGCATTCGGGTTGTACGCGCGCTGCACGGGCATCGCCCACAGCGTGATCTCGAAACCGTTCGGGAAGCCTGCCTTCGCGAGCAGCGCCTTCGCCTTCGCGGTGTCGTAGGCCGGCATCTTCAGGTTCTTGTCGTACGACCATTGGGTCGGCGGCACCGGTGCGTTCGCGGCCTGGCCGGCGCCCTGGTAGACGGACTCGAGGATCGCCTTCTTGTTGATCGCCATGTCGAGCGCCTGACGCACTTCGAGCTTGTCGACCGGCTTGTGCTCGACGTTGTACGCGAGGTAACCGAGGTTGAAGCCGGCCTGCGACGGCATGTCGACGTTCGAGTCGGCCTTCAGCGTCGCGATGTCGGCCGGGCGCGGATAGCTCATCACCTGGCATTCGTTGCGCTTGATCTTCTGCACGCGCACGCCCGGATCCGGCGTGATCGAGAAGATCAGCTTCGAGATCTTCACTTCGCCCTTCTTCCAGTAATCAGGATTGCCATCGAAGCGGATCGTCGCGTCCTTCGTGTAGCTGCGGAAGATGAACGGGCCCGTGCCGACCGGCTTCTGGTTGATGTCGGCGGCCTTGCCGGCCTTCATCAGCTGGTCGCCGTATTCGGCCGACAGGATCGACGCGAATTCCATCGCCATGTTCTGGATGAACGGCGCGTTCGGTTCGGCCAGCGTGAACTTCACGGTGTACGGATCGACCTTCTCGATCTTCGTGATCAGCTTGTCGAGGCCCATGTCGGTGAAGTACGGGAACGACACCGGGTACGCCTTGCGGAACGCATTGTTCGGATCGAGCATGCGCTCGAACGAGAACACGACGTCGTCCGCGTTGAATTCACGCGTCGGCTTGAAGAAGTCGGTCGTGTGGAACTTCACGCCGTGGCGCAGGTGGAACGTGTACACCTTGCCGTCGGACGATACGTCCCACTTCTCGGCGAGGCCCGGCTCGACCTTCGTGCCGCCGCGCTCGAATTCGACGAGACGGTTGTAGACGGTGAACGTGGCGGCGGTGAAATCGACGCCGGTCGTAAATTGCGCGGAATCGAAACCCGCCGGGCTGCCTTCTGAGCAGTAGACGAGCGTTTTGTTCGGGATCTGTGCGAATGCAGAGCCCGCGACGCCGAGCGATGCCGCTGCCACGCCTGCAATGGCGGTAACACGCAGGGTGTGCAACAGACGGTTGTATTCCATGTTTCCTCCAGGTCTCCAGATCGGAACCGGCCCCGCCAGGGTCCGGCGTACGCGGATATTACTTGAGCTAACGATGCGGCAACAAGCTGGAGAAAAAACTCTTCTAGACGCACCCACACGGGTTTTTGCCGATGTATCGCGCGAATGAAAAATGCGAAAAACGCGCGCGAGCGACAGTTCCGTTCATTCGGCGCAAGTTTCGTTCGACAACTAAACAATTCGGGCGCGAACGCGTCGGTTCAGCGAGGCTGCTTTCGTCGTCGGGCCACCCATCATTGCGTTTTACGAAACGATCCGATGGCCGTCTTCAATCCGTCATCCGATCACGCCGGCGCGTCGAGGTCGGCACTGCGCGCGGGCACGAATGCGACCGCGACGATCGACAGCGCGATCCCGGCCATCACGTAATAGGTCGGCGCGAGCGGCGTGCCCGTCACCTTGATCAGCCACGTGACGATGAACTGCCCGAAGCCGCCGAACAGCATCACCGCGACGTTGTACGCGATCGACAGCCCGGTCGAGCGCACGTTGGCCGGGAACAGCTCGGCGATCATCGCGCCGAACGGTCCGTAGTAGCCCGCGAGCGTCACCGACAGCACGGCCTGCACCGCGATCAGCCGTCCGATGCTCGGCGCCGCATCGAGCCAAGCGAACAGCGGATACATCAGCGCGAGCGTCAGCACCAGCGACCACAGCGACAGCCCCTTGCGACCGATGCGATCGGACCATGCGCCCGCGATCGGCGACAGGACCATCAGCAGCAGGTTGCCAACGATCACCGCGTAGAACGATTCCGAGTACGGCAGCTTCAGCTGCTTCACCGCGAAGGTCGGCAGATAGCTGATCAGCACGTAGATCGTCACCGTCAGCGCGATCACCGAGCCGAGCCCGCACAGCACCTCGCGCGGGTAGCGCGTGAACACTTCGCCGAGCGTCGCGCGGCGCGCGCTCTGCTGCGCATGCAGGAACGCTTCGGAATCGGCGAGATGGCGGCGGATGTAGAAGCCGATCGGGCCGATCACGAGCCCGAGGATGAACGGCACGCGCCAGCCCCAGCTGCGCAGCGCGTCGTGCGACAGCCCGCGCGTGACGGCCGCGCCGACGAGCGCGCCGATCAGCAGCGCGGCTGCCTGGCTCGCCATCTGCCAGCTGCCGTAGAAACCGCGTTTCGAGAACGGCGCCGCTTCGATCAGCAGCGCCGTCGCACTGCCGAATTCGCCGCCCGCGGAGAAGCCCTGCAGCAGCCGGCCGAGCACGATCAGGATCGGGCCGCCGATGCCGATCGCCGCGTAGGGCGGCGCGATCGCGAGCAGGAAGATGCCGGCCGTCATCAGCAGGATCACGAGCGACAGCGCGGCCTTGCGGCCCGCGCGATCCGCGTACAGTCCGAACACGATGCCGCCGATCGGGCGCATGAAGAACGCGACGCCGAACGTCGCGGTGGTGAGGAGCAGCGACGAATACTCGCTGGAGGTCGGGAAGAACAGCTCGGCGATCACGACCGTCATGAAGCCGAACACCGTGAAGTCGTACCACTCGAGCGCGTTGCCGATCACGGCAGCGGCCACCGCACGGCGGTTCAGCGCACGCTCGGGCCGGACCGTCTTGGTTGAATTCGCAATCGTCGCCATGCGTGCCTCGTCCTCGTGATTTCGCCGTGTCGGGCGGTGCGGCGCGCGGGTGGGTCGCGGCGCGCAGGTTTGCAGCGAGTGTAGAAAGCGACGGAACCGTTTTCAAGCATTAAAAAACGCCCGCCATCTTTCGACGGCGGGCGTTTTGCGGTTTTCGCCACAATGCGGCATCGCACGATGCCGCACGGACTCAACCCATCTTCGAGAAAGCGCTGCACCAGCCCTTCGCCGACACCTGCTTGCCGGGGAAGGCGCCGCACGGGCCCGATGCCGAGCCCTTCTTGCCCTGGTACAGCATGCAGGCCGCACAATCCTGGCCCGCTGCGTATTTCGGGTACTTCGTCTTGTCGACCTTCGTGGCATCGGCCTTGTAGCCGAGCGCCACGGCGGTCGGATCCGTCTCCGACAGCATCGGCGCATCGGCCAGCGCTTCGCGCGACAGCGCCAGCGCGGACACGGCACCAATGCTCGTAATCAGGAAACTCCGACGGGATGTTTTCATGGGGGACTCGCTCCAACGTTATCGGTTTGAAAGCTGTTCTGGCGACAGCCCGTCAACAGAATACCGCTCAAGCGCATAAATGTGCGCGCCGAAATGCCGGAGATAAGGGATTTCACACGGGAACTTCACGCATCCGGCCCGCGCGGGCGCGAGCCGGATGCGTCATGCACGCGACGTCATCTCGCCCACGCGCTGCGCGAGCGCGAGCGACGCGGTGAGCCCCGGCGACTCGATGCCGAACAGGTTCACGAGCCCGCGCACGCCATGCTGCGCGGCCCCCTGCACGATGAAATCGGCCGGCGGCTCGCCGGGCCCCGCGAGCTTCGGCCGGATGCCCGCGTAAGCCGGCTGCAGCGCGTCGTCGGGCAGGCCCGGCCAGAACGCACGGATCGACGCGTAGAACGCGGTCGCCCGCGCCGGATCGACTTCGTAGCGCAGCGAGTCGCACCATTCGACGTCCGGGCCGAAGCGCGCCTGCCCGCCGAGATCGAACGTCAGGTGCACGCCGAGCCCCGCGCGATCGGGCATCGGGTAGATCAGGTGCGAGAACGGCGCGCGGCCCGACAGGCTGAAGTAATTGCCGCGCGCGAGATAGAGCGGCGGCACCCAGCGCGGGTCGAGCCCGCGCGTGCGGCGCGCGAGCGCCTGCGCACCGAGGCCCGCGCTGTTGATCACACACGCGGCCTCGATCTCGGTCGGCGTGTCGCCGCCCGTGCGCACGATGAAGCGCCCGCCGCGCAGCACGTCGATCGATTCGACCGGCGATTGCAGCGCGCACATCGCGCCGTCGCGTTCCGCGTCGCCGAGCAGCGCGAGCATCAGCTGGTGGCTGTCGACGATGCCCGTCGACGGCGAGAACAACGCCTCCACGCATTCGAGCTGGGGCTCGAGCGTCTGCGCCTCCGCTCGCGTGAGCGGCAGCAGGTCGAGTACGCCGTTTTCGGCCGCGCGCGCGGCGATCGCCTTCAACTGCTTCACCTGCGCGGCGCTCGTCGCGACGAGCAGCTTGCCCGTGCGCCGGTGCGGCACGTGATGCGTCTCGCAGAATGCATACAGCATGTCGCGGCCACGCACGCACGACGTCGCCTTCAGCGACCCGCGCGGATAGTAGAGCCCCGCGTGAATCACTTCGCTGTTGCGCGAACTCGTGCCGGTGCCGATCGCGTCGGCCGCCTCGAGCACGATCGTTTCACGTCCGCGCGCGGCCAGTTCCCGCGCAATCGCCAGACCGACGACACCCGCGCCGATCACGACACAATCCATCTGCTCCATGACATTTCGCGCCGCTAACGCGTCGAAGGGAGAGAAGGGAATTGTACGTCCCGGTTCGCACGCTTGCCGAACGCATCCGCAGCGCGGTGCGCGCACGCCGCAGCCGTGCGCGCACCGCCGTGTCAGAAGCCGATCGGCCGGCGCTTCGCGGCACCCTCGTCCGCGCGGATGTCGTGCGGCGCGATCACATCGCGGCCGTCGAGCCGCGCCGCGCCGAATGCATGCAGCAGCGCGCGGCGCATCGTGCGCGGCGGCGTCGCGGCGAGCACGTCGAGCGCATCGTCGCCGAGCGTGTCGGGGAAGCGCCGCCCCCACGCGTGCGACGTGCGGATCTCGTCGTAGATCGTCTGCGCGATCCGGCGCGCGCCGGCCGCGTCGGGCGGCGCGATCTCGTACACGTTCATCCGGTTGAGCAGCGGCTCCGGAATCGCCTGCGCGTCGTTCGCGGTCGCGATCCAGATCACGTTGCCCGCATTGATCGGCACTTCCGCGAATTCATCGACGAACGCGCGCGCGGTGTCGTGTTCGAGCAACGCATACAGCGCGCCGAGCGGATCGTATTGCGCATCGCTGCCGGCCTTGTCGATCTCGTCGACCGCGATCACCGGGTTCGCGTAGCTGCCGTTCACGAGCGCCTCGAACACCTTGCCGGGCTTCGCGTTCTTCCATTGCGACGACGCGCCGGACAGGATCCAGCCGGCCGTCAGCGAACTCATCGGCACGTAGTGGTACGCGGTGCCGAGCAGTTGCGCGAGCGCCTTCGCGAAATGCGTCTTGCCGATCCCGGGCGGCCCGAGCAGCAGGATCGGCATCAGTTCGAGCCGGTCGTCCGTCTCCAGGCACAACGCGACCTGCTTGCGCACGTCGTCGAGCGGTTCGCCGAAATTCGGCAACGCTTCGCCGAGCTCGTCGAATGAAGGCATCCGGTTCGGCTTCACGCAGAAGCGCAGATTCCCCGTCTTGAGCATTCGCTCGTAAGTGGCGCGCAATGCCTCGCTCGCGCTCTCGTTCAGGTCGCTCAGCGCGGCCTCGACCTGCTCGAGGTCGTACACCGTGCTGAAGGACGCCACCGCCAGTTCCTGTTTCACCATCGCCGTCGTCATACCAACCTCGCTGCACTCGCTGTCACACACTCATCAGACCCTTACGATTTCAGTGTAGCGATCCAGTATTCCGGCGCAAGCAAGCAGCCGCGCGAGTCTGCTGCTAACACTTCGCGTGCGCTGCACCGCCGCGCGCCGCGGCGTATGATCGTTGGTTCACCCACCCGCCGCGCCGGCGTTGCCGACGGCGCCCGCACGGCGCGTCGCGCGATGCCCGAAAGGTATGCCGATGTCCGTCCCCGCTGCTTCCCCGCGCGTCGATGCCGATGCGATCGACGCCGTCGACACGGCGCTCACGTCGCGCCGCGCGATCCGCGCCTTCCTGCCGACACCCGTGCCGCGCGACACGCTCGAGGCGATCCTCGAAGCCGCGAGCCGCGCGCCGTCGGGCACCAACATCCAGCCATGGCGCGTGTACGTCGCGACGGGCGCCACGCGCGATGCGCTCGCCGCCGCGCTCACCGCGGCGTACGACGATCCCGCGCGCGACGAGAAGTACGTCGCCGAATACGACTACTACCCGCGCGAATGGGTGTCGCCGTATATCGACCGGCGCCGCAAGGTCGGCTGGGACCTGTACGGGCTGTTGAACATCGGCCGCGACGAGAAGGCGCGCATGCATGCGCAGCACGCGCGCAACTTCCGTTTCTTCGATGCGCCGGTCGCGCTGTTCTTCACGCTCGACCGCGTGATGACGTTAGGGGCCTGGCTCGACTGCGGGATGTTCCTGCAGGGCGTGATGACGGCCGCGCGCGCACGCGGGCTCGATACCTGCCCGCAGGCCGCGTTCGTGCCGTTTCACCGGATCGTCGCCGACCACCTCGGCATTCCCCCCAACGAACAGCTCGTCTGCGGGATGTCGCTCGGCCATGCGAACCCCGACGCGATCGAGAACCGCCTCGTCACCGAGCGCGCGCCCGTCGCCGAGTTCGCGCGCTTCTTTGCTTGAAAATGCACGGCACGGCCCTACCTTTCGAGCAGGACCGAATCGTGCGGCGAACCTGTCGCCGCCTGTCCTGTCACATCACGATCGAAATCGATCGGGCGTAAGATGTGCGTCCGTTCCCCGCTATTGCGCGTTTCCGGAGACGTTTCATGCTGAAACACGGCCTGGCCGTCCTGCTTGCGAGCGTCGCGCTCGCCGCCCATGCGCAAAGCCCCGCGCCGGCCTCCGTCGCGTGGGAGATCCAGGTGCAGCGCGACGGTCAGACGATCGACACGTTCCAGCAACGCACCACCGTCGGCCAGTCCCGCACCGACACCCATCGCTATCCGTCCGCCGTGCCCGTCGGCTGCGGCAATGCCGCGCGCGTCGTGCCGACCGAGCGCACGCGTTCGGTCACCGTCGCGCCGCTCACCGTCGACACCGGCGCGAACACGGTATCGCTTGCGCTCGACGTGCAGGAAACGCTCGACGACGAAAACGCGACGCGCAGCGATCCGTGCGTGCCCGTGTCGCCGCGGCAGATCGTCGCGAGCCACCCCGGCCTGTCGGTCGGCGGCGATGCATGGACCGACTGGACGCTCGTCGAGCAGCATCCGCATCTCGTGTACCGCGTGCGTGCGCACGTCGCGAAGGACTGAGCGTCATGTCCGCCGACGCCCTGTCCTTGCCGTTCGCCGAACCGCACGCCGCGCCCGACGAAATCACCGCGGTGAGCTGGAACCTGCACAAAGGCCGCTCGCCGCTCGGCTTCACCGCGTGGAACGCGATGCGCAACTGGATGCAGTCGACGCACGCCGACGTGTATTTCCTGCAGGAAGCGATGGCGCGCCGCATGCCGCGCCCCATACTCGCGCCCGGCTTCGGCGCGCAGATGGACGACGCGGTCGACGACGTGTGGCATTGCCAGGCCACCGAGATCGCGCATGCGCTCGACTGGCAGATCGCGCTCGGGCCGAACGTGTTCAAGCCGTCGTGGCGGCACGGCAATGCGATCCTGTCGCCGCATCCGCTCGACCTCGGCGGCCGCTGGGACATCTCCGCGCACCGCTTCGAGCGGCGCGGGCTGCTCGTCGCGCGTGCGACGCTCGCGGGCGCGCGCCCGGTCACGCTGCTGTGCGCGCACCTTGCGCTCACGCGCGCCGCGCGGCTGCGCCAGATGCACTGGATCGCGCACTGGATCGTGCGCAACGCGGGCGACGGCCCGCTGATGCTCGCCGGCGACTTCAACGACTGGCGCAACGATTCGGTCGCGCTGTTCGGCGAGATCGGGATGTCCGAGGTCGCGACGCTACTCGGCGAATCGGGCCGCACGTTCCCCGCGTTCTCGCCGGCGCTCGCGCTCGACAAGATGTTCGTGCGCGGCCTGACGCCGCTCGAATGGCGCGCGCCCGCCGGCGAGGCCGCGTGGCTGTCGGACCACCTGCCGTACATCGCGCGCCTGCGCCTCGATCCGCAATGACGTTCCCCGATACCGGGCGGCGCGCGGCCGATCACTGAAAGCTCGCTGCAAGGATTTGTTGCGCCAAATCCGCGCAGCCGCGCGGGTCAAGCCCGCGATTCGCGCCCACAGGGTAAAATAACGAGTTCCTCAAACGTCTGTCATCGAGAAGGCGCGTGTCCGACGCGCCGGCCGGCCGATCCGTGATCGGGCCGTCGCACTCGGTTTTTTGCCCGTTTTTGGGCCCGTTACACGCGTCCGCTACGCGCGTCCGTTTTCAAAGCCATGAGCAAATACGACACCGCCACCGTCCAATCCGTCCATCACTGGACCGACACGCTGTTCAGCTTCACCTGCACCCGTGAGGCGAGCCTGCGCTTCAACAACGGCGAATTCACGATGGTCGGCCTCGAGGTCGACGGCAAGCCGCTCGCGCGCGCCTACTCGATCGTCAGCCCGAACTACGAAGAGCATCTCGAATTCTTCAGCATCAAGGTGCAGAACGGCCCGCTGACGTCGCGCCTGCAGCACCTGAAGGTGGGCGACACGGTGCTGATCGGCAAGAAGCCGACGGGCACGCTGGTCGCCGACAACCTGCTGCCGGGCAAGACGCTGTGGATGCTGTCGACGGGCACGGGCCTCGCGCCGTTCATGTCGATCATCCGCGATCCGGAGATCTACGAGCGCTTCGACAAGGTGATCCTGACGCACACGTGCCGCCTGAAGGGCGAGCTCGCGTACATGGACTACATCAAGCACGACCTGCCGGGCCACGAGTACCTGGGCGACATCATCAAGGAAAAGCTCGTCTACTACCCGACCGTCACGCGCGAAGCGTTCGACAACGAAGGCCGGATCACCGACCTGATCGCGACGGGCAAGCTGTTCACGGATCTCGACGTCCCGCCGTTCTCGCCGGAAAACGACCGCGTGATGCTGTGCGGCAGCACCGCGATGCTGAAGGACACGACCGACCTGCTGAAGCAGGCCGGCCTCGTCGAAGGCAAGAACAGCGCGCCGGGCCACTACGTGATCGAGCGCGCCTTCGTGGACTGATCTGCCCCCGAAATTTGTGCGGCATCAAGGACCGGAGCGAAAGCTCCGGTTTTTTTTCGTCCGGACTTGGCGAATTCGTAACAAACTGGGACCATCTCATCTCAAATAGTTACATTTGGATACGTCACCGCCGGGTGTTCGAGTGTCAGTGTTTTTCCTACAACACCTTCATTCCGATTATTCACATTTACCCTTAAATGTCCGCCCGACATGACCTTTTCAGAAATTTTGAGATATTATTCGCCGCGCATGGTTGCCGTTTGAACGAGAGTGGAAGGGTCGGATGCAAGTGTTACAAGATGTAACTTTTGTTACCTCGGCATGGCGCGATTCTCTGGCGGCGACCGTCATCGAAACGGCAGCCGATCCACGCAGCCAGCCGGTGTCTGAACCGCTTTCTGACAGCAGGGAGAGTCATGGATACGTCGCTTAACGCGCCCTCGGGCGCCCACGCCCCGTTCCCGTCGCGGCAGCGTGTGCCCAGCTGCGCCGCTACTCCGCCCGTTGCCGACACCGCGTCGAAGCGCGACGCTTCCGCCGCACGGATCGCAGCCCTGTCCGCCCAATTGCTCGCCGCCGACGAAGCGGCCCGCCGCCACCTGGCCGGCGAGCTGCACGACGGGCTCGGTGCCGAATTGACCGCCGCGCGTTTCGCACTCGCAAACGTTCAAACGTGGCTGCCGGCCGATGCGCCGGAAGGCTGCCTGCGCGCGCTGGCACTGGCGCAGCAGGCGCTCGACGCCGCCACCGACGCGAATCGCCGGCTGATCGACGAACGCGACACGCCGGCGCTCGACGCCGGCATGATCGGCGCGCTGTCGTCTTGGATCGACACGCACGCGGCCCGCACGGGCCTGCGCACGAGCTTCGTGTGTGCGGCCGACGCACGCCTCACGCAGATCGCCGGCGCCAGCGCGCTCGCGGTATTCCGCGTCGCGCAGGAAGCGCTGTCGAACGTCGCGAAGCATGCCCGCGCGACGTCGGTCGACGTACGGATCGTCACGGACGGCACGCATCTGTCACTGATTGTCACCGACGATGGGACCGGTTTCGCGCGCAGCCGCCGCAGCGGCTACGGCCTCGCCGGCATGCGCGCCCGCTGCGAGGCGTTCGGCGGCGGCTTCGAGACGGCCACGCCGGAAACCGGCCACGGCACGCGCGTCGTCGCGCGCTTCGCGTGGGATTCGCTGCTCGCGGTGCCCGTCGCGGCCCGCCGCGCGTCGCTTTCGTGAGGTCGTCATGAGCCTGAACATCCTGCTCGTGGATGATCACGCGATCGTCCGGCAAGGGATTCGCCAGTTGCTGATCGACCGCGGCATCGCGCGCGACGTCACCGAAGCCGAAACCGGCGGCGACGCGATGGCAGCCGTCGACAAACAGGAATTCGACGTGATCCTGCTCGACATCTCGCTGCCCGACACGAACGGCATCGAGGTGCTCAAGCGCCTCAAGCGCAAGCTGTCGCGCACGCCGGTGCTGATGTTCTCGATGTACCGCGAGGACCAGTACGCGGTGCGCGCGCTGAAGGCCGGCGCGGCCGGCTACCTGTCGAAGACGGTCAACGCCGCGCAGATGATCGGCGCGATCCAGCAGGTCGCGGCCGGCCGCAAGTACGTGAGCCCCGCGATGGCCGAGGCGCTCGCCGAATACGTGTCGTTCGAGAACGAGCCGCTGCCGCACGAGAAGCTGTCCGACCGCGAATACCAGACGCTCTGCATGCTCGCGTCGGGCAAGCGGCTCACCGACATCGCGAACACGCTGTCGTTGTCGGTGAAGACGGTGAGCGTGTACCGGTCGCGGCTGCTCGAGAAGATGCGGCTGTCGAACAACGCGGAACTCACGTTCTACGTGATGAGCAACCAGCTCGTCGACATGGCGCCCGCGGCCGGCGCCTGACCGGTGCGACCGGCCTTCGCCTGAACGCTCGGATTCGTCCGATTCCATGACGCGGCGCACGCCGCGTCGCCTCCCCCCCGCCCGTTTCGCGCGCAAGCGCTTGTTTTATCGGCCGATTCCGCGGCACACCGCTGCACCGCAGCAGGGCTTGTACGCCAAATCGGCTAAAATTATCGGTTTTTACTTAGTCGGCGCGCCGTGCCTGCGCGCGCTGGCGATTCATCCGCAATGTCTCTCTTCCGCAAGAAAAACGTCGATCGCATGATCGCCGGCGCACACGCCGCCGGGCTCAAGAAAGCGCTCGGCGCGATCGACCTCACCTTCCTCGGCATCGGCGCGATCATCGGCACCGGCATTTTCGTGCTGACCGGCACCGGCGCCGTGCAGGCCGGCCCCGCGCTGATGCTGTCGTTCGTGATCGCCGCGATCGCGTGCGGCTTGGCCGCCTTGTCGTATGCGGAGTTCGCGTCGACGATCCCCGTCGCCGGCTCGATCTACACGTATTCGTACGCGACGCTCGGCGAGCTCGTCGCGTGGATCATCGGCTGGGACCTGATGCTCGAGTACGGCCTCGCGTCGTCGGCCGTATCGGTCGGCTGGTCGGGCTACCTGCAGTCGCTGCTGCAGGGCTTCGGGCTGTCGCTGCCGGCCGTGCTGACGGCCGCGCCCGGCGCCGTGCCGGGCGTCGTCACGTGGTTCAACCTGCCCGCGTTCCTCGTGATGATCGTGATCACGACACTGCTGTCGATCGGCATCCGCGAGTCGACCCGCATCAACAACATCATGGTGTTCATCAAGGTGTCGGTCGTGCTGCTCGTGATCGCGGTGGGCCTGTTCCACGTGACGCCCGCGAACTGGAAGCCGTTCATGCCGCACGGCTGGAACGGCGTGTTCGGCGCGGCAGCCGTGATGTTCTTCGCGTTCATCGGCTTCGACGCGGTGTCGTCGGCGGCCGAGGAAGTGAAGAACCCGAAACGGGACCTGCCGATCGGCATCATCGCGTCGCTCGCGGTGTGCGCGGTGCTGTACGTGACGGTCGCCGCGGTCGCGACCGGCATCGTGCCGGCAGCCCAGTACGCGAACATCTCGCACCCGATCTCGTACGCGCTGCAGATCGCCGGCGAGAAGTGGGTCGCGGGCTTCATCGATCTCGGCGCGGTGCTCGGCATGCTGACCGTGATCCTCGTGATGAGCTACGGCCAGACGCGCGTGATCTTCGCGATGTCGCGCGACGGGCTGCTGCCGGCCGCGCTGTCGCGCGTGCACCCGCGCTACGCGACGCCGTTCCTGACGACCTGGCTCGTCGGCCTGTTCTTCGGCCTGATCGCCGCGCTCGTGCCGCTCAACGTGCTCGCCGAGCTGATCAACATCGGCACGCTCGCGGCGTTCTCGATGGTGTCGATCGCGGTGCTCGTGCTGCGCCGCACGCATCCCGACCTGCCGCGCGCATTCCGCTGCCCGGGCGTGCCCGTGGTGCCGATCCTCGCGGTCGCCGCGTGCCTGTTCCTGATGCTGAACCTGCAACCCGTCACGTGGGCCGCATTCGGCATCTGGCTCGTGATCGGCCTCGTGATCTACTTCCTGTACTCGCGACATCACTCGAAGCTCGCGCACGGTCACCACGACGCGCACTGAGCGCCGCCGTGCCGCACACGGCACGATGCGCACCCGCGGGGCCGGATACCGGCCCCGCATTCCCCCTCCCTTCCCCCCCTGCTTCACGCGCCACGCCGCCACGTTGCTTTTTCCGCAACGATCCGCACGGTAATTCCGATTTTCATTTGTTGTTTTTCGAATACCGATATATTCGATTCCGATCACAAAGTCGATCGATTAAAAATTCAACCAGATTGAGTTGAATATGAATAGAAGAAAATAATATCGCGGCCAGCATTGAACTCTTGCATCGGCCAAACTAGTATTCAAGTCGGCTGGCGCGTGCCTCGTCCAGCCCTGACCAGACGGGGCGTGCGCCGCAGCGGGAGCGCGGCGCGCTGCAATCGATTTCATCGAAGCGTCTTTTCATTAAACGGAAATTCATCAAACATTCAAAAAAGAATTTTCAGCACATTTTTAAATAAAACAATTTAAACCGGTTAATCCGGTCGCTGGTATCGAATTGCCTCCATTCGGAGGCATGTCGCTGTACCTGTCCGAAGTTCAACAAGAACCAGAGAGGTCTTTCATGAGCAATACATTGGTCAACGTCACGGCGAAGGTCGAAATCAGCGCGACCAACCAGACGATTGCGGGGCTCAAGGATTATCAAAGCAAGAACTGGGCGATCGGGCTGAACGGGGATACGCTGGCACCGGACGGCTTCCTGACGTTCTTCACCGAGCGCAACCTGCCGTTCAGCTACTACGTCCGTGCGCGTGGCGTCTCGGTCGGCGAGCCGAGCGCTTACCAGGCGAACATCGAAACGCTGACGCAGCGCATCGCCGCGATTCGCGCGTCGGAGACGAACCTGGTCCAGGCGACGATCCGCGATCTCGAGCTGTACAAGTCGAGGAACTGGGCGATCGGCCTGAACGGCACGACACTGCAGCCGGACAACTTCCTGCCGTTCTTCGGCACGCGCTCCGTGCCGTTCGAGTACTACGTGCGCAGCGGCGGCGTCGAGCTTGGCTCGCCGAGCGCGTACGACAACAACATCCGCAACCTGACGCAGTACCTGGGCTCGCTCTGACGCATCGCCCCGCCGGGCGGATGCCTCCGCCCGGCAACCTCCCCGACGGCCCCGTCACGGGCCGTCCTGCCCGCCTTCCTTGCCGCTGCACTGCTCCCTTCCCCGTTTGCGCGTTCCCCGTTGCCTGCACGCTTGCCGCGGCCGGTTCATAATCGCGCCATCGAACCGCGGCCCGCATCGGCGGGCGCGTCCGGCAACAGGAAGAAGATGATGGAAAGCGTCGATCTCGATGTATTGAAATCCAGCGCGCGCTGGCTCGAAGAAGGGCGCCGCGTGCTGCTCGTGACGGTCGTGAAGACGTGGGGCTCGTCGCCGCGCCCCGAAGGCGCGATGCTCGCGGTACGCGAGGACGGGCTCGTGGTCGGCTCCGTGTCCGGCGGATGCATCGAAGACGACCTGATCGCTCGCGTGCACGCGAGCGGGATCGCGGCCGACGCGCGCCCGGAAGCGCTCAAGTACGGCGTGACGGCCGAGGAAGCGCACCGCTTCGGGCTGCCTTGCGGCGGCACGATCCAGCTCGTGCTCGAACCGCTCACGCGCGACAGCGGGATTGCCGCGCTGTGCGCGGAAGTCGAGGCCGGCCGCCTCGTCACGCGCACGATGACGCTCGCGACCGGCCGCGCATCGCTGTCGCCCGCGCAGGCGACCGACGCTCTCGCGTTCGACGGCGAGCGGCTCGTGACGATCCACGGGCCGCGCTACCGGATGCTCGTGATCGGCGCCGGCCAGTTGTCACGCTATCTGTGCCAGATCGCGGTCGGGCTCGACTACCAGGTGACGGTGTGCGATCCGCGCGAGGAATACACGGATGCGTGGGACGTGCCGGGCACGCGCGTCGTGCGCACGATGCCCGACGATACGGTGCTCGACATGAAGCTCGACGCGCGTTCGGCCGTGATCGCGCTGACGCACGATCCGAAGCTCGACGATCTCGCGCTGATGGAGGCGCTGAAGACGCCTGCGTTCTACGTGGGTGCGCTCGGCTCGCGGCGCAACAATGCGGCGCGGCGCGAACGGCTGCGCGAATTCGACCTGAACGAAGCGGAACTGGGCCGGCTGCACGGGCCGGCCGGCATCTACATCGGCAGCAGGACGCCGCCGGAAATCGCGATCTCGATCCTCGCCGAGATCACCGCCGCGAAGAATCACGTATCGTTGCCGACGATCCTGCAGGTCGAAGGCGCGAAGGCCGCGCGCGAGATCGCGGCGAACAGCGGCGCGACCTGCGGGCTCTGACCCGCCGCCGCAGCCAACGACGATCGCGCCGGCTGCGGCCCGGCGCGCGTGCGGGTCAGGTCAAAATCAGGTCAGGCCGGCAGCAAGCGCGGCGGCGACCGAACCGACCACCAGCACGACGCCGACCGTACGGCGCTTGTTCAGTTCGGTCCACAGCAGCACGCCGGTCAGCGACAGCAGGATCAGCGACCCCGCGATCGTATCCATCAGCAGCACCCAGCCGAGGTTCATCCCGACGCCGCGATGCAGGTTGTTCAGCGTCGTCAGGAACGTATTGCCCGTGCGCTTCACGGACACATAGCCGTTGCCGACCCAGTATTCGGCCTGCAGGTTCTGGTGCGGGCCGAACACGCCGAACTGCCAGTGTTCGGGTTGCATCACGCGCTTGTCGCCCCACGCGACGGCCTGCGCGGGCTCCTTGCGCATGCGGCCCGGCTTGCCGTCGAAATGCAGTTCCTGCTGCAACCACTTCGTCATCGCGGCCGGCGTCTTCGGCACCGGATCCGGCAGCGCGACCTGCAACTCCTCGACCTGCGGCTCGCCGGTCGGGATCTTCAGCGGCGGCGCGCGGTGATTGAGCAGCACGCCCGTCACGCCGAACAGCAGCCCGAGCACCGCGCCCCACAGCCCGACCCAGCCGTGCACCTTGCGCAGCCACTTGATGAAGGTGGCGCGGCGCGAGCGCTGGCGGCGCGCGGCCAGCTCGTCGTCGCTCAAATGGCGGCCCGCCGGGTGCAGCACGGTGACGCCGGCGCGCGGCATGCCCGCCTTGGGCGGGTCGATCGTTTCGGGCGCGTTCACGCGGAAGTATCCATTCGTTCAAAACAACGGCCGGCGCGCAATGCATGCGCGCCGGCCGAGCAACATGAAAATGAGAATGGATATCATTACATAAATCAATTGCGAGCTCAATCCGCCGGGATCGCCGGCGGCAGGCCGGATGCGCGGATCAACGCGACCGATGCGCTCGCGTTGCGATGAAATGCCGACCGATCGCAGACAAATGCCGTCAGAACGACCTTGCAAGGCCGAGACAGCATGGCGTAAGAAACCGCGTGATGCCGGCGCCGTCAGCGCAACGGCGGCAGCGGAAAACGCGGCGCGGCGCCGTCCGGCGCGGGATCGGTGCGATCGAGCGCGTACAGCCACGCGAGCAGGTCCGCGACGGCCTGGTAGAGCTGCGGCGGAATCCGGTCGTCGAGATCGACCTGCATCAGCAGCGACACCATCTCCGGCGCCGTATGCACGTACAGCCCCGCATCGCGTGCGCGCACGACGATCATCTCGGCGAGCAGGCCGTAACCTTTCGCGACCACGCGCGGCGCCGTGTCGCCGCCTTTCGGGTCGTAGACGAGCGCGGCCGCGCGCTTGCGGGACGTCATGCTCATCGCGGCGCCTCGTCGTCGGCCGCATGCGCCGGCTGGGCACCGGCCGCGCCGCGCGCATAGGCGGCCGCCGCCGCCTGGGCCGCGAACAGGTCGAAGCCGTCCGGGCCGCCGTCGACCGCGCGGATCGACAGCCCGCCGACCTTGAGCCCCGATCCCTCGAGCCGCTGCCGCAGCGCAGCCTCGTTGCGCGCGAGGCGGTCGGCGCCCGTCTGGTTCGCGCGCAGCCGCGCGACGAGCTGCTCGCCGTTCAGCACCAGTTCCGCATCGACCGTGCCGAGCGACGGCAGCGTCAGCGTCAGGCGCGTGCGCCAGGCGATGCCGTCGCCCGTGTCGTCGCCCCCGCCGCGCGGCCCGCGGTTGCCCGGTTCGTCAGGCTCGATCGTCCAGTCGAGCCGCGCGCCCGGCCAGGCCTCGCCGGTCCAGCGAAACTGGTCGGTCGCGAGCGCATCGAGCTGCTGCCTGACGATCGGTACGGCGGCCGGATGGACGGTCGCGAGGGTCTGCGCCTGCGGATCGGACGATGCGGCAGCCAGGTCGGCACGCGCGGGCGTCCAGCGCGTGTCAGCACGCGCACCCAGCGGATCGGCGGAATCGGGCTGCAACGATCCGCCTTGCCGGGCCGCCGCCGGCATCGCCTGCGCGGGATCGCGAGCCGGTGCGCCGCCCTGGGCCGGCGTGCCCGGCTGCGCGGCCGCCCGCGCGGGCGCGGGTAGCGGCGAACGCTGCGCCAGCAGTTCGTCGAGCACGTCGGTCGAGCCGGGCGGCAAAGCATCGCGGTCGGCCGGCGCGAGGGCGGCCGTCAGGCGTGCCTGCGGCTCGCGCATCAGCGCCGCGAGCGGACGCTGGCCGGCCAGCCACTGCGCCAGATGGGATTCATAGAAGAGGCCGCTCTCGCTCACGGCCTGCGCGAGCGCCTCACGCAGCGCCGCGACCGGCAGCGGCGCGGCCGCTTCGCGTACAGCCGCGGCGGACGATGCCGCGGCGGAGGCAGCCGGGGACGACGTGGCCGGCGCGGATGCGGCCGGCGCGGGTGTAGCGGGAACGCGCGCCGGCGCGGCCGGATCGGTCAGCAGCACGCTGGGATCGGCCAGCAGCGGCGTGCGCCCGGCAATGGCGGGCGTCGCATCGCCGCCCGCGCGCGAAATCGCGTCTAGCACGCGCCCGACATCGGACAGTGCGGTCTGCGTGGAGGCCGGCGGCGCGGCCGGCGGGCTGCCGGCCGGCGGCGGAGACGACGCGCCGGCGCCCGGCGTGCCGACCTGCGCGGTCGCGCCGCCGCCGGCGGGCGCCGCTACGGTGTCGGTCAGCAGGCTGTCGAGGCGGCTCGCCAGCAGCGCGGCCGCAACGGAATCGATACCGGTCATGATCGGAGCCTGCTCACCCTGGGGTGTGTTTGCCTATGGAACGCACATGCGTGGCCCCGAAAACGGGCCCTACCCGCGCGCCCGATAGAGATCGGTCAATACCTGGGTCGAGCGCCGCGCCTCGAACAGCGCGGACAACCGCGCGACGTCCGGGCTCGCGAGATCGCGGATCGCCGCGTCGTCGGCCAGGATGCGGCGGATCAGGTCGAGCTTGCGCCCGAGATCCGATTCGTCGAGCGCGACGCCCGGATCGGCTTCCTTCAACCCGTCGACCAGTTGCATGAATTCGGCCTGCAACCCCGGCAACGCGCTCCAGTCGGCGTCGCGGGCGGCGCACAGCATGCGCCCCGACACGGCGGCGAGCGCCTCGTAAAGTGCGAAGTATTCGGCCTTGTGATTCATCGTGATGCGTCCGCTGCCTGTTGCGCGGCCATCCGCGCGACTTCCGGGCCGATGCCCGTCCATGCTTCCTCGAGCGTCGCGAGCAGCCTGTCGACCTCGACCAGCATCGCGTCGCTCGCCTGCGCGTTCGCGTCCATCAGGCGCCGGCCGATATACGTGTACAGCGCATCGAGCCGGTCCGCGATCTCGCCGCCCGCGTCGCGGTTCAGCGAGGCCTGCAGCCCGCTCTCGACGATCCGGATCGCCTTGCTGATCGCTTCGCCGCGCGCGGGCACGTTGCCCTGCTGCAAATGCATGCGCGCCAGCGCGATCGCCTGCCGCGCGCCCTGGTACAGCATCGCGATCAGCCGGTGCGGGGAGGCGCCCATCACCCCCGTCTCGACGCCGACACGCGCATAGGCACTGGCTCCAGCGTGTCCTGGGGAAAACATGCGCTTCTCCTTGTTCTGCCTTGGCTATACGGTCGCCGCCACCGTGCATCGCACGGCGCGGCCTTCTCCGGAGTTATCGGAAGGGATTTGAAAAGCTTTAGGCGCACGCGGCGGCCGCCGGGCGCTGAAAGCCGGCCCACCGGCCCCGCCCGGCCCGCCTGTCACACCGACATCTGCATGATGTCGTTGTAAGCGCTCACTAGCTTGTTGCGGACCTGGAGCCCGAACTGGAAGCCGATGTTGGCTTTCTGCATGTCGACCATCACGTCGTTCAGCGACACGTTCGGCGCGCCGACCTCGAACGCCTTCGCCTCGCCGAGCGCGTGCTGCTGGTCGCCGCTGATCTTGTCGAGCGACGCCTTCATCGCGCTCGCGAACGTGCTGGCCGTCGCCGCGCCCGAGCCGGCAAGCGCTGCCGTCGGGCTCGCGACGCCGCCGGACGCCTGCGCGGCCATCGACTGCATCTGTTGCAACACCGAACCGATTCCGCTGACGTTCGCAGTCATGCTGTCCCCAGGCTGAGAGAAGAGACCCGGACGTACCGGGCGGATCCGCCGGCGCCGCACCACGCGCACCATGCCGGATCGCGAAAAAGGATAGCAGCGCGCCGCGCGTCAAAGCCGAGAAAGTACGGGGGAAACCCCGCTCTTTTCGGTCGATCGGAGTGCGGCGCGGATCACGATAATCGCATCGTGTCATTGTCCGCCCGCTCGTCCGAGCGAGCTCAGTGGTCCCGCTCCGGAGAAACTCGACGCATGGATTCGCAGGCCAACTCGCTGATCAACCCCGACGCCCGCGCGGGCCTCGCCAGCCCGGCGTCCGGTGCCGCCGCGGCCGCCGCGTTGCCGGGCGCGGGCGTCGCCGGCGCTGACTTCGGGCTGGGCGGCTTCGCGGAACGCATTCCCGGCATCTCGCGGATGAAGGGCAACCCGAAGCTGCCGTTCCTGATCGCCGTCGCGTTCGCGATCGCCGCGATCACCGCGCTCGTGCTGTGGAGCCGCGCCCCCGACTACCGCGTGCTGTACAGCAACCTGTCGGACCGCGACGGCGGCGCGATCATTGCCGCGCTCCAGCAGGCAAACGTTCCCTACAAGTTCGCCGACGCCGGCGGCGCGATTCTCGTGCCGTCGAGCCAGGTGCACGAAACGCGCCTGAAGCTCGCCGCGATGGGGCTGCCCAAGGGCGGCTCGGTCGGCTTCGAGCTGATGGACAACCAGAAATTCGGCATCAGCCAGTTCGCCGAGCAGATCAATTACCAGCGCGCGCTCGAAGGCGAGCTGCAGCGCACCATCGAATCGATCAATGCCGTGCGCGGCGCGCGCGTGCATCTCGCGATCCCGAAGCCGTCGGTGTTCGTGCGCGACAAGGAAGCGCCGAGCGCGTCGGTGTTCGTCGACCTCTACCCGGGCCGCGTGCTCGACGAGGGCCAGGTCCAGGCGATCACGCGGATGGTGTCGTCCGGCGTGCCCGACATGCCCGCGAAGAACGTGACGATCGTCGACCAGGACGGCAACCTGCTGACCCAGACCGCGTCCGCCTCCGGACTCGACGCGAGCCAGCTCAAGTACGTGCAGCAGGTCGAGCACAACACGCAGAAGCGCATCGACGCGATCCTCGCGCCGATCTTCGGCGCCGGCAACGCGCGCTCGCAGGTCAGCGCGGACCTCGATTTCTCGAAGATCGAGCAGACGTCGGAAAGCTACGGCCCGAACGGCAATCCGCAGCAATCCGCGATCCGCAGCCAGCAGACCAGCAGCTCGACCGAACTCGCGCAGGGCGGCGCGTCGGGCGTGCCGGGCGCGCTGTCGAACACGCCGCCGCAGCCGGCGTCCGCGCCGGTCGTCGCCGGCAACGGCCAGAACGGGCCGCAGACGACGCCGGTCAGCGACCGCAAGGACCAGACGACCAACTACGAAGTCGACAAGACGATCCGTCATCTCGAACAGCCGATGGGCAACGTGAAGCGGCTGTCGGTCGCGGTCGTCGTCAACTACCAGCCGGTCGCCGACGCGAAGGGCCACGTGACGATGCAGCCGCTGCCGCCGGCCAAGCTCGCGCAGGTCGAGCAGCTCGTGAAGGACGCGATGGGCTACGACGAGAAGCGCGGCGACTCGGTGAACGTCGTGAACAGCGCGTTCTCGACCGCAAGCGACCCGTACGCCGACCTGCCGTGGTGGCGCCAGCCCGACATGATCGCGATGGCGAAGGAAGCCGCGAAGTGGCTCGGCATCGCGGCGGCCGCGGCAGCGCTCTACTTCATGTTCGTGCGCCCGGCGATGCGCCGCGCATTCCCGCCGCCCGAGCCGGCTGCGCCGGCGCTCGCGGCACCGGAAGATCCGGTCGCGCTCGACGGCCTGCCCGCGCTGGAGAAGGCGGAGGAGCCCGACTCGCTGCTGCTCGGCTTCGAAACCGAGAAGAACCGTTACGAACGCAACCTCGACTACGCGCGCACGATCGCCCGCCAGGATCCGAAGATCGTCGCCACCGTCGTGAAGAACTGGGTGTCCGATGAACGCTGAAGGCTTGACCAAGAGCGCGCTGCTGCTGATGTCGATCGGCGAGGAAGAGGCCGCGCAGGTATTCAAGTTCCTCGCGCCGCGCGAGGTCCAGAAGATCGGCGCCGCGATGGCCGCGCTGAAGAACGTCACGCGCGAGCAGGTCGAGGGCGTGCTGCAGGAGTTCGCGAAGGAAGCCGAGCAGCACACCGCGCTGTCGCTCGATTCGAGCGACTACATCCGCTCGGTGCTGACCAAGGCGCTCGGCGAGGACAAGGCCGGCGTGCTGATCGACCGGATCCTGCAAGGCAGCGACACGAGCGGCATCGAGGGTCTGAAGTGGATGGACTCGGCCGCCGTGGCCGAACTGATCAAGAACGAGCATCCGCAGATCATCGCGACGATCCTCGTGCATCTCGACCGCGACCAGGCGTCGGAAATCGCGTCGTGCTTCACCGAGCGGCTGCGTAACGACGTGATCCTGCGGATCGCGACGCTCGACGGCATCCAGCCGGCCGCGCTGCGCGAGCTCGACGACGTGCTGACGGGCCTGCTGTCCGGCAGCGACAACCTGAAGCGCAGCCCGATGGGCGGTATCCGCACCGCGGCCGAGATCCTGAACTTCATGACGAGCGTGCATGAGGAAGGCGTGCTCGAAAGCGTTCGCCAGTACGACGCCGAACTCGCGCAGAAGATCATCGACCAGATGTTCGTGTTCGAGAACCTGCTCGACCTCGAGGACCGCGCGATCCAGATGGTGCTCAAGGAAGTCGAGTCGGAAACGCTGATCATCGCGCTGAAGGGCGCGCCGCCGGCCCTGCGCCAGAAGTTCCTCGCGAACATGTCGCAGCGCGCGGCCGAGCTGCTCGCCGAGGATCTCGACGCGCGCGGCCCGGTACGCGTGTCCGACGTCGAGACGCAGCAGCGCCGCATCCTGCAGATCGTGCGCAACCTGGCCGAGAGCGGCGCGATCGCGATCGGCGGCAAGGCGGAAGACGCGTATGTCTGATTCGGCGAGCGATCGCGTGGGCACCCTCACCGCGTACCAGCGGTGGGAGATGGCGTCGTTCGACCCGCCGCCGCCCCCGCCGCCGCCCGACGACGCGGCGGCTGCCGCCGCCGCGCTCGCCGAGGAACTGCAGCGCGTGCGCGACGCCGCGCACGCCGAAGGCCATGCGGCCGGTCACGTCGAAGGCCAGGCGCTCGGCTACCAGGCCGGTTTCGAGCAGGGCCGCGAACAGGGTTTCGAGGCCGGCCAGGCCGACGCGCGCGAACAGGCCGCGCAGCTCGCGGCGCTCGCCGCGTCGTTCCGCGAGGCCGTGTCGACCGTCGAGCACGATCTCGCGTCCGACCTCGCGCAGCTCGCGCTCGACATCGCGCAGCAGGTCGTGCGCCAGCACGTGAAGCACGACCCGGCCGCGCTGGTCGCGGCCGTGCGCGACGTGCTCGCGGCCGAACCGGCGCTGTCCGGCGCACCGCATCTCGCGGTGAATCCGGCCGACCTGCCCGTCGTCGAAGCCTACCTGCAGGACGATCTCGATACGCTCGGCTGGAACGTGCGCACCGACGCGTCGATCGAGCGCGGCGGCTGCCGCGCGCATGCCGCGACCGGCGAGGTCGATGCGACGCTGCCCACGCGCTGGCAGCGCGTCGCCGCCGCGATCGGCAAGGTGAGCACGTGGTGACGCGGCCGCCCGAAGCGCTCGCGCACGACGGCATGACGCCGCTCGAACGCGAGCTCGCGCTCGCGTCGTTCGGGCCGGCTGCCGCGCACGACACCGCACACGGTGCCACGCCGCATACGGACGCCGCCCCCGCCGGCGCCGCACCGCGCGCACCGCACAATCCGCATCTCGCGCACTGGCGCACGCACCTGAACGGGCTTGCCGCGCGCAGCCACCGCGCGCTGCCGCTGCGGCCGTGCGGGCGCCTCACGCGCGCGGCCGGCCTCGTGCTCGAGGCGATCGGGCTGCGCCTGTCGGTCGGCGCCGAATGCACGATCGAGCTGCCGCCCGGCAGCACGCTGCCGCACGCGGAAGCCGAAGTCGTCGGCTTCGCCGGCGACCGCCTGTTCCTGATGCCGACCACCGACGTCGCGGGCGTGCTGCCCGGCGCGCGCGTGTGGCCGCGCGAAAGCGCACCCGTCGCCGATCCGCTCGCGGGCGCGAAGCGGCTGCCGGTCGGCTGGGAAATGCTCGGGCGCGTCGTGGACGCGTCGGGCCGCCCGCTCGACGGCCTCGGCCCGCTCACCGCGAAAGTCGAGGCGCCGCTGTCGGCGCCGTCGATCAACCCGCTCGAACGCGAGCCGATCCACCACGTGCTCGACGTCGGCGTGCGCGCGATCAACGCGCTGCTCACCGTCGGCCGCGGCCAGCGGATGGGCCTGTTCGCCGGCTCCGGTGTCGGCAAGTCGGTGCTGCTCGGCACGATGGCACGCTACACGAGCGCGGAAGTGATCGTGATCGGGCTGATCGGCGAACGCGGCCGCGAAGTGAAGGAATTCATCGAGCAGATCCTCGGCGAGGACGGGCTCGCGCGCTCGGTCGTCGTCGCGGCGCCGGCCGACGTGTCGCCGCTGCTGCGCATGCAGGGCGCCGCGTACGCGACGTCGCTCGCCGAGTATTTCCGCGACCAGGGCAAGCACGTGCTGCTGCTGATGGATTCGCTGACGCGCTACGCGATGGCGCAGCGCGAGATCGCGCTGGCGATCGGCGAGCCGCCCGCGACCAAGGGCTATCCGCCGTCGGTGTTCGCGAAGCTGCCCGCGCTCGTCGAGCGCACCGGCAACGGGCCGGAGGGCGGCGGCTCGATCACCGCGTTCTACACGGTACTGACCGAGGGCGACGACCAGCAGGACCCGATCGCCGATTCGGCGCGCGCGATCCTCGACGGCCACATCGTGCTGTCGCGCGCGCTCGCCGAGGCCGGCCACTATCCCGCGATCGACATCGAGGCGTCGATCAGCCGCGCGATGACCGCGCTGATCGACGAAGGCCATCTCGACCACGTGCGGCAGTTCAAGCAGATGCTGTCGCGCTACCAGCGCAATCGCGACCTGATCGCGGTCGGCGCCTATGCACCCGGCCGCGACGCGCAGCTCGACCGCGCGATCGCGCTCTACCCGCGCATCGAGGCATTCCTGCAGCAGGGCTTTCGCGAATGCGCGCCGTTCGCATCGAGCCTCGCTGCGCTCGACGCGCTGTTCGACGCTTACGGAGGCTGACCCGAATGGCTCACGGCTTTCCCCTTCAGCTGCTGCTCGACCGCGCGCAGGACGACCTCGACTCGGCCGCAAAGCAGCTCGGCACTGCCCAGCGCGACCGCACCGCGGCCGCCGAGCAGCTCGACGCGCTGCTGCGCTACCGCGACGAATATCACGCACGCTTCGCGCAGTCCGCGCAACACGGGATGCCGGCCGGCAACTGGCGCAATTTCCAGGCGTTCATCGACACGCTCGATGCGGCGATCTCGCAGCAGCGCAACGTGCTGGCCGCCGCCGAAGTCCGCATCGACGAAGCGCGCCCGAACTGGCAACAGAAGAAACGCACCGTCGGCTCGTATGAAATCCTGCAGGCGCGCGGCGTCGCGCAGGAAGCGACGCGCGAGGCCCGGCGCGAACAGCGCGACGCCGACGAACACGCCGCGAAGATCCTGCGCATGCGGGCCGACGCGGCCCGCTCGTCGTAACCGACCACCGCATTCGAACGAGAGAACCGTCATGCCTCCCCTGCCCCTGCTCGGCGCGCTGCTCGACACCGCCGGCGCCGCACTCAAGGCCGCCCGCGGCTCGGGTTCGTCCGCCGCCGGCAACGATGCGGCGGCGGCCGCGACCGCCGTACCGTTTGCGCAGACGCTGAAGCAAAGCGTCGTCACGCGTCGCGACGCGTCGAATCCCGCTACGCCCGATGCATCGACGACGCAGGCTGCGTCGAAGCCGGCTACGAGCACGAAGCCGTCCGGCACGGACGACGATGACAAGTCGACCGACGTCGCGAACGCGACGGCCAATCCCGACGCCGCCGCGCTCGCGGCCGCCGCTGCCGTGCAGGCACAGCTGCAGGCGCGCACGGACAACGCGGCGCCGGCCGATCCGGCCACCGCCGCTGCCGCCATCGCCGACACGGCGCGCAAGACGACCGTGCCCGGCCAGCCCGACGCCACGGCGACGCTGGCCGATCATGCGGTCGGGGATGCCGCTGCCCAGCCGCTCGAACCGGCGTCGAGCCGCGACGCGCTGCAGGCCGCGCTCGCCAGGCTGACCGGCGGCGCGGGCGCGATTGCGATGCCGGCGACCGGCGCGTCCGCCACTGCGACGACCTCGGCGCCGGCAGCGAGCACATCGACCGCCGCCGCCGCGCCGCTGACGCCGAAGGTGCCGACGTTCGACCGTACGCTCGCCGACGCGAAAGGCGCGCTCGCCACCCAGCAGGCGCCGACCCAGGCCACGCCGCAGGCGCTGCAGGCCGACGCGAACGCGCAGTCCGGCGCACAGCACGCACTCGCGGCAGCCAGCGAAGCGACCGATCCGGCCGCCAGCGCGACGCTCGCGGCCGGCGCAACGGCCGCGGCCGCCGCGCAGGCAAACCTGCAGCTGTCGCCCGCCGCCGGTGCGATCGCCGCCGCCAACGCGCACGTGCTCGCGCCGCATGTCGGCACCGCCGACTGGACGGACGCACTGAGCCAGAAGGTCGTGTTCCTGTCGAATGCGCACCAGCAGAGCGCCGAGCTGACGCTCAACCCGCCCGATCTCGGGCCGCTGCAGGTCGTGCTGCGCGTCGCGGACAACCATGCGCACGCGCTGTTCGTGTCGCAGCACGCGCAGGTGCGCGAGGCCGTCGAAGCCGCGCTGCCGAAGCTGCGCGAGGCGATGGAAGCGGGCGGGCTCGGGCTCGGCAGCACGACCGTCAGCGACGGCGGTTTCGCTTCCCAGCAGCAGAACCCGCAACAGACCTTCGCCGGCGGCCAGTCGTCGCGGCGCGGGAACGGCGGATCGTCAGCCGTCGATGCACCGGCCGACGTTGTGCAATCCGCACCGGCCGCCGCGAGCGTGAGCCGCGCCGGCCTCGTCGATACGTTTGCCTGAGCATGCCGTTTCGGTGCGCGCGCCGCGCTCAGCGGCCGTGCACCGCGGCAGCCGCCTCGCCGCGCGGCACCGCACCCTTGCGCGCCGCGACGATGAAGTCCGCCGCGCGTTCGCCAATCATCACCGACGGCGCATTCGTGTTCCCGCCGACCAGCGTCGGCATCACCGACGCATCGACCACGCGCAGCCCTTCGACGCCGCGCACGCGCAGTTGCGGATCGACGACCGCGCGCGCATCCGAGCCCATCCGGCAGGTGCCGACCGGGTGGTAGATCGTGTCGGCATGCGCGACGATCGTCGCGCGCAGCTCGGCCTCGCTCTGGTCCGCCCGCGTATACAGCTCGCGCCCGCCCTGCGACGCGAGCGGCGCCTGCGACAGGATCCGGCGCATCGCTTGCGTGCCGCGCACGAGCAGGTCGAGATCGCGTGAATCGCTGAAGAAGCGCGGATCGATCAGCGGCGCGTCGCGTGCGTCGCCGGTCGCGAGCGCGACCGTGCCGCGACTGAACGGCCGCAGCGCGCACACGTGCAGCGAGTAGCCGAAGCCCCAGTGCATCTTGCGGTTGTGGTCGTCGACGAGCGCCGTGCAGAAATGCAGCTGCAGGTCGGGACGCTCAAGCGACGGATCGCTCTTGATGAAGCCGCCGGCCTCCGCGACGTTGCTCGTCATCATCCCCGTGCGGCTCGAGAAATAGCGCGCGAGCGCGGGCGTCATCTTCGCGATGCCGCGCAGGCACACGCCCACCAGTTCCGACGAATTCACGCGCGTGTTGATGATGAAGTCGATGTGGTCGATCAGGTTCGTGCCGACGTCCGGTGCATCGTGCACGACCGCGATCCCGTGCCGGCGCAGTTGCTCGGCCGGGCCGATCCCCGAGCACATCAGCAGTTGCGGCGAATTGAACGCGCCGGCCGACAGGATCACTTCCCCGCGCGCGCCCAGCGTCTCGACGCGGCCGTTGCGCGAGACCGCGACGCCGACCGCGCGCTTGCCGTCGAAGCCGACGCGCAGCACCGTCGCGTCGGTGATCACGTGCAGGTTCGGCCGGTTGCGGCCGTAGATGTACGCGCGCGCCACGCTGCAGCGCGAGCCGTCGCGGTGCGTGACCTGATAGAAGCCGACGCCTTCCTGCGTCGCGCCGTTGAAGTCGTCGTTCAGCGGATAGCCGGCCGCGTGCGCGGCCTGGATGAATCGTTCGGAGAACGGATTGCGAAAGCGCAGATCGGAAACGGTCAACGGGCCGTCCGCGCCGTGCCATTCATCCGCGCCGCGTTCGTTGCCTTCCGCGCGACGGAAATACGGCAGCACGTCCTGCCAGCCCCAGCCCGTCGCACCGAGCTGCGCCCACTCGTCGTAGTCGCCCGGGTGGCCACGCGTGTAGATCATCGCGTTGATCGCGCTCGAACCGCCCATCCCGCGCCCGCGCGGCTGGTAGCCGCGCCGCCCGCCGAGGCCCGGCTGCGGCACCGTCTCGTAGCCGTAGTTCGTGCCGAGCTTGTACGGCACCAGCGCCGCGATGCCGACCGGCATGTTGACGAGCAGATTGCGCTCCGTATGCGAGCCGGCCTCGATCAGCGCGATCGTCGCATCGGGGCAGGCATCGGCGAGGCGGCCTGCCAGGCTCGACCCGCCCGAACCGCCGCCGACGATGATGTAGTCGTATTGCATGTCACGTCTCCGTCGTGTCATGGATGGCGCCCGGCACCGCCGCGCGACCGCGTCCCCTCTTGTGTTCGGGCATTGTAGGAATGGCCGCCGCGCACGCGGCGCGCGGATTCAAGAGCGATTCCTCTAAACGCCCGCGTGAACTAAATTTAAGATGTATCGATTCGCTTCGCGCGATCCACCGGCCACGAGAAGCCGATTCGTCGCGAAACGGGAGGGACGACGATGCAGCGCCAGGTTCTGCAGGACGTGTGCCGACCCGGTCCTCCGGATGCCGCGCGCGCGGCCCGCATTTCATTTCAAACGGCGGCCCGCGCGACGTTGCACGACGGCATGCGCGCAGTCGATGGAAATCGAACGGCACGTATCGTCGCCGACCGTTTGGACGGTCTGCCGCCGCGGCAGCACGATGCACCGCGACACGCCGTCGCGTACCCGTCGCGCCGCCGTGCGTCGGTGCACCGGCAGGCGCCGGCAACGCGGCATCCCGCACCTGCTTGCCGTCGCATCGGGTCGTGCGCGCGTGCCGTGCGGCACGATTTTCGGACGCCGATACCGTCGCGCGGATGCGACGCCGGCCGAATGCAGCAACCGGTTTTCGAGCACACGTCGCATCCGGCCCCGCGCCGCGCGACACGCATCACCCGATCCGCGTCGCCGCGCTCGCCGAGCGTGCGCGTGCGGCGCGACGGCCGGCCCGCCGGCCAGGCCCAACTGGAGGAGACGACATGAAGAACGACCTGCCCGAACTGGCCCCGCAAGCATTGCCGTCGGTCGATGCGCTGACGGCGCTGCTGCGCGATCAGCGCGCGGCGTACCTGCGCGCCCCGTATCCCGCATGGGAGACGCGCGCGCAGCACCTGCGCGCGCTGCGCACGATGCTGATCGACTATGCGGACGCACTCGCCGAAGCGATCAGCGCCGATTTCGGCCATCGCGCGAAGCAGGAAGTGCTGCTGTCGGAAGTCTGGATGGCGAAGGAAGAGATCGACGACGCACTGAAGCACGGCAAGCGCTGGATGAAGCCGATCCGCAAGCCGATGAACAAGTGGCTGCGCCCGGCACGCGCGAAGGTGATTCCGCAGCCGCTCGGCGTGGTCGGCATCGTCGTACCGTGGAACTACCCGGTGCTGCTCGCGGCCGGCCCGCTGATCTGCGCGCTCGCCGCCGGCAACCGCGCGATCATCAAGATGTCCGAACTGACGCCGCGCACGTCGGCGCTGTTCGAGCAGCTCATCGGCAAGACCTTCACGCGCGACCACGTCGCGGTCGTGAACGGCGATGCGGAGGTCGGCGCCGCGTTCAGCGGGCTGCCGTTCGATCACCTGCTGTTCACCGGCTCGACGCATGTCGGCCGCCACGTGATGCGCGCGGCCGCCGACAACCTCACGCCCGTCACGCTGGAGCTCGGCGGCAAGTCGCCGGCGATCGTCGGCCCGAACGCGCGCTTCGATGCAGCCGTCGACGCGATCGTCGCCGGCAAGACGCTGAATGCGGGCCAGACCTGCATCGCACCCGACTACGTGCTGTTGCCGCGCGGAATGGAAGCCGCGTTCATCGAGCGCGCGCGGGCACGCTTCGCGAAGATGTATCCGGACCTGTCGACGAACGGCGACTACACGACGATCGTGTCGCCGCGCCACTACGCGCGCCTGCAGCAACTCGCGAGCGACGCGCAGGCGGCCGGCGCGCAACTGCATCCGCTGTCCGACGCGCAATCCGATCCCGCGTCGCGCCGCTTCGTGCCGTGCGCGGTCACGCAGGTGCCGGCCGCGTCGCAACTGATGCAGGAGGAAATCTTCGGGCCGCTGCTGCCGCTCGTGCCGTACGAGCGGCTCGACGAGGCGATCGCCTACGTGAATGCGCGCCCGCGTCCGCTCGCGCTCTACCTGTTCGACGAAGATGGCGGCACGATCGATCGCGTGATGCGCGAAACGATCTCGGGCGGCGTGTCGATCAACGAAACGCTGATGCACATCGCGTGCGGCAGCTTGCCGTTCGGCGGGGTCGGTGCGAGCGGCATGGGTGCGTACCACGGCTACGACGGCTTCGTGACGTTCTCGAAGATGAAGCCGGTGCTCACGCAGGCGCGCCTGAATGCGCGCAACCTGCTCGCGCCGCCGTACGGCAAGCGCTTCGCCGCGCTGATCAAGCTGATGCTGAAGTTCTGAGGCAGTCGGCCCGGACGGGCCGCGCGCATCGCGCCGCGGCCCTTGCCGGCCTGCCGCGCGGCGTGAATGCCGCGTGCGCCGTCATACGGGCCAGAGCGGCCCTTCCTGCATCGCGCCGATCTGCTCGCGCAACTCGAGCACGCGCGCTTCCCAGTAGCGATGCGTGTTGAACCACGGGAAGGCGGCGGGAAACGCGGGATCGTCCCAGCGCCGCGCGAGCCATGCCGCGTAGTGGATCAGCCGCAGCGTGCGCAGCGCTTCGACGAGATGCAGCTCGCGCGGCTCGAATTCGCAGAAATCCTCGTAGCCGGCGAGCAGGTCCGCCAGCGCGCGCGACGCGCCTTCGCGATCGCCCGGCAGCAGCAGCCACAGATCCTGGATTGCCGGCGCCATCCGGCTATCGTCGAAGTCGACGAAATGCGGGCCCGCATCGGTCCACAGCACGTTGCTCGGGTGGCAGTCGCCGTGCGTGCGCAGCAGGCGGATGTCGCCCGCGCGCTCGAACGCGGCCTCGACGCCTTCCAGCGCGAGCGCGACGGCCGTCTCGTACGCCGGTCGTACGTCATCCGGAATGAAATCGTGCGCGAGCAGGTAGTCGCGCGGCTCATGGCCGAACGTTTTGATGTCGAGCACGGGACGCGCGACATAGGGTTGCGTCGCGCCGACCGCGTGAATCCGGCCGATGAAGCGGCCGAGCCATTCGAGCGTGTCGCTGCGGTCGAGATCGGGTGCGCGCCCGCCGCGCCGCTCGAAGATCGAGAAGCGGAAGCCGTCGAACGCGTGCAGCGTGCGGCCGTCGAAGGTGCGCGCAGGCACCGCCGGAATCTCGCGCGCGGCGAGTTCGGCGACGAAAGCGTGCTCTTCGAGAATCGCGTCGTCCGACCAGCGCGCCGGGCGATAGAACTTCGCGACGACCGGCGGGCCGTCTTCGATGCCGACCTGGTAGACGCGGTTTTCGTAGCTGTTGAGGGCGAGCAGGCGCCCGTCGGTGCGCAGGCCGGCCGGCATCAGCACGCTGTCGAGCGCGTCGAGCACGCACTCGGGCGTGAGGCCGGCGAACGGCGGGCTGGCGGGAGAAGCGGGAGCGGAAGTGGCGTCTGTCATGCCCCGCATTGTGCCGCCAGCCGGACCGAAAGACGAGCGTCCGGTGCGATGTGCGCTTAGTGAAGCGCCGCGCCGGCCGGCAGGACGGATTCGCCGGTGTCGATCAGATCCTCGAGAAAGAACGGCTCGGTGTTGAGTTCTTTCGAATCACCCGGCACGCCCGCGTACCAGGTCACCATGGCCATGTCGCCCAGGATGCGCTGGACGATACCGCGCGCGCCCTTCGGCACCGCGATATGGGTAGTGCAGACAATCGACCCGATATGCATGATGGTTCCCCACTCTTGAATCTTGAAACCCGGCCCGCTGGCGAGCCGGCAAATGCACGATCCGCGCCGCTCTCGGAGGAGCGTTGCGCGTGATCCCATTGTTCACGGTTTATCGAAGCGCGAAAAGAAGAAGAAGCAGGCGAAGTGCCGCGAATTCGTCGAATGTCTCCAATCAACCACTGCGCCGGGCAGGCACTTGCCCGCCCGGTCACCCCCATCATACCCTGTCGAATGTGACTGCCCGCCGAAACCGCCCGGCACTGCGACGCGCACGGGATCGACGCACTGCTGCGTCGTTCGCGATGCAACACCGCCGACAGTGATTGCGCTCGATGGCTGCCTTGCGGTACCTTAGGCTTTCATTCGCGTTCAATCGCATTCCGACACGATGCATCCGCTCACGTCCGCCCTCGCAAAATCCCGGCCGCAGTTCGACTCGCGGCCGCAGGCGTGCGCGCATCCGTCGGTTCTTCCTCCTCCTGTCGCACCGCCGCTCGTCGGCGCCGCGCCGCCCCCTCCGGCAGCGCGCGCCGGCTGACCAGCCGGCTTCCGTTTCGTCTTCCATTCGCCCCCGTCGGCTTCAGTGCATGCGTCGTCACGCATCGCACGTTGCTGCGCGCGCGAATGGAACGTTCCGATCCGTTCGACAGGTGGATTCACATGGTTTCGTTCAAACGCGCGCTTGCCGCGCATGGCGCGACGTCGCTCTTCGTGCTGCTGTGGAGCAGCGGCGCGATCTTCTCTGAACTCGGTCTGCGTCACGCGTCCGCGTTCGCCTTTCTCACCGCACGCTTCGCACTCGCGTCGCTCGTGCTGCTCGCGCTGGCCTTCATGCGCAAACGCTGGCTGCCGCCGCGCGGCGAGCGGCGCATGGCCGCGCTGACCGGCTTGCTGATGATGGGCGGCTATTCGATCTTCTACCTGCTCGCACTCGAGCGCGGGATCGCGCCCGGTGTGCTCGCAACGATCCTCGGCGTGCAGCCGATCCTCACGCTCGCGATCGTCGAGCGGCGCTGGCAGCCCGTGCGCGTCGCGGGGCTCACACTGTCGCTGGCCGGGCTCGCGCTCGTCGTGTGCCGTGGCGCGAGCGGCGGCGCGGGCGGCCTGTCGGCTGCCGGCATCGCGTGTGCGCTCACCGCCCTCGTCGCGCTGACCGCCGGCTCGCTGCTGCAAAAGCGCGTACGCGCGGCACCTGCCGACGTGCTGCCGCTGCAGAATGCGATCGGCCTCGCGCTGTGCGTCGCGATCGTGCCGTTCCGGCCGGTGTCGTTCGAGATGAGCTGGGCATTCGTCGTCCCGCTGCTGTGGCTCGGCATCGTGATTTCGGTGATCGCGCAACTGCTGTTCTACCGGTTGATGCAGCGCGGCGATCTCGTCAACGTGACGAGCCTGTTCTATCTCGTGCCCGTCGTCACCACGCTGATGGATGCCGTGTGGCTCGGCAACCGGCCGGAGCCGCTCGCGCTCGCCGGCATGGGCGCGATCATCGCGGGGCTCGTGCTCGTGTTCCGCGCATCGGCCACCCGCGCGCAACCCGGGCGCGCGTAAGCGAGCGGGCCGCCGCGCCTGCGGATGCGACGGCCCGCATCGGACACATACGATGATTCCGCGAAAATCGAAAGGAACGAGAAAGATCCGTGCAAGACATTCGTCCGACTTGCAGGAAAAACGCGTGATTCACGCGGCTTTCCGCCGATTTTTAATGGTTCGGATAGCGAAAAGCGCCGCCGGTTGCCTATACTCGAATTGACCGCCCCGCTCGCAACGGGTCGGACAACACTAGAAACACCCGGCATGGGGCCGAATCAAGCGCTGATGCGCTGACCTCGGTCAAGACCTGGAGACACGCATGACGACCTATTTCACGATCGGCGACTTCATCCTGTTGATCCCGATGGCGCTGGCCGGAGCGCTATTTCTCGGCGCGGTACCGTGCGCAACCGAATTTCGTCACAACCTGCTACGCGTGCTCGGCGTCATCCTCGGCGTCGGCGTCGCGGTGCTGCTCGTTGAAGGCCTGCCCGCGCTGATCTAGCGCGACACGACAGCCGGCGCATCACGCGCATCGCTGCACCGCAGCGATGCGCTGTGCTGCCCGCCAGCCCGTGATACGGCACGTGACGTTGTTTCGCATGCCGTATCGACTTCCGGTCAGATCGCCTGATCGGTGGACGGCTTTTCCCACAGATTGATGCCGCCTTCGGTCGCGTAACGGTCGATCTCCGCGAGTTCCTCTGCCGAGAATTCGAGGTTCTTCAGCGCGCCGACGTTTTCGCGCACCTGCTCCGCGCGGCTCGCGCCGATCAGCGCAGACGTCACGCGGCCGTTGCGCAGCACCCACGCCAGCGCCATCTGCGCGAGGCTCTGCCCGCGTCGTTCGGCAATCGCGTTGAGCTTGCGCACATGCTCGAGATTGTCCGCGCTCAGGTGATCCTGCTTCAGCGAGCCGCCGCCCGGCTTGTTCACGCGCGCGTCGGCCGGCACGCCGTTCAGGTACTTCGACGTGAGCAGGCCCTGCGCGAGCGGCGTGAACGCGATGCTGCCCGCGCCGACGTCGTCGAGCGTGCCGAGCAGATCCTCTTCGATCCAGCGGTTCAGCAGGTTGTACGACGGCTGGTGGATCAGCAGCGGCACCTTGTATTGCGCGAGCAGCTCGGCCATCTCGCGCGTCTTCGCGGCCGAATAAGACGAGATGCCGATGTAGAGCGCCTTGCCCTGCTGCACGGCCGACGCGAGCGCGCCTGCCGTTTCCTCGAGCGGCGTGTGCGCATCGAAGCGGTGCGAATAGAAGATGTCGACGTAGTCGAGCCCCATCCGCTGCAGGCTCTGGTCGAGGCTCGCGAGCACGTACTTGCGCGACCCGCCGCCGCTGCCGTACGGCCCCGGCCACATGTCCCAGCCGGCCTTCGTCGAGATCAGCAGTTCGTCACGATACGGCCGGAAATCCTCCTTCAGCAGCCGCCCGAAGTTGGTCTCGGCGCTGCCGTACGGCGGCCCGTAGTTGTTCGCGAGATCGAAGTGGTTGATGCCGAGGTCGAACGCGGTGCGCAGGATCTCGCGCTGCGTCGAGATCGGCGTCGTGTCGCCGAAGTTGTGCCACAGGCCAAGCGACAGGGCGGGCAGTTTGAGCCCGGATTTGCCGCAGGTGCGGTACTGCATGCCGGCATAACGTTCGGAAGCTGCTTCGTAGGCCATGAGTCTGTTCCGTCAGGACATCGGGGGAAGGGACGCGCGCCGGCCGCACACATGGCGCGACGGCGGCGAAGGAGTCATACGACGACTATGGTAGCGAAAGCGGCCGGATCGCGCACGGCGGCACGGCGATGGACGCGACCGCGGTCGTCGCCTACACTGCGGCGTCTCGAATCACCGTTTCAGCGAGGTTGGTATGTCCCGGGTCATCTCGGTTGCACTGCTCGTCGGCGGCGTCCTGCTGCTGTACTTCGGCGGCCAGTCGTTCCATTCGATCAACGACAACGTGTCGCGCTTCTTCACCGGTTCGCCCGCGACGAAGACGATCCTGCTGATCGTCGGCGGCGCCGTCGCATCGTTCATCGGCCTGATCGGCCTCGCGATGCCGGGCGGCAAGCGCTGACGCGCGCCGTCGCGCGGCGCACGCACGGCCCGCGCACCCATCACGCACGCGGGTCGCATCAAACGAAACGGGCGGCCAGGCCGCCCGTTGCTTCATTCGCCGGCGATGCGTCGCATCGCCTGGACATCGCGGCGTCACCGCGCCGCCCGATTCGCACCTAGAACTGCACTTCCGGCTTCGACGCCGAGCGCGTGCCGGGCATCGGCCGGTTGCTCGCGCCGTGGTACGTGTACACGAGCGAGAATTTCACCTGGTCGGAGCGGTTCTGCCCGGCCGAATGCAGCGTGTTGCTGTGGAAGAACACGACGTCGCCGGTCTGCAGCGACGGGCACGTGGCCGCGTCGATCATCCTGCGGTTCTCCGGCAGGTCGCTGCGGAAGAACTTCGCGTCGTCGAACGCTTCCGGCCCGAATTCGGCCGTATGCGAACCCGGCACCAGCCACAGCGCGCCGTTCTCGTTCGTTTCCGGCCCCAGCGCGAGCCACACCGACACCATGTCCGGACGCGCGAACGACCAGTAGCGGAAATCGCGATGCCAACCCGTCAGGCTGCCGTACGCCGGGTGCTTCGTCATCATGCAGTTGTGATGCGCGCGCGACAGCACGGGCTCCTCGCCGAAATACTCGCGCATCCACGCGCCGATTTCGGGCGCAACCGCGCGCTCGGCGAACGCCGGATCGCGCGAGTACGCGTCGAGCAACCGCCGCACCGTGTGCCCGCCCGGCGCATGCTTCGACTCGGGCGCGCCCGGGTAGCGCAGGTCGGCCTCGAATTCGATCGGTTCGGCGGCCTCACGCAACTGGCGCTCCGCGATCTGCCTGAGCGTCGCGCACTGCTGCTCGCCGACGAGGCCACGCGCGACGACGAAGCCGCGCTCGCGCAATTCCGCGACTTGCGCGCGGATCGATTCCAACTGCAATGGAGACGACATGGGATGCCAGACGTTTATTGTGTGAATGTGACGATTGTAAATCGGCGCCGGATGCCGCGAACAGCACCATTGCCGTACGCAGGGGCATGCCAATCGCGGATTTGATCCGGCTCAAGGGAACTGTTCGCCGCAGCACCTGCCTCACCGACAGGCGGTATGCGGCACACGCCTTGTGGCACAAGGGTTTATCGCGACTTTTGCCCGTCATGAATCCCCTGTAGCCTGTCGCGGCCTGTCAATTCTGGCGGGCGCGGCGCGCAGCGAGTTTCAGTAAGATCCGTTGCGCAATCCGAGGCCGTTCATACCAGTGCGCTCTGCAGAGCGCCACCCATACAAGCAAAGCATCGTTCACATGCCATTCCGTCTGACTTCCCGTTTCAACCGCGCTGCGAAGCGCGTCGTGCCGCCCGCTCCTGCCCGTTCGCTGCGCCATCACCGCGCCCGCACGCAGGCGCTGGCCGAGCGCGCGCCCGCACACAGCCGGCTGGACGGCATCCGCGCGTGGTTCCACGCATTTTTCTCGATGATGAGCACGCAGGCGTTCGCCCGCCGTGCCGGCCTGCGCTCGCTGCTGCAGAAGCCGTCGTCGCTGCGCGCGCTCGCGCTGCGCCGTGCGCTCGGCCCGCAGCGCCGCGTCAACCGCCCGCGCCGCCTCGCGGCCAGCAACGGCTGGTTCGGGTTCGGCGCGCGCTGAACGCACACCGGCGGGCACGGCCCGCGACGATCGCCGCCGTCGTGCCGGCGGTCGAAGCCCATAAAAAAACCCCGGCAAGCCGGGGTTTTTCTTTGCGGGCGAACGACGCTTACGCGACGCGTGCCGTCGGCTCGACGCCGGCCGCTTCGGCCAGTGCGAGCGCCTTGTCGGTCGCTTCCCACGAGAATTCCGGCTCTTCACGGCCGAAGTGGCCGTAGGCAGCGGTCTTCTCGTAGATCGGACGCAGCAGGTCGAGCATCTTGATGATGCCCTTCGGACGCAGGTCGAAATGCTCGCGCACGAGCTTCGTGATCACCGCATCCGACACGCGGCCCGTGCCGAACGTGTTGACCATCACCGAGGTCGGCTCGGCGACGCCGATCGCGTACGACACCTGGATCAGCGCGCGCGACGCGAGGCCGGCGGCGACGATGTTCTTCGCGACGTAGCGGCCTGCATAAGCAGCCGAACGGTCGACCTTCGACGGATCCTTGCCCGAGAACGCGCCGCCGCCGTGCGGTGCGGCACCGCCATACGTGTCGACGATGATCTTGCGGCCGGTCAGGCCGCAATCGCCCTGCGGGCCGCCGATCACGAACCGGCCGGTCGGGTTCACGAGGAACTTGATGTCGCCCTTGATCAGGTCGGCCGGCAGCGTCGGCTTGATGATTTCCTCGATCACGGCTTCGCGCAGCGCCGGCAGTTCGATGTCCGGTGCGTGCTGCGTGGACAGCACGACGGTGTCGATCGAATCGGGCTTGCCGTCGACGTAGCGGACGGTGACCTGCGACTTCGCGTCCGGGCGCAGCCATTGCAGGCGGCCGTCGCGGCGCAGGCTGGCCTGGCGCTCGACGAGGCGGTGCGACAGGTAGATCGGCAGCGGCATCAGTTCCGGCGTTTCGTCGCATGCATAGCCGAACATCAGGCCCTGGTCGCCCGCGCCTTGGTCGAGGTTGTCGTCGTGTGCACGATCGACGCCCTGTGCGATGTCCGGCGACTGCTTGTCGTACGCGACGAGCACCGCACAACCCTTGTAGTCGATGCCGTAGTCGGTGTTGTCGTAGCCGATGCGCTTGATGGTGTCGCGCGCGATCTGGATGTAATCGATGTTGGCCGTCGTGGTGATTTCACCGGCCAGAACGACGAGACCCGTGTTGCACAGCGTTTCAGCCGCAACGCGGGAATATTTGTCCTGCTCGAGGATGGCGTCGAGAATCGCGTCCGAGATTTGGTCCGCGACTTTGTCCGGATGGCCTTCGGAGACGGATTCGGACGTGAAGAAATAATCGTTTGCCACTTTTTCAGGCTCCTGTGTGGTTACGGGTGGTTTCACGTAGCCAGCTTCGTTGGGCCTGAAGCGGCGACGCTTTAGCGGATTACCAGGACCGGGCAGTGCGTGTGGCACCAGCCGGCTTCGCCCCGCAAGTTGTCAGTTAACTCGGCGAAGACCGTATTATAGCGGCTTTCCTGAATTGTCACAGAGCGCCGCCCGTGCTGCATCTTCCGCCGTCTTACCACCCTGTTCGCAACGTGCCGGCCAGCCTGCCCTACGGAGATTCCGCATGCTAGGCCGCCTCGGCACGCACCTCGCCATCGGCTTGCTGAAGCTGCTCGCGCTGCTGCCGTACGGTCTGACCGCACGGTTCGGCGATGGCCTCGGCTGGCTGCTGTATCAGATCCCCAGCCGGCGAAAGCGCATCGTACATACGAATCTGAAACTCTGCTTCCCCGACTGGAGCGACGAGCGGCGCGAGGAAGTGGCGGGCAAGCATTTCCGCCATGCGATCCGCAGCTACGTCGAGCGCAGCTACCAGTGGTTCGCGTCGGAAGCGGCCTACCGCAAGCTGTTTACGATCGAGAGCGAGATCGACCTCACCGATCCCGACATGCCGCCGACCCTCTTGCTCGGGTTCCATTTCGTCGGCATCGAGGCCGGTTCGATGGCGATCAACCTCGCGCTCGACCGTCCGTGCGGCTCGCTCTACACGCCGATGAAGAGCCCGGAAATCGAAGCCGCGGCCAAAGCCGGCCGCAGCCGCTTCGGCGCGGAACTCGCGAGCCGGGCCGACAGCGCGCGAACCGTGCTGCGCTGGCTGCGCGACCGCAAGCCGGTGATGCTCGGCGCCGACATGGACTACGGGCTGCGCAACTCGACGTTCGTGCCCTTCTTCGGCGTGCCGGCCTGCACGCTGACGGCCGTCGGCCGGTTCGCAAAGACGGGCCACGCGCAGGTCGTGCCGTTCATCGGCGAGGTGCTGCCGAACTACAAGGGCTACCGTCTGAAGGTATTCAAGCCGTGGGATAACTACCCGACCGGCGACGACGATCTCGACGCGCGGCGCATGAACGCGTTCCTCGAGGAACAGATCCCGCTGATGCCGGAGCAGTACTACTGGGTCCACAAGCGCTTCAAGACGCGCCCGCCCGGCGAGCCGAGCCTGTACTGACCCTGCCGCGCGGCATGCGCGGGCGCGCCGTCAAGTGCGCGCCTGCGCTCTCGCCACCTTCGGCGCGCCCTTCGCGCGCGCCCGCCACAGATCGTGGGCCGACTGCTGCGCGAGCCACAGATCGGCCCTTCCGCCGTTTTCCTCGCCGAGCCACGCCTCGAGGCGCAGCGCCATTTCCGGCGAGATGCCGGCATGGCCGTGCAGGATCCGCGACAGCGCGGCACGTGTCACGCCGAGCTGCGACGCGGCCTCCGTGACGGTCAGGCCGAGCGCCGGCAGCACGTCGTCGCGCAGCGTTTCGCCCGGGTGGGGTGGGTTGAAGATGCGAGTCATGGCTTGAATCACCTCAGTGGTAGTCCTGGTAATCGACCAGAATGACGTCGGAGCCCTCGAACCGGAACGTCAGCCGCCAATTGCCGTTGACGCCGACTGCGTAATATCCGTCCAGCCCGCCGGCGAGGCCGTGAAAGCGCCAGCCGGGCACATTCATGTCGCACGGCGTGCCGGCGACATCGAGGCGCGCCAGCATGCGCCGCAGCCGGGGCGCGTGATCGGGCCGAATGCCCGCCTTGCTCCCGGTGACGAAAAACGCTTCCAGTCCCTTGTGTACCCATGACTTGATCATGGACCTCCCACACTCGAGCGCGACGTCGACAGCATGGCTCGAATGTGTATAGCCAGACTATACGAATCACTTGATTTCCCTGTCAATTTGACCTGTACGAAAAAGCTCGTCCGAGTCGCCCCATACCTTCGTCGTGCATTCGGGCACGAATCGCCAGCCCGCCTCCGTTGCGCCCGCTACACCACGCCAATTTGTTCGCTCGCCACGTCCCTGACCAGTCGACCAATCGACAGATGCCGCCCGTCCGGCCTACCGAAGCGCCCCGAAGCACCATCCCCGCGCAGGACGCCCCAGTCGGCTGCATGTATCATTTGCGGTTGAGATCTGCACGACGAACGAAGCCGCCCGGCATGGCCGCCGGCCGTTCGCACCGTGCCGACCGCCTTGTTCGCCATGGAATTCCGGACCCAGTGAAACTCTCGTTCACCAAGATGCACGGCGCGGGCAACGACTTCGTCGTGCTCGACGGCTATTCGCGCGCGTTGCCGCCGCTCACCGAAGCGCAGGTGCGCGCACTCGCCAACCGTCACTTCGGCATCGGCGCCGACCAGTTGCTGCTCGTCGAGAAACCGACCGTCGACGGTGCGGATTTCAAGTACCGGATCTTCAATTGCGACGGCGGCGAGGTCGAACACTGCGGCAACGGCGCGCGCTGCTTCGTGAAGTTCGTCAGCGACCGCGGCCTGACCGACAAGCGCAGCGTGCGCGTGCAGGTCATGAAGGGCCTGATCACGCTGACGCTGCAGGACAACGGTGAAGTCGTCGTCGACATGGGCGCGCCCGTGTTCGCGCCGGCGCAGGTGCCGTTCGACGCGTCGGGCCTCGACGGCCGCCACGAAGGCCGCGACACGCTGTGGCCGCTCGACGCCGGCGGCGCGACGCGCTGGATCTCGACGGTGTCGATGGGCAACCCGCATGCGGTGCAGGTCGTCGACGATGTCGAGGCGTACCCGGTGCTGGAAGAAGGCCCGCTGATCGAGCGCCATGCGCGCTTCCCGCAGCGCGTGAACGCCGGCTTCATGCAGATCGTGTCGCGCAACGAAGTGAAGCTGCGCGTGTACGAACGCGGCGCGGGCGAGACGCTCGCGTGCGGCACCGGCGCGTGCGCGGCGGTCGCGGCCGGCATCCGGCGCGGCCTGCTCGATTCGCCCGTGACCGTGCACACCCACGGCGGCACGCTGACGATCGGCTGGGACGGCGCGCGCGACGAAGCCGCCGCGCTGATGATGGCCGGCCCCGCCGCGACCGTGTTCGAAGGCGAGATCGACCTGAACGCCTGACCCTGCAACGTCCTTGATAACTGAACGCGCCAGCCACATGAACGATCGCGAAGTCGCCGACTACCTGCTCGCCAATCCCGAATTCTTCGCGCAGCACGCCGAACTGCTCGCGACGATCCGTCTCGCGAACCCGCACGGCAAGGCCGCGATCTCGCTGCAGGAGCGGCAGATGGAGATGCTGCGCGACAAGAACAAGCATCTCGAGCGCCGGCTCGCCGAGCTCGTGCGCTACGGCCACGAGAACGACAGCCTGTCCGCGAAGTTCAGCCGCTGGACCGCACGCGTGATCGCGGAACGCGATCCCTACGCGCTGCCGCGCACGATCGCCGACGGCATCGCCGACGTGTTCGACGTGCCGCAGACGGCGCTGCGCGTGTGGGATGTCGCCGACACCTACGCGCAGGCCGACTTCGCGCGCCAGGTCGGCGAGGAAGTGCGCCTGTTCACGAACGGGCTGTCGACGCCGTACTGCGGCGCGAACACGGGCTTCGAAGCCGCGCAATGGCTCGCGCCCGCGCTCGCCGCGCCGGCCGCGAACGCGGCGGAAGGCGCCGAAGCCGCACCGGCCGGCGACGGCTCGGCCACGTCGGTCGCGCTGCTCGCGCTGCGCACGCCGCTCGGCGGCACCGATGCGCCCGCGTTCGGCCTGCTCGTGCTCGGCTCGCCCGATCCGCGCCGCTTCCACGACGGAATGGCCACCGACTTCCTCGCGCAGATCGCGACGCTCGCGAGCGCCGCGCTCACGCGCCTGCTGCCGCACTGATCCGCCGCACGCGATGACCGACGATCCGATCGCCGCCTACCTGTCGAACCTGAAACACGTCAGGCAGCTGTCGGAACACACGCTGCGCGCGTACACGCACGAACTCGACGAGCTGAAGAAGCTCGCGTCCGGCCGGCCGCTCGACGCATTGACGGCCGCCGACATGCGCGGCGCGGTCGCGCGCGCGCATGCGGGCGGGCTGTCCGCGCGGTCGATCTCGCACCGCCTTTCGGCATGGCGCGCGTTCTACCGCTGGCTCGCGCAGCGCATCGAGATGCCCGCGAACCCGGTGGCCGCGGTGCGCGCGCCGAAACGCCCGAAGACCTTGCCGAAGGCGCTGTCGGTCGACGACGCGTCCGCGCTGATGGACGCGCCGCTCGCCGGCACGACCGAAGGCATCCGCGATCACGCGATCCTCGAGCTGTTCTATTCGTCGGGGCTGCGCCTCGCCGAGCTGATCGGGCTCGACGTGATGTACACGCAGGCCGACGGCTACCGTTCGACCGGCTGGCTCGATCTCGCCGAAGCCGAAGTCACCGTGCGCGGCAAGGGCAACAAGGAACGCAAGGTGCCGGTCGGCCGCAAGGCGATCGACGCGCTGAACGCGTGGCTCGCGGTGCGCGGCGAATTCGTGAAGCACGACCCGCATCCGCTGTTCGTATCGGTGCGCGGCAACCGGATGTCGCCGGGCGTCGTGCGCGAGCGCGTGAAGCGCGCGGCGCTCGCCGCGGGCATCCCCGCCAACGTCCATCCGCACGTGCTGCGCCACTCGTTCGCGACACACGTGCTGCAGTCCAGCGGCGACCTGCGCGCGGTGCAGGAACTGCTCGGCCACGCGAGCGTCGCCGCGACCCAGGTCTATACGTCGCTCGATTTCCAGCATCTCGCGAAGATTTACGACAGCGCGCATCCGCGTGCGAAGAAGCGCGACTGACGCGCTTCCCGTGTTACCCGCCGCGCGCGGCGACCGATCGCGGTCGGCCTCCGTCGCGGCTCATTTCGATCTCATCATGCAAACCGTCACCCTCAAGCCGTCCAAGGAAAAATCGCTGCTGCGCCGCCATCCGTGGGTCTATGCGAATGCGATCGACCGCGTCGACGGCAAGCCCGCGCCCGGCGCGACCGTGCTCGTGCGCGCACACGACGGCCGCTTCCTCGCGCGCGGCGCGTACAGCCCGCAGTCGCAGATCCGCGTGCGCGTGTGGAGCTTCGACGAGCACGAGCCGATCGACCACGCGTTCTTCAAGCGCCGCGTGCAGCGCGCGGTCGCGCACCGCACGACGATGGTGTCGGGCACGGGCGCGGTGCGGCTCGTGTTCGGCGAAGCCGACGGGCTGCCGGGCCTGATCGTCGACTACTACGTCGCGGACACCGCCGAAGCCGGCGCGGCGCCGCGCGGCCAGCTCGTCTGCCAGTTCATGGCCGCGGGCGTCGAAGCGTGGAAGGACGCGATCGTCGCGGCGCTCTCCGGCGCGACGGGCTGCCCGAACGTGTACGAGCGCTCGGACGTGTCGATCCGCGACAAGGAAGGGCTCGAACAGACGACCGGCGTGCTGGCCGGCGACGCGCCGCCCGCGACGCTGATCTCGAACGAAAACGGCGTGCGCTATCACGTCGACGTGCCGAACGGCCACAAGACGGGCTTCTACGTCGACCAGCGCGACAACCGCGCGCTGGTCGCGCAGTACGCGGCCGACCGCGACGTGCTGAACTGCTTCTGCTACACAGGCGGGTTCTCGCTCGCGGCGCTCAAGGGCGGCGCGAAACGCGTCGTGTCGATCGACTCGTCGGGCGATGCGCTCGCGCTCGCGCAGCAGAACGTCGTCGCCAACGGCTTCGACGCCGAACGCGCGACCTGGCTCGACGCCGATGCGTTCAAGACGCTGCGCCGCCTCGTCGACGAAGGCGAGCGTTTCGACCTGATCGTGCTCGATCCGCCGAAGTTCGCGCCGACCCGCGACAGCGTCGACCGGGCGGCACGCGCGTACAAGGACATCAACCTGAGCGGCTTCAAGCTGTTGCGCCCGGGCGGCCTGCTGTTCACGTACTCGTGCTCGGGCGCGATCGACATGGACCTGTTCCAGAAGATCGTCGCGGGCGCGGCCGCCGACGCGAAGGTCGATGCGCGCATCCTGAAGCGGCTCGGCGCGGGCGTCGATCACCCGCTGCTCGCCGCGTTCCCGGAAGGCGAATATCTGAAGGGCCTGCTGTTGCAAATCGTCTGATCGCCCCGATCTACGCGCGTAACCGTCCGCCGGCCGCGGCCTGGCGCCCGGCGGATCAGCGCTTTCGCCTGTCGTTCGGACGACGGGCGAGGGCTTGACAGGTATGTTTCAATGGATGGTTGTGCGCCCCGGCTGACAAAGCCCCGGGCGCGACGCACATCCTGGTTTTGACCCCGATTCACGAACCACAGGCGACCGACATGGCCACTCCCGTCACCATCCTTACCGGCTTTCTCGGCAGCGGCAAGACGACGCTGCTCAAGCGCATCCTGAACGAACAGCACGGCATGAAGATCGCCGTGATCGAGAACGAGTTCGGCGAAGAGAACATCGACAACGAAATCCTCGTGCAGGATTCGAACGAGCAGATCATCCAGATGAGCAACGGCTGCATCTGCTGCACGATCCGCGGCGATCTCGCCCGCGCGCTCGGCGATCTCGCCGCGAAGAAGCGCGAAGGCAAGCTCGACTTCGACCGCATCGTGATCGAGACGACCGGCCTCGCGAACCCGGGCCCCGTCGCGCAAACTTTCTTCATCGACAGCGAAATCGCCGACGACTTCCTGCTCGACGCGGTCATCACGCTGGTCGACGCGAAGCACGCGAACGCACAGCTCGACGAACACGAAGTCGTGCAGCGCCAGGTCGGTTTCGCCGACCGCCTGTTCATCACGAAGTCGGACCTCGTCGACGACCAGACCGTCGCCGGCCTCAAGCACCGCCTGATGCACATGAACCCGAAGGCCGCGATCAAGGTCGTGAACTTCGGTGAAGCCGATATCAAGGAAATCTTCGACCTGCGCGGCTTCAACCTGAACGCGAAGCTCGAGATCGACCCCGACTTCCTCGCCGAAGACGACCACGCGCATCACGACCACGATCACGGCCATGATCACGATCACGCCGGTTGCGACCACGATCACGGCCAATGCGCGCACGATCACGACCACGGCCACCACCATCACCACCACGCGCACCACGACGACAAGATCAAGTCGTTCGTGTACCGCAACGACCGCCCGTTCGACCCGAACAAGCTGGAAGACTTCCTCGGCGGCATCCTGCAGATCTACGGCGAGCGGATGCTGCGCTACAAGGGCGTGCTGTACATGAAGGGCGTCGACCGCAAGGTCGTGTTCCAGGGTGTGCACCAGATGATGGGCAGCGACCTCGCGGCGAAGTGGCTGCCGGTCGAGAAGAAGACCAACAAGATGGTGTTCATCGGCGTCGACCTGCCGCAGGACCTGATTACCGACGGCCTCGACGCCTGCCTCGCCTGACGCGCGCGGGCACCGGCCGCGCACCGCGTCGCCCGGCCGCCTCTTCCGGTGGCCGAGGCGCCCGCGCGGCGCCGTTTTCGGGCAGGGTTTCGCCGTCATCGCTTTTTCGCGATTTGCGCGTTATATTTTCTAGATATTGGCGCAGCCGACGGGGATCGACCCGATACGGCGCCCGCTTGCGATTCAGTTACAATACGTGCCCGCTGGAGTACGGCAACAAACAGGCCCGGTTCTTGCTGAACCAGTTTTCCGGGCATCGCAACCGCGCCGGATCGCCAATCCGCCTCCCGGCCGCGGCCGATGCGATGTGCCGCGCAGCACACCGGTTCGCAGCGCGCGCAACTCCGCGCCAGGCCTATCCTGGTATTTGAGAACCGGTTTTCCAGAGGCTTTCGGCCCCGCGGCGGCAAATCGCAAATGAATGCAAACGCGGTTGCGGGTAATCCCAAAGTGCAGGCAATATCTCTCGATTTGCCGCACATTGAAGAAGCAAGCAGATGACGAAGAAACTCTTGACCGAAGCCGAAATCCTGAAGATGAGCGACAAGGATTACATGAATGAGGATCAGCTCGCCTTCTTCAAAAATCGGCTCGAACAGTTGCAGGCGGACATCCTCAAGAATGCAGGCCAGACGACCGAGAACCTGCGCGAGACGGTGATCGTGCCCGATCCCGCCGATCGTGCGACGATCGAGGAAGAGCACGCGCTCGAACTGCGTACGCGCGATCGCGAACGCAAGCTCCTCAAGAAGGTTCAGCAGTCGCTCGCCCGCATCGATTCCGGCGATTACGGCTGGTGCGAGGAAACCGGCGAGCCGATCGGCATTCCGCGGCTGCTCGCCCGTCCGACCGCCACGCTGTCGCTCGAGGCGCAGGAGCGCCGCGAGTTGCGCCAGAAGCTGTTCGGCGACTGATCGAGCGGCGTTCCGCTCAGACACGCTGCTTCCCGAAAGCGCGCGGCCTGCCGCGCGCTTTTTGTTTTTCCGGCACCGGCTCCCGGTTGGCCGGCTTTCCGATTTGCCTCCCGCCTCTTGATATCCCCGCGCCCGCCCTAAAATGAAACGGACGCGCGCCGGGCCGCTCCCCGGCGCACTGCGGATTCACGCGGCGGCGCCTCGCGCCGCCCGACTCTTCCCCGTTTTTCTCAAGGAACGCAGATGGAGCAATTTCACGGCACGACCATCGTTTCGGTCCGGCGCGGCGACAAGGTCGCGCTCGGCGGCGACGGCCAGGTAACCCTCGGCAACATCGTCATGAAGGGTGGCGCGCGGAAAGTGCGGCGGATCTACAACAACCAGGTTCTGGTCGGATTCGCGGGCGGCACCGCCGATGCGTTCTCGCTGCTCGACCGCTTCGAGGCGAAGCTCGAGAAGCACCAGGGCAACCTGACCCGTGCGGCCGTCGAGCTCGCGAAGGACTGGCGCACCGACCGGATGCTGCGCCGCCTCGAGGCGATGCTGATCACGGCCGATGCCACCACCACGCTCGTGATCACCGGCAACGGCGACGTGCTCGACCCCGAAGGCGGCATCTGCGCGATCGGCTCCGGCGGCGCGTACGCGCAGGCCGCGGCCCGCGCGCTCGTCGAGAACACCGAGCTGTCGCCGCGCGAGATCGTCGAGAAGTCGCTCGGGATCGCCGGTGACATGTGCATCTACACGAACCACAACCGCATCATCGAAACGATCGAGTAAGGACACCCCATGAGCACCATGACCCCTGCCGAGATCGTCTCGGAACTCGACAAGCACATCATCGGCCAGGCGAAGGCGAAGAAGGCCGTCGCCGTGGCGCTGCGCAACCGCTGGCGCCGTCAGCAGGTCGCCGACCCGCTGCGCCAGGAAATCACGCCGAAGAACATCCTGATGATCGGGCCGACGGGCGTCGGCAAGACCGAAATCGCGCGCCGCCTCGCGAAGCTCGCCGATGCGCCGTTCATCAAGATCGAGGCGACCAAGTTCACCGAGGTCGGCTACGTCGGCCGCGACGTCGACAGCATCGTGCGCGACCTGATCGAAATCTCGGTCAAGCAGACCCGCGAAACCGAGATGCGCAAGGTGCGCAGCAAGGCAACCGACCAGGCGGAAGACCGCATCCTCGACATCCTGCTGCCGCAGCCGCGCGCGGTGGGCTTCGGCGGCAACGCCGACCACGCGAACGACGATAACAACGCGACGCGCCAGACGTTCCGCAAGCGCCTGCGCGAAGGCCAGCTCGACGACAAGGAAGTCGAGCTCGACCTCGAGCAGCCGTCGGTCGGCATGGACATCATGGCGCCGCCGGGGATGGAAGAGATGACCGAGCAGATCCGCTCGATGTTCTCGAACCTCGGCAGCGGCAAGAAGCAGCGCCGCAAGGTGAAGATCAAGGAAGCGCTGAAGCTGCTGACCGACGAGGAAGCGGCGAAGATGCTGAACGAAGAGGAAGTGAAGACGAAGGCCGTGCAGAACGTCGAGCAGAACGGCATCGTGTTCCTCGACGAGATCGACAAGATCACGTCGCGCAACAACGAAGGCAGCGGCGGCGAAGTGTCGCGCCAGGGCGTGCAGCGCGACCTGCTGCCACTCGTCGAAGGCACGACGGTCAACACGAAGTACGGGATGGTGAAGACCGATCACATCCTGTTCATCGCGAGCGGCGCGTTCCACCTCGCGAAGCCGAGCGACCTGATTCCCGAACTGCAGGGCCGCTTCCCGATCCGCGTCGAGCTCGACTCGCTGTCGGTGAACGATTTCGAAGCGATCCTCGTCGCGACCGACGCGAGCCTCGTCAAGCAGTACCAGGCGCTGCTCGCGACCGAAGACGTGCAGCTCGAATTCGCCGAAGACGGCATCCGCCGGCTTGCGGAGATCGCGTTCGCGGTCAACGAGAAGACCGAGAACATTGGCGCGCGCCGACTGTACACGGTGATCGAGAAGCTGCTCGAGGAAGTGTCGTTCTCGGCCGGCAACCACGCCGGCGAGCGCGTGACGATCGACGCGAAGTATGTCGACCGCGCACTCGGCGAAGTGTCGCAGGACGAAGACCTGTCGCGCTACGTGCTGTAACGCGCGCGGCGCCGGATACGAAACGGGCGGCCCCTTCAGCGGGGCCGCCCGTTTTCGCTGGTGCGCCGCTTACTGCCGCACCGGCTTCTTCGCGAGCTTGCGCTGCAGCGTGCGGCGGTGCATGTTCAGCGCACGCGCGGTCGCCGAGATGTTGTTGTTGTTCTCGGCCAGCACGCGCTGGATGTGCTCCCATTCGAGCCGGTCGACCGACAGCACGACCGGGTTCTCGAGCGCCTCGTCGGCCTGCACTTCGGTCGCGTTGGTCTGCAGCGCGGCCAGGATCGACTCGACGTTCGCCGGCTTCGCGAGATAGTTGTCGGCGCCTTCCTTCACGGCCTGCACGGCCGTCGCGATGCTCGCGTAGCCGGTCAGCACCAGGATCCGCGCGTCGGGCTGCAGGTCGCACAGCGGCGCGATCAGGCTCAGGCCCGAATCCTCGCCGAGATGCAGGTCGACGGTGATGAACTGGAACTTGCCGCCGGCGGCGAGCCGCAGCGCCGCCTCCTTGTCGTGCGCCTGCTGGACCGCGTAACCGCGGCGCTCGAGGCCGCGCGCGAGCGTGCCCGCGAACACCTCGTTGTCGTCGATCACCAGGAAATTGTTCTCGCTCATGTGGTTTCTCCGTCTACGTGTTGGTTGAGGCGGCCGGCGCCGCGACGCGCACGACCGGCAGGCGCAGCACGGCCCGCGTGCCGCGCGCGGCGGTCGCAGCGGCCGGGCGGCTGTCCGGCGAGCCGGCCGGCCGGTCGGCTGCACGTTCGCCCGGGCGCTGGCCCGTGCGCGGTCCCGATACGGCAGCGGCGTGGCCATTCGCCGCACCGCCGGCCCGCCCGTTGCCGCCCGCCGCACGCGGCACGACATCGGACAGTTCGATCTCGCCGCCGAGCCGCGCGGCCGCACTGAACGCGAGATACAGGCCGACCCCGTGCCCGCCCTGCGTGCTGTCGACCGGCATCGCGCCGAGCGATTCGCGCAGCGAGGCCGGAATGCCGGGCCCGTCGTCGCATACCTCGAATTCGATCTCGTCGGCCGTGCCGCCATGCGCGACCTTCGCGGCCAGCGTCACGCGCTGCGGGCTCGCGCGCGCGGCGTTGTCGAGCAGGATCGTCAGGATCTGGCCGGCCGCGACCGTATCGTCAAGCGCGACACCGGCCGGACGCGCGCCGAGCAGCTCGAACTGCACATGCGGATGCCGCAGGCGCCAGTGCTCGACGAACGTGTCGAGCCAGTCGTCCACCGGCTGGCGGCTCGCCGGCGCGCTCGCGCGGCTGCGCAGGCGCGCGAGCGCCGACGTGCAGAGCGTCATCTGCTCTTCAAGCACCTTCAGGTCGGCTTCGTAGCGCGCGAGCCCCGGATCGGCGCGCGCCGCGTCGCGCAGCTCTTCGGCGAGCATCGCGATCGTCGACAGCGGCGTGCCCATCTCGTGCGCGACGGTGGCGGCCTGCACGCCGAGCGCAACGGCGCGCTCGTCACGCAGCAGGTGCTGTTGCGCCTCGCCGAGCGCCGCATCGCGCTGGCGCAGCGCATTCGACATGCGCGCGACGAACCACGCGATCAGCCCGACGCTCACCATGAAGTTCGCCCACATGCCGGTACGGTAGTAGTCGAACAGGTTCGCCGGATTGTCCATGTTGAGCGGCACCGAATCGAAGCCGAGCGCCGCGTAGCACGCGACCGCGAACGCCGCGAGCCAGATCATCAGGTGCCACGGCAGCACGGCCGCCGCGATCGCGAGCGACGGCAGGTACAGCGACACGAACGGGTTGGTCGTGCCGCCCGACAGGAACAGCAGCGCCGACAGCGCGCCGAGGTCGACCCACAGCTGGCCGAGCAGCTCGAAATTGGTCTCGGGCCGCGCGCGCAGCACGCGCACCCAGGTCAGCGCGTTGAAAACGATTTCGAGCGCGATGACCATCAGCATCGCCGGCAGCGGCAGATGCACGCCGAAATAGGTCTGCACGACGCCGATCGTCACGAGCTGGCCGATGATCGCGAGATTGCGAAGCCAGAACAGGTGACTGAGGTTGACGCGCCCGGTGGTGGTGATTCGTTGCATCCGAGCAGTTTACCCGTTTAGCGGCCGGCGCCTCTAGCGGGGCCGGATCGGTGCGCTGGGCCGATGCCGTCAGCCGGTCGCGCCGGCCATGCGCTGCGCGATCTCGTCGGCGAGGCACTCGGGGCAGCGGCAGCGCGCGCCGGCCGCCGGTTGGGCGCCGCCGGGCAGCACCGGCATCGACGCGCACCAGCAGTCGAACGGCTGCGTCTGCGCGCCGCAGTCGAAGCCGCGCCCGCAGTGCGGGCAGCGCGCGCGGCGCGGGGCGGAACGGGCGTCGGCGGCGGGATCGGTCATGGCGCAATCGCGGAAACGGGCGGGAAGTCGCCCCACGCGACAAGCATAGCGCGGCGAACGGATTTTGCACGCCGGCCGCCCGGCCGCAGCCCATCGCAGACGCACGCGCGCCGGCCCGCCGGCGACACCCGCGCGCCGCCGCCGGAATCGCGCCGCGCCATAGCCGGCGGGCCGCCGCGCGCGGTGCCGGGTTCGCGCCGCCGGTGTTCCGGCCCGTCCAAAAACCCGATGCTGCGCTGCGCCACTCCTGTACAATTCGCCGTGTTTCAACCGTTCCCAGCCAGAGCCGCCGCCATGTCCGAGCCCATCGACCTCTCGCAGATCGCCCCCACGCTGAAAGCAGAAATCCTCGCCGAGGCGCTGCCGTACATCCGCCGTTACCACGGCAAGACCGTGGTCATCAAATACGGCGGCAACGCGATGACGGAAGAGCGGCTCAAGCAGGGCTTCGCGCGCGACGTGATCCTGCTGAAACTGGTCGGCATCAACCCGGTGATCGTCCACGGCGGCGGTCCGCAGATCGATCACGCGCTGAAGAAGATCGGCAAGGCCGGCACCTTCATCCAGGGCATGCGCGTCACCGACGAAGAGACGATGGAAGTCGTCGAGTGGGTGCTGGGCGGCGAAGTGCAGCAGGACATCGTGATGCTGATCAACCACTTCGGCGGCCACGCGGTGGGCCTGACGGGCAAGGACGGCGGCCTGATCCACGCACGCAAGCTGCTGATGCCGGATCGCGACAACCCGGGCCAGTACATCGACATCGGCCAGGTCGGCGAAGTCGAGGCGATCAACCCGGCGGTCGTGAAGGCGCTGCAGGACGACGCGTTCATCCCGGTGATCTCGCCGATCGGCTTCGGCGAAGACGGCCTCTCGTACAACATCAACGCCGATCTGGTCGCGGGCAAGCTCGCGACCGTGCTGAACGCCGAGAAGCTGCTGATGATGACCAACATCCCCGGTGTGATGGACAAGGACGGCAACCTGCTGACCGATCTGTCCGCGCGCGAGATCGACGCGCTGTTCGAGGACGGCACGATCTCTGGCGGCATGCTGCCGAAGATCTCGTCGGCGCTCGACGCGGCAAAGAGCGGTGTGAAGTCGGTGCACATCGTCGACGGCCGGATCGAGCATTCGGTGCTGCTGGAAATCCTGACCGAGCAGCCGTTCGGCACGATGATCCGCTCGCATTGAGCGCGCGCCGCCCGCCCTCCTCTCCCGATCTGCCGGCGTCATTGCGACGCCGGCGCATTTCCCGCAGCCGGCCGCGCGCCGGCGCGCCCGTCTGGCTGTTCGATCTCGACAACACGCTGCACCACGCGTCGCATGCGATCTTTCCCGAGATCAACCGTGCGATGACGCAATACATCATCGACACGCTGCAGGTCGAGCGTGCCGAAGCCGACCGCCTGCGCATCGGCTACACCGAGCGCTACGGCGCCGCGCTGCTCGGCCTCACGCGCCACCATCCGATCGACCCGCACGACTTCCTGCGCGTGGTCCACACGTTTTCCGACCTGCCCGCGATGGTGCGCGCGGAGCGCGGCCTCGCGCGCATCGTCGCCGCGCTGCCGGGCCGCAAGCTGATCCTGACCAACGCGCCGGAGAATTACGCGCGCGCGGTGCTGCGCGAGCTGCGCATCGAGCGGCTGTTCGAGCGCGTGATCGCGATCGAGCACATGCGCGACCGCCGTGCGTGGCGCGCGAAGCCCGATCACACGATGCTGCGCCGGACGCTGCGGGCCGCGCATGCGCGGCCCGCCGACGCGATCCTCGTCGAGGATACGCGCGGCCACCTGAAGCGCTACAAGCGTCTCGGCATCGGCACGGTATGGATCACCGGCCACCTGCCGGGCCATTTGCCGGTTACCGGGCGTCCCCACTATGTCGACCAGCGCATTCGTTCGTTAAAATCGCTGCGACTGGGCACACGATCGGGGCGACAAAAATGCAGCCGACTTACCCGCAGGACCAAGCCGTAACGGAAAGCCAGGCCACACCCTCCCGCCCGCGCCCGAAGCCGGGCGAGCGCCGCGTCATGATCCTGCAGACGCTCGCAGCGATGCTCGAGGCACCGAAACCCGAGAAAATCACGACGGCCGCGCTCGCGGCCCGGCTCGAGGTTTCGGAAGCCGCGCTGTACCGGCACTTCACCAGCAAGGCGAAGATGTACGAAGGGCTGATCGAGTTCATCGAGCAGGCGCTGTTCGGGCTCGTCAACCAGATCGTCGCGAAAGAGCCGAACGGCGTGCTGCAGGCGCGCACGATCGCGCTGACGATGCTCAATTTCGCCGCAAAGAACCCGGGGATGACGCGCGTGCTGACCGGCGAGGCGCTGGTCGGCGAGGACGAGCGGCTGACCGAGCGCGTGAACCAGTTGCTCGATCGCATCGAGGCGACCGTCAAGCAATGCCTGCGCGTCGCGCGTACCGAGGCGAATGCGCCGCAGGACGGCGCGACGCCGTTCGTGCTGCCGGCCGACTACGATCCCGCCGCCCGCGCGAGCCTGCTCGTCAGCTACGTGATCGGCCGCTGGCACCGCTTCGCGAAGGGCGGATTCCAGAAGCCGCCGGGCGAGCAGGCCGATGCGCACCTGCGGCTGATCCTGCAGTGATGCGACGCTGGCGGCACGCCACGCCATGCCCGCCGGAATCCGCGTCCCGCAATTTCCGCTATACTTTGCCGACTTGCCGCCCCTCGGGTGGCAGGTCGGAAGCGCGCCGATTTGCTGACTCGATTGCGGGCGCGCGAACCGGCCGGGGCGTAGAAGTTGTCCGTGTCCCGGCGGTTCACTACAAATGCGGCTAAAGAGGTCGTCAGCCGCGCATCTCCGACTCCGCGCTTCGCCGACACCATTTAGCTGCCCAGTCATAAGGCGGAACGAATGGAATCGATCGGCATCGTCGCTCCACAGACCATGCACTTCGCCGAACCGCTGCGCTTGCAAAGCGGCAGCGTGATCGGCAACTATCAGCTCGTCGTCGAGACGTACGGCGAACTCAACGCCGCGCGCTCGAACGCGGTGCTCGTCTGCCACGCGCTCAACGCGTCGCACCACGTCGCCGGCGTCTACGCGGACGATCCGCGCAGCACCGGCTGGTGGGACAACATGGTCGGCCCGGGCAAGCCGCTCGACACCAACCGCTTCTTCGTGATCGGCGTGAACAACCTCGGCTCGTGTTTCGGCTCGACCGGCCCGATGAGCATCGACCCGTCCACCGGCAAGCCGTACGGCGCAAGCTTTCCGGTGGTGACCGTCGAGGATTGGGTGCATGCGCAGGCGCGCGTGGCCGACGCGTTCGGCATCGAGCGCTTCGCCGCGGTGATGGGCGGCAGCCTCGGCGGGATGCAGGCGCTCGCGTGGAGCCTGATGTATCCGGAGCGCGTCGCGCACTGCATCGACATCGCGTCGACGCCGAAGCTGTCCGCGCAGAACATCGCGTTCAACGAGGTCGCGCGCTCGGCGATCCTGTCCGATCCCGACTTCCACGGCGGCGACTACTACGCGCACGGCGTGAAGCCGAAGCGCGGCCTGCGTGTCGCGCGGATGATCGGCCACATCACCTACCTGTCCGACGACGACATGGCCGAGAAATTCGGCCGCGCGCTGCGCCGCGCCGACGGCGCGCTCGACGCCTACAACTTCAGCTTCGACGTCGAGTTCGAGGTCGAGTCGTACCTGCGCTACCAGGGCGACAAGTTCGCCGACTACTTCGACGCGAACACGTACCTGCTGATCACGCGCGCGCTCGACTACTTCGACCCGGCAAAGGCGTTCGACGGCAACCTGACGGCCGCGCTCGCGCACACGCAGGCGAAGTACCTGATCGCAAGCTTCTCGACCGACTGGCGCTTCGCGCCCGCCCGCTCGCGCGAAATCGTGAAGGCGCTGCTCGACAACAAGCGCACGGTCAGCTACGCGGAAATCGACGCACCGCACGGTCACGACGCATTCCTGCTCGACGACGCGCGCTATCACAACCTGCTCCGCGCGTATTACGAACGAATCGCCAACGAGGTGGGCGCATGAACCAGCAAGCGCTGAATTCCCTGTCCGCACGCGCGGACTTCCGCACGATTGCGCGCTGGGTCGAACCGCGCTCGACGGTGCTCGACCTCGGCTGCGGCGACGGCTCGCTGCTCGCGCTGCTGATGGAAGAACTGGATGTGACCGGCTACGGAATCGAGCTGAACGACGCGGGCGTGCTCGCGAGCGCGAAGAACGGCATCAACGTGATCCAGCAGAACCTGGAAGACGGCCTGCGCCTGTTCGAGGACCACAGCTTCGACATCGCGATCCTGTCGCAGACTTTGCAGACGATTCACCAGACGGCCGCGATCCTGCGCGAAACCGCGCGGGTCGGGCGCGAATGCATCGTGTCGTTCCCGAATTTCGGTTACTGGCCGCACCGGCTGTCGGTGCTCAACGGCCGGATGCCGGTGTCGAAGTCGCTGCCTTATCAGTGGCACAACACGCCGAACGTCCGGGTGCTGACGATCGAGGATTTCGAGGCGCTCGCGCCCGAAGTCGGCGTGACGATCCTCGACCGCGTCGTGCTGCACGAAGGCCAGCCGATTCGATGGGGAGCGAACTGGCGTGGTAGTCTTGCTGTCTATCGCGTCAAGCGCAGCTGAGCCGGGGGGCCGTTGACGGACGCCGACGGTCCGCACGCACGTGCGGCCGCGCTCCTGTGCTACCCGCGCCGCCTGCGCTGCCGCCGCAATCAGTCAACGCTACCCAGTTCCAGCCCATGTCGAAAACGCCACACGAGGCGCCCGCACTCACTGCTCACGAGGAGCACCCCGGCTGGCGAGCCTATCTGAACACGCACATGCTGATCTGCGTGTTCCTCGGCTTCACGTCGGGCCTGCCGCTCTTCACGCTCGTCTACCTCGTGCAGGCATGGCTGCGCTCCGAGGGCGTGAACCTGAAGGAAATCGGCCTGTTCGCGCTGATCCAGTTCCCGTATACGTGGAAGTTCCTGTGGGCGCCGCTGATGGACCGCTACGTCCCGCGCCTGCCCGGCTGGCGGCCGGGCCGCCGGCGCGGCTGGCTGCTGCTCACGCAGGTGCTGGTCGCAGGCGCGATCGCCGCGCTCGGCTTCGTGTCGCCGCGCGACTCGATCTGGACGGTGGCCGCGCTCACGACGCTCGTCGCGTTCTTCGGCGCGAGCGCCGACATCGTGATCGACGCGTACCGCCGCGAGCTGCTGCGCGATACCGAGCAGGGCCTCGGCAACGCGGTGCACGTGAATGCGTACAAGCTCGCCGCGCTGATCCCCGGTTCGCTCGCACTGATCCTGTCCGACCACCTGCCGTGGGACGCCGTGTTCGCGCTCACCGGCGCGTTCATGCTGCCGGGCATCCTGATGACGCTCGTCGTGCGCGAGCCCGAAGTGGTCGGCACGCCGCCGCGCAACCTGCGCGACGCGATCGTGCTGCCGTTCCGCGAATTCATTCAGCGCGACGGCTGGGCCGGCGCGCTGCTCGTCATCGCGTTCATCTTCCTGTTCAAGATCGGCGACACGATGGCCACCACGCTGTCGACGTCGTTCTTCCTCGACATCGGCTTCTCGCGCACCGAGATCGGCATCGTCGCGAAAACCACCGCGCTCGTCGCGAGCGTCGCCGGCGGCATCATCGGCGGCATCTGGCTCGTGAAGATCGGCATCGGCCGCGGGCTGTGGATCTTCGGCGCACTGCAGATGGTGTCGACGCTCGGCTTCGCGTGGCTCGCGCAGCTCGGCCCCGGTTCGCCGGTGCTCGCAGCGCTCTACGATTTCACGGTCGCAGCCAGCCACGCGCTCGCGTCGTTCATGTCGGTGTTCGGTGTCGAGATCACGCCGAAGCTGAGCCCGATGACCGTCGCGCTCGCGATCGTCTACGGCTTCGAAACCTTCACGACCGGCCTGACGATGGCCGCGTTCGTCGCGTATATCGCAAGCACGACCGACCCGCGCTATACGGCCACGCAGTTCGCGCTGTTCACGAGCCTCGCGTCGGTGCCGCGCACGCTGGCGTCGGCCGCGAGCGGCTTCGTCGTCGCGAAGATCGGCTGGTACGACTATTTCATCGTGTGTACCGCGCTCGCGATTCCCGGCATGCTGCTGCTGTTCAAGATCGCGCCGTGGAACGGTGCCGCCCGTAACGGCGAGGCCAGCCGTGCGCAGTGACCGTCTGCACCGCGTCGCGCACGCGGCGGCCTCGCTGAGCATCGGCGCCGCGGCACTCGCCGCGACGTTCGCTCACGCGTCCGACACCGCCGCGACCGCAACGGGCTCCGCGCCGGCTGCCGCACCCGCCACGCCGCCCGCGCCCGCGACTTCCGCCGCCCCCGCCGCGCCGCCGGCCGCCGAAGCCGCGCAGCCGACCGGCGCCGCCGCGCCGGCGAAGGCGTATGCGCAGACGCAGCAGCAACAGCAGCAGGTCCGATACGGCAACGCGATCGCGTTCCGCACGCTGATCCCGTCGCCGCTGCTCGAGCAGCTCACCGCGAACGAATACGCGCAGATCGTGCAGGCCGCCGCCGACAGCAACCGGTTGCTGCCCGCGAACCAGCCGCGCGTGAAGCGCCTGCGCGCGATCGTCGCGAAGCTCGCGCCGTATTCGGTGAAGTGGAACGATCGCGTGAAGAACTGGACGTGGGACGTCAACGCGATCCGCTCGCGCGACATCCGCCTGACCTGCCTGCCGGGCGGCAAGGTGCTCGTGTACGGCGGCATGCTCGACCGTGTGCGCCTGAACGACGACGAGCTCGGCGTCCTGCTCGCGCACGGCATCGCGCACGCGCTGCGCGAACACGCGCGCAGCAACTTCAGCGCAACGTCGCAGACGTCGCTGCGTGCGGCCGCGCTGCCGCCGCTGTTCGGCGTCGGCGATCCGCTGCCGCAGGCGCTGAATCTCGGCGAGCGCCTGCAGTCGCTTCACTACGAACCGACCGACGAGACCGAAGCCGACGTGATCGGCGGCGATATCGCCGCACGCGCGGGCTTCGATCCGCGCGCCGCGATCACGCTGTGGGACAAGCTCGCCGTCGCGACGCGCGCGAACAAGGCAACGGGCTTCATCTACACGCACCCGTACAGCACCGCGCGGCGCCAGGACCTGCTGAACCGGCTGTCCGACCTGATGCCGCTGTATGCGAAGGCGACCGGCAAACGCGTCGAATCGCTGCCCGACTACGCGGGCATCAGCGCGCAGCGGCGCAAGGTCGCGCGGCGCTGAGCGCCGCCGTGTGACCTCGCACGCTATGCGTCCACGTCGGCCATCGCCGGGCGCACCGCGCTGTCACGCATCCAGCGCACATCGTCTCCGGGGCTGCGGCCGAACAACCGCTTGAACTCGCGGCTGAACTGCGACGCGCTCGCATAGCCGACCCGCGCGGCCGCCGCGCCGGCACCCAGCCCGTCGCGCACCATCATCAGCCGCGCCTGGTGCAGCCGCGCGGCCTTCACGTACTGCATCGGCGACGTCGCCGTCACGTGCTTGAACTGCGCGTGAAATACCGCGAGGCTCATCCCGGCTTCGCGGGCGAGCGTCTCGACGTCGAGATCGGCCTTCAGCTCCGCATGGATGCGCCGCAACGCCTTCGCGATGCGGCCGAAATGATGCTGCTGCACGAGCGCCGCGCGCATCGCGTCGCCCTGCTCGCCGGTCAGCACGCGATACGCGATCTCGCGCATGATCGCCGGCCCCAGCACGCGCGTGTCGTGCGGCGACGCGAGCACTTCGAGCAGCCGCACGACCGCGTCGGCCAGCGGCGCATCGAGCGGCGTCGAATAGACGCCGAGCGGCTCGCTGATGGCCGCGCCGAGCGTCTCGTCGAGCAGGATCGCGAGCTCGGCGATCACCGCGAGATCGACGCGGATCGAGATCGCGAGAAACGGCTCGTCGATGCTCGCGAACGTCTCGCACTCGAACGGCAGCGGCACCGACAGCACCAGGTATTGCTGCGCGTCGTACACGAACGAGCGGTCGCCGAGATAGCCGAGCTTGCGGCCCTGGCACACGACGATGATGCTCGGCTCGTACAGCACGGGCATGCGCGGCGCGGGACGGCTCACGCGGAAGAATCGCACGCCGTCGAGCGCCGCGAGCGTGTCGCCCTCGTTCGGCGCGAGGCGCGTGTGCAGCTCGATCATGCGGCGCTGCACGCGGTCGCCCGAGTCAGCAAAAAGGGGCTGGAAGCTCATCTGCGTGGTCCTGTCCGGCAAGAGAATCTGGCTCGCAATTTAGCACCTTGAACGTGTTTTGACCGGCGTTCGCGTGCAATTCGAGAGGAATAGGCAAATCTTCCAGACCTTCATGTATTTCGCCGCGGTGGTGCGCTCCTTACGATAGGCACCTGTCTCGCCGCATCGCCACATGGTGCGGCGGCAGTCTGTTTCGCCGGATGTTTCCGGACAAGGAGCCTTTGCATGAGCACGACCTATGCCTACGCGGCGACCGATTCGCAATCGCCGCTCGCCCCGTTCGAATTCCAGCGTCGCGCGCTGCGCGACCTCGACGTCCAGATCGACGTCCTCTACTGCGGCGTCTGCCACTCGGATCTTCACCAGGCGCGCAACGAATGGCGCAACACGATCTACCCGGTCGTGCCGGGCCATGAAATCGTCGGCCGCGTGACCGCGACCGGCCCGCAGGTGTCGCGCTTCAAGGTCGGCGAGCTGGTCGGTGTCGGCTGCCTCGTCGATTCGTGCCGCACCTGCGCGAGCTGCGAGGAAGGCCTCGAGCAGTATTGCGAGAACGGCTTCGTCGGCACCTACAACGGCCAGGATCGCGTGACGGGCGACATCACGTTCGGCGGCTATTCGACGCAGCTCGTCGTCGACGAGGCGTTCGTGCTGCGCGTGCCCGAGACGCTCGACCCGGCCGGTGCCGCGCCGCTCCTGTGCGCGGGGATCACGACCTACTCGCCGCTGCGGCAGTGGAACGTCGGCCCCGGCAAGAAGGTCGGCATCGTCGGTCTCGGCGGCCTCGGCCACATGGGCGTGAAGCTGGCGCGCGCGATGGGCGCGCACGTCGTGCTGTTCACGACGTCGCCGTCGAAAGTCGAGGACGGCAAGCGGCTCGGCGCGCACGAAGTGGTGATCTCGAAGGACGAAGCGCAGATGAACGCGCACCTGAACAGCTTCGACTTCATCCTGAACACGGTCGCCGCGCAGCACGACCTGAACCCGTTCCTGCACCTGCTGAAGCGCGACGGCACGATGACGCTCGTCGGCGCGCCGGAGCACGATCACCCGTCGCCGCAGGTGTTCAACCTGATCTTCAAGCGCCGCCGCCTCGCGGGCTCGCTGATCGGCGGGATCGCGGAAACGCAGGAAATGCTCGATTTCTGCGCGGAGCACGGCATCACGTCGGATATCGAAACGATTCCGATGCAGCAGATCAACGCCGCTTACGAGCGGATGCTGAAGAGCGATGTGAAGTACCGGTTCGTGATCGACATGGCGTCGATCAAGCAGTAAGCGCCGCTTCAAACGAAACGGGCCGCATGTTCGACATGCGGCCCGTTTTGCGTTCGGCAGCTACGCGCGTGGCGCAGCGCCAGCAATCACTTCTTGTAGTCGTAGTCGATCGTCAGCGGCGCATGGTCGCTGAACTTGATGTCCTTGAAGATCGACGTGCTTTTCGCGGTACCGGCCACGCCCGGCGTCGCGATCTGGTAATCGATCCGCCACCCGACGTTCTTCGCATACGCCTGGCCGCGGTTGCTCCACCATGTGTACTGCTCGGCGCGCGGATCGAGCGTGCGGAACACGTCGACGTAGCCGACGTCGTCGAACAGCTTCGTGAGCCACTCGCGCTCTTCCGGCAGGCAGCCCGAGTTCTTCTGGTTGCTCTTCCAGTTCTTGATGTCGATTTCCTTGTGGACGATGTTCACGTCGCCGCACAGGATCACCTCGCGCTTCTTCTTCAGCGCGGCGAGGTGCGGCATGAATTCGTCCATGAAGCGGTACTTCGCCTGCTGGCGCTCTTCGCCGCTCGAGCCGGACGGCACGTACACCGACACGACCGACAGCTTGCCGTAGCGCGCCTCGACGTAGCGCCCTTCGGCATCGAATTCGCTGCTGCCGAAGCCGATGATCACGTCATCGGGCTCGTGGCGGCTGTACACGCCCGCGCCGCTGTAGCCCTTCTTCTCGGCGTGGTGGAAGTAGCTCTTGAAGCCGTGCGGCTCGACGAATTCGGCCGGCAGGTCGTCGGCCGATACCTTGATTTCCTGCACGCACACGCAATCGGCGTTCTGTTCGCCGAGCCAGTCGAAGAAGCCCTTCTTCGCGGCGGAGCGGATGCCGTTGAGGTTGGCGGTAATCACTCGCATCATGTCGGGTTCCGTTCAGTTCGATATTTTTACAGGGTGGCAGCTTAACGGATCTTCACGCCTTCGAGCTCGGGCTTCGGCGGCGGGAATTCCAGCTTCATGTCGGTCATCGTGCGCAGCAGCAGCTCGGCGATCATCACGTTGCGGTGCGTCTTCGAATTCGCCGGGATCACGTACCACGGCGCATGCTCGACCGACGTCGCGGCAAGCGCGTCGCGATACGCGGACTGGTATGCGTCCCAGTGCTTGCGCGCGTCGAGATCGGAGATGTCGAACTTCCAGTGCTTGGCCGGATCGTCGATGCGCGCCTGCAGCCGCTCGCGCTGCTCGTCCTTCGAGATGTGCAGGAAGCACTTGACGATCGTCGTGCCGTTCTCGAACAGCATCGTCTCGAAATCGCGGATCTGCCGGTAGCGGCGCTCGCACTCCTTGCCGTCGATCAGATCGAGCACGCGCGGCACGAGCACGTCTTCGTAGTGGCTGCGGTTGAAGATCGCGAGCTCGCCCGCGGCCGGCACCTGCGCATGCACGCGCCACAGGAAGTCGTGCGCGGCCTCGATCGGCGTCGGCGCCTTGAACGGCACGATGCGCAGGCCGAGCGGATCGACGTCGCGGAACACCGCGCGCACTGTGCCGTCCTTGCCGCTCGTATCCATCCCCTGCAGCACGAGCAGCACGCGCTTCTTCTGCTGCGTGTGCAGGCGCTCCTGCTGGACGTCGAGCTCGGTCGACACGACCGACAGCCGTTCGCGGTCGGCGTCCTTCGAGCCGGACGAAAACGGCTTCGCGGCCGGGTCGAACGCATCGAGCTTGAATGCGGCGGCTTCCTTCTCGCGCGTGCTGTAAGGCACGCGGAAATCGTCGAGCGACGGTTGTTTCGCCATTCGTTCCTCCGTTGGACGCTGTGGTGCATACGATAACGCATCCGCCAAACGCAACGGGCCGCCCCGAACTGGTTCGGAGCGGCCCGTCGTCAAGCGCGGTTCAGGCGCGCGGTCATGCTCAGCCGAGCTTCTTCTTCAGCAGTTCGTTGACCTGCTGCGGATTGGCCTTGCCCTTGGTCGCCTTCATCGCCTGACCGATCAGCGCGTTGAACGCCTTTTCCTTGCCCGCGCGGAATTCCTCGACCGACTTCGCGTTCGCCGCGAGCACTTCGTCGATGATGGCTTCCAGCGCGCCGGTGTCGGAGATCTGCTTCAGGCCCTTCGCGTCGATGATGCGGTCGGCCGCGCCTTCGTCGGTCGCCTTCTCGTCCCAGATCGCCGCGAAGATTTCCTTCGCGATCTTGTTCGAGATCGTGCCGTCGGCGATGCGCTGCAGCAAAAGCGCGAGTTGCGCAGCCGACACGGGGATCGCGTCGATCTCGATGCCGTCGCGGTTCAGCTGCGACGACACGTCGCCCATCAGCCAGTTCGCGACGATCTTCGCGTTTGCCGCGCCGGCCTTCGCGACCACCGACTCGAAATAGGCGGCCATCGCCTTGCTCGACGTCAGCACGCCCGCGTCGTACGCGGACACGCCGTACTCGTCGGCGAAGCGCTGCTGCATCGCGGCCGGCAGTTCGGGCATGCCCGACTGCACACGCTCGATCCAGTCCTGGCCGATCACGAGCGGCATCAGGTCGGGGTCGGGGAAGTAGCGGTAGTCGTGCGCGTCTTCCTTGCTGCGCATCGAGCGCGTCTCGCGCTTGTCCGGATCGTACAGGCGCGTTTCCTGCACGACTTCGCCGCCGTCCTCGATCAGCTCGATCTGGCGACGAACTTCGTAGTTGATCGCTTCCTCGAGGAACCGGAACGAGTTCAGGTTCTTGATTTCCGCACGCGTGCCGAACTTCTCCTGGCCGACCGGGCGCACCGACACGTTCGCATCGCAGCGGAACGAGCCTTCCTGCATGTTGCCGTCGCAGATGCCGAGCCACACGACGAGGCCGTGCAGCGCCTTCGCGTAGGCGACGGCCTCGGCCGCGCTGCGCATTTCCGGCTCGGTGACGATCTCGAGCAGCGGCGTGCCCGCGCGGTTCAGGTCGATCCCCGTCATCCCGGCGAAGTCTTCATGCAGCGACTTGCCCGCATCCTCCTCGAGGTGCGCGCGGGTCAGGTTGACCGTCTTCTCGTACGCAGCCTTGCCGGCCTTCTCGTTGGCAGGCACCTGGATCGTGATCTGGCCGCCCTGCACGACCGGAATCTCGTACTGGCTGATCTGATAGCCCTTCGGCAGATCGGGGTAGAAGTAATTCTTGCGCGCGAAGATGCTGCGCGGCGCGATGGTCGAGCCGATCGCGAGGCCGAAGCGGATCGCCCGCTCGACCGCGCCGCGGTTCAGCACCGGCAGCACGCCCGGCAGCGCCAGGTCGACCGGGCAGGCCTGCGTGTTCGGCTCGGCGCCGAACTGCGTCGACGCGCCCGAGAAAATCTTCGAGACGGTCGACAGTTGCGCGTGTGTCTCGAGACCGATGACGACTTCCCATTGAGTCATGCTTATACCCCCGCCGGAACTTGCTTGTGCCAGTCGGTCGCGCGCTGGAACGCGTCGGCGACCTGCAGCATCCGGGCTTCGTTGAAATAGTTGCCGATGATCTGCAGGCCGACCGGGCGCTTCGCGTTCGCGCCCGCGCCGAAGCCGCACGGCACACTCATGCCGGGCAGGCCCGCGAGGCTCACCGACAGCGTGTAGATATCCGCGAGATACATCTGCACCGGATCGTCGCCCTTCGCGCCGAGATCCCATGCGACTGTCGGCGACGCCGGGCCCATGATCACGTCGCAGGACTTGAACGCTTCCTGGAAATCGTTCGCGATGATGCGGCGAATCTTCTGCGCCTGCAGGTAGTACGCGTCGTAGTAGCCGTGCGACAGCACGTACGTGCCGACCAGGATGCGGCGCTTCACTTCGGGCCCGAAGCCTTCGGCGCGCGACTTCTTGTACATGTCGAGCAGGTCGCCGTACTGCGCGGCGCGATGGCCGAAGCGCACGCCGTCGAAACGCGACAGGTTCGACGACGCTTCCGCCGGCGCGATCACGTAGTACACGGGGATCGACAGCTCCGTCTTCGGCAGCGACACCGGCACGAGCGTCGCGCCGAGCGCTTCATACTGCTTCAGTGCCGCGTCGATCGTCGCGCGCACGTCGTCGGCGAGGCCTTCGCCGAAATACTCGTTCGGCAAACCGATGCGCAGGCCCGCGAGCGGCTTGCCCGCGTCGTTGCCGGCCGCCCACGGCTGGCCGAGATGGCGCGTGAAATCCTCATCGTCGCGCTCGAGGCTCGTCGAGTCGCGCTCGTCGAAGCCGGCCATCGCGTTCAGCAGCAGCGCGCAGTCGGACGCGCTCTGCGCCATCGGGCCGCCCTGGTCGAGCGACGACGCGAACGCGATCATCCCGTAGCGCGACACGCGGCCGTAGGTCGGCTTGATGCCCGTCACGCCCGCGAACGACGCGGGCTGGCGGATCGAGCCGCCGGTGTCGGTGCCGGTCGCGGCCGGCGCGAGGCGCGCGGCGACGGCGGCCGAGCTGCCGCCCGAGCTGCCGCCCGGCACGGCGTTCGTGTCCCACGGGTTCTTCACCGCGCCGAACGCCGAATTCTCGTTCGACGAGCCCATCGCGAACTCGTCCATGTTGGTCTTGCCGAGCGTGACCATGCCGGCCGCCTGCAGGCGGGCGACGACGGTCGCATCGAACGGGCTCTCGTAATTCGCGAGCATCTTCGAGCCGGCGGTCGAGCGCCAGCCGCGCGTGACGAAGACGTCCTTGTGCGCGATCGGCAGGCCGGTGAGCGCGCCGCCCGCGCCGCGCGCGAGCTCCGCGTCGGCGGCTTTCGCCTGCGCGAGGGTCAGATCGGCATCGACGTGGACGAACGCGTTCAGGTCGCGTGCGGCGTCGATCCGTTTCAGGTAGTGCTGCGCGAGCTCGACGGCCGAGCATTCCTTGGCGGCGAGCGCGGCGCGCAGTTCGGTCAGGCTTTTTGCGTGCATTGAGTGGTTTTCCTGGGAATTCTGGGTGGCGCGCGGCACAGGGCGGCCGGCGCGCTTGTCATCGAATGCTTACTCGATCACCTTCGGCACGAGATAGAGGCCGTCCTGGACGGCCGGCGCCGGACGCTGGTTGTCGTCGCGATTGACGACTTCCGTCACGGCGTCGTCGCGCAGGCGCTGCGCGACTTCCTGGATCTGTTCGATCGGGTGGGCGAGCGGCGCGATGCCGGCGGTATCGACCGCCTGCATCTGCTCGACGAGGCCGAAGAATTCATTGAGCTGGCCGAGCATGTGCTCGGCGTCGGCGTCGGCCATTTCGAGTCGCGCCAGGTGCGCGATGCGTTTCACATCGGTCAGGGTCAGGGCCATGCGATCACCGGAAAAACAAGGCTGCGCAGCGCATCGAAAGCAGCACTGCGGCGGGGGGTTGGAGGGTGCGATCCCACCCTCAAAAATCGGGGCCGAAGCGGCAAAAATACCGCCCGTTTCGATTCAAATACCGAGAAATTATAAGGTATCATTACGCGTTCGACCCAAACCCGGCAGCCTTTTCCCGCACCGTTTCGCCCCGCTTCGGCAAGCCGTGCGTGCATCGTGCGATCCCCGGTAGACATCACTCGCAGCTTCGTGCGCCGCGGCGGCCGCTTCCGCCACGCTTCCCGAGGCTGTTATTTTTTCCGCTGCCGCCCTCAGCGCTCGCTATGCAGGGCCGGCCCAGAGCGAAACAGGATTCTGAATGTTCGGTTTTTTGCGCAGCTACTTCTCCAACGATCTCGCGATCGACCTCGGCACCGCAAACACCCTGATCTACATGCGTGGCAAGGGCATCGTGCTCGATGAGCCGTCCGTCGTGTCGATCCGCCAGGAAGGCGGCCCCAACGGCAAGAAGACGATCCAGGCGGTCGGCAAGGAAGCCAAGCAGATGCTCGGCAAGGTGCCGGGCAACATCGAGGCGATCCGCCCGATGAAGGACGGCGTGATCGCCGACTTCACCGTCACCGAGCAGATGATCAAGCAGTTCATCAAGACCGCTCACGAATCGCGCATGTTCTCGCCGTCGCCGCGCATCATCATCTGCGTGCCGTGCGGCTCGACCCAGGTCGAGCGCCGCGCGATCAAGGAAGCCGCGCACGGCGCCGGCGCATCGCAGGTCTACCTGATCGAGGAGCCGATGGCGGCCGCGATCGGCGCGGGCCTGCCGGTGTCGGAAGCCACCGGCTCGATGGTCGTCGACATCGGCGGCGGCACGACCGAAGTCGGCGTGATCTCGCTCGGCGGCATCGTGTACAAGGGTTCGGTCCGCGTCGGCGGCGACAAGTTCGACGAGGCGATCGTCAACTACATCCGCCGCAACTACGGGATGCTGATCGGCGAACAGACCGCCGAGGCGATCAAGAAGGAAATCGGCTCCGCGTTCCCGGGCTCCGAAGTCAAGGAAATGGAAGTGAAGGGCCGCAACCTGTCGGAAGGCATCCCGCGCAGCTTCACGATCTCCAGCAACGAAATCCTCGAAGCGCTGACCGATCCGCTGAACCAGATCGTGTCGTCGGTGAAGATCGCACTCGAACAGACGCCGCCGGAACTCGGCGCCGACATCGCCGAGCGCGGGATGATGCTAACGGGCGGCGGTGCGCTGCTGCGCGACCTCGACCGCCTGCTCGCGGAAGAAACCGGCCTGCCGGTGCTCGTCGCCGAAGATCCGCTCACCTGCGTCGTGCGCGGTTCGGGCATGGCGCTCGAGCGCATGGACAAGCTGGGCAGCATCTTCTCGTACGAGTGATCGCCTAAGCAGTCCCGTTTGACATGACGCACCCGCGGCGTGGCCGGATCGCTCGTTCAGAACGAACCGCCGCGCCGTTTGCGCGTCTGAGCATCATTTAACCGATCACACGCGCCCGGCGCCGACCATGGAATACAGTCCGCCGCCCCTCTTCAAGCAAGGTCCGCCCGCGCTCGCGCGGCTCATCTTCTTCGTTGCCCTCGCCATCGCGCTCCTCGTGTCGGACGCGCGCTTCAGCACGCTCGAAATCGTGCGCGGCGTGCTCGGCACCGTGCTCTATCCGCTGCAGCGCGCGGCGCTCGTGCCGCGCGACCTGTTCATGGGCGCGGCCGACATCGCCGTCACCGGCGCATCGCTGCGCCACGAGAACGACGATCTCCGCAAACGTAACCTGCAGCTGTCCACGCAGGCCAACCAGGCCGCCGTGCTCACGCAGGAAAACGCGCACCTGCGCGCGGTGCTCGAGCTGCGCCAGCACATCGCGACGCAATCGACGCCGGTCGAGATCCAGTACGACACGAGCGATCCGTTCACGCAGAAGATCGTGATCGGGCAAGGTTCGCAGCAGGGCATCCAGAACGGCTCGCCCGTCGTCAGCGAAGACGGCGTGGTCGGCCAGGTCACGCGCGTGTTCCCGCTGCAGGCCGAAGTCACGCTGATCACCGACCGCGATCTCGCGATTCCCGTGCAGGTGCTGCGCACCGGCTTGCGCAGCGTGATCTACGGCACGCCGAAGGGCGATTCGCTCGACCTGCGCTTCGTGCCGACCAGCGCGGATCTCGTCGCCGGCGACGAGCTCGTCACGAGCGGCCTCGACGGCGTCTATCCGCCCGGCCTGCCGGTCGCGAAGGTCGCGCGCGTCGACAAGCTCGCCGATACCGCCTTCGCACGCGTGACCTGCGCGCCGGTCGCCGCCGTGCGCGGCGCGCGCCAGATGCTCGTGCTGCATTACCAGAACGACATCCCGCCGCGCCCGGTCGAGCCCGATCCGGCTGCCGACAAGAACGCGAAGGGCAAGAAAGGCGCGAAAGCCGCCGCGAAGGGCGAGAAGGCTGACAAGGCCGACGCGAACGCGAAGCCGGCCGCCGCGGCCCAGCCCGCCGCGAAGCCTGCGCCGGCGGCACCCGCCGCCCCGGCCAAGCCTGCCGCCGGGCAACCAGGAGCCCAGCGATGAACCGCCCGCAATACATCCTGCAGCCGGTCAATCCGTACTTCATCGTCTTCAGCCTCGCCGCCGCGTTCCTGCTGAACCTGATGCCGTGGGGCCGCCTGCCCGGCGTGCCCGACTTCGTCGCGCTCGTGCTACTGTTCTGGAACATCCACCAGCCGCGCAAGGTGGGGATGGGCGTCGCGTTCGCGCTCGGCATCCTGATGGACGTGCATGACGCGGGGCTGCTCGGCGAGCACGCGCTCGCCTATACGCTGCTGTCGTACGGCGCGATTACGATCCACCGCCGCGTACTGTGGATGCCGATCGGCGTGCAGGTGCTGTATGTCACACCGCTGCTCGTCGTCGCGCAACTCGTGCCGTTCGTGATCCGTCTCGTGATGGGCGCCGCGTTCCCCGGCTGGCGCTACCTCGTCGACGGCTTCGTCGAAGCCGCGCTGTGGCCGATCGCGAGCCACCTGCTGCTGATGCCGCAGCGCCGTCCGGTCGATCCGGACGATACGCGCCCCATCTGAGCCGGACCGACCTTGAATACCCGCCGCCCCCACGCCCGTTGCACGCCGCGTTCCGGGGCGGCACCTCGCCCGCCTGCGCGCGGGTCGGATTGCCCCTAACCGCATGACCGAATTCAACGACACCCAACAGCAGCTCTCGAAGTTCCGCCTGCGCGTCGCGGCGGCGGGCGTGTTCGTGTTCGTCTGCTTCGGGCTGCTCGCGAGCCGCTTCTTCTACCTGCAATTGATGCAGCACGGCAAATACGCACTGCAGGCCGAGGAAAACCGCATCTCGGTCGCGCCGATCGTGCCGAACCGCGGGATCATCACCGACCGCAACGGCGTGATCCTCGCGAAGAACTATTCGGCCTACACGCTCGAGATCACGCCGTCGAAGCTCAACGACACGCTCGACAACACGATCGACAAGCTGTCCGAGATCATCCCGATCGACGCCCGCGACCGCCGCCGCTTCAAGAAGCTGCAGGAAGACTCGAAGAACTTCGAGAGCCTGCCGATCCGCACGCGGCTCACCGACGCGGAAGTCGCGCGCTTCACCGCGCAGCGCTTCCGCTTCCCCGGCGTCGACGTGCGCGCGCGGCTGTTCCGGCAATACCCGCTCGGCATGACGGCCGCGCACGTGATCGGCTACATCGGCCGGATCTCGAAGCGCGACCAGGATCGTATCGACGCGATGAGCGACGAGAACGACAGCGATCAGGAAAACTACGATCCGCGCCGCGATGCGAACAACTACAAGGGCACCGACTACATCGGCAAGATCGGCGTCGAGCAGAGCTACGAAGCCGAGCTGCACGGGCTGACGGGCTTCGAGGAAGTCGAGGTGACGGCCGGCGGCCGGCCAGTGCGCACGCTGTCGCGCACGCAGGCGACGCCCGGCAACAACCTCGTGCTGTCGCTCGACATCGGGCTGCAGCAGGTCGCCGAGCAGGCGTTCGCCGGCAAGCGCGGCGCGCTCGTCGCGATCGAGCCGAAGACGGGCGACGTGCTCGCGTTCGTGTCGTCGCCGAGCTTCGACCCGAACTCGTTCGTCGACGGCATCGACCAGCAGACCTGGGACGAGCTGAACAACTCGCCCGACAAGCCGCTCCTGAACCGCCCGCTGCACGGCACCTACCCGCCCGGCTCGACGTACAAGCCATTCATGGCGCTCGCGGGCCTGACGCTCGGCAAGCGCACGCCCGGCTGGGGCTTCCAGGATCCCGGCTACTTCACGTTCGGCGGCCACACGTTCCGCAACGACGTGCGCTCCGGCCAGGGCTGGGTCGACATGAACAAGGCGATCATGGTGTCGAACGACACCTACTTCTACATGCTCGCGCGCGACCTCGGCGTGAACTCGATCGCGAACTTCATGAAGCCGTTCGGCTTCGGCCAGATCACCGGGATCGACATCCAGGGCGAGGCGCGCGGGATCCTGCCGTCGACCGACTGGAAGAAGAAGGCGTTCAAGAAGGCCGCGCAGCAGAAGTGGTTCGACGGCGAGACGATCAGCCTCGGGATCGGCCAGGGCTACAACTCGTTCACGATCCTGCAGCTCGCGCACGCGACCGCGACGCTCGCCAACAACGGCGTCGTGATGAAGCCTCACCTCGTGAAGGAGGTCGAGGATCCGATCACGCGCGGGCGTCACCTGACCGTGCCGAAGGAAAGCGAAGTGATCCCGCTCAAGCAGGCCGACATCGACGTCGTGAAACGCGGGATGGAGAACGTGATCGAGAACCCGTCCGGCACCGCATACAAGGTGTTCCGCGGCGCGCCGTACCTCGCCGCCGGCAAGACCGGTACCGCGCAGGTGTTCTCGCTGCAGGGCTCGAACTACAAGGGCCACCTGCTCGCCGAGCACCTGCGTGACCACGCGCTGTTCATTGCTTATGCACCGGTCGACCATCCGCAGATCGCCGTCGCGCTGGTCGTCGAGAACGGCGGCTGGGGCGCGCAGGCCGCGGGCCCGATCGCGCGCCGCGTGCTCGACTACTACCTGGTCGAGCGCCAGAACCCGAAGAACGAGGCCGCGGCTGTGGCAGCCGCCGCGTCGGCGACCGAACCCATCAGCGCGCCGGTGATCGGCGACGCGAACAAGCCCGCCGCCGTCGCGGCCGGCTTCACGGCGCTGCCGCAGCCGGTCGTGCCGACCGCGGCCAGCGCGGCGGATGCGGCATCGGCTGCGTCGGACGCAGCAGCCGCCAGCGCGGCCCAGCCGGCCGACGCGAGCGCCGCGGCGCCGCGGGCCGCGAGCCTGCCGCCGATTCGGCGCCCGCACCGGCCGCGCCGGCCCGCCAGCGATGCGCAGCCGCTCGTCGCCACGCCGCGGGACGACAACCACCGTGCGACGGCCCCCGCGAAAGCCGCGGACGCCGGCACCGCTCATTAACGGAGAAAGGCATGCAATTCGACAAGCGCGCCTGGCTCGACAAGATCAAGCAGATGTTCGCGGGCTTCGACCGCCCGCTCGCCCTCATCGTGTTCCTGCTGCTGTGCGTCGGCATCGTCACGCTGTACAGCGCGGCGATCGACATGCCGGGCCGCGTCGAGGACCAGTTGCGCAACATCCTGCTGACGTTCGTGCTGATGTGGGTGATCGCCAACATCCCGCCGACCACGCTGATGCGCTTCGCGGTCCCGCTCTACACGTTCGGGGTCGCGCTGCTGATCGCCGTCGCGCTGTTCGGGATGACCAAGAAAGGCGCGAAGCGCTGGCTGAACGTCGGCGTCGTGATCCAGCCGTCCGAAATCCTCAAGATCGCGACACCGCTGATGCTCGCGTGGTACTACCAGCGCCGCGAGGGCGGGCTGCGCTGGTACGACTTCCTCGCCGCGTTCGGGATCCTGATGGTGCCGGTCGGGCTGATCGCGAAGCAGCCCGACCTCGGCACGGGCCTGCTCGTGTTCGCGGCCGGCTTCTTCGTGATCTACCTCGCCGGCCTGTCGTTCAAGCTGATCGTGCCGGTGCTCGTCGCGGGCGTGATCGCGGTCGGCTCGATCGCCGTGTTCGAGGAGCGCATCTGCCAGCCCGAAGTGCAGTGGCCGCTGATGCACGACTACCAGAAGCACCGCGTGTGCACGCTGCTCGACCCGACCTCCGACCCGCTCGGCAAGGGCTTCCACACGATCCAGGCCGTGATCGCGATCGGCTCGGGCGGCGTGCTCGGCAAGGGCTACCTGAAAGGCACGCAGGCGCACCTCGAGTTCATTCCGGAAAAGCACACCGACTTCATCTTCGCGGTGTTCTCGGAGGAATGGGGGCTCGTCGGCGGGCTCGTGCTGCTGACGCTGTACATGGCGCTGATCGCGCGCGGGCTCTACATCGCCGCGCAGGGCGCGACGCTGTTCGGCCGCCTGCTCGCGGGCTCGCTCACGCTCGCGTTCTTCGTCTATGCGTTCGTCAACATCGGGATGGTGAGCGGCGTGCTGCCGGTCGTCGGCGTGCCGTTGCCGTTCATGAGCTACGGCGGCACCGCGCTCGCGACCCTCGGCATCGCGATCGGGATGATCATGAGCGTCGGGCGGCAGCGGCGGCTGATGAAGAGCTGACCGCACCGCGGTCAAGGAAAACGGCGCCCCAGGGCGCCGTTTTCCATGGGGCGGGCCGAACGCCGCGTACGCTCACAGCGGCGGCGCATGCGGGCCGCCCGGCTCCGCTCCGCTGCCCGATGCCGGTCCCTGCGACTTCAGCCGCGCGCTCAGCTCCTTGAATTTCAGCCCGGCCGTCTCGTCGCCCTGCGCGGCCGCCGCCGCGTAATACGCCCGCGCGATGTTCAGGTTCTGCGCGACGCCGTCGCCGCCGCGCTCGTAGAACGACGCGGTCACGTACTGCGCGGTCGGCTCGCCCGCGTCGGCGGCCTGCTTGTACCACGCGAACGCCTGCCGGTTGTCGCGCGGCGTGCCGCGCCCGTCGAGGAACTGGTTCGCGAGCGACAGCGCGGCCTGCACGTGCCCCTGCTTCGCCGCGCGCAGGAACCAGCGGTGCGCTTCGGCCGGATTGCGCGCGACGAACTCGCCGTCGTCGAACATCCGGCCGTACACGTACTGCGCATGCGACATGTTCGCGTCTGCCGCGCGCTTCAGCCAGCGCAATCCTTCGTCGACGTTCGCGGTCACGCCTTCGCCCGTCAGCAGCATCATCGCGTAGTTGAATTGCGCGAGACGATCGCCGCGCTCGGCCGCGTCGTGGAACTGCACCAGCGCCGCGCGAAAATCGCCGGCGTTGTAGTCGGCGACCGCCGACTGCGTCTCGCGCGACGGATCAGGCTTCGCTTGCGGCGCGCCCTGCGCGGCCGCCGCGATACACAGGGCCCACAGGCCGAACATCACACCGATCCGCGCGCGCCTGCGGCACGCGCCGTCTCCGCCGTTCATGACCGCACCTCCTGCAACGCCTGCCGCGTCGCGCGCAACAGCCAGCTCACGTCGGCCGATACCGTGATCATCCGGTAGCCGGCCTCGCGGTACTGGCGCGCGGCCGCCGTATCGCCCGCGAAGATGCCGACCGCGACGCCGGCCTGCCGGCCGGCCGCGAGCACGCGCGCCATCGCGGTTTCGACGTCCGGGTGGCGGATGTCGCCGAGATGGCCGAGGCTCGCCGCGAGATCGGCCGGGCCGACGAACAGGCAGTCGACGCCCGGCGTCGCCGCGATCCGTTCGACCTCGTCGACACCGCGTGCCGATTCGATCTGCACGATCACCGCGACCTGCGCGTTCGCGGTCTGCACGTAATCGCGGCGCATGCCGAACGCCGCCGCGCGCACCATGCCCGCAACGCCGCGCAGCCCGTCCGGCGAATCGGGCGACGGATAGCGCGTAAGCCGCACCGCATGCGCGGCTTCGTCGGGCGTCTCGATACCGGGAAACATCAACGTGCGCGCGCCGGCGTCGAGTGCACGCTTCACGAGCCACGGCTCGCGCGCCGGCACGCGCACGACGGGCTCGCTCGGCAGGTGGGCGGCCGCGATCGCGCGCAGCTGCGAGGCCACGTCACGGCTGTCGTTCGGCGCGTGCTCCATGTCGATGCAGAGCCAGTCGTAGCCGGCGTGCGCGAGCGCTTCCGCGGCCGATTCGCTGCCGAGCGACAGCCACAGGCCGTACAGCGGATCGTCGCCGTCACGCAGGCGCTGCTTGAGGGAATTGGTGAGCGTGCTCATCGATACGGCCTCCTGGACGGAACGGCAATCGAACGGGACAAGCAACTGGCGAAGCGGAGCGCGACACGTCGTGCAGCGCAGCAAGGCGGCTGCACCGGATCGCACTCTGGAACGTTAGTCGGCGACGGGCAGCCGATCTGACAGCACGTGCGGCGCGACGGCGCACGGACGCATTGTCCGTTGCCACTCAACGATCATAGCGCGGCGTTACGCGAAATGTGGGAACAGGCGGGAAGCTGCGCCGGTGCGGGTCGAAGCCGCACGGCACGGTGACGGACAGCCTGCGCCGGCCGGCGCGGGCTGCCGGGAAGGCAGGATCAGCGGCCGGGCTGGCGCTCGACGTCGGCCCAGCAGTTCGGCGTTTCGTACAGGCGCACGCGCTCGAGGCGCAGGTTCACGCCGTAGTGCGCGTCGTACACGTTCGCGAGCAGGTCGAACGCGATTGCCGCGAGGTTCTCGACGGTCGGGATCCGGTCGATCACGACGGTCTTGTGGTCGGCCATCTGTTCGAGGAACGAGCGCACGACTTCGTCGCGCGCATAGACGAGGAACGCGTGGTCCCACTTGCTGACGAGGTGCTCCATCGCGAGCGCCTTCACGTCGGCGAAATCCATCACCATGCCGCGGTCGGGTGCCCCCTCGGTATCGACGAGATCGCCGCGCAGCGTGATTTCGAGCACGTAGCGATGGCCGTGCAGGTTCCTGCACTGGCTGCGGTGATCGGGGATGCGGTGGCCCGCGTCGAATTCGAGTTTTCGGGTAATCAGCACGATGTCAAAAGCCGTGGCTCAGGGAATGTTCAGATATTTATGGGTCTGCATCGACAGCCGCCACTGCGGATGACGCTTGCACCAGTCGATCGCGAGCTTCGTATTGAGGTCGCGCGACGGGCCGTCCATCGGCTGGACCAGGAAGTACTCGAAGTCGAGCTTCGCATAGTCTGCCAGCCGCTGGTTGTCCTGCGGGATCACGACTTTCAGCTCGTTGCCCTTCGTGACGACGAGCGGTGCATCGGCCTTCGGGCTCACGCAGATCCAGTCGATCGATTCGAGCACCGGCAGCGAGCCGTTCGTCTCGATCGCGATCTCGAAGCCGGCCGCGTGCAGCGCGTCGACGAGCGGCTGGTCGAGCTGCAGCATCGGCTCGCCGCCCGTGCAGACGACGAAGCGGTGCGCCTCGCCCTCCGGCCACAGGCAGGCGATCGTCGCGACGAGCGCGTCGGCGTCCTTGAACTTGCCGCCGTTCTCGCCGTCGGTGCCGACGAAGTCGGTATCGCAGAAGCGGCATACGGCGTCCGCACGATCCTCTTCGCGGCCCGACCACAGGTTGCAGCCGGCGAACCGGCAGAACACGGCCGGCCGGCCCGCATTCGCGCCTTCGCCCTGCAACGTGTAGAAAATTTCCTTGACCGCGTAAGTCATCGTGCTTCGTCCGGCTCGCGCCGCTCGTTGTCGATCAGAATCCGTTATTCAATCCGTGCTGCCGATGCACCCGCATCACAGCGGCGCTTCGGTCACCCGCTCGCCCTTCAGGTAGGCCTCGTAGCCGCGCTTGCGCAGCTTGCAGGCCGGGCATTCGCCGCAGCCGAAGCCCCAGTCGTGCAGTTCCGCGCGCTCGCCCACGTAGCACGTGTGCGTCTCGACGCGGATCAGCTCGACGAGCGCCTCGCCGCCGAGCTGCTCGGCGAGTTGCCACGTCTGCGCCTTGTCGAGCCACATCAGCGGCGTCTCGAGCACGATGCGCGTGTCCATCCCGAGGTTCAGCGCGACCTGCAGCGCCTTCATCGTGTCGTCGCGGCAGTCGGGGTAGCCCGAGAAGTCGGTCTCGCACATCCCGCCGACCAGCACGCGCAACCCGCGACGATAGGCGATCGCCGCGGCGATCGTCATGAACATCAGGTTGCGACCGGGCACGAACGTGTTCGGCAGGCCGTTCGCGGCCGTTTCGATCTCGATCGTGCGCGTCATCGCGGTATCGCTGATCGCGCCGAGCACCGACAGGTCGATCATGTGATCGTCGCCGAGCCGGTCCGACCAGGCGGGAAAATCGCGCTTCAGCGCTTCGCGCACGCCCTCGCGACATTCGAGTTCGACGCGATGGCGCTGGCCGTAATCGAAGCCGAGCGTCTCGACCGTCTGATAGCGTTCGAGGGCCCATGCCACGCACGTGGCCGAGTCCTGCCCGCCGGAAAACAACACGAGCGCGCCGTCTTTAGCGTCTGTCCGAATCACCGTGATACTCCGTGAATGTGTAGGCTCGCGTCGCGCTGCACCCCAGGGCCGGCTGCCGCCGGGCGGCCCGACGCGGCCGGCCTGCGCCGGCTCGACCAGTATAGGCAGCGCGGTCGGCCGCGAACGCGGCGGTGCGCTTATACCGCCCATCGCGCGGCATCGTTGCCGCATGACACGGCGGCGCGAGACTCGCAGCCTGCCGTGCGCGTGAAGCGATGCGCTAAGTCATTGAGCGGGCACGGATTTTATCACGCCCCTGCGAATGCTGCCGGCCACACCGCCCACGACACGCAATACCCACCACAAACGAAAAACCCCAAGAACCTTCCGATTCTTGGGGTTTTAAATGCTGGTGGCCTGGGACGGAATCGAACCATCGACACGCGGATTTTCAATCCGCTGCTCTACCAACTGAGCTACCGGGCCAACGAAGAATGAAAGTATATCGAGCTATTCATCCTTGGGCAAGTGCTTTCGCAAAATATTTTAAAGCGCGCCTTCGGACGGCTTCTTGCCGAGCTCGACGCCGAGCTGCTTGAGCTTGCGATACAGGTGCGTGCGCTCGAGGCCCGTCTTCTCCGCGACGCGCGTCATGCTGCCGTTTTCGCGCGCGAGGTGATATTCGAAGTACGCGCGCTCGAACGCATCGCGTGCTTCGCGCAACGGGATGTCGAACGGGATCGCGGCCGTCTGCCCCGCGAGGCCGAGTGCCGAAGCCATGTCGTCGCCGAGCGTCGGCAGCGCAGCCGCGGACGCCACCGCCGCCGGCCCCGCCGCCTGCCCGGCGCCGGCCTTCGCCGCCGCGTTCGCGGACACGGGCGCCGCACCACGTGCGAGACCGTGCTCGACGGACTTCAGCAGTTTCTGCAGCGCGATCGGCTTCTCGAGGAAATCGAGCGCGCCGATCTTGGTTGCCTCGACGGCCGTATCGATCGTCGCGTGCCCGGACATCATGATCACGGGCATCGTCAGCAGCCCCTGCGCCGCCCACTCCTTGAGCAGGGTCACGCCGTCGGTATCGGGCATCCAGATATCGAGCAGCACGAGATCGGGCGCCTGATTCAGCCGGTATTCCCGCGCGGCCTGCGCGTTCTCCGCTGCCTCGACGACATGTCCTTCATCGCTGAGGATCTCCGAGAGCAATTCCCGGATGCCCATTTCATCATCTACCACCAGGATGGTTGCCATTTACGCTGCCTTTGTCTGCTCACTTGCTTTTGTCTTGGCGGGGGCCGCCCCGTCCTGCGCGCCCGATTCGGCACCTGGCGCATCGCTCGCCATCTGCAGGAACAGGATCGACACCTGCGCACCCTCGACGGTCTCGCCGTGCATACGATTGCGCAAATCGATCCGCGCACCATGCTCGTCGACGATTTTCTTGACCGTGGCCAACCCGAGCCCCGTGCCCTTCGCCTTCGTCGTCACGTAAGGCTCGAACGCGCGAGTCAGGATGCGTGCCGGAAAACCGGGCCCGTTGTCGGACACGGTAAGACGTACCGCGACGCGCGTTTTGCCCTCGGCGTCGGGATCGCCATATTCTACTGTCTTGGTTTCGATCAACACACGCGGATGCGCAGACTCCGCGACCGAATCCTGCGCATTCTGCAGCAGGTTGTGAATCACCTGGCGCAATTGCGTCGCATCACCGCGAATCACCGGCAGCGACGGCGCGAGCTCGGCGACGATCGGGCTCTTGCCTTCGCCGACACCATACAGCCCGAGCACCTCGCTCGCCAGTTCGTTCAACTGCAGGTTCGCGAGCACCGCCGGCGGCGTGCGCGCGTATTCGCGGAAATCGTCGACCATCCGCTTCATCGCGGCCACCTGGTTCACGATCATCGTCGCACCGCGCTTGAGCACGTCCGCATCGGGCGGCGCGAGCTTGTCGGACAGCTTCATCTGCAGCCGCTCGGCCGACAGCTGGATCGGCGTCAACGGATTCTTGATCTCGTGTGCGAGCCGGCGTGCGACTTCGCCCCATGCAACCGAACGCTGCGCGGAGATCACGTCGGAGATGTCGTCGAACACGACGACGTAACCGGACGTCTGCGGATCGTCGGCCTGCCCCTCGACCGTCGACACGAGGCGCGTGCCGCGCACGAGCAGCGTCAGCGGATCGGTTTCGCCCGGCACCTCGATCGCGAACTGCTGCTGCCAGTGGCCACGATCGCCGCTGCCGCCGTCGGACGCCGCCTCGCGATCGGCGAACGCCTTGCGCACCATCGCGCCGAATCCCGCCGCCACGCCGATCCGGTCGAGCGTCGTGCCGATCAGCGAATTGAACGGCTGCCGGAAGATCCGCTCGGCGCCGCGATTGGCCGTCGTCAGCCGGAACTGGCGGTCGAGCACGAACACGCCGGCCGTCAGGTTCGCGAGGATGCTTTCGAGATACGTCTTCGAATGCTCGAGCGCGATGCGGTTCTTCTCGACCGCGAGCCGCGCCTCGGACAACTGGCGCGTCATCGCATTGAACGACTGCGTGAGGAAGCCGAGCTCGTCGCGCGTCTTGATCTCGCGCTTCGGCGTGTAGTCGCCTTCCGTGATCTCCTTCGTGCCCTGCGCGAGCAGGAACAGCGGCCGCGCGAGCTGCTGGCCGAGCGCGAGCGCGAGCATCATCGCGATGAAGGTCGCGAGGAACAGCGCGAGCGTCAGCGTGCCGATATACATCTTGCGCAGCCCCGTGCGGCCGAGCGACTTTTCCTGGTACTCGCGATACGCGCGCTGCACGGCGTCCGCGTTGTGCGCGAGCCCGGGCGGCACCGGCTGCGTGAGCTGCAGGAAGCGCTCCGCCGGCTGCAGCAGCGACGTCGTCGCATCGGGAATCGGCCGCACGACGCGCAGCCGCAACGCACCCTTCGCGCCATGCGCGCGCGGGTCGCCGTCGACCTCGCCCTCGATCGCCGCGTACGCACCGTGTTCGCGCGCCTGGTTCAGCATCAGCGGCGTCGGCAGGTCGTCCGGAATCAGCGCCGCGAAATTGCCCGACGCCTGCGCGACGATGTGCAGCTCGGGCGCCGCACCCGAGCCGCCCCGGCCCGGCTCGACGATCGTCGCGTCCTGCACGCCGAACTGGTCGCGCAGCCGCAGCAGCGTGAGCGTCGTGCCGTTCGTGTTCGCATCGACGCTCGCGAGCTGGTCGGACATCAGCCGCGCCTTCGTCTGCAGGTCGGACAGCGACGCATCGAGCATGCCGCGGCCGAGGTTCAGGCCGGCCGTCAGCGCGGTCTCGACGTTCACGTCGAACCACGACTCGATACTGCGCGACACGAACTGGTACGACACGATGTAGATGATCCCGCCCGGCACCACGCCGACGAGCGCGAAGAACACCGCGAGCTTCGCGAGCAGCCGCGTGCCGAACTTGCCCTTCCTCAGGCGCACGACGATCATCCCGATCAGCCCGAGCACCACGAGCAGGAATACGAGCGCGACGACAATGTTCGTCGCGTACAGCCACGAGTAGTAGCGATCGAAGAATTCGGTGTTCGCGCTCGCGGCCGCGAGCAGCACGAGCAGCAGCAGCGCGGTCAGCGCGACGGTCGAGACGATCACGCGGACGAGGAGGCTCTTCCCGCTGGCCGCACGGCGCACTTTATTTAGCACGTTCGGTCACCGTGAAGTTGAAGCGCTTCCAGTCCGACCCGAGCGTCCAGTCGCGGTTGTTCACGGCATCGACCTGGAACGGCTTCGGCATCAGCGCCGTGTCGAGCTGCATCCGCACCGACGCCGTGTAGGTTTCGCCCGCGCGCACCTGATTGCGGTCGATCACGTGCCACGACGTGATGTGCCGGACCACCGCGAGCGCGTCCTTCAGCGACGGGAAGCCGAGCTGCAGGCCGCCGGTCGACACGCGGTACTCGCGCGTGAGCGGCTGGAACGACAGGCGGATCGTCTGCGTGACCGCCACCGGCTGCTCGTCGAACCAGTACCAGCGCGCGCGACTCAGTTCGAAGTCGGTCGTGAAGTAAAGCGGGATGCCCTTGTTGACGGCATCCTCGAGGTTCGGGTTCAGCTCGAAGTCGAAACGCGCGTCGAGGCTCCAGCCGCTTCCATCGGACTGGAGCGACGCGCGCTGCACGGCGATCGATTCGGCATGCGCCGGCCGGACGACGGCCAGGCACAGCATCAACGCGACCAGCAGGACGGCCGCGAGCCGAAATGGAAAAAGGTGTTTGATCGTCACCGTTTCTGAAACCGCGCGTAGAAAAATCCGTCGTGATCGGTGTTCTGGTCGAGTGCGGCGGCGGCCGCCCGTCCCTGCACGCCGCCTGGCAACAGCTGGCCGGGGGCGTCCAATCGTACCGCATCTTCACAGGCCGCTTCAAACCAGCGGGCCTGCGATTCGCCTTCCTCGGGGAAGATCGAACAGGTCACGTAAAGCAGTTCGCCGCCCGGCTTCACGAGCGGCCACAGCGCCCACAGGATGCGGCGCTGTTCCGCGACGAGCGCCGGAATGTCGGCCTCGCGGCGCAGCCAGCGAATGTCGGGGTGCCGCCGCACGATGCCGGACGCCGAACACGGCACGTCGGCGAGGATACGGTCGAACGGGCGCCCGTCGTACCACGCGTCGGGCGCACCTGCATCGCCGACGCGCACGTCCGCTTCGAGCGACAGGCGCACGAGGTTCTCGCCGATGCGCGCCGCGCGCGTTGCATCGCTTTCGAGCGCAACGACTTCCGCGTCAGCCAGCTCGAGAATGTGGCCGGTCTTGCCGCCGGGTGCCGCGCATGCATCGAGCACGCGCATGCCGTCGCGCGCGTCGAGCCATTCGGCCGCGAGCTGCGCGCCGGCGTCCTGCACCGACACCACGCCGTCGGCGAAGCCCGGAATGCGCTCGACCGGCAGCGCCGACGCGAGCCGCACCGCGTGCCGGCCGATCGCGGTCGCCTCGATCCCGCTCGCCCGCAGTGTGTCGAGATACGCGTCGACGCTCGCGCGGCGCGCATTCACGCGCAGCGTCAACGGGCCCTGGCGTTCGCCTGCCGCGAGGATCGCCTGCCATGCATCGGGCCATGCGCGCTTCACCGCATCGACCCACCATGCGCGGTAATTCCAGCGCGCGACCGGGTCGGCCTGCATCGCCGCGACGAGCGCGTCGCGCTCACGCAGGAAACGGCGCAGCACCGCGTTGACCATGCCCTTCGCGAACGCGCACTCGCGCCGCGCGCCGATCACGGTGACGGCCTGATCGACCACCGTGAACGCCGGATACGCGGCGGCGTCGGCCGGGTCGAGCAGCAGCGCGAGCGCGCCGGCGAGCACGGCGTGCACGTGCGCGGGCGGTGCCTTGCTGACGAGTTTGCCGACCAGCCAGTCCGCGCTGCCGAGGCGACGCATCGTCCGGTACGCGACGTCCTGCGTCGCGCCGCGCGCGAGCGCCTGCGCACCGGACGGCATCTGTGCGAATACCGCCGACAACGCTGCCGGCAGCGCAGTGCCGCGCCGTACCGCGTCGACCGCCTGCGCGGCCGCGTCGAGCGCGAAGCCGAGCGAATCGGGCGCCAGATGCAGCGCGGCCAGATGCGCCGGGCGGCCGGAAGAAGACGGAGCGGAAGAACGGGTTCGTGTCATCGGTACGGAATCGGCAATCAGGCGCGGCAGACAGGCGCAGCAATCAAATACGGCAAACGGCAGGATCGCTGCGGCCGCACGGCCTCGCGATCCCAAACCGCGCATTGTAGCCTGCGACCACGCGGCCCCTTTGGCCCCTTTACAGCGCGCGCAAATGAAACACCCCGCAGCGCGAAGCGTGCGGGGTGGCGTGACGGCCCCCGTGCGGCAACGCCCGCGCGGGATGCCGGGGTTCAGTCGAAGCGGCCGGTACGCGCCATCTCCATCAGGCGCGCGATGCGCTCCTCGGTGGCCGGGTGCGTCGAGAACAGGTTCTGCAGGCCGCCGCCGTGCAGCGGGTTCATGATCATCATCTGCGCGGTGGCCGGATGGGCCTCGGCCGCCTGGAACGGGATACCGGCCGCATAGCGATGGATCTTGTCGAGCGCGGTGGCGAGCGACTGCGGATCGCCGGAAATCTGCGCGCCGCCGCGATCGGCCTCGAACTCGCGTGCCCGCGAAATCGCCATCTGGATCAAGGCGCCTGCGATCGGGGCGAGCAGCGCGACCGCGATACCCGCGATCGGGTTGGCCGGCCGGCCGTTCTCGTCGCGCCCGCCGAAGAACATCGCGAAGTTCGCGATCGCCGAGATCGCGCCTGCCATCGTGGCGGTGATCGTCGAGATCAGGATGTCGCGGTGCTTCACGTGCGCGAGCTCGTGCGCCATCACGCCGCGCATCTCGCGCTCCGACAGCACGCGCAGGATGCCGGTCGTCGCGGCGACCGCCGCGTGCTCGGGGTTGCGGCCCGTCGCGAATGCGTTCGGCGCGTCCTCGTTGATCAGGTAGACGCGCGGCATCGGCAGGTTCGCGCGCGTGGCCAGCTCGCGCACCATCCGGTAGAACTGCGGCGCCGTGTTCTCGTCGACTTCCTGCGCGTTGTACATGCGCAGCACCATCTTGTCCGAGAACCAGTAGGAAAAGAAATTCATGCCGAGCGCGAACAGCAGCGCGATCGTCATGCCCCGCGAACCGCCGATCATTCCGCCGATCACGATGAACAGGGCCGTGATCGCGGCCATCAGCATCGCCGTTTTGACCCAATTGAACATACCCACTCCTTATCCGTCAGGGGACCCGCCACGCATTACCGGGCGCGGCGGAAAATTGTAAGCGATTTGTTAGATAAGGTCTTGCCGGAAAAATTCAATCTCAGCGTTGCGATGTTGCAAGACGCAGCCCGAGGCCGACGAACGCGCTGCCGACCGTGCGGTCGAGCCACTTCCTGACGCCCGGCTTGCCGGAAAAGCGCTGCGTGACGCTGCCCGCGACCCACGCGACGAGGCTGGTCCAGACCGTGCTCATCGCGACGAACACCGCGCCGAGGGTCAGGAACGCCCATGCCTTGTGCGGGCTGTCGGCCGACACGAACTGCGGGAAGAACGACACGAAGAACAGCACGACCTTCGGATTCAGCACGTTGGTCCAGAAACCCTGCATGAACAGCTGGCGCAGCGGCTTGGCGGCCGTGGCCTGCGCGGTATCGGCGCCCGACGGCGCGGCGGCTTGCTTCGCGACGATCATCCGTACGCCGAGGTAGATCAGGTAGGCCGCGCCGACCAGCTTGATCACCGTGAACGCGGTGGCCGACGCCGCGAGCAGCGCGGTCAGGCCGAATGCACAGGCGAGCGCGTGAACGCAGCAGCCGGCCGAGATGCCGAATGCCGACATCAGCCCCGCGCCGCGGCCCTGCGCGACGCTGCGGCCGACGATGTACGCCGTGTCGGGGCCGGGCGTGATGTTCAGCAGGAATACCGCGAACACGAAGAAGCCGAAATGGGTGATGCCGAACATGAAGACCTCGAAACCGGGGAGCGCAGGGAAATTCTACGCGCGCCTGCCGCGCCGTGCGACTCGACCGTCCGGCCGATTGCGCAGCGCCGGCAGACCGTGTCGAATGGCGATCGGGCCGTGTCAGGCAACGTCGGGCAGCGCGAAATGCTGGCCTGCGGCGAGCGGCGAGCCGGCCAGGAATTCGCGTGCGGGCAGCCGCTTGCCGCCCGGCTTCTGCAACTGCGTGACGCGCAGCGCGCCGCTGCCGCATGCGACGACCACGCCTTCCGGCGCGGCTTCGACGATCGTGCCGGGCGCCGCATCGCCGTGCGCCGCCACGGGCTCGGCCGCCCACAGCTTGATCGCCGCGCCGTCGAGCGTCGCGACGCCGCCCGGGAACGGATCGAACGCACGCACCTGGCGCGCGAGCACGTCGGCAGGCTTGCGCCAGTCGAGCGCCGCTTCGTGCTTGCCGATCTTCTCCGCATAGGTCACGCCGTCGGCCGGCTGCGGCGTCGCCGGCAGCGTGCCGTCGCGCTCGAGCCGCACGAGCGCATCGACGATCAGCCGCGCGCCGTCGGCGGCCAGACGGTCGTGCAGCGTCGCGGTCGTATCGTCGGGCGCAATCGCGAGGCGCGCCTCCTCGATCATCGCGCCGGTATCGAGGCCGACGTCCATCTGCATCAGCGTGACGCCCGTCTCGGCGTCGCCGGCTTCGATCGCACGATGGATCGGCGCGGCGCCGCGCCAGCGCGGCAACAGCGACGCGTGAATGTTGATGCAGCCGGCGCGCGGGATGTCGAGCACTTCCTGCGGCAGCAGCAGGCCGTAGGCGGCCACCACCATCACGTCGTGCGGCGTCGTGCGCAGCAGCTCGATCGCGTCGGCCGCCTCGGCCGGGTACTTGCCCGCGCGGCGCAGCGACGGCGGCTGCGCGACGGGCATCCCGTGCTCGACGGCGTAGCGCTTCACGGCGCTCGCCTGCAGCTTCATCCCGCGCCCCGCAGGGCGATCGGGCTGGGTGAGCACGAGCGGCACCGGGAAACCGGCCTCGTGGATCGCGGCAAGGGCAGCCGCGGCGAATTCCGGCGTGCCGGCAAAAATCACGCGCAACGTATGGGTCATGACAGCGTTCGGGGTCGGGCAGCGTGAACGCGCATTACATCGCGCGTTCGAGTTTCTTCATCTTCGTCTTGATGCGCGTCTGCTTGAGCGGCGACAGGTATTCGACGAACACGCGCCCCATCAGGTGATCCATCTCGTGCTGGACGCACACGGCGAGCAGGCCTTCGCAGTCGAGCTCGAAGGTCTCGCCCTGTTCGTTGAGCGCGCGCACGCGCACATGGTCGGGCCGCTCGACTTCGTCGTAGATGCCGGGCACCGACAGGCAGCCCTCTTCGTAGATCTGCTTCTCGTCGCTCGACCACACGATCTCGGGGTTGATGAACGCGCGCAGCTCGTTCTTCTCCTCGGAGACGTCGATCACGATCACGCGCTCGTGCACGTCGACCTGCGTGGCCGCCAGGCCGATGCCGGGCGCCGCGTACATGGTCTCGGCCATGTCGGCGACGAGCTTGCGGATCCGGTCGTCGACCTTGTCGACGGGCTTGGCGACCTTGTGCAGCCGCTTGTCGGGGTAATGAAGAATATTGAGCAAAGCCATGGTGTTCGGTATTCGGTGGAGCGGCGTGCCGCATCGGCCATCCGGCCGGCTGGTGCCGCCTCCGGGATGCAATGAAGATGAGGCGGATGCGTGGCGAATCAACGCCGCGGATCGCGCCTCCTGCAATTGGCCGGGCGCTCGTGCGCGCGGCCCTGTCGAGTATTTCGGATGATGAAAATTTTATCATGGCGCCACGCGGTCCGCTGGCCGCCGCATTCGAGGGCTGTCTCATGTCGCCGCAAGCGCTGACGCCATCCGCGCTGCGCGCGTGGCTGCAGCTCGCGCATGCACCCGGCCTCGCGCCCGCCGTGCTGCAGATCCTGCTCGATGCATTCGGCTCACCGGCCGCGCTGTTGCGCGCATCCGACCCGGCCATCGCCGCGGCGAGCAGCCCCGCCGCCGCACAAGCCGTGCGCGCGAGCGAGCGCGGCGATCTCGACGCGCGCACCGAGGCCGCGCTCGCGTGGCTCGACGCGCCGGGCAATGCGCTGGTCACGCTCAACGATCCGGCCTACCCGCCGCGGTTGCGCGACCTGCACGATCCGCCGCCCCTGCTATATGTAAAGGGCCGGCTCGACCTGCTGCGTGCACGCGGCCTCGCCGTGGTCGGCAGCCGGCATGCGACACCGCAGGGGCTCGCCGACGCAACGGGCTTCGCGCGTGCGTTGTCCGACGCGGGGCTCTCGATCGTCTCCGGCCTCGCACTCGGGATCGACGGTGCCGCGCATCGCGGCGGGCTCGACGGCCGCTCGGGTACGGTCGCCGTCATCGCGACGGGCGCCGATATCGTCTATCCGGCGCGGCATCGCGCGCTCGCGCACGAAATCGCCGCGCACGGGGCGATCGTGTCGGAATGGCCGCTCGGCACGCCGGCCCGTGCCGCGCATTTCCCGCAGCGCAACCGGCTGATCGCCGCGCTGGCGATCGGCACGCTCGTCGTCGAGGCCGCGCCGCGCTCCGGCTCGCTGATCACCGCACGGCTCGCGAACGAACTGGGGCGCGATGTGTTCGCGGTGCCGGGCTCGATCCACGCGCCGCTCGCGCAGGGCTGCCACGCGCTGATCCGCGATGGCGCGAAGCTCACGGCGGCGCCGCTCGATGTGCTCGAGGAGTACGGGCTGGCCGAACCGGTCGCGCGTGCAACCGGCCGCACGGCTCGCGCCGGGCATCATCCCGGCACGAACGCCGACGGCATCCTCGCGATGGCAATGGCCGGCACCGACCAGACGGATCCCGCCGTTCCGGCCGCCGCGCCATCCCGAACCGACACCCTGCCGCCGCCAGGCACCGCGTCCGAGCATGCGGTACTGGCCGCATTGGGTTACGGCCCCGTGACCTACGAATGGCTTGCCGAGCACAGCGGCCTGTCCGACGACGTGCTGCACGGCGCGCTTCTGGCGCTGGAGCTGGCCGGCCGCGTCGCCAGCCTGCCTGGCGGGCGCTTCGCGCGGCTTGACGCCGCGCCCACCCCGGCCGCACGCGGCGTGCTACATTCCCCGGCATAGGGGCGGCCGCGCCGCCGACGATATCCAAGGAATTCCATGCCCGCGCTGAATCTCGACACCGATGCGGATCGGATCGCCGAGCGCCTCGCCGATCCCGGCACGTTGCTCGTCGCCTGCCTGTGCGCCGAGTGGTGCGGCACGTGCCGCGATTACCGGACGGCCTTCGACCAGCTCGCCGACGCCCACCCGAACGCCTGTTTCGCGTGGATCGACATCGAAACGCATGCCGACCAGCTCGACGATCTCGACGTCGAGAATTTCCCGACGATCCTGATCGAGGACGCCAACACCGCACGCTTCTTCGGCACGGTGCTGCCGCACGCGGCGATCGTCGAGCGGATGCTGTCCGACCTGAGCGCGGTACCCGGCGCGCCGCACGCACCGAAATTGCGCAACGTCCTGATCGTCGAAGCCTGAATGCGCGGGCCGGCGCGGCGGTTCGGCGCGCGTTTGCGCGCCCCGCCGCGGCGGGCGCTTGCCGCCGTTGCAGCCCCCCTCTATGATGAGCCGCTTTTTACACGCTGAGCCGCCGTCGCTGCGGCGTGTGCTATAAAGCGGTCGTAAAAGGGACCCACAACCGGCGAACCCGGTCTACCAACACACACCTGTCATGTCCAAAGCACTGATCATTGCGGAAAAGCCTTCTGTCGCGAACGACATCGCACGCGCTTTGGGCGGCTTTACCAAGCATGACGAGTATTACGAGAGCGACGATTTCGTCCTTTCGTCCGCTGTCGGCCACCTGCTGGAAATCGCCGCCCCGGAAGAGTACGAGGTCAAGCGCGGGAAATGGAGCTTCGCGCATCTGCCCGTCATCCCCCCGCATTTCGACCTGAACCCGATCGCAAAAAGCGAGTCGCGCCTCAAGGTGCTCACGAAGCTGATGAAGCGCAAGGACGTCGACCGCCTGATCAACGCATGTGACGCGGGGCGCGAGGGCGAGCTGATTTTCCGCCTGATCGCGCAGCACGCGAAGGCGAAGCAGCCGGTCCAGCGCCTGTGGCTGCAGTCGATGACGCCGCAGGCGATCCGCGACGGTTTCGCGAACCTGCGCAGCGACACCGACATGCAGCCGCTCGCCGACGCCGCACGCTGCCGCTCGGAAGCCGACTGGCTCGTCGGGATCAACGGCACCCGCGCGATGACCGCGTTCAACAGCAAGGGCGGCGGCTTCTTCCTGACGACTGTCGGCCGCGTTCAGACGCCAACGCTGTCGATCGTCGTCGAACGTGAAGAGAAAATCCGCCGCTTCATCCCGCGCGACTACTGGGAAGTGAAGGCCGAATTCGCGTGTGCGGGCGGCTTCTACGAAGGCAAGTGGTACGACCCGAAATTCAAGCGCGACGAATTCGATCCGGAAAAGCGCGACTCCCGCCTGTGGAGCCTGCCGGCTGCCGAAACGATCGTCGCCGCATGCCGCGACCAGGTCGGCACGGTGTCCGAGGAATCGAAGCCGTCGACACAACTGTCGCCGCTGCTGTTCGACCTGACGAGCCTGCAGCGCGAGGCGAACAGCCGTTTCGGCTTCTCCGCGAAGAACACGCTCGGCCTCGCGCAGGCGCTGTATGAAAAGCACAAGGTGCTGACCTACCCGCGTACCGACGCGCGCGCGCTGCCGGAAGACTACCTGTCGACGGTCGAGTCCACGCTCGAGATGCTCAAGGAGAGCAACAACTACCTGCCGCATGCGAAACAGGTGCTCGATAAGGGCTGGGTGAAGCCGAACAAGCGGATCTTCGACAACTCGAAGATCAGCGACCACTTTGCAATCATCCCGACGCTGCAGGCGCCGAAGTCGCTGTCCGAGCCGGAGCAGAAGCTGTACGACATGGTCGTGAAGCGCTTCCTCGCCGTGTTCTTTCCGGCGGCCGAATTCCGCGTCACGACACGGATCACCGAAGTCGCCGGCCATCACTTCAAGACCGAAGGCAAGGTGCTCGTCGAGCCGGGCTGGCTGCAGGTGTACGGCCGTGACGCCGAAGGCGCGGACGCGAACCTCGTGCCGGTGCAGAAGGACGAGAAGGTGAAGACGGACGAAATCGCCGCCGTCGCGCTCGTGACGAAGCCGCCCGCACGCTACTCGGAAGCGACGCTGCTGTCCGCGATGGAAGGGGCAGGCAAGCTCGTCGAGGACGACGAACTGCGCGAGGCGATGGCCGCGAAGGGTCTCGGCACGCCGGCGACGCGCGCGGCGATCATCGAAGGCCTGCTCGGCGAGAAATACCTGCTGCGCGAAGGCCGCGAACTGATCCCGACCGCGAAGGCATTCCAGCTGATGACGCTGCTGCGCGGGCTCGGCGTGAAGGAACTGACCGCGCCCGAGCTGACCGGCGAATGGGAATACAAGCTGTCGCAGATGGAGCGCGGCAATCTCGGGCGCGATGCGTTCATGCAGGAAATCGCCCGCATGACGCAGCAGATCGTCAAGCGCGCGAAGGAATACGATTCCGACACGATCCCCGGCGATTACGCGACGCTCGAGACACCGTGCCCGAACTGCGGCGGCCAGGTGAAGGAAAACTACCGCCGCTTCGCGTGCACGAAGTGCGAGTTCTCGATCTCGAAGATCCCGGGCAGCCGGCAGTTCGAGATCCCTGAAGTCGAGGAGCTGCTGCAGAAGAAGGAAATCGGGCCGCTGTCCGGGTTTCGCAGCAAGATGGGCCGCCCGTTCTCGGCGATCCTCAAGCTGTCCTTCGACGACGAGACGAAGAACTACAAGCTCGAGTTCGATTTCGGTCAGGACCAGGGCGGCGAGGAAGGCGAAGCGCCCGACTTCTCCGCACAGGAACCGGTCGGCGCGTGCCCGAAGTGCAAGGGCCGCGTGTTCGAGCACGGGATGAGCTACGTGTGCGAGCACTCGGTGGCGACCCCGAAGACCTGCGACTTCCGCTCGGGCAAGGTGATCCTGCAGCAGGAAATCACGCGCGAGCAGATGGGCAAGCTGCTGGCCGACGGCCGCACGGATCTGCTGCCGAACTTCAAGTCGTCGCGTACCGGCCGCAACTTCAAGGCGTTCCTCGTGAAGCAGCCGGACGGCAAGATCGGCTTCGAGTTCGAGAAGAAGGAACCGAAGGCCGCTGCCGCGAAGAAGACGGCAAAATCGGCGACGAAGGATGCCGAAACCGTGACGGAAGGTGCGGAAGAGAAACCGGCACCGGCCCGTAAAACGGCCGCCCGCAAGACGACGGCGCGCAAGACGGGTTCGTGACGGCCCGGCCGCCGGCCCTGCCCCGGCGCGTCAGGCTCCCTCCCGGAGCCATAAAAAAACGCGGATCGATCGCTCGATCCGCGTTTTTTCTTTGTGCCGGCGGCAACCGCCGCCCGGCCGTCGCGCCGTTACAGCGGCGACGGCACCGCGACGCGCGTGCGCGGCGAACGCGGCAGACGCGGCGACAGGTTCGGGTCGGCCGCTTCCGGCTGCTCCGCACGCGTCTCGACGCCGATCGGCGCGAGCGCCGAACTCTGCGCGGCCCACTGCTCGCCGATCATCGCGTCGGTCGAGTGGCTGAAATGCTCGACGAGGTGGTCGATGAACGTCCGCACCTTCGCCGGCAGATGGCGCCGGCTCGGGTACGCGATGTTGATCTCGACCTGCGGCAGCCGGAAATCCGGCAGCAGACGCACGAGCGCGCCGCGCGCGATGTCGCTGCCGATCAGGTAGCTCGGCAGGATCGCGACACCCATCCCGAGCAACGCGAACTGGCGCAGCATCGCGGTGTTGTTCGCGACGATCACGTTGGTCGGGCGCACGCGCACTTCGCCGTCGGGCCCCGTGAACACGCGCTCGTCGCCCCAGTATTCGGCCGGCAGGCTCAGGCTCGGGTGCTCGGCGAGCTGCTCCGGGTGGGTCGGCACGCCATGCTTCTCCAGATAGCTCGGCGTCGCGCACACGGTCATGCAACCGGTGGTCAGGCGCCGCGTGACGATGCTCGCGCTGCGCATCTGGCGCGTGACGACGATACCGACGTCGAAACCCTCCTCGACGAGATCGACCTGCCGGTCGACCAGCGTGAGATCCGGCACCACTTTCGGGAAATTCTCCGTGTACGACTGCAGCACGGGGGCGAGGTTGTGCAGCCCGAACACGACCGGCGCGACGATGCGCAGCGTGCCGACGGGCTCGTGATTGCGTGCGACGACCATCTGCTCGACGTCCTCGAGCTCATCGAGGATCTGGCGGGCACGCTCCAGATAGACCTGACCCGACTCCGTCAGGGAGAGGCTGCGCGTGGTGCGATTCAGCAAGCGCGTGCCGAGCCGGCCTTCCAGGTCGGCGACGTGGCGCGTCGCGACCGCGTTGGAGATATCCATTGCGCTCGCGGCCCGCGCGAAACTGCCGAGATCTGCAACCTTGACGAAAACGCGCATCGACTGCAAGTGATCCATAAACGACTCCTGCCGCTAGTACAACTTCAAAAAGATGAAGCAAATGCGTAATTCTCCTACGACAGCGGAAATGATGCAGAGTTGCTCAACAAAGGGGCTGTTGACGATAAAAATAGTCAAAAATCCTCGCCCTTCGCGGATAGATGATCCAATTATTCTGATTGGAGCAACAATTTGGTGAACCTCGTCGAGTAAGTAGCCGAATCAGGAAAGACGTGTTTGATGCGACACAACAGCGCACCCTTCCGCCCCGCACGCAAGCGGCGCCGGGTCAGGCTCCCGCCAATTGCGGCGGGGCGTAACAACCTGTTAAAAAGACACCATGAAGGCGGCCGACGTAGCATCATGTCGGCCCCGGCCGGGCGGAACGGATGCGCGACGTGCGCCCGCCGCCACTGCCGCTTTCAACGCGCGACACCCCGTTCACCATGAAAATTGCCATCCTCGACGACTACCAGGACGCCGTCCGCAAGCTGAACTGCTTCGAGATGCTTGCCGGCCACGACGTGAAGGTCTTCAACAACACGGTGCGCGGCCTGGGACAGCTCGCCAGCCGCCTGGCGGAAGTCGAGGCGCTCGTGCTGATTCGTGAACGGACCCCGATTTCGTCGCAACTGCTCGCCAAGCTGCCGAACCTGCGGATGATCAGCCAGACCGGTCGCGTGTCGAGTCACATCGATCTCGAAGCCTGTACCGACCGCGGCATCGCGGTGCTCGAAGGCACCGGTTCGCCGGTCGCGCCCGCCGAGCTGACGTGGGCGCTCGTGATGGCCGCCCAGCGCCGCATCCCGCAATACGTCGCGAACCTGAAGCAGGGTGCCTGGCAGCAGTCGGGCCTGAAGACGTCGGCGCTGCCGCCGAACTTCGGCCTCGGCCAGGTGCTGCGCGGCCAGACGCTCGGCATCTGGGGCTACGGCAAGATCGGCCGGCTCGTCGCCGGCTACGGCAAGGCGTTCGGGATGAACGTGCTGATCTGGGGCCGCGAGCATTCGCTCGAAGCCGCACGCGCCGACGGCTACACGGCGGCCGAGAGCCGCGAAGCGCTGTTCGAGCAGAGCGACGTGCTGTCGCTGCACCTGCGCATGCACGACGACACGCGCGGGATCGTGAAGCAGGAAGACCTGATGCGGATGAAGCCGACGTCGCTGCTCGTCAACACGAGCCGCGCCGAGCTGCTCGAGGAAAACGCGCTCGTCAACGCGCTGTCGCACAACCGGCCGGGCATGGTCGCGATCGACGTGTTCGAAAGCGAGCCGATCCTGCAGGGCTACAGCCTGCTGCGGATGGAAAACGTGATCTGCACGCCGCACATCGGCTACGTCGAACGCGAAAGCTACGAGCTTTATTTCAGTGCAGCATTCCGCAACATTCTCGCGTTCGACGACGGCGACATGTCGAGCGTCGCCAACCCGGAAGCGCTGACGCCGATCCGCAAGCGCTGACCGCACGGGCTGCGCACGTCTCGCGGCCCTGCTCCTCCGTTCCCGATCGTCAGGCGGCCACGCGGCCGCCCGTCATCGCGCCGACGCGCGTGAGGAAATGCTCGCCGTCGCGCCGCCCGAGGTCGTACGCATGCCGCATCTGCTGCGGGCTCGTGTAATCCCAGCTCGAAATCGGCACCTTGCTCGACGGCTGTACATACAGCCGCCGCTGGTCGCCATGCGCGACCGTGAACATCTGCGGGCGCGGATACAGCCGCGTGACAAGCACCAGCACGTTGCCCGGCGACGGATCGAGCGCGTCGACCGGCACGTTGTCGACCATTCCGCCGTCGAGCACGGGCCGCCCACCGCGGCGCAACACCGGCGTAAACGGCGGTGTGCACGACGACTGCAGGATCAGGTCGGCAAGCTCGTCGACTTGCGTGCAGGCCTGCGCGCGCACGAACTCGGGCCGAAAGCCGAGCGTGCGCCCGAGCGTCGGGTGCAGCGTCTTGCGCACGTATTTCTCGATGTTGTACGCGACGAGCCCGGCGGCGACCGCGCTGCGCGCGCCGAGCCAGCGCGGCACGTGCGACACGCCGATGCGGATCTCCGGCGCGTCGGCCAGCTTCGCGAACGGCTCGCCGTAGATGTCGAGCAACGCCTGGCGATAGATCCGGTAATGCGGGAACACGGGCTCGCGCCCGAACAGGTTGCCCCAGTACGCGTTCTTCCGGTTGTGGCGCAGCGCCTCCTCGTAATAGCGCATCACCCATGCGGCGTCACGCGTATACAACATGCACGCGGTCGCCGCGCCGGCCGAGATGCCGGTGATCACGCGCGGGCGCAGGTCGAGCGCCGGCCGCGCGACATCCCAGAAGCCGGCCTGCCACCAGCAGCGATTGCCGCCGCCCGCAAAGACGATCTGGTCGAACATCGCGCCGCTCAGCTGACGAGCGCGTAGGTCGACGTCGCGTGGACGGCCATCTTGCCGTCCTCGTCGAACAGCTCGACTTCGCCGAACACGAGGTTGCGGCCCATCCGCAGCACGCGCGCGGTGACGAGCACGTCGCCCTTGCGCACGGGGCGCATGAAGTTGGTGTTCAGCGATACCGTCGTCATCGGCCGGAACTCGCCGAGCGCGGACGAGATCGCGACCACCATCGCGGTATCGGCGGCCGCCGTGAACACCTGACCGCAGATGATGCCGCCCGAATGGCGGAATTCGCCGGAAAACGGCAGGCGCAGCGTGACGCTGTCGTCGCCGATCGACACGGGGACCAGACCGAGCGAGCGGACCCACGGGGCCAGCAGGCGATCCAGCAACTCGCGGACTGCGTTTTCGTCCATCTTCGAATGTCCAGAAAGTGTTGCGCGACCGCCGCGCAACACGTGTGGCGTCATCATACCGGGAGCGCGCAAACTGCGATCGCTCGTTGCCGCGCCGGCAGCCGCCATCGGCGTGACGAAATATTTTCAGGAAATTTGCAGAAAGGTGTTGCCAAGCCCAAAAGGCTCGTGCATAATCTTTCTTCTGTTGGGGGCGTTAGCTCAGTTGGTAGAGCAGCGGACTCTTAATCCGTAGGTCGAGTGTTCGAGTCACTCACGCCCCACCAGGAATTTCAAAGGCCGGTCAGCGCAAGCTGACCGGCCTTTTCCTTTTTCGCCGCCGTATTCACGGCGCGCGCCATTCGCAGCATCGTTTCCGCTAGAATCGTCCGACAAATATCATACGACCGGCACAACGCACTGTCGTTTGCCCGCCGGCACTGAGAGAACATGGGACGTCAGACATGGAAGCATGCGAACGAGACGCGACCATTCAGAGGGGATGGTTGCGCCGATATCGGCCTGTCCGTCGGGACGAGCCGTTCATCCGATCACACCCGAATCCGCCGCGCGGCGCACGAACCGGATCGGGTCATGCCCGGTAAGGGCCCGCTCGTCGCGATGCTGCTCGGCGTCGTGCTGCTGGTGCTGGCCGGCGTGCTCGCCGTCACGGCCGGCGGCGCGACCGGCCGGCTGGTCCGCGCGCCGGGCACGGTCGTGCGCATCGTGCAGGACAGCGACGCGATGCGCGCGTACCGGCCGATCGTCGCGTACCTGTCGAACGACGGCCGGCGCCGTGAAGTTGCCGGCAATACCGCGTCGACCGTCCCCGCGTACGACATCGGCGAGAACGTCGATGTGCTGCTCGACCCCGACCATCCCGACCGCCCCGCGCTGATCGACGATTTCGCGCAACACTGGTTTCCGGTGGTCGTGCCGGCACTGCTCGCTGTCGTATCGCTCGCGATCGGCGGCCTGCTGATCGCCGGCGAGCGTCGCCGCCGGCAATTCGACCCCGCACCGCCGACCCGCGCCGCACGCAGGGCGACGCGGCGCCGCTGGAATATCGCGATCGTGCTGATCCCGGTCGCGATCGGCACGGGCTTTCTCGCCGGCGCCGGCGCGGCCGGCCTGCGCCAGTGGCAGATCGTCCATCACTATGCGCGCTCGACCGGCCATGTCGTCGAGATCGCGACGAACGGAAAATCGTCGCGGTCGCGCACGTCGCTGTATTCGGCGATCGTCGCGTTTACGACCGACAGCGGGCGGCTGATCACGTTCGCGCAGGGCTCGGCGTCGTCGCATCCGGGCTTGCACGAAGGCGATGCGGTCAACGTGCTGTACGACCCCGTCACCCCCGAGCGCGCAATCGTCGACCGCTTCTGGGATCGCTGGGGCCTCACGACGATCCTGTTCGCGATCGGCGCGCCGTTCGTCGCGGCCGGGTTGTTCGTCGCCGCGACGCTGTGGCCCGATCACCGGCCGCACGAAGCCGCCCATTGATGCACGCGCGGCACGGCGGTCGTCACGCCGCGCCGCTTCACCGCTCCCGAAACGCCTCCACCTTCGCGCGATTCCCGCAGGTCCGCATGTCGCACCAGCGGCGCCCGACGCCGCGGCCGCGATCGACGAAGAACCACGTACACCGGCCGCACTGCCGCACGCGCACGAAATCGTCGCTGCGCAGCAACTGCTCGAAGCCGAGCGCGGCCGCATCGATCCAGCGCGACGCGGCACGCGCGTCGGGCCGCCACGCGAAACGGCCGTCGACCGCGTCGAACGCACTGCGCCCGATCGCTTCGCGGATCGCCACCGCAAGCCGGTCCACTACGCGCGCACCGGCGCCGCCGCCCCCGGCCGTCAGGTGCGCGACCGCGACATACGCATCGTCGCGAAAGCGACGCAGCGCAGCCAGCTCGTCAGGCCCGTCCTGCCGCGGATGACGCAGCAGCCGCGCCAGATCGTCCGGCGCCAGCAATCCCGATTGCTCCGCCCACGCGCGCACGGCCGGCCAGTCGACGAGCTTGTCCTCGTCGCGCGTCTTGCCCGTGTCGGCCACCGTATTGAGAAAATCGAGCGCCGGATGGCCGCCGACGAAATCGGCCGCACCCCATGCGTGCGCGTGTCGCGCAGGCTCGGATCGAGTAACCATTTAATTTCACCTATAGGTTTCATATCCGGAGAATCCGGCGTAACCTGTTAACAACCAAAACAGGTTAGCACGGAGAAGCCGATGCTCGAACTCGCGAATCGCTTCAATTTCGAAGGCCACCGGATTGCATGGGGCGCGCTCGGGGAAGGCCCGCCGCTCGTGCTCGTGCACGGCACGCCGTTTTCGTCGCAGGTGTGGCGCCGGATCGCACCGTGGCTCGCGCGGCGGCATCGCGTGTATTTCTACGACCTGCTCGGCTACGGCCAGTCCGACATGCCGGACGCCGACGTATCGCTCGGCCGACAGAACGCGTTGTTCGGCGCAATGCTGAACGAGTGGGGAATTTCGCGGCCACGCGTGCTCGCGCACGACTACGGCGGCGCCACCGTGTTGCGCGCGCACTTTCTCGACGGCATCGCGTATGCGGATCTCACGCTCGTGAACCCGGTCGCGATCGCACCGCAAGGCTCGCCGTTCGTGCGGCACGTCGCGCAGCACGAAGCCGCATTCACCGGCTTGCCCGCGTATGCGCATCACGCTCTCCTGACGGCCTATCTCGGCAATGCAGTGGCGCGGCCGCTGGGCGACGAAGCGCTATCGATCTACCGTGCACCGTGGCTCACGCCGGCCGGCCAGGCCGCGTTCTATCGCCAGATCGCGCAGATGCGCCAGCGCTACATCGAGGAAGCCGAGGCGCGCTACGCGCCGCCGGACTTCCCCGTGCGCATCGTGTGGGGCGAGGACGACGCGTGGATTCCGCTCGAGCAGGGGCAGGCGCTTGCCGATCGCATCGCGAACGGCACGCTGATCAGGGTGCCGCGCGCCGGGCACCTGGTCCAGGAGGATGCACCGGAGGCGATCGTCGCCGCGGTACTGGATGGGCACGCGCCGGACTGAACGCCATCGGCATCGCGTGCCGCATCAAAACGCCGGCACGCCCTGCGCGAGCGTCGCGACGAACTTCGCGGTGCGCGGGTCGCGCGGCCGGCCGAACAGGTCGCGCGATGCGCCGGCTTCGACGATGCGGCCGTCGGCGAGGAATACCGCGTCGTGCGCGATCGACGCGGCCAGGCGCAAGTCGTGCGTGGCCATCAGCATCGTCGTGCCTTCGCGCGCGAGCTGGCGCAGCACCTCGACCACTTCGACGGACAGCTCCGGATCGAGCGCCGACGTCGGCTCGTCGCACAACAGCACCTGCGGAGACGGCGCGAGCGCCCGTGCGATCGCGACGCGCTGCTGCTGTCCGCCCGACAGCGTGGCCGGCCATCCATCGGCCTTGTCCGCGATACCGACCTTGTCGAGCAACGCGAGCGCCCGCTCGCGCGCCCGTTCGCGCGGCCAGCGCTGCACGGTCACGAGCCCTTCCATCACGTTCTGCACGACACTCAGGTGCGGAAACAACTGGAAGTTCTGGAACACCATGCCGGTCTGCCTGCGCACCGCGAACACCGCGTCGCGCGACGGCCGGCGCCCCGGCGCGAATTCGATGCGCGCATCGCCGACCGTGAGCGTACCGGCCTCCGGCACTTCGAGCAGGTTCACGCAGCGCAGCAGCGTGCTCTTGCCGCTGCCGGACGGCCCGATCAGCGCGGTCACGCTGCCCGGCTGCAACGCGAGGTCGATCCCGCTCAGCACGCGATGCGCGCCGAACGACTTGTCGATATGGTCGAGACGAATCACCGCAACTCCGCCTGGAACAGCGCATGCCGACCGAAGCGGGCTTCGAGGCGACGTTGCAGCGTGGACAGCACCGAACTGAACAGCAGATAGATCAGCGCGGCTTCGGTATAGAGGATCAACGGCTCGTAGGTCACGGCCGCGATCCGCTGCGCAGCCTGGAAAATCTCGGGCACGGTCAGCACGGCTGCGAGCGACGTGTCCTTCACGAGCGAGATGAACGAGTTCGACAGTGCGGGCAGCGCCACGCGCGCGGCCTGCGGCAGGATCGCGCGACGCAGCGCCTGCGCGCGCGTCATCGCCATCGAGTACGCGGCTTCCCACTGCCCCTTCGGCATCGATTCGATCACGCCGCGGATCACCTCGGCGTTGTATGCGCCGACGTTCAGCGAGAAGCCGATCACGGCGGCCGTCAGCGGGTCGAGCACGATGCCGACGTTCGGCAATCCGTAGAAGATCACGAACAGCTGCACGAGCAACGGCGAGCCGCGGAACAGCCAGATATAGAAGCGCACGGCAGCCTGCGCCCAGCGCGGCCCGAACAGCCGCGTGAGCGCCGCGCCGAATGCGAGCAGCAGGCCGATCGCGAACGACGCGAGCGTGAGCGGAACCGTGAACACGAGCCCCGCGTAAAGCAGGGGTCGCAGCGATTCCGCCATCAGGTGCAGCCAGGCCGGCATCGTTCAGCCTCGCGTCACGGCTGCGACACGTCGCGGCCGAAGTACTTCTGCGAGATCTTCGCGTAGGTACCGTCCGCCTTGATGTCCGCGAGCGCCTTGTCGATCGCGGCCACCAGCGCGGGGCTGCCCTTGCGCAACAGCACGCCGGACGCGTCGCCGGCGCCGCTCTTGTCGGTCGCCGCGATCTTCAGTTTCGCGTCGGGCTTGTGCTTGCGGAAATCGAGGTACGACAGCGAATCGTTGATCGTCGCGTCGACACGCCCGGACGTCAGCAGGTCGATCGATTCGTTGAAGCCCTGTACGGGCACCACGTCGGCGCCATGCGCGGCCGCGAGCTTGCCGAAATTGCTCGTCAGCGTGTTCGCGGATTTCTTGCCCTTCAGGTCGTCGAACGAGCGGATCGTCGTGTTGTCCGCGCGCACGATCAGCACCGCGTGCGACGTGATATACGGCGACGAGAAATCGTATTTCGCCTTGCGCGCGTCGGTGATCGACACTTCATTGACGACCGCGTCGTAGCGGTTCACGTCGAGGCCCGCGATCAGGCCGTCCCACTTGCCTTCGACGAACTGCGGCTTCACGCCGAGGCGCTGCGCGATCGCCGTGGCGATATCGACGTCGAAACCCGTCAGCTTGCCCGTTTCGTCGTGGTACGTGAACGGCGCGTAGGTGCCTTCGGTGCCGACCCGGAACACGCCGGCCGATTTGATCTGCGACAGGTCGTCGGCAGCCAGCGCACTGGTGGCCGCGGTGGCCTGCAGCAGTGCGACGATCAGGATGGAACGGAGGAATTTCATGGTGCGGACCCCGAATGATTGGAGAGAATCATCCCGCCGGCATGCATGCGCCGTTCGAGAGGTCCGCGAATTCTACCGACGCGCCGGGACGCGGCAAAAACGCAAATCGGCTAACGATATGACCGCGACGAATAACGCGCCGGCCAGCCCCTCTCATCCCGCAGATGAAATCCGTCGCGATGCGGCGCGGCAATCGTCCGACGATTCGTTACCGTCGGTTACAGAAGCGACACCGCGGTATCACCCGTTCGGCATGCGCTACGTACCATGAAGGCAGGTAAAACTGTTGCTCGCGGGCCTTGCCCCCGCGAACGGAGTGAACGGCAAATGAAACGCATCCTGTTCTCCAGTGCCGTCGGCCTCGCGGCCGCCTGCCTGTCGGCAAGCGCATTCGCGCACGCCGACGTCGGCGTGTACTTCGGCGTGCCGGGGCCGGTGATCGAGGCGCCACCGCCTGTCTACTACACGCCGCCGCCTGTCGTGTACGAGCCGGCACCCGCCTATTACGGCCCGTACTACGGCGAATATCGCTACCGCCGCTACCGGCACGACAACGGCTGGCATCGCGGCTGGCGACATCACCGCGACGACGACGATTGACGTCGCCCGGCGGCCATCGCGGCCGCATCCCGCCCCGGGGAAATTCCGCGCGCCGGCCTTCGAGCCGGCGCGCGCGCATCACACGCCGCTTACCACGGCAGCGAATACGTCTTCGTATTCGTGAAGCTCTTCATCGCTTCCTGCACGCCTTCCTTGTACCCGAGCCCCGAATCCTTCACGCCGCCGAACGGCGTCAGTTCGAGCCGGTAGCCCGGCACCTCGCGCACGTTCACGCTGCCGACTTCCAGCTCGGTGATGAAGCGCGTGATGTTGTCGAAGCGATTCGTGCACACCGATGACGACAGCGCATAGTCGGTGCTGTTCGACATCCGGATCGCTTCGTCGATGTCGCTAAAGCGCATGATCGGCGACACGGGGCCGAAGGTTTCATACTTCACGAGCGGCATGTCGGGCGTCACGCGATCGATCACCGTCGGCGAATACAGTGCGCCGTTGCGCACGTTGCCGACCAGCAGCCGCGCGCCGCGCGCAATCGCATCGTTCACCTGCTGCTCGCAGAACTTCGCGGCCGCCTCGTCGATCACCGTGCCCATGTCGACCGACGGATCGGACGGATTGCCGTACGACCACGCACGCGTCTTCTCGACGACGAGTTCCGTGAAGCGATCGGCCACCGATTCATGCACGAGCATCCGCTTGATCGCCGTGCAGCGCTGCCCCGAGTTCTTGTACGACCCCGACACCGCGAGCGTGCTCGCTTCGTCGAGATCGGCATCCTCCATCACGATGATCGGATCGTTGCCGCCGAGCTCGAGCACCGCGCGCCGGTAGCCCATGCGCGACGCGATCGACTTGCCGATCGACACGCCGCCCGTGAACGTGATCAGGTCGATCGCCGGGTTCGTGATCAGTTCGTCGGCAATCTCCTTCGGGTCGCCGGTAATCACCTGCAGCATCTGCGGCGGCAAGCTGGCTTCGTACAGGATGTCCGCAAAGAGATAGCACGACAGCGGCACCTTCTCCGACGGCTTCACGACGATCCGGTTGTTGGTCGCGACCGACGGCACGATCTTGTGCGCGACCTGGTTCATCGGATGGTTGAACGGCGTGATCGCCGAAATCACGCCGAGCAGCGGATCGCGCTGCGTGTACACGCGACGCTTCTTGCCGTGCGGCGTCAGATCGCACGAGAAGATCTGGCCGTCGTCCTTCAGCACCTCGCCCGCGCCGAACGTCAGCACGTCGGCCACGCGGCCCGCCTCGTACGTCGAATCCTTGATGCACAGCCCGGCCTCGGCCGTGATCAGCGCCGCGATCTCCGCGGTGCGCGCACGCACGATCTCGGCCGCGCGGCGCAGGATCGCCGCGCGCTCGTGGCGCGTGAGCGTCGGCCGGTATGCACGCGCGACCGCGAATGCGCGCCGCACGTCGTCCAGCGTCGCCTTCGGCACGGTGCCGACCAGCGAGCCGTCGTACGGATTTCGCACGTCGATGACCGCGTCCCGATGAATCCGTTCTCCATTGATTCGCAGTGCTTCGCGTCGAATCCCGCGGACGTCCGTCGATGCTGCAATGGCGTTCATGAGTGTGTCCCCTTACGGATGCATGCGTATCACTGCAGGTGGTTGAGCGCGATGTCGATGATGTCGAAGTTGCGCAGCCGCGCGCGGCCCGTGACGTCGGTCGCGACCGGCTTGCTGAAGATCAGCGGCACGATCTGCTCGGAGATGCCGCCGTGCGAGCGCAGCGGCACGTCGAGGCCCGACAGGTCGTGCTTGATGCGGCGCGTGCCGAGCACGACGTCCTGCTTCGAGATCACGATCAGGTCGCCCATCCGCGCGGGCGGCAGCTCGAAACGCGCGCAGCCTTCGGCGCCCGTCAGCACGACCTCGATGCCGTCGACCGCGGCAAGCCGTGCGCGCAGCGCGTCGGCATCGGCCGTCGGCGGCACGTAGACGGTCGCGAACGAGCCGAGCGCGCCGTGGTGCACGACGTACGGATCGGTGATCGGCAGGATCACGCGCGCGGCGTCGTGGCCGAGCCACTCGTCGAACAGCTCCTGCAGGTAGATCACGTTCGGCTCGCCGGTCTCGCCGTCGTGCTTCGCGTTCATCCCGTGGTCGGCCGTGATCGCGACGATCGCGCCGAGTTCGTCGAGACGCCGCAGGTAGGTGTCCATCATCGCGTAGAACGCGTTCGCGCCTTCCGTGCCGGGCGCGCACTTGTGCTGCACGTAGTCGGTGGTCGACAGGTACATCAGGTCGATCGGGCGCGTCTCGAGCAGGCGCACGCCGGCCGCGAACACGAATTCCGACAGGTCCGCGCTGTACACGCTCGGCACCGGCTTGCCGACCAGCTCGAGCACGTTGTCGATGCCGTTTTCCTCGACGCTCGCCTCGTCGGCCTTTTCCGACGAGAAGCAGATGCCCTTCAGCCCCTTGCCGAGCAGGCGGCGCAGCTTGTCCTTCGCGGTGACGACCGCGACGCGCGCGCCCTGATCGGCGAAGGTCGCGAGCACGGTCGGCGCGACCAGGTACTTCGGATCGTTCATCAGCACCTCGGCGCCGGTGTCGCGATCGTAGAAGTAGTTGCCGCTTATCCCGTGGATCGCCGGCGGCACGCCGGTCACAATCGACAGGTTGTTCGGGTTCGTGAAGCTCGGCACCACGCACTCGCCCTTGAGCGCCGTGCCCGGCTTCAGCAGCGTGCGCAGGAACGGCGCGACGCCGGCCTGAGCGGCTTCTTCCAGATATTCGTATGCGCAGCCATCGACGCAGACGACCACCACGGGCCGGCTCATCCAGTTGTAGCGGCGGCCGTTCACTTCCACGGATACAGGCGTTTCACTCATGACGTTCATTCCTTTCAGGTCGAAGGGTGTGAGCCGTCGGCGCCCGCGCCGCGCCGAAGGGAGGTGTTTTCCATGCTTGACATTAAAATTGATGATTTGTAGATTGTCAACAACATGCAGAGAACAGAAAGCAAAACAACGTAGCAGCAAGAGGGCTGGTCTCCACTCATCCGCCGTGTGCCGCGGCGCCACATTCAAGGGGTCTGAAGATGAACGAAGTGCCGGTAAACAAGCGTTTGAATGCAGGGGCGGCGGGCGCGGCCCGTTTCGCGCTGGCCGCGGCGGTCGCGCTCGGCGCCGCGCAGGCGGCGCACGCGAAGACGTCGCTGCTCGTCTACACCGCGCTGGAAGACGAGGCGATGAAGCCCTACAAGGACGCATTCGAGAAAGCGAACCCCGATATCGAGATCCGCTGGGTGCGCGACTCGACCGGCTCGGTCACCGCGAAGCTGCTCGCGGAGAAGAACAACCCGCGCGCGGACGTCGTGCTCGGCCTCGCCGCATCGAGCCTCACGCTGCTCGACCTGCAGGGCATGCTGATGCCGTACACGCCGAAGGGCTTCGACCAGCTCACGCGCAAGTACAGCGACGCGAATACGCCGCCGCACTGGGTCGGCATGGACGTGTGGGGCGCGACGATCTGCTACAACCGCGTTGCCGCGCAGGCGAAGAACATTCCGAAACCGACGTCGTGGGAAGACCTGACGAAGCCGGTCTACAAAGGCGCGATCGTGATGCCGAGCCCCGTGTCGTCGGGCACCGGCTACCTCGACGTGACCGCATGGCTGCAGACCTTCGGCGATGACAAGGGCTGGAAATTCATGGACGCGCTCGACAAGAACGTCGCGCAGTACGTCCATTCGGGCTCGAAGCCGTGCACGCTCGCCGGCACCGGCGAATTCCCGATCGGCATCTCGTTCGAGTTCCGCGGCCACGAACTGCAGGCGCAGGGTGCACCGATCGATCTCGTGTTCCCGAAGGAAGGGCTCGGCTGGGACATGGAAGGCACGGCGATCATGAAGACGACGAAGCAGCCCGATGCGGCGAAGAAGCTCGCCGACTTCATGGCGAGCAAGGACGCGAACCAGATCACCGCGCGCTGGTGGGCGATCGTCGCGTATCCGGGCGTCGCGCGGAAGCTGGCCGGCATCCCCGACAACTACTCGGACCTGCTCGTGAAGAACGACTTCGTGTGGTCAGCGAAGAACCGCCAGTCGATCCTCGATACGTGGCAGAAGCGCTACGGGGCGAAGGCGCAGCAATAACGCGGCAACCGGTAGCGGGGCCGCGCAGCGCGCCGCCCCGCCCGTCCCCTCGTCGAATCCGGCCTCCGGGCCGCCCCAGCATGGAGGCGCGCATGGCACCTTACCTGAGCGTAGAACGCATCGAGAAGCGGTACAACGACACGCAGGTCCTCACCGACATCAACCTGAGCGTGATGAAGGGCGAGATGATCTGTTTCCTCGGGCCGTCCGGCTGCGGAAAAACCACGCTGCTGCGGATCATCGCGGGGCTCGAGACGCAGAACGCCGGCCAGATCATGCAGGACGGCCGCGACATCTCGCGGCTGCCGCCGCAACTGCGCGACTACGGCATCGTGTTCCAGTCGTACGCGCTGTTCCCGAACCTCACCGTGTACGACAACGTCGCGTACGGGCTCGTGAACCGCAGGATGAAGCGCGATGCGATCCACGAGCGCGTGCACACGCTGCTCGCGCTGGTCGGCCTGCCCGACAGCCATCGCAAGCATCCCGGCCAGCTGTCCGGCGGCCAGCAGCAGCGGATCGCACTGGCGCGTGCGCTCGCGACATCCCCCGGCCTGCTGCTGCTCGACGAGCCGCTGTCGGCGCTCGATGCGCGCGTGCGCGTGCGGCTGCGCCAGGAGATCCGCGCGCTGCAGCAGCGGCTCGGCGTGACGACCATCATGGTCACGCACGACCAGGAAGAAGCGCTGTCGATGGCCGACCGCATCGTCGTGATGAACCACGGCGTGATCGAGCAGATCGGCACGCCGCTCGAAATCTACCGGCAGCCGGCTTCGCCGTTCGTCGCGGACTTCATCGGCCGCGTCAACACGATTCCCGCCGAAGTCGCGCAGGACGGCACGCTGCGCGCGGGCGCGGTCGGCCTCGACTGCCGCCACGGCGCGGCCCGCCCCGCGCAAGGCGCGGCGGTATCGGTCTACGTACGGCCCGAGGACCTGCGCATCCGCGTGCCGGGTGAAACGGCCGACAACGTGCTGGCCGGCCGCGTCGAGAAGCTCGAGTTCCTCGGCGCGTTCTGCCGCGTGAGCTTCCGGATCGACGGGCTCGACGGCCAGGAGATCGTCGCCGACCTGTCGTATCACGACGTCGACCGCACCGGCGTGCAGGCCGGCGCGCGCATCGACCTCGCGCTCGATCGCGAGCATGTCCGCGTGTTCCCGTGCGCGAAGGAGCGACTGCAATGAGCACCGTCCTCACCGAGCGCCGCCGCGGCGCCTCCGCCCCCGCCGACGTGCGGCAGATCACGCACTGGCACGACCGCATCGCACAGCTCGCGCTCGTCGCGATGGCCGCGCTGATGTCGCTGTTCCTGCTGCTGCCGCTCGCGCTCGTCGTGCAGAAATGCTTCGTCGACGCGGACGGGCGCTTCGTCGGCGCGCACAACTTCGTCGAGTATCTCGAGGACAGCGGCGTGCTGCGCTCGATGCTGCATTCGCTGACGGTCGGCGCACTCGTCACGATGATCGTCGTGCCGATGGCGTTCACGTTCGCGTATGCGCTGACGCGCTCGTGCATGCCGCTGAAGAACGCCGCGCGCACGATCGCGCTGCTGCCGCTGCTTGCGCCGACGCTGCTGTCGGCCGTGTCGTTCATCTACTGGTTCGGCAACGCGGGGCTGCTGAAGCCGCTGCTGCACGGCCATTCGATCTACGGGCTGCCCGGTATCGTGCTGAGCATGGTGTACGCGTCGTTCCCGCACGTGCTGATGATCCTCGTCACCGCGCTGTCGCTCGCGGACGGCCGGCTCTACGAGGCCGCCGACGCGATGGGCACGAGTCGCATCCGCAAGTTCTTCACGATCACGCTGCCCGGTGCGAAGTACGGGCTGATCAGCGCGACGATGGTCGCGTTCACGATGTGCATCAACGACTTCGGCGTGCCGGTCGTGATCGGCGGCTCGTACAACGTGCTGTCGACCGACATCTACAAGCTGATCATCGGGCTGCAGGAATTCAACCGCAGCGCGGTCGTGAGCCTGATGCTGCTGTGTCCGGCGCTGGTCGCGTTCGGCGTCGACTTCTTCATCCGTCGCCGCCAGCAATCGCAGCTCGGTGCGCGCTCGACGCCGTACCAGCCGAAGCCGTCGCGCGGCTTCGACGCCGCGATGCTCGCGTACTGCACGCTCGTGTGCGCGTTCTTCGTCGCGGTGGTCGGCATCTCGGTATTCGCGTCGTTCGTGAAGTTCTGGCCGTACCAGATGAGCGTCGGGCTGCAGCACTACGAGATGGGGCTGATCGGCGCCGGCATCTTCGACGCGTACAAGAACAGCCTGCGGATGGCCGCGACGGTGGCGGCCGGCGGCACGATCGTCGTGTTCGGCGGCGCCTACCTGATCGAGAAGACGCGCGGCGCACGCTGGCTGCGCGGCTTCATCAGCCTGTGCGCGATCCTGCCGATGGGCGTGCCGGGGCTCGTGCTCGGCATCAGCTACATCTTCCTGTTCAACGCGCCGGGCAATCCGCTGAACGGGCTGTACGGTTCGCTGTGGCTGCTCGCGATCGTCACGGTCGTTCACTACTACGCGTCGAGCCACCTCACCGCCGTGACCGCGCTCAGGCAGATCGACAGCGAGTTCGAGGCCGTGTCCGCGTCGCTGAAGGTGCCGTTCTACAAGACCTTCCTGCGCGTGACGGTGCCCGTGTGCCTGCCCGCGATCCTGCTGATCGCGCGCTACCTGTTCGTCAACGGGATGACGACGGTCTCGGCCGTCGCGTTCCTCTACTCGCCGGACACGCAGCCCGCATCGGTCGCGATCCTGAACCTCGACGACGCGGGCCAGATGGGCCCGGCCGCCGCGATGGCCACGCTCGTGCTCGCGACCTCGTCGTTCGCGTGCGTGCTGTTCGCCTGCATCTCGCATCGACTGTTGCGCCGTACGCAGGCCTGGCGCAACCCGCATCGCCACTGATTTTTTAGCCGCATTCACGTGACGTCCCGACTTCATCAAGGAGACACCATGCCGCTCGCCGCCCAGCCCATCCTGCTCACCCCCGGCCCCCTGACGACCTCCGACACCACGCGCGACGCGATGCTGCGCGACTGGGGGTCGTGGGACAGCGACTTCAACGCGATCACCGCGCGGCTGCGCGAACGCCTGCTGCAGATCGTGCACGGCGAAGGCACGCACGAATGCGTGCCGCTGCAAGGCAGCGGCACGTTCTCGGTCGAGGCGGCCCTCGGCACGCTCGTGCCGCGCGACGGCCACGTGCTCGTGCCGAACAACGGCGCGTACTGCCAGCGCATCGCGAAGATCTGCCGCGTGCTCGGCCGCCGGCTGACGACGATCGACTACCGCGAGGATCGCCGCGTCGATCCGGCCGATGTCGAGCGCGCGCTCGCCGCCGATCCGACCATCACGCACGTCGCGCTCGTGCACTGCGAGACGGGTGCCGGCGTGCTGAACCCGCTGCACGACATCGCGCAGGTCGTCGCGAAGCACGAACGCGCGCTGATCGTCGATGCGATGAGCTCGTTCGGCGCGATCGACATCGACGCGCGCACGACGCCGTTCGACGCGGTGATCGCGGCGTCCGGCAAATGCCTCGAGGGCGTGCCGGGGCTCGGCTTCGTGATCGCGAAGCGCAGCGCGCTCGAACGCTGCGAAGGCAACAGCCATTCGCTCGCGATGGACCTGTACGACCAGTGGGTCTACATGCAGCGCACGACGCAGTGGCGCTTCACACCGCCGACGCACGTGGTCGCGGCGCTCGACGCGGCCGTCGCGCAGTACGTCGACGAAGGCGGGCTCGCCGCGCGCGGCGGCCGCTACCAGCGCAACTACCGCGCGCTGATCGACGGGATGCTCGCGCTCGGCTTCCGGCCGTTCCTCGATCCGGCGATCCAGGCGCCGATCATCGTCACGTTCCACGCGCCGGACGATCCGAACTACGACTTCAAGCGGTTTTATCAGGAGGTCAAAAAGCGCGGCTACATTCTGTATCCGGGCAAGCTGACCGAAGTCGAGACGTTCCGCGTCGGCTGTATCGGCCACTTCGGCGAAGCCGGTATTCCGGGCGCCGTCGCGGCGATCGCCGACACGTTGCGCGCGATGGGCGTGAGCCGCGTGTCGGCCGAAGCCGCGGCATGACGGCGTAACACGATGCACCCGGCCGCGTGCGTACGCGCATGCGGCCGCCGGGTTTTGGCTGTGCGCGGCACGGCCCCTTATTGACGAAGCTTCCAATGCGACCCTTCTGGATCGAACAAGCGCTGTTCAACGACGGCGATCTCGCCCCCGCGCTGCAGGGCGCGACGCAGGCCGACGTGTGCATCGTCGGCGGCGGCTTCACGGGGCTCTGGACCGCGATCCAGGCGAAGCAGCAGTACCCCGCGCTCGACATCGCGATCGTCGAGGCCGACCTGTGCGGCGCCGGCGCGAGCGGCCGCAACGGCGGCTGCCTGCTCACGTGGTCCGCGAAATTCCTGACGCTGCGGCGCCTGTTCGGCGAAGCCGAGGCGATCCGGCTCGTGAAGGCCTCCGAAGCGGCCGTGCAGCACATCGCCGAGTTCTGCCGCGCGCACGCCATCGATGCCGAACTGCGGCTCGACGGCACGCTGTACACGGCGACGTCGCGCGCACAGGTCGGCACGCTCGCCCCGGTGCTCGACGCGCTCGCCGCCTGCGGCATCCACAGCTACGAACCGTTGCCGCCCGCCGAAGTCGCGCGCCGCTCGGGTTCCGCGCGCAATCTCGACGGCGTCTACTCGCCGATCGCCGCGACCGTGCATCCCGGCAAGCTCGTGCGCGGGCTGCGCCGCGTCGCGCTCGCAATGGGCATCCGCCTCTACGAACGCACACCGATGCTCGACTTCACGCCGGGGCAGCCGGCCGTCGTGCGCACGCCGTCGGGCAGCGTCACCGCAGGCAAGCTCGTGTTCGCGATCAACGCGTGGATGGCGAGCCGCTTCCCGCAGTTCGAGCGCACGATCGCGGTCGTGTCGAGCGACATGGTGATCACCGAGAAATGCCCGGAGCTGCTCGAGAAGACCGGGCTCGTGGACGGCGTGTCGGTGCTCGACTCGCGGATCTTCGTCTACTACTACCGCACGACGGCCGACGGCCGGCTGATGCTCGGCAAGGGCGGCAACACGTTCTCGTGGCGCAGCCGCATCGCGCCGGTGTTCGACCGGCGCTCGCCGTACGAGGCGCAGCTCACGCATAGCCTGCGCGAATTCTTCCCGTCGCTCGCCGGCGTGCCGGTCACCGCGAGCTGGAACGGCCCGTCGGATCGCTCGGTCACGGGCTTCCCGTTCTTCGGCCGCCTCGACGACGCGCCGAACGTGTTCTACGGCTTCGGCTATTCCGGCAACGGTGTCGGGCCGACCTACATGGGCGGGCAGATCCTGTCGTCGCTCGTGCTCGGCCTCGACAACGCATGGACGCGCAGCCCGATCGTGCGCGGCCCGCTCGGCCACTTCCCCCCGGAGCCGATCCGCTATGTCGGCGCGCACGTCGTGCGCAACGCGATCCGCCGCAAGGAGCGCGCGGAGGACGAAAGCCGGCGGCCTTCGGTAGTCGATACGTGGCTCGCAAAGTTTGCAAGTGCCGCGGGGAAGGCGGACAAGGCGTGACTGCGTCGAGCAGATGACGTGTCGATTCATTTCGAGCATATGCAGACCAGGATCGTCGCGATACGATTCGTGATCTCGCCAATACATATGAAGAAATGATGCGCTTTCTGCTGTTCGCCGCACTCGTCGTGATGGTCGGTGGGTGCTCGAAATATAGAGATGAGAAGTGGACGGCGCTTCGTGAAATGCCGGCCTTCGCCGAACCAAACGACGATAGGACCCAACCGATCTTTACGGTCAGGAAAGGCGAGTCCTGCGCACCCGTGGCGGATCGGGTTGCAAAGGTCTATGCATACACGCTAGTGCGCTGTGAATCCGGAACCGGTTGGGTACTGGACGACTTCTTCAATAAACAGCGCGGCAAATGATCAGCTGCGAAGGATCACCGCATTCGGGCGGACATCGTCAACGTCGAGTGAAGCGTCGGCAGTCATATTCGGCTACACGAACGCGCCGTACGCAGGCCCGCGTCGACCACGCAGGCTGTAATTCAGCCGCTCCGTAGCTTTTCGTCGTCAACGTGCGGGACAGATAACACGTCCACTCACGCGCCCGCCTTCTCCCGCGCCGCCTTGCCCGCCGCAGGCAGCCCCTGCTCATGCGTACGACGCATCCGCGCGAGGCCGTGCGCGACGTGCTCGCGCACGAGCGCGACGGCCTTCTCCTCGTCGCCGCCGGCCAGCGCCTGCACGATCTTGTCGTGCTCGGCCGCGGACACCGAGATCGCATCCTCCTCGGCCTCGATCGCGGCCTGGCGCAGCAGCCCGAGCTGGCGCACGAGGCGCCGGTAGGTATCGGTGAGGTGCGTATTGCCGACGCCGACGACCATCGCGTCGTGGAACTGCACGTTCAGCTCGGTATAGCGCGTGACGTCGTGCGTCTTCGCGGCATCCTTCATCGACTGGATGATGCCCTTCAGCACCTTCAGCGTATCGGGCGAGATGCGCTTCGCGAGCGCGCGGGCGACCGATTCGTCGAGCATCGCGCGCACTTCGTAGATCTCTTCCGCCTCGCGCAGCGGCACGACGCGCACCGTCACGCCGCGGTTCTTCTCGTTGCGCAGCAGGCCGGCCTGCTCCAGCGCGCGGAACGCTTCGCGCACCGGGCCGCGCGACACGTTCAGCTTGGTCGCGATATCGACTTCGTTGAGTTTCTCGCCCGGTGCGTATTCGCCGGAGACGATCGCGCGCTCGAGCATGTCCTGGACGATCATCGCGAGCGACTGGCTTTGCAGGAGTTCGATGGCGCTGAGCGCATTCGGGGAGGTCATGGTCGGGCAGGCAGCGGCGCTGCGGTAGGAAACGAGGGCGCCATATCGGCGAATGATCGTTGTATACCCTCGGCCCGACACATTGTCAACAGTATTCAGTTTCCAAAAGCCAATTTCGCCTGCCGGAATGTACCCGGCGTCCCGGCAGGCGGCGATCGGCGGTCGGCGGTCGCGCGGCGGGTGAGCCTCCCCGCCTCGCGCGACGTGCGGCCGTCAGGCCGTGTGCTTCACCGGCCCCGGATCGCTCTGGCTCGGCCGGCCCGTCTCGACGTGGCCCGCGAAGCGGCGCACGACCTTGTCGTCACCGCCGCGCAGCGTCGTCGCGGTAATCGTCAGATCGTACCAGCCGTGGCTCGACGACAGCGCGAAGTGGTCCTCGACGCGCTCGCCCGGCTCCAGCGTGTAGGTGCGCGCATGCGCATGGCTGTATGCGTTGTCGACCGTGATGCGGCACGTCGCGCGCCCGCTGTTGCGCAGCTGCAGGTACACGTGGCGGTTGCGCACGTCGTAGCCGATCTTCGCTTCCGGGTTCGCGTGGCGGCCGTCCGCGGCGAGCCGCGTGTTGCCCTGGAACTCACACAGATAGCCGTTCGGGCCATAGGCGGCGAGATGGTAATCGCCGCGCGCGGCCGACGTGCTCCACGTGTCGGCGAAGCGGTCGTGCGCGGACACCGCGTAACGGCGCGGCGTCGCCGCCGGGTTGCGGCGGTCGTACACGTAGAACGCGGCGCCCGCGTCACCGGAGTTCGCGAAGTCGAGCGACACGCTGTCGTCGCGGCCATGCACGTGGGCGTGCACGAACAGCTCGTACGGCAGCGCACGCGCCGGACGCGTGCCGGGCTCCTGCGCCGGCATCGACTGCTGCGCGGGCACCTGGTACGCCTGGCCGGCCGTCGCAATGTGCTGCGGCACCGTGAAGCTCACCGTGCGCGTGTCGGGGCGCGCGGAGAAGTCGAATGCCGACGTGAGGTCGCCGCAGATCGACCGGCGCCATGCGCTGATGTTCGGCTCCTTCACGCCGAAGCGCGCTTCGAGGAAACGCAGCACCGACGTGTGGTCGAACGTCTCCGAGCAGACCCAGCCGCCCTTCGTCCACGGCGAGATGATGATCAGCGGCACGCGCGGCCCGAGGCCGATCGGCTGGATGCCGCCCGGGTCGGCGCCCGGCACGAGCGGGCTCATTTCGCCCGGGTACTTGTTCAGGTCGAGCAGCTCGTCGCCGAGGTTCGACAGCAGGTTCGACGACACGATGCCCTGGCCGCCCACGCCGCTCGTGACCGGCGGCACCGGCGGCACGACGTGGTCGAACAGCCCGTCGTTCTCGTCGTAGTTGAGGATGAACACCGTCTTCGCCCACACCTCCGGGTTCGACGTCAGCGCCTCGAGCACCATGTTGATGTAAAACGCGCCGTCGGTCGGCGACGCCTGCGGGTGCTCGCTGTACTTGTACGGCGACACGATCCACGACACCTGCGGCAGCCGGTTCGCCTGCACGTCGGCCTTCAGCTCGGCGAGCGTGTGGTCCGATGCGCCCTTGTCGACCAGCGGGCCGCTCGCGCCCTCCTTCACCTGGAAGCGCTTGAAGAACATCAGCGAGTTGTCGGTGTAGTTGTCGGTCGGGTCGCCCGGGATGCCCGTGCCGCCCTGGTACACCTTCCAGCTGATCTTCGCGTTCTCGAGGCGCTCGGCGTAGGTCGTCCACGTGTAGCCGTTCACGTCGTCGCGCTCGCCGATGCCGGGGCCGTTCGGCGGGTTGCCGTAGATGTTGCGCGGGTCGACCGTGCCGGTCCACAGGTAGATGCGGTTCGGCGCCGTGTCGGCGTGCGCGGAGCAGAAGTACGAATCGCAGATCGTGAACGCGTCGGCCAGCGCGTAGTGGTACGTGAGATCCTGGCGCTTCAGGTAGCCCATCGTCAGCACGTCCTGCTTCTGGTTCACCCACTGGTCCCACTGGCCGTTGTTCCAGGACAGGTGGCCGCTGCTCCAGCCGTGGTTGGTGCCCGGCTGGAATTCGGTCGTCTGCTTCGGGTCGAGGTAGAACGGCAGCACGTACGGCGCCGACGGATCGAGGCCGCGCGAATGGTAGTTCTTCGTGAACACCGACGCCGGCGGCTGTTGCCACACCGGCGCACCGCTCGGCAGCAGGTGCGGGCGCGGGTCGTTGAAGCCGCGCACGCCGCGCAGCCCGCCGAAGTAATGATCGAACGAACGATTTTCCTGCATGAAGATCACGACGTGTTCGACGTCGCGGATCGTGCCGGTGCGATAGGCGGCCGGCATCGCCAGCGCGTTGCGGATCGCGGGCGGGAAGCCCGCGTAGGCGGCCATCGCGCCGGCCGACTGCGCGGCGAGGCGCAGGAAATCGCGTCGATTGTTCGAGGACATGAAGAGAACCCTGTTGTCGATAGGAGTGGGGCGCCGGTCGAGCGGGGCCGGCGGTGGTGCGTTGCCGTTATTACCCCGCACCGGCATGTCCCGGCCGTGACCGGTTACCGCAGGTTTCTTTGGGTGACCCACAGGAATCTTTCGAAGCGGCGCACGACGCGCCTTTCATGCGGCCGACACACGCGCGCGCTACGCTGACGCGCGATACAGAGGGGGAGAAGCCGAGTCGTGTTCGATCAGCTGAAGGCGTTCCACGCGACCGTCCGGCAGGGCAGCATCACGCGCGCCGCGCGCCACCTGGGCGTGAGCCAGCCGACGATCGCCGCGCAGATCCGGCAGGTCGAGCAGGTGTACGGCGTCGAGCTGTTCTACCGCAGCGGCCGCAAGCTCGAGGTGACCGAAACGGGCATCGAGCTGCTGCCGCTCGTCGAGAAGATGATCGCGCTCGAGGCGCAGGCCGACATCATGCTGCGCAACGTCGGCGGCCTGTTCGAAGGCCACCTGCGGATCGGCGCGACGGGCCCGTACTACATCATGGATGCGGTCGGCCGCTTCTCGAGCGCGCATCCATCGATCGCGCTCACGTGCCGGATCGGCAACTCCGAGGAAATCCTGCAGGCGCTGCAGGAGTTCCGCATCGACCTCGCCGTCTCGTCGCAGCGCAACGACGCCGACGGCCTCGAACGCAAGGTGATCTCGACCGATCCGCTCGTGCTCGTCGTGCACCGCAACCATCCGCTCGCGCGGTTCGACGCGATCGATCCGGCACAGCTCGCCGACGTGCGGCTGCTGATTCGTGAAGAAGGTTCGGTCACGCGCCGCTGCACGGAGACGATCCTCGCGACGGCCGGAGTCGCGGCCGTGTCGGTTGCCGAGATCGGCAGCCGCGAAGCGATCCGCGAGGCGATCCTGCACGGCGTGGGCGGCAGCCTGTTTCCGCTCGGCGAGGCCGAGCGCCATCCGGACCTGCGCGTGATCGCGCTGCGCGGCGTCGGCACGACGATCGACGAATACGTGTACTACCTGAAAGCGCGCCGCCAGAGCCCCGCGATCGACGCGTTCCTCGCCTGCATCCTGCCGGACGGTGCCGAAGCGGCCGGCGCGCCCGACCACGGACAACCCGCGCGGCGGGCGAGCGCGCGCTGAGCTGCCGCGCGCTCGCCGGTTCCGCACTCGACTGGCGCTTTTCCCGCGCCTTCCCTCGTGTTTCCTCGTGCCTTCCTTCTGTCGTTGCGCTCACCTCATTTCGGCAGTGCCGGAATCATCCACGTCAGCACGTGCTGCTGCAGGAACACCAGTACGCCGAGCAGCAGCGTGAGGATCACGCTGTGCCAGAAGGTGCGCGCAAACACGACACCTTCCTGCCCTTTCAGGTCCGTCGTCGACACGCCCGTCGCGATGTTCTGCGGCGAGATCATCTTGCCCATCACGCCGCCCGACGAGTTGGTCGCGGCCATCAGCACCGGATCGAGGCCGAGCTGCCGGGCGGCCACGACCTGCAGGTTGCCGAACAACGCGTTGCCCGACGTGTCGCTGCCGGACAGGAACACGGCGATCCAGCCGAGCGACGCGGACACCAGCGGGAACAGCGCGCCCGTCGACGCGACGCCGGTGCCGAGCGTGTAGCTGATCCCCGAGTAGTTCAGCAGGTACGCGAGCCCGACGATCATCATCACCGTGACGATCGCGATCCACGTCTGCCGCCACGTCTTCACCACGCATTCGACGAACGCGCCGGGGCCGGTGCGCGTCAGCGCGGCCGTGACGATCGCCGACAGCAGGATCGCGGTGCCCGTGCCGAGCGGCTGGAAATCCCAGATCGCCGCATACGGCTTGTGATACAGCGACACGTACACGGCGTTGTGCAGGCCCGGCCACTTGATCTTCACGTCGCCGATCGCCGCGATGTTCGCGTGCACCCACACGATCACGACCACCGACACGACGAGCCACGGCAGCCAGCCGCCGAAGCCCGCGCGCGCGGCGCCGGCTGCCGCCGGCACGCTGCGCGCAAGCGCGTATTGCGGATCGGGCTGCGGCTTCCACACCTGCAGGAAGCCGATCGTCACGATCAGCGACGTGAGCGAGGACAGCACGTCGGTGAGCTGGTAGCCGAGGAAGTTCGACGTGACGAACTGCGCGAGCGCGAAGCTGCCGCCCGACACGAGCAGCGCCGGCCACAGCTTCGAGATCGAGCGCAGGCCGCCATACGCGCCGACCACGTAGAACGGCAGCAGCAGCGCGAAGAACGGCAACTGGCGGCCGACCATCTGCGCGAGCGTCGCGGGCGGCAGCGACGTGACCGCGCCGAGCACGGTGATCGGCACGCCGAGCGCGCCGAACGCGACCGGCGCGGTGTTGAACAGCAGCGTATAGGTGAGCGCTTCGAGCGCCGGGAAGCCGAGCGCGATCAGCAGTGCGCTCGTGATCGCGACCGGCGTGCCGAATCCCGAGATCCCTTCGAGCAGGCAGCCGAACGAGAACGCGACGACGAGCAGCACGAGGCGGCGGTCGTCGGGCAGGTTGTCGAGCATCCACTGCCGGAACTGGTCGAAGCGGCCCGACTTCACCGCGATGTTGTACAGCAGCAGCGCGTTGAAGACGATCCACATCACCGGCACGACCGCGAGCGCCATGCCGGCGCCGACCGCGTTGAACGCGAGCCCGGCCGGCATCCCCCACGCGCCGATCGCGACCGCGAGGCCGGCGACGAGCCCGGCGAGCGACGCCTGCCACGCGGGGCGGCGCAGCACGCCGAGCGCGATCAGCGCGACGGCGATCGGAATCGCGGCGACGAGAAACGACAGCAGCAGCGAGTTGGCGACCGGCGTCAACGGCTGCGCGAAGACGATGCCGGGCGGTAGGGCGTCGGTAGGGTTCATCGTGTCTCCAGATGTCGACCCGAGTTGGCGCTTTAGCGCCTACTCGGGTCCCATGCCTTGCGCTGTCGACCCGAGTTGGCGCTTTAGCGCTTACTCGGGTCCCATGCCTTGCGCTGACGACCCGGGCTGGCATGCCGATGCCCCCGGGTTCGGTACAAGGCGATGTCCTGCGGTCACGACCGCGATCAGGCGCTTGCGCACGCAACGACGTTGCACGGCCAACCGATCGGTCGCTTAAAAGAGGTTAGGAGGCGCGTGGCGCTTGTACAAGGGGGACAAGCCCGATGCGCAACGACCCGATACGTCCGCGGCGCCGCACGATGACCGGCGGATGGCGGGCGGCTGTCACGTTCGACAGGAAAGCCGGTCATGCCGTCGCCCGCGCAATGTTGCACGCGCGACAAAGGTGACTGACGGCAACGCGGGTGTTTCGTCCGGCATCCGAAGCCTAGACTGGCTGCATCGATTCCGGCCTGGCCAGAAACGGTGCGGCACCGGAACGTCATGGAGCAATCACGATGAATACGATGAAACACACGGCATGCGCCCTCCTGCTGATGGGCGCGGCCTTCGCCGCCCACGCTCAGGCGGCATCGACGGTGACGCGCGCGCAGGTCCGCCAGGAACTCGTGGAGCTGCAGGCCGCCGGCTATCGGACGAGTCTCGCAAGCAGTCCAGACTTTCCGGAGAACATGCGGGCGATCATGCAGCGTGCCGCGCAGGCGCGCGGCGAGGACGCCGGTTACGGCAGCGACGGCCGGGCGAACGGGGAATCAGGCAAGCTGGCGCTGCCGCGCGCAATCGATCGCGACACGTACGCCCACCACTGATCATTGACGGAACCGGCCCGATCGCACGGCAGAGCGGCGCGACGCGTGCTGCGCCGGCCGCCTGCGATCGTCAGACGCTGAAGCGGTTCAGCGTATACGCGCGGTAGGCCGCCACGAACGCGTCGAACGATCCGGCCTCCTTCGCTTCGAGCTCGGCCTGCTCGGCCAGCGACTTCGCGGCGAGCGCCTGCTCGGTGCGCAGCGTGTCCGCCGACGGCGGATGCGCGCGGAAATGCGCGGCATGCGTTTCGCTCTGCGCGAGCGCGAACGCGAGGAATGACTGGCCGTTTTCGCGCATCGTGCGCAGCACGCGCGCGGACGGCGTGCGCTCCGGATCGGCGAGCTTCTCGCGCTGCGCGGCAATCGCGCGCGCATGCTCGTCGCCGCCGCGAATTTCGTCGAGACGGCGGCCGATGGTTTCGATATCGGCCATCAACTCGTCGGCCCACTGCTGCAGCGTGATCGACTGGCCGTCGCGCGTGAGCGTGAGTCCCGGCTTGCGGCCTTCCATCGTCACGCTGCCGAAGTTCGCGTTCGCTTCCTTGTACGCGGGGCAGTCGAGCGCCGGGCTCTCGTCGAGCGCACACGCGAGCAGGAACGCGTCGATGAAGCGCGCGGTTTCCAGCGCGATGCCGGTCGGCTCGAACGGATCGATGTCGAGGCAGCGTACTTCGATGTACTGCACGCCGCGCGACGCGAGCGCATGCAGCGGCCGCTCGCCCGAATACGTGACGCGCTTCGGCCGGATCGTCGAGTAGAACTCGTTCTCGATCTGCAGCACGTTCGTGTTGATCTGGATCCACTCGCCGTCGCGGTGCGTGCCGATCGCCTCGTACGCCGGATACGGCTCGCTCACGGCCTTCGACAGCGCGTCGAGATAGCCGGGCAGCGTGTTGTAGTCGACGTGCAGCGCGGCCTGGGCCGTCGTGTTCGAATAGCCGAGATCGCTCATCCGCAGGCTCGTCGCATACGGCAGGTACAGCGTATCGGCGTCGAACGTGTCGAGCTTGTGCGGCTTGCCGCGCAGGAACTTCGTGTCGAGCGACGGCGACGCGCCGAACAGGTACATCAGCAGCCAGCTGCGGCGGCGGAAGTTGCGGATCTGCGCGAGATAGCGTTCCGACTGGTAGTCGACGAGCGTGGCCGTCGAGCCTTCGTCCGCATGCAGGCGCCGCCACACTTCCTCGTGAAGCGAGTAGTTGTAGTGGATGCCCGCGATGCACTGCATCGTGCGGCCGTAGCGATACGCGAGGCCGCGCCGGTACACCGTCTTCAGGCGGCCGATGTTCGACGAGCCGTAGTCGGCGATCGGAATCTGATCGTCGGCCGGCAGCAGGCCCGGCATCGAGTCGTTCCACAGCATCTCGTCGCCGAGCGACGCATAGACGTAGCGATGCAGATCGTCGAGGCGTTCGAGCGTGATCGCGGCGTCGCGCTCGGCCGGCGTGATCAGTTCGATCAGCGCTTCGGAATAGTCGGTCGTCAGCGCCGGATGCGTGAGCGCCGAGCCGAGCGCGTGCGGATGCGGCGTGAACGCGATCATCCCGTCGCGCGTCACGCGCAGGCTTTCCTTTTCGATGCCGCGCAGGCCGTCGGGCAGATGCTGCCGCGTCGGGCCCGAGCTCAGCGCTTCGAGACGATTCAGCAGCAGTTCGGACTGGCGGTGAGTCATGGTGTTCGACATGGAGACGCAAGTGCGTGACGGCCGCGCGCAGAATGCCGCGCGCGGCCGGCTGGATTGTTGGTCGCTTCGTTGGTAGCGGGCACTTTAACATCTCGCCGAAACACGCGCTTGAGGTGGCTCCGGGCCGGGTGCGCGGGCTTGAGCGGGCCGCCGGACGGGCCGGCCGCGGTTCTCGAAACACGTGTGACCGGTTCCAGGCGGCGCCGATCGTCACGCCGGTCAGCCGAATTCGTCGGACGGAACGTGGGCAGCAAACAGGTGGCGGCAGGTGCAACCGCGCCACCGAACCGACCGGGACACGACGCGTGCACCTGCATCGCACGCACGGCATCCGGCAGGCGCCGGATTCGAGGAATGGCCGCGACGGCCTGCATCCGGCGGGTAGCCTGAGGAGTCCTGCACGGCCGGCGCAACGGGTTGCATCGCGGCCCGGCCCGGTCGCATCCGGCCGCACGCCGCCGCGTTCACCCGCCGCGCGCGCCGCCCGCCCGGTCGGCCACTTCGTTCCACAGATGCAGTGCCGCATACGCGCGCCACGGCCGCCAGCCTTCGGTGCGGCGCTTCTGGCTGGTGAGCCGGTCGAGCGCCGGATCGCGCGCAGCGATCGACTGCATCAGCACGAGATCGGAGGCCGGCCACGCGTCCGGGTCGCGCCACGCGCGCATCGCGATGTATTCGACGGTCCACGGGCCGATGCCCGGCAGATCGAGCCACGCGCTGCGCAGCGTCGCGAGATCGGCGTGTGCGTGATCGACCGGCACGTCGCCGGCCGCCACCGCGCGCGCCACGCCCGTCAGTGCCGCCACCCGCTTGCCGGGCATCCCGATCCTGTCGAGATCGCACGCGGCCAGCGCGTCGGGCGTCGGGAAACGCCACGCCGGCGCGCCGTCGTCCTCGTGCACCACGCGCTCACCGGCCCGTTCCACGAGCCGGCCGACGATCGTCGTCGCCGCCTTCACGCTCACCTGCTGGCCGACGATCGCACGCACGGCCAGCTCGAACCCCGACCATGCGCCCGGCACGCGCAGCCCCGGCGCGGCCTCGACGAGCGGCGCGAACCACGGATCGCGTGCGAGCCCGCCGCCGATCGCGGCCGGATCGGCGCCGAGGTCGAACATCGTCGCGACGCGCGCGGCGAACGCCTTGTCGACATGGCGCGCAACGGCCCCTTCGACGGTCGCGATCAGGCAATGCTTGCGCGGATGTTTGGCGACGGTGAGCCGGCCGGCATCGCCGTGCAGGTCGACGATGCGGCGATACATGCCGTCGGCAACCTGCTCGACGCCCGGGATCGCGCGCCCGCTGAAGAAGCGCAGCACGCGCGCCCAGTCGTACGGCGCCTTGTAGCGCAGCTCCATCTGCGCGGACGGCGGCACATGGCCGCCGTTCGCGATGGACGTGATCGTTGCTGTTTCGATGCTCAAACCTCACTGCCCTCCGTCACTGCTTCGGGTTCATCGTTGTGGGCATGACGCGCCTCGGACGCGAGCAGCGTCGCCTTGCGGCGCACACCCCAGCGATATCCGGCGAGCGCGCCGCCCTTCTGCACGACACGGTGGCACGGAATCGCGAGCGCGACCGGGTTCGACGCGCACGCGGACGCGACGGCCCGCACCGCGCGCGGCGAACCGAGCGCCTCGGCAATCTCCGAGTAGCTGCGTGTTTCGCCGTACGGAATATGCGTCAGCGCTTCCCATACGCGCTGCTGGAACGCAGTCGGCGCGATGTCGAGCGGCAGGTCGAATGCGTGCCGCGTGCCGTCCAGGTACGCGCGGATCTGTGCGACGAACGGCGCGAGCCGCGCGGACGCTTCGACCAGTTCGGCGCGCGCGAACGCATCCTTCAGCTCGCCGACGAGCGCAGCCGGTTCGTCGCCGAACGCGATCCGGCAGATGCCCTGACCGGTCGCGGCGACGAGCACCGTGCCGAGCGACGTCGACGCGGTCGCATACTCGATCCGCAGGCCTGCGCCCTGGCGGCGGAACGCGGACGGCGCCATCCCGAGCTCGCGCGGCACCGACGCATAGAGCCGCGACGGCGAGTTGAAACCCGCGTCGACGGCCGCCTGCGTGACCGGCTGCCCGCTTTGCAGCGCCTGCCGCAGCGCGGCGCCGCGCTGCGCGGCCTGGTACTGCCGCGGCGACACGCCGACCACGCGCTTGAAGAGCCGCTGCAGGTGGAACGGGCTCACGTGCACGGCGTCGCTCAGTTGCTGCAGCGTGAGCCGCTCGGCATGCGCGTCGAGCACCGCGCATGCGCGGTTGACGATCTCGAGTTCGCGCGGCAGCCCTTCCGGCTGGCAGCGCTTGCACGGCCGGAAGCCGGCCGCGCGTGCGGCCGCCGCATCGGTGAAGAACGACACGTTCTCGCGGCGCGGCTGGCGCGACGCGCAGGTCGGACGGCAGAACACGCCGGTCGTGCTCACGGCATAGAAGAACGCGCCGTCCGCATGCGGATCGCGCTCGGTCACGGCGCCCCAGCGGGCATCGTCGGTCGGATAGGCGGTTTTCATCTGAACCTCGTACGCTTTAGTGTAGATGGTGCCTACTCTAGACATCGGCACATACCGTCGCGCCCTGAATCTTGCTCTGTGATTCGATCGACGAACCGGGGACGCATCAGTTGACAATAAATCCGACGAAACGTGCGCGGCGGCCGCTCCGGCACGATTTTCGTCATCGTCCCGTCACTCTTTTGCTGCAGTGCGGATGCGACAAATCGCCGTCCTGACGTTTTTTTGCAATCGGAATATTGCGTCGCACCATCGCCGTGTGTATAGTTGGAACTGTCTCCTCCATGTCTCCTCCTGATATGGATTAAGCCCGCTCCGCACTGCGTGAGCGGGCTTTTTTTCGTCTGTCGATTGTGCCGCGTTCCGGCCTGCGGCGCAGGCGCGATGCGCCTACACTCGATGCTCGTCGACAGCGAAGGAGTAACCGTTCATGAAGCCCACCATTCGCGGGATCGATCACATCGTGCTGCGCGTGACCGAAATGGCGGCGATGACGCGCTTTTACTGCGACGTCGTCGGCTGCCATGTCGAGAAGGAGCAGCCCGAGCTGGGCCTCGTGCAGCTGCGCGCCGGCGATGCGCTGATCGACCTGCTGACGGTCGGCGGCCCGATCGACCGTCCCGACAGCGGCCCGCCCGGCACGGGGCGCAACCTCGATCACCTGTGCCTGCGCGTCGAGCCGTTCGATCCCGACGCATTGATCGCCCATTTCGCCGCGCACGGCGCGCGGCCGGACGCGCCGGCCGAACGCTACGGCGCCGGCGGCTACGGGCCGTCGATCTACCTGTTCGATCCCGAGGGCAACATGGTCGAAGTCAAGGGGCCGCCGGCCGCGCTCGGCTGAACGCGGCCGGCGCGCGGGCCGTTACGCATCCGCGCGCGCCTTCAGCACCGTCCATTCGACCGCGACCGGATCGTGGTCGGCGCTCGAGATCCATGCGGTGCCGTCCTGCACCGTGCACTGCAGGCGCATCGTGCGCTCCGCGAGCCGCCCGAGCGCGGTCGCGACGCCGTCGGCAAGCGACAGCACCTGCACGTTGCGCAGCCGCTCGACCTTGCTGCGCACGCCCTGCCACCAGATATCCGACGTCTTGCCGCCGTACGCGATCACCGTGACCTGCCCGGCGCGGCCGGCCGCCTTCGAGATGCGCCGTTCGTCGGGCTGGCCGGCCTCGATCCATACGTCGATCGCGCCCGTCAGGTCCTTCTGCCACAGATCGGGCTCGTCGACGTCCGACAGTCCCTTGCAGAATTCGAGCCGCTCGTGCGCGAACAGCGCGAACGCGACGATGCGCACCATCATCCGGTCGTCGGTTTCCGACGGATGGCGCGCCACCGTCAGCGCGTGATCGGCGTAGTAATGCCGATCCATGTCGGCGATTTGCAGTTCGGCTTTGTAGATCGTGGATTTCAGCGCCATGCGGAGTCGGCCCGGGCGGGCATTCGGTTCGGTCGGGCCGTGATGATACCGAATGCGCGCCGCCCGGCGCGTGTCATGCGTACTCCACAGCGCAACGGCCCGGCATCCGCCGGGCCGTGTTCGGTTCGCGCCGCCGGCCCGTCGGGCCGGCGCGCTCGCGCGTCGTGCGACTGCGCGCGGATCGACCGGTTACTGCTTGACGAAGCGCGAATCGGTCCAGAGGCCTTGCTGGTCGCTGTTGTCGGCGCTGACGAACTGCACGTCGCCCTGGTCGACCGACACCACGCGGAAGCGCTGGCCTTCCGGCACCGACAGGCAGCGGAAGTCGTCGAAGTATTGCTGCTTCGCCTGCGACTTGCCGTCACGCTCGTGATTCAGTACGGAATCCAGATTGTCTTTCGACAGGCAGCCCCAGGCGTTCTTCGTCAACTGGATTTCCTGCTTCGGCTTGACGGCCGAATCGCCGCCGGCCTGGGCAATCGACACTGCGCAAAATGCGCCGACGAGGGCAAAAAGGATACCGGTACGCTTCATCATGTTCTGTCTCCAGGCTGCGGGCACCAGGCTTGGGTTAGCTATGCGTTTAAAGATGATCGTGAACCCGCGTTTTTCACTTTAGAAGACCGGCAAACGATAGCAAGCACATTTGTTGTGCGACCGCAATAGCGGCGGATTGTCGCACCCCGTGCGCAGCCCGTTTTTCGCTTGCCGCGCGCCCGCAGCAACGCCCGGCGCGCAGCAGGCAGGCCCGTGACGCCAGGCGCAAAGCGTTGCCAGGCAGGGCTTTCAGGAAAGTTACATTGCGACGATTGAACGGTTTGGATAATCCATTTCGCCATCCGGATCATTTTGATGCGCCGCACATAAAGTCACCCGAAATGATTCAACTTTACTGCGGCGCGGAATCGCAAATACCTGATACAAGAAAAATGCCAGGTATAAGCGAATCCGTATTTATCCGTAGTTCCCCGAATGGTTTCGATGCCCGCGGAATCCCGCCGCGAGCGCTTTTCGTCAGCGTGTTTACCCTGCCTTGTTCGGGCTGGCTTGATGATGCTCGAAATAATCGCGCTGGAAAATGCACATGCGATAGGCGTTGTGATACGCGCCGTTGCCGAAAAACTCCTCCTTCAATTCGGCCTCGTGCTGGAATCCGCATTTCTCGTACACGTGAATCGCCGCCGCATTCGACGTATCGACGATCAGGTACAGCTTGCGCATGTTCAGCACCTTGAATGCGTACTCGATCGCGAGGCGCGTCGCCTGGCCCGCATAGCCGCGCCCCTGGCAGTGCGGCGCGATGATGATCTGGAACTCGCCGCGGCGATGGATGTAGTCCAGCTCGATCAGCTCGACGAGGCCGACCAGTTCGCCTTGCGCATCGACCGCGACGAAACGGCGTTCGCGCTGGTCGTGCACGTGGCGGTCGTACAGTTGCGACAGCTCCGAGAAGGTTTCGTACGGTTCCTCGAACCAGTAGCGCATGATCTTCGCGTCGTTGTTCAGCTCGTGGACGAAGCGCAGGTCCTGGCGCTCCAGCGGCCGCAGCGCGAGCGTGTTGGTATCGTTCTGGAGTTGCATGTTCATGTCCTTTTTGATGCCGGCGCACGTGCGGAATGCCCACGCGGCACGCCCGCGTCCGGGCCCGTTCCGCACTGTAAGAAAATGAACGCGGGCCGGGTTCAGAGCCTAGAATGGGAGCAAGGGTTCCTGCCACCGCAAGGAGGCTATCGTGATCGAGCAAGTCATACTCGGAATATTCCTCGTGCTGCCACTCGTCATCGTCGCGGCGCTGTTTTCCGACGAACTGTGGCAGGAGCACCGGCGCCAGCATCCGCGCGACGAAAACGCACCGCATATCGACTGGAAGCATCCGTGGCGCCGCGTGCGACGCGGTCATTGAGCCGCTTCATCCTCGACGCGCAGCACACGCCGGCCGGGCCATCCCGGGCCCGGTAGCGCGCGGTGCGCCGCCCCTCCGCTTCGATCCGATTCCCGCCCAACCCGCGAGACGCCGCCGTGAACGACAAGCCCGCTGCCCCTGCTCACGATATCCCTCACGAAACGATCGACCTGCAGATCGCCGACGTGCTGGCGGCCGTCCGGTACCCGGCGAACAAGGATGCGATCGTCGATGCCGCGCGCGACGCCGGCGCCAGCAACGAGGTGCTGTCGATGCTCGACGGCCTGCCCGAACAGGACTACGCGGACGTCAATGCCGTCACGCAATGGGTCGCCGGCAACTTCGGCCCGGGGCTCGGCATTTGAGCGGATGGCAATAACGCGATAGGATCGGGCCGCACCGGTCGCGCCGCGATCGGGAGGCGTGCCGCCCGGCGCAAGAACGGGCGTTCGAGCACGCGTGTCCGGGGGACTCCATGGAAGGCATCCTGATCCAGCATACGACGCGCCGTCAGCTCTGGTTCGGCGCGCTGACGGCGCTCGTCATCCTGCTTGCACTCGGGATCGCCGCGCCGCACGCGAACGTCTCGCTGCCGGCCATCGAGCCGTTCATGCCGATGTGCGCGCTCACCGTGTTCACGACCGCGAGCATCGCCGCATTCTTCCTCGGCGCGCAGTTCACCGTCACGCGCCAGCCCGTGCTCGGTGCGCTCGGCGGCGCCTATGCGTTCACCGCGCTCGCCGTCGCGCTGCAACTGCTCACCTTTCCCGGCGTATTCGCGCCGCAGGGCCTGCTCGGCGCGCGCCCGCAAAGCGCTGCGTGGATGTGGGTCTTCTGGCATGCCGGCTTCCCGTGCTTCGTGATGGCCGCGCTGCTCGCACGCGAGCGGCTGACGCGCGCACCGGTCGGCGAGAAAGAGACGCGCCGCTGGACGGTCGCGCTCGTCGGCGGGCCGGCCGTCGCAGCGGCGCTGCTATGCGCGCTCGCGCTGAACGTGTCGCTGCCGCCCGCGTTCCATCCGCCCGGCGACGCGGCCGTGCTGCCCGTCAACGGCATCGCGCTCGTCGTGTGGATCCTCAATGTGCTCGCGCTCGTCACCGTGGTCGTCACCGGCCGGCTGCGCACGACACTCGACCTGTGGCTCGCGATCGCCGTGCTCGCGTGCCTCACCGATACGACGCTGAACCTGCTGGCGACGAACCGCTTCACGGTCGGCTGGTACGTCGCGCGCGTGTTCAGCATGTTCACGCCCGGCGTGCTCGTGTGCGTGCTCGCGTGGGAAGTGACGATGCTGTACCGGCAGCTGTTCGAGGCGCACGCGACGCTGATCCGGTCGTCCGCGCGCGACGGATTGACCGGCGCGTTCAACCGCAGCCACTTCAACGATCATTTCCACACGCTGTTCCTGCAGGCGCGGCGTCAGGGCGAACCGTTGTCGCTGCTGATGATCGACGTCGATCACTTCAAGGCCTACAACGATGCGTTCGGCCACGTGAAGGGCGATGCGTGCCTGATCGCGATTGCGAATGCGCTGGCCGGCGCGGTGCGGCGGCCTGCGGATATCGTCGCGCGCTACGGCGGCGAGGAGTTCGCGATCGTGCTGCCGAACACGGGCGCGCGCGGCGCACGCGTGGTGGCCGACGAAGTGCGCGACGCGGTGCTGCGGCTCGACCTCGAGATGCCGGATTCGCCGGCCGGGCGCGTGAGCGTCAGCGTCGGCTGCGCGACCGTGTCGGCCGACGATCTGTCGACGCCCGATGCGTTGATCGAAGCCGCCGATGCCGCGCTGTATCGTGCGAAGGATACGGGGCGAAACAGGGTCGTCGTCGCCTGAAAACGTCTGCTGTTTGGCTAATTGTTACGGTCATTGTGACCGGAATAATCCGCCGTTACGGATTGCGCAACAGGGAAACGATCGCTTACATCCGGGGTGGGAGGCGCTCGCTATGCTGGGTTTCATATCGAACCCGAGCAGGTGAGTGCCATGAAGAAAACCCTTTTGCTGATTGCCGGTGTCGCCGTGTTGCTGAGCGGCTGTATCGTGGTGCCTGACGGCGGTGGATATTACGGGGATGGGTATTACCACCATCATCGTCATTGGGATTGAGGCGGGTGAAGGTTGCGGCGCTACGGTCGCGAAAAGGTCGGCGCACCGTTGTTGTCGCGAAGGATACGGATGCGTCGATCGCCTTGTTGTCTGCAACGCGATCGATGCGCCGGACTGAAACCCGATCAGGCCGGCCTGGTCAGATCGGCGTGCATCAGGAACACCTGTAGTGCGGCGAGCGTTTCGCCGTGAAGCCGCTCCAGACGCGCATCCTTTTTCCCATCCTTGACCAAGTTGCCACTGGTATCCCGCTTGTACGGCTCCCCCAGCAGTTCGGCCATGTCGAACTGGTAGTACGTGCGATCCCCGTATGGCCGCTTGCCGTCGATGTAGGCCATCGGCCAGAAATCACCTTCGCTCAGCACGTCGTCTATAGCGTCCGCATCGACCGTCCGCCAGTTGGCGCCCCTCAGCACGGCAAGATGCGCGGCACGAAATTCGAAACGGCCCGACGCATCGACACCGCTCCCCTTGAAGGCAAACAGCTTGCGAAGCGCTGGCGGGATCGTGTATCGCCCGGGCGCCAGCGTGCCCGCCGTCGCGACAAACACGGGGACGAGGTGTCCGAGTTCGGCGAGCGTGCGAATGGCGAGCGCATCGTCATTGGTTTTGAGTGCAGCCTTGGCCAACATAATCGTCGACCCTTCGCCGATCAGCGGATGCATCGGATCGATGCCCGGTGCGCCGGATTCGACCGGCACCCACATCACCCGCAACTGCTTCATCAACGCAACGTGGCGCGAGGTCAGGTCGGGAAGAGATGCGCCGTCGGCGAAAACGTCGCGGATGATCGCGTTGCGGTCGGCAGGTCGTGACGACACGGGAGCGCCCGACGCCGCGCGTGCGGCAAGCATCGGGAATGCGGCGAGGGAGGCAACGAAATGTCGGCGGGACAGGGACATGGGTGGTGATCGTTCGGTGATGCCGGATCAGGCTGGCACGCGAGCCGCTATAGATCCACGTCGGGTTAAGTCTTGCTTGAGCCCGACGGAATGTAGCATCAGGACAGCGACCAGCCATCTGACAAGGCTGTCAGGTCGGCGCCGAAGGATCTTCATCGATCAAACCGGCGTCGTTATCGGCGTGATGACGATTCCGGACATTCAATCCCGAACAATTGCTCGATCACGGCATCCGGTCCATCGGGAGATACGTCGAGAGAAACGAAGTCTGACCGCGATAACGAACGCTGCCCGTCTCGAACCGCCTTTTCGCCGTGGGCATTGGCCCGCGTATGGCGCACGGCGCCACGATCGGAAATGTCGGGAAGCGGCATGCCCGGTGGTCCGCCAAACCAACGATATTCGACGATCTTGAGATTGCGATCGACGACGATCCAGATGACGCAACCACTTGGCGTATTTCCCAGTTTCAAGTTGATGTTGATCCGGGACCGCGCGCCGTCGACGAGCGACACCTTGAGCTGAATATGACGCAGGACGCTCGCGCGGCTCATGACGAGGTCGTAGCCGTTCGTGTCAAACTCCGCACGCAGCACTTCGATATCCATGATGTCTCGCTGCCAAAGCCGACGCATGACATCACCGATGAATACATGCTCGACGATGCGCTCCCTCAACACCGAATACGTTGCGTGCTTGGCTCGAACCTCTCGATCCACGCCTTCACTCTCGGACACTTTGTCCTCTTCTCTCATTCGTTGGTGTTTCGCGGGACAAATTAGCGCCGCACAAGCTTCGTGGACGTTAGGCTACCTTGAGCGCCCACTCACTTCCCGATACAAAACCTGCTGAAAATCACCCCCAGCAGATCATCCGAAGTGAACTCCCCCGTAATCGAATTCAGCTGCTCCTGCGCGAGCCGCAGCTCCTCGGCAAACAGATCGAGCGACTGAGCGCGTTGCTCCGCATGATCCGCCGCCTGCGCGAGATGTTCCTGCGCCGCCCGCAGCGCGATCAAATGCCGCTCGCGTGCGAGATACACGCCTTCCGCCCCTGCCTGCCACCCTGCAATCCGCAGCAGCTCCGCACGCAGCATGTCGATCCCGTCGCCGCGCTTCGCCGACAGATGCACCTCCGTCAGGTCGCCCTCGGCCGCCGGATGCTCGACGCATGCCGGCACGCCGGTCAGGTCCGTCTTGTTCAGCACGCGCACCACCGGCACGCCGCCCGGAAACCGCGCCGCGATCACTTCGTCATCGGGCGTCATCCCCGTGCGCGAATCCAGCAGATGCAGCACGACATCCGCGCGCTCGATCTCGCTCCACGTGCGCGCAATGCCGATCCGCTCGACCTCATCCTCCGTCTCGCGCAGCCCGGCCGTATCGATGATGTGCAGCGGAATCCCTTCGACCTGGATCGTCTGCGCGACCTTGTCGCGCGTCGTCCCGGCGATCGGCGTGACGATCGCCAGCTCCGCGCCGGCCAGCGCGTTCAGCAGCGACGACTTGCCGACGTTCGGCTGCCCCGCGAGCACGACCGACAACCCTTCGCGCAGCAGCGCACCCTGCCGCGCATCGCCGAGCACGTGCGCGAGCTGCGCGCGGATCTTCGCGAGCTTGCCACGCGCGTCGGCCGCTTCGAGGAAGTCGATCTCCTCTTCCGGGAAATCGAGCGTCGCCTCGACCAGCATCCGCAGCGTGATCACGTCGTCGACGAGCACATGGATCTGCCGCGAGAACGCACCGTCGAGCGAGCGCCCGGCCGAGCGCGCCGCCGCCTCGGTGCTCGCCTCGATCAGGTCGGCGACGGCCTCGGCCTGCGCGAGGTCGAGCTTGTCGTTCAGGAACGCACGCCGCGTGAACTCGCCCGGCTCCGCGAGCCGCAGCCCGAAACCACGCCCCGCATCGAGGCAGCGCTGCAGCAACAGCTGCATCACGATCGGCCCGCCGTGCCCCTGCAGCTCGAGCACGTGCTCGCCGGTGTACGAATGCGGCGCCGGGAAATACAGCGCGATCCCGCGGTCGAGCGGTGCGCCATGCTCGTCGAGGAACGGCACGTAGCTCGCATGACGCGGTGCGAGCTTCTGCCCGCACAACGCGTCGATCAGCGGCAGCGCGGCCGCCTCGCCGCCGCGCCCGAACGACACACGAACGACCCCGATGCCGCCTCGGCCGGCAGCAGTGGCAATGGCGACGATCGGATCGGAATCGGTAGCGAGCATGGGAATCGGGAAATCAGGATGAAAATGGTGCGCCCGCGCAACAGTTCGGGCATCGGAACGCCGGCATTGTAGCGTGCCGGCTCACACGCCACCGGCCGCCCCGCCGGATTCGGACTCGCCCGAATTTATCCCGCCGGGGATAAGGCAAGTATCAGTCCATCGGGATAACACCGCCATCGCTTCGGACGAGTATGCCTGCCGGAGCGGCCCAACGATTTGCCCCCAAATTCCCATCCCCAATCCGGTCGAGGTCGGGATTCGTCCGAATGAGATATGTTTAGCGCATATGGTTGTCTGAAACGCGTCGAGGGAATTGCACAATCTCCCCCATGCCGACATCCGAAGAAAAAGCCGCGTTCTCGGAACGCCTGAAATTCGCCCTGCGGCGCAGCCCGGAGAAGGTCACCGGTGCGACCGAGCTGGCGAACCGATTCAATCTGCGCCACCGCGGAACGCACCCTGTTTCGCCGCAAACCGCGCACAAATGGCTGACGGGCCGCACGATTCCGACATCGGACAAACTCGAAACGCTCGCCGAGTGGTTGCGCGTCGAAGTGCACTGGCTGCATTACGGGCCGTCGCCGAGCGTGATCGAACACCCGACGCCGCAACCGCTGCCGCGTGACGAGCGCTATCCGCCGACGCCCGAGACGATCGAACTCGCGTCGAAGATCGAGGCGCTGTCCCCGCATCAACGCTACCTCGTGCAGGAACTGGTCGAGCAGTTCTACGGCGATCTGAAACTCGAAGCAAAGAAAGCCTGATCGGGAACGGCACGCGCCGCCGCCGTCGCAGCCTGGAAATAACCGCCGGGAAATGAAAAAGCCGCATGGTCACGAACCATGCGGCTTTTTTTGCGTGCATCGCGGGCGGCTGGCCGCCCGCGCGTGCAACGAGCGTCAGGCTGGCTTCTTCTTGACGCCGCCGAGCTTGCGCGTGATGTAGTACTGCTGCGCGATCGACAGCACGTTGTTCACGACGTAGTACAGCACGAGGCCGGCCGGGAAGAAGAAGAACATCACCGAGAACGCGATCGGCATGAACTTCATCATCTTCGCCTGGACGGGGTCCGGCGGCGTCGGGTTCAGGCTCGTCTGCACGAACATCGACACGGCCATCAGCACCGGCAGGATGAAGAACGGATCGCGCTGCGACAGGTCGTGAATCCACAAAATCCACGGCGCGCCGCGCATTTCGACCGATGCGAGCAGCACCCAGTACAGCGAGATGAACACCGGGATCTGGATCACGACCGGCAGGCAGCCGCCGAACGGATTGACCTTCTCGGTCTTGTACAGCTCCATCAACGCGGCGTTCATCTTCTGCGGATCGCTCTTGAAGCGTTCGCGCAGCGCCTGCATGCGCGGCGTGATTTCCTTCATGCGCGCCATCGACTTGTAGCTGGCAGCCGACAGCGGGAAGAACACGGCCTTGATCAGCACCGTCAGCAGCACGATCGCCCAGCCCCAGTTGCCGACATAGCCGTGAATCTTCTCGAGGAGCCAGAACAGCGGCTTCGCGATGATCGTCACCCAGCCGTAGTCCTTCACGAGCTCCAGGCCCGGCGCGATGCCTTCGAGCATGCGCTCTTCTTCAGGACCGGCGAACAGGCTGGCCTGCACGTCGGCCGATTGGCCCGGCGCAATCGCGGCGACCGGCTGCTTCACGCCGACGCGGTACAGCGTCGGATCGATCTTTTCAGCGTAGATGTCGCGCTTCACGCCCTGCTTCGGAATCCAGGCCGACGCGAAGTAGTGCTGCACCATCGCGACCCAGCCGTTGTCGGCGGAGTTCACGAAGTCGGCCTTGTTCTTGTCGAGGTCGCTGAAGTTGATCTTCTGGAAGTGCTTCGCGTCCGTGTAGACCGCCGGCCCGAGGAACGTATGCGAGAACATCGGCGTTTCGACGGCTGTGTTGTCCCGGACGAGTTCCATGTAGACCGTCGGCGTGACCGGTGCCGTGCCGACGTTGTCGATCTTGGTGTCGACGCCGATCACGTAGCTGCCGCGCGTGAACGTGTAGGTCTTCACGACCTTCACGCCGCCCTTCACCGGCGATTCGAACGACAGCTTCAGCGTGTTCTGGTCACCCGTCAGCGACGTCGAGCCGGGGTTCAGCTGCGTGTAGACGTCGTTGTGGTTTGGGAAATCGCCGCCGAGCAGGCCCGTGCGTGCGAGATACGTGTGGCCGGCCGTGTGGTCGAACAGCGTGATGTACAGGTCGGGCTGCTTGCCGTCGCCCTGCTTCTTCAGCGTCAGCTTCGCGAGCGTGCCGCCGCGCGTGTCGATTTCGCCGTCATAGACGTCGGTCGAGAACTTCACGAGCTGCGCCTGAGCGGCCGATGCAGTGGTCGACGGTGCGGCGCCGGCTGCGGCAGCAGGCACTTCACCTGCGGTCGTCGTCGTCGCGCCCGTGCCCGATGCACCGCCGGCAGCGGCCGCGGGGGCCGTCTGCGTGGCGCTCGGGAAGAACATCGACGGGCGTCCATGGGACCGCTGCCAGTTGTCGTACAGCATGACAGCTGACATGAAGAAGATCACCCATAGGACGGTGCGTTTGATATCCATGCGTTGTCTCAGAGTCGATGGGACCGCGCGTCGGCTTCGCCGCTAGCGCGAGTGTCGGAGTTGGGCGGCGGGACGAGGTCGATGCCGCCCGCGGAAAACGGATGGCATCGGCACACGCGCCTGACGGCGAGATACGTGCCGCGCGCGGCGCCATGATACTGGATTGCCTCGCGCGCGTAATCCGAACAGGAAGGATAAAAACGGCAACGGTTGCCGAGCATCGGGCTCACGGCAACCTTGTAGAAGCGCAGCAAGGCGATCAATACCGTTTCCATACCTTGGGCGGCGCCGTACGACGCCGCGTCAAAACCGGCCGGGCAGGCGCGAACGCCGCACCGGGCACGGATGCGTCACTCGGACGCGGGCTTCGACGCACGGCGGGCGATTTCCCGGACTGCCCTGTCGAGCAGTTCGCGGATCTCGGCCGCGCACATCGCCGCGAGCGGGGCGGAAGCCGCGCTCGGCAGCGCTTTCTTGTCGAAGCGCGTGTGCTGCCGCAGCAGCAGGTCGTAACCGGCGAATTCGGCCCGGCGCAGGCGAAACTGATCGCGCGCCAGCCGCTTCACGAGGTTACGTGTTACTGCACGCGGCGCATACTTCTTGCCGACGACGAGCCCCAGACGCGCGGGCTGACCGGTCGGCTTGCCGTAAATCACGAAGTGCGCGGAGCGCCGCCAGGGACGCAAACGAAAAACGGATGAAAATTCATCCGTTTTCAGAAGTCGCGCAGCTTTCGGGAAGGCGGCTTTCGTCTGCGACGGATTCGCACCCGGCTCGACGGTACCTTCCGCAGGACTGCGGACGGCGGACACAGCGCGCAACCTGCCTTAGATGGCGAGGCGCTTGCGGCCCTTCGCGCGGCGAGCGTTGATGACCTTGCGGCCACCTGCCGTCTTCATGCGGACACGGAAGCCATGGGTGCGCTTGCGGCGCGTCACGGACGGTTGGTAAGTACGTTTCATGATGTTCTCACTTGTTCGAGAATGTCGAAATTCAGGGGACCGCGTGCCCTACCGGAGGCATTCGGGCGAACGCAATCGCCGGGAATACAGGATTGGTTTTCGCGGAACCCGCTATTTAAACCGTTTTTCCGTTGACGGTCAATACTTTAGGAGTCGATCGCCTGTGCACGCCCCGCGCGATCCGGCCCCGCCCCCCACAATCACAGCCTGTGGATAAGTCCCGCTGTGGCCGCTTTTGGCGTTAGAATCTCGCCTTATCTCCAAGAATCCCGCACACCGCTTCGGCTCGCGCCTGCCTCTCCACGACTGTGACGCAGGCGTCCGAGGCACGCTCGCACGACCGCTTCGGGCCTTGTTGCGCAACCGCGACAAGGGCGCCGGCGAGCCGCGCTGTGCACGCAAAAAACGACAGTTACTTG